>NZ_CP085636.1:0-2400000 GCF_027571385.1 Shewanella sp. MTB7 | reverse complement strand
ATTAAACAAGCCTATTTAAATTATAAGTCTAAAATAAATATTGTACCGAAAAAAAAGTGTGTCATTTTTTTACTCTTTACTTAACAGCAAAGCAAAGTCGTTAAACAAGAAAATAGTGACACCCGCTAAGTTACACAGGAGTTTAGGTTAATGCCTTTAACGAAAGTTCATCTCAGTTATACATCCAGAGCTTTACTTTTACTGATGACTGTCAGCCTATTCATCTGCATAGTCCTGACGTTTTATAATCAGAAGAACAGAGAGAATCTCATCGAAGATTTCACCCGTTTAAATACCACCAATGATCTACTTCATGATCTAAGAATGAGTACCAATCAACAAACGGCATTTGCCAAACTTTACGCCCTAACAGGCAATGAACGTTGGTATTATCTGTTCGAACAAATAATGGCAAGCCGCAATGGCACATCCGCTTTACCCAACGGGACTTCACTGACCTACTGGGAAAAAATTCTAGACCCTGAATTTGAACTGATTGAATTAGAGAACGTAGCCTCAAATGATAGCTTCCCCATAATAGATAAGATGAACAAAATTGGGGTACGGGATTACGAATTAACCCAACTGAGTCTAGCATTGCAAAAAGCCAACGAACTCGCAGCGACTGAACGTCGAGCCCTTAAACGGTTTACCGACAATCCCAATGCCAGTTCCTATGTCATGACACAATTATTAGGGGTTCAGTACCTAAGTGACAGCTCTAAAGTCATTACAATGATAGGCCTTGCTAGCCGAGCACTAAACGAACGTGTTCGCGCAGATCTTGTAGAGGAGGTCCATAGTGGAATGTATATCTACTCTATGCAATTGCTAAGTTTAGGACTTTTCATTACCAGCACCATCTGCTTTTTTATATTACAGTGGCACCTTTACATCCATCCTCTTAAAAATATGCAAAAGACGGTAATCGATCATGTCGCTGATAATAATTTTAATTTTGCATTAGATGAAAAAACTAAAGGTGAGATGGGCGAGTTCAATAAAGCATTAAACCAAGTGCTTAAAAATGTTGCGGGACAACTGCAACGAAATTCACTATTAAAAGATTTTAGTGTAGTGCTACGAGGACAAGAAAATACTGAGTCATTAGGTAAAGATGTTAATCAATTTTTGATCTCAAAATTGAACCTACCGCTAATAGGCATATATGTGTTGGATGATGAAACCTTAAAAAGAGTCGCTGGCATTGGTTACAGCGCAGACTCTCCAACCTCTTATGTAAACAATGATTCAACCCATAAAAGCATACTCTATGGACAGAAATATCGTCGTTTTAAAAATTTAAAGGACAAGTACTCTATATTACTTAATGGCAATAACTTGTCTTTAGCCGAAATGCACTACTTTCCCCTAGTCGTTAATCAATCTTCCGTTGGCTTGCTAGAAATAGGCACGTTAGCACCGCTTGACGACACAGTTGAACACTGGGTTCTGGATGTGATCGATGATCTCGCAATTGGCGTACAACTTACCCGTAATCTTGAGATACAGAGGAAAACAGAGCTCAAAGTTGTCGAACAATTGGAACTCAACCGCCAAATTTTAGATGCTATTCCTAATCCGATGTACTACCGCAACGTTGATAGTGAATACATAGGGGTCAACGAAAGTTTCACCTCATTTTTTGGTTTATTTGAAGCTGACATCATAGGTCATACACCAAAAGATATCTTTGAAGCCAAAACCGCACAACAATTTGAGGATTCAAGAGCAAATCTTCTGCAAAATATCGGCTCACTAGACTATGAAGCACGTTTATTGAATGCCAATGGAGAACCAAGAGATGTCATGGTCTACGAGGCCACGTTCTTCTCTACCAATGGCGTTCCTAATGGTGTTGTTGGCTTATTACTCGACGTCACTGAACGTAAACAAATGGAAATAGAGCTAAGGAAAGCAAAAGAAGCTGCCGATGAAGTCAGTAAAGCTAAGGGCGATTTCCTTGCAAATATGAGTCATGAAATTCGTACACCTATGAACGCCATTATTGGCATGTCCCATTTAGCGCTCAATTCAGATCTAAACCCCAAACAGCGTGGCTTCGTCAGTAAAATTGATATGGCTGCCAAATCGTTACTAGGAATAATCAACGACATTTTAGATTTTTCAAAAATGGAAGCCGGGAAATTGGTTACCGAGAATGTAGACTTTAGACTGGATGAAGTGTTGGATAACCTCACCAATATCATCGCCGTCAAAGCTGAAGAGAAAGGATTAGAGTTTCTATTTGATATCGACCCTCATATTTCACTAGCCCTAGTCGGTGACCCATTACGCATTGGCCAGATATTGATCAACTTATGTGGTAATGCCATTAAATTTACAGAGTCTGGTGAGGTAGTGGTTGGCGTTAAACTCCTTAATCAAACAGAAGATACCTTGAATCTTCAATTCGATATTCGCGACTCAGGCATAGGTTTATCACAGGAACAACAAGATAAGTTATTTAAGTCTTTCTCCCAAGCCGATGCCTCTATCACGCGCAAATATGGAGGCACAGGCCTAGGACTCACAATCTCTAAACGCTTAGTCGAAATTATGGGGGGCAAGATCTGGGTGACCAGTGAAGCAAACCAAGGCTCAACCTTCTCCTTTACCTTAGATTGTGAGTTGCAAGATGCAAAAATGAAGAACAATTATCAACCAATTAAAGACTTAGTTGGTAAGCCTGTGCTTGTCGTTGATGACAATGATGTCGCTAGGGATATATTGGTAAACCTGCTAACCATGATGAAGTTTTCTCCTTCAGCCGTCAGTAATGGCCAAGAAGCACTCTCAGCAATAGAAACTGAAAATATTTGTCCTTATGAATTAGTCTTTATGGATTGGAACATGCCCGGCATTAATGGGATAGAAACCATTAAAAGGATCAGAGCAATGGACCTCATAAAGCAACCAAAAGTTATACTGGTTACAGCCTACGGTCGTGAAGTTGGCATGACAGAGGATATTGAGCATTTACTCGATGGCATCATCATCAAACCCGTAAACCCTTCAATCCTTTTCGATTCCGTGATGGGAGCATATGGTATCGAAAGTCTTGGGCTTACAGATCATAGTAAAAATATAAATGTCGAGGAAACAAGGTTAGATTTAAGTGGTAAGTCTCTGTTACTTGTTGAAGATAACGAAACCAATCAAGAAGTAGCTATAGGTATGATGGAACCATTTAATGTTGAAATCACGATAGCAAACAATGGACAAGAAGCCCTAGACAGATTGGGCGACAAAAAATTTGATCTCGTATTAATGGATATGCAAATGCCTATAATGGATGGCATTACAGCGACAGAAAATATTCGGAAAAATCCAGACTATGACAACTTACCTATCGTCGCTATGACAGCAAATGCAATGGATAGCGATGTTCAAAACTGTAAAAAGGCTGGTATGAACGACCACATTGGCAAGCCTATTGACTTCAACATCCTTAAAACAAAGCTAAGAGAGTATATTCTCGGAGCCAATTCAATCCCCTCCGAGACGACGATTGTTAGTATACAAGCGATGATAAACAAAAAAGATATTGTCGAAGATCAGAAAAGTGATATTGAGTTAAAAATGGAAGATATGCCAGGCGTTGACACTGTTTTAGGCATCTCAAGGATCGGAGGGAATAGTACTAAGTACTGGGAGATTTTAGAACACTTTATCATATCTCAGATAGAGGCCATGATTAACCTTAAACAGGCAATGATCATTAAAGATATTGAAACAGCCACACGCACGGCGCACTCACTACGTGGGGCAGCTGCAAACCTTGCAGCTATAACGCTTTGTGACATGGCCAAAGAGATGGAAGATTCCCTCAACAATAATATTTATCCTGAAGAGCTGAAAGTCGATATCGTCATCGAACACTTACAAACATTGAAAAAACATATTGATACCACAAAAATAAATAATCATGTAGATGATCCACAACCACTAGATGATGAGGCTAATCAAGAACAAGAAAATTTACCATTAACAACCTTATTGGAAATGATAGATAACTACGATACCCAAGCTTTAGAGGAGATACTCAGGGTAAAACTCTCCCTACAAAATAGTCAGGTCGATTTCGAAAGCCTAAAGAGAGCCATTGAAAATTTCGATTTCGAACAAGCCAAAACACTCACTAGAAAGTTAACCAGATAAGAAATCCTTGAATGTTGAATCCGGCAGACAAGAAAAAACCGACCCCAAAATAGATAAAGGTCGGTTTAGGCTTGTATCATACCTGTCTATATAACACGATACGTAATGACTAAGCGTAATTAAGGCGTTATCTCTTTAAGGATGACACACATTATGCAGCTCTAGATTAGTACCTATATCTTGATTTCTATTGGCTTTTGCATCATCATTTCGCAATTGAGTAATGTGGTCAAGATATGCCTGATCGACATCGTTAGTGATGTAGTTACCATCAAAGACAGAAGTTTCAAAACGCTTTATCTCAGGGTTTTCCATACGAACAGCTTCAACAAGATCTTCAAGATCTTGGAAGATCATCCCATCAGCACCAATCATCTTGCTGATCTCATCCACATCCCGGCCATGTGCAATTAACTCACTGGCTGTTGGCATATCAATGCCATAGACATTCGGGAAGCGGATCTCAGGCGCAGCCGAAGCAAAGTACACCTTTTTAGCTCCCGCTTCACGAGCCATCTCAATGATCTGTTCTGAGGTCGTCCCTCGTACCACGGAATCGTCAACCAATAATACATTTTTGCCCTTAAACTCAACCCCAATGGCATTAAGCTTACGACGTACCGACTTTTTACGCTCCTGCTGTCCAGGCATAATAAAAGTACGGCCAATATAACGGTTTTTAACGAAACCTTGACGATAAGGAAGTTCTAAGTGGCGCGCAATTTCAAGCGCTGTATCACATGAGGTTTCCGGGATCGGAATAACCACATCAATATCATGATCTTCCCACTCACGCTTAATTTTAGCACCCAGTTTAGCGCCCATATTAACTCGACTGCCATACACTGATACTTTATCAATAGTGGAATCCGGACGAGCAAAATAGACAAACTCAAACAGGCAAGGTGCATAACTCGGTGTTTTAGCGCATTGCTGAGTAAAGAGCTGCCCATCAAGTGTAATATAAATCGCTTCACCAGGTGCCACATCACGCATCAACTCAAAACCAACAGCATCTATAGCGACGCTCTCTGAGGCGATCATATATTCGGTGCCATTTTCAGTTTCTTGTTTACCAAGTACTAAAGGGCGGATCCCAAAAGGATCACGAAAAGCAACCAGACCTTGACCTATGATCAAAGCGGTAACCGCATATGCACCGCGGATCAATGAGTGTACTTTTGCAACAGCGTCAAATACCTCTTCAGCGCTTAGATTCTCACCCTTACACTGTTGGATCTCATCGGCTAATAAATTAAGTAAGACTT
Source organism: Shewanella sp. MTB7 (assembly GCF_027571385.1). Taxonomy (NCBI): domain Bacteria; kingdom Pseudomonadati; phylum Pseudomonadota; class Gammaproteobacteria; order Alteromonadales; family Shewanellaceae; genus Shewanella; species Shewanella sp. MTB7. Next base: position 2,394,571 of record NZ_CP085636.1, on the reverse strand, counting down.
CAGAATCTGAAGTCGTATTGACATGCCGACGCTGTTTAATTAAACGCTCATGCAGTTCAACGGTATTAGTTAAATTACCATTGTGGGCCAATGATATCCCAAATGGAGAATTGACATAGAAAGGCTGAGCTTCTGAAGCACTCGAGCTGCCGGCGGTAGGATAACGAACATGTCCTATACCTGCATTCCCCTGAAGGCGCTGCATATGCTTAGCTTCGAATACATCTTTTACCAAACCATTGGCCTTACGTAATCTAAACGCATTTCCATCAACAGTCACGATACCAGCTGCATCTTGGCCGCGATGCTGGAGTACAGTTAGTGCATCATAAATTGGCTGATTAACCGAAGTTTGACCAACTATTCCGACAATACCACACATGGATAAGCTTCCTCATTGTAAGATGTTCTAATATTATAATTTTTAACGACTAATGCTTATTAACCTAAATTAACCATCATGTTGCCGCCGATAATGCTTATCGCATTTTATATTTTGGGTACAAAGCTTGACGTGTTTTCCACATAGTCAAAAAACCACTGGATTACTACGCCGAATTCCGGCACGAGTTTAGAACTCTGCCACCAATCCGTATTGGGTGCGCCCGTAAACGCATCCATAAAAAACAGTAAAGCACTAACGATCAAGGCGCCCCTTATTGCTCCAAAACACAGGCCTAAGACTCTATCAGTTCCAGATAGACCCGTTTTATCGACCAATTGACCAATAAGGTAGTTAACTAATGCCCCAAGAATTAATGTCGCAACAAAAAGAATAGCAATGGCAACACCATTACGTAACATTTCATCTTGCAATTGAGTGAGGTAAACAGAGAGATCTTGATAAAAGTGACTTGCAACAAAAAAAGCGGCAAACCAGACTACAAGAGACATGGCTTCTTTAGCGAAGCCGCGAAGTAAACTTATAAGAGTCGATACTCCGATAACAGCAAAAATGGCGTAATCAATCCAAACCATTGAAAAAATAATCCAGCAAAGGCGTTAAGACGGCGAGATTTTACCAGAGACTGAAGATATTCTCATCCTAATGATGAAAATGATTGTTTCAATCTATGACCACAGTTTTCTAGTTAACCTACTGCAAGATTTAGCACACACATAAACAGTGAGTCAAACAGAAAACTGGCTATCTCGAATTGAGGTAGAACGGTAATTTAGGATTACGAAGCCGTTGGAGCATAAACCACAATGCGACCCGTTAACTTAGTTAACTTTTCAATGTCCTGCCGTAACTTTTGCAATTTAGCTTTTGACACATTCGGTCCGACAAAAACTTTAGTCAACTGACCATCTACGGGATTATGAGGTAAAGTATAAGCAGTGAAACCTTTCTTTTTGAGCTGCTTCACTAAACCGTTGACATTGTCAGCACTCCTGAAGCTACCCAGTTGTAACGTATAAGCAGACCCAGAATTGATCTTAGGCTTCACTTCTTCAATCTGAGAAGTTTGACTCTTATCAACTTGTTTGCTCGTCTGTTGAGATAAAGCCTTCCTATCTTGGTTCTCTTTCTCTTCAATGGCATGAACCAGTTGATCCAATTCATCAGGTTCTGGCTCAAACGCTTGCTCACTTTCACTCAGATCCACAGTATCAAAATCGGAGGCGGGTAATTCAACCAGATCGATTTCAGGACGCAAAGGGATCTCTGCAAACTGTTCAGCTTGATGATCTTTCTTTCCGTCTAAAATATCCGGTAAAAAAATCACGCCTAACGCAGCAATAACAATGACACCGACAATGCGGTTCTGAAAATGACTAGACAATTTATCTCCCTAAAACGAATTAAAATTTAGCGGCAAGGCTTTAAATTCGGCCACTGTATAAAAAGAACCAAACACAATCACAGCATCTTCAGGTGTCAGTTTTGAACTGAGTTCACTCCATGCAGCACCTAGACTAGCATATTGCGATGATGAGCCTGAAACCCTTAATGCCGTTTGCAACTGCTGTGGCGTTGCACTTCTCTCAGTGTCGAGTGCAGTGAATGACCAATGATCGATCTGCTCAGCCAATATATTGATCACTTCAGTACAATCTTTATCTTTTAGCATGCCACATAATGCATATAATCGCTTAAATTTAAACGTATTGAGACGTGTAGCCAAATATCTGGCTGCATGAGGATTATGGGCGACATCAAGTATAATTAATGGCTGCTCACACACCAACTCAAATCTGCCTTCAAGACGGGCATTACCTATCGCTTTCTTAATGATATCAGTGGAGATTTCAGGCCAACCAAGTTCAATCACTGCCAGCGCTGTTGCCGCATTTGGAAGCGGTAATTGAGGTACCGGCAACCGACTGATCACACGTGTACTACCATTAAAATCCCAGTACAGAGGATTATTTTGAACAACGTGATAATTAAAGTCTTTACCAACACAGTAAAGCTCAGCCCCTTTTAGTTTAGCAACGTCCAATAAACCAGTTGGAATATCAGGCTCACCAACAATCGCGGGTCTAGATGCACGGAAAATTCCAGCCTTTTCAACCGCAACAGATTCACGGGTATCACCTAAGTACTCCTGATGATCCAGATCGATTGAAGTCACCACCGCAATATCAGAGTCGATAATGTTAGTGGCATCTAATCGGCCGCCTAATCCCACTTCGAGCAAGATAACATCCAGTTGTGAGGACTTAAACAGATAGAGGCCAGCTAATGTCGCAAATTCAAAAAAACTTAAAGAGATATCTTCCCTAGCACGGTTAATAACAACAAATGCTTCTACGACTTGAGTATCTAACGCATCGACTCCATTAATTCTGATACGTTCATTGTACTTAAGTATATGTGGTGAGCTATACACGCCAACACGGTGTCCTGCCAGTAATAAAATGTGCTCAAGCATTGCACAAGTGGTCCCTTTGCCATTTGTACCGGCAACCGTCACCACCTTAGTCTTACCCAACGCTCTTAGGCCAAGGCGATCGGCAACGATGGAGACTCGATCTAACCCCATATCAATTTCAGTTGGATGTATCAGCATCAGGTAATCTAACCATAAGGCTAAACTGGCATCTATAGTTGGCACTTTAGGCATAAATTTATTGTTCTTAATTAATGAGTTAAAAATAACACCCTTAGCGAGTCGAATAGGGATATGTAGCAGACCTATTAATCCAGCATAAACAGAGGGCCTAACGCTAACTTAGGCAATTCATATCGTTCTGGATATGTCACATCGACCATATACAAACCATTAGGTTTCGCCGTTGGCGCAGCCTTACTTCTATCTTTTAATGCGAGCAACTCAGGGATCCACTCATGGCTTTGGTGTCCCAAACCGACTTCAATTAAGGAGCCAACAATATTTCGTACCATGTGGTGTAAAAATGCATTGGCCTTAATATCGACACAGATATACATACCTTGTCTGGTAACATTCACCTCGTGGACATTACGATTAGGTGACTTTGACTGACAGTGAAGCGCTCTGAAACTGGTAAAATCATGCTCACCCACAAAGTGCTGAGCCGCTTCATGCATCTTTTCCTCGTCTAAATGAGTTCTGTAATGGCTAACTCCTAAGCGCAAAATTCCGGGACGTAGCTGATAGTTATAGATCATATATCGGTAGCGACGTGCCGTGGCAGAAAAGCGAGCATGAAAATCCTCATCAATCACTTTTGACCACCTTACAGCGATATCATCAGGTAAGCTGACGTTAACACCTAAGGTCCAAGCAGAGTCTTTACGTATCGCATTTGTTTCAAAATGAACAACTTGGCCTGTAGCATGAACACCGGTATCGGTTCTTCCAGCACAATGAACAGTAATAGGCTCATTGGCCACTTTCGATAAGGCTTTCTCTAGCTGAGACTGAACAGAGTCAACTTCAAGCTGACGCTGCCAGCCAAAATATTTACTGCCATCATATTCGACACCTAACGCTACTCGCATACAACCTCTTAACACCTTTAGTCTACTGTAAAAAAACAGCAGAAATACTCGAATCTATTTGGGGCTGGATTCTAGCATAACGAAATAAAAAAATGGCGCCGAGGGCGCCATTTTTTATCGAGTGCCAATCAGTATGAGCACAAGATCGAACAGGGTTTACGTCAAGCTACTGATCAAACCTTCAGCTTCTTGTTTTTGATTGTCATTCCCATCTAGCTTCACTTCCTGTAGTAATGCAATCGCACTGTCATTATCATCGATCTCAATATAGGCACGAGCTAGATCTAACTTAGCGTTAACCGAGTTTTCCTCATCATCAACGTCCACCATAGTGGCATTGCCCATCAAATTATCGAGTTCTCCCATATCGACATCAAGCTCTTTGTATTGATCGACTTCAACGATATCTTCATCGGCTTCGTTAAGTAGACGATCTATATCGATAAAACCGTTATCTTTTTGGAAATTGGTGAGATCGTGCTCATCAACTCCATTGGACGTAGCCTCTACACTTTCTTGAGCGTCTAATGCCGCTAAAGCTTCATCTACCGTTATTTTATCTTCATCAATTGATTCAGGAGACAATGATTCAATATCTGCAATTGAACTAGCTAACTCGCCGTCCCACTCTACATCATCATGGCTATTGTCTTTATTGCCCTTAAGATCACCAAAGAAACTGTCCTCTTTAATGGGCTCTGGCTTAGCATTAGATGCTTGCTCAGCCGATTCTAGATCTGCAAGTAAAGCATCAAGCGCTTCATCAACTTGTTCCTCTGGTTTATCAGATGGAGCAGCCTCTAAATCTGATGTTTCTATCTCTAATTCAGCCGCAATCTCTTCGCCGAGGTCATTATCCGAAGAATCACTTGTTGAGTCATCTTCTGAGCCACTCTCTGAGTCATCCGTAGGTTCATCAAACCCAGCCAGTAAAGCATCAAGATCGGCTTCATCAACTTGCTCTTCGCCTTTATCCGTTGCATCCGCGGCTAATTCAGCCGCTATCTCTTCGCCTAGGTCATTACCCGAAGAGTCACTTGCAGAGCCATCTTCGGAGTCAACTGCAGAAGCAGCTTCTGAGCCACTCTGTGAGTCATCTGTAGGCTCATCAAAACCAGCAAGTAAAACATCAAGATCGGCTTCATCAACTTGCTCTTCGCCTTTATCGGTTGCATCCGCGGCTAATTCAGCCGCTATCTCTTCGCCGAGGTCATTACCCGAAGAGTCACTTGCAGAGCCATCTTCTGAGTCAACTGCAGAAGCAGCTTCTGAGCCACTCTCTGAGTCATCTGTAGGCTCATCAAACCCAGCCAGTAAAACATCAAGATCGGCTTCATCAACTTGCTCTTCGCCTTTATCGGTTGCATCCACGGCTAATTCAGCCGCTATCTCTTCGCCGAGGTCATGACCCGAAGAGTCATTTGCAGAGCCATCATCTGAGTCAACTGCAGAAGCAGCTTCTGAGCCACTCTCTGAGTCATCTATAGGCTCATCAAACTCAGCAAGTAAAGCGTCAAGATCGGCTTCATCAACTTGCTCTTCGCCTTTATCAGTTACATCTGTGGCTAATTCAGCAGCAATCTCTTCGCCGAGGTCATTCCCGGAAGAGTCACTTGCAGAGTCAGCTTCTGAGCCAACTGCAGAAGCAGTTTCTGAGTCATCTGTAGGCTCATCAAACCCAGCCAGTAAAGCGTCAAGATCGGCTTCATCAACTTGCTCTTCGCCTTTATCGGTTGCATCTGCAGCTAATTCAGCAGCAATATCTTCGCTAAGGTAATTCCCGGAAGAGTCACTTGCAGAGTCAGCTTCTGACTCATCAGCTCCTTCAAGTAAGCCATCAAGATCAGTTTCATTGCCTTGCTCTTCGGCCTTATCGGTTACATCAACGTCTAATTCAGTGACGGTCTCTTCGCCAAGGTTATCTTCACCTATGCCATCAAGGAGTGAGTCTAAGTCTTCTTCATCTCCATCTTGTTCACCCATGGCTTCAGCCCAAAGCTCATCCAGGGATTGGCCTTCATCTTCCGCCTCTGCATCGATAACAGCCTCTTCTGGAGCTTCTTCCTCGCCCGGATCAACAAACATCTCGCTCGCCATGTCCATCTGCTCAGAATCAATCTCCATCTCAACTTCAGGTTGAAGTTCACTAGCATCGACATTCATCAGAGAATCAAGTGAGCCCTCATCTTCTTCGGTGTCTAGATGAACAGCCATATTATCGAGATCATCTTCGACATCAGTCTCTATTTTCTCTGATCCTGCTGCTGCTGACTCTGGTGCCTCTTGCACTGTGCTGGTTTCAGCTTCGTTCTGCTCACCTTCATTTCGACGACGTTTTAAGAATAACCACAACAATATTAAGAAAATAAACGCAGGTATTGCGGTACCTAATATTAAAGTCAGTGGGTTGCTCATTAACTCTTTCCACTTGATACCTTCCTCTTGTAAAGCCGGAAGGTCCATCTGAGCAAGTCTCTCTTTTAACGCTTCAACATCAGTCGATAAAGATTCACTTTTTAAGCGACTCGCCTGAAGTTGCTCCTGTAAGATGGCAATCTCTTCATTTAACCCATCAACCTTTTCAGTCAGCAACCCGATATCATTACCACTAACACTTAACTCGTCTTGAGCTCTTCCCAGTTGATCAGTAAGTTGTAAATTCTTATCTTGTGCAACTTCAAGCTCTGCCAACATCTTACTGTTATCAACTTCACTTGTTTCAGCATTTTTTGTTGGAATAGCTGGAATAGACGTGGAAGTAGAAGAAGCCGCGCTCTCAACTATATTAGTAGTGTCAACTTTAGACACGCTAGGTTTTACTACTGCGACAGGTTTAGCCGTTAATTTTTTCCAGCCCGCGTCATTTCGCTCAGCACGCTGCTTAGCTAAGCTTTTTGGAATGGAGAGCATCAACTCTTTAGATGGGATGAGCAGTATCATCCCCTTCTCTAGACTATTATAATTAGGGCTTGAAAATGCGTGGGGGTTAGCATCGTAGATAGCCCCCATCACCTGATAGATACTCACATTCGCATCGGGTTGCATCCTCTGGGCTATACTCCAAAAAGTATCAGAAGATCGAGTTGGACCGTATTGCCTGTTTGTCTGCCTGACTTCGCCGTCGGGACCCGTTATCTTTAAGGATTCGGCAGCGAAAACGGTTTGTTCAACAGAACAGGTGATCAAGACCAATAATACTGAGGCTATTAAACCGACAAGATACGGAGTGCGAAAGTTCATTCATTCTTCCCTTTCAAATGCAGTAGCTGGCTAATATGCGCATAGCTTTAGGCAATTGTATTTATTGAGATTACTATAAACCAGAAATCAATGGTCTGCTACTGTTCACAATTCAAAAACAAGTGTAAAGACTAAAAAGCCTGCAATATGCAGGCTTTTTCAACATAATTGGCTAAATGTTCTCAGTACTAATAATAATCTCTGATCAACACTTCGGCTATCTGAATACTATTAAGAGCAGCACCTTTTCTTATGTTATCAGAGACTACCCACAAGTTTATGCCATTGTCATGAGAGATATCTTTACGCACACGACCCACATATACAGGATCGCTGCCTGCGGCATCGGTAACCACAGTAGGATACTCTTCATCTGATTCAAATAGTTCAACCCCTGGTGCGCCTCTTAACACAGCCTTAACCTCTTCAGCATCAACAGGCTGTAATGTCTCTAAGTGAATAGCTTCTGAATGGCCATGAAAAACCGGTATGCGAACTGCTGTCGGGTTAACCACAATGTTCTCATCGCCGAAAATCTTCTGGGTTTCCCAGACCATCTTCATCTCTTCTTTGGTGTAACCATTATCCATAAATTTATCGATATGGGGTAAGGCATTAAACGCTATCTGTTTAGGATAAGCTTTCGGCTCAACTGGCAGTCCTTGAAGCAGCTTTGCACATTGGCTGGCTAACTCTTCAATAGCCTCCTTACCTGAACCTGACACAGACTGGTATGTCGCGACATTAATCCGTGAGATCCCAAATGCATCATATATCGGCTTTAGTGCCACCAACATCTGAATCGTAGAACAGTTAGGGTTAGCGATAATATTGCGGTTACGGAAATCGGCAATCGCTTCAGGGTTAACTTCTGGTATCACTAACGGTACATCAATGTCATACCTAAAGTGAGAGGTATTATCAATCACCACACAACCATGTTCAGCGGCTATCGGCGCCCATTTCGCTGACACATCACCACCTGCTGAAAAAAAGCCTATCTGAGCTTGAGACCAGTCAAAAGTATCAACATCAAGAATTTCAACCTGTTTACCGTGAAAACTCACCGTATTACCAGCACTACGACTACTGGCAAGTGGGAATAAATTAGCAACGGGGAAGTTACGCTCTTCGAGGATCTCTATCATAGTTTGACCCACGGCGCCCGTAGCACCTAATACGACAACATTAAATTCTTGCGACATAATTACAGACCGATCCTTGAAAACCCTAAATTGGACAACCAATTTACATCAGATTGCCCCGTACTTACTACCCTTAAGGCACTAAATTCACGCCGATGCTTATGATTTTTTCTCATAAGATCAAACCCATTGTTATTCGCGCAATTTACTTGGTGATTTTTTGATGAATGATTAAGAATAGTGGTCCTAAATTGTTCATCATCATCTCGTAGGTCATAAATAAAACGTGACAGTTGCAACAAAGCTTTTTCATTGGGGATGCTGTCGATATTCATCTGCTCACTCCACAAAGTAGGCAACAATGCAGTCATCGATTTATCTGTCTCCATACCTAGCACCTGCATTAACTTCTGGTACAACATATAAGTACCACGAGCTTTACCCTCCAAGCTGTATCCGGCAATATGCGGCGTTGCCAACTCAACAAAGGAGATAAGTTCTACCATAGGGTTAGGCTCACCTTCCCACACATCAAGCACCACTTTAATATCATCTCGCTGCTGCTTAACGTTTATTAAGGCACGGTTATCAATCACCTCACCTCGACAGCAGTTAAGCAACCAAGTATTGGGTTTAAGGCTATTGAGTCTTGCCTCATCGAACATGTACCAGGTTTTGTGCTCACCGGTGTTCGTCATTGGCACGTGTAAACTGATCACATTACAACGGCTGATTAACTGTTCGAGCGAAACAAAGCCACGTGGATCAGTCGCTTCAATCAAGGGATCATGTAACAGCACTTCAACGCCATAGGCCTGTAAACACTTAGCCACTGCACTACCAGTATTTCCAGCACCGACAATACCGACGACCTTATCTTTAAGTGTGGAACCAAAACGATTGGCCAACTCCAACATGGCGATAAAAGCAAACTCCCCCACTGCCGTAGCATTACAACCCGGCGCATTGCTAAAGGAGATACCTCGGCTAGCAAGAAGTTCAGTATCAATATGATCTATGCCAATAGTGGCACTACCTACAAATTTCAAACGAGTATTGAGCGACAATAATGTTTCATTCACTTGGGTAACCGAGCGAATTAGAAGCACATCAGCATCACGCACCTGCTCAGCTGTCAGCTCCCGGCCATTAACTGTTTCAATCGTTCCTAAGTCGCCAAACAACTGTTGAACATAAGGCATGTTTTCATCGGCAAGGATTTTCATATGGTTCCAAAAGTGAGGTGAATGCGTTGGATTAATGCATTCTAACAGCTTGAAATGAAGCTAGTTACATTTTTGATTCAATATCAGAGAGAGTTATCACTTATGCAGGATAACAAGTATTGGGAGTTTTCGAATATAGCCTGATTACATTTTCTTAGTTTGAGATTGAGCTTCAGGTAGCGTTGATATTGGGTAATTTGCTTAAAGACTCCCCTTGTTCAAAGTAGAAGTATTTAGATGATTTGATATGGTGCACTTGGATCTTGAATTCAGAATATACTATTGATTTATAGTGGCTTGAACGATATTTTATGAGAAATATAGTGTAATCCGATCACTTAGAATAGAAATAGGGTGGAGAAAAAAAGATAATTTAAGTAATCAAATGAAACCTATAATGAGTAGTTGCAATTGCCGGAATACGTGAGTGCCTTTTTATTTGAAACTTGTATCACAGAATTCTTGCAAGTCTAAACGTTCTATATTTTCATCTAGAGTTATGCCATACGTATCAGTGAACACACTACGCTCATATAGCTTGATAGGCTCTTTATAATAACTCCATGCTAGTGTGTGTGCTTTCTCGTGTAACTCTACACCAAACGAATCACCAGAGATTTTATACATAGCAGCACATGCTTCCATCTGTGCTGTTAGTTTTGCATCTACTCTGACAGCATCAGTAAAATTTACGTTCATGAACATCATCAAAGCTATTGTTAATAATGTTTTTATCATGATAGCCCCTTAAGCGACAATAGAATATTTGGCATTGTAATGGGAATATTGAAATGATACTCCACCTTCTTTTATAATAATTCGCTGACCAGATATAATGAACTTTTATTCCTATAACATGAAGATTTCTTATATATTTTCATTTTTAGAATCCTTTTGAAAGTCACTTACTAATTACTAGCTTTAATTGTTAACTATATTAATGCATTATTACCCCCCCCACCTATCGCACACATTCATTTGCAAGAAAGAAACATACGAGTAACATTGGCGAAAGAATGTAAATATAGATTAGACTATAAGCCGATTATTACTTTGTAGAGTCAATAAGTATTAATGATGATAGGTATTACTAAGTCGTCAATTAAAGTCGTTGATGAGAACAGCCATTAATAGGCTGAGATGTTGATATAAAAGAGTTATATCAGTAACAACTATAGAGTAGGTATAGTTAATTAATTCTCTTTTTTAATCAATTCAAGTGGTCACTATAATATCTACGAATGAAGTAATACTTTATAAAAATTAATATGAGCGAAGCATCAAGTCAGTGTATACAGCACTTATATAGAAAACTAACTCTTTGGGAAAGTTTTTCACAATAAAACTAATTATGCGGTAAGCCAATATTTTTTTCAGTACATTGTTCTTTAAATACGACAAACCTATTAATAATAGCCGTCGCTAACAATGATTGTTTTATCAGAACAATGACACAAATAATGACAGTAGTAAACCTGATTCATCTATACAAATATAAAAACTGAACTTTTTTCGTAAACAATTATTAGAACTTGTAACTTCAACCAGTTATAAAATAATCATGTCAATATTCAATCCTAAGCAATGGGCAAAAAATCACTTTCAACATACCAATTTAGGCGACTCACTGAATATTTCCAAAATGATTGAAATAAACTAATGGTCAACGGGTAAGTAGCCCTAGTAGTCAAGCCGGATTATCAGCCAAGGGCGACCAGAACCATCACAGAAACATTGAATGTGGTGCAGGTACATAGAGGCAGCGAATGACGAAGCTGGATAATTTAGGAAGAGCAGTGTCAATACTGGCTTTTATAGGAGTGAGATGACTGCAACTAAGAGAAGCACTAACGTTATCTATTTATCTGCATAAACTAGGGCCTGCCAGAAGAAGCCTGTGTAATGGAAAGTGAGTCCTGTGGTCCAATGTTAGAACAAAATGAATGGAGATTCTTACTACTGATTAGCCCTATAAAAGGACACAATAGTTCAGTAACGCCGACGCAGAAGTACTTACACATTCGGCTCACTCCTTGGCATATGACCCATGAGGGGATAGAAATATCTTGATGATGTAGGCAACATCATTGACCTGCCACTGCGACATTAGTGCATCATACCCTTAGGGATAAGAAGTGTCTTATATCTGTCCTAAACATACAAGACCCTGCACGGCACCTGCTGCAAGCAATAAACACCAATTCAGATATGGTATTCAACAAACCAACCAAGCGAACCCACCCCAAAAGATACTTGAAACTTGTGATCTGACAAGTCCCAAGTATGGTTAATACCATTTACTTCTCGATAACGAGTTGCCCTTTCACCCAGACTTTACGGATGTTGTGGCGGCTGTTAAGGCAGATGATTTTCTCCAGTTTATCTTTCACTGTATCCATCTCATCTAGAATGAAAATATTACTATCAGCAATAGCGGTATCGATAACTAACGCATCAAACTCAAAGCCTGGCTGGAATAAGCCAACCTTAGCATCAATCGCTTGGCCGCCGCCCACGGTTGCTAACCAATAAGCTTCTAAGAAAGAGATGCGCGATCCTTGCTCGCCGCGCTCATTGGCAGCTAAATAGGTTGATGTGCCATCTTCGCGCACGCGAGAGTGATTAACCGCATCTAAACAGCTATGGAATATTGAAGGAATCGGTGCTCCTGCAAGATCGCTTCCTAGTCCACATTTAAGATCATTATCTAAGATCTCACGGGTCTGCATTGCTGCATTAGCAAAGTACATATTCGATAGCGGGCAGTGAGCAATACTCGCGCCAGTGGATTTAATCAGTTGATGATCCGATGGCGTTAAAAATATCGAGTGAGCTAAAATGGTTTTACTCGTCATTAAACCAAAATCATTATATATCTCAACGTCAGTCTTACCATATTGTGCTTGGCTGTAATCTCGTGCCCAATCACTTTCTGAACAGTGCGTTTGCACATGGCATTGATACTTTTGCACCAACTCACCTAGACCTTGTAGCAATTGTGCAGTACAGCTTGGGACAAAACGTGGCGTAATGACTGGCGAGACGAGTTGAGCTTCATTCCCTTCGATGGCCAGTACTTGCTCAATGAACTGCTCAGTTTCTTGTAAGGCCGATTCAGTCGATGACTCAATATAAAAAGAGGGACACTGTGTAGGCTCATCCATGTTGACCTTACCAATATAGCCGCGCTGGCCTTGGCGAAGACATTCCCGTGCCAATTCCACTGATGTGTCTTTATGGATAGTGGCAAAATAAACAGCGCTGGTAGTACCATTCGCGAGCAGTGACTGGACTAATTGAGGATAAATCTTCTTGGCGAATGCCATATCTTCAAACTTGGCTTCAAGGGGAAATGTATAATCTTGTAGCCAATCATAAAGTGGTAAGTCTAAGCCTTTGCCGGCCTGGGGAAATTGCGGTGCATGTATGTGCAGGTCAACCATACCCGGCATCAAATACTGAGTTGGGCTGAGTTCTATTAGCTGCTGATGAGCCGACAAAGTGTCAATTTGTGCATGGTAATTGACATCACTCTTTGTGAGGACAGCCGAAATAGCACCCTGCTGATCAACTAAAATCAATGAATGAGCCGCATACTCAAAATCACCTTTCACTGGGCAATGAAAATACTGCCCCAATACACCAAACTTAATCTCAGACATTGACATACATCCATCTTGTTATTTATAGGGTTCACACGGGCGGGAGTATTACATGCGCACAATTAAATTGAATAAAATTAACTGCAATTTGTGACCAAGCTAATATACAAAGTTAAGCATCTACTTAAATGGTCACTTTTGGCTATAATCTCACTTCAAATACAGATGCTTTAATCTGCACCTAGTTTATCTTGTGGTATTACGCAAATTAGATTCATGCTGATAAGATGTTATTTGCAAAGTGATCAAGGTACTGTTATTCATACTTATTCAAATCATGTTCGAGTGAATACATCTCTTTATTTACACAGATAAATTTTCGCTATAGAGAAGCATGCCAATGATAGAATTGAAACCTCTTACTTCAAAACAACTTGGTTTGTTGATTTAACCAACAAAATTACTGCCGAAGTCGAATTGTCGAGTTCGGAATTCGTACCAAAAGGTCAAAAGTTTGTTGACAAGATTAAAGAATTGACCAAGGAGAAACTTGTAATAGCAATGATTGAACCTCTAAATGACCCCGATGAAACTTACTATAAATTACCCTACGATAGAGGAGAGTCCATCTGTAGTATGGTAGAGCAAAATACATAACGGGGTGATTTAAGATTTCTTAAACTTAAGAAACAAAAAAGAGAGCCTAAGCTCCCTCTCTTTATCGCGACAACATCAATCAAAACCCGTTGCACCATTTTTACATAAAAAATTACTTATACTTGCGCATAACCAATGTTGCGTTAGTACCACCGAAGCCAAAACTGTTACTCATAACAGTATTGAGCTCAGCTTCACGGTACTCGGTTACAACTGGCATACCCACCGCTTTTTCGTCCAAGTTATCGATATTGATACTTGGTGCGATAAAGCCCTCTTCCATCATGATCAGGCTGTAGATAGCTTCATGAGCACCCGCAGCACCTAATGCATGACCCGTAAGAGATTTAGTCGATGCGATTGGCGGTAAGGCATCCCCAAAGGTTTCACGTAACGCTTCAAGCTCACGCATATCACCCACTGGCGTAGATGTACCATGGGTGTTGATGTAATCAATGGGGGTATCAACATCAGCAAGGGCCATTTGCATACAACGTACTGCGCCTTCACCCGATGGAGCAACCATGTCATAACCGTCTGAAGAAGCACCATAACCTATGATTTCAGCATAGATTTTAGCGCCACGAGCGAGTGCATGTTCAAGCTCTTCAACAACAACAATTCCGCCGCCACCAGAGATAACAAAACCATCACGGTCAGTATCATAGGTACGCGATGCCTTTTCAGGCGTGTCATTGTACTTAGTTGACAGTGCACCCATGGCATCAAAACCCATAGTCAGAGTCCAATCAACTTCTTCAGAACCACCAGCAAACACCATATCTTGCTTACCCATCTGGATAAGTTCAGCCGCATGACCGATACAGTGTGCACTCGTTGCACAAGCAGAACTGATTGAATAGTTCATGCCTTTAATTTTAAATGGAGTGGCTAAACATGCACTGGCTGTACTCGACATAATGCGAGGTACAATGTAAGGACCAACACGCTTAACCCCTTTCTCACGAAGAATATCAGCAGCTTGAACTTGGTTAGCAGATGATGCACCACCGCAACCCGCGATAATTCCTACACGCGGATCTGAATATTGCTCTTCTGTTAAGCCCGCATCTTTAATCGCTTCAGCCATTGCTATATACGCATAGGCTGCAGCATTACCCATAAAGCGCAGGGCTTTACGATCAATATGCTCTTTAGGATCTAACTTGATATCGCCCCAAACATGGCTGCGAAGTTTCATCTCTTCAAATTGATCTGAGTGAGTAATACCACTACGGCCAGCTTTTAGTGACTCAGTGACTTCTTGCTTATTGTTACCAATACTTGATACGACGCCAAGTCCGGTGATCACGACTCTTTTCATTATTTACTTTCCATTTTGTACATTGAAGTACACCTAGAACCAGTTAGCTGCGGCTATAATATCGCTTTTACTGTATTTAAGTGGTCAGCTTTCCATAAACATAGGTAAAATAATGCCTAATATAAGCCGTAGAGTAAATTCATTGACCCTAGAATGTGAGAAAAATACGCAAATGAAGCAAGATACTGGCCTTTTCAGCTCATATGTCCAACTTTTGCCTAAAGAGTTCACTGACAAGCGAACATTAATCTGTGGCCAATTAGGCCTTGGTTCGATACAGCAACTCCTTTCATTAAGAGTCTGGTTACAATCTAGTGCAATCTCTGCTCAGGTCAACCTGAAAATATTTGAACCGGATCTAGGCACCATCGTTGATTTTATTTCACAGCTAGCTTCACTCACCGATAAAGGCACTCTACACACTGCTTTTATTCAGGACTTGATAAACAGTAACCCCGTGGCAATATCCGGTTGTCAAAGACTGATATTTGATGACGGTCGGTTTGTGATAGATCTTTACCTTGGCGATCCTCTCACCTCTCTACAGGATATGCGGCTCCCAGTTCAAACAAGATCTGCAGCTGAGACCTGTCTGTTAGATCTTTGGAGCATAAGTCTCGCCCCCATTAGTAGGCCATTCGACATCAATCAAACCTTGCTATGGCAAATGGCAAAAATCAGTAACAATGATGCAGTGCTTTGCAGTTTAGATCCTAACCAAAATGAACGTCTCAGCCAGCTATGTAATCACACCGGCTTTAGCTTTATCGCTTTGGACGTTGTGAATGACACAGTATCAATCGACTCAGCATCAAGTATGAGCCATAGCACCTTAGATTCTCAAATCAGTCAACAGGAGAGAGAAGCACTACGGCATGCTCAAGCACAGACTTCGCTCTATACCCCTTTGGCACATGCAGACTCTGACACGAAAGCTGATACTTTTGCCATTATTGGTGGCGGTGTTGCCAGTGCTCATCTAGCCCTTTCTCTCGCACAACGCCACAAAAAAGTACGTCTATTTTGCAACGATGGGTCATTAGCGCAACAAGCATCAGGTAATAAACAGGGCGCTATATACCCGCTATTAACACCTGATAATGGTTATTTAAGCCACTACTTTCAGCAGGGGTATCTCTTTAGTCGCCGCAGGTTACAGACTCTGCTCTCTGATGGTTTTACTGTAAGTTATGATTTTTGTGGTGTACTGCAAACGGGATTTGATGAGCGTAGCTGCGCCCGACTCGACAAAATCATTACGGCACAAACGTGGGATAAACAGATAGCGTATGCCATCAACAGTACCGAATCCAACGAAGTAGCCGGCATCGATATTGATAAAGCGGGAATATTCTATCCCCTTGGTGGCTGGATATGCCCCCATGAGTTTACTCAAGCCGCCTTTGATAAAGCCGCTCAATTAAGCGACGTTAGTGTTGAGTTTAATACTGACATATCCACAATTGAACAGATAAAAGGTCTGTGGTTCCTCTATAACAAAAGTGATGATGGAGCTGAGCAGGTCAAATTTGGGCCCTTTAACACCTTAATCTTAGCCAACGGACAAGGCCTCACTCAGTTTAAGCAGAGCGAACATCTGGCCGCCACTGGTTTCAGAGGTCAAGTGAGTCATATACCCGCTCGAAACAAGCTGTTAAAACTCAATACTGTACTTTGCTCACACGGTTATCTGACCCCGCAAAATAACGGTTTTCACTGTACTGGTGCCAGTTACATTAAAAACCCGCAACACCTTGAATATTCCCCGAATGAACAAATGGAAAACCTGCATAAAATCAAACAGAGTTATCCAGATAAAACCTGGACTGACGATGTGGATATTAGCGATCATAGGGCACGAGTTGGCGTGAGAATGGTAACCCGAGATCACGCTCCTATGATGGGATGCGCGCCGAATATTGATAAAATATTAACTAATTATCAACAACATCAGCATACTAAAGCCAGTATAAAGTATTGGCAAGAGACACCAGCACCGATACATCAAGGCCTGTTTATCTTAGGCGGACTGGGCTCCCGCGGAATATCCTCAGGCCCTCTGGCAGCAGAGGCGTTGGCAGCGCAACTTTGCGGTGAAATAATCCCACTTGATGGACCAACGCTGGATATGCTTAACCCTAATCGTATGTGGATGCGTAAATTAATCAAGGGCAAAGCACTTTAATCATAGACGGAAAATATCGTTTATTACATCGCTTTGTGGCTGAGTCAACAGAGCGAGTTTACCCTTCTGTATTTGCTGAAAAATTAACAACCGCGGTATAAAACTCCGCGCTGTTTTCATGCTCAAAAATCCAATCCATGCGCTCACATATCCGCTCAACGATGACTAATCCGCAGCCATAGCCTTCGTTATACACATCGTGGCCATCATGGCGATTACTGATCGTTAAAATACTGCCCGTTAGGTTAATATCAATATCGCCGACACTGTAACTAAACGCATTCTTAATCAGATTATTAATGACCACGGTAATGAAGCTTTTTGGTGCATAAACTTGACTTGGTTGACTAATCATAAGCTGGTAAGTGTCATTATTTTTAGCAAACAATATTGCCAGTTCATCGATCTGCTTAGACAGTAAACGTTCCAGAGACTGCATTGCCATATACCGAGACTCAATCGAAGCTCGCCCCAATAATAGAAATGTATCAGTGAGTAGCTCCATCTCATCACTGGCACGCTCTAAACGTGCAATGGCTTTTGTGGCAATATGGGGAAGTTCTGGGATTTTTTGCAACAGTTCAGTCGAGCCTTTTATCACCATAATGGGCGTTCTTAATTCATGGGAGGCAAAACGGCTAAACTCCTTTTCCCGAATAAAGAAGTTACTGATATTAATTTTACTCTCAAGTAATGTGCTCTCTATCTCACGCGTCTCACGAAATTTGGTTTCGACATCAAATAACGCATTGCCAGGTGGCATTTGACTCACCTTCTCCTGAATCGTAGCCAATGGATGAGACAAAGTCCGCACGAAATAGAGCCCATAGAGAGCCATAGCAAGTGTCACAAAACCACCCAACATTAAAGTGTATGAGTGTAATTCAGACTCATAACTGTCTAAATAATCATCAGCATCATCCTGAAAAACAACATAGAGCAAGCCTTTTCCGGACGGATGTTCACTCACAATGAAGTGTTTATCTTCGCTGCCAATTAAATGTTCATACAAACCCGTTTGGGTGTATTGGGAGAGCCAAACAGGCATATTCTGCTCACTCCAATAACTGGTAAACTCTGAAGTATTTGGCAGTGGCGCATCAAAGCCAAACTTATCAAAATTTTTTACATATTGGCTCGCCTCAGTATCAAGCCAATGATGCAGACTCAACACTTCAAGCTTGTCTTCAGCGACATAGAGAAGAGAACCAAACAGACTGAAGATAAGCAAAGTCATCAAACCGAAACTCCAGCGGAGCTTCCAGTAGAAACTGGGGAAATGACTATGGTCAGCTATCGGGATCTTATCCATTCTTCTCTCATTTTTTATAATTCATAGTGCAAGTACGCGAACGGTTAAGCTTTTATTCGGTAACCTTGTCCGTGTAAGGTTTCCAAACATGATTCAGTAAACCCTTTATCCAAGGCTGTCCTTAAGCCATACACGTGACTCCGTAGCGAGTCGCTTTCAGGTGAATCATCCCCCCAAAGCACTTGAATAATCTCTTTTCTGCTAACGATGGCTGGCGCATGCTTAAGTAATAACTTCAAAATTTTAAGTTGTGTACGACTCAGTTTTATGTCGACCCCTTGCCGACTCACTTTATCGGTACTGGTATCGATGATGATATTGGCAAAAGCAAGTTGACCAATGTCACGTCTGGGTCCTCGGTTATCCAGAGCATGTAGACGCAAACTCAGCTCTTCTAGCGCAAAGGGTTTAAGCAGGTAATCATCCCCTCCAGCTTTAAATGCCGCAACTTTATCTTCAAGATGATCTTTCGCGGTCAAAAATAGGATAGGCGTCGGGCAAAATAACTCTTGTCGTAGTTTCTTAACAGTAGAAATACCGTCCAACTTAGGCATCATGATGTCCATAATAATCACATCATAATAGTTGTCACTAATAAGCTTGATTGCACTCTCTCCATGATATGCACAATCGATTATCATGCCCTCAAGTTCTAAATAATCAGCAATAGTTTCAGATACATTATGATTATCTTCGACAATTAGCACTTTCATAAATTTCACGCCTTTATTTTTTCTTCACGATACCTTCACACTGGCGACATTATAATACAAATAAGTAATCTATCTCATTGAATATTAGGTAAAACAACTAATGAAAAATTTTCGTGTTAAAAATGTAGTATTGGCGAGCATACTCGCAACGTTTGTTGTTGGTTGTGGTAGTGGCAGTTCAGATGGCGGCACAACACCCCCAACTCCAACGCCGACTCCTGCCAAAATTTTTGGCACAGTTGACAGCATTTCACCGACAAACCAAACTATCACAGTCAATGGACGCACACTGGCAACTGCTAGCGCAATGGTTACTTATCAGCAAGATACGCTGACGACCGATGCGATAACTAAAGGTATGCAGGTCGAAATACTCACCGCAAACAATAGCGCCAAGGCCATAGCATTAGATCCAGCCATTACAGGTACAGTCTCTGCAATTGACCAAGATACTATCACTGTTAATGGGTTAGCATTCACCTATCCTCAGGCTCAACGTAGCAATGACATTACTGTCGGTAGCTGGGTGATGATCTCTGCTAAGCTACAAAATGATGGTAGTTGGTTAGCATCATCTATAACCTCACCTGCTGGCGTAGCTACACAAGAATCTGAAATTGAAGGCCGAATTTCACAATTAAATGAAGTCGCGCAACAGTTCAATATTGGCACCCTTGTTGTTAATTACAGCAATGCCGAACTAGACCTTGAGGGTCAACAATTAGCTAACGGTCAATGGGTTGAAGTTGAAGGTCGCTATGACAGTCAAGATCTTACCTTGTTTGCACAAGAAGTCGATATCGAAAATGATATGGATTTTAATGATGCCGAAATTGAAGGCACTGTGACTTGGGTAAATACTGAGAAAACGCTTTTTGAGATTGATAGCCGCACTCGCATTTTAGTCACACCTACCACACAGTTTGAAGACGGCAAACTTATCGACTTGAATACAGGTCGCCATATCAGTGTCGATCTGATCACTAAAGGGACAGGACTTGAAGCCACTGAAATCGAATTTGAAGATGCATCAGGTTCGATTCCACAGCCATTTGCCCGTGAGTTTACTGTTGAAGGGCTAGCACAAGTAACTAATGGTGCATTCAGCATCAATGGTATTGAGTTTACCTTAGATGCAGGTACTTATTATGACGATGGTTTAACAGTCGGAACACTAAACAATACATGGGTTGAAGTTGAAGGTATTGAAGTTGAAGCCGCAACTCTGACACCTGCTCATTGGCTCGTTAAAGAGATAGAGCCAGAACTTAGAGAAACTAACATTAGTTTAGAAGGTCTAGTAAGCAACAATAGCTTATGGAACTACCCTTCATCTGATAACTCATTAGCTCGTTTTAACGACAAATGGGTTGAAGTTGAATGTCAATTAAATGGTGACGATTTATTAAAGTGCCGTTTAGATGATTAAACTTAGATAGCGTTAAGATAAAAAGAAACCCAGCAACGTCTGTTAGCTGGGTTTTTTATTGTCTTGATTAAGAGTAATACTCATAGGTATAACAATTAGTATCGCAAACCATTAAGATCTAACTTTCACCCGGTTGTTGTTATCCCGGCTACGTTTAATCAGCTCATCATTGGCTTCTTGATTATCTGACTTAGCCAGCCTGTCATAAAGCAATACGTTCACCGACGCAGCCAAGTTCATACAGCCAATGGTAGGCACGTATACCACCGCATCGGCATGATCAATAATCTCTTGATCTATGGTGCCATCTTCTGGACCAAACACATACAGCGCTTTATCTGGATGAACAAATTCAGGCAAAGGGATCGCGCCAACCACAAGATCGACACAAACAACTTTTATGCCATCAGCTCTCGCCGCAAGCAAACTCTCGACGCGCTCAAGCGGAATGTGATGCCCTGCTCTTTTGGTATCAGTATTGTATTGAGCATTGCCACTTCTGGCCGCCAATTCATACCTATTGCCCGTATAGAACACGGCGTCAGCTTGGTAGCAGCCAGCTGCACGCATTATTCCGCCGACATTAGTTGGACTCTTAGGATTCACAAGTCCTATCTGAACCAAACTCTGACTCACTGAACTCACGCGGCTAATCTATCACTAAGCTGCTTCCATGCAGAATCCACCAGTGCGTAATCGGTATCGGCAAGCTCTTGTTTAGCCAGTTCCATACATACGTCCATCTTTTCACTTAGGGCTGAAAAATCCTGTTCAACTTCAGTTTCAAGTTGTGAAATGGCCACAGCAAAATGTCCTTGTAGATAGCCACTGGCAAACAGGGAGTCTTCATTACCTTGAGCAACAATATCATCGATCCACTCATACAAGGTTGTTTCATACTGCTCTAACATAGATAACTCCACTCTTTTTACTCACAGCAAGCTGCAATATTTATTCAATGTGATGATACCAGATCGGGATTTGCCACCTGATACATCACATGATCATGAAAACCCGTAATGACGCGATAATAGCCACACAAGTCTCTGTCTAATTCAGGGTCGCCACTATCCACAATTAATGGTCGTCCTTCAAGTGCTTTTAGCTTAGTTTTAGTCGCCAAGATGATAATATTGTCTTTTGTGACCCTTTTTATCAGTTCACTGGACAGTTGTTGATTTCCTCGACCTAAAATATGCCCTTGACCACCGATTAAGGTGATGACTAATTTTACTGGTTGATTAAGCGTGTGTTCAAGCAATTGAGCAGCACTGAGATCAGAAGCCACCAGTCGTCTGTTCCGAACTAAGTCGACTCCAAGCAAGGTATTATCCAGTTTAAGCTCTTCCATAACCGCAGCAACAGTGGAGCCTGATCCCATGATATACAGCTCATCTTCCATGGTATCGAGCACTTCAGCGGCAATATCGAGTAGCACCAACTCATCAACCTCCACCCCACCCATCTTCACCGATTGAATATACCTTGGTTCAGCAGGTACTAACATCTCGCCAAAACGGCGCGCTTTCACCATCCCCTGCCTGAAAGCCACTTCGTCAATATCCATTACATCTGCATGCATCAGACTCACGAGCTCACCATCAAGTAGCATCTTAACTACGGTTCCACTGGCATGAGGCGTAATGCCATACACACCTGAATGGATCTTTACTCCCGCAGGAACACCCAATACAGGCAGATGATCCTCAGCAACACTGTAGATATCACGCGCAGTGCCATCGCCGCCAGCAAACAACAATAGATCTAAGGTCTCCTCTAATAAGACCTTCACGACCGCTTGGGTATCAGTGGCTTGCGTCTCTTGATTGACTTGATGTACGACTCTCACATCAAACCCCATCTCTTTAGCTAAAGACTCCCCCATGGGACCCGATGCAGTAATGATCTCAATACGATTTTGATAAGGTAATATCACCTCAAGCGCCTGTTGCATACGCAAATGAGACTTAGGTGATGCGCCTCTGGCGATAGCCTCAGCCGCGACACCGTCACTGCCTTTTAAGGCAACACTGCCCCCTAACCCAGCAAGGGGGTTAATGAGCAAACCTAAACGAAATCGAATTGTCATTGAGTATCCTTGTTCAATTGATAATTAAAATCAGGCCGAAACTGGACTTTTCTCTGCCTTGGGTATAAAAAATATGGTTAGCATCGAGAGGAACGCACAAACAGCTGCTGCCGCCCAAGCAAGTGATGCCCCTGAACCATCTCCCCAGATCATGCCACAAAGCCAAGTGCCCAGTGCACCTCCGACACCGAAACTGAGACTAGCATAAAGCGCTTGGCCTTTACTGCGATGACTAACATCGAAATGCTGATGTACAAATTGAATAGAAGCCGCATGCACCAAGCCAAAGGTAAAAGCATGTAAAAGTTGGCTAATGCCCAATAGGATATAGCTTTCGACAAAATATGCCATCAGCAACCAACGCACAGCCGTAAACCCCAGACTCACAATTAACAGTCGATTGACCCCATAGCGACTCAATAAGCGTGGTGCCAGCATAAACATTAAAATCTCGGCGAGCACGCCTAATGCCACGTATATACCCGCTATTGCTTCACTGTAGCCTGACTGTTTAAGGTACAAAACAAAGAAGCCATAAAATGGCCCCGCACTCATCTGCAATAAAGTGGCTGAGAGTAGAAACCAAAATAGGGCTTTATCCAACACTAATTTAGGTTTATCAGCATTATGCTTAGTCACCACCCGCTCTGAAGGCAATGGTAACGCGCTCAAGAGTAAACCGATAAAGAGTGCCATACCAACATAGGGTAAAATTTCAGTGCCCCAAGCACTAATGCCAAAACCAACTCCCACTACGAAAATTAGATAGCCCAGACTTCCGAAGCTGCGAATGGAACCGTAACGAGAGGTATTTTCGCCTAATGTTTCAAGGGTTATCACCTCTAACTGGGCTAAAATTGCATTCCAGAAAAAAGTGTATATGGCTAAACTCACCGCTAAATAGGTGAAGCTACCATTATAGAAAAAAGTCAGGTAACTCACTGCTGCAGCTGCAGCCCCCCACTTTACCAACTGAGATCGCATCCCTGTTTTATCGGCAACCATAGCCCAGACATTGGGCGCCACGATTCGAGTCGCCATTAAAATGGCGAGGAGAAAACCAATCTCCTGCGCATTAAAGCCTCTATTTTCGAAGAAGACGCCAAGGTATGGCACCATCACGCCTAAAATAGCAAAAAAGAAAAAATAACAGGCGCTGATCCAGCGCAGCTGTACACTAGCAGGAGAGGTTTGATTCATTGAGTTATATCTATCAGATTTTATTAAATATGAAGGTCGCGCCATTTTAACGTCAAGCGCGCTAAACAGTAACTAAGTTTTATAATTATTCACCAATCAGAACAATAAAAAAGGCGCTTAATGCGCCCCTTAAACTTTCTAGCTAGCCTATACAAACCTTTCTATTTAGCCTAAACAAAAAACAATTATCGCATGCCGATAATTGGCGTTTGACTATTAACATCCATATTCTGGGCTCTATGTCTTAGCAAGTGATCCATTAAGACTATCGCCAACATAGCTTCAGCAATAGGGACGGCACGAATGCCTACACAGGGATCATGACGTCCTTTAGTGATGACCTCAGCAGCTTCACCTTGAGCAGTCATACTCTCACCCGCAATGCTGATACTCGATGTTGGCTTCATGGCGATATGAGCTACAATAGGCTGCCCTGAAGATATACCACCTAAAATGCCACCAGCATGGTTAGAAGCAAAACCCTCCGGTGACATTAAGTCTCGGTGTTCTGAACCTTTTTGAGTGACGACATCGAAACCGTCGCCAATTTCAACGCCCTTGACGGCGTTAATACCCATGAGTGCATGAGCGATTTCGGCATCAAGTCGATCAAAAACAGGTTCACCTAATCCCACTGGTACGCCGGTGGCAATAACGCTCACTTTTGCACCAATAGAATTACCGCTCTTTTTAAGCGTTCGCATGTAGTCATCGAGTTCATCAAGTTTTGATGCATCAGGAAAGAAAAAAGCATTTTGCTCTATCTGGCTAAAATCTATAGTCTCAGCCTTGATTGGACCAAGTTGAGAAAGGAAACCATTAATCTCGATACCGTGAACTTGCTTTAAGTACTTTTTAGCAACCGCGCCAGCAGCAACCCGCATTGCTGTTTCACGGGCAGATGAACGACCACCACCACGGTAATCCCTAAAGCCATATTTTTGTTGGTAGGTATAGTCCGCATGACCAGGACGAAACAGATCTTTAATATTGGAGTAATCTTTACTACGCTGGTCGGTATTTTCAATCATTAAGCCAATCGAAGTACCCGTGGTTTTACCTTCAAATATACCGGATAACACACGGACTTCATCAGCCTCTCGTCTTGCAGTGGTATAACGAGAGGTTCCAGGACGTCGACGATCTAAGTCATGCTGCATATCAGCTTCATTGAGCTCGAGACCCGGAGGACATCCATCGATAATACAGCCTAAAGCTACACCGTGGCTTTCACCAAACGTTGTTACCACGAAATTTTGACCAATACTGTTTCCCGACATCCTATTTATTTACCTCTAAACTAGTGATTAAAATACTCAAAAAAACACACAATCTGAGATTAGCCCATAAGCGCGTTGAGTAACAGAATTAAAAAAGGCTAACATATTCGTTAGCCTCTCTTAATTCTTAACGACTGACTATTCAGTATCTTTGTAAATCGCAAACACTGATTCATTTTCAAGCAGTTGATCACGGGTTAATACAAACACGCCATCGCCGCCATTGTCGAAACTTACCCAAGTAAAAGGCACATCAGGGAATTGCTCATCGAGATGCACCATAGAGTTACCTACCTCAACAACTAATAATCCATCTTCAGTAAGATAATCCGCAGCATTAGCTAAAATTCGCTTAGTGAGTTCTAAGCCATCTCGACCTGATGCTAAACCAACCTCTGGTTCATGGTGATATTCTTCTGGCATATCGTTAATATCTTCAGCATCAACATAGGGAGGATTAGAGACGATAAGATCGTAATGTGGCCCTTTGGGTATGGCAGAAAAAAGGTTCGATTCCATAGGAAAAACTCTATCCATCACCCCTAACGTTTCAATATTAATCTGTGCCACTTCAAGCGCATCTTCACTAATATCTAATGCATCGACCTCTGCGTCTTCAAATTCATATGCACAAGCAATAGCAATACAAGCACTGCCGGTACAGAGATCTAATATACGATTTACCGGCTTATTGTATAACCAAGGACTGAATCGATTACCGATCATCTCTGCGATAGGCGAACGCGGTACAAGTACACGTTCATCGACATAAAATTCTAACCCAGCGAACATGGCCTTATTGGTCAAATACGGAACGGGTAAACGCTCACGAATTCTCCTAAGGATCAACTCAACAATTTTATGTTTTTCACTGCTGGTAAGGTTTGAATTTATAACTTGTTGACCTATCTCTTCAGGAAGGTGAAGTGCATGGAAAACCAATGCAATGGCTTCATCCCACGCATTGTCGGTACCATGACCATAATAAATGTTAGCATCATTAAAACGACTGACACTCCAACGTAACATATCTCCGATAGTACGCAGTTCAGTCACAGCTTCATCAACAAAAATCTTATCCAAAACGCTCTCCAGCATAATTATTCCGATTCATTGTAACTGAACTCTATTCATATGGCATCGGATTCAATAAAATAGAGGGCCGAATTGAACGCTAATGAACATAGATTGAAAGAAAGTAGTGATATGAATAAGAAAACAAATACTGAAGACCAAGTTCTATTTTCAACGTTAACTAAAGGGATCAAACCCTTTAAACAGAATAAGCGTCATTTCGGCACGCCTCAGAAAGATAAAAAACAGCTAGAAGAGAAAGAGCAGCAGCTGCATGCTGACAGTTACTTTTCTGACACTTATCAACCACACCTGCCTAGTGAAGGGGCGATGCGCTGGAGTCGCGATGATGTCGGCAATTTTGAGGTTAAACGACTGCGCCGTGGAGATTATCAACCTGATCTACTGTTGGATCTTCATGGCATGCGTCAATCAGAGGCAAAACTCGAGTTGGCTGCATTGATCCAAGCTTGTATCAAACAACAAATCCACTGTTGCTGTGTCATGCATGGTCATGGTACCGGTATTTTAAAACAAAATATCCCCATGTGGTTAGCTCAACATCCCCATGTCATGGCGTTTCATAAAGCACCTAAAGAGTGGGGAGGCGATGCAGCGTTATTGGTATTAATCGATATTGGCGATCAATC
The DNA here is from genome assembly GCF_027571385.1 of Shewanella sp. MTB7. Classification (NCBI taxonomy): domain Bacteria; kingdom Pseudomonadati; phylum Pseudomonadota; class Gammaproteobacteria; order Alteromonadales; family Shewanellaceae; genus Shewanella; species Shewanella sp. MTB7. Next base: position 2,367,514 of record NZ_CP085636.1, on the reverse strand, counting down.
ACACAGAAGGTAACAAGCTTAAGTTTCGAGCCAAAAATACAGCGAACAAAGCGACCAGTCACGAGCTAAGGACTGGGCAAACAAAATCTCGAAATTTGTCAGGCATACTTAACGAATTTCACTGCCCAGCCCGTCGCTCAGTCTACCTTATTGAATGAGGCGTATGTTGCCAAACTAAACTCGCCTGTTCGGCCTGTATGTCAATAAGAGAGACTCCTGAAGTCGCAAACAGTGGAGGTTCAGTCCCCGGCACTAATTCGCTAACCATATAGCCTAATAGCGGCATATGGGCAATAACCAATACCTTTTCAGCTTTATATTGCTCCGCGTAAGCTATGGTTAAATCTGCTGCCGTTCTCGGATCACCAGAAGGAGTAAGTTCATCGAGCACCAGCCAATTTCTGGGCTCTGGAAAATGTTTGCTCACCTCTTGCCAGCTCTGTTGAGCCCGCAGATAAGGACTCACCAATACCAGATCAAACTCCATCACCGACTTAGCCAACCAGTTACTCGTCTCACTAGTGTGCAACCGACCCGCTTCGGTTAGAGTCCGCTCTCTGTCTGAATGGGCGAGATAACTTGCTTCACCATGGCGCATTAAAAATAGCTTCATACCACTCTCGCTACTCATTATTATTATCTTTAATTCCACATTGTAGCCCTAAATCTCATTCGGAAAAACCTAAAATAAGTTATTAATTAGTCGAATAGATCCTGAGATATTTGCCAAACTCAGCGAAGGAGACCAGTATGTATTACCTCGACAATGGAATACCACTAGCGGTACACATATTTTGTGTCTCAGTGATAACAGAAAAGCGTCTAAACATGGAGTTTGCGACTTGAGTGAATCTTTGCAAATAATTAAAAGCCCAAATGATCACCGCCGCTATCAATACCTTAAATTAGACAACGAGTTGTCGGTATTACTAGTCGAAGATACATTGGCCAACCAAGCAGCTGCATCAATGGCCGTCAATGTCGGTCATTTTGACGATCCAGTCTCACGCCCAGGCATGGCTCATTTTCTTGAACATATGCTTTTTCTTGGAACTGAAAAATTCCCAGATTCTGGGGAGTACCATGCATTCATTAATCAACACGGTGGCAGTAACAATGCGTGGACTGGTACTGAACAAACTAACTTTTTCTTTAGCATTGATACCGATGTATTTGTAGAGTCACTAGATCGATTCAGCCAATTTTTTATTGCCCCTTTGTTTGACCAAGACTTAGTTGATCGTGAGCGACATGCTATCGAGTCTGAATTTAGTCTTAAACTTAAAGATGACATTCGCAGAACTTATCAGGTTCAGAAGGAGACCGTTAATCCGGAGCACCCTTTCTCCAAATTTTCAGTCGGTAACTTGGAAACCCTAAACGGAGATCAAACAGAATTAAGAGAAGAACTACTCAACTTTTATCTTAGTCACTATAGTGCAAACTTGATGACACTTTGCCTTGTTGCTCCTTTATCGCTTGCAGAGCTTGAGCTGCTGGCTCGACAGTTTTTCAGCAATATCGAGAATCGACAGCTAACCAAGCAATACCCTGATGTACCAATATACCAAGCTGAACAACTACAAACTCGCATCAATATCATTCCGATAAAAGATCAGAAACGAGTGGCTATCACCTTCTGTTTGCCTGAAATTGATCCCTACTATAAACACAAGCCGCTCACCTTTATCAGTCATCTTTTAGGTTACGAAGGCCATGGCAGCTTACTCTCCTATCTCAAAGATAATGGCTACGCCGTTAACCTTTCTGCTGGTGGTGGGGTCAATGGCTATAATTTTAAAGATTTTAATATCAGTATCCAACTCACTGATAAAGGGGTCTTAGAACTCGATACCGTTATAGATTGTGCCTTTGAATATCTTAAACTAATTAAAACTCAAGCCATGCAGGACTGGCGATACCAAGAAAGAGCTAACCTGCTCAAGTTAGCATTTAAATATCAAGAGCAGATTAAACCTCTGGATCTCGCTAGCCATCTCAGCATAAATATGCATCACTATGATATCGAAGATCTGGTCTTTGGTGACTATAAAATGGATGGCCTTAATGTGCCAGAAACCTTGAAACTACTCAATATGATGACGCCTTCAAATATGCGCATTCAGATAATTTCATCTGAACTTGAAACCAATACTCAAGCTGCTTGGTACCATACCCCATACCAAATAAAGCCGATTTCAAGAGAAAAGTTAAATCGTTGGAGCCAAGTAAAAATCCGTGCGGAGCTTACTTTACCTAAGCGCAACCCTTTTATTATCTCCGATTCATTCGCAAGAGATGAAAAAAGCCAAACTCACGTTCCAGTTATTGTATCCCAAGAACAAGGCTACCGGATCTGGCACAGAAAAGATGATGAATTCAATGTACCTAAAGGGCATTTATACCTATCGCTAGACTCCAGCCAAGCCGCTTCTTCGCCAAGAAATGCCGCGTTAACTCGATTATATGTTGAGATGTTACTCGATTATCTAATTGAATATACCTATCAAGCTGAAGTGGCAGGATTAAGTTACAACATATATCCCCATCAAGGTGGGATCACTCTTCATCTCACCGGATTTACTGGCAAACAGGAAGTGCTACTCGCACTATTGATCGAGAAAGCCAGGGAGCGAAACTTTACCCAAGATAGATTTGACCTTATAAAGCGCCAAATTTTAAGAAACTGGTATAACCAAATCCGGGCCAAACCTATCTCACAAATTTTTACTAGCTTAACCGTCTCTCTGCAAAAACGCAGTTACGAGCCATCTCGTATGGCTGAAGAGCTCGAATCAATCACCTTAGATGACTTGCACAATCATGTAAGAAGTTTTTATGAAAAAATACACCTTGAAGGCTTGGTGTACGGAGATTGGTTAGTCAGTGAAGCTCAAACATTGGGTAAACGACTCGAGCATATCTTATCATTAGTCACCTCCCCCAGTAGAGAGTCTGAAAGGGAATTAGTCAACCTTTCAGGACGTGGTACCTTAATGCGAGAGCTGATGGTCACACACCAAGACAGCAGTATTATCGTCTATTATCAAGCAGACTCCTCAACCCCTGATATGATGGCTTTATTTAGCTTATTGAACCACACCATGTCATCGACCTTTTTCCATGAACTTAGAACTAAAAAGCAACTTGGTTACATGGTAGGTACTGGTTACCTACCCTTAAATCGATATCCTGGGATGATCTTTTATATCCAATCGCCAACATGTGGTCCGCTCCAACTACTAGAAGCGATTGATGAGTTTATTGCTGATTTTAACTATGCCATCTTGCAGATAACCAATGAACAATGGGAACTGACGAAACAAGGATTAATTAACCAAGTAATGGAACATGATCCAAACCTGAAAACCCGAGGGCAAAGATATTGGTCAAGTATTGGCAACAAAGACTATCAATTTAACCAGAGAGAGCTTGTCGTAGAAGAGATCACAAAGCTAACTCGTTCTGACATGATAAAATTCATGATGCAAAAGATGCGTAGTAAACACAGCGACCGTTTAGTCCTGTTTACAACAGGTGAAAACCACCAACAACAGGAGCGATTAACCTCTGACAAGATGATCACGGATTTGAGAAGCTTTAAAGAAAAATCGGCAAAATTCTACTATTAAGACTTCTTGAAACAATAAGGCTCGCGGTTATCGGCAATTTGTCGAATTTAACCGTGAGAACTTATCCCCTTACATGAATAAAGCTTCTCATCATAACAATAAACTACACCGAGTAAATTTTAGTCAATTAATAGCTGTATCAAGCTGTTTATATATCATCATAAAAGAAGCCTTCCACTCAATACTAATCACTAATAAGCAAAGAAAATCATGATAAAACAACGTTTGAATACATTATTCAGAATAAAGCTCGTTTTTTAAAATAAAAATAGTCAAAATTATCACCGTAAAAGCAAGTGATACTTTGACAAATCGTTCACTTTCTGAAAAGGTAAGGTTAAGTAACTGTTGCTCCCGCATTACTAACTAATAATTAAACTAAAAATGATGCCTAACGCGCTTATGAAAATAACCATATCTTTACTATTGACCCTGTGCATTTTTGGCCAGTCGGTTGCTGTAGAGTTTAACTCTATAACTGAACAGGAAGTTATAGAGTCTATTCACACACCAAAACTTTTAAAAGTAAAAAACTATGGTGTTTCGGAAGGGCTTTCTCAAAGTACAGTGACTTCACTTGTTGAAGATTCTGAGGGCTTTGCTTGGATTGGAACTTTGAATGGACTAAACCGCTTCGATGGCAGTGAGTTTAAACATTATTTTTCTTCCAAAGAAGAAAACTCTCTACCGAGTTCATTCATTAGAAGTATTTATTTTTCGATAAGTGCTAATTTATTTGTAGGCACTGACAAAGGATTAGTCATTTATAACAAAACTAGCGATGACTTTACTCTAGCTAATAACCTACGCACTCAGCCAATATGGACGATAACAGAGCACAATGCTCAGATTGTAGTCGGGACAGAAAATGAAATTATCTTCCTAAATAATAAACTAGATCTTATAAAATCCATAAAAGGTGATTTCAATGGTATAAAAAAAATAATTTTTAATAAAGAAAATCTATATGTAAGAAATTATATAGGTGACATTATATTAATTAAAAATCATCAACAAACATTGTTAAGTAGCCATACGACAGATATAGTAAATATGAATAATGAAATCCTAATGGTAAAACCTGAGGGTGTCTTTCAGATCTCGGAAGATAAAATAAAAAAAATAAATAACAATACCTATTCAAATCTCACAGCATTATCAGATCGATACATATCTATAAAAGATCAACACACTTACTCTATTAATAGTGACTTCACAGAAATAAACATTAATAGGTTGGATTTAAAAAACATCAAAATTACAAATCCTAAAATTATAAGAGGAAAAAAAACAAATTATATAACAACTCACAATATAGGTTTCCTAGTAAATTATGATGATAACAATATAGTATCGACTTTAGATATAAAAAATGAAAACGTTTGGTCAATAACTAAAGGATTACAATCAAACATATTAGTAACAACTGGATCTAAGAATATTGATCTATATAACAAATCAAATGAAGTAATTACTAAATATAATACCAATGTTGAAGGTCCAAAACAGGTGACCACTTTAGGAGATAGCTTATTTGTAGCGACAACAGAAGGTTTATTGTCAATTGATAAACTAACTCACTATAGAGAAGTCATAAGTAATGAAGCATTTTTTGCTATCGACAACTCACAGTTCAATGAAAGCATATACGCAGGAACAACAAATGGAAAAGTTATAGAAGTATCTAAAAACAAACAAATTACTGTAGAATACAATGTTGATATTGGCAATCCTGTTTTTGATATTAAAAAATCGAAAACATCTCTTTGGGTTGCAACACAAGGCGGACTTTTCAAAATAACAAATGGCGAAATTAAAAATATTTTCCCCAAAGAAATAGTAATAAGTATAGCTTTGTCTCAAAACAGCAATGATATTTACTTTGGTACAGACACATCACTGTTAAAATATAGTCACGCCGACAACAAGGTTGAAGAAATATATTCAAACAACAGACCTATTTATTCTATTTTTTCAGATGAAAATTACATTTACTCTACATCAATAAAAGAATTAATAATTACCAAAATAAAAAGTAAAAAATCAATATCACTTTCAAGTAACTATGGAAGCCAAGACGAGTACAATGCACAATCTATACTAAAGCTTGACAACACTATATTACTTGGTGGGATATCTGGCATCAGTTCAATATCAATGAGGAATATTGACAGTATTTTTTCTTCTTCAAAAGCACCTAAAGTCAATATAAAAGATCTGTTAGTTTTTAACGTCCCAATCAGTATTGGCAGCACTATATTAAAAGAAAACATATCCTCAACAGAAAAAATATTCTTAAAATATTCTGACTACCCTTTTACACTGAAGTTTAATAGCCCTGGCCATGGGAGTAAAGACATTGACTACATATATCAAATGCAGGGACTATCTGAATCTTGGATTCATTCTGAAGGAATAAACTCAGCAACTTACACTAACCTCTCACCCGGTGAATATACTTTTAACATATACGCTTTTGATCCCTTGACTCAAGGTCAAGGAGAGATAAAAAGTCTAAATATTTTGGTAACCCCACCTTGGTGGTTGTCTAAGCAGGCAAAGCTAGTCTATTTCATTGTCACACTAATAATTTCTGCTGTGATCGTACAAGCTATTCTTCGTCGCCGTGAAGTTCAAAAACAGATAGCAAAATCAGAAGAGAGACTCAAACTTTCTCTGTGGGGAAGCGGCGATGAGATGTGGGATTGGGATATTGAAACCGGACAGATATACAGATCTAACATCTGGGGCTCATTAGAATTCCCCAGAGACGGTAAAAGATCAGGAGAAAACGGGGAAGAGAGTAACATTCATCCTATGGATCAAGAGCGTGTCACTACAGCCCTTAATAGTCATTTCTCGGGTAAAACTGACCATTTTGAAGCGGCATATCGAGTTAAAGGTAAATCCGACGAATGGGTATGGATCTTAGACAGAGCAAAAATAGTCGAACGAGACGAGAAAGACAACCCCTTACGTATGACAGGAACAATCAAGAATATTAACAACTTTAAAAATGCCGAAGAACAGCTTCGCTTGTTTGAACGCGCCATCGCCAATATATCCGAAGGCATGTTTATTTTAGACAATAACTTTATTTTTGTTGAGGTCAATGAAGCTTGTTGTGAATTGAGCCTGATACCTAGAGAACAATTTATAAGCTCCCTATTTAAATTCGATCTATACCCAGATAGCTATTCCGAACAAATTCGCTCCATCTTACACCAACAAGGGAGTTGGAGTAACGATGTTGAATCTGCTAAAGGCGACGGTACCAGCTTCTTGATGGAGCTAACCGTTGATGCTATCTATGACGAACAAGGTCAATTATCACATTATGTTGGTGTTTTTTCAGATATTTCGCGTCGTAAGCAGCAAGAGGAAGAACTTAGAAAACTGACGAACAATGATCTGCTGACTAATTTGCCTAACCGTTCAAGCTTAATGGTGACTTTAGGAAATTTAGTTAAAAGAGATACCCACCATACATTGATGGTACTCGATCTGGATAATTTTAAGAAAATTAACGACTCTATGGGTCATCAAGTCGGCGATGAACTACTGATTAAAGTCGCGAAACGGATCGAAGCGACGGTTCCTTACCACACCAGTATCTACCGTTTAGGTGGTGATGAGTTTGCCATCTTAGTCGATAATAACCCGGATATCGGGTCCAGTGCAGTCATAGCAAATAATGTTATCGATGCTTTTGTTAGCCCATTTGAAATAACCTCTGAAAAAGTCGTCGTTGGTCTAAGCATCGGTATTGTTCTTTACCCAGAAGATGATCAAAACGAACAAGCACTATTACGTAAAGCTGATATTGCTATGTATCATGCAAAATCAGGCGGTGGCAATCGTTACCAATTTTATTCTGAATCGATCAATCGAAATGCAATCAGACAATTAGAAGTTGAAAATCTTATTCGTGAAGGGCTCAGAGATGATCTATTTGAAGTGTATTACCAACCTAAAATAGCCTTAAAAACCGGAAAAATGGCAGGAATGGAAGCGTTAGTTAGGCTAAACCATCCAGTGCACGGCCTAATACCCCCAAGTGAATTTATTCCTTTAGCCGAAGAGAATGGATTGATTGTTGATATTGGAGACCTCGTTATGAAGAAGGCCTGCTTCGCCACACAAAAATGGCGCAGTTTAGGTTTATTTGATGGTAGGGTTGCCGTCAATTTATCATCGTATCAATTCGCACTGCCAGATCTACAACAAAGAATAGAGTCAATTTTACGACTCACTCAGCTACCAGCAGAAAACCTAGAACTTGAGATCACTGAAGGAACCGTCATTAAGCAGCCAGAGAAAGCGATTAAGGTGATGCAGCAACTCTCTAAAATGGGGGTCAGTTTAGCATTGGACGATTTTGGCACTGGTTATTCATCACTCTCCTATCTGAAACGCTTTCCAATCCATACATTGAAAATTGATAAAGCATTCGTCGATGATATCGACAAATCAGATAGAGATCTGAAAATGGTCGATTCAATTATCACTATAGCCCATAACATGGGGCTTTCAGTCGTTGGTGAAGGCGTTGAGGATGCATCACAACTCAGTATACTTAAAGCGTTGAACTGTGAAGAGATTCAGGGGTTCATATTTAGTAAGCCTGTAACAGAGGATGACTTTAGTAAACTGTTGAATAAAAATTTCATCGAGTCTGACGTAGTTCAAAAATACAGAAAATCAACCTAAATAAACACAATACACAACAAAAAGCACAAGGTATTGAAAACATGGCATAACAACTGCAACATTCATCTCAAGTGTCAAAAATAATGGCAACCTTTAATAATTCGAAAACATGATTTGGTGTTTTCAATAACTTGAGAGAAGAATAATATGATTAAAGTATTAGCTACATCTATCGCCCTGATATTATCAGCACCCACTATGGCATTTGACATCCCATCAACGAATTCTAATCAGTTACTTCTTTCAAGCGTTCCACATGAGAAGTTTAAGCCACTACAAACAGCCAGAGTTCCACATGTGAAGTTTAAGCCGCTACAAACAGCCAGAGTTCCACATGTGAAATTTAAGCCGCTACAAACAGCCAGAGTTCCACATGTGAAGTTTAAGCCGCTACAAACAGCCAGAGTTCCACATGTGAAATTTAAGCCGCTACAAACAGTCAGAGTTCCACATGTGAAGTTTAAGCCGCTACAAACAGCCAGAGTTCCACATGTGAAGTTTAAGCCGCTACAAACAGCCAGAGTTCCACATGTGAAGTTTAAGCCGCTACAAACAGCCAGAGTTCCACATGTGAAGTTTAAGCCGCTACAAACAGCCAGAGTTCCACATGTGAAGTTTAAGCCGCTACAAACAGCCAGAGTTCCACATGTGAAGTTTAAGCCGCTACAAACAGCTAGAGTTCCACATGTGAAGTTTAAGCCGCTACAAACAGCTAGAGTTCCACATGTGAAGTTTAAGCCGCTACAAACAGCTAGAGTTCCACATGTGAAGTTTAAGCCGCTACAAACAGCCAGAGTTCCACATGTGAAGTTTAAGCCGCTACAAACAGCCAGAGTTCCACATGTTAAATTTAAGCCGTTACAAACAGCCAGAGTTCCACATGTTAAATTCATCAACTCTGACATTGCTTAAAATTCTAGGAGAATGATTATGTTTGATTCAATAATGAAAGCTCTTGGTTTTATCAATAAAACAGAGCGTAAACAAGTACAACTTCCTGAAGGGCTTAATCACTTGGAAATTATCCCTGCCAAGGGGTGGTGGCATTAGAGTTCAACAGCTAAAATGTGAACTACTGAGATAAAAATGGAGCCTAGGCTCCATTTTTATTCGTTACATAATGAGATTATATTGATAGCCCTTTTATACCAACCGGTATAAAGATGTGATCGCTCAGCGAGAGTTTAGCGCCTCTAGGCCAAGGTCATTAATTTCTGCTCGGCTCTAGCATCCTAAGTAACGACTCCTGCGTGACTCTACCTCCTGAATCTGACTTCCAAGGAAAGGAAGAAATGTCTCATTTTGTATGGAACAGAATAGACCATCCAGTCGTGCATTCGCAACACCTGATCTCCATGGTCTTAAGTATGTCGGGAACATACCAGAGCATGTTCTTTGCAAGAATCAGTTGCTCCCATCATGCCACTGAAACACTAATTGCCGTAACACAGAGCCGTGTACTAGAAGTATATGGCAATACAATCTGCACAGGGCCTTGACCTGTAACCTATAACAATACCGTCTAAAGTAGGCTAACTATTTCCGTATAGGCAAAAAAAAAACGGCAATAGCTTGCCGCATTTTTAAACAGAAAAAGTCGCAATAACCCAACAAACCAGCTCAGGCTACCGCCACAAAATCTAATTGAAGAACTTTTCACTACCCGAAGCCATCTCTTTCAGACGATTACATGGTGCAAACCTATCGCCAAATTGTTCTTGATAAGCTTCAAGTTTAGTCACCAACTCTGTGGCACCTAAAGTATCAATATAGTGGAATGGCCCACCAAGAAATGGTGGGAAGCCAATGCCAAAAATAGCCCCTATATCACCGTCTCTTGGTGAAGCAATGATCCCCTCCTCCAGACAACGAACAGCCTCATTGAGCATCTGTACTACGCAGCGCTGTGACACTTCAGCAAGCTCACTGGCGTTAGCGTCACTATTAGCTGGTATCGATAAGCCTAATACTCCATAAACAGAAGTGTCGACTTGCTTAGCCTTCTTGGCTTTGTTGCCATAAAGATAGAAGCCTTTGTTATTCTTGCGACCTTTACGTTCATCGCTAAGTAGCTTATCAAAGGCTGTTGGAGCCTTGAAGCGCTCCCCAAGCTCACGCTCTAAAATAGGTGAGATTTTAGCACCAACATCGATGCCAACTTCATCAAGTAGAGTCATAGGGCCAACTGGAAAACCAAATTTAACCAGCGCCTTATCTAATTTTTCAACAGATTTACCTTCAAGAAGAAGCTGTGCAGCTTCGTTCATATACAGAGCCAAAATTCGGTTCACATAGAAGCCTGCACCATCTTGAACCACAATCGGTGTTTTACCTTGCTTACGGGCAAAGGAAACCGTAGTAGCAATTGTTTCTGCCGATGTTTTCTTATGGGCGATAACTTCAACGAGCGGCATTTTCTCGACTGGAGAGAAGTAATGTAAACCGATCACATTTTCAGGGCGACTGGCAGCTTCTGCAATTTGAGAGATAGGTAATGAAGAGGTGTTCGATGCAAAAATAGTGTGCTCACCACATTCACGCTCTACGTCTTTCACCATCTGGTGCTTTAGAGCTAAATCTTCAAATACCGCTTCAACCACGATATCTGCGTCTTTAATGCCTTTATACTCAGTCGTTGTTGTCATTAAGGACATGATATTATCTCGCACAGCGGGTGTCATATGACGACGCTTTACCCCTTTATCTAACAACTTGTAAGCATATGACAGTGCATTACTCAGCCCCTGCTCACTGATATCTTTAACACGCGCTGGAATTTTGGCTTTAGTCGTTGTGACAGAGGCAATGCCACCGCCCATCAAACCGCCGCCCAATACCATCACTTTCTTGATATTGCGTGGCTTGGCATCACCTGCGCCACTCTCTTTCTTCATCTCGGTGGTGGCAAAAAAGATACTTCTTAGTGCTGCAGATTCTTTAGACAACACTAGTTCGGAAAAGTGACCCGCTTCAACTTCAAGCCCTTTCACCATACCTTTAGCCATACCTTGTCGAACGCAGTCAATAATTTTATCTGGTGCAGGAAAGTTGCCTTGGGTCTTTTTCTGTACCTGTTTTCCTGCTTGGTCAAAAATAATATTTCGGCCAATGTTAGATCCTTCAAGTATGCGATTAACCAATGACAGTTTAGGCTTCTTAGGCGCACGTTTACCTTGCAGAGCCATCTCAACTGCGGTTTGCAGTAATATTGACTCAGGTACCATATCGTCGACTAATCCCATTTTTAATGCTTGTTTAGGTCTTAACTGCTTACCCGTTAACATCATATCTAGTGCCGTTGTTATCCCAACCAACCTAGGCAACCTTTGTGTTCCACCACCGCCAGGAAGTAACCCCAACTGAACTTCTGGTACACCCATGATGGTTTTATTGTTATCACTACACACTCGCTGATGACATGCTAGCGCCAACTCAAGCCCGCCACCAAGGCAAGCTCCATTGATTGCTGCAATGACTGGAATGGTTAATGACTCAAGTTCATTAAATACAAGATGACCTTGCTGTGATAATTGTTTTGCATCTGCCGCCGTTTCACATGCATCTAGCATTGAGATATCGGCGCCGGCGACAAAAGAGTCTTTTTTGCCAGAAATAAGCACTAAACCTTTAATGCTACTGTCGCTTTTAATCTCAGCTAACACTTGGCTGATTTCAGGTCCAAACTCAGCTCTTAGGGTATTCATCGTCTCACCAGGGACGTCCATGGTCAGTACGGCAATACCATCTTCACGTTTAGTTAACTTAAATGTCTTATCCATTATCATCTACTCCACTTCAACTATCATTGCCGCACCTAAACCACCCGCTGCACACGCGGTCGTTAATCCCGTTCCGCCGCCGCGACGTTTAAGCTCATTACACACTTGGGTAATGAGTCGAGTTCCGGTTGCTGCAAATGGATGACCATAAGCAAGAGAGCCACCTAGCACGTTAAACTTGCTCATATCTATCTCACCAATCGCACGGTTACGACCTAGTTTTTCAGCGGCGAATTTTTTCGAACCAAACATCTGCATATTGGCTAATGTTTGTGCTGCAAACGCTTCATGCATCTCTATCAAGGTCAGATCTTCAAGCTCCATCCCTGCACGCTTAAGTGCCAAAGGGGTCGCATAAGAGGGTCCCATCAACATATCTTCCCACACATCAATGGCACTAAATGCGTAACTTTTTATATAACCGATAGGCGTATAACCCAGTGCCTTAGCACGGCTTTCACTCATCAAGAGAACAGCTGAAGCACCATCGGTAAGTGGCGTACTTGTCGCAGCGGTCACTGTACCGTGTTTGCGATCGAACGCAGGTCTTAACTTGGCATAGGATTCAAGCGAAGAGTTTTCACGTATGTTGTTATCACGCTCAATAAAGCTTTTATAAGGCGGAACATGAGCCGTCATCACCTCTTGAGCCAGATGACCCGCATTCCAGGTTTCAGTCGCTAGTGTGTGAGAACGATGCGCTAATGCATCTTGATCGGCGCGGCTAATGTTGTAGGTTTTCGCCATCTGCTCAGCAGTCTGCCCCATGGACAGCCCAGTTGAAAACTCAGCAACAGCTGGTGGGACGGGCAGAAGATCTTTTAATCCAAGACGACGGAAAATTGCCAATTTTTGGCTAAATGTACGCGCCTTATTAAGATCGACCAAGGCAATGGCCAGCCTCTTTGACACTCCGATGGGCACAACAGAGGATGAATCTGCACCACCTGCAATGCCGATATCAATATTACCTGTCATAATCGATTCGGCTATATTCACCGTTGACTGGAAACTGGTGGCGCAAGCACGGGTAACACTATAAGCATCGGTGGTGACATCCATCCCCGTGCCTAGCACGATTTCACGAGCAATATTGGGTGCAGCAGGCATCAACACCACTTGTCCATAGACTAGTTGTTGTATCTCTTTAGGATCAAGTTCTGAGCGTGAAAGCAGTTCATTGACAACCATCTTGCCCATATCTAATGCTGATACACCATGAAATGCGGTGGCTTGCTTCGCAAAAGGCGTTCTAAGCCCGGTTACTATCGCAATACGATCGCCCTTAGCGTTCGTTACCTGTTGTCTGTGACTCATTTTTCACCCTCTTCTTATACGTCTCGCTGTTTCAGCGGCCGACGATATTATGTCCCTGCGGCTATTAACGAACCGACCCAATAAACGGATATCCTTTATAACAGGTCTGACCATTAAAATGTGATCTGATTCTAACTTCTTACGATAAAGTTTTAAACACTTGTTTGGTTTTCATTTAAAATAAATATATAAAAGTCTGGATTAACAATGTTTAATGAAGCTTATCTGAAGCTCCATGGTTCTATTTAAACCTATAAAAAATATGTAAATGTAGCTCAAACGACAAACTGGCGTTTATATAAGCCATACAATAATGACCACTTTTTACACAAATGGTAAATTGGCACTAGCCAAACCCTATGGGAATTTTTTACCATGTTAATGGTCTATAACCAAACAAACTAAAATAACCGAGTATCATCATGCCTTTGAGTCGATTTCACGCATTACGCGAATACCTGAATAAGGTCATTTTAGGACAACCCATCCTGACCGAAAACCTACTAATAGCATTGATAGCTGATGGGCACTTACTGGTTGAGGGGCCACCAGGTTTGGCTAAAACCCGTGCTGTAAAAGCACTTTGTGATGGTGTCGAAGGGGATTTTCATCGGATTCAATTCACCCCAGATCTATTGCCAGCGGATCTCACTGGTACTGATATCTATCGTGCCCAGACTTCAAGTTTCGAATTTGAACCGGGTCCTATCTTCCATAATCTTATCTTGGCCGATGAGATCAACAGGGCTCCAGCAAAAGTGCAATCGGCACTGCTTGAAGCGATGGCAGAGGGTCAGGTCACAGTAGGAAAGAACAGTTACAAACTACCTGAGCTCTTTTTAGTGATGGCCACTCAGAACCCATTAGAGAACGAAGGCACCTACCCTCTCCCCGAGGCTCAGTTGGATCGTTTTTTAATGCATCTTAATCTTGATTACCCCAGTGCTGAGACAGAACTTCAAATCATGCGTATGTCTCGCAAGGAAGCACTTAAACAAGATGCGCCCACCGTTGAGCCTATTATTCAGAAAGATATTTTTGAGGCCCGTGAAGAGTCTCTTGAACTTTATCTTGCTGAACCTCTTGAACATTACATCGTCAATATTATTATGGCAACGCGTCAACCACAAAAATTCAGTGATGAGCTAGCCTCTTGGCTCGAATATGGCGTCAGTCCACGTGCAAGCTTAGCTCTTGAGCGCTGTGCCCGTGCCCGTGCCTGGTTATATGAACGTGATTTTGTGTCACCTGAAGATATTCAAGCCGTTGCACCTAACGTATTAAGACACCGACTGCTATTGAGCTATCAGGCACAAGCTGAAGGTATCACCAGCGATCATGTGATTAACCATATTCTATCTCAAGTTGCGGTACCTTAAATGGCCGATACTAGACTACCGCTTTTTTCTGACGGGGTTAACCTGACACAAAAAGAGCTGTTGGCTTGTCAAACCATCGCCAGAGCTTTACCAGAAAAGAGATCTAAGGCGCGTGCTAATTTAGCGGGCCACAGAGCCAGCTTAATCAAAGGTCGGGGAATGGAGTTCGCAGAGGTGCGTCATTATCAACCTGGTGATGATGTGCGAACCATTGACTGGCGAGTCACTGCTCGAACAGGCAAGGTGCACACTAAGTTATTTGTAGAGGAGCGTGAACGTCCGGTACTTATCTTACTGGATCTTAGCCACAGCCTCTATTTTGGTTCAAGCTTATTACTTCAATCAGTACAAGCCGCACACTTAGCCACCACGTTAGGCTGGAGTGCGATTCAACATGGCGATCGACTCGGTGCCCTGATTGCCACAGAGAAAGAACATCTGGAGTTAAAACCCAGAAGCCGTCAACAAGGCATCTTGCAGCTTATCTCAGGGATCAAATCGTTACATGAAAAACAGTTGAGTCAACTTTCAGAGTATCAAGCTGAACCAGAACATCTGTTTCGTGCATGTCAGCGACTAAGGCGCATCGCAAAACCCGGCTCTTTAATCTGGATAATCAGCGACGGCAGTAACTTCAATGAAGCCTGCCTTGCACCATTGTCTGATCTCAAGCGTCACTGTGATATGGGGGCTTTTCTCATAACCGATCCTTTAAGACAAGGCACGTTAGCTTTGCCCAAACAGTTCCAACTGCCAGTCAAAGAGGGCAATAAAGAGGTGACGCTTAATAGAGCGGGTTATGATGCCTGGTTGAAAAAACAACTCAGTTCACAAACTCACTTTACTGACATGATGCAAAAACTGAATGTTCAGACCCGTTTTATAGATGCTGGGAAAAGTTTAAACGATCAGTTAGGGGCATTAAGATAATGCAAGCAACAGCGATTAATCCAGCACTAGAAGCATTAAAAGATATCCACACTCCAGCAATAGTAGAGAACTGGCCTATAGCCCTCGGCTACTGGCTAGTGCTCTTGATACTGGTAAGTACTCTTATCTTCAGCGTCGTCTGGCTAACACGTAGATACAAACGCGCAGCAGCAAAGCGGGCAGTCATCATTGAACTCGAACTTCTCGATATCAACAGCGCAAATATCTCTGTTGACATAAATACCTTAATTAAACGTGCCGCCATCAGCTACCTTCCACGAGAACAAGTCGCTGGATTGCAGGGACAAATTTGGTACGCCTGGATGGATCAGCAAGTGAAGCATGCAACACCAGCACTACATCGACTTTTAGACCTGCGTTACCAAAAGCAAGGGCTAACAACCGATGAGGCCCAAGAATTGAAACAGTTAGCCAAACTCTGGCTAAAAGAGGCTTTGCCCCTCACCGCGAAGACAAGTAACCACTCACAATCACAACAATATGCACAGAAGCAGGAGCAAGAAGTTAAATGCTAACACTCGCATGGGCATGGTTACTTCTACTGTTACCTTTACCCTTAATATTTCGGAAAAAACAGCAAGATGTAGAGATTAGTGGTCATTTACACCTTCCTGGTATCGTTCAAAATGGCAGTCAACAGATAGAACAAGCCCCAGCATCCCGTAAAGCTTACTGGCTAGTGTGGATGTTATTGATTGTCGCCGTTGCTCGTCCACTGTGGATGGGTGATCCTATCGAGCTACCGAGCAAAGGTCGTGACCTTATGGTGGCGGTTGATCTCTCTGGTAGCATGCAGATTGAAGATATGGTACTTGAAGGGCAAACCGTCAATCGATTTACCATGGTTCAGAGTGTAGTTAGTGATTTTATCGAGCGTCGCAAAGGTGACAAGCTTGGACTCATTTTATTTGCTGATCATGCTTACCTTCAAGCCCCATTAACCCAAGATAGGCGCTCGGTTGCACAGTTCCTTAAAGAAGCCCAAATTGGATTAGTCGGCAAACAAACGGCAATAGGCGAAGCTATCGCCCTAGGGGTGAAACGTTTCGATTTGGTTGAAGAAAGTAACCGTGTATTAATCCTGTTAACCGATGGTTCTAATAACTCAGGCTCAATATCTCCAGAGCAAGCGGCACAAATTGCGGCTAAACGTGGGATCAAAATATATTCCATTGGAGTAGGCGCTGATGTGATGGAGCGTCGAACCCTATTTGGTAAAGAGCAAGTCAATCCATCAATGGATCTGGATGAAAACCAGCTCACTTCACTGGCTGAAACCACGGGTGGTCAATACTTTCGAGCCAGAAATGCCCAAGAGTTAGAACAAATCTACCAAGAGATAGATAAACTTGAGCCGATTAGCCGAGATCAAATCAGCTACCGCCCTCAATCAGAGCTTTTTTATCTGCCATTAGCAGTGGCATTATTCGTCAGCATCTTAATGACCTTATCTCAACTTCCGATGATAAGACGCTTAAATATGAACTGGGGTAAAAAATAATCATGTTGCATTTCCTACGCCCCGAATGGTTTTTCGCGCTACTACCTTTGCTTATCATCTTAATATTGATCTGGAAGAGCGAGCGATTAAACTCCAACTGGAGTCACTATATCTCCCCCCATCTAGCCAATTTTTTAGTATCAAAAAGCCAACAAGTTAAACGTAGCAATCTAGGTTATCTCGCTGTATCTTGGTTTATTGCCGTGCTTGCACTTTCTGGACCAGCAATATCTAAGCAATCTTTACCCGTTTATGAAGCTGCACAAGGTCGAGTCATTATCATGGATATGTCCCTGTCGATGTACGCAACGGATCTGTCCCCCAATAGACTGACCCAGGCAAAATTTAAAGCAACGGATCTGATTGAAGCTTTAACAGAGGGAGAGACAGGACTTATCGCCTATGCTGGCGATGCGTTTACCATCAGTCCACTGACGCGAGACAGAGCGACATTACTCAACTTATTACCCACTCTTTCACCGGACATAATGCCAGTGAGAGGGTCGAACCTGCCCGCAGCATTAGCACAAGGAAAAAGCCTTCTTACGCAGGGTGGCCATATTCGTGGCGATATTATTTTACTTACCGATGGGGTAAGCACAAATCAGATTAATGCAGCTAAAAAAGTACTGCAAGGCACGCAATACCGCCTTTCAATATTGGCATTAGGCAGTAAACAAGGCTCGCCTATCCGTTTACCTGGAGGGCAACTATTGCGCGATAGAAGCGATCAGGTGGTGATTGCCAAAACAGATTATTCACAGCTCAATGAACTAACCCAAAGCGCTGATGGCATTTTGGTTCCCTTTCGAAGCGATGGCGCTGATTTACAACAATTAACCTCATGGTTAGACACAAGTGGCGACACTAAAGCCACAGAGCTTAACGGCGAAGTCTGGCAAGATGCAGGTCCCTACATCGCTTTATTGCTACTGCTCCCAGTACTCTTGAGTTTTAGACACGGTTTAGTCGCCTCCATACTGGTTTTTGCTATTTATCAGCCCTCCCCTGTTGAAGCTTCCACTTGGGATGATTTATGGAAAACCAAAGATCAACAAGGCATGCAGGCTTATAAAACACAAGATTACACCAATGCATCGACTACCTTCACCTCTCCTCAGTGGCAGGCGAGTGCTCACTATAAAGCCGGCGAGTATGACGAGGCACTCAGTTTATTTGAACAAGATAGCAGCGCATTTGGTCTCTATAACCAAGGCAACGCTCTGATGCAAAAAGGCGAATTTGAAGAAGCTGCAAAACGCTATTCAAGTGCACTTGAACTCGACCCTAATCTTGAAGGTGCAGAAGACAATCACCAACTTGCAGAAAAATTAGCCCAGCAAAAACAAGATAAGCCTGAAAGCGACTCAGATAAGAGCGACAATTCTGACAAGAATGAAGATTCAGATCAGAAAGACAAAGACGACAAGCAAAACCAAGATCAGCAATCGGATCAGAACAAAGAGTCCGAACAAGATAAAGGCAAAGATCAGGACCAACAGTCAGATCAAGAGCAAGGTTCAGAACAAAATAGTAAAGAACAGCAGCAGAACTCTGAACAATCAGATTCAGATCAAAATGAGCAGCAATCATCCCAAGAGCAAGATAACGAGGCAGAGATGCAAGCGGATCCTAATCAAAAACAGGATGAGCCTCAGAACGCTGATGATCAACCAAAGCAATCCCCTGAAGCCCAGCAGACAGCTAAAGCTGAAGAGGAAAAAAATGCTGCACAAGAGCAAACTGCAGAAGCTCAAGCCCCACAGCAGAATCAAGATGAAAACCAAGCTGATGGCAATGAGCAACAAGCTCAAACAGCACAGGCTGTATCCGGACCTGAAGACCTGACACCAGAAATGGAGCGAGCAATGCGTGGCTTAGTCGATGACCCTCAAGTGTTACTTAGAAATAAGATGCAACTGGAGTATCAGAAACGTCGTATGCAAGGCTTAACATCTAAGGAGCATGAACAGTGGTAGATACTAATAAGCTATTACTTAATATAAATCAGCAAGATATTATATCTTCCATGGGTTTCAATATGATTTCAAAGGATCTCGAACAGTGCTAATACGACAACTTTTTCTTTTAGCCCTCATTACGCTATCAACCTCTTTCCCTAGCTTTGCCCTGACTAGCATCGAAGCCAGCGTCGACCGTAACCCCGCCGTCGAGGGACAATATTTGGTGCTGACCATTGAAGCTGACGATGACGTCAGTACAGGAAAGTTGGATACTTCAGCCCTACTTAAAGACTTTATTGTCGGACGGACCAGTGTCAGCCGCAATACTCAAATTATTAATTTCGATGCGAGTAGAAAAACCACCTGGCAGGTTCTGCTCGCTCCATTGCACGCTGGTAATGTTCAGATCCCAGCATTGACCATCGATGGTGTTAGCTCCGCCCCTATTTCATTGGCAGTCGTTACCGCCAATAGTCAACCTGAACAGATGGAAAGTCTGTTTATTCGCGGCACCTTATCGACAGATGAAGCTTATGTGGGTCAGATGATCACCTACAAGGTTAAACTTTATCTGGCAGTGGATCTGCAACGAGGCGTGCTCAGTGCGCCAACACCTGATGGGGCGCAAATCAAGCAGCTCGGTGAAGATATTGATAAAACCGAAATAGTTAATGGAAAGCGCTATCGAGTCATTGAGCGAACCTATAGCATCATCGCCGATCAACCTGGAGAGCTGACCATCGACGGCGCTGGTTTCTCTGGTGATGTTTTAGTGCAATCATCAAGACGTGGTGGCATGTTTTCCTTTAATGAAAGCAAGCCCATGCAAGCAAAGGCACCCAAAGAGATCATATTGATCAACCCAATACCTAATGAATTTCACGGAGAGTGGTTAGTTTCGGATCTCGTTGCGCTCAATGAAGATTGGCCTACCGAGCCTCAAGAGTATGAGGTCGGTACGCCGATCACTCGTACCATTAACTTGTTAGCTTCCAACACAGATGAAACCAGTTTACCAGAATTAACGATTCAGCTTCCTCCTGAGTTAAAAAGCTATCCAGAAAAATCCCTAAGAAAAACCTTTCTCCGTGATAAACAGATGGTCTCTCAACTGACACAAACATTGGCAATAGTCCCGACCAAAGCAGGCATTTATACTTTACCCGAAATCCGCGTCCCGTGGTGGAACCCCTTCACCAAGCAACAGGAACTTGCAAGCTTACCCGCCCGTACTATTAAGGTGATTAGCAATCAAAATATAGCAAGTGAGTTGCCAGTTCTAGACTTTGAGACTCAAACTTCATCAACGAACGGATTCTGGCCATGGTTAACTCTGCTGTTTGCCACCTTATGGATAATCACTGTGATCCTGTGGCGTAAAGCACTTACACGGCCAAGCATAGGCAAGCCTAACGTTAATGATACATCCACTCCCAATGTTGCTAAACCTACTGATTCAGCATTACAACAATTTGAAGTTGCCTGCCACGAGAAAGAAGTCGGAAAAGTGCTTTCGACATTGCAAATATACTTCAGTGAAACTTACAAACAAACCATGACACTCAATGAGATCGCAGCTTTATCAGAGACGCTTAACACTGCCATTAATGAGCTGCAAATAAGTGCATTTAGCCGCAGTAAGACCGAGCTGGATTATGCGCTAATTTTATCGGCGGTCAAATCTACACCGCACCCAAGAGCACAAAAAAATCACAGCCCACTAGCAAAACTAAACCCTAGCTAACACAGCTTTAAACACGAGCACAAGAGGTTAACTTTGCATTAACCTCTTGCACTTAGTGTTCATAAGGTTAAGCTAACTCATACAGTTGTCGCTACTTGAAACCAGCATGAATTCGAAAATGTTTAATTTCTCGCGAAATAAAAAATCAACTACCACGGTCAATTCAGACATGGTAAGTAAACAAAGACGATACGATAGCCTTGTCAGGGCACTCCACTCAGATATCTTCCGCTATGGCTATTGGCTATGCGGCGATAAACATGTGGCGGAGGATATCACTCAAGAAACGTTTTTACGGGCGTGGCGTTCACTCGAGTCTTTGAAAGATGATAAGGCAGCTAAGGCATGGCTTATCACTATTCTTAGGCGCGAAAATGCCCGACGTTTTGAACGTAAACAATTTAACTATTCCGATGTAGAACAAGAGAGTCTTGAAGATCATATCTCCTCCAGTTCTGAAGAGCAGGCAGAGCAATACCTGATCCGTAAGCAAATTGCCAAACTAGAAATTGAGTACCGTGAGCCACTTCTTTTGCAAATTATTGGTGGGTTTAGTGGTGAAGAGATAGCAGGAATTTTAGATCTAAACCGTAATACGGTGATGACCAGATTATTTAGAGCACGTAACCAATTGAAAGATGTATTAGAACAACCCCAAGTACGAGGTCAATCCAATGGATGAGCTGAAATTTAGACGACAGGCTTATGGCGATCCTAACAGCCAAGATCCAGACTTTTTGTCTGAGATGCATAACTCGGTGGAGCAAGAGGCATTCGTTAATGACCTTAAAAAGCTAGACTGCAAAATAGAGCGAGCATTAAACATAGATGTCCCCGAAGATCTCGCGGCAAAACTATTACTTAATCAACAGCTACATCAACATCAATATCAACGTAGACGTTCTGGGTTTACCCTGGCGATGGTCGCTTCTGTCGCATTTATAGCTGGAATTAGCTTCACTCTGTTAAGAATGGCTCCGGTTGATTTGGGTCAACATGCACTGGCTCATGTTTACCATGAAACAAAAGCAATGGAGGCGGATAATAACGTCAAGTACTCTGATGTTAACTTTCAACTGGCTTCGTTAGGTACCTTAGGTAATTCTCATTTTACTCAGCAACCTGGTAAGGTTTATTACAGCACTTTTTGTGACTTTCAAGGGGTTCAAAGTTTACATTTAGTTATGCAAGGTGAGCACAGTAAGGTCACACTCTTTATTGTACCAGTAGAGCACCGTATGGTGCTTGAAGCAGCCTTTGCCGATAATAAGTACAAAGGCAATGGTTTTGTCAAAGATAACGCCTATATGTTGCTTGTGGGCGAGACAAGCGAAGATATTAATTTCGTTAAAAAAGAGGTTGAGCAAACGTTCATCTAACGTATTTAACTGATGATATGACCTATCACCATATTTTATCGCGACAGGTCATATCATCAGCAAGTTCCACATCACACTTCACATCCAGTTTGAGATTCACCTCTAACATCTGCTAGCATGTCGCTCACATTTAAAAATAACAAGAAATGGCAATAGCATGAGCATTGAACTACCTATCTTAATTACCTTTATCGGCTACCTCTCCCTCATGATGGGGATCGGTCTTTGGGCCTATAAAGCCACCGACTCTGTCGACGACTATATTCTAGGTGGCAGGGGCATGGGTCCAGCTGTTACTGCCTTAAGTGTTGGCGCATCTGACATGTCAGGATGGCTACTTCTCGGTTTACCCGGTGCAATTTACCTCGGTGGTTTAGGAGAAGCTTGGATCGGCATTGGTTTAGTATTTGGTGCTTGGTTAAACTGGTTGTTCGTTGCGCAGCGCTTACGTGTTTATACCGAATTTACCGACAATGCACTCACCTTACCCGACTTTTTTGAAAAACGTTTTGAGGACAGCAAGGGATTAATCAAGCTTGTCTCAGCCATCACCATCTTGGTTTTTTTCACCTTCTATGCCTCATCAGGTATGGTTGGTGGTGCAATACTGTTTGAAAAAGTATTTGGTTTGGACTACACCTTAGCCCTAATCATCGGCTCAAGCATCATAGTCGCATACACCTTCGTAGGTGGTTTTTTAGCAGTCAGCTGGACCGATTTCTTTCAGGGTTGCTTAATGTTAATTGCACTGTTAATCGTGCCTGTCGCCATTTTTTCCCAGCCTCAAACACAAAGTGCTCTCGATGCTATCGATCCTGCAATGCTAACGATGTTTAATGAAAACACGACCTTTATTGGTTTAATTTCATTGCTCGCCTGGGGACTGGGATACTTTGGTCAACCCCACATACTTTCACGCTTTATGGCAATAAAAAACCCCAACGATATTCCATTATCCCGCCGTATCGCCATGAGTTGGATGCTGATAGCGCTGGTTGGGGCCTTAGCAACTGGGATAGCAGGAAGTCTGTATTTTGCCAGCGAGCCACTGACTAATCCTGAGACTGTATTCATTCATTTGGCCCACGCCGCATTTAATCCTTGGATCGGTGGTCTGCTTATCGCCGCTATTCTTTCAGCAATTATGAGTACTATCGATTCTCAGCTGTTAGTCTGTTCGAGCGTGATCACCGAAGACTTCTACAAAAAGTGGTTACGACCAGAAGCGAGCAGTAAAGAGCTGATGTTAGTTGGCCGGATCGGTGTACTGGTCATTGCTGTTATCGCTGGTATCGTTGCTCTTAACCCAGAAAGCAGTGTACTTGGTCTAGTAAGCTACGCTTGGGCAGGTTTTGGTGCGGCATTCGGTCCTGTGGTACTGCTCTCACTTTTCTGGAAAGATTATAGCCGTAACGGCGCAGTCGCCACTATCGTTGTTGGTGCTGTAACTGTTGTCGTTTGGAAACAATTATCCGGTGGTATTTTTGATGTCTATGAGATTTTACCTGGCTTCATTTTTGCCACGCTAACGGGTGTCATAGTCAGTCGAATTTCAGCACCATCGGACGCTGTAAAAGAACAGTTTAGAGTATTTACTTCAAAACTTTAAATAGTATAAATAAGGCTTTCAGAGCGATAAACTTCATTTTGGCGTACACGTGTACGCCAAAATAACTATTTATTTTTCAGGCTATGATTTACAAGGTGTTAACCTTTATTCAAATGCGCACAATCCCTTAATCTTGCTACAGATAAGCACCTTAGCCCTTAATTAAAATACCACCGCTATTATCATTGTTTTTATCTGCTTAAAATTAACAAAAACACAACTTGCAAACCTAACTGGTCGGAGTTGTTGGCCGTCACATCCATCCCTACTATGCACTGGTCTAATAAATGGATCCCACATTGAGTCTTACATTCAATCAGAAAGTGGGGCCGTAAATAATTGAGAGTTATGATGAAGAATTTCAACAAGAGCTTTAACAAAACAATGCTAGCTGTAGCCGTAACACTTGCCAGCTCACAAGCTATGGCAGCAGGCTTTCAGATAAACGCCCAATCAGCAACAGGGATTGGCCGTGCATTTGCAGGTGATGCCGTCATAGCTGATAACGCATCAGTGCTTTCCCGTAACCCAGCCGCGATGGCATTGTTTGATGAAAAACAACTTTCAATGGGTGTCACTTATGCTGATGTACAAGTTGAAGTTAAAGATGTTGCCATGGGTGATATTCACTACGGTGGAGTCGATGACGGAGCAGAAGCAAAAATCATCCCTAACTTTTATTATGTTAGCCCAGTAAACGACAAGTTCGCTTACGGCGTGGCTATGTTCAGTAACTTCGGTACCGGTACTGATACGGGTGATCTAGCTAAGCCTGTAGAGATCCCTGGATTTGGAAAAGTACCAGCACCAGTCGACTTACTAGGTGAAACTGAAGTTACTACCATCAACTTCAACCTAAGTGCGTCATACCGCATTAACGACCACTTCAGCGTGGGTGCTGGTCTAGACGTGATCTATGGTTCTGGCTTACTCACTCGCTCTGGTGAGTTACCATTTGGAGAAAATGGCACTTATATTCCAGTAGACTTAGTTGATGTTGATGCTGACGGGATCGCATTTGGTGGTATCGTAGGCGCAGTATACGAAATCAATGACGATAACCGTTTTGGTGTGAGCTACCGCTTCAGCCCAGAGTTCACTGCTGATGGTACTGTCACCTCAAGTTTTGTTGATTACCAAGAGATCAATATTCCCCTTCCAGATATCTTCCAGGTTGCTGGTTTCCACCAGCTAACAGAAAAGTTTGCACTGCACTACACTGCGCAGATGACAACTTGGGGCGACTTCCACGAAATTACTCTTGATCCAGGTGAGATACCTTTAAAAAAGTATGCTTGGGATGACTCTTGGTTATTCAGTGTAGGTGGTACTTACACACTTAATGATAGCTGGACACTGCGTGCAGGTTACATGCACGACCAAGGTGTAGTAGGTGAAGTCAGCTCTATCTCAATCCCAGACTCTGACCGTCAGTGGTACACTATGGGGGCGACATACACCCTATCTAACCACACTAGCCTTGATTTCGGTATCGCATTCGTTCGCGGCGAAGAAACTCACCTAACTGAAGTAAGTGAAATTCTTGGCCCAATCAATGCTACGACAACGTCAAATGCAACTTACTACTCAATGCAATACAACTACAAGTTCTAATCTTTTAGTTTAGTGATTCCAGTTGAGCGCACTTAAGTGCTAGCGGCATTCAGTTAATCTTATTTTAGTTGAATACCGTTCTATATTGTGTTGTTAAGCGGCCTACCTTGGCCGTTTTCTTTTCCTCAAACTCCCTCCCCTTTAATCCTTCATAAGATACTTGGCTACAGCTTGATAGGCTGGTAACGAGGTTGGGTCAATCTTCGAGTTTGCAGCCGAAGGAAAAGACGAGAACCGCACGATAACCATTTCAGCGACCGGATCCACATAAATGGTCTGCCCATGTACACCCCTCGCAGCAAAAGCACCATGCTCGTTGTGCATGACCCACCACATGCTGTGATAACTGCCGCCTTCAAGTGTTTTGTATCCAGCCTTCGCAAAAGCTTTCTTGTCGCCACCGACCCGAATATTTTCCACCACCTCTTGTGGGAATAACCTCTACCCATTGATCTTTCCGCTGTTCAGCATTAATTGCCCGATTCGACCCAAGTCACGTAAGCCAGCACTCAATCCACCGCCCGCGAAAGGGATCCCCTTGGCGTCTACGGTCATATAGCCATCCTGCTCTGCTCCCATTTTCATCCAGATCCGCTCAGACAGTAGACTAGCAATATCTTTTCCTGTGACTTTGGATATAATCCAACCAAGTGCATCAGAGTTGACTGTTTTGTAACCGAAAGCCTCGCCGTGCTTGATGTCGTCTTGTTTAAGGGTTTGCAGATATTCGAAATAACCGTTGGGGCCTTTATAGCCATTCGATTTCGGTAAAGGGCTAGCTGCCTTTGAGTAAACCCAGATATCTGCGTTTGGATTCCCATAGTCCTCACTGTACTTAAGTGATGTGGTCATATCCATGACTTGTCGCACGGTGGCACTACCAAACGCGCTGTCCTTGAGTTCAGGGATGATGGTTGCAACCTTGGCAGTAGGGTTGAGTAACCCCTCAACGACAAGGATCTCAGCAAGCAGGCCTGTAAGGGACTTGGTCATCGACATGGCGGCATGTTTACCCATGTCGTTGAGGCAGTCAGAATATGCTTCGTAAACGATCCGCCCCTTATGCAGCACGAGCATTCCATCTGTGTAGTTTACCGATAACGACGCCTTCCAAGTCATGGACTTATTACTGCCGAGAGGTTTGAACGTGACTGAGTCAATGCCACTATCTAGGGCATAGGCCATCGGAACGGGCACCCCGATGCCTCTGCTCACTTCTTTAGTGGGCATCAGTTCACGGATGTGACAAACGGTCCAGCGCATCTTCGGAAAGCTGAAGAAGTCCGACTCTGGCTGCATGATGAGCTTATCCTGAGGTGGCGGAAATCCCTGCATCCAACCAAGTTTGATGGGATTAGACTCGCTGTCAGTCAGAGGAGCCGACGCCACCTCATGAGCCCAGATGTTCGAGACAAAGGTGACGGCTAAAACAGAGAGTGTGAATACGATTTTAGTAGTTGAAGACGACATTGATGAATCCTCCTTTCCAGTCAGGGGCATTTCCTCCAGCGGCATCATTGATACCGGCACCCGGAATAGAGATGCTTAATCCTGCAGTTAGATAAATGTTAGAAAAAATAACAAACAAAATAACAAAATAACAAAGACATCCATTTTAATTTCCAAAATAACAAAGACATCCATTTTAATTTCTATCTAACAGTACCTCATTTCAAATGACTGAAGGGGATTATTCCTCCCATCAATCATAATGAAAGGGGAATCTATTCACTAAAAACTCAACTATCTATAAACTATCGACTATTTACCTGAAATTCAAACATAAAAAGTGCCAAACGGCTGCTTGGTTATAGAATGGGTATGTGATTTATAGAGTTGTTATGCGCTATCTAACCATCGGTGGCAGTTAGCTGCTCCTTGCCTTCGTTTGCGTTCTGAGTGTTCGCAATAAGCATCAAGCTCTTGAAGTGTTCCTACGGCGCCTTTAAATAGCTTGGTAAATTCACTGGTGATTTTCAACCAGTTTTCTTGGGGGAGGTTAAGCCTATCTAGCAACTGTAGTGAACTTTGAGTAATAGCCCCACGTTTATCACTTCTGATTATTCGCCCTGTATCATCAACAAGTTGCAGATAGTCCTTAGCATTAAACATCAACCCGTTGACCATATCTTTCCGCTCGTCCCCTACAAACGGTAACAATGACGTTGGTTGCTCACCTTTCATAGCTGCCTTAATGCGTCTTTGAATGCTGGTGAAATCGGAAGTGTCTGGCGTCTTGGCTATTTTTGCGCGTATCGGGTTTAAATCGACATATGCCATGCAAGCAAGAACCGCGGTTTCATCAAGTAGCGCTTGGGACTTAAACCTCCCCTCCCAAAATCGGCCTTTACACTTATCTTCAGCATTAGCTTTACGGGCAATAGGTTCATTCAATGCTCGCATGAACCACGAGATATCCATCAACCTTATACGATACTCTTTAACCCGTTTATTGATGATGGTTTGTTGATAGGATTCAAGTGTTTCACCTTTAATGAAGTCATGATTAAGGCTATCGCCTTTGAACAACTTTTGCCATTGAGACACCACTTCTATATCTGACCAGCTTCGAACCAAATCAGCATCAACTCGCAATACCAGATGTATATGATTACTCATCACTACATAGGCACAAATATCGATAGCGAACACAGAAGCTAACTCTAACAGTCGATTTTCAACCCAGCCTCGTCTATGCTCATATGACTGACCAGTATAACGATCAACTCCGCATAAAAAAGCCTTTCTAACACAACGAGATACACAGTGATAATAGGATGTATCTTCCAAACTAACTAGTGCTTTCCTTGGTGTAGGCATAACAACCCCTCCTCTACAACGCTTACTTAATCTTAGTCAAGGATTCTTCTTCTAACAATTGTGGGTGTCTTGGGTATTTCTTTGTTGCCCATTTAGACGATACTGATATGGTCGATAAGAATTATTCTTCAGTGGAGTCTGAAGGTATGTTTTTACGGCCACTTCAAGACAAAAAGCAGTTCATTACATTTAGAACATAAGCAATTTAAAGGCGATTGACACTTTAGGTGTTGATGGTAGTCAATGATTAATAAAGTTATAGCCCCAAGCTTTCGTAACAAGGGACTTTTTTACTGTTTCGACTTATATTTCAATATCATTTTTAAGTGATAAAAGCATGAGGTACACAAGGCCAAGAGGTGGGAATATTCCGCCAAGAGCCCCCAGAATAGCCACAATCACTGGTGTGTTTGTTTTTCTTTTACCTAGATAGTAACTCAACACGCCAACTAAAATCATAAATGGCAATACAACCATAGCAAATAATCCTGAGCTTAACGTCATAATAAACACCTTATATTTTCTTGCCAATTAAAGCGGGTTTCTGCACACAATTTCAGTGCTGTTTGAACAATCAATAACTGTAATGGTGCCTTTAGGAACTCTTGATGTATCTGCAATATTCACAGCTAACCCATGAGCTTTAAAAGCAGTTAGAAGCGATTGCCATGAAGTGAGTGACATTCCTGAAACGTCATAACTATCAGTGAATGGATTATCTTTTTTTAAGTCAATTACTAATCCATTCTTACCTGTAATTTTTATGAACTTTAAATGGGCAAAACCATCATAATCAATAAAATCAAAAACAGCATAAGCTACTGTGTTATCTGAAAAAGTGAATTTAACAGCAGGTGCACTGAAAGTTATGCCGGTAGAAATCGTTTTAGTAAATACGTCCAATGCAATAAAGAATTTACTAACAACTGAGGTGTCAAATAATGACAGAGAATCGTAGTAGCTTATAACTTTACCTCCATTGTCTGATGGAGAAACAATATCTAATCCACTAGGTAATACTTCTTTAGGGACTTCGACTGCTCTCTGTGAAATTGCTTGGTTGAGATCGTTAGTCGTATCGGCTAAATCTGTAAATAAATTTAGCTCAGCATTCATTAGATTTAACGAATGTCTGCCGTCAAAGTTTTTTCAAGCCAACAGTCATAAATAAAACCACCTTCACCATCTGGTTCTCTACCATTGGGTATGCATACAGTTTTAGAGTCTTTATATTTTTTTACCTCATAATTTTCAAAGTTCATAACGCTCAAGTAGATATGTTCTCTATGTATTGCGTTATCTTTCGCTACCTGAGTAAATTGCGCCTAGGTAACACAGCTGTCGCATTCCACATGGTATGAGTCTAGAGCTGATGTAGAAAACGGAACAGCGGCCATAAAACACAATGTTGATAGTAACTTCATATTAAAATTCCTTTTTAGTAAATACTCTTTTTGTGCATTCTTATGTTGCAATACACTTTATAAAGCAAATAATTCACAATAGATATACCTTAACGCAACCAATTGAATCGTATCAATATGTACAGGGTTCTTTCGAGCGGGATACTCACTTGTAGCGGGAGTGATTAGCATATTAATTATTTTAAATTAATTTTTGCTAGCCTTAAGCATCATCAACAAAGGGTTATGGAATTTTAATATTTTGGTTGGCCGTTGTTGTCACAATAAGTAGTTTTACATTTTGGGTAGCCTGTGCAGCCGTACCACAGACCTGGGCTATCCCTGCTAGAGAAGATGAATATAGGACATTTGCTTAGCAGCTAGTCCTAGAGTAAAACGAACCGAGTTAGTGTAAGACATACCAGCAAGTTGCTATGACACTTGATTTGATGATGAGACAATCAGACTGCTCTACTTAAAACCTAACAGCCGCTAGGGCTTTAAAGAAGCCGTGTAGATGATCAGGAAAGTAGAGGCAAATATCCATCAGGGCCAGAGGTTAACCTCATAAACAGGCCGAATATATGGGTGCAATGAACTCTTCTCAAAATTGATATCAAATGTCTTGCAAACGGGATAGGCCATATATTCGGCTGCGGACGTTGATGGCATGAATGCCATCGTCGAGCCTCCATGGAAGGATTTACGGCGGTTCGCAGAAGTAACTGCACATAGGTTTTGTTTCGCATCCGTGATCACAACTTTGGTACATCCTGACCTTATAGGGATATGGGACATGTCATGATGATGTAGGGAACATAATTGACCTGCCTTCACGACATTTGTGCTCTGACCTCCACGACGGGCAATAGGTAGCAATGTAGTTAAACACACTCCCTAATACCCACTGACCTACAGGCTTCATTCGAAGATTGATGAACAGCAGGATTTCAAGGTATAAAAAAACCACCCGAAGGTGGTTTTTCAATCTCTAATATCAACCATCATATTCTTCATATAATGGCTAGACAAATACTAAAACTTAAGGCATCAGCGTGTCTTGATCTGCGCCTTCTTTTTCTATCTCAACAGGCATCATGTGTTCGCGGTTAATCCCAAGCTTAATCGCCAAGAAACTCGCAACATAGACAGAAGAGAAAGTACCGACAAATATTCCCATTAGCAATGCAGTAGCAAAACCATGGATCATGGTGCCGCCCTTAAGAAATAGCGCAACAACCACAACCAAAGTTGTACCAGTCGTGATAATGGTACGACTCATGGTTTGAGTAATTGAAGTGTTAACAACCTCTTCTGGCGTACTCTTACGCATCTTGAGGAAGTTCTCACGAATACGATCGAATACCACTATCGTATCATTAAGAGAGTAACCTACCACTGTCAGCACACCTGCTAATACAGTCAGATCAAAATCTAACTGGAACAGTGAGAATACGCCTAATGTGATGATCACATCGTGAGCCAGTGCTGCCACTGCGCCCACAGCTAAGCGCCATTCGAACCGGAAGGAAACATAAAAAAGAATACAGATAAGCGCAACCAATACCGCTAATCCGCCCTGCTCTGCCAGTTCTTTACCTATCTGAGGACCAACGACTTCAACACGCTTTTGGATCACTTGTGGATCCAAGGTGATTGCGGCATCCATAACTTGGACAACTTGAATATCGGTAGCAATACCCGCTTTAACAGGAAGACGAACCAATATGTCTCTGCTAGAACCAAAGTTCTGTACCACAGCCCCATCAGTTTCAACACTGGCTAGCTTAACACGCAGTTGCTCTAAGTTGATGGGTGATGAGAACTCAAGCTCAACAACGGTACCACCGGTAAAATCCAGTCCCCAGTTAATGCCTTTCGTCGCTAATGAGGTTAACGATCCAAGCACTAATACCAGAGATAGAATACTGATTGGCAGCGCATGGCGAAGGAAGTCGATCGTGCCTTTTATTGATAAAATCTGATACATAATCATGCCTCCTTATATAGAAAGTTTCTTAACGCGTTTACCACCCCAAATAGCATTAACTATTGAGCGAGTTCCCACGATAGAGGTAAACATAGACGTTGCAATACCGATCATCAGCGTCACAGCGAAGCCTTTAACCGCACCAGTACCAACAGCAAACAGGATAAGCGCGGTCATAAAGGTGGTGATGTTGGCATCAGCAATGGTTGAGAATGCATTGCCATAACCTTCATGAATAGCTTGCTGAACACTACGACCGTTACGTAACTCTTCACGAATACGCTCGTAGATAAGCACGTTACCATCAACAGCCATACCGACTGTCAACACCATACCGGCAATACCCGGCAGCGTAAGCACAGCGCCTGGGATCATCGACATAACACCAACAACCATCACTAGGTTAGCCGTTAGCGCTAAGTTAGCGATAAGACCAAAAGCACGGTAGTAGATCAGCATAAAGATAAGTACAACAGCCATACCCCAGATCATCGCTTGAACACCGTTCTGGATATTTTCTTTACCTAGGCTTGGACCAATCGTACGCTCCTCTACAATCGTCACCGGGGCAATCAAGGCGCCAGCACGAAGTAGTAGCGCTAAATTTTGTGCTTCAGCGTGTTCAAGACCTGTGATAACGAAGTTACGACCAAGACGTGCTTGGATGGTTGCAACAGAGATAACTTCTTCAATCTTCTGCATCTTGATGCTGCCATCAGGATTTCTATCACCATTATCTTTATACTCAATGAATAGGGTCGCCATTGGTTTACCAATGTTGTCCTTAGTCACATTTGAAAAGATTGACCCGCCTTTAGAGTCCAAGTTAATGCTCACCTGAGGACGACTGTACTCATCAAAACTTGGTTGTGCACCTTGAATATGATCACCGGTCAACATAACCGCTTTTTGCAGCACGACTTGACCACCATTTCGGCGATTATAAACTTGAGAACTTGGAGAAATTCGACCACTCGCAGCGGCGGCTGCGTCGGCTTTCTCATCAACCATGTGGAATTCAATTGATGCCGTTGCGCCTAGAATATCTTTAGCGCGAGCTGTGTCTTGAACACCTGGCAGCTCAACAATTATACGTTCAGCACCTTGACGTTGTACCACAGGCTCTGCGACACCCAGCTCATTCACACGATTACGGATCGTGGTGATGTTTTGCTGTAGGGCTTCCTCTTTTACCTGTTTAACATAAGCTTCGCTTAGCGTAGCCCGAAGTGCATAGTTGTCGCCTGATGAAATATCATTAAACACCATGTCATTACCACGGGTCTTTAGAAAACGTTCGGCTTTACCTAAGTTCTCTGCATCACGGAACTTAATTTCAATCCCTTTAGGTGTATTTCGAATCCCTGCATAACGAATTTTTTCGCCACGTAGATCGGTTCTAAAGTCTGACATTTTAGCTTCTGTCATCTTTCGAACTGCTTCGCCCATGTCCACTTCCATAAGGAAATGCACACCACCACGTAGATCCAGACCTAACTTCATCGGGCTGCCACCCATTGACTCAAGCCAATCTGGTGTAGCTGGAGCCAAGTTCAAGGCGACGATGTATTTATCACCTAGCGATTCGACAATCGCTTCTTTCGCTAACAGTTGTTGTTCGCCATTACTCACTCGAACTAATAACTGACCATTTTCAAGCTCAGAGCGTTTTACCGTGATATTCTTACTCGCAAGAATATCGTTTACAGTCGACTGAGTCGTCGCCGTAACCTCAGCACCTCGGGTAGCCACAACCTGTACGGCATAGTCTTCCCCAAAGAGATTCGGGATCGCATAGAAAAAACCCACAGAGATGATAATTATCACCATTAGGTTCTTCCACATTGGATATTTATTTAACACACCATCGCCCTCTTAGCTTAAAGTGACTTAATAGAGCCTTTAGGCAATACGGCCGCTATGTAATCCTTCTTGATTGTGATTTCAGTTGCATCATTAATTGACAACAACACATAGTCATTTTCGTCATTAATTTTAGCAATCTTACCTAAAATGCCACCACTAGTGAGGACTTCATCACCTTTGCTCAATGAACCCATTAAGCTTTTATGCTCTTTAACACGCTTAGATTGTGGACGGAAAATCATGAAGTAAAAAATCAGGCCGAATATAACCAACATGAAAACAAGTTCCATAGTGCCACCGGCGCCAGTAACTGCAGTATCTGCAGCGTGTGCATTTGATATAAACATAGTGTTCTCTTCTTATTTAACAGTGTAAAAATTAATCGATTAATTCTGGAACTTCAGGGACTTCGCGACCTTGACTGGTATAGAAGTCCTCAACAAAGGCCTCTAATGTACCTGTCTCGATAGCACCGCGCAAACCTTCCATCAATCTTTGGTAGTACCTTAGGTTGTGAATGGTGTTTAAACGAGCACCCAAAATTTCATTACAACGATCTAAATGGTACAAATACGCCCGTGAGTAGTTCTTACAGGTATAACAGTCACACTTATCATCGAGTGTTGCTGTATCATCACGATGACGAGCATTACGTATCTTGATAACACCTTCACTGGTAAACAGATGACCATTTCGAGCATTACGAGTTGGCATAACACAATCAAACATGTCAACACCACGTCGTACGCCTTCAACTAAATCTTCTGGCTTACCGACCCCCATCAAATATCTAGGTTTGTCATTTGGGATCTGAGGACATACATGCTCAAGAATACGGTGCATGTCTTCTTTCGGCTCACCGACTGCCAAACCACCAACGGCATAACCGTCGAAACCAATATTGACTAGACCATTAAGACTTTCGTCACGAAGATCTTCATACACACCGCCTTGGATAATCCCAAACAGTGAATTTGGATTCTCTAGTCTATCAAACTCATCACGTGAACGTTGAGCCCAACGCAGTGACATTTGCATCGATTTGCGTGCTTCATCTTCTGTCGCAGGATAAGGCGTACATTCGTCAAAAATCATCACCACATCGCTGCCCAATGAGTTTTGGATCTGGATAGACTTTTCAGGGTCTAAGAAGATCTTCTCACCATTGATAGGCGAACGAAAATGAACTCCTTCTTCGGTGATCTTACGAATATCGCCTAAGCTAAATACCTGAAACCCACCCGAATCGGTAAGAATAGGACGCTGCCAATTCATAAAATCATGCAGATCACCATGCTTACGCATGATCTCCTCACCAGGACGAAGCCATAAATGGAAAGTATTACCCAGTAGGATATCAGCGCCGGTTTCACGCACTTCTTCTGGCGTCATCCCTTTCACGGTGCCGTAAGTACCAACAGGCATAAATGCCGGCGTCTCTACCGTACCACGTTCAAATATCAAACGTCCGCGACGTGCACGGCCATCGGTTGTATCTAATTCAAATTTCATTTTATATCCTTGCCAGAAAAACAGTCTGACTCATACAAGCCCGTATCCAATACCGAGCCGAAGTAAACATAGGAGATAAGGCCAAACTATTGAGGATCAACCCTTAACCCTAAAATGGCAGCTAAAAAAAACCCACCGCTTAAAGTGGGTGGGTATTTTAAACCAAATTTTGCTATTAGTTCGCTTTTTTAGTCACAAACATGGCATCACCATAGCTAAAGAAGCGGTATTTTTGAGCAATCGCATGTTGATAGGCGTTTTTTACCTCATCGAAACCAGCAAAAGCACTCAGTAGCATAATTAAGGTAGATTCAGGCAGATGGAAATTGGTCACCATGGCATCAATGATTTTGAACTGATACCCAGGATAAATAAAGATATCGGTGTCACCACAAAATGCCTGCAGTTGAGCTTCACTTGCCTTAGCGGCACTCTCTAATGAACGAACTGAAGTCGTCCCCACGGCAATCACCCGGCCACCGTTAGCTTTAGTACAAACGATTTTATCAACAACCTCTTGAGTAACTTCAGCCCACTCTGAATGCATCTTATGATCAAGAATGTCATCCACTTTAACAGGTTGAAAAGTACCAGCACCCACATGCAAGGTAACGAACGCAGTATCGACACCTTTATCTTTTAACCTGTTTAGCAATTCGTCATCGAAATGCAGTCCAGCTGTTGGCGCTGCCACTGCGCCAGGAGTATGATTATAAACGGTCTGATAACGCTCTTTATCCGCGTCTTCATCAGGACGGTCAATATAGGGAGGAAGAGGCATATGGCCCACCTCCTCTAACACTTCAAGAATGGTTTTTTCCTCATTAAGCTCAAGTTCAAACAGCGCATCATGACGGGCAAGCATGGTCATCTGGTAACCACCATCCAAACAAATCTTTGAGTTGACCTTAGGCGACTTAGAACTTCTGACATGGGCTAAGATACGCTTATCATCAAGCATACGCTCTACAAGCACCTCAAGCTTTCCGCCAGTTTCCTTTTGACCAAAAAGTCGTGCTGGGATAACACGCGTGTTATTAAACACCATAAGATCGCCAGGATTAACCATGTCTAAAATATCGATAAACTGTTTATCTCTCAGCAGCCCACTACTACCCTCTAAGGATAATAAACGAGACGAAGTACGTTCTGGCATAGGATAGCGAGCGATCAGCTCATCGGGAAGTTCAAAAGAAAAATCGGTAACGCGCATGGTTGGTCTCTGCTTTGACATAAATCGTGCGCTAGTTTATTGGTAGAGGCAGATAAGATCAACAATCAGTTTTATTATCTTTACTCTCAGCATTGACTTCTATATCAAAATTTCCCTTTCGATAACTATATTGTTCAAAGGGAATATCAAACTCTACACGCTTACGTTGAAGCGGCTCTTTTTTGGTGAAAATTTTAGAAAACCAGTCCCACATCATCCTTGATCCTATAAACCGATATTTGATAAGAAAATAAATTTAAAAGACGCACATCCTTAAGACAAACCTAATTCCACAATTAAAATGAGCAAAAGCTATCTTAGCATCTAGGCGCATGATACCGTGAATCAAGCATTTTCAACAAGAAAATTAACAAACCAGTTATGAACTTTCTCGCACATCTCCATCTCGCAGATAATAGTAAAACCAGCCTTGCGGCTAACTTAGCAGGAGATTTTGCTAAAGGTAATATTGCCGACTTCCCTAAACATCTTCAACAAGGGATCTGGTTGCACAGACAAATAGACCAGTTAACCGATAACCATGAATTAACGAAAGATCTACTGCAAAAATTTCCAGTCACACTCAGAAGAGCAGCCCCTATTTTAATTGATCTCGCGTTCGACCATATGTTAGCTAAATATTGGGATGAGTATCACAATGACAGCTTAGAGGCCTTTTCAACGCGAGCTTATAATGAAATAGATAAGTGTGAGCAACTACCTGAAGGTCTACAACAAATCGCAGCTAAGATCCGTAACGAAAATTGGCTAATGGCATATAAAAATAGAAAAGGGCTAAATCAAACCATTGAGTCCGTGGCTAAACGAATTTCAAAACCTGAGATCTTTAGCGGGGCAGCTCAAACAGTCGAAACCTTAGATATTGAAATAGAAATAGCGTTTAGAACTTTTTATCCCCAACTAATGGCATACAGCCGGATCTGGACTAGACAGACCCCAAGTGAGTACCTCTCAGTCGATTAAAACAATCCAAAATATGAACCTGCTACATCTAACAGGTTCATATTTTGGATATTAATCAGAACTTATATTTGCTAAAATTACCTCGCAACAGGAGAATCCATGCAAATATTCACTTATACCCCACCCTCAATACCTTGGTTAGATATTCGATATAAAGATCGAGATCTTATTATTATTAATAAACCTTCGGGCTTACTTTCAAACCCTGGTCGCGCTGAAAATACCTTTGATTGTGCATTAAACCGTTTATTACAGCGTTATCCTGAAGCAATCTTGGTTCACCGACTTGATTGTGCCACCTCCGGCATCATGGTATTTGCGCTCAATAAAAAAGCAGAATCAAATATAAAAACGCAATTCCAAAATAGATTGAGTAAAAAAACATATATTGCTGAAGTTAAAGGACACCTTGAAATAAACGAAGGGGTGATCGAATTAGCAATGAAAGCCGATAGTGAACGACCACCTTTACAAAAAATAGCCCAAGATGGAAAACCCTCTAAAACCTATTATAAAGTGCTTGAACACCGAGAAAATAGCACCTTAGTCGAATTAAACCCAGTAACAGGACGTACTCATCAACTTAGGCTGCATATGCTGGCAATAGGGCATCCGATCTTAGGCGATGACTTTTATGGCGATAAAGAACTGATCGAGGCGTCTCACAGACTCTGTCTGCATGCGATGGCACTGAGTATCACTCATCCCTATTCAGGAAAAATGTTAACCTTTACCAGTAAACACCCTTTTACTGATTAACATATCTAATCGCTAGAGCCTTTAGTATCAATGCTCTAGCTATTAAACAGAATTAAACTGGTTTGGCGGTATAAAAACAGCTGGCGGAATTACAAAACTGCAGAGTTTGTCCCTCTGATAAAAGAAAATATTCACCAAAAATGTTGCCTCCAACATCCTCAAGCTTTAATCCTTCAGGCGTTGATGTTGCTTGGATCTCATCTAAACTGTGGCAGCCATCGTTGTACCAAGTCTCCAAAAAAATCTTATCATTTTCTTGATAAAGCGTGATTTTATCTCCTACAGAATCTCGTTCATCTATCCAACGGCCAACAATATCACGCTTTTCAGCCTCGATAGCCTGCCAACCTAAGCGTTGCCTTTTTTCAACAACTGACATTTTAATCACTTTAAGCAATTCACTACTATCGACTTTAAATGCATTTTCTTGTTTGACTGCAACCACTGGCATCATTGTTGTCTCACCCCATTAACGCTACAGATGCTAATAATCTGTAACGCTTACGCCTTATAAGAAAATAAAGAGTTAATTTAATTAAGTGTATCGCAAAAGAAAAATAAAAACGCGATCTAAATCACTTTATATGCACCACTTTTAGCAAAGTAACCCAAACGACCTAACCCATCGGATGAGTAGAAAATACTCAAACTCGAGCGCTAAAATTTGATATAAATGATATCGGTAAAATAATAATCATAAAATAATTAACTGTCGTCACTTTCGTTGATTTAATTAATCAACATTAACAGTAGCTTGTCCCTACAGGAAGTCTATGAAGAACTATAATCGCCGTGCATTTTTAAAAGCCGCAGGTATCACAACAGCAAGTCTTGTCACTGCTGGGTTAACTCTACCCATATCAGCCCATACAATTAAAAT
The DNA here is from genome assembly GCF_027571385.1 of Shewanella sp. MTB7. Taxonomy (NCBI): domain Bacteria; kingdom Pseudomonadati; phylum Pseudomonadota; class Gammaproteobacteria; order Alteromonadales; family Shewanellaceae; genus Shewanella; species Shewanella sp. MTB7. Next base: position 2,328,508 of record NZ_CP085636.1, on the reverse strand, counting down.
GCCACCAAAACCTCACAATGGTAAAAGTGTCATGGGGCTGACATCTCCTAAATTAGACGTAGTAAGAGTGGGGTTTATCGGTGTAGGTCAGCGTGGCTATGGCCATGTGAAGCACTTTTGTCATCTTGAGGGCATCGAAATTAACGCTATCTGCGATACGCATCAAACCGTACTCGATAGAGCAATAGCGTTTGTGGTTGAACAGGATCGACCAAAGCCTACGGCTTACACAGGCAGTGAACATGCTTACCAAGAGATGCTTAAGCGTGATGATATCGATATTGTCATTATCTCAACCCCATGGGAATGGCATGCTCCTATGGCCATAGATACCATGGAAAATGATAAGCATGCCTTTGTTGAAGTGCCTTTAGCCATGAGTGTCGAAGAGTGTTGGCAAATCGTTGATACGGCTGAGCGAACCCAAAAAAACTGCATGATGATGGAGAATGTTAATTACGGCCGTGATGAACTGATGGTATTAAACATGGTTCGCCAAGGTGTTTTCGGTGACCTGATCCACGGTGAGGCAGCTTATATACATGAATTACGTTGGCAGATGAAAGAGCTTGATTCTAAAACAGGCTCTTGGCGCACCTATTGGCATACTAAACGTAACGGAAACTTATATCCAACACATGGCTTAGGACCCGTCTCTCAATATATGAACATCAACCGTGGCGATCGTTTCGATTACCTCACCTCTATGAGCTCACCAGCTCTTGGGCGAGCGCTTTATGCTCAACGTGAATTCCCCGCTGATCATGAACGCAATCAACTCGAATTTATCAATGGTGATATGAATACCAGCTTAATTAAAACGGTAAACGGTCGCACTATCATGGTTCAGCATGACACGACGACGCCCAGACCCTATAGCCGCCATAACTTAATTCAAGGAACTAACGGCGTATTTGCAGGCTTCCCCAATAGAATAGCATTAGAGCATTCTCCATTTCACCTAAGTGATCAAGATGGCGGTGAAAGCTTCCATCGCTGGGATATGAACATGACAAGGTGGTACGACAAATACGATCACCCGCTTTGGCAACAAATGGGCCAAGAAGCCGAGAAAAATGGCGGTCATGGTGGTATGGATTTCTTAATGCTATGGCGCATGATTTACTGTTTACGTAATGGTGAAGCGTTAGATCAGGATGTTTATGATGGTGCTGCTTGGTCAGTGGTCAATATCTTAAGCGAGGAGTCGGTCAATAACAGAAGTAACTCTGTCACTTTTCCAGACTTCACTCGCGGCGCCTGGAAGACCGGCAAACCACTTGGCATAATAGGCGCTTAGGACTGCTCCCTTATTCGCGATTACGAAATAAAAAGCCTAACACAGTACCGTGTTAGGCTTTTTATTGCTCATACTTATAATGACAATTTATGCTCCAGCATTTTCCTTTCGTTCTGCCGCTTCACATGCCGCCGCTGTAAATATCACATCAGTTGAACTGTTCAGCCCCGTTTCAGCCGAATCTTGGATAACACCAATAATAAAGCCAATGGCAACCACTTGCATAGCAACATCGTTTGAAATACCAAATAGGCTACAAGCTAGTGGAATCAAAAGTAATGAGCCACCAGCAACACCTGAAGCGCCACATGCAGACACACCCGCAACCACACTTAATAAAATCGCAGTTAAAATATCGACTTGAATACCCATGGTGTTAGCAGCAGCTAACGTTAAGATAGTAATAGTGATCGCCGCACCGCCCATGTTGATTGTCGCACCCAGTGGAATAGACACTGAATAAGTATCTTCATGCAGCTTCAACTTTTCACACAATGCCATGTTGACTGGGATATTGGCAGCACTTGAACGAGTAAAGAAGGCAGTTACTCCACTTTCACGAATACAAGTGAACACTAATGGATATGGGTTACGGCGTATTTTAAAGTACACGATAGCCGGGTTAATAATTAACGCCATAATTGCCATTGCGCCTAACAGTACTAACAATAGGTGCATGTAACCTGCAATGGCAGCAAAACCGGTAGTCGCAAATGTTGCAGACACCAGACCAAAAATACCGATTGGTGCTAAGCGAATGATAAAACGCACCATTTGAGAGATACCGTGGCTCACATCTGCAAAAACTTGCTTAGTTGAATCGGTTGCATGATGTAAGGCTAAACCAAGACCAACACCCCAAGCCAAAATCCCAATATAGTTACCTGTCATTACCGCATTAACTGGGTTATCAACAAGCTGGAATAGCAAGGTATGAACAACCTCACCAATACCTTCTGGTGGTGATGCCTGCGCAGCATCCAGTGACAATACCAGCGTGGTAGGAAATGCAAAACTCATCAATACAGCTGTCACTGCCGCCGAGAATGTACCAAATAGATATAGGATCACAATCGGACGCATATTGGTTTTAGCATTTTTCTTTTGGTTTGCTATCGATGCCGCGACTAAGATGAAAACCAAAATTGGTGCTATCGCCTTTAATGCGCCAACAAATAACTCACCTAAAAACGCCACATTTTGTGCTGTGCTTTCAGAGAAACTGGCAACAATAATGCCCGCGATAATCCCAAATAGGATCTGCAGCACTAAGCTGCCATTAGCCAATTTGGCCAATAAAGATTGATTTTGCTTCATGGAGTAGCCTGTCACTTTATATTTATGATGATTAACAATCACCCCCCTAATATAACGGGGAAATGACGCTAACTGAATAGGTTAATTTTCTTTAATCAGAAGTTGTAACTAAACTGGCTACAGATGTCTAGTCATAGATTAAAAATAGACGACAATATTACCTATCAATAGCATTTCAATATCATGGTTCTAACTTTCCTCCTTGCTCTCTGCACCACGAAGCATGGCACTTATGAGCTCATGAGCATCAAATTTCTCTAAAGCTTCATTGGCCCCAACTTGTTGAGCTTGACCCACGCTGATCTCACTCGAAAGTGATGTATGCAGTATAATGTATGCTTGTGCTAAAGCGGGGGTGTTTTTCACTTCAAATGCCAGTTCATAACCGTCTAATCCAGGCATCTCAATATCACTGACTAACATATCTATTGGTTGATGGTTTTCAGCGGCGGCTTTCATTATCGATAGTGCATCATGTCCATCAGAAGTGACCTGATACGGGATATTAATTCTATCAAGCGCATCAGATAACTGTTTGCGTGCCACTTTAGAATCATCGACTAGAAGTATTCTTAGAGGCTTAAGCTTTTCTCGTTGCACATCGGTTAAAATTGGACGGCTGGTCTCAGGGCTCGCTGGGAATACTTTTGAAAGTAACAGTTCAACATCGAGGAGTTGCACCAAACCATCTTCAAAACGTGTCACTCCGGTCAAATAAGCATTAGAACCTAAATTGTTTGGCGGAGACTCAATGTCTCTCCAATTACATTCAATGATCTTATCAATACCTCGCACCAAAAAGCCTATCACCATACGCTGACAATCAGTGATGACAATATAGCTTTTAACTAACTCTTCCTTTGAAAGCCCCTGATATCCAACCGCTGCAGCCATATCGATAACAGGAATAGTGTTGCCCCTAATAGTAGCAGCCCCTAAAATCGTTGGATGAGAATGGGGGATGGCATGAAGTGGAGTGTAAGGTACAAGTTCACGTATTTTTAGCGTTCCCACAGCAAACAGTTGTCTGTGAGACAATCGAAAAAGTAATAACCCTTGTGATTGTGTAGCCTTACTCTTCATTAGGGGACCAATTTCTGACGACTATAATATTAGAAGTATAACCTTAAAATAATGAAAAAAAATTTCGATTTTAAAAAGAATACTAAATTGAGATTAAGATTTTGATTATATATAAAATTAAGTAATGAAACAGACCAAATTCTATGCCTGTATCCGGCAATAAAAGTGATAAAATAGCGAAGAGAAACTGAAGAGGTTTTGACTATATTAGACAAGAAAATGGCGTTTCTTTAGGTTAAGGGAAATTAGAGATTTATATGGCTAGAAAGGAATAAGGACCCTAATGAAATAAGATCCTAAACGAACAAACATATTCAATCTCTATGCAAAACACGTTTAATCTTGAAGTGCATACAACACATCAAATGCAAATTGGTCCCAGCCTTCTGCACTAAATGCAATATCCCTAACGGCACGAACTTGACTCACAGCATGCAGCGGGGCAGCACCATTTTCCATTAAATAATAGGCCATTAAAAGAGCCGTTCTATCCTTACCCGAGCGACAATGGATCAAGACCGGTAGCCCTTTCGCTTCACAATCACGAATAAAGGCCAATGCCTTTGGCAATTGCTCAACACAGATCTTCAAATCATCCTCTTGTGGCGGTACATTACTTGAAAATGGTATACATGCATAAACTAACTTAGCCTGTTTAATTTCAACTAAATCACAATCTTCTCCGCCATTGACGGAAAGTAGAGCTCCAATACCTGAACGTTTAATTTCATTCAGATCCCACACTTCCTTGTTAGGCCCACTGCGTCCAGCAATCTTGTCTTCGACTAACCAAAATAGATGCTGCATTATTACTACCTATTACAATTTAATTAAAAATAATTGAATCTATATACCCAAACTACCTGAAAATGCTCGTTTCAGAGGCCTTACGCGAGTTCAATTCTAGGCGTATTAGTATTAGAATGGTTGCTCCCTTTTAAGCTAATACAACAACGAAGTGGGCTTGCGCAAAGCCTTCGTTGATGGGTTTTAATGCGCTTTATCCTGCGTTATTGATTTTGCCAAGGGAACAACCATTACCTACAATCAATATCTTGCCTAAAGCGCATTAAATTCCCACTGAATCCTGCATTTCCAAATAGCTTGGGTATAAAACGTGATCTCGATTAATGAATTTCACGTTAAAGTCATACATGGACACTTAATGCTAGATCAGGACTTTTTGCCCCACAATTCGGCATTAGCTTTAGGTAATTTTTTGCGCTTCTTCTTCCCCATACCTTCAGGAGCTGCCATCGCTTTAATCTCTCTTGATGGACAATCTAAAGGTGCTTCTTCATCAGCTTCAAAATCGGCTATCTGTTCCCATTCCAAACTGAGTTTGTTCTTTTTTTCAATCAGCTTAAAATGTTGATATTCATGGTGTGAGATCAAAGATAAGGCTAAGCCTGCTTCACCAGCACGTCCACTGCGTCCAATGCGGTGCATATAATCAACTGGACTTCTAGGCAATTCATAATTGATAACGACAGGAAGCTTTTCGATATCAATACCACGAGCGGCAATGTCTGTGGCAATTAGCACACTGATATCGCCACGTTTAAATTCCTCTAATACTCGAGTTCTTGCACTTTGGGATTTATCACTGTGGAATACTTGTGCTGTAATACCCAGTTTGCCCAGTTTTTGCTCTAAACGATTACATGTATTTTTAGCACTAGCGAAAACGAGCACTTGACGCCAGTCATTCTCTTTAATCAAATGACCTAACAATGCCGTTTTATGACTTTTATTTACCCTATAAACCTGCTGGCGTAAGGTACTTTCCTCTTCACTCTGCAGTTGAATCTCTACAGGCGACGATAACAGTGCATCTATAAGCTCTTTTACCTCTTCGGGAAAGGTGGCAGAGAAAAGAAGCGTTTGCTTACGCTTTGGCAGTAGGGCTAAGATCTCCCCTAACTCATCGGTAAAGCCAAGGCTTAACATGCGATCAGCTTCATCGAGCACTAAGTGAGTGACTTGCGATAACTTAATGGCATTACTTGATAACAGATCCAATAAACGTCCAGGCGTTGCGACAAGCACATCAGCTCCACCACGCAGTGCTAACATTTGTGTGTTAGCTGAAACACCACCAAATACAGCCTCTATTTTAACTCTTGGCGTTAAGCACTGAGCATAACTTTTAAAACTAGTAGCCACCTGTTGGGCAAGTTCTCGAGTTGGCACTATCACTAATGCGCGAACAAAGTTCCCTTTTGCAGCAGCCTTTTTTTGAGTATGTAGATGCTGTAAAATGGGTAGAGAAAAAGCAGCAGTCTTGCCTGAGCCCGTATTGGCACCAGCGAGGAGATCGCTTCCTTTCAGTACCAGAGGGATGCTTTGAGACTGGATCTGAGTGGGCGTTGAATACTCAAGTTCGGTGACCCGCTTAAGTAGTTCGGGGATTAAGCCCAATTCGTCAAAGCGTGCGCTGTTTGTTGTTTCACAAGAGAGTGCGTGGGTCATAGATTTACAGGTGTGGCCATTAAAAAAATATGAGGCGTATTCTACGCTAGTTGTATCCCGCTGGCGAGGCTTTGCTGATCAAGCCAAGTCGACGTAAGTCTGCAAAATTCCCCCTATCAGACATAACTCACGTAATTGTCATTCACGCTTATGCTCACCCCCTCCTATTTTGTTCTTCCAAGGTAAGTAACTGCTGCTTCATACCAAGACCATAAGCATAACCGGTCAACTTGCCATTTTTCCCAATCACACGGTGACAAGGCACAATAATCGCGATGGGATTAGCACCATTAGCCGCGCCTACCGCTCTCACCGCTTTAGGGCGTGCTATCTGTAGTGCAATATCACCATAACTGCAGGTATTGCCATAACCTAGCTCAATCAAAGCTTGCCACACTTGAGTTTGAAACTCTGTTCCTTTAGGCGCCAGTGGCACGGTAAATGAGTGACGCTCACCGTCGAAGTATTCCGTTAATTCACGCTCAAGCTGCTGCAAATGTAACTGAGCAAATTCAACAACCTCCCCTTTCACACATTCAAGTAACTCAGCCCCTTCTTTAGCCACGCCAAGATGACTGATGCCAAATTGATTAGCCTTGATATGCAGTACACCAACGGGACTTTGAACCAGTCTGTCAGCTACTGGAATGAGTAACGCCTTATCGGTCACATCCGTAAAACATGAAACTGGCGTTTGAGTTCGAATGATATCTGTCATGCTAAATTCCATAATTGAAAGGTTAAGTAACTGCCCCAAGGAGCAATATTTTTCTCTAATTGCTCGGTAACAGTCTTGTAATTAATCGCAGTGGGCATCTTGTCAGCTAAATGCTTAGTAGTACCATGTAACTCCTCATAACGTTTAAGCACCTTCTTTTTGACGATTAAATCTGAACACAGCAAAATATTTGGATCGCTTAAGCCCCTCATTTTTGCGTATGCCACCGTCCATGGGCCTATGCCCTTTATGTTAATCCAGTCATCAACCGACGCGTGTGGGTGTTCACTCACAAATTGCCCGAATGCATTAAGTACCGCCTTTCGCGCGCCAGGCATCTTGAGCTCATCTAAACTTGCGTTCGCTATTGCATCAGGAGTCGGGAAAAGACGTATTACTCTGCCAGAAATAGTCAACTCTTCACCGTTAGCGTTTACCATGAGATTTAACAGCTTAGTCGCCTGAACAACACTGACTTGTTGACCTAAAATAGCCCTGCATCCAGCTTCGAATGCGCTCCAAGTCCCCGGTAACCTTAATCCATCTAATACCGCATTATTGATAATGTCGATTGATGATAAACTGGTTTGAATTTGAGCCATGTCAGCATCAAGATCCAATACACGTTTTATCTGTGTCACCACCTCTTTCAGCACAGGTAAGGCTTTAGTGTCGGCTAAGTGAATGGTCACATTAAACCGGTGATGAGCTTCATCATGCTCGGCTTCAAAAAAGCCTTTTACATTGCCAATTTGAAAGCTGCGGCTATAACCCTCAGCTTTATTGTCCCACTCCATCCCCTCGACCATTCTTAATCGATAAAAATCTAACTGCTTCTGCCAATTTAAGGGCGGCCGATAAGACAACTGCATTGATAGACAGACCTCACCCAGCTCATGTCTATCTTGACTCATGTTTGTCCCTCTTTTCTTACGCAAAGCTGACGGCGTTAAGGCTAAAGTCTGCTGAAAAACTTCATTAAAACGTCTAATACTACTGAACCCTGCGGCCAGCCCAACCTGAGTCATCGACAGATCAGTTTGATGCAGCAATTGTTTAGCAAACATCAACTGACGAAATTGAGCGTATTTATTGGGTGACGTGCCGACCTTCTCTACAAACAACTTTCTCAAATAACGACTAGTGATCCCCAGCTTTTCCGCTAAAGATTCCAAGGAGCCCCCATTATCGCCAAATAGGTATCCAGCATCGATTAATGATAAGGCGCGATCAACAGTTGTTTGCGTTCCTTTCCACGCTGAGGAGCCTGGAGCACTGTCTGGCCGACAACGTAAACAAGGTCTAAGCCCTGCATTTGCAGCACCAATAGCAGTAAAAAAGTAACGAACATTCTCCTCTTTTGCAGGGGCTGCTGGGCAGATAGAGCGGCAGAAAATGCCCGTGCTCAAGACCCCAGTAAAGAATACCCCATCAAAACGTGGATCTCTGGCTAATCTTGCCCTACGACAGGACTCGTTTGATAAAGGTCTAACAGAACTGGGGCACATTAATGACCTGACTTAACGGAATATTGAATGAACTGCAACCACTTTACGCATATTTACGCCATTGAACTAGCGGAAAACGGAACTGAATTAAAAATAAATAATCGCCCCAAAACAGATGTGTTTACGATATGCTAATCACTCACTCTTTCTCCCATAGAAATAACAACATAAATTGAGTACTTAGATGTTCAAACGATTTGAATCATGGATTGATGCCTTGCCCTCACAAGAGCCAGAGCAACCACCAACTGGGATATATGCATTTTGCCGTTTTTACACCCGTGGATTTGAACGACCACTCATTTTAATGTCAGTTATCACAGCTCTGCTGGCAGTGTTAGAGGTCTCTTTATTTGGCTTTATGGGGCAACTTGTCGACCTATTAATTAATAATGACCCTGAGACTTTATTCGAAAAGGAGGGACGTAAGCTCATTGGGATGACAGTACTGATTTTGGTAGTGATCCCAGCATTGGTATTACTGCACGCATTAATTGTTTACCAAGGCTTGTTGGGCAACTACCCCATGTCCATCCGCTGGTTGGCCCACCGATACTTATTAAAACAAAGCGTCTCCTTTTATCAGAATGATTTTGCCGGTCGTATTGCCACTAAAGTCATGCAAACTTCCATCGCGGTGCGTGAAGCCGTCACCAAAATACTCGATGTGCTCGTCTACATTTTAGTGTATTTCATCACGATGTTGGTCATGATTGCCAATGCTGATATTCGCCTTATGGCACCAATGATCATCTGGTTGTGTGCGTACGTCGGCATTCAATTTCTTTTTATCCCTAAACTCAAAGCGGCATCGATGGCGCAAGCCGATGCCCGCTCAACAATGACAGGAAGAGTGGTCGACAGTTATACCAATATCACCACGGTAAAACTGTTTTCACATACGCAAAAAGAAGCTGAATACGCAAAAGGTAGCATGCAAACCTTTCTAGACACCGTATATCGTCAAATGCGACTGGTAACGGGGATAAATGTTAGTGTTCAAATAATCAACTACTTACTCGTATTTGCCATCGCCGCGATCTCTATCTATCTCTGGAGTCACCACGCGATAACCATAGGTGCCATCACGATTGCAGTCAGCCTTTCACTCAGGCTCAATGGCATGTCTCAATGGATTATGTGGGAGATAAGCTCACTATTTGAAAACATAGGAACTGTTGCTGACGGCATTACTACATTATCTAAACCCACAGAGATCCAAGATGTTGATAATGCCAAAGCACTACAGGTACCTCATGGCAAAATCGATTTTAACCAAGTCAGCTTTCACTATGGTGAAAATAGCGGCGTGATTGAGAAGCTTGATCTCAAAATCAAACCAGGTGAGAAAGTCGGCTTAGTTGGCCGCTCAGGGGCAGGTAAATCGACTTTAGTTAATTTGTTGATGCGTTTTTATGATATTGAAAAAGGCACCATTGAGATCGATGGTCAAGACATTAAACATGTGCAACAGGATTCACTACGCGCCAATATTGGCATGGTGACTCAAGATACTTCTCTGCTGCATCGCTCTATTCGTGAAAATATTCTTTACGGTAAGCCTGATGCCAGCGAAGAGGAGTTTCAAAGTGCAATCAAGCATTCTCAGTCATATGATTTTATTCAATCACTAACCGATCCTGAAGGTAATCGGGGCTTAGATGCACAAGTGGGTGAACGTGGAGTAAAACTCTCTGGTGGGCAACGCCAACGAATCGCCATTGCACGGGTTCTCTTAAAGAATGCCCCCATCCTATTACTCGATGAAGCAACATCGGCACTGGACTCTGAAGTTGAAGCCGCTATTCAGCAAAGCTTGTATCAATTAATGGAAGGCAAAACAGTCATCGCGATTGCTCATCGACTATCGACCATCGCCGCGATGGATAGATTGATCGTGTTAGATCAAGGTAATGTAGTAGAACAAGGAACCCACTCAGAGTTAATTGCTTCTGGTGGTATCTACGCTCAACTTTGGGCTCATCAAACCGGTGGTTTCTTGGGAATAGATTAATTATTCAACCTCTCTGTCCATGACATCTATTTTTCTTAACATCAACCTGCCGGTTACAGTATTTTCACTGAAAAAAGTGGAATATTGTAACCGGCAGTAGAACAAAGCATCACTGAGTCATTTCTACACATTAAACATCTAGTTTTCGCGACACGATGACACTTTTCTCATGTTCAAAAATGGCTTAACCATGGTCCAAATCCAATAACAACTGAAGTGCTATCCACCAATGATTGCCAGTAATATCCCCGCTGCCACCGCTGAACCGAGTACGCCAGCAACGTTTGGCCCCATAGCATGCATTAACAAAAAGTTATGTGGATTAGCCTCTAATCCAACTTTATTAGCAACGCGCGCCGCCATCGGTACCGCCGATACACCGGCTGCACCGATCAATGGATTGATTGGGGAACTAGAAAAACGCCCCATCAGCTTAGCCATCATCACGCCCGATGCCGTACCGATACTGAAAGCGATGGCTCCGAGAGCAGGGCTCCCCAAGGTTTCAAGATTAAGGAATTTTTCAGCCGATAGCTTTGAGCCAACAGCCAGCCCGAGAAAAATGGTCACTATATTTATCAATTCATTTTGTGCAGTGTTGCTGAGACGATCGACGACACCTGACTCTCGCATTATATTCCCAAGACAGAACATCCCGACCAATGGCGTCGCAGCAGGTAAAAACATCACTGTTAGAGCAAGGACCATTAAGGGAAAGATTATTTTTTCTATCTTCGACACATGCCGCATCTGTTCCATCACAATTGAACGTTCTTCATGAGTCGTCAACGCTTTCATAATAGGTGGTTGGATTAAGGGCACCAATGCCATGTAAGAATAGGTAGCAAGGCAATTGCACCTAATAAGTCTGGCGCCAGTCGCGAGGCCAGAGCGTGTCTCGCTTATTGATGAGAGCTAAGGTTTTGTTATGAATTTTAAACGTCTTGAAACATTTATGTGGGTTGCTGTTCTAGGAAATTTCCGACTAACAGCCGAAAAAATGAATACAACTCAACCCTCCATATCAGCACGGATTATCGCATTAGAAGAAGAGTTAGGGGTAAAACTGTTTGAACGTGATAACAGCCCAGTATCTTTAACATCGAAAGGACAAGAAATATTACCGTATGTAAAAAAAATAATGCATATGGCGGAGCAATTAAAAGAGGTGGCCGATGAAAACTCACCATTATGTGGATTATTGCGACTAGGCGTATCTGAAACTATTGTTCACACATGGCTACCTACTTTCTTGAATAAAATTCATAATGCATTTCCTAAGCTAGACGTAGAAATAACCGTTGATGTCACTACCAATTTACGAGAAGGACTGCTTTCACAATCATTGGATTTAGCTTTTTTAATGGGCCCGGTATCAGACAGTAAAATTGAAAATGTAGATTTGTGTGAGTTCTCACTGATATGGGTAGCGAACCCAAAGCTAGGTATGGCAAAAATGACAACATCAATAGAGCAACTAAGCCAGTGGCCTGTCATCACGTATGCAAGAAATACACGACCATATGAAGATATAAGCAATAAATTCCGTGAATTAAATGTTCCACCACCTAGACTATTTTCCTGCAGTTCCTTATCGGCATGTTTGCGTATGGTAACTGAAGGTATAGGAGTCAGTCCATTATCCCTAAAAATGATCGAAGCTGAATTAACCAGCGGAAAGCTAGAAATAGTAGATACAAACTGGGTGCCTAATACCAATCGGTATAAAGATGTGATCTAATCTGAACAGTTAATTTTAATGATTAGGTTACATATGGAAATGCTTAATACCATTGACTTTCGCTCTCTGGCACGACGAGAGAAAAATGCACAAAAGCGGATCCGTCTTTTGGCATTAGCACATTTCAGTGAAGGGCATAACCGCATTGAGATCACGAGTATTCTTAAGGTGAGTCGTACCAGTGTAAACAAATGGGTAAGTGATTTCTTAACCGACGGTTTAGCGGGCCTTGAGCACAAAACATCACCTGGCCGACCTCCATCTTTAAACAAGACTCAATCTAAACAACTCGCAACATTCATTGAGCAGCAAAGTTTATCTGAAGAAGGCGGCAGACTATCGGGTGCTGATATTAATGAATATATTTCTCAGCACTTTGGTATCAATTATGAACCATCAAGTGTCTATAGAGTATTAAAGCGGCTAGGTTTTTCTTGGATAACGAGTAGGTCAAAACATCCTAAACAATCCCAAAAAGCACAAGAAGCTTTTAAAAAACTTCCGCTTGGAAACGATCCTTAACATCCCCGGTCATATTGCCCTGGCTCAAGTTGATGTTTGGTTTCAAGATGAAGCTCGTATAGGGCAACAAAACACGACGACACGCTTATGGGCAAAAAAAGGAAGTCGTCCAAGAGTCGTTCGACAACAACAGTTTGAGTACGCTTATGTTTTTGGGGCGGTATGTCCGTCGAATGGAAATACCGAAGCGTTGATCACTCCATGGGTAGATAAAAGGTTCATGCGGCAACACCTAAAGTTAATTTCTGAAGCAACTCTTCCAGATCGCCACGCTGTCGTGATCATGGATGGTGCCGGTTGGCATACAAAAGATCTAGATGATGAATTCGATAATCTAACCATGATTAAACTACCTCCCTATTCACCAGAGCTTAATCCTATCGAACAAGTTTGGGGATGGATAAGACAGCGCCATTTAGCCAATAGGTGTTTTGCCAATTATGAGGACATTGTCGAGCAATGCACGCAAGCTTGGAATAGCTTTATTAGTGACATTGATACTGTAAAGAATCTATGCAATCGTTCATGGATAAATCTGACCAGATGATTATACCGATTGGTATAACAACCTACATTTCACAGCATCTTATCCTAAGTCCCCATACAATAGCTTGATTAAAAAGGCCATTGAGTTAACACTTGCTGTTGCCAAGTAATCGCATCTTTGCTCTGTGATCAAATTATAGAAGTCATACAGTACAGCCAGTTTTGTCCCAAATCCCACGGCACTTTAATTTTGTCAAAAAATTCATAAAAAATAGATTTGGGTAGATATATTATAACAAACAGACACACATAAAAAACCAGTCGATCGCTAGCCGCCCTCTTCTATCCTATTTGCGCAGAGAATAATAAACAGGGAATGTAAAATTTAGACATAAAAAAACCACCTTTCGGTGGTTTTTTCTTATTACTAGATCAATGGTGATAGTAATAAGTTTTGAGATGGTGGAGCCTAGCGGGATCGAACCGCTGACCTCAACACTGCCAGTGTTGCGCTCTCCCAGCTGAGCTAAGGCCCCATTTCACGCACTGGAACTTGCATGAAACTTTGTAAATATTGGTATCCCCAAGGGGATTCGAACCCCTGTTACCGCCGTGAAAGGGCGGTGTCCTAGGCCTCTAGACGATGGGGACCCGGACATCTGTTCTTTAAACTCTACAAATAAAGAGTTGTCTATAAATTCAATTCCAAAGGCATGGATTCGAACCTCAATCTCTTATTTAAAAGAGCCGCCGTACTTTCTATCAGAAAACACTGCGCGGTGTCCTAGTTTTGTTCCCGCTAGACGATGGGGACCTGAACTGCATTAGACTCTGCAAAGAGTGAACTCATTAAGTTCTATAAGCTAAAACTCAACGCTTGATAAAAGTGGTATCCCCAAGGGGATTCGAACCCCTGTTACCGCCGTGAAAGGGCGGTGTCCTAGGCCTCTAGACGATGGGGACCCGGACATCTGTTCTTTAGACTCTACAAATAAAGAGTTGTCTATAAATTCAATTCCGAAGGCATGGATTCGAACCTCATTCTCTTATTTAAAAGAGCCGCCGTACTTTCTATCAGAAAACACTGCGCGGTGTCCTAGTCTTGTTCCCGCTAGACGATGGGGACCTGGACTGCATTAGACTCTGCAAAGAGTGAATACTCATTAAATCCTGTAGACTAAGATTTAACGCTTGAACAACCAGACCGAAGTCTCATTATTATAAATAGTGGTATCCCCAAGGGGATTCGAACCCCTGTTACCGCCGTGAAAGGGCGGTGTCCTAGGCCTCTAGACGATGGGGACCCGGACATTCATTCTTTAAACTCTACAAATAAAGAGCTTATAAATTGAGACTCAAAGGCATGAGTAACAACGTTACATCTCGACTCCTTCCCTTCAGGAAGTGAATCTTTTCACATTCAACCGAATTACATCAGTTAAAAAGTAATAGTGGTATCCCCAAGGGGATTCGAACCCCTGTTACCGCCGTGAAAGGGCGGTGTCCTAGGCCTCTAGACGATGGGGACCCGGACATTCATTCTTTAGACTCTACAAATAAAGAGCTTATAGGTTGAGACTCAAAGGCATGAGTAACAACGTTACATCTCGACTCCTTCCCTTCAGGAAGTGAATCTTTTCACATTCAACCAAACTAAATCAGTTAAAAAGAAATATTGGTATCCCCAAGGATTCGAACCCCTGTTACCGCCGTGAAAGGGCGGTGTCCTAAACCTCTAGACGATGGGGACCCGGACATTCATTCTTTAGACTCTACAAATAAAGAGCTTATAGGTTGAGACTCAAAGGCATGAGTAACAACGTTACATCTCGACTCCTTCCCTTCAGGAAGTGAATCTTTTCACATTCAACCAAACTAAATCAGTTAAAAAGAAATATTGGTATCCCCAAGGGGATTCGAACCCCTGTTACCGCCGTGAAAGGGCGGTGTCCTAGGCCTCTAGACGATGGGGACCCGGACATTCATTCTTTAGACTCTACAAATAAAGAGCTTATAGGTTGAGACTCAAAGGCATGAGAAACAACGTTATATATCGACTCCTTCCCTTCAGGAAGTGAATCTTTTCACATTCAACCAAACTAAATCAGTTAAAAAGAAATATTGGTATCCCCAAGGGGATTCGAACCCCTGTTACCGCCGTGAAAGGGCGGTGTCCTAGGCCTCTAGACGATGGGGACCCGGACATTCATTCTTTAAACTCTACAAATAAAGAGCTTATAGGTTGAGACTCAAAGGCATGAGAAACAACGTTATATATCGACTCCTTCCCTTCAGGAAGTGAATCTTTTCACATTCAACCAAACTAAATCAGTTAAAAAGAAATATTGGTATCCCCAAGGGGATTCGAACCCCTGTTACCGCCGTGAAAGGGCAGTGTCCTAGGCCTCTAGACGATGGGGACCCGGACATTCATTCTTTAGACTCTACAAATAAAGAGCTTATAGGTTGAGACTCAAAGGCACGAGAAACAACGTTATATATCGACTCCTTCCCTTCAGGAAGTGAATCTTTTCACATTCAACCAAACTAAATCAGTTAAAAAGAAATATTGGTATCCCCAAGGGGATTCGAACCCCTGTTACCGCCGTGAAAGGGCGGTGTCCTAGGCCTCTAGACGATGGGGACCCGGACATCTGTTCTTTAAACTCTACAAATAAAGAGTTATCTATAAGTTCAATTCCAAAGGCTATGAAACCAACCTAAACAACCTAATTCATTCTCACTAGACGCTGAGATTAGGTTCTTGTTTTATACTCAACAAGATTCGAGTTAGGTTAGATGGTGGAGCCTAGCGGGATCGAACCGCTGACCTCAACACTGCCAGTGTTGCGCTCTCCCAGCTGAGCTAAGGCCCCTGTCTAACCTAATGACATTTAAGTGCACCGCAACTATTAATTGCTTGTGTCTCAACTGCGTGGCGCATTCTATGCAGCGCACCCAAAAGTGTCAACTCGTTTTTTAGGAATTTATTCTATTTGCTACAAATTCAATCGCTTTGAGGATTCTTTGTTCACAACGAACCTTTCCAACTAAGAATAAGGTTAAATCGACAGCAGGAGACATGCCAGCGCCCGTTACAGCCACGCGTAAAGGCATACCAACTTTACCCATACCGACGTCTAATTCTGCTGCTGTATCTTCAATAGCTTGATGAACGCCCTCTAAAGTCCACTCATTTAATTCAGCTAACTTCTGCTGAACAAGTTGAAGCGGCTCCATAGCTACACCTCTAAGGTGCTTTTTAGCCGCAGTTTCATCAAAGTCAGTAAAATCTTCATAGAAGTAACGGCTAGATGTTGCCAAGTCCTTTAAGGTTTTCGCTCTTTCAGATAAAGCAGAGACGACTTTGGCTAATTCAGGACCATTAGTGGTATCAATATTTTGATCCGCCATATGCCATTCAAGATGTTTAGCCACGTATTCTGGAGCAAGCTCCTTTATATAGTGTTGATTTAACCAGATCAACTTCTCTGTATTAAAAGCAGATGCCGCTTTATTGATATCATCAAGCTTAAATAGTTGCTTCATTTCATCAATTGAGAAAATTTCCTGATCTCCATGTGACCAACCTAGGCGAACAAGATAGTTAAGTAGTGCTTCAGGCAAGAAACCATCATCACGATACTGCATTACACCCACAGCGCCATGTCGCTTAGAAAGCTTGGCACCGTCATCACCCAGAATCATCGCTACATGAGCATATTCAGGGATCGGTGCCCCAAGTGCTTTAAGAATGTTAATTTGGCGAGGTGTATTATTGATATGATCTTCACCACGAACAACACAAGTGATCCCCATATCCCAATCATCAACCACTACACAGAAGTTATATGTAGGCGTTCCTTCCGTACGGGCAATAATAAGATCATCTAATCGTTCATTTGAGATCTCAATACGTCCGCGAACGTGATCATCAAATACAACACTGCCTTCAGTTGGATTTTTAAAACGAATAACAAAAGGCTCATCAGTATCACGTGGTGCTTTATCACGGCAACAACCATCATACTTCTGCTGCTCACCCTTCTCAGCCTGCTCTTCACGCATAGCTTCTATACGTTCACGCGAACAGTAACATTTATAAGCACTGCCCTGCTCTAACATCTGAGCAATGATTTCGTTATAGCGATCGAAACGCTTAGTTTGGTAGTAAGGGCCTTCATCCCAATTCAGACCTAACCACTGCATCCCCTCAAGAATAGCTTCGCATGCTTCTGGCGTAGAACGTTCAATATCAGTATCTTCAATTCGCAGAACAAACTCGCCCTGATTCGCACGAGCACATAACCATGAATAAAGCGCTGTACGAGCGCCACCGACATGCAAGAATCCAGTAGGACTGGGAGCAAAACGCGTCTTAGTTGTCATAATGGGACACTAACCTATATAGAAAGTCTAAAAAAATAGACGGTACCAATGAATGTGGGGCATATTCTAACAGCCAATTGGGATTAGGGAAATTGCCATACTCCTATATATGAAGATAAACAGACGACATTCACCTATATCTAACTTCATTCGCTCCTTTTTTCTTTACTTGCCATACTGTTTTGAATAAAAATGAACCATACCAACAACAACATGAGCAACATAGCGGCAAGTCGTACAAAATTAAAACGCACGGTTCTTTTTCACTAAAAAATCGTTGACACTAAGTCCTTCATCCCTATAATACGCCCCACACAGCGAGGTCGATTAGCTCAGCTGGGAGAGCACCTCCCTTACAAGGAGGGGGTCACTGGTTCGAGCCCAGTATCGACCACCATTCTCTTTAATGAGAAGTGTTACTGTAAGATAGAAAGTCCCAGGTCGATTAGCTCAGCTGGGAGAGCACCTCCCTTACAAGGAGGGGGTCACTGGTTCGAGCCCAGTATCGACCACCATTCTCTTTAATGAGAAGTGTTACTGTAAAATAGAAAGTCCCAGGTCGATTAGCTCAGCTGGGAGAGCACCTCCCTTACAAGGAGGGGGTCACTGGTTCGAGCCCAGTATCGACCACCATTCTCTTTATTGAGAAGCGTAACGTAAAATAGAAAGTCCCAGGTCGATTAGCTCAGCTGGGAGAGCACCTCCCTTACAAGGAGGGGGTCACTGGTTCGAGCCCAGTATCGACCACCATTCTCTTTATTGAGAAGCGTAACGTAAAATAGAGAGTCCCAGGTCGATTAGCTCAGCTGGGAGAGCACCTCCCTTACAAGGAGGGGGTCACTGGTTCGAGCCCAGTATCGACCACCATTCTCTTTAATGAGAAGCGTAACATAAAATAGAAAGTCCCAGGTCGATTAGCTCAGCTGGGAGAGCACCTCCCTTACAAGGAGGGGGTCACTGGTTCGAGCCCAGTATCGACCACCATTCTCTTTAATGAGAAGCGTAACATAAAATAGAAAGTCCCAGGTCGATTAGCTCAGCTGGGAGAGCACCTCCCTTACAAGGAGGGGGTCACTGGTTCGAGCCCAGTATCGACCACCATTCTCTTTATTGAGAAGCGTAACATAAAATAGAAAGTCCCAGGTCGATTAGCTCAGCTGGGAGAGCACCTCCCTTACAAGGAGGGGGTCACTGGTTCGAGCCCAGTATCGACCACCATTCTCTTTATTGAGAAGCAAAGTTCAATTCCTCTGATTCAAATCTACTTTTTAAAATTATCTAAAAAATCACTCTTAGTAAGATCAGTTCTAACCCAATATCAATCCCAACATCACCCTTTTATCTATTCCAGTTACACTTCCAATAACTAACTATTAGCGTAAAGTCTATCTACCCAATTTGCTTTATTTAAAGTATCTGAGAATCCAAACTTAGTGGAAATAGCATTACAGAAGAAAACCTACTGCAGTAATCCCAGAGAATGAGATAAAAAAGCAATCAGCTAGCAGCGAGTTTGGTTGACGCCCCCTCAAACGAGATAGTTCGAGTCAGTTTGAATAAAACCCAAGCTAGCAGCACCAAGACCAAACTTGAAGCAAAAACAACACCACGCCAGCCCCAGTGCTGCCAGAATGGCATCAAATAAGGCCCTCCTAAAGAAGCCCCTAAATAATAACAGCACAAATACAGCGCTGTTGCTTTGGCTCTATGAACCTTAGCACGCTGAGCGACCCAAGCATTACAGCTACTATGAAGCAGAAAAAAGCCAAATGAACTCATCAAAAAACCAAGACAGATCGCCAAGCTTGTATCCACTAAAGTGATTAACCCGCCAAAAAACATGGCCGCCAGAGCAAGTCTGAATACAGTTTCCCGCCCAAAACGTGCTATCCAACTCCCTGAATAGAATGAAGCAAAGGTTCCACTTAGATAGCAGAGAAAAATAAGCGTAACTTGAAAACGTCCCCAATTAAACGGCGCTGACATCAAATGAAGTTGAATATAGCTAAATTGGTTTACCATCACCAAAAATGCCAAACCACCAACCAAATAGATGCTCCGCAGCTTTACATCGTTAAGGTGAAGACAAAAGCCACGGAAATCATTCTGGATCGATGACAACCAAGACATGGGTTTCTCACCAGATGCCACCAACGTTAAGGAGCCACTATTTGTACTTTGGCTTGGTAATAAACAATGAACAGCAACGACTCCCACCAGTGATAATAGTAAGATAACGCCGATAACTTGCTGCCAATGCAAGTGTAATGACAGCGCACCGCCAATCAGACGACCGGCAATTCCACCTAAACTATTCGCTGCAATATAGATAGCACCCGCTTTCAACATGGCGCCCTGACTTAACTCATCTTTAAAATAGGCCATAGCAATAGCTGGAACGGCTGCTAATAAGGCCCCTTGAAATAATCTCAATGCCAGAAGTTGTGTAAAATCCCCCACAAACATCATCAGTAAATCAGAGAGTAAGAGTAGGTACAAACTGATAAGTAGAGGTATTCTGCGCCCCACTCTATCGGATATAACGGCATAAAACAGCAATGAAAAAGCCATTGAAAAGCTGGTCACTGACAGCAATAAAGTAGCTTGTGGTACTGCAACATCAAATGTATCGGCTATCAGTGGCAAGATCCCTTGCACTAAATAAAGGTTTATATAAACAATGATTGACGCAATGGAAAGACCCCAGATTAAACGCAACTCCCCCTTGTGCACCACCGTAAGGGAATGACCTTGCTTAACTGGGTTATCTATATGGATCACTTGGCTATTATTGACCGACATCTGCTACAACTACTTAATAAACAAACTCAATAGACATAGATTAACATTGGCATTAATATAACAATAATAGATTAAAATAATCAGAGCTATTGATATTTGTTATGGATATACGTCAACTCAATCACTTAGATGCGCTTGCTAAACATGGAAGCTTCACCAAAGCTGCTGAGAGTCTTAGTATGGCTCAGCCCGCTTTGAGTCAGAGCATCAAACGGTTAGAAGGTTCACTAGGTGTCACCCTAGTTAGTCGCAGTATGAAAAGAATCACCCTTACCGCTGAAGGGGCAGCTTTACATAGTCATGCACTGCTTATCATCAAACAGCTCAAGCAAGCTGAAGCCCATATCAAATCCATGGCAAACCTTACAAAAGGTGAGGTCAGAATTGCAGTTCCCGGCATGTTAGGATCTTTCTACTTACCGAGTCGATTAATGGCATTTCGCCACCAATATGCAGATCTAAAATTATCACTCTTTGAGGGTGGCACTCGTGATTCATTGAAGATGCTAATGCAAGAAGAGGTCGATATCGCCATCATTACGGCTCATGATCTTAAACCTGAGTTTGAGAGTCACCGACTGTTAACTGAACAAATGGTTGTCGCACTTGGACCAGAACATCCTTTAGCTGAACACAAAAGTGTTAATATTAAACAATTCTTTGAGCATGAGCTGGTGATGTTTAAACCTGGTTATTTCCACAGAGAGTGGATGCTATCTCAAGCCACAGCTTTAGGCCTAACGGCCAACATAGGTTTCGAAACAAATCTTATTAACTTGATAAAACAGATCGTTTCACAAGGTTTTGCGATCACCAGTGTGCTTGAAATGGTGATCAGCGATAAAGATGAGATCTTAGCTAAACCGTTTGAACCTCCAGTTTTTCTCGACTTACATATAGCCTGGAAAAAACACAAACCGATCAGTGTCGCCGACAAAGCTTTTGTTAATTTTCTAATGGCAAACAGGTGATTAATATCAGTTTTGATTTGACCTTAGCTTGCATCAATTTGATTATCAGGAGCCGCATCAATAAAAGCATCCAGTTCGTTACAGTTTCGAGTGATCCGTACAATGTTCGGGTACAGCAGTAAATCAACATTAAAACGATTGGCGTTATATACCTGAGGAATTAAACACAAATCAACTAATGTCACTGAATCACCAAAACAGAACTGACCAGCATGCTTCTCAAGCTGTTTCTCTAGCGCATAAAATCCTTCATGGATCCAGTGATGATACCAAGCCGACTTTGCATCATCATCCACGTTAAGCTTTTTCGCAAGATACTGAAGCACTTTTAGATTATTGAGTGGATGCATTTCACAAGCAATCGACATTGCCATTGAGCGTACAATAGCCCGGTGTTGCATATTCAGAGGCAACAGAGTCATTTCAGGATACTTTTCATCTAGATACTCAATAATCGCAATTGACTGAGATAAAACAAACTCATCATTAACATCATCGGAGTCAGTATCGATAAAAGTTGGCACTAACTGCTGTGGGTTTAACTTGGCATAGTCTGCTTTATGCTGCTCGCCCCCCTCTTTTACCAGATGAACTGAAATTTGCTCAGCTTCTAGATCCTTGAAATTAAGTGCAATTCTGACTCGGTAAGCGGCACTCGAACGCCAATATCCATAAAGCTTTAACATATGCCATCCCTTAATAAAAATGTGTACAAAAAAGGCCAATTCAATGAATTGACCTTTTTAAAATATAAATTAGAAATTACCCTTTATATTCGACAACCTTTTGATCGATCGAACCAAAGATCGTCTTATTATTGTCATCAAGCATCTCAATGCGGACCCTGTCACCAAACTTCATAAATGATGTTGACGGCTTGCCATCAGCAATTGTTTCCAGCATACGCGTTTCGGCTAAACAGCTTGAACCAGCACTGCGATCATAGTTTGAGATAGTACCGGAGCCAATAATCGCACCTGCGCCCAATGGACGAGTCATAGCTAAATGGGATACGAGCTGGCTAAAGTTGAATGTCATATCGACGCCGGCATTAGGTTGGCCAAATAGCTCACGGTTTAGGTGAGTGATTAATGGTAAATGTACTTTAGAATCTTCCCAGCGTACACCCAACTCATCAGGTGTTACTGCAACAGGAGAGAAACTGCTTGATGGCTTAGCTTGATAAAAACCAAAACCTTTAGCAAGTTCGCCAGGGATCAGGTTACGCAGCGAAACATCATTGACTAACATCAGTAGCTTAATATGCTTTGCTGCATTTTCAGTTGATACTCCCATAGGTACATCATCAGTGATAATGGCAATTTCAGATTCAAAATCAATGCCCCACTCTTCGCTTGCCAAAGGAATGTCGGCTTTTGGTGCAATAAAACAATCTGAGCCACCTTGATAAACCAAAGGATCTGTCCAGAACGTTTCAGGCATCTGGGCACCACGTGCCTTACGAACCAATTCAACGTGGTTTACATAAGCACTACCATCTGCCCATTGGTATGCTCTTGGCAGCGGAGATAAACATTTAGATTCTTCGAAATCGATAGCGTTATCGATCAAGCCATCATTCAATGCATCATACAATTCACTCAATTGCGGCTGAAATAACTGCCACGCATCAAGCAGTTCTTGCATCGTATGAGCTATCGCGGGAACTGCGACTGTTTTTGTAAGATCTTTACTTACTAACATCAATTGGCCGTCACGACGACCATTGTTATAACTGGCTAACTTCATACCTGCTCCTGTCTTGAATCTCATTGAACAAAATAGAGTTTGTTTCATGAGATTTGACGCAATAATTATTATAGAAATACAGTAAGCTTAGGCCGATAGGAATAGCATGATACAAATCACACCATTTCTGTCGACATGTTATTTCGTAAACAAATAATTACAGCTAAATCATCACTGACTCCCTTGGGCTTTTACCACAAACTGTGGTGAAAAACCCTACACTTAAGTGGCAATTTGCTGTTACATCTACTTTTGTTTACTTATCTTATATTCTCTAAGCTTATTCGCGATTGCGGTGTGTGATACACCTAACTTCTTCGCTAGTTGGCGTGTACTTGGATAGGCAGGGTAGAGCCTTCTGAGTAAACTGGCCTCAAATTGCTTCATGGCCTGATCTAAACTTCCCTCAAATTGATGGTCGAAATAACCAAAACCTTCTGCATATGAAGGTAATTTTAACTGTTCGACGGTTAACTCAGCCGAGCCATCCCACATAGAAACAGCCCTAAAAATGGCATTTTTTAGTTGTCTGACGTTACCTGGCCAAGCATAATTTAATAGATGTTCACGGCATTGAGCCGAGATCCTGCGGATCGGGATCGACAATTGTTGACTATAATGTTCAAGGAACATCTCGGTAAGAGGGATCACATCCATTTTTCGTTCACGCAGCGATGGAAGGTGAAAACTGAGTACATGTATGCGGTAATAAAGATCCTCTCTGAAGTCACCCGTCTGGCATAGTTCAGCCAAATTTTTCTGTGTCGAGCAGATAATTCGAACATCAGCCCTGACTTCTTGATCTTCTCCCAAGCGTCTAAAAGTACCATCTTGCAAAAGGCGTAATAATTTCACTTGTGCCATTTTAGACATTTCAGCGATCTCATCAAGAAACACCGTTCCGCCTTTACCCTCTTCGAAAAAACCTCGTTTAACTATCTCACCATTGCTGACATAGCCAAACAGTTCCTCCTCAGCGGCACTATCTGGCAAGGCAGCACAGTTAATCGCGATAAACGGATATTCTCTACGCATACTCGCATCATGACATGCTCTGGCCATGAGCTCTTTACCTGTCCCAGTTTCACCGGTGATCAAAAGTGGTGCATCAAGCTGTGCCATACGGCGTGCTTGAACAAGCACCTCTTTCATTTTGTCACTGGTAACTAAGACATTTTCAAAACCTACTGTTTGATTTTGTAGCGCATTAAACTGTTTACCGACCCTTGCAGGAGATTTTAGTGAAACAACGGCTCCTGCAAGAATAGATTTATCATTTTCATCAGGAAGATAGATAGGCAGCATCTCAGCCAAATATTCATTTTGGCCAATGTTAACTCTTGTTGCCTGAGCCAGTACTAAACTCTCACTTAACCAACGGCTAAAGTTAAATCCTTGCACCCAATGGTTAAGGGATTCATCCAAAATCTCATGTTCATTCATCCCTATAATCATCGTTGCCGACTCATTCACGATCCTCACTCTGCCCTTTACGTCGATAGAGAACACAGAGTCTGGTAACGTTTTTAGCAAGGTTTTCAAGGCATAATGCTCTTGCTCTGACGGCATAAAAGAGACCGTACGCACATCATGCACCCCTTCGACTTTACGTATCAAAGGCAAAAGCTCACTGAGAGTATCGAAATTTACCTCAGCAAACTGTAGATAGATAAACCCTTGGTTACTGGCATCAATAGCGAGCAAATTAATCCCATAACCTTCTAAAATCATTAATATATCTTTAGCTAGACCCACACGGTCCACACAACATACTTCCAGCCGCATACTGGTATACTTCCCTTTATTAAACACATTTATTTCGTGGGAGAATACTGAGTTATTGATAATTGTTAATCGCAATAGGACTATTGCGAAAGATAATCACAGACCTCAGACGCCTATACGTTAAAAGGTTATGATTAGTGTGGCAAGTCTTGTTTACAGTACAAAGTGTAACAAAGAGATAAAACAGCAGGCGAAAACACGTTAACCTGCTGATACTAAATAATTTAAACTTTAATCAAGTAACTGGTCAGTCTTGGATGCCATGATGAAATCATTACGGTGTAGCCCCTTAACGGAGTGTGACCACCAGGTGACAGTGACCTTGCCCCATTCCGTCAAGATCCCCGGATGATGAAATTCCTCTTCAGCTAGCTCAGCAAGTTTATTGGTAAATATCATAGCCAGCTTAAAATTCTTAAATTTATATACACGCTCTAACTGCATAATCCCGTCACGCACTTCGACTCCCCAATCAGGAATTAAACGTATCAATTCAGCCAACTCGCTGTCGGTTACTTTCGGAGCGTCAGCCTGACAGGCTTCACACTTCATATCGGCTAATTTAGTCATCTATCTATCCTTCAATTTAGATTGTTTTATTTCTATTCATTTTAGTTATAACGTTGTTAACTGGCTTTGCATTTAGGCTCAAAAAGAGGGTCAAATAAACCCAGCTTCTTAGCTTCATCCACGGCGCCCATAATATCCATGTTAACTATCTCATCAAGATACTCAATACTATCAATAGCGTAATAAACGGGCTGCATAATATCGATACGATAAGGAGTTCTTAATACATCCACTAAATTAAACGGTTTAATCACAGGTTTATCCCCCATAACATAAAGTGTTTCACCTGGGGAACTTAAAATTCCACCGCCATAGATCTGTAACGAATTATCTTTATTACGGATCAAACCAAATTCCACAGTGAACCAATATAGCCTAGCTAGAAAGACGCGATCTTGCTTGCTCGCAGCCAGACCTAACTGGCCATATATATGTGAGAAATGGGCAAATGATGGGTTAGTCAATAAAGGGCAATGCCCAAATACTTCATGAAAAATATCCGGCTCACGTAAGTAATCAAACTCATCTTCGCTGCGAATAAAAGTTGCAACAGGAAATTCCTTGTTTGCCAATAACGCAAAAAACTTCTCAAATGAGATAAGAGCTGGTACCGCTGCCGTCCTCCAACCTGTGGTATTTAACAGTATCTTATCGATATCAGAAAGCTGAGGGATCTTATCATTCGATAACCCTAACTCTTTCAATCCTAATTGATATTCTACACAGGCAAATTGGGGTAAGTTACCCTGCTGTCGCTTGTATAGCGCTTGCCAAATTTCATGCTCACTTTGTGGAAAGTGCAGCTGACCATTTGCATCAGGCAAACGAGCCACATACTCAGTTTGTTTACTCATTCTTCTCTATACATGTTATGGATCCCATCTTCATAGTTGACCAAAGTGCGTTTTTTGTTAACCACTCCACACTTTTTATCTAGTCAAGTTAACCGTTATAAATGTAATGATAGAGTTACGCAAGAAAAGAGAACTGCATAAATATACTTATATACAGATGCTTATAGTGTAATCAATTGTTTCCACAAAAATTATGAACGCTATACCTTGGTAAGTTCACTATTAATATGGCTTTTCCGTGTCAGTTTATTAAAATAGAGGTATTGAGCTATAAGTGCATGAAAGGATAAGAATGAAACAACATAAGATCAGTAAAGCAGTTATTCCCGTCGCGGGACTCGGAACAAGGATGCTTCCAGCAACGAAGGCTATCCCAAAAGAGATGTTACCAGTCGTTGATAAACCGCTTATTCAATATGTTGTCAATGAAGCTATTAGTGCTGGTATCAACGAAATTGTACTCGTGACCCATGCCAGTAAAAACCCAATAGAGAACCATTTTGATACTAGTTTTGAACTGGAAGCTCAACTTGAACGACGGGTAAAACGTCAGTTGCTCTCTGAAGTCCAATCAATCTGCCCTAAAGGGGTCACTGTAATAAGTGTTCGTCAATCACAAGCCAAAGGATTAGGACATGCTATTTTATGTGCTAAATCTGTAATTGGAGATGCACCTTTTGCGGTACTTCTACCCGATGTTATAGTTGATGAAGCCAGCTGCGATTTACGCAAGGATAACCTTGCCGAGATGGTCAAGCTGTACAATCAAACTGAAACTGGCCAAATTATGGTTGAAGGGATCCCTGAAGATCAAGTAGACCAATACGGCATTGCCGATGTGAATGGCCATGACTTTCAACCTGGTGAGTCGATTCCACTTGCTCAATTGGTTGAGAAGCCTAGTAGAGAAGATGCCCCATCAAACTTAGCGGTTGTCGGACGCTATGTTTTGCCAGCAGATATCTGGCCCTTATTAGCAAAGACACCAGCAGGTGCAGGCGATGAGATCCAATTAACCGATGCCATCGCCATGCTGATGGAAAAACAAACAGTGAATGCCTACTACATGAAAGGAAAAAGCCACGATTGTGGTAATAAACAAGGCTATATGCAGGCCAATGTAGAACATGCACTTCGTCATAAAGAGATCGGCAACGATTTCAAGCAGTATCTTAAGCAACTAGTTAACGAATTCGACAAGGATAAATAGATATGACGATTTTAGTCACAGGTGGTGCCGGCTATATCGGCAGTCATACCGTAGTAGAGCTACTCAATGCCAATCAGGACGTCGTTATTATCGATAATTTGATTAACTCAAGCATTGAATCCCTACACAGAGTCGAAAGTATCACTGGAAAATCAGTCATTTTTTACCAAGGTGATGTGCTTAATAAAGCTTTTCTTCAGAAAGTATTCACTGATCACGCTATCCATTCCGTTATTCATTTTGCAGGTCTAAAAGCAGTAGGTGAATCAGTAGCGCAACCGCTTCGCTATTATGAAACCAATGTCTCAGGTACGTTGGTTTTATGCGAAGTGATGGCTGAGTATAATGTCAAAAACTTAGTATTTAGCTCCTCAGCAACGGTCTATGGTGATCCAGCAAGCTTGCCCATCACTGAAGACTTCCCGACGGGGGCAACGAACCCTTATGGTCAATCAAAGTTGATGGTCGAGAACATTCTCCAAGACCTTTACCTCTCAGATCCGAGCTGGAATATCGCTAGATTACGCTACTTTAACCCGGTAGGCGCGCACGCTAGTGGCTGCATAGGTGAAGATCCTAACGACATTCCAAACAACTTAATGCCCTTTATTGCACAAGTTGCGGTAGGAAAAAGAAAAAAGCTCAGTGTCTTTGGTGATGATTACAACACTCATGATGGTACTGGCGTACGCGACTATATTCATGTTGTCGATCTCGCAATTGGTCACTTAAAAGCCTTAGATAAACTCAATACTCAATCTGGTCTTGTAACCTATAACCTGGGTACTGGTGTGGGCTATAGTGTTATCGACATGGTTGAAGCATTTGAAAAAGCTTGTGGAAAGTCTATTCCCTATGAAGTCGTCGCTCGCCGTCCCGGTGATATTGCCGCCTGTTATGCCGATCCATTAAAAGCTAGAAATGAGTTAGGTTGGCAAGCTACTCACACGCTAGAAGATATGGCCAACAGCAGTTGGAATTGGCAATCGACCAATCCAAATGGATACACGAGCTCACAGATGAATATTCTAGGCTAGATTACTCGTAGCTTCTAGGCTGGATGACTAGCTGATTCTAGGTTCTAGGTTCTAGGTTCTAGGTTCTAGGTTCTAGCAAAATAGACAGAGTTAGCTCAGCGATAAAAGCAAAAGTATTAAATATTAAGCCCTCGCATTTATATTTTTGTTTTTCTTAGCGCAATGCTCCCTGAACGAAACGTTTGCTAGCTCAAAGTCTTATACATTTACACAAGAGTACGTCAGATGAGTCTCATCAACCAAAGTAGAAGACGACTTTTTAGTCGGAAAAAAAACAATGCTGTACGCCCGCCCTGGAGCCGCGATGATATCGAGTTTACTGATGTCTGTAGCCGATGTGATAAATGTATCCAAATTTGTGAAACCAACATCATAATTAAGGGGGATGGGGGGTTTCCAGAAGTCGACTTTAAAGATGATGAGTGCACCTTCTGTAAAAAATGTGTAGAGGTCTGCCCCGAAACGATCTTCAACGACACCGAAGATCAAGCTTGGCAACTTACTGCAACGGTCAATAATACCTGCCTTGCTAATCAAGGGATCTGGTGCCAAAGCTGTAAAGATGCCTGTGACTCCAGCGCTATATCTTTCAGACCAGTAATAGGTCAGGCTCCTAGACCAGATATCAACCTCGACGCATGCACAGGTTGTGGGGCATGTGTAGCTCCCTGCCCTAACAATGCTATCTTTATGACCTCTTTGACCACAGTTTTATAAAGCTAACAAATCATAATACAACATCAAATTAACGGTTTCGCCAATGTTAATTTAAGGTTAATATGTTTACATCTAGACGCCAATTTAAGACGCTTATGTTTGCAAAAAAGAGATCGAACCCCGGGTTAACTTTTGTAGCCCAAGGAACAAAGTTATCAGGTGAATGCCATTTTGCAGGAGAGGCTTTAATTGGTGGTGAAGTTAATGGAAAAATAAGTTCGGCGGGTAAAATAACCATTGAAGTCGATGGCTATATTGATGGAGAACTAAGCTGTTCTGAACTAAAAGTTGCAGGCAATTTCAAAGGAAAGCTCAAATGCGACAAGCTAAACATCACCAGTACCGGCACTGTAGAAGGCGAAGTTGCCTGCGAGTCTATGGAGATTTTTGAAGGTGGACAGTTTATAGGTATGCGAGTCAGAGAAGAGATAGCTTTATTAAACACCTTCGAGCAGAAAATGGATGATGACATCGAAGGCGAATTGCAATCCAATTAACCTAGTTCAGTCAAACGTGGACGTTTATTATCACATTTCATTCCCAAGCGGTTTCAGTCTGTTAGATCAAGCTTTTTTACCTCTTTTAGGTAATTCCGCAACAAGCGCAAAAACTCTTTTGGTTCTCTATCCAAGCAATCAAATGGAATATACAGGTGATAGCCTAGATTCCTATTGAGCATCTCACATCGGTGGCCAAACATGGCAAGTACTCCTCTGTATCGGTCTCCATTAATCAACAATGGTGTAAACTCAGAATTTAGGTAATCTTCCAGCGCTTCTAGACTTTCATCTAAAGTCACAGCAGACATTAACAAGGGCCGCTGCTCAGTCAATAGCCCTGTAGCAAGTCGACCGGGGATCATATCCAACACTGGATTAACTTTTTTCAAACGTATTCCAATAAAAGGCAGCTCAATAGTCTCTAATCCATCTCGACTTTTGGGGCTATCAAAACGTTGAATATTCCCCCATTCAATAAGCAAGCTACCTCTTCTATGATGGTAACTCAATCCTTCAGCAGATAAAGTTACACTCACTTCAGGCTCCATCTGTTTTGAGATCCCAAGCACCGTAGAGATAATACCTAAGGTAAAAATACATAGACCTGGCCCAAAAAGGGCTGACGAACTGAGAAACAATACTAAACTTAAAATGATACCGACAAAACCTAAGCAAGTTAATGTGATGGCATTTCGTTTAACGCCCGAACGCACTTGTATGACTTCAATGTTCAAAACTAATCCTAAATATAAATGTTAGCGATTTTCTCTCGCAAGAGAAGGGTCCTTGCCAATGATAACACTGTCGTTTTGATGTTTGAGGCTAAACCAAAGACGACCAACATATTCATGAATGGCCCGTTGTGATGACCATAAGTTATGTGCATCCAACTGCCACCAATAACCATTTCGAGTCATGAAATCGGTGGGGGCAGGCTCTGGATTCAAACCCATATTTTGGAATATCGCCATAGAACGTGGCATATGAGTCGCTGAGGTCACTAATCTAAAAGGATAATTTCCGACCTCCCACTTGAGAAACTCTGCTTCCTCTATCGTGTCCCTTGCCAATGGGAAGGTGATGATGCGATCTTTAGAAACGCCTAACTCAACCGCCGCTTCTGCCATCACTTCAGCATGAGATCGTGCTCCCTCTACCCCGCTCCAACCGCTGACCACTAATTTACAATCACTGCCAAGATGAAATTGACGGATCCCTTCACTTAATCGTGTTAGCGCTGTTGAAGATAATTTCTGTATTGCCGTGCCTAAAACTGAATCATCATGACCACTGCCTAGTACCATGACTAAACAGCCCTTAGGAATGGCATCACTATTGACCGTATACTCGCTTTCCAAGGGGGAACTCAGTAAATTACTGCCAGGTGTGCTACTTAAAAAAACCAGTAATACAATAACAACAGATAGAATGCTGCGGACTAATTTTCTATTTCGAAGGATCACCAAAGCAAATAACAGAATTAGCACAATCAGGGGCACAGGCATAAACAACTGTGAAAGTATTTTCTTTAACCAAAACATCGAGTCCAACATCCATTTAAGAGTCCGGCGGCTATTCTAGCAACTTCCCTCCCTAGCTCAAAGTGCTTGTTTGCTATCAAGGCTACCACAACCAAGCAGCGCCTCTCACACCAGAAGATCCCCCGTACATATTCTGTAGCACTGGCGTGCGACACTCGCCACCCAGTACATATTTGGGCAAAACATCAGGTAACAGGAGATAAATGGTTTCAATGTTAGACACGCCGCCTCCCAAAACTATCACATCAGGATCGAGGATATTGATCACATGAGCCAGTGAGCGCGCTAACCTATCGATATATCGCTCAAACGCAGCCTTAGCAGTGCGATCTCCAGTTTCAACCAATGCTGCGATTTCAATGCCACTGACCGCCTCTCCCCCAGCGGCTCTGTAATCTCTGACAAAACCCGTACCGGAAACAAACGTCTCAATACAATCTCTGTTACCGCAAAAACAGGAGGTGGTATTGAATTCATCAGCTCTCATCCAAGGCAAAGGGTTATGCCCCCACTCACCACCTATCCCATTACCGCCGCTATGAACCTTGCCATTAATCGCTACGCCCGCACCACACCCCGTACCGATGATCACGCCAAATACGACCCCTTTACCGGCAGCCGCTCCATCAGTGGCCTCTGAAACAGCAAAGCAATTAGCATCGTTCGCGACCCTCACTTCACGTCCTAAGCGTTCACCAAGATCCATATCTAATGGATGACCGTTAATCCACGTTGAATTAGCATTTTTAACCAAACCAGAATAGGGGGAAATGACGCCAGGGATCCCGACGCCAACACTCCCAATTTCACCAAGTAAAGTCTCTGTTTTATTCACCAGAACCTCTATGGCATCTAATGTTGCTAGGTACTCTCGTGGAGTCGCAATACGTTTGCGGAAAAGTTCATCTCCTTCATCATTTAAGGCAACTATTTCAATTTTGCTTCCACCAAGATCGACACCCATTCGCAACATATGTTCTGCTCCACATTTATTATATTTTTAAGTTAATCAATATATGAGTTATCGATTCAAGTAGCGAGAGTTTGCCTCACTCCACTTATACCCATTTGCAATAATAAATATCCCCTATTTGAATACATAAGCACTTTATAGCAAAAGAAATTAAGTCAGAACTGACCAATAACAAACATTTCAAGCAAAAAAAACCAAAAGAAAACAAAACGGCAACACAGTCACAACCTGAGTAACTATTTGCTACGTCAGATAACTCGGATCTTTTCCATTGATTCCATTTGTTCTAGAATGCTCGCAATATTAAAAGGGAACACTATGAAAATCAGAATATTACCAGCATTATTACTTTTAAGCTCTAGCTCCCTACAGGCAGCTTGGTGGGTTGAACCTAACGATCTAGCGCTACGAGCAGATATTCAATTGCTTTCAGATACCGGAGTCATATTACAGCCAGTCACCACCTACCCACTAATGTGGATAGGTATCAAGCAAGATATGGACAAAGCCAATCAATCCAAGTTCAGCACTATCCAAATATCTGCATTCGAGCGTGTTAATGCTGCTTACATCAAAGATCACCGTAGCGTGAACACTAAAGTTGAACTGGCTGCAGCCTCAGATCCCACTCGCTTTATTGGCTTTGGACAAGATTATCGCGACAAAGCTCAAACAGTCGTCAGCGCTGAAGTGACCCAAGACTGGTATAGTGGACGTCTTACAGCAAGTTATCACTACGATCCTATAGATGGAAACAGTACACGTTTAGATAACAGCTTTGCCGCTGTTATGCTTGGCAACTGGATAGTTAGCGCGGGGGCACAACAGAAATACTGGGGACCAAGTTGGGATACCGGACTAATTCAGACCACCAATGCCCGACCAATGCCAGGGATCACTTTCAGCCGTAATAACAGTCAAGCTTTCGAAACCCCTTGGCTAAATTGGATTGGTCCATGGACCTTTACCACCAGCTTTAGCGAAATGGAAAGTGACCGTTATGTACCTGATACTAAACACTGGGGAGCTCGCGGTACACTGCGTCCTATCTCACAACTGGAAATCGGCTTTTCATGGACCATGCAATGGGGCGGAGAAGGTTATGGCAACAGTTTGGGAGATTGGTGGGATGGATTATTTAATGGCGGCATGAATGAAAGTGAAATAGAAAACGGTCAAGAGAACATGCTAGCAGGTTACGATTTCCGCTGGTCAGATACCGCCTTTGGCATTCCTTACGGTATTTACTACGAGCGTATTCACGAAGATTATCACAATGGAAAAAACAAACTCATTAACGCCTCTAATATGGGGGGTATCGATTTTGTTTTAGCTGATATAAATACTCGTGTCTTTATCGAGTATTCGGATACTAGAGCAGCCTGTGGTGCCGACTCTGATGTTTATAACTGCATGTATGAACATGGTTTCTACCAGAGCGGTTATCGCTATTATGGTAAAAGTCTAGGTAGTACCTATGATAATGATTCAGCAACCTTAGTCATAGGTGGGATAACTCAACTCGGTGGCGGACAAAACATCACCAATAAACTGCGTTGGTTAAGACTTAATACTGATGGAACCGATACCGGAAGCCCTGAAGGTGGCAACCCCCTTTCGCCTAACGAGTACGAGCGTGTTTATCAGTTAGATACCAGCTATCATCGCCCATTCTATGAAGGTACGTTGAAAGTCGGTGGTACATTAGGTTACAGCCAGTATATAAGCAGTGGCGGTAACGATTGGGATACCACCATCTACGCAGGTTGGGAAAGAAGTTTCTAGTTAACACATTGAAGTCCTAGATATTAAAGTCTAGGGCTTCATTCTAGTTCAGCAAAATCTGCTAACGTCTTATGTCCTCTATCGGCTAAAAATGACAGCAAAGCCCTCGGGCTTCTATTCAGTAATCTCTCATGGGGAAATTCAGCCTTATTAATAATATCGATGGCATGTTCAAACTCTCCCAGAGAAAATGACACATGAGAATCTGAGCCCATAACCAGTAAGCCACCCGCATCTCGAACGGCTCTAGCAATGGCTAAACAGTTCCCTTCACTGCCCTTACGCGAAGCTAAAAATGAAGAGTTATTAATTTCCAATGCCACATTATATGTTGCGGCGGCTTGAGCGACTAAATTAATATCTATCGGATAAGCAGGATTCCCAGGATGAGTAATGATATCAACGCAACCACTTTTAATTGTCGCAATCATGGCTTTAGTGTGGGTTTGACGGTCAGAAGGAGGGAATACAGGCTCGTGAAAACCTGCAAGTACGATATCTAATTCTTGGAGGTAATCACCAAAAAAATCTATCTCTCCAGTAACATTTTTTATATTAGCCTCTATCCCTCTTAAGATCCCAACGCCATCGACGACTCTAGGTAACACTCTCATATTGACGAAGTGCCAAAAATGAGGCGCATCAGCCATATCTGGACCGTGGTCTGTTATCGCAAAGAGTTTAAGCCCTTTCTCCTTGGCTACGGTAATATAATCATGAATAGTACTATAGGCGTGGGTTGAGGCTACTGTATGGGCATGTGTGTCGACGAGATACTGCATTTCGGCTCTCTTATAAGTAAACGCCAAGCCATTTGAGCTGAGCTAACCTTCAGAAATGACATTCTGCTCTTCCCAATTTTGACGCTTTCGGTAGATGGTTGACGCGCTAATGTCTAATAATGCCGCAGCTTTGGGAACATTGCCATCACATTGTTTAATCGCTGCTTCAATCGTTTGTTTCTCTGATAACCACAGAGGAATAATCGCTTTACTTGCATCTGCTTTATTCATCGAAACCTCTATTCCCACCTGATTAAAGTCGTCACGCTTCTCCTTAGAAGAGGCACCCAACAGAGTTCCATCAGTTAAACAAATTCCGACTTCTGAAACTAATTGCTTCTCTATTATTGGTTGCACTAAGCTCGTGCGACTTAAACTCGAAGTCAGTTGTGCCGGTAACATTGAAACCTCTACTACATTAGATGAATTCAATACCACTACTTGCCTAATAACATTCTGTAATTGTCTTACATTACCAGGCCAATCATAGGCTTGAAGTAATTTCTTTACATCACGACTTAAGGATTTAAACTGCTTTCCTTCCTCATAATTATATTCGTTCAGCAATTTCTCCGCCAACAATAGAATATCTTTCCCCCTATTTCTTAGCGGGGGTAACTCGATAGGAATAACATGAAGACGATAAAAAAGATCCTCTCTAAAACGTCCCTTTTGTACCTCTTCCCAGGGAACTTTATTGGTGGCGCTAACAAAACGTACATCTACTTTTTCTTCTTTGGTTCCACCCACTTTTTGAAAAACTCCAGTTTGAATAAAGCGTAGCAACTTGCTCTGTAGCTCCAGATCCATTTCACAGATTTCATCAAGAAAAAGGGTACCTCTATGCGCCCGAGTCGCAGCTCCATCTCTATTAGCAATCGCTCCCGTGAATGCACCTTTGGTATGACCGAATATTTCACTTTCAATCAAGTCTTTAGGGATAGATGCACAATTAAGAGCCACAAAAGACTGCTCTTGCCGGTTTCCCGCATGGTGAATGGCATGGGCACAAACCTCCTTACCCGTACCACTTTCACCAACAATAAAAACCGAAGCTTTGCTATTTGCAACGCAGTCTATGGTTTTATAAACCGTTTGCATCGACAGAGAGTCGCCAATAAAACCCATGTAATTAGCTTTTGGCAAGCTTTGTTCATATTTGGCTACAAGTGTCACTAGTTGACGTTGCTTAAGGGCATTTCGTATCGTAATAGAGAGACGCTTCGCATCGAAAGGTTTGATTAAAAAATCAAAAGCACCGGACTTCATTGATTCCACAGCCAAATCTATGGTGCCATGGGCGGTGATCATGATAACGGTAATACCTGCATGACTAGATTGAACTTTTTGTAAAATATCCATACCTGACATATCAGGTAATTTGATATCGAGCACTAAAAGATCGGGTTGCCATTGAGTTAATTCGTTTAATGCATCTTCTCCATGATTTACATGGGTAACTTTGGCTCCTTCAGCACGTAAGTACTCTGTATAGAGCGCGCCAAGCGACATACTGTCTTCCACTAACAACACGGTAAACGAGTGATTTATTTCCATATATGTTCGTTACCTCACTTCTAGTTCTAAGTTTGACGCAAATTTAAGGCTCTGTGCTGTATTTAAAGCAAGGGAATAATAGGAAACGGGCCTTTAAGCCGTAAACCTATCCTTAAACGCTTTTACCGTTAGATCTCCAACTTCCTGTACTGCTGCAAAATAGGACTCGATGCCTTTATCATCATGATCTCTCGCACTTTGTTCGAGGTTTTTTGCGACCTCATACAGAGCTTGGGCACCGAAACTTCCTGAGCTACTCTTTAACGTATGGGCTTGATTGTCTATTTCATTGTAATCTCTATTTACCATCAAGGTTTTTAAGATTTCGAGCCTCTCCGTCGTTTCAGTTAAGTACACTGAATACATCCCGCGTACAGAGTCTTGACCAAGCACATCAAAAAGTTCAGAGATAACACCCTCATCGAATAATTTTTCTGAATCATTTAATAATTCAAGAACACTATCTGTTTCACATACCATTTTTAAGGTCTCTGATGCATTGCTTTTAAAGCTTATGTCCTCATCTAGATGTTCACAACTTTTTGATTCATTTAATACTGTGATATTTTTATCTATTTCAACGACATTCGATTTATCAGTAATTATGGGTAGCCAATGCTTAATCGTCTTGATCAGATCGCCCTTATTCACAGGCTTAGGCACAAAGTCCTTCATCCCTACCGATAAACAACTATCCATATCCTCCTGCTGTACATTAGCCGTCATCGCTAAGATAATAGTATCGGGTTGACGCAATAA
Organism: Shewanella sp. MTB7; assembly: GCF_027571385.1. Lineage (NCBI taxonomy): Bacteria > Pseudomonadati > Pseudomonadota > Gammaproteobacteria > Alteromonadales > Shewanellaceae > Shewanella > Shewanella sp. MTB7. Next base: position 2,291,366 of record NZ_CP085636.1, on the reverse strand, counting down.
AATTAACCTTGCAGCTTCCACTCCATCCATCTCTGGCATACGCATATCCATTAAAATCAAACCATAATCTTTCTTTTCTGCCATAGAGACAGCTTCGACACCATTATTAGCATATTCAATTTCAAAGCCTGACTTGGTTAACATTGCACCGGCTACTAACTGGTTTGAAAGGCTATCTTCAGCCAATAACAGTAACTTATTTCTAGGCGTCTGATCGGGTAACAAAATTTCATCTGTACTCTGCTCTACTTTTTTAATATGAGTCTTACTCAATAAACTGAGCAACATTTCACGGCATAGAGGCTTATTAATCACCAGCTTGAGTCCAATCTCTGACAGCTCCGCAGATATATTCGAGCGTAACCCTGAGACCAAGAGCGCTATCATGCCGTCTTCAAATAAAAAATCACGTTCCAATAAAGCTGTCATTTTAAGATTAAGCTCAGATAAACTCGTTTCATCTATGAGTATTAAATTGAAACGCCCCTTTGCATCATCGCTACTCAATATTTCAGAGACGCTAGCAACATTCGCACTATGGACACCATATTGACTATATTGCTTCCTGAGCAACTCAACGAAAGTCGTATCTGGATGAACCAGTAGCACTCGAGTATGGGAAGGTAGGTGATAAAAATGATTTTGCTCACGCTCCTCAAGCTGCAAGCGCACATCAAACCTAAAACAGCTGCCATGACCCAACCGGCTGCTTAATTCAATTTGTCCCCCCATCATAGTTATAAGCTCTGAACAGATTGCTAAACCTAAGCCAGTGCCTTTATACATAGTATTATGCTGATCATGTACCTGACTAAACTCCTGAAATAGATTCTTCTGAGCAGACAAACTCACGCCTATTCCTTCATCAGTAACAGTACAATAAAGCTGTACTTCTTGATGATGGCTATCAGGGATCCACATCTCTACCGAGACACAGCCTGAATCAGAAAATTTAATCGCATTGTCGATTAAATTATGCAGGACTTGCCGTAAACGTTGTTCATCTCCCTTGACCATTTCAGGCACATTACGGTTAATAAAGGTCGCAAGGTTCACTCCTTTTTCAGTCGCCTTTGGCACAAGGATCTGCATTACTTGGGAAACTAATTTTTCAGGTGAAAAGCAGCTAGATTCAAGTTTCATTTGCCCAGCTTCAATCTTAGAGAAATCTAAAATGTCATTGATGGTGCTTAGTAGCGCCGTTCCAGCCTCTCTAGCTGTATAGGCATAAAGCCTTTGTTCCTCATTTAATTCTGAATCTAAGATAAGCTCGACACTGCCTAACACGGCATTCAATGGAGAGCGGATCTCATGGCTCATTGTGGCTAAGAACCTAGATTTGGCTTTACTCCCAGATTCAGCCTCCTCTTTAGCTTGCATTAGTTGCGATTCATACTCCATACGCGTCGAAATATCATGAATAAACGCAGTTAACAAAATTTCATCTCCCAATTGAACAGGGATCATTGTCATTTCAATCGGTAGTTTGCTGCCATCACTTTTAACCGACATTAACTCAATGCTTTTCTTTATTGCAGGCCCAGAGCCTGTGCGACGAAACTCTTCTAACCCTTGTTTAAAACAGCTCTTTTCTACTCCATCAAAAATCAAGTCTTCCAATCTTTGACCTAATACGGTATTGCTTTCATGACTAAAAAGCTGACAAGCTGCATTATTGAACTCTTGGATTTTACCTGTAATATCAATCGTTATTAACGCATCCTGACTCGCTTCAAGGGTCGCTAATAAAATGGACTCCGTTCTTTGTGCAGCTATCTCTTTGCGTTTTATATCACTGAGATCCTTAACTAAACCCAACAACATAATGTCATTTTCAATGGTCATTTTCGACACAGAAAGTTCAATGGGAAACAAGGAACCATCTTTATGTTGCGCCATCAATTCCCGTCCATTTCGTTGAGGGACTTCTCGCTTTCCGTCAATAAAACGTTTAAGAAAAGCATCATGCATATGTCGCTCGTAACTTGGCATAAAAATAGAAACATTTTTACCTATAATGTCTTGAGTCCCGTAACCAAAAAGGCGACAAACAGCGGGGTTAACTTGGGTGATAACCCCATAAACATCGATAATAATGTAGCCATCTATGGCCGCTGAAAGAATGGCATTTAAACGGGTATTTACCCCCTCTAACTCCTTAGCATTTCTTTCAACCTTATCTATCATTCGGTTAAATGCTCGAGTTGTTTGTCCTATTTCATCAGTCGATGTGACTGAAATTTGTATTCCTGTCTCACCTTGCAAAATGCGATTTGAGGCAATTTTCAGTTCACTTAGATTACTTGTTAAATAATGGCCTAAGAGCCAAGAGAAAAGTGCAACTAACACCATTTCTAATCCTGCTATGGAAAAAAAACGAGTCGTTGCACTGGCTAAAAACTCATCAAATTCATGCACCGCAATTCCAAGTTCGATATAACCAAAACGATACCCAGACTCTAAAATATCAGCCTTAACATCTAAAATACCGTTATCAATAGCAGCTATATCATCAGACTGTGAATGAATATCCTCCTTCCTCCCCTCCCCTAACCCGACCAACAATGAATTTTCATCGTAGATATTCACATACAAAACTTGAGTATGTACGAGTAGCTCATTAGCGAGCACTTGCAGCGTTGAGACATCAGTGCTAATAACCGCATCCTTGGTCGCGGCAGCAAAAAGCGTCACTATCGCATTGGCTCGTTTTGATATTTCAGCTTCATTGGAACTTTTCAGATAATCGACGCTGGTATACACCAACAGCAGGAGTAATACCCCCTCAATGAAGGCTATCCCTAATACCGTTTTTAGCCGGAAAGACACTAGCGCGCTCCAATCGGAGTAATATCAGTCTGATCTTGCTCAGAATTAGCCAAAGGTTTAGAAAATTCACCTAAACCTAATGCTCTAACATCATCCCAATCACTATCAAGTGCAGGTTCAAAGCTGTTAAATCTTAATTTATTTAGCACTTCACGCCCTTCAGGTGAAGATGCTAACGCGACAAGGCGTCGTTTCAGTTCATTAACGATTGCAGAAGGAACTCTTGGATGGATAGCTATCGCATGGGGGGTATAACCTGGAGTCCCCCACAAAACCCGTAGTTGATCTGACGTCGATTCATCCATGGTGTTAAAGGTTCGCTTTACTCCTCCTCCGGCATCAACAAGATTTTGAGCAACGGCAAGATAAACCGAATCATGTGAGCCAACGTACTTAACTTCCGCTTCTATACCTTCAAGTTTAAGGTTTGCCCTAGGTAAAACACTGGCTGCAAACGCGGCGGGAGCAGGAAAAGCGACCTTCTTACCGTCTAACTCCGCTAGTGATTGAATAGGTGAGTCTTTCCTCACGACAATAATCCCTTTGATTTTTTTGTCCTTCTGTTTCACTAAAGCTTGATAACCAACTGAATCATGGAAAACCGTATAGTGATATGGGTTCATATACGCAACATCGTACTCCCCCAAAGCAAGCCTTTTTTCAAAAGTGGGAATATCGCGCGCTGTAGCAAAACGCAATTGAAAATTCGCATTTTGAGACAACTGCTCAAAAACAGGAGACCATAAACGAGCCAGAGTACTCGCCGCTTGTTGAGGCACAATACCAAACACCAGTACCACCGGCTCATTAAATTCGTTTATTTCCTCTTTAATATCAATACCTTGACTAAGCCCCATACAGCTAACACTTAATAACAACATTGAAAGAGTCACCTTATTCGACAATATTAATATCTTCACTTTGCATCTCCTTAGCAATAATGATTTCCCATTACTACGCAAAGCCTATGCCATTTAAAGTCGCCAACCCAATTGATGACTTCCATGGTGTACTTATCACTATTGACCTAAGTACATTTCAAATGTTTGATTGCTAAAATAAAATTATCAACTCGTCTAATAAGTTTAGTTACGTAATCACCTATTTTCAAGATGTGGACCTCATTGCATTTTGCAAAGAAATATCACTTAAAAAATAATACCTAATCAAAAATAGTTTAATTAATACAATTAAATCAACAGATATAAGGTGGGGAAAAAAGTATGGCACAGTAGTTGCTTTTTTAGTTACTACAAGTATTCTTCAAGGAAACATCTAATGCTTGATACTTTATTCCAACAACAAACACAGAATTTAACGATCTTAGTAGTAGAGGATACTCAAAGTGAGCGTTGTTTTATTGTTGGGCTATTAACAAGTATGGGGCTTAACGTGATCTGTTGTGGCAGTGCAGAACAAGCAATCATACAATACCCTAAACAAGCTGTTGATATCGTCATCAGTGACTGGAGAATGCCTGGGTTAACTGGACCAGAACTTTGTTTATACCTTAAAAGTTTAACGCTTCCTCCTTACATTATACTGTTAACAGCCAATAGCTTAGCTGAGCATATTGTTGTTGGAATAGAATCCGGAGCCGATGATTTTCTCTCTAAGCCATTTATTCCCAGTGTACTAAAGGTGAGAATATTAGCTGCTGCGAGAATCGTAAATCTGCAGCGCAGACTCACGGATAAAAATCATAAACTCAATACAGCTCTCAATAAGGAGCATGCATATCTTGAACAGATTCAAGATGATCTAAAAAGTGCAGCTCAGTTACAAGGTTCACATCTGCCCTCTTCCGGGCAACTTATCAATCAATGGCATCTAGCTACCCGCTTTAAACCGGCACAAGAACTTGCTGGCGATATCTTTCAATGCATCAATATTGATCGAGAACACATAGGTTTTTACTTGTTGGATGTCACTGGACACGGTATCGCAGCTTCCATGCAAAGCTTCACTCTAGCGCAACAACTTAGTTGTAGCAGCTGCCACTGGGAAAGTTTAAATCCGGCTTTAATCGTTAATCAACTTAATAGAGATTTTGAAGATCCTGAAAACACTGGCCGGTTTGCAACCCTAATACTCGGTGTTGCTAACACGTTTACTGGTAAAGTAAAACTCACGTTAGCGGGGCATCCTCAACCCATACTGCTTGATGAAAGTGGGGCTTCATTAATGACATTAGATGCAGGGTTACCTTTAGGCATCGATAATCAACATCAATATCAAAATAATGTTCTAATCCTAAACAGCCATCAACACCTCATGCTCTACTCAGATGGATTATATGAATGTCGCCACCCTAAATTTGGCGAATTCGGTCTATGTCGATTAATCAAAACCTGTGATCAAGCCCACCAGCTTAAACCTGAAGCTTTGTTGCATCACCTATGTCATTCATTAGAACTCTGGCAGCAAAAGAAGCCTCAAGATGATATATCTATGATGATAATTTCGACATCAGAATTAGCACAACATTCGACACTTTCTAATACAGACTATGATGTCGAAAAACTGAGCTTCAATTCCATTACAAATCAAATTACACCAAGGGCCACCGAACCCAACCCAACTCCAACCTACTGATTTAAATCACGATAAAGTTAATAGCAGTATGAAAAACAAGATGTCACGCTAGACATTTCAAGTTCTTTAAAATGTAAAAATGCCTCACGGGGGATATATGAATAGTATTAAATTAAATGTGTCACAGCATGTATTGAATAGTAATTTGTTATGTACAGAATTTGAACGGTTTCTAGCACAGAATAATGTTCATCCCCAGCAGAGATTTAAAGTCATTACTTGTGTTTTGGAGGCATTATCCAATGTGCTTGAGCACACAAATAGCCAACTCGAAGAGATCATCATCATTTTACATTGTAATAGTGACCTGATCACCATAGACCTAATGGACAATTCTCCTTTCATCTCCCTAAATGAAGAGGTCTCATGTCCCCCTCCCTTATCACTCTCCGGCCGAGGATTGTGGATCATACAACATTGGATGGATCTGGTGAGGTTTCAATCTTCAGTTGCGGGTACACATCTAAGGCTAAGTCTTTTAAGGAGTTAGCGAGCCGAGACTTTCTTAGTTCCAACTTTACTCAACGCTACTTTTACTCGCCACTTTTCTCTTTGCATTCTGCATCGCAACTTTCACATTCTGAATCATTAATAATTATCAGTATAGTTAAAAACATATTTAACTATACTTTTCAGCACCTTAAAGTTTGGCTCGACTTATGCAATAACTGTTTAACAGCAAATTAATCAGTAAGATAATTCGTTAACCGTTTAAAAATAAATATGATTTTCTAAGGAGCTTTATATGACATTCTCCCCTTTAGCACTCAATAATGCATGCTTAGTGACACTTCCTAAAGAGATGGTGATCACCCAAACACCCACTCTCAGAGCTGCCATAACTCAACAAATTGAAACCGGTAGCAATAAACTTGTGTTAGATCTTCATCAAGTTGAGTATATCGATTCAAGTGGTTTATCCGTTCTCGTCTCCGCACTCAAACTTACCCAGAAAAAAGCAGGGGAGATCGTTTTGCTCTCACCAAGCGCGGGGGTTAGGGCGTTAATAGAACTCACTCGTTTACACCATGTATTCGAGATTTATGAAGATAAAACTGCCGCAATCGAACATATATGTGAACAATAACCTCAGGCTAAGATTACCTGACAATTACCCGAAAACTTTTCTATTAGCTACACAAATCATGGAGTCGCTATCATGAAGCCAACTTACATCGTTTTCTCGAAAGCGCTCCTATTGAGCGGCCTACTCAGCTTATCAGCTTGCATTACTCCCAACATCTATCACTTAGAAAACCTATGTAAAAATGATGATACAAACCAAAAGCTCAAGCAAGGTCAAAACAGTACAGCACAGAAAAACTGCCACTATTATGGAAATACAATTCCCTATAGAAGAGGCAAACCTTCAACTACCAAAGAGGATAATAAACAAGCAAATAGCACAATAGAAACACTTTCATCCTATACTTTATTTACCACGCTATTTAACACACCACTTCTGTCTATTGGTGATCGACTCAGTGTTAATATATTAAATGGAGATGAATTTAGCGGGGAAGTTGAAGTCAACGCCGACGGCTTCATTTACCTTCCTTATCTTCCAGCATTGAAAGCTCAGGGAGTATCAATCTCATCTCTCAAAACCAGCGTAAAGCAGTTACTAATCGATGAGGAATTAATGATTGATGGTGCAATAAGACTCAGCATCATGCCATTAAGGTGGGCTCCTATTCAAATTAGCGTCTCTGGTGCGGTGTTCGAACCAGGCCTTCATAGTATCAATCGTAAATCAGATACTGAAATAAGTGATGATGATGGTGGACATTCTGGCGATCAAGCTGCAGGAAGAAGTATATATATGGCATTAAAAGCCTCTGGCGGCATTAGCCCTGATGCTAACATCAGCAAGATACAGATCACCAGAGGACGTCATATTATTGAAGTTGATCTCACTGGTGTGCTTAACGGAGAGCCTGTTCCCCACCTTATTTTGATGGCAGAAGATCATATTCACGTTCCACAAAATACCCACTTTGATGACTCACTTGCTAGACCATCACAGATCACACCTCCTGGTATTCGAGTTTTTATCTCTAATCTAACTCAACCTGCCAGCAGTAACTCGCAATCAGCAGTGGACACTGAAGCAACTCGATTCCCGTATGGAACCCGGTTACTGACTGGTGTCATTGGCGGTAATTGCGTAGGTGGAGCACAAAGCACTAATGCCAGCAGACATGTCATGTTGATTACAAAAAATCCGCTTACCCAAAAAATTGATGTAGTTGAACGCTCTATTGATAAGCTAATAGCCCATTCATGGCAACCAGATATGAATCCTATATTACTACCTGGTGATGGTATCGCCTGTTTCGATTCTGACGTGACTAACCTACGAGAAATCGCACGTACCATCACTGAAATTATTCTACCAGCAACACTATTAGGTATATTTTAAGTTAAGCCGAGGGTTTGCTATGAGAAAACATCACCACAGCCAACTACTCTGGCTTAAACGTGCAGCAATAAAAGGAAGTAGCTTAACAATAGACGCTCGTCGTTGGGTGTACATCAAAACAGCTCTAGGTGCATTAACCTTTATCTGGACACTCGTTATTTTAACGCTAACATTCTCTTCAACTAATTTCGAAAGTAAATGGACACTCATTTTACCTGGTGCAGGAACTGGAACTTTAATAAGCCTAGAAACTTTAGGTCACGCAACCAGTACCAGTACCTCACCATATACAAGCACATCTATCGATCCTAGAGAAAATTATAAAGCATTATCAAAAAGCGAAATTCTAATAAACTATGCAGCCCAATCAATAGATATTTCTCAGGGCGCCATGAGAGAGCCCAAGCTTAAATTACCAAACCAAACAGGACTAATAGAATTCACTATTTCAGGAAAGACAGCGCAAGAAGCTCAAGACATTGCATGGGCACACTATCACAGTCTCCAAGCCCTACTTTCGGAATTAAGAAATGATGAAGTACTACAGAGAGAAAATGGTGTAAAAGTGAGTATGAATAGCTTTTCAAAAAAGGTAAGTAAAAGTCAGGAGGAAATCCTCAACTTTCAATCTAAAATAGGTTTGGTTTCTCTGGAACAATTTAAAGAGATCGCCCTTATCATAGAGAGGCTAAGACAAAATAAAGTTAATATGGTGTCGAAACTACAAGGAGTGATAGCCAGCCAAAAAATGCTTGAAACTCATTTATCCCTTAACACTAAGCAAGCCTCCGACTTACTAAAATTAAAAAATGATCAACTCTATCAACAACTCTTGGTTACCTACACTCAAACGACCACAACCTTAGCTGAATACTCTGGTCGATATGGAGAAAAACATCCTCAGGTCATGACTCAAACACAACAACAAGAGAATCTCTTTAAAGCTTTAAGAAAACGCTGTAAAGAGCTAGTAGGATATCAAGATGACTCGTTAATGTTAAAACTCTCAGCAGATGATCTTGATGGCCGAGCACTGCTAATGAAACAGCTGCTCTCTCTAGAAATTGATGGTGCTGGGCTGAGCCAAGAAATCAATACATTATCAGCACAAATAATTACATGGGAAACCAGGCTAAAAAATAGTAATAATGATGCAGCTAAACTTCAAGACTTACATCGTCGACATCAGCTTGCAACAGCTGTATTCACCTCCGCAATAGCCAAAATGGATATAGGGAAAGCAGATATATATTCAGCATACCCCTTAATACAACTTCTTTCCCCGCCAACATTTCCTAAAAATTCCAATAACTTAGTAGTCATATTAGCAATACTTGGTGGAATTTTATCATCACTTTTTTGTCTAGCAGGACTGAGTATTCTCTGGGTTAGAAAACCAATACTTCAGAAAATATTAATGACGTAAATGAGGAGCTATGCATGAGTTGCGGTAACTTCAAAGCAGATACTTCACTAATGAATTCAGACGAAAAACTAATCTGGTACAGTATAACCTATACCTACGTCTTCTGGTTATTAGGCGCACTATATATAGTTGGTCCCGTAGTAGGATGGGTACTGTTCCTCAGAATGACAAGGCGCTTTATCTACGATAAAGAAAACTATATCACATCAACAGCACAGTTTGATTGGATAGCTGGAATGTTAATCATGCTTATCGCACTAGTCATTGCTCATTTTGAGTATGAGTTAGGAATAGCTAAATTAATCAAATCTAGCATAGGTTGGGCAAAAGGTTGGGCTCTATTTGCAATATTCCCCTTAATAGGTTCATTGAATATTCGTCCAGAACTTATTTATCGCGCATCCTGTATTGTCTGCAAGCATACACTCATTATTCTCCCTTTCTGTATTTTAGCTTGGCTTGTTGGCCTACCTAGTACCTTATATGTTTCTCCGTTGAGTATTATCGGTGGCCCCGGCCCTGAATTTTTTAGCGTCAGTTTATATGAAATAGACCCCGGTAGTGGTACCCCTAGGTGGCGACTATTTACCCCTTGGGCTCCAGCTTTAGGAATGATGGGGAATCTCTTCTTTAATTTTGCAATACAAGAAAAAACCACCCGTTATAAAGTATATGGCCTCTTAGGTAGTCTTGTTATGGTATTAATATCGCAATCAAGATTAGCTATTGCCTGTTATATTTTTTTACTTTGTTACTTTACCTTTATCCGTTGGCACAAGTCGCCTTTGCTCTATTTCTTAGCCTCTCCTACCGTACTTATACTTGGCCTTTTAGGTACACATGTGACCGAGAAAATAGAAATGATTATCGCAGCGATTAAATCAGCAAGAGCAGGTTCTACTCGAGTTAGAGAGCATCTGAGCCAGATAGCACTAGATCGTTGGGCTAATGAAGCACTTGTATGGGGACATGGAATAGTAGAACGAGGTCCGCATTTGGTTGAATATATGCACATCGGCTCACATCATACTTGGTATGGTTTATTATTCGTAAAAGGACTTGCCGGAGCTCTAGCATTAGCAATTCCACTTATATTTAGCTTAATAACATTCTCTCGAGAGATGTTTAAATCAATTATCGCAGCATCCTCAGTAGCGCTATTGCTACAACTGTGTATTTACACTTTAGGTGAAAATCTCGAAATCCTTGTCTACCTATTCTGGCCAGGGTTAATTATTATTGGCATTGCACATAAACGAAAAGGAGCATAAAACCAATAAATATCATTTAGTGTCATTTCCAAGCTCTAATTCAGCTTTGCAATTTGCAACACATCTCACAATATTAACGGAAAATTGCAAACCCTTTGCACAACTATAATTAACCTTGATAATTAAATATTTTTTCTTTATTACTTCAGTAACTTAAAAAACACAAATCTTGGCATGAAATATGAATGATTTATCATGTTAAGCATTTATAAGGTTTCGTTTATGGGCAAAATGATAAACAGACATCAGCAAACCAAGAGTACTTTTTCTAAAAGTCTTTTTTGGTTAGGCTCAGCTCAAGTCATCGGACGCATAGTACGGTTAGCTTCCAGCATCATTCTAGCTCGTTTATTCACACCTGAAATATTCGGACAAGTCGCCATCATACTCACCTGCTTTGAACTTATTTGTACCCCTACAAGACGTATCACTTCAGCATCCCTTATCAAAATGAATGATACCGAACTCGCCGCATCACTGACCAATGCAAACAAGATAAATTGGCTTGCATCAATCGCCGCATTTGTTGCCATGAGCTTACTCAGTTGGCCTCTCGCATATTATCACCAAGACACGATTCTCATCGCGCCTATGATACTCATGGCAACAAGCTATCTCCTCCTTCCTTTAGGTTTGCGGCATGCAGCTGTCAATCTCAGAGCAAATAGAATGCGAATTGTGGGACGAGCGGTATTATGGCAAACCATTGCTGATGGACTATTAACTGCAACACTTGCACTGCTAGGGTTGGGAATTTGGGCAATCATTCTACCTAAGGTCTTGGTCATATTCATCTGGATGGGGATACATAGATATAAAAACCCACTCCCTGAAGCGCCAAATCAACAGCAAAGCGATATACCTCACACTCAAAAAACTCAGGTCGCAGATCCCAAAGAATCTACAGTACAATCTCTCTATCAAATGTTATCTTTCGGTTCTATGGTCGGCTTAAGTGACTTAAGTATCGCCCTACGACAGAATATCGATTATCTGCTTATCGGCTACTTTTTGGGTCTAGAAGCGTTGGGGATCTATTTTTTCGCTTTCAATACCAGTTTAGGGATCAGCTTAGGCATAATACAAAGCTACGGAACGGCACTCTATTCGCACCTTTGTGGCGCTCAAAAAAGTCAACAACAACTCCCCGTATCTAAAGAGCTTAAAACACGCTATAGCCAATCTTTATCATTGATTTTAAAAATTGCTATCCCAGTGATCGCGCTGCAATCTCTACTTTCTCCTTTCTACCTTCCCTTAATCTACGGTGATAAATGGATTGAAGCAGGGGCATTGCCGATATTTATTCTCCTCTGCTTGAGTGGTTTAGTTAGGCCCATTGGAGAAGCCGCCAGCCAGTTACTCATCAGTATCAATAAGAGCCGATTAAACCTCAGCATGAATTTAGGATTCACCTTACTACTGGCAATCACCATCGCGATTTGCAGTCAATGGGGCTTAACCGCCGTTGCTGCAGGGATCTTAGTTATCCATCTCATCTGTATGCCCACATTAAATCTATATATTCAGCTCTTCGTTCTTAAAACCACCGTCACAGGTACTCAAAGCGAAGATAGAAATAACTCGAAACGTTTTAATCAGGAGGTTCCCCATGATGCCTAAAGTCTCAGTAATAATGCCTGTCTATAATATGCAACATTTCGTTAAAAGCGCCATAGAGTCAGTGCTTAGTCAATCATTCGCTAATTTCGAACTTATCCTTATTAATGATTGCTCTACCGACCAAAGCTTAGGGATATGTAAAACCATACACGATCACAGGATCCGGATCGTAAGTCACGATCTAAACAAGGGACTGGCCGCAGCCCGTAATACAGGGATCCGTCATGCTATTGGCAAGTATGTTGCCTTTATTGACTCAGATGACATGTGGCATAAAGACAAATTAAAAATGCATATCAATCACTTGAACACATCACCTAAAATAGGGATTAGTTTCTCTCGTTCAAGCTTTATAGATCACAAAGGTAAAAAAATTCACTTCTACCAAATGCCCCAGCTTAAAGGTATCACAGCAGCCCATCTGCTTTGTCGTAATCCTGTGGGCAATGGTTCGGCGCCAGTGATCCGCCGTGAAACACTAAACGACATACGCTTCCAGGCCCTAAACCACCCGGAGCATTACACCTGTTACTTCGATGAAAAATTTCGTCAGTCTGAAGATATCGAATGCTGGCTCCGGATACTCTCTACCACCCATTGGAAGATGGAAGGGATACCTGCTCCATTAACCTATTACCGTCTAAATCAGCAAGGTCTATCATCTAACATTATCAAACAACTCGCTTCTTGGGAGGCCATGGTAGAGAAGGCTAAACTGTATGCTCCAAAATTGATTGCAAAACATGAACATAATGCTAGAGCTTATCAACTAAGATATCTGGCCCGTCAATCAATTAGAAATGGTAAAGGCAAAGCCGCGATCAGTTTAATTAATCGAGCAATTAATGAATCCCCCTCTATCATGCTCCATGAAACGGCTAAAACGGGTATAACCCTAGCAGCAGCGTATCTGCTCTGGCTACTGCCCTCTTCACTCTATAAAGTGTGTGAAAATATAGGACAATTTTTCATGGGACACATACAAAAGAGCCGCATTAGTAAAGATGGCGTTAAATCATCAATGTTACCTTAAAGAGGAAAAGAGCGGAGAAAGCTGAGAAGAGCGGGCTTTGCCCTGCTAGGACGTGACTTCGTCACTGCAAGAGCGTCGCAAGCGACTTCTAGAATCTACACAATCAAATGAGGAACGCCGCCAGCGACTACAGATAACGGAACGCTCCGCTTACGGGCCAAGCCTTGATCTATTGTAGGTCGGCATTTATGCCGTCAGGTTTGGATGTATGCCACGAGGTTGTTGATGGGCTAAAGCCCAGCCTACAAGGCAAACTGACGCGATCTGCCCCCCTATCTTTTAACCGTTAGCGCCAGCGCTCCTTAAATGAGGTACGAACGTTCCGTTATCTGTACTCCTTCATTCGTTATCCATCATCTTAAGCTTTTCTGCATTGCAAACTGCAATTTAACACATCATTTCAAATTTACAAATCAACTAATTATGAAGTAACCACTTGAAAAAAAACAACTAAATAAATTGGCCTAACCTATGCATTAATTAATATCAAGATAACAAAACATATGGCTATAGAGCTTAAGGTAGGCAGGATGACCACTCAGACAGACGTCAAACAAACGACTATTATGCCTAATTTAATCCGCGGGATTGATCTTGTTTCTGCCATCCTATTAATCGTGACAGCCAGCCCTGTACTCGTACTTAAATACTTATACAGAAAGTTCCGATACGGCTCTGCCATAGAACATGTCAACATCTATGGACCTGATAAAACAGTGATTAAACTCTATCAATTTACCGGTGAAGGCATATGTTGTCAGTGGCCACATTTGATCAACCTTCTTAAAGGAGATATCTCTTTATTGGGAACCGAGAAACAATACGTTACCCAGCCTCTTAGTAAAGTGATAAATCAAAATGCTGAACAAACCAAGCAATACCCTCACCAATTTTCCACCATTAGACCGGGCCTAATTAACTTTAAGCTGATGCACCAGCAGGTGGGACTTAGCTTCGAGAATCAAGATCTAGCGATTAGCCATGCACATAAAAATGCATTGTCCTATATCTTGGCCCTCACTCGCACTAGTCTGATATGGCTATTATCAAATAAACAAACCAATCAAAATATTAAGACTATTAAACTATTTGATATCGAACTATCTAACCTTAGCATGACCGAGATGCTGACTCTTATCCTTGATAATGCAAAGCATCAGACAGCAACACCATCAATGGCTCAATACGCCTTTGTTAATGCCGATTGCATGAATATTAGTACTCAAAACAACCAGTATCGTCATTGTTTACAATCTCGCTGTGATCGCGTTTTTGCCGATGGTTCAGGAATTCGTATCGCCAGTATCTGTAAAGGTGTTTCACCCAAAGATAATTTAAATGGCACAGATATGTTTCCTAGATTATGTGAACAAGCAGCTGATGCTGGGTTATCTATTTTTCTACTCGGTGCCGATAAAGGGATAGCAGCTACCGCAGCTGATAATATGCAACGTCGATACCCTAATCTTAAAATTGCAGGCACTCACCACGGTTTTATCGATAACCCCGCCACCAAACGTAAAGTAATAAAAGAGATTAACCATTCAGGCGCATCAATACTCCTCGTCGCCATGGGCGCCCCAAAACAGGAGTTATGGTTAGCAAAACATAAGCACCAACTCAACGTAGGAGTAGGAATTGGCGTCGGTGGACTGTTCGACTTCTATGCAGAAAAAGTGCAACGAGCACCTTTATGGGTAAGGCAGATTGGAATGGAGTGGATTTGCCGTCTGAGTGAAGAGCCTAAAAGAATGTGGAAACGTTACATCTTAGGTAATCCTCTGTTTATCTACCGTTTATTTAAAGAGATACGAACAGAAAAGCGTCAAGGTGTCCGCCACATCAAACAAGATGAGCGTTCTCTTCTAAACTCATCACAATACATGGCAATGAAAGAGTCAAGATTAACCAATATGACATCATGTAACTTAACCGCTATTCATCGCTGCACCCGTCAACGATTACAGGGCAAGCTTAACATGCGAATAAAGCGAGGATTCGATCTCTTAGCAGGCTCTATAATCTTAATCATACTACTGCCTTTGCTACTCCTTATTGCAATCATTATCCGTTTGGAATCTCCTGGAGCAGTACTATTTAGCCAGCAAAGGGCTGGTAAAGGAAATACCCCTTTTACCATGTGGAAATTCAGATCTATGTATCAAGATGCTGAGCAAGAATTGGCCAAGCTTGAAGATGAGAATGAAATCCAAGGTGGCGTGTTATTTAAAATAAAACAGGATCCAAGGAGCACTTACATTGGCAAGCTTATCCGCAAGGCATCTATCGATGAGTTACCCCAGTTATGGAATGTAATTTTAGGCGATATGTCTCTTGTTGGACCACGTCCTGCCCTACTAACAGAAGTAGAGCAATACTCAATGAGTGATAGAAAACGACTCACTGTTAAACCTGGCATCACCTGCATTTGGCAAGTAAGTGGTCGCTCTGATATTCCATTCGAGCAACAAGTCGAGTTAGACGTAGATTACATCTATCGACAATCACTGCTCACTGATGTTTGGATCTTGATTAAGACCATTCCAGCAGTACTGCTCGCTAAAGGTGCTTATTAACATAAATATCAGATCACAGTTATAGGTTAACGACATATAAATACTGAGGAGAACATGGATGCAAGCAATTATCTTTGCAAATAGAGTTGGTGATGAACTCGCTCCCTTAGATCAATATTACTGCCCTGCCTTGCTCCCTGTAGGCAATAAGTCTGTCATCGAGTATACCTTGGAAGATGTCGCGTCATCAGGGGTCAAAATGGTGAAGTTAATCATTTCATCTCAAGCACAAATGATTGAGCAGCAACTAGGGGGAGGGGAACGTTGGGGACTTAGCATTGAATATTTTCTTAGTAAACCCCAAGAAGACACAAGGTCGGTTTTATGCCGATTATCCCTGTCATCAGAAAGTGCTGTACTCATTGTCCGCGGTGATATTTTTCGCTCTCCTTGCCTGGCAAATTTCATCAATTTTTCAAAGCAGTTTCCCAATGAATTTGTACAAGCCAAAATGGCCAATCAAAATGCTGGCATGTTATTGCTTCCTGCCGCTTATCCCTATCTTGATAACATTGACTGGCCCCTAAGTCATGACTGCGATAGCGATAGTGTCGTCACTCTCGTTTTACATGGCCTATGCAATATGCTCGATAATTTTCAGGCTTATATGACAGTAAACTTATGTCTGGCAAGAAATGAGATCCCCTCATTTACACCGATGGATCGCAGCTTTACTTCAGCCAATCCAGAGCAAGACTTTTATGTAGGTGCAAAAACCCACACCGGAGATTTGAGTAAACAAAATGCATGGGGGATTATTGGAGAAAACAGTTGGGTAGATCCCAGTGTCAAAATGGAAAGTGCTATATTAATCGGCAATGATACCTTAATCGACAAAGATTCGATCTTAAAGAACTGTTTAATTCTCCCCCACACCTATGTTGGCGAAGGACTAGAAGTGAATAACAGCATACTGTGTAAGAAATTACTCATCAATTTAAATACACAAGGACATATAGAAATAGATGATCAAGCATTAATCGGTCCGAGTGAACATCAAGTCAATATGGATTCAACAAGTACTCATTTAAGCACTCGAATTTTTGTACTCTTCCTTTTTATCTCCAGCTTACCACTATGGCCACTTCTGGCCTGTCATGCCTTCATTAAAACTTTCCTTTTGCAAATCCCAACAAAGCCATTAATCTCGGAGATAATAGACGATAATTTTGGTCGAACTCTTGTTTCTTGGTCATTCAATGCATCTAATCGCATCCTCTCGCTACTGCCACAACTATTTCTAGTGCTTACGGGTCAGCTCGATCTCTTTGGTGCCCCAGCTCAAATTCGCTACTCTACTGGACGAGATAAACAGCGTCTTGGCGTTTTTGGTCCAGTACAGCTACAACTCGATGATGATGCCCCTGAGGAGGAGCGAACCCTATTAACCCTTGAATTTGATAACAACCTTAGCAGTACTAAGTATCTATCACTTCTATGGCGGTCGCTGAAAACACCAAGACAGTTACATTCAGAACAAAGAAGTAAATCATGACTCACTCGCCCAAAACATCCTTAATGACTAATATAATAAATAGCCATCACGACTACCGGAGTGAATACGAATGAAGAGTATTATCACTGCCATACTAAGAAAATTTATCTACCACATTTCAGGGATATGTCCCAGAACGAATAAAGCAGTAATGGGCAGCTACAAAAACCAATTTTCGGATAATGCCAAATACCTATATCTTCATTGGCAGCAGACAGGCACATTGCGTTCTATTTGGATAAGTGGTGATGATACTGTTATTAATCAACTTAAAAAAGACGGTTTTGAGGCTTACAACAGAAGAAGTATACGAGGAATATTTCACTGCTTAACCGCTAAATATTATTTCTACAATACGTATATTGGCGACATCAACCAGTACTTTGCTAAAGGGGCGACAAAAGTTAACTTATGGCATGGGTCACCACTTAAAAAAATTGAATTCGACATAAAGTCTGGCCCCTTAGCTCCGCCATATCAAAACGAAACACAGATTCAACGATGGGGAAATGCGCTTAAATTCCACCAGCAACATGTAAAACCTGATCTAATGCTTAGCCCAAGTTTAGTCGTAGACAGCCTTTTCACCTCCGCTTTTAGACTCGAATCTGAGCAACTCATCCGCAGTGGTAATCCCAGAACGGATTATTTTAAACGTTATCCAGAGCAAGCAAAATCAATATCAACGCTCGTTAATACTCAACACGACAAGGTCATTTTATACGTCCCAACCTGGCGAGATAGCTCAGCTAATCATTCTGTAAAAAGCTTCGATAAAAACAACAAAAACAAGGAAACTAACACCCCCTATGATAGAGCCTTCGACTGGCCTGCTTTATCTAAGCAATTGGTGCAAAACAATCAACTCTTTCTGGTGCGTTTTCATCCAAATGAAGCTCATTTGGGTAAACGATTAAATCAATACCCTAATATTATCGATATATCCCACTGGGAAGATGTCTACAGCATACTGCAGGAGATAGATCTGCTTATCACTGATCAATCATCCCTGTTTGTCGATCTGTTATTGCACCAAACTCCCATTCTCTTCTACTCATTTGAACAAGAAAGTATGACCGAACAACCAAGGGAGGTATATGACTACGCAGAAAATCTTCCGCTAGTAGGAGAAGTTTTCACTCACACCATCATCGATACCCGCTATAGAGTTCATCAATTTCAAGCACTACTCGATGCATTAAACAGGGATGAATCCTTCCATATAACCCCATCAGTTATCAACGAATACCAACTATTACGAAATATATTCTGGCAACCAAAGATGAATGATGCCTTTGAAAACATTGAGTCTTATCTGTTTTCCAATAAGCAGCAAGGAAACACAAATCAGTCGAGCACTGATACCGCGAACGAATCAAACTAAGTGGAACGCTGCAAGCGGCTGCAGCTAACGGCCTTCTAGAACGTGACCTTGTCACGGCTAGAGCGTCGCTATGCTCCTTCCTGAATCTATACAATCAAGTGATAAAAGCAAAGAAGGACGGCACAAGTGCCTGCTAGGTACTAGGGCGCTTCGCTTCTATAAAGAGGAACGCCGCAAGCGGCTACAGATGACGGAATGGCCTACGCCCGCACGGAATATTCGCTTACGGGCCAAGCCTTGTTCTATTGTAGGTCGGCATTTATGCCGTCAGATTTGATATGTGATTTATGGGTTGTTGATAAACTATTGATGGGCTAAAGCCCAACCTACAGGAGAAACAGATAATGCCTGGCCTGCTACAGCAATTGAATCTTAACCGTCTTTCCGGCAAATGCCAGAATCCAGCGTTGTCTTGACCTTAGAAACTAACAACTAATCTTAGACTGACAAAAAAACCAAAGCTGGATCCTACTATTTATAAACAAAATAGAGTTTAGGATAATGGAAAATATAAATAAAAATAGCGCTAAAAGCTTTTCGCTTTTACCGTCAGCATCAGCGTTCCGTAAGTGAGGCACGAACGTTCCGTTATCTGTAAACGGATTTGATTTTATAGCAGGCCGGAGGGCGCTCTCGCAGTGAGCTTGCAAACGTCCTCGTAAGGAGTTTACGACTGTCCTCGAAACTGACACAGTCTCGCCTTTTTTTAAGAGTTTACGACTGCCCTCGAAGATGACGCAGTTATCGCCCTTCTCTAAAATCAACCATAATAGCGCTCAACCGCTTGAGTGAAACGAGTGACGTCGGCACGTGATAATCTATTTATTCCAGCAGCCGCTGCGCGACCGCCGCCAGTATCAAATTGACTACAAATATCGCCAGCTCCCTGTTTATTCGATAGTGGAGCGCGCAATGAAACCGTGTAACTTCCATCACTATTTTCAGTGAATACCCCATGAGCACTATCTGGGTTTTGATTGGCGAGTTTATTACCATATACACCACTAACCCGCCTAGCCCAAGCCGCATCAGCAAGCTCAAACAGCGACAACACTTGACTATGATAGAAGGGAGTCACCGTAAGTGCCCTATCCATATCTTGCCTATAAGCATCTTTTAACAGATAGAAAGGGGAATTTACGTCTGCAATAACATCAAACGGGCTCGTATATTTCAACAAGGCTTTGTAGAGTGCGGCAGGATGAAAATGGAGTTCATCAATATGGGCACCATAACCATTATAATTAATTAACGTCCCTAACTCATTTAACTGTTTAGCTTGAGATAACGACAAACCTACCTCGTTAGACAGTAAATCGGCCTTAGCGACTAAGTTGTCACCGTAAGCAGCTGTTATCGCCCAATAGTGAAACCTTGCTTGTAAGTATTTATCTACAATTAAACTGGTACAGGTATCAGCATCAAGATCGACATATGCTTCTAAATTAGCGGCCAGTGGAATATCACCACTGCGATGGTGATCGGCATAATACACGTTAGCCCCCGACTTCAACGCCTTGAGCAAACCCGATTTATTCCTCTCCATGGATATATCGAGCACAGTCAGGCTATCTTGTGGTGTCAAAGTCACGCTTGTTGTTAATGGCTCAAGTAACTCAATATCACGCTTTACACCGGTGACCAATTCTGCTGAAAGAGGGTACGCTAAGCGCAGCTGTAATAGCGCAATAATCCCATCAGCATCGCCATTAAAAATATCGTAATTCATACATGTCCTATCTACAATCTACTAGTGGTTTTCTTAGCTTTGTCTTTGCCTCGAAACGGCTCTACTTTCCACTCTAAACTGTTTGTAAATACCCATTATCTTTAAGGTAGTTGACCACTTGCTCTGCGCACTCTTTAATTGACTGCTGGGCTGTTTTTACATGGATCTCTGGCTGTTGAGGCGACTCATAGGCTGAATCGATACCAGTAAAGTTTTTAATCTCTCCTAAGCGCGCTTTCTTATAGAGGCCCTTAGGATCCCTTTGCTCGCACACCTCAAGTGGTGTATCGATATACACTTCAACAAATTGTTTATCAGCTAACAACGCTCTGACCATCTGACGGTCGGCGTTAAAGGGAGAAATAAAAGCGGTCGACACCAGTAAGCCTGCATCCACAAAAAGCTTTGACACCTCCCCAATACGGCGAATATTCTCAACTCTGTCTTGATCAGAGAAACCAAGATCGCCATTAAGACCATGACGGACATTATCCCCGTCAAGCAAATAGGTTTTACAACCTAACTCATATAACAGTTTATCAACGGCATTAGCCACGGTCGACTTACCTGACCCACTTAACCCTGTAAACCAAAGTACAGCAGGACGGTGACCCAATGCTGCAACTCTTTCCTCGTGGGTCACGCTCGCAAGATGCCATACAACATCGGCAGACTTATCTTCAATTTCAACGCTCTTATAGGGTGAGCCTGCTGTTTTCGATAATAATGACATAAAAAATATCCATAATTTGTTTCGAGTTTCGAGACTTTCTTGGCTTTATCTTGTGCTCGAAACTGCTTTTAACTGCAATATAGCTAGAAAGGGAAAAAGATCGGCACCGCTGTTAATACGATGACGGCATAAACCAAACTGACAGGTAGACCAACTTTAACAAAATCCATTAGCTTATATTGGCCAGCGTTATACACCATTAGGTTAGTTTGATAACCGTAAGGGCTGATAAAACTCCCACTAGCTGCAAATGCTACCGTCATGACAAAGGGCAATATATCCACATCAAAACCCAAGGCAATACTATAGGCAATGGGAAACATCAAGGCCGCGGCGGCATTATTAGTCACAAGTTCAGTGATTAACCAGGTTGCAATATATACCAGCACTAATGCCATGAATAGATGGTCTTTATCGGCGACCTGATTGACCCATTGTGATACCAGTTCAACCACACCTGAATTCACTAAAGCGTGAGATAACAAGATAGCCGTAGAGACTATCAACCAGATATCTACCGGAAAACGTCTAACAACTTCATTAACACTAAGACATTGGCTAAATATCAGCACGCCTAAGAGTAGCATCAAACCCTGAAGCATTTCGATAACGCCCGTAGCCGCCAGTGCAATCGTTAACACAAAACCACCAATAGAGAGCCAAGCTTTTACGCCATTGATTCTAACTTCTGGTTCAACACCACTGATCACAATGAAGTTTTTACTAAGATTACGTCGTGATTTAAAGTCCTCTCCAACGGCCAAGACTAAAAAATCACCCGCCTTGATCACCACCTCTCCTAATTTACCTGATACCTCTTCACCATCACGGCGAATCGCAACCACTGCCGCATCAAACAGCGCTCTAAAGCCAGTATCTTTTAAGGTTTTTGAGACAAGTACACTCTCTTGCTTAACCACGACTTCTGTTAGGTTTGAATCCAATAAGCCATTTTTCTCAGCAAACATCTCTAAACCTGAAAATTGGCCAAGTTGCATCATCTTAGTGATATCGCCACTAAAAATCAGTCTATCATCGACTTGCAACACTTCAGTGGGCGTCACCGGACTGATCAGGCGTTTATTACGCACAACTTCAACCAAAAATAGCGATTCAAGATGCCTTAAGCCATTATTTTCGACCGAGCGCCCAATCAACTCAGAACCTTGTACCACTTTGGCATCAATGAAATAGCCCTTTGAACAGGACTCTTTATGCTCAATTTCAGGCAACCAGCGAGACGCTATTCTCAACACTAAACCACAACCCAGTACCAGTAAGGCACCCACTGCGGTAAATGAGAAAAAGCTCAATGATTTTCCCTCTGCATCAATATAGAGACTGTTAACAATCAAATTAGTCGACGTACCGATTAACGTCAGCGTTCCCCCCAAAATAGCCGCATAGGAGAGAGGCAGCAAAAGCTTACTGGCAAAGTGATGAGGGTTATTACGAATAGGTGATAATAACGTCGCAACCACTGCGGTATTATTTAATAAGGCAGAACTTAATGCGGTAATGCCAAACAAGCGCAGCCAGGTCGAATGGTAATTACTCACTATTACTTTAGAGGCTATCACTCGTAATAAACGGGTTTTCTCAAGGGCAAAAGAGCACAGGATCAACAAGACCAAGGTCACTAAACCAGGATTAGACATACTCGACAATAATTGTTCACGAGATACTAGGTTTAAACCAACCAAAGCGAGCAAAGCAACACCAAATACTAGAGATGGCCGACTCTGAAAGCGCACTAATCCCACGATAGTCGTGAGAAAGATGGCAATGGTGAGATATCCGTTTAACGACATAAATTCCTGATGTTTAATAAAGTGAAGCTACGAGCTACGAGCTACGAGCTACGAGCTACGAGCTACGAGCTACGAGCTACGAACTACGAACTACGAACTACGAACTACGAACTACGCATGATGAAAATTAAAATAACGATAAAAATCTTTCTATTTTACTCTCTACTCAAAACTACGCCTGTCCGCTACTCGCGACCTTTTTGACTCTTTATCTAGCTTAAAACGGCGCTATCGCAACTCGAGGCTTTGTTTGCTTTTATCTTTAGCCCGCAGCTTTTTACAACTGCTTCTACCCCTTAGAGATATCCTTGGCTCCCCAATGGGGGAAGTGCTTACGCACTAAGGCGTTCATCTCTAACTCAAACTCTGAGAACTCATGAGCTTTTATCGATTTGGCTTGAATAGGATTACGGATCATACCCGCGCCGACGGTCACATTGGTTAAACGATCGATAATAATAAAGGCCCCTGTAGAACGATTATCATCATAAGCGTCAAACTGTACAGGTTCTGTGACCGCAAAATGACAGTTACCAATCTCGTTAAGTGCCAACTGTTGAGCTGACTGCTTCTCAAGAGTATTAACATCAATTTTATGATTAATGGCATCGGCATAACCATAAACTGATTTACTGCCCATTTTGATCGCATACTCACGGTCGACACATAATGGCTCCTCAGTCATCCACACTACATCGGCTTCGAAATTACTCATGGAGTGAGGCTTATCATGGGGACGAACCAACATATCACCGCGACTGATATCAATTTCATCTTCGAGTGTCAGTGTGACAGCTTGGCCCGCTACCGCTTTTTCCAACTCCCCATCAAATGTCACAATAGACTTAATTTTGCTTTCTTTGCCTGAGGGTAAAGTCACAACCGTATCACCAACACGAATATCGCCCGATGCTAAGGTACCGCAAAAACCACGGAAATCTAAGTTAGGTCGATTGACATACTGCACCTGAAATCGGAACGACTCACTTCTATCTTGCTCAACCGAAACCGTATTAAGCAGCTTGAGTAACGTTGACCCCGGATACCAAGTCATATGCTCGCTTTCGTTAACGACATTGTCACCCTTTAAGGCAGAGATAGGCACGAAGCGCACATCGGTAAAGGAGAGAGCTTCTGCAAACTCGCGGTACTCTTTTTTAATCTTTTGGTAGGTAGCCTGATCGTAACCCACAGCATCCATCTTATTAATGGCAATAATGACGTGCTTAATCCCCAGCTGAGAGCAAATAAAACTGTGACGACGAGTCTGAACCTGTACCCCATGGCGAGCATCAATAAGAATTATCGCAAGGTCACAAGTTGACGCACCGGTTGCCATATTGCGTGTGTACTGCTCATGGCCTGGCGTATCAGCAATAATGAATTTACGTTGCTCAGTCGTGAAATAACGGTAAGCCACATCAATGGTAATGCCTTGCTCACGCTCAGATTGAAGCCCATCCACTAGCAAAGCCAAATCAAATGATTCATCCGTGGTATTAAAGCGCTTAGAGTCTTTCTCTATCGCCGCCATCTGATCTTCAAAGATCATCTTACTGTCAAATAGTAAGCGTCCAATTAACGTAGATTTACCGTCATCCACACTGCCACACGTCAACACACGTAACATATCTTTGTTTTCGTGAACTTTTAAGTATTCTTCAATATCTGCAGCAATCAAATTAGAACTGGTGGTCATCTTTGTTCCTTAACTGTGAGCTTCAAGCTCTTCAAAAAAACTTGCTCACAGTTGAATCAATAATCAATATTTTCAACAAGCGAGCTCTGCGAATGAACTTGCTTTGTCAGCGGATCTTCTAACAACAAAATGTTGTTCCAGATCGAGTTTCTTAACCAAGAATGCTTTTACTGGCGCAAGCCTGTCTTACTTTTAAAATCGCTTCTACACTGGCATATACCATTCACAAGCAACGTCGTAGAAACATAATTCAGCCACAAATCTTTCAGCAACTAAATCTGTTTTGGCGCAAGCCAGACTTACTTTTAAAATCTATTCTCAATTTTAAAAGTAGCCTTCCATTTTTTTCTTCTCCATTGAGCCCGATGAGTCGTTATCGATAACACGACCTTGGCGCTCAGAGGTGGTACAGAGCAACATCTCTTGAATAATTTCCGGCAATGTTTGCGCTTCTGACTCAACGGCTCCCGTTAATGGGTAGCAACCTAAGGTTCTAAAACGCACCATCTTAGTTTGCACATTTTCGCCTTCGAGTGGCATGCGCGCATCATCAACCATGATCAAGGTGCCATCACGCTCGACAACAGGCCGCTCGGCAGCAAGATACAAGGATGGGATCTCAATCCCTTCCAGATAGATGTACTGCCAGATATCAAGCTCAGTCCAATTAGATAACGGGAACACACGGATGCTCTCCCCTTTATCGACCTTACCGTTGTAGATACTCCAAAGCTCAGGCCGTTGGTTTTTAGGATCCCATCTGTGCTTACTGTCACGAAATGAGTAAACACGCTCTTTAGCACGAGATTTCTCTTCATCACGACGTGCACCACCAAAAGCGGCATCAAAACCATGCATATCCAATGCTTGTTTAAGCCCCTCAGTCTTCATGATATCGGTATGTTTAGCGCTGCCATGGGTGAATGGACTGATGTTCATCTCAATACCGCGTGGATTTTTATGAACGATAAGATCAAAACCATGCTTCTTCGCCATTTGATCGCGAAACTCAATCATCTCCTTAAATTTCCAGTTGGTATCGACGTGCATCAAAGGAAATGGGATTTTCCCCGGGTAGAAAGCTTTACGCGCAAGATGCAGGAGAACTGAAGAATCTTTACCTACCGAATAAAGCATCACTGGATTATCAAATTCAGCGGCAACCTCACGCATGATTTGAATCGATTCAGCTTCAAGCTGCTTGAGATGAGTTTGATGTGTCGACATATGGGTTTCCGTATGGCCCTTATCCATTCAATCTGAACAGAAACAAAGTTAAGTGAACATTAAAGAGTTATCTTTAAATTGATAATAACAGTAGGCAACAATATTAAAAGTTATTAAACGCAGTAAGGCTATATCAAAAAGGAATATTAAGTTCTGATAAGTAATAGGGGAGAAGGACGAACGCCGCAAGCGGCTACTGAACGCTACGCTCACAGAATGGCCAGTGGCCGAACGGAACGCTTTGCTTACGGTAAAAAGAAAGACGGGCTTCGCCCTGCTAGGGCGCAGTAAGCTGCTGCGAGAGCGTCGCTTCGCGACTTCTAGAATCTATACAATCAAGTGAGAGGTATAGAGAAAGGTGAACGCCGCAAGCGGCTACGGTTGACGGAATGGCCTATGGCCGCACGGAACAATGCACTTATGTGGCCTACAAGAGCAATAAAATTATTGCCGTCTTTCCGGCGAACACCAGAATCCAGTTGTGCTTTTTACCGTAAGTGAGGCCCGAACGTTCCGTCATCGGTAAGCGCAGCATTCGTCACTGTTTACTTGTATAGCAGGCCAAAGGCCGCTCTCGCAGTGAGCTTGCGAACGTCCTAGCAAGGAGTTCACGACGCTCCTCGAACTGACGTAGTCGGCATCCTTTTTTTGTCCGTAAGTGAGGCTCGAACGTTCCGTTATCCGTCAGTTAAGCCTTAGTCTTCGCTTTACTATTTTTCCAGTCGAGGTAAAATCTCCCCTCCCCATTGATTAGCTATTGAAAAGCGGAATACTCTGTTTTTTTCTACGGTGATTGATCAGTTTTATTTAATGCTCGAGGTGTAATGAAAGGTATTATTTTGGCGGGAGGAAGTGGTACTCGCTTGTATCCCTTAACTAAGGTGGTCAGCAAGCAGTTACTACCCATCTATGATAAGCCCATGATTTACTATCCCATTGCCACACTAATGAGTGCAGGTATTAGCAATATATTGATCATTACCACTCCTGTTGATCTGCTAAATTTTAAAGCTTTACTCGGTGATGGCTGCGATTGGGGCATCTCTATTGAATACCAGATTCAACCGTCGCCTGATGGATTAGCGCAAGCTTTTTTGTTGGGTGAAACCTTTATCGGCGATGAAAGTGTGGCTCTTATCTTAGGCGATAATTTATTTTACGGTCACGACCTGATCAAGTCTCTTAAGCGTGCTGCAGCACAAGAGAGTGGTGCTACCATATTTGGTTACCATGTCTCAAACCCAAGCGATTATGGTGTAGTTGAATTCGATAATGCAGGCAATGCAATATCACTCGAAGAGAAACCCCAGCTGCCAAAATCTAATTATGCTGTTCCGGGCATTTACTTCTTCGATAATAACGTCATAGAATTTGCCAAAAATGTCATTCCATCAGCCCGTGGTGAATTAGAGATCACCGAAGTGATTAATCAATATTTAGCAGCTGGCAACTTGAATGTTGAAATAATGGGCAGAGGTACTGCATGGTTAGATACCGGCACCTATGACCACTTACTACAAGCAGGCCAATTCATTGAAACTATAGAAAAACGTCAAGGACTTAAAGTCAACTGCCCTGAAGAGATGGCTTATAGAATGGGTTATATTGATGACGCACAACTACTTGCACTCGCAGAACCGCTGCGAAAAAGCGGTTACGGGGAGTATTTAATTAATATTTTATCCCAGAGAGTTTTTTCATGAACATCATCTCAACACCCATTAGTGATCTGAAAATACTTAAACCGCAAATATTCGGTGATGAACGTGGTTTTTTTATGGAAACATTTCGTGATGCTTGGTTTAGAGAACATGTTGCGGATGTGAGCTTTGTACAAGAAAACCAAAGTCTGTCTAAATATGGCACACTACGCGGGATGCATTACCAGACCCAACAAGCACAAGGTAAACTAATTCGAGTTATCTCGGGTGAGGTTTTTGATGTAGTAATCGATCTTAGACGCTCAAGTTCTAGCTTTGGTCAATGGTTTGCAACTCAGCTATCAGCCGAAAACCGGCTTCAGCTATGGGTTCCTCCCGGCTTTGCCCATGGTTTTTATGTTGCATCTTCATCTGCCGAAGTTATCTATAAATGCACCGATTACTATGCACCACAATTTGAACAAAGCATATTATGGCACGATACAGACTTAGCCATAGACTGGCCTATAAGCGTCGAAGATACCCCCCAATTATCAGAAAAAGATCGTAATGGGGTCAAATTTAAAAATGCATTGTTTTTTGAATAAGCTTGGGAAGAACGGGCCTTGCCCAGCGAGATTCTAGGACGCCAACACGTTGGCTGCGAGGGCGGCACAAGTACCAGCTAAATTCTAGGGCACTTCGCTGCTATAAAGGCGAATATTGCAAACAACTAGAAGATACAACCAAGCCTTTTTCTATTGTAGGTCGGCATTTATGCCGTCAGGTTTGGATGTACGATATACGTTTTTGATGGGCTAAAGCCCAACCTACAGGGTAAGGAGAGAAGCACTGGCTACAACGGCAATAGAATTTTAGCCGTCTTTCCGGCGAATGCCGGGATCCAGCTTTGCTTTTACCGTCAGTGAGGCACGAACGTTCCGTTATCCGTCAACATTAGTATCGCGCTCTTTTTTAAGCGTCAGCGCTCTTTATTTATTTAAATAGGAACAAAATGAGTAAAACTATACTTGTAACCGGTGGGGCTGGCTTTGTCGGCTCAGCTTTAATACGTTATTTGATTAATGAGACTGATAATGTCGTTATTAATTTAGACAAGTTGACGTACGCCGGCAACTTAAGCTCCCTAAAGAGCATAGAAAACTCGGAGCGTTATCACTTTGTACTGGGGGATATTTGCGATCAAAACTTGGTAAGCGAAACATTAAACAATTTTCAGCCGGATTTGATTATGCATTTAGCCGCAGAAAGTCATGTGGATCGCTCAATTGATGGACCTAGCGAGTTTATCCAAACCAATATCATCGGAACCTATGCTTTACTAGAAGCAGCTCGTCATTATTACCCTAAATTGACCGATAATAAACGCCGAGGTTTTCGTTTCCATCATATCTCTACTGATGAAGTGTATGGCGATCTTGGTGCTACAGAGATGTTTACTGAACAGACACGATATGCACCAAGCTCCCCCTACTCAGCCAGTAAGGCAGCATCGGATCATTTGGTTAGAGCATGGGGACGGACTTATCAGCTACCAGTTGTTCTCAGCCATTGTTCTAACAATTATGGTCCCTACCAGTTCCCAGAAAAACTGATCCCTTTGATGATCTCTCATGCCTTAGCGGGTCAACCTTTGCCACTTTATGGTAATGGTCAACAGATCAGAGATTGGTTGTTTGTCAATGATCACGCTCGCGCCCTGTATAAAGTGGCTTCAGAGGGTAACATTGGGGAAAGTTATAATATTGGTGGAATGAATGAGAAGAGTAATTTTGATGTGGTCAGCACCATTTGTGAGTTACTTGAAGAGCTCATCCCCACTAACCCTAATGCACATCAGGGAAAAGGCGAAGATCTCGGTTTCAAAAGATTAATCACCTACGTGACCGATAGACCAGGACATGATGCACGTTACGCTATCGATGCCAGTAAAATAGTCACAGAGCTTGGGTGGCAACCGCTAGAAACATTTGAATCAGGACTCAGAAAGACCCTTATCTGGTGTCTTGATAATCTTGATTACTACCAACAGCCTCACACCAATCAATATCAGAGACAAGGGCTTAATAAAGCAAGCATTTAGTATGATGGCAGAGACGTTGAATAAGCTTACCGATAACCTTAAAGTGCTCATTATTGGCAAACATGGGCAACTAGCTCGAACCTTGGTTGATACTGTGCCTAACAATATCGAGCTGTTATCCCTTGCTCGTAGCAATATTAACCTACTTGATCTATCTAATGTAGATAAGGTGATCACAGCATTTCAGCCTGAGGTTGTGATTAACGCGTCAGGTTATACCAATGTCGAGAGCGCTGAATCAAATGCTACCGCAGCATTTTTTATTAATGAAACAGCGGTAGAAAATATTGCCAGCGTAACTTCAAAAGCCAATATTAGATTAATTCATATCTCTAGCGACTTTGTGTTTGATGGCACTAACAAACGACCTTATACAATTGATGACACCCCAAATCCGCTCTCAATATATGGTGCTTCAAAACTCGCTGGTGAGCGAGTACTCACTCAATTACAACCACATAACACATCGGTTATACGCACCTCTTGGCTTTACTCCCCCTATGGCAATAACTTTGTCAAAACCATGCTTAACTTAATAGCTCATAAAGAACTCTTAGGTGTGATTAGCGATCAAGTAGGCAGCCCTACCCATGCAAATGGACTGGCACACTTTATATGGCAACTAGTCGCTTTGGAAAAACTCAACCCTATATACCACTGGAGCGACTTGGGCTACACCTCCTGGTATAACTTTGCTATTGAGATTCAAAATATAGGATTCAATCTTGGATTATTATCTCGAAAAATCCCCATAGATCCTATTTCATCTTCGGATTACCCAAGTTGTGTCGAACGACCTAAATATAGCGTATTAGATACCAGCGCTTCACAATCGATTTTAACAGCTAAAGATTGGCGCGAAGAGCTGACAGATGTTCTGAAAAAGATGGGGAAATGACGGATGACGGAACGCTGGCGCTTACGGTTCAAGAAAGAGCGCCGACTACGTCAGCTTCGAGAGCTCTTAAAAAAGGGCGATGACTCCGTCAGCTTCGAGGGCAGTCGCAGGCTCCTTGCTAGGACGTTCGCAAGCTCACTGCGAGAACGGCCTTTGGCCTGCTATAAAAGCACTAGGCGTCTACAGATGACGGAACGTTCGTGCCTCACTTACAGAACGCTAGCGCTTACGGAAAAACTAAGAGCATCTAAGATAAGCGGTTATCCGTAACTGCTTGCGACGTTCATCTTTATCTGTACTTTGCACTTGATTGTATAGATTCTAGAAGTCGCGAAGCGACGCTCTAGCCGTGACAAGGTCACGTTCTAGTAGGCACTTGTGCCGCCCTAGCAGGGCGAAGCCCGCCCTTATCAGTTTCCCCTGTAGGTTGGGCTTTAGCCCATCAACAACTCATAACGTCCATACCAAACCTGACGGCATAAATACCGACCTACAATAGAAAATGATTGACCGAATATTCAAGCCGCTGGCGGCGTTCGCCTTTATAGCAGCGAAGCGCCCTAGACTCTAGAAGGCCGTAGGCCGCCCTCGAAGCCAACTTGTTGGCGCCCTAGAAGCCCGCCCTTCTCAGCTTATAAACCGTAAGCGCAGCGTTCCGTGCGGCCGCAGGCCATTCCGTCATCCGTAGCCGCTGGCGGCGTTCCTCATTTGCTTGTATAGATTCTAGAAGGAGCATAGCGACGCTCTCGCCGTGACGAAGTCACACCCTAGCAGGGCGAAGCCCACCCTTCTGTATAATACAAACCTGACGGCATAAATGCCGACCTACAAAAGAAGCCGTTAAGTCAGAATAACAGATGATTAAGAAACTAAAGAAACAACCTTTTCTCTTTGTCCGCTTGCTACACTTTGTTGTTCATTCTTCACTTTCCACACAAGATCACAGATCCCATCGGTTGGATTAAAACCTGTTGGGGTTTTTAACAAAATATCGCGAATAAGTTCATGGTTAAATTCGTGACAGGCCATATCCAGTTTACTAAGAATAACTTCTAACTCCTTCCATGAAAGATAAGCTTCATTGGCAGTCATAATTCGTTCATGATCTGTACCAGTAACATCATCACCGATAAGCAGTTCCTCGTATAACTTCTCTCCAGGGCGAAGACCGGTAAACTCTATTGGGATATCACCATCAGGGTTAATTGCATCTTGCACTTCAAAGCCACTTAGGCGGATCATTTTAGCCGCTAAATCGACAATTTTTACCGACTCACCCATGTCCAAAACAAACACATCGCCGCCTTTACCCATCGCACCGGCCTGAATCACCAGCTGAGAGGCTTCAGGTATTGTCATAAAGAATCGAGTGATTTCAGGATGGGTGACCGTTACAGGCCCACCGGACGCTATCTGTTTTCTAAACAAGGGCACAACAGAACCTGATGACCCAAGTACATTGCCAAATCTCACCATACAAAAACGCGTTGAGTGTTTCTCTTTCGCTAGAGCCTGCAAAGACAGCTCAGCCATACGTTTAGTTGTGCCCATCACATTGGTAGGGCGAACTGCTTTATCTGTCGAAATAAGCACAAATGTTTCAACTTTTGCAGCAATAGCAGCGCGAGCCATATACATGGTACCAAATACATTGTTACGCACCCCTTCGACCACATTATGTTCAACGAGAGGCACATGTTTATAGGCTGCTGCGTGGTACACAGTTTGAACCTGAAATGACTCCATCACAGCTTGAACACGATTTTCTCGTTGTACGGAGCCTAACAAGGGAAAAATTTCAACAACAAGCCCATTCTCTTTAGCCGTAGCCAATAACTCTTTCTCTATTGAATATAAGCCATACTCAGAAAGTTCAAATAGAACAAGTTTAGTCGGTTCTTGCTTTAATATTTGACGACAAAGTTCTGAGCCAATAGAGCCACCAGCTCCAGTGACCATAACAACTTTATCCAAAATATTGTCTTTAAGCAGATCTTCTCTGGGTGAAACCGCATCACGTCCTAAGAGATCATCAATTTCAACCTCTTTAATATCACTATAATGCTTATTTCCGCTAACAAGATCAGCCATAGCAGGTAACGTCAACACTTGAACAGCTAAAGGCTCCAGAGACTGTAATATCTCTTTTCGTCGTTGACGAGAGGCACTCGGTATCGCAAGCAACACCTTGGTTGCCTGTTTTTGCTTAATAAGCTTGCGCATTATTGAAGGGGAGTGAACATAAACGCCTTGAATCACACTTCCGTGAGTGGTCACATCATCATCTACAAAGGCAAAAGGATAATATTCATGACTTTGAACTAAGGCAGTTACAAGCTGTCTTCCGCTGACGCCTGCACCATAAATAATTACGGGCTCGCCTTCTCGCTTCATGCCTGAACCGACAACCGCCCTTATGATACCTCTGGAACCACCTATTAACACCAAAGCAAACGCAGCAAATATAACAGGTACAGTTCGTGGCAAGCCTAAATTAGCAAAGTAGGAGATAATAACTAAGCTAACAGTCGATATAAGCACCCCGAACAGAATAGCGGTTAATGCTTGTAAGCTTAAATACCTAAGTACCGCTCGATATAAACCCAATTTCATAAAAGCAAGTATGCTAATCGGCCAAACCATCGCAATCAACATCCAGTAGCCTGTATTACCAATTGAACTCATCGAATCTGTACGTACAATGATTGCCAGCCAGAATGATATCAGTAGACATAATGTATCAATTCCGACACTGACTAACCGTTTGTTGGTTCGATTTAAAGAAAACAATACCTGAAAAAAATCCATTTTTAGCTCCAGAATGAGAAGGCTAGACATGTTACAACAACTCAAAATAGTGATAATTGAACACAAAGGAATAGATTTTAGCACACTCTGTTAATAATTTACCTCAGTTAGGCACGTTATTAATCTTAAAGTGACGTTTAAATTAAAAAGTAACATAAGACAATCAGGCATACCGTCCAACCCCATCAATTCCCGTCCATTCAAGAGAAAAGAGCTGATATATTTAATACAATCGATTTTGATTATAAAAACAACAAAATGTTCTCAGGTAACAAACAAAGACTATCCGAACATGCTTGAATTCGAATATTGATTTTATGACTCCCCTGCTGTCTGACTAATCCAATAAGTTCAATCTCAAACTTGCCTTCATACAAAGCCAATGATTCATCGTTAAAACCCAGCCGTTTATGGATAGCAGGAGGTGCCTAACTTATTCAGCCAACTTCTGTACTGCCGTGAGTGACAGATTTGAAACCCAGCATTAATAGCGCCAAAGCTAGCTGAATAAGTTGAAGGAAGTTCACCATCCTGATTAAGTGTTGTCAGTGCTTCAGCTTCTAGTTGCCCTCCAAGTCGCTCTAACAGCCAATTAGCTCGTTCAAGTGCAGAATTTAATGTTTGTAGAGCTGGAGCGTCGAATATAGGTGTAGATACGGATGTTGTTACCCCTTCATTATCTATAAACTCATTATTCCAAGGCTGATAGAAAGAGAGCTTAAACAAGGCCAAACCAAGCATAATCCTCCACTTGAGCAGGAATAGAGGCTCGACCATGAGATAAAGTACGAAAAAGAGTGTTATCTGGCCTAGCTGAGATCCAAAGTGAATCAAGCAATAGTGTGGCTCTATTGAGATATTTTGATTCCTGAGTCACTTCATAAGCTTCCAGTAACGAAATGGCATATAGGCTGTTCCAGCTAACAATCACTTTCTCATCAATTTGAGGTCTTATTTTTGCCTTACGATAATCATGGAGCTTTTGATACTGTGTTGTTTCTCGCCAGTCTGTTGCTAAATTTTCAATAGTGGCTAACTGTTTAGTTCTCTTTTGAGCTTCGATATTATCTTTAATAAAGTAATATCTCCCCTCCTCGCCATCAGACAGTGCTGAAACCGCCGATGAATAACCCACCTCGTTTTTAAGCCAGAGCTCAACCCAGTCCGATGTTTGCTCTAAAGCGATAAGGTAGTGTTTCTTACCTGTAATGGCATAAGCTTTGGCTAGCACGCGCATCATATTGGCTTGGGTATATAACATCTTCTCAAAATGAGGGATCTGCGACTGACCATCCACTGAATATCGATGGAACCCACCATCGACCATGTCATAAACAGGACTTAGCAAGATTGTTTCAAGATGAGTTTCAACTGTAGTTAGTAACTGTACATTTCCGGTTCTTATGTACTCGTCCAGTAAGCCAATAGACCAATATGCTCGAAAAAACCTCAGACCTTTACTCTCTTGCTCCGCGACTAATGCCTCGTAAATATCTTTGTGCAATTTAGGCAGTAACTGACGCCACTTTTTTTTAGGGAGCGCTCTTTTAGATAACCCTTTTTCTTGAGCTGTTCCATAGGCACCTAAACTCACATTCAACTTACTATCAATTCGCTTAGCTAAATTTTCTATTGCCCCGGGCTTTTTGTGCCATCGTTTAGCCAAGCCTTGTATCACCTTAGAGAACTTATCTTTGTTCACATAGGAATCAATCCAGACAATCTTCCCTTCAGGCGTTAATACCACATTAATTGGCCAACCCGCTTCCCCTTTGAGTTGTTCAAGTGCTGACTTAAATTTTTCATCTACAAGGGGCCACTGCTCACGATCAACTTTTACACTGATATAATTAGCATTTAGAATTGCAGCAACTTCAATATCATCGAAACTCTCTGCAGCCATAACGTGACACCAGTGGCAGGTCGAGTAGCCGATAGAGATAAAAATCAATTTGCCATTACTTTGAAAATCAGACTCAAAATGTTGCTGCCATTCAAGCCACTCAATTGGCTGTAAAGAATGACTAAGCAGATAAGGGGAGTCAGAGAGAATCAATTGATTGATATGTTGAGGTTCGCTGTTACTCGACGTAATAATCTTGCGGCTCAGGAGCCAATTTTTTCGGGCTTGAAAAGCAGCGTTTAGCTCAGTGTCTGCTAGTACGGCTGCAGGCCATTCCGTCAATCGTAAGCGCTGGCGACGTTCGCTTTTATAGAAGCGCCCTAAACTCTAGAAGGCC
Source organism: Shewanella sp. MTB7 (assembly GCF_027571385.1). NCBI lineage: Bacteria > Pseudomonadati > Pseudomonadota > Gammaproteobacteria > Alteromonadales > Shewanellaceae > Shewanella > Shewanella sp. MTB7. Next base: position 2,255,823 of record NZ_CP085636.1, on the reverse strand, counting down.
GTAGGCCGCCCTTATCAGTTCCCCCTGTAGGTTGGGCTTTAGCCCATCAATAGCCCATACAAACCTGACGGCATAAATGCCGACCTACAATAGAACAAGGCTGGACCGTATATCCGCTTGCACGGTGAGCGAAACGTTCCGTGCGGCCGCTGGCCATTCCGTCATCGGTCAACCGTAGCCGCTTGCGGCGTTCGTCTCAGCTCTTAATTAACTGCTTTAAGTTTTGACGAAACTCCTTACCAAACTTTTCATTTCTGAGTCCATACTCGACAAATGCGGTCATATAACCAAGCTTGTCCCCACAATCATGGGACTTACCTGTCATATGGAAGGCTTCGACAGTATCTGACTCAATCAACATATCAATAGCATCCGTTAACTGTATTTCATCACCTGCACCTGCAGGAGTTTTCGCAAGCAAATCCCAAATTTTTTCTGATAATACATAACGACCAACAACGGCTAAATTAGATGGTGCCTCGTGAATAGCAGGCTTCTCTACCATGGCATTAATCTTAGATGAGTCACCAGGCGCAATATCGGCTCCATTACAATCTGCAATACCGTATTTATTAACATCTTCCATTGGCACTGGAGCAACCATGATCTGGCTAGACTTAGTCGAATTGTAACGTCCTATCATAGCCGCCAAGTTTTCACTGGTTTGATCTGCAGTATATTCATCAAGAATAACGTCAGGCAATACCACGGCAAACGGATTATTACCAATACAAGGTTTTGCACAAAGCACAGCATGACCAAGCCCTTTAGCCTCTCCCTGACGCACATGCATTATGGTTACGTCTTTAGGACAGATCGCTTGAACCTCTTCAAGCAATTGACGTTTTACACGTTTTTCAAGAGTAGACTCAAGTTCATATGAGGTATCAAAATGATTTTCGATAGCATTCTTACTAGCATGAGTGACCAGTACGATCTCTTTAGCACCTGCTTTAACGCACTCATCGACGATATATTGAATAAGCGGCTTATCGACTAACGGCAGCATTTCTTTAGGGATTGCTTTTGTTGCGGGCAACATGCGAGTACCTAGACCAGCAACCGGAATAACAACTTTCATAAACTGTCCAAAAATGTGTAGTAATAAGTAAGTTTTGACTTTTAGCTATCGAAAAAGAATATTAAATAAGCCATAAAAAGGTAGGAATAAACTAAAAGAAAAACGAAGGAAAAAGCTTGGTGAGTCAGTTGATCTCGTCTAAAAGCATTATTGAGACGAAAAGACCAACTGACATTACAATGAAATCAATACACTAAGCGATAGATCCGAATAGATAGTTCTATTTTTTATAAAACTCTCGGTACCATTTTACAAACTCAGCAACACCCTCTTTCACACCAACTTTAGGCTTATAGCCCGTTGCTTCAAATAAATCCTCAACATCAGCATAGGTCTGGTAAACATCCCCGGGCTGCATCTCTCGGAAGTTCTTCTTAGCTTCTATTCCCAACTCTTCTTCAATAGCTTTCACGAAGCCCATTAAGTTAATTGGAGAGCCATGGCCTATATTATAGACAGAATATGGAGCTGAACTTGTCGCAGGAGAACCACTCTCAACAGTCCAAGATACATCTCTATTTGGGATGACATCTGCTATACGCACAACACCTTCAACAATATCATCTACATGAGTAAAATCACGCCACATGTCACCATTATTATTGATGTCGATAGTTTCGCCATCTAGGATCTTTTTGGTAAAAATAAACGGCGCCATATCTGGCCGACCCCAGCTACCATATACAGTAAAAAATCTAAGACCTGTCGTTGGAATATCGTAAAGGTGAGAATAGCTATGCGCCATCAACTCATTAGACTTTTTAGTTGCAGCGTACAGCGAAACAGGGTGGTCAACGCTATCTGAAGTTGCAAATGGGGTTTTAGCATTCAAGCCATATACCGAACTAGATGAGGCATAAACAAGGTGTTGAACTTTTGTGTTTCTACAGCCTTCTAGAATATTCAAATGTCCAACTAAATTCGAATCAGCATAGGCTAGTGGATTTTCAATCGAGTATCGAACGCCGGCTTGTGCGGCCAGATGAATAACGCGGTCAAACAACTCATTTGCAAATAACTGTTTAACCGCTTCTCTATCTGCTATATCCAATTTAATTAATCGAAAATTATTATGCTCAATACGTTTTAAACGTGCATATTTTAAATTAACATCATAGTAATCATTGATATTGTCAATACCAATAACTTCATGGCCAGCAGCACTTAAGCGCTCACTTACTTTTGAACCAATAAAACCTGCCGCACCTGTCACTAAATACTTCATAGTATTCTCTGTAAAAATAAAAATGGGATATAGTCGAGAAAGTACTAGACTCTAGGATGTGACTTTGTCACGGCTAGAGCGTCGCTACGCGCTAGCTAGATTCTATACAAGCAAAGCTGTACGGACTAGGTCCTGAAAGACAAGGTAGCGTTCGTCTTTGCTTTATTATCTCAGCCTTTTATTGTATAGCAGGGCGAAGTCCGCCCTAGAAGTGAACTTGTGAACGCCCTAATACCTAGAAGCACAGCGCCCTTCTATGCTATTTATTCAATCTGAACCAAAAAGATCGCGAGTATACACTTTAATGCTTACATCTCGGATTTCATCAACCATGCGATTAGATACAATAACATCTGACATAGCTTTAAAGTCTTCAAGTGATTTTATAACTTCCGAGTGGAAAAAGTGGTCATCTTCAATCACTGGCTCAAATACCACTACCTGAATTCCTTTAGCTTTCAGGCGTTTCATAATCCCTTGAATACTCGATGCCCTAAAGTTGTCTGACCCAGTTTTCATTATTAAGCGGTAAATACCGACGATTTTAGGCTCACGCTTTAAAATTGCATCAGCTATAAAATCCTTACGCGTGGTATTTGAGTCAACAATTGCACCGATGATATTATTTGGTACATCTGAGTAGTTTGCACGTAATTGTTTAGTATCCTTAGGTAAGCAATAACCACCATAACCAAATGAAGGGTTATTGTAATGACTGCCGATACGAGGATCTAAGCCAACCCCTTCAATTATTTGACGTGAATCTAAGCCATGAGATTCTGCATAGGTGTCTAACTCATTAAAGTAGGCAACGCGAAGCGCTAAATAAGTGTTAGAAAACAACTTAATAGCTTCAGCTTCCGTAGAATCAGTAAACAAGACATCGATATTTTCTTTAATTGCGCCTTGAACTAGTAAATTAGCAAAGGTTTTAGCTCGTTCACTTTGTTCACCGACAATAATACGCGAAGGGTAAAGGTTATCATAAAGCGCCCTACCCTCGCGTAAAAACTCGGGTGAGAAGATCAAGTTACTGCACCCCAATTCTTCAGTAATTCGACTTGTGTAACCAACTGGGACAGTTGACTTGATAACCATTATCGCTTTTGGATTAATCATCATTACATCTTTAATCACTGCTTCAATAGACGATGTGTTAAAGAAGTTTGTTTGAACGTCGTAATCTGTCGGAGTTGCGATAATTACATACTCTGCATTTTTGTACGCAAACTCTTTGTCTAATGTAGCTGTAAATGAAAGAGTATAATTGTTAAGAAAGTCAGTTATTTCTTCATCAACAATTGGCGAAATACCATTATTCAACATATCGACTTTTTCTTCGATAATATCTATAGCAACAACATCATTATGTTGCGAAAGTAGCATCGCGTTTGATAAACCAACATAACCTGTACCAGCAATAGCAATTTTCATATTTATTTTTCTAACCTTTAATTTCAAAACGCTCCAAACTGCCACAGCAGATATTAAAGAGCAAAACTTAATCGAGGAGAAATAGGTGACTGAATAGTCGCGTTAAAAACTATTTATTTACCGCGTCACCTGAACCACTGCCAGTGACAGTCATTATAATGTACTTGAAGTAATCTTTAACTGTTAAACTATCAATCATTTGCTTATCGATTTTGGCTAACAAAGCCGGGGTAGACATATCAATGTTTTGAACTTGTGCTAAACCTGTTACACCCGGTAAATAATCGTAAACACCTAATGCATCACGCTCTTTAATTAGTTCATCTTGATTAAACAAGTTTGGACGAGGACCAACCAAACTCATTTCACCTTTAACAACGTTAATTAGTTGCGGTAGTTCATCAATCTTCGTTCTCCGTAGAAAGTTACCCAACTTTGTAATTGATGCATTACTCGCTAAGTGACTAGCCACTGATTTCGTTTCTACTGACATCGTGCGGAACTTAATCAATTTAAACGGCTTTTTATTTCGGCCTACACGAGTTTGAACAAAAATAGGCGAACCGGTATCAAACATACCAATAATGACCACAATTAATAAAACTGGCCATAGTAATAATAAGCCAAAGAAGGCGGCTAAAAAATCGATTAGTCGAATCATGTAAGTACTCTATTTATTTTTATTAAGAAGAAAAGCTTCGGCAGTTTCCCTAAAACCGTCTTCAAGCGTTTGTGGAGGAACCCAGCCTAAAGTATCTTTGGTATGCGTTATATCGACCTGCAGAGACCCTAAAAGTCTGTTAACTACATCGGTCTTACCCGCTAACTTACCAACTAAGCGATAACACCATAAAGGAACGGGCAGTAATTTACTCGATTTACCAAGCGCTTGTGACATATTCATTACCATTGAGGCCGTAGAAACATCATGATCATCAGAAACCAAAAATACTTGATTAGCAGCTTTAGGGTGATCAATACAGGTAAGGATTAAATCAACTAAATTACTAACAGATACTAAGCTTCTCCTATTATCTGTTATACATCCGAAAGGTAGTGGGATACCTTTAGAAACCAGATTCATCAGTGAGGCAAAGTTTGCTTTAACATCCGGACCATAAACTAATGTAGGGCGAATAATGACGACTTCTAGCCCTGTTTCTTTAGCAAGCTCTAATAACTGCTCTTCAGCTTCCAATTTAGATTGCCCATAAAAGTCTTCAGCCTTTCTAGCATCACTTACCGAAAAAGGTCTACCAGGCTGGGTTGACTCCCCATTAACTTTAATCGAGCTGACAAAAATAAACCGTTTGACACCAGCAGTTACAGCCTGACGAGCAAGGTTGACAGTTCCTGCCGTATTAATTTCTCGAAATTCACTTAATGGATCTGATATTTGTTCATTCATGATATGCACACGAGCAGCGCAGTGGATCACCGTTTTGACATTTTTCAGCTCTAATGAATACGAGCTCTTACTATCGATTGATGCTTTAAAGTAAGTGAATTGTTCATCTTTCTCAGTAACACTTCTATCTAAAACACTAAGCTGAAATTTACTTAATTTTTTAAGTAAATGTTTACCTAAAAAGCCACTACCGCCAGTTAACAAAATATTATGCATAATTATTGCCTCGTTAGTAGTGCTCTATATATATCTAAATGTTTTTGTACTACATTATCGATATTAAACTCTTTAATTGCATATTCACGTGCTTTTGATCCCATTTCATGCCTCAAGCTTTTACTCTCTATTAAACGTATGAGTGCATCAGCTAAGGAATCAGCATCTTTAACAGGGACCAATATCCCAGTCTTTTCAGGGATGATGGCATCACGGCAACCAGGGTTACATGTAGTCACTATTGGTCTACCACATGCCGCAGCTTCGATGAGAACTTTAGGCACACCTTCACCGTAATACGAAGGCATTGTAACTACATGGGACTCAGAAAATAGTTGGGGAATATTATCACAATGTCCAATAACACTAATAACACCACTAGCCTGCCATTGTTCTAATTCTAGCTGTGAAACTGTATTTGGATTATCTAAATCAGGTGTACCGGCAAGAATGAATTCGACATTATTAAATTTGGATTTAACAATTTTTGCCGCTTCAACATATTCATAAACACCCTTCTCTTTCAATAGCCTGCATGCCATGGCGATCTTGATAGATTTAGCTTTAGGCTCTGTTTGGTATTTATAAACATTTAAATCAGCTCCAGAACCTCTAATTAGCTCTTTATCGATAGGCTTTAACCTAGTTACTCTGGAAAGTATACTTTCATCAGTTTTGTTCTGGAAAATAACTATTTTATTTTTGTGTTTAAAAGCAAACTTATACAAAACACTGACGAACAATCTAGTTAATTTTGCTCTCAGGTTGTCTGCTGAGAAAACGTAACCTAAACCAGAAATTGCAGCAACAAATTTTGGTTTACTCATAAAACTATGTAGTACAATGCCAGAATAAATTACAGGTTTAATCGTGACAGCGTGAAGTATATTGGGTTGAACCTTGGCTATAACCTTACGAAGTAAAGTAACTGTGCCCAATTCATTTAATAATCCATTACCACTTCTAGAAAAAGACAGTTCATGAATATTAATGCCTAGTTCAGCCAATTTTTGAAGCTTTCCTGTATTACTACAAGCTAAGTGTACTTCATAGCCATCAGACATTGCTTTTATCGCAATAGGTAAACGATGTGAAATAAAAAACCAATCTACATTAACAACAAATAAAATTCTTTCTTTTTTCATAATCACCTAACAATTAATAAATACAGACTTACAGACGAAAGCCAATCATAGAGTTTTCAAACTTAACAAACAGTGCACATATGCTAACTGATTAACAAAACTGACCAAACACAAAAAACCAACAAACCAACAATAAGAATAGTTGACACGGGGCATGTTAAAAATCACACAAAAAAATAGAGTGAAACCCATCACATAATGAATCCTACCTTATGAGCCGCAAGAATAAGAGTGTATATAGGAGTAAAAAGGAATTATAGCTTTCAAACATAACTTTGAATGTAAAATCTACAAATATTATTTACTTCATAACGTCTTGTGGCGGTAGTTTTCAAAATTCTGTGTCATTTCGATATACTACTATGCAATCAAAGAAGGCAAAAGCCTTAACGGTAAAGATTGTGCTTTAACACCACTTATCAGCCTTGTTTCCTAAATCGATTGAACCCTTTGGCATTAGCGTGATCTGATTTCCAAAATCGTGATGTGGAAGCTGCAAAATAGGAAAAACTAAGCATAAAATAACCAACTGGTCTAATACAACAAAGCACTCGATAACCGTGGCTCTTTGACGTTCTAGATTGACGAGCAAGCCATTAAGTCTTGGCGATGTACAGAATACCATGGTCGTCTTAGTCGAGGGGATATTTACTCCGATGATGCTATTGAAACTGCACTTATTGTTAAAGGCGTATTCAACTTATCGTTGCGAGCACTTGAAGGCTTTGCCAACTCTGTCTTCCAGCTTATAGATGTGCCCTAAATTCCTCGAGTTACAGCTGTATCAGTAAACGAGCTAAGATTGTTTAAATCAAGTATCGGGTAAAGAGTCATGGTCCTGTAGCACATGTTGTCATTGATTCAACAGGTCTTAAAGTTTACGCTGAAGGTGAATAGAAACACGTAAGCATGGTAAAGAAAGCGCCGTACCTGACGTAAGCTGCACCTCGCAGTTGATAGTAGTCACCATGAAGTAGTGTCAGCAGAAATCACCTTGGTTAACGTTGCCGACAATGAAGTGTTACCCACATTGCACAACCCGTTGAGAATACGTATAGCCCAGGTCTCAGCTGATAGTGCATACGATACCAAGGCATTCCATAAGTTACTTCAACGTTAAGGTTGCAAACCCACTATCCCACCGAGACCCACCGAGAAATAATTCAGGGTATTGAGAGGAAAGACACCCAAGAAACGAGGCAGTAACAGCCCTTAAGAGTGACCAGTTTCGCAATTGAAAAAGGATAATAATTAGACGTAAGGTCACTCTTTGAGACAGCGATGTATCGATATAAGCAGTTGATTAGCCCTAAACTAAGCCTTAAGGACTGCAACTGTCAGGTAGGCGAAGCTCTAGCGAGTGTAAAGCAATGAACAAAGTCATAGGACTAGGAATGCCTGCTAGGAAACAAGTTGCCTAATTCGATGAAACACCTAGGGTAGCTGCGTCTAGAGCTAGGATTATATCAACAATGCTTCTGTTCACTGTTCTTCAGTGAAGGTCCCTCTGTCTAAGAGTATTTGTGTAGAAGAGTCTGACTATGCCCATATTAGTTTAATTTGATATTGCACCAATAGTTGTAACATGAGCAATGACATAACATTCGACTAAGCAAAGTTAAAAAGCATGATAATGATGAACTTATATTAATAATTAGCTAAGTCAATTCTACACAGAATTCAAATACTAGCAAAACAAGAAAGATAAACTTTAGAGAAGTTCAATGAAAATGAACTTCTCTCAAACTAATATAAACAAGTAAACTAGAACAAGTCATGCATCAAAGCATATAATGAATGAGCCTACATAGAAATCAAATCATTAAAAAATCAATATCATTCCGAACGAAAAAACAGATTTTTAACCCGCCGCTGATTTGCAAACCCATAATACACTACAACAATAATCAAAACATGAAGAAACCCGGAGCGATATCGTAGCGCGGAGCCCGGGTTGAGCACACCAAAAGGATAATGGACGAACAAGAGCCAAGTCATAAAACAAAGAATAATAAAAATAGATGCCAAATTAACTTTACACTTGCTAAACCCCAGCAACAAATCCTTGATAAAGTACCCAATTAAAATAAAAATCAATAACACACTCTCGAAAAAGGCAATTAATTGGAGAGGTTTATTCATTCCTTCTTCGAAAGTTGGACCTATAAAAGCAATGAACATACCATAAAATGCATTTTTGAATACGTCATACTGCGAGTCCCAGATAAAAGATGCGTCGCGAGTCGAGTTAGCATCAGTAGAAAAGTGAGTAATCATTACAAATGAAAGATGGTCAATCAAATCTCTAAACGCATATAACAGTAAGATTCCAATAAAAATAATCAAACAAGAAATAATCCATTTGATAACCAAATGCAAGTTAGCTCTCCATAAAATCGACAATGTAAGTAGGTTTGCTAATGCAATAAAATATTGTGGTTTAAGTAATAAAAGTAAATAAATAGCTAGTAATTCAATAGGCCGAGGAGTACCACATTGATTATAATTAAATTTCACAATGTATGCTAATGTTACACTGAGGGAAAATACAGTAAATGCCTCTTTCCCATAAATAGAGCTCCATATACCGAAAGTTGGCAAAGACATGAAAAGAACCACTACTATATACATACCATAGCTCAAAGGAATATTCTTCAGCAAATATGAGATGCCATAAATAGAAATAAAGCAAGCAAAGAAATGTCCAAGAAATGGAACAGTTCCCAAAATTGAACCAATAAAGTCTAAAAGAGATGTCGAACTATAAAATATTTTCGGAGAAAAAGACAATGAAGCATCTAGATATCGATCACTATCTCCTAGCCGTGTAAATCTTGAATAAATAAACACACCAAAGAGCATGTAAAATACTTTAAGAAAAACAAACGCACGCCATAAACGAACTCTAGTCAACAAATACACTTATTTTTCTCTACAAACGAGTTTAATAAACAACTGATTATAATTATGTGTAAACTTGTCAAAGTTGAATGTTTTAACAATATAACCTGTAGACTGAGCACGATAATGTTCAAGATAATCTTCATCCATGAGAGATATAATCTTATTGCTCAAAACGTCAATATCATATGAAGAGAAAATACTGTCATTGTGACCGTTATATTTATTTGAAGTCTGATACCCTAGAACCGCAGTGCCTGCCATTCCAGCTTGAAGCCCGGCAATTCCTGTTGAATGCTCAACCATTGCAGCCAAAAAGAGGTCAGGAATAATGGCCAATTGTTGTGGTCTATCAACATAGCCCGTTATGGTAACATTACTTTTTAAAGCGTAAGCTGAAATTAGCTCTTCTAATTTTCTTCTATCTGGACCATCACCACAAATAATATAATGAAAATCTTTATCCGTTTTCTTCTTTACTTCGGCTAACACGGCAATAAACTGATCCAGTTTTTTTTCAAACATTCTTAATCTTGCGATACTCATTAAGACAAATTTATTATCCATCGACTCTTTTAAATATTTATTCGTGAAATAATTTAAATAATCCGTATCGACATCTTCACCGTTTTCTACACCAAACGGTATATAGTGAACGTTTTTTGCAAAACTGAATTTTTTTATGTTTTTTATTTCATCAGAGCCAATTTCGTAAACCACCGCATCGCAACAAGACCAACTAATAGAGAAAATAAGCTTATTAAACCACTTTAAAAGATGCCAATTCGTATGAAAAGTCTCAATGAATTTTGTTTTTGCTTTAGGAGTAATTATTTTTATAAGTTTAAACAATGGAAGGTAAAAACTTGATAACGTCATATTGAAATGCATGATATCAAACTTATAAAACCTAAAGCGGAAATATAAATATAGTGCAATAAATGGAGATAAGGCATAAAGAGCTAAAACAAAAAGCCGTTCAAAATTTGAGTGGTGTTTAAAAGAATTGTTGAATAAAGATATAACCTCTACTCCTTCTGGCAACCTTGATAAGTTGTATAAATCATCTTGCGTTCTTTTAAATAAAAATAATGACACTCTATTATTTTCAGCAAAATAACTTGTCATATTTACGATTATATCTTCCGCACCACCTTTACCCAACTGTGGAGCAACAAACAAAATATTCATATTAAACCTTTATAAAAACTCAAGCCCAAAGGCTAAAAGTGGCTATGAATTTTACCTTCGAGGTAAATTTTAGAAACAAATTACATATTAACTATAAAGAAAACCAATTCCGATTGAACTTCAGAAAGTAAACAAATAAAGCAAGATATATAGTACAAAATATGACATAAAAAATAAATTGAGTAGCAAAATCAGGTGAAGAGTATGAGACTAACACTAAAGAAAATACTAATAGCATGAGAAAAAACGAGCTAAAATTCATTTTAAAACCAAAGATTCTATTACTAACAAAAATAAGTATTACAAAATATATCACCTGTGTTAATACATAAGAGTATGCTATTCCAACTATACCTAAATCAGTTAAAATGCTAATCGCTGAAATGAATAAAGCATCCCATATTAAGGAGGTTATAATAAAAGCAAAAGATCGATTAGCCGCCAACAACTTAATACCTAGAATCCAGGATACGACTTTAAATACATCGCCAATTAGGAATAACTCCAGTATTTCAGCAGAACCTGCAAATTCAGCAGTATAAAAAAATAAAACTAACTCATCACTAAAAGTCATCATGGTAATAATTAAAGGAGTGAATAGTAAAAAAACTATTTTGATAGTCGTATTTACATGAACACTTTGTTCAACTGATGTCGACCTGCTAACAAACATTGGTAATATAAAAGAGTTTAATGAGGAAAGTATAAAAACCACATATACAGTGCCTAAAGTCCAGGCTGCATCAAAAATACCTAAAATACTAATTCCATAGTTTGCTTCAATTTTAAAACGGACAAAAAGAATAGTACACATCCCAGCAACGCCCGTTATAAGCGAAGCAAATGCAAGAGTGGTAAAACGCCTCGCATTGTCTTTTTCAACTTTCGTCACTAAAGACTCATGTAACTGTAGCTTTATTCCTAACCGATTAAGAAAATAGATATTTGCGATAAGCCAGCTACCATTAATGACCAATAAAACCCCTACAAAAGCGTACTGAGCAGGGAGAATATTTATTAATGGGTAGGCACTTAATAACCCACAAAAAGCACCAATAACTTGTGATGAAGCCATGTAACCAAGGCTTCTATTAGCATTTAACACTGCAGAGAAAACAACATTAAAACAGCCAAATACAGCAGCAAGCAATAAAAAGGTCAAACTACTCGTAGAGATAAAGTTAAAATCACTAAAAAAGTATTCTTTAATAGAATCCATACAAAGCAGCAAAATAAGCCCAATAACGCTCAAGTTAACAATTATGATCTTAAGGGCATTATTGTAATATGTTTCTTTTGTACTCAGAGAGTCATCACTTAGTCCTTGCACAATAGCAATATTAGCATTAAGAGAAAATATCAAAGAAAGTGTCTTTGTAAAGTCCCTAAATAGTGAAAATATCCCAACACCTTGGGTTCCGGAAAAAACAGCAAGTATTTTAACCAGTAAAGCCCCAAAAATCATACTTAATAATGAGCCACTTGCCGTCTTAGAAAAAGCTTTAAAGAAATCCTTCACCATTTTTTTGTATTCCAATAAAGTTTATTTACTTTTTCAGTTTTATAAACAGAATGTAGCATTACGTGAAAAACTCGAGGGAGAAGTAATAATGGTAGCTGGAAGAGCCAAAACTTTATCGTTCCACCAAAATAGTGAACTAAGCGTGTAATTGTCTTAAAATCGACTTTTAATCCCAACCTTTTTGCCGATGTTATCTTGCGTGTAAGCATTTTATCAACTTGCTTAGCCGCATAATTAATGGCATTTTTTTGATAATGAACTTGAGAGAGCTCTATTACTACTTGTTTAAGATTACATAAAATATGAATAGCACGTCCATTTACGTTTCCTTCACCTTCTATGGATTCCCCTTCATTTATTACCAAAGGCTCGGCTATTACATAAGTATTACCTAGATGGATATAATTTAATAGACAGCCAAATTGAACCCAGTTAGTTCCAAAGAACTCTTTATAACCACCATTAAGGAATAAATTCTTATTATGAATAGTCGCTGATAAATAGTTTGGCGCGATACCTACATGTTTTAGAAACTCTGAAGGATCGTCGAAGCATCTATCAGTATCTATATCAAGCCACTTTTCTTTTAGGTATCTTTGTTCACTACAATTATACAAGCTGAAATTAATATATATTGCAGATAAATCTTGATTGCCATCAATTACTTTAAGAGCTTTGGATAAAGATTTATTAGCAAGGACATCATCATCGCCAATAACCCAGACATATGTCCCTTGTGCCCTTTCGATACACATGGCAATATTTCGATCCGCACCAACATTACTCTCATTTTTAAAATAATTAACTTGTTTGAAATCAGCTACAACACTTTCGACATTATCTGTGGAAGCATTATCAGAAATTAAAACTTCTACTCTACTAGAATCAAAATCCTGTACAAAAATGCTATTTAATAACTTAGCAATAGTCCCTCCACCATTATAAGTAGGAATTGCTATCGTCAACTTTATTTGTGTATTACCCGTTACCATGTTCATCACCATTATTTTTTTCAATAAAATCAACACACTTTATATTATTATGTGTTGAGTAGATACATCTTCCTTTACTTCTCCAGAAACAACACTTCCAGCTGATATAACACTATTTTTTCCAATTGTCGTGCCTTTCAAGATAACTACATTTGCACCTATAAAAACATTATCATGAATGACAACATCTTTACTTGAATGCTTATTGCTTAATCTTGTTGAGGGGTTAATTAATAGAATAAAAATCAGAATCAAAGCACATAAAATTTGGTCCAATCAATGTATTTTTGCCGATTGTAATACTTGCTGACTCTGAAATAATCGTTGCATTATTATTGATTACAACATTATCCCCAATTGTTATTTGTGAACCATTTCTTCTTGCTTCAATGTATATCTCTCCATTTTTGATATTTGATGATGGCCAGACACCAAATGTGACACTCTTATCAAATTTGATATTCCCACGCCCATTTGAGACAAGCTTTTGAAATAATCTAATATCACTTTGGTATGTTATGTTTGGGTGTTTAATAAAATGAAGTAACTTAAATAAAAGTGTTCTTACCATCATAATTGTAAGAACAATAACAGCCTCTATCATAGATTTAGGCATCAAATCCTCCTTAATTATCAGGTAAATTGCAAAACCCCATAAATATATAATCTAGTGTGAATTTTAAAAGTAGTTAGATAAGTGTATAAATTAGTATTTATTTTATTCAAACCTATCTATGTATAAGAGTTGATTGCAGAAATCACACTTGTAACCTCTTCATCTTTCATTGTCGGATCAACTGGCAATGACAGAACCTGCTGATGTATATTCTCAGTAATTGGCAATTTTAGATCATTCCATTCTTTATAAGCTTGTTGCTTATGAGGCGCGGTTGGATAATGGATTAACGATTGCACCCCCTGCTCTTGTAAATGTTTTTGTAACGAATCCCGATTAGTACATTGCACTACGAATAAATGCCAGACATGTGAATCAACGTCATTTACATTCGGTAAGGTTATTGCTGGATTACTAATTTCATTTAAATAACGGCGAGTAATAAGTCTTCGCTGTATTATTTCAGTTGGCATGTGTGCTAATTTTACGCTCAGCATAGCAGCTTGAATTTCATCTAGACGACTGTTGACTCCCTGATAGATATTTTCGTATTTTTTTTGAGAACCATAATTGCCTAGTGCTCTAATAGTCTCAGCTAACAGCTTATCATTAGTTGTAACTGCACCGGCATCACCTAATGCTCCAAGGTTCTTACCAGGATAAAAGCTAAACGCTCCTGCATCTCCCCAATTACCAGCTTTTTTACCTTCGATTTCAGCACCGTGTGATTGTGCACAATCTTCTAGCACTAATAGACCATGTTCTTGCGCTATTTTAATAAGCTCAGGCATTGGTGAGATTTGTCCATACAAATGCACGGGTAATATAACTCTTGTTTTTGGGGTTATTGCTGCTTCAACAGTAACAGGACATAAGTTAAATGTAGATTCATTCGGCTCAACTAGCACAGGAGTGAGAGCATTCTCAGTTATAGCTAATATTGAGGCAATATAAGTATTTGCTTGAACAATAACTTCATCACCTTCCTTCAATTTACCCAGTTCTTTCCAAGCCCTCAAAGTAAGAGATAACGCATCCAGGCCATTTGCTACGCCAACGCAATATTCAGTTCCACAATACTCAGAAAATTGAGTTTCAAAAGTTTCTAGTTCATTTCCCTGCAGGTACCAACCAGAGTCGATGACCCGAGAACAAGCTTGTTTTAAATCTTCAGCATACTGTGCATTTATTTTTTTTAAGTTTAAAAATGGGATCATGACTTATTTCTCTAAATATTTAATAATTCTAGCAGGATTACCTACAACAACAGCATTGGCAGGTACATCTTTAGTTACAACCGCGCCAGCTCCAACCATACAATTTTCACCAAGTACAACACCGGGTAGGATTGTAGCGTTAGCACCCAGTGAAGCTCCTTTTTTTACAGTCGTTTTTAAGAACTCTTCCGGATATTCTTTAGAGCGGGGGGCTTTATCATTTGTAAAAGCAACACATGGGCCAATAAAAACATTGTCTTCAATGGTGATTCCATCCCAGATATAAACACCTGATTTGACTGTAACATCATTTCCTATTACAACATCATTCTCTATTAAAGTATGAGCACAGATGTTGCAACCAGTTCCTATCACAGCACCAGCAAGAACTACGCTAAATTGCCAAATTCGAGTATTATCCCCAATATTATTCGATTGCACATCACTTAATTTATGGATATTCATTTTATGGCCAACGCTTTAAAATCATTATATTCACGGATATAATCAGATTCATCATAATAATCGCTAGCCATCACGAGCAATACACAACCCTTACTAAAATCATGCATTTCATGCCATAGCATCTTATCTATCACAATACCTTTAGCTGGAGAGTCCATAATAATTTCCTGTTTATTACTACCATTATCCATAATAAATCTACATTGCCCGGTTACACATACTGCAACCTGCCTCAATTCTTTATGTGCATGAAAGCCTCTAGCTACGCCACTTTCAGTCCCTGAGATGTAATACACTCGTTTAATATCAAAAGGGATATCTTTATGGGCTTCAACAGCTACTAAGCCACCACGTTCATCACCCAGTGATTTAAAATCGACAATTTTAATTAAACTCATCCTTTGTCCTTAATCATATCTTCTAAGTATCGACCATAGCTATTTTTCATCATCGGCTTTGCTAGCTCTTTTATTTCAGCTGCGGCTAGCCAACCATTGTTAAATGCAATTTCCTCTAAACAGGCTATTTTGTAACCTTGGCGTCGCTCAATTGTTTCAACAAACATCGCTGAATCTAATAATGTTTCATGAGTGCCAGTATCTAACCAAGCAAAACCACGACCAAGTAACTCTACGTTAAGTAAACCTTTATCTAAATAGGCTTGATTTATACTAGTAATTTCTAGCTCTCCGCGTTCGGAGGGTTGCACCTGTTTAGCTATTTCAACAACATTGTTGTCATAAAAATACAATCCAGTTACTGCAAAGTTTGATTTAGGCTTCACTGGTTTTTCTTCGATTGAAAGTGCCCTCATATTCTCATCAAAATCAACAACGCCAAAACGTTCAGGGTCTTGTACTTGATAACCAAACACGGTAGCTCCTGAGGTTATAGATGCCGCTTTATTTAACATTGGAGAAAAACCCTGCCCCCAAAATAAGTTATCACCCAGTACCAAACAGACCGAGTCACTACCAATGAACTCTTCACCAATGATAAAGGCTTGGGCTAAACCATCTGGACTTTCTTGAACTTCATAAGTTAGAGTAATGCCAAAATCGCTGCCATCTCCCAACAACCGAATAAAGCCATCATTATCATCAGGGGTGGTGATAATTAAAATATCCTTGATACCGGCAAGCATTAATACCGATAATGGATAATAGATCATCGGTTTGTCATAAACAGGTAATAACTGCTTTGATACACCTTTAGTAATTGGATAAAGGCGTGTGCCTGAACCGCCAGCTAAAACGATACCTTTCATATTAAACACCTAAACGTTCACGTTGATAAGAGCCATCTTGCACTCGTTTACACCAATCACTATTGCCTAAATACCATTCAACTGTTTTTCTTAGACCAGTTTCAAATGTTTCCAACGGAGTCCAACCAAGCTCTCTCTCAATTTTACTTGCATCAATAGCATAGCGAATATCGTGTCCTGGTCTATCCGCTACAAAAGTAATTAGTTCTTTGTAATCAGCTTTTTTAGGTACTAGCTCATTTAAAATATTACAAAGTGTCTCAACTACTTCAATATTTTGTTTTTCGTTATGACCACCAATATTGTAGGTTTCGCCAATTTTACCTTCGGTAACTACTTTATATAACGCACGGGCATGATCTTTAACATATAACCAGTCACGAATTTGATCACCTCTACCATAAATGGGTAATGACTTACCTTCAAGGGCATTTAAGATAACCAATGGGATCAGTTTTTCAGGAAAGTGATAAGGTCCGTAATTATTTGAACAATTGGTGACAATTACTGGTAAGCCATAGGTACGTAGCCAAGCTCTAACAAGATGGTCACTTGAGGCTTTAGAAGCAGAATAAGGTGAGCTCGGGGCATAAGAAGTAACTTCAGTGAAAAGATCATCTGGACCTTCTAAATCACCGTAAACTTCATCTGTCGATATGTGGTGAAAACGAAAAGTTGACTTATGAGTTTCATCCAGTTGATTCCAGTAATGACGAGCCGCTTCTAATAATGTGTATGTACCAACAATATTTGTTTCGATAAATTCAGCTGGCCCATCTATTGAACGATCAACATGTGATTCAGCAGCTAAGTGCATAACAGCATCGGGTTGATACTGTTTGAATACTCTACTTAGCTCAACTTGGTCACAAATATCAACCTTTTCAAAATCGTACCTATCATTTTGCTCTATGCTTACAAGTGATTCAAGGTTGCCTGCATAGGTTAATTTATCAACATTAATAACGCTATCTTGTGTGTTTTTAATAATATGTCGAATGACAGCTGAACCAATAAAACCAGCTCCACCAGTGATGAGTATTTTCATGTTTATCTTATTAATTAGATTTACGAATTTTCATAAAGAGTCTACATTGACAATTTACAACCTGTTTTGATATAAAATATTACATTGAAATAATCCATGAGTTAGTTCAACAAATATTACTTATAAAACCTTAGTGTCTTATTAATTGACGAACTCAATGATGTATAAACGCATAACCCTAACTCATTTTGTGCCTTTCTTATATCAGGAACATATTGATGAACGGTTTGTTTTACTAGAGATGGAGTTTCTACTAAAGATTTTCCACCTGCAACCGCATCAATTAGCATAGCTAACTCCCCAATAGAAACTTGTTCTGAAGAGCCAACATTATAAATTTCAAATGCCTTACCTGAAGATAAAATACGAAGTAGCCAAACAACTAGATCAGCAGCGTACAAATATGAACGAACAGCTGTTCCATCGCCTTTTATAGAAATATCATTTCCATTTAAAACGTCATCAATAAAGTTACCAAATGCATAGCTGCCTTCTAAAGGTAAATAAGGACCAGAAAAAGCAAAACATCTTGCGATAACGACTTCACAAGGCGAGTTAGCCTTTAAATACTTTTCTGATTCTAACTTTGCACTTGCATAAACATCCTTATCAATAAAGCGTGGATTATCAACAAATGTTTCAGGTATATGGGACATATTTTCAGGTTGAGGACCGTAAGCGGCCCCTGAACTCGTATAAAGTATTCGCTGGCAATTTACCTGACTAGCAAACTCACATATACGTCTTGTCCCATCAATAATAGTGCTACGCATTTTCTCATTTTCGGACTCATTCCGACCAGATGAAGCATCTGTTGCCGCATGGATTATTAAATCGTAACTTTCAGTACTATCTTGAAAGTTTTTTATATCACCTTTAATAAAAGCAAAGTTTTCATGACCACTTATATGGGAATGTAATCTTTTAAACTTGTCTGGTGAACGGGATAAAATCCTAACTGATATATTTAAATTGTGATAATCATTTAAATACAAAAACGTTTCTAACAACCACTTCCCAAAAAAACCAGTTCCACCAGTCAAGAATATTTTTTTATTTTTAAAGAATAAGAAGTCCATAGCTAATTCATTTGCTATAAGATTAAGATCTTCTATATCAACTGACATTATGTATTTCCGTTAGGGTGTTGCTTATCGATTGGATTACCAAATGCAAGTCTAGGTTTGCATTCTCTTGCATCTGGCATCATTAACTCTAATAATGTTGGTTGTGGATTTTGTATAAACTCAAATATAGCGTTATCAAATTCTTTTTCACTTGTAATCATACTTGATTTCATTTGATACGCTATACCAATATCACAGAACGATGAACTATACCCGTCCCAATATGTAGATTGGTTACGACCTTCAAAATACATCTCTTGGAAAGCTCGTACCATCCCTAAAGATTGATTATTAATAACAATCGTTAAAATGGGTAAGTTTTCACGTGATATAATGTCCAGTTCTTGAATATTAATTTGCGCACCACCATCACCTGATATAGAGACAACAATGCTGTCAGTAGCGTAATGTACACCCAACGAAGTCGGGATTGCGAAGCCCATAGCACCTAAACCACCGGAGTGATGGACCATTTGAGAAGGACCGATTCTTAAAGAATGGGCAATCCACATTTGATTATTACCTACATCCGCTACAAAATGAGCGGCTATATTTTTGAATCTTTTTAATAACATTTCACATATATTAAATGGACTAATTTCAAGCTCTGGATATTCATTAATAAATGAGTTCTTCCAATGTAGCTTAAGTGTACTTACCCAATCGTTGTTTATTAATTCTTTTTTATTGATTGACTGAAGATAAACTTGAAAAAACTGCTCACACGTTGCATGAATATTTATGTCGGCTTTAAAGCGATTGTCAAGCTGTGCAGAGTCTAAATCAATTTGAATTACTTTTTTTGCCAAACGAGCAAAATCGCTAACATCGGCACCAGTCTGACGAACATCAAGTCGGCTTCCTAGTACAATAATTACATCTGCATTTTGAATTGCATAATTTGCAGTTCTAGTTCCATATGCACCAATCATCCCCCAATAGCCATCTAAAACAGGAGTTTTTTCACTGCCTTTAAGACTTGCTACATGCGGTATTTTACTTTTAGAAATATCTTGTTGCCATATAGCAAAACTGTCTTCGCTTACAGCACCGCCGCCAATCAGAAAAACAGGTTGCTTTGCATTTAAAAGACATTCTACGGATTCTTGAAGTTGAGATTTAGTACTTTCTCTTAATTCAGGAAATTCAGGTTTACTATTTATTCGGTCTATCAAGTAGTCTAAAGTATTATCATCTAGTTCTGCTCGTTGTAGATCCATAGGGATATCAATTAATACCGGACCAGGTCGACCAGAAACGGATATATCAATCGCTTTCTGTATCTCAATTACTATGTCATCAGCAGTTTGTATTTGTACGGCATATTTGGTGATACTTTTTACAATACTTACAATATCTAACTCTTGAAAACCCTGTTGGCGTATATTTCTTGTACCTTTGAGCTCGTTAGTATTAACTTGCCCAGTGATAAAAATGCATGGATAATTATCGAACCAACAATCAGCAATGCCAGTTATTAAATTTGTAGCACCTGGACCACTGGTGCCTAAGGCTAAACCTAAGCTTTTATTATTTGTTGCTCTTGCAACCCCTCCCGCGGCAAATGCAGCCGCTTGTTCATGATGAACCGATATTAATTTTGTATCTCCCAATACGTTAATACTATCAACTAAGTGCGTTATCATCCCACCTATTAGTTCAAAACCTACTGTTACATTGTTTGCGCTCAGTATTTTTGCTATTGCATCAGAAGCTTTCATTTACAGTTCCTAATTTTAGCCAGTATTAACTGGCTAAATTTATAATTAATGCTAGAAATTCAGCCCAAAGAACTCTTCGAACTTTAGAATGATAAAGTCTAAATGATCTTTTGATAAACCTGGATACACACCAATCCAGAAAGTGTGATTCATTACAATATCAGTATTAGTTAACTCGCCAACTACTCGATATTCAACATCTTTGAAGTATGGTTGACGAGTTAAATTACCTGCGAATAATAACCGCGTACCAATTTTGTATTGGTCCATGAACTTCAATAGTTCTACACGGTCAATGCCACTTTCAGGCTTTATTGTAATAGGAAAACCAAACCAAGATGGGTCTGACTTTTCCGTCGCTTCAGGTAGAATGATAAACTCTTCACAACTTGCTAAACCATCTTTTAGGTAATGATAGTTTGCTTTACGTTGCTCGACAAATTGCTCTACACTATCCATCTGTGCAAGACCACAAGCTGCCTGCATATCGGTAATCTTTAGATTATAACCAAGGTGTGAGTAGGTGTACTTATGATCGTAACCTTGTGGCAATGAACCCAATTGCTGATCAAAACGCTTCTTACATGTATCGTCACAGCCTGGGGCACAATAACAATCACGTCCCCAATCACGAAATGATTCGATTAATTTTCGCAATTCTTTATCTTTAGTAAATACCGCCCCACCCTCACCCATGGTAATGTGATGCGCGGGATAGAAACTTACTGTAGATATATCACCAAACTGGCCCACCATCTTACCGTCGTAAGTTGAACCTAAAGCATCACAGCAATCTTCGATTAACCATAAGTTGTACTTGTCAGCGACACGACGAGCTTCAGTTAAATCAAACACATTACCTAGCGTATGAGCAACCATAATCGCTTTGGTTTTATTGGTAACAGCCGCTTCAATCATTTCAGGCTTTATTTGATATGTTGGAATGTCAACATCCACAAATACTGGCACCAAACCATTTTGGATTGTAGGATTTACAGTAGTCGGGAATCCCGCTGCAACCGTAATCACTTCGTCACCTGGCTTTAGTTGACGTTCGCCAAGCTTTGGTGATGTTAGTGCTGTTAATGCAAGTAAATTAGCAGATGAGCCTGACGTTGTTGTTAGCACATAAGGTACACCTAAATATTCACCAAGACGTTTTTCGAATGCATCATTAAATCGGCCAGTTGTTAACCAGCCATCTAATGACGCTTCAACCATCATTTTAAGCTCATTAGCGCCTAACACTTTACCTGATGGCGGCACTACTGTTTCACCTGGAATAAACATTTTTGGTGCATATTCTATTGCAGCATACTGGTCTACTAAGTCTGCGATCTGTTTTCTAATTAACTCTTTTGACATTTTAAATTCCTGCTCTTGCTGCAATGTATTGTTGAATTTCTAATATGGTATGTTGCTTTATATCTTTACCGCTCAACCAAGCTTTTTGCCAATCGACTATTCGACCGAGAGTTTCTTCTAGTCCCCATATCGGTTGCCAATTTAATCGCATTTTAGCCTTAGAACAATCAAGCTTTAAATAATGTGCTTCATGCGGATGCTCACCTTCGGACAAGTACCAACTTGCATCATTCCCCCAGTATTGTACTAGTTTTTCAACAAGCCACTGAACTGGTTGTGCATCTTCTTCACGTGGACCAAAATTCCATCCTTCCGCGAATTTAGGTCCGTGCTCATATAAATGCTCAGCAACAGTGATATACCCCGATAACGGTTCAAGTACGTGTTGCCAAGGACGTATTGCATGCGGGCTACGTATTTCTACAGATTTAGCATTTGAAAAAGCATTCAGCATATCGGGGATTAAACGATCTGCAGCCCAATCGCCACCGCCAATTACATTTCCCGCACGAACAGATGCAAGGGCACAACCATGAATATGATATTTATCGGCATTAAAAAATGATTGACGATATGAAGAAGCAACTAGTTCGGCACAGCCTTTACTATTGCTATAAGGATCGTATCCCCCCATAGCTTCATCTTCACGATAGCCCCATACCCATTCACGATTTTCGTAACATTTATCACTAGTGATATTGACTACTGCTTTAACGCCACCAACCTGCTTAACCGCTTCAAGTAGATAAACAGTACCCATTACATTCGTAGAATACGTTTCCATTGGGTCATCATACGAAAGACGCACTAAAGGTTGTGCTGCCATATGAAAAACTATTTCGGGCTTAAAATTATTGATGCTCTCTTTGAGCTGGAAAAAATCTCTAATATCTCCCTCTTCTGAGATCATTCCATCTGAAACATTCGCTTCTTCAAACAAACTAGGGGTCGTGGGTGCAGCTAACGAGTAGCCTTTTACTATAGCGCCCATTTCCAAAAGCCATAGCGACAACCAACTGCCTTTAAAGCCAGTATGCCCTGTCATAAAGACTTTTTTCCCTTTCCAAAAACTTGGATTCATCATTTACTCCCAAGTTTTCCAAGGTGCCTGACCTGAATCCCAAAGTTCCTCTAAATGAACTTTATCACGCAGAGTATCCATAGGTTGCCAAAAACCGTGATGCTCATAGGCCATCAATTGATTATCTTCTGCGAGTTTATTTAACGGATATTGCTCCCAGGTACAGCTATCACCATCAATGTGCTTTAAAACTTCTGGCGATAAGATGAAGAAACCTCCATTGATCATAGCGCCATCACCTCTTGGTTTTTCTTTAAAACTATTAACTTTACCGGCCGTAATATCTAGTGCTCCAAAACGCCCTGGTGGGAACGTGGCCGTCAATGTAGCTTGTTTCCCATGATGTTTATGGAAAGCAATACTTTCGGTAATGTTCACATCTGAAACACCATCACCGTAGGTAAAACAGAATGCTTCTTCATCTTTAACATAATCAGCGACACGAGCTAAACGGCCACCTGTCATAGAGTGATCACCGGTATCGACTAAGGTCACAGTCCAAGGTTCTGCACGTTTGTGATGAACTTTCATCTCATTTTCTTTCATATCAAATGTCACATCTGACATATGTAAAAAGTAGTTAGCAAAGTATTCTTTAATCACATAACCTTTATAGCCACAGCAGATAATAAAGTCATTAATACCATGTGTTGAGTACATTTTCATGATGTGCCATAAAATAGGCTTACCACCAATTTCAACCATAGGCTTTGGTCGTAATGCGGTTTCTTCACTTAAACGAGTGCCTAAGCCACCGGCCAAAATTACTGCTTTCATTTCAATCTCCATAATTAAATCTATTTCGCGTGGGTAAATGCATCAGAATAAAATGAATCTGATGGTAACTGCTTAGCATGTAGCTTTTCTTTTGCGTCATTGATCATGTTTAATGATCCGCATGCATACACTTCAAAATCAGTAAGTGAAGATAAATCGTTACAAACGGCATCTTGAACATAGCCATTAAAATGCTTATCCGTTACTTCACGCGAAAGAGTAGCTGTAAATTTTATGTGTTCATGTATATTTGCAAGTTCAATTAATTCATTGCAGTAAAGTTCTTTTGCGAACTGCATTCCCCAATAAATATAAAGCGGTCGGTTATCACCTTTAAACAACAACTCTTCAACTATCGCTTTTATAGGCGCAATACCTGTACCCGTAGCCATCAAAATTAAAGGCTTATTATTGTCTCTAACGAAAAAGGTTCCTTTAGGACCTTCCAGCCTCATCAACTCATTTCCCTCTAACTGACCAAAGATTAACTCTGACATTTTACCACTGGGAACTTTACGGATATGCAATTCTAGCTCTTTTGATTCCGTTTTAGCGTTTGCGATTGAGTAACTGCGCTTTATACCTTTAAAGCTCAAATCTACGTACTGGCCTGACAGGTAGTCAAATTTAGCAGTCGGCGGAAATCTGAATGTGATAGAAACAATGTCTTCTGTAACATAACGAAATTTTGCGACTTTACACGGTATTGTTTGCTGCTTTATATGGATAAGTTCTGGGTAATATTTAGCTTTTAGAATTACATCTGTTTTAGCTTTCGATTGACACGTTAAAATCGAGCCCTTTGTCACCAATTCACCCAATTCATTCTCTACAGTGCCGGATAAAACCTCGGCACTACAGGCGCCACAATCACCCGTTTTACAGCTATGCTCTAGTTGTATCGATTGCGATAAAGCATCCTCTAGAAGGTTTTCATCACTCTTATACTGAACACCTGAAGGCTGTATTTCGATGTTATATTGCATTTAACAGAAACTCTTAATCGGTATTATTCAATTTTCAATCTCAGCCTTTTAAAACCAGCTAAGACACTTTTTATCTATTTTGAAACGGCCTAATCTTCTTTCCTCACAAAGTGTCTTATGAGCACTATCATCAACGCTAGCATACCACCCAACATTGTGCCTAACACACAAATTAATGCACGCTTAGGTCCGGCTTTTTCTTCAGGAACTAATGCGGGATCAATGGTCTTAAACACATACTCATCACGGACTTCTGCGAACATAATCGTTTTTGCTTGCTCTTCAATTAGCTTATAAAGAATAGAACGAATATCTGCCACATTGGTTAACGCTATCTGCTTGGTTAAAAACTCACTGCTGCGATTAGCTTCGGCGACATCACGCTCTTTCATCACTTTGTTAATATCTTCAATTAACCAAGTCACCCACTGTTGAGCTATTGCAGGAGATAGATGTTCAACGGAAACTGTGACCATACCAGTGTCTTTTGCAGCGTTAACAGCGACTATTTTGTTAAACTCTTTAAATGCTTCCTGCATTGAAGGTTCTGGTTTAAACGGTGCTTTAACTTCACGCAGCCATTTTTTACTAGATGCATCATATATTTCATCGTTGTATGAAATACTGTTATCGGCCATATTCCATTTTTTAATCGCCATTAAATCTGGTAGTAGATTATGCTCTTGAATGAACTGACTCGTAAACTGTCGTGATTTCATCACTTCAATGGCCATCTGAGTTTTATCAACTCCCCCACCACCACCCAAGTTAATGCCTGCCATACTTGCTAGGCCACCGAACTGACCAGCTAGGGCACTCAAACCACCACCTTGTTCTTCACTTGCAGGCGCTAATAAAGCTTCTGACTTGTAGGTATTTGGTTGTTTAATAGCATAAATGACGGAACCGATAGCGAAAACGGCAGTAATGGCGATAATGAGCCACTTGCCTTGCCAGATAACTTTAAACAACTCCCTCAAATCAATCTCATCTTCGCTTGTAGTTTGAGGGAACCTTACATCTGATTGGTATTTATTCATTTCATTGGACATTCAAATCTTGTCTCTTTGTTTAAATTGTTGAATACGGTTGACGGAACGTTCACAAGTTCACTTACAGAACGCTTCGCTTACGGAAAAATCAGGTAAGTGCGAATACGGTTGACGGAACGCTTCGCTCACAGAACACTTCGTTTACGGTTAAGGCGGCTGAGACGGATAACAGAACATTCGCAGGCTCTCTTACGGAACGGTCTGCGACCTACTGAACGCTGCGCTACGGATGAAGGAACGCTTCGCTTACGGTAAAGCTAAGATGATTGATTGCGTGCTTTTATGCTTTTAATCAATCCCGCTAGCATTGCGGATATTTTATCAGTGTTTATTAATAGTTCATCGACAAAAACCGGTTCAAGGTAGTCTATATCTTTACCTATCATCGCCTGTGTCATAACTTCGGCTAGCGATGCTTTAGCAATATACAAAAACTGTATTTGCTCCTTCACTCCCTGTCGTTCTATACCCTCTGCTATGTTTGAAGGTACAGACAGACCGGAACGGGTTATTTGGTCTTTAAAGCCCCAATCCCTTAGTTCTTTTGTATTTAAATACACTGAGCATGACAGCTTATAACTGAGTTGCCAGACCTCTAGCTTTTGAAATTTCATAACCATCCTTGGTTTTTTAAATCGAATATGGATTACGGAACGTGACTTCGTCACTACAGAACGCTGCGCTTACGGTAAAAGCAACTAAGAGCGATTACAGAGCGCTTCGCTATTAGAATCAGTAAGGCCAAAGGCCGTTCCGTAGCCGCTTGCAGCGTTCCGTTAGCGGAGCGTTCTCTAGTCGCTTTGCGGCGTTCGTCTTAGCTTTATAAGTTCGCGACTGTAGCGAATGTGACTGCTGTGTTGGCTAGAATTTGAGTGACTTGAGTCCAGAGTGATAGATTGTTTTGATACTCAGTATTTAACGGTACTATTATTGTGTCACCGGGTTGTAGGCTGTCTCCACTGCTAAACCAGATTGAACGACTTGGCATCATAACCGAGCCATTAGCCTTGATGACATAGGTTCTATCCACATCGGCTCGCTCTCTTTCACCACCTGACATAGCTAAGTACTGATCTAAGGTTAAGCCTTCTTTGAATCTGTGAGTTGCGGCGTGCTGCACTTCACCCATGACTGCAATAGTTTGCTTGGTCGAGGGAACATATAAAATGTCTGAGTCTTCTAACTGAAGATCGGCTTGTTTGATACCGACGGATATTGCAGAGAGGTCAACAACAAGACGACCTACAGCCTTGATAGTTTCAAGATCGGTTAACATCAACTGGGCATCACTGTAGTTAATCACATCACCGTCTTTCGATACCCCACGAGTGGCGATATCTCGGCGAAGTTGATCGGCCAGTTTTTTAATCTCTAACTGTTCTTGCAGTCGTACTGATTCACGAACAAACACAGCCGATGGCAGATAGGCATACTTGGTAAAACCACCGGCACGATTAAGCACGTCTTCTAGTGTTTCGCCACGTCGAATGTTGTACACACCGGGGAATTTAACTTCACCACGGATCTCAACAGCCTTATTTTCTTGCCAATCAGGGGTGGTCATCACGGTCAAAATATCCCGTGAAGACAAGTTAATATTTGCTGCAGCATCACCTTCAAGTGCAGCGCCTAGGTTAATGTCAGTGTGGCGCACAGAAGATGAATTATCGGTTGTAATTGTACTGGTTAATTCTGCTCGCGGCGTGTAAGCACCTTCAATCAAGCCACCTGATGCAGATAACAAATCATTGATTTTTGCACCTCGTGTTAATGGATACACACCAGGATGACGAATTTTACCGCTAATGGCGACGACTTGGGCGCCCTCTTCGGCACGTCCTTGGGTGGCGAGTTCAGCCACCACAGGATACAGAAGCTCACGGCGGTTCATCGAACCACTGAGTTTAATTAACTCTTTATCATCAAACATATTGGCCAACATTTTGTTGACTTCGCCTTTGATGAGCTGCAATTTATTGTCAGGTGCTTCTTTAGAGGTGATCACTCCACCAATTTCATTACGTGCGGTCAGCTGTAGCTTATCGAGTTGTACAAACCCAGAGTTAAACAAATCGTTACCCACTAAAGTGTCACCACTTAACGCTGTTACTTTTTGTACGCGCTCTTTAACTAACTTATTTAGCTCATAACGATTTTGGACCTCATCGCTATAATTAAACAATATGACTTTATCACGAGCTTGTAGGGTTAAGTCCTGA
The DNA here is from genome assembly GCF_027571385.1 of Shewanella sp. MTB7. Taxonomy (NCBI): domain Bacteria; kingdom Pseudomonadati; phylum Pseudomonadota; class Gammaproteobacteria; order Alteromonadales; family Shewanellaceae; genus Shewanella; species Shewanella sp. MTB7. The sequence goes on along the minus strand of NZ_CP085636.1, from coordinate 2,227,767 downwards.
GTTAGTTGCTTATCTCCAATGGCTTTACTGGGAGAAAACTGCAGTACTTCGATGTCACCATAACGATTCACTTCACGCACAACAATGGCATAATTCAGATCGGCTGATATCGTCAAATCGCCCCAGATAGAGGGCAGTAGATCACTGATTTTCTGACCTTGATACCATTGATACTTACCAGGGCGTACCACTGCACCAACGACCGTTATGGCATCTTCAAACTGGTTAGAGGCACTTTTAACACGAATAAAGTCACCGGATTGAGTTTTTGTCGCCTTACCCGCTTTGGCGGTCAAGTCAACATTGAGGATGGAGCGTAAACCATTGCTATTGTAACGCTCAATACTGCTGCTTTTAGGATATGCACCAGGCTTTAGGCCCGCTGCCATGGCCACAATGTCAGTCACACTTTCGCTGTTTTTAAGCTCGTATATAGCAGGACGACGCACTTCACCAGTAATACTGACTAGGCCGCCCACCGCAGGAATAAACACCACATCGCCAGAACGTAGGCGCAGATCACCAGACGCATCCCCACGCATCAGTAGATCGTACAGATCCATTGAGCCAACCAGCTTACCGTTACGCTTAACCTGTATGTTACGCAGTGAGCCAATCTCATTGACACCGCCAGCCACAAACAAAGCTTGGGTAATAGTGGACAGACTCGATACCGTATAAGAGCCCGGCTTGTAAGCATCTCCGGCGATAAATATCCGGATTGAACGTAATTCACCCATGGTGATATTTGATTCAATGCCTATCATTTGTTGTTCAATACGATGGCCGAGAGACTCTCTAAGTTCAGAGAAATTTAGTCCGCTAACAGAGATAGGCCCCAGTTCAGGAAACTGAATAGCGCCCTCTCTGTTTATGACAAGATCGTATTCTTTGTTTTCTTTACCAAAAAGTTGCACCTTGATGCTGTCACCAGGACCAACTAAGTATTCACTAGGCACGGGCACGTCACTCACAGGCGCAAACGTTGTCGGCTCACCTTGAAACAGCTCGTAACCAAAGCGTGCTAACTCAGTTTTTTGCTTGTCTTGTTCGAAATTAAGTTCGTCAGCGGCATCGACTGAATGATCAACCACATCGTTAGTTACCCGTGGCACTACCACTTGTGGATTCGTTACTGGCGCTTGAGTCGTTGTTCCACCGAGCATAGATGGGTCTACGCCATATTGCTTTGCGAGCCTTTGTTGCTCAGAGGCTGGGAGGCTCTTAAATTGTTCGATCATCTGTGGCGACGGCATGGCAGCTTGTACTTGGGTGCTCAACAACACGAAGGCACTAAAACCTGCTATGAGTATTTTTTTGGTTTTGTGTAACACAGATAATCTCCGGTGGAAAAAACAAGCAAAAATGTAGAAATATGATGAACGCTTCGCTTACCGATTACGGTCAACGGAACGTTCGCAAGCTCTCTTACGGTAAAAGCAAATGACGTCTGTCCTTCTTTGCTTCAATGTAGGTTGGGCTTTAGCCCATCAACAGCGTCGGCATAAATACCGACCTACAACAAACACAAAGCAATTAGGAAATACAGAGAAGAACGCTGACACTCACCGAATTCGGATTACGGAACGTTCGCAGGCTCTCTTACGGTAAAAATATAGAACGCCGACTACGTCAGCTTCGAGAGCAGTCGCAAGCTCCTTGCTAGGACGCTACGCTGCGAGAGCGGACGTTGTCCTGCTATAAAATCTTTTAATCTGAGATGAACGCTGACGCTTACGAGTAAAGAAAAAAGGCGAACGCGACGCTTACAGATATCGGAACGTTCACAGGCTCTCTTACGGTAACAAGCAAGGACGCCGACTACGTCAGCTTCGAGAGCAGTCGTAAGCTCCTTGCTAGGACGCTACGCTGCGAGAGCGGACGTTGTCCTGCTATAGAATCTTTTAATCTGAGATGAACGCTGATTCTAGTTCTAGGCTAGATTATTAGTTGGTTCTAGGTTCTAGGTTCTAGGTTCTAGGTTCTAGGTTCTAGGTTCTAGGTTCTAGGTTCTAGGTTCTAGGTTCTAGGTTCTAGGTTCTAGGTTCTAGGTTCTAGGTTCTAGGTTCTAGGTTCTAGGTTCTAGGTTCTAGGTTCTAGGTTCTAGGTTCTAGGTTCTAGGTTCTAGGTTCTAGGTTCTAGCAGGACTTTGACAGCCTCTAAAATAATTACAAGTATTTAAAGAAAGTCAGTCCTTCTCTGCTTCAATGTAGGTTGGACTTTAGTCCATCAACAGCGTCGGCATAAATACCGACCTACAACAAACACAAATCAATGAGGATACGTTGACGCTCACCGAATACGGATTACGGAACGTTCGCATGCTCACTTACGGGTAAAGATTAAGCCTGAGACGAACAGTTCTTGCAGTGAGGACAAAATCCGTTCCGTTAGCGCAGCGTTCAGTTATCGTCTTTGTCTTCTTTCAGACACGCTACCGATCCTGATAATCGCAGAGCTCTGTCGCTCTCGCTAAAGTTATAAAATTGTTTATAATTTTGTCCTTCAGACACGCTACCGCCCATGGATTACGGCTTCCAGATTGCCCAACGCGCTTTGCGTCATTCACATTTTGCGGTACTGTTTACGTTGCTGACAACGTCTTTTAGCGCTATCTATAGCCTTGTTATTAAGACAGTTTATTTTCTTAATCAAACGCTATTTATAAATTTGATTTTATCCTATGCCCTACTGCACTTGATAGTGCGACTAGGATTATAAGAGCGACGCATTATACGGTATCCACCGTAAGAATGCTGTTCATTAAAAAAGCGACTACATAATCAAACTGAGTTATCAACAAAAAATGCTCATTAAACACGTCAACATCTACATCTACACTCTTCATGCCAATTCAACGCCTCGTCGATACAGAAACTATGGCATTGAGACACCTCAAAATACCGATTGTCATTGTTTTAACCTTGTCACAAACCATAATTCAAGCATTTAGGTTAAATGTTGATCGATATCAAGTTATTCCATGTCGTTTATAGATTACTTTAAACTGATTGAGTTCTGATTGATGTGCGTCACAATAAACCTAAACTCAGACATAACGCCAATGATTAACCCAATTTATTAGCTTATTAAATATCACTCCTATGGCGAATGTCTTACAAGCAAACAGGGGGAAAGCTTAAAAACCATGTTGATGAATTAACCAACACCCCATGGATGCAAAGCGTCTACCTTAGACTGCTTGAATGCTATCTCGAGGCACTGAGACTCGTTTCTTCTGTCCCATAATGTGGAACAGAACATGACAACGCTTTTCACCATTTTTTTCGTCAAAGATCCCTTCAAGATCAACAAATGGCCCTTCTGTAAACCGGATCTGATCGCCTGGATTAATATCTTGTCTACGGGAAGTGTTTAAGCACTCAGTTGCTAATTCGTTTTCGCTTAACAACTGAGATAGCAATTTATGCTCTCGCATGCGAATGCTGTGGATTATTGAATCGTCAATGGAGGTCATTAATTCATTGCAACCTATAATCCGTCCAACTCCACGAGTCGAATGAATACGGGCAACACTAGTAACGAGTGGATCGAAATGGATAAACATATAGCCGGGGAAAAGCGGAATTCGTTTAATGCAGACTTGACCTTTAACTTTTTTTTCTTCGCCTATGGTCGGAAGATAAGACTCTATCTGTTGTAGAGTTAAGTTATGTACAGCTCTAGCCTCCCCGCGAGGCTTACAATATAACAAGTACCAAGCTTTCATAATGATAGACTCTTTATTTATGCCAAAAGAAACACGCGGCTTTTAATGGTCTAACTTTCATACTAAGAATGATAAAGAAATAGACAAATAGAGATGGGATAAAAAGTATTACAGCCCACGGTAAAAACGGCCTAAGCTTTTGCTTAGTCACTGCGACTTCCCATTCACACATTAATGGTACCAAATTACGATTTTGATGGAAAGAGGAAAAGCTAATAATGGCGGCAGCTATAAAGATAAGGTGAACGCCGTAAACGGCTACGGATGACAGAATGGCCTGCGGCCGTACGGAATGCTTTGCTTACGGATCAAGCGGAGAAAAGCGGCCATAGGCCTTCTAGGTTGTGACTTTGTCACGGCGAGAGCGTCGCTATGCTCCTACTAGAATCTATACAATCAAGTGAAGGGTGCAGATAAATGCGAACGCCATAAACGGCTACGGGTGACGGAATGGCCTAGAGCCGCACCGAACAAGCAGAGAATGGCGAGACTTGCAACGGCAATAGAATCTTAACCGTCTTTCCGACGAATGCCGGAATCCATCTTTGTTTTAGCTTTTATAGCAGGCCGAATGCCGCACCTAGCAAGGAGTTTACGACTGTCCTCGAAGCTAACGTAGTCGGCATCCTTTCTTTATTACCGTAAGTGAGGCACGAACGTTCCGTTATCTGCCAACCTAACATTCCTGTCCTTACTTTTCTCTTCACTTAATCGCTTCAATAAAACGTTCAAAATCACTTAAACGATGGTTAATAACATGAACAACAATATCTAAATTAAGCTCTTGATAGTCATGAACGGCTATGTTTCGTAACCCCACCATCTTTTTTAAATTTTCAGCAAGTTCGTCTGGTAATACATTGTTTTGTGCCAAAAGAGTAAAACTATCGCGACTGCTTTGTGGTACACCATATTGATGTTTACGATTCAAATGGTTTGCTATATCAATACAGGCTTCACAAGTACGTTGTAGGTTGAGAACCACACTATCTTGTTGAGTATGATCTTTTCTAAATGCTATACCATTGCCATAAACGTCTTTAATACGTTTTAGGCAACGATTAATCGTGGCAATTTTATTGATAATAATGTCATTCATGGACAGTTCCCCTGCCATCACGAGGGTCTTTATTCATTAAGTCAGCGAGGATCATGGCTCTTTCTACTTGTAAATTTTGGTACATAGAGATCGTTTTTACGGCAAAAATATCATCGTCATAACTATCTCCCCACAACAATCGACCTTGAGTTATCACCTGTTGACACAATACTGTTGATGCTGAAGTTAAATCAATCAAATCAACATCGATATCAAGTTCACAAGCCAAGGTTTGAGCCAATTGCCAACGGGAAAGGTTATCTAATGATTTAACAGGTAATATCGCAATATCAAGATCACTCTTAGAATGTTGCTCACCACTTGCGTAAGAACCAAACAAATAGATAAGTTTGACCGTTGGGATCTTGTCTAAAACTAAATTAATTAGTCGGCTTTTATCTAAATTAAACATCGTCATGTAACTTATAATTCTTGACACTTATTTGAGTATATCATAACGGCTTATGGATAAAAGTAAGAGGAAGTGAAGAAGGACGGGTTGCACTGTAAGGTTCTAGGGCGCTTTGCAGCTATAAAGGCGAACATCACAATCTACTAGAATCTACGGTTAAATCTTCTATTGTAGGTCGGCATTTATGCCGTCAAGTTTATAAGCTGAGAAGGACGGGCATCGCCCTACGAGGTTCTAGGGCGCCAACAAGTTGGCTTCGAGAGCGGGCTTTGCCCTGCGAGAGCGTCACTACGTGACTTCTAGAGTCTATATAATCGAGTGCAGAGTTGCAGATAAAGGCGAACGCCGCAAGCGGCTACGGCCGACGGAATGGCCTTCGGCCGCACGGAATACTTCGCTTACGGGGCAAGCCTTGTTCTATTGTAGGTCGGCATTTATACCGTCAGGTTTGTATTATACACAAGGACGGGCTTCGCCCTGCTAGGACGGCACAAGTGCCTGCTAGATCCTAGGTTCTAGGGCGCCAACAAGTTGGCTATGAGTACGTGACTTCGTCACGGCGAGAGCGTCGCTATGCTCCTACTAGAATCTATACAATCAAGTGAAGGGTGCAGATAAATGCGAACGCCGCAAGCGGCTACGGGTGACGGAATGGCCTAGGGCCGCACCGAACAAGCAGAGAATGGCGAGACTTGCAACGGCAATAGAATCTTAACCGTCTTTCCGACGAATGCCGGAATCCATCTTTGCTTTTTACCGTCAGAGAGGCACGAACATTCCGTCATCCGTAAGCTATAGCGTTCGCCACTCTCTAACTCGTATTTAGCAGACCAAGGGCCGTCCTAGCAGCCTAGCGTTCTAGAAGATGACATAGTCATCGCTCTGTTCTTTAAGAGTTTGCAACTGTTCTCACACCTAACGCTCGTCACCACCGTTATTATATCTTTCCGTTTATTCTTTATTCTGACTGCTTAAATACTCAGCATTCACGCGCGTAAAATTGACACAGGCAAGGTGAAAAGGTATATAAGATGGGTTTCGAAGGATTTATAGCTTCAAATATTAAAATATAACAATCGTATGTAGCGCTTACGTTGTGAATATTACTAATAACATACAATAAATCATGTTGTTAGAACAATAATAACTAATTAAGCACTTAGTGTTACAAGACTATAAAACAAAGCACTAATCATTTTTCTGTGACGACACTTGTCTCGCAGGCAATCACAAGCGAAGGTGGAAATTTAATGAGCGTAGCAAAACCCCAAGGGACGATGCTCGGGCATCCGAAGGGATTGTTCCTGTTGTTTACAACAGAGTTATGGGAACGATTCAGCTATTACGCAATGCGTGCTATTTTAGTACTTTATTTGGTAGATAGTGTTCAATCACAAGGTGGTCACGGTTTAGGTTGGACGAGTGCAGATGCCCTCTCTCTTTACGGTACATTCACCGGTTTGGTTTTTTTAACTCCTCTCATTGGTGGTTGGTTAGCCGATACTTACTTAGGTCAACGTCGCGCCATAATGATTGGCGGTGCACTAATGGCTGCGGGTCAATTCATTTTAGGTACACCTCATGCTTGGGTGCCAGGCATGGAGATTGAAGTTTTCTATCTTGGTCTTGGTGTGCTTATTCTAGGTAACGGTCTATTTAAGCCAAATATCTCTACCATGGTTGGTGACCTGTACGAAGAGGGAGATCATCGCCGTGACGGTGCGTTTACTATCTTCTACATGGGTATCAACGTAGGTGCATTCCTTTCAGGTATCATTGTAGGTTCAGTTGTTGCCTATTTTGATGGTAACTTCCAAGCTGGCTTTATTTGTGCTGGTATCGGTATGATCATTTCATTGATCATCCAATTCCTTTATGCACAAAAGTTTTTAGGTGATATCGGCCGTAAACCTGCTGCCCAACGTGAAAAAGAGAAAGCAGCAGCCTCTGGTGACGTACGTAAAGAACCATTAACCAAAATTGAGCGTGATCGTATAAAAGTCATCATGGTCATGGGTTTGTTTACTGTTATTTTCTGGGCTGGTTTCGAGCAAGCTGGCGGTTTGATGAACCTGTTTACCAACGATTTCACTGATCGTAGTATTGGCAGTTGGGAAGTGCCAACCACTTGGTTCCAATCATTAAATGCTATGTTTATTGTTATCTTTGCCCCTGTGATCGCTGCTATTTGGATACGCTTAGGTAAAAATGAACCAAATTCTCCCGTTAAGTTTGCTTTAGGTCTAGTTCTATTAGGCATTGGTTTCCTATTTATGATTGGTGCCGTGCTTGAAATGGGTGGCGATGCAAATGCTAAATCGAGCATGTGGTGGTTAGTCGGTGCATACTTCTTCCATACCATGGGTGAACTTTGTTTGTCACCAATTGGTCTTTCTATGGTCACTAAACTCGCTCCACTTCGCATTGCATCATTGATGATGGGTGTATGGTTCCTGTTTATTGCTGTTGCAAATAAGGTTGGTGGTCTTGTTGGTTCTTTAATTGGCCATGGTGGTCCAAAAGAGGAGCAACTTGCTAATGCTATGGCTATTTTCGCAGGTATCGCTATTACGGCTGCTGTTTCCGGTATCATTCTTTACTTCATGGCTGACAAGCTAGTTGATTGGATGCATGGCGCAGAAGAGAGCGGTCACCACACTGAAGAGCAAGCTCTTGAAGAAGAGATAGCAGTCACTGCCGAGCATGAAGGCATAAAGCATTAAAAGCTACTAGGACGCCGCTAACGGCTACAGTTGACGGAATGGCCTACGGCCGCACGGAACGCTTTGCTTACTGTTCTAGGTTCTACAAAATTATAAAACGCCTTACTCGCAATAGTAAGGCGTTTTTTTATATCTAAAGCTAAAAAGGAGGCACGAGTTCCTAGGGCGCCAACAAGTTGGCTTCGAGGACGGCACAAGTGCCTGCTAGAATCTATACAATCAAGTGAAGGGTGCAGATAAATCCGAACGCCATAAACGGCTACGGATAACGGAATGGCCTGCAGCCGCACGAAACACTGCGCTTACGGGCCAAGCGGAGAATAACATATGGTCAGCCTTCCTTTATTGTAGGTCGGCATTTATGCCGTCAAGTTTATAAACTGAGAAGGACGGGCATCGCCCTACGAGGTTCTAGGGCGCCAACAAGTTAGCTTCGAGAGCGGGCTTTACCCTGCGAGAGCGTCACTTCGTGACTTTTAGAATCTATACAATCAAGTGAAGGGTGCAGATAAATGCGAACGCCATAAACGGCTACGGGTAACGGAATAGCCTAGGGCAGCACGGAACAAGCAGGGAAGGACGAGACCTGCAACGGCAATGAATCTTAACCGTCTTTCCGACGAATGCCGGAATCCATCTTTGCTTTTTACCGTCAGTGAGGCACGAACGTTCCGTTATCCGTAAGCATAGCGTTCATCTTTGCTTTAGCTTTTATAGCCGGCCAAAGGCCGTCCTCGAACCTGACGTAGTCGACGATCTTCTTAGCGATTAAAAAGAGAGTTGGACGTACCCACCTGGTGGCATTTGAATGTCATAAGTGAGCCCGCTGAAGTGATCAGCGAGTAACATCTGTTTGTGTTCTGGGGCGCTGGAAGAGATACACAGCTTTTCACCTGGCATTAAAGTTCTGAATTGGGAGCTAGGCTGTCCCCAATCTAAAATGCCTAATTGAAGCGAGTCAGGTAATGCCAGTGGCATTAACCCTTCACTATTACGAATATAACAGCGTAAACCATGACCAGCTTGAGCGATTGAGGCGCGATATTGAGTCAGTTCTACAACGATATAGACAATATCAATAAAAATATCTAGGCCTGATTTATTCATTCTCTCATTAAGATAGCAAAGCATATTATAAGGTTCGATAATGGCAAGTGTCGAACCATCACGAAAAAGTTTCAATTTTTGATTTACGAAGCTTTTCAATAGTACACTACCAAAAGCGGCGCGGTTGTCTTGAGGGTGAAAATGCGCCATATACATCACTAGATGCTTATCACCGACATTAACCGTATCAATAAAGTAAGCACTAACCTCATCTGTTTTAAATAAACTGTAATCTATTCTTGCAGTAGGATAGTTGATTTGAGAAGGAGGAAAGAGTTGTTGCTGCACGCTTTTTGCTGCTTCAGCATTTTGTTCTAATAAAGCTAGATTATCCTGTAACTCTTGATAAGAAAGCTCCTCTATATCTTCAAGTTGTACATCTTTCATATGGCCTTCATCGAGGCACTGCTTAATCGCATTTTCAATAAGAAAGAGATCTGCAACAGGCTTAACTAAGTAGTCACTAGCACCAATCCTTAGGGCTTCGACAACATCTGCCATTACTTGGTTACCGGAGATAACGATTGAGGGGACACTCGAATTAATCTCAGACATCTTTTTAAGCATCACTAATCCACCCATGATGGGCATACTTAAATCTGCCAGTACTATATCAATGGCATATTGTTTGAATCTATCTAAACCTTGCTCACCATCATCAGCCTCGAGTACCGTAGCTCCACGGCTATCGAGAAAACTTGCAACAATGCGGCGAAAAACAGGATCGTCTTCCACAAGTAAAATAACGAGATCTTTTAGCGCCATTAAAGGTCCTATACAAAAGTGTCGAGTCTGAGGAACTTCCCTAGTTCCTTCTTTTAGTCTAGCTCCTCCAGATACTCATCAAGGAGTTCATCATCATCTAAATCTACAGGAACATCGCCATCATACACCTTATAGTCCATATGTTGAAAGTAAGCTTCTTTCACGAAGGTATAAGGATCCAGTGCATTATCAACCAATCTTTCTTGATCAATGGCTTCTGCACGTTGATGTAGATTTTTAAGTCCCCATTTGACCAAGGATTGCCAAATAGTAAACTCCGATAATGGAAAGTATAGGCCATCAACCCAATCAGAGGCGAGTTCTCGAGTCACATAGGGGCCTAGAAAAGGAGCCATAAAATAAGGACCGTCAGGGACACCGTAATACCCCAAAACTTCATTGAACTCATCTTGCTTGCTCGTTAAGCCCATCATACTTGCAACATCTATGACTCCAAGTAAGCCCATGGTGGTATTGATTGTAAATCGTCCTCCAGCATTTGCTGCCCACCCCCATTTACCCTGCAAGGTATTATTGACTAATGTACTTGGTTCTTCGAGATTAGTAACAAAATTATTAAGACCTGTTTTCACCGGCAAAGGGATATAATCTTTATAACCATGCGCTACTGGCCTGTAAAGGTAGCGATCCATAAATAGATAATTAAAATCCCACATCGTCCTGTTAAATCCCTCAATAGGATCCCTGGGATCGTTATAAGAGATTGTAACTGAAGATCCATCTTCTATTAGCTCAACTTCATTTAACTCTACGTTGTCACCATCAAGAACCACATTCACAACGTCCACATCTGGTGAGTTCTGAGCAAATACTGAAAAAGCAGAGACGATAAGCGATACTAGAATCAGTACTTTCCTAATAAACTTCATATTTCTCTCTTAGAGCCTACAACTGAATCCATTTCAGCCATTGTTATTTGATCGTAAATCAAGATTAAAGTTTTTCTTCAACATTGACGATAAGAAGGTATCACAGTAATAATAAACTAGACTAGTGAGTGTGATTATACGTTAAGTCCAACAAGGATACCCAGCAAAACAAATAGATCAACCTCTAAAGTAGAAAAACCAAAAAATTAGCCCAGCTTCAGCAGGAAAAACTAAATGAATAACCAAGGGAAACCAATAAGCAATAACAAACCTGCGACTAGCAACGTAAACAACCAATCGAACATGGTGAAGAGTTCCATTTCATCGAACCAAACACTAGTTACCCATTTACCTGACGGAGCCACTAACAGACTAAGTTCAAATGAGTTAAACCCAGTCCAGACACACCTAATAAAGCCAGGCGCTATCAATACCACCTCTGGACTAACACAAGTTTCAATTAATGGTAATGATTACAATATTACTTTTATATCAAATAAAAACAGAAGTGATATACCTCTTGCTACTGAGTACATCATTAAAGCCGCATTAGATTCCTTGACCACCAATACTCTCAACTCAGCAAATCAACAAATCAGTTCCGCAAGTAAACTTATTAGTCTCGCTAAAACGATAACATTTGAACTGCCACAAGCAGTTAAACAGTTGGTAATAGAAAACAATATAAATATTAATCAACTTAAGCAGTTAAGTTCAAGGAGCGAGGGCTACCTTTTACCTTATGCTCAACTTATTGATAAAAAACTTATGTTATCAAACGATTTAATGGTTCACATCCCTTCTGCAGTTACATTACCCAGTAAAAAATCCGATGGCACGAACCAAGCTACTGTTTTACCCAGCATACATTTCAACAACAAGTGGTTTTTAAGTTTAAAACCAATCATAAGTGAAATCGACATTAAGTTGTCATTAATTGACCCTAATAAAAAAAGTGAGATTCCAACACAGGTGGATAAGTCTTTATCCATCGCCAAGCCAGATATAGCAAGATTGTATTCTCACTTGATAAAACCGTTAGAAAGCATTTCGATTAAACAGCTTATTTCTTCTGATAACGCCCTTAGCCCACAAAGTTTCGATGAAAGTAAGCGAACACTCACAGACAAGCGAGTGCTCACTAATCTTGCTTCGCCACCAACATTTCAGAATAAAAAAATCACAGCGGTTGAACTCCCCCCACATAAAAACACTGCTGAAAACATGACGACCAATCAAGTAAACAGTAAAGAACAGCTAAACCCAGCTAAAGAGATACATTTAAATACAATGACTCAATCGAGTACAAAGATTCAAGATAGTTTAGGAGGCTATAGATCAAATGAATATACTCCAGCAATTCAAGCCACCAAACAGGCATTAATGTTAACTGCATTAAATAAAGCATTTGGAAAAGCTGGCAGTTTACCCCCTATAGTCGAAAACAAGCATGAAGTGAAAGACAATCTTGCATCGCGATTAAACAAACTCATGCCCCAAATGCCCCCCTCTCAGCTGTTCTCCTTAGCGGACCCAAATAAAATACGAGATGAACTCATAGGGCAGCTTAGTCTTAACGCTCCATTCGATGTCAAAATGTTAGTTAAACCATTGCTATCTCATATGAACTCAATTTCAATATTGTTCCATTTACTTCTTGGTGTTAAAAGCAGTCAGTTCGACTCTGACCCGCTAAATAACAAAGTAAAACCCAGCCAGACAACGTTAAATTACTTTCAAAAGCTTCAACAAAAAATGGGAGCAAGTAACATGCTACTCGCTATGCTCGAAAAATCTGGTACTACGGAAACGGCCGGCAAATTAATCAGCAATCTAAACTTGTATTCCCAAGCAAGTAACGACATTAATGGACAGTCAAATTGGTATTTCACCTTGCCCTACTCACTCGATCAGCACCAAGACAACCTTGAGGGACACTTTACTCAAGAAACAGACGACGATAGTAATAACAGCACTCGCTGGAAACTACAATTAAAGTTCAACTTACTTCAAGGTCCTATTTTAATTCAGGCTAAAGTAATTGAGACTCGTCTAAATATGACCATTAGTGTTGAAAACAGTGAACTGCAAACACGGATCGACAAGCTGCTCCCATCACTTGTCAAAAAATTAAGTGCTATTGGATTAACACCGGATAAGATCTCGACTCAGCAATCAAAACTTCCGGCAAGTTTGCTGCCAGGTGACCATTACTTAGTAAAGATCAAGGCTTAGGTTGATAGACTTAAAGTATTTTATTCTGTTAATTGTAACTAGATGAACTGTATTGGATATTGAAATGAAAGATGATTTGGATAAGAAAATCAGTACTGACCCAGTCGAATCAGAACGTGAAGCCGTAGCACTCGGCTTCGATGGCCACAATGCACCTAAAGTCACCGCTAAAGGGTCAGGAATAGTAGCGGATGAAATTATTGCTTTAGCTAAAGAAGCGGGGATTCATATCCATCAAAATGCACACTTGTGTGATTTTCTTCAACGCTTAGAGCTTGGCGATGAAATCCCCAAAGAGCTTTACCTACTAATTGCTGAACTCATAGCCTTCGCTTATGTACTTGATGGTAAGTTTCCAGAAGAGTGGAACAATATGCATCAAAAAATAGTAGAGGAGGTATAAAGGCTGAGAAGGACGTCAACTACGTTAGCTTCGAGGACAGTCGCAAGCTCCTTGCTAGAACGTTCGCAAGCTCACTGTTAGAGCGGCCCTTGGCCTGCTATACGAGCTAAACAGTGACGAACGCTATAGCTTACAGATGACGGAACGTTCGCCTTTATAGCAGCTAAGCAGCCCTAGAACCTAGCAGGCACTTGTGCCGTCCTAGTAGGGCAAAGCCCGCCCTTCTGTATAATATAAAGCTGACGGCATAAATGCCGACCTACAAAAGAAGAAGGCCATCCCGTTAACCGTAGCAACTTGCGGCGTTCGCCTTTATCTGCACTCAATTATATAGATTCTAGAAGTCACGCAGTGATGCTCTCGCAGCAGCTAGCTGCGTTCTAGCAGGGCTAAGTCCGTCCTTCTCCCATAAATTCTAGAAGTCGCTTGCGATGCTCTCGAAGCCAACTTGTTGGCACCCTAGGATCTCGCAAGGCGTATAGCCGTCCTTATCAGCTTAGCCTTTCCCGTGTAACCTAATAATTAACTCAGCTTCAGCTTTAGGTATTTCACACTCATTAATCAACTCCTCCACACCTGCGCCTAAATCAACCATCTTCATTGCACGTGTATAGAGCTTAGCTTGTGGATCTTGGTGTTTAGCCTCGTCTAATCTTGCATCTTGTTGAGAAGCTTTTTTCTCAAGCTCTAGCATACGCCTACCAACACCTATAGTGCCGCTTCTTAATTCCTGAAGTTCACGCTTAACGGTTTCACGTTGGCGATCACTCTCTTTTACTAAAAGAGTTAATGCATTAACTTTACTTTTTAACTGTTTAGTTTGCATATGTTGAAAAAGCAATAAGCCCAAAAAGGCAATCACACACACTAAAACAGCGATCAATATTTCATCACCTATCATGGTTTAATAAGACTCTTATAAAGCAGAAACAAGAAAATAGCCCCAGCCTAACACTAGGGGCTAAAATTCAGGATTAAATTGCCGTTAAACTTCTGTTAACTCCATCCACTCTTCATCGGACAGTAACTTATCCAGATCGACAAGGATGAGTAGTTCATTGTCTCGATTGCTCACCCCCTGAATAAACTTAGCACTTTCTTCTGTTCCCACATTAGGTGCATTGTCAATCTCAGAGCCTCGTAAATATACGACTTCGGCAACACTATCAACCAAAATGCCGATCACTTGCTTCTCAGCTTCGATAATGACAATACGTGTCGAATCATCTATCTCTGAAGAGGCCAATCCAAAACGAGAGCGAGTATCGATCACCGTCACTACATTGCCTCGAAGATTAATGATCCCTAATACATAATGAGGAGCTCCCGGTACTGGGGCAATTTCGGTATACCTCAATACTTCCTGAACCTGCATGACATTAATGCCATAAGTTTCATTGTCGAGCCGGAAGGTTACCCATTGCAACACTTCGTCATCTTTATTTACCGCTACTTGATTTGCGTCTGTCATATTTACCTCAGCCAACAGGATCCTGACTACCTAAACCTGAATTTAATAAATCAATGAGTGAATGCACATGCAATATGCCACACATCTGCTCTTTTACAACTCCAGCCAACCAGGGACGTTTACCCGTTTTGCTCCGCCAGTTGACATCCGATTTCTTGATTTTTACCGAATTAACTAAGGATTCACACGTCAATCCCCAGTTGCTATCTTCTAATAATACAACATATTGATAGTTTACGGATTCAGCTAACGCATCATCATACTTATCAGGCATCACCCAAGCACAAGTATCAACAACATTTAACTGCGAATCTCTATGAGTTTGGACTCCTTTATACCACGAAGGTCTACCCATAATATGGTTAAGCCTATCAAGTTTAACGATTCCTCCTAAGCTTACTAATGGCACAGCTAACGTTAACCCAGCCACTTTAAAGAATAGTACTTGAAATTCATCATCGAGGGTTTCAAGCAGATCTTTTGTTACTTTAGGCGGAACTTCACTGATTTTTGTCTCAGACTTTGTTTCTAATGTTTGTTTTTGTGTTCTTAACTCTTGAGTATGACTCTTAAATTTTGTTTTTTCTTCAACTTTTGGTTTAATACTCTCCGATAACGACTTCACTTTAGGTTGTGTATCTATTTTGCTTATTTCTGTATCCGTTACTTGAGGAACTGATTCCGCATTAGTTGATTTAAGTAAAGGTTCCAGCAACTGTTCTAGAGCCAATTTATCTAATCGTGGATCTCGCTCTTTCGTCTCAACTGAAGTCATTATTCTTAGCTTAGATTGCTTCTGAGCCAATGGCGTTTTTTCATTTTCTTGATTTTTAGATAATACAGAACTCTCTATAACTGAAAGTTCGCTCTCCAGTGAAGGAGAACTATTAATCGCGGAACTGGTCAATTTTTCGGACCTAACTTGAGTAAATTGATGATGACTTGCACATTTAGGAGCGTCAACTGATGATTCAGTTTTTTCAATTTCACTACTTTCTTCTGTTAGCAAAAGAGAAAAATAATCTAAAACAGCATCATCAACTAAGCGTGACATGAGATACTGCTCCTGCAAGTAAATGATCTAATAACCTTTCATAAGCTTTGACCCCACGACTACTCGCTGCAAAATGTGATGCAGGAAGGTGAGCTAAACTCGCATCTCTAAACTTAGTGTCCACAGGTATAACATCTGGCCATAGTTGCTCTCCATATTCTTTACTAAGTTGTTGCAATGCAGCCGAAGAAGCTTTAGTCCGACGATCGTACATGGTCGGAACGATAGTAAAGCTATATTGTGTTTTCTTTGAACGTCCCATTAATATCATAGTTTTAATCATTCTATCCAAGCCTTTTATGGCAAGAAACTCTGTCTGAACAGGCACGATAATATGCTGACTAGCAGCCAACGCATTAACCATCAGCACACCTAATACTGGCGGGCAATCAATTAATGCAATATCGTAACTATCTTCAACTAACAAGAGTAGCTTCTTAAGTATTAACCCCATTCCTCCTTGGTGACCTAATGACCTATCTAACGTTGCTAACGCCATGGTTGAAGGAATCAAATCAATACCGTCTACCGACGTCGACACAATATGTTCCTGAATGAACTCTTTAGTCAGGCTTTGATGTTCTAAAAACAGATCGTAAAGCGAAGACTTAACCAGTTCTGAGTCAATACCGAGGTAATATCCTAAAGAAGCATGTGGATCGGTATCTATCATCAGAACCTTCAATCCCCGTTTAGCTAGAGACCCCGCTAAACTCGCTACTGTTGTTGTTTTACCAACTCCTCCCTTTTGGTTTGCGACTGTCCAGATTTTCAAAAACAACCCCTCAAAACTGCTATTATTGTTATGCCCAACTAATCAAGCTCTCGAGTCGTTACTCTAATCCCACCATGGGGTAATACAATGACTTTTACACCATCGGCACTTTCTGAAACGGTGTGGGCTTTAGAATAATGTTTAACATTAATCTTTTTATCATTCTTAATAACGTTAATATCCGGTGATTCAGAGGGCCTAACACTAATATTGATAGGAATATACTCCTCTGTATCTCTTTCAATTAATCTATTTCCTATTGAATTAGCTCTTATTTTCTCAAGCATTTCCACTTTCTTTGTCAGTATATTTATTTGATCAATGTAATCTATCGAGTAAGCGTTATCTTCTTTTTCATCAGTACCTGGGCCGACACTCACTTTAACTTCTTGTTTAGGCTTTGCTTGAGTTAATATCGTTTTAGTGGCATCTGGATTTTCAGACATCCATTTTGCAACAACTTCAGCCTGCTCATCAGGCACCATTAACAATACCTGAGTCCCCTCTAATCGCTCAACTTCTAACAGTAATAGGTTGTTTTTATGTCTAGTATCTAAATATAAGGAAGCTAAGGTAAATACTGCGACAGAAAGTAAAAGAATAACCACAATGGAGAAAGTGCTCGATTTCTCCTTAGACCTAGCCATTAAATGATTCTCGTAAAATAGCATCAGCCATCTGCTCTAATCCAATTGATTGACTAGAAATGCCTGCGGCTGTTACTGCTTGCGGCATCCCGTATACTATGCAGGATGCTTCATCTTGTGCCCAGATTGTTGCTCCTGAGTTCTTCAACATTCGTGCACCTTCTCTACCATCTGCTCCCATTCCGGTTAACACAACAGCTAACGTGTCCTTACCCAGTATTTTGGATACCGAAGCAAATGTAATATCTACCGAAGGTTTATAATTCATATCCTCACTACCTGCGACAACTTTTAATCTCCCATGAGTACCAGCACGATCTAACATCATCTGCATTCCTCCTGGAGCGAGATAGGCATGACCTGCTTTCAACTGATCTCCAGAAACAGCTTCTTTTACTTCAATTTTGCATAAAGCATTTAATCGAGATGCAAATGCAGGAGTAAAAGCTGCTGGCATATGTTGGATCAATAAAATAGGATGAGGATAATTTTGTGGAAACTGAGTCAGTATTTTTTGCAACGCAACAGGTCCCCCTGTCGAGGTACCTATTAACAATATTTTATATTTTCTACCTGAAGCACGATTTATGATATTAGATTTAGGCGCAATAGGAGCATTACCCGCAGTACGGGGTAGTGGCGTCGTACTCTGAGGTCGAGATAAAGGCGTTGAAGTTGGTTTGGTAACAGGTCGTGTTATTGGCCGGTAAACTCTCCTGCGCCCAATGGTTTTTATTCTTTGTTGTAAAAGCCGAATGGCTTCATCTTTATTGGTTGCAATGTCCTCAAAACGTTTTGGCAAAAAATCTAATGCTCCCGCCTCTAACGCATCTAAGGTTGCCTTGGCACCATCATGTGTTAACGACGAAAACATAAGAATAGGGACAGGTGTTTTAGCCATTATTTCACGAACAGCAGTAATGCCGTCCATGACTGGCATCTCTATATCCATGGTAATGACATTAGGCTTAAGATCTGCGGCCATTTTAACGGCTTCAGCCCCATTGACGGCTGTTCCAATGACTTCTAGGTCAGGGTCTTTAGCAACAATTTCACTAACCCTTCGACGAAAAAAACTTGAATCGTCAACAACGAGAACTTTAATGCTCATTCAATTTCCTATCCGCATATCGTTTTATTTTTTTGCGTAATTACTTAACAAACCAGGAACATCAAGGATTAATGCTATACCACCGTCAGATGTGATAGTTGCACCAGCCATCCCTGGAGTACCATGTAATAAGGTCCCCAAAGGCTTAATAACTACCTCTTCTTGTCCAATCAATGAGTCAACGACAAAACCTATTTGTGTCATACCGAGTTGAACAATGACCACATGACCATGTGCCTTATCGCCATGCACTAAGGCACTAGGATTTCGACTCAACCAATGTTCTAAATAAAATAATGGTACAGCTTTCTTTCTAACTATCACGGTCAATTGACCATCGACTATATTCGTTTTGGTTAAATCTAAGTGAAATATCTCACTGACACTTGATAATGGCAATGCGAATATTTGTGTAGCAACTTCAACCATCAAGGTCGGCATAATGGCAAGTGTTAACGGAACCTTAATCTCTAGAACTGTCCCTTTGCCTTTCAATGAATCGATGTGAATTGTGCCATTTAGTTGAGCAATACGCGTCTTAACGACATCCATACCCACACCGCGCCCTGAAATATCAGAGATCTCAACTTTGGTAGAGAATCCGGGAGCGAAGATTAAATTATAAGCTTCAGTATCTGACATTCGTGATGCTGTCTCATCATCCAATACACCACGACTGATAGCAATCTCTTTTAATTTCGCAGGATCCATCCCGGCACCATCATCTTCAATCTTAAGTAAGATGTGATCACCTTCTTGGCTCGCAGAAAGTGTGATAGTACCGGTCCTTGACTTACCTGTTGCTTCACGCTCATCAGGCATTTCAATGCCATGATCAACTGAGTTTCTCACTAAGTGAACTAAAGGATCTGCCAATGCTTCTACAAGGTTTTTATCCAGATCAGTATCTTCACCGATCATGTTAAGATTAATTTCTTTTTTCAGCGTACGAGCCAAGTCTCTAACGACCCGAGGAAATCGACCGAACACTTTTTTAATGGGTTGCATGCGAGTTTTCATCACCGCACCTTGCAGATCGGCAGTCACCAGATCTAAATTAGCTAGCGCTTTAGACATCTCTTCATCTTCACGAGCAATGCCAAGACTAAGAAGTCGGTTTCTCACTAAAACTAATTCACCAACCATATTCATTATCTGATCTAAACGTGCAGTGTCGACCCTAACGGTTGTTTCGGCTTGCGGCATACTGGTTGCGGCAGGTTTAGATTTGGCCTTCGCTTTAGGTACCGGAGCGGCTTTCGCAACGGGGGCTTCTTTAGCTGTTGAATTGGCAGACACTACTTTTTTGGAGGTTGCTTGCGCCTTTTTTTCTACAACAACCGTTGGTGAACTTACATTTGTTGCTGAACCTGAACCATGTAGCTCATCAAGTAATTTTTCAAACTCATCATCGGAAATGTCATCAGAATCAACCGGAGTAGCTGGAGCTTCTATCGCTTTTGCAGCGGATTCATCTGACTTAAACTGACCTGAACCATGCAGATTATCAAGTAAGGATTCAAATTCATCATCAGTAATATCACTGCTCGAGTTTGATTCAGCACTTTGATTTACCGATGGTTGATCTCCAGCGCCAGCACTACCATGAAGTGCATCAAGCAGTGCTTCAAACTCTGACTCGTCTATTTCATCTATATTGCCATTTGTATTGTTGGAAACAGGCTCTTCATCAAATAGATCAACGCCAGTATCGCTTGCCGCGACCTCGTCAAATAACTCTGTTGATGTATCTATCTCTGGTGTTGCTTCTTGCTCCGAATTAGCCCCACCTTCATTAGGGAGTAACTGACCCGCACTAAGCAATTTTAGATTAGCCAGTAATTCAGGATCAGCAGAGTCTTGTTGTTCACCTACTTGTGTTTGTGCAAACATTGAGTTGATGGCATCCACAGCATGCAAAATAATATCCATCAGTTCTGCAGAAACACCACGTTTTCCAGTGCGAAGCAAGTCAAACGTATTCTCAGCTTCGTGGCACACATCGACCATAGGATTCAAGCTTAAAAAACCAGCCCCCCCCTTAACCGTATGAAACCCTCGAAAGATAGCATTGAGCAACTCAGTATCCTCTGGATTATTTTCCAAAGTAACTAACTGTTCTGATAAAAGCTCTAAAATTTCACCTGCTTCTATCAAAAAATCCTGCAGTATCTCTTCATCAACATCGAATGACATTAACTTGACTCCTAATTAGAAACCTAGACTCGATAGCAAATCATCAACTTCATCTTGACCTGCTACGACATCTTCTCGTTCCTCAGCGTTCACAATTGGCCCTTCAGCTTCAATACCCGTTACCGCAACTGGTGAACTATCTTCAACCGCCTGCTCACCAAATACGGTCAACATAGAAACTAGATTATTCTCAACTTCTCTAACTAGGTCGATCACTCTGCGAATGATCTGACCAGTTAGATCTTGGAAATCTTGAGCTAATAATATTTGATTTAGTAAATCTTTAAGGCGAATTGAATCGAGTTCGCTTTGTTCAACAAATTGCTCAACATCATGGCAGAGGGTTTTAAATTCAGTCAGTTCAATATCCCGCTTCATGAGTTTGGCCCACTTCGGCTTTACTGACTGTATATTTGTAGTAAGTACATTTGCTAAAGGCAAACATTCCTCTACTGCATCCATGGTTTTATTTGCCGCTTTTTCTGTCATGTCAATGACATAGTTTAAGCGTTCTTTTGCGTCAGGGATCTCGGTGCTCGCCAAAACAACCAGTCTATCATCAACTTGGAAGTCAACGATGGCACTGTGTAACTGTCGAGTAAGTCTTCCAACCTCATCGAATAACTCTTTTTGAATAGGCGTTGCGATCTCTCTGATCAACTCGTCAGCTTGCTCCTGCTCACCTTCAGTAAGCAGGTCCACAAGTTGCGTAGCTTGTTCTAGCGAAATTAATCCTGATGTAATAGCCTGCATAGCACAACCTTGATTAACCGAGTCGTTCGAAAATTTTGTCTAACTTCTCTTTCAATGTTGCAGCCGTAAATGGTTTGACAACATAACCATTCACACCAGCCTGTGCCGCTGCGATGATCTGTTCCCTTTTAGCCTCTGCTGTCACCATTAATACGGGAAGATGTTTTAATTCATCGTCAGCGCGAATGGCCTTCAATAGATCAATGCCCTGCATACCTGGCATATTCCAATCTGTGACGACAAAATCAAAATCGCCTTTTTGCAGCATGGGTAATGCTGTGGAACCATCATCAGCTTCTTGAGTATTGTTAAAACCCAAGTCTCTTAACAAGTTCTTGATGATACGTCTCATTGTTGAGAAATCGTCAACAACGAGAATCTTCATATTCTTGTCCAAAGTTTCCTCCGCGGAGCTCTAATTATTACGTACGTGATCGTTATTATGTGTCCAGTGCTTAAGTTTAGCTTTTAGTCTGAGCATTGCCTGACTTAATATCTGACTTACCCGTGACTCACTAACCTCAAGAATGGCCCCAATCTCTTTTAAATTTAATGCTTCATCATAATAAAGCGACAAAACTAACCCATCTCTTTCAGGCAATAGTTTAATAGCTGCCACCAAGGCCGTATGAAACTCAACATCTACAATTGATTCAAATGTATCATCTTGCTGACCTTCAGCATGACTAATAACATCAACCGACACACCAAGATCTTCAATGCCGATCACTTTCCCAACTGAAACATCATTAAGAATATGGTGGTACTCATTTAGCGATATATCAAGTTTTTGAGCAATTTCAGAGTCTTTAGCATCTCGACCTAGCTCTTGCTCTAACTCATCAATGACCTGAGCAACACGCCTTTGATTTCGATGCACCGACCTTGGAACCCAGTCTCCGCGGCGAATTTCATCAAGCATTGAACCGCGGATCCTAATTCCGGCAAAGGTTTCAAACTTCGCCCCCTTACTACCATCAAAATTTGTAGAAGCTTCGAGAAGCCCCATCATACCGGCCTGCAACAGATCATCGATTTGAACCGATGCTGGTAAGCGGGCTAAGAGATGGTGAGCAATTTTTTTTACCAATGGAGCATACTGTTCAACGATAGAAGCTTTATTATCCAAACAAGTATACGCAGCGGTTTTACTCACTCGCTCTGTCCTCTTGGTATTCAGGTTTCTGTACTAATCGTTCAACAAAAAACTCTAAATGCCCCCCTGGTTGCTGCGGGATTGGCCAGCTAATAATTTTATTAGCTAAACCATGATAGGCAATCGTTGCTGGTGACTTTGGAAAAGCTTCAACTACTAATTTTTGCTTACGCACAGCTTTTCGCAAGTTTTCATCGAATGGAATTGTAGCAACCAATTCTAATGCGACATCTAAGAAGCGATCTGTAACTTTACTAAGCTTAGCAAAGAGTTCCATACCTTCCCGTAAACTTCGCACCATATTGGCAACTATTTTAAAGCGAAAGACTCCGTGCTCTCGGCTTAATATCTTTATTAGCGCATAAGCATCTGTGATAGAGGTAGGTTCGTCACACACAACAACCAGTACATCCTGGGAAGCCCGCGAAAAACTCAGCACCATGTCTGAAATCCCTGCTGCGGTATCCACTATCAGAATATCAAATTGTGTGCGCATCTCGCTAAATGCTCGAATAAGACCAGCATGTTGAGCTGAAGAAAGCTCTACCATAGCTTGTGTCCCTGAGGTAGCAGGAATGATACCAATACCTTTGGGACCACGCACAATAATATCATCCAGATCCACATCACCAGACAAGACATGAGATAAATTACGCACGACACGAAGTCCAAGCATAATATCCACATTAGCTAGTCCTAAATCAGCATCTAAAACTAATACTCGCTTCCCTTTCTCTGCCAGTGCCACAGCAGTATTTATTGATACGCTGGTTTTACCAACGCCACCTTTACCACCAGAAACGGCGATTACTTTTACTTTTTCGTTATAAGGTTGATTCATCATACGTAAACCACTTGCTTGATCCCGAGTCATTACTTTACTCAAATGCATAGGCCTTTTCATCAGACCGTTCACAATTCTGTGTTATTACTTGCTCTTTCCTGTTTAACACTGACAATGCTTTATTAGCTAAAGCAAATGTATCAGCGACTTGCATATCTTCAGGAACCCTTTGACCATCAGTAACATAACTTAATGGTAACCCACTTTGTATCAATACGCTCAATGCAGGAGCTAATGAAACCGATTCATCGAGCTTTGTTAACACAGCTCCCGAAAGAGGAATTCGTTTAAATTGTGCCACTGCATCTTCTAATACCCTTCTTTGTCCTGTAGCAGACAGTACCAGATAACTCCTAATAGGTAATCTGCTATTTGCAGCTAAATTATCAAGTTGCTGAAAAAGTCTCACATCTCTTTGTCCCATTCCCGCTGTATCTATCAATACTAGCTTGCGATTACGAAACTGATAAAGAATTTGTTCCAACTCATTGAGATCATGTGCTTGCTTAACTGGACACCCCATTATTTTGCCATAGGTTGCCAATTGCTCAAAGGCCCCAATACGATAATGATCGGTTGTTATCAACGCAACTTGATCCGCACCATGATGCGCAGCAAACCGTGCAGCTAATTTCGCAACAGTCGTTGTTTTACCAACTCCTGTTGGCCCTACAAAAGCCACAACGCCTCCTTGCCTGACAATATCATCACCTTGATTATCAAGCATATTAGCTAAACAACGGGGTAAAGCTCTAACTAACTCTGCTGGTTGGTAGTGCTCACTCAAATCTGATAATTTAGTCGCTACTATAGGAGAGAATTCAGCATCTAACAGTTTACTTTCCAGCATGGCCCCAACAGGATTGACCCGACTTTTCTGCTCAGACAATAATGAAGTAACCTGATGAGTCAATAAATTGCGTAAAGAAGCGAGTTCTTCACGCATTGCGTCCATTTCATGGTTCGTATTGTTCTTGCCATTTGAGTTGCTTCTCTGACCATATTGTGACGGCTTGATTTCAGGAGCAGCTTGCTTCATCTGAGGCGCTTGTAAACCCTTTGCCCAATCAGGCATCTCCAATTCATCGCTTTTACTCGTTGCCTGTTGATTCACTCTACTTTGCTGTCTCTCGAGTAAAGCTTGTAATGAATCTGCTGCCGGAGCTGGATTAACCTTTGTCTCTGATCGAACAGGTCTTTTAAACCCTAAAGATATTTTTTCTTCTGCCAGTTCCATAAAAGTTGGCGCGGTCGGTTTATTGAGCACTTTTTGCAAATTAGGTTTCGGTTCATCGTAGTCAACCGCAGCGACAATCTCAATGCCACCTGTCACTTTCTTATTTGACATAATGACAGCCTCTGAACCTAAGGTCTCTTTAACCTGAGCGAGAGCTGTACGCATATCTTTTGCTAAAAATCGTTTAATTTTCACTTACATGCCCTCTACTGGCCAACAGCAGATACAATTCTAATCTGCTTTTCATCGGGGACTTCCTGATAGGAAATAACCCTTAAGTTAGGAATAGTATGTTTTACAAACCTTGATAAGGTTGAACGTAACATACCAGAGGTAAGTAATATTGCCGGTTGGCCTATCATCTCTTGCCTTTGGGACGCATCTTCTAAAGACTTTTGCATTCGCTCGGCTAGGCTCGGCTCAATATTGGGACCTTCTCCCCCTGTCGCTTGCATAGATTGATGCAACATCTGTTCCAACTCTGGTGCCAAAGTAATGACAGGTATTTCGATTTCTGGCCCACTTATCTCCTGAACGATCATCCGCTTTAATGAAATACGTACAGCTGCTGTAAGCACCTCAGTATCGGCACTCTTAGGCCCATACTCTAATAGCGTCTGAACGATGGTCTTAAGATCCCGAATAGATACCCCTTCGTTCAACAGGTTCTGCATCACTTTAACGACAGTCCCTAGTGGCATGACATCGGGAATAAAGCCATCGACAAGCTTAGGAGAGTGCTTCTTCAGCATGTCCATTAGCTGCTGAACCTCTTCGTAACCTAGCAATTTAGCAGCATTATTGGTTAGCAGTTGACTTAAATGTGTTGCCACAACAGTGGCGGCATCAACGACTGTGTAACCTAGTGATTGCGCATGTTCTCTCAGCTCTGGTGCTATCCACACCGCTTCTAAGCCGAAAGCTGGATCTTTGGTCTCTATACCCTCTAATTTGCCGTAAACCTGTCCAGGGTTAATGGCCAGCTCGCAATCATATCGAATATCAGCCTCTCCAGATGCTACCCCCATCAAGGATATACGATAGCTATTTGGAGAAAGATCCAAGTTATCTCTAATGTGCACAGCAGGAACTAAAAAACCTAACTCCTGGGAGAGTTTCTTACGCACACCTTTAATACGGCCTAACAATTCACCGCCTTGCCCTTTATCAACCATAGGGATCAATCGGTACCCCACTTCTAGTCCGATAGTATCTACGTGTTGCACATCATCCCAGCTCAGCTCTTTTGGTTTAGTGTCCGCAGTTTCAGTTAAAGGTCTCTTGGCTAACTCTAATGCTTGAGTCCGTTTAGTCTCTTGCTTACGATAAAGAAAATAAGCGATAGAAGCCGTTATCGCTCCAAAGGAAAGAAAGGCAAAATGTGGCATACCCGGCACTATTCCCATAACCAAGAGTACACCCGAGGCAATTGCGATAGACTTGGGACTGTCAAACATCTGACTCATCATCATCTGGCCCATATCACCCGATTCATTTTGGCGTGTTACCATTAACGCCGCCGCAATGGATAATAATAGCCCAGGGATTTGAGCAACAAGCCCGTCTCCAATGGTCAATAACGTGTATATTTCCGCCGCAGTGGAAAAGTCCAAGTCATGTTGAACCATACCGATCACGAACCCACCTAAGATATTGATAACAAGAATCATAATCCCAGCAATTGCATCTCCCTTTACAAACTTTGATGCGCCGTCCATTGCGCCATAAAAATCAGCTTCTTTGGTTACTTCAGCGCGACGAATTCTGGCTTGCTCTTGGTTCAAAACACCAGCATTTAGATCGGCATCGATGGCCATTTGCTTACCAGGCATGGCATCCAATGTAAAACGAGCACTCACTTCTGATATTCGACCAGCACCTTTAGTCACAACCGCAAAGTTAATAATAATTAAGATCAAAAATACCACGAGCCCAACGGCATAGTTACCACCTATCACCACAGAACCGAATGCTTCAATGACTTTACCTGCCGCATCGCCACCGTTATGTCCCTCAAGGAGCACAACGCGAGTGGATGCAACATTCAACGCCAACCTCAACAAAGTAGCAACAAGTAATACACTCGGAAAAGCTGCAAAATCTAAAGGCCTGTTGGTGTAAATCGATACGAGTAAAATGACAAGAGCAAGTGAGATATTAAAAGAGAATAAGATATCAAGAATAAATGCGGGTATAGGCAAAATAATCATAGCCAAGCCTGCAAGTACAAGCAATGGGGTACCAAGACCCTTAAAGTGAGCAGATTTGATATTTCTAAATTGACCTAGTTTTGCTTTAACATCCATTAAAAAGAGTCCAAACTTTGACATCTAAATCTAATAAAGCAATATTTAAGCCAATATATGAATATGTTCAATAAGGTTTGATTTTATTAATATTTTAAATCATCAGGAATAGGTTGGTTAACAGGGATCTGTGTTGGTCTTCTTCCTCCACGCTGTTGATATTGGCGCAACTGAAATACATACGCTAACACTTGTGCAACAGCAGTAAATAGGCCTTCAGGGATCTCCTGATCGATTTTCGTTGTGTGATAAATAGCTCTAGCTAGTGGTGGTGCCGAGACGATTGCTATCTCATGTTCACGGGCTATTTCCCTAATTTTAAATGCCACATCATCAACCCCTTTAGCCAGAACATAGGGGGCTGTAGACTTCATCGCATCATACTTAACCGCGACGGCATAATGTTCCGGGTTCACAACGATAACATCGGCGTTAGGCACTTCACTCATCATCCGTCTTTGCGCCATCTCCCTTTGCAACTGTCGCAACCTCCCCTTAACCTCAGGCTTACCTTCCGTATCTTTATATTCGTCTTTAATCTCCTGCTTAGTCATCTTTAATTGCTTATTATGATTCCAAATTTGAAAAGGTACATCGATAACAACAATCACTAGCGTTGAAGCACAAAGTAAGATGAACATCCACGCGAGCAGATCTAAAGAGTGATAAACGTTTCCGGGAAGATGTTCACGTGAAAGCGCTAAAATATCATCAAAATAATAGCTAAGTAGAAAATACGCCGATAAAGCCACCACGGAAAACTTTGCTATGCCTTTGGTTAATTCAACCAAAGCTTGCACACCAAACATTCTCTTAAAACCTTTTAGGGGACTCATCTTATCAGCCTTTGGCATAAACGCCTTAACTGAGAAAGTGAGCCCTCCAAGCACGATGTTACCAATAAATGCCACCACGGCCAGAAAGGCAATTAAGCTCAACATCGGAAATGCTAACTCGGACCCAATAAACGACCAAATCATAAACATCTCATTGGTATCGAATATTTGTGATCTCTCTTGGCTAAAAAGAGTTGTCATGATTAAGGCTAACGCTTTAGCAATCCCAGGTCCTACCATCACAAATCCAACCGCTGAAGCAAGTAAAACAGCTGAGGTACCTAACTCTTTTGATCGCGCAACCTGACCTTTCTCCCGCGCTTGTTCGCGACGTCTGGGGGTTGCCTCTTCGGTTTTTTCTTGACTACTGTCATTTTCAGCCATCATTTACCGCCAATAAGTCGTCAGTCATTAGAACATTCCATCGACATTACACTGGAGTTCTACCACATCACACAGTAGCAATTGAGCTTCTCGCCATATTGCGCCGATATGTACACCATAATGAGTGCCATTAGAACATTCCATCGACATTACACTGAAGTTCCACCACATCACACAGTAGCAGTTGAGCTTCTCGCCATACCGCGCCAAAGTGTTCCATAATAGGTGATAACGTCAACCAAAGAATAAATAAGCCCGTAACCATAGTAACGGGAAAACCTATGGCAAAAATATTGAGTTGTGGAGAGGCGCGTGTCATCACACCAAAAGAGAGGTTAATCATTAGTAGCGCCACAATTGCCGTCATCGACATGGTTAACGCCGCACCAAACATATAAGCGCCCCACTCTGCCAACATCTTATAGCTTGTGATACTGATACCTTGATCAGATATTGGGATCGTATCAAAACTGGCCACCAACATTCTAATCAATACTAGGTGCCCATCTACCGCCAAAAATATCATGGTTGTTAACAGCAAAAAGAAATTACCGATCACGGGTGTTTGCTGACCCGATGAAGGATCGACCATAGAAGCGAAACCTAGGCTGGTCTGCATACCAATAATTTGTCCCGTTAACACAAAGGTTTGCATAACTAACAGAGTGACAAACCCCATCGCCACACCAATAACAATCTGTTGAAAAGTAATAAAAGCGGAGGATACTGAAAAAAGATCGACATTTTCGACAGGGGGAAGTACCGGAGCAATAGCGAAAGTTATTGCCATTGATAGCAGTACTCTCACTCTCACTGGCGTCGTATTAGCACCAATAATGGCCATCGCCATCAACATACTGGCAACTCTAAATAGGGGCCACATATAAGATGCTATCGTGTCCATTAGAGTCCCAATTAATACTTCCATAATTAAGAGTCTTTACAATTAACATGTTCATTCACTGACCGTGAACAAACGTCATAAAAAACAGTCCTCATTAGCCTATGACCTGTGGGATCATATTGACCATCTCTATGAAAAAATCGACCATTGTTTGGATCAGTGTGTGACCAAGAAACATAAGAGCAAATAGCGTCGTTAACAAACGAGGTAAAAAGCTTAACGTTTGCTCGTTAATCGAGGTGGCTGCCTGAAAAACGGCAACCACAAGGCCGATAATAAGACCTGGAATGATGATCATTGAAACAATAATCACAATAACAGACAAGGCTTCACGGAAGATATCAACCAGAGACTCTGGACTCATAATGACTCCCTACGTGCCAAAACTATTAGCCAATGTTCCCATCACTAAACTCCAACCATCGACGAGAACAAACAACATAATTTTAAAGGGAAGTGATACAATCATAGGTGATAACATCATCATACCCATTGCCATCAAAATACTGGCCACTACTAGGTCGAGCACTAAAAAGGGGACAAAAAGCATAAAGCCAATCTGGAAGGCCGTTTTTAGCTCGCTTGTGATAAAAGCGGGAATAATGACACTCATGGGTGCCTCTTCCACTGAATTAATGTTTTGGTATCCGGAAATTTCAACGAAAGTCTCAAGATCGGTTATCCGAGTTTGAGCCAACATAAAATCCTTAATTGGTTCCTTTCCCGTATGAAAAGCTTGTTCTATGGTTAATGTCTCATCAATATAAGGTTTTACAGCTTCATCATAAACCTTATCAAATACAGGAGACATAATAAAAAAAGTAAGAAACATACTCATACCAATCAAGACTTGATTAGAGGGAGTTTGTTGTAAACCGATAGCTTGCCGAAGAATAGAAAGAACGATAATTATACGTGTAAATGACGTCAACATAATGAGCATAGCAGGCAAGAAACTCAACGCCGTCATCAGCAGTAATATCTGCATGGTAACTGAATATTGAGTCTCTCCGTTGGCTCCGGTCGTAACCGTTACCGCAGGCAATATACCATTTTGTGCAAAAAGATCTGGAGAGATAATTAACAAGGTAAACGTAATAAAAATTAGCATTCGCTTCATAGTTGTTTTGTCTTAGCTTGGCGTAATCGAGTTGCAAAAGTGTTCGTCTCTATTTTGACGGCTTCATCTAACTTATCAATTAAACTCACCTGTTGAGCAGTAACACCCAATAGATATTGTTGACCTTCAACTTCAATCAGCACAACTTTCTCTTTTTGCCCTAACGGTGTAACTGCCACCATTTTGAGTACACCATTACTAGCAGGCACTAGATTAAGTCGTTTAACAATATAAGCTAATACAAATATCAATACGAGGACCAGTATCAGCCCTCCCATCATATTTGACAGAGCCATTAACGCAGAACCTTTCTCAACCGGAACGACTGCCTCGGAGGCAACAGCAACACCACCTGCAAACAATGAAAGCATCTTCTGACCTTTATTTTAGCTTTTTAATACGCTCCGTCTGACTGATCACATCTGTCAGACGAATACCAAATTTATCATTTACAACGACAACTTCGCCGTGAGCAATTAACGTACCGTTCACCATCACATCCAACGGCTCTCCCGCCACACGATCGAGCTCCACAACAGAACCTTGATTAAGCTGTAATAAATTACGAATATTAATAAAGCTGCGGCCCACTTCCATTGATATGGTCACCGGAATGTCCATAATTGCATCTAACTTAGCAACCTCTTCGCTTGTCAGATCCGCGGCCGTATCGGCAAGCTCATCAAGCTCAACAGCTTCCACCTCTTCTAATGCCTGTTCGGCCATCGCATTGGCCCAATCATCACCAGTATCTTCTGTACTCATCTTATCTACCTTAGTTTTATATTTGCTAGACCGTTCATAACTAACTGTAGCTACATCTTATAACTCTTTAACTTCTCGAACTTTTGCTTTACGAGTGATCAGCTGAAGTTCTGACTTGGCTGTTTCAGGCCGTGGAATTTTCTCAATAATACGTAAAGCTAAGTTATCTCGAGCCTTACCTAACTTACATCTATAAGTAGGCAAATCTTCCACTCGTAGGATGATATGTTCTGGGAGTTCGACAGGAATGATATCCCCAGCTTTAAGTCCCATAACATCCCTCAGAGTAATTTTATGCTCAACAATGGTGGCATCGATTCCCACATCAACATCCATAATTTCGTCTCTTAACGCTTGAGACCAACGCATATCAGTATCTTGAGTATCACTTTGCACTCCAGCATCAAGAAGTTCACGTATAGGCTCTATCATCGAGTAAGGCAAAGTAATATGGAAGTCACCTCCCCCTCCATCGACCTCAATATGAAATGAGCTTACAACAACAACTTCAGTAGGGCTGACGATGTTGGCCATCGCAGGGTTGACTTCTGAATCCAGATAATCAAATTCTACGTCCATCACTGGTGCCCAAGCATCCTTATAATCTTCGAAAATAATTTTAAGTAAGAGTTGCACAATCCGTCTTTCTGTAGGAGTGAACTCTCGCCCTTCAATCTTGGCATGGAAACGACCATCACCACCAAAAAAGTTATCCACAAGAATAAAAACGAGTCTCGCTTCCATGGTGATTAACGCTGTACCTTTTAGTGGATTCAAGCGCACCATATTTAAACTGGTAGGTACAAACAAGGAATGAACATACTCACCGAATTTGAGCATTTGCACACCATTAATTGAGACTTCAGCAGCGCGGCGCATCATGTTAAACATGCTAATTCGTAAATGACGAGCAAACCGTTCATTTACGATCTCAAGCGTTGGCATACGTCCACGGACAATACGATCTTGAGAGGAGAAATCATAAGAGCGGGCATCGCCACTATCTAGCTCTTCTTCATCTTCCTCAACATCATCAACTCCATGCAGTAACGCATCGATTTCGTCTTGGCTTAATAGATCACTCACAATATTGCCTTAATTAAACGATAAAAAGAGGGCGACTCATCATATAAGCATTTAATTAAAACCTATGCCTACAGTCTTAAGATATCCACCTAACACTCTAAAATTATAGTATTTTATTATTTTCATATCGAAACAATAAAAATGAATAACGGTTCAAAAGGTTATTGCATGACAAAACCCGTAAACAATACTTTCTCGACGACTTTGCTCCCAGTAATTGGCTGTAGTGTGTTTTGTACATTGAGTAATGCCAGCTGTCGTAACTCATCTTTTCCTGCTAACGAACTCATTTTCTGAACATCTGCACTGCTGAACGTAGTCAGTAACGCATCTTCGATTAGTGGGATATGTTTCTTTATTAAAATATCATCATCAGCTCCCCGAACCATAAGTTGAACTTTAATCTCAACTAACCTCGAACGAGTTGCACCAGGAAGGTTAAACAAAAAAGGCCTTGGCATACCAACATAAAAAGCCTCGCCAGTGTTCTCCTCTTCAACGACTTCAGCAATGCCATCTTCTGTCATTGCTGAATCACTAGATTCACTTGAACCAAGGAAGAACCACACACCGCCACCAATCGCCAGTAACAAAACCAGACCGATGACACCAAATACAATCAGCTTTTTCTTACTCTTGGGTTCATTATTCCCTTCCAGCTCTAATGATTCTTCATCGGCCATTTTATTTCCCTTTTCAACATGTTTTTAGAATATGTAAAATCTGGATAAAAGCTTAGTCTCAATAAGGATTTTAGCTAAATTTAAGACAATCCACACATTCAATTCCTATAGGTTACCTGCTTATGCGTAATAATCTATACCTGAAGGGTAACTAGTTGCTTGTTTTGAGCTTATTAACGATTCTTCTGATGATATTTCATCCAGCTCCGTACCAAACTGACTTCCACTATCTTCTGAGTTTTGTTCTCCATCAGCGCCATTACCTTCATTCTCTTGAGAAACTTGGCTATCAGTCAATTGCAATCCCTGCTCAGACAAAAGCTCTTTTAACCTTGGAATAGCTTGCTCGATAAGATCACGAGTTTGATGTTGTGCTACCTGAAATTGCACTTGTGTTTGATCCCCTTGAACCTGAATCCGCACCATTAATTGACCTAACTCAGGTGGATCAAGTCTGATTTCTGCATGTTGTATCCCTTGACTAACCATCGTAATAAGTTGTTGTTTCATCACAGGTGAAAATCGCTGGATCATATCTTGCATCTGTACCTGCTGCTCATTACTTTGCTTCAGTGACAATTGAATTTGTGCAATATCACTTCGAGTTGTTTGTTGTGGTGTTAGCTGTGAGCTTGCTTGCTGAAGTTTAGACTCTACCGCTGTTTCAGTGAAAGCCGAACCAAACTCCATTCCTGCTTTCATCGGCGTCAATTTAACTGAAAGTTCAGCGCCTTTGAGTTGTTCTTCTGCAACGACTTGTCCTTCTGTTTGACTAGCCAGCTTCTCACCTAAGATACTGTTGAGCTTAACGCTTTCACCTTTACTCTTGAATGCAGTCTCTTGCCCCTGAACATTCATGGCTTTACTCTCAAAACTCGATAATTGCCCTTTGTTATCTAGGACCAAACTCTGCTCTTTATTTAATTCGACTTGTTGAAGCTGAGCCGTGTTTAATGGTTTTGTCTCAATTGCAGGTAGTGTTTGCCCCTGTGGCCTTTCTTTTTCTGCAGCGCTACCAACTAGAGCAGGTTCATTTTTAGAAGCATCGATTTCCATTGCTTTGTTCTGTGCATATGTAGCTTGATGATTTTTAACCCCATCGCCGGCTAATATCTCAACTTGCTTTCTTACATCAAGAATATCTTGAACATTACCTTCACCACTTTTAACGAAAGTAATCAGCTGAGTTAATACCTCTGGAGAAAGAGTTTGCAACTCCTCTAGTGTAAGACCACTTTTATTTAATAACTCAGTAAGTGTCTTGTTATCTAGAGGTTCTGCCGTTGCGGGATCCAGTACTCCCAGACCTTTTTCTGTCCCCTCCGTAATATTCAAACCTAAGCTATCAATTAACACCTCATCTTTAATGAGATCTCCAAGCGGCAAACTATCGCCGCCTTCTTCAATGATGACTGTAGATACCACTCTATCGGCATTATTCAACTCAGAAGCCAGATTAATTTGAGCTAGCACGTGGGATACATCAGTCTCACCCTCGGTACTTGATCCGTTCTGATGTTGAGATTCAATGAGTGCTTGCTCTTCAGCATCCGTCTGGCGATTTATATTGCTAGCATTATCTAACTCAACTTTAGTGCTAACACTTTCATTTGATTTAATTTTAACTTGTTGCTTAGCTTCTACACTTGCTTGTTGTAATGCCGAAGAAAAATCACTATTTTCGGAGGACTTATTGTCGTTAACCGCTTGTTTAATCTCTGTGTTTGGTTTATTTTCAGCTTTATTACTGGCTAAAAGTACATTGGACATTTTCTGCATAAAGCCTCCAGAACGCTAAAGCCTACGAGATAAAGGCCTATTTTTAGCGTCAAAATGTCGACCCGCGAGTCGAAAAGAATCTATATAGATAATTACAGCAATATCAGTGCCAAAAGTAAGAAGTAGAATAGAAAGATAAGGTTAACGCACTCGCTTTCGATAAAACTGTTGAGAAGCGAATTCATCTATCATCTTCTGTTCTTGTCTTAACGCCTCTTGTGCCACTTTTTCTGCTTTGCGAGCAAGAAGAAGCTCAACGGCTTTGCGTTTTTGTTGCATTTGTTGCCAGTGCTTTTGTCTGTGTATTCTTTGACTATCAGCGTCCTGAATAGACACGACCTGCTTGGTGATAGCTTTATCAATTTGTCTAACGAACTGATGAAACTGATGGTAATAACTCGCACTGATACTCTTGCCATGATGGTCTTCCATCTGCTTCATATAATCGAGACGATAGTTTCTCAAGGCCTCTAGCTGACTCTGACATTTTTGTAACATCAATTGAGCTGACTTTAGTTGTAACCCCGCTTGTTCTTCCGCATCCTTTGCCAGTTTTAATACTGTATCTAACGGATCATGTTTTGCCATTTAATCTCCAAAAAAGAACACGGATTACTAATATTAATTTAGCTTTCACTTGTTAAAATAGAGCAGCGCTTAAACCTTACACTGCGCGCCCATTTGGGTCAGCATAAGCACACTGCTATCAAAACTTATTGCTTCTTTCATGGTTTGCCTTAAAAAAGCGTTCATGGCTGGCTGCAATCTAATCGAATTATCTATCCTTGGATCGCTTCCCTGAGTGTAAGCGCCAATAGAGATAAGATCTTTATTCTGTTGATACAGAGAGTAAACTTGCTTCACACGACGCATCGCTTCTAGGTGCTCTTGACTTATGACCATAGGGGCAACACGGCTGATAGAGGCTTCGACATCAATCGCAGGGTAATGACCAGAGTCGGCTAATTGACGGGACAATACGATGTGACCATCTAAAATAGCCCTTGCCGCATCTGCTATCGGATCTTGTAGATCATCCCCCTCAGTGAGTACAGTATAAAAAGCGGTAATCGAACCTTGGCCAGGTGCTCCATTACCTGCTCTTTCGACTAATTTAGGCAGTTTTGCAAATACCGAAGGCGGATATCCTTTGGTTGCAGGCGGTTCCCCTACAGCTAGGGCTATCTCTCTTTGCGCTTGGGCATAACGGGTTAGACTGTCCATCAATAATAATACGTTATAACCCAAGTCTCTGAAATATTCAGCTATACGGGTTGACGTTTCACAGGCTCTTAGTCGCATCAAGGGGGAAGTATCGGCAGGAGCTGCCACAACGACTGAGCGAGCACGTCCCTCTTCACCTAATATCTCCTCAATAAATTCTTTTACTTCCCGGCCACGTTCACCCACTAATCCCACCACGATAATGTCGGCAGTGGTCCCCCTAGTCATCATGCCAAGCAGTACACTCTTACCTACGCCGGAACCTGCAAAAAGCCCCATCCTTTGCCCTTTACCTACCGTCAGCATGGCATTAATGGCTCTGACCCCCACATCGAGTGGCTCGGTTATTGCGCGGCGGGATAAGGGATTAATAGGGACCGTGTGTCTTGGCACCTTTTGATCCGTTTGTAAGCGCCCCAAACCATCAAGAGGTTGGCCATTACCATCGAGCACTCTACCGAGTAAAGATAGACCTACATTCAGTCCACTTTGCTCTCCTAGAGGCGTCACTTTAGCACCGGGTAAAACCCCTCGAAGCTCCTCTATCGGCATCAAGTAAAGAAGCTTGTCATCAAAACCGACCACTTCAGCAACGAGATCACCTGCTAACGTCTCAATACTGCAAAGGCTACCAATCGAAGCACGACAACCCGTCGCCTCCAGTGTTAATCCAACCACGCGAACAAGTTGGCCACTCGCTTCGGCAACGAATGGATGGACTTTTCCCGACTGTTGTTTAATTTTATTAAGCAGTTGGTTCTGACGGCTATGCATCTTTTGTTCGCCTTGTGGCTAGAAACAATTTAATACCTAAAAAAACGATTATTCTATTTAAGTTCTTTGACAACAACTGCCGCTTATTGCGGCTTGTCGCCTGAATCATCACCAGATATTGGTGTCGCAGATGCATCAGCTTGATTAACTGGCTCATCATTCGATGTGTCTCTGTCAGTTTCGGAAATCGTATCAGCAACGTTCAATTCAGGATCCGAACTTGACTCCGCTATTGACTCGCCTTGATTGACCATGGAGGAAGTATCTAATGCCTGTTTTTGCTGCTCAACAATTTGACCTAAGTGCTGGTGATGGCCTTCCAACTCCTGCAATACTGCACTCATTCGAGATTCCAGCCGCATATCAATATTACTGCGTTGGCTTAAAATGATGCAATCTCCAGGAGACAAACTAGGATCGACCTCAAGCTGCCATCGATTTTTTTCCAACTGGTTAGCGGTATATAATTCCTGAGTGAGTTGATGGTCATCAGGATGTAAGCGGATAACGACTCCTTGCTCCTTCAGAGGAAGAGAATCGACGCCTTGTCTTAATGCGGCCAGTATATGTTCTGGATGAGTTTTTATCTCATGGCCGATAACGGCGCGAGATAATTTCAATGTAAGTGACACTAACTCTTGCTCTATCTCGTTATCAAGCAGTTCTAGCGGCTTCTCAAATTGCTCAATCAAACCTTCAAATCGTTTTAGCATCTCTAACGCTTTTTCTAACCCCTCTTGATAGCCTTGTTCCTTACCTTGCTCAAATCCTTCACCGTGACCTTGCTCCAACCCTTCTAGACGGCCGGCTTCAAGTCCCGCTTGGTGTCCCTCCTCTTTGCCTTGAGTAAAACCTTCATTCTCAGCTTCCTGCCTAATTTCCTCGATTTGACTCAAGGTCGGCGGCAAGATAGAAACAGCTTCATCCGTTAACGGTTTTTGAGCTTCTCTTCGCCCAAAAAGATTTGATATATCTTCAGGAATGGCTTCTGTGACATCAGGTATATGCCAATGAGTGAACTCATGTTTACTCTCATTCACCTCAATATCGGTCGCGTCTTCAGGTTTATTTGGTTTCATTATAAGAACTCTTCACCGCCACCGCCGCCTAACATAATTTCACCGCTGTCGCTCAAACGACGAGCAATAGACAATATCTCTTTCTGTGCAACTTCAACCTCACTGATCCTGATTGGCCCCATAGCTTCAAGATCATCTGCTAATAGTTCAGCTGCTCGCTTTGACATATTACTAAGGACTTTATCTTTAAGTAGATCATCAGCACCTTTAAGCGCTTTCATTAATACATCTTGTTGAACTTCTCTTAATAACGCTTGTATGCCGATATCGTCAACATCGATTAGGTTCTCAAACACAAACATTAGATCTTGTATCTGTTGAGCCATCTCCTCATCAGACTCACGTAATGTTTCCATCAGCTGACTTTCAACACCAGTATCTAAGTAGTTCATGATATTTGCAGCGGCTTTCAAACCGCCCATCTTCGCAGCTTGTGCTCCGCCTTGGCCTGCAAACTGTTTCTCCATGATATCATTTAACTCTTGCAAAGCCGCCGGCTGAACTTCTTCCAAATTTGCGATTCGCATCATGAGATCAAGACGAGTATTCTCCGGTGATTGCGCCAAGATTTCTGCGGCTTGATCTGGCTCTAAGTAGGAAAGTACGATAGTTTGGATCTGCGGATGTTCATTTTGAATAATAGTAGCAACTTGGCGCGAGTCCATCCATTTCAAAGATTCGAGACCCTTAGCGCCGCTTCCCATAATGATCTGTTCAATTAAATTACCCGCTTTATCTTCACCTAACGCTGCCGTCAGAGCCTTACGTACAAACTCTTCACTATTGAAACCGATAGATGAATATTTTTGTACTTCTTCGAGAAACAGTTGATGTACTGCAATGACTTTCTGCTGACCAAAGTCTTTCATCGCCGCCATGACCATACCCACTTTCTGAACTTGTTTGGGCTCTAGATGCTTTAAAATAGAAGCAGCATCAGCCTCACTTAAACTCAGCAGTAATATCGCCGTTTTTTCAACACCACTAAGCTCATCGATAACCGATTTGCCCTTTGCTCCAGCCTCCGCCACCTCTTTATTATTGTTCATTTTCTTGTAACCATCCCTTAACGACCTGTGTCGACAATTCAGGCTCATTGGCCACAAGAGCCCTTATCGCCTTAATCATGTCATCATCTTTATGCAGATCCGGTATCAAGATTGAACCGTCATCGTTGTAGCTATATTCAGCATCAGGGCGTTTTAACATTCCTAACGTGTCCGATGCATATTGATCTTCTATCTCGGCTAACTCATCACCAAATTTCGGGTCATCAGGTAATGCTGAGCTATCTGGGTAGATGAGTTTTTTCAACAAAGGTCTGACAATAAATAAAATGAGGGCGAGGATAACGAGTCCACCCATCGCCAGTTTTGCGGCTCGCCAAAACCAAGGTTGCTCCCACATTTCAAGGGTAGGCGCTGCCTCAATTAATTGATCCATAAACGGAATGGTGACCACTTCGATCACATCTCCACGCTGGGTATTAAATCCGACGGCGCCTTCAAGTAAACGTCGAATATTACTCATCTCCTGATCGGTACGGGGTACGCGGCTCACTTGACCATCTTCAGCAGCTGGACCTGATTTAAAATCTATAGCAACTGATACACTTACTCGCCTTACCACTCCAATTTGTTGTCTGGTATGACTTATAATAGTGTCTAACTCAAAATTTCTAGTCGCTTCTTTATGAATAGAACCTGAATTTTTGTCAGCTTGATTGGCCTGATCTGCCAATGCATCTTGAGGAATATTCGCTTCCATTGGTGGTTGATTACTCAACGCCCCGGGAATACCGCCGCTAGTTCCGGCATTAGAACTATTCTCAACAGTCATCTCACTACGCAGTGCAGGTAAATCTGGATTGTACCGTTTTGCCGTTTGTTCAACGGCAGTAAAGTCCATATTTACATCGACTTGTGAAGTAAAGTTTTCTGGACCAAGTATTGGCATTAAAATGGATTCAATCTTGTACCTGTACTCAGATTCTTTTTGTTGAACAAGCTCTAGTTCACGCCTGGCTCGTGCAGACACACCATCCTGACTACCAGAGTTGAGCAGACGGCCATTGGAATCGGTAACGGTTACTCGTGTTGGCTCTAACCCTTGAACCGCAGAAGCAACGATATCGACGATTGAATCGACTTCCTCTTGACCTAAACCACTACGACGAGAAGTGACCACCACGGTTGCACTTGGTTTTGCACGGTTTCTTGCAAACACATTTTCTTTAGGTATGGCCAATATCACTTTTGCACGAGTGACACTTCTAAGCTCCTCAATGACTCTCGCTAAATTCTGTTCTTGACTGTGTTTTAGCCTTGCTTGCTCCATGCGTTGACTAACACCAAATCCACTGTCCTGGCTCAGGTAATCATTCGCACTGGGAGAGTTATCAACACCCTCTCTGCTAAGCATCAATTTGACATCTTGAAACATCTCTTCCGGAACTTTGACTACATCTCCTTCAATCTTATAAGCAACTTTATTCTTATCCAGCACATCGAGCACCTGAATCATATCTTCAGTTGCCATTTTCCCCAATGGCCTAAATTCAGATTCTTGTGCCAATAACATCACAAACACAGCAACGGCAAGACAGATAGCAAGCGCAAGAATCATAGTCAGCTGGCGCAACATATCTGCTCCGCCAAAAGACCCAAGTCCACCAGACTTATTCTCTTCTTGTACCCCACCGGCAACGTCATTGCTTGTTAGCGTAGAGTTTGTACCTACAACCATATCTGTGCTCAAAATAGATCCCTGCTTGTCTATTATTTACTACGTAATTTAAATACCAACGAAATGTAATAAAACTAAATGTTGCAATGTATTACACAGGCATACTCATGATCTCTTTATACGCTTCTACTAGTTTATTTCTAACTTGAACAGTGGCTTCGAAAGCAACACTGGCTTTCTCGCGCGCGATAACGGTGTCAGACAGTGAAACCCGAGTGTCTCCCATATCTAGTCTAGTGGAAAGCTCACCTGAATTTGCCTGCAACTCGCCAACATGACCTACTGCTTGAGATAGCAACGCAGCAAAATCACTTCCTGAAGTACTCCTTACCTGCTGTGAAATTTGGGTGCTGATACTACCTGTAGGAATTTCACCACTAAGTGACTTCATCTCTTGTAGTAAAGAGTTTGCTCCGATTTGCATAGGTTTCTCCCAAATAGTCGACTAACGGTTAGGGTATTGACAGATAGTTGACAAAAATGAATCTTGATAATGACCATGCAATAAATTAGCCAATATATTCAAAGCAAAAATTGACGCTGCGTTGACGGATAACGGAACGCTGGCGTTTACGGTTAAGAACTTAAAGCTTGGATAAATGTTACTAAAAATAAAAAGAGCAAGATCAATTCTTTGATTTTGCTCTAGATGACACTACTTTTTTTTGATTATACCGTAAGCTCAGCGTTCTGTGCGGCCATAGGCTATTCCGTTATCCGTAGTCGCTAGCGGCTGGCTTTAACGTATCCTGCTAGCGTATATTAAGCAGGAAGTTGTATTCCAGCATCTCTCATTTTAGCCATTTTATATCTGAGTGTTCTCGCGCTTATTCCAAGCTTCTCAGCAACCAGTTTTCGACTTCCCTGACATTGAGTCAACGTCTCGAGAATAATGACATGTTCCTGCGCTTTTAACTCGTCACCTAAAGCTTCCAATTCAACTGAGCTCTCTTGACTATTGATTTTAAACGTTTTATCCGGTGTTAGTATCACTTCATCTACATCTAGAATAATGTCTTTGTAAGTAATGCAACTTCCATTAAATAGGATCAATGCTCTTTGGATAACATTATCTAACTCTCTGACATTTCCGGGCCATCGATGAGTCAACAAACGACGTGCAGCACTCTCTTCCAACACTGGAGTTTCAGCTAAGCCAGATGTGATGGCATGTTTTGACAACAGATGTCTGGCCAATGGCAAAATATCGGCAGGTCTTTGATTTAATGAGGGCCAGGTCAAAGGGAAAACATTGATCCTGTAATAGAGATCTTCTCTAAACTCACCTGAAGCCGCCAACGACTTGAGATCCCGGTTTGAGGTTGCCAAGACCCTTACATCGAGTTTTATGTTCTTACGCCCACCAATACGTTCGACTTCCCGCTCCTGTAAAACACGTAGCAGTTTAGCCTGAAGTCCTAACTCCATCTCAGAAATTTCATCTAGCAGTAAGGTTCCTCCTTGAGCTTGTTCAAATTTCCCAGGGCAAGCCTGATAAGCCCCCGTAAAAGCCCCTTTTTCATAACCAAAAAGAGTCGCTTCAAGCATATTTTCTGGGATCGCAGCACAGTTAATTGCCACAAACGGCTGTTCAGCCCGACTACTATTTTGATGAATAAAGCGAGCTAGCACCTCTTTACCTGAACCACTAGGGCCCATTATCATTACAGAGGCATCAGATGCCGCTACTTTTTGAGCTAACGACAACAAAGCTAAACTCTTTTCATCGGCAACAATAGGTTGCCCTTGACATGATTTAGGTTTTAAGTATCGAGACACTTGATTTAATAGAACTTCAGGTGAGAATGGTTTTGCTAAATAATCAACTGCACCTAGCTTAATAGCATTAACTGCATTATCAATCGTGGCATAAGCAGTCATCAATAACATAGGCACTTGTGTATGGTGCTGCTGAAGATAATTAAGTAAACCTAAACCGCCAACGCCTTGCATCTGTACATCGCTTATCACCATATCAAATGACTCATGCTTGAGTTTCACTATTGCATCTTCTGCACAAGCAACGTCAACGCACTCATAGTGTGCCATCAATAAGGTATCTAATAGGGCTTCTCGAAGTGAATGGTCATCTTCAACTAATAATAGTTTACCTTCCGACATACTCAGCTCCTTCATCATCTTCTAAAATATACGACTGAGTTTGACGCTCAGATCCATCCTGCAAAATTTTGGGGAAATGCAATGATGCCGTACAACCTTTTGTTTCTTCACATCTAAGTTGCAGTTTTCCACTATGATTAGCCATAACAGACTGAACAACTGCTAAACCGAGCCCAGTGCCTTGTGCCTTGGTAGTAAAAAAAGGCTCAAGTACTTTCTGCTGTGACGCTTTGTCTAAGCCTTTACCGTTATCGATAATATCGATATGCAAAAATTTACTTGTTTCATATCCATTAATTTTAATTGCTGTCGATCCCGCTTCGATACTGTTAATAACAAGATTATTAATTGCGGAACTCAGTGCACTTGAGTTAGCCAAGAATTGACTCTTGGTTGAATCGATAAATTCAAGGCGACAACAATACTGTTCAGCAATCGGTTCACAATTAGCTAACACCCTATCCATTACAGTTGAAATGTTCTCTGGCTTATCTTGATCTTGTTGCCGACCCTTAGCCATCAACAGCATGTCATTTACTTGATGTTCAAGTTCATTGAGCCTGTCTACTAATTTCTTTTGAAATCGACGTCTAGAGCTTTCAGCTAATTTAGGACTGCCTAGATTTGAAGCATATAGTAAAGCTGCAGTTAAAGGTGTTCGTACTTGATGTGCCAGAGTTGCTACCATCTTGCCTAACGCCGAAAGACGCTGAAGATGAGATAGGTTTTTTTGCAATAAACGGGTTTCTGTCAGGTCAGTTAACACTATCAATTGTCCACTTTCTGGCGTAAGTGGCGTAATTGCAATTTTGACCCTACGTCCATTTCGAAGCGAGACTTCATGTCCATCATCATCTTGAGGAGAAAAAGCACGGTTGATAATTTGAATCCACTTTAAGCCTTCTAAAGGTAGACCTAAAAGCTTAATCGCTACTGGATTGGCATCTGTCACAACCCCATCACCATTAATGATCACCACACCAGAGGGCATAGCTTGCAAAATATGCTCCATCCGATTGGACATATTCGCAGCAGGTGCCACTTCCAACCATGCCGCTTTATGCACAGGCGTCGTATCATTGTGTATATGGGGACTTACGGACATATTCACTCCGTCAAAAAATTGCTACTAACATGGATAAAGCAAGTTTTACGCCAGAAACAAAACTGAAGGAATAAAGCTGACATGGGTAAGACTGTATAGGAAACTACCAGATAAAAAAAACCCTTACAAAATATAAGGGTCATTATTGTTAAACTTGATATAATTCAGGATTATTCCTTCCCCATACCATATTTTCTCATTTTTTCAACAAGTGTGGTTCGCCTAATTCCTAGCATTTCAGCTGCTCTGGCCACCACATTATCTTGCTGCTCTAAAGCTTGTCTGATCATGTCAATTTCAAGCTCAGCTAAGAGGTCTTTCAAATTCACGCCTTCAGGTGGAAGTTCACTTGGAAAACGTGATTCAGGTATCTCAATAGGCTCTTCATTACTGAAAATTGAAGCTAGCGCGTCACGCTCCAACTCCTCTTCACTCACTTCAACACAGTATTCAGGTACATCAATATGACGATATTTGATTGGTAAATCATTAACGTCGACCAAGCCACCAGGATACAGAATCGTCAAACGTTCTACCAAATTTGATAATTCACGTACATTACCGGACCAAGCATGTTCTTTTAATGATTCAATTGCCCTTTGTGTAAAGCGTACTTTTCCTCGTCCTTCATTATAAACCCGACTAATGAGTTCCTGTAGCAGTAAAGGAATGTCATCTTTACGTTCACATAATGCAGGCATCTCT
Organism: Shewanella sp. MTB7; assembly: GCF_027571385.1. NCBI lineage: Bacteria > Pseudomonadati > Pseudomonadota > Gammaproteobacteria > Alteromonadales > Shewanellaceae > Shewanella > Shewanella sp. MTB7. The sequence goes on along the minus strand of NZ_CP085636.1, from coordinate 2,183,543 downwards.
ATGGGGAAGACATTTAAACGATAATAGAGATCCTCTCTAAAATCTCCATCTACTATCATAGATTCAAGGTTGCGATGAGTTGCAGCTACAACACGTACATCTGTAGCAATAGACTTACTTCCGCCAACACGTTCAAAAACACGTTCTTGCAGCACTCGCAATAATTTAACTTGCATCTGCAGGGGCATATCACCTATCTCATCTAGAAAAAGCGTTCCCTTTTCAGCTAGTTCGAACCGTCCTTTACGTGCGCTTATCGCACCAGTAAAGGAACCTTTTTCATGACCAAAAAGCTCACTTTCAAGCAGTTCAGCAGGAATTGCACCACAATTTACAGGTATAAAAGGACCATCTCGGCGATCTGAAATATAGTGAATATTTCTAGCAACCACCTCTTTACCTGTTCCAGACTGTCCAAGAATAAGTACCGTTGCATCTGAAGGTGCGACTTGATTTATCAAGTGACGCACCTGAGCGATACCATCACTTCTTCCAACCAGACTTCTAAACAACTTTGTCTGATTAACGCTCGTCGGAATGTTGGGCCGTTTAGCTTGGACAAAAACCTGACAAAAATGTAATAGCTCCGTCAGTTGAGGATAATTAAGTGGTTCTTCAATATGGCCGAGTATATTTGACACAACGGTGCCTTCCATACCCCCAAGTAATAATATGGGCTGCCATGGTGAAGTCACCGCAAGAGATTGAAGTAACTCTTTAGACTGAATGTCAGAGGAGATGATAAGGGCTCTAAATCGAGTGTTCTGAATTCGCAATTCAAATTTATCGACTGCGACTAACTCAACTTGCTCACCCAAAAATTCAAATACACACGACAAGCGATTAATTCGCTCAGACTGGTTACCGACAAGTAGAATTCGTTGATCTGTTTGCATCATTCAAAAAGCCGTAAAGCGCTCGTTATTATTCGCATTAATTATAAGTGTTTGTTGCTTCAAAAAGCGGAGTAGTATATTCCAGTACATATTTAACAAAATAACTACCGTGAGGAATAGTGTATTATCAGCAAGCTATTAGCAAGTGCCTGATGCATTTTATGCTCCACTAAATTGATTTTAGCAGAACTATTTTAGTTTTTCTGAATTTAGTCAACGAATTATGGTTTGAATGTCAACTTTTTGACTGGAGTCAATGAAACAAGGGGCATTGCCCCTTGTAGATATATACCTATAAAGATTAAATAGCTTCAGTATGCGAAGCCATATGATGCATTTCGGGCGGAATTGCATCCCAGCCTTCTTTTATTGTTTTTAAGATATCGCTGACATCATCAATCGCACGTACATCATTATTGATGTTTGCTTCAGAAACACGTCGTAACATAAAATCGTAGAGATCGGAAAGGTTACCAGCAATATCACCACCGGCATCCATATCCAGACTGTTATTTAAGCCTGTTATTAAACCTACGGCCTTACCTATATAGATGCCTTTATTGGCTATATCATTGTTTTCTATTGCATAGCGACTTTGTGCTAGACGCTGTAAAGCACCTTCAAACATCATCTGTATTATTCTGTGTGGTGAAGCGACCGAGATTTCACTCTCAACAGATACTTTACGATATGATTGCAGTGACTTTCTCATAAATTCCTACCTATTTAGCATCGATTGATTTGTAAACACTAATTTGACGTTTACTTTTACTACTCAGATGCATCAACTCTTGTCTATGCCGCATTATAACTTTAGCTCGTTGCTCAAAACCATGAGTTAACTCTAATTGTTTCAGCCACATTGTTTTATCTTCAGGCTGAATATTTATAAGTAACTCATTAAGCAAAAGTTGACGCCTACCAACTAAGTCAAGCAAGTTTGATACCAACTCATCCGCCAGCTCATTTTCCGCAGGTTCTTTATCCAAAATAGTTAACAACTCAGCGAGAGATTTGTTCAACGCTTCCAACTCAAGAAAACTCGTCAAATTTCACTCCAAAATAATAGATGTTTTAACTTTGAGCCCTAACAACTCCAGGAAGGGAGTTGAGCCCATTGATAATACCACCAGCTTGTTGGTTTAGCTGACCAACAACAAGATCCATGGCATTAAACTGTTTGAAAAGTCTAGCTTGCAGTTGTTCCATCTTTAATGAAAACGCTTCTCGTTGATCGTCTAATCTCTGTTTATCACTAGTATAGGCATTATTTCTGGAATCGATAAGACCACTGGTTTTAACATAACCTTCTACAAGATCATCTAACTTAACCGCAATTCCGCTTGTCTCCGTTGAAAACAAGCCTTCAATACTACCGATATCTTCATCGATCACTTTATCAAGTTTTTCACTGTCTATAGTGAGTTTTCCATAGCGATCTGCTGAGATTCCAATATCGTAAAGCGCAACGGTTTCACCATCTACGGTCACTCGAGAGCTGATCAGATTACGGGTTTGAGACTCTATAGAGCGGATCATAGAGTCCCCTTGAAGCGCTGCTGCGGTCTCTTTTTCTATATCATAAGCACTAAGCTTATCGATAGATCCCATAAGACTATTATAAGCATCGACAAAACCAGTGATGTTCTCTTTAATTCCCTCTTTATCCAGTTCAATTTTAACTGTACTAGTGGTATTCAAATCTTCAGCAGTAAGAGATAGCGTAACGCCAGTAATGGCCCCCTTAACCTCATTGGTTTGAGAGGTTAACTCCTGACCATCTACATGGATAATTGATGGCTTAGCAACTTGAAGTTCGATTAAGTTCGCACCACCAAACATATCATTCAGCCCAGAACCAACAGTATCATTGGCAACCAAGGATATCTGACTATCTGTTCCTTCCACATCTGAACTCAGCACCAATCGACTTCCAAGATCACTGGTAATAATCGTTGCTGTTACCCCAACGTTATCAGTGGCGTCATTGATACTTTTGGCAATATCTGCAAGTGAGTCGGTTGCTCCAACAGTGACAGAAAAACTACTACCATTAACGGTTAAATCTAGGCTTCCTTCTCCAACAGGTATTGTAGGATCAAGGGTATTGGCCCCCGCGACTTTATGGGCAGTTGCTAATTGTTTGACTATTAAACTGTAACTACCTGTCTGGGCTGTTTTATCTGCCGTAGCAGTCAAAAACTTGCTGTCACCAGTCGATACCGTTTTCTGGTTAATATTATTGCCATCTTTAAGTTTTTCTAATGCATCCTGAAAAGTCGACAAAGCGCTTTTTAAGGTGCCTATTGCTGACACTTTTGCATCAATAGTTTTTTCCGTTTTATCAAAAATAGCTTCTTTAGGCAATTTCTCAGCATCAACTAAAACACCGACAATAGTGTTGATATCGAGCCCTGAACCTATTCCCGTCGCTGTTAATGCCATAAATACCTCATAAATCTATAATGTTAAAACTGACTATTTACGCTTCAGTCTTCATCAGAAGACCCGTTACTTCAGACAACTTCTGTGCTAATTTCAACGCTTCTTCATTAGGGATTTGTCTAATGATATCACCAGACTCAACGTCCATAACGCTGACAATATTCTTACCTGAACTCTCGTCGATTTTAAACGCTAAACCTTTACGCATCACTGACATCATATCAGAGAGATCTTCGACCAATTGCTGCATTTCAGCTTGACTGCTTTTTGACTGAACTTCAGTATCCTTTTCAGTCTCCTCCACCGCTTGAATCGTTGCGCGGCGCTCCAACTCAGTACTCTCTGCAGCCGTCGATTTTACTGGCGCAGTAGCGACTTCTATTTTAGCCGTTGCAGTGCTGGATGAGTTTGTAAAATTGATATCCATAACTATATTCTCCTCTCACCAAATAACTTCACTGTCCTAAAAAGAACAAAGGGAGATCCGTAACCGAACCTCCCTTTCAACTATATCATCAACTAATCTTTAGTTAATATTATAGTAGTGATAGAGCAACTTGAGGTAACTGGTTAGCCTGAGCTAGCATAGCTGAGCCTGTTTGTTGCAATACCTGATTCTTGGTCATTGCAGACGTCTCTTTTGCAAAATCCACATCTACAATTCGGCTCTTAGCATCGGCTACGTTTGCCTGAGTATTTGCACTGTTACTGATGTTATGAGCAAGACGGTTTTGAATCGCACCTAAGTCACCACGTTGAGTATCAATGGTCTTAATGGCTTTATCTATAGCACCTAGAGCTGAAGCTCGGTTAGCCGACGTTGCTAGAACAAGAGCCCCAACTGACAATGAAACTTTATCCGTTTTCTTAACGGTAATTTTAATATCTTCACCATCTTGGTGACCAACCTGGAAATTTTTACCCGCAGAGAAACCACCAGTCATCAATTTGGTATTACCAAAAGCGGTATTAGTACCAATATCATTGATTTCATTTACAAGCTGATCCATTTCAGCTTTTAATGCTGCAATATCATCTGTACTGTTTGCACCGTTTTCAGCCTGAACAGTCAAGTCACGCATACGTTGTAGCATGTTAGTCTGTTCTTGCATCGCGCCTTCTGCAATTTGAGCAATTGAGATTGCATCATTTGCGTTACGCATACCGACTTCGAGGCCACGAACTTGACTATTAAGACGGTTTGAAATCGCTAGACCTGCCGCATCATCTTTTGCGCTGTTAATACGTAAGCCGCTTGATAAACGCTCCATAGAGGTGGCTAAATTACCACTAGAACTATTAAGGTTTTTCTGTGCTTTCAGTGATGTGACGTTCGTATTTACTGTAATAGCCATAATTTGTTTCCTCTTTATACCTGGCTTGAAACGTTGCCTGTCTTCTTAGCCAGGCGGAGCATTTGGGTTACAGTATATTTAACGGCAGAGGATTTTTTATCTTTAATCTTTTTTGATAAAAAAGTAAAAATAAAATAAATCATAACAAATGAACAGAAGAAATAATTGATAAAACAGATAACTAAAAGCGACTCCATACTTACATATGCGAGTCGCTTTATGGTATGCCACGTTACCCTAAAAGAGAAAGTGCTACCTGTGGCAGTTGGTTCGCCTGAGCAAGCATCGCTGAACCCGTTTGTTGCAGTACCTGGTTTTTCGTCATCGTCGCTGTTTCTTTAGCGAAATCGACATCTACAATACGACTTTTGGCATCGGCAACGTTAGCTTGGGTGTTGGCACTGTTGCTGATGTTATGTGCTAAACGATTCTGCACCGCACCAAGATCAGCTCGTTGAGTATCGATGGTTTTAATGGCTTTATCGATGGCAGCTAATGACGATGCACGGTTTGCTGACGTGGCATTATTGAGTGCGGCAACGGAAAGTGTGGTCTTATCTGTCTTCTTAACAGTAATTTTGACATCTTCACCATCTTGATGACCAACCTGGAAATTTTTGCCCGCTGAAAAACCACCTTGCATCAGCTTTGTATTACCAAAAGCCGTACTGGTTCCGATATTATCAATTTCTGTCACCAATTGATCCATTTCAGCCTTTAGCGCGACTAAATCGTCTGTACTGTTTGCACCGTTTTCAGACTGAATGGTCAAATCACGCATGCGCTGAAGCATATTAGTTTGCTCTTGCATCGCGCCTTCAGCAATTTGTGCAATAGAGATTGCATCGTTAGCGTTTCGCATGCCTACTTCCAAACCACGAACTTGGGAGTTTAGACGGTTTGAAATAGCAAGACCTGCCGCATCATCTTTTGCACTGTTAATCTTCAACCCACTGGATAAACGTTCCATTGACGTAGCTAGATTACTACTGGATGTATTCAGGTTTTTCTGCGCTTTCAATGATGTCACATTCGTATTAACTGTAATAGCCATTTTGACTTCCTCTTTTAGTACAAGGCCAAGATTGCACCTTGGCTAAATTAAATTGATTTATAGGTTCAATATTGAGGTCTATATATAATCGAACAGTGAAACAGACCCTACTTTGCTAAACACACTTGAAACTGCATTTAAAGCCAACTGCTGTTTCTCAAACTCCGTAATCGCCGATGCGTAATCAAGGTCTTCCAACATAGAGAGAGTCGAGCTATTCACTAACTTTTCCTCTACATGTTGCGTACTGTAACTGTCTAAGCTTTTTAGGCTGTTCCCTGTTTCGCTTCGAGCAATACTTAATTGATTGACACCACTATCAATATTATTCAATATCTGTGCCAACTCAGATACACCTTGCGGTGTATTCACTTTATTTGCATCTTCGATTAAGGCAATCGCTTGATTTATGGTGTCAAAAATACTCACCTCTGATTGAGGCGTAATTGAAAAGCTATCGCCATTCGCTGGCAAGCCATCTAACTTCACTTCCATACCATTGAAAGAGACTGGATTAGCAGGATCGAAACCGACTTCCGTCGTCACTAAAGCAGAACTTGAATCCCTAACTTCAAGATTTGCTCCAACCATAGTGAAGGTATAAGTATCTTCAACATAAGTAGCTTGACTGGTGATTTTTGCACTATCTACTGAAAAATCACCCACTTGACTAGCCAGATAATTGGCGCTGTAATCTCCCAGTCCACTAGGTGCATTCATAAATGCCGTGTCACCAGGAATGTTTGTCGCGACCGTCACTCCAGACGCAATAACGGATTGACGTGCTCCATTGTCACCGCTGTATACGATATCTCCTGCGTTATCAAAAGCAAAAGGCTGCTGACCAGTTTGATTACCACCAAAAATATAATTACCTGATTCATCTCTAGTATTCGCTACAGCAAGAAGCTCTTCTAAAGTGCCACGCAACTCATCGGCAATCATTTGCCGCTCTGAAGTCGACATACCACCATTGATTGCACGGATCACTTGCTCTCGTGTTGAAGCCACTAATGTTTCAGCAGTGCCCAGTTTACTTTCACTCAAACTAAGACGATTATTGGCATAGTCGATATTTTTCATAAATTGATCGACTAAGGCATTTTGCTGATTCAGATTATCGATACCAAGGGAGGCAACAGGATCATCCCCCGCTGTATTAACTCTTTTACCACTCGAAAGCTGATCTAAAATCTTACTCGTAGACGTTTGCTTATCTAACACGCTATTGATAGTTTGGTTAAACATCTGTGAAGTTGAAATTCTCATATTCTCCTCCCCTATCGAACTGAATTAAATAAAGTGTCGAAAATCTCTGAAGCTGTGGTCATGATTCTTGCTGACGCTTGATAAGCTTGTTGAAATCGAATTAAGTTGCCAGCTTCTTCATCAAGGTTAACTCCTGACTCACTCTGGACTCGATTGTAAGCTTGAGAAAACACAGCTTCGGCCGATCCAACGGCTACCGATGCGGCCTTGGCTTTACCGCCGATAACTAATTTAGTGCCTTCATATACATCAGCTAATGTTGAGCCACTAGTATTAGAGCCACCAGTGTTCATCAATTTAGCTTCACTAAGTTTGGCCATTGCCACAGCATTGCTGTTATCCCCTTCGGCAAAAGCGAAATCAAATGTGAAACTCTCTGTAGATGTGGATGTAGTGTTAACATTGAAACTAAAACCATTACTGGTGATTGTCGGTGGTGTATAAGGCGCTGCAGCACTCACTAACGTACCGGATGCATCGAATACGGTAAAAGTATTGCCGACTGGGTCTATCTGATACGTCAGCTCAGATCCAGTCAGAGGAAGATTGGCGTTATTTCTATCTATGCTGACAATTTCAACCTGAGTATTTCCAGAGTTAGCGGCTCCGACAGTAATATTCGGGCCGGCAGCGGCGATCCCTTTCGGATCGGTCATCTCAACTTTTATACCTGCTGCAGCCCCCGCCGAAGGGCGAATTTCAAATTTATCACCATCGGCAAACGCACCTGAATCGATGTGAATCGAAAAACCATCACCACCATCAAGTTGAGTGCCATTTAAAATCAGCGGCGTGACGACACCTGTGCTCGTATCTTTAAGCTCGTATGTTGCAGGAGTGGTAAAAGTCAGATCATAACTTGACCCGTTTAATGCGGAAGTATCATCAATGTTAACCCTAAGGTTTACATTCCCTGTATTGGTACCAAACCCACCGACACGGCCAACTGACATACTAGGGTCATTAATATCAGTAAAGATATTTTTACCCAGCGCACCTGAGAGATCAAACCCTTGAGACTGGGCTTGATTAAATGCATCCGCGACACCTAAAGCAAGTTGGCCTATTTCAAGTTGAGCTTGTACTAACGTATCATCACGAAACTCAAATAAAGCACCAAGCTGACCACCCATCTGTGTAGGGTCAATCACCATGGTCGCCGAACCTGCAGAACTCGTCACTCTCAACTCTCCAGGATATGGATCACCCACAGTTGTCCCGATTGACATAGACACTTCACCGGAGACTAACATCACAGCCCCCCCTAACATGACGCTTTTTGCCCCGGTATCTAAAGGGATCACGTTAACTTGTGAGTACTGACTCAACTCCTGAATCAAAGCATCTTGTTTGTCTAGTAAGCTCATGTCCTCGCCTTGGGACTTCATTAACTCCTGATTTATATGACCTAACTCTTTACCGATCTCATTAATACGGTCGGTGATACCAGAGATCTGATCATTAGTTTGTTTCATCTGGCCATCTAAATGAGATTGCATCTGATTCAAACCACTGGCAAGCTGATTTGCCGAACCTAATACGCTCCCTCTGATCCCAAGATCATCAGGAAGATCCGCTAAACTATTTAATCCAGCAAATAGATCATTAAGACCTTGAGGAACAGACTTACCAATTTGTGAAAATAGTTGATCCAACTCATTTAACTTAACTTGAGAGGTCTGAGCCCCACTAACACTGGTTTGACCTATTCTCAGCTCTCTGGCTGCATAATCGTTATAAATACGTTTAACATCAGAGATGTAGGTTCCAGCACCATAGAAATTGCCACCAAGTTGTTGATTATCTAGACTGGATTGTTCTGCGACTTGCCTGTGATAGCCTTGAGTATTGGCGTTAGTAATATTATTACTGGTCACTGCTAGTTGAGACTGAGCAGCCAACACACCGGTCCGTGCGATATTAAGAAGATCCATACCCATTACTTGGCACTCCTAAGCTGCTGGATAATGATAAACAGAGTTTTCATTGTGCTTCCCTAGGTAAAACTGCTTGTATCTCTGAAGAAAGCGACTTCATTACCTTCATCACCTTGTCTGCATATTTCGGATCAGTGGCATAACCAGCATCTTGTAACGCCTTTATAAATTCATTTGGATTGGCTGCTTTCTTCATTGCCTCTTGATAGCGAGGTCCTTCAGAGATGAAGCTCACAAAGTCATCAAAACTTTGTTTAATATTATCGTACACACGAAAATCAGCTCTTTGTTGTACAGCGATCCCTTGGTCGAACTCTAACGTTTTGACTGCGGCTTTATTTCCCTGCCAACGATTATCAGCCTTGATGTTAAATAAATTATTGCTTGAATCGCCGCTGGGTCGTTTCACCATCTTCTGGCCCCAGCCTGTCTCCAACGCAGATTGAGCGATGAGTACTTCGGCTTGAGTTCCCAATGCAGCAGCAGCTTTTTGGGCATGGGGATAAAGTTGAGCCACAAAGTCATTGCGGTCATTGAATGTCATATTCGAATATGGCACCTCTGACGGCAATTGTTTGCCTGATAAGACAGTTTGTAGCGGATCACTTGCCGCTTTCTTATGGGACTCAGATTGTGGGCTGGATTGAGACTCAGATCTTGCAACACGACTCATCACCATCGTCTGCTCAATACCGCCACCAAGATTGCCATCATTACGTAATACCGATGAAGGAGTAACCTTGCTGGTCTCTGGAGAAAGCTGCTGTATCATCAAATCTGCGAGCCCTAACATCCCTTTATCCGAGAGATTCAAAGACATCTGTTGATCATGCATCTGTTCATAAAACTTGGTGTACTGACTATTCATTGGGCTGTCAGATTCAAAAGCAGCATTAGCTTCACGCATACTTTTCATTAGCATCTGTACAAAAATACCTTCAAACTGTTGAGCGACCTCTTTCAAAGCTGCCTTATCATTTTTTTGGGCTTTAGCTCTAAGGGAATCTAGACCTCCAAGGTCCAAAAAGTGAGAAGAATTTGACAGCTTTTCCATAATGTATTCCAGCTATTGCGACAATAAATAGACGTTTATAACTACATAATGCAAAAGACATACCAGTTATCTAAGATAATTCTCGTCCTGTTAATGTTCTTAAAATCTCTCCTTCAGAAACATTAAAGGCCTAGTCGATAAACTAAGCCTTTAGATTGGAAGATAATGATTCTAATTAAGATTAGATTATAATGAGCTCGCCATGTAAGGCTCCGGCAACTTTCAATGCTTCTAATATCGCGAGCACATCCGATGGTGCAGCTCCGACCAAATTAACCGCCCTGACCAACTCATCGAGAGTCGTACCGGGATTGAACATAAACATACGGCTGTCTTCCTCTTCGACATCCACAGTACTATTAGCCGTCACCACTGTTTGCCCGCCAGCCAGAGGATTGGGTTGCGAAACCTGAGTGGCTTCAGCAATCGTCACCGTCAGACCACCGTGAGTCACCGCCGCAGGCAGCAAACGAACACCTTTACCGACAACTATCGTGCCTGTACGCGAGTTTACGATCACTTTTGCCGATTCAGTGGCGGGTTCTACTTGAATATTCTCAAGAGTGGCAAGAAAGGAAACACGTTGTGAAACATCCCTTGGTGCACTGACTTGAACTGATGCGGCATCCAGAGGCCTCGCCATTCCTGGACCAAGCAGTTCATTAATGGCATCGGCTAATCTCTTCGCCGTCGAAAAGTCTGCACGGCGCAGGTTAAATGTGAGGTGATCACCCGTTGAAAATGGTGTGATCACGGTTCTTTCCACAATTCCACCGTTAGGAATACGACCCACTGTCGGTGTATTTTGAATTACTTTAGACCCGTCCAACCCCTCAGCACTAAAGCCACTGACAACCATACTTCCCTGCGCAATGGCATACACATTGCCGTCAACCCCTTTGAGGAAAGTTTGCAGTAATGTGCCTCCTCGCAAACTTTTCGCCTCTCCTAAACTTGAAACCGTAACGTCAAGAGTTTGACCTGGTTTAATAAATGCGGGCATTTCAGCACTAACCGCGACCACGGCAACATTTTTAATTTTTGGCCTTAGGTTATCCGGCAAATTAATGCCGAAATTTTTCAGCATAGTTTTAAAGGTTTGTTCTGTGTAAGTTGTTTTCTCGCCAGTTCCAGGCAAACCGACAACTAAGCCATAACCTATCAATTGGTTCGTTCTCACACCTTGGACATTGGCAATATCCTTTATCCTCTGTGCTTGACTAGTACCTGAAACTAACAGCAAAACAAATAGATAAAATAGTTTAAGTTTCATTTTCATTCCCCTTAGAAAGGCCACCAACTGCCCATAAAGAAAGAGCTTAACCAGCCCACTTTTTGAACCTCGGCAAAGGTCCCCGTTCCACTGTACTGGATCCGTGCATTGGCGACGCGTGGAGAGTCGATAGTATTATCTGGACGTATATCCTGTGAACGAACAACACCAGTAAGGCGTACAAACTCATCACCGTTATTAATGCTTATCCATTTTTCGCCACGAATGACTAAATTGCCATTATTCAATACCTGCATTACATTTGCGGAGATACTGCCAGATAAGCTATTACTTTGATCTGCATCAGATTGCCGTTTAGTGTTCATACTGTCTGAATATTTCAAATCGATAGGTTGCCCACCAATCGTAATATTACCACCACCTGCATAGATAGGATCCAAACTTAAGTCCGTGCCTTTTTTAATCTCATTGTTAGCACTTTTCTTTGCTTGAGTCTGCTCCATTAGGATCACCGTAATGATATCACCCACCTTCAAGGCTTTAATATCTGAATAGAGGCTAGATGCTCGACTGTCCTGGTACATTGAACCTGTTGCCGCAATTTTAGTCGGTGGAGCCTCTGGGTAAACCGGGGCATAATAAGGGTCGTCTGCAATGGGTTTTCTCCCCGTTGAACTACAGCCTACTAATGCTGGCATAAACAATATTATCAATATGCCCCAAAGCAATAACTTATTCATGTCGATGCCTCTACAAGTTTTGATTAACATATGACAGCATTTGATCGACAGCAGAGATAACCTTAGAGTTCATCTCATAAATACGTTGACTCTCTATCAAGTTCACCAGTTCTTCGGTCACATTAACATTCGATGTTTCCAATGCTCCCTGACGAATGGCTCCCATACCATCTAACGAGGCAGTTCCCTGAATGGGTGTGCCACTGGCTCCCGTTTCAGTATATAAATTCTGACCCATAGGATCTAATCCACTTGGATTAATAAAGTCGGACATAGTTAACTGACCAACCACCTGACTCTCTGCAGTACCCGGCGTTTTAACTGAAACTTCACCCTCAGCAGAAACCGTAATACCTGTTGCATTATCCGGAATTGTAATTGAGGGCTGAACCACGTAACCGGAACCAGAAGTCACTATTTGCCCCGTATCATCTAAGGTAAATTGTCCATTTCGGGTATAAGCTGCGGTCCCATCTGGTAACTGGATGTCAAAAAAACCAGGCCCTTCAACCATCAAATCTAAAGAGTTATCAGTGGTGAGCATGTTGCCTTGAGTAAACACTTTTTGCGTGGCAACCACTTTTGTCCCCGCACCAATATTAAGACCGTTAGGCAGCTTAGTATTTGATGCGCTCACACCGCCAGCCTGATTGACGGTTTGATATAAGAGGTCTTCAAAAACAGCACGACTTTTTTTATAGCCAACGGTACTGGCATTAGCCACATTATTGGAGATCACTGAAATGTCTGTTTGCTGGGCATCTAACCCAGTCTTACTTATCCATAACGCCGGATGCATAATATATCTCCTAGCTAATGCGCATTAACGAAGCTGATGCTTGGTCCATCTCTTCAGCAGTTTTCATCATTTTGACTTGCATCTCAAATTGACGTTGTATACTAATCAAAGACACCATCTCATCGACAGCATTCACATTACTGCCTTCAACAGCGCCACTTTCAACACTAACAAATGGATCTGCGGGTGCTATCTCTCCTGACATCTGTCTGAATAGACCATCAGCACCTCTCATCATGTTTTGATCGCCTGGGTTAACTAACTTAATTCGACCCACCTCTTCAATCACTTCAGCTGTTGCCCCTAATGGCCTTACCGAAATAATGCCATCTTGAGCTATTTCAACTTTCTCAATAGGAAGCGGTAGTACGATAGGACCGGAATCCCCCATTACTGGGTTTCCTCTGTCGTTACGTAATAAACCAGAGGTATCAAAACTTAAACTCCCGGAACGAGTATATGCTTCACCCCCGTCGGCACCTTGCACAGCAATCCAACCACTGCCATTAACGGCAATATCAAGATCCCGTCCAGTCGTCTTAATCGGACCAGAAGAAAAATCTGCCGATGGGCTCTCTGTCATTGCAAATACTCGGGTTGGCAAACCTTCACCAAAGGCTTGCATCGAACGGGCTTGTGCCATACTGGCTTTAAAACCATCAGTATTGGCATTGGCTAAGTTGTTCGCACGAACCGCAAGCGAATTCATATTCTGCTTAGCGCCGCTCATCGCGACGTAGAGTAATTTGTCCATCCGCTCCTCCGTCAATCTTTCACTTAATTCTCTATATTAAATAATATAGAGCAAATTACGTGCCAATTAGAAAGTCTCGCAGGCTAAGATAAAGAGTCAACAGATGACGGAACGCTGGCGCTTACGGTAAAAACTTAAGACTAATAAAAAAGCAAAATCAATTATTTGATTTTGCTTTAAATGTACGGCATTACTTTTGACTTTACTGTGAGCGAAGCGTTCCGTAACCGCTAGTCGTATTCGCCTTAGCTTTTAAGCCACGGCTTGTTCTTCTCAGCGATTAACGGATCTGAAGTATCGTCTGCTGCAGCGTATTGTTTACTTCCAACGTTCTCGAGTTAGCCTGAAAATTTCGTTGGGCAGAGATAAGATCCACCAGCTCAGTCGTCAAGTCTACATTTGACTGCTCAAGTGCTGACGAACGTATACTGCCAAATGTACCACTGTTTGCTTCACCTGCGAGTGCAATACCTGAATCTAAACTGGCCTTCCAAGAGGTGTTTCCCACTTGAGTCAAACCTTGTTCATTAGCAAAGCGAGCCAGAGCAACTCGGGCTAGCGGTACTGTGGAACCATTACTATAACTGGCATTAATCAGGCCATCGGCGCCCACTTCAACATTAGTCAAACGACCCACGGTGGTGCCATCTTGAGTTAATTCAGTCACTTCAAAAGTAGACGAATATTGAGTCGGATTATTGAATTTAACCGTCAAACTCTGTGTACCATCGGCTCCAGGACCTAAAACACCAGCACCATTAACACCTAACTCTTCAGTTAAGATAACAGCGGGATCGCTTCCAGTATAAGCACCGGTATCATTATAGGTCATTACCGAACCTTTCCAGCCACCAGCATTTGTCGCAGTGCCTGTACCGTCAGCAGTTCCATCACTGTTAGCATCGGTCTGGTACGTACCTGCGGCACCGGCCAAATCAACTTGTTTACCATCAACGGCATAAAATGCGACCCAGTGGCTTGCACCCGTGTATGCCGCTTGAGGTGGACGAACAAAATAGGTTGTCATAACATGAGGCTCACCTAGAGAGTCATACATAGTCACCGCTGTCGAATTGTTATAAGTATCACGGTCATTGGGATCAAATGCAGCGGGATCTAATGTTGAATCTGCCGCATTTAGATTCATCTGTATGCCTATTCCATCTGTTTTCTTTGGACTACCTGCCGAATCTGGAATAATAACGGGACTCGTTGTGGTTAAGCTCACAGAAGTCGAATTCCCATCTTTATCTACACCGAACGTTTGCAAGAAATTACCTTGAGAGTCAACCAAGTAGTTATTGGAGTCGACCTTAAAAGCCCCTGCGCGAGTAAAGGTGTGGTCTTGTGAATCCAATCCACTAGATGTGACAAAGAAACCGCCACCATTGATCGCCATGTCTAAGGCATTATTGGTAAATTGTAAACTACCTTGATGAAACTGCTGAGCAACCTGACTCGTCGTAGCACCACCACCAACCGCAGTTTTACCATTAGCAAAAATTGAGTTTGCGTAAACATCAGCAAACTCAGCTCTAGATTCTTTAAAACCGATGCTGTTAACGTTAGCGATGTTATTCGCTGTAGTATTTAAGTCTTTCTGGGCAGCGGAAATACCACTCAATGCTATGTTAAACGACATAATTCACCTCGATTTAAATTCATTTCTAATTAGCTTTCAGAGACAGCTAAGACATCACCAATCTTAATCCCGCCAACCCCACGTAAATTAAGGATGGCACCAGTACTGGCCGTACCTAATGAAACGCTGGTGACATGGGCATAAGTTGAAACGGCCAGTTCTTCACTCTTACCATCAACCTTACCGGAAGCTTTGATGGAGTAATTGCCATCGGCTACTGGTTCACCATTTTTATTCAGTCCATCCCAACTGACATCGATATTTCCCCCCGCACTGCCATCAACAGTAAAAGTCTTAATCAACTGACCGGTATCATCCTCGACACGCACTGTGATACTTTCGATTGTTTCAGGAGTACTGATAATCCCTTTGATCTCTCGACCTTCAGCTGAGACATTACCTGTATCTGATGGAATTAGTACTTTTTGCCCGACGAGACCTGAAGCTTGCAGCGCTTGGCTTGACGTCATAACAGTATTCAGATTAATAATTTCATCATTGAGATTATTAATGCCATCCACTGTCGAAAACGAAGCCATTTGTGCAATCATCTGGTCGTTATCGACGGGCTTAAAAGGGTCCTGCATCGACAGCTGTTGACTCAGTAATGAAAAGAAATCCTCCTGAGTCAACTCTTGATTATTTGGCTCTGGGGTCGATGATTCATCAGGAAGACGAATCGCATCAATAAAAGGATTACCTGTTGTTGAAGTCTGCTCAGCACTTTGAGTTGTAGCAGCTTGAACCGCCGATGCTGTTTGTTTTGCTGGCGCCACAGACTGATTTGATGTCTGCGAAGTTCCACCTAACGTTTGCGCACTATTTAACGGATTAATGAGGCTCACTGATTACCTCCTTCTATTTGCCAATTCTGAGAGTTTGCTGAAGCATTGACTTCGCCGCTTCAGCTACCTGGACATTCATTTGATAGGAACGAGATGCAGATATCATGTCGGCCATCTCCTCCATCACATTCACATTCGGTTTATAAATAAAACCATCATTATCAGCCATTGGATGATTGGGAGAAAACTCCTTCTGCAAAGGCGCATCACTCTCAACAATGCCTTTTACTACAACAGATTGAGAAGACTGTTGCTGGTGGCTGGCTTTGGCCATTTCGGCCTCAAAAATAGGGTGTCGAGCACGATAGGTTGCATCAATACTACTGGAGACAGAATCTGCATTCGCAATATTACTGGCTGTAGTATTTAACCTTACCGACTGAGCAGACATCCCAGAACCCGAGACATTAAAGATATTAAATAAGCTCATAATTAATCACCTCTCAAGGCTTTTTTAAGCCCAGAAAATCTACTGTCTAAAAATCCTAGAGACATTTGATACTCAAGTGCATTCTGCATAAATTCTGATTGCTCTTGCTGAATATCGACCGTATTTCCATCACCAGTATCAGGCTGATTTGGCACTCTATAGCCATAATGTTGCTCAGAGAGGGCGGCTAGATCAAAATGTTTGCCGTCATTACCCGTCATAACAAGACCACGTTGACGGCTCGTTGCGGCTTGCAGAGCCTTATCGAAATCAACATCACGGGCTTTATAGTGAGGAGTGTCGGCATTAGCGATATTAGAAGAGATGACCTCTGCACGTTGGGCACGGATCCCAAGAGTGTATTGGTGAACTCCTAACGCCTTATCAAAATTAATCGCCATAAAATTGCCTCCTGAACTTGTTGACAATAATGTAGCAATAGTTGTGCCAAAAAAGGGAGGAAGATTCGAGGATGTTGCTAGACAGCTCACTGGGCGACGGAAAAGTCGCCAGCTAGGAGAAACAAATTGAGATGGACTCTGTCCAACTCAATTCCTTTGGTTGATTTTGCTTGAAGTGAGCTGGTGAACGTACCCGTAGCCAAGATGTTGGCATCTCGCAGCGAGATTGAGAGTATCCTAGAAGATACTACACCCCTAGTTTATCGTATTGATGTTATAAATTAATCCTGAGAACGCCCTCGTAACCAACTTATTAACGAGCGTCCTCGCACCTGCAATTACGTTTTCTTCTGATAATAGATGCCGGGGTTACAGCGAACCATATCAAACTCTTCCGTTAAACCGGCAATTGACTCAGATGCGCCAAGAAAGAGTATCCCTTTGGGGTTTAAAGCGGCAGCAAATTGCCGCAATATTTTCGCTTTTGCCTCAGGAGAAAAGTAGATAAGTACATTACGACAAAAGATAATGTCAAATTTACCCAGCAAGGTATAACTTTCAAGCAGATTGTGAGCTCTGAAATTTACCAGGCGCTTAACATTATCATTGATCACCATAGTGCCGTTATTGGTAGCCGCAAAAAATTGACGTTTACGCTCATCAGACAAACCTCTTCCTAAGGCTAGATTGTCATATTCTGCATGCTTACAGCGATCCAACATCGACGGTGAAAGGTCGGTTGCCAAAATAGATGCGTTGCCAGGTAGACTGCCAGGTTTCTTTTGTTGGTACTCAAGAATAGTCATAGCCAAAGAGTATGGCTCTTGACCTGATGAACATGCAGCAGACCAAATCTTTAGAGGTCGTCCAAGTCGACTGTATTCAGGTAACAATTTATTAGATAACAACTCAAATGGATACCTGTCTCTAAACCATAAGGTTTCATTTGTAGTCATGGCATCGATCACAGAAGCTCGTAACTGTCGCTCCGTAGGTCTCATGGAATGCTTTACAACTTCTGACAACGAAGGAAGATTATATTGCCCCATCAAAGGTGCTAGGCGACTACGCACTAGATACTGCTTATTATCACCCAACACAATTCCACTGTGTTGTTCCAGAAATAACCTAAATTGTGTGTATTCAGTTTCAGCAAGTGATTTGTTTGGCACCTTGGTGTCCTAATATCAGTAAAATAGGCTATTACAGCATTTAATCGTACAGAGCGCTGGTTTATACATTAGCAGTAAAAAAGAAACAAGCTTAATATAAAACAGCGCACAACAATCATTATAAACTCAAGTGCTTATTCACTGCTGCTGCAAGTTCATCAGGGTTGAATTTTGCAATAAAATCATCTGCACCAACTTTTTCTACCATAGCCTGATTAAAAACTCCACTCAATGAAGTATGCAGCACAATTTTAATATCTTTTAATTTCGGATTATCCCTTATCTCCGCAGTTAGGGTATACCCATCCATTTCAGGCATCTCAATATCAGAGATAATTAATGGGATCTCTTTTGACACATCATCCATCTCTTCAGCCATCTTGGTTAGTTTATTCAGTGCATCTTTACCATCAATGGCTGTATCAATTTGCAACCCCAATGCTTCAAGCGCACGAATAATCTGCTTTCGAGCCACTGCAGAATCATCTATCACCATAATATGGAAATACTGTTCTTTATCTATGGTTAGACTCTCACTAAGTTCCTGACTAATTTCAGTCTTAACTGGTGAGATCTCGTCGAGAATCTTTTCAACATCTAGGATCTCAACCAATTCTCCTTCAATCTCAGTAACAGCCGTTAGATAGGAGTATTTTCCAGAGCCCTCTGGAGGCGGCATAATCGCCTCCCAGTTCATATTAATGATACGTTCAACTGATCTGACAAGAAAGCCCTGAATACTTCGGTTGTACTCAGAGATAATAATAAAGCAACCATCGATATTCTCGATAGGGCGACCACCCGTTGCCGCACTCAAATCGATAACCGAAATAGTTGCCCCGCGAATATGAGCAACACCTTTTACGAAAGGATTTAGTTTAGGTAAACTTGTAAGAGGTGGGCATTGGAGTACCTCTTTAACTTTGAACACGTTGATTCCAAACCTTTGGCGACCGTTAAGCTTAAAAAGTAGAAGCTCTAACCGATTGGCCCCAACTAACTGGGTTCGTTTGTTAACTGACTCAAGAATACTTGACATAATACGCTTGCCTTGTCGTCTTTTGGATGCTGACCTACATTTCATTATTCAATGAGTATAGGCATATTAATTGCTTAAGTAGATAGACCTCACAACCAGACCACTGAATTAGTCAAGTTTCTGACTCATTCTCTCGATTTGAGAAATGTAAAATCTCGGTCTTTACGAAAGTATAGGTGTAATCTAGTGAATCAAGCTAGTCTATTCATTATGAAAATAAAAAATATACTCATTTTATTTACGGTTTTCTTTTCTATACCGAGCTTTGGCGCAAGTCAGGCTAGTATACCCAGCTTATCGGCCATATCTAAATTAGCTATAGAGGTTATAGAGAAAAAGATAAATGTTGCTGATGGAGCTAAGATTAAAATTACCCCCCAGAGCTTAGACTCCCGTCTTACCCCACCTTTATGTTTACCACCAATAAAAGCAGAACTCGCGACAAATAGGGCAATAAAACGAACAAATACTGTTAAAATAAGTTGTGATAGCCCGCAGCTGGATTATCCTTGGCAGATATTTCTCTCCGTTCGTGTCGACATTCTTTACCCGGTTGTCGTAGCAAGAGAAACCTTAGGGCCTGGTGATCTACTTTCTAGTGGCGATGTTTCAGTTCAATATGTAGACCAAACCTATTTAAGGGGACAGCAATTTGATACTGTCGAACAGGTTATCGGTACGCGAGTAAAACGGCGAATTCCGCCTAACCAACCTATTTTTAGTAACAACCTCTGCTTTGTTTGCAAAGGTGATATTGTATCCATATTCGCACGTTCACGGACTCTAGTGATAAAAACAGTAGGTGAAGCACTACGTGATGGCAATTTAGGTGATAGAATCCGTATCAAGAACACGAATTCCAATAAAAGCCTACATGCTACAGTGATCGGTGTCGGTGAAGTTGAAGTTAGAATGTAATAACAATAAAAATTTACTAAAGCTCTATCCATCACTGCCGATATATGGGTATGTTCTTCCTTTTTTACTGCTGGAGCCTAATGATGGCTATTAATATTAAACAAGTAAATACAGCTGCAAACTCTCATATTGGCAAAACATCGGCGAATAAAACCGATCCCCAAGCAAACCAGACAAATAGCAATGCGAGTTCAATTAGTTCTCCACCAAAAAGTGATTCAGTTTCAATCACTTCCAAAGCTCAGCAATTGCAAAACATTCAATCAAAACTCGGTGATATTCCTGAAGTCGACAAGAAGAAAGTAGCTGAAATTAAGCTTGCTATCGCAGAAGGTCGCTACAAAGTTGATCCAGAAAAATTAGCGAGTAATATTGCTATGTTTGAAAATGAACTTAAGGATCTTAACTAGTTTTTATGAGTCAATTATCTATCATCATTGAAAAACAACACCGGCTATTACAAGAGTTAAAAGTAACGATCTCTGAAGAAAAAAGCGCACTAGTTAATCAAGATGCAGAGCTTTTACTTTCTCTCGCTTCCAGTAAAGCTAAGTTACTTGATGCCCTTAAGGCCAACGATGACAACTTGTCATCTCAACCTGATATCGCGAGTTTGTCATCTGATCCTCATTTAATTGAGCTGGTAGATATTACCAAAACAAAACTCGCAGAATGCCAGCAACTTAATATAGAAAATACCAGCTTAATCGAGCTCAATATTGCCAGCGTTAATCGCTTCGCTCAAGCTCTGCAAGTGAGTCGAAATGCGTCGAGTCTAACCTATAATGACAAAGGCAAGACTTCAACCATATCCTCATTAGGCAACAACTTAAAGGCTTAGCAAGCTGAACGAGGTTATGGCTCTACAAAGCACGAGTTCTCACTGGACTATCGGTTAATTTCATCACTCCTGAATCGTTCCCTATTGCACCAAGCTGACTCAATAGTTAGTCAACTCAACGTCATTCAGGCTTTCAAATTAATGAAAGCAATGGTAATCGTCAGAAATTCGACACCTGATAGGCTCGTGTAATGCGGGTGATAAAAAAGTGGCAAGAGATTACTTGCCACTGAAATACTAAAAACGGTCTTTAAAAATAGGTCACACTCTTTATTTTCTGAGGTCTGCTATTTTGTTGGTATAGCGCCCAAACCTGAGAAAAGTCCAGTTCCAACTCAGTCACATAATGCTCACCAGCAGGGTAACTTTTTACCACTTTCGCCCCTCTAATAATGCCTGTCACTGACGCTTGAATGGTGTTATCGGTCAACATCCAATCATTCACCTGACTGCTGGCAGACAACTCCTGGCCATACACCTGTTCAGCTAACTCACGGTATGCAGCGATTTTAGATGCTTGCATCGCCATCAACACACGTTGTGACTTATCCTTTGATGGTTGAGAATCCAAGCTCGCGTAACCTATTGCAGTGAGTTTAGGAAAACTTTCTGGTTGTTGAGTTTCCCACTCAATGTATCGATCATCAGAGGCACAGCCCGATAGTGCAAGCATCATCAATATTAACCATCTATTCATTTCAAACCTCCAATCACCTGCACCTCTTGCATTCCCATATGGTTATTTCGGTAAAGCAAACCATCTTGAGATACCACTTTCTCTGAAGACCTTAAATAACCAGGTAACTGCGTGAGCCCAAAACTCGCTTGGGAAGCCGAAACAACCCGGTTATTGGTTATATTAACAATTCTAGCATTCACGACCATGCCTTCGCTGCTCATGCTCATGGTGGACACTAACACATGTTCAACGGCGATATCTGCTGGCAACTGTTGCCAATTTCTTGTCAATATAAAGTCACCTTCAGGAGTCACACGTATATTCTCGCCCACACTAATATCGACCAAACTGAATTGATGTTGATGCATCGCAGCAGTCAAACCTTGCTGAAGTTGAAGACCCACTGCGTTGGTTTTATTTAGATCTGCCAACAATACAGGCGTTGACACCAACAAAGGTTGATTAGACCGTAGAGCATCATTTTGCCTCACCAACTCATTTACTATTTGCTCAGACATGTGATTAATTGCCGAACTTGACGGCAATCGATTGCCGTCATCAAGTATAGACTTAGTTGTGTGCTTAACTTGAGCACAACTGCTAAGAAACGAGACAAAGAAGATAAGCAGTATGATACGCATGGCTAAACCCTAAATTAAACAAACGAAAAATAAACAACACTGATGGCTAAATCAGCAAAGTTAATGACATACACTAAACCAATATCGGTTATTTCTTAAAGAAACAGCAAGTATCAAGCCAAGTAAAAGAGTCATCCCATTTAGCCCAAAGAAACTAAATATCTGTAATAGCATTTTATCGGCCCTAGCGAACATAACTTTACAGCTCTTTATCTTTCTATCATCCCTTATCTCTGACTTACAGGCACACAAATTGCTTTATTAACCATAAGGAAACGAAGCGCCACAAAAACGACACAGTCGAATTCAAAAGTATGGAGATAACATTATGCAGGGAACCGATTCCACCCCTTATAATAATCAGGGGAAATACGCCTTCTGGCGGACTGCCGTAGCCAGTATCGAACTTGGACAAGAGGAGTTCACCCAACTGCATCAAATTGATATAGCGATCAAGAACCCAAGGATATCCTCAATTGGATCTTGTTTTGCTCAACATGTTGGTAAGTGGCTCAACAGTGGTGGCTACCAGTTTAATCAAAGTAAACTTGAAACGAATCAAATCTCCAGTTTTGCATTTGGCAACCTATACACTCCAAGGTGCCTTCTGCAGTGGTTTGATATGGGTGATAACGATAAGTCATTCGACATCAATAGTGCGGTCTACACCCATAACAGTATATATTTCGATCTTTTGAGACCCAGCTTTAATCCAGAAGGTTTCGACTCACAAGCCGAGTTAGTTACAGCCAGGCTCGCGGCATCAAATGAGATGCGAAAGACGATATTAGCGACAGACCTACTGGTTTTTACCCTTGGATTAACCGAAGCATGGAAAGATAACAGTGATGTTTATTACCCAAGCTGCCCAGGAGTGGTATCAGGTCTATTTGATGACTCAATTTATACCTTCCATAATTTCAGCTATGAAGAGATCCGCACCGATTTAGAAGAGATTGCTACCCGGCTAAAATCTATTAACCCCCAAATTCAGATCATTTTGACCGTTTCACCAGTCCCGCTCACAGCAACCATGACAAACAAGCATATTATGGTAGCCAATCAACATTCTAAATCATTGTTACGCACTGTGGCGGGATTTCTGAGTGATAACCATGTTGATTTCTCTTACTTCCCCTCCTACGAAATCATCACCGTTCCCGGTGCAGGAGATTTTAGATTTGAGAAAAACCTTAGATCGGTCACACCTCAAGCGGTTAACTATGTCATGCAGCACTTTCGTTCCGTTATTGATAAAACGACTCATGTCATATCACCTCAAGAAAAAACAGTTAACACTCTACAGTCCGGAATAAACGTCTCGAGCAGTGATGAAGTGGTATGCGAAGATGAGCTACTCGAAGCCGCAATGAAGCTGCAAGTAAACCCAACACAGCAACAAAAAATTGATATTAGTCTGTTTGGTGACAGCCACATGGGTAAATTGTCCACTGCATTTAGCAAGATAGATATCCAACATTGTGGCGGTATGGTGATGAATGGCTCCGGATTCTCACAAAAGAAATTTGCCATGTGCGATGCCGAATATTTTGTCCCACTGGAGAGTGCGGTATCGAGAAAGCTATGGTCAAGAATATTGAATAACTTGAACAATCACCTGCAGGATAAAACCACGGCGAACTCCACCATCATCACCAACCTTGGCATGCAGACACACCAAAACATCTCGCGATTTTCAACATGGTTGGAACAAACATACCCTGAGGGAGTCGCTGAAATCACCACCAAAGAGTTTGTCGATTACTTCAACGATGATTTAACCGATCAGCTATCCATCCTTTTAAAACTTCACAATCATGGACATAGAGTGATCGTGGTATCCGATCCGCCTTTCTGTCAATATTTTAAAGAATCAAAGTCGATGACAAACATAATCTACTCATACTTTTATGCAATGGAATATGTGTGGAGTCAACTCGGCATCACCTTTTTTAATGCTGCTGCCATCTTTGATCAAGAGGTGTCAGATCCTCAGAGTTATCTGTCAGATATTGAATATGATGATGGCAATCATGATTGGATCCACGGTAATGACAAGTATTACACCTGGCTTGCAGAAAAATTACTCACACTGGTAAATCAAGATTAGCCTTCACTTGCTAAGTTCAATGCAGAGTTGAACTTAGCGTCCCCTCAGTTGTTTCATGTGCATGATTCAACTTGCTATGAATATCTAATCAGCCCACTTAGACTCGCGGTGTTTTTCAAGAACGTAATGACTCCATAAAGGCACATTTATTGCTTAATACTCTCTATAACTTATTATCAGTGAATCAACTGTCATTTTTATGTCGATAGATACATTAACACTGCATCTACAAGGATAAATGGATAAAAGATGAAATTTGTAGCCTTGCTTCTCCTTACCTGTCTCTCTCTCTATTCGCAGTTAGCAATCGGGGCCTGGGTCGTGGTCAAAGGAGAGTCGAATATCGTCGATGGCAATGTGACCAAAGCTCGTGAAGATGCCATTCATCAGGCTCTTACCTATGCAACATTGCAAAATGGAGCCAGCTTTACCAGCACACAAACGGTTAATAATGGCCAGTTAACCCAAGACAGTTTCTCAATAAAGCAGCAATCTCAAGCCGCTAAAGTAGAGTTAATCAACGAACTGATTGAAGGCGATAAACTGACCGTCATGATCAGAGTCGATGTAATAGGCGCTAGTTCACATCAGGCCCAGTGTGAAAGTCAGTCGCTAAAAGCTGCTATCCTCGTCCCCCAATCCTTGATTAACGACAGAACCCAGTTACGTTACGGCAACATCGGCTTCTTTGAAAAAGCACTGTCTGTACGCATTAGCGATACATTGACTCAAGCATCAAACAGTAGTTTCCCTCACTTACATGCAAACGAGCGATTAGATATAGAACAAGCCTTAGTCGATATCAGAGGGTATCGACTTCCTAGTTGGCTCAGCGAAATAACCGATAGCCAATACGTGCTGCTACCTGAAATTATCGATATCTCAACAGATCCAGCAGAAAATCACATGTTGGGACTCTGGAGCAGTGATCCTATCCGACAATTTCAACTCAGACTTTCCCTATACCATGGTATAAGTGGCGAACAGATCTGGAGCCAAGATTACACCTCATCAGCGCCGTGGGAGTTTAAACGCCAAGAGACCGTGCCTTCAAACCAAAACCGATTCTGGAACTCTGCCTATGGGAATAATATTGATAAAGTACTACTTCAAGCCATTCAAGATATAGATCGTAGTTTAAGCTGTCGCCCCATTCTTGGTCAGATAGTCGCCAAACAACATGACCGGCTGATAATCAACCTAGGCCGGCGCCATGGCATACGTGTTGGTGACTCCTTCCAGTTAGTCCTGCAAGAAAACTTTCCCGACCGTTTTGACAAGATGCGCGCAGTCGTCGGCAAAAGCCGAGCCACAGTCAAAATAGATCAAGTCACCCAAGATACCGCCACCGCTGTTCTTGTAGATCAGAAAGCAGCCTATAATGTTCAGGTTAATGATATCGCGATAAAAATTTGACCACAGACAAGCAAACGGTTTGCTGATTTAATCAACGCCTAGCTAACGATTAACGATGACCAACAAACGAAGCTTTTGAATAAGAAATAAGCAACTAAATTTAAAGGCTTTTCATCGAGGAAAAAACCAGTATAATCACTCCCGTCTCTCCATAGCTCAACAGGATAGAGCAGTCGCCTCCTAAGCGATCGATCGGGGTTCGAGTCCCTGTGGGGAGACCAAATAGGCCTATTTTCCTATTAGATTCAACGGGTTAACATTTTATTAACAATCTTGAGTCACCCCTGTATCACCACAGGAATGTGCTTTTTTAGCACTTTTATTTATAAGCATTTCAAATAACCCTCGTTTTACTGCATTAAACTCAGTTATAGACAAATCGCTCCATTTCTAATAGTTTTCTCTTTACGAGATAACATGGAAGTCGTATTTAATGAGCACTCAAAAATCGGTCAACACTTCAAAAGTCAGCTCAGAACTGAAACCAGAACTTAAACCAAAGCCCAAAGAAGCAGATCTCCAAACTGAACTGGCACGACTCATCCCTGAAATGCCCGAAGCGGCACGACAACAATTAGCCGCCCTACTCGACTCTACCGAGAATCCAAACCCAGAGCTTAAGCAAGAGCCCAAACAAGAGTTCAAACAACAGTTCATAGATACCTTTCAGAAGTTTGACTCGCTCACTCAAACTGACTCACAAGTTAGACAGTTATTACCCGAAGACACAACAGAGGAAACACTTGCTAAGGAATTAGCAAAAGTTGACGCTAGCCAGCCAATACTGGAATCAGAGCAACAAGAAGCTGCCGCTATATTTAATCTCATGTTTGACTCTTTGGCAGATTCTGAACCTTGTGACGATATTGAAGAGATTAGACTGTTTGCCAATGCTGCAACACTGAAAGACGCTTTCCCCCAAGAGGAGCAGTTAGCCTTTTCAACGCTAGCTGATGACATATCAGAAGAGAGTGCTGAAATTATCCATGCCGCAATCGCCTGTCAGTTAGCTGGCATGACAAAACCTGCCAAGTTGCTATTCAACCTCTTCACTCAACGTCAGTTCATTGATGCTAATCAAGACTACCAAAAGCTACAGACAGAGATCACTAAGCAGAAAGGCGTTATTGAAAACTCTTCCAAAGCAGGGAAATCAGGTAGAAATAAGAGATATGAGAAAAGAGATAAAGTAAACGCCTACGCTATACAGCTTTATAGCCAAAGAAATTACGCGACCCCACATCAAGCAGCGCAACTGATAGCAGAACAAGTTATGGAATATGCACAGACTATAGGGTATTCATTCTCTACAGCTTATCAAGCGACCAAAACAATTAACTCTTGGTTGAGCAAACACAAGAAATCACAATTATGAAAATGGATATTTATCAGTGATGACTAAAAAAGTGTCTCAAGTTCAAATGCTATTCCCTAAAGGGCTTTACCCTATACACAGTCGTTACATTCAGCTATTTAGTAAAATGTTAAGTAAGCAGGATATCTGTGTATCCGAATCTGATATTCAAATACTCTCGATAGCTTTAGGCTCTACCTCTCAACACTTATTCAAAACCGTAACCTCGAAAACGAGTGTGAGAGATAAGCTAGAAAGTTTACTCACAAATGGTCTCAAACTTAAAGTCGAAGTAAAGAAAAGGCTTGCTACGTACCAAACTGAGTTATCAAAAGAGTCAAATCAAGCTGTTGTTAATTTGGTTATCTCACAATATCAAAGCAAGCTTGATGAAATTGAGACTCGTAAACAACAAGCGATCTTTGAGCAACAAAAGAAACTGTTAGAAGAGCGAAAAACTAAAGCCGAAGCTTTACAGAAACAGCTTAGAGCAGAAAAGGAAGTCTATAGTGCAAGTCGAGTTAGTTTTGAAGATTTCGAGATTTTTGATATCCAGAAAAACTCACGGGTAGATATTCTTCTTACTCAGCTCCGTAAGAAATCAATCACCCCTGATGACATGACGTGGCTAAATGAAAGAGGTTTCTCAAATCAGTTAGTCGAGAGGCAATACCACATACAATTAGCCCACCAACATTTCCAGAACTGGAAACAGAAAAACCAACTTTGGGAGCTTGTTAATGCCAGCGCATCTTACAGAAAGGCGCGTGAATTAAAGAAGATCAAGAAAACACTAGATGAAGTATATCCATTTAAAGAAGCCAAAAAGGATAAAAAGCTAAAATCGGCACTGCTGACAACTTACGGTGGTGTTTGTCGAGATTTACATGAATATGACCGAGGTATAGACCTTGGCCATGAAGCGCATAAAGTCACCTTATTGAGTTTCAGACCATGCACACTACTTGGTGCTATTTACCTTTCAACTGGTGAGTTCACTTTAGGCCATGAATGGTATGACAAAGCAAAAGAGCGAGGCTTCAGCCAAGCTGCCTACGATAACGATATAAAATCTGTTTACTTCAGAGCGAGCGAAGAAGTTAAAAATAGGCTTAAACAGAACCTAATAGCTACTGGTCACAATTATAAATGGCTTTAATTTATACCGTCACACCCTGTGACGGTACTTTTACACCCTCTCGCAGTACTTTCACACCCTGTAACGTGAATACACATTAACCATCTGATCGTAATCTCACTCCGACGAACACAAATCTATCGGAGTTATCATGAATACACTGCTTACCCCCTCACAGGTTTCTGACTGCTTAGGCGTCACTATAGGAACCTTATCTGTCTGGCGCTGTACTGGCCGCTACCCGCTTAACTTTATCAAAGTTGGCCGTCGAGTGATGTATCGCGAAAGCGATGTTGAAAACTTCATTAACGGGAGGGTTTATGAACACACTCTCTGATTTTTGGTCTTATCTGTTCATCTGCTGCTGTTATGGCGTGATACTCGGTTACATAATCTGGAACTACTTTAAGGTGAAAAAACTATGTCAAGAAAGGACTTCGTTAACGGGAGCGTTTATGAACATACTGCATGGCATTTTTTACATCCTTGTCATTGCCCTACTGTGGAAGATTGAGGCAAACATTCAAATTACGAAAGTGGTATTTAGTTCATATTACGGCACCCCGTACCCGTTAACGGGTACAGCGCCTAAACCTGAGTCTATGTACCCGTTAACGAAATCGGTACTCGTTAACGAACCATCTGCTGATCTTACCCCGTTACGAAAACCTGACCCGTTAGGTTATGTAAAGGAACATGGCGATAGCCAGCAAGCAACGAAAAAAGAAGGGGGCAAATAATGGTCGCCCTCACTAAAGAGCAAATTGAATTTATCGAGTGGTTAGATAAAGACAACAGTATTGAGGTCTGTATCGAAGTGTGTGCTGACTTAGGCAAGATGACAGGATACGACACCTTTAACGGCCACTTTCAAAAGCGCACCCTGTTTAGATTAAAAATGCAGGGCTTTATTGCAGAGCAAGCCCATTACGTAACGGGGATCCACTGGTTGCGAGCCAGTCTAAATCAAAGAGGTAAAGCTTGGCTTAATAAAAACCTAGGGGGCACTCATGCCTGAAATTCATCAGCATGATAGGCCATGGCTTAAGCAAAAGCTTTATGGCCTGCCCTCACCCCATAAAAAAGCGATTCTTGCCCTATACAAGAAAAGGCCAACAAGGAGAGAAGCCAATCTTTTGGTATTAGAGCTAACCAAGTCTATCGCCCAAATACTGGGGAAAGATAGCCGCTTTTACAGCATCAACATCGAGGACAAGGATCATAAAGCCAACGCCAAGCAACATGCTAGGCGTTGCATTAAGATTGCAGCCAGTGAACACAGCCAAGGGTTACTAAAAACCTATAACGCTGTGGTTCACTATATGCACTGTTATCAGATAAGCCCGCCTAAACTGTCTGACACGATTCTGATGAATCTAAAGCATGACTCGTTAACGGAACTCGAACACGCCAAAGTGCGCGGTGTACTGTTACGGGCAAATGATGAGTCATGGTGGAAGCCTAAACTCAGAAAGCTGCATAACAGGCAGATAGAAACCATCTCACGCATGTTGAATCTGGTGAACAAGCACAAAGGGATCTATGCCAGTGACATAACGGTGAGCGGTTTTAAGAAACAGTGGCAAAGTAATCAACAGTTACTCGAACAGACCATAGCCACCAATGAGGATGATTTCAGCATGAGTTTGGCTGAACTGTCAAAGCTCAATGTCTCTAATCCCGCTATTCGCAAAGCCGAACTCATGGTTCGCATCCGTGGCTTTGAAGATCACGCTAAAGAGATGGGCTATTCAGCCCTATTTCTTACTATGACCACTCCATCAAAGTATCATCGCAGTTTTGCGAAATCTGGGGATGAAAACCCCAACTGGAACGGGGCAACGCCACTTGATGGCCAAGATTATCTTAATCGCACTTTCCAGCGCATTAGGGCATCACTTAACCGAGATCAAATAGTCCCGTTTGGTTTCCGCATTGCCGAACCCCACCATGACGGAACGCCTCATTGGCATCTATTACTTTTCATTCCGACTGAACAGCAACAAGCCTTAGTCGATACCTTCGAACAATATTGTTTAGAGGAAGACGGAGACGAACACGGTGCTAAACAGCGTCGTTTCAAGGTCGAATATATCGACCCCGAAAAAGGTTCAGCCACTGGCTATGTGGTGAAGTACGTTTCAAAGAATATCGACGGCAAAGGCATAGAGCATGATTCATACGGTAAGGAAGCAGTCACTTCCGCAGTCCGCATCAAAGTGTGGGCTTCATGTTGGGGCATTCGCCAGTTTCAACAGATAGGCGGTGTTGGTGTCACCCAGTGGCGAGAGCTTAGGCGACTGCCGCCTCAAACAGACCAATCCCTTGATGAATTCGAGGCAATTAGACAGGCCGCAGACAACTCTGATTGGAATGAATACACCTCGCTTATGGGAGGCGTATTTTGTAAACGTAACGAGCAAACGGTAAGACCGCTCTACCTTCAAAAACGAAATCGTCAACCCGCACACCAGCAACACACTAATTTCAGGGAAGTCCAGATAGAACCTAGGGATGCACAGCACAGTGGGTCCCGAATATCCCCGAATCAAGATCCCGAAATTGCCGAACCTCAACAACAGAATGCCGAAAGCTATCTAACGTTCAAAATCGATAGCAAAGCCACACCAACACTAAGCAATGCCGAAACATGTCCCGTGATATGCACTGAGCATGAAAGCACATCTAGCGAACCTGTAAACAAGTTAGCAAGCACTTGCATCGAGCAAGAAAGCGCATGTGATTTGAAGCTAGCAAGCGCATATAGAGAGCAGCGAGAAAGCGCATACAAGACTAACCGTTATGGCGACGAACTCATGACCCAACTCAAAGGACTTATCTATCTAGGTGTTGAGATCATCACTCGCCATCACGAATGGACACTAACACTTACTCATCAGCCTAACGCTGTTAACTTGGAGTCCTGTCAATAACTGTACTGAAACGACTAAAGTGTGACAGTAACGATGAAAAGAGGTCTAGAACACTTTCATTTAGCCGAAAACAAAGTATTATCACAATCAAGATAAATATCAGTTAAACATATACTTAAGGACGAGTAATGGATCCACTATCACAGCTAATCGCAGCATATCTGCAAGTAACTAGCAATAACATAGCGGATCACATAATCGATTCAGTCAATGCCACTGTTACAACCCAAAACATTGTCTATAACGACACAAATATTCGTTTCCAACATCAACTTTGGAAAATTAAACCAAAGAGCGTTTGTTCCGACCTTGAACAGCAAGCTACTCAGTTTTCACTATGCACCCAACTAGCCAAAACCATGTTCACAGAACTGTGCACGCAGCTGTCGAGCAAGGGGAACTTAAACCAGAAAGGCAGAAAGTTATTCAACATGTACTGTAATGCCTCTCTTAGCTACAAGCCTATTATTGCTTATATCAGTGAACTATAGGTGAAAAGTTAGGTTTATAAATATCAAACAAAAAATAACGAAATACAAATAGTTATACAACAAATTAAAAGCAGAGCTAAAAAATGAACACAGAAAAAGTAGAACAACTTAGAAAGCGAATTAAAAACACGGCATACGCAAGATTCTTTTCGGCTAGAAGATATAAAAAACTAAACAAATACTCTTTATTTGCATTGACAACATCGTCATTCTCACTGATATTCATTTCAATAATAAACAAGTATTCTGCAACAAGTGTAATTAGCTCTAATTCATTTGAACTTTATCAAATACTATCATCAATTTTCATTGCTACATTATCGCTAATTGTTACTTTATCTAATTACTCATCAAAATCTGCCGAGATGTTGAAAAGTGCTGAAAAATTAAATGAATTAGTAAGTGAAATAGAGTTAAACAATAGTTCAATGACCCCATCATTAGAAGCTGATATTAGATTTGACTACAACACATTAAAGTCCAACTCTACTAACCATGAAGAGTTTGAATTTGAATATGGAAAAACAGATAGGAAGAATGAAGAGGATAATAAAAACACATATTACGTCGACATATTTAACTTTATGAAAAACCATTTCATATTTGCATCTTACTTAGCAATATTTATATTCTACTTAACTTCATGCGCCTATATTCTACTCAAGTACAATCAAACCAACTTTATATGTACAACAATGAATACCACACATCAAATAATCTACTACATTAACGCCTCCCGATAATTTTGGATTAAAAATGCTTAATCAAACCTTCGATACAAAATCATTATTACAGTTAACTAGAAAACAAGAAATAATTAAATTTAGGTTAGGGAGGAATATTGACGAGTATAAAGAAAGCTTAGATAATATATCAA
The DNA here is from genome assembly GCF_027571385.1 of Shewanella sp. MTB7. Taxonomy (NCBI): domain Bacteria; kingdom Pseudomonadati; phylum Pseudomonadota; class Gammaproteobacteria; order Alteromonadales; family Shewanellaceae; genus Shewanella; species Shewanella sp. MTB7. The sequence continues at coordinate 2,151,079 of NZ_CP085636.1, read as the reverse complement.
AAAAAATTCAACATGATAATTTTAATTTTGAATCGTTAACATTATTCACTAAAGACAAAAGGAATATATTTTCTGTTGACAGTGACTGTGACTATTATGCACTAAAAAAACTTACTTATAACTTAAAACGATTGTACCGAATAAAATTTAGTAACAGAGAAGATATATCAGAACAAGTACTAAAAATCCTTGAAGATGGATCGCACTTAAAGGTTATACGAGTTGATATAAAGAATTTTTTCGAAAGCGTTCCATTTGAAGATTTAATAAGTAAAATTAAAAACGACAATTTATTATCTTATAAAGGTGTTGAGCTTCTTGATAAAATCAAAGAGTGCTTACCAAAAAAATTCACAGGACTTCCAAGAGGACTAGCTATCAGCTCAGTTCTCTCTGAACTATACATGGAAGTTATTGATAAAAGAATCAAAGAGTTAGATAGGATATATTTTTATACTAGATATGTTGATGATATAATAATAATAACGCCAGATTTGAATTTAAAATTCAAATCTATGGTAAAACCAATTATCTCAGAACACAAACTTCAGTCTAACAATAAGACTTCAGAAGTTGTTTTAAATAACATTACAGATAGCCAACAAACAAAAAATATTATTAGTTATCTTGGTTATGAATACGAAATGGATTCATTAAATAGTAGATCAGAAGATCAACGAAGGCTTGTTGCAGTCAGGCTTTCAAAAAATAAACTTAATAAAATAAAAACAAGAATAATAAAAGCCGTTCTTAAATATGGAAAAAACAACTTATCTAAAGAAGGTGAAATTGAATTACTAAAAAATCGAATAGAATTTTTAACTGGAAACTATAGTCTACATAATGACAACTCAAAAAAATCACAGTATTCAGAAGACATGGGAACATTGAAAGGAGGTATTTATTACAACAACAAATTAATAAATGATCTTTCGAACCTTACCAGTTTAAATATTTTCTTAAGGAACACTGTTTTTTGCAAAAGAAATTCAAACCTAGGTAAAATTGTAAAATCAATCCCAATCAGAGACAGAAGATATATTTCTTCTCTTTGCTTTAAAAGTGGTTTCGAGAAAAGGATATTTTTCAACTTCACTGAAACTCAATTCAAATCTATATGTAAGTGCTGGTAATGAAAAAGAATAAATACATAACAATAAAAAAGAATGATTATAATAGAGTAGTCTTAACCGATGTACTCCCTTATGAACTCCCATTCATATTAACCAATGAAGGGTTTTATAAGTCAATGAAGAATGGGATCATTGACAGCAATGTCATTTACTCATATTTCTTTAACTTAGACAATGATACAAAACCCTTTGAATACCTGATAAATAGAAACGCTAAATCTTCAAGGAAATTATACTTAATACATCCTTCAAACCAAATTAAATTCACAAAGCTATATAACGATTATAAATTATTAATCACACACCTATGTTCTAGAAGTAGTTTCAGTTTAAGATCTCCACATTCAGTCGCCAGTATTTATTATGAAAAAGGATGTAGTGAACCCCACAAAGATTTTAAAGATGAAGGAGTTGACCTGTCAAATGATAATGACTCTCCAAAATATGCAAGTTCATTTTTCAAATATAAAAACTATGACTTCCTATATAAGTTTTACGATAATTATGAATTTCATAGAATTGAAAGGAAATTTCAAAAATTATTCAAATTTGACATAGCCAAATGCTTTGACTCTATTTCTACACATATGTTAGCTAATAGTCTCCGAGGTGAAGTTCTTGCAAAGAATTCAATGTCATTTAATAATTTTGATACTACGTTCATAAAATTAATGGAAAGTTGTAACTTTGGACGTATGCATGGATTAGTTATAGGTCCTGAGTTCTCTAGGATTTTTGCTGAAATAATTCTACAGTCGATTGATTTAAACATTAAATCAGCATTGAAAGAATGTGATATAATCGAAGGTAAGGATTATGAACTTAGACGGTATGTAGATGATTACTTCTTCTTCCATAATGATAGCGCAATAAAAACACAGTCTTTCGAGATAATCAAAGATCAACTTGAAAAATTCAAACTATATTGTAATGAGTCGAAATGTATTGAATTTTCAGTCCCATTCATAACTTCTGTAACATCAGCAAAAATCAATATACAGAGTCAATTAAATCAACTTTTTGATATATTTTCAGACAAAGAAGAATTAACACCTATCACTGATGAAAGTGAAGAGCAAGACCCTCACCACATACTATCTATTACATTAAATTTAAATCGATACAACTTAATTTCAAACCGTTTAATCAGAGACCTGAAATGTATTATTAATGATAGCAATGTTGATTACTGTAGTGTAACGGGTTATTTTTTCACTCTTATAAAAATAAAATCAGCTGAGATTGACAAAGCATATTCGTCTAAATTCAGTGACGATACTCAATCTGAAAAATTATGTAGATTTATACTTATACTTATTGAACTGTCATTTTTTGTATATGCGATGGACTTAAGAGTAAGAAGCACTTATTTAGTAAGTCAGATTGTCATTATACTTAACCGATTATCTAAGAGACTATCTCCAGAACAGCGTGAAAGGTTTGTAAAAAAGGTGTATGACGAATCAAATTCAGCAATCAGTATAACTCTTAATAGTGATTCAAAACATCATGTTGAACTTCTAAATCTCATCATAGCCCTTAAAGATATTGATCCAAACTATAAAATTCCAAGTGAAACACTAGAGTCGATACTCGGCCTGAAAACCGATGAGTGTGATTACTTCAGAATCATGGTTGGATTATACTATATAAGAAATGACAAAAATTATCGCACAGTGAAAGAAAAGCTCAAAAAAATAATTGTTACTAAAATCACTGCACCACAAACAAATACGAGTTCAGAATCTACTCATTTGTATTTTGATTCAATGAGCACCCCATATTTAACAAATAAATTTAAATCGAAAATAACTAAATTAGCCTTAAATGATTTTAAGTGTTTTGATACTTTAGACATTGAAGATTTTCAAAAAAAATCTTCTGAAAATATGTGGTTTATTGATTGGAGCAAAAATGCACCAATCGAGCGTCTTTTACAGAAAAAAGAGTTGAGAACGCCATACGGAAACTGATATATTAATTTGTGGGCTTCATAGAATACAGATTTAATCTGATTTCACACACGATATTGGCTGTGAAGCCCACAACTCATCAAGACTATATTTACTTCTTTACTTAAATACCCTATCCCTTTGATTATTTTAAATCGATTATCTATTCAAATAAATTAATTCAATGTTCCAATAATAATCATTAGCTCTCTTCTTTCCTCTCCAGAGAGCTGTTGTATCTCTTTCACTAGCTTATCAACTTTAGACTCAACCACATTCAAGCCCATCAGTTCTGCCGTGGTGATCCCAAGCTCCGCCCTCACCTGTTCGATATCAAGGTGAGCATAGGTGCTGGCAGTGATACTGATATCACTGTGACCTAGCAGTTTGCTGGTCATCTGAATGTTACCGCCACGCATGACACTCCAACTGGCAATGGTTCGCCTCAAATCATGAATGGTGACGTTTAGCTCTTTCTCCTCGCTTCGCAGACCCGCCCTTTCGGTTATGCGCCACCAAAAGCCTCCCTTGCCTGATTTTTCGGTGATATGCCCTGTTGCGGTGCGGCTGGCGGGGAAAACATATTTCTCACCTTGCACAGCTTCGGAACTTCTGCGTTTAAGGATATCCATCACCTCAATGGTTAATGGCACAGCATGAGGCCGCTTAGCTTTCATCTTACTGGTTGGAATAATCCAAACACCGCGCTCGTGATCCACCTCGCGCCACTCCATGGCAAATACACAGCTTTTACGTTGGCCAGTGAGCAATAACAACTTAATCACGTCTTGATAGATTTGATCTTCGTAGTTGAGGGCTTCGAGCAAGTTTTTAACTTCAAGCTTACTGAGCACACGTTCACGTTTTACACCTGCGAGCTTTTTGATCTTGGCAAAGGGATTAGGCTCTTGTTCGTTGTACATCGACTTCATCAACGACAGGCATTTATTGCGAATTGGCACAGTCTTACTAATGAGGATTTTTTTAAGCAGATTATTAGCATCTAAACGGCTTAGTTCACCAACTTGCAGATGAGCGACTCTAGATTGAAGATGGGCTTTCCAGAGAGATTGAATATCACGTAGGGATTTTGGCCGCCTCTCATTGGTTTTAATCTTTAGCTGAAACTCAACTTCGTACACATCGAAGAGTTGTTGCACTGTCATAGACAAGGCAAGTTCACGATCAGCTAGTTGTTTTTTCTCGCGTTTTACTTCGTTGGGGTTCAGTCCTTGAGACATTGTTGCGGCATGTTTTAAGGCTAATTTACGAGCGTTCTCTATGGTGATCGTGGGGAAGTCTCCTAGGGAGATTGTAACGGCTCTACCTAAGTGCTTGCGACGAAAGCGAAAAATAGTTTTGCCCGATACTAAAACATCAATAAAAAGGCCTTTAACGGAGCTTTTATGGCCAATATCGGGAACTTTATAGCGTTTTTCGGGCTTTTCGAGCAGTTCTAAAGCACGTTTTGTGAAAGGTATTTGTTTTGTCATAATGACTTAGCCTCAATTTTATCGCTTCCCTGTGTCACCCCTGTGTCACCACTGGGGTTAATTTAGACCAATCTACAGTAATTTTGGTTAATGTCAAAAACGCATAAAACCACATAACTAACTGATAAATAAAGATTCGTTAATTTTGGTAAATTTTGGTTAACCTCGAAACACCTCACCTGTGGGGAGACCATAAGTGCCACGCGCTTATTCACGCTAATATTGATTATTGTTTTGCTAGTTAGTCTTCAAATTAGACCTCATATATGGCACTTTCAGCTTTCACGCATTAGCTAGTGTTGTGTTTTACCTCCTATCTTTCGAATAATTAATATCCCTAAATATTTGAACTCAAGTTACATCATTCGCGGCAATGTTTTTCCTGATCAAACAGCTCTCGCCTCTCCTCATCTGAGAGCTGTTGTATCTACTTTTTACACCAGCACTTACACAATCAGTAGCTTATCCACTTTCGACTCTTTCACAATCACAGTCACATTTAACCCCATCAGTTCTGCCGTGATGATCCCAAGCTCTACCCTACTCCCTTTGTACAACAAGAAGGTTCAATATCAAGATGATCATAAGTACTGGCAGTAATACTGACTTACGTATAAAACCGTGGCCAAAAAAGGTTGACCACTACATATCGACAGATGGCTATGACCTAATAGCTTACTGGGAATTTGCATCATCAAGTAAAGAGTGCCACCACGCATGACGCTCCAACAAGCAATGGTTCGCCTCAAGTCATGGATAGTGACGTTTTGTTTCTTACCCTCTTTTGAAGAATATTAGATTCAAACAATGCCTTAGCTTCGCTGCCATTTATCAACAACAAGAGCAGCTATGATGTCACCCTCAACATTCACAGCGGTGCGAAATGTATCTAGGGGTCGTTCAATAATGAGCAAAATTGCTATCGCTTCTAAAGGGATCCCTGCAGCCAACAACACTAACTGCATACCCGACATCGATCCAGATGGCATTCCTGGAGCGCCAATAGAAGACACCATTGCCATTATAAATATCAACACGATTCCAGTTGTTGTCAGATCAATGCCAAATAGCTGAGCAAGAAAAACAGCTGCCACCCCCTCAAATAGCGCAGTACCGTCCATATTCATCACAGATCCCAAAGGCAATACCATACTGCTAGTAGTGGGTGATACGCCAAGCTCCTCAGCGCTTCGCATCGACAAGGGTAAGGTTGCAGCACTCGATGAGGTTGCAAAGGCCATTGCTAGAGGAGCGCTAATGCCCTTAAACAGCGTGGTTATTTTGATCCCTGTAAACAATTTTGCCAGACTAGGTAACACCACCAGCCCATGGATCATCGTTAGTGTAAACACTAAAAGCGAAAATAGGGCCAATTGACTAAATAAAGCAGTGCTACCTTTAAGGGAAAACTCAAGCACAATAGCAAAAATGGCTAAAGGTGATAGACGAATTATTCCGTCAATCATAGTGTTTATGCCCTTATTCAGGCCACTTATTACTTCGAACAGTGGGTGCTTTTCAGGGAATGCGGTTAATAGTGAAATCCCCAACATGATAGAGAACACCACCACAGCGAGTAAGTTTCCATCAGCGATGGCCGCAACCGGATTTATTAGTGCCATATTCAATAACTTAGTCGCTATGGCACCACTGCTTGCCGCCTCTTCACCAATCAGAGTGGTGCCTTCAGCTAAAGGCACTGCCTGGATTAGTGGTTCCCAAGCTGGTAGCAGTAGCGACGCACCCAAACCAAGACATACCGCTATAATGGTGGTGAAGGTGTAAAACGCTAACGTACGCCCGCCTAAGGTTTTAAGCTTAGCGATCGCACCTATGTTACTGATCCCTTCGATTAACGACAGCATCACCATGACGCCTACGACCATCTTCAACAATCCGATATATACGGTTTTACCTAACATTAAGAACTGATACCAGACTTGCTGTTCAACTTCAGCGATGACATTGGGTTGAACTAAAGAGATTAGCATGGTAGCGAATAACCAAGCGACGCCCGCAACTAAGACCAGTTGCAGCGGCAAAGAGCTGCGAATTTTATTCCACATAAGGCGTTTCCAATTTGATTTATTTACTGGCTAGCTACAACTAGCGGCAAGTATAGGGTTAAGCAGCAGACTAATTAGGTGCTCAATCGCAAATTGAGCATTGCGCATCTAAAAGCGGGTCAAGGATTATAAGGAATAACAGAAATATGATAATTGGCTGGTTTGGTAATTAACTATTACCAAGAGGTAATAATTAATTTTTGAATTAGTGGGATCAGTACAAACTTTTATTTTAGTTGATTGCCATCCAACCAAACAGCTCTCTCCTCCGAGAGCTGTTCTACCTCTACTACTTACACAAGATTTACATAAAAACTCACAGAGTCAGTAACCTTCGGCTCTTGAGCATCAGTTTCTATATCAAGGTGGCATAGATACTGGCGGTGATGCTCACTCTTGTTTAGATCTCACCTCAGTCAAACGACAGATGGCTATGGCCTGTTACTGAAGTAATGTTGGGATCGACTTAGCTCCCTTCAATACAATAAGAAAAGTCCTCTTTCAGATATTTGCTATCCTTACAAAGTGCTTTCTCTGATGAACTATGGTGAAGAACAATCATAACTTCATGACAATATAAATGAAGAGGGGGGAAAGATGGTAAAAAATAGGTTTCGTCAGCATATGTTGACTGAAATTTTACTCGATGTGGGTTGCACTCAGCTTAGTGCGCTACCCTTAAGTTGGTTTAATGATACTCCAACAGAGTTTATGGATGCGATTCAGCCCATTGGAATATTGCAACCTGAAGAAGTTGCACTTTGGCACTCTGATTTTCAGCGCATCGGGGCAACTTACAAAAGAAACAATCCATTGTCCCAGAGTGATCCTTTCGGAGTTAAATGGCATGAGGATCCTAACTCAGGTTTCTCGCCTATTTTACATCCCATTAGAGATAGGCATAGTCCCCTTCCCCCAGCCACTCAACTTTCATTTACTCATCAAGGTGTATATCGTCCATACACGATTTTTGATGCACCAGTACCAGGCATTTTAGGCTTGGCGTTTTTAATGCGCGGCTATTGGAATCTACTGTCTGATTTTGCACACGATCCCATATCTGCTCATCGTATTTTAGATTGGTCCACTGAATTAGTGCTGCAATATTATCAACAGCTATTTGATAGTACTGAGATATCAGCAGATATTGTTTTTTATGGTGATGATATTGCTTTTGTAAACGGTACTTTTCTATCAGAAGAGATGTATAGAGCATTTCTGTTTCCTAAAATGAGGCGGGTGCTCTGTTGGCTTAAGAACCAGTCTCAGGCTGCAATACTGTTTCACTCATGCGGAGATATATCACCCTATATTGATGATCTTGTTCAATTAGAGATAGATATACTCAATGTTGATACTGGTATCAAGAATATGTCACTCGACAAGCTGAGAGCTCAAATACCTAATACCATGGTGTTATACGGTGGCGTTGACCTATGTGAAATAGGGTGTTTACTTCGTAAGGGTGACGTTGCTTTACTCGCTAAAAGACTTCAGTTTTTGAAACTGATCATGCCATGGATTGCAGCAACGACAGAGCCACCAACCACCCAAGAGAGAAAGCGTGACTGTATTACAGCCATTACCACTCTTAAGAGCAACACTAAGTTATTTGAAAAGTTGTCTCAGGTAACTGACTGGCAAGAATTAGCAAGTCAATTGATTAATGAGTATCGCCAATCAGATCTTGGAGTTTCTCATGGAGTGGAAGCTCTATGAATAACAATGAGGAAGATCTACAACAAGAAATAATAGCTTCATTACACCTTGAGATTGAACAATTAAAATCTAAACTTAGTAAAGCGATTAAAGCGCGTAAAAAATATGAGCAAAAACTCGATGATATGCATGAAAAGCAACTTCTCACAGTGGAACAGAAAAAAATGGCATCGATGGCGCAGCTAGTTGCAGGAATGGCCCATGAAGCGAATACACCAATAGGCGTGTGTGTGACCTCGAGCTCAGTCATCAAACGGGATTTAGTCTCTTTTAAATCGGCCTATCAGGGCGGTACCTTGGATGAGAATCATATCGAACATTTTTTCGATATGAGCGAAGATTGTATCGTTTTGATTGAAGCAAACCTCCAGCGCCTTGCTGAGATGATGACAAATTTTAAAAAGCTGGCGTTACAGCAGAAAGAGGTTGATTTAGAAATCATAAATATGATGCCATTTATAACCAAGATGCAGAGCTATCTTCATCAGAAATACTGCAAGCACGAACAGCTCATTTCTGTAGAATGCGGTGAAAGTATTCAGATCAAATCTTATGCTCAATACTGGCAAGAGATACTTGAACAATTAACTAAAAATGCCGTTATTCACGGGTTTAAGCATAAACATGACGGCCAGATCAACATCTACATAGATAGTAATGAAGATGAGCTAATCGTACTTTTTAGCGATAATGGTGAAGGGATGAGCACTGAGACAAGTGAGCAAATCTTTACTCCATTTTTCACGACGTTACGTAGTTCCGGTGCTATGGGGATAGGAATGAACCATCTCTATAATTATATCACTCATGTTTTTAAAGGTACGATATCGGTCCGTAGCTCACTCAATAAAGGATGTGAAGTCATCATTATGGTGCCTTTAACTATCCCGATAGGAGAGGATAACAATGAACAGTGAAATGAATGGTCGAGAGCGAATTTTTGCTGCAGTACTCAATGAACAACCCGATAGAGTTCCTATCATTCCCATCATGATGACTCGGGCTATTCGTAATCTTGGAGGTCAGGTATTAGCAGATCGATGCCAAAGAGAGCCTGAAATTATGGCTAAGGCTAAGATGGTGACCTCACAGATGTTTGGTGGAGATGCCATTATTGCGGGCACCGATCTTTTTTTGTCCGCCGAAAACCTAGGTGCGGGTATGGAATACTTAGAACGTGCCCAACCGACACTTTTTCAACATCCTTGTCCTACAAAAGATGACTTCGAACGCTTAGTCGAATCAAAACGTATTTTTAACCCGGATATAGGACGCGTGTTAAACGTGGCAAAAGAGGTTGAAATATTAGTTAAACATGGTTTTCAGGATAGCCACTTAATTTTGATCCCTATGGGAGGGCCAGCAACAACTGCTCAACTTCTTGTCGGCTCGGCGCGTTTTATAACCCTAATGGATCAAGATCCTGAATTTTGTCATCGGGTTTTACGCCTTGCAACAGATAACATCAAGTCGATATGTGATGTCATGGCGCAAGCAGGATTACATGCTATCAATTTCCTTGACCCTTTTAGTTCTGCCGATATCATGCCACCTGAACATTTTAGAACTTTCTCTAAACCTTATATTACCGAAGTGATGAAACACGTCAGTGGGCTGGGACTTGCGCCTATTTTACATATATGCACCTTTACCAGTCCTATTTGGGAAGACATGAAAGAGACTGGAGCGGTTGCACTTAATGGCGATTTTTGGCCGGGAATCGATAAAGCGAGACAGATTGTGGGTGAAGGGTATTGCCTTGTTGGCTCTGTTAATCCATTCACAACAATGCTTAAAGGGACGCCAGAACAAGTCAGAACCGAAACGCTAAAATGTATCGAAACCGCTGGAATGAATGGTGCATTTATCTGCTCTCCTGGTTGCGATTTAGATTGGAATGTACCCGCTGAAAATATTCATAGTTTGATAAAGACTTGTCAATCAGTTAAATACCCCATTGAACCTGGTTCGCTAGGTGAACTGTCAGAAATATTCGTTTCAGGTCACGCCAGACACTTTGCAACCATTCAGCGTAAAGCTAAGCATATAGAGCACCCTAGTACTAAAATCCTAACGCCGAAAAACAAGATATTAGATCAAATCACCCAAGCTGTTATCAATAAGGATGAAGATAAGGTACTCGACTTAGTCGACATAGGGTTGAAAGAGGGAATTTCTGCCGAGGACCTCGTCTTTAATGGCTTGGCGATTGGCATGCAGATCTGTGGTGAACGTTATGAAGAACATCAGATCTTCGTTATCGATTTGATGCAATCGGCAAAGGTTATGGACACAGCAATGCTTCTATTACTTCCTTTGTTTGATCCTGAAAAACGCAAAGCAAGAGGAGAAAAGAGCGCGACAATTGTTATCGGTCTAGTACGGGGAAATACTCAGGATATTGGAAAGAACTTGGTATCACTGTTATTTACCGCGTACGGGTTTGATGTCCACGACTTGGGAAAAAATGTCAGTCCGGAATTATTTATCGAAGCTGCAGAGGAGAAAAAAGCAGATGTTATCGCGATTTCCATAATGACTGATTCGTCAATTGTCTATGTTCAACGCCTAATTCAGTTATTGACCGAAGAGGGAAAACGGGATAATTATTTAATCTTATGTGGGGGGGCTGCGATGAATATGTCTCTTGCTGAACAACTCGGTGTTAAATATAGTCCAAATGCGAATCAAGCAGTTGAATTATTACAAGAGCATAGCAAACTATCCCGCCCCTGAATGAGTGATAATTTGACAACAAACACAAAGTAAGTTGCTCATATCATTATTAGGCATAAATTTCACAGAATTAGTTACAAGATCGAATCTCATAGATATTGACAGTGATATTGGCTTCTCAGCCTATCGACAAAAGACTATCAACAAAAGCAGGGGAATGTACGTCTAGAAATGAAAATGACACTCGGAATCTAGGATATTAGAGCAGAAAAACAGACAACAATTAAGAGTAATTATTGTCTATTACAATGACTATTTTCTGAAGCTTATGGGCCTAGGCCACATTAATATCATTTAGCTGGTTAAAAATCTTTTCGTGATGGAATAGATATTCTTCAAACTTTTCAAAGTCTGCTTTATTCATTCTGCCCGTCGCAAGTGCGTCACCACCATTGACTCCCAATTGAGCCATGAGTGTTTTGTCTAGATCATCGGCCAATTTCAATCTGAATTCACGACCCACTTTTTTAAAGGTGACTCGATGTTTATCAAACAGTCCAGCGACATGAGCACACAATAAAATACCATTAGCACCATCCAATCGCTCAACGCTGTTTTCACAATTTCGCCATGTTTTGATGTGTGAAGCAATCAGCATTTCTTTAACTGGCGTGAGCGTTAATGCACAGGTTTCACTGCCCCATACTCTGATAACTTCTTGGCGAAATTTACCTTGGCCTATGCGAGCATTTATCTCATGTCGCTTTTCAGAGTCAGATAAAGGGGTGGCTAACACATCAAGGATATCTTCACTGGCCTCACCATCATTAATCACATCACTACGCTTCATACAAAGAGAGAGTAGACTTTCAAACTTAACACTCTCTTCTATCTCTTCTGCCGTGATCTTTACAGAGTTATGTTCATACTTAAGTTGTTTTCCCATAGAGTTACCAAGGCTACATCCTGGATTTCTCTTGTCATGGTCAAAGTGTGGTCGCTGCCCATCTTTGCCCTCTTTCATCAACTTAACGGAGGCATGGCACTCTGGACATCTACGTATAACACCATCAACTCCTTGAAGTGACTCAACAGGTATTAAACGCCATTCACCACAAATAAGTGCTTCACAAAAAGAGTTTGTCAGCTTTAACATATCATTCCTTATAATTTTAGTTTTACTTAAATCCTAGTAAATTGTTCTCGCTTTCATCCTTCGAGAGCAACGGTATCTCGACTCATTGTTCAAATCTGTAACTGCTCCACTCTACTTGGCTTCTTAAATCTCAATCCCAAGCAAATGAGTCACTGTCATTTCCGACTCAACCCCACCAGCTAAACCTCAGCAACTCGACATCTAAACGGGCTCTTGTTTAAATATCAGTCTAACGAATACTCATTGAAGTTTCATAGCAAAACACATCAAGCGAGGATGAGCGATCAACAATCTTGTCATCACTTCATACTGTATATGATTTAATGACAATTTATCTTCATTTTTCAAATTATTAATCTGCAAACACTCTTAATAAAGCGCCAATTTATTGTCAAAGGCATCTCTGTTTATTCCTAAATGGTGTCTTCGGCCTTGAACATCTGGCTCATTCATCCAAAACGTGATCTATCAAGGTTGTATCTCTAAATAAAACATACTTTTTACTCAATAGTTCACTTTATTTACCTCAATCTGTCGCGATATCGAACTCTGCTTTAACTATAAAGCTTGATTTGGTTCATTTTTTGCATTAATTCTCGGTGTATTAAAAATATTTTCAGTAGAAAATAAGATAGACTTTAGTTATCACTAAATTCACTGGTGATAGCTGACTTAACTTATAAATTGAATACATCAAACCACTGGTAGCACAATGACAAACACCTTAACCTTGATTGGAAGAGATAAAGCTCTTTTTTCATCAGATATTGGCCAACATGAGACTCAGTTAATCAATGAGGTTAGCCAGTCTCGCTTTCTCGTTCTCGGTGGTGCAGGCTCCATTGGTCAGGCTGTCGTGAAAGAGATTTTTAAGCGTGTTCCATTGAAGTTGCATGTCGTCGATATCAGTGAGAATAACTTAGCTGAGCTAGTCAGAGATGTACGCAGTTCTTTTGGTTATATCAAAGGAGGTTTTCAAACCTTCACGCTAGATATTGACTCCGTAGAATATGACGCATTTATTAATCAAGATGGCCAATATGATTACGTACTCAATCTGTCAGCACTCAAACATGTAAGAAGCGAGAAAGACCCTTTCACTTTGATGCGCATGATAAATGTCAATATTTTCAACACAGATAAGACGATTGAACAATCGATAGCATGCGGCGTGAGGAAGTACTTTTGCGTGTCCACTGATAAAGCCGCAAATCCAGTGAATATGATGGGGGCATCTAAACGTATTATGGAGATGTTCCTGATGCGCCGCAGTCAGGAAATAACGATATCAACCGCACGTTTTGCCAATGTCGCATTCTCTGATGGTTCGTTGTTGCACAGTTTTAATCAGCGCATGCTAAAACATCAACCCATCGTCGCGCCAACAGATATTAAGCGTTATTTTGTTACTGCTCAAGAATCTGGTGAACTCTGTTTAATGTCTTGTATTTTCGGCGAGAATAGGGACATCTTCTTTCCTAAACTGGATCCATCTCTTCATCTTATATCCTTTGCTGACATCGCTATTAGGTATCTTAAATCTCGTGGCTATGAAGCCTATATTTGCCGTAGTGAAGCGGAGGCTAGGCAACTCGCTGCCATTCTTCCAGCTAAAGGCCTTTGGCCATGTTACTTCACTGTAAGTGATACTACTGGTGAGAAAGACATTGAGGAGTTTTTTACCGAACAAGAAACCCTCGATATGGCTAAATTTTCTGAGCTCGGCATCATCAAGAATAAGCTCGAATATGATCCAAAACTAATCGAGTTATTCGAACAGGAAGTCCAATCGATGAAATCGAAAAAATCATGGAGTAAAGAGCAATTAGTCCAGCTTTTTCATCTTATGCTGCCTGAATTCGGACATAAAGAAACTGGAAGATCTCTCGATGATAAAATGTAAACAAACCACGCTGAAAGGACTTATTTTCAATGTCGTCATTAGTTAAGTTTATTCGAGAAACCTATCAAACCAATGCGTTTATTCCTTTGCATGCTCCTACGTTTGAAGGTAACGAACAGGCTTATGTTGCAGAAACAATAGCCAGTACTTTTGTGTCAAGTGTTGGTAAGTTTGTCACTGATTTCGAGCAAAAAATTGAAGCCTTTACTCAGTCTCCTAAAGCCATTGCTACTTCGAGTGGCTCCAGCGCATTGCATACTGCTTTGTATCTGGCTGGAGTAACCCATGGCGATTTGGTGATCACTCAAGCCCTGACATTTGTGGCCACCTGCAATACTTTATATCACATGGGCGCAGCGCCTATTTTTGTCGATATTTCAACGGTAAGCTTAGGGTTAAGCCCACAAGCCGTACAAGACTATTTAGAAGAGCATGGCATTCTCAATGAAAATGGCTTATGTGTTCACAAGGAGACAGGCCAAATTATTAGAGCTGTGATGCCTATGCATACCTTTGGTCATCCTGTTGAATTAGATGAGTTGGTGCTCATTTGTCAGCAATGGAATCTCATTTTAATTGAAGATGCGGCCGAAAGCTTAGGCTCTCGGTATAAAGACAAGCACACTGGTACGTTAGGTGAATTCGCCGCGCTTAGTTTCAATGGCAATAAGATCATCACCACAGGTGGTGGTGGGATGGTACTGACCAATAACCAGGAAGGTGGAATACGAGCCAAACACATAACAACAACCGCAAAGGTGCCACACCCTTACGAGTTTTATCATGATGAACCCGGTTTTAATTACCGAATGCCTAACTTAAATGCAGCGCTTGGCTGTGCCCAAATGGAAAGCCTGCCTCGATTTATCGAACAAAAACGCGCACTGGCAAAACACTACCAAGCTTTTTTTGATGACAGCGATCTGCAATTTGTTCTAGAACCCCCTTATGCCAAATCGAACTATTGGCTCAATGCAGTTATTTGTCCTAATACTTATCGTCGTGACGAGCTGCTTAAGTCAACCAATGAGAGTGGTGTGATGACTCGACCGGTCTGGCAACTGATGCATCGTCTTCCCATGTTTAAAGATGCTCTTCGAGGTCCACTTCAGCACTCAGAGTTAGTGGAATCTTGCCTGATTAACCTGCCAAGCTCTCCTACGACAATAGGATTAACTCATGCCTAAAAAAATTGCTGTGTTCACCGGCACCAGAGCCGATTATGGTTTACTTTATTGGTTAATATCAGATATTCAAACCTCAAAAGAGCTCACTCTTCAACTTATTGTTTCCGGTAGCCACCTATCTCCAGAGTTTGGTAATACCTTTGAACAAATAGAGAAAGATGGATTTTACATTGATGAAAAAATTGAGATGTTACTTTCTTCAGACTCTGCAGTTGGCACAGCCAAAAGCATGGGTTTAGGCATTATTGGTTACTCTGAAGCACTTGATAAACTGAAACCTGATGTGTTGGTCATATTGGGTGATCGGTTTGAGGCGTTGGCTGTAGCGCAAACGGCAACGATTCTCGGCATTGCAATATTACATATTCACGGTGGTGAAATTACCGAAGGTGCTTATGATGATGCAATACGACATGCGATAACCAAACTAAGTCAAATTCACTGCACATCAACCGAAACATACCGACAACGTGTAATTCAGATGGGTGAACACCCATGTAGAGTCCACAATGTTGGTGCAATAGGCTTAGACCATATCAACCGCAGTCAGTTGATGAGTTTAGAAGCGTTATCTACATCGCTAGATTACTCATTAACTAAACCCTACTTTGTTGTGACTTACCACCCAGTTACCTTATCTAAGGAACCAGCGCAGGAGACGTTTAGCGCGTTATTGGATGCGCTAACGCAATTTCCCTCGCACCAAGTTATTTTAACTTATCCCAATGCAGATAATGGTGGACGCGGGCTGATCTCACAACTGCAAGCCTATGCTGCACAGTCAAATGGTCGTGTACTTGCCATCCCCTCTCTCGGGCAGACTCGTTATCTTAGCGCAGTCAAACATGCAGCAGCTGTAATTGGTAACTCATCAAGTGGTGTTATTGAAGTCCCTGCTTTTAACGTGGCTACTGTCGATATTGGTGATCGTCAAAAAGGCCGGCTTGCTGCAAGTAGCGTCATTAATACCAAGCCAATATTCAATGCAATAGTCAATGCGATAACGCAAGCCATTGACATGACTGAAGAGCTAAAAGTATCCCCTGTGAGTAACCCTTATGGGCAAGGACTTGCCAGCCATGACATTAGAAACATATTAGTAAGCATGGATACTGATCCCATAAAGACTTTTTATGATATTGAGGTAGGACAATAATATGACCTTGATCATTGCCGAAGCTGGCGTTAATCATAATGGCGATGAAAAGTTAGCCATCGAACTCATCAATGTCGCGCATAAAGCAGGAGCAGATGCCGTTAAATTTCAAACTTTTAATGCTAAAAGTTTAGTGACAGCCACAGCAGAGCAAGCTGAATATCAGATTAGTAATACAAAAAAAGTTGAATCTCAGCTGACAATGTTAAGCCGCTTGGAGCTGTCCTATGAGACTCATCAACGCCTGATAGAGTATTGCCAAATGCTTGGTATACAGTTTCTCTCTACGGCATTTGACACTGAAAGTTTAGATTTCTTAGTTAACACACTTCAACTTAAGAGATTAAAAATTGCCTCGGGTGAAATCACCAATGCCCCCTTTATACTTGAGCATGCACGTACAGGTTGCGATCTCATTTTATCTACAGGGATGTCGACCTTAGCCGAGATAGAGTCAGCACTAGGGGTTATTGCATTCGGCCTGACAACACCAAGCGACACCGAACCAAATATAGATGCTTTCTCAGCGGCTTATATAACTGATAAGGGGCAAAAAGCACTGAAAGAAAAGGTGACATTATTACATTGTACGACTGAATATCCCGCGCCGTTTAATGAGATAAACCTCAAAGCAATGGATACCTTAGCGTCGGTTTTTTCACTACCAGTAGGTTACTCTGACCACAGTCAAGGGATCACGATACCCATCGCCGCTACGGCTCGTGGAGCCAGCATTATTGAAAAGCACTTTACCTTAAACAAAAAAATGCCAGGCCCCGATCATAAAGCGTCTCTGGAGCCTGATGAGCTAACGGCCATGGTTGCTGCAATTCGTACTGTTGAACTTGCCATGGGAAATGGCGTTAAGACCCCCCAAGCCAGTGAGTTTAAAAATATTAGCGTTGCCAGAAAAAGCTTAGTTACGGCGAAAGCGATTAAAAAAGGCGACCGTTTCTCTACCGACAACTTATCGGTAAAGCGACCAGGTACAGGCTCAAGCCCTTATCAATATTGGCAACGACTCGGCACTCAAGCAGGTAAAGACTACGCTGCTGGGGAGGTGATTTATGATTAAGCCTATCATTATGATCGGCTCAGGAGGTCATGCTAGTGTTCTCACCGATATTTTATTGCAAAACACGCATACTATTTTAGCCGTGATCAGCCCAGACAAAGGCACCAGCTCAGTCTTTAATCACATACAACATTTTGATTCTGATGATGATATTTTACAATTCTCTCAGAATGAGGTTAAATTAGTTAATGGCTTAGGCTCATTGCCTAGACAAGGTTTACGTCATGAGATTTTTAACTATTTTACTCAATTAAACTTTCAATTTGAAACGGTGATATCCCAAAATGCAATGTTATCGCCCTATTCCACGATTGGGGTTGGCTCGCAAATTTTAACCGGTGCGATCATACAAACTGGTGCTGTGATTGGCGCGAGTACCATCGTTAATTCAGGTGCCATTGTTGAACATGATTGTCATATCGGTATGCATTGCCACATTGCTCCAGGAGCGACTATTTGTGGAAACGTCCACATTGGTGAGCATACCCATATAGCGACTGGCGCTAATGTGATTCAAGGTGTCTCGATTGGAAAACACTGCATTGTTGCCGCTGGCGCTACAGTGACCAAAGATATGCCTGATAATTCCATTGCTTATGGTTACCGAAGTAAGATAGAGAAAAGGTCATAGAATGAATAAAGTATTGAGCAAAGTAACAATATCGCCAGAAAAGACACTTCGTGATGCGCTTCAATTAATCAATGCTCAAGCGCTTCAAGTCGCTTTAGTGACTGATGATGATCACCGTCTTCTTGGCATCATCACTGATGGCGATATTCGTCGTGGACTACTCAATAATTTATCTCTCGATGCGCTTGTTACTCAAGTGATGAATACCCAACCTAGAATAGCATCGCCGTCAACGTCGAAGAAGAAGCTGCTTCAGCTTATGCAACAGCACAGTATTCTATCAATCCCATTGGTTAAGAATGATATTCTTGTTGGATTAGAGACCTTAAAAAGTGCACAGCAGCAATCTCATTATGCGAATCCGGTACTTATTATGGCTGGCGGTTTTGGTACGCGCCTAAAGCCTCTTACGGATAGATGTCCTAAACCTATGCTCAAGGTTGGAAATAAGCCACTACTCGAGATTGCACTGTCCAACTTTATCCAAGCAGGCTTCACCAATTTCTATATTTCCACTCATTATATGCCTGAACAAATTAAACAGCACTTTGACGATGGTAGTCAGTGGGGCATAAACATCACTTACGTTCATGAGGAGACGCCTTTAGGAACAGGGGGGGCCGTCGGCCTACTACCTAAGAATATCCCTCAATTGCCCACGATTGTCATGAATGGTGACATTTTAACCAAAGTCGATTTTCAACTTCTGCTTAAATTCCACGATGAAAACAATGCCGACGCCACTATGTGTGTCCGAGAATATGACTACCAAATTCCCTATGGCGTGATCAGTGGTGAAGGGAGTCGCATAACAGATATGGTCGAGAAGCCTATACAACGATTTTTTATCAATGCGGGTATCTATGTTATCAACCAAGACATTGTTAAAAGTGTTACTGCTAACAGCTATATTGATATGCCAACACTGCTTGAACAGAAAATCGCAGAAAAGGGAGAGGTACTGATGTTTCCTATCCATGAATACTGGCTCGATATTGGCCGCATGGGCGACTTTCAACAAGCTCAAGTTGATATTTGTGCACTTGGCTTTGATCAATGAAAATTATTGCAGTAATTGGTCTAGGCAATATCGCTAGGCGTCATAGACAAAACCTGAAATTGCTTTTTCCAACGGCGAAGGTTATTGCTCTTTCTGCCAGTGGCAGAATAGTAAATGAACCGATAGAGTTTGCCGATCTTCAACTCTCTAATATTGAAACGCTCATCGATAACAAGCCGGAACTGGTGATTGTAGCCTCACCAAGCCCATATCATGAGACCCATGCCAGTATGTTAATTCAACATAACATTCCGGTTCTGATTGAAAAACCGCTGACATCCGAACTAGAGAGCGCCAATCGCCTTTTAGCACTATCTCAAACACACTCAGGGCAGATTATGGTCGGATATTGCTTGCGGTACCTCAGCTCTGCCATTGAGGTTAAGCGATTATTATCTGAAGACTTTATTGGTGAGCTATATAACTGCCAGGCTAGTGTTGGACAATACTTACCCGATTGGCGGCCGAATAAGCATTACACTCATTCAGTCTCTGCTAATAAGTCGCTTGGTGGCGGTGCTCTACTCGAATTAAGCCATGAGCTGGATTACTTACACTGGTTACTTGGCCCTTTGGAACTCAACTATGCACAACTTAGAAACACCAAAGAGTTAGGATTAGACATTGAAGAGATTGCCGACCTAATATTAACTAATCACAAAGGATGCCTTTGCTCGCTTCACATGGATTTTATCCAGAAGCAAGCACAACGAGAGTGTACTTTTATCGGCTCAAAAGGTCGGCTACATTGGGACTTATTAGCCAATACAGTCACTCACCACAGTCATGAAGGCACACAGCTACTGTACTCAGCGCCTGAATGGGATAAGAACCAAATGTACATCAATATGCTCACTGACTTTATCAACAATATTAAACGCGGTGAGTGTACAACGACATCCTTAGAAGATGCGAGTCAGACCGTAAGCTTGATTGCTCAAATTAAGCAGCAGGCGACATGGGGAGTCACCCAATGAAAAAATACGCCTTTATTTTTGCCCGCGGAGGGTCAAAAGGACTTCCAAGAAAGAACATCAAACATTTACTCGGCAAGCCACTTATCGTTTATTCCATCGAAACGGCGCTCAATGTCACCGACATAGATAGGGTGTTTATTTCGACGGATGATCATGAAATTGCCAGCATTGGTTTAGCAGCTGGAGCAGAGGTGATACCGAGACCAGAGCATTTGGCTGGCGATAGTTCACCAGAATGGCTTTCCTGGCAGCACGCAGTGAACTGGGTAACGAGTAAATATGGTGAATTTGAACAATTTATTAGCTTGCCCGCCACCAGCCCATTAAGAAGTGTTGAAGATGTTAAGTCAGCCATGCATAAACTTCATATAAGTCGTGCCGATATTTGTATTACGACAACTCCATCTAATCGTAGCCCCTACTTTAATATGATCAAAGAGACCGAGTCAGGCTTTATTGAACTTGTTAATAATGAAGGTAACGCTGTATTTCGTCGACAAGATGTGCCTCAAGTTTACGATATTACGACGGTAGTTTATGTCTCAACACCGCACTATATTCTTAATGAAACTGGTCTTTTCGCAGGAAACGTGACTCATACTATAATACCTAAAGAGAGAGCCGTAGATATCGACGATATCTACGATTTCAAATTAGCTGAAGCTATTTTAAGCTGTAAAGGACAAGTATGCTAAAGGGTAAAACAATCCTAATTACGGGAGCTGGAGGTTTACTTGGCTCCCAACTGACAAGCTCTCTTGTAACCCAAGGCGCAAAGGTGATAGCAACTGACATTTCAATGTCATCAGTGGCAGGTAAATTAGCTGAGTTATTGGAGACTGAAAGTGAATGCTTGAGCCTAGTCGAACTAGACTCTACAGATGAACTGGCAATGAAAGAGTTCTTTTCGTCTCAGGCTGAGATTGATGGAGCAGTGAACTGCACTTACCCCAGAAACAAGCAGTACGGAACCGCATTTTTAGACGTATCATTGGACAGTTTCAATGAAAATATCTCTTTGCATCTGGGTTCATCATTTCTGTTTATGCAACAATGTGCAGCACAATTTATCAAGCAACAAACCCCTATGTCCGTCGTTAACATTTCATCTATTTACGGGGTTGTTGCACCTAAATTTGCCATCTATGATGGCACGCCAATGACCATGCCTGTCGAGTATGCCGCCATCAAATCAGCCCTGCTTCATCTCAATAAATATGTGGCAGCCTTCGTTAAAGACAGTCGATTTAGAGTCAATAGTATCAGTCCAGGAGGCATTTTCGATAATCAACCTGAAGAGTTCCTAGCCGCCTATAAAAATGAAACTCACGGCCATGGTATGCTTTCACCAAAGGATCTGACCGGTTCAATTACCTTTCTACTTTCAGATCAATCGACATACATCACAGGTCAAAACTTAATCATTGATGATGGGTTTACGGTATAAACTATGATCAAAAAAATTAACTACTGGCTACAGGTAAAGCGTATAGGGCCTGACATCCCTCTTACTCATCTTTTACTGCACTCTAAACGGCTTGGTACTTGGTTGTGTCGAAAAAAATTTGCTAAATTTGGCCACAATAGTGCGATGAGACCCGGAAGCTATGCCATCTGTTGTGACCATATCAGTATCGGCAACGAGGTCGTACTCAGACCTGGCACTATGTTGTTTGGATCCGAACATGGACCCAAGTCGGTCAACATCACCATCGAGGATTATGTCTTAATCGGTTCTGGCGTCCACATCTATACTGCTAACCATGAATTTAGTGATCCCCAGCAACCTATCTTCTCCCAAGGACATAAACCCATTCAGCCAGTAATCATCTCCACCGGAGCCTGGATCGGTGCAAATGCCATTATCCTACCTGGTGTTACTGTTGGCCAAAACAGTGTCGTTGGTGCTGGTAGTGTCGTCACTAAAGATGTTCCTCCTTTCACCGTTGTCGCAGGCCAACCAGCACGGATAATAAAACAGCTTAAGTGATTTATATCCACCTTTTTTCACTTTGAAAAGCTGGCATGAAAATAGCTTGACTAGATAATAATTTGTGTTTCTAAACACCATTCAAGCCACTTTATTGACGTGACTATTAGAATTCAATGAGGACCAAATGTATTTAGCTGAATCCAACATACAAAGCACTTTCTCAATCAGCCCATTTAATGAATACTATCTCCCTAGTATTAACCGAAATATGTTTGAATCCATTGATTCAAAAACTCAATACAACAAGAAATTTAAACGTGACTTTGCTAAAGAAGATATGTTGCAAGTCATCGTTGGATTAGACTCAGGTTTACTGGTTAACTATTTACTGGAACAAGGTATAGCGAAAGGCAGTATCTATATCTTTATTGAGTTAGATACCGTACTCAATTTACTGAATATTGATATACCCAAAGAATTAGCTGATAAATTGTTTATTTATAGTGTTGAGGAATTTCAGGCTGAGTTTCCATCAACAACGTATGCCATATACATACTTAAAAATAACTTCAAACATCATCGAAGTTTAGCTGCAACCTCCAGTCACCTTCCAGAATACAGCATACTTAACACTCAAATCGTTAAAATGTTAGAGGCGGAACATTTAGAACAGATACAAAACTCGTCCCAGAAAAAATACTTTCAACAGCAATTTAAAAATGTTTCTGAGAATATGTTGCCAGCTTCACTACTCGGTAACAAGTTTAACGGGAAAAGCTGCCTCATTGTTGCGGGCGGCCCATCGTTAGATGACAATATTGATTGGATAAAAAGCAACCGAGAAAAGCTATTTATTATTGCTGTCTCGCGAATAGCGGGAAAACTAGCGCATGAAGGCATTACACCTCACATCATCGTCTCGGTAGATCCTTATGATTTCAGCTTTGAAGTCAATAGAGACATGATGTCACTTGCGACCTCCAGCTTATTTGTCAATTCATTCCACGTCAGTTCAAGACTGTTAGGGCAATGGGAAGGCAAAACGCTATTTATGGACTGTCAGTATCCTTGGCAACTGGAGAGCACGGGCAATATCAATACATTAGGGCCTACGGTGACGAATGCTTCAGTCCATTTAGCGACTAAAATGGGATTTTCTCGCATCATATTAACGGGGGTTGACCTCTGTTTCACCGACGATGGTTTTACCCACACCAAAGGTTCTGTTGAATCTAACATTGGCCCTAACTTAGGGATAATGGGGGAGTGGGTAGATACCTATGGTGATAAGAAAGCTGAAACCGTGATTCAACTAAAACTTGCCATGCAAGCCTTAGCTGCAGAAGCATCAGTCAACCCAGAAATCGAATTCCTCAATTTGTCTGTCAATGCAGCTAAAGTTGACGGTATAGCTCATAAACGCATTGAGCAAATTCAACTGACTCCCACCGACTGCTCTCCGTCGCAATTGCTCAATTTGATCCCCGACTTAACCATTGAAGACAAAAAGAAAAATAACTTAACGTCTAAAAAAGAGTTCAACCGATTAGCTGATACCCTAAAAGACATCATCAAGTTATCTGACAAAGCATTACGTTTAAGTAAACAACTGAAAGATGATAAGTCACCAACGGGTATGACACAGAAATATTCGATTGATATTGGTGTTATTGATAAAAAAATCAATCACAAATATTCAAGTGTTGCTAAATTGATTAAAACCTATGGTTTAGCTGAGTTTACGGATTTTCTGACGACCAAAAAAACTGATGATTGGGATGAAACTCATGTTCACCAGATGACTCATGATTATTATCAAGCCTATTTAGTGGTCGCTAAACAACTATTAGAACTTGTTAATGACACTCAAATAAGATTGACCCATAGGGTCAATGAGCTTTCCTTAGAAAGTAATCTATTTGCACTCACAGAGTTTTGGAGAAAAGAACAGCAACATGGTCGAGTTAATATCTGGCTTTCACATCACACGAACTGGCAGATGAATGGTTGCTTTAAGGACCGACCTGAGCTCATAAATACATATGAACAGCAGCTAAATGTCATTAAAGGTGAGTATCTAGAACAGCTCGCTATCACACCAAAAGAATATATAGATACAGTCAAAGAGTCTGCGTCTATGCAAAATGTATTTGAAAAAATAATCGTGCTAATTAGGGATAATGATCATCACGGTTTGCTTAAAATGACAAGAAACCTTAAAACACTTGCTGAAAACGACGATGAGGCCAAACGGTTATATCACCTGACTTACTGTCATCAGCTACAGCTAGAGCAGAAAGACAGTGAAGCATTACAAACCTTATTAGCGTTAGATGAGGCCTTACAATCTGAAGTAGAGTTAAAACAGATCAGTCTCTTAGCGCTAAAAACGAGCAACATCGACGTTGCTGAATTCGCTCTCGCTCAGCTATCTACGTATTCTGATGAGTATATACCGCAACATGCGCACATATTGAAGCTGCAAGGGAAATTTCAAGAGTCAGTGACCGCTTACTTAGACTATTTAGACAAGAATTCAGAAGATGTAACGACTTGGCTTAAACTAGGTTTATTTATGATTGAAGTTAATGAGCTAGAGAGTGCGAAGACCGCTTTTCAACATGCTTTACAAACCGATCCAAATAATCAAGTCGCACAAGATCACCTTAAACAGTTATAAAATTGCGTCAAATTAACATTAAGCATCATTGCTAATGGTTCACCCAATAAAAGCCAGTACTGCTCTGGCTTTTATTTCCAAAAGAACAACAAGCCAGTATAATGCAGACCACTATACTGCAAGCCTTGTCAGCTTGTACTTTTAAACACTTCAATTGTCCCGGAGACCCCGCTTGTCACATACTTATATCCCACTTGAGCAGTACAAACGTAAATGGATTTTTAACCATAAAGATCTGCCTGTTACTGATGAAGATAAAGCGTTTATCAAGCCACTGGATCAGAAAAGCTCCATGGAAGTTTGGAACAAATGGATAAGCAATAAAAGTAGTCACTCTGAACGGTTCGCTAAAGGCGATTGGGCTGCAAAAGGAGATGCTTGGAAAGAAACCGATCATTGGCAGAGTGCTTGGGATAGTGAAGATCCTGCATTGCCTGAAATGTTCGCCGATTTTTTTGACTGGAAAGATGAAGCCACTGTTTATTTTTGTTATGAGAAATATCAGGTTATCGAAACTCGATGGGATGTGTTCGTTCGTAACTGGAAGAACTTCCTATTTTTCGATGATGGCCCTTTGTTGATTTCACCTAAACAGAAGCAAGCCGCATTTATACATCAAAATGGCCAGTATCAATTAGGCAACCGAGGCTAAGCTCGTCGCTCATGCACTATGATGAACTCCCCAATTAAAACCATAAGAGGTTAAATGATGTCCCTCACTCGAACGATAACAAGGTTCGCACTGACCAGTACCCTACTCTTCGGTACCCAAGTTCAAGCAATGGAAGTTTCTGGGGTTGAAATCCCGAAGCAGATAATGCTAGCTCAAACAGAGTTACAGCTTAATGGCGCTGGTGTACGCAGCAAATTTTTTATCGATCTGTATGTTGGCAGTTTATATCTAACATCAGCCGATTCCGATGTGACTAGTATTCTCAACGCAGATAATTCTGCCGTTCGCCTCAATATCACGTCAGGCATGATCACCGCTGACAAGATGCGTGATGCCATTAATGAGGGCTTTGAAGATGCAACCAAAGGACAAACAGCTGCTATCCAACAAAAGATAGACACCTTCATGGCACTCTTTAGTGAAGAGATTAAAGAAGGTGACCAATTTACCTTCGCCACCAGCAAGTCGTCAGGCGTGACCGCCTATAAGAATGGCGTTATCCAAGCGACCATCAAAGGTGAAATATTCAGACAAGCCTTGTTGAACATCTGGCTAGGCGATGAGCCCGCTCAAACGAGCTTAAAAGAAGCCATGTTGGGTCTATAATTAACATAGAAAGAGCAGCGAAACATACGTTTTGTTGCTCAAATAATTATCCATAACCACGACTAAAAATTCGTGATTTTATACGCCCTTAAAAACATATCGACGCACTCTTGTATATATTCCCCACGGCCCTCAATAAGATCTTCAACCTCTAACCCAAGCTCCAACTTCATGCGCATTTCACCAAACATCATCAAACACAGACGCACTGCGCAACTCCTAGGGTTATCAAACTGATATATTCCACCTTGCTCAACGAGTTTCAAGTAACTTGCCATTAGCTCGAGTAGATGTTCAGGACCGGCATTAAAAAAGAGTGCCGATATATCCGGATGAGTTTCAGCTTGTGCCACACACGCAGTGAATACTTTGAGTGCTTCAGGACTGACAATCATCTCGCTAAAGTATTCACCAAAACTGGCTAACGCTTTTTCTGGCTGATGAGGATCGGAAAAAAGATCTTCTGTCAATTTGTGCACCACACATTTTGACTCGATTGATGCCACGAACAGATCGTCTTTACAGCCAAAGTGTGAATACACCGTCTGCTTCGAGACTCCAGCCTTCTTGGCTACTTCATCCATACTGGTATTGGGGAAGCCTTGTCCACAGAAAAGATCGATTGCAGCTTCAAGAATTTGTACTCGTTTTTGCTCACTGCGGCTTAAATTAACAGTTGGAACTGAAGTCATTACCCATACCTCTTATTTAACAAGGTTTTTATAGTTTGAACACATTTAATCACAAACTAGACTGGACAGTCTAGTTCTTTCAAAATAGACTAGACAGTCTAATTTAACAAATTCGTTACTTAAATCTAACCAAGGCAGTGTACTAGGATGAGCATTATAACCGATATATTCCATAACAAAATATTAGTAAGTACGTTGTTTATCGGCCTTCTAACTGCTTGCCAGGGGGAAGTGGCTAACCACAGCAACCAAATTAAGTTTCAAACTGTCACCACAGAAACCTTAACTTCCTCCGCCTCCTATCAACACGCACAAGAGTTTACCGGCACAATAAGAGCAGGAAACACCACTGGAATTGGTTTTGAACTGGCTGGAAAACTAAAAAAAATAACCGTCGACAGTGGTGATCAAGTTGAAACAGGCCAACTACTGGCACAGTTAGATACCCGTTTATTGGAAGCTGAAAGGCAAGAGATCGACGCCAGTTTAGCGCAAAACAATGCCGATCTAAATTTAGCTAAAAGTACGTTAGATCGCAGTTTGGAATTACAAAAGCAAGGTTACACTTCCGAGCAGCAACTTGATGAGCTTAAAGGCCAATTAAACAGTCTGCTTGCCGCTAAAAATAAACTTATCGCATCAAAACACGCCAACGTATTAAGAATTGAGAAATCCTCTCTTCTAGCTCCTTTTAGCGGTGTGATCAGCAAGAGAAACAGCAATCTAGGTGAAGTCGTGGCACTGGGAACCCCCATATTTACTCTAGTTCAAGACAAAAACCCCCAGGCCTTCGTCGGTGTTCCCATCAAGATTGCACAACAACTCAAGACCAAGCAACATGTGCAATTAAACGTAGGCAATCGCAATTACACAGCACAAATTGCAGGAATAGGTGCAGAAGTGAACCCTGTGACTCGCACCGTTCCACTAAGACTATCCTTGCCTATTGACGCTCAGGTCATTAATGGTGAGCTAGCCTATCTAGTCTATGAAATACAGATCCAGCAAGTTGGCTACTGGGTACCGATCTCAGCATTAACCGATGGGATCAGAGGTTTATGGAACCTCTATGTCATTACCCCAAATGACCGTTCAGATATATCTGCAGCAGAAGACACCTTCAGTGTTGAACGCAGGGATATCGAGATCCTCTATACCAAAGATGATATGGCCTATATTCAAGGGGCCTTACAAGTTAATGAGAGCTATATCAGTCAAGGGCTACATAAACTCGTTGTCGGTCAGCAAGTAAAACACAACACCAGCGTAGCGGCGAGGTAAGTAATGATTAAGGCTTTTGTTGAGTTAAAGGACAGGCTAGCTAGTGTGATATTGGCTCATACTCTAGAGGATACTGATAATGATTAAGGCTTTTGTAGAAAATGGTAGGCTAGCAAGCCTATTTATCGCCCTGCTTATTGTGGCAGGCTTTGGTGCAATATCCACTTTACCGCGCATGGAAGACCCCGATATTACCAATCGTTTCTCGTCAGTGGTCACTCAATATCCTGGTGCATCTGCTGAGCGAGTTGAAGCTTTGGTCACCGAAGTCCTTGAAAATCAACTTCGTAGACTTGAAGAGATCAAATTAGTCCAATCAACCTCCAGACCCGGTGTTTCAGTTATCCAGCTGGAACTAAAAGATGATGTCCTCGATACCGATCCTGTGTGGTCAAGAGCCAGAGATCTGATTGCTGATGCTAGGCCCTTATTGCCAAGTGCAGCACAAAGCCCCACGTTAGACGATCAGATAGGCTATGCCAGTACCGCAATCTTAGGGCTAGTGTGGAAAGGAGGCGGCGAAGTTCGTACCGATATGCTTAACCGTTACGCCAAAGAACTACAGAGTCGGTTGAGGCTTGTTAGCGGTACTGATTTTGTAAGACTCTATGGCGCACCAACCGAGGAGATCTTAGTACAACTTGATGGTAACAAGGCCAACCAACTCAAACTGACTCCAGCGGCTATCGCACAGATTTTAGAAAATGCCGACACTAAAGTGTCCGCTGGTGAAATTAACAATAATAATTTTCGAGCATTAATCGAAGTCTCCGGTGAACTGGACTCCGTCACACGAGTGCGTCAAGTTCCGTTAAAAGTCGATGAACTCGGGCAGATTATTCGTTTAGGCGATATTGCGACCATTAAAAGACAAGCTAAAACACCAGCCAACTCAATTGCGCTAATAGAGCAAGAACAAGGTGTCATGGTTGCGGCTCGTATGCTTAACAATACCCGCGTCGATCTCTGGTTAGAGAGAGTTAAAGTGTCAGTTGAAGAGCTGCAAACCAGCATCCCTGCCAATATAGAGATCCAATGGTTATTCGATCAAGAGGGCTATACCAGCGATCGCTTAGGTGGATTGATTGGTAGCCTGCTACTCGGTTTTATCATCATTTTAGTGGTGCTCATGCTGACGCTGGGACTACGTAATGCATTGATAGTCTCACTGTCACTACCATTAACCGCATTATTCACCTTAGCCTGTATGAAATACATAGGGTTACCGATCCACCAGATGTCAATCACAGGACTCGTTGTTGCACTTGGGATCATGGTCGATAATGCAATTGTTATTGTCGATGCAATCGCCCAAAGGCGTCAACAGGGTCTGTCTCGACTCGAAGCCGTCACTAAAACCTTACATCACCTTTGGCTACCTTTAGCCGGCTCAACCATCACGACCATGTTGGCATTTGCTCCTATCGTATTAATGCCTGGCGCTGCAGGGGAGTTTGTCGGTGGCATCGCCATCTCTGTGATGTTTGCCCTTGTGGGTTCTTACCTCATCTCTCACACCTTGATTGCGGGTCTTGCAGGTCGCTTTGGCTCTGACGGTACAGGGAATTGGTATCAACGTGGCATCAATCTTCCTTTGGTGAGCAAGTTGTTTAAGGCTACGTTAACCACGGCATTAAAACGCCCTATCCTCTCAGCCTTATTGATCGGGATCATTCCAGCGCTTGGCTTTATGGCTGCGGGCAAGATGACTGAACAGTTCTTTCCACCATCAGATCGGGATATGTTTCAAATAGAGGTCTATATGCCACCTCACGCGAGTGTCGACAGTACTCGCGCTTATATTGAACGTATGGATTCACATTTACGTTTATCTACAAGTATTATTCGTCTTGACTGGGTGATCGGTGGCAATACTCCCTCTTTTTACTACAACCTTTTACAACGCCAGCAAGGAGCTAGCAACTATGCTCAAGCCATGGTTAAGGTCACTGATTTTGCAACCGCAAACACCTTAATTCCACAACTCCAACAAGAACTAGATGCCCATTTCCCCGCAGCACAAATATTAGTTCGAATGCTCGAGCAAGGCCCTCCCTTTAACGCACCAGTAGAGCTCAGGGTTTTTGGTCCGAATCTGGATCAACTTAGGCTGATCGGAGATGAAGTGCGACGTATTTTGAGCAATACCCCCGATGTGATCCATACCAGAGCAACCTTAAGCGCTGGCGCGCCTAAAATTTGGTTTCAGATCAACGAAGATGCCAGCTTAATGAGTGGATTAAACCTGACTGATATCGCCAAACAGATCCAGATGGCCACCACGGGGATTAATGGAGGAAGTATACTCGAACAAACGGAGTCACTTCCTATCCGCGTCAGGCTACAGGACAGCACCCGAGAGCAGCAAACTAAGCTGTCAGAGATAAGTTTAGTCTCCCCCTCTGGTAGTGGGATCCCGCTATCGGCACTGACCAATAATCAAATCGAAGTTAGCCGTGGTGCAATCCCACGAAGAGATGGTCAAAGGGTGAATACCATAGAGGCCTATATCGTCAGTGGCGTACTCCCCCAACAAGTTCTTGACGATGCCCAAGTTCGAATAAATGAAATTTCGCTGCCAGCAGGTTACCGAATTGAAGTCGGTGGTGAGAGCGCCAAACGCAATGAAGCTGTGGGGAATTTATTGTCCAATGTGGTTCTCGTTGTCACGCTGTTGCTCGCCACAGTCGTGTTATCATTTAACTCGTTCAGATTAACGGCCATCATTCTATTTAGTGCCCTCCAATCTGCTGGGCTTGGTTTGCTCGCTGTTTTTGTATTTGGTTATCCATTTGGTTTCACTGTGATAATAGGCCTGCTTGGCTTAATGGGCTTGGCTATTAATGCTGCCATTGTCATTCTGGCCGAACTCGAAGACCAAGATGATGCCAGACAGGGAAACATACAAAGAGTGGTTGAAGTGGTTTCTAGCTGTGGCCGCCATATTGGGTCGACAACCATTACAACAATAGGGGGCTTCCTGCCGTTAATCATAGCGGGAGGGGGCTTCTGGCCACCCTTTGCGATTGCTATTGCAGGCGGAACACTGTTAACCACCTTATTATCGCTTATCTGGGTGCCAACCATGTACCAATTGCTCATGAAACCGAAAAATATCAGCTGCAACCTAACGACCAAACTGCAGTAGAATGCTTAATAGAGTCAAATGAGTCACCGTTGACCGGAGCACAGAGAATCCGTGTTCCTGTTTGTATCCCTCCCCCTCTTTCTTGCCTGATGATGAAAGTGAAGGCAGTCCACAGAAAATAAATAACCTTGTTAATTTAATTAAATAAATGCCGCTTTTAGATCTATATCAATTCATTGAAAGTTAATGTGTTTTACATTACCGCTTATCATAATAAGAGTGAGCTCCCATGAATTATAAAAACTGGCCGATTGCAAAACAGATAGGTACTTTAGCGCTAATACTCACCGTCATCATTTTTAGTGTCATAGGCTTCATAACTTACCTTACTTCATCTCAAGTATTGGAAGAGAAGGCAATCTCAGCAATGCAAACTCAGATGCAAGGCACATCAGAGCTCATTGAAGTCCAATACACAAGCTTGTTGATACTTGCCAGACGCAGTGCTGATGTATTACGTGCTATGTATCCTGGCCAGTTTAGAAAACCCAATAAAACCGTTAAGGTATTAGGCAAGATCACCCCAGCTCTCGCCCATGAAAAAGAGCAGATCAACGCTACAACAAGTAAGGTAGATCGTTTCTCCAAACTCACAGGTGGCACAGCCACACTATTTGTACGTGAAGGTGATGACTTTTTGCGGATCTCAACCTCCTTAAAGAAAGCCGACGGTAAACGCGCACTTGGAACCTATTTAGGTAAAGGACATCCAGGGTATTCAGCCCTTATAAGAGGGCAAGCTTATGAAGGCTATGCCAAATTATTTGACAGAGACTACATGACAGTTTACCGCCCTATCACCAGTGTAGGAGGTGAAGTTATTGGGGTTTTATATATAGGATTTGACATCACTGAATCCATCCGTCAGCTACAACAAACAATGAATAAGCTGACAATAGAAGAATCTGGCCATTTTCTTATCATACGTAAAAACGATCAAGCTGTTGTTGCTCATCCAGATTATGCTACTGATACTAAGATGAATATACAAAGTCTGGACGGCTTGAGTATTTCTCAAGCGCTAACCGACAAGGGAGCATGGCGCTATATCAACAACAATAATGAAGAGATGTACGCTTACACGGTTAATATACCAGGTTGGAATTGGGCCTTAATCGGCATAGCCAAAACCGCTGAGCTAAACGAAGAGAGTTTGAAACTGCTAACAATTAACAGCATTGTCAGTGTGTTAGGCATAATATCTATCACAATTCTACTCTTTATCGTCTTGGTAAGAACGCTACGACCTCTTAAAGTATTGCAACTGCAACTCGACAAATTGGGTAAAGGCGATCTCTCTCAGGATTTCAATACACCTAATGCAAACAGTAACAATGAGGTCGATAGGATCACCATAAGTACTTCTGCAATGGCACAGGGATTAAGGTTACTCATCACGGCATTGCAACAATCTGTCAGCACCTTAGAAAACCAAGCGACAAATGCACAGGAGACAGCAAAACTAAATGGCTTAGAAGCGCTCTCTTTAATGGCTCAAACCGACCAGATAGCCACCGCAATCGAAGAGATGTCCATGTCGATTAGGGACGTGGCAACTCATGCCAGTGAAGGCGCCCATAAAAGTCAGCTAGTCGATATAGCTTCTCGAGAAGGCCACAATCAATTGAACCTAGTGGTCAAAGGATTAACAGAGCTTAGTGAGCAATTAAACACCAGTCATGCCAGTGTCGAAGAAGTGACTAAAGAGAGTCAAGCTATCAGCAAAGTCACAGAGGTTATCAATGGCATTGCTGAACAAACTAATTTATTGGCACTCAATGCTGCAATCGAAGCCGCGCGCGCCGGAGAGCAAGGTCGAGGCTTTGCCGTGGTTGCCGATGAGGTGCGCACACTCGCGCAGCGGACTCAAACCTCAATCGCTGAAATTAGTAAAACCATCAACCAACTTCAGTCTCAGGTAAAGGTAACGGCCCAACAGATGGATCAAAGCCAACAGCTTGGTCAAACCTCGGCAATTCAAGGCGAGCAGGCAAGCAACCAACTGAACCAGATCACCAATAGCATCGGTGAACTTGCCATAGCATCGAGCAGTATAGCCAGTGCTACCGAACAACAGAGCGCTGTCGCTGAGGAGATCACCCGTAACCTTCATCAGATCACAGAACTTGCCAGAGAAGGAGAGCAAAGAGCTGGTGACAATGTCGAAGCAGCACAAGGACTCACAGAGTTAGCACTTGAGATTAAACAGCAGATCAGTGTGTTTAAAGCTTAGAAAAAGGCAAGGTCTCACACTGTAAAATCGCTCCATCGATTGTTGCCCGAAGTTCTCCCTCTTCGGGCAACAACACACTAATCTCCATGGTTCACCTTACGCAACTCCCTTCTATCCCCAAAACTTGTTAGTCTCAGTTATCGCTTCACAATAATTACGAAAAATGAAAGTAGAACAACTCGGCGGCCTAGGCCCTAAGTCCGCAGTTTGGCTAAACAACATCGGGATTTACACTCGCGCTGAACTGCACGCCGTTGGTCCTATAACCGCCATGATAAGGCTAGAGCGCGCTGGACATACATCGAGTTTAAATATGTTATACGCCTTGGTCGGTGCACTTGAGGGTGTTCATTGGCAAGAGATCGCTCACACTCGCAAAGGAGAGTTGGTTTTGGCACTTGATGCAGCAAGGGAGTTAGAGAAACTCTCCGAAGGTTAATTTCTAGACTCATTAAAAAGCCCCGTAACGCTTAATGCATTAACGAGGCTTTTGTTATCAACTTAATCAGTAAACTGAGGTAAGTGATTAATCTTTATTTTCAGTGTCTCTGTCCATGTTTTCGGTCGTTTCAAGCCAAAGGGCATTGATGATTCCGAATGAACACGCCAGCAATACACCAAGTATCCAAGCAAAGTACCACATAATGTCGGCTCCTTATTAGTATAGTGACGTCTTGTTATTATCAATAAAGCTACGAGATAAGCGACCAAACATCTTCATATAAGTGTACACAGTGTAACTCAGTACAATTGGTATAAAGATGATAGCAGCCCACGTCATCACAGTTAACGACATTTCACTTGCTGTTGCATCCCACATAGTCAAACTCACATTTGGCTCAAGTGAAGACGGCATAACAAATGGGAACATAGCCGCACCACAGGTTAAAATCACAGCAGCAATAGCTAGTGAACTAAACAAGAAGGCAAAACCACTGCGATTAAAACGGCTTGTTAACAAGACTAAAAGTGGCATCAATAACCCCAATACAGGGAACATCATGGTCACTGGATATTTATCGTAGTTTGTTAACCAAGCACCAGCTTGGATCTCAACCGTTTTAAGGGTCGGATCTGAGATATCATAAGTGCTAAAAGCAGATGTGATCACATATCCATCGATACCATTGACTAACCAAACACCCGCAGCACCAAAGCAGACAAATAGAATGATAGCTAGGATTTGAGACGCATTAGCAGCACGAACTCTCAACTCCCCCTCAGTCTTCATCTGTAGCCAAGTCGCACCTTGCATCATAAACATGCTGACGCAGACAATACCCGCAAGCAGACCAAATGGATTCAACAGACCGAAGAAACCACCATAGTAAGTTGCACGTAGGTACTCATCAAAGTTGAATGGCACACCTTGCAGTAAGTTACCAAACGCGACACCTATGATAAGCGGTGGCACAAAACCACCGACAAACAGAGCCCAATCCCATGACTTACGCCATCTTGGATCTTCTATTTTAGAGCGGTAATCGAAGCCTACAGGACGAAGGTACAAGGCAAACAGTACCAACATCATGGCAACATAGAATCCCGAGAACGATACGGCATAAACCATAGGCCAAGCCGCAAACAGAGCGCCACCAGCAGTGATTAACCACACCTGATTACCGTCCCAATGAGGGGCTATCGAGTTGATCATGATACGACGATCAGTGTCATCTTTACCTATGATAGGTAAAAGTGCACCAACCCCCATATCGAAACCATCCGTGACGGCGAAACCAATAAAGAGTACCCCAATCAGCACCCACCAGATCAATCTTAACATTTCATAATCAAACATAATCAGATCTCCACTTAGGCATCAAGGTTTTCAAAATGATAACGGCCAGTTTTTAAACAACTAGGACCTTGACGAGCAAACTTAATCATCAAGTAAGCTTCGATAACCAGTAGCACAGTATAGAATACTGAGATTGATATGATACTGAACCAAAGATCACCGACAGATAAACTTGAAGCTGACATAAAGGTCGGTAACACTTCGGAGATAGTCCATGGTTGACGGCCATATTCAGCCACAAACCAACCACACTCAATCGCGATCCAAGGCAGTGGCAAGCTAAACAGTGCCGCTTTTAATACCCAAGGCTTCTCTTCGATTTGATGACGAGTGCTTTGCCAAAATGCAGCGGCGAATACCAGTAACATCACCATGCCAGCACCGACCATGACACGGAACGACCAGAACATAGGCGCGACATTCGGAATTGAATCCTTAGCAGCTGCTATAATTTGTTCTTCCGTTGCATCAACGACATTATCTGTATAACGCTTCAACAAGAAACCATAGCCTAAATCTATTTTCGCCTCTTCAAATGCCGCTCTTAGCTCAGGCGTTTCATTACCAGCACGCAATTCAGTTAGCATGGCATATGCTTTCATACCGTTGCGAATACGCACTTCGTGATCATCAATCAGCTCATGAATACCAGTCACCTGTTCATCTAATGAACGTGTGGCAATAATGCCCATAGCATAAGGTATTTTAATCGCATAATCAGTGTGCATGGTTTCTTGATTTGGAAAACCAACCACTGTAAACGCTGCTGGTGCAGGTTCGGTATGCCATTCAGCTTCAATCGCAGCCAATTTAACCCGCTGCGCTTCACCGACTTTATATCCAGATTCATCACCCAGTACGATAACAGACAAAATTGATGCCATACCGAAACTTGCCGCAATCGCAAATGAGCGACGTGCGAACGGTAGATCACGTTTCTTAAGTATATAGTAAGAGCTGATCGCGAGCACAAACATGGCGCCTGCGACATAGCCAGATGCTACGGTATGAACAAACTTCACCTGTGCAACAGGGTTAAACACAACATCTGCGAAGCTGGTCATCTCCATACGCATGGTTTCATAGTTAAATACAGACCCAACCGGGTTTTGCATCCAACCATTAGCAACTAAAATCCATAACGCTGATAAGTTAGAACCTAACGCAACAAGCCAAGTTACAGCGAGATGCTGACGCTTGCTAAATCTATCCCAACCAAAGAAGAACATACCGACTAGGGTAGACTCAAGGAAGAAAGCCATGAGTCCTTCGATGGCCAATGGCGCACCGAAAATATCCCCAACATAATGGGAATAGTAAGACCAGTTTGTACCAAACTGAAACTCCATGGCGAGACCGGTGGCCACACCAAGAGCAAAGTTAATACCGAACAACTTACCCCAAAACTTGGTCATATCTTTATAGATCTGCTTATCCGTCATCACATAAAGTGATTCCATGATCGCTAGCAGAAAGGCGAGACCCAAAGTTAAGGGAACAAACAAGAAGTGATACATAGCCGTCATCGCAAATTGAAAGCGCGATAACTCAACAACCTCTTCTAAAATCATTAGTGACTCCTTAGGTGGTACATCCTTGAAACTATGAGTAGATCCCCATCACTTATAGCTAAGGCCTATTTAGGAATTTAGTTTTAATCGTATTCAACGCCTTTTAGCGGTATCAACGTTTAAACTGCATATTATTATTCATTGGCCGAGTTTTCAGATTATTTCCTATTCTCGCCCACACGTCCCCGACTAGTGTCACAAAAAACAAGAAATTGCGACAAAAGCACAGAAAAACTGTAAAAAACTAGCTAGAGACTAATTTTCAGTTACTTAACTCGATTTAACTGAGCTTTCACCCCTATTTTATACCATTCAAAATTGATTCAAATCAATCAAACACTCCGCTTAAAACGGGTTTTGTGGTTAAGGACACAGTTCGATGCGTAGGAACATTGACTAAAAAACAGATCCATGATAGGGAAGACCTCCAGTGACGACTAAATAGACTTTTACTTAGCTTAATAAGATAAATGTCACATTTACTACAAAAAATACATCAATATAAATTTACACATCAATTTTATTACAAACAAAAACAATCAACAGAATTATTAACCAATTGAAATAAATGATAAAATAAAAAATACAACATATTTAAAGCATACAAACACTACATGCAAGATTAGTTTTAGTAATGATAATATATAATTTTTCTCGTTTGAGTACATTAAGGTTTAAGCATATCATTCGTCCTGTGTTAAGGAGACGGTTCGTTCATCCGGTGAAGTAGCCCGGCACAACCAAACTCCGCTCACATCACTTAAATTACTGTGTGGAGATACCCAAATGAAAAACTTATTCGATCGTCTAGTAAACAACTACAAGCGTGTTTTTGTTGAACTTTATACAGCTAGAGAGCTATAAAATAGCTTTTTAGCACACAAATTTTACTTGAAGTTTTGTTAGCGCAAAGCGGCCACCTGACTCAATGAGTTAGGTGGCTTTTTGCTATTTAACACCAGATAAATCTAATCTTACCATCTTCATTTAGCTATCACTTATATACTATAATGATCAATTAATCTCTTTTAGTAAGGGGTTTTTACACTTTCGTAGCCTAATGCTCCCAACCCGCTATTTGTCAAAGTTTAGTTTCTGCTGATATTTTAACTAGTACACAACCCGTTATTTATATTGCACTTATTCTCAGTTTAAAATGAAAAAAAAAGAGCTTCGAAAATTCGAAGCTCTTTTTTTTCACATTGATGTTAGTCATCGTTAATTTAGCAAACTTAACTATACTTGGACATTCTCATCCAAGAGTTGCCCATAGCATCATTGAGCTATCAACCTAGCTCAACACGTGCATTTCTGAACATTCTCATCCAAGGGCTATCCTCACCCCAGCCATCAGGATGCCATGAGTTGGCAACCGTTCTAAACACACGTTCAGGATGTGGCATCATAATCGTCACTCGACCATCAACACTCGACAGCCCAGAAAGCCCATTAGGCGAACCATTAGGGTTTTGCGGATACTGAGTCGCTATCTCTCCGTTGCCATTAACATATCTCAATGCGATGGTGCCAGATGCTTCAGCTGCTGCTAATGCTCGAGGTGAGACAAACTCAGCACGACCTTCACCGTGAGATACGGCGATAGGCATACGCGAACCTTCCATTCCCTGTAAGAAAATAGAGGGACTCTTCTGAACTTCAACTAAGCTAAAACGTGCTTCGAAACGTTCAGATCGGTTACGTACAAACCTAGGCCAATGTTCAGTGCCTGGAATAATATCTTTTAGGGTCGATAGCATCTGACAGCCATTACAAACACCTAGCGTTAAACTATCGTCTCGCTCAAAGAACTGACTAAACTGTTCACGAGCACGACCGTTAAACAAAATTGATTTAGCCCAACCTTCACCAGCACCCAATACGTCACCATAAGAGAAACCACCACAAGCTGCTAAGCCCTGGAATCCCTCTAACGTAATACGTCCACTGAGAATATCACTCATGTGAACATCGATACTTTCAAAGCCTGCACGATTAAACGCTGCAGCCATCTCTAAGTGTGAGTTAACCCCTTGCTCACGCAAGATTGCCATTTTAGGCGCGACACCTTTTAAAATATAAGGTGCTGCCACGTCTACCCTCGGATCAAACTTAAGATCAACGGTTAAGCCAAGATCGTTCACATCTTGTTTCAGTTCAAACTCTTCGTTAGCGCATTGCGGATTATCACGCAATAACTGCATCTGGTGCGTCGTTTCAGCCCAGATGGTTCTCAGTGCTGTTCGAGATTCAGCAAACAACTCACGCTCGCCATCACAAATAGTGATTTTGTCTTCTGGCGTCAGCGTACCAATAACATGACAAGCAACGCCGGCAGCGACAAACTTAGCTTGAATCGCCTCACTTTGCGCACGACTCACCTGCAATACACCACCAAGCTCTTCGTTATATAAACGCTCTATATCACTACCTGAGATAGAACAGAGATCAATAGACAGTCCCGTGTGACCCGCAAAAGCCATCTCAACTAAGGTAGTAAATAAGCCACCGTCGCTGCGATCATGATAAGCAATCACTGAACGTTCACGAACAAGCGGCTGCATCACTTCAAAGAAGCCACGCAATAAATTAGCATCTTCAAGATCTGGCGTTGTATCACCGAGCTCACCGTATACTTGAGCCAGACATGAACCACCAAGGCGGTTATGACCTGCGCTTAAATCCACAAGCAAAAGCTCAGTGTCACCTTTATCGGTGCGCAGCTCAGGTGTCACGGTATTGCGAATGTCTTGTACTGCACCAAATGCGGTAATCACCAGGGACATAGGTGAAGTCACTGATTTTGCTACTCCCTTGTCTTCCCAAGCTGTCTTCATCGACATCGAGTCTTTACCCACTGGAATAGTGAGATCCAGTTCAGGACACAGCTCTTCACCAATCGCTTTAACCGCAGCATAAAGACCAGCATCTTCACCAGGATGACCTGCTGCTGACATCCAGTTTGCGGAGAGCTTAACGCGCTTGAATGAACCTATGTCTGCACCTGCAATGTTCATGATAGATTCAGCTACCGCCATACGAGCCGATGCGCCAAAATCTAATAATGCCAGCGGTGTACGCTCACCCAGTGACATAGCTTCGCCAGTGTAAGCGTCATAACTCGCAGCCGTTACTGCACAATCAGCAACTGGGACTTGCCAAGGACCCACCATCTGATCACGATTAACAAGACCCGTTACACTTCTATCACCAATGGTGATAAGGAACGTTTTCTCAGCAACGGTGGGCAAACGCAGTAGACGATGAGCAGCTTCTTTTATCTCAATTTTAGCTTGGTCTAATTTAGGGGAAACCGCTTTAACGGTTACGGCGTTTCGGCTCATCTTAGGTGCTTTACCTAACAAAACCTCTAAAGGCATATCGATTGGCTTATCACCAAAATGCTCATCACTTAAGGTTAGATGACGCGCTTCAGTTGCAATACCGACAACGGAGAAAGGCGCACGTTCTCGCTCACAAATGGCGGCAAATACGTCAAGGTTTTCAGGGGCAACCGACATAACATAACGTTCTTGAGATTCATTACACCATATCTCAAGAGGACTCATGCCGATCTCGTCTGAAGGTACATTTCTCAATTCAAAGTTAGCACCACGGCCACCATCGTTAACCAGCTCAGGGAAGGCATTTGATAGACCGCCAGCTCCGACATCATGAATAAATTGTATTGGGTTTCTGTCACCCATCTGCCAACAGCGATCGATCACTTCCTGACAGCGACGCTCCATCTCAGGATTTTCACGTTGCACGGAAGCGAAATCGAGATCTTCACTCGATTCACCAGACGCCATTGAGGAAGCAGCACCGCCGCCTAGGCCTATATTCATTGCAGGACCACCCAATACGATTAATTTCGCACCAACAGTGATCTCGCCTTTCTGAACATGTTCACCACGGATATTACCTAGACCACCAGCAAGCATAATCGGCTTATGGTAACCACGGACTTCCACGCCATTATGGCTACACACTTCCTGCTCATAAGTACGGAAATAACCGAGTAGCGCTGGACGACCAAACTCGTTGTTAAACGCCGCGCCGCCCAATGGGCCTTCGGTCATGATAGCCAGTGCGGTTACGATACGCTCAGGTTTACCATAATCGGCTTCCCAAGGTTGCACAAATCCAGGAATTTTTAAGTTTGAAACACTAAAACCGGTTAAGCCTGCTTTAGGCTTAGATCCACGTCCCGTCGCACCTTCATCACGGATCTCTCCGCCAGAACCTGTTGCTGCGCCCGGATATGGACTAATCGCCGTTGGGTGGTTATGGGTCTCCACTTTCATCAAGATATGCATTGGCTCGGTGTGATAAGCATAAACACCATTATCTTCAGGGAAGAAACGGCCAGCTTCATAGCCTTCCATTACCGCGGCATTATCTTTATATGCAGACAAGACACCATCAGGCGTCTTCTCAAAGGTATTTTTGATCATCTTGAATAAAGATTTTGGCTGAACTACCCCATCAATCGTCCAATCCGCATTAAATATCTTATGACGGCAATGCTCTGAGTTCGCTTGAGCAAACATCATCAACTCTACGTCATTAGGATCCCGGCCTAGCTTAATAAAATTCTCAACCAGATAATCTATCTCATCATCAGCCAGTGCCAATCCTAAATCGTTATTGGCTTTCTCCAGCGCACTACGCCCTTCGACTAGCACATTGACGCTAGCGACTGCTTTAGGCTGCGTATGTGCAAAAAGAATGTCGGCCTTATCAAAACTCGTCAGCATCACTTCGACCATACGGTCATGAATCAAAGTATTGAGTGTTTTTTGTTGTTCACTGCTGAGCGCATCCGACTCAACGTAATAAGCAACACCACGCTCTAGGCGGCTTATTTTGTTAAGACCACAGTTATGAGCAATATCCGTTGCCTTAGATGACCAAGGTGAAATAGTGCCAGGACGTGGAGTCACAAAATAGAGTGAACCTTGTGGTTCATGCGCTTCGATAGCTGGACCATAGGTGAGGAGTTTGGCGAGTTGTTCAGCTTCACTCTTATCAAGAGGTTCAGACAAATCGGCTAAATGGATATATTCAGCATAAATACCGCTAATAGGAAGTAATTCATTGTCAAAAGCTTCCATTAATTTTTGAACTCTAAACGCTGATAAAGCAGGGGCTCCGCGGATGATCTCCATCACGTCATTTCACCTTATAAATTATAATTGCAGGGTCAGATCTGGCGCTATTATAGGGAAATATTTCCGACAAATCACCCGTAGTATTTTGTTAAAAACAGTGTTTGCTGACAAATACAAACAAACACTAATATCGGCTCATAAATGGTTTGTTTTACAATAAATGATGTGATTTTGGCGATTTAGCGACCAATAATGACTCAAGTTGTTATATCTCATATTTTACCCATTGAATTCATTTTGCAAAAATAGCCCATAACGAAAAATAATAGACACTAGCGAGGAAAACTTTAGACCATAATATAAACAAATATTCACCGAATTATTCATTCGGTTCACGAAAAACGCGGCAAAAATTGGGTTTAACGTTACCTATGATATAATTGTCTACTTGCTTATTGAAAATGACTCGGTAACCGACAACAACTTTGGTATTTATGAATAGAATTTTGCTTATTTTACTGACTCTAACACTACTGGCTGGCTGCCAGAGAGTCACAGTGGAAGAAACAAAGTTAACCCCAAAAGTGATTGAGAAAACAGTATTGAATGTAGGCACTCTCTATGGTTCTCAAGTTTACGTCACCACAGGACAAGGTGAGGCAGGGTTTGATTATGAGATGGCCAGTCGCTTTGCTGACTACCTAGACTTAAATTTAGCGATGAAGCCCTACTCCAATATCAAAGATCTTTATCTTGCTTTAGGTAAAGGAGAGATTGACTTTATCGCTGCAGGACTTGCCGACACCCCCACTCGCAGAGAAAAGTTCAGGCTTGGCCCTCCTCTATATAGGGTCAACCAAGTGCTGGTTTATAAACAGGGTTCGCCGCAACCTAAGGACATTTCACAACTCGAAGATGATATTACAGTGATCACTGACTCCTCATTTGTTGAAACCCTGTCTCAGCTACAAAAAATGTACCCTGAACTCGTGTGGGAGCAAGAGAAAGATAAAGACAGCGAGGAGCTTTTGGCCATGATAGCCAGAGGAGAGATCACCTATACCATCGCCGACTCAACCACTTTTGAGATAAGCCGACGCTATATGCCTGAACTTAGAGCCGGTTTAACCCT
Organism: Shewanella sp. MTB7; assembly: GCF_027571385.1. NCBI lineage: Bacteria > Pseudomonadati > Pseudomonadota > Gammaproteobacteria > Alteromonadales > Shewanellaceae > Shewanella > Shewanella sp. MTB7. The sequence goes on along the minus strand of NZ_CP085636.1, from coordinate 2,108,037 downwards.
AAAAGAAAAACAAGCCATTGTCTGGCTGCTACCGGCACAGAACAGCGATAAGTTGATGAGCGAACTACTCAACTTCTGGCATCAAGAGAAACTTAATGGGACCTTAGCCCACCTTGATGAAAAATATTTTGCCCACGTAAAACGTTTTGATTATGTGGATACCCGCGCATTTCTTAGGGCCATTGACAATAAGCTTCCGAGGTACAAGGAACGGTTTCAACATTATGCAGGCGATCTAGATTGGAGAAAATTAGCAGCCACCGCCTACCAAGAATCACATTGGAATCCCAATGCGCGTTCCCCTACAGGCGTTAGAGGCCTAATGATGTTAACATTGCCAACAGCAAAACAGATGGGAATAGAGAATCGTCTCGATGCAGAGCAAAGCATTAAAGGAGGGGCGAAGTACCTTATTAATATCCTCAATCGATTGCCTGAATCAATCCCAGATAATGAGCGAATGTGGTTTGCGTTAGCCTCCTATAATATCGGTTATGGCCATGTAGAAGATGCTCGTAAGCTAGCAGAATCTATGGGATTAAATCCAAGTGCATGGCGAGATTTGAAAGAAGTACTACCTTTACTACAAAAACGAAAATATTATAAGCAAACACGCTACGGTTATGCCCGTGGCAACGAAGCTGTACATTATGTTGATAACATCAGACGTTATTACGATACCTTGGTCTGGATAGATAATCAGAACAAGATAATGGAAGATGAGCAAGCCTTAAGAGAGGAATCTCAACTTGCCGAGCAGTTAGGGCAAGAAGTCAATGAGTTATCCGGTGCACAGCCACAATAACAAAGTAGGAATAGCCAATGAAAAGAAGAGCCATAAACAATGTATCCGCAAGACGCAGATCTCAATTGAAATTAAAGCATCAAAGAACCCTCAATAGACAGAAGCTCTTTTTCGCATGCATTCAACCTCCAGCTATCTAAGATCAATCACACTTTTAGATTAACTGCACGGTATCATCACGCAGTTAATCTATTAAATTTGCTCAAGCTTCCATTTTCCTCTCAGGCTAATCCAATCATTCAATCACTTGGCTTCATTATTCGAAGTGTTACCTTTTTCATGTTGCTTAAGCGCTTTTTTCTCTTTTCGACGACGTCTAAAAAACTGACTCAACTGTTCAGCACACTCTTCAGCCAACACGCCTGATGTGACCTCAAGTTGGTGATTAAAGACCGGATGCCGCACCAGATCGATCACTGTACCCGCAGCACCGGTTTTAGCATCATTAGCACCAAAGACTAAACGGGACACGCGAGAATGAACCATAGCACCAGCGCACATAGCACAGGGCTCTAGCGTGACATATAAAGTGGTATCTAACAGACGATAATTTTCTATCACTTTACCCGCCTGACGCAAACACTGCATCTCGGCATGGGCTGATGGGTCATGTAAGCCAATACAAAAATTAAATCCTGCGCTTATTACCTCGTCATCTTTAACCAATATGGCACCAACGGGAACCTCACCTTTCTCTTCGGCTTTTACGGCCATATCCATTGCCATTTTCATATAATGAATATCGCGTTCTGTTTGTGACAAGCCACACCCCATAAGATAACGTTATTTAAGCTTTAGATATCGTAATGACAAAAGGGTTAGCGTAACAAGTACCCTAGCCCTTTTACTTCTCTTAAAATAATCACTTTAAGTGATTATTCCCACTCGATAGTCGCAGGTGGCTTACCTGAAATATCATAGACAACGCGAGAGATCCCATCGACTTCATTGATAATACGGTTCGATACACGACCGAGGAAATCATAAGGAAGATGTGCCCAATGGGCTGTCATAAAGTCAATGGTCTCAACTGCGCGCAGTGAAACAACCCAATCATATTTACGGCCATCACCCATCACGCCAACTGAGCGTACAGGTAGGAACACAGTAAATGCTTGGCTGACTTTATTGTAAAGATCGGCTTTGTGCAGTTCTTCGATAAAGATAGCATCGGCAAGACGAAGTAGATCGCAATACTCTTTCTTCACTTCACCTAATACACGCACACCTAGACCCGGTCCAGGGAATGGATGACGGTAAAGCATGTCATATGGCAGACCTAGCTCTAGACCAATCTTGCGCACTTCATCTTTAAACAATTCACGCAATGGCTCAACTAACCCCATCTCCATATCATCTGGCAATCCGCCGACGTTATGGTGTGACTTAATGCAGTGTGCTTTACCGGTTGCGCTGCCAGCTGACTCAATCACATCTGGGTAGATAGTGCCTTGAGCAAGCCATTTAGCATTGGCACATTTCTTAGATTCTTCATCGAAAATCTCGACAAAAACACGACCGATGATTTTACGCTTAGCTTCAGGCTCAGCTTCACCTTGCATCGCATCTAAGAAACGGTTTTCAGCGTCAACATGGACAATCTTAAGTCCGAAGTGATCGCCAAACATATCCATCACTTGCTCAGCTTCATTGAGACGAAGCAAACCATTGTCAACAAATACGCAGGTCAACTTGTCACCGATAGCACGGTGAAGCAACATAGCCACAACGGATGAATCTACACCACCAGATAAGCCCAAAATCACTTCATCGTCACCAATCTGTAGCTTCAGCTTCTCGATTGCATCTTCGATAATTGATGACGGTTTCCAGTTCGCTTCACACTGACAAATGTCCAATGCAAAATGCTCAAGCATACGCATACCCTGACGAGTATGCGTCACTTCTGGGTGGAACTGTACGCCGTAGAATTTTTTATCTTCGTTGGCCATTGCTGCATAAGGGCAAGTTGCAGTGGTCGCAACAGTCACGAAACCTTCAGGGATCTCAGAGACTTTATCACCGTGGCTCATCCACACATCTAACAGCGGCTTACCTGAATCACTGATTGCATCTTCGATACTTTTGAACAGTTCAGACGAAGTCTGAAGTTCAACCTGTGCATAACCAAATTCACCTTCACCTACGCCTTGGATAACCTTACCACCAAGCTGTTCAGACATGGTTTGCATGCCGTAACAGATCCCAAGAACTGGGATACCCGCATTGAAAACATACTCTGATGCACGTGGAGAGTCTGCTGCAGTTACACTTTCAGGACCACCGGCTAAGATGATGCCATTTGGCGCGAACTCTTTAATTTGTGCTTCAGAAACGTCCCAAGCCCAAAGTTCACAGTAAACACCAATTTCACGAATACGACGTGCGATCAATTGAGTGTACTGAGAACCAAAATCTAAGATTAGGATCTTATGCTCATGAATATTGCTCATGGAGAAACCTTTATTTTGTCTAAATGGCCAATATCTACCTTAGCTCGTGTTGAGACTAAGATTGACTAAAATGGATTAACAAACGGGCGACCTAATGTCGCCCGTTTCAATCATCTTTTACAGATTAAATTATGAACCAAAGCTATAGTTCGGTGCTTCTTTGCTAATCACCACATCGTGGACATGAGATTCGCCCATGCCTGCAGACGTGATTTTTACAAATTCTGCTTTTTCATTAAGCTCTTTAATGGTTGCACAACCGGTAAGACCCATGCATGAACGTAAACCGCCCATATGTTGATGGATAATCTCTTTCAGCTTGCCTTTGTAAGCAACACGACCTTCAATACCTTCAGGCACAAGTTTGTCAGCAGCATTGTCACTTTGGAAGTAACGATCTGAAGAACCTTGAGTCTGCGTCATTGCACCCAATGAGCCCATACCGCGGTAAGACTTATAAGCACGACCATTATAAAGCTCTGTTTCACCAGGCGCTTCATCCGTTCCAGCAAACATAGAACCGGCCATGATGCATGATGCACCAGCGGCTAAGGCTTTAGCTAAATCACCAGAGAAACGAATACCACCATCGGCGATAACAGGAATATTAAGATGTTTAATTGCTTCAGCTGCATCTGAAACGGCTGTTATCTGTGGCACACCGACACCCGTAACAATACGAGTAGTACAAATAGAACCAGGACCAATACCGACTTTAACGGCATTAACACCCGCTTCTACTAACGCCAATGCACCTTCAGCGGTTGCCACATTGCCACCCACAATTTGAAGATCGGGGTATTTGGCTCGAGTGTCACGAATACGCTGTAATACGCCTTCAGAATGACCATGTGAAGAGTCAATAAGTAAAATATCAACACCTGCAGCAACTAAAGCATCCACACGCGCTTCATTACCAGGACCAGCGCCAACGGCGGCACCAACACGCAGACGACCTAACTCATCCTTACATGCATTAGGCTTACGCTCAGCTTTTTGGAAATCCTTCACTGTAATAAGGCCTTTAAGCTTAAAATTAGTATCAACCACTAACACCTTCTCAACACGATGAGAATGCATAAGCGTTTGAACTTCATCTAACTTAGTACCTTCAAGTACCGTCACAAGGCGATCTTTAGGCGTCATCACTTGATCAACGGTACGAGTCCAATCAGTGATAAAACGCACATCACGACCAGTTATGATACCCACAAGTTCATGTGCGTCATTCACGACTGGGTAACCAGCAAAACCGTTTTTCTCAGTCAGTACTTTAAGTTGCTCGAGTGTAGTGGTCGGCGTCACAGTGACAGGTTGTTGAACAATACCCGCTTCGTAAATTTTAACCTTACGAACTTCTTCGGCCTGTTGCTCAATGGTCATATTCTTATGAATAAAACCGAGTCCACCTTCCTGAGCGATCGCGATCGCTAAGCGAGCTTCAGTCACAGTATCCATGGCTGCAGACACTATAGGTGTGTTCAGTTCTATCGTATTAGTCAGACGAGTCTTGAGAATGGCAGTATTAGGGAGAACGGTAGAGTGAGCTGGAACCAGCAACACATCATCAAAAGTAAGTGCTTCTTTTTTTAATCTTAACATGCAACATCTCCCCAAGAGAGTAGTAAATAAAGGTGAAAATATTGCGGCGAGATTATACCTTGCATATTTGGCTTGGTAAATGGAAAATAGTAAAAAAGTGCCATTAAGCGTGAAAAACTGATGAATAAGCCAAAAAATAATGTTTACACCGTCTCCCGTCTCAATGGCGAGGTTCGCCAACTTCTCGAAGGAGAATTGGGTAAAGTTTGGCTAAATGCAGAGATATCGAACTTTGCAGCCCCCGGTTCAGGCCATTGGTACTTAACACTCAAAGACCATTTCGCGCAAATTCGCTGCGCCATGTTCAAAGGCAAGAATCGCTCTGTCACCTTTAAGCCCATCAACGGCCAACAAGTATTGGTAAAAGGGGCGATCAGTGTTTATGAGCCAAGAGGCGATTATCAACTTATTCTCGAATCTATGATGCCAGCCGGGGATGGCATGCTAGCCCAGCAGTATGAAGCCTTAAAGATGAAGCTCGCAGCGGAAGGCCTGTTTGCCACCGACACCAAACGTCCAATGCCGACTAATATCAGTAAAATTGGCGTGATCACCTCAGCCACTGGAGCAGCACTCCGAGATGTACTCAATGTATTAGCCAGACGCGATCCCTCCATCGAAGTGGTGGTTTATCCTACCCAAGTTCAGGGCGAGCCCGCAGCAAAACTAATCTGCCGCGCCATCGAGCTTGCTAATGCCAGACAAGAAGTCGATGTGTTACTGCTCAGCCGTGGTGGTGGTTCTCTTGAAGATCTCTGGTGTTTTAATAGCGAAGATCTCGCCCACGCCATCTACAACAGTGCCCTACCCATCGTATCAGCCGTTGGTCATGAAGTGGATACCACCATCAGCGACTATGTCGCCGATGTAAGGGCACCCACTCCTTCAGCAGGCGCAGAGCTGCTTTCAAAAGATGCCGACGACAAAGCACACAAGCTGGCAGCGGGTTTATCTCGATTAAAGCAAAGTTGGCAGCACTATCAGCTGAAAACTATTCAAAGAACCAGCAATCTTGAAAACCGTCTCCACCGACACGATCCTAAGCGCACACTGGAGCAGTTCGAACAAAGGTTTGATGAGATGCAGTTACGCCTTAACGCTGCACTCAACACTCGATTACATACCTTAGCCATCAAGCAGCAAAACTTGCACCACAGACTGAGCCAACAATCTCCCGAGCACAGGTTAACCCTTGAATCCAAGCGCCTCGATTATTTAACAACACGATTAAACGATGGCATGAAAGACAAGTTGCATGATGTCGAAATGAGATTAAAAAACAGCGCCCATCAACTGCAAACGGTCAGCCCGCTTGCCACACTAAGCCGCGGTTACAGCATCACACAAGACGAGTCAGGTAAAGTGTTACTGGATGCTGCAGATATCAAAACAGGCGATCTGCTCACCACAAGATTGCTCGATGGTGAGCTACGCTCAAAAGTTATTTAGTTAACCTCAAATCCCCCATTCAATTTCACATAACTTTTGTTTAAACCAATCGAATGCTCTACCTTCATTGTCTTTATGCCAGGCAATGAAGATATCTTGATTTGATCTCGGAATTGCGCAGTTTTTCTCGACTAACAGGCCTTTATTTATGTAAGGGCGTGCCATATGCTCAGGCAAAAAACCAATCGCTATCCCTTCAACTTGAGCGAGTAATTTAGACTCCATAGAGTTAACTCGTATCACTTGTCGACTCTTAAACAAGCCGCTGTCTCTCACGGGAAGTAACTGCGAAGAGTCTGACACCACGACCGCTGGGTACTCGCTTAATAATGTGCTTGCGAGCTCACCTTCAACACTTGCCAATGGATGATTGGGGGAAACAGCAAAAACAAATGAAATGGAACCTATCTTATGGGTTTGGAACAAACCTTTAGGCAACTCTCCAGTCACGCCAATGACAATATCAGCACGACGACTATGGAGGGCATCCCAGCCGCCCCCTAATACTTCCACCCCGAGATTGAGCTCCACATTTTGTTTAAGTTTATTAAACTCTTTAATGACTGAGAAAAGGGGAGATTGTGGAATGATGGTATCTCGTGCAATTCGAATTTTGCTCTCCCACCCCGATTCAAGTTGTTGTACCGAATCCATTAAACGATGAGTGGCTAACAAGATATCCCTACCGTGATCTAATACCAATCGTCCTGCCGGCGTTAACTGCGCCCTTTGTTTTGACCTATCAAAAAGAGCAACATTCATATCCTGTTCTAACTTCTTAATGGTATAGGTCAACGCAGAAGGCACTTTATAGAGTGACTCAGCTGCTGCCGCAAAGCTGCCCTTTTTATCAATGGCGTCCAGAGCCCTGAGCGCGTCAATGGTAATGGCGTGATGCATACTTCTCCACATTCAAATAATTTGAACTAAATGTACAAATCATTCCAATTTTATCTTCAATCTAACACATCTAAACTTGGTTTCAATGCTTGAGGAGTATCGAACTCTTAGCAAGAAACAGACATTTAAACATTTGAGGAAGAGAACATGAAAGCACTAATCAAAAGAGTAACAGAATCAAAAGCAGGTTATGCCGCACTCGCGCTAAGGATCCCTGTAGGAGTGATTTTTATGGCACATGGTTCACAGAAGCTATTTGGTTGGTTTGGCGGCTATGGCCTTGAAGGTACTGGCCAGTGGATGGACTCAATCGGTCTTGGCCCAGGTATGCTGATGGCATTCTTAGCTGGAAGTGCAGAATTTTTCGGTGGTCTAGCTCTATTGCTTGGCTTGCTGACTCGCCCTGCTGCACTACTAACGGCATTTACCATGATGGTAGCGATCTTTGCAGTACACTCTGACAATGGCCTATTTATGTCAAACAACGGCTATGAATTTGGTCTAGTACTATTGGCTGTCAGTATTTCACTCGCATTCTCAGGCGCTGGTAAATTTGGCCTAGATAGCGCTATCGTAAACAAACTCGCTTAAATAGCATTAATAAGGTTTAGCCAAAGGAGAAAGAATATGATCACAGTACGTCACTCACAAGACCGAGGCCGAGCAAACTTTGGCTGGCTAGACAGCAAACATACATTTTCATTTGCTAACTATTACGACCCACAACACATGGGGTTTTCAGAGCTGCGCGTGATTAACGACGATGTAGTACAGCCGGGAGCTGGTTTTGATACTCACGACCATCGAGATATGGAAATTATCAGCTATGTTATTGAAGGTACTATCGAACATAAGGATAGTGAAGGTAACATTCAGAACCTTCCCGCTGGTGAATTTCAATTGATGTCGGCAGGAAAAGGCGTTTATCACAGCGAATACAATGGCTCTATTGATGATCAATTACGCTTTTTGCAAATTTGGATCCAACCGAACTCTTTTGATGGTAAACCGGGATATCAACAAAAAAACTTTGGCCGTCAGATTGGCTTAACGACCATAGCGTCCCCAACCGGTGAAGATGGCACATTGCTCATTAAGCAAGATGCCAAGTTACATCAATTGATTCTAGATACACAGTCACAACTCACATTTGAGATAGAGAGAGGCCGTCGAGTGTACGTTCATCTAGTATCCGGACAGCTGTCGTTAGACTCCACTGAACTTAAGCCAGGCGATGGAGCAAAGGTCGAAGAGCAAGCTCAACTGTTTTTTAAAAATACTGGCACCGAACTGGTTACTGCACTCATATTTGAGCTGCCATAACCAATAGAGATTCAGACAGGACTTTTTTGACTCAGAATCTACTTCCGATATTGTGCAATCGAATGCTTTAAACTATTAAGCTTTACTCTTTCATCACTTCACCTTTAGCAAACTTTTGAGTGATGTCAGTCCCTTTGAATATCTGATGCCAGTGCTCAACGACTTCTTCGTCAGTCCAACAATTAAAATCACGCATAGAACATGGCTGGCACTATAAACTCCCTCTATAAACTCCCTCTATAAACTGCCATTGGGTTCATTGGGCTGGATTGGTATTTGGTGATTTGCTGAATACCATAGCTTCGTTGATATCAATTTCTTACAGAAGACATTAAATGATAATGATGGACAACCTTCCCCCACACATTCAGCCACTCACTGAACGTGGTTGTACTCCATCATTTGCACGTGACAAGTTAGCCTCCTGCTGGAATGCCTAAAATAGCAATTGAAAATGCCAATAGGGCCAGAAAACCGTAGCCAAACGAACGTCTAAGCTCACTGCGATCACGCGCAATTAAACTTGCGACCACACATTGCAGCCCATAAAAAAGTGCAAAAGCGCGTGAGGCTAAAGTAATAATAGACAGAACATCCGTTTCCCAAATGACAAACACCGATGCCAAACCGATGAGGATATAAGCACGCTTTGGGGTGATCTTCTGATGCGTTGTATCGCTGATTAACCCGCTAGCACCTATAGAGTCGGCAACGGATGCACTAAACTGGCTAGCAATCGCTCCCCCCATGACAATAAATGGTAACCAAGGTGTTACCCGACCTAATACTTCTATAACGCCCGCGACATCAGCTTTTAAAGGAAAATAAGGAAATAGAGGCACCATCAAAATAAAGAAAACGACATACACAATTGAAGAGATTTTTTGCGATCGTTTCATGGCAGAAATTCTCGTTTCAGCATCGTACATCTGTCCCATGAATCGCGTAATTTCAAACCCTTGAACTATGACTAACAAGCCCATCACGAAACGGAGAGTATCCCAATCATAGGCATGATCTTGCTTAGCGGCAGCACTCCAGCTGTATCCATTCGGTAAATCAAATCCAAAAATCAGCAAACCGATGAGCATAGCTGCAATAGCGGCTAGATTTGCGCTAACTGTGTATTTTTCAGCTTTCTCAACGCCTGATAATCCTTTAAATGTGCCAACTGCACAGATTAGAACCACGATAGCACTAGCAATCACTTTACCTAAAAATGGGTCATCCAAGCCCAATAGTTTAAAACTAAATACTGACAACAAGACTAAGTAATAGCCGACAGAAATAAAATATGCACCAATGAGAACCAAATGAGACAAAGTTTCTACAGTCTTGATCCCAAGACTGATTTTAGGAGATTTAAACATGGTATCACCGAAGTGAATATTATATCTGATCGCTCCGCCTATCAAATAAGTTAGTGCTGTCAACACTATAATCGCCAATACAGCCCAAATTCCGATTGCACTTGCAAGCAGTGGCACTGAAACTAAAAATCCGCTACCTATAATTGAAGCAAGTGGAGTCACGGTAGCGGACCATGCTTTTTGATTTGTTAATTTAGGAGTGATGAGTAACACAAATGAAACGATAAATACTGCCACGATAACAAAGTTAATAATACTCATGATCCCTGAGCCATCAATATTATTGAACTGAAGGTAATCCAAAATATATAAAATATGACTTTTTTCATTTTACTCACTCCTGATAAGAGACAAGATTAATAGTGAACAAGCTCACTACACCTTAAATTAAAATCAGGAACGAGTAGATAAACAGAAAGTACTATAGTTGACAGCAACTATGATTGTCGCTGCTGCTTTCTCCGTGGTACTTACAGAACTCAGTGGTAAAGCACTTGTTGGCATTATTTGGCTATCTAGTTAATTATCTTTGCAAAACAGCAGGTTTACATTTATTCAAATATTTTCGTTGGGCGTTTACCTTATGTCCCCAATATTGATAATGATGGTTATGTTAATCGTATTTTTAGGGCTAATGGTTGGACACATTGAATCCTGGAGCAAATTTGATGCGATATATTGGGCCTTTATCACAGCTTTAACTGTTGGATACGGTGATATTAAGCCGCTAAAAAAAGCATCAAAGATAATCTCTGTGTTTATCGCTGCTTTTGGAATCATGCTTGGCGGAATTCTCGTTGCGATAACAGTAGAGACCTCGTCCAGTGCTTTCAACAATCAAATCCAGTACCAAACTCAGCCTAAAGCTCATATTCAAGCAACATAAACTGAGTTTGTAGCAAGCTTTCAATATGCTATTGGTTTACAAAGCCTTTTAACATATGTGCCACACCATACTTTAAACAAGGGACATTTATCAATAGATACAACACATGACTAACTCACCATTGTGGTCTTGCTCACCATTGAAAGCAAAGCCGAGTTGTTGGTATAGCTTGATGGCATGAAGGTTGTCAGCATACACACTTAAATAAAGTTCATTGACGCTATAACGTTGATATAAATAACTCATCACTAACTCAGCAAAACGTTTACCCAGTCCTTGACCTTGAAAGTGAATATCAATTAAAAATCGATCAAACCAAATCCGCTGTTGCGGTTCATGAAACTCACCAAACATTGCAAAACCAACAAGTTGCTGGTGATAATATAATGCTACGGGAATAAAGCGATGCTCATGTTTCGCTTCCGCTAAACAATCACTGATGGTTTCAATAAACCCTTGCTGTGCTGGTGCTAGAGATAACGCTAATAATGGCATTAAATTGTCGTCATTGACCGCGACAATGACACAATCATCTCGTAGGTAAAGGGATTGCATACTCTACTCTCTATGGCAAATTGGGCTCGATTATACGTAAACTCAAATTGTCTCCCACAGATATTGCTTAGTTATGTGTGCTTTGTCACTCAGGCGTGCTTTTGATTGCCAAACTCAAGGTTAAACAATTTCACAACAGCTCATCATTCATTAGCCCAGCTTCATCTGGATATGAGCTTAGACAAACAGGGTAAAACTATCAAGAGATGGTTATAAGAGGCTCTAAAAGGTTTGTTGCATCACAATCTTGATAAAATCATCAGCTGAACCACTCTCTATCCACTTCGCAATTTAGGGCGATTAATATAATATTCGCCACCCTTTATTTTGCTGGTAAAACCCCTTGTCCCTCACTCAAAATAGAAGTACATCTTCAACCGCGTTATATTCTGACTTATCCGACTACTACGATTTAATGTGTGCGGACATCAATTACCAAGCACAAAGCGATCATATCCGCAGATTACATCGACTATTCGGCAATGGTGGTATCGCCCATTTGGATCTAGCTTGTGGTACAGGACCTCATATTCGACACTTTATCGATAGTGGGTTTCAAAGTCGTGGATTAGATATCAATCAGCCCATGTTAGACTTAGCTCAAATGCGCTGCCCAGAGGCTGAGTTTATCTTAGGGGATATGTGTGACTTTTACGTTGAGCAACCATTAGATTTAATCAGCTGCTTTCTTTACTCCATTCACTACAGTGATGGGATTGAAAAATTGAATGACTGCATCTTTAGTGTGTACAACGCACTCACTGAGAAGGGAGTATTTTGCTTTAATACCGTGGGCAAAAGTGAGATAGATAATAGCATCTTTGTTAGACACACTGCTGAATATGGTGACAGTCACTTTACCTTCACTTCAGGTTGGAATTACTGCGGAGAAGGTGAGAGGCAATCACTGAAACTCTGCATTGAAAAAAGTACATTAGATAATACTCAAGTTTGGCATGATGAGCATCCCATGGTAGCCATCGGTTTTGATGAGCTAGAGCAACTATTACAACCCTATTTTGAGGTGCATATTTTTGAACATAATTATGACAAAATCGCCCCTTGGGATCAGGTTTCTGGTAATGCTATATTTGTTTGCGTAAAGCGCTAACAAATCAGCTCTGTACCATGGACGATAAGGTGCACTGCTATCGTCCATGGTACAGAGAGATCCCAATGTTATCTAATATATTAAATATCAAGTTGTTACTGATTTTCAGTGAATAGGGTGCGATATGATTTGTGCTCAAGATCGGCAGTATTGAGGCTGAATTTTCGCGCTAAACCTTCCAGCTCGTACCTATAAGCTTCAAGCTGAGATTCGTCATTAGTCATAATCGCAAACTCAGCAAAATCGCCAATCCCTTCAAGATAATCTAACGTGATATGAAACTGGCCAATAAAATAAATGCTGCGTGTTTTTTTCATGACAAGAGAAACTTGGTAGCCCATATTCATCAACATGCTTTTAGCAGCATCAGAATTGGTAATATTGGTCGCCTCACAGCGATCGAGCTCAGGCCCTTTAACAATCCACAACTTGATGCCAAATGGTTCAACTTCTCGTATGCAAAGGCTCTTTTTCTCCGACAGAAGCGTCTGCTCTGGCGTATCAAAATACCAATCTGAATCCGTATTGTCCTCAAACATTATCTCATAAGAGAGCGTATTTAATGTTCGCAAAAAATCAGTTTTCGAATTCAACCGATACTTAAGCTCAACTTCATATTTACCCTTAAAATGCTCCACACTCATTCCAACACCTATATGTTCTGTTCAACTTAACATTACAATCTAAAAGCCAAATAAGCTTAATATTAAGATTTGATAAATAAAAATGAACCAAGCTTCACACAAATAAAGAGGCCAAAGCGAATTTACTTTAACCTCTTTAATGAGAAAAAGATCAACACCCGTAAGCGTCAATGAAACACTCTGGTTTAAACCGTGTTCAGATTATTTGGCCAGCTCTTCAGTTAAATTACCGATACCGTAACTAACGAGTTTAACATCGGGGCAGTCATTAGAACCATGACCGCGGTCTCGAAATAGGGATGACTTAAGGTGGGTTAACTCATGGGCAAGCGTATTGATTAGTGCGCCGCGATCTACACCCTCTGCTGCATACCATAGATTGATCCTTGAAGGCTGTATCGCCACTCTGTTACGTGTATGGTCAGTATCGGATCTTTGAGCTTGAGCGATGGCCATCCAAGGATCTTTAGGGTTAACCGAAAATACTTCTGGTCTCTGTTTCTCCAACAAATGGTACACCTCACTGCCAGAGATAAAGTCTTTAGAGTCGCTAGCCTTCAAATCACAGCTGGCCAGCCACTCTTGTGACATGACTCGCGCTTTAAAACCTTCACTCATCCACACGGAACAAACTGTCTTTGCCGCCCCAAGAATGGCTAGCTTTTGCTTTGCGTTTAAATTCTGAACGCCAATATCAAAACACCCCCCTGGCACTTTTACATAACTGCCAGGTGCTGGAGTCATTATTGGGTCATCATAACCTCGCCATGCTACCCAAGAACAACCTGTCAGCGCTATAGTAATCAAAAACAATAAAATAAATCTCATTATTACTCCCTTAATGAATGGTAAAGAAAATATAGAAATGATGATTTTGTTTCGATGTTACGCCTACGGTACATTGCCACCATTATTAGCTAAAATATCGACTGAGACACGATTAAGCAAGCCAAAAACCCTGAGAGCAAGCTTAATCAACTGCTTTTACCGAAATTACCAATACAATACTTCAACAGGAGACCGCGATTAATATTGATGACTTACTGTGCAAAACAATCAGAACTTAGGAGGGAGAAAATAAGATAAGCGTTAAGCTCAGAGCAGTTGAAGGGAAGTAGAATAGATCTCACGAAAATAAATTTATGACAGAGTTAAGACTTAAAGTCTTAACTCTGCTAGGTCTATTTAGCTTGCCGATCTGGCTAAATATTTAGCCATCTCTTCTGTCGGCACCATTCCGCCACCAGTTGCCCATACCAAATGGGTAGAGTTCGCCATCATTTGAGGTGTAAGCCCCATACGAATCTGATACTCTGAATCAGCGCTCACTCTGAGCGCTCCTGGCATACCCGCTAATGCTGACGGCTCTAGTTTAATACTCTCACTCTTATCAAGTAGTCCGAGCAGATCATACATATGCTGATCACTTAACGTGTAGTAGCCATCTAACATACGCTCCATCGCACGGCCAACAAAGCCTGATGCGCGACCGACAGCTAAGCCATCTGCGGCGGTAATGTTATCAATACCTAGGTCTTGTACTGCAATACCATCGTGCAAACCCGTGTGCACCCCAAGTAACATACAGGGTGAATGAGTTGGTTCAGCAAAGAAACAATGAACATGGTCGCCAAATGCAAGTTTAAGCCCAAAAGCGACTCCGCCAGGACCACCACCTACTCCACAAGGCAGATAAACAAACAGCGGATGCTCAACATCAACTGGGATCCCTGAGGTCTCAAATTGAGCTTTCAATCGTTCACCTGCCACAGAGTAACCTAAAAATAATGTTCGAGAGTTTTCGTCGTCGATGAAAAAGCAGTTAAGATCTGACTCTGCAGCTTTACGACCTTGCTCAACAGCAACACCATAGTCCTGCTCATATTCATGTACTATCACGCCATGGCTACGCAGTTTATCTTTCTTCCACTGCCTTGCATCCGCAGACATATGGACGCTGACCTTAAAGCCCAGCTTAGCGCTCATGATGCCAATAGACATACCCAGATTACCCGTTGAGCCTACTGCAATACTGTAGTCGCCAAAGAAGCTGCGCATCTCATCAGTGAAAAGCATCTGGTAATCATCTGATTCTGTTAATTTCCCCGCCGCGATAGCCAGTTTTTCTGCATGAGTGAGAACTTCATAAATACCACCTCGCGCCTTGATAGAACCAGATATAGGCAGATGGCTGTCTTTTTTCAGCATCAGTTGACCAGCGATCTTCTGCCCATATTGATTTTCTAGTGCCATCTTCATCTGCGGGATTGCCACCATTTCAGACTCTATAATGCCCTTAGTCACTGCGGTTTCAGGAAACGCTAGAGCTAGGTATGGCGCAAAGCGCTGCAAACGAGCGCTAGCATCGGCTACATCATCTTCATTCAATCCTACAAAAGGTAATGCTTCAGCCAAGACTGTCGCTTTAGTCTCAAACCAGCTGACTTCTTCAAGCTTAATAAGCTGATTAAGCAAAGGGAAATCTTTTATTAGTTGTACAGTATTCATTATTTTAGATCCACTCTCAGGGTTAAATGACATAAGACAAAGCGAAAGTTGCAGCCAGCGCCACTAGAGAAGCAATAAAGGTTGCTGTGGTGTAATACATAAAAGTTTGTTTCATGGTCGCCCCAGTATACTGCTTGACTAGCCAGAACAAGGAGTCAGTCACTATGGTGCAACCAATCGCGCCAGAACCAATGGCTAAGGTGACGATCACAGGGTTCAAATCGGGATAAAGCACCAACAGTGGCGATACAATCGCGGTAGCGCCCATCATAGCAACCGTTGCAGAACCAACCGCTGCATGTAATATGATGGCAACCAACCAAGCCAGTAACACGGGATGCATGTCCAAATTAGCTAAAATTTGCGCTAGGCTGTCACCCATTCCGCTGCCACTTAGCACGCCATTAAACGCGCCTCCAGCACCAATAATCAGTAATATATTGGCAATAGAAGCAAAGGAATCTTCTGTTTTGGTGAGCAGGGTACTCATGGTCATCTTGTTACGCAGACCAAGTAGATAATAAGCAGCAAATGCTGCAATAAACATGGCTGTTATCGGATTACCGACAAACTCCAGCGTAGTGTAAAGTGTAGTGCCTGGCGTCATATAAAGTTCAGCCACGGTTTTGACCAACATTAAGATGATCGGCAACAAGATAGTGAACAGTGTCGTGCTCAATGCCGGCAGCTCACTTTCTTTACGGGCTGAAACCTCACTGAATTGAGCAGGAACTGGCAGGTGTGGCAGCTTTTTTCCACAAATCTTAAGGAACAGTGGACCACCAATCAAAGACGCTGCTAGACCAATTAATAGGCCCCAAATGATAACTGAACCTACATCAGCACCGAGTGCATTCGTCACATAGAGTGCAGCAGGATGCGGTGGTACGATACAGTGTACGGCCATCAACGCGGTACACAATGGGATGGCTAGTTTCAGCAGCGAAGTATTGGTTTTACGGGCGATCGAGAAAGCTAATGGGATCAACAAGACCACACCCACTTCGACGAACAAAGTAATACCGCAGATAAGACCGACAAGCACCATGATGACATCAGGGCTCAGGTAGCGAGACTTAAGTAAGGTTAAACCTATACGCTCCGCTGCGCCAGAGATCTCCATCATCTTACCCAAAATCGTACCTAGGCCAATGACGATAGCCAGAAAGCCTAAAGTACCACCTATGCCAGACTCCATGGCTTTGATCATCTCCAGTGGCGCCATTCCCATCATACCGCCAACAAAGAAGCTGGCTAATAAAAGGCCAAGAAAGGGGTGTAATTTGAACTTCACTATACTGACAACAATCAACAAAATGCTGCTAAGCAAAGTACCGATAATCCAGAGTTGCGACTCCATGGTGTTTCTCATGATTGAAATAAAGTGACGCTATTAAAGCTAATTCCCTAAGGAGTGACAAAAGATATAAATCTTCACTGACATGAGCCAGATTGCGACAAGAGATCAGCATCACTCACGAAAAATCACATCACGTGACCCCCATCACAGCCTCGTTGATATGTTCAGCGGTTAAACACTGCCTAAGGTAAAATATGAAGATCAAGAAATGAGAAGTCAGTCATGTATTCCCAACAAGATGTTTTTACTCGCAACCGCTTGCTCAGCAGTTATCAACTTGCAAAGTTACACACCTTTGAAGTTGTTGCCCGTCATCAGTCATTCTCACTGGCAGCTGAAGAGTTATGTGTCAGCCCTTCGGCCGTAAGCCATAGAGTAACAGCGCTGGAGGCTGAGCTAGGTTTTAAATTATTTTCACGATTTCATCGCCGTATAGAATTAACCAAAGATGGTAAAAGACTATTTTTAAAGTTAAAAGATAGCCTGCGCAGTTTGAATCAAGAAGTATTTGAGATCAAAAATCAAGAGGTGTCTGGCAAGCTTACGGTGTACTCTCGACCATCAATTGCCCAATGTTGGCTGGTCCCTAAAATTGCTGATTTTTGTCGCCAATATCCCGCGATATCCATCAATATTCTTACTGGTAATGAAAATATTAATTTTAATGGTGATCAGATAGATCTCGCTATTTATTACGACAATCAACCGCGCAGTAAACTATATTGCCAACATTTGATGGATGAAACCATCATGCCAGTCTGTAGCCCAGAATATGCTGCTGAACATGATCTTATCGGCAAGCCAGAACATTTAAGCCACTGCACCTTACTGCATGATAATCAGGCATGGGAGTACGACTCAGATTGTGATGAGTGGAAATTTTGGGCTGACAAACAAGGGTTGAATGTCGAAGAGATTGACCGTTCGGTAAGATTTGATCGCTCGGATTTAGCGGTCATCGCTGCCATGAATCATACTGGGGTCGCTATGGGACGCGGACAGTTGGTCAGTAAACGCATTATCCGTGGTGAACTCATCGCCCCTTTTGCAGGTTTGCAGGTGAGATGCGAACAGACTTATTACCTCGCCTCTCTTGACCGTGAACTAAACCCCAAAGCTAAACTCTTTGTGGATTGGCTCAAGCTCAAAGCAAAACACACTCAAGATAATATCTGACAGGAACTGACGAAGAACGAATGAAACCACCCTGAGCTCATTCAGAGTGGTTTCATAATAGAATCAAACTCTACTTTTTATCTTTGATGTGCGTCATCATACGCTTACGACGACGTTCTTGGCTTACTGTCAGCCTCTTAGTGTGTAACCCTTCAAATGGGTTCTCACCGTCTTGGAAACGAACTTGAATTGGTGTACCCATCACTTTCAGTGAACGACGGTAGTAGTTCATCATAAAGCGCTTATATGAATCAGGTAGCCTCTTCACCTGGTTACCGTGTACAACCACGATTGGCGGGTTGTAACCACCAGCATGAGCATACTTAAGCTTAACACGACGGCCATTCACCATAGGTGGCTGATGATCATCCTGTGCCATCTGCATGATACGGGTCAACATAGAAGTACTCACACGGCGGGTCGCACTTTCATAGGCTTCTTGAACGGATTCAAAAAGATGACCTACGCCAGTACCATGAAGCGCCGAAATAAAATGAATACGAGCAAAGTCGATAAAGCCTAGACGGCGATCAAGTTCACTCTTGACTCTGTCTTTAATACCTTGATCGATGCCATCCCATTTATTGACGGCAATAACCAGTGCACGGCCAGAGTTAAGTACGAAGCCTAATAGGCCTAAGTCTTGTTCGGCAATCCCTTCTCGGGCATCAACGATGAGTAATACGACGTTACTGTCTTCAACCGCTTTAAGGGTTTTAATGACCGAGAATTTCTCTACGGTTTCATTAACCTTACTGCGACGGCGAACACCGGCGGTATCGATGAGGATGTACTCACGCCCATCACGTTCCATCGGAATGTAAATACTGTCTCGAGTCGTACCCGGCTCGTCATACACGACGACACGCTCTTCACCTAAAATACGGTTGGTTAAAGTAGATTTACCCACATTTGGTTTACCAATAATGGCAAGTTTAATCGGTAAGTCTTGCAGACGCTTTTGATCGGCTTCTGCATCCTCTTCAGTATACTCTTTATCCTCTTCATTTTCGCCATCACCTTCATCAGTATCACGAGTTAGACCTAAGGCTTCTGCATAAGGAGCAAGTGCGTATTCAATCATGTTGGTCACACCACGGCCTTGCGCAGCTGCCATCTGGTAGACTTCGCCTAAGCCGAGGGCCCAAAATTCAGCACATGCCGAATCAGCATCGATACCATCAACCTTATTGGCAACAACAAAGGTGGTTTTTTCACGACGTCGTAGATGGTCTGCAATAGCGTGATCTGCAGCTGTAAGACCCGCTCTAGCATCAGTCAAGAATAAGACCACATCAGCTTCTTCAATGGCAGCCATAGACTGCTCAGCCATGTGAACTTCAATCCCCTCCTCAGTACCATCGATACCACCAGTATCAACAACAATGAACTCATAACCTGACAAATGAGCACGACCATACTTACGATCCCGAGTTAGCCCAGGATAGTCGGCCACCAAAGCATCACGCGTTCGCGTTAGGCGGTTAAATAAGGTCGACTTACCGACATTCGGACGACCAACAAGGGCCACTACTGGAATCATTTTTATGCCTCTATCTACAAATTTTTTAAAATATTAAAAACGAAAAAACTTCGATTTAGTAAACAAAAAGCCCCCAGAAATCGCTTCCAGGGGCAATACCCAAACCACTTCAAGATACTGTATTCAGTGATCCTGAAGGGTATATATCGACTAAACAATAATTTACGGGAGCGTTATTCTAGCCACTTCACCGTTTCGGGTTTGAACGTATATGTTATCACCCACAACCAAAGGCTGGCTAAACAGACCTGAACTGTCGACCTGTACACGGCCAACAATTTTACCATCATTCTTATCAATAAAATGAAGGTAACCTTCGAAATCACCTACCACAATATAATCATGAAATACCGCTGGAGACGTTAAGTCACGATTAGCAAGCTCAGTGTTATTCCAGTTCTCTAGACCATTGCGTCTATCAATAGAATAGATACGACTATGATCATCAACAAGAAACAGATTCACACCTGAGTCAGCCAATTCATGAAAACTTGAATACTTACGCGTCCACACTACCCGCCCTGTTCTCAGCTCCATAGACACCAAATTGCCGTTAAAACTTACGGCATAGAGGTTATCGCCTATAATGAGCGGCATCATATCGATATCGGCCATGCGGGTAAACTCATTACCGCCTTTTGGCGTATAAATCGCTTGTTCCCATGCTGCCTGTCCACTGTTCTTAATCACAACGGCTATTTTACCATCGGCGGTTCCAACAAAGAAGCCACCGGATTCATAGTTTGCAGCCCCTGTTCCACGCAGTGTTAATGTCGGCAGTTTTGACTCATACACCCACTGCTTTTCACCATCATCGACATTAAATGCTTCAAGCGTACCTGCACTAGTACTGACGACGACAAGATCTTCAGCAACTGTAGGCACTGATAGTAACTCGCCACCGGCAATAACAGACCACTCAACATCGCCAGTCTCAGCATCCAGCGCACCCAGTAAGCCACTTTCACCACCGATAAAGATCTTATCACGGGCAGCAGTCACACCAGCCGCAATTTGTGCACCTTTGTTCTTAGCTAAAATATTGTCCTTAAATGCAGAACTAAAGTCCTTTTGCCAGACCGTTTCGCCTGTCGCTTCATCAAAGGCTGTCACCTGACCATAACGATCGGCAACGTATAATTTGTCATACCGTACCGCTGGACGCAGACGTGAATAATATGGGCCGACGCCATTGCCAGTCGATGCGCTCCAGCTTACGGTTGGAAATACACTTGCCTCAATCTCAGGCAAAGGACTAACTGGCTCTTCATCTACATCACTTGACGAACAGGCCGATAATAGACCTAAGCTCAATCCACATGCGAGCAATGTTTTGCACCAAGACTTCATGGGCAGCTTCCTTATGCCTTGTTCAAATTATCTAGCTTCATCTGTAGCGCAGGACTTGCCGTTGCTCCACCGTTATCCACGGCAGCTTGATAAGCCGCTTTAGCGAGTTCAGCATCACCTTTGCGAACCAGAAAATCACCTTTAAGCTCATCTCTTTGCGCGGTAAAAGCAGGATCTGACACTTGATCTAATGTGGTAATCGCGATTGCAATTTGACCTTGTTCAGCCTGAACACGAGCCAATCGAATTGTCGCTACCATCACTAAACTCGTATCGGCAGCTGTAACAATGACACTTTTCAATGTTGTTTCAGCTTTACCTAAATCACCCGCTTCAACAGCCGCCTTAGCAACAATAAGCGATAACAGTGACTGATAACCTTTTTGATTGTACTGTTGGGCAAAAGTCTCAGCTGCTGCGAGCATGCCAGCATCCGTCATCGCTGGAGCCGTCATGGTTTGGAATGCTTCAGAAGCTAATTCAGCTTGAGCTATTTTATGTTCAGAATAATAGTTCCAACCGAATAAACCACCTAGACCTACGACTGCACCAACGACAATTGATGTTCCATAATCTTTCCAGAACTGTTTGATAGCATCTACTTGTTGTTCTTCTGTGCTATAAATTTCCACGCAATCTTCCTCTTAAATCTGCTGGGCGATATAAGTTGCTAAACCATCACGTGCAACTAATTCTTGTTCTTTTTTCTCACGAAGGTACTTAACTGCAACTTGATTATTGGCAATTTCGTCATCACCTATAACAAGCGCAATTTTGGCACCACTTTTATCCGCGCGCTTCATCTGTTTTTTGAAGTTACCGCCGCCACAATGACTCATAACCCTAAGGTTAGGCAACTCACTTCGTAGTGATTCGGCAATTTTTATCGCTTCAATCTTACTTGCATCACCCATCGCCGTCACATATACGTCGACAGTTGAAGCAATATCGCTGGTTAGCGCTAATGTTTCAAGCATCAAAACGATACGCTCTAGCCCCATGGCAAAGCCGACTGCTGGGGTATCTTTACCGCCTAACTGCTCCACTAATCCATCGTAGCGCCCACCCGCAAGTACAGTACCTTGTGAGCCTAAACTCGTAGTAACCCACTCAAAAACAGTACGATTATAATAATCTAAACCACGTACTAGGCGAGGGTTAATGACGTATTGGATGCCAACAGCGTCTAAGAGTTCACATAAATGTGAAAAATGTGTCCGAGACTCTTCACCAAGGAAGTCCATCAACTCAGGCGCATCGACTAATAATGCCTGTACATCAGGGTTTTTAGTGTCTAAAACACGTAATGGGTTGGTGTACATACGGCGCTGACTTTCTTCATCAAGTTGCTCTTTAAACTGCTCTAAGAACTCAATAAGGGCGCTACGGTATGTGGTACGTTCGGCTGGATCACCTAAAGTGTTAAGCTCAAGAGTCACATGATCAGCGATCCCCAGTTTTTCCCAAAGACGGGCAGATAGCATCAAGACTTCAGCATCTACATCGGCAGAGCCAATGCCATAAACTTCAACACCAAATTGGTTAAATTGACGGTAGCGACCTTTTTGAGGGCGTTCATGCCTAAACATAGGACCCATATACCAGAGACGCTGCTCTTGATTATATAGCAAACCATGTTCATTACCCGCACGTACCGTCGAGGCTGTGCCTTCTGGACGTAGCGTTAAGCTATCGCCATTACGGTCATCAAAGGTATACATTTCTTTTTCAACGATATCAGTAACTTCACCGATTGAACGCTTAAACAAATCTGTACTTTCAACGATAGGCGTACGGATTTCACTGTAACCATATGCGGCAACAGTGTCTCTTAATACGGTCTCTAGTTTTTGCCATAAAGGACTTTGGGTAGGCAGAATATCATTCATTCCGCGAATAGCTTGGATCTGTTTTGCCACAGTATAGACTCGTCCGATTTAACTATAAATTTAACAGCGCCGTGCAGTATATCTCATATACCTAAGCTACCTCAAGGTGCGCATTTTTGAGCGCTCGCTGGATAGCAAAACAAGGCTGTTTCCAACTAACAAAAAAAACGCCGAGACAGGCTCAGCGTTGATACATGACTCTAGGTTATTTGCTTAAATCTTGTACTGGAATGCGCGCATTGATAATGGACGCTTTCGCTCTGATCTTAGCTTCGAGTGAATCGACAATATTATCATTATCAAAGCGCTCTTTTTGTCTAACACCGTCATCGAAGTAACCACTCTTGCGGTTACCACCAGTTAAACCGATATCCGACACCAGAGCTTCCCCTGGTCCATTGACCACGCAGCCAATAATGGACACATCCATCGGTGTGACAATATCTTCGAGGCGTCGTTCGAGTTCATTAACCGTGCTTATCACATCAAACTCTTGACGAGAACAAGATGGGCAAGCGATAAAGTTGATGCCTCGTGAACGAATACGCAGTGATTTAAGGATATCAAATCCAACTTTAATCTCTTCAATCGGATCCGCTGCAAGAGAGATACGCAGTGTATCACCAATACCTTCGGCCAGCAGCATACCAAGGCCCACAGCGGATTTAACAGAACCTGCACGTAAACCACCCGCTTCTGTGATACCTAAGTGAAGTGGCTGTACTATCTGTTTTGCCAGTAAGCGATATGCTTCGACGGCAAGGAACACATCGGATGCTTTGACACTCACTTTAAATTGATCAAAATTAAGTCTGTCGAGAATATCCACGTGACGCATTGCTGATTCTAGCAATGCCTCAGGCGTTGGCTCTCTGTACTTATCCATCAAATCTTTTTCTAAAGAGCCACCATTAATGCCAATTCGAATGGGAATATTCTTATCTCGGGCACAATCAACCACACTTTTGATTCGAGACTCATTACCAATATTACCAGGATTAATACGCAGGCAATCTACACCATATTCAGCCACTTTAAGTGCGATGCGATAATCGAAATGTATATCAGCAATAAGAGGAATATTAGTCTGTTGTTTGATAAGCTTAAACGCTTCTGCAGCATCCATCGTCGGCACAGAAACTCGTACAATATCAGCCCCTACTTTTTCAAGAGCATTAATTTGCGCGACAGTGGCAGCGACGTCGGTCGTTAAGGTATTTGTCATCGACTGAACCGCTATTGGTGCACCATCACCAATAGGAACATCACCCACATAGATCCGGGTTGAAGCACGTCTTTTTATCGGGTTTTCGTTGTACATCTTGTTTACTCTGTTTGTCTGGTACTTGCTGATGCCATTACGCACGACATCATTTAATCTTCGTTCTGAACTTGAGTTTTACTCAGAAAAGGGAAGATTGAATCGAGCCACTCGTCCATTAGGATAATCAGCTAAGCTCACGTTCTTGTTGTTCAGTTTAATGGTAACAGCCTGAGGCGCACCTAAGGTGAATTTGAACGGTTCACGCCCCTTCACATCAAGTGTGCTACCCGCTTTTTCCAAATCATTAATCAAAGTCTTACCATCGGCATCGGTGACATTGATCCAACAATCCGCGGTTAACGTTAGACTAAGACTTGATTCGCCAGTAGCAAGCTCAAGGGCTTGTTGGATAAGCTCTGGTTGTTGACTGAAGGTCTCACTTTCAATAGCAGGAACCCGAGCAGTGACTGCATCTGAATGCTCAATATCTAAATCATCAATCCCTGAGCTCTCAATACCAGAGTCTCGTTCCTTGTTTGGATCAGGTAACTCTGCAGTTGAAAAAGATTCAGGAATCGAATTAGCCATTTCTTCCATTGTAGGCTGTGAAAAATCCACACTCGCTTGAGTATCCGATTTTTGTACCCACCATAAAACAAGCAAGGCTAATAGAATAAAGACAATAACATAAGTGACAAACATTAAACGCCCATCACTAGCTTGACGTGTGGTTTTGCGAGAAAAACTTTGCATTTCAGGCGCTGTCGCCTTTGGGAATTGGCGCTCTATGCACCTTTGTATCGCTTCAGTATCAACGTGAACAATACGTGCGTAGTTCTTCACATAGCCTTTAACGTAAATAGCGGAGGCCATATCATCGAAGTTATCAGCTTCAATGTCATGGACAATACAGGGCCGTAGATGCAGCTGCCCTGCAATTTCTTCAATACTTGCCCCTTGCTTCTTGCGGGCACTTAGTAACAGGGATCCAATAGTTGTTTTTTCGGATGTGTCTTGGGTTTCATTACTGTCTGCTACATCCTTGAGCATATCGACTTTCTTATTTGTCATCAGTGCATACTGGCTCGATATAGCTTAGCCTCATTAGATGAGGGAAACTTGGCTAAAAGTAAAATGCCAAACTCTCTGGCGGCTTCTTCATCATTTAAAGCTCGCTCTATCATCACACCTAAAGTTAAACTCTCCGCGGACTGAGCAATGAAACGATGGTAACGCGCTAATTGTACTCGGGCATCGAAATAATTATCTTGTTCTATCTCAATCTCAGTTAATTCAATCAGAGTGCTTTGACTTCTGGGGTTATATTTAAGTGCGATACTAAAATACTCACGCGCTTTATCTATTTCACCAGCCTTACGGCTGCAGATCCCCAAATTCTCATAACTGTCACCCGCTCGGGTATACTTGGGCATCTTTATCGCCCTAAGAAACATTTTCTCTGATTCTTTATATTTATCTTGTTGACAGAGAAAGACACCAAAATTATTGAATCCATCACCGCTGGCATCTTTAGCATCTATAGCTTTTCGATAAGACATTTCTGCATTATCAAGATCACCCACCGTTTGATAATAAAAAGCCATAGAAATATGTACATCTTCGATGTTAGGGGCAAACTTAACCGCTTTATCTAAGTTGTATTTAGCCTGCTGGCTATTCCCCCTACGCAAGTAAGTAAGCCCCAACTGAGCTCGTTTTTGCGCTGCCAACACATTATCAAATGGCCTCTCTGTCACCAGCACATCGGTACCACTATAAGTACTTTGTGATACACAACCACCCACCATCCCTATACCGAGTACGATAAAAGTCATAATTTGGGGTAGTCCATGTGTCATTAACAAGCCTATACTATCTAAATTTACAATGAGTTAGTTTATTGTGACCGATATTTGGCTATCTTGCATGCGTTTTTTCGCTAAACGTTTAGTTCTGTCTCTAATATCGCCGGCTAATTGACCACAGGCCGCGTCAATATCATCTCCCCGAGTCTTACGAACAATCACTGTCAGGTCATATTCCATCAATACTTTGGAGAAACGATCGATACGTGAATTAGAAGAACGACCATAAGGAGAGCCTGGGTAAGGGTTAAATGGGATCAAATTAATCTTACAGGGCGTATCTTTCATTAATTTAGCAAGTTCATGTGCTTGGTCGGTACTGTCGTTGATATGATCTAACATCACATACTCAACCGTCACACGCCCACGATTTGCATTAGATTTTGCAATGTAACGGCGAATGCCTGCTAAAAATGTCTCTAGAGGATACTTTTTGTTGACCGGTACAAGTACATCTCGTAGTTCGTCATTTGGTGCATGAATACTGACGGCCAGCGCCACATCCAGAGCATCACCGAGTATATCCAAAGCGGGAACAACACCTGATGTTGATAACGTAACGCGGCGCTTAGAGAGACTGAAACCAAAATCGTCCAACATGATGTCCATCGCTGGGATCACATTTTTAAGGTTTAATAGTGGCTCGCCCATTCCCATCATAACGACATTAGTGATAGGTCGTTCGCCAGTATCTTTAACGAAACCGATAAAATCAGCGACACGCCAAACCTGGCCGATAATCTCTGAAACGGTTAAGTTACGGTTAAATCCCTGCTGAGCAGTTGAGCAAAAGGTACACTCTAGCGCACAACCAACCTGAGAAGAAACACACAAGGTAGCCCGGTCTCCCTCTGGAATATAAACCGTTTCGATCTCTTGGCCCTGCCCTACATTAATGGCGAACTTAATGGTGCCATCTTCAGATTTTTGAAAACTTGAAATTTCTGGCGCAATAATCTCACAACGAGCACTAAGCTTAGCGCGTAATACTTTATTAATATTAGTCATCGCTTCGAAGTCACTAACACCAAAATGATAAATCCACTTCATCAATTGATCGGCACGAAACGGCTTTTCACCCATGTCAGTGAATAATGCCCTTAACCCTTTACGGTCAAGATCCAATAAATTGATCTTCTTCTCACTCATTTAGACTAACCTCAACACTGAATACACGCCACAGGGCGGCGAATTATACAGACAGAACCCTATTTTAGCTAGTTGTGATACTAGCAGTACTGGCATTGATACTTAAGATACTCCCTTTCCCTCTGCTATCCCATAAAATATGTTTAATCCGTGTTTAATAGGAAACTGGTTTGTTTTAATGTTAGAATCATGATGGACTAATATTGGTCCGCAAATATAATCCTCTTAAATGATCACCCTCATTGTTATAATTTGTGTTGCTATCGGTGTTTCTTTCCTATGCAGCGTGTTTGAAGCCGTTTTACTCTCTGTCACTCCGAGCTATATTGCAAACTTGGTTCACAGCAACCCAAGTGCTGCAGATCGTCTTAGAAAGCAGAAAGATAATGTCGAATCACCATTGGTCTCTATTCTTACTTTGAATACAATAGCCCACACTGTTGGTGCGGCTGTAGCTGGTGCGCAAGCAGCCAAAGTATTCGGTGATAATATGCTGGGTGTGTTCTCAGCGGTATTGACTTTCTTGATTCTATTTTTCTCAGAAATTATACCAAAAACAATCGGTGCAAACTATTGGCGCAGCTTAGCGCCGTCAGTCTCAGTTGCCCTCCTATGGATGGAGCGACTCATGTATCCTTTGATTTGGATGTCACGTCAGGTAACACAATTATTAGGCAAAGGGGATGAAGGCCAATACATTCGTCAAGAGATGAGTGCTATGGCTAAAATTGGTCAAGAATCAGGTGAGCTCGATGAACAAGAGTCAAAAATTCTGACACAAATGTTATCAGTCAAAGAGATGCCAGTAACTGCAATTATGACCCCCAGAACGGTCATGTTTAGTCTACCAGCTTCGATGACACAGGAACAATTTTCCCAACAACATAAGGGAACACCATTTTCTCGTATTCCGATTTTTAATAAAGATCCTGACGACGTTATTGGTTATGTCAGCCGAGATGAAATTCTACTTGCCGAGCGTAAAACGCCACAAGCGACCATAGGCGAGCTGAAACGTAATTTAATCGCTGTACCTGAAACCGCTAAAATATTGCCACTGTTTCAACTACTCACAAAGCGTAGTACTAAAATTACTATGGTCGTAAATGAGTACGGTACCGGTGAGGGTCTTGTCTCTTTAGAAGATATTATCGAATCGCTTTTGGGTCTAGAAATTGTCGACAGCAACGATCCCGTTACTGATATGCAACAACTTGCACGTAAGTTATGGAAGAAGCGCATGACAGACAAAGGGATCACCTTCTCTGATGATGGCGAGTTTGACTCTTATATCCAGACGCCTAAGTCAGATTCTTAATTTCATCGCGTCAGCTTAAACACTAAAAGGGAAACATGAGTTTCCCTTTTTTGTTTGCACCACCCAGTGTACAATTCACAACTGCTGGCTCTAAGAGATCCCCTCCACATGTCTATTCGTTACCCCCTTAAACTTGCGCACATCAACGACACACACTCCCACTTCGAGTGTAGTAGTGTCCGCTTACATTATGAAGAAGAGGGCAAGTCTTACGAGATTTATAGCCACAGCGGCGGGTATGCAAGGATAAATTATCAGGTCGAGAATGCTAGAGCGTCCGCACTCGTTGCTGAACAAGCATTTCTATTTCTTCATGGCGGTGATAGCTTCCAAGGCTCACTCTATTTTAACCAGTTCAAAGGAGCGGCTAATGCCCACCTGCTCAATCTATTAAAACCTGATGCCATGGTGATCGGTAATCATGAAGTCGATGCTGGCAGTGAACCCATTCGTGCTTTTCTCGATAGCATTCAGTTTCCTCTACTGGCAGGTAATATGGATCTTAGCCAGGAGGTGATCGGCAAAAGTAGTGCGATTAAAGGACATAAAAACCTTTATGAATATCAGCATGAACTGGGCATAGCTAAGGTAGTCATTAAGCCACTACAAGATAAGCAACTGGCCATTATTGGGATAACATTAGATCAAATGGCAGAGATCGCACGTCCCGATCCCGATACACATTTCATCAACGCTATTGAGACTACCCGTAAAACAGTTCAACATTTAAAGTCTATCGGGATTGACCATATCTTAGTATTGAGCCATTTGGGCTTTGATCAAGATAAAGTGTTAGCTGGGCAAGTCGATGGGATCAGTCTCATTGTCGGTGGGCACTCACATACACTACAGGGCGATTTTAAAGAGTTTGGGCTCAGTGCCACCCCATATGGTGTTAGTGTTAATAACACGCCTATCTTACACGCAGGTAAACACGCGGAGACGATTGGCCTTGCGGACATTGAATTCAATGCCGTTGGACAAGTGACGAGTCTAAATGGGCATAATTACTTTATGTTAGATAACCAGTTTATTCTCGAATCTAAACACCACGTCACCCAACATGAATACGACAAGGTACGAGCGCATCTGAAACAGCACCCTGGTATTCTATGGGACAATGAAGACACTGCTATAACCAAGGTGATCAATACACAATACAAACCTGCTATTGCAGCTCTAGAACAGCAAGTTCTAGGCTTTATACCTAGAAACTTAATTCACACCCGCCTGCCCAGCAAAGCACTTCCTCACGGCAGTGAAATTGCACCTTGGGTCTGCAAGAGCATCTATCATGAAGCGAAGCGTCAGCTCACTCAAGTTGACTTTGCACTTCATAATGCAGGAGGGGTTAGGCAGTCTCTCAACAAAGGAGAGGTGACACTAGCCTATGTTGTCGGACGACTACTCCCCTTCGACTTGACTTTAGTTCACTATGAGATCCAAGGTATTCACCTTTTTTCAGCTATAGAATCGGCCATCAACTCAGCAACCAATAACAGTGTTACCGGCACAGGTGCAGGTAGCTTTCCCTACACTTATGGTTTGAAGTATTGTTACGATGGTAGAAAGCCATTAGGTAAAAGAATCTTGTCTTTGGAAGTCTTAGATAAAGATGGCGTCGCATGGATTGGCGTCGAAAAGCAGGTTTATTACTTCGGAGTTTCCTCAGCTTATACCGTATCGGGCAAAGAGGGCTACTCACCTTTACTGCAAGCGAAAACTCAGGAACCCATAGAAGGCCTCACCCTGCCCCTCGCATTTATTCGCTATATACAAAGAGAGCAAGCCCTTCTCGACAATGAATTACCTCCCCAAGTTCATTACACAAGTCACTTATGATACGGATCGGAATAGCGCTCAGAGGCAGAATATATACCCAAGCTACTTGGAAATGCAGGATTCAGTGGGAATTAAATGTGCTTTAGGCAAGGTATTGATTGTAGGTAATGGTTGTTCCCTTGGTAAAATCAATAGCGCAGTATAAAGCGCATTAAAACCCATCTGTGAAGGCTTTGCGCAAGCACACTTCGTTGTTGCATTAGCTTAAAAGGGATCAACCATTCTAATTCTAATACGCCTAGAATTGAACTCGCACAAGGCCTCTGAAACGAGCATTCTCAGGTAGTTTGGGTATAACCCAAGAGCGAGTAGCGATATTACTGCTATAGCTCTTTTTCCATTAAAAAGCCCATGATCACACGCCCAAGCTTCTCTTGATAACTTCTGTGGCGTAGCTTAAATCCCCACGCTAGAAACAGTGGCTTAGAGACTTTGGAGGCATCCACCGACAACATAGAGAAACCCTGCTTATATGCCCAGCTTTCTAGCGTGGCATATAACCGATGAGCCACCCCCTTACTCTGGTAATCAGGATGAACATACAAGCTATCGATATAACCCTGACTCAAAAAGTGTGTTTCTACGTTGATAAAACCACAACATTTAGGCTTACCATTAACAGAACTATCGATATCTACCACCACCCAAGCCTGACTCAAGCTCAAACGCTTGTTCCAGTGGTATGACGAACGTGGTAATGCAGACCAAGCTGACTTATCATCATAGGAATACAATTCATCATCAATATGATGAATTGACTTATGGAAGATGTGACTCACTGCTGATGCATAATGTTTGTCGTATGGAAGAACTGTTAAACTCGATGACATGAAGTGATGAACTAAGCGGCCTATCAATGAAGAGATTGTATACCTATGCAACAACGAATACGAATACCATCGTTGAGTAATGCCAATCGGTATAAATAACCAATTAAAGCAAGATTGACCTATAAAAATGGTGGCGATTATCGGAATGACCAACCACCATTACATACCTTGAATCGACGATAAATAAACCGCCAAATAGATATTTATTTCTTATCGATACGGCCAACAAACAGAAGTTCATCGAATGTACGGTTCAAGGTTTTACTTGTGAAATCATTCATCCACATCTGCTCTTGAACAACCACTTTGTCACCTTTATTGATCTCAATTTGTGGACCAGCAGCCCAAAAAGTCTTATCAGACTCTTTGATCTGTACATATGTGTAACCACCGCCATTCATCGTATCGATAACGATACCTTCATGCATTACACCCTGTGCCCATGCACTAGAGATCCCCAAAGCCAGTGTTGCTACAGCAATTAGTTTTGCAAGTTTAGCGATCATTGTCTGTTCCTTTATCTTTTCATACTAAATTTATTTGATGAAATCATTAAAACATGCAGCACTTAATAAATCTCTAATAAAAACTCAAATATTGAAGCAATCTCTATCTTTTAGATCAAGATCATAAAACCAGAAACAAAAATCAATTTCGTCGAACTTTTAGTAAAGGTTGCAACATCCCCTCTAATCCATTGAGTTTAATCTCATACATTAAAGCAAGCTGCTCACCCAACTTCCCTTCTGGAAATCCTTTAGAATGAAACCAAACCAGATAGGGTTCAGGTAGTTCGAGTAGCTTACGCCCCGCATATTTACCAAAAGGCATCTTCTGATTAATGGCTTCTAACAGCACTTGTTCATTCATATTCATTTCCACTAGCTTCATTTTGAATAGCTTAACCAATCAAACTGTAATCTCAAACAAGAGATCTGAAAATCTTAACTTCAACTCGCACTATTTTCTACTAGTGCGAGTAAAAGCCATTTCAACACTGCTAGAAAACACGCTTAAGCAGGCTCTCCTTTAAAAACAATTATATCTGTTTTGAATAAATAACTGCTTTTTAGTTTAGTTAGTCATAATAAAATATAGTTTAATATCAATATCCTCCAGACTCGAATCATGCCACAAGCACACAATGAACAACTCATCAATCAAGACCATGATAATCAATATGCTTTTTATTCGAGCACCATTTTTCGCTCAATAATGATGAACGTCAAAAGAAACTAAGCACAATTATTGTTGATTACCCCTTAGCTTCTCCCTACTTAGTATGACTAAACTACAGAATCGAAATATTACCTATACAAGCTCGCAACATAATAGTATTAATGTACTCACATGGAGTGGTAAAACGGAGTAATATCACGTGAGTAAGGGATTTAACAAATTTATTACCTTTTTCTTTGTTTTTCATTTTTCGATGAGTTATGCCCAATTTTCACTCGACCAAATCCCCGAAATTGAAAATAAACAAACATTGAATTTAGTCGCAGAGACAGGTTTTTGGACTGTGCATTTAAAGGAAAAAATGTTACCTCAATTTACGGCACAAACCGGAATAAAGGTAAATGTCATCACCACCTCTCTCGATAAGATGTATTCACTTCAAACTGAATCTTTAATTGAAGGTTCAGGCCGATATGATCTACTCACTATGGAAGCAGGATGGGCAAAAGAGTGGGCATCTAAAGGGTTAACCGTGCCTCTATCTGAACTGGCCAATCTCTACGACCCAAGCGGTGAAAGAGGAATAAACAGTTACCTTGAACCCTATTACCCCTCTTTACTCAATATTCTTTCCTATCATGGAGAGATTTACGCTATCCCTTACAACAACTATGTGATGGGTAATCATTACCGAGCCGATTTGTTTCGCCATCCCAAAGAAAAATATAACTTTAAAGTAAAATATGGTTACCCTCTTGCTCCTCCAACCAACATGCAGGAATTAAAAGATGTCAGCGCTTTTTTTACACGCACTAAGGGTGAAACGCTAGGCGATAATATATTAGCAAAACCCTTTTACGGCATAGCGTTAATGTCCGGAAATCGTCCCCACATAAATGATGAATTTTCCTCTATCCTATGGAGCTTAAATGGCTACTGGATGAAACCCGAGTACAATCAAAATCAACAGTTAACGCTTTTCAAACTCCCACCAGATAACACAGTACTTATTCGCACCGCCAATATTTATCAAGATCTTATGCACTATGCCTATCCAGCCAATGAAGAGTTTGCTTTTAAAGAAGCCTCAAATGCGCTTGCTAATGGTGATGTCGCCATGTGGCCTTTTGCCTATAACAACCTATGGAGTGCCTCCTTTAAAGTTGAATCAAATGTTCCTGGAGCAAGATTAGCTGTAGCTCAAGTCCCTGGTGGTAAGCCTTACAATGGTGCTTACGCCTTCGCTGTAGCCTATGATAGCCTCAATCCACAGGCTGCTTACTGGCTGTTAAAATACATGGGATCATTTGAAGCTCAATATGCTTATGCCTTGGGGGGAGGTAACCCATGCCGGGCCGATGTCGCTACATCAGCAGAGTTTCAAACCGAAAAGTTACGCCACATAGGAGGCGCGTTTAACGCCAGTCATAAAGCAAATATGAACTGGTCAACTGAAGTCCTCAGTTTGGGACATTTTACTAGCACAGCCATGGGAAATATCTATCCAGAGTTGAGAAAAAGCTGTTTCAAATTATCAAATAATAACGATCTCCGTGCTGAAACAGCTAAGTTAGTCAGCAAGATTGAGCAGATTCAAAACCGTTATGGTGAAGTACCCGTGGTAAAAAGATGAGGCTACAAAAGCCCTTAAGCAGCATGAAAGAAAAATTAAAGTTATTGCTGTACATCACAATCTTACTAACACTAACGATCGGGTTAACTTCGATTGTTTTATCTCAAGGGTTGCAGCGAAAACTGGACCATATGATAAACAAGAATGTCAGTAGAATAATGTACGTATTAGAACTATCAAAGGACAGTCAAGAATTGCAACTTATCACTGTTAAACTGACAAGTTTCAACACTGAAAAGCAGCGTATAGAACTGCTCAATGAATTGTCACATCAATGGTTCGAGCTTGAAAAAAGTCTGATATCACTGATCAGTTTAGACAGCAATAATGAGCAAATTCAATTACTCAATGACCACCTAGAAAAAATACAGTTAGCGGTTGATAAGATCCCACTTTTAACCCAACTTACCGAGAGTGCCCAAGAAGCAGAGATACAGGCAAGCCGCCTTCATCTCAACATGAATTTAATAGAGAAGGGATTCTCCCGAGCCATATCCAATGAACTAGCTAAACTCGATCAAGAAGCCAACACTGAACTTAACCAGCAAAAATATACACACCTGCAACAATCCTTAAATCAACATAGGCAATTATCTGACTTCTTACATAAGGGAATGCAAGTTTTTAGACTCGCTGCAGAGGTCGATGAAAGTGCAGATAATCATATCAATAATCAGTTACAGCGAGAGGCGATGCGACATTTTCAGGCACTAAAGCATCATCCAAGTTCATCTGTTATCGCCCAAGAGATAAAACAGGACTGGCTGTCACAAATACAGCCTAACTTAATCGGCCCATCCAACTTGTTTATTTCGAGCAGAGATGCATTGAATAGCAGTCGAATAGCTAACGCGCACTTAGAGATACAAGCCAATGCCGCTGCACAAATAGCACTTTTCTCATCAGTACTGGTACAACGAATAAAACAACAAATTGATATTGAAGGGCAACAATTGAAAACAGACAGTAATGCATTTGTTGTCCTCATCTTTTCTGCAGGAGTTCTCTATACATTTCTTATCTGGCTAACGAATTGGCACTTTATTTCAAAAGGCATTATGCAACCTGTAATAGCAACCAGTCAGGCAATGCAAGCCATTGCCAATGAGAAACAAAATACACCATTGCCACAGGCCGATAATTTAGAGTTACAACAAATGATGACCTCATTAGAAACATTAAGGAGTTATGCTGCACAGGTTAAATCGATATCTGAAATGGATGGATTAACCGGAACATACAACCGACGTTATTTTGACCATAAACTGACACAAGCTTTAACTTCTCCAGCCCATTCAAACCAATTTATCTCAATCATATTGTTCGATGTCGATAACTTTAAACAGTTTAATGATAGGTATGGTCATATTATAGGTGATCAATGTTTGAGACAAATAACCGCTATAATCAAGGGAATGCCGGAGATGCAAGGACAGATATTTGCCCGATATGGTGGGGAGGAGTTTATTGTCTTCCTGACCTCGAGTGATCATAGCATTGCCCATCATGTTGCCGAACTCATGCGCAAAGCGGTCGTAAAGCTTGCTATCCCTCATGCTGACTCACAACACCAACAAATCATCACCATAAGCGTAGGAGTCAATACAAAAAGATCTAATATTAGGCTAACGCCAGAAGCGTTAATCCATCAAGCTGATCTGGCACTTTATCAAGCTAAAGCTTCCGGAAAAAACTGCATCGAGTCTACAGTTAACATAGTAAATAACACACTTTAAACTTGAATTATATCTGAACAGGCCTTATCTCATTTATATTAGTCAGTTAAAATATATGAAGGTTATATGTTCGCAATCATAATCGTTACTATACTCGCGCTTTCATCTATTGCTTGGATAGCGTCTCGCTCATGGAGAGTCGCCAAGCATAGAAAAAAAGTTGTTAAGCATCCTTTCCCATCTAGTTGGCGAGGCATTCTCAAGCAACGAATGCCCTATTTCCGATCTTTACCGGCAGACCTTCAACTACAACTCAAAGACTTGATACAAATTTTTATTGATGAAAAGGAATTTATCGGCTGTGATGGGATAATTATTGATGATGAAATGCGTGTCACCATCGCCGCGCAGGCCTGTCTACTACTGCTAAATCGTAATACCGACTTTTATCCTAAGCTAAAACAGATTTTAGTCTATCCATCGATTTTTATCGTGAAGAACCATGAACTACATAGTGGGGGAGTGGTGGGGGATAAAAAGAGATTACTCTCGGGCGAATCCTGGGAAAATGGCAAGGTCGTTCTATCATGGCAAACAACCCAAGATGATGCGGCGGATCCACAAGATGGCAGTAATGTCGTCATCCATGAGTTTGCTCATCAACTGGATCAAGAAGACGGCAAAGCCAATGGCGCGCCGATTTTAAGCTCCCTAAACGATTACTCAAGCTGGTCTGAAGTATTAACCCGAGAGTTTACACAGCTCCAATCTCAAGCCCAAGAGAATACACCATCAATTTTCAGCTATTATGGTGCGACAAATCCTGCAGAATTCTTTGCTGTTATCACTGAGGTTTTCTTCGAGCGCCCTCAAGATTTCTACCACGCGCACAGAGAACTCTATACAGAACTCAGCCATTTCTTTAAGCTAGATCCAATAAACTGGCATTAACGTCATAAACACACTCAATAATAATAAATGCGGTCATTAATGAAACGTATTGCTAACAAAATAATTCGATTACTACTGTTCCCTGCAGCTTTTCTGCTAACAATTGCAATAAGTAACATCGCTTTAGCTGACACAGCTCCTGTGAGTCCTACTACCTTGAAAAACACCGCCACAACCCAAACACTTGATGAAAATATGGTATTAGCTGAGGCTGCACTGGTATTAGATAACTTACATCAAGCTGCAAGTGATGCTGACTGGGATAGCTATTTTTCTCTCTACCTTAGCGATGCCATCTTTATCGGCACTGATGCCACTGAGCATTGGACCATGGATGAATTCCAGCAATACGCTCGCCCAACACAAGGCTGGAGTTATACCCTCACAAATAGAAAGCTAACTAAAGTGGATAGACTGGATAAGTTAATTGTCTTTGATGAACTGTTGGACAGTGGATCCTACGGCATCAGCCGAGGAACTGGCACCTTGGTTCTAACAGATAAAGGCTGGAAGATAGCGCAATACCATCTCAGTTTCCCCATTCCGAATAAGATAGCTAAAGAGATAACGGCAACCATCAAATCAGAAAGTAAATGAGACAATTTAGCTCACATAATTCAACCTAAATACTCAAGTCATCAATGACCTAAAGCGGCTGTAAGGCACAGACTAGCAAGTTGTGAGAAGTGGATGAAGTTATCATATTCCGATTGGCCTAAACGCCGCGCCGAACTGGCCCTGTCAGCATAGATCATACCAATCACCTTTTGCTCTACAATTAAAGGGGAGATCATAAAACCTGTGGCTGAGACTTTACTCTTAAGATCATCATTCATATAACCTTGCCATTTTGCAGAACTTGGGTCATCGATAAACATAGTTTGTTTCAGCTCAATACTTTCACCAAATAAGCAACTGTTTCCCTCTAGCGCAATGATAAATTCATTTTTCATCTGCTCAGACCCCTCCCCTAATACAACACGTGGCTGTAATCTTTTACGATTAGGCGAAAGCAGAAGCACACCACAGCGATCGACCCCTACGCCCGATAGTATGCCCTCTAAAGTAATCGTGATCACTTGGTTAAAATCGGCTTTAGTCACGGCACAATCTGTCAATGCACGTAAGCTTTTCAACTGTTCAGTCATATTTGGCATACGTTCTGTTGGCTTATCTTTTTCAGCCTCTAGGTTCTTAGTTAGCATTTTAGGGTTAGGTAGGTATTTAAGCAGCACTTTGGCACCATAAGCTTCGGCAAGCTTTTTCGTGGCCATACTGCAACGGATCATACGTCCCTTTAACTCATCAACCTCAATCTCTAACGTGGTCGCAGCTTGCTGTAACCTATGCTGAAGTTCGCTGGCCGATGGATTTTCCTGAGTTAAAATTTCACAGATCTGATTTGCCAGAAAAATACTGCGGATCTCTGGTGTTCTTGTTTCCGGACTGTTCAAGGCTTTTTGTAGCACCTCTCCCAATCCCCATGCTTTGGCGATCCCTTGAGACAGCATGTTAAAGGAGGTGCCTAAGATCTCACGAACAATGACTTTCTCTTCTTTAGCGTCACTGCACTTAGACATCGCAACATCCAGTTTTATTGCTTGCTCACTACCTGTACTCCAGAAAGCACTTTCACCTAAATGATAAAGGAGCGAGGCGATAAATACCTCCTCCTGTAACTCCTCTTCATGATCCCTAAGCATCATTTTTGCTAGCATCGCAGCCTGAAAGGCCCTTGCCATCAACTTCAATAAACGTTGGTATACACAAGGGGTTAACCCCTCAGATTCTAATAAGCTGCTTAACAGTTTAGCGGTAATACAGATACTGCGAATATTGTCGAAGCCAAGCATCACTGTTGCCCGACTGACAGTGGTGATCTGATGATGCCCCTTACTATAAGTGGCACTATTCGCGACTCTGAGTATTCGAGAAGTCAGCGCATTATCGTGCATCACACTCTTTCCGAGTATCCCTAACGAAGAGACATCATCTTTCGCCAGCTTCTCCAAGGTTTTCACCGTCGAGCATAGTGCAGGCATTTCTTGATCACTAATCCGTTTAATCCAGTAATCGATTCCGTTCGATTTGGGATGAGTTGTACTTTGAGTCATTGATTTCAAATCATTCTCTGGAAAATAAAACAGCTTATTTGAGTTTCTAAGTATAGGTAAAAAAAAGCGACCCGCTAAGGTCGCCAACACAAGCAAACATTGTCGTAGCAATGAAGCACAGTTGAAAGGAAAGAAAAGCCCGTACAGCACGTAGGAATACCGCACGGGAACAACTGCTGAAATTCAGCAAATTGAAACTTGTATACCTAAGCCAGTAAATAAATTAGCTCAATAAAACTGTATGTTGAACAAAAGCTACTAACAAATGTGTCTATTTGCAAGCATCAAAAAGCCTACAAAATCAAAATTACTCCCAATAAACATCATGAGGGAAATTGGTATTACCAATAATAGTGAGTCACAATACACTGAAAAAAAAGAGAAATAAATATAGTGAGAAGAGTTATATTAAAGTTTGATGTTTATATACAATTTGTCAGACAACTTGACCATAATTAAACAACGAAAAACATTACGTAATTAAATTTCATACTGTAATAGATTAATTACGATAGTAAGAAGCGGTTAACAGGTAGTCAATATTAGTTTCCGTTTTTAGCTAACCTAATCGTAAAGCTTATAATGACAACTAGTTCATATAGTTAACGACTACAGCACACCAACACAATCAAAACGAGCGTTTAAACTTTACCTTTACGTAAGATGTAAAAACACGAAAGTAACACCAGTCGATATACCGACTTACGTTTATCGATCAACATGAATTATTAGTTTGGTTTTTTTCTAAAATAAATTTAAAAAATTCAAAAAAAGTGAATTTAATATCAAGAAAGCCCTAGCTCAGAGGGGTTTTTATCACGGTTATCATTCATCTCTTGAGTATAAACAGTCACTCGATCTCTTCCCTGCTTTTTAGATTGATACATAGCGATGTCAGCACGTTGTAAAATAGGATCTAGGCTTAAGTCCTCAGCGTTACTGGTTGTGACACCAAAACTGGCGCTGACCGTAAACTCATGACCCGAGTATCGGGTCTCTATCGCTAGAACTTGAAGCCTACACTTTTCAGCCACTTCCTTGGCCGTATCCTTGCCAGTATTAGACATAAACAGTGCAAACTCCTCTCCCCCAAAGCGAGTAAATATATCACCACTACGGCACTCTTTACTGACAACCTCACACACTTTCTTTAATACCCAGTCACCCATAGCATGACCATAATTGTCATTAATATTTTTAAAATGATCCAGATCAAATAGGATCACACTAAAATCGGTATCTGATATAGAATCTTTAACGAATCTGTTTTCTGCTCTGTCTTGACCCGTTCCGCGATTATATATCCCGGTTAACACATCAAATTGAGCCAATCGCTTGTACTTACGCTTTTGCAACGTCATGCTAATCGCAAACATAGTTAATATCACTAAACTGCCACAGATCAACAGAAACATCATACGTTCATTATTACGTTGTGATTCAGTTAACTCAGCCTTCGCGGTATAAAGCTCGCGATCTTTATTGAGGTATCGAATTTGGCGCTCTTTTTCAAGGTAATCAAGTTTGGTTGTTTCAAAAGCGATGATCTTGTTTTGGGTTTCACCTAAAATCTTTGTATGGTTCTTTTGAAAAAGCTTAAGGTACTCTAATGCCTTACTTGTTCGGCCTAAACTTTCATTTATTTCCGATAATGACTTATAAACTTTCGCCAATACGCCTTCATCATTCACAATTAGAGCAATCTCTAAAGCTTTTTCTGTATGGGCCAATGCTAGATCATCACGATTTTCAACTCTATCAATTTCAGATAGAAGGATCAGTGCATCTGCCACATCCAATAAATAGGGGATTGATTCTGATAACTCAATCGCTTGTAGTACCTCATGTCTAGCTTCTTTAAAATGGCCCAGAAAAAATAACATTTTAGCTTGACCTAACAATGAAGCCGCCATAATCATTTCTTCATTAGCACTCTTGCAGAAATTTAAAGCACTACTATAAAGAGACTTTATTTCCAATAACTTACCTTCATCCTTTCCATAAACCCCATCAATACTTTCAGCATAACTATAAGAGGTGAAACATTGATGCCTTGGAAGCTTTATAGTGTCAAACTTTGAATAAAGGTTTTTCGCATACTTAAGCGCTTCATCATTTAAGTCCATTTGGCCGAACAACTCAACTGCTAAGGTATAGCCATAAACCTCACTCTCGATATCGTCGACATCAGCCAGAAGAGGTAACAATTGATGGAGCGTTCTTAGTGATTCAACATAATAGTTAAAGTGTGAATAAGTATTTGCCAATAAGTACATCGTTCTAGTTTTATACTTTATAAGATCAGAATCAAAAGGTTTCAACAATTGAGGTGTTAAGAGGTTGACAGCTTCATTAAAGTCTCCAGATAAGGTATATGAGTGAGCTTGAAGTAAAATAAAGCGATATTGTTGCTCTCTATTCATTTCAGAAAATAATGGAGATAATGATAGCAACTGTTTTGAGACAGCATCAGGAGATTGAGTACGAGTAAGTTCAAGTGTAGTCAAGGACTCGTTCAGTATTTCAACATTAACTTGGGTATTATCGCTATCTTCTTGCACAATATTCTCTGCAAAAACATTAGCAGGAAATATTAGTAATACAACATATAGATAGGCATAAATTAAGTTACATTCTTTGATTTTGCACACATGAAATTTTTGGATAAGGAGCTTCAAATTACAATTTTCATAGAATGTCCAATATTGTGCTCCCACCCTCCCACACTTCCCGCCAACTTTGCAACTGGTAGGAATTGTAAGAATCTTTTTTTCAAACACGACATTGGACATTTTTAACTCTATCAATATAAATTGTTCTCATATGAAACTGAAAACAAAAAGCTCAAACACAGCATATGAGAATACAAACTACATTTAGACGTTAATCCGGATTTCTTACATGTTTACGGTATGCTGATTTATCACCAGTCAGATCACTTAAAGCCTTCTCGTCACCAGCTAGCATCGCTTTCTTCTCAGCATCATTCAAACCTGCTTGCTCCATCACTTGCTCTGGATTTTCAAGATACTTAGCCTTCAAATCAGCGTCGGAGCTTAACTTCTCTAAAAGATCATTTAATTTTGACATCAATTACTTCCTTTTCATTTTAGTGATTGCGATTTCTTTATTCGTCTAACTTAACTTATCACAGCTTTAATGCATACATGCCTAGCCTAAATCCGCTTCTGTGATCCCAAGCTTGGCCAATATGGCATGATTCACCTCAAGCTTGCTAGCAGGTGAAATCAATAGAGTGCTAATTGCTGTCAGACGAGCGAAAGGCAGCTCTTTTAGGGCTAACTTATCTATTCTGGGTTGTTGTATTGGCAAATTAGGCGCTTCATAAATTGTGATTTCATGATCTAACGGGTACCACTCATTGAGTTGTTCAACTAATACTTGCAAACAATCTGATGAGGTATGGAACTCGGCCAAGGTATGTTCGCCAGCTATCCCTATCTGCCAAAGTAGCAAATAGGTGGTAGGATCTGGAATATGTTTATAAAACATAAACTGACTAGCTTCGAAACTTTGATGACCTGAACTACCTGGATCAATGCCTAAATCAGCCCAAAGACAAGCTTCGGCAGATATACCGGGTTCCATCTTGGCGCTATAACCTTCATCTCTAGCTTGCTCGATAGCAAAGTGTGATACGCAGGCAAAAATACCAGGGTGTCCGTATAAAGCGCATACCACTTTCTTGCCTACACGAACTTGCTCTAAAATAGCCTGTACCATCTGGTCATAAGTATCCCGGCGACTCTTTACTTCATCTCCCTGTGCATAGAAAGGTTGAAGACTTCGTACATCATCATTAAGGCCTTCTAGCCAGCGTTGTGCAAAGCCATCAGGCACTAATGAAAACACCACATCTGCATTTTGGATATAACTTTTACTCAGAACAGTGATCTGACCAGCCAAATTCAGCCCGGTTCCGACACAGACCAAGCTCCCTTTCCTGCCCTTAACGCCTAACTCCATAGCAACCTCTAAACCTCAACTGATTTGTTTAGCTCTATAGCCAATTCTGAATCATATTCTTATAACTTTTATGATACTTTGCAAGCAGTTATTGAAAGCAAGATAGCATGTTAGTTAC
Organism: Shewanella sp. MTB7; assembly: GCF_027571385.1. Classification (NCBI taxonomy): domain Bacteria; kingdom Pseudomonadati; phylum Pseudomonadota; class Gammaproteobacteria; order Alteromonadales; family Shewanellaceae; genus Shewanella; species Shewanella sp. MTB7. The sequence goes on along the minus strand of NZ_CP085636.1, from coordinate 2,065,187 downwards.
TCGTCTCGTACAAGAAAAATGCTTTAAACAGTCAAAATATTACGGTGCACACTCCATATCGATTCCAACGTGTTACGCAACATACATGCACGTTGGAACTAAAAACAATCATTTTGACTGAAACCCTACGGCATGAGTAGCGACAAGAGCCTATAAAAAAGAGCTTAAGGAACAAAGAAAGTCTCATGTTGTCATACCTATGACTTAATAGGATTTCTTGAAACTAAAGTAATATAGGCATCCCATGAGATCCGATTAATTCAATTCAAATTACTTTTCGTTAACCAGAGCAAGGATAACCCTTGTCAGCATAGGGAGAGCTTGGGTATGATAACCAGCAGATTTTTAGGAAGTAGCGTACTCAATGACAATTAAAAAGCAAAGTCTTACCCTTTTGGGCGCTGCTGCGCTCTCGATTTCACTCAGTGCTTGTAGCGTATTTGACTGGTTAATATATAAACCCGATATTCCTCAGGGTAACTATATGGAAACTCAACAGGTAGAGAAGCTACGGGTTGAAATGACCAAAGAGCAGGTTGAATATATTCTTGGTCGCCCCGTCCTACGTGACAGCTTTGCCGATGACACTTGGTACTATGTGTACCATTACAAAAGTGGTCGCGATGCCAGCATTACGCATAAAGAGCTGATTATCCATTTTAAAGATGAGCAACTAACAAAAGTCGTTGGGGACTATGATTTATCAGAGGAGTTTAATACACCTCTCGATCAAAGCCGTCTACCCGATGCAACACATGTTGGTGAGGTGGATCAAGCCATTCCCTTAATTCCAGAGCAGCGTCCTGATGCTAAACCTTTAGTTGAAGAAAATGATCCAGAAGCTCAGGCAAGTAAAAAATTTGAATAACAACTTAATTGATATTTGAATAAAAAAGGGGCTAACGCAAATGCGTTAGCCCCTTTTTTATTTCTATTGACGAGAAGATAATAGCTTATATCTTTGCACCTGTGATCTTATTAATTCGCCCCTCATCCTTGGCTTTTTCCGCTCGTTTACGGCGCACATCTTTAGGATCCGCAATTAATGGACGGTATATTTCGACCCTTTGTCCAGGAACTAAAATCTCATCATGCTTAACCAACCGACTAAAGATCCCAAGTTTTACACTGTCTAGATCAATATCTGGAAAAAAGTTGATAATCTCACTCTGTTTTACGGCTTCGATACAGCTCGTACCCGGTGCAACTTTGACTTGAATACGTTTTTGCTGAGTCGGTAAAGCATAAATAACCTCAACGGCAAAATTCTCTTGCTCTATGTTCATTTTAATTCTCTTAAAGACCTTTGGAGCTCGAAAGACATAACTCTCCGCTCATATTATCTATAGATAACTTTTGCTCTTCCGGTGAACGCCGTCACCATAGAGCTCATAAGATCGTTAAATATTTTGCCAAAAGCCATATCGACTAAAGTGCTGGAAAACTCAAAATTCAATTCAAACTCAATTTTACAGGCATCTTCAGTTAACTCCGTAAAGCGCCACTCACCCACTAAATGTTTAAAAGGGCCATTTTCAAGCGCGAGTTGAATACTCTTACCTGGAACAATATGATTTCTGGTGGTAAAAGTTTTACTAATTCCAGCCTTAGATACATCAACAGATGCAAGCATGGTTTTCCCATCAAACTCCAACACTTTCCCTCCCACACAGCCCGGTAAAAACTCTTTGTAAGATTCTACATCATTCACTATTTCATACATCTGCATCGCACTGAAACGCACTAACACACTGCGGGATATTTTGGGCATTCGACTCTATTACCTAAACACTATAACCAAAAAATAATAGGTTAAGTTATCTCTATAATCAGATTTTAACACGATCATAAGAAAACGCATATTTTCTGTCAGTCAAACGAAGTGCCCACCTAAGCAACATAAAAACATAATGCTGCACAAAAAACAGTCTAAACCATCGGTATTTATCAAAAATAAGCAATTAATCGATAACAACAATTCCAAAAACTTTCTCCCTGAGTATAATAGCCAGCCTATGGCTAAGAAAAATTCAAAAAACTCCTCTGCATCTATAGCGCGTAATAAACGTGCTACATTCGACTATAAGTTCGAAGAGAAGATGGAAGCAGGTCTGTCCTTAATGGGATGGGAAGTAAAGTCTATTCGTATGGGCAAGGTTAACTTGTCTGAAAGCTATGTATTTATGAGAGACGGCGAAGCCTTTCTTTTCGGTTGTACTATAGCCCCATTGAATACCGCATCCACCCATGTTGTTTGTGATCCTATGCGCTCACGAAAACTTCTGCTCAAACGTAAGGAGTTAGATAAGTTACAAGGGCTGGTCGATCGTAAAGGTTACTCTATTGTTCCTATCTCCATGTATTGGCAGAAAGGCGCATGGGTAAAAATTGAGATAGGTCTTGGTAAAGGTAAGAAAGAACACGATAAACGTGAAGATACTAAAGACAGAGAGTGGCAAGTCGAAAAGGCTCGCACAATGAAAAAAGCCGTACGTGGCGAGTAATTAAGTAATAGAAACGTTTAGTTATCATGTTATTTGCTAGTTAAACACTCGAAACGTACAGATAACGAACAAACGATCGTACGAGTTGCAAAACAGGCTTGGTAATCAGCTGGCAACACGTTACAATCACATTGTACTTGGGGGCGATTCTGGATTCGACAAGATTCTCGAAACCCTGGGAGCATGCCGAGGGGCGGTTGGCCTCGTAAAAAGCCGCACCGTTATAGTTGCAAACGACTCTAACTACTCTCTAGCAGCTTAGGCTAGCTAGCCATCTTGCCGAAACTTCTCAAATGGGTTTGGTTTATAGATGGTCATCTCACATTTGATAGCGAGGGAACCACGTTCAGGGGTGAACCGCGAAATAGTACTGAACTCGCCAATTGCAATCCTGTCTTTCGGAGTGTACTTGGTTAATTAAAAGAGAGACTAAGCATGTAGTGCCTTGGATGTAGGCTTTTTGGACGCGGGTTCGAGCCCCGCCGCCTCCACCAAATATAGAAACGAAGACGTCTCAGGACGTCTTTTTTTCTGCCTGCAATTCATATAATCAATGACTTAGCGTCCACTGACGTCTACTAGCATCTCGTAGCAGCTTGAGTTTTATGTCACACTCAATGTAACATCGAAGCCAAATCCTATAATCGTGTTACAATGATGGCCAATTCTACTAAACAGCTCACAGCTACCGCAGTCGCAAACGCTAAGCCTAAAGAGAAAGAGTACAACCTAGCTGATGGTCGTGGGTTAATGCTTAGAATAAAACCAAGTGGCTCGAAATTTTGGTTGCTCAACTATACCCGCCCTGTTACTAAAAAACGTACCAACTTTGGCCTCGGCACTTATCCTGATGTGCCACTAGCGGAAGCGAGAAAAAGAAGAGAAGCAGCTAGAGAGCTTCTTGCTAAAGGCATCGATCCCCTGTATCACCTCCAGCAACAAGAAGAAGCTGTGAAAACTGATGCGACTAATACCCTCAAAGCCGTTATTGATACTTGGTTCGAAGTAAAAAAACAAAAAGTGTCGACTAATCACTCTAGAAAACTATATCGCAGATTAGAGCTATACCTATTCCCAGCCCTAGGTGAGATGCCAATCAGTGCCTTAACAGCCCCACAAGTCATTCAAGTGCTCAAGCCGCTAGAGGCAAAGGGTCATATAGAAACTTGTAGGCGAGTGATCAGCTGGCTTAATGAAGTGATGACCTTTGCGGTAAACACTGGTGGAATTCACTCTAATCCACTAAGCGGAATCGCTGCAGCCTTTGGCGTCCCAGAGAAGCGCCAAATGCCCACGATCAAGCCCAGTGAGCTACCTGAGTTTATGCAGGACCTATCTTACGCCAGTATAAAACTGACAACTCGCTGCTTGATTGAGCTTCAGCTACACACCATGACACGTCCCGCAGAAGCGGCTATGGCTAAGTGGAACGAGATCGACTTTGAAAAACAGCTATGGACTATTCCCCCTGAACGCATGAAGATGAAGCGTGAGCACATCATCCCTTTAACACCACAAGTTCTCGCGTTACTAAAGCGCATGCAGCCAATAAGTAGCCACTTGGAATACATATTCCCAGCCGATAGGAACCCTAACACTCACACCAATACTGAAACGGCCAATATGGCTATCAGGCGTATGGGCTACAAAGGCCGTTTAGTGGCTCATGGCCTACGCGCATTGGCCAGTACCACACTAAATGAACAAGGCTTTGATGCTGAACTCATCGAGGTGTCACTTGCTCACGTGGACAAGAATACAGTAAGGGCGGCATATAATCGCGCCGACTACATTGAGCGGCGTAGAGAGCTTATGTGCTGGTGGAGTGATCATATCCACCAGCCAGAATAAGGCTAGAGTAGCCAATAATTGACTACTCATTTAGAGTCCTTCTATTTCATTTCTGAACATAAATGAGATAGAGATTTGGATCTAGCTCATGAGGGTTTGATTAGGAAAAGGACTCTTCTCCACTTAGGTGAGTCTATTCATATCAAAGATCATAAATAACATTATCATTTACAACACTTTCTTATTTGTGAATAAGTGAATATACCTTGCCGTCATTATCATCCACTCTATTTAGCTTTAAAGGACAATGTGTGCAGTCCTTTTCTATAGAACAAGGCTCTCATTCTGTTCTTGTACGATGCCGCCGAGACGGACGGTTTAAGCTTAAAGAACCAAGAACTGAAAGGCGATGTACAGTTGATCACTATATAAGAAGACGGGTACACGATCTACCTGGTAGCATCGAACTCGCTCAGACCTGAGATAAAGACGGAAGAAGGTTAATTGAGGCTACTGAATACGTTGCAAAAAGGAGCCCGATATACCATTCGCTTCTGTCAGTTCATTAGTGGATTATGCCGATACATGAGCATTCACGCAGTCTCTCAACATTTAGTATTCGTTGGGAGACGGTAAAAAACATTAATAAGGAATATCTACATTCAACCTACTAGGCTTGGAGCCCGCGAAGCTTAACAATTTAATCCATATTGGCGTTGATGAGGTAGCCCTAGCTAAAAGACATGACTACATGACAGTGGTATACGATTTGGTTTCTGGTCATTTAATTTGGGTCGAACACGGTAGAAAAGCCACGGTCCTTATTTCGTTCTTCGAGCAACTATCAACTGCGACGAGAGACGGTATTAAAGCGGTTTCAATGGATATGGGTCAGCCTTATCAATCCACAGTAAGAAAAATGCTGCCTAATGCCGATATCGTTTTCGACCGATCTCATGTGATGCAAAACTACTGCCTGTTAATCAAAAAAGAACGCGCCAAAGCTTTTAGACATGGTTCTAATGAAGAAAAAAGATGCTCAAAGGAACGGTGTTCCTCTTGCTGAAAAACGCCCATAAACTGGATGAGAGGCAGTCAGATAAGCTTGGTGACTTACTCGAGAGTATCAAAATTCTCTGGATCATTTATATGCTGAAAGAGCAGTTACAAGCGATATCGGATGAAGCGTGTTACAAGTCAATGGTACTTGAAGCTTGGTGCAGTCTTGCTAGGCCAACGAGGATATTGTCCTTGTGTAATCCAAGCTTTAAAGCAGGTAAAACATCAAAAGGTGCCTTGATAGTTTAAATTTAGAAAGTATAAAAGGCTTCGAAAGAAGCTTTTTATACTATAAAACCGTTCGTTTTTAGTCAAAACTCTAAAACTAACGGTTCATAGTAATGACGATCTAAAGAAAGCAGATTTATGTTCATTAAGAGATGAATATGCGACTTGTTCTCCAAGCCAGAAAACTTAGGCAGTGAAAGGGATAGAGGCATATTTAAGGCCGCTTATGACTCATTTCTACACGTATCCCGACTTACCCCGTTATTCACCTTATGACATATTTATGCAATATTTGAACGCTGAATAAGGTACTACGTGTTGCGTTTCATGTGGCGGAGGGGCTCAATTTTGATATGTGCTAATATTTTGTACAAATGTAAGTGGAGTTTGTAAAACTAGTTAACTATTTTGGCAGTAGACTTACGTTTTTTTAAAAATAGCTTTAATTCATTGATAGAGTTTAAATTCTGACCAACCATAATTCGGCTTATGTCATTAACATTGTTTATAGTCGAATTTTTATTAAATTCTTTAGTTTTAGTTTCGATACTTATTTTAGTCGGGGGAATATAACCCACGAAGCTAAATGTTAATGCCTTTGACACTACTTGTGCCATAGCTGTTGAGCTAAATAGAAATATAATAGCCATGAATAGTAATTTATGGGCATTCATAATGAAGTTCCTTTTTCCTATTAATGTGGCCTAATGTTACCACCATGTTGCCAATCAGTCAATTCTGTTGACTATCTGTAATTTAAAGGATAACTCATAGGGGTTTGAAGTCCACTCGACTGAAAACGTACGTTAACCAAAATTTCAATGACTTACGGTTAATGTCAAACAAACGGTCGTATGTGTTACTTCTAAAAAAGCAGCTTTCAGTCATAAAATCTGTAACTCTAGGCGTATCACAAACAAAGTATTGGTAACGGTGAGGCTTAGCATACGTTTCCGTACCGTTGGTTCTCATCCCCCGAAAACGGTATTAATTTAAAGGCCACAGAACAGCCAATTGATACCAGTAGTGCGGCTAGAAATGCTTTTTTTAACATACTTGGAGTGTTTGCAGAATTTGAAACTACTCTACACAAAGAGCGACAAATGGAAGGTGTAGCAAAGGCCAAATCAAAAGGGAAATATAAAGGGCATCAACCAACTGCGAGGGCAAAATCACATCAGGTGATCTGCTTGATAAAGGAAGGATTTACTCGTCAAGCAGTAGCGGAAAAATTAGATATCGGTATTGCGAGTGTTTACAGGGGCCAGAAGGAATACCAAAAAGACAATCCAACCAGCTTATTATCAGGTTATCGTTCGAGGACTCCCACTATAGCAACGAACGTTAGATTAGAGATAGCTTCGTTACTCTTGCTAAAGTTCATGTTGAAGCAGAGAATAGCTCTCTTCCAAAACAAATAAAACAACGCCTTAATCATGCCACACATGAATAAGGCTCCATTTAAAGGATGAAAGCCATCTTTCGAAAATAATCAAAGTATAAAGATACTTGCCTCACGAATATACTCTCCCCATCTATCAACAATGGCCTCCATTCCTACAATATATTTTACCATTTCATTTCCATTAAATGCTTTCAGATAAAACCTAATTCCTGCAAAACGATATCCTGCATGTTTTTTTGAAGACAACTACTTTCCATTGTTACAGAGTATATTGTCAAAGCCAGTGCAGAAGTGAAACGAACACACGGAAAATTAAAGTCTTTAACGAGTGCAGTTAAGATCAGTCTGAATTTAAAAAATTCAGACTGATCAAGATAACATTCTAACCTTCTGTTCGTCCTAGAGCCTGAAACCAACATATCTTCAAGATCTGTCCCAAGGTAATGCTCAAATTCTTTCCTGTCATCTTCATCAAGATATGCAAACATAAACTTCTCACTCTTTTCCCCATGACCCAGAACAAAAAGCAACATTAAGTGAGATGTTAGAAAATTTTCTTTCAAATAATCGCCAACAGTATAATTTGTTAATTTTCAATGCATTAAATAATTACAAACCAACTCATTTGTTTGTGACAGACCAGATTTAGTGCTCAAAATACACTTGTGATGATACGTTGATTTCTGCAGCAGCAGAAAAAGATGTAAAAATAGCGAGTGATATTGCTAATCGCTTCATTATATACCTACTTTGTCATTTGTCATTTTTATATAATATAATTCTTCTATTTATATGCGCTAGTTAATAGTGAAAATATCTAATTGCAGACGGTTGATGTTGTTTCAAACTGCGTATTAATTAATAACGATAATTTCCGCACGTCTATTTAAGGATCTTAATAATTCAATATCATCAGTATCGGTTAACGGTACTTCTCCTTTTGAAATAATGGTTATGTTAATTTTATTAATTACATCTTGATTAATGAAGTAGTCAGCTACTGCTTGCGCTCGACGTGTCGATAGCCATAAGTTATAGCTCTCCTCGCCAGTATCATCACTGTAGCCTATGATGTTAATCTTTGTGTTGGGATGAAACTTAAGATAGTGAAGGGCCTTATTTAATCCTGAGTGATGCATTAACATACTGGAGTTAGTTGCAAACATTACTTTAAATGAAGTTGAAGTATTGTTATCCGCTGAAACAGCGTTCGATGGAGTTATTTCATTAGTGTCTTGTAGGCGTATGTTGTCTGTAATGTGGGCAATATTATGCACGCTCACTTTACGACCAACTTTCCAACTAAGACTAAGCATAAACACATGGTTATCGGTATAACCGAGGCTATGATTGCCGATATTAACGGTTGTCTGATATTCAGTGCGCATGGACAGATGTTGGCTCAGGGGGTAGCGATACCCAAGCCCAAAAAGTGGCGCCACGCCGGAAGCATTTTGTTGGCCTTTGGCATTGATGTGCCATGTTGCTACACCTAACTTGAGATAGGGATAGCTATCATGAACTGTTGGGTACCCCAATATTGCGCTCAATGCGAGTTGTTGAGAGTGGGCAGTGCTGACGCCATTAAGCGTATCAATTTCAACATCATCTAAATATTGATATGCAAGCTCTGTTGATAGGTAATCATTGAATTGATAGCCAACATGCACACCACCAACAAGGTGATGCTTAACGATATCATTAGCGTTGACATGACTACCATGACCAATATCCATGCCCGCATACCCAAAAACGGGTTGAGTTGGGGCTGCACGGGCTATTGTTGTCGATACCGTAATAGGAAAAATTAATAACCACATAATTAAATTTTTTAACATAAAATAGCCTTAAATGTAATGACCGCAACTGGATTGCAATGCTGTTAGAGTGATGGGTTATGCTGGTATTGGATCCAGATTGTTCATTGTCGATATCATTAATAAATATTCTTCAAAATGGCATGGAAGGCTGTACAGATAACCTTGATAATGATTAATATTAATGGATCGTAAATAATCTTCTTGCGCTTGTGTTTCAACGCCTTCTGCTACAGCTATAATATTAAAAAGTTGGCAAAGTTGGGCGATATTGAGCACCGTCAATTGTAGCTTACGGCTAGTGACAATATTTTCGATAAAAGAGCGGTCTATTTTTATTATATCAAAGGGATATTGATTAAAACTAGCGAGGGTTGAATACCCTATACCAAAATCATCCAATGCAAATTTCACCCCTTGCAATTGTAGCTTATGCATAATATTAATTATTTCTGTTGAATAGCTGAAATTACTGGTTTCAGTTATCTCTAAGATGATGATGAATGAGGCTGATAGTACGTTAATATAACATAATATTGTCTCATCGATTAATACTTCTTCAGTTATGTTAATACTTAATCTCGTTTTCTTCGGATATTGATAGGGTGCTGCAATTAATTGCTCCAGTAAACTGGCCGTCATTTCAACCAATAGTCCCATATCCTCCATCAATGGAATAAAATAACTTGGACTGATTAAATTGTCCTTTCCCATCCAGCGAGCTAAGACTTCACCGCCTATTATTTGTTTATTATTATCAACAATAGGTTGAATGTAAGGTTTGATTTTTCTACTGGCAATGGCCGTTTTAAGGTGCATATACAATAAATTGTCAGCGGTGATATAATTGTGATTATCAGCGGGAAAATAGTTAATGTGGGTTAATGCTGTTATTTCTTTATGATAGAGAAGCTCTAATATTTTGAACTCTTCGTAATGGCCCGTCATAATACAATTGATAATATCAGACTGTAATTGACTAAGTGCCATTTTTATTTCAACATAATTATTAGTGTCGTTCATCATATACTCCATTAATCAGTGCTTATATCGAATGCGGCTATAATAATTACCGTATCAGAATAATTACCAGTAGGAATGCCTAGAGGCGCCTGATAGTTAAAAGTCAATAAACCTGAAAAATTAGCGTGTTTAGTGATGCGGATTAAGGTGGCAATATTATGTTGTAAATTAACACTGTCACCTAATTGGAGATCAACAAATCTAGCCGAGTAGTTAATATAGTTGTTTGTCGTTTGATGTTTCATTCGCAGTTGATTGGTTTCGCCATTGGTAGATATTAGGGTTAAATTAAGTTTATCCCCTAAATCAAAGGCGCCATTAATGTCGACGTTTAATCTAGCTTGTCCTATATGGCCTTGCGAGGTATTTTGATGAGTAAAATCAGCCGTTTTGCTCGCTGAATTTGGAAATGAAAAGTTTAACAAAGAGCGTTTTTTGGTAATTTTAAAATTAAACGTGTATTGTTCTTGAAAAGAACCTCCTCCCCTTGATGTGATACTTTCACCATCAAATACAACTGTGCCTGTATAATCACCTGATATTGTTGTCGGGCGTGCTAAAAACGTTAATAATGCATCATCATAATCAAATGAAAAGATCATTGCTCCACTGTTGAGATTAAATCGTTCCCGGTCGGAAGAGGATACTGTCCTACTTGAAGCCCCCCTGCAATCACTTCCTGCATTATTTCTTATATATGCGTTATACAGAGGCTGATTGTTACCGTGACTAGGGGCTCCAACGTCTCTACAATCAATTCCAGGCATCTCAGATTGAGTACCATTAAACGCAACAGGGATATTCATAAACGAATCTATCAACGTATTTTTAATGGTAATACTCTGATTAGCTGTACCCTTTAATTGAATGTTAAAATTAGAGTGCCGTCTCGAAAGTCTTATGAAACGGTCGCCAGGTGGATTAGCGAATGCTGCAATGATTCCGTTATAAGCTTCTTTTTTATTTCTAACGACAATGAGCCCTTCAGCATGATATAAAAAGAGTTCACCATTCCCCCCACTAATCCTGTCATTTTCGAGTCGATTGGTGATAGGGTCATAATCAATGCTGATATTGTATGTGATTGGAACAGGCATAGCGTACGTACTATGACTGAATATAATACTTATAAATAATATAATGACGTGTAGTGTTTTCATGTTATTCACTTAATAATTATAATTCTGATGCGACTAGTAGTACGATATTGCCAAAGCAATCCCAGTGCTGTCTTTGGTCTACCATATTCATCCACGGAAAATTGATTTTCAGCATGACTTCTGAAATATGGTGTGTGGTACCATCAGGTATGGTGACTTGGTGCCAATAATCCCCGCTCAACATCAGCTTTCCGCTGGCTTCGTTCACGTCTCCAATTGATAATTGGAGACTGTCGACAATATTTTCTGATGAATTACTGACGCAATTTAAGTATTTATTGCTGACATGAAAGGTATAATTTGAGACTGCCGTTGGTGATGTGGTACGTATTTGATAAAATATCGGGTCAAATTTCCCAACTTGTCCCACCCCATCACTAGAGTCCTGCATCCATTTAAGTTTTCGGTAATTATTATCTGTGATTTCACTGTTTAAGAGGGTGATAGAGGGTGCCGCATTAGGGATTGTGACGTTCAGTGTGATTGTGTCACTAATACTCATCTTGGCTGTTGCCGCCACAGGAAAAAATATCATCAACCCTAATAATATCCGTATGTTCATGATTGACCTCCACAGATAACAGCACGATTAGTATCAACTTTCAGTGCGCCTTGCCAGCAACGTTGCTCGCCGATGATGACATCAAATGGCATGTTGGGTTTTACCGTCATTTTATATACACCCGTTTTAATTTCTGATGTGCTTAAACACGCCTCACCGCGACATTGCATGCTCCCTTTGTAGGTTGGGGCTATGACTGTTAATTGGCTCGATGAGGTAATATCTACATCAATTATCATCACTTTTCCGGGTAATAAATCGACGGTAGCCTGCTCGTCGAGTGATGCCCCCATGAAATATTGGTTAGGTTTATCGAATTGGTACTTCACTTTATATTGGTCATAGCCATCGAGATAAATCATCTTATCAGTGTCAATATCATGTTGTGAGTAATATTGCTGCTCGACATTGTATAAATTGATATTGCCAATATCCCCAACCTTATTTAAGCGATTATCGATATAGATAGCTGACTTACTGTATTGATTGTTGCTGTAAAATAACCCGCGTGAATTAATAAATTGGGTGGTACTAAAGTTCACACCATAACCCGATTGACCGTCATAGGTGTTATAACGCACAGAGCCAGAATAATAATCGGTATTATTGGTGAGTGCGGCGGTGAATGTTTTATTAAGATGATGCTCGCTGCTATCAATATAACGCGCAGAGCTGGACATACTGAGGGCCAAATTGTCATTGATTTTATCGTTATAGTTCAGTGATGTTTGAATATCATTGTGCTTAGATACACGCACTGAAGTATTACTATTTAAGAAGCTGGTAAATGGAATACTGATATTGATTGCAAATTGATTATTATTATATTACTTGCTTCATAACTGACACTGCCAGAAATGGCGGAGCTATGCTGGTAATTTAGGCCAATAGAGCCACTGTAAACAGCGTTATCTTGTAATGGCGAGGTGGAGTAAAAGCCATTACCATAAATCGACAATGTCGATGAAATGGGGTAGTTCAACGATAAATTGCCCATAAGTCCATCTCGTAAGCCAATAGCCTCATTGACCTGATTATTATCTGTCGTCGTGTCATTAAAACCACGATTATCGGTGAGCCTGAAATTCAGATAACCGTAGTTCACATCAAACTCAGTTTGATAGGCGTTATCTGTCATTGAGAACTTCAGCCGAGAACTAAAGTTTTCATATTGGTAATTGGCGCCTAATGAATAGCCAGCACGGTTATCGAGCAGATAGCCATTGGCAATCATATTAATATGATTAGTGATAGGCCAGCTGGCACCGGCCTCGAATAAGGTGAAGTTTGACTCATTCTGAGAGAATGACCCCACACGGGCATAGGGTGAGAATGCCTGACTGTTTTTCAAATTGAGGTTATAAATAAACTCTTTACTGTTATAAACCACGGTATCATTATCTTTAATGACCACATCAACGTTGTAACTGCCTACGGGCAATACAGCATAATTAATTTGTCCACGGCCAGCATTGACAAACTGCTGATAAAGCACCTCTCCATTGCGCAATACTTCCAGTAACCCTGATGATGGGCTATAAAAGATAATCTGTTGCTCACGCTGAGTGTTGACCAGTAAGTTATTGGTTTTAGCCAGGCTTACCCCCGTAAATTCGCCGCCAGACAACAAACTACTTTGGCTAGCAAGCGATTGTGAGTCTAGGCTCTCAGATAATCCAATCGTTGCGGTATAGCGGTCGAAATCATAAATATATTCAGCTCGGGTGAGTTTTGGCTCATATTGATTGATTCTGGCATCCACGCGAGCATAACCGCGACCAATACCAATATAGTTATTGAGGTTAGCAAAATAACTTTCAGTAAAAGAATTATCATAGTTGGCATAGATATTCGACACGATTTGATTAGTGGCATTACTGTTTAAAAAACGTGGTTCGTAACTTTGCTGAGTAAACAATGACGTTGGAATAAATACGCGCAAGGTTTTACCATAATAGTCATTAACAAATCGTAATTGGTCATTGGGCAGTTTACACTCACTGCGTTCACCCATGCAGCTCTCGCTGTGCGTGACGCCCACGTGCAATTCATCTGCAATACGCTGCGCACCCTCTGGTGATAATCCAGCATGAATAAAGTGATTGTATACTGTTTGAGTATCATTAATTACGGCTGCATAAAACGACACTTCGGCATCAATCGTTAACGGCTTAATGGTCTCTTCACTGCCGACGATAATGACGTTAATGATGCGCGGTTTAAAGGCCAATAATCTATTATAATTGCCTACTTTATTCGAGGAGGTGGTTAATAAGCTAATGGAGTTTAATTGAGTATTTAACTGTTTACTTAATTTTATATTTGTATATCTATTATTATCGGTCAATGCTGAAACTACACTCTTGTTTAATGCTAGCGGACTCCCATTTATTTTACCTGCTAATGCTTGAGGAAATGAAGATTGACTCATAACCACTAAAATGAGTAATATTTTTTTATTCACAGTCAATAGCCTAAAATGTATTTGATGATTATGCTGGCAGCAATTATTAGTCCGCATGAATAAGTATCGATTGCGTGACAAAATAACTAATAACTACCAGTGCAGTGATTTATTAACCCAACTATTCTATCAACTAAAATAAATAGCTGAGGTGAAATTAGTTAATAGGGATTATTTTATTAAGCGTTAATCTGTTTTTAAAATCAGCTATACTGATATTGATATCACCTGCTGTCGTAACTACGCTTAAGTCTAGTGCTTTTGTTTTACCCGCTAATACCATAATAGAGTCGGTACATTTTGTTAAGTCAATTTCATTCATGACGTTACAAGCATTAACTTCAAACTTGAGCACTGTGTCTGTTTTTTATTAATCAGTTGATATTGATTGTTGCCTTTTTATTTTTAATTACATCCGCATGACCGCTGACTATATCTTTGCCATGTGGCATCACATACCATGCTTTAAAGCCCATCAATATATTTAATGAAGCTTTGGTAGATTGATTATTGGCTTGATAAGATTCAGGTATAAAGCTAATGCCAATAATGCGGTCTTTATCTTGAATGTTGCCGAGCATGTGAGTGAGATTATTGATGGATATTTTTATTCTTGAATTAGGATCAATAATTAATTCATCATTATCAACAAATACAGGCCAATGTTTAAAATCTTGCTCATTAAATACTTGCTCCTCACCTGAACTCAATAATTCAGAGAGCTCTACACGCACAAAGACCGGGAAGGTATCTGGGTTCATTACAGTAATATGATCAATCTGTCCATCAGAGGCAACGAGGACCATTTTATCGACATTAATAGCGTGAGCCATACTGCTAGCCAGTAATGACATAAGAAAGAATATTATTCTCATCATATATTTCCAAAAGTGCGGCAACGACAGTCATTGCCGCGTACATATATTATTTACGCATTAATATCGACAGCAAATACAACTGCGGCGTTAGCGGTAACGTTACCACCTGCTGTATTTACGGCGGCTGTCGGCACTTGAATTTCAGCCGTCATTGCCACATTATGTGATGTCGATGAAGCGACAGGGGTACCAATAGCTTGCGCTGTTGCAGTAAGTGTCATTCCGTTGATGGTAATACCTAATGTTGGCGCTGTTACACCCGCCTTGATACCACTACCGGCAACAACTGAACTTAACAATTGAGCTGTAACTGCTGTTGCTGAAAAGCTCGTTGCCGATGTTGTTAAGCGAAAGTTTTCTGCCGTATTAGAGCGTAATGTAAAGCCTGCATCAGTGCTGACGGTTTCTAGTACTATTGCTGTTGGTACATATGGGGCGCCTGTTACCGTTTCAAATTCTAAGGTTCCAGTCACCACCGGCGCCGCGGGAATAACACCACTGAAGTTAAAACTCAATTGACCCGTTGTAACTACAGCATTTGCGATACCACATACAGAAAGGAGTGTAGTTGCGAGCAGTGTCTTTTTTAAATTATTCATCATTATTTACCATTATTGTATACATCGACAGAGGACATAGAGACTTAATTGTATTAAAGCGACTACGTACATTAAAGACGGTTAATTTCAATCGAAGTGTTAAGTAATATAGCTAACTATAAATATTACTCACTAGCGACGACCTGCATCCTATAATGATTCATAAATACCGTATATATAAATTAGGTTGACTTTGGGGTGGTAAAAAGGCACTTGTATAATACATGTAGTCCATTAGCTTTTTTGAATGAAATTGCATTTCTAAATTATACGTGTTACTGCGGAGGTTATTTCATGGCGAGAGTAAGTTCGCTTATGGTTTATGGGGATAATTACATTATATATCACGTCTAACTAACTCCAAATCGGTTTAACGAATCACTGCAATCGCGTTAAATTCAACCGTTGTGATATTTTAGTGGTGGCTTACGCTCTTTGAGTTGATAAGCCACTAAACCTCCTATCATATTAAGCATGAAACCATGCACACTTCGATGTCTTGTATGCTCAATTTGAGAGATATTTTTAACTTTTAACTGGTCATTGATTGTCTCTATGATAAAACGTCTGGAGAGCATCGCTCTATCCCACAATGATAACGCTTTAACTTTCATGTTCTTACGCACGCTATTAATAATGGTTATCCCGCGCTCTAATAGGTCACTGGTCAGTGCTTTACTGATATACCCTTTTATCTGCATAAAGTTTGTCCATGGAGCCAACTACCATCTCTTTGACAGGTTTCGTGTCATGTACATTTTCAAGTGTTATTTTTGCGGCAACGATACCGCCTTGATTATTCACAATAAGATGAAGCTTGAACTCATAGACCCCCCCCATGCTGCCTTTTCCTCGGCTGGCTATGACTGATAAGCTTTTGTGCCTTGGAATTCGTAAGTTGTAACAGAGACCTTAATGCTGGTTGAAACTCTATGCCTGTTGGCTCACTTTCTAGAGAGGAAAAGTAACTGCATAGTGGGACTACTGCTCTGGGCATCACTTCAAGAAATCGGGTGTAGCTGAGTAAATTGAGACATTTGGATTTAAAGAAACGAGCCAAATATCCAGTAAAAAGTTTTTGAAGTCACAGTGGTGAGACATATGAAAGGTTATGATTATTGTCATTATTTCACTCATAGCCATTCTACTGGAGCGTTTACGTTTGCGAGTCCCATCAGTTAGACATTGTTGTTCCCATTGAGGAATAAAAACAGAACAAAAATCATCGACATCACAAAATACATCCACTAAATTATCCATATGCCCTCTGCGTGATTGATTAATCTTAGTCGAAAGATCTGATCACAAAGAGGGCTATTAGTTCAATTTTTTATCCAGAGTTCAGATTAATTAAAGAGCAATCTACTCTGTAATTTGTTTGTTAGGAGTGTGTAAATCACCTGCGTAAGGGTTTATACATGAGGTAATGCAGACTTAACTCTTTACAAAACACAAGCAAAGGTAGGCTTAAAATCAACATATCGATTTTTAACGACCTAGAGGGTCCTATCTCCTCAATTTATTGCGACGAGTTATCAGTTTGCGACAGAACCGTTAATGTTTTACCTGGCACGGGTTGACCTTCTTTTCTGAGTCTATCGCACCAATAATACAAGATTTTAAATGAGACACCTTCACTCGTGCCACCTCTACGACGGTCATACTTAGGCGAGGTGATAACAATCCTTACACATGAGGTGTATAGACCTGTTATGCCTCCTGTATTTATTACACAGAGCAAGGGATCAACGTCCCACTCTGAGACGTTGATATTGCGTAACTGAATATCTATCTACGTTATGGCTGCTTGGTTAACACTTGCTCTGACAACTGAATCAGGTCAACCGCCACATAATCCGCCTTTTTTGTTAGCGCAAACTGATATTGACCGGAGCGCTGAATAAAGCCCGTTTGCATGCCAGCTTTGGCTGCCCCGGCAATGTCCCATGTATGGGCGGCGATAAGCATAGCTTCATCTGCTTCGACCTGCATCTGTTCAAGCGCCCACCGATATACGCGTAAATCAGGCTTAAACACTTGCAGGTGTTGAACGGTTAATGAATCGTCAAAGTACTGGATTAAATTGGCATTTTTCAACTGACTCTCTATGCCTGCATCTGAGGAGTTAGTCAATGTGACCAGTTTAATGCCTGAGGCTTGTAGCTTTTTAAGGCCCGTAATGACATCAAGATGAGGTTGTAAGTCACGAAATGGCGCTTGAATAGCTTGATTTGCTTCAGCCTCAGATATGGCTATACCATTTTGTTTAGCGACTAATTGCAGCGCTGCTACGCCAATATCGCCGAAGTGATGATATTCACCAATAGCGTTACTCACCAAGGAGTAATGCAGCATGGTAGTGAACCAGCTATTCACCAAGTCGTCACGACCATCTAATGCTTGAGTGACAGACTGGGCCACATTGCCTAAATCCAACAGTGTTTCATTAACGTCAAAGAAAATAACTTTGGGTAAAACTTGAGGCGTATTAACAGGGTTATCTGTTGCACTTGCCAATGAGGCGAGTGCGGTTAAGCCGACAAGTATGATGACGGAATGAGTAAGTTTCATATCATATTCTCTTATATGTTGTAGAGCCACTCTGGCATAATTTCAAGTGCTAACGCTTCTAATTTGCGATCAAATCCTGTGAAAATGGTCAATGACAAAATGATTAAAGATAACCCCATTACTTTTTTGGCTGCCGCGCCACCACTGATCCATTTTCCCAGTGAGTTTTTCATTAACAGGCTGAAACCAATCAAAGGAATTGCAGTACCGATACCAAAAGCCAGCATAATGATGAATGCAGAGCCCATACTTTGACCTGTTGATGCAAGGGCAATAGCTGCCCCTAACGTTGGGCCAACGCAGGGCAGCCACACAAAACCTAACGATGCGCCAACGGCAAACTGTGTCATTACACCTTCGCCATCAACTTGATGATTTGGCAGTCGACTAGTGAGCATTGACAGTTTTATTGTGAGCCAGTCTCCAGCTTTTGGGATTAAAATGGCAACGGCAATAATCAGCAGCAAAGTCGCCGAGAAGTAACGCAATACCTCTGGCGATAGCCCTAAACTAATCAGCGCGAAAGTGAGCACGGTTCCAGCAAACGCAAAGGATAGACTCAGCCCTAACGCTAAGGTAATTATACCCTTGCGAGAACTGCGCATTGCAGAGCTTGCGACAACTGGTATCATTGGTAATACACAGGGCGATAACAGGCTTAGTATGCCAGCGGCAAACGCTAGTGGTATGGCAAAGGTATCCATATTACATGCTCACTGAATTCAAAGCGGAAAAGATCTTTTGCTCACGGGTTTCAGCCACACTGAACCAAAGCTGCTCGCCATTTTTGTATAGATACAGGCTTGATTGGCGTGGCGCCTTAAAGAACTTTACCCATTGAGGCTGATCATCAAAGTTAACGACAAGCACCTTTATCTCGCTATCGGGGTGGGCAGCAAAATAGTCGCCTATAACCTCTTGTTGTTTCTTACACGTTGGACACCAAGGAGCAAATACATCAATTAGAACTGTATCGCCTTGGGCTTGAAGTTGGTCAAATAGTGTTTTTTCAAATGGGAACTTTTCGAAATTGCTGGCGTGAGCCGACAAGCTTAATATTAACGAAGTAGCCAGGGTAACAGTAGCCAGTTTTAGGGAACGAAATAGTGTCATGTGTAACTCTCCTTTGGTGATTTCAAACAGCATAAAGGTTATTGTTTTTTCTTATAATATCTTTAAAATCGAAAACACTTTCAACGAGAAATTGAAAATCATGATGAAATTTTTTGACGTCAGAATATTCGTGCTTGCATGCGAACTTAAGAATCTTTCTGCCGTAGCCCGTGAATTGTCAATTACTCCTGCCGCTACTAGTGCCGCCGTAAAGCGGCTGGAAGCTGAATTGAACACTCGGTTATTACAGCGATCTACACGCAGTTTAACATTAACCCAAAGTGGTCGTAACTTTTTACCTTATGCACTTAAGGCATTGAAAAACCTAGATATTGGAAAGAGGGCTGTTTTAGGGGATAAGCTTAAAGGCAGTATTACCTTATCAGTGCCTTCCGACCTGGGTAGAAACACTTTGCTTAGCTGTTTGATGGATTTCCAACTATACCATCCAGACATCAATTTAAAGGTTAAGTTAAGTGATAAATACGCAGACTTTTATTCTCAAACGGTAGATGTGGGGTTACGTTATGGTGAGCCCGAAGATTCGGCCTTAGTGTGTTTACCCATACTGCGTAATGCTGTCCGGGAATTATGCGCCTCACCTGATTATTTAACCCGCTATGGCACGCCGAAAACGCCGGAAGACTTGGTAAAACATAACTGTTTACACTTTTACAGTGACGACATGTTAAACAGTCATTGGCGATTTTTTAAAGATACGAGTACTGTTTCGGTGAAAGTAAGTGGTAATCATTTATCAGACGATGGCGATTATCTTCGTTTATTGGCCGTTAAGGGAATGGGTATCGTCTATAAAACCTGCTTAGATGTACGTGAGGATATTGCCGCGGGGCGTTTAGTATCGCTATTGCCAGATTACCGCAAAGAAAAGTCACCGTTAAATATGGTCGTGGCACATCGAAAAAGTTTTGACAACAACTTAGTCGCACTAAGAGAGTTCTTAGTTGAAGCCTTAAAGCCTTAAATCGAATAAGTGGGATCGGATACCCAGAGCGAGATCGCGAGCATTATCGATTTCTATTTGAGTGAAACCCGCGATGAGCCAGCGGCACGGGCGTTTTTCAATAAAGCCATCAACCAACATGGTTTACCTGATTAAGGTCGTCATTGATAAAAGTGGTGTGAATGCTGTAGCATTAGAAGCCATCAATACTCGTCTTTGATTATCTGGCCACATGCTATTCATCATTGAGGTTCTTGCCGTTAAATATTTGGAGAATATTGTTGAGCAGAGTTATCGAAAAGTGAAAGGTAAAATGCATCAATGTTTAGGATGGAAATCTTGGGAAGGCGCCGAATGGACACTCGTTGGAGTTGAGCTTTGGTCCATGATTAAGCAAGGACAAATGGACACCATTGAAAATATGACTTCATGGGAACAAGTTAATTCTTTAGTGGTCTAATACCAATCGGTATAATCATCTGGTCAGATTTATCCATGAACGATTGCATAGATTCTTTACAGTATCAATGTCACTAATAAAGCTATTCCAAGCTTGCGTGCATTGCTCGACAATGTCCTCATAATTGGCAAAACACCTATTGGCTAAATGGCGCTGTCTCATCCATCCCCAAACTTGTTCGATAGGATTAAGCTCTGGTGAATAGGGAGGTAGTTTAATCATGGTTAGATTATCGAATTCATCATCTAGATCTTTTGTATGCCAACCGGCACCATCCATGATCACGACAGCGTGGCGATCTGGAAGAGTTGCTTCAGAAATTAACTTTAGGTGTTGCCGCATGAACCTTTTATCTACCCATGGAGTGATCAACGCTTCGGTATTTCCATTCGACGGACATACCGCCCCAAAAACATAAGCGTACTCAAACTGTTGTTGTCGAACGACTCTTGGACGACTTCCTTTTTTTGCCCATAAGCGTGTCGTCGTGTTTTGTTGCCCTATACGAGCTTCATCTTGAAACCAAACATCAACTTGAGCCAGGGCAATATGACCGGGGATGTTAAGGATCGTTTCCAAGCGGAAGTTTTTTAAAAGCTTCTTGTGCTTTTTGGGATTGTTTAGGATGTTTTGACCTACTCGTTATCCAAGAAAAACCTAGCCGCTTTAATACTCTATAGACACTTGATGGTTCATAATTGATACCAAAGTGCTGAAAAATATATTCATTAATATCAGCACCCGATAGTCTGCCACCTTCTTCAGATAAACTTTGCTGCTCAATGAATGTTGCGAGTTGTTTAGATTGAGTCTTGTTTAAAGATGGAGGTCGGCCAGGTGATGTTTTGTGCTCAAGGCCCGCTAAACCGTCGGTTAAGAAATCACTTACCCATTTGTTTACACTGGTACGACTCACCTTAAGAATACTCGTGATCTCAATGCGGTTATGCCCTTCACTGAAATGTGCTAATGCCAAAAGACGGATCCGCTTTTGTGCATTTTTCTCTCGTCGTGCCAGAGAGCGAAAGTCAGTGGTATTAAGCTTTTCCATATGTAACCGGCTCTTCTCCGCTTAGGTGAGCTTGATATTTGGATAAAAGGTTGAATGGGTATCAGGGACTGATGTTTGTCTGATCTTGAGTTTGAAGTATTCAATGTCTCGTATCCCTCTAGCTCTTCGCCTGAGTAAACCAATAGAGACATTCCCCGCTTCAACTCGAGCGTTGGTTAATCTATATTTTGCGTAATTGCAGACACCAATTTTTTTATCCAATAGTGCGTCTGCATAATTACACAAGGACAATATCCTCGTTGACCTAGCAAGACCGCACCAAGCTTCAAGTGCCTTAACCATCGACGTGTAACACGGTTCATCCCATATCGCTTGTAACTGCTCTTTCAGCATATAAACAATGCAGAGAGTCTTGTTACTCTCGAGTAAATCACCAAGCCTATCTGACTGCCTTTCATCCAACTTATGGGCGTTTTTTAGCAAGAGAAACAACGTTCCTTTGAGCATCTTTTTATCTTCATGAGAACCATTTCGAAAGGCTTTGGCGCGTTCTTTTTTGATGAGTAAGCAGTAGTTTTGCATCACATGAAATCGGTCGAAAACGATATCTGCGTTAGGGAGCATTTTCCTTACTGCCGATTGATAAGGCTGACCCATATCCATTGAAACCGCTTTAATACCGTCTCTTGTAGTTGTTGAGAGTTGCTCGAAGAACGAAATAAGGATTGCTGCTTTTCTACCGTGTTCGACCCAAATTAAATGACCAGAAACCAAATCGTATACAACGGTCATGTAGTCATGCCTTTTGGCTCTGGCTACTTCATCAACGCCAATATGGATTAAGTTGTTAAGCTTCGCTGGCTCCAAGCCTGGCAGAGTTGAATGTAGATATTCCTTATCAATGTTTTTTACCGTCTCCCAACGAATACTAAATGTTGAGAGACTGCGTGAATACTCATGTACCGGCATAATCCACTGATGAACTTACAGAAGCGAGTTGTATATCTCGCTCCTTTGGCAACGAATTCAGTCGCTTCAATTAACCTTATGCCGTCTTTATTTCTGGTCTGAGCGAGTTCAACTTCGATGCTACAAGGACGTCCACTAACAGGTAAGTCATGTACCCGTCTTCTTACGTAGTGATCGACGGTACATTGGCTTTCAGTTCTTGGCTCTTCAACCTTAAACCGCCTATCTCGGCGACATTGTACAAGAACCGCCTGAGAATCTTTTTCGATAGAAAAGGACTGTACACATTGGCCTTTAAAGCCAAATAGGGTGGATGATAATGATGGCAAGGTATATTCGCTTATTCACAAATAAGAAAGTGTTGTAAATAATAATGTTATTTATGATCTTTGATATGAATAGACTCACCTAAGCGGAGAAGAGCCTGTAACCTAATCATTAAAATTAACTGTTCATATTAGATCACATCTTTATACCGATTGGTATAACTGTATCAGAGAGATCCTGCGGCCTCAAATTTTAGCGCCAAGATCTCCGTTTGCGACAGAACGACTCAAAGAGCGTAAGCCGCAACTTAATATTACAACGGCTGAATTCAACGCTATTGCAGTGATAAGTTAAACCGATCTGGGGTTAATTAGTTCATGCTGGCGATAATAACCTGCTCAGGCTTAAAGACTCCATAGAGGCGTTGGCCTAAACTCAGATCTATTTCATTGGCTTGCTGGCATGTTATCGAAGCATAAAGTGGCTCTGTATTGCCAATATTTAGACTCACTTCAACCGAATTACCATTTACCTTAATATCTACCACTTCACCATCAAGCTGATTATCACCACTGTCGGGCACAAAATTCACAGACAAATGAACCAAGGGAGCCTTAATCAGTAGTAGCACAGGTGTTTTATTTAAGAGTCTGAGCTTACAAGTACTGCTATGGGTGACGACAGAAAACATTTCTTTGTCACCAGCAGTTTCTAGCACAATTCGATCGTTTAGCCCATAATTCTCAATCGATTTGATATTTGCTGTTAGTTGATTTCTAGCACTAGTTTTTAATGAGAAATGTGCCATCACATCTAACAGGCTCTGCATAGGTACTTTTTGATCTAACAGTGTCTGCAGTACCATCTCTTGCATTTGCTCGGTTAATGCATAAACCTGCACCAATCGCTCACCAAAATCTGTTAATTGAGCACCTCCGCCCCCTTTCCCGCCCTTTTCACTCACCACAACAGCATCAGACAGGCGACGATTCATGTCGTTAACCGCATCCCATGCTGTCTTATAACTAAGTCCGGCTAACTTAGCCCCTTGACTGATTGAGCCCGTCACTCGGATCTGTTCTAGCAGAGCGATCCTTTTCGGGTTTACAACGACCTTATCGGCAATTGAAAGAGTAAGCAGCGCATTTAAATCCATTAGGTATCATCATAGAGTTTCTATAGCTCAATTGTCGCTTATTCGTTAGCAAAAGACTACTTAGCTCACGATTTATGTCTAAATAACTTGCTACTCGTTATATAGTTAAGTATATATCGAATCGCTATATAAACAAGTATATAACGCATTTTATTTTACATCAGGAGTATTCCATGAAGTTAAAGAAGTATTGCTCTCGCTTAAAGCATCTAGCAACAAGTATGCTGTTAGTCACCGTTAGCCTACCTAGTTTTGCCGAAGAGAAAGTCATTGTATTTGCCGCCGCATCACTCACCAATGCGCTAACAGAAATTGGGCAAAAATTCGATCAACTGCATCATAGTGAAACCGTTTTTTCCTTTGCTTCATCTTCGACATTGGCGCGACAAATCGCTCAAGGGGCTCCGGCGCAAGTATTTTTATCTGCAAATCAAAAATGGATGGATTATCTTATCGATAATGATGCGGTCTCTCGTGACTCAAAGGTCACTTTGCTGAAGAACAGCTTAGTTCTGATAGCACCAAATTTAGCTTCGCCATTAGATATCACTATCAGTAAAGATTGGGATCTCAATAAAAATCTGGCGAATGGCAGGCTGGCCGTGGGCGATCCAGATCATGTACCTGCAGGACGCTATGCCAAACAGGCATTAAGCAACCTGAATCTATGGCAACAAGCTGAACCACTGCTTGCTCGCGCCAGCAGTGTTCGCAGTGCATTGGCTCTAGTTGAACGAGGAGAGGCTCCCTTAGGTATTGTTTATTCCACCGATGCTCAGCTTTCCAAAGCAGTGGTTCTGGTTGATACCTTTCCAGAAAATAGTCACAACCCGATTGAATACCCACTGGCACTCGTCAACAATCAGCCAACTGAGGGGGCCAAAGCTTTCTATCAATATCTACAAACACAAGATGCTAAAGCTATTTTCAGCAAATATGGCTTCAAAATAAAACCATGATGCTCACAGATTATGAAGTCACGGCGTTGTTATTAAGCCTTAAGGTTTCCGGGGTGGCTGTATTATTCAGCCTTCCAGCAGGCATAGCCTGCGCCTGGGTTTTAGCACGATTGCATTTTCCAGGCAAAGCACTGCTAGACAGTGTGATCCACTTGCCACTCGTGTTGCCCCCTGTTGTCATCGGTTATCTGTTGTTAATATCTATGGGCCGAAAAGGCTTTCTCGGCGAACGTCTATATGATTGGTTTGGGATCAGTTTCAGTTTCAACTGGCACGGTGCGGCTCTCGCGGCTGCTATCGTCTCTTTCCCTTTGATGGTCCGGGCCATTCGCCAATCTTTCGAGCATGTAGATATTCGCCTGGAACAGGCGGCAAGAACCCTCGGCAGTAGTCCTTTGAAGGTCTTTTTGACCATAACCCTCCCTTTGACAGCCCCCGGTATTATTTCAGGCATGGTATTGGCTTTCGCTCGCAGCTTAGGTGAGTTTGGTTCCACCATCACCTTCGTCTCTAATATTCCTGGAGAAACCCGAACCATTCCATTAGCAATGTACTCTTTTATTGAGACACCTGGTGCAGAAAGCCAAGCAGGCAGACTCTGCATCATCTCTATTATCATCGCGCTAGTGTCCCTGGGGATATCTCAATGGCTGACACAAAAAGCCCAACAACGGGTATCGACAGCATGTTAAATATCAAGATAAGCAAACAATTGGGTGATCTCGCATTATCGATTGATGCCCAGCTTCCTATGCATGGTATCAGTGCCATTTTTGGTCGAAGTGGAGCTGGTAAAACTTCTCTTATCAATATTTTGGGCGGGTTATCGACGCCAGACCAAGGCGAGTTGACACTAGGGGAAGAGTCGCTCTATGACCACGCTCGTCACATCAACTTACCACCTGAAAAACGCAGCATAGGCTATGTTTTTCAGGAGGCGAGACTCTTCCCTCATTATCGTGTGCGTGGGAACCTGAATTATGGCAACAAAGATAAAGACCCTGTTCACTTTGATAAGGTAGTCAAACTCTTAGGGTTAGAACATCTTTTAAAGCGATACCCCATCAGTCTCTCTGGTGGTGAGAGACAACGAGTTGCCATAGGCAGAGCACTACTGACAAGACCAAAGATGCTGTTAATGGATGAACCATTAGCCTCATTAGATCTACCGCGTAAACGTGAACTTATTTCCTATTTATCTAATCTGGCTCGCAACTTAACGATCCCAATCATCTACGTCAGCCATAGCTTAGACGAGATTCTCCAGTTAGCTGAATATATGTTAGTACTAGATCAAGGTAGGGTTATTGCAATTGGACCACTACAACAGGTGTGGGACAGTGAGCAAATGCGGCCCTGGTTACCTGCTAGTGAACAGAGTTCATTGCTGGATGTCACCGTTGCAGAGGTCCACAGTCATTATTCGATGACACGAGTGAAATTAAATAATGAAATCAGCCTTTGGGTAAACAGTATCTTACCTGATCAGGGGGCTAAGTTAAGGGTACGCATTCACGCTAACCATATCTCATTGTGTCTAGTTCCTCCTCAACAAACCAGCATTCGTAACATTATCCCAGTAAAGGTTGTTCAAGTACTAGAGCCACAAGGTGAGAATAATGTTCAGGTAAAGCTTGATATTGTAGACCATTATTTATGGGCAAATGTCACACGCTGGGCCTGTGATGACCTAGGAATAAGTCCAGGCTTATCTCTTTTTGCCCAAATAAAAGGTGTTAGTATGACGACATCAGACTTGGCCCAATCTCACTAATCTACAGAAAGAATCATAATACAATTTGAAAAGAGAGAACAATGATCGAATTTCTCCCCATAGAATATGCAAAAAACCCCTTCGAACAGATAGATAATGTCCCAGTACAAGGGGCTGGGATATCCAAAGATATAGGTGAGCTGATACTCAATGAGAAATATATGTTGGGCTTAGACGACCTCAACGGCTTTTCTCATATTTACATAGTGTTTCATATACATAAATCCGAGGGGTATGAGCTTAAGATGAAACCCTTTCTGGATAACGAACATAAAGGGATTTTCGCCACTCGCTCACCTAGACGGCCTAATGCCATCGGATTATCGATTATTGAAATTGAGAGAATTGAGAGAATTGAAGCTAATCGTATCTTTGTTCGAGGCATAGATCTATTGAATGGAACACCAATTCTAGACATCAAACCTTATATACAGTCTTTTGATAATATTAAAAACACCAGAGATGGCTGGTATGAGCGAGGCCTAGATCCTCTTACTGTTCTCTCAGATAAACGATTTACTTAAGGTTCTATCGCAAACTACCTCACCAGTTTGCGATAGAATCCGTGCTGTATAAGAAAAACGAAAATCTCGTTATATTTATTCCCATGCTATTGAAAATGCATTATGGCTAAATGCAGCTGCTAACCCAGTAACTTGTTGCATCCGTAATACTTCATCACTGTCCATCCCTAGCTCACGTCCAATATCATCATTACTCCAATCCATGTCACGAAGTTTTATCACTAACTGGGCAGTTAATTCTACTTGATGAGTACCTCGAGCCATGTTGTGACGTATGGAGGATGACATTCTGTCGTCGATATTTTTATCCAAAATAACAACAGGAATATAACTTGCCAATGAGCTCTTGAACTCAAGATTATGTTTTAACAACCGACTTCGATGGTAACCATCAATGATCACCACTTCATTTACTCCCTGTTGTTTCCCCACAACGATAGGCATGGTTAAGCCGTCTTTTTGAATTGAATGTTTGAGCAGTTTAAACTCTGGAGGAGCAACTTGATTAGGATTGTAATCATTGTCCTTAACAAGTGAACTACTAATTAATTTAACATTTAGTACCGGGTGGTTAAATTTGACGATACTCGCCGAAATATCCGATAACCGATTGAATATATATACTTTCTCATGAACTGATAACAAGGAAGTCTTTATCGAAGACAGTTGGTCTAACAAATTTTCAATGTTTTCTGTTAAATTCATGTTGTTCCTTAAAAAAATGATTATAGAGCTCGATGTTGTAGTTAGTTATTTTTTTGTTCTGTCCAAACGATAATCCTCGACACCAATAATCATTCTTAATAAGCACTTTACAAATACGTCTCCAACTGGGCACTTTCTTTTGTGATTCTAATTTCTTGTCGGCAAAATCAGGGATCGATCTGATGCCATTTTTTTTTGCTGCATGTTTCCACCATATAAGAAATTTAAAAATACGGGAACGATAATGCAATGCTAAATGCGGTGGCATACTGTTGAGTAAATATTTACTGTATTGTTTATAGGTATATCCATGAGGTAGTTCAAATTTATAATAGCCCAAGATTCGGCCTTGGGTCTTACTATAACGTGCCCCAAAGTTACACCCCTCAACACGTGCGACAAGTTTTTGCCAGGTGTGTGGTTCAAGTATTTGATAGAGCCATAATCCTTTACGTTGATCGTCACCAAATGGTTGACATAATCGTTGTTGAGACAGAGAGACTCCGGCCAGCGCCATTAAGTTATAAATTATATTGTAGTCCCAACCAAATCTACCATTAGCAGTCCAAATATCGGTTACATGCCAATCATATATAGGGTAAGCATTGTAGACTTGCTCACTGACTTTTGTTGTCCATTTATAATCATAAAGTGTCTGTTTACGTTTATTTTTAATGGTCAAAAAACGATTAAGAGATTCATCGGAACGAATGGCAATAAAACAGGTACAACGTGCATTTTTTTGTTTTTGGTACCAGATTGCAAATTCATTCACAAATTCTTCAAATTCCATACCAAAGTAATAAAAAGGAAAATAATCATGCTTACTGATCACCGAGGAATGAAGGGGGATGGACCTGATCCATTGTTCGGTAATACGATGATCCCAACAGATCCATTTGGGTTGAAATTGAGATACAGCATTTCTTAAGCTTAAAGGCAGACATACCCAATAAGCATTAATTTCTTTACGTTCTACAACTCGAGTGATGTAGTCAATGGTATGTTGATATTGTGCTTCGAGATCAACGATTAACACGTCAACAGGCAAACGACCACACGCTCTTGCTTCTTCAATAATTAGATTTAACAATACCCCTGAATCTTTTCCGCCAGAAAATGCTACATAGAAATGAGGGCAATCGACTAATATTGTTCTGATCCTTTTACGTGATGCTTCATAGACATCAATATGCAGTTTTATTTTCATAAGTCATCGAAATTATCGTAATAATATCCTTGAAAATAATCAAATGGCAGTGAATGTGCTAATAAAGCATCATGTTCAGTTTCTACACATTCAACAATAATTTTCACACCTAATTCTTTTATTTCAAAAGCCCAATCTACAAAAGTATTAAAATACCGATTATCTCTAATATACCTTAAATCAAACTTAACGTAGTCATGTCTGGCAGCATTCAATTCAGAATGCACATCGTAAGTAAAATCATCTAATGCAATCAATATGTTTGCTTCTTTTAGCTTATACTCTGCTTCGATCGTGTAAGGGGATAAGGCAATATGCCTTTCAGTTATCTCCACAACCAATGTTGATCCTGTGCGTTGAAAGGACTGACTCAAGCGACAAAGACTTTTAACAACATGGTTATCGAGTAATGAAAATCTTTCAACATTGATAAAATAGTGATTATTTTTTGCTTTTTTCCTCCCGTTGAAAAAAGTCAATTTGTTTGCAATTTCCATTAAAATGAAATTATGTTTCGATGGTGTCATTAATGAAAAGTAATGATCCATAGTCGATAATACTCTTAAATCTTCTAATGGTCGACTTAAAATTTCCACGCCATAAAGAGCACCATATCTATCAACAATATGTTGGCCGACATGTGAATGGCTGCAGTTAAGTTTGATGTCTGGAATAGCATTTAAACACTTTTCTGAGACATGTCGGCATTTACCAATGAAGTAACAACTCATAATAAAATCTCCCATTCACAAGTTGCATTGATTCCTCATACAATAACGGATAAGTATATGCAACATTAAGTTTAAATTATAATATATTAAAAGTTTACGGTGTCGAAATACTTTTTTCAGTTCGTAATAAAATAACAAGTAAGTGCTGAATTGATGAGCGAACAAAAAGGTAAATAAATATTGTCGCGCTTGGATATAGGTGCACATATTAACTTTCAAATCAAGAGTATGAGAAAAAACTACTATACTAGTATGTTTACTAGATAGATTATCCCACTAATTAACACAAGGGAAATCATCATTTACTTTACGCCTCCTATCAATTACCATCACTGCAATCTAGAGTCTTATAGTTAACGTTATTAATTATGTTCTAGCTCTAGAATTATTTATTTTTTCACTAACCATTATTTATATTCCTTTGTTATCAATGTGTCTTTTTAGAATACGGTTTTTAGTTTTTAGTTTTAAATTAAACTTACTTGTTTAATTAGTCATGGATATCATAATGCGTACACCTTCATTTTCTTTTGCGCAAGTAGAAACTTTAGAACCTCTACAATTTTGGTATGCGTGTGTCAGTGTTGCTCACAATGGCTATAATGAGACGGATAATAACAATACTCAATTAACGGATCTGAATGTCATTGTTGATGGCCTGCATCTAGGCTATCAATTTAATCCTTATTTAATAACCGAAGTTGAATATCAATTTACCCAATCATTGAGTGAGATAACAACGGGCGATGCCGACCATCACTTAGCGACCGAGGGTGTGAGCTAAGTGATGGTCATACACATAAAGCTATGCCTGTTATTCAAGAGCACATTGTCGAAGTGCTCGTTGAGAAGCCTATTATCACGCAGACTTTTATTGTGTCCGGTTATGATGCGGACACCTTGTTCGCCCATGATGCCAGCACACTAATTAATACCCAAGTACTGCAATATCCACAGACCGGCATAACAGTGATGGGTCACACCGACAACACTGAAGCGGAAGAATATAATCAGTGGCTTTCTGAACGCCGCACTGGCGCGGTTACCGACAAGGGGTGAGTTCATTCCACATTAAGATGAATGGCGCAGGTGAAAGCCTACCCATTGCAGATAATGCCACTAAAGCGGGTCGGGCTATGAATCGCCGAGTCGACATGCAAGTGCGATCTTTTGAGATGATTCCAACCATTCAAAAATAAATTCAATCTTTTCCCCAGAGCGGTGATTATACCCCCGTAATAAGCGAGTATTATATATGAAGAACAATAAATTTTATTTCTGTCTTATGGCTGCCTCACTGAATGTGGCATTAATAGGTTGCGGTGATAATGAAGGCTTGATAGACAAGCCTTCCCCGCCAGAGCCACCTCCAGTGGTTGAATATCTACGTGCATTTCCGCAAGCTATGATACTAGTGGAAGGTGAGAACCGACAAGTTGACCTGACTCACTCTGTTGAATCTGTGGGCATTGCAACTTGGTCATTGAAGGAGGTACTTGATACCAATGGGTTGGGATATATATCTAATGAAACTAACAGCACATTTAACTATTTAGCTCAGATGGCGGGTGTCACGTCACTGGATTATGAGGTGCAGGGCGGCAGTAAAGTAGCCACCTCTCATGTTTTGGTGGCTGTTAATGCGAAGCCCAAAGACAACACCGTTCCGACAGCTGAGAATATCACACTGAAAACGGGAAGCACTCAAAACATCAACATTAATTTACAAAAGTATATTTTCGATGCTGATGGTGACGCGTTAACGATTGAGCAGTTAATTAGTACCTCTGGGCGTTTTTCACTGGCAGAAAACAGATACTCCTTAACCTTTAAGCCAGCGGGTTATATAGGTGTTGACCAAGCGATGTTCAGTGTCGAGGATGGCAATGGTGGTTACGCTATTGCCTATGTAGTGATAAGTTCAGAGGATATTGACCCTGAAATGCCAAACATTGCACCTGAAGCCAGTAACTTTTTAATGAG
Source organism: Shewanella sp. MTB7 (assembly GCF_027571385.1). NCBI lineage: Bacteria > Pseudomonadati > Pseudomonadota > Gammaproteobacteria > Alteromonadales > Shewanellaceae > Shewanella > Shewanella sp. MTB7. The sequence continues at coordinate 2,033,299 of NZ_CP085636.1, read as the reverse complement.
CATTGACAACACTATGCCGGTTTGGACGCTTGATTTACTAGACAAACCGTTGATTAGTGATGAAAACGGTGACTCACTGAGGATCAGCCACGTTTTTGATGGCAATGGTCGAGCAGTTGAATATGATGATACGCTCATTCGCTATACATCTGGCAGTTTCATTGGGGTTGACCAGTTTACCTATGTGGTGACTGATAACAGACAAGGCTACGCCGCCGGAACTGTAACGGTTACAGTGAGCGACAAGACACCGGCAAATAAAGTGCCCACGGCCACTGAAATCAAAGTGTCTGGTGAATTGGAAGGCGATGAGAATCCTCTTGTGATTGATGTCGCGAATTATGTACATGATGATGATGGAGATACACTTCATATTATCCGTGTACTCAGTGCTAAGGGGACAGTAAGTATCAGCCCGGAAGCCCCACTAACGGTCAACTATACCCCACCATCACCCAGTCAAGGACTGATTGATAAATTCAGCTATGTGGTTACAGATAACAAAGGTGGGTATGCCATGAGCACCATCACTGTTAACTTCAATGCTGTAGTCAGTAATAGTGCACCCACCGCATCCATAAAGAATGCGACTACGCTAAGTAACGAAGCCGTAATTATCAATCTCGATGATGTGATTTATGATGCAGAAACTGCCTCAACTAAGTTGGCTGTATCAAATCTATCTGCACCAGGTTCATCCGCAACAGCTACATTGACCAATCACACTATTACATACACACCAAAAAATTTTACTGGAGTTGATGTTCTGACATACACAGTATCTGATAGTGAATTAAGTACTCAAGGTGTTGTCGTCATTACAGTTACCCCCTCTGACGCCCTGAATGCCGCTGATTTCACTATGCAAATAGAATATGACACTCCAGTTATTCTTGATTGGCAGTCTCAAATCAGCAAAACAGCTACGTTGTTCAAGGTGGAGGGTGGAGTGCTTGGCACTGTAAAGGTTGAGGAAGGTCAACTGACATACACGCCAACGACTGGAAAATATGGCGAAGACAAACTGGTGTATGTGGTAAAGGACGATCACGACCCAGTGAATTATGCAATGGGTGTTATAACTATAACTATTCTCAAACCACCCGCTCCTGAGATAACAGCGTTAGCAATTGAGGGCACACCGACTATCGGCAGCACACTTACTGCTAAGGTGACTTGTGACTTGTGTACTGAATACCAATATAAATGGAACATTAACGGACTCCCTGTCTCAACTTTATCAAGCTATGATTATCAGCCTTTTAATAGTCTTCACAATGTGACACTAACTGTAACAGGAATCGATAAAGTAGGACAACAGACCCCAGAAAATGTTGTTGAATATACTATCTCGCACGTAGAGAGTATTTATTCAACCAAAGGAGCTTTTGCAGCAGTTAAAGACGGCAACTCCGTGATAGCATGGGGAAATTGGGATGGCGGCGATAACGAGCCAACATCTATCCCCAACCTGCGGGATATTTATTCAAATTCCGTTGCCTTTGCGGCAGTTAAAACTGATGGTTCAGTGATAGCATGGGGACGTACAAATAGCGGGGGCGAAGCACCGACATCCGTTACTGAGCCTGATTCTAATGTAGATAAAATTTATTCAAATGGCACTGCTTTTGTGGCAGTTAAAACCGACAACTCAGTGATAGCATGGGGGTCAGAAACGGCTGGTGGCTCTGGCGCACCAATATCTATCTCCAACCTGCAGACTATTTATTCAAATGACTTTGCCTTTGTGGCAGTTAAAATTGATGGCTCAGTGATAGCATGGGGACATAATACCAACGGGGGCAACATACCAGAAGATACTGACATCTCTAGCGTAAAGGCGATTTATTCAACTAATGATTCTTTTGCAGCACTTAAATATAACAATTCGGTAGGAGTGTGGGGGAGTCAGTCCAATGGTGGCTGCACGACGGGAGGCTTTAGCTATTGTGCGCCAACATCCGTCACTGCTCCTAACTCAAATGTGCAAGCGATTTATTCAAATAATGGAGCCTTCGCAGCAGTTAAATCTGACGGTTCGGTGGTAACGTGGGGAAACCAAAATTATGGTGGCTGCATGGGCACAAATAACAACTGTGCACCAGCATCCGTCACAGCTCCTAACTCAAATGTACAGGCGATTTATTCAACCAGATATACTTTCTCAGCAGTTAAAACCGATGGTTCGGTAGTAGCATGGGGAGATAACGATTCTGGTGGCTGCATGGGCGAAACTAGCAACTGTGCACCAACATCCGTCACAGCTCCAGGCTCAGACGTACAGAAAATATATTCAAACGACAATGCTTTCTTAGCAGTTAAAAGCGATGGAACGTTAGTTGCCTGGGGAGATAGTCAGGCTGGTGGCTGTATGGGAGTATCTGATAGCAGCTCCTACACCTGTGCTCCTGAATCCATCACGGCCTCGGGTTCTGACATAAAGGCTATTTACTTAACCACCCGAGCCTTTGCTGCAGTTAAAACTGACGGTTCAGTGATAGCGTGGGGGAGCAAATATAATGGAGGGACCAATGCACCTGCTTCCGTCACTGCCGAAAATTCAAATGTGAAGATTATTCATTCAACTGGCGGATCTTTCGCTGCAGTTAAAGTAGACGGTTCGGTAGTTGCATGGGGATCGAATAATGGAGGAATTATCGGTACCAATGAGGCGAATAAATTAGAGCCTAGTCTAATATTAATTAGAGCACAATTAATATAATCATCTTTACTAATCTAGTCATGGTTATAATGCCGGTAAGCTAAGCTTACTGGCATTTTTTGTTTGGCAGCGTCCAAGCGATAGGCTCTGTCGCAAACTGATGAGTTGGCTTATAAACTCAGTTATCTTGAAATAGAGGAGATGTTTGCTAAGCGAAATATCCATTTTGACCACTCAACGCTAAGCCGTTGGGTTAACAAATATTCACCGCAACTCGAAGTGATATTCAGAAAAAAATACCGGGTATCAGACTCTTGGCGAATGGATCAGGCATACGTAAAAGTTAAAGGTCGCTGGGTTTACGATTATCATGCCATGAAAAAATACGGCGCTATTATCGATTTCTATTTGAGTGAAACCCGCGATGAGCCAGCGGCACGGGCGTTTTTCAATAAAGCTATCAACCAACATGGTTTACCTGATTAAGGTCGTCATTGATAAAAGTGGTGTGAATGCTGTAGCATTAGAAGCCATCAATACTCGTCTTTGATTATCTGGCCACATGCTATTCATCATTGAGGTTCTTGCCGTTAAATATTTGGAGAATATTGTTGAGCAGAGTTATCGAAAAGTGAAAGGTAAAATGCATCAATGTTTAGGATGGAAATCTTGGGAAGGCGCCGAATGGACACTCGTTGGAGTTGAGCTTTGGTCCATGATTAAGCAAGGACAAATGGACACCATTGAAAATATGACTTCATGGGAACAAGTTAATTCTTTAGTGGCCTAACCGTATCAGAGAGATCCATTCTCCTCAATTTATAGCTGCTCGATGTGAGTTTGCGACATAACTGTTGGCAAAAACAGCTGATAAAATAAAGTATTTCATTACCTGTTTAGGACTTTCCTGTTAAAAGATCTTTAATAAATAATAATATATAAGAAACCAAGAAGGATAAAAAGCCAATAAAAAACAAATCAATTACAACGATACTGTTATTTATTATTAATTGGTAAAAAATAACGCCAACTCTAACCCCTAAGCTAGATATTAAATGTTTTTTACCCATATAATTACCTTTATGTCAGTACACCTTGTTTTTTAGTATAAACAAGGTGTAGGTTTACTTGTTAACGTCTATCTTGCATCAGCCGAGCTCTATTTGTGGACCAATTTCCCCACGCTGAAAACCCAGAGTTAATACCAGAAGAGCCTCCTATACTTTCATAAATATAATTCCCGACTATTCCTCCAGCTACTCCACCGACAAATGGCCAAAACCCACCGTTCACTTGTTCTATTTTAATATCTTTTAATTCTTGCATTGTCTTACTCCTGATTGTTTTTACCAGTAATTCCCTTGTGATTTCACTAATACCACAGTTTGAACATTAACCACAGTTTGAACATTAACCACAATAAAAATATGAGTATTAAGGGTATTTACTTAACTTGAAGAACCTAACCCAACCCATCTAATTGTTTTCTATGGTTTATATCATATCACTGCTCTTTGGATTACTAAATGCAACTTGTTTTATATATTTATAAATGCAAGAAAACATCTAAATATGTAACGAGGTTGTCAGGTTATGAGTGTCGTTATTCGTAATGTGGAATAAGTTGTTGACTAAAATTTAATCACATGTTTTAAATGCATAACTGCCTACTTTGTATTGTCAGTAAATTGAATGTAATAACTCATTTATCAAGTCCATGATATGTTTTTGAGAATAAGGATGTTGTATGTCTGCATTCTTTCGTCGACAAGCTGTTGATGCACAGAAACAAAAGTTGCATGGTGATATTTCTTTAGCGCAACCTATCTCCATTTATTTTTCAACTTCCATTTTGTTAATCATTATCGTGGTTATTGTCCTATTCCTTTCTTTTTCTCACTACGCCCGTAAAGAGACCGTCCGTGGTTATTTAGTTCCAGATAAGGGATTGATTAAAACTTATGCTGATCGTAGTGGAAACATTGAAAAGTTACATGTCTCTGAAGGTGATAACGTTGAAGAGGGGGCTATTCTTGCAACGATTGTATTAAGACGAAGCATGCTATCAGGAGAAGAGCTAAGAGAATCCTTAATGGATGAGTTGAACCAACAGCTTAAGCTACTCAATACTGAAGAAGCTGTTAATAAAACCATGCAGTCAAATGATACTGAACGCCTTAATATGGAAATAACAGATCATTATGCTGCGCTTTCAGTATTAGACAATTTAGATATGTTGCTTGTTGATAAGTTACAGCTTCAATTTTCACAACAAACTCAACATGAAAAACTCTATAACGAGGGCTTTTTATCCACGCTTGATTATCAGACCCAACAAGAAAAACTAATTAATATTAGACAAGAAATTGAAAGCTTAAAATCGAATCAAGTACAAATACAAAGCCAGCTCAACACTGCTCGTGCCGCGTTAACGCTATTACCAAGCCAATATGCACTTAAGGACAGTGATAGAGCAAGACAACGATCGGAACTTCAGCGTCAAATTAATGAAACTGAAAACAACTATAGATATGTTATTCGTGCAACGGATGCAGGAACTGTCACTTCAATTCAAGTTGTAGAGGGTGAGTTTATCGTCACTAATCGCCCCTTAATGAGCTTGATCCCTGAAGGGGCTCAATTGGTGGCAGAGTTGCTTTTACCCTCTCGTAGTGCTGGTTTTGTTAAATCAGGTGATGAAGCTAGGCTTCGACTTGATGCCTTTCCTTATCAGCGCTTTGGTTTTTTGAGTAGCCGTGTATCTCGGATTGATAAAGCCTTGTTACTTGATGGCGAAGCAAGTGTCCCCGTTACATTGTCAGAGCCTGTTTATCGAATAAGAACACTATTATCAATGCAAAGTATGCTGGCTTATGGCGATCAATTCCCATTAAAAAGTGGCATGTTACTTGAGGCTGATATCGTACTCGATAGACGAAGTTTACTTGATAGGTTACTTGATCCTATTTACAGCTTACAAGGACGAGTTGGCTAATGAACGATACCTCACTTAATCAACCTAGCGATCCTTTAGAGTTATTAGAATTTTCAGGTAAAAAACGAGTCCCACTTATTTTACAAGCTGAAATGGCTGAATGCGGTCTTGCATGCGTGGCTATGGTCGCGAGTTATCACGGCCATAAACTTGATATGGCTGCCCTTAGAAAACGATTTACTGCTGATTTAAAAGGGATGAGCTTACAACAGTTAATCGCTCTTGCGGATAACTTAGGATTAGCCAGTCGCGCATTGAAATGCCCACTCGAAGATGTTGGAAGGCTTGCATTGCCTTGCGTATTGCACTGGGACATGAATCATTTTGTTGTGCTTACTGGAGTGACTAAATCTGGAGCCAGCATTAACGATCCCGCATTAGGTAAAAAGAAATTACCCTTTAAGGATTTTGCACAACACTTTACCGGGATCGCATTAGAGCTCACCGTCACTAAAGCGTTTGAACAGAAAGATGAACGCCAACAGATGCACTTATCGCAGTTGTGGAACAAAATGACGGGGATTGGTAAAACACTATCAGCCCTATTTGTTTTATCTGTTCTATTACAAGTATTTGCACTCGTTACCCCCTATTACATGCAATGGGTTGTTGATGAAGTCCTTATTAGTCAAGATAAACCACTGCTTATCGTATTGGCATTAGGCTTTAGCATACTCGCCATCATCAACGTTGTCACAACGGGGGTACGTAGTTGGTTGGTATTGAGGATTTCTAGTTTACTCAATATGCAAATGGGCGTTAATTTGCTTCGGCACTTACTTAGACTACCGATGAGTTATTTTGAAAAACGTCATATAGGTGCTCTAGTGTCACGTTTTGGATCCCTTGCTCAAGTGCGAGAGAGACTTACCACTGGGCTTGTTGAAACCGTTGTTGATGGTGTGATGTCAATAGCCGTTTTAGTGATGATGTTAATTTATAGCGTTAAATTGACTCTGGTTGTGGTTGCCGCTATCGCTATTTACGCTTTACTGCGTTTTGCACTGTATCGCCCTCTTCATCGTGCGACAGAAGAATCAATACAGGCCAACGCGAAGGAACAAACTAATTTCCTTGAAAATATACGCGGTATTCAGACCATAAAGCTATTTGCCTGTGAGCCACAAAGACAGAGTTTATGGCAAAACCGATACAGTGAAGTGATTAATGCAGATATTCGGCTAGGTAAGTTAAACATCAGCTTTGATGCGATGAATAAACTTTTATTTGGTTTAGAGAATATTATTGTCATTTACTTAGCTGCCACGGTGGTAATGAGTGGTGGGCTTACTATAGGCATGGTGTTAGCTTTTATTGCATATAAAAATCAGTTAACAGAGCGTGTAGCGAGCCTAATTGAACAGTTAATTCTATTTCGTATGTTGCGGCTTCATTTAGATCGTATCTCAGATATCGCTTTACATAAACAAGAAGTCAATCGTGAAGGGTTAACGCTTTTAACTCATGTTAAAGGTCAGCTCAGAATGGAGGGGGTGAGTTACAACTATGGTGAGAATGAACCTAATATCATTGATAACGTGTCATTTATCATTAATTCTAATGAGTCGGTCGCTATTGTTGGTGAGTCTGGCTGTGGAAAAACGACATTAGTTAAATTGATGCTGGGCCTACTCATGCCAAGTAAGGGGCGCATATTACTTGATGGGCAAGATATTACTCAAATCGGCTTAACCCAGTATCGCCAGCAAATTGCGGCAGTGATGCAAGATGACACCCTATTATCAGGCTCTATTGCGGATAACCTGACTTTTTTTGACCCTGAGCCTAATTATCTGCGGATGCAACAGTGCGCTCAAGTGGCAGCCATTGATGGTGATATCAGTAAAATGACCATGGGGTACAACACCCTTGTGGGGGATATGGGCAGTCAATTCTCAGGTGGGCAAGTTCAACGACTCTTGTTGGCAAGAGCACTGTACCAACAACCTAGTTTACTGTTTATGGATGAAGCGACCAGTCATCTGGACATTGAAAATGAAGCCAAAATCAGTGAGCAGATAAAACATTTGAAAATGACTCGAGTAATTATTGCTCATAGGCCAGAGGCCAGAGACCATAAAACAAGCCAAGCGAGTGCTGGTGATGCATCAAGGAAAGGTCTTTACGCAGGAGGAGATGCAACAATTAGTTGAGGGTGGAGGGTGGACAGTAGCAAATTTAAAAATGCAAAGAATTTTAATTGGTGAAGTATCTAGCAAAAAATACGAAGTATTTCATCAGTTAAAAGCAAGGGCGCGGCATCTTTAGCGGGAAACCGCCCCCTTGGTCTGTCGCTTAAGGTCTGGTTGCTCTAATCGAGAAGCTAAGTACTTAGGCAAACATAACGTTAAAGAGTTTAAATTAAGAAAGATATTATGCAAGAGTTAACAATGAATGAAATAGAGCAAGTGAATGGTGGGTGGATTCCCGTAGCAATATTTGCTGGCCGTGTAGCATTAGGCTGGGCTAGCTCAACACTTTATAATGACGCTTGGTAACAATAGCGTATAGTTGAATTATAGGGCTGATAAATTTCCAGCCCTACTTGTATCGACTTCTTTGATATATGTAGTTTATACATTTACGGCAGAAAGACTCTATGTTTACTTATGAGAAAAAATTGAACGTGAAAGAGGACATTATTGTATTTAGATATAAGATCGTTAGTGGGGAACTTTCCTGTAAGAAAGATAACAAGCTCATCTTCAAACAGTTTCTTTGGTTACCGTACAAAAAAATAAAACTTGTTATAGGTAAAGAAGAATATGAGTTAAAGACATTTTTATTTCCCATAAATAAAATATCACTTACCAAAGGTGATAGAATAATTTGCTCCGACTTATTCCCAAAACTAAAAAGATATACAATAATATCATTTACTTTAAGTACTATTAAGAAGGGCGCGATTATGTTGGCATTAACGTTTAGCTAATATTAAAACTTGACACATGCCATTTTGTGGGAGTGGTTTGTTTCAGAACTTCGCTTATCTATTAATCACATATTTGTAACACTTGAGTACCTTGTTATTGTAACTCTATGAAAACTGGTATAAGAAACTTACACTTTGAATTTTTTATTGTAGAGCTGTGGTTAGGCATAGAATGTGTAAAGAAAAAATATGCTTGGTTAATGAATATTACTTATAAATAATGAGGTGTATATTATGAAAGAAGACAAGTGTAATAGGGTGAGCGATAAAGTTAAGGACAATGTTGTAGAGCAGATTCTTCCGGTAGAATATGGTATGGCGGAGTCATTATGCGCTTCAAAACTATTATTATGTATGGTCGAAGTTGGGATGGTTTTTTTTGTTGGTTTTTTCTCTTTCTTATTATATATGGCATGAAGTGGTCAACTAAATCCTTCATTGTTCACCTTACTTGAGATATTTTATAAGTAGCTAACGTCTTATTCAATAGCAGCACTATAAGGCTCTTGTCTGCTTGATTATCTAGCTGAATTATCACTTTCACCCCATTGCTTTAAAAGAACATTTAAGATTTTTCTATGGATATCACTTAAAACTGCTCGATATAAATCTGCATTCCCATATTCTTGCATAGAAGGGAATGTTGTAGAACGAAATCAAGCGTCGAGAGTTCTCATAAGCTTTAGTATCTATAAACTCGTATGGGAGCTTACATAGCAGTATTTTTTCTAACAAGGATTGATCCCTGTTACCAAGTGCTGCTTTCCTAAGAACCTATGTGGCTACTTTCACCACACACGGTTCAAGCCTCATTACGATGCTCAGTAACCTCGCAAGGTACTGCCATAATATGTCAAACAGCAGAAAATTATATATTGAGCTTTACTTGTTCCAGTGCCTTTTTACGGAGGCAATTCCCAAACCTAAGCTTCTACTGCTTTAGATTGAAACAAGCCCTCTGCTTTCTTTGCTTGAACTGAAAGAGTTGTGGCGCGGGCTTATGGCCTACCCAGCTTCTTGCCTTGAGCTTTAGCTCGCTCAAGACCTTCTTTTGTTCGCTCTCTAATCCTGTTTCGCTCGAACTCCGCAAAGGCTGAAAAGATCAGCAGCATCAACTTACCTAAGCGCTTGAAAGATCTGCTACGGGGAGATCAAGACTGGCAACCTTGATGCCTTTAACTGTAAGCATTTAAATTGTGTTTTGTACGCCTATGTTATCTCGTCCTAAATGATCTAGCTTTAAGACAACCAACATATCGTCACTTTCCATCTGGTGATTTTTTAACAACTTGAACTTTTTGCGCTTCATCACTTCAACAGATCCTGAAACCGTTTCACTGATAGTACGGTCATCATCATTTGATACCACACTTTGATATAGAAAACAGGTATCAATATACGAATGTTTGTTGATACCTGCGTAGTAAAGCTTTGCCTAATATGACTTTAGATATACATGGGAATATGTAGAATCAACACCAATCAATAATACTCTAGTCATCTTAAGCTAGTACGACTAAGGCCCTTCAAAAAAGCCTGTTTATCCTTATAGAATCAGATGGCTCCTTTAGAGCAACTTTCAACTTATAAATCTCATAACCATTCATTGAGTTAGTATTTATGTATAGTCCCGCGATTATCTGTGACGATTCACAAATCTTGTGGTAAAGCCGCTGTGATTAGGCCGCGATTTAGCCTGTGTAATTGATCAATAAACTGATCAATATCATTTGCTGAAACCTGTTCCTTTAGTGCTTTAACTTGGCTATGAATATTTGCTGCAATGGCCAAACTAAGTATAGAAAATGGGATTGTAAGTGCTTTTGAACCAAACGCTTTGCGCAGGCTAGCTTCTATTTTCTTTTCAATTAGCAGGGTGATTTTATTGGTGGCCATTTCACGGTCTGCCCCTAAGGTATAGCCCAGTGAGCGGCGTAATTGACTATTGGTTTTCACCTGTTTGATAAATACCCTCAAGCTATCACCAGCCTGTTCAGCTAACCAATCGGACTCGGTTTGATAGTCAATCAACATTTGTTCAAATCGGCCCGAGTGGAGCAAGAGTAAAACATCCAACTTTGAACTGAAATGGCGATAAAATGTGCTTCGAGCAATGGCTGCGCGCCGCATTAAGTCGCCCACTTTAACTTGTTGATAGGTTACCGAACGTAAGCTTTGCATTAATGCAGCTACGATATTCTGTTTTGTCTGATCACCCTGCCCGACTTCACCTTGCTGCATCACACTTTGATCTCTATTAATTCGTTATAGAATATAGATAAGTAGGAGGCAATTTAGTTTCTCTTCAGCGGAATAAATTTAATTTATTTGGGACAGATCACCGTAGTTGTCTCTCCTTGGCATATGCTTGAGGGATATATCCTAACGCCACTATCAACCAAGTGGAATTAACATGAAATATCTATTCGCAATAAGTTTGAGCCTTTTCAGCGTAAATAGTTTGGCAAATATCGAACAGGCAAAGTTACCGCAAATGAGCAATATGTATAGCCACAATGATCATCTCATTAGCGCTGGTTTACCTAAGTCGAGTGATTACGCGCAGTTAAAGGTGGCAGGGGTGGATACGGTTATTAATCTTATTCCACATGATAGTGAGTGGGATCAGAAAAATGGATTTATTGCCGACCCCAAAAGTGCGCGTGCGAGTGGCTTAATTCATTACACCGTTGCATTTGAGTCGACTGCACCTGTTGCCACAATGGAACACTTTATTGCTGTGATGGATAGGTTATCTGTTGCCGAGCAAGATGTGCTAGTCCATTGTGCGGTTAATTGGCGAGCATCAGCCATGGTCTATTTTTATCATGCAATAAAGAATGGCAAAGCTGATAAATCGGAGTTGAAACCTTGGGGCGATCTGAATGCAGCTTTTGTTGAGTCCCCTTCGCTTAAAAACTTCTTTAATGTTATTGAAAAACATTACCAATTAACACCAGCTTTATAATAATTAATTCAATTAGGTTAATAACTGAGCTTAAAGTTCTAGGTGTATGACGGTAAAAAATAGAGCAAGCATAAAGCTTGCTCTATTTGAACCGATTACTAATTAGTTGCTTTTATTAATAATGTAATGTGCAGCTGACTTACCAGCTTGGCGGCCAAAGACAACAGTATCAGCAATCGCATTTCCGCCTAAGCGGTTTGCGCCATGAACCCCGCCTGTAACCTCACCAGCTGCGAACATACCAGGAATAACCTGGTCATTTTCATCTCTAACCTGAGCTTCTGGCGTTATTCCCACGCCTCCCATAGTGTGGTGAATAGCAGGAGCTGTATCAACAAAATATAATGGGAACTTAAGTGAACGTGCCATAAACTCACGCCCAAAATCTGGATCTGTTCCATCTTTTTGGTACATGTTGTATTGCTCAATAGATTCTTTTGCAACAGAAGGATCGATATTGACCTTCTTAAAATCATCATAGTTTTCAATTTTGGTGAGCATACCTAAAGGTTCAAGCCCTTTAACTTGACCGACTTCATTCATTATCGTGTCATCCCAAACTAACCAAGCACTTTTTTCTTTTAACTTCCAAATACATTCAGAAACTTTATCCCTAGGTCCCATCTCATCGCAGAAACGTTTTCCTTGGTGATTTAGCAAAATAGCTCCTGCTCCACGTATTGTCCCTGTAATTACTAGCACTCCATTACCAGCAGTTGGGAACGTTTGGATCTCTTTAAGGTCAACCATCTTCGCGCCTATCTCCTTAGCTAGACCAATACCATCACCAGTATTCCCTGGAGCATTGGTAGAAGGTGTGCCAAGCAAGTCAGGCCTGTATTGTGCAACTAACTTATTATTCCAACCAAAGCCACCTGTAGCCAATACAACTGTTGGAGCAGCTATGAAACGAAGTCCTGAGTGCTTGCCTTGTACGACAACTCCTGCAATTTCACCACTCTTAGCACGAACTATCTTCAATACCTTGTTATTGGTTTCTACTTTCACACCTAATGCATCTGAATTACGTTGAAGTACTGATATCAATTCAGGCCCATTTTTCTTACCTCCTGCTGGTCTATGAAGCCTGTCAGCTGTATGCCCACCTCCACGTCTAGCAGCTGAAAAGTCTCCTCCTAATGCTACCAACCAGCTAATCCCATCGGCACTATCTCCTGTCAGCTTCTTTACTAGCTTAGGATCATTAATATTGTGACCACCTTTCATTGTGTCGTTATAAAACTGCTCTACACCATCCTTATATCCTAAACGTGCCTGAGTTATTGTTTCAGCTGCAGAGTAACCACCTGCTGATAGTTGAGAGTTACCACCTATGTATGGTTGTTTCTCATAAATCACAATATCATCTAAACCAGACATCTTTGCCTGAACCGCAGCAGAGTATCCTGCGGAACCAGCACCAATGATAATCATCTGATGTGTTTCAACAGGTCCTGCCATGATCGCTTCAGTTAATTGCACTTGAACGACCTCATCAAATTTATTAGACGCTTCTAACTTGCCATGCAAGAAAGGCATTTCGAACTTTTCAGAGAAGCTCTGATGACAAGTGATACAGTTCATCACAGGTTCTGTATGACCTGAATGGCAAGAAGTACAGCCAATATCAACTAAATGATTATGATGAACGGATAAATCTTTCTCCTTTAACTCCTGCGTAGCCATGGCATTTAGATCTCCGTGACAAGAAACACATGCTTGATCTTGTTCAAGCTGACTATCTTGAATGTTATCTACTCCTGTTGTGTGACAATCTTTACACTCAATGCCCGACTCATTATGAAATTTGACAAGATTATCTGCAGCATGAGCAGAAAAGCTTGCACAAATAACTAATGACAATAATGCTATTAGTTTCATCAACTTACCTTTTAAATAGTATTTTTATAAATAGAGCTAAAAAACTTATTGTTGTTCTTAGAAAAAGTAGTAACTCAATAATTAAGAAACCATTATTGTCGTCAGATCCTCCTTCCCATTGATAAATGAAAAGGCAAAAAAGAGTAAAGCACGTAAAAATGTATACAATTAAAACGTAAAGCACTCATTACCAACTACTACTTTCTAGTTAGAACGCTTGAAAGATAATAAATTAAAAAGAATTTTATAATGAGATCTAAATAACATTTACGGCACACAGTTAAACATTAACATACATCAAAGTAATTAAATTAAACTGACAAATAAACGGTTTATTTTAATTATCCTGTCAGTTTAGTTATTTTGATTAAAAATAGAAAAACTAAACTGACAAGGCAATAAACATAAGTAATTAAAATGAACTGACAGTTGATTTTAATTGACATTATTACTTTCAGAAGAATCGAATAAAATGAGAACACTCCCACCAATAAAATCTATCATTTACTTTGAATCTGTTGCACGTTTTCAGAGTTTTAAATTAGCGGCAGCCGAGCAAAATATTACACCCGGTGCAGTAAGTCATCAAATAAATAAACTAGAAGAGTTTATAGGGAAATCTCTTTTCATTAGAGGAAATAGACAGATACAGTTAACGAATTATGGCCTTAGGTATTACTCAAGGATCTCTATAATCCTCAAGAATATCGAAGAAGCTACTATTGATCTTGGAATTGAAGGTAAAAGACCAAAAATTAGGATTGCTGTACCGCCATCTCTACTTAAGAATTGGTTATTGGCAGTATTAATGAATGACGCAAAGTCAAACATCAACAGCAACATCGAGTTTGTTGATACACTAGACTACTTAGATTTTTCAAAATCAGACTTAGATTTAGCTATTCGATATGGTTACGATACTTGGGAAAATATGTACTCGGTTCATTTATTTGATGAGACCATGATTCCCGTTTGTCACCCAGATTACCTGAAGGACAAAGGACATCACTTTGATCAAGAAACTATCGATAAAAGTACACTGATCTATACCAATAATCGACTAGTGCAATGGGATATTGTATTACAAAGGCTGAATCTATTAAGTAACAACTTAACACAGCAAAAACTAACTTTTCAGAACTCTATCCAATCCATTGAAGCAGCAATGCAAGGCGGAGGAATAGCCTACGTAAATAGCATTCTGGTACAGACAGAATTGAATAATGGACGGTTAATAAAACCTTTCAATATAGAGATACCGGATCATAAATCTCCGTCTTATCACTTAGTGACGACTTATGAAAAAATGCAGCATGAGTCTACCGCCAAAATGTACTATACGATCTTGAAAAACTGTAAGCACAACGCTTAATCAAGCCAGCCTCGAATACTATCAGTAGAAAAACTTGTTCAAACTATCTAGGTAAATGTACCTTTCAATTTATCTAGATAGCGTAGTGAAAACTAGCTAACATAAACACGATCCCTTCCCTCTTGCTTAGCTCTATACAAAGCCTTGTCAGCTAAAGTCAGAGCACTCTTTATCTCGTTAGTATCTCGGTAACCTGCAATACCAACACTTATTCTCACCTCTACACTCAAGTTCTCAACTACAAAGTTGCCCCTTGAAACCATTAATCTTAATTGATCGCATACCTCTTTAGCTTGTTCAGTTTTTGTTGCGGGCATTAGCAGTATAAACTCTTCCCCTCCACTTCTACATAAGGCGTACTTATCTGAAACTTGCTCTCTACAAAAGTTAACAAAGCCTACCAAAATTTCATCACCAACATCGTGGCCATACGTATCGTTGATTTTCTTAAAAAAATCGATATCTAAGATAGCAACAGAACCATAATCCACTACGTTATGGAAAGTTTTAATTCTGTGTTCAAACCCGCGTCTATTCAGCAAACCGGTTAAAAAATCAGTATGAGCCTCGCTCTCAAATATAATTTTTTGCTTCTCACTAGCTTGATATTTTTTAAAGTACCTTATAGGTAAAAGTACTAATAAAAACAGGGTTAACAGTGAGATATATACTAAAGTTTTAAAATAGATATCTGAATTACTTTTAGATACAGTTAACTCCCACCTAGTGTTGAAAACACGAACCACACCTTTTAATGGTAAACCTTCCAAGCTTCCTTTTGAAGTTATCAGCTTTTCATTCCCCCCCTTACAATCAGGGTTGTAACCTAAGACTAAATAGCTATCAACACCATGTTTTGATAGTACATTATCCACAACATCAATTATTGATTCTAAATACACTATTGAAGATATAAATCCCCAAAATCCATTATCCGTTCGAACCGTTCTTCTAACAATAAAAGCTTGCTTTCCATTCTGAACTAATTTGACTGGGCCGATAATGATGACATCTTTTTTTGATATTGCCTCCATGCTGCCTAACTTTCTGTTTTCATCACTTAGAATATCATGTCCAATTGCATTTTTATTATCATCATAAGGATAAACATAAGACACTACGCCATTTGGCAGCAGGAGTATTGAATCTACATGACTATAGCCTTCAAGTAGTTTTTTAGCTGCTCGATTGAATTTTTTTAATGTGAAATTTTCATCCTCAGAAAGTTCAATCATTTCCTTTAATACTTCAGATGAAATCAATGCACCATTAAAAATGATCTCTGCTGCTTTATTTAAATCAGTAATAGTATTAGATAAACGTTCCTCATCTTTCACTTTACCTAATGAGCTGGTTATAAAATAAGAAATGAAAATAAGTATCATTACAAAGATAAACGCAAATACTTTATTTAACATTTACAATTACGCACCACATAGTTAAGCATAGCCTAATCAAGCTATCACTCAATAAATAAAAGATAGAAACATTCATAATAAAGTTGAACTACGATTTTTACCTTACTCATATAAGCAGGGTGCGCATTATACATACAACCAAACTATTGTATATATATCAGTAATGTAAATATAAGATTCTGTAACAAACAAACCATATTTGTTATAGAACAACTCACACTGTTAAGCATTTGACATCAACCTTGTGAAATTTATCATTTGAAATGTAAAGCAACATATTTAGAGCTTCTATACTTGATAATAGAGTAGAAATTTAAATAAATAGAATAAAGTTCTACTAGATAGCAAAGAAGACCTCTGAGGCCTTCTTATAAAATATAACACTTCGAATAACGAAAACAGGAGTCATCCCCAACGAATAATATCGTCTAAAAAGCCGCAATCAGAACATTTAGCTTCTACACTTATAGATAACCACCTAAAATTTATAACTATATTCCTTAAGCATGGAGCTAATTACAAGTGCAACACACAAAATATATCCCAATACGGGATATGTTGCAATCTAAAATATCATCAGACCATGAAAAATAATAAATGGTCTGAAAGAGAGGAATCTCTTCGCAATACTTTAAAAGTGATGCGTAAAAGTGCGGGCTTAAGCCAAAGCCAACTTGCTCAAAAGTTAGACAAACCACAAAGCTTCGTATCTAAATACGAAAGTGGTGAACGACAACTTAGAATTTTAGAGTTAGAACAAGTCTGTATTGTTTGCGGAACAACCGCACATGAGTTTTTGAAGGTCTTTAACGGAGACTAACTTTTCACAATATAAAACATATAGTTATAAATCAGTATTTCAGAGTTTAATCGAAAGTTTTATTGTTAAAATATTAGAGAGGTAGCTTCACTTTTGTAGAGCTACCTCCGTTTCCTTGCCTTTCATCCGAATGATTATCTTTAGAATGTATAGCCTAAATCTAGACTAAATGAACGTCCAGGGGACGGTACACGACCAGCTGGTGACACGTCCAATCCTCTAAAGTAATACTCATTATCAAATAGATTATTAACTGATAAGCCCACTTTTAGCCCATAGCTGTTTTGTTTGAAAAACTCAGTACTTATATTAAAGTTCACCACTGTGTAGTCAGGGATCTCTCCTGCTGTGCCAGAGACATTCTCTTCGACTGTGTTAGCCAGGTCGGAAAATGACTTGCTGTAGTAATAAGCCAGAAGACCTAGATCTATTTCATGAATGCTATAGAGTACACTGGCTGAAAGTTGATGCTTAGAGACAAAAGGTAACTGATTTCCTGCAAACTGACCATCCAGTTGCTCTGTGTCCAAGTAATTATAGGCGCCAGTCAAGATGAGGTCCGGTAGTGATTTAGGAGAATAGGTTCCTTCTAACTCGACACCTTGATTCCGGGTTTTTCCGATATTAACGAACATGCTGATATTTCTGTCATATTCAGCTTTGTTTTTAAAGTCGATGCGATATAACGCCAGGTTCAGGTTACTACGTTCAGTGGGGGTAAAGCGTATACCCGCTTCATAATTCCAGGAGAGCTCAGACTCAAGTGTTTGACCTTTTGGCCATAACTGCGAAATTTGCGGCGTCCGCAGAGAGCGTTGTGCATTGGCATAACCAAACCAGTTGTCGGAGAACTCATAACCTAAGGTGATACCAGGAAGCCACTCTTTAACATGGTTATCTTGGCTGTAATTTTGTCCTATATTAGTAAAGGTCATGCGGACATCTTCATATCTTAAGCCTGGTGTGACCGATAACGTGTCATCGAAGAAACCAATCTTGTTACTGATGTAATAGGCCATTGCATTGGTATCCATCTGCCAGTCACGAGGTCGGACCACCACCTGCGTCGACTTATCTATATGATTGAGTTGGTAGCTGATATCTTCGTTTACATAACGAACGCCAGCGATGATATGTTGACTAATATCTCCGTCGATAAGTAAGCTAACTTTAGGCTCCATTCCGAATACTGTGAACTCTCGCGGGGAATTGCGCAAATGAGTTGCGTCTTGGGTGGTATCACTCCAATGATTGCCTAAATCACCATCTACGTCTTTGTTCTTATCGTAGAAGTCCCATTGAAAATTGCGCGAACTTTTATTACCAAATGTGATGAGATCAAACTCGCCATAATCGATAAATGTGGAGTCATCTAGTACATGGTTATATTTGATAGACACTCTTTTAGTCTCGGCTTTAAACTCATCATTAGGGCGAAGAGATTGTGCTCTATCAGCTTTATAAGCAGACGTATTGAGTGCCCCTGGTAGTTCTGAAAAGGCATTATAATATTGAAGTGTCGTGTCCAAACTGTTCTGTTGGTCGATATACCAAACTGTCTTCAACATTATATTTCTAATATCTGTATCTGAGTGCTCGCGAAAGGACTCGCCCTGGGTGATATTGCCATCTAAGCGCATAGAAAAATCTTCATTAACTGCACCGCCAGTACTAATATTTGTATCAAATAGATTATGGCCGTCACCAAAGAAGGTAATACGTTCATTGAAGCTGGTTTCCCAATCTGCTGGGATGGGCTTAGAGATAAGGTTGATCACACCGCCGACGTTGTTGGGGCCATACTGAACCGATGCACCACCGCGTGCGACATCAATTCTATCGATCATAAAGAGGGTGGCGGGAAAGAGTGATTGCCCCGTATGCCCGTATGGAGCTAGCGTCATCGGGATACCATCCAGTAATATTTGTGCATAGCCACTTCGACTGCTATCTAAACCACGGACCGAGATATTGGGTAAAATGCCTGTGCCAGTTTCATCTTTAATCTTGATGCCTGGGACCTGTTGTAAGGCAGTATCGATAGAGCGGGCTGCAGTTCGTTCAATCTGATCTGAGGTGATAATTGAGCGGTTACCTGTGTAATGTTTAAGATCAGCAACTTCAGAGTTTCCTAATAGGCTACCAGTGACAACAATCACTTCCGGTTTTGGATCTATCTCTTGGGTTTCAGCAACAACGGTTGAACTACTCAAGCTGCTAGACACTGCAAGTGCTAACATGTTCAAAGTGAATAGATTTCTATTGTTTAACATACGTATTTCCTAAGTTTCATTTGGTCTTTTTGTATTTAGAGTTGATGTTTTAACGTCTTTAAATCATTCGACGGTTTTAAGCCCCTAGTGCCAGCAGTTCTGCTGTTCAGGTGTTCAGGTGTTCAGGTGTTATAAGAATGGGAGTTTTTGCTTGGCAAGTCGCCATTTTGTGAATCAGGGTTTGGACATTTTGGTAGGTAACTTGTGTCCCATAACTTAGGGATAAGCTCTGGTCTAATGCACTTTCGATAACCATATAGATATGCGCTAATTCAACAATATCAGGCAGTGTCGAGAACCCATCTGGGCATTCGTTCATAAGGCAAACTAAGGTTTCCCGTTTTGCTAAATCGATATAGTGTCGTAAATATAATGTGCAGAATTTGCTAATTCGTCCATAAATGATCCATTGATGGCCAACAGGGCGATATTTCCTTGCCAAAATAATATTTTTTGCTATCTCTCGGTAGGAGAATATCGAGACCGCAATATCTGCAGAACTGGAGTCTAAAACTGTTCCTGTTCTCGCTGGATTATCATTAGTTAACCGGTTTAAAAGGAGAAATACAGAGCAGAAGGCGGCTCCGGTGTAGTGGGTAAAAGTCTTATCTGAAATTAAAAGATGTTCAGTATCCAGAATGGGAAAGTCAAACCCAGCATAAACAAATATTTCATGGGTAGCTGGTGAGAAAAACGAGTTTTGAATACCAAAAACAGCTGCTTGTATAAGCAGTTGAGAACTGAGTAAATTTTCGCAAAGCATAAGAGTATACACATCCAACCAGCACCTGAATGATATTTATTATCATTTGCATTTACAGGTCAAGCACTTTGTTACCCTCTTTTATTACCCTATGACGACTTTCGCCTTAAGTTATTGCTAAAAACTCAAATCTTTCATAAGTTAATCACAAAATTATCAATTTAAAAACATTAAGCACTCAAATGTAAACCCCAATTTAAGTGATAATTTTTATCACTTAAATTGGGGTTTACATTTATCGATACCGTCACTAGGTGATAGGTTGGTTTATCATTCGTTCAGTAATAGATGTCTACTCATGAACCAAAGTCAAACGTTCTAGTTCAATATGAAACCTAATAGCCCACTATTTATTTCCATTTAGCACTCGCATTAATATATTCTCGAAGACTGATATATACGTTCTGCAACTACCCAAATATCAGAAGGTTTACAATCAAGAGCAGTAGCTAGTTTCCATACAGAAGTAACAGTAGCTTTAGCCACCCCTCGCTCGATACCTGATATAAAGGAACGTGCAAGATCTGCTTGATCAGCCAGCTCCTCTTGATTAAGTCCTAACTCAATTCGACGAAGTTTTACCGCTTTACCGAATGCTAAACCAACCTTTAACACTTCATCATTATCCACAGAGATCTCCAGAATATAAATATCTGATGATTTTCACGTAGATTCAGATAGACTAACCACGCACTAAGAACTACCATATGACCTCTATAGAGGTTATTTGAGTTTAGCCTATTAATGAGTTCATCAAATTCTGAGTCATGGCTATGGTTTCTTTACCAGTTGTACTCAAAAACAATGTTAAAAGGAGTAATACATGTCAGTCATCAAAACTATGTCAATTGTAGGGATGGTCTTTTTCTCATTATGCCTAGTGTTAACGATAGCATTTGCTGAGACGGATCTAGAAGCTGCCGCAGGTTGGGGAATGTTTGCAGCTATGTACGGGATTGGTTATTCAATAACTGTTTATATTAAAATTAAAGGCACTCAAAATACAGAATCGTAATTTACGCCATGGTGTCATTTAAGACTCTTTCCTTTCAGAACTAAAAACATTTTCACCTATATATCATCTTTATGCTGTAACCAATAACGGACAGTAAAGCAGCTGGTGGATTTATTGTCCACCAGCTGCTTTTTACTTTTTACTGATTCATTAAGGAGGCTTTATGCCTATAGCGTTTATTGCTGGATTTGCTGTTGGTGTGAGTATTTATCAAGTATTAAAGGAGCAGAACTATGTTTAACTTCATAATGCATAAGCCAATAGTTGAATTATTTTTGCTTGGTGTTATTGCTGGTTATAAGTGGGCGGTTGAATCGGATAGCTAAAACATTTTAGCTTAACGTCATGGAGAGCCAAAAAGCTCTCCATTTATGCCATACCTCAATCTCTAACCTTTCCATTCCGTAAGTCTCGTTCTTCAATCCGCTCTAATATCCATTCTTGCACTTCATTTTCTACCCACGCGACAGCACGGTCACCTAATGATACTGACTTAGGGAAAACCCCTTCTTCTATGTACTTATAGATTGTTGAACGTGCTAAGCCTGTGCATGCGATTACATCTTTGAGTCTGATTAGTTTCATGATGAGGTCCTGATAGTTAATCTCATTCAATAACCAGAACTAGTAATTTTTAACCTGTAACGGAGTACTTAACTCTTTATTCCCGCCCTTCAAAACCTGCAAATACAAAACCTTCCTGCTACATAGCCAGCATCTAGAAAAGTTCTTAGACCTATATCAATACAGTGAATAAACCTACAAAACACTTTAAGGAACCAAGTCATGCAAACAAATAGTCAATTAAAGCATTGTCCACCAAACACAGATGAAATATTGGCAAGCGCAGCAAATATCATTGCTGAGAGGTATGTCAATAAAGACGCATTTTGTAATCCTGAAGCAACAAAGCAATTTCTAACCTACAAGCTAGGTGGATATGAGCGGGAAGTCTTCGCTGTAATGATGCTTGATAACCAGCATCAGCTCATTGAGTTCAATGAGCTGTTTTACGGCACGATAGACGCTGCAAATGTGTACCCAAGAGAAGTGGTTAAAGCCGTATTAGCCGTTAATGCTGCTGCGGTGATCTTTGCCCACAACCATCCATCCGGTGAAGCAGAGCCCTCTCAAGCTGATAAATTGATCACCAAACGTTTAACGGATGCATTGGCGCTGATAGATGTACGAGTACTCGATCATATCGTGGTAGGTAAAACACCAGTGTCATTTGCTGAACGTGGCTTGCTATAGCGCGGCGTACTCACCACTGACAAATATCAACTGATTGCCAAACCAATAAGGAGTACACCATGATTGAATTTACTGACAGTTTTTCTCAAGCCTGTGTGGCAGAAGCCTGCGCCGCATTTCCAGACTTGCGTAGAAGATTAATGGTTGAATTGATCTGCAAGACCGCTTAATGAGAGAGGTGAGACAACAGGTCAACCCATCATCAAACCCAGCCCCACCTTGCATAAGACATTGTTGTTTGTCTCTCCAAGGGATCTGGTTGAGCATTTACCAAAAGAGATTGGTTTTTGCCGCTATCACTGTACCTGCAATGAGCACGGTCAACCTACCGATGTTTGGCAGCGCACTATCAACGGTGTCTATTACAACCATGGCAGTAATCAGCAACCCAATTGGAGCGCACATACCTAAGTGCATGACTCTAAGTAAATAGCTGCCATCAGCACTTATCTGTTGTTCTATAGCGTTACCTTGCATCCACCAGCAACACATCAACTCAAGCAAATATTCAAAGGAGTTTCAGCATGACAACGATTCAATCATCTATGCCCTATCAATGGGGTTTACAGCGTAATATTACGCCGCGATTTGGTGCGCGGCTTATTCTGCAAGGCAGTCGCTTAGACTTCCTGTGGGATCGCTCAGGCTTTGTCGGCAGCTTTCCCCCAGAGCAAGGTCAGCTACTCAACGACGCCTTCTCAGAGATCATTAAGCAACTTGAGAACCAAGTATCACTGGGTCACCTCGATGCGCGTCAGCAACGCAGCATAACCTTACAGCACGCTGGCTTTACCTGTGAGGCCGATACACTCGGTAGTCACGGATATCTCTATATTGCGATCTATCCAACCACAGCTAAACATTAAGGCAATCAACGCTACGCTGACAACGGCCCTCCCCCTCAAGACTCGTCATCGCACGCTAACTTTAGCGGAAACATTCAACACTGCTAGCCCTTTAACGACATCCGTAACCGCTTCAATATCACCAAGCCTTGTGCTGGTGGCAGCCCCTTACTATCTAATTCTTTAAGGAATAACTCATGTCTATTCAACTCGACAAAGCTCAAGTACCCAAAATGTCTCGCGCATTCTATCAATTGCTTGAACAACAACTTCAAAGCCTCGCGACCAAAGAGGCTAATGCGATCATGCTGAACTTTCGCGATCCCGACTACAGCGCCGAAAACGGCGGCTATCATCCGGTAGAGGTGAGATTAGAGAAACAGCAAGATCTTTGGCGACTCGTGTACGTCACCGATTTTGCTTATCACGGCCATCCCTATCCAGAGCTAGTTAAGGACATTGATATCTGCTTTAACTCCAAGCAAGTGTATAGCTTGTTCAGTGGTTGGATTGGTGAACTAGAATCTCGAGAGTTGGTCTCGATGTTTAGCGAAAATTTTATCGCTTATCAAGAGATGGGCGCTTATACCGTTTACATCCAATTAGATTAGTACTGCAGTCAATGCGTTAGGTTCCCGTTTTACCAAAACGGGAACCTGCAAACCTAGGCTACATGCGGGGTCCGCTATCCCTGAGCCTCTTAGGGGCCCAATTAAACGATATACATCAAAAAAGGAATCTATCATGGTAGAAGTCCAAGCAATCAAGAAGTTAGACACTATAAATCTCATTAGCCACCTACTTGAGGTTCGATATAGTAAGCAGATGGCAGATATTTGGAACATAGGGTTAAACCTCGCTTTACGTATTTCTGATCTGCTATCCATCAAGTTTAGCGACCTTCAGCAAGATAGATTGGTTATCCAAGAAACTAAAACTGGCAAGCTAGCCAATATCAAGTTGAATGCAAAAGTGATAAAAGCTATTCAGGATATTCAAGTAAACCATCCCGACCATATCTACCTATTTCAATCTTATCGAAATCCCCAGGCCAAATACTCTAAGGCTAAACCACTAACAAGACGCGCAGTGACCAAAGCCTTTCGTATCGTTGGTGAAGAACTAAAGGTAGCCTTAGGCACACACTCCATGCGCAAAACAAGAGGTTATCATCTTTATCAAAAGACCAAAGACATTGGTAGAGTAATGAAGATGCTCAGGCATGGTTCTGAAGGCGTGACATTAAGGTACATAGGGATTGAGCAAGAGGATGTTGATAACGACTTTATTAACCTAGAGATATGAGCTCTTGTTGTTTTTGTTATCGGAGGACCTTTAACGTCCTCCTTTCTTTTTTGTTTAATTGAACACTATTCGGCTATAACCAATGTTACGGTTACCGTCATTTATATCTTTGGTAGCCACTTTTGCCAAATAGGTATACTGCTGCCAAAAGCGATTTAACTGGTCATAAAACTCTGCTGAGTTTAAATCTAGGTAGCTAACAGCATTCTGAGGGATATGAACTGATGCCTTAACTTCTATGTCAAGCATGCCTAATGCGCTAGACCAGGCCCCTACAATACGTGAATACATATTATCTCGATTAAGGTCGAAAGTTCCTAGGTGAGCAAATGTATCTTTATTGAAAAATAATACTAGATGATAATGCCAATTATGGGATTTTTTGCGCTCCCTAACCCATACATACCCGAATCTAAGTGGATGAGGATGTTTACCCAACTTAATACGGTGGTTCCTCCAAGCACTAAGCCTCTCCTTAAATGCATCGATGAAACGTGAGATTACTTTTGGGTCTTCATAGTGGATATTATTAGGAAGCCTTAAATCTAACCTTATACAGGTTACGCGATTATTACATGCAAACTGTTGTTGAAGTACCCTCTCAAAAGTGGATAAGTAACTGTCGATATGCTGATATTGAGATGGTGTGTTTAATTGATGATATGACTCGAATTGAAACATGATTGATACCTCTATGAATAGTTACATAGAGTTATGCATCAATGTAATATTTTACATGATAATTAGTCGCAACAGTTACTGGTTAAAAAACTAACTATATAATACTATTACCGAAAAACACCGACTGACACTAGACTAAGCGATCCCGGCAATAAAATATTTGTGAGTTATATTTAATAGCAATCTCGTACTCCTGTTCACCAATAAATACTCTGGAGTTATTTTCATAAACATCCTTCCACAATACACAATACTCACTTTTACTTGAACCTATGTTGCTGTAAAAAAACTCAACAGCATCTTTAACAACTAATTGATGCACTGTTCCTTTTTCATCTATAGCATTTCCCATCACTACTGCATCACTCTCGATAACGGGCCTTTGAGTAATCGTTGCATTGGACTTTGGTAACAGTCTTATTGCCTCCATCTTCAAGGACTTTGATTCAGACAGCACTTTTAATTGAGACGAAAGGCTCTTGATAAATGGCAACATTGAGTCTGCCCACAAGTGATAAAAAAGCCCCATGTTTGATAAACCATTAACGTCTTTACATTGTTTGATAAATTCAAGCTTATTTTCATAAACGCTATAAATACTGACCATATTTCTAAGCATATCTGGTTTAAAGTCACTGCTTCCATCATAAGGAAATATGCTCTTAAGAAATGATACGATATTATCAGTCAATTCCTCATCAGTCAGTTCTAGTGAAACATGCTTTTCTATACAAATATCCTGGCAAATAAACATGTGTTCTTTAAGTTTTTTTTCATTGAAAATTATATGCCCAATTTTAGAGCTACAATGCAAGAAACCTACAAAATCAATATGACGATGTTGATCATTAATGTTCATTATTTTTCTAGAAATATATTCACAGTTACTTTCCGATAAAACAGATACTCCCCCTTCTTTTGTTAAACAATCATAAATAACTGACAAGTCCCTTAGCATTACATCAAAGTAAAAATAACTACTTTCATAGTCACAACCTAATAATGAAGGTTCAAAATTAAATCTACTATTGAAACATGGAGGTGTAATTAGTTTGTATATGGGCTCAACAACCGAAAAACGTCCTTTTGGTTTAAAATCGACGACTAACGGAAGCAAAAAGCCTTCATTAACAAGGGTAGATATATTGTCCTTTATAACTTTAACCTCAAGCCCTGTTAATTGACTAACATACTCATAATCAACATTGTAAATTCTTGAAAATTGATCGGATAAAAATATTAGTACTAAAAGTAAAACATGGGACTCTAAGGTTAACTTTTTACTACCCCCATTCATATTCAAATATAAAGCGCTATCAAAATAATCCTTTAAGGATATCTCAGCTCTTGATTCCTCGAACCACTGTGATGATGTAGAAGAAATATCATACCCACTTCCTCCCTTTTTGCCCGTCCCCTTTGCTAGGCCTGGCACTTCTTCTATGTATCCTTCTGATAGCAAATATTCAATGGCCTTCATTAGGCTTCTTTTACTCACACCAAGATACTTGGCATATTCCGAAGGCAAGGCCACGTAAAGCTCTCGCCTCATGGCTATCCATAGCAATAAGATCATCCTAGTTTCGGGCGATGCTCCAGTCATGCTTTTCAGTAACTTCATACACGCCCACCTGTAACTAGTTGAAAACTGAAATACCAAAAAAGCATAGATAGCACAGTTTATTGCCATAACCCCATTGATACTCGTTGAAACTGATGCAAAACTCAACTAGTTTATCTACTAGTTGAATTCAGGCATCGACTTACCACCTAAAGTTAATGAAGTGAAAATAGTAAGCCAAGCAGGAGGATAATGATGACGGTAGTAGTATTAACTAGGGGAGATATTTACAGGCTCTTCAGCTTTTTAAGCTCTGAAACGCCTGCTGAGTTAACTTGGATTAAGAGGTACTTATCAAAATGTACAGTGATGATACTTGGCGAAAACCCGACTCTTTTTGACATAAAAGAGCAAGTTTACCTGCAATATAAGCAGACAGGTTCAAGTAGCGAAGGAACTTTTTTTTACAAAAGACTTGCGGAAAAAATGTACAAATCTTATAAGGCTCGCCTTTATCGTAAGAAACAAGGGGCAAGAAAAATGCTTAATGTCACTATTACCCCTAAGCATATGCATAACCTAGAAGATATTTGCAAATATCAAGACAAACAAAAAAACAAAGTAATTGAAATGATGATTGAGGGTTCAATTTCCCAACAAGCAGATTATATATACAAATTGAAATCTGAAAAAAAACAGAATGAAACAACACTAAAAATAATTAGAGACAAACAAAGGCTAGATGTATTAACAAACAAATCAAAAATGGAAAACGATAAGAACAAATCGCTAGAGAACATCATATCCAATAAAGATTCAGACATAGAGTTACTAAAAGAAAATATAAGTTTATTAATCGAAACCATTAAATGGTCGCATAGAAAAGATACACCGATCAAATTTAATGAGTATGATGATGCCATAACTATTTTCCATAACAGCATAAATATATAACCGAGGTTTAAAACAAGCTGTCGAGTTTTGTTAAGCCGTGGTCGCACTGGATTGGTGGTTAAGTGCAATGACCAAGAGACATATCAATACCTGGTCTGTTGTGGGATGGAAGAGTTGGAGCTTACATACAATCTACCAACCTACACCTAGTCACTTCAGAGTTATCGACTTTACACGCTTAGAGTAAAACTGATTAACTCTGGTTTGACAAACATTGTACTCTATTTGAGACGGTGTAAAACCAGCGGAATACTATTGCCAATTATGGACTCTTGAGTTAATCCCTTACCTGTTTCAGACATAGTCAATTTTAATTCTGGTGGGATTTTATCTGATGCTCGCTCCCAAAGCTCATATTGGTCATCAAAAAGCTGGGTTCTACCGTGTCTAGAAAGTGCTTCACTTGATAAATCAGGCACAAGCATCATGCTTGCCACGGATGCTAAGGCAAAAGATATGCCTGAAGGGTCAGTGTCAAACCATGCAACAAGCTCAATATTTGGAAAGCTTAACGCAATCTCTTTTGAGATAACACTTACCTCTTTATCTCCACGGTATATAACAAGTGGGTTAGAATCTAAATCTGATTGAACGGCTCTAAATTTCGCAAATGCCTCATAGTTCTCAATAATCACAATTTGACTGTGCTCGATACTCCTTAGACTGTTAAGCGGGATTTCTATGTTCATACCGTCTTCTAGTTCATATTTCTTACCATTTATATTAGTTGACAACACTCCATAAACTTTGATCACCTTGTCCTTGACAGGAGTGCTGCTTAACTTCTCGTTCGAGAAGTACTTAGCCATTTCTGTTCGAGAACTCGGTATCGGATCAGTTAAGAGATCAAATCCTGACTGCTCTTTAATTAACTTTCTGACTTGGCGTATATCTTTGGGTGTTAGTTGCAATTTTCCAGCTGCAATTTTACCCATACCATAGTCTTGGTGAAAGACCTTAAATATTCCCGACAAAACTACGGAGGCCCCATGTTGAATTTTGGCTGGAGCGAAGATTTTTTTTAGTCGGGGTAGATCTCCACCCGTAATACTTTCAATAATCTTACTCACTATTTCCTCGATATAGATACATCTTCTAGGTGAAGGTTACCATAGCCTATTTTGCTGCCCTCAGCATAATAGGTATGCGTCCCAATAGGCTCAATAACAAAGTCTTTACGATCTTGGGGGAGCATTGAACTATGGTAGTTAAGTAGGCTGAACAACCATACATCTTTGGCGCAAGTAAGTGGCTCAAGATCTTCAGGTCGTTCATCATGGATATGCTCATAGTAATCCAGTGCAGAAACCTTTGATTTCCCCTGAGTCATAAAGGCTTTAGTAAAAAAAGTATCGCAGTGGGAATCGATATCAGCTTCGATAAGCTCTTGTATCTCAACATCGAGTGTAAACTCTCGACGTTCGGCTTCTACTATAACTGGTTGATCTTCTTGCTCGACTGGTTGTACCGTAATTTTCTCGACAATGTCGGCCAACTCAGGCTCCTGGTCCATGTCATCAGGGTTTGGATGATGTGCAAACTCAATCGGTTCAGATAGCCAGAATTCAGGTATGCCTCCATGCTTTGCCATTCCATCGGGCAAAATCACTTCTTCATCTGGGGTCCAGTGTGGCTCTTCGTCTATGAATCGGTCAAAAGCATTGATAAGGTCTTTATCACGCTCTCGGTTACGATACCTCATCATGAGGGCGCGAAGTTGGATTAGGATAGAACCAAGCTCTTGCTGACAGCTACGAATAGCATGATGCATTTCAACACAGAACAATGTGTTTAGCTCAGAGTTGTCCCCTGCCATGTCGCTTAGTAGCTTAAACGAGAAAGCTTTCATGCCGCTAACGAGCTTTTCAGCCTGTTCTATAGCGACTTGGTTCTCTTTGTGCTTCTGAACAAGTGTATTGCCGTAACCAAAGTCATAACTGATACGGTTGCGTAGACGTCGACAGGATTCTTGTAAGTCCAACGTAATTTCATAGGCCACACCCTCAAGATTGTTGAACCGATCGGCTTCTTGCTCCCTTTTGCCATTAAGTTTGGCTTCTAGGTATTCTTGGACTAGATCTTGTATTTCTGGAATACGCTCTGCGTGCTGGGTTCCAAGGAACCAACTTGCTTCTGTCTCAAGGAAGTAGTTCATCAGCGCCTCCATCTTCGGGTGAACACGGTAGCCGCGGCTTGTAACGATAACAACACGGGCTTCTTTTAGCTTGCGCAGGTCGTTGGCGTTCTCATGAGTTTCGCGGATCGTGCCATTCTCAAAGACCTGAGTCAGGGTGTTCTTTGCTTGGCTTATTAATAGAAGCATATGGCCGACGCCACCATGTTTGCCGTTGCTTTGAGAACTAATCACAAGTCGAACTCCCCTTGTTCCTCGTTCGCTTTATTGACGGTCTCAACAATCTTCTCATGCGTATCGATGAAGTCGAGCAGCTCGTACACAAAGTCTAATTTGCCTGTCATCACATAAAGTTGGCGTTCTTTATTTACTAGATGCGCAATCCCCTCTTTAACCAAAAATTCGACTACTACATCAAGTTTTTCGCTGGCTGTCTCACGAACCTTCTTGCGGCTAACTTTTGGGAGTCGGTAAATGCTATCGAGCTTCTCCATTAAGCTTGGTGATGATTGGATTTGCACAGCAAGCACAGGTACGTTTAACTCATCACCACCGATCATCACAGTTTCCACTTGAGCCGCTTCACTGACTGTTGCAATGAACTTAACTACAGGTCTAATGATACCGTGTACGTTACTCATCAAAGTTGTTACCTGACGGCGATTGTGGTCGTCGATTGCCTTGTGAGTAACATAATAGGCGCTGGTTCGGCTCGTGCATTGAAGCTCTCGCCCCATAAGGGTCAAGGCTTGATTGATTTCACGGCGCGTACGGTCGTCTTTAATGGTCTTGTAGGCTTCGCGATCGGTCGCTGGACAGATGAAACTACCACTCAGTAAAGACTCTAAGACTTGTGATACTCGCTTCATGCTTCTTCTCCTACGGTCGCTTCAGCTACTTTTGCTAAGGCAAGCTTGCTTACCTTAGGTTTGTTGAAAATGTTCTTGTCAGGCGTTATGTGGTACAGATTCTTAAACAGGTTGGCTGTACGGTTGTTGCCATCAGGTTGAGCGGCTACAACCTTGAAGTTGTGAGCATCCATCATCTTGAGTAGCTTCGCTTGGTTCTCCGCGGTCAACTTACCAATCTCATCGGTTGGGTAAGTGATTGACAGCAGGCTTGCCCCGCGTTGCTGCGTGAGTAGTGCAAGATACAACATGGATTGGATAAGCAAGTTGGTGCCGTTACTGGCCAAGTCGCGCATATCTTTATCTGTTTTAGCGATCTTACGCTGGTTGTTTTCAATCACTTCGAATTTGATGTCAAAGAGCTCGGTTGGCTTCTTCAGCTTGTCGGCACTGATATGGTAAGTCAGTGTATCTAGGGCGTTGTAGAACTCTTTAGTCGGCAGTTCAGCAGCCCCTGTTCGGTCCCAGTCTTCGTAAATCTCAGAGAAGTTAATGATGTCTTGCCAGCCTTGTAGCTTGGAGAGCGAACTCTCAACGTTGATATCAATAGAACCTACCACCGAGAAAGTGTTGTTTGCCTTTACTTTTTCAGAAACATTTCGACCGAGTTTCTTAATGTCGCGGTCAAAGCTAAGTAGTCGGTCCTTGAAGTCTACTAACATGCGACCCATGTTGACGGCACTATCAATTGTTATTCTCATCACCTGTGGGATGATGTCATTCATTATTTTCTCAAGGATGTCTATGCGCTTAGAGTCGCTAGCAACAATATCTTCACTAATGGTGTTTCGACTGGTTTCATTCCAGAAACGGTAAAGTTCCCCGTCACCAAGGCTAAGCGTGATGGCCTCCATCAGCTGAATGTCTTTCTTGCGCTTCTTCGATAGCTTCTCTAGTTCAGGTAGCTTGCTCTCAACCTCATTAAGCAGTGAGTTTAAGTCTCCGCTATAACTAAAGCCCTCTTCAATTTCTTCTTGGCTCTCAAACGCTTCGTAATTGGATAGGCGATAGATGGCACTATCAGCACGACTCTTACGCTTCTCCAATGTATCGGTGGTTTCTTTGAACTGTTGCCTGATACGGTGATCTTCGCTTCGTAGCTCTCTTAGCTTGGTTTCAAATGACTTGATTTCATGATTAACCGATTCAAGCTCTTTTTGCTTGTCGTTGCGCGATTGGCGACGCTTCGGATCGTCAATTTCATAGATAGACAACCAAGTCTCATATGCATTAATTATCTGAGACTTCGCTTTTAGGTTCTTGATCTCGTCGTCAAGCTGCTCAATCTCTTCCTTGTAGCGCTGGTAGATTTCACAGGAAATACCTTGTTCGCTTAGACGCTGTTCGTACTCCATGTTGATGCGTTCTTTGTTCTCACCTAGCACCTGATGGTTCTTTTTTATCGTTTTGTCGATGGTATCGATACTGATTGCGAGCGCGGTTTCGATATTGCCGTTCTGAGTAAGCCTATCATCATTCAGCTTCGTTCTAGCTTCTTCAAAGCGCTCCTCTGACTCTAATATCTCTTTTTTAATTAAAGAGATACTTAGGCGGATCGATTTAATGCTTGAGCTAACTTGCTCAATCAGAGTCTCCTTAGCTCGGGCAATCTCAATTTTTTTATTATCAAGGTTGCTCTTAGTTTGAGCTAAGTCGTTATCTGTGTTTCGAAGTTCACTGCGAATTCGTGATAATTCAATCTTTGAGTCTTTAATGGCGCCATCGTTTTTCTTGATCTGCTTGTTCAGATCTGCCTCAGAGTCCTCAAGCGTATCGATAAAGTCCATTAAATTGGCTTGCTCCTCGACATCCGATTGGTTAGTCACCGTGCAGTCAGGTAAATTGCTCGTGTCGATGCTCAAATCAAACAAGCTGCCAGAATCTTCGGTCATCGATGGCGCAAGTGTGGTATCCATCAAAAGGTTTTCTGTGAGAATGCTACCGAGTGGAGAGCTTTGCCACCCCTCCTTGTGGTTCTCAAGGAACGAAAACAGTGTCCCGGACTCAGGGTCAAGTCGAGCGTTAACCAGCTTCAATTTTTCTTCAGCATTACGCTTATTGTTACAGGCTATCTCTAAATCAGAAAGCAGATTTTCACGTTTTTTATGTAGTTTACCGTCTTCTTTTTCAGCCAAGTTGACAGCTCTATTGAATTCATTGGCTTGGTCTTGAAGTTTGTCTTTTTCTGATTCAAGCCGCTCGCGCTGCTCGATAAGAAGCTCATCAATATCAGGGTTCTTCAGGCGCTGTTCTTGAGTGGCCAGTTTAGCCTTACACTCTGTGAGCACAGTAACTTTATCTTTGGTGAAGCTGTTGTGCTGCTTAGTCAGTTCGTTTAACTGCTGCTGAAAAGTCTCATCTACTTTAGCCTGTTTCGCTTTGGTCTCTTGTTGGGCTTTTAGCTTTAGATCTGTGAGCTTGGACTTTTCATTATTGAACTTGCTTTCAAGGTTTTGAAAATCACGATCGCGCTTGTCTTTTGCGTCAATCACCTTAACTTCAAGCTCTACGTAACTATCTCTTTGATAAGCTAACTTGTCTTCCATATCAGGAAGCTGTTTAAGTTTGATGGATAGCTCTGGGTAATCGTTATCTTCATATTTCAACAGCACTAGGTGGTGTGCTTCAATTTCAGAATCAAGGCTACGGATGCCGTTTTGAAGTGAGTTGTGGCTGATCTCTTTGTCGAGTTTTTGGGTGTTGACGTCTTCAATCTGTTTGTTACTAGTCTCGATGTATTCTGCTCGCTCACGATGCGCTTTTGAAAGTGACTCAGCAAGCTCGTCAGATGCTTCACGAATAACCCACAAAGCATTGGCTAGTCGGCTAGTTAGATAGGCAATCTGTTTATTGTTGGCAATAGCCTCTGTAAAGGCATCTTTTTTGCCAAGGAAAGCTGTTAGACCGCTGTAATCATCACACCATTGTTCAATCTTATTAGCATCAACACCGAATTCAAGATTGCTATTACCTTGCTCAAGAATATCAAGGAAAAGCGCCTTAGTGTCGACCATGTTAAACTCCCCCTGAATCAATGCAGCGGTGATTTTTTCGATGTGGCGAACGTCATTACGGCCAGAACACAGAGAGTAACTAAGGAATTTGTTGTTTCGAGTACCAGCATTAATGTTTTGGATGATTTCGCGGTACTCTTTAACACTAGTGATACGAGATTCGTAATCGAAACCTTTACCTGTCAGTTCAGCAGCCAATTTGGTACAGGCAATGGCGTATGGCTTTTCTTCGTGGTCTTGTTTGATTATCACGGATTGGTCAAACTCACCTTTGACGAACTGGTACATAATACCGCCTTTCGTGCTTAGGTTGCGGCAACAGATTACATGAGCAGTTTGACCACGTGCGGTTGTAAACTCAAAAACAAGGTAGCTGTTGTTATTGGGTAAATACCACTCAGCGAATGGCTTATTAACGTTAGACTTCCTAACAATCTGAGTCCCTGTGGCACCATAGAAGAAAGGAATAAGCCTCAGTAATGATGTTTTACCAGCGCCGTTATCACCTGTTAACTGAGTAGCTGAATCGAAATCATACTCTGAAAACATCTTTTTTTTCTGGTATGAGTTTATTGTGACGACTCTTTTCAATCCAGCATACATCATTGTTTTTTCTCTATTTATATTATTTTCCTGGTTGAAATCTTACCAGAATAATTAGGGTCTAATGGAAGCTAAATCGGGTTGCTATCCGTAAAGCTATTGATAACTATGTCTCATCTATACTTCCATATTCGAAAAATGATTGGTCAATTTCCACCGTTAATATATGTACTTTGTGTATACATGTATATACTGTATACATAAACATGTAACATTTTTGAGCATCAGCTATGAATCAGAAAGATATCAAGTGGGATCAGCAAGTGAGATTTCGACTAATCGAAATCATCGCTCAGTGGGAAGGACGCCTTACGACAAACCACCTATGCGATGCTTTTCGTATAGGACGCCAACAGGCTTCAAGGGATATCAACAAATACCTAAGCCTTACTGATCGAGAACAGTTAGTACTAGATAGGACTATTAAAGGCTATAGACCAGCTGATGATTTTAAACCTTTCTTTACTGAAGGCACTGCTCATGAATACCTGACAATGCTTCATCAGCAGTACAACCACGAAGAAACATTCGAATTCTTCAGTTGGGGAGAAGCCCAGTCAACAGTATTAAATGTTCCTGACAGGGTCGTTTCTTCGAAAATCGTTCGCGGGTTAATTGCTGCAGCAAGAGCAAACCTTCGCATAGATATCGATTACGTTTCGCTCTCTACACCTGAAATCCGAGGACGAATAATCGCCCCTCATAGTCTCGTCTATGACGGTATTAGATGGCATGTGAGGGCCTATTGTGAAGAAAAAACAGCTTTCCGCGACTTCGTGCTTAGTCGCTTCAGAAACGAACCTGACTTAATGGATAGATCCCCCAATACGCGGGAACATGATGATAACTGGAACAATCAAGTTTCGGTAAATATTATACCTAACCCTAACCTTTCGGATAAACAACAATGTGTCGTTGCAGAAGACTATGCGATGGATTATCGTAAGCTAACAATCACTACTCGTAAGGCTTTGCTGCATTATTATCTACGCCGCATGGGCGTTACTCTGGATGAACAATTACTGAAAGATCAACCCAAAGTTCACCAATTGACAGCATACTCTGCTCAAGATCTTTACTTGTCATGAATTTATTAGAATATTTCAAGATAGAATCTCCCTAGAGCGAGATGGGATGATCGAAATACTTACTTATATTTTAGACTCATTCACTTTTCAACCAAAATACTTTATTTGACGTTTTAAAACGAAATAAAATATACATCCCAGAGCACTACTTCCTCATTTAGGAAAATAATTTGGGTTGGTTACACAAATAGTGTTTGCGCCATCGAACAAATGTAACACCTAAAGTAACACCAAAAGAGAGTGGGAATGTTAAATGTCAATCAAAACAATACCATAAGACAGAAGCCAGAGCCCCGCCGCCTCCACCAATTACTAAGAAAGCCCCGATATGAAAGTATCGGGGCTTTTTTTATGCCTAAATTTTACTAAGAAAGGCCATTAGTTACAAATAAACAACAACTGCATCAATTACTTATACATAAATTAATTGTCATTAATGTGATTGACTCGCTTGCTTTATATAAACTAACTTGATAGTCGTTCAAGCAACTCCTGTAGCTCAGTACTTGATGGCCCTTTCGCCTAACTGTTGATTTCCATGACTATCCATTTAGCCATCAACTTAACCATCAATATCGCCACAGAAGTGATAGATCCCACGACCGATCTATACCTAACCTTCACAGTTTAAGGAAACCCATGAATGAGAAATTTAGCACTTTTCAGCACAGCCTCGGTTGATCATCTGCTTTGGTCAACCAATAGTGAGATCACTCAACTAAACTCTCCCGCCTTATCTATATTCACTGATTTTGATCACTCCCAACCTATGGTGGTAGATTCGAATACCGGCGCCGTGAAAACCTTAGAGATAATGGAGAAAACCCATTCCTTTATGCGTCTAGTCGTCGACAAAAAGAATAAGTTTCTAGGAGTGATCACTAAGCATCAGCTGTCAAATAGTAAAATGCTTAAAATGACCAACAAATTTAATAGCAACTTAGATGAGTTATTGGTCACCGATATGATGATCCCGAGAGAGGAGTTAATGTCATTGGACTATGAGCAGCTTACGTCTGCTACAGTGAGTGATGTGGTTCGCTCGCTACAAGAAAATGGTTTACATCATATTTTAGTTATCGATCATCAGCAGCATCATATCAGAGGCTTGATCGCAGCCAATGATGTAGCACGCAAACTAAAAGTGCCAATTAATATCGAACAACCCCCTTCGTTCATGCATATCTTCAAGACCAATTTAGCTAAAAATGCACGTTTGTTTTAGATTTAACAAACAAAAAAACCACTTAATTGTGGTTTTTGTTTTAGCGTAAATAAACTCAGATATTTATCCCTTTCTATCTAACTCCATTCTTGCGTGTCCTGCTAACACAAGCAACCCAGCTAAAATGCCTAGGTTTTTCACAAAGTTTTGCATTTCGTGTGCCCCTTCGACACCTGTATAGTTCCAGAAATCATGCAAATTAAAATTAATAGTGAGTACTAACACTGCAAGTAACAAAGAGACAATATAGGTATATCGATTTAAAATAAGTGCTATAGCTGCACCAATTTGGAATACCCCAGCAGTGGCAAGTAAAACCGGGACCATCAACATATGATGCTTTTCCATTAAGGCTATATGCATATCCCAACTAACAAACTTCATAATACCTGGCAGTAAGAAGTAGAGTGCCAATAACACTCTGCCACTCGTCAACAATAGGGTATTCATGGTTATCTCATTGCGCATTTAACAATCCCTATTTATGATATTAAATGGCTTGACCATTCACTGTTAATGCAACATCTATATTGTTTCTAACGGCGTTAGAATACGGGCATATTTGGTGGGCCAGTGTCACCAAGTTAACAGCTTGCTCTTGAGGCAGATCCAGTGATACAGATAACGCAACAGTTAAAGCAAACCCTCCCTCCTCTCTTGCCCCTATAGCGACACTTGCGGTTACTGGGGCTTGTTTTAATATCAATTTAGCTTCACGAGCCACATGTAATATCGCATTTGAAAAACACGCACTGTACCCAGCTGCAAATAGCTGCTCAGGATTCGTCGCCTCGCCAGTTCCTCCCATCTCTTTTGGGTAACTTAATGAAAGCGATAGTAACCCATCATCAGTTGATACCTTACCATTTCGTCCTGCACTCGCTGTTGCACTTGTTTTATATAACGGCTTCATCATTTATCTCCAGCGTTTATGAATAATGTGACAGCACAATTAACTTGCGCGCAATTTAATTTAACCACAGAGTACACTCTAGATAAGTTGTGCGCAATGCATTTACGTCGAAACATAAATAACACCAACGATGAGAGTCTAATCATGATTTATTTTCCATCGATAGATAATCCTCTTGGGTACAAAACGTCACATTTAACTGCTTGTTTCCCTGTAACTCTTTTCGATAAGCTGTTGTAAACTTTTATACCCACATTCACGGAGTCGCCTTTGAAATATAAACTCATCTTAGGGTATCTTTGCACGCTGGGTTCTCTGCTCTTTTCAACCTCGGCATACAGTGGTCAGTGGCATCTGCAACTCGATAATGACATTATCTTTGGCGACGATGGCAATTACACCAATGGCATGATGTTGAGCTGGGAAAGCGCAGCTAAGACCCATCCCAGTGAACTTGCTCGGCCTTTACAGTGGCAAGAGTATTTCACCTTTGATTTAGGCGATGGCGAACGGGCTTGGGGCTAAAACTTTCTCAACAGATGTGGACGCCAGCAGAGATAGAACTTGAAGCACCTCAGAGTACAGATCGCCCTTACGCAGGGTATTTAGCTATTGAGAGCCATACAGTCCATTACGGTAACAAGTGGGCACTAAAAAACTGGTTCTCCCTTGGCGTAATAGGCCCCGCATCAGGTGCTCAGCAAGTACAGGAGTTTGTTCACAAGATCACAGGCTCCTCGCCTCCTTTAGGTTGGCAATACCAGATAGAGAATCAAGTAACGCTTCAACTTGCCTATGAGTTAGATGGGCTATTACTGAGACGCGATGCATTTAACAATGCTTTTGTTGGGCAAACACAGTGGGAGCTAAGTGGTTTTAGCCATACTCAAGCTGGTAATTTTCGAACTGAAACCGATCTGGGGCTCACTTTGCGTTGGGGCAACAATTTAGAAGACTCGTTTGGCCGTTTAAGTCAACACCGCGGACATATGGGAAATCTAACCTCCACATCTAACAGGAACACATTCATCCTTTATAGTAGAGCCTTTGTTGGCTATAGGTTCAACGATTTGAGCTTAGCGGGCTCCCTGCCCTATGAGTCAGATCTTAAGCTGGAAAATAAGCAGGCTGGATTTACCACAGGTATCATTTGGTCTCAGCCAACGTGGTCGGTTGGCTGGAGCTTTAATACCTATACAAAAGAACATCAGGCTGACTCAGCCAAGTGGCATGGCTATGGTTCACTTCTATTTAGCTGGTACCTTTAATAAATTCCCTCTCCAACTGTTCCCCCTCTACATAAAAGGTTGCATCACCCTAGATAACACGCCTTGTATTTTTGATATTGCGATACCGTAATTAGTCACCGGCACACCTCGTCGTTGGCACTCTCTGACCCTTCTTAACATCTCGGTGCGATTAAGCATGCAGGCGCCGCAGTGTACCACCAAAGCATAGTCCTCTAAGTTGTCGGGGAAATCGTGTCCGGATTTGATCTCAAAAGTGAGTTGCCTCTGGCTGTATTGCCTGATCATATTGGGCAATTTGACTCTGCCAATATCATCGTCTTGGGAGTGATGACTGCAAGCCTCAGCCATCAACACTTTATCACCATCTTGTAGGCTATCTAGCGCATCAGCCCCTTGTGCTAACACATCAAGATCGCCCTTAAAACGCGCAAATAGGGTTGAGAAGGTGGTTAGAGGAACATTGTCAGGGACAATTTGTACCACTTGCTTTATCACTTGAGAGTCGGCAATAACAAGTTTTGGTGGTTTGGCCAGTTGATTTAGCGCTGCTTGAAGCTGAGTTTCTTTTACTACCGTGGCAATAGCATCCATGTCTAGAGCTTCACGCAATACCTGCACCTGAGGCAGAATTAAGCGCCCCTTTGGTGCCGACATATCGATAGGCACGACGCATAGCACGGTATCTCCAGCTTGATACAAGTCGCTGGCTAACACTGGTTCACGCTTAAGCTCAGCAGGCGCTATGTCATAGATGGCTTGCTTAATTTCATCAGCTCCCGTTTGCAGAGTACTTGATGCCGATAAGTAGATTAATGCCCGTTCCTGACAAAAGTTAACATCATCCGCGGCAATATCAGCAATATCGGCCTTATTAAAGATAATAATAAATGGGATAGTCAACTGGGTTAATTCAGCAATAAGTTGCAGCTCTTTATCCTTCAAGCCGTGCTCATCGGTTACCAATAAACAGATATCAGCTCGGTACACTATTTTTCGGCTGGCTTTAACACGCAGTAATCCTAGTTCCCCCTCATCATCAAGCCCGGCAGTATCATAGAAAGTCACTGGACCTAAAGGCAATAACTCATAGGGCTTGGCAATCGCGTCCGTCGTGGTGCCTGCAGTATCTGAGACAATCGCAATATCTTGACCTGTAATTAGATTAAATAATGAAGATTTGCCCGTGTTGCGACGTCCTATGATGGCAATTTGATAGCGTACCCCGCGAGGCGTACTATTAGTTATGATTGTTGACATTATGTTTCCTAAGCGCATCACCTCTGGCCGAGGTTGCAGTTAATCCAATAGTTGAAATGGCTAATTTTATCGCGCTAATACGTTCAATGAGTTTTACCTTGCTGGCGTTTTTGCCAGGATAGATATTGTAATCGGCAAAGGCTTGCTCAGGAGTAAAAGAGGGCATGATTATATTAGCACCACGAAGCAGCGCAGCTTCTCTAGCACCTGCTTGTATGGCATCAAGGGCGCTTGTGGCCGGAATATTAGCCCCAGGGTTGAGTAGCCTTAAGATGGCACTGACTCTATGACTGACAATAACACTTCCATCAGGATACGATGCATAGGGGGTCTGCGGATGCGCAACAAAGGGTCCGCAAGCAATCATGTCCAGCTTCAATTGACTGAGTTTAATGATGTCATCGGCTAACATTGCTAACGTCATACCGGGCAAATTTACAATCACACCAGACCCCGTTTGATAGCCTAGCTTTTGTAATAATTTGATTTTTTTTAGTCGTTGTTGAAATAACTTTTTAGGCCGGCACTGCCTAAATAAGCCCTCGTTGAAAGTTTCCATTTTTAACAGGTAGCGGTCGGCCCCTGCTTGTTTCCAGCAACTAAGTTCATCGAATGTTCTATCGCCCAGAGATAAGGTGATAGCTAAGCCAAATTGCTGCTTTATCTCAACAATAATCTGCTCGATATCCTTCATTCGATAACGGTAATCATCACCAGATTGTAAAACAATGGTGCCCATTCCCTCTTGATAAGCGGACTCAGCAGCCGCCATAATTTGTCCATGAGTCAGTCGATAGCGCTTCACCTGACGGTTACTGGTTCTTAAACCACAGTAGTGGCAATCGTTCCGACATTGATTGGAAAACTCAATAATGCCACGCATATACACTTGGCCTTCAAATTGCTCAAGCGTGGCTTGATGAGCTTGTTTAAATAAGCTGTCATCATCGCAACCTTGTAATAATGCCAGAATGTCATGATGAGTTAATTTTTCAGATTTAAAATTTAGTTGCATTTTCAATTGCATGCCCACACTCCGCCACATAGCGATAAACAGCTATTTGAGCGGATGTTAGTTCTGATGTTCGTTGTTGTGCCAGTGGTGGCTTTATTTGTTCAGCTAATCGTTTGACCCCGATGCCTTGTTGTAACCAATCACGGAACATTGCCACATTAATGCCAAGTAGCCCGCCATCAATGTGTAACCAAACACCTTGAGGAGCTGCGATTTCACAATGAGCATATTGACCTGTAAAAACATGATTATCTATGAGTAAAATGGGCTGGCAAGGCAGTAGATTACTCACAAGATGATGCACTTGATTGGGGTACTTCTGCAGCAGAAGTTGGCACCATATATGGGACTGCAAAAATAAATCATGCATTTCATCAACGCAGATCTGCTCTCGTAATATAC
The DNA here is from genome assembly GCF_027571385.1 of Shewanella sp. MTB7. Lineage (NCBI taxonomy): Bacteria > Pseudomonadati > Pseudomonadota > Gammaproteobacteria > Alteromonadales > Shewanellaceae > Shewanella > Shewanella sp. MTB7. The sequence continues at coordinate 1,991,791 of NZ_CP085636.1, read as the reverse complement.
GGCCAAACTCACCGTGCCAAGGATTCGTTAGCTCAAACGCCTGCTCAATAAGATAAACCTGTATCTTTGGGTTGCTTGCTAAGGCGAAATGTAGACTTTGCTCAACCTTGGAACGAGCAAAGTTACTATAAAGCGCAGCATGAAAAACCACACATTGACTCTGTGGGATCAATTGACACAGGGCATCAATATCGAGCCCTGGTGTCACTGATGTTGCTTGTGCAATCATAAGTTATAGATACAAGTCACGCTGACCTTCGTCTGTTTTATCCAGATAAGCGATGACATTCTTACGTCGACTCGGACTTAATCTGTCTAACTCCCGCTCAATAAGTGCATTGCCTGCTTCGCGAGTTTTCTCGCTGGCGTAATCGTTTAGATATTCTTTAAAAGTGATCAGCGCATTGGGTTGGCAAAATTTACCGATGAATTGCTGTTTTGCCAATCCAATAAAATGATCGCCAGTGCGACCTTTGCGATAGCAACCGGTGCAGAATGAGGGCACTGATTTAGACTCAGTGACTAATTCATAGATAACATCATCCATCGCGCGGTGATCGCCCAAACTAAATTGTTCGGCATCATGCTGATTCGATGTGGTTTCTTGATAGCCACCAGGAGAGGTACGGGATCCTGCACTTATTTGGGATACGCCCAGATCAAGCAGCTCTTTGCGTAGCACTGCGCCTTCTCGGGTACTCATGATTAAACCTGTGTAAGGTACGGCTAAACGAGTAATGGCCACTATGCGCTTGAAGCATTCATCGTCGACCTCATAGGGCGGTTTTTCACTGATCGCTGATCCGTGAGCGGGTTCGATACGTGGGAACGAGATAGTATGTGGGCCTATGCCACACTCCTTTTCCATCTGCTCAACATGGGTCAACATAGCCAGTAGTTCGAACCGATGATCATAAAGTCCGAACAGAGCGCCAATACCCACATCGTCAATACCTGCTTCCATGGCTCGGTGCATGGCATATAAGCGATATAAGTAATCTTTCTTCTTGCCTTTCAGGTGGACGCTTTCATAGGTTGGCTGGTGATAAGTTTCCTGGAAACACTGGTAAGTGCCTATAGCGGCTGTCTTCAGAATTTTAAAATCTTCCACGCTCATTGGTGCACAGTTGACATTAATACGGCGGATCTCGCCCCCTTTACCATCTTTTACGTCGTACATGGTCTGGATGCTTTCAACGATAGCGTTGACGTTATTACGGGGATGCTCGCCATAAACCGCCAGAATACGCTTGTGTCCCATGGCTTCCAACACTTTCACTTCTTTGCGGATCTCAGCTTGCTTGAGGGTTTTACGTTTCAGTTCATGGTTGTCTGCATTGAAACCGCAGTAGCTACAACTGTTTGCACAGTGGTTTGAGACATAAAGTGGGGCAAATAGCACTATACGGTTACCGTAAATCTTATTTTTAATCTCACGAGCAACAGCAAAAATCTCTTCATCCAGTTCCTTGTGTTGATTCTGCAATAGCACTGCTGTGTCAGCGATGCTGAGTCCTTTGCATTGACGGGCTTTTTCCAAAATCACGCGAATTTCTATTTCGCTTGAATTTTCCGCGTTTTCGATAGCACTCCAAATAGCACTATCATCAATGAAGTTTACGCTTGGATCATACGTTGGCTTTAACAGGGGAGAATGCTGTGCTGAGGTCATAACCATTTAAATCTCTACTTAATATATACAGAAAGCAGCAGTCGCCGAAGTGATGACTGCTGCTGGATTCACTGGACGTAAGCAAGTAACTACTTATTAATCAGTTGGTCACCGCTAGTGGTAGCAGGAGATATCTCCTCTTGTACCCAAAACGGGGTGTATTCAGCCGCATCGTGATAAGGCACATTTCCATGTAGCATCATTGCTTTGAAATCATCGAAGCGATATACCGCTAGAAATAAGTGAATTGGTAGGAACGCGGTCAATAGCAAACCAAATAACAGATGTCCCATACCGAGTGCCCAGACCAAATCACGTGGTGCAACGTGTGGGATCAACCACAAGACTAAACCTGACAGGATCAGTACTGTGCCGCCAATCAGTACGCAAATGCCGAACAATTTCTGGCCAGAGTTATACTTGTTCATTGGAGGAACAGGGACTTTCTTGCCCAGTAGGAACTTTTGTGGATAGCCACCTAGCACCATAAACCATTTTACATCGCGCATAGAAAAGCTGAACAAGCGGGCAATAAATAGCACGACGCGATCGAAGGCCATTAGGGTGAAGGCAACAGCATCCAATGTCAGTACTACACCAGCTATGATATGAATATCATAGGTCAGCTGCATGCTTTCCTGTGACAATGGTTTGAAAAATAACAGTAAGCCGGTTGCTGCCAATGGCAAAAAGCTCAATAGTAAAATGTAGTGAAACACTCGAACATTAAGAGGGTGTTTCAAAACAGGTCTCATGTCGTGCTGAGCATGATTCATCGTCATTTTCTCCATTAAGAGTTCAGCTTAGTGCGGTCAACAAAGTGGGTATGTAATAGATCGTGAGACAGGTGCCCTAGGGGTTTACCACCGAACTCTTCGTAGTATTTAGTAACCGCAGGATTACCGTGGCTAACGCGCACTTTGGCAATGGTGTCATCTTTGTACAAGCCAGCACTGCGCGCCTTAATGTAATCATTACGCTTAGCCAACGTACTACTGAACCAACCAACAGGTATGGCCATTACGGCAACAAAAGCGGCACCGATAGTCATGAACTTACGACGGGAGAGGAAAAAACTGTCTTCCGCAAATTCATATTTTTTCTTAGTCATTGCTACATACTCCTTAGATATTACCAAGCCATGATGAACCACTACCGTCAATTGGTTGGCCGCCACCGTTCACACAACCACCGGCACAATTCATGACTTCGATGAAATGATAAGGGGAGGTACCGGCCATAATGTCACGCAAAATCGGTTCGATGTTATTGCCCATATCGTGAACAACGGCCACGTTAATGGTGACATCTTGACTTAGTTCCGTGTCATGCAAAGTGACCGAGGCTGTTTTCACCCCCTCAAGGCCGCGAACAGGGTTGAATTCCAACTTGGCCATTTCGTTGCCAGTCAACACCTTATGAGCGGTACGTAAAGCCGCTTCCATGACACCACCAGTGGTGCCAAAAATGGTACCAGCGCCAGTATATTCAGAAAACAAACTGTCGCCTTCAAATGCTGGAGTGGTGGCCAGATCGATATCCAGAACTTTCAGCAGTTCAGCCATTTCACGGGTCGTCAATACCGCATCAATATCCTGATATGATGGGAGATTAGCACCTTGCTCTTGGTGATATTGCCACGCTGAGTTGAACTCTGGGCGTGAGGCTTCTAGCTTTTTCGAGGTACATGGCATAACAGCGACGGTGAAAATTTTCTCCGGTTGCATGTCATAAACCTTAGCACCATAAGTTTTAGCGACTGTGCCTGCCATCTGCTGTGGCGACTTGGCTGTAGATAAGTTTGGTAACAGATTAGGATAACGAGTTTCCACATAACGAACCCAGCCTGGACAGCAAGAGGTAAACTGCGGTAAGGCTCCTGCATTAGGTTCGCCTTTAACATTGGCATGCAGACGATGAATAAACTCACTACCCTCTTCCATAATGGTCAAGTCAGCAGCAAAGTTGCAGTCAAAAATTTTGAAACCTGCTTTGTTCATTGCACCATACAGTTTACCCGTCACTAGTTCTCCAGTGCCAAGACCAAACTCTTCACCAATGGCTACTCTGACCGCAGGGGCAATGATACCCACCACAGTGGTGTTATTATCATGGAGCTTTTTAATTACATCATCTAGCGCACTGTGAGTTTCTTTTATCGCACTAAATGGGCAGTTGATTAAACATTGTCCACAACTTAAGCATTTTTCGATATTTATGCTGTGTGGAGCTCCCGACGAGCCTTCTATCGCGTTAGTCGGGCAAAATTTTTGACAAGCATCGCAGCCTTTACACTTTGATGCATCAATTTCAATCAACCCACGGATCTCTCCAGGTTGATAAGTGGTTGCTGTCATAGTCTACGTAATTCTCTTTTGATGATTTTTTATTGTGAGGGTTCAATTTTTAAATAAAACGGCTATATACTGAAAGCGCAGGGAATATAGTGTGTTATTCATTTAATTAAATTGCTTTTAATCAAGTATTGAGACTATTTCAGATGAAAAAATGATTTTTTATATATAAATTTGATGTCGACAGTGTTTATTTTCTTATACGTGCGCGAGTGACACGCCTACAAGCATCTTGAGGTGGCGGCTAAAAAACAGAGTTGAACGGTAGAAAACACTGGCCAAACAAAGGGAATCACATTGAACTGGGTTATTTTGAACACTTCGGCATTTTCATTACCTTACTAACAATTGAAGAGACAAGACAAGCAATTCAACTGACTTTCTCTCTATCGAATATAAGAAAAAATAATCAAATCAGACGTTGGGAGCTGAGTTTAGAAAAGTCTTTTGCTCGCTTACGCACAGCGGACTTATGAGTAATCAGACTTTTATCATTAATTAAACTGGTTCACTAGGCTTATTAAGTGTATTAAAGAACTTATAAAGCCCTTCTAGAATCGAACCAAGTTCTTTATTAACGAGCTCATTTTGCCCCTGACTCGCCTCTAACTTGGTCGATGTTTCATCCGCCAAACTCATCAATTTTTTCTCCTGATCTTCCTCTAAACCTAAACTAAATAACATGCCTTCTAAATCAATTAACATACCTCGCATTAAACCTTGTGAGTATTCTTCATGGGTGATTAACCGCTCTGAAGTTTGCTTAATCTGCTTCTCTGTCATAGAGATAACTTGAGTAAAAATGACTTGCCTCTGTTCAAGCATTTTTGCTCTCGCTGTCAGGTTTGCTAACTGTACATCTGCAATATCCATTAGTACTGCTAGGTGATCCCTTAACCTACCACAACGTTTCTCATCACCTAACGGCATATCTTTGATCAGTAGTACAATATGAGGATCTCTAATGATGGTTCGGATCCCAACACTGAGTATCCGTTCATTATAGTAAGAAAAACGAGTTAGCAATTCAGCTTCAATGCTATCTTTCTGACAACCCACAAAAGAGATGCTTCCAGTATCTACGCGTGAAGCCGCATGCATACCAAAGTTTAATAGGATGTTATTCATTGCCAAACCCACATCCTCAGCTAACTCTATTGACTGTACATCTTTAATAAACTGAACTATCTGACCCAGCTCACTGCTCACAGTCATGGCTTCCATGGCAATTGCCATTGCCTCTGAGGCCGATTCTTGTGCTGTGCTCATTTTCCTATGATGACTTAAACATAAATTCACTTTCTCATGCAGTTCTTCTGGCTCGGCTGGCTTAATAATATAGTCATCTGCACCGGCTTCAAAGCCTGTAAGCCTCTCCTCTACAGTATCCAATCCAGATACAAATATAATGGGAATATGAGCTGTTGCCGCCTCTTTCCTTAAGTGCACACACACTTCATATCCGGAGATACCAGGCATATCAACATCAAGCAGTAAAAGATCAGGAATGCTCTCCTTTACTGAAGCGAGACAGGTTTCACCACTGTCAGCTTCAGAGATTTCATACTCATCTTCAAGAATCCCCTTAAGCATTACTCGACTCACAGCAGTATCATCAACAATCAATATTTTTGGACGTTCTTTCATAACGGTCAATCCCTCTATTTAAGGCCATTAAACTACATTGAGTGTTGATGGGTGGTTACCTATATCTGGACACATGTGGCTAATTACTTAATATCAATTTCAGACTCAAGATCATTGCTGGCTTTAACAATACAATTCCTGCCTTTTTCCTTGGCTAAGTAAACAGCTTCATCAGCTCGAGCAAGGAGGTGTTCGAATTCCTCACCATCAGATTGCAGTTCAGCAATACCAAAACTTGCAGTGACATGAATTTGTTCGGGATCTAACTCTTCGATTTTCAACCGCAGTTGTTCAGCTTTATCTTGTGTATCATCAAGTGAACAGTGATCCAGTAATATCACAAACTCTTCACCTCCAAGTCTGGCGACGACATCCTCTTTCCGATTACAATCAGACAAAACATGCGCTACAGCCTGTAGCACAAGATCCCCACTCTGGTGTCCAAATTGATCGTTAACTAACTTAAAATTATCAATATCTATCATCATAATAGATAGTTTCCCGCCGTGCCTAGAGAGGCGAGATATTTTATTTGTTGCAGCTTCAATCAGAAAGTGACGATTGAATAAACTCGTAAGCTGATCATGCAAAGCCATGTCTCTAAGTTCATCTCTTTGTTGTTTCAAAATAACATGTGTCCCAACCCTAGCCGTTACAATCGCTGGACGTATGGGTTTAGTGATATAGTCGACGGCCCCAAGTTGTAAGCCATACTCCTCATCTTCATCGCTATCTTTGCCCGTGACAAAGATAATGGGGATATGTTGAGTTAAAGAGTTCGCTTTTAGCTTTCGGCACACTTCGTAACCATCCATATCAGGCATGATCACATCAAGCAGTATCAAATCTGGAATAGGTTCTTTTTCTGCAAGCTCCAAGCATCGAGTACCATTCCTAGCCACTTTCAAGTGATAGTCATTTTGAAGACAAGCCGCCAATATCTCAATGTTTGTACGAGTATCATCCACCACGAGAATCGTCGCTTTACCAGCCATAACTAAGAGTCCTTTACATTGCTTAAGGCTAATTTGCTGTATATAGCCACCAAGTCATTTGTCACTGAGCTCGCTTCAAGATAATCAAAATCATTGAGATAAATAAGCAGCTGATCGAAAATATTTTGCACATTCTTATCATCCGATGCCTTATTCAAAGAGCTAAAATCTTCAACATTGATATAACTCCCATCAGCAAGCTGTTTAATCAGTCGACTCAAATATTGCTCTACATCTTTAGGCGACATAAATTCTCCTGTATCTGTATCTTGATCTATTTCAGGCAGCTTTTGGTATTCAGTAATCTTCGCGCTCAAAATATCAAAAGCGGTACATAACTCTGGTAGATGACTTTGCGCCTTAGCAAGATCTCCCTCTTTAGCTGCCATTTCGATAAGCCCAGCTTGTTCCCGAAGTAATTCACCACTAACGTTCGCTGCAACCCCTTTAATGGTATGGGAGATTTGCCTTACCTCTTTAATATTTTGATTTTTTACTGCGCATTTAAGATCCTCCACTTTCGAAGGTATATCTTCCATAAACAAGTGAATAATGGAGTTGAAAAGTGTTTCTTTACCCATAGCACGCTTCATCAAACTGTCTTTGTCCCATATCATTTTATCGTCTGTCATATTATTACCAATTATAGAAGCAGGCTGAGCATCAGGGATAAAATTTGTCTCGTGTTGTTTTGAGAGATCCAGAGTATTCACTTCATGAGGTGGCGATTGAATACTCTCATTCTCCTTAGACTCTAGTTCAACTTCATCGACAACTAACCATTGATTCAATTTCGCATGCAACTTATTAGGATCAATAGGTTTAGCTAGATAATCATCCATACCAGCATCGAGGCATTTATCTTTATCACCCATCATGGCATTGGCTGTCATGGCAATGATAGGGATCTGTCGACACCCTTCACCTGCGATTCCCTCACGAATTTGACGCGTCGCTTCATACCCATCCATTTCGGGCATTTGACAATCCATTAAAATTAAAGAAAAGGGAGGTGTTTTCACCTCCTGTAACATCTTAACTGCCTGTGATCCATTATCTGCCATGCTCACAGAAACATTAAGATCTTCTAATATTCCAGTAGCAACAAGTTGATTAACATAATTATCTTCCACTAGTAGAATATGTATCGATTCTGATAGCTCCAATGCTTGATGATCATTGGCATGGTTTAATGTTTGTAGATAATGGTGAGTAATTAACGGCTGAGCCCCTTCCATTACTTCTCCATCATCGAAGATGATAGACAGAGCGTCGAAAAGATCGCTAGTTGTAGTGGGCTTAGGGAAGTAAGCACTAAAACCTAAATCCGCAAAGAACTTAGCATCACCGATTTGAGACATAGAGGTCATCATTACCAATTTAATCGATGCAAATCTTGTATCATTTTTTAATCGCCGACCTAACTCTGCACCATCTATGTCTGCCATCTGCATGTCTAAAAATGCCACATCAAACTGAAGTAGTCCTGGGTCTTGGTCTCTGAAAGAACAAAGCTCAATTGCATGAATGGCACTGTCAGCGCCCACCACGCTAGCCCCCCAAAGCTGCAACTGCTCGATGATAACCTCTCTGTTTGTTAGATTATCATCGACGACGAGCAAACTAAGCTGTTCAATATTGACTGTAGGTACCACTAGTTGAGAATGCTCACTCCTGAGTAAATCAACCTCCAACTCAAAACAACTTCCCTTTCCAACCTCACTCGTTACTGATATGTCGCCCCCCATGAGACCACAGATCCGTTTCACTATAGCTAGTCCTAATCCTGTTCCACCGAATTTGCGCGTTGTAGAGCTATCAACTTGACTAAAAAAATCGAAGAGGCTCACCAGTTTATCAGTGGGAATACCGATACCAGTATCAGTCACTGAACATGAAAACCGCCACAAAGCTTCATCCTTCGCTGGCAACAGTTTAGCGCGTATTGTGATCTCACCATCTTGAGTAAACTTAATCGCATTGCTGACCAAATTGGTCAAAGCCTGACGCAAACGACTAGGATCTCCCTTAACGTAAGCTTGCTCTATCCCTTTAAGATCTAAGATTAACTCAATGTTTTTGTGCTGCGCCTGATGCGCCATTCCTTCGGCAAATTCACCTAACATACTTCTTAGGTTAAATTCCAACTCCTCTAGCTCCAGCTTACCCGCATCAATTTTTGAGTAATCCAAAATATCATTGATTAACGTTAACAAAGACTGAGCACTTGATTGGGCTATCCCCACTCTTCGTTGCTGAAAGTCAGTGAGTTTCGAATTGTAAAGGAGTCCTAGCATACCTAAGACACCATTCATCGGTGTACGGATCTCATGACTCATACTGGCCAGAAACTCACTTTTAGCCTTCACTGCTGACTCAGCTGCTTCCTTTGCTTGTTGGTGCTCACTCTGAGTTTGCATTCTCTGGCTAATATCATGGAAACTCCAGACTCGTCCCAGAAATTCTTTACCACTATTCATCGATAATGAAACTTGTTCAAACACTCTGCCATCTTTAAAAAAAAGTGTATCGAAACCTTCCAATTCAGGTTCTTGATAAAGGCTTTCTATAGCATCTATAAAGCTGTCTCCATCGATAAGTTGTAACTTATCCATATAGGCAAATTCACCATGCTCTAGGTTCTCCAGTGTCTCAGGTGTTATGGACCAAATATCACAGAAGCGATGATTAAACTGCAACACACGCCCATCGGGATCAGTGACTAAGATGCCATTATCGGTCGACTCCATCACTGAGAGCATTAATGATAGGCCTTTTTTAACCCGTAAATCTGACTCTTTCCTCTCGGTTATGTCGGTACGAATGGCGACATAGCTTTCAGGTTCACCTGCAGCATTATTGAAAGGAACAATGGTTGTATCAACCCAATAATAGCTGCCATCTTTAGCACGATTACAGATCTCTGCACTCCAAACCTCTCCCTTAGAGATCACACTGTACATCTGGGTAAAAAACGCCTTAGGATGGCGACCTGAATTCAATAAACGATGATTTCTACCAATCAATGCCTTCTCACTATAACCGCTGATCTCCGTAAATAACCGGTTCACATAAGTAATCGTCCCATTCACATCAGTGATGGCCACAATGGCATGTTGGTCTAATGCAAACTTTTGGTTCTCTAAACGATTAAGTGCCTCAACGGCCTGTAAATTAGCCTGGCTAAGCGAGTCTTCAAAGGTTCTTCTGGTCACCAGTAACTCATTAAACGCATCTACCAATTGAGAGATCTCATTGTTACAGCCAACCTGTATCGGTTCGACATTCACTCCTTTGGCAACATCCAGATTGGCTTTGACAAGTTTTTTCACTGGTTTGGTTATCTTTCTTGCAACAAATATTGATGTGAATATGACGACGAATATCGTTATAGCAACGAGTATTAAGGTCATTCTCGCAAGCCAATTAATCTCATCCAGCGCTTCTTCACGATCAACCTCACTAATCAGCAACCACTCAACATCAGCTAAACTCACCGATTGATGCAAGCCAATAACACTTTTGCCATTGGGTCCTGAATACTCTGAGGCGAGTGAATCAATTCCCGTGGCCTTAATAACCTCAGAGCTAGCATTTCGATCATTTTTAGAGCGACTCTCCAACCAAGCTCTAAACTGAGCAGTATCTATCGACTTAATAGCCACTTCATCCCAATTATCTTGAATAGGTGATAACAAGAGACCATTTTCATCGACTAAATAGTGAGTTAATGAACTCTTGTTACCTACAGCTAAATTCATTGATGTAAAAACTGGCTCAAAACGTAACTGAATGGCTATTGCGCCAATAGCTTGACCATGATCATCAAACATGGCTGAAACAATAAAACTTGAGATAGCTGCCGAGGAAAGTGAATAACGTTCTATTCCAGAAAAACTTGCTTTTCCTGTGTTTAACGTATTTTGGACACTATTAGAAAACAGCGAATACCTTAATACGGGGCTATAGATGTTCTCTCCCAAATCACCTTCTTTAGCGACCGAGTAAAGAATATTGCCGTTGGGATCTATCAGGTAAATATCACTAATGTAATCATAGCTTTCAACCAGTGTAACTGCATGATTTTGTTATGGTTTTACACTGCTGTACCAACCAGGGCTTTTCACATACTCAGTGGGAGTCAGCTCGCTCGAAACTAAACCCTCACTTAGATATGCTAACATTTTAGGCATATGACGAGATTCAGCTTCGACTCTTAAATCGAGTAAGCGATAGTTAAACCAAGACTCAATAGCTTGTGTTGTCAACACAGATGATTGAGTTAACTCATCTTCTGCCGCATTGACTAAACTCTGCTTTGCTTGTTCATAACTAAACCAAGAAACACCAATGAGTGGAAGTAGTGATAGCGCAAGAAACCATAAAGTAAGACTATAGCTAAGAGAATGATATCTTCTATTTCCACGACGGCCTTCGTTATTTGATATCTCATCCATACAGATTCAGCACCTTAGCCAGTTAACGTCTAGAATCATCCCCCCTCAACACGACATCTATTCTTTGCCAAGTAAGACAGAAGCAAATTCATCTCATATTGAGTACGTAAGATGTTCATAATGAGCTTAGTCCAAGAACTGAAATTTTCCACATAGCACCATGTGGGTATTTATTTAATAAATATAAACAGATATCTAAACCAGACATGAAGTGCAGATCCTCAATACCAGACATTTAAGCGCAATTGCAATCACCAGAAACGACAGCTCGCCCTTTGACTCCAATAACACTGCACTGTGGGTTTCAAAGCCCTAGATACTGCGTTGAATGATTTAGATATACGACTGCATGGTCTATTTTGTTCCATACAAAATGAGACATTTCCTCCCTCCCTGGAGGTCAGATGCAGAAAATAGGGCGAAGCACGACTGAATGGATTCAGGAGGTAGAGTAACGCAGGAGCAATTACCGAGTATGCCAGAGCCGAGAATAACTATTAGCTTCAATCATCCGTAAGCCACATGGATGTGGTGCATATCGATATTGCACGACTATAGGGATATAGGAGGTAGAGCATTGTCAGGAATAAATGCCGAGAAGCAAAATATTAACCTTGCCTTCAGCGCTTTGAATTCCCGCTGAATGAACAGATACTTAATGTAATTGGTATAACTACACCGCCAACGAATTCAGATAATACCAGAAGGGATTTTGCAGAATTTAGACATTGGCGCTCTGGGTCAGAGCGCTCAATTTTTCTTTAGATATTACTCAACGCAACGATGATTAAGCGGATGATTAAAACTGATAATTAACTTTAACGCTGAAATAACGGCCTGGCTGAGTGAAGTCTTCTTTTTCTAAATCCATACTTGCACCTAACAGAAATACTGATTGACCAGCAACATCGGTATAATCGATATATTCTTTATCGAATAGATTATAAACACCCGCACGTAGCTTCCAGTTATCATCAATTCGTAAGCCAAATGTGAGATCCATAACCGCATAACCAGCTGTACCGTAGACCTCATTAAACTCCTCTTTAGGAATACATAAGCCCATGGCACAAATATCATCCTCGGCTAACTCGATATCATTAGTGCGGCTCATATCATCTGCCCAGCGAACGACTGCGCCAAAATCTGCTTCCATATTGGCAATATCGGTATACCAGTTAATACCAGCATTCCCCTTGAGTGGGCTAACACTGTTAAGGTAATCGCCATTTTCATCTTCACCATAAGTGTAAGAGACGTTACCCCATAGCTCGACGCTATCAGTCAGCCAATGATTAATCTGAGCCTCAGCACCGTACAAGGTCACTTCATCACGGTTGAAGTACTGGTACTTAAACTCCATAGGTTTCATCTCAGGGAAAAACACTGGGGGTTTATAACTTACATATTGCCAGTCAATATAGTCTTTTACCTGAGTATAGAAAGCTGTTAACTCATATTGTGTGTCGCTATGATTACCACGAACACCGATTTCCCAAGTATGAGACTGCTCAGATTCTAGATCATAGTTAGCCTGAATCATCACATCGGTCATCGAGCCAGCATCGACTTCTAACTCGCCCCATTTTTGATCTGGCGTTGGCATCTTGTAGCCGTAGGCGTACTGACCATAGACGCTGACAGAGTCAGCCAATTGGTAAACTAATCCTAGTTTCGGTGACCAGAAATTGTCACTCATGGCCTGGAAATTCGCAGGATCTTTACCAGCGTCTACTGCCTGTTGTTGATCTGGTGTGTTGCGGAAATAGTCATAACGCAAACCCGCAATTAAATTCAAATCGCCATCTAACAGAGTGACGTCATCCTGCACAAAAATACCTAAGCGCTGGCTGTCGGTAGTGGCAAAGGTGAATGGGTTTTTAGTATCGCCTGTAATAGGATTATTTACCGTGCGATGACGTGACATAGTGGAAATTTCATAGTCCAGACCATAGGTGAACTGATGACCATAGCTATCACCGCCAATATACTTGCTGAAGGTGCTGTTAATCCCGATACGTTGGTCTTCAAAGCTATAATCGCGGACTTCACTCAAACCATAAATAGTGCCAGCTTTGTTCCATTCATAATAGTCTCTATGCTCTAATTGCTCGGTTTGGCCAAAATAAGCTGTTACCGTTAAGGTGTCGTGCATTTGAGTCGGCTTCTTTGACACTAACTGCACGGCACCATTAATGACTTGAGTATCTCGGTTGCTCTCAACATTTTCGTCCAGCTCACCGACCTTATCGAATTCGTATTCCCAGCGCTTAAGGGTCTGTTCAAGATAATCTAAGGTCAGCTGAACAGAAGTGTATTCATTGAAATGGTATTTACTCTTAAACAGTACACTATCTTGCACTAGGTCACTGTCTGGCTGAGTGTCATAGAAATTAGGTTGTTCTTCGCCGGTACGATGTTGATAGGTCAATAAGTTTTCAAAGCCGCCATAGGCTGCTGCACTGGTGAAACCTGCCGCGTATTCGTCGTTGACGCCCGCATAGCCTGCATTAACCGACACGTAATAGTCATCACCCATTAGGTAGTCACTTGCGTCTTTGGTACGCATAACGACCACGCCACCAAGTGCATCAGAGCCATACATGGTCGATGCAGCAGCTTTAAGCACTTCGACTTGTTTAAGCCCTTCGACCTCAGTCAAACCGCGGCCTGTACCTTCTGCGCCTGGGCCAAGTGGTGAAGCATACTGGTTGTTAACGCGTACGCCATCTTTAACCATCATGACGCGATTACCACCAATACCACGAATGGTCACTGTGGTCGGTTTACCCGCACCACCTTTAACACCGATGGCCGATTCATTTCTAAATAAACTAGAAAAATCGGTACTCATATTGCGTGCTATCGCCTCTTCGTCGATAACCACGACAGAACCTGCAACTTGGTCTAACGTCTGCTCCATTCTTGAACCAGAGATCACAATGATCTCATGAAAGTTTGACTCAGTTGTTTGAACCTCATTGGCTACAGCCTGTGGAACCAAGGTAACAGCAATAGCAGTACTTATTGCAGTTGTAAGTAAGTTGACCGAAAGCAGCTTCATCATCGACACCTTTTGCAAATCTAAATAGGAACTAATCTCATTTTATGGCGCGGGATTCTACCATGGAGAGATATTTGCAAAGCGATCGGCATCTCATTATCGCAACTGTGTTGAAGTAAAAAAAATAAGCGCTACCAATCCTCTATATTAGATAATATTTAAACAATAAAAGCCTAACCAAGTAATACAAAAAATGCATATTGACTACAGATATTTCAAAACGTCACAAGCATAAGATGCGTAAATTTAACCTAGCGATTATTCAGTACACAGCTTGTGTATGAATAGACAAACAGTAGCTTTATATTGTCAAATATCTTGTTGAATAGATTAAATTACAATAAAAACATTTTAAGCGTACACGTGTAAGTTAATGAAACCTTACAGATAACATATCAACAACCATTAAAAAATAAAACGATCGTTTAAAATAATCGTTTAGAGTTATTGATCTAAAACTAAATTTATGTCGTAATGTGAGCTGAATTTCTGGCCGGATGAGCAAAGATTATGAGCATAAGAACACAATTAAAAAAAATAATGCCGAGTATTTCCACCACAGAACAAGAAGCACTTGATGCTGGTGATGTGTGGTTAGAAGGCTCTATCTTCCAAGGAAAACCCGACTTCTCTGCGCTACGAGAGATCCCGGTCGCCAAATTAAACACAGATGAGCAAGCATTCCTAGATGGTCCAGTTACAACCTTAATCGAGATGGTTGATGACTTTGCAATTCAAAGCGATAAACATCTGCCCGCTCATATTTTAAATTTTCTAAAAGACAACAAATTCTTTTCATTAATCATTCCAAAATCCTATGGCGGACTCGAGTTCAGCCCTTATGCCAATTCAACGATTGTGGCCACTATCGCCGCTAAAAGCTCAGCAGTAGCCGTAACTGTGATGGTTCCTAACTCTCTGGGCCCCGGTGAATTACTGATGCATTATGGTACCGACAAGCAACGTGATTTCTGGTTGCCTCGCTTGGCCAATGGTCAAGAGATCCCTTGCTTTGCACTTACCAGTCCAGAGGCGGGTTCCGATGCCGGTGGGATCCCTGATATAGGGATTGTCACTGTTGGTGAATATGAAGGTAATCAAGTTCTTGGACTGTCCGTCACCTGGGATAAACGCTATATAACCTTAGCGCCTATCGCTTCAGTGCTTGGTCTCGCTTTTAAGGTTCAAGATCCAAAAGGACTGCTTGGCGGCAAAGAAGATCTTGGCATTACCTGTGCGCTTATCCCTAAATCACACTCAGGTGTCGAATTAGGCAACCGACATGATCCTATGGGCGTTAACTTCTATAACGGAACCACTCGAGGTAAAAATGTCTTTATTCCTATGGACTTCATCATAGGCGGACAAAAAAACATCGGACGTGGTTGGTCCATGTTAGTTGCCTGTCTCGGCGCTGGTCGAGGGATTTCGCTGCCAGCTTTAGGGGCTTCAGTAAGCCAATGCTCATTTAAATCATCGGCAGAATATGCCGCCGTTCGTGAGCAGTTTGGGTTATCGATAGGCAAGTTTGAGGGCATTCAAGAAAAACTTGCTGACATAGCAGGCAAAACGTACCTACAGGAATCAATGCGTGTTCTGACAACTGAAGGACTCGGAATTGGGCTTAAGCCTTCTGTGGTTACCGCTATAGCAAAGTACCATATGACAGAGCTTGGCCGAGATATACTTAACTCAGCCATGGATATTCAAGCGGGTAAGGCGATTCAACGTGGTCCACAAAATACCTTAGCTTCTGGTTATGTTGCTCAGCCTATCGCAATCACTGTAGAAGGCGCCAACATTCTTACCCGCAATTTAATGATATTCGGTCAAGGCGTCATGCGTTGTCATCCACATATGCAAAGTATGGTTGAGGCGATCCATAGCAATCATTCTAATGCCGATAAAGTGTTTAATAGTATATTTCGCAAAACCATCGGCTACAGCATCAACAACAGCTTACGCGCCTTCCGTTTAGGGTTACTGCCGTTTACTGCCCAATCAAGCTCAAACTTGCCAGAAGTTGCCCAATATGAGAAATCAGTCAATAAGCTAGCCTCTAAACTAGCCGTGTACGCCGACTTTTCTTTGTTGGTATTAGGCGGGAAACTCAAACAAGCAGAGATGCTATCAGCCCGTTTAGGCGATGTGATGAGTTACCTCTACGCAGCCATGGCCTCGATACGTTATTACGAGCAAGCCATTCCAGCAGAGCAACGCTCACAAGCGGCACCCTATTTTCACTACGCAACGCGTTGGTCACTGTGTAAAGCAGAAGAAGCAATACTCGCCTTTTTGGAAAATTTTCCTTCATCGGCCACACGTAAATTAATGCGTGCATTAACGGTAACTTACTCGGCTAAAATGCCAAAAGTGAATGATAACTTAGTCAGAGAACTTGCCGAGCAAGCTCAACTTAATACCGCGTTTAAGAAAAACCTAACCCATTTGATCAAGCCAGTTGTTGGCGACGGTAACTACATCAATGAACAAGCCTATCTAGCCAAGATGGATTGTCTGCCTTTACTCGCTAAGATTAAGAAAGGCTTGAAAACTCGCCAATTCAAATCCGGTACTCGCTTCTCTATCACCCTTGATAATGCACTTGAAGCGAAAGTGGTCAGTGACAGTGAGCATAAACAGCTACTCGATTATAATCTTAAACGTGAGCGCGCTATTCGGGTTGATGAATTTGATTTTAATATGAATTTAATTACTGAAAAAGCTGATTTAAAAATAGCCAACTAACTATTTTTCAAGTGGCAATTAAGCAAAACGCAGCCTATTGGCTGCGTTTTTCATGTTCCACACAGATCAGCAAAATATCCTGACTCGACAACACTTCTTTAGTCAGACCACAAAGGTAGCTGCCATCTTCACACATTTGGTTATAATCACATGTTTGGCACTGGCCAAAACTTTTAAAACCGTTAGCATCCTGGACCTGCCTCAACGTCCTACGTAGGGTATCTACCGTTTGAGCCAACTCAGCCTCAGAGGAGCTTTGGCAAGCAAGCTGCAGCATTCTTGCTGGCATCAAACTCTCAACAAGCTCCCGACCCTGAGCACTCACCGCTATATGAGTCACCCGTTTATCCACTCTATCCGTTTCTTTTAGCACTAAGCCTTTTGACTCTAAAATCTTTATCGATTGAGACACGGTCCCCTTAGTGAGTCCTAAAAACTCAGTGACCGCTTTTGGCGTATCAGAGTATCGATTGCAGCTAGCCAGATAACACAAAGCATCAAACTGTACCGGTTGTAGGCCAAACTCAGCTAATTGGTGACGAGACTCACTGCGCAGTAAACTGCTGAGCCGCTCTAAGAGCTGCTGGATAATTAATGTATTCATGACTTCATAGTATCGAATCGAAACATAGTTGACAAGTGTATTTATCTATGTAAATGTAACCATGGTTTCGAATCGATACTAAATTTCAATCTACTGTCAATAAATCATAAATAGACTTGCTCTAAGGAATACACATGAAACGCATATCCATTATCTCAGCGCTTATACTTGCAGGCTTATCTACAGCATGTGCTTCAGCTCATCAAGAGCACACAGGTGGTATTAAGGCTGAGCAACAAAGCAATGTATTAGCCCCATTCGACATCATTCACACTAAGATTTCCACCGAGGGAAATACCGCCATATTTCATATTGCGGTATCCGAGAAAGCGGGTTCAAGTAAACCCACCCAAATAGGTAAGTTGGCAGGAAGTGAAGCTTTCGCCTATGTCTGGCCTACCAACATTGACAGCTATGAAGTCGGTTTCGAGCATAAAGCAGGTATCCTTGCCTTAGCGGTTGCCACCCATCCAGATTTCGATGATACGCCGCTTTTTGATGAAAACAGAGATGGTAAAACGGACAATGATGGTAATATTTGGCATAGTCATTGGGTAGTATTACAACCTAATGAGATGTGTGGCAAAGGGGCACTTGGGGTTGTTGACATCCCCGAAGGCAGCAAGCCCAGACTACCAAAAACTTGGCCAGGATTGCCTATTTTACTTGATAGTCCAGGCTGGCAACCCACCATTAACGATAAAACCGTAGAAGTCCGTGTGCCTTTTGATGACATTGGCATCGTCAATAAAGCCCAATTTGATGGCGTCACCGCTGGCTTACGTATCAATGTCGATGTACATGCACCACTTTTCTGTGTTGTTGATGTATTTGACATCGCTTCAGGTGATCTCAGCCTACCCGGTAAAGTGAATCTGTAAACAACCTAGAATCATTTAAATAACAATTAACGAGAGTAAATTTATCGACAAGGACGTCAATCCGTTTCAGCGTAAAAGTGAGGTTCATATGACACATTTTCAACAAGCACCTGAACTCGATGTTTCCGGCTGGCTTAATACCGATAACCCCATCACTCTGGAACAGCTAAAAGGACAAGTCGTCTTAATACATGCTTTTCAGATGCTCTGTCCCGCTTGTGTGAGCCACGGGTTACCTCAAACACAAGCAGTACATAAACTCTTTGCCGATGAAAAAGTCACCGTTTTGGGCCTGCATACTGTTTTCGAGCATCACCAGGTGATGAATAAGGCTGCCCTTGAGGCGTTTGTGAGTGAATACAGACTCACTTTCCCTATTGCTATTGATACTCCGTCAACCCAAGGTGTTATTCCAAAGACAATGCACACGTATATGTTAAGAGGGACTCCCTCCTTAATCGTGATCGATAAACAAGGCAATATCAGACTCAATCATTTCGGCCGTATTTCAGATCTTCAATTAGGAAACTTTCTTGGGCAACTACTGGCTGAACCCCTTGATGTCAGCTCAGCTACAATTCAAGATCCCTCCTCAAAACTGGATTCTGAACAGAAACCACCATCAAACTGCGATCCTGAGGGCTGTGCCATTTAAGTTACCTTTACTTTAATTTCTGCACTGCAACACTCAGCTTGTAGAAAATCGATAACTTCTTGCAGTACTTCATATTGAGGCATACAAAACAGCACCCGCCCTTCACGGTGCTGTTTCACCAAACCTGCGGAGATAAGGCTTGAAATATGATGAGAAAGTGTTGAACCCGGTATTCCTAACTCCTCCTGTACCTCACCCACTGGAATCCCTTTATGCCCGGCCTTAACCAGGCGCTTAAAAATTGCCAGCCTAGTTGGGTGTCCCAACTCCTTTAATGCCTTAGCAACAAACTCTATTTCCATTCTAACTCCGGTATTTCGAATACATTGACTTTATATTTCGAGAATAACAGAAATATATTGACAGGGGCAAGCACTCTCATTATATTCGCCACATCAATTCGAATATTCTAGAAACATAGTCTAATAAGCTTAAATTAGTCTCTACCTTCCTCTGTCATTCCTTTGCGATTTTCTGCGAAGTGTTGGCTGATAAATAAGAGGCGAGATGCCCTAAGGAAGCACCTTATATGTTTACACCAAACACTATAAATATGATTCAAGAAACATTGCATATGTTTATGTTTCTTGCGGTAGAACTCACCATACTCTTCTTAGTTATCAGCTATCTAGTCGGCGTGCTGCAAGAGTATATTCCACCAAGCATGATCCAAAATATATTGAGTTCAAAAAATGGTAAGGGGTACCTTGTCGCAGGTTTTCTTGGGGCCATCACCCCCTTCTGCTCTTGCTCAACAATCCCATTTTTAAAGGGCTTACTCAGGGCCAAAGCTGGATTTGGTACCATGATGGTATTTCTGTTCGCCAGTCCCTTACTTAACCCTATTATCATAGGTCTGTTTGTTGTCACCTTCGGGCTGAAAGTGACTCTCTTTTATTTCATTGTAGCCATGGGCGTGTCGGTACTCGCTGGTTATAGCCTAGAGAAGTTAGGTTTTGAAAAATATATCAAGGCCGAGGCTTATGAAGATCCAAAGTCTGCTTGCTGCAGTAGCACATGCGGTACTAAAGCGGAGCCTGTCAGCAAGTGGCAGCGTATTTGGGATACGACTTGGAAAGACTTTAAGAAAGTGCTGCCCTACCTGATTGGCGGTATCGCTGTTGGTTCGATGATCTATGGCTTTATGCCGACAAAATTTGTTGCCAGAGTGGCCAGCGACAGTAACCCATTTGCAGTGCCAATAGCTGCAATCATAGGTATCCCTCTGTATATTCGCGCCGAAGCAGTGATCCCACTTAGCGCAGCGCTAGCCGCAAAAGGGATGGGATTGGGCGCAGTCATGGCACTGATCATTGGCAGTGCAGGTGCGAGTCTAACAGAAGTTATTTTACTTAAATCTCTGTTTAAGAATAAGCTAATTATCGCCTTCTTGATTGTCATTATCGGCATGGCCATTACCGCAGGATATCTGTACGGATTCATCTTCAGTTAAGAACGTTTAGATCTATAAAGTCTTAGTTTAACAAAGGTGTAGCGCAGAAGTTTATCATATTCTGCGCTTCTATGATGCTCTAAGCTACAACCCTCTAGTCACTCCCCTCTCCTCACATGTAACGACCTAGTTCACCTCCAAGAGCGGCTAAGCATTTTTAGAGAACCACCGAGAATTTTCTTTCTTAAATGGATCACACTCTGAATGGATCACAAAAGTAGTAATATAACTTGCTTGACCCGCTTTTCGGGAGTAATATCCAAAAAAATAAGACTCTGCTCGTTTTCTGACGCAGAATTAGCTTAAATTGTCATTTTATAACATACCCATGATGATCGACCTCCACAACCTGAACTGGCCAATACCTCACTCAGACTGGTTAGAGACCTCAGCTTTATAAGCCTTTATCGAAAATATATCCTGCAAAACAGCATTGTTTTCATTACTAAACTGTCTTCAATACGAAACAGATACCATGCTCGACGGTTAATACTTTTTAACCATCGAGCATGCCGCCGCTCCCTGCTTGCTTGTTCTCGTCGCTGAATCCCACCGACCAGAAACGGCTCGGGAGCTTTTGTACATTCCAAAGAATAGATAACCTAAGCAACAATAGGATGACACACACTAGATGAAAAAAGATTTGTTATTCACGCCCGGCCCCGTCAATGTCGCTCCAAATTTAAGAGTCGCTATCAGTAAAGAAGATATCTGTCACCGTGAAGTTGAATTCGAGCATTTACTGAATAGCATTGAACAAAAATTACTGCAGGTTTTAAAAATTGAAAAACCGAGTAATTATCGTGCTGTCGTCATTACGGGCTCAGGCACCGCCGCTAATGAATCAATTCTATCTTCGGTGGTGGGCAATAAACATATTCTTATTCTATCTAACGGTGAGTTTGGTGGCAGACTGCATCAAATTTCTAAAATTCACAACGAAAACACTCACTTGATAGAGTTCCCCTGGGGTGAGCATTTCGATCTTAACCGCATAGATGCTTACCTTACACAGCATTCTATCGATGTGGTGGCTATGGTTCATCACGAGACCTGTGCGGGTTTGCTAAACTCTTTAGAAGACATTGGGGCATTGACCAAAAAACACGGAGCTACCTTTGTGGTTGATTGTGTCAGCAGTGCTGGGGCCGAGATCATCGAGATGGAAAAATGTAACATTGCTTTCATATCAAGCTCGAGCTCGAAGGCAATCGGTTCTTATGCCGGACTCTCTTTCGTGGTGGGCAAAACCGCTGAGTTCGAGAAGCTAAAAGATATTCCTGCGAAAACCATGTACCTCAACCTGTATAAATTCTATGAGTTTATTAGCACATGCTACCAAACTCCCAATACGCCTGCTGTTCATCTTTTTTATGCATTGGAGCAAGCCTTAGCAAACATAATTGAACTGGGTGTCGACCAGCACTACTCAAACATGAAAGAGAAAGCCAATATGCTGCGACAGGGCCTGCTTAATATAGGTCTCGAGTTTTTAATTAAGCAGCAAGATATGTGCTCTATTCTTACCACCGTTAATGTGCCTGTGAACGCCAATGTCAGTGTCTTACGTCAAAAATTACGTGAAAAGGCCATCATCATTTATGAAGGTAAAGGCTGCTTCAAGGGCAAGGTGTTTCAGGTGGGAAACATAGGAGAAATATCCATTCTCGATATTCAATACTTCTTGAATTGCCTAAAAGAGATTTTGATTAACTTTCCAGCTACCGAAGCCAGGGAGCTGCAGGTTAGACAGATGATGAAGGCCGATAGCACAGCATCCAATGAACCTTACATAGCTGAGATGGCATTATGAACCTGAAACTAGCAAAATTGTGGGCAACCAAAACCAAAAACGATGAATGGTGGTCATCTTTTGTGACCTCGCCACTGGCCATAGTGCTCAATTATTTTGTGGTGGATATCAAATGGTTCACCCCTAATAAAATTACGGTAATATCATTTATCACCGCCATTATAGCCGCGGTATTTATCCTGCTTGGCGGCGTTCAGAATTTCATCATCGCGGCAATTCTGATCCATTTAAGCCATGTGTTTGATTGCATGGATGGTCAGATGGCTCGCTATCGTAAAACGTCATCCGTTTCAGGTTCCTACTACGACAAGCTCACGGACCAAATTCAAGTTTTCATCTGGTTTAGTGCCATCGCCTACGCAGCATTTCAGCAGTCAGGCAGTGTGATCCCTGTCTTCTTGGCTCTTTTCGGTATTGCCTTTTACTCGCTACGCGGCTATTCAAAGTATGTCACTATTTACTTAGAAGCATCGCAGACAAAAGACTCAACTCAAGACGACACGCCAAAGGAAGTAATAGCTGACACTGCGGGTATCGAATTCGGTTTGATGGCAAACATAAGATGGTTTTTAAAAGAGCAGAAAAAAATATTCTCTTTCGATGAAGGTGTGTTTATTTTTATGCTATCACTGGCTTTGATCTTAAATATGTTAACCCCTATGTTGTGGGTTTTTGCGCTTAGCCAAGTGTTTTATGGTCTTCTTCGTGCTTGGCAGCGAGGCGTTAAATTAGATAGAAAACAAGCTATGACCATCGGCAAGTAAATGATCTCTTTTAACTTACATACCCAAAGAGCATTTTTATATACATATGTACTGACATCAGCGCATGTGACAAAACAAGGTTTACAGTAACAAAATGAAAAAGACAAACAATATTAAAGCCATTATCTTAGCCGCGGGCGTTGGTTCAAGGATCCGTCCTTTAACAGATAACTGCCCGAAGAGTCTGTTGAAAATTGGTGATAAAACAATCTTAGAAATGATGGTCTCACACATTCAAGCATGCGGGATTAATGAGATTGTTTTTGTTCTCGGTTATCTGGAAAATCACATTAAAGATTTCGTGGGCCAAAACTTCCCCGACCTAAATGTGCACTTTATTACCAATGAACATTACGCTAATACAAATACTGGCTACTCTTTGATGCTTACGGAAGAATTCGTTAAAAGTTCAGCCTTTATTAAATTCGATGCGGATGTGGTCTTCGATATTGAAATTCTTAAAAACCTGATTGACTCTGAGTACACAACTTGCTTATGTGTCGATAAAAACATCAACCTTGAAGCTGAAGAGATTAAAGTCATTGTTGATGAAAACGGCCACGTTATTAAAGCAAGTAAGGAAGTTAACCCTAACGATGCCGTGGGCGAGTCCATTGGCATCGAAAAAATTAGCAATGAAACAGCACAGCTATTATTCGCAGAATTAAAAGAGATGATGAAAGACAAAACCAATCATCAACAATATTATGAAGCTGGTTATGAGCGTCTAATTGCTAAGAACGTGATATTCAATGTGTTAGATATCACAGGATTGAAATGGACCGAAATTGATACGATAGAAGATTTTGCCACCGCAGAACGCATCTTTAATCACTGTATCACGAAACAATAGCCTCGTTATTTCTACAAACTAAAATAAAAAGGACAGTTTCTGTCCTTTTTATTGGTTTCCAAACCTCAAATCTTTTAGCTCTTATTTGAATACTGTTTTAAAATAGTCGTCAATACCTTGGCTGGTTTGGCTATCTTGCTTTGTTTAAGATATACCAGATGCCAATAGATCTTTAACCCTTCCTCTCCTAAGGGTACGGTTTTAATCATGCCGTTTTCTAAGTAAGGCGTGACCAGGTGTTTAGACATAATCGTCACCCCAAGATTAACTTTAGTCAGTTCAAGAATTGCCTCATTAAACCCCACTTGTAGCACTTTTCTCGGGAGAACATTTTCCGGTTGAAAGAAGAGTTCATACTCCCTGTCCTTCTCTGGAATGGTCGAATTAGTGATATAGGTTTCATCACAGAAATCTTCCGCCACTAAATATCGACTATTGGCTTTTTTATGCTCTTTAGACAAACAAGCCATCAACTCATCCTGCAGCAAAAAACTGGACTCATAGAGGTTTTCATCCAATAACAACTTTTGTTGAGAGCTCGAGATCATTGCAATATCCACATCACCATTAAATAAGGCATTTAGTGGCCTCGTTGCCGCAGTCGCTGTGATCTCCAGTTCAATATTGGGTAACTCTTGGGCAAAATAGCTGGTCACAGCAGGAAGCCATTTAAAGGAAGCATAATGGGGTAAACCAATACGCAATACCTGCTCGACCCCGTCAGATAAACGTGCAATATCATATTCAGCTCGTCCTAACTCCTTCAAAATTATCGTCGCCGAATGCAGCAATCGTTTGCCCGCGTTGGAGATGATTAACTTACGACCTCGCCGAACAAATAAACTGGTATTTAAACGACGCTCAGCTTCACGAATTCGATTAGTAAGCGCTGGCTGTGTGATAAACAGAGACTCAGCCGCTTCCTTCACCGTCTCTGACTTAGCGATGGTGCATATCATTTTCAGATGATTGATATTAAGTTGAGTCTTAGTGATATCCATAATTCACTCGCTATCTATTATTCTAAGCTAAGGTTTGCCCCATGAACCGACAACTAAACCATCACGTAATCGATATACTATTCATTCAAAAAATGAATTATTTTAAGAATATTATTCAATTATTGTTATAGAACATAATCAAGTAAAGTGGGTTTATCAAGCATAAGTTTATTAGCTTAATCTCCATTAAAGGAAAGATTTGATGAAGCCAGCAGAATTAGAGCAGCTAGGATTAGAATTATATAACGCATTACGCAATCAACAGATGTTGCCTCCCCTCACTGAGCGAAAATCACCACTGAGTCTCGAAGATGCTTACCAGATATCACAACATTTTTTACAGCACAGGTTAAATGACGGTGAACGGGTAATAGGTAAGAAAATAGGCCTTACCAGTAAAGTAGTGCAAGAGATGCTTGGGGTACATCAGCCTGATTTTGGTTTCCTTACTGACGTTATGATGTTTGAGTCTGGCAGTGAAATCCCCTTCGCCAGCCCACTTATCCAAGCCAAGTCAGAAGGTGAGATAGCCTTTATCTTAAAAGATGATCTGCAAGGACCTAATGTCACACCACAGGATGTAATAAACGCCACACAGAGTGTGGCGGCCTGTTTCGAGATTGTCGATTCGCGGGTCAAAGATTGGCAGATAAAAATAGAAGATACCGTTGCCGACAACGCCTCTTGCGGCATGTTTGTGCTGGGCCATGAGCGTGTATCTCCCCAGAATGTTGATTTTGAAAATTGCCAGATGGTGATAAAAAACAGCGGCGTAGTGGTCGCTAGAGGTCAAGGTTCGGCCGCACTGGGCTCTCCTTTAAACTGTGTCGCTTGGCTGGCCAATACCTTAGGTGATTACGGAATAAGCCTTAACGCTGGCGACATCATCTTATCTGGTTCGCTTGCTGCGATGATCCCCTGTCAGCAAGGTGATGACATGAGTGTTGAGATAGAGGGAATTGGCAGTGCGAGTTACCGTTTTATTTAACCTAATGTAGCCAAGAGCTGACTAAATTCACTTTGTTTCAACAAGATGAGAAATCATAAAATGGTCAATAACAAAATCAATATCGCCCTCATTGGATCTGGCAATATCGGCACAGATTTAATGATAAAAGCCCTGAGAAGCAACACCCTTAACCCAATATGGATGGTGGGTATCGATGAACACTCCGATGGCCTTAAGCGCGCAAAAGACTTCGGATTAAAGACCACACACTTAGGTATTGATGAACTGCTAAACCACATAGAGGCCGATAATATCCAGATTGCTTTTGATGCAACTTCTGCTTATGTACATGGCGAAAACAATCGCAAACTCCAGAGCAAGGGCGTCAAAGTTATCGACCTGACCCCTGCTGCCATTGGTCCATACTGTGTCCCTTCCGTTAATCTAGAGAGCTTAATGACCCAAAGTGCGGGTCTGTCAGGGACAAATAATTTGAACATGGTGACCTGTGGTGGCCAAGCAACCATCCCAATCATTGCAGCCATTAGTCGCGTGCAAAAAGTCGATTATGGTGAAATAGTCGCGACCATAGCATCAAAGTCAGCCGGCCCTGGAACTCGCAAAAATATTGATGAATTCACCCGCACGACAGCTGACGCCATTGAGAAGATAGGCGGCGCCACCCAAGGTAAAGCCATTATTGTGATGAACCCCGCTGAGCCGCCCCTGATGATGCGCGACACTGTACATTGCCTCACTCAGGATAAGCCTGACCAAGAAGCGATCACTGCTTCGGTTTTAGCCATGGTTGCGCAGGTACAACAATATGTACCGGGTTATAAATTAAAGAACGGCCCCGTATTTGACGGAAACCGCGTATCGGTGTTTTTAGAGGTGGCAGGCCTAGGAGATTACTTGCCGGAATATGCTGGCAATCTGGATATTATGACCTCAGCCGCCTTGCGTACTGGCGAGATGCTTGCCGAAAAGTTGACGGTAAAACCGACGGATACTGCTCTTAGTCACTCCTAAACAAATATCAAATACTGAGGATATATCATGAATATAAGTAACAAAAATATCATCCTACACGATATGTGTTTACGTGATGGTATGCATGCAAAACGTCACCAGATAAGCCTAACTGAAATGGCTCTACTTGCCACTGCACTGGATGATGCTGGCGTGCCGTTAATCGAAGTCACCCATGGTGATGGCTTAGGCGGTAACTCTGTCAATTACGGTTTCGCAGCCCACAGTGATGAAGAGTATCTCTCCACCGTGATACCTTTAATGAAGCACGCTAAGATCTCTGCACTGCTCCTGCCCGGTATCGGTACCGTCGATCACTTGCACATGGCACACGAACTTGGGGTCAGCACGATACGTGTCGCTGCCCAATGCACTGAAGCCGATGTAACAGAACAGCATATCTCCCTTTCTCGCAAGCTGGATTTAGACACGGTAGGTTTTCTGATGATGGCCCATATGCTCGAACCTAAGGCATTATTAGCACAAGCAAAGCTTATGGAGAGTTACGGTGCAAACTGTATCTATTGCACAGATTCCGCTGGCTATATGCTACAAGATGATGTATTTGAGCGTATTACAGCACTGAGACAAGGATTAAAACCAGAAACTCAAATCGGCTTTCATGGCCACCATAATCTGGCCCTAGGGGTCGCGAACTCGCTTACTGCAGTAGAAGCAGGAGCAGACCGTATCGATGGGTCTGCCGCAGGATTAGGAGCTGGGGCTGGCAATACACCACTTGAGGTGTTCAATGCCGTTGCCACGCGTATGGGCGCTAGCACTGGCGTTGACATCTTTAAACTCATGACCGTCGCCGAAGAGATAGTCGTCCCCATGATGGAGCAACCGATCAGAGTCGACCGAGATTCACTGGTACTGGGTTATGCTGGTGTTTACTCCTCCTTTTTACTTCATGCCAAAAGAGCCGCTAAAAAGTACGGTGTTCGCTCCGAAGCAATCCTATTAAAACTGGGGCAAATGAAAACAGTGGGAGGTCAAGAAGATATGATTGAAGATGTCGCCATCAACCTGGCAAAAAGAAGCAGATAAAAAAGTAACAGATATAGAAAAGAGCCAAAAGGTAAAATCCCTTTGGCTCTCATTTGAACCGTTGACATGGTTTTAATACTGCCGCAAACAACTAGCTATCTTCAGGAGTCTCAAACAGTTGTGGTTGTTGCTTCTGCTTCTCATCCATTTCAACTGCAAACCGTCTGAGATAAAAACTTGCTAACGCCAACATCACACCGGTCACAGCCGCAATCAGCGCTAATGAACCAAACCAAAACAAAGCAACAACCCCTACCATATGGCGATCGACTTCACTCGCATCATTTTTACCATAAGCATACATGGCCAGACGATACACTTGATTTTGATTAATAAGGTGATTTATTTGTGTGTTGAGCAAACGCTGTTCATTACGCAACTCAAAGATCTGCTCATCATATTTAAACACACGTTGAGAAATGTCCTCCAGTTCGGTGCGCTTTATCTCTTCATACTCTGCCACTTCCGCTGTCGCTTGTTCATTAATACTGAAGAAATTGTTCTTGTCAGTGTTAGCACGATTAATAATGGCATTCCTTACACGAGCATTTTTAGAATAACGATCAACTATTTCCCTTTTTTTAGCGTCAATACGTTCATTAACATCATTCACCCTACGTTGGTATTTAGTGTTTACAAACTCTATCTGTTGACGCAATTGATTTTCCATCAGAGATTGTTTCTCTAGTGCGTTGCCGCCTAAATAGCCGGTGGTAATGGTACCAAGCTGACGCTCTTTCTCACTGATAAGTGCACGGTATTTTTTATCAACTCCTGTTTCAGTAAAAAAATTGGAATCATTTAGTGCAGTTTTCATCTCAGCTTTTAATGCATTCAATTCAGCGAGCAAACGCGTACGCTCATCTTTACTACCGGTAACATTGCCGACAATAGTTGCAGTAAATCTGTCTTCAATAACACTTTTTTCATGACTCCAATCACGATAGTAACCATCTCGAATCCCCATCAAACGATCGATATCTTTTCTGATCCCGGCCTCAAAGCCGTGTTCAATTGAGGTTAACTGCTTATTTTTGACCTTTTCAACTTGCGATAAATTCTGTGAAAGTTGTAAATCAAGAAGTTCAGTCTGAACATTTAACTCTTCATTTAACTCCTCCTCAGTAAACTTCTGCACATGATCTCTACGTTTCTCTATAAGCTCAATTTGAGTGTCTACATTCACAATCTCATTTTTTCTATTGTCTATTGCTCGACTGAGATTAGAGAAATTTCGCTCAAAACCATTCAGCATAGTTTCAAATGTGATTAAGCTGAGGAAGAATACAAAGAAGAGAAAAATAGAGCGCCAAAGCACACTTCTCACGTTCATAAAGGTAAACACTAACGGGATCTTACACAGCTCAACCACAGCCACTAGCAGAAAAGGTAATCCCGCAACAACAATAGATGAAGTGCTATCAATCACATCTGTATTTTCAAAATTTGATATTGATTTAAACGCTGAAACAGCCATCAAAATTGAAATTGTAAAACCGATAAAAACTGCAATAACTTCCACAGTCCAAGCCAAACGTATCAAAAATCGGGAGTAAAAATGTACATTGTCTCTGTCGTAATACATCATATAACCATTCTAATTTATTGTTATTTTCACATTCTGTGACACACAGATGCGGACTGTTTGCATGAAAATAGTCGTCTGTTTTTTATACCTCACGGTATGAAACGCAAACCATATATCCAAGTCACTTCAAAATACAGCCCTAAGACTATCGAAATTCACCAGGAAAAATCCGGAAAAGTAGAGACTAACTCGCTATATTTTGTTAATGCCACAGCCGGATAAACATACAAAGTAATTTTTAAAACCTATCAAAGTAAGCGTCTAAAATTCATCACCCTCCATAAAACAGAGTATTAAACCACAAAGCAACAGAAAAGCAGTTGAATTGACCGTTGAAAACAATTTTAACATAACTGTAAAGAAAGTGAACAAATGAAACGGGCAATGCAAAGCATGAATTAAGATTTGGATGAATTAATCTATATAAACAGAAAGTTGAACAGAAATAAAACAGAGGGGTTTGCAATATAGACTGTAACAATGAGGGAGTTATAAAGCTGGAGAATAGCGTATTATATGACTTGGGCCCATTTAGGGCCCAAAGAGAGGAGTTTAGCGGTTGCTAGTGTAGCCATTAAGCAAAGAAGTAAGCTAAAGCCTGCAAACAGGCTAACGCAAAAAGGCCCGCGAGAACATCATCAATCATGATGCCAAATCCCCCTTTCACTTTAGCGTCAAGCCAGCGGATCGGCCACGGTTTTAAGATATCAAAAAATCGAAACAGTACAAAACCCACTACCACCCAAATCCAACCAGCAGGCGCGGCTATCATGGTGATCAGTAAACCCGCCAGTTCATCCCAAACAATCGCACCATGATCATGCACACCCATATCTTTAGCGGCCTTGCCACAGATATAAAAACCCACAACCACGCTTAATAATGTCAAGCCCAAATACCATTGAAGACTTAAAGGCGTCATCATGATATAGACAGGGATAGCCGCAAGCGTACCAAAGGTACCAGGCGCTTTCGCTATCTTGCCAGAGCCAAAACCTAGGGCTAAGAAATGGATAGGATTAGCGAGGGATAAGCGAGCCAGCGCTTTATCTTTAGAAAAAATGTTCATCAGGAAAAATGTTCAAATCCAATATTAGTGGGAATATAAGCGTGACCATTGCGGATCAATCTCAATTTATCACCGGTGCATATCTGCCCTATTTGAGAAAATGAAACCCCTGTGTTCGCTAACGCTATTTCCAGCGCCCCTTTTTGAGCTTCAGGAACACTGAAGAGTAACTCGTAATCTTCACCTCCAGTCAGCGCATAACTCAATGCTTCCTCATCGTTAACTGAGCGCTTTAATGCATCCGATAATGGCAAGAGATCAACATCAATGACCGCACTCATGCCTGACAGTTTCAGTACATGTTGAATATCACTCAACAGACCATCAGACAGGTCGATAGCACTAGAAGCAAGGTTACGCAGAGCTTGTCCAGCCAGTAGCCTAGGAGTCGGATAATAATGACGATTAACCAGATAATCCTTATCCTTAATTGCCACATTTTTACTGCCACGGATCACATCTAACCCTAAGGCAGAGTCACCCAATGTGCCAGTCACATAAATCCAATCGCCATTTCTAGCACCATTTCGTGTCAGTGCTGTACCTGTCGGTACCTGACCATTGACAGTAATGGTTATTGACCTTGGCCCGCGGGTCGTATCACCACCAACAAGGGCGATATTATAGTACTCGGCGGCTTCAAACAGACCAGCACTGTAACTTGTCAGCCACGCCTCATCCACATCTGGTAGGGTCAGTGCCAGCGTCATCCAAGCGGGCTCAGCCCCCATAGAAGCAAGATCAGAAAGATTAACAGCGAGTGACTTGTAACCTAAAGCTTTAGGGGGAATATCGGGATAGAAATGGACATTCTCAACTAAGGTATCACAGGAGATTGCAATTGATTTATTAACCGCAGGAATCACTAAGGCACAATCATCACCAATGCCTAGCTCTACATCACGACGTGACAAGGTTTGTTTGGTAAAAAACTTTTCGATTAATTGAAATTCTTTCACAGAAATAAATACTCGTTAGCTAGGTGAAATGAGCAAACATACGCTTAATCTGGCTAATATAACGAAAAATAACGCTGTTATCTTTAAAGTCTAAGAAGTTTGATTTATGAGACTGAAAGATAAAAAACGACATCCTAATACCAATCAATATAAAGATGTGACCGCTCAGCGAGAGTGTAGCGCTTTTGAGGCAAGGCAACGAGTGAAGAACATAGTTATTCTACGTTTAAACTCGTTAACACAGCATCGGATGCGCTAAAACTCGCCTGCAAGGAGTGTTTTTGGCTGCCTATTTCTACGTTGAATGAACTTACAAGGGAATAACCATTCCATCATCCATCCGCCTTGAATTAGTTTGCCAAAAAACACTCTGAGTAGGTCACCTTCTTATACTGATTGGTATAAGATGCCGTTTGTTGTATTACTTACGACCTACAATTTTGTCGAGAATACCGTTTACGAACTTATGACCATCTTCAGCACCGAACGTTTTCGCTAATTCAATTGCTTCGTTAATGGCCACTTTATAAGGTACATCTTTACGGAATGTAAGCTCATAAGTCGCCAGTCTTAACACAGCTTTCTCAATAGGAGAAACCTCATTAAAAGGACGCTCAATATGAGGGGTAAGTAGCTCGTCAATTTGAGCCTGTTTTGTCGCTGTTCCCGTCAATAGTTCACGGAAATAAGCAACATCGATACCCTCAATCTTTTGTTCAGTCAGAAACTCATGCTCAACATCAGCAATGTTATTTCCACTTAACTGCCAAGAGTAAATGGCTTGAACGGCTAAACGGCGGGCCTTACGGCGCTCAGAAGGCTTCATCTTTATTCCTAATCTTGCAACTGCTGTTCTAGTTCTTGCAGCACGTTGACCATTTCAAGCAGACCAAGTGCAGCTTCGCCGCCCTTGTTACCCGCTTTAGTACCTGAGCGCTCAATGGCTTGCTCTATAGTATCGGTAGTCAAAACGCCAAATGAAACAGGAATATCAAACTCAAGCGCGACCTGAGCTAACCCCTTATTACATTCACCTGCAACAAAATCAAAGTGTGGCGTACCGCCACGGATAACTGCACCTAATGCAATTATGCCATCAAATTTACCACTCGCAGCAACACGACGTGCAGCCAATGGTAATTCTACCGCTCCAGGTACTCGTACCACTGTGATGTTATCATCAGCGACTTGACCAAAGCGTTTCAGAGTGTCGACCGCACCTTCAAGCAAACTTTCAACAAGAAAGCTATTGAAGCGTGATACCACGATAGCAACCTTTGCATTTTTCGACTCGATATTACCTTGAACTACGTTCATTTATCTTACCTAAATTAGCTGATTTTACCGGCATGGACACGGAAGAGGCGGTATGATAGCACAGCCTGCCCCCTGTTCCCCATGCAATTATTTATAAATTTATAAATTCTATTCAGAAATGTATTCTGTCACTTCGAGGCCGAAACCTGATAGCGAATGATAACGCTTTGGAGAACTCAACAAGCGCATTTTAGTCACGCCAACGCTCGCTAAAATTTGAGAACCCACACCCACTAAGCTAGAAGTTCCATTCCATTGAAGCGAGGCTACAGCTTGCCCTTTATCTTCAAGTTCAAAGGCTTTAACTTTGGCCAAAATGTCACTGTTATGCTCTTGATTTCCGAGTAACACTAGCACGCCACCTTCATTGGCAATGCGCTTCATCGCCTTCTCGAGTGGCCAGCTACGCTGCTGATCACGCTCTGAGTGCAATAAGTCATTAAAGGTATTTTGTAGATGCACACGAACCAGTACATCCTCTTTAACTTCACCTTTAACCAACACGTAGTGTAGTTGGTTATCGATAGTATCTCTAAAGGTCAACATATCAAACTCGCCAAAACGAGTTGGCAGCTTACATTGAGCTTCACAAACAACATTGGTCTCTTTGGTATTACGATATTCGATCAGATCTGCAATCGTTCCCATCTTAAGACCGTGCTCTTGAGCAAAAATCTCAAGATCAGGACGGCGGGCCATGGTGCCGTCATCATTAAGAATTTCAACAATAACGGATGAAGCTTCAAAACCTGCTAGACGAGCTAAATCACAACCGGCTTCGGTGTGACCAGCACGAATAAGTACGCCACCTTCTTTCGCCATTAACGGAAAAATATGGCCAGGTTGGACAATATCGGTAGGCTTAGCATCTTTGCCTACTGCAGCAAGGATAGTAACAGCACGATCTTGGGCCGAAATCCCCGTTGTCACTCCTGTCGCTGCTTCGATAGAAACCGTAAAGTTTGTCGAGAACTGCGCATTATTGTCAGTCACCATTAATGGCAAGTTTAACTGCTGACAGCGTGCTTTTGTTAGCGTTTGGCAGATTAAACCACGACCAAACTTAGCCATAAAGTTCACCGACTCAGCGGTAACCATATCGGCTGCCATGATCAGATCACCTTCGTTTTCTCTATCTTCATCGTCCATCAAGATAACCATTTTACCGAGGCGAATATCTTCGATGATCTCTTCTATACTGTGTAACGACATTGTAAGGCCTTAATGTTTTAGTTCTAAAGGAATTCTAATACAAATAGTTAATCTGTTATTGCTGGTGTTTACCAGTCTCTAACGTAAAAAACCTGAGCGAGCTAACAGATCCATGGTCACATTCGACGCAGGAACCTCAACCTTATCACTGGCATAACTAATTAAGCGTTCAAGATGCCGTGCAATAAGGTCAACTTCAATATTCACCGAGTCCCCCGCCTTAAGATCAACTAACGTCGTTTCCCCTGCGGTGTGAGGCACTATAGTCAATCTGAAACGGTTATTTTTTACTTCATTAACCGTTAAACTGACACCGTCGATGGTGATTGATCCTTTATGAGCAATGTAACGCGCCAGACTGGCTGGGGCAGTAAGCCAAAACTCAATCGCCTTCCCCCGGTATTGCCTGTCATCGATACTGGCTACGCCATCGACATGACCACTGACCATGTGCCCACCTAAGCGAGTCGTCGGCGTTACTGCTTTTTCTAAATTAACCTTACGGCCAACCTGATAATGAGCAAAACCGGTTAAGTTAACGGTTTCGGCAGAGATATCGGCAACGTAACCATCACTCATGCACTCAACAACCGTCAGACACACACCGTTAGTGGCAATACTGTCACCAAGGCGTACATCACTCAGATCTAACTTTCCACTGGCAACAGTAAGACGAATATCATCACCACGCCGTTCAATTTTACGCAATAAACCTACTGATTCAATGATCCCAGTAAACATGACTTTATGACCTTATATCTAATGTTAAGCGGGTATCAGCCCCAACTTTACGTTCGTCTATGAGCTTAATCTTCGGCGCGTCTGACATAACATCATAATCTGGAAGTGTGATTAGGTTACGGCCACTGGAGCCTAAAATTTTCATCGCCTGGTAGAGCACCAACTCATCACCATGGCCTTGTGCGATAACGCTGCCCGCTAAGGTGGCACCCGCTTCGATAAGCACTGAGTTACAACGCTTACCAAGAAATTCAAAAAGCGCCCTTAAACTCACCCGTCCAGACTCATCAGAAGACAATGTAGTCTGGCTGACATAAGCGGGCCACTTAGCTTGTTCAGAATCAGGATAATCCACACAGGAGACCAAGAGGAGCGGACTATCAACAGCAAACAAGGTTAAGTCGGTAGTCAAACGAGCACGACTATCGAGTACGACTCGCAAGGGCTGGTGCAACTCTGTTGCGCTAAGTTTATCTGCCACATAACCCAGCTCACTATAACGAACATTCAGTGATGGGTTATCGGCTAATACGGTTTCAACGCCTGTAACTAACGCACAATGTCGTGCACGTAATCTCTGTACATCACGGCGAGCTTCTGGACCCGTTATCCATTTAGAGACACCATTTGATAGCGCCGTTTTACCATCAAGACTCGAGGCTAATTTAACCGTTACCCAAGGTAAACCTGTCTCCATTCGCTTCATAAAACCTGGGTTGATCCGTCGGGCTTCATCTTTAAGCAAGCCAACATCGACTTGAATGCCAGCCTCTCTGAGCATGGCAATCCCCCGTCCTGATACTTGTGGGTTAGGATCTTCGACGGCGACAACGACTCGCGCCACTTGATTTCTAATTAACGCTTCGGCACACGGCGGTGTGCGGCCATAATGGCTACAAGGCTCCAACGTGACATAGGCGGTGCCACCTTTTGCACCTAATTCAGTATCACGATTGGCCATCGCCAGAGCATGCACCTCAGCGTGAGGACCTCCCGCTTTAATGTGAAAGCCTTCACCGATTAATTGACCATCTTTGGTTATCACGCACCCCACACACGGGTTTGGGCGAGTGGTGTATGACCCTTTGCGTGCCAGCTTAATAGCACGACTCATCATTTCAATATCTTCTATAGACCACATAAAGCTCTCAACCTTGAGATGATTCACACACGTTCAATAGATTCATTTATTTTTGTAGGTTAGCGATGGCATCGCCAAACTCAGAAACATCTTCAAATGCACGATACACAGAGGCAAAACGTATATAGGCTACCTTATCAAGATTGATTAACTGATCCATCATCAGATTACCTATCATTTCTGATTTAACCTCTCGTTCACCTGTCCCACGAAGCGTTGACTTAATTTTGGTCAGAGCCAACTCAATTTGCTCCATAGAAACTGGACGTTTTTCGACCGCTCTAAGCATGCCACCGCGTAATTTTTCTTCATCGAAAGGCTGACGGCTACCGTCTTGCTTGACTACCCGAGGCATGACTAACTCGGCGCCTTCAAAGGTAGTAAATCGTTCATGACACTCGACGCACTCTCGACGACGCCTGACTTGATGGCCATCAGCCACTAAACGGGAATCGATTACCTTAGTATCAGTTGCGCTGCAAAATGGACAATGCATTGAGCCTCCAGCAGGAAAATATAATAAAAATAATTAATTAGAGTCTCGACTCTAATTTAGAGTCGACATTTACTTGATCACAATCGTCAGATACAAAAATGACCGCTAAAAAGCGGCCATCGAAGTTTACCTGATTTAACCCTTAAGGTTAACCGTAAACAGGGAACTTAGCGCACAATTCAAGAACCTGCTTCTTAACACGTTCAATTGTACCTTCATTAGTAATGTCATCTAACACATCACACATCCAGTGAGTTAACTCGACTGACTGCTCTTCTTTAAAGCCACGACGAGTAATCGCTGGCGAGCCAATTCGAAGACCTGAGGTCACAAATGGTGAGCGTGGATCGTTTGGTACTGAGTTCTTGTTTACCGTAATGTTAGCAAGACCTAGCGCCGCATCGGCATCTTTACCTGTGATATCTTTAGCGATCAAGTCAAGCAGGAATAGATGGTTATCAGTACCACCTGATACCACATCATAACCACGTTCAATAAAGGTGTTAGCCATCGCCTGAGCATTAACAACCACTTGCTCTTGGTACGTTGTAAACTCAGGCTCTAGTGCTTCTTTAAATGCCACCGCTTTAGCGGCGATAACGTGCATCAAAGGACCACCTTGGCCACCTGGGAATACCGCTGAGTTAAGCTTCTTGTAGATAGCTTCATCATCGATTGCAGACAGAATAAGTCCACCACGAGGGCCGGCTAATGTCTTATGGGTCGTTGTTGTTACAACGTGCGCATGTGGGAGTGGATTCGGGTAGATGCCCGCAGCGACTAGCCCTGCTACGTGAGCCATATC
This sequence comes from Shewanella sp. MTB7, assembly GCF_027571385.1. Classification (NCBI taxonomy): domain Bacteria; kingdom Pseudomonadati; phylum Pseudomonadota; class Gammaproteobacteria; order Alteromonadales; family Shewanellaceae; genus Shewanella; species Shewanella sp. MTB7. The sequence continues at coordinate 1,954,471 of NZ_CP085636.1, read as the reverse complement.
GACAAACAAATAAGCACCAACTTTGTCAGCAATTTCACGGAACTTGCCCCAATCAATAATACCAGAGTAAGCGCTGAAACCTGCGATGATCATCTTTGGCTTATGCTCAACTGCAAGACGTTCAACTTCGGCGTAATCAATCTTACCCGTCGTTTCGTCAATACCATATTGAACTGCATTATATAACTTGCCAGAGAAGCTTACGTGAGAGCCGTGAGTCAAGTGACCACCGTGGGCCAAGCTCATGCCCAGTACTGTATCGCCACCATTAAGCAGTGCCATAAATACAGCAGCGTTAGCCTGTGAACCTGAGTGAGGTTGCACGTTTGCGTAAGTTGCACCAAACAATTCTTTAGCACGAGAAATAGCTAATTCCTCAACAATATCAACATGTTCACAACCACCATAGTAACGCTTACCAGGGTAACCTTCGGCGTACTTATTCGTTAACTGAGAACCTTGAGCTTCCAGAACACGTGGACTGGCGTAATTTTCTGAAGCAATAAGTTCGATATGCTCTTCTTGACGACGAGTTTCATCTTGAATCGCTTGAAACAGTTGTGGATCAAAGTCCGCGATATTCATATCTTTTTTCAGCATTTCTTACTCCAGCTGTAAATTCTTATAGTAGGGTTGCGCGGTATTCTACAGCGCATTTGATCACAATTACAGTACTTGGAACATGAAATTCCTTGCAGTTTCCATTGAGCACTTCTCATCGTTAGATGAGATGAGATATCCATCAACATTTCTACCTGTTTTGTCTCGAAAATCCCATTAAGCCATTACTTTGATAGTCATTATAGAAAACACTCTTTTTCATTTTGACCGTTAATCACACATAGATAATCTACATGCAGCCATGGATCACAATCACAGTACTTGGAACATGAAATTCCTTGCAGTTTCCATTGAGCACTTCTCATCGTTAGATGAGATGAGATATCCATCAACATTTCTACCTGTTTTGTCTCGAAAATCCCATTAAGCCATTACTTTGATAGTCATTATAGAAAACACTCTTTTTCATTTTGACCGTTAATCACACATAGATAATCTACATGCAGCCATGGATCACAATCACAGTACTTGGAACATGAAATTCCTTGCAGTTTCCATTGAGCACTTCTCATCGTTAGATGAGATGAGATATCCATCAACATTTCTACCTGTTTTGTCTCGAAAATCCCATTAAGCCATTACTTTGATAGTCATTATAGAAAACACTCTTTTTCATTTTGACCGTTAATCACACATAGATAATCTACATGCAGCCATGGATCACAATCACAGTACTTGGAACATGAAATTCCTTGCAGTTTCCATTGAGCACTTCTCATCGTTAGATGAGATATCTAATATAAAGCCGCTTAACCCTGTTTAGCTTCCCGTTTTAATCAAGTAGAATCATTGCCATTGTATGTCACAGAAGATGAAAATCATGGCTCAGTTTGTATACAGCATGCTTAGGGTTGGCAAGATTGTTCCGCCTAAGAAGCAGATCCTTAAAGATATCTCCTTAAGCTTTTTCCCCGGTGCAAAAATTGGTGTTCTAGGCCTGAACGGTTCAGGTAAATCTACCCTGCTTCGCATTATGGCCGGTATTGATACTGACATTGAGGGCGAAGCTCGCCCAATGCAAGATCTCAAAATAGGTTACTTGCCTCAAGAGCCTAAACTCGATGAAAATCAAACGGTTCGTGAAGCCGTTGAGGAAGCAGTATCGATAGCTAAAAACGCACTGACTCGTTTAGATGAAGTTTATGCACTGTATGCTGAACCTGATGCGGATTTCGACGCCCTTGCCAAAGAGCAGGGTCAACTCGAAGCCATTATTCAGTCCCAAGATGCGCATAATTTAGATAACATCTTAGAGCGCGCCGCCAATGCACTGCGCCTCCCTGACTGGGATGAAAAGATTGCAGTACTCTCCGGTGGTGAGCGTCGTCGTGTGGCCATCTGCCGCCTGCTACTCGAAAAGCCGGACATGCTGTTACTCGATGAGCCGACCAACCATTTAGATGCAGAGTCTGTCGCTTGGCTTGAGCGCTTCTTACAAGATTACGCTGGCACTGTTGTGGCCATTACCCACGATAGATATTTCTTGGATAATGCCGCTGGCTGGATCTTAGAACTCGACCGTGGTGAAGGTATTCCGTGGGAAGGTAACTACTCCTCTTGGCTTGAGCAGAAAGATGCTCGTTTGACCCAAGAATCGGCCACTCAAAGCGCACGTCAAAAGACCATTCAAAAAGAACTTGAGTGGGTACGTCAAGGTGCTAAAGGACGTCAGTCTAAAGGCAAAGCACGTATGGCGCGTTTTGAAGAACTTAACACTAACGATTACCAAAAGCGTAATGAAACTAACGAGCTCTTTATTCCACCAGGACCACGTCTGGGTGATAAGGTTATCGAAATCAACAATCTGACTAAGTCTTATGGTGATCGCGTCCTGATTGATAACCTAAGTTTCAATGTGCCTAAAGGCGCGATTGTCGGCATTATCGGCGCAAACGGCGCGGGTAAATCGACCCTATTTAAGATGATCTCAGGCGCAGAGCAACCTGACAGCGGCACCGTAGAACTCGGTGAATCTGTACAGATTGCTTCAGTTGAACAGTTCCGTGATTCGATGAACGACAAGAATACGGTTTGGCAGGAGATCTCTGGCGGACTTGATATCATGCGTATCAACAACACCGAAGTGCCGAGCCGTGCCTATGTGGGGCGATTTAACTTTCGCGGTGGCGATCAGCAAAAGATCATTGGCACTCTATCGGGTGGTGAGCGTAACCGAGTCCACTTAGCTAAGCTGCTACAAGCGGGCGGTAACGTACTGTTACTCGATGAGCCAACCAACGACTTAGACGTTGAAACTTTGCGCGCATTGGAAGAAGCACTACTTGAGTTCCCAGGTTGTGCCATGGTCATCTCTCACGACCGTTGGTTCCTCGATAGAATCGCCACTCATATCCTTGATTATCGCGATGAAGGTAAAGTGAACTTCTACGAAGGTAACTACACCGAGTACTCAACGTGGTTAAAAGAAACCATGGGGACGGATGTGGTTGAGCCACATCGCCTTAAGTACAAGCGCATGAGTTAGCGAGTAGCTCAGCATACTGTACAGTGTGAAATAGTTAAGCCACCCTTTTTAGGGTGGCTTTTTGTTTTTTGACTAATAAGGCTATTACTTGTCAGATAACAAGTTTCAAATATCTTTTTTGATTGGGTTCATTGGGCTGGTTTGGTACTTGTGTGATTTAACTAATACCATAGCTAAATTGGTGTTTATTGCTTGCAGCAGGCTGATGTGCAGATACTTCTGAGGGACGCTGCAAGTACAATCCCTGTAAGCTCGACGGTGGCATCCATGCCACCAACGCCCTCACCCGCATCTACACCTTATTATTTATCTCTTCGATTTAGGTTCTTTTAGTAGCTATCTCATTTTTGGACAGAAACTTGCTGACTTGCCTAATAGCAAGTTTCAAATATCTTTTTAGCTTGGGTTCATTTAGCTAAATTCGTATTTGGTTATTGCCAGATAGGCATAGCTTCGTTGATATCTATTGCTTGCAGAATATGCTGTATATGGATATACGAATGTCGTGATCACACTGATGTGAATGAACGCCCCTTATGTGTAAATACTTCTATGACACGGTGAGTGAAGCATAGCTTCAAGCTAACGAACGAGAAGCATGGATGCTGAACTGGCATTAAGATAGGGATATCGTTGCAAGCTCAATCCCTATAGCCTCTACGACAGCCAATAACCTCCCTGTTAAAAGGCCAGTTCGATATCCCTATCTCCCGCTCGAAGAGTTTCACCCTGTAAAACCTCGCCTTGCTGTCGAAGGTCATAGCCGCATTCACACCTGATTGTTTATCTCTTCGATTTAGGTTTTGTACGACAAAGTCCCTTGGTAATCACTCAGAGATTGAGTGATTCTAGGAAGGTTTTGGACAAAATGTATGGTACGCCCCGTTATTGCAAATAATAAAGCAAGATAACAGGAGTTGGTTTGCGCTAATGTATTCAGAGTCTATTGAGACCTTCATTAGTCCCAGCTCTACGATGAGATCCGCGCCAGATTGTCCTCAAAAACGAGAAAGCATATTAATTGCTGTTCTGTCCATCAGGTCTTCAATCTGGTGGTCTAACCGTTTTGTCATCTATTTTTATCATCTGCAAACTCGGTAGTAACTCGATTTAAACTCTTAACTCAAACGCTTTCTGGCTTGTCATTACTGACCAAGCTATACGCGCTAATTTATTTGCTAATGCGACAACCGCAACATTGAACGGTTTCCTCATTCTTAACTCTGTTAACCAATGACCAAAATACCGTTCAGATGTCTCAGGCCTTGACACAATGACTCGTGCGGCATCAACAAACAATTCTCGCAGTTCTTTATTACCCCGTTTAGAAATGCCAAGCATTCTTGTCTTTCCCCCTGTGGAGTATTGAAACGGAACCAGACCAATCCAAGCAGCAAAATTTCGGCCATTCTTAAAATCTGATGCGTTCCCTACATTTGATAAGCAACAAGCAGCTGTCATTGGCCCTACACCAGGTATTGACTGTAGTAACTGCATTAATGGGTTTTCATTAAGTAACAACTGCAATTTCTTATCTTGTTTTTTTATTAATTCGTTCAGATGTTTGTAGTATTCATGTAACTCCTGCAACTCGACCATCAATGTTAAAGGGATCGGTTCACCTTTATCTGCTAGCCATTGGAACAGCTTTTTCATATGGGCATGGCCTCTAGGAAAGCTCATACCAAACTCAAGCAACATAGAGCCAATTCTATTCATGCTGGCAGTTCTTTCTTTGATGTAGCCCGAACGTATACGACGAATGACAGTGGCGACTTGTGCGGTTTCACTTTTTGGTGATGTGAATCTCATGCTGGGCCTCATTGCCGCTTCAGCAATGGCATCTGCATCAATGAAGTCATTTTTGTGAGTTTTAACGTAAGGTTTTACATATTGAGCGGGGATCAATTTAACTTGATGACCATATGACTCACATTTTCTAGCAAGCCAATGGCAGCCACCACAGGCTTCCATTGCAATGATGGTTGGCTCTTGAATGGATAAAAATTGAATCAGCCTCGGTCTGGTTAATTTCTTACGAAGCACTTCCCTCCCGGCATAGTCATGAGCAATAAGATGAAATGTGCTTTTACCTAAATCAATCCCTATAACGCGAAAGTTAGACATGATGATCACCTCTTATTTGTTAACCAGACAAACTGGAGTTTAACACTAGGTTGGGGCGTACCATCTTATTAATGAGATAGAGCTTTGGCTCAGAAAACAACGATTACCATTAGGAAAAATATGGCAATCAGGTATGCGGTAACGCTCCACCTAGCGGGCTGGCTAGTGTCTTGTAATGTGAATTACGACCGCTTACCGAGCCCCGGAGCTCCCCCAGGCATAAATATGCTATATCGTTTGTCAAATGAGTCACCAAGTGCGCTTCCTTGAGCTTGATCACGTCTCTTCTGCGCCCTTAGCTCTTTTGCCTCTGCTTCTATTTTATCTTTTCTTTTGTTCTCAATAGCTAATTGGGAATCTTTTGCAATCCTCTGACTTAACACCTTTGATAGAACTATTTGACGGTTAAGGCTTCTACCAGTAATTGAATGGCCAAATGCTATTTCATTTTCCAATCGAATAATTTCATTCTCCAACTTAATCCGGTCATAATTCTTACTGACCTCAGAACGAAACTTGCTCGAACTTTTTGGCCATGACTGTTTTAATGCCCACTCGTACGAGCCAATAATTTTGGACCTAGACTTTCGTTCATTCTTCGTTTTATTGGTTTTGAATAAAGGGCCACTGTTTCTCATGATGTTTCCTTTCTAGGGGTTTTGTGCCCAAGCCCCCGAAATTAACCTTAACTTTTCCTTAATCGCTGACATATATAGTTTTTATTAAAAAATGTAAAGTTAAGGTCTACTTTAAGGTTACGTAAGTTTGAAGCTCTAAAAGTGTAATGTTAGGGTTGATATCGTAATTATTGACACTGTAACCCCTGTGCTCTTTGACCCTAACTTGACAAGATCATGTTCCTAATGCCGATTTCGAGGGGATGGGCGCAAAACCCCTTCTACACTTGATTCGAAGTCAGTACCACAACCCGTACATTTAAATCGCACGCTCCTCCTTCACATAACATTTGCATACGCATATATTTGGCAAACGCGTATGCACATTCAATAGAGCTATTATTTAAGCCTTACTAAAGTAAAGCTATTGATTAATAAGCACTCTATCAGATTAGTGTTGGATAAACGAATGCGGGAAATTGAACATTGATATTGATGTCTTTTCTAAAGCAGTTAGTAATACTCATTTATTGATTAGCAAAAGTTGGTCTACTGGCTTGTAACTTATCTGTACTATCTATCATTTGAAACTCGTTTTGGGGCAGAACTTACTTAAACGTGGCGTCAGGATCCAATCAGCTGTTGCTTGTGGTATCACAAGTAAAGGGCCATGGCGAAGTTCGAAAACACCGGGGATACAGCAAGCACTGAGTAATGATTATCTTAAGAAGGCGGGATTATATTCACTGAGAGATGGATGGATCGCAGTTCATTACCCTAACCAGAAAGTTTAGGTTAGGCGTTCTAGATGAACCGCCCTGTGCGGAGCCGCATGCAGGGTGGTGTGGGGGCTGGAGGCCTCCGGCTACCCGTTATGCGTAAATTTACTCGCCACCGCCGCCTCCATCTGAACTACCGAAGCCACCACCATCATCACTTCCTCCACCATAAAAAATGGATCCAAAGAATGGCCCTAATATACCAAAACCTGTAGCCGTAGATATTGTATCGTTCATGCTTTGCGTTGATTCATTAGATGATTTATTTGTACTGAATGTATTTACATCACAATACATCAAATAAGCATATTGAATATACCGATCGTTGAGGCGTAACGCTTCTACAGTTTTATCAACTTGACCTTTAGTATATGTAGCAGAGCCACCATACCTTTTTGCAAGAGCTGGACGAAGTTTATATTTATACTTACGAATAGTTGAGTTCTTCCCGAACATTGAAACTCCTTTACGCATAACGTCTTAGTATTTATGCGTTGCGCTGTTTGCAGGGCAAAACGCGCATGCACATTTAATAAACCTATTATCTAAGCCGCACCTTGGCAAAGCTATTGATTCATAAACACTCTATCAGGATGGCGCAGAAAAAACGAGCACTGGAAATTGAAAAGTGAGCATTGATATTGATGCCTTATAGAAAGCAATCAGTAACTGTCATTTATCGATTAGTAAAAGTAGGTCAACTGGCTTGCTACTTATCATTACTGCTTATCGCCAGTAACGCACAAAGGGACATTAACGTTTTCTGGGTAAAAATAAGTTATTGACGCCATAGTCGTTCGTTAGGAGATGTCTTGCTCCATGTAGTAGAACCTTTCATCCTCACTAATCAACGTAAAACCGTTTCTTTTATATAGGTGATGCGCTGGACTGATTTTAAAAACTCTTAATTTGAGTTTTTTTACTCCTGAGGCTTGAGCTAATCTAGTTGACTCTACTAATGCTGCTGCGCCAATACCTTTGTTTTGGAATTCTTCGTTGACTTGAAGATCACGTAAATAACACTCGTCGCTATCAAATGATAGGCGAATAGCTCCTACCACCTCCCCCTCAGATAAGATATCCCAATTATCTAAACTCAAAATTTGTTCGAGTATTTTAGGCTGCTCCCAATCAACTAAATAGTGCTCATAATATGGGCGCATATTGTTATATGTAATTTCTGCCGATTTGGATAAATCACAGGCAGGTTGATATGAAATCACCTTGAATCTCCTAACGTTTGTATAGTGCGCATGCGCATTTACCTCATTAGACCAGTAAAAATGCGCATCGCTAACCTACTGTATCTAATTATATTATCAGATTTTCTCTAGATAACCCGTTAGGCTAAACGCGCATGCGCGGTTTCCAAACCTATTATCTACATTCACATGTTTCTATGTGACTGATGTTACTTAGTATTATATTAAGCCACAAGTGTATACGCGCACAATTTCATCAACTATTGACTAGAAATCTGATCAAAATCAATAACACTGTGTATAAACACAGCTTAGAAAAGATAAGACAAGCATAACTTATAGATTAAGCAAACCCATTTATCATTAGCTTTTCTAAAGCCAAAGCTTTATTCGGCCAACTTGCCTTTTGAGTTGCGAAACACATTTTGGGGCATTTCCGTGTTAGTGACTTACTCAGACAAGTCAAAATCGAAGAGATAAATTATCAGGTGTAGGTGCGGCTACGAGTTTTGGCAGCATGGAAGCTGCCGTAAAGCCCACAGGGATGTGCTAGTGGCGTCTCGTAGAAGTAGCTGCACATACCCCGCTGGAGGCGATAAGCAGCAATGAGATACAAGATTCAACAACTCACCCAACACCAAATTAAGCCAGAAGCTAAAATAAAAAATGTAACCAACCTTCATTTCAAGGTAAGAAAATCAAGGGGATTCGCACATGACAAATGAGCAAGATAACCCGCCTTGATCCCCTATTTTAAAGTAAACTCATCGCTAACTGAACCGACCAATTAGACGAGACTTGAGTAAACGTCTTAGCTCAAACCTCTTAAAACTGACTCATCAAACCCGCTAGAATGTTAGCTTATTCCTTTGTCGTTTTTACATCGTTTCTATATCTATCATAGGCTTTCGCCTAGAAGCTCGATTACAGAAAATGCTAGTATTCTGTCCAATAGAAAATAACAGCAAGGGATGCTAATTGAAAAAAATAATAACATTAAGCTTGATTAGTTTACTTTTTAATCCGTTAACATTCGCATCTGAGCGAGAGTCAAATACCATTTCAGGCGACACGTCATCCTCCTTTGATGGCCCCTATCTGTTCAACAAAAGAACCGCTGAAAAACACCACAAAAGTGAACAAAATGCCTATTGGATCTGTGATGATAGATTGCTTTCCACTCCAGTAAAAGGTAACCGACTCAAACGTCCGCTTAGCTGTGGTCAACTGCCGGAACCAGAACTCAACGACGATGCCAAAATCATACAACCAGATAGTTACACTGGAATAGAGAAGATTGTGGCATTGAGTGATGTCCATGGTCAGTATGATGTACTCATTCAACTGTTAAAGAATCAGAAAATCATAGACCAGAACAATGACTGGGCCTTCGGTGACGGCCATATGGTCATGACCGGGGATATGTTTGACCGTGGCCATCAAGTCAATGAAGTGCTGTGGTTTATGTACAAGCTCGACAAACAGGCCGGTGAAGCTGGCGGCAAGTTGCACTTATTGATGGGCAATCATGAGCAGATGGTCATGCGCGGTGACTTACGTTATGTCAACAAGCGTTACCAAGTGGCGGAAAAACTACTCAATCGCACCTATGATGAGCTGTACGACAATAGCAGTGAGATAGGCCAATGGCTTCGTAGCAAAAATACCCTTGTGAAGATCAATGACTCGCTATTTCTTCACGGTGGAATAAGCAGCGAGTGGATCGATCGTAAACTCACTCTCGCAAAAGCTAACACCTTATACCGCGCCAATATAGACAAATCCAAAGAGGAATTAACACAAGACCCTCTACTGAACTTTCTGTTCTTAAGTAACGGACCCACTTGGTTTAGAGGCTATTTCAAACCAGACTTCGATGAAACAGAGCTGGATCAGATCCTTAACTACTTCAAGGTCAACCGCGTCGTTGTCGGACACACCTCGCAAGAGCAGGTGTTGGGACTGTTCAACAACAAAGTGCTCGCTGTCGATTCAAGCATTAAAAATGGTGGATCCGGTGAAGTCCTGCTGATGCAGGATAATAAGTTAACACGCGGATTATATAACGGCGACCGAATAGTCTTGTAATATCAGGGCTGAAGTTCGAAAAATTAAGTTTCTGCTAGATGCAAGACAATCGAAGTTTGGTCTTTTTTTGGCATCTTAGCAACGACCAAAGCAAAAGAGTTATCTATCATGCGCTCAATCTCACCTTGTGGGATTGAGCCGTCAAGAATGACGGTATTCCACAGCGCCTTATTCATGTGATAACCGGGGATCACCGCTGGAAATATATCACGTAATATAGCAGCTTCATCGGGATCGCATTTGAGGTTCATCCACCAGTCTTGGCTTGTCTCATCTTGGCTTTTACCCATTTTCCCCAAAGATAGGGTGGCGAACATCTTACCCTTTACCTTAAACACTGACACCTCCTTGCCAAAAGGAAAGTCCAATGCTGTTTCTGGTTTAGTTAACAAGTACTGCCTTGCAGCTTCTACATTCATAATTAACCTTAGCCATTGTTCATCAATCACGGAAAATTTAACTCAATGTTACCTTTTCAAGCGCTCGTGCTTGAGACTTTTCAAAAGTGTACTCGGCCTTGACGCACTCAATCATGCTTTTGATATATAAAGGAAGCGGACTCCCTTGCCCCGATTTAGATAAACGCTTGCCAACAAACTTAGCCATATAGAGCTTTGTTTTACTCGGATCCCAGGAAAACCTTACAATCTTCTCCCCTTGAGTGGTTTCCACATAGCACTTAAAGTCCTCTCGCTCCTCAGCCAAAGTGCTAAAAGAAAGAGGCAGTACAGATAAACTAACAGCTAAAAATATATTTCTCATCTTAATTCTCTCAACACAACTCAGTGTTAATCGGATGTGTAGTAATAAATTCTATTGGTATTTAACCCACCACCCACACATCTCAAATCACTAGGATCACAGCCTGTTGGGGGGTTACCAGGCAGCGCAGCGCCTATACCAATAAGATACATATTTGGCGCCTCGGCTTCCTCACCTTCATTAGGATCACGTGGGGGAATGATGAGCTGTGGCGTATCAGGCACAAATTCTCCCGTCCTTATATAGGTATAGGTTCGGGTACCTCGATGGAGATCGAAGTTATATAGAAATCCAGCACCTGAACTAATGCACAGCTCACTATCAGAATTGTCACCTGGTGGCACAAATGAAGTAAAAAACACTCGCCCGTTGACTATCGTCGCGGGAGATAAATTCTTCTCTCCCGTGCGGGAAAAGCGATAATACCAGCCCCTCTTTTTACCAAAGTTTATCTGCTCAGCCTCATCGGAATCAGCAGGCGGCGATGATGTGACATCATAAAGTTCCGCCAAGGTTAAACTTGTAGGAATAGCTACCCCGCCAGTGCCTTTGAAAGAGCGGCTTACAACATTTCTATCTTGTAGTGTAAAGAACATATCTGAACGACTGAGATCTGACGGCATCGCCCTATGACCACTACCCACGACAACAGCATCATAGGGTATATTCATCTTTGTCTTGATTGTCGTTGTCGTTTCGCCATCCTCGACAGTCACCTCGGCGATATTGGTGATAACGGTTTGGGCCACAGCAGGTCCTGAATAGAAGCGTCGATCTGAAGATTGGACACCTCCACCTAAACTGGCAAATTTAAACCCAGACCATTCATCTGTATTAATCGATGGCATATCCATACGCCATATGTTGCCACCAGTATCGGTCGCATAAATACGGTCAGTAGCCCCATCTGCATTTGAATCTAAAACTGCAACCCCACTTGGAATACTGTCTGAGATCCCAGGCAGTTGTGTCCCACCAGTACTTGCAGAACCAAACTGATGCACCAAATCCCCTGTTTCTGCATCGAGTATAAAAACGCCACGGCCCTTAATATCATCAGCTCCAACACCGGCACCGTCTTTACCCGATGGTGAATAACCGGCACCGACAATAATGACTGGGCTATCAGCACTTCGTCCGGGAATGGTTGTCACAACTGGAGTCGACCAAGACTGACCTAACTCAGACATGCCAGGCGAAGACGCATCCACTTTCCACATAAAGCTCGGATTATCAGGATCGCTAATATCGATAGCGTAATAACTGCTGCCTCCCCGACGCATGCCGAAAAATAACCAAGCTTTCTCAATTCCCGAATCATTGGTTTTGGTATAAGCAACAGGTGAACCGTCGACACCATAAACAGAGTGAACTCCAGTAGGCACATTAGCTCTGAGTGTCTTTAAATTTGGCAACAACTCATAGGGAATAAACGCCCAGTTTTCAGTAACACTATTACTGCTACTATCATCTTCAAACATATGCAGAAAACCATGGTTAGTCCCCATAACAATTCGTACGTCAGGACTCGATTTAGTGCCAAAATTAAGTGCTAACGGCTTTGAATGAAGTGCATCCCCCATAATATCATCACGCCAGTTAGTATTTGGATTAGGGATGGTCGTTAGGTTTTTATTGTTATCAACATCTAAACCTTTTGCCCAACCAAAAAGGGAGAGCAGTTCCTCTTCACCCACGCCAAGATAATTGATCAAGTTGTCGGTACTGCCTGCGGTACTGGTGACGCTGGTTACTGTTAACTCAGTCAAGCCTGTGTTTAAATTACTATAAATAGTTCTGGATTCAGCAGATTGCATTGCAGACAACACACCTCCTTTATCGACCTCATTACCATCACCTCCAGCATTACAAACTGAATCTGGTGTCCAAAAAGAGCAAGCTGTTGACTTAATATTCCCATCAAGTCCAATTGCAGGTTTGCCTGCTTTATCCACAACCTCTCCCTTCCCTAAGACTCTGTATTTTTTAAGGTTACCAAGCCAGGTTGGGCCTTCATTCGGCAAAAAAATGGAGTAATAAGCGTATTCGAATGATTGAGTTCGATTAAAATTATTACTCGCTACAGCTGGAGAGGTAAAGCTGGAGTTAGTATCTAAAGCTTCACTCACCACCTGCTGTAGTGATCCTTGTAACAAGCTTGCATTGGTTGCATCAAAATAGCGGCCTCCACCTGCCTCAGCCGTTTTCTGCAACAAGGCTGCCGCACTCGCAGCCCCTTTGCTGAAGCCGATTGTATGAGTGCTTACGGTTTGATCACCTGGCTCACTGGCATTAAGATCATACTTATTCATCCAACTTGACATCGCACTCAGGTAATTAAGATCGCCCCCCGCCTCGCTACCATATTTATCAACGCCTCCCGTTAACGTATTAATAAAACCGTTTGCTGCAGCATCTTTTGTTGGCACTCCATCAGTAATAATCACCACGCTGGCGTTATTCTGGCATTTTTTAAACGGTGAAATATAGCTGCCACTGTTCACCACAGAGGAGTCCGCCTGAGGTTGCTGACTAACGTAATAACCCGCATTAGGTAGATCAGTGTTACTGTTCGCGAAGTCGACACTTAACCCAGAAAAGTAACGATATGCTTCATATAAGGTTTCACACAAAGGGGTATTAGTACTGGCACTAATCCCATCAATGGTATTAATCAAACCGGATTTAACTGTAGCGGTGTTTTCCTTTAGTCCCGAGATCACTCTGCCACCATCACGCTCAAACTCATTCCACGCATTGACATTAAACACTGCTAAACCAAAATCCACGCTTGGGGTCGTTAAAATAATACTTTTAATTGCGTTTTTTGCGATGTCTAAACGGCTAATATTTACTTTGACCTTAGTACCATGTTGCCAGGTTAGATAATCTTGAGTGTAGATTGTCAGAGGACGACCAGTGCCAAAACCAGTAAGTTCAGCGAGATCTCTCGCATCTTGCTTAACCGTCTCACTGGAACTTGCATTAGCATGAGTGTAAAAAAGAGGACTAGATACAGAACCACTACTGTCAACGGGTAAGCCACTTGCCACACTCGCAGCATTGGTCCATTTTTCTTCTTGGATATCTTCAAAACAGTCAACCGCAATCACATCATCACTGCCGGTATCATCTAACTCTTTCCACATCCCTTCTGAACCAGAGAATGAATAACCTCTGAAATATCCAGTATAAAAACCATATTGATGAAGCGAACTCCAAGCACTTTCACAGCTATTCATCACTCCTGGGAAATGACGTGTTTCAGATGAATTAGCGGGATTGGGTTGATCTTCAGCTGCCGTCGCACCTCTGGTGAAATAGAGATTATTTTGCTTACCTAAACTATCGCCACTAATACCACCAGCATGAGAGGAATATGGCTTATCAGCCCCAACAATGGTTGTTCGCATACTGCCAGAGTTATCAAAAATAATAAGCATCTGTGGTCGGGCACCGCTGCGTGCTGAAGCTTCATAAACATAGAGTTCAGTGTCATCTGCCGATATAAAGAAAGAAAGCAAAAACAAAACAGTTACACAGCTAAAAAAGCGGCCACCAATTGTGACTAAATCATAAATAAAAATTCTCATTATTTGTTTTTCTTATATGCGCACGGTAATGACTCCCTTCAAATACAGATGTGTTGACAACGCTCCTGTTACATCCCTTTTCAACATGACACCTAGAGGTATTAAATTCCAATGCAACACACCGACAGCAATGAATTGCACAACAAAGATCATGTTAACATCAAGATTAAACTAAATAGCAACACAAAATCAACACTTTCGACTGCGTGATAATGTAGTGATATTGGAGGGCAAAGATAAATTACAACTAAGGATAGATAGGATAAGACAAGAACCTGAAACTTAGGATTGATTGGAATGAACAGTTTAAGCGAACTTAAGATAGGAGAAAAAAGATGGTTAACTCATTTAAAATAAAACAAATATACCTTACAAATAAAAAACAGGTAAGCACGACTGCTTACCTGTTCATCTTGATTTTTTCAGTTCATTGAGATTAATTGAAGTTATTTAACATCAATTAATTTTTGTGCTGCTATTGCCTGATTAAGCTTAGCTTCCACGAAACCAGGTGAATGGGTTGCACCAGAGATTAAGCGGTACATTGCAGGGATAACCAGCAAGGTTACAAAAGTCGCAAACGCCATACCGAAGAAGACGACAGTCCCCACAGCGATACGACTTTCAGAACCCGCTCCCGTTGACATGATCAAGGGCACTGCCCCCACTAGTGTGGTGAATGCGGTCATCAAAATAGGACGCAGACGACGAGCCGATGCATCGATAATCGCCTGTTCCAGCTCAATGCCTCGATCCCTTAACTGGTTAGCAAATTCGACAATCAAGATCCCATTCTTGGTCACCATGCCGATCAACATGATCATGCCTATCTGACTGTAAATATTCAATCCCTGACCCGTTAAGTACAAACCAAGAAAACCACCGAATACTCCCATAGGCACAGTAAACATGACAACCATAGGGTTAATAAAGCTCTCGAACTGTGCCGCTAATACCAAATAAGCGACCAAAAGTGCCAAGCCAAACACCACAAGCATACTGCTTTGGTTTTCTTTAAAGTCTTTTGATTCGCCCGTATAACTTACCGAGATATCACTGGGTAATATCTCAATCGCCTTAGCATCTAAGAAGTTAAGTGCTTCACCTAAGGTATAGCCTTCGCCTAAGTTCGCTTTCAAAGTGATCGATTTCTGCTTATTGGTATGACTCAGCTTATTCGCCGAAGCCACCTCTTCAATATAAGTAATGGAATCCAGTGTCACCAATTGTCCTTTAGCCGAACGCATGTAAATTTGACTCAGATCCGCCATGCTGTTGAAGCTGTCCTCATCACCTCTTAAGTAGACATCATACTCCTCACCACGATCAACAAAGGTCGTCTCACTTCGTCCACCGAGCATCACCTCTAAGGTTTCTGAAACCTCTGCAACACTGATCCCAAGCTCAGCGGCACGTTCGCGATCGACACTGACCACCAATTCCGGTGTCGTTTCAGCATAATCGAGATCGGCTCCCTCTAACATTGGGCTAAGAATGGCTTCCTCTTGCAGTATTTGGGCCCACTTAAACAGTTCATCATAATCTGAACCACCAATGACAAACTGCACTGGCTCACTCGATTGCCCCCTAAAACCGGGCAACATAGGACGTACCATCACATCGGGAATACCTTTCAATGCCTTAGCCACTATGCCTAAGGCTTGCTGAGCATTAATACTTCTGTCTTCCCAATTTTCCAACTGCATGATCACAAAACCGGTCTGATCGCCGGCACGGCCACCGAAAGCAGGCGCTTGTACACTAAAAGATTTAATAACCCCTTGTCCAAGTAGCGGCATCAACCTCTCCTCGACAATATCCATATTTGCCGTCATACGGTTATAACTGGTGCCTTCAGCTCCTTTAACAAAAGCAAATATCACACCGCGGTCTTCTTGCGGCGCTAACTGAGATGGCACATTGTGCATCAACAAACCGCTGCCTAAGATACATAAAAGAATCACCAAAGGTGCTGCAAACCGAAAACGCACCGCCTTGGCTACCGCTCTACGGTAGCTGTGTTCTAACTTGTTAAATAGCTTATCTATCCAAAGATTAAACCGGTTAGGCTTCACATTTGCCTTCAACATCTTGCTGCAAAGTACCGGCGTTAAAGTTAGTGCGACAATCGATGAAAAGATCACCGACATAGCGAGCATAACGGAAAATTCGGTAAATAAACGCCCAACCATCCCTTCCATAAATGAGATAGGCAGAAATACCATCACCAACACAGCCGTTGTTGCGACAACCGCAAAACCTACTTCACGTGTTCCTTTATAGGCAGCAAGCAGTGGTTCCTCGCCCTTTTCAAGGTGATGGAACACATTTTCGACCACAACAATCGCATCATCGACCACCAAACCGATAGAAAGAATCAACGCCATTAATGTCAAAAGATTGATAGAAAAACCAAAGAAATTAGCCGCTATAAATGCTGAAATCAAAGAGACTGGCACTGTCACTGCGGGGATCAATGTTGCTCTTGCCTGACCGATAAAGATGTACAACACCAATACCACCAAACCACCAGTAATAAACAGAGTGTTGTAAACTTCAGTAATGGAGCGGTCAATAAACACGGTAGAATCAAAGTCAACGACCAGTTGCGTACCTTCAGGTAAAAACGCCTGAATACGATCAACTTCTTGGTGGGCGGCTTTAGCGACTAATAAAGGATTAGCATCAGACTGAGCAATAATTCCTAAACTTAAATTAGGTACGCCATCACTTTTAAAAGTAGAGTTTTCATTTTCTGCACCAATAAATACCGAGGCCACATCTTTCAGGTAAACCGGAGAGCCATCACTCGCCGTACGTACCACAAGATAGTCAAAATCTTGCGGATGATTGTAGAGACGCGCCGTCCGTACCGTCATCACGGTGGTGTCGTTACGCACTTCACCACCAGGACTTTCTATATTTTCCCGTTTTAAGCTGGCAATGATATCAGCCGTGGTCACGTTACGACCCGCCATTAGTTCAGGTTTTAACTGAACATACATCACCTTGTATAGACCACCTGAGATATTCACTGAACTCACGCCAGTGATCAGACTGAATCTGTCCTCAAGTACGCGCTGGGCATAATCGGTAAGTTGAGTTCGGTCCATCACTGAGGAACTTAAATTAATGTAGATGGAGGGTTCACCTGAGCCATTATCTTTAGACACGATTGGATCGTTAGCTTCGTCAGGAAGACGACGTTGAGCTCTGGCTACCGCATCACGAACGTCACTCACCCCTTCGGTCAGATCCCAATCGAGATCGAAGGTGATCGTAATACGCGACATGCCATTTCGAGTAATGGAGGTTATCTCATCGATACCACTGATACCGGTGAGTTCATCCTCTAACGCCGTAGTAATCTGACTCTCCATGATGGTTGCCGACGCGCCTTCATAGGTGGTCATCACAGTGACTACCGGACTTTCAACATCGGGCATTTCACGTATGGCTAGCTTAGAAAATGACACAGCACCAAACACACAAAGTAATAAACTTAAAACAATCGCAACAACCGGACGCTTAACAGAGATGTCAGAAATTAACATTAACGTCTGTCTCCTTTCTTCTCGCCCTGCACACCTTGATTTGCATCAGCAGTGATTTGAGACTGTTTAGCAGAGAGATCATCAACCTTGAGTCCATCACGCATATTAACCAAGCCTTGAACCACGATTCTTTGACCCACGTTCACGCCATCGGTTATCACCACCTCATCTTTAATTCGTGCACCTAAGGTTACTTGAGTCCGTTTAGCTAACTCATCTTCACCGACCACATACACGAAGCGTTTGGTGCCTGAATACTCGATAGCTTGAACAGGAATAACGGGCTCTGATACCGCTGGAAGTGTTAACGTTGCCGACATCAACATGCCAGGTTTTAACTTGTTACTTTGATTATCAAAACTCACTCTTACTTTTAAATTCAAGGTTTCATGGTTAATTCTTGGATCAATTGCTATCACTTGTCCAGTAAAACGTTCCGATGGCCAAGCGCGGTTAGTCGCGCTCACGGTCATGCCGACACTGAGCAAAGATAGGTAGTTTTCCGGTACTTGTAGATCGAGTCTCATTGACAAAAGGTCATCGAGTGAGAGCAACTCAGTCCCTGCGGTGACCATTTTACCCAAACTAAAATCTAATAAACCTGCCGTGCCTGAAAACGGAGCTTTAATGTAATGATAATCAAGTTCAGCTAAAGCGGCTGCCAATCGCGCAGTAGCAATGTCGACACTGGCTTTTTGTGCATCGATTTCTGTTTGAGTAATCGCATTTTTATCGATTAACTTCTTGTACTCTTTCAGCTTGCGCTTCTCATCATTAAGGTAAGCATTTGCTTCTGCAACACTCGCCTGAGAACGTGCATCTTCAAGCTGGATCAGAACTTGACCAGCTCGGATCTCTTGATTAGCGACCACGTTAATTGCTTTTATTTTACCTTGGACTTCAGACGCAATAAATACTGATTTATCCGCCTCTAATTTACCAATTAAAGAGATAGTTTGAGAAAGAAGATGTTGATCTACAGCTCCCGTCACGACAGGGACAATGCGCAGAGCACGCGAGACTTTATCGCCGGGTTTCTTCGCTTCTGAAAAACCGCTGAATGAGGCTATGGTAACAATCAATAAAACGAAAGGGATAACAATCAGGCTTTTTTTCATGTAGGAATTTCTTAATTGATTCAGGCTTTAGTAAGTGGACTCTATTTTAAATAAAATTCCCCCCTTGTTGGGTAAATCAGTGTAAAGCTAAGCAAAAAACAGCTGATTTTTATTTGCGATTTTGTAACATTTCATGACCTGAAACCAAGCAGCAACCAACTGATAACACACAAGCTTTAAGGTACAAAAAAAACAACACTTAATGCGGGTAATGATACAGTGATGATAGACCCTAGAAATTTTGTTAACATCCTCTCATTGGCAGGATAATGAGAAACACTTTGCAAATTCACTGGCTTGATATCGATAATCGCACCCAAGCATATCGTTTCTACAAACACTATATGCCCTATGCTCGGTTGACAAAAAAGGAGCGACTTGCGGTATTACATTTCGAAAAAAAATCGATAGAAGATAACCGAAATCAAGAGATTATCGCTGCCATTAGGTTGCGTCCAACGGGTGTGTATAACTTAGTGACGGGGATGCTGGTGCATCCGAACTATCATGGTCAAGGTTTAGGTCATCAATTGATGTTGGGGATTAATAATGAGTTAGCTAATGAAGGTACTTTTCTGTTTGCGTTGCCCCATTTAGTCAGTTTCTATCAGCAACATGGGTTCGTTGAATGTCAAAACGTCCCCAATGATATTAGTCAATTATTTAACAAGTACGATTGTAACGACAGACCTTTATGTTTGATGATCTTTAGAAGGAAAAATGCTAACCACCTATGATTAAACTTATCTGATTAGAAAAGAAAATAGAGCATGCTAATCCCACGAACAAAAAATGCCTCTAACGGTTCAAATACCATAGTTAGCAACCCACACACACTGATCACAGCAGCAATTACGCCAGTTTTTATACAAGAAACGGTTTTATTTGCTGCTATTAATAATGATGATACCGACAACATTTACACTACCTTTATACCCATTCACAGGTTCAATCACACCGAGATTAACCCACAACAAGTCATACAGCCCAGTGATCAACTACTTAAATTAACATCTATATTTTCAGTCTGATAGATAATAACAGTTGAGCGAGGAGCAACAAATAACTTTTCTAAGTTACGCTGTAAAAATTTGATTCAGATGAAAGCGATTAATCCTACGGCTTTTGTTAAGCAGTAAAGCTTCACTCCCAAAGCACTCTAATGTATGGTTCTGTTAATATTGTATTTACCAAGGATTTGATGTGAAGAAAATCGCCATTTTTGTAGACGTTCAAAACATCTATTACACCTGCCGTCAGGCCTATGGACGTCAGTTTAATTACCGCAAACTTTGGCAACATATCGGTCATGAAGGTGAAATACACTCAGCAACAGCCTATGCAATACACAAAGGTGATGACGGACAGCTGAAATTCCAAGATGCACTCAAGCACATAGGGTTCGACGTCAAGCTCAAACCTTTTATTCAACGCGCCGATGGCAGTGCTAAGGGGGATTGGGATGTAGGTATCACTATCGATATTATGGAGGCGGCCAGTGAAGTCGACTCGGTTATTTTACTTTCAGGCGACGGTGACTTCGATCTGTTGATGTTGAAGATATATCAAAAATATGGGGTCGATACTCAGGTCTATGGTGTTCCGGGACTTACTGCAAAATCCCTGATTGATTCAGCAGCGCAATATCACGAGATTGATGATGCACTGCTACTCTAGTTTTACCCATGTATAAAGCATTAGCTCACTTTATGAAGTGCGCAGATTTTATTACCTGATGGATCCCGTAAATAAGCCAGGTAAAGCTCACCTATCATACCATTACGAATACCTGGAGCCTCCTCACAGGCGGTTCCGCCGTTAGCTAATCCGGCAACATGCCAAGCATCAGCAGACTCAGGATTTTTGGCCTGAAAGCCGATGGTACTACCGTTACCATGGCAAGCAAATTCCCCGTCAATGGGTTTACTTAGTGCAAACACACCTGTGTTGGTAAAATAAAAACAACGACCTTTCTCATCAATAATGCCAGGCTCGTGACCCAAAGCACCTAAAACTGCATCGTAAAAAATCTTTGATTCTTGAACGTCGTTGGCGCCAAGCATAATATGACTAAACATTTTATTTTCCTTATTTATAATAAACAGATCCAGTAACTTTGCCTTATTACAATAAGAGAAATCAAACATATTCACAAACTACACTTATCGTTATCTATACTAAACTCGCGATAATATGGGATGGTAAACAACATCTATTCACTTATCCCTTTTCTTGGATATCACATGTGTTGCTATCAAAGGCGTTTTAAATATATGTCCCCCTTTAAAACCTTTTATCGTACCTATTGCGGCAATAATCCACGCACAAATTAAACCGCCAAATAGGACAATAGAAGCCCATTGGAATACCGCTAATCCTGTGTGCAATGCCAGCTGGGTTGTACCAGTAACACAAGTTCCAACAGGGAAAGTAAATGCCCACCACGTTAGTGCAAAAGGCATTTTTTTACCCAACGCCCGCAACGTAAGCAAACTGGCCAATATTGACCAAAACAGTGCGAACCCCCAAATAGGAACCCCATAAATAATAGCCATGTTATTCATGTTATCCGCTAGCGGTTGCTCAACAACCAGTAGTGCAGCACTTCCTAACGCGCCTGCAGCAGTAATTGATTGTCCCAACGGACCTAGCACTATCCAAAGTGTTGGTACGCGGGCACCACCTGATGTTCCTGAGTGGGCTAAGCGACTCCAGATCATGGTAATAATAATCAAGGCACAAAACATACTGACACCAAACATGGCATAACAGGCGTAGAGCAATGTTTGCTGCAAAGCGATATTTTGGACATGGGGAATTAGCATTGCACCTATAGCAGCCGACACCATAGGGGGAACAACTGGCATTAGCCAACCACCAAAAGCCCCATCGTCGCGAACTTCATGATGAGTAAACAGGCGATAAGGAATGATAACCGCAGTTGCAAGGCCACTCAATGTCCCTAACCCCCATAGACTCCAAGCTATCGTTAGTACCGTCGCTTCAGCTAAAATATGGTGTCCCACGAGAAGACAGCCCCCAGCTATGGTCATCAATGCCATGGGAGGGGCACCAAAAAACTGAGCCATGACAGGATCGTTAAATTGACGTTTGATAACATGAGGTTTAATAATGGCTTGTGCTATTTTCAACACTAAGATAACAGCCAACATAACGGATGCTAGCAGCCATATAACAAGCCCAAGGTAGGTTAATTTATCCCCAACTATTGGTAAGCCAACTGCGGCATTAGCAATAATCCCAGTCCCCATCACTGATGCAAACCAGTTCGGACCGATCTCCTTGCTTAACTCTACTTGATCGCCTGTTGACATAGATTTTTACTCGCGAAATAAGTGTTAACCCATCCTATACCTAATTTAGCGAGTATGTACTTTAAATCAGCGCCGAAATAGCTAAATGCACTGGCCCAGTTAAGTCTTTTTTTTGATTACAAACATAAAAAAAGTGAACTGAAATAGTTCACTTTTTTGCTCTTAACGCTTGCTAAATAGTCTCTAGTGAAAGCGCACTCAAGTATCGAGTTATACTACAAGCTAATTGAGCGTCACCTTCAAGGTCACATCTTCACTGCTTGGCATACTTTGAACTGAGATATAATACCAACCCGAAGTTGGTTGTTGAACAACCACCTTCTCTATCGTACCTGGGTTCACCGACTTGCCAGTATTTTGGTTGGCATCTGGCCAACTTTCTCCGGTATACAACTCAAGCTCTCCCATACCGTGGCCAGTTTCAGCAGTCAAGCTTTCAGTTCCGACGGGCACATTGATGTAGAAAGATGAACGGCCATTTTTAACACAAATTGGGGCCGCGTTAGCTATGCTTCCGTAATCTTGTGCTGACTGAGTCGCGCACATATCAGCAAGTGTACTCGGTAACTCTGGATCAATTGGAGGCACAACGGGTGTCGTTCCTAGATCCGTTAAACTCACCTTCACTGTCACACCTGAGTAGCTAGTTGCGGTATCGATACTGATATAACGCCAGCCACGATTCGCCACCAGATGTAGCTTCTCACTATTATCACTTAACTCGGATTTTGCCTGAGCATTTGTCGAAGATGCCCAAGTATCGGCATTAAAGTAGATATTTGCATCTCCATCACCACCTGCTGTCGTGATATAGATGTCGGTATTATCAGCTTCGACCCAAACGTAATAACTGCCTTTGCCACCAGTAATACACTCCTCTTTCTCAAGAGTTAACTTACCTGAACTTATGGTTGCTGCGCCGCAATGTGGTACCACACCATTATTAGGATCCGTAGGGTAAGCATCAGAATTATCGCCTATGCCATCACCATCTGTATCAACAGTCTCTGTTGCATCATTAGGGAAAGCATCAGCATTATTACCTACGCCGTCACCGTCTGTATCAAGGGTTTCAGTTGCATCATTAGGGAAAGCATCGGCATTATTACCTACGCCGTCACCGTCTGTATCAAGGGTTTCTGTTACATCATTAGGGAAAGCATCGGCATTATTACCTACACCGTCACCGTCTGTATCAAGGGTCTCAGTCGGATCATTCGGGAATGCATCCTCACTATCAATAACCCCATCACCATCGGTATCGACAATAGGATTGGTTCCGCCATCAACAAGCTCATTGGTTATTTGGTACTCATTAACGACTCCCTCCTGTGTCATCACCGCCACACCTAAACATTGACCACTGGTATTGGTGATTGCTGCACGGCGGTTACCAAACCACTTCCAGGTCGTTGCACTGTCATAGGTTTCGCCATTGACTAAAGTGGTAAAGCCAAAGCTATCACTCAACTCACCGGTTTCATTATCGACACGATAAACTCGAACAGGCGTATTGCTGTTATTGGTGAATGAAAAGTCCGCCTCAAATGGCCCCGTCAGGTGTTTCTGCATTAAATCACAGCTGCCAATGGTATTTGCCTCAGGGATGACCTCAGGTTCTGCCGCATTCGCTATGATGTTGGCATCGATGGTGAAGTTCGCCGTTGCATTATTGAGTACGCCTACGCTTAAACAGTTAAGACGCGCATCAGCTAACATAAAGCGGCGATCGCCATACCAAATGTCGGAGGTATAACTCTCCCCTTGATTAAGTGTTCCATAACCAAAATCAAAACCAGTGGCAGCACTGGCATATTGAGGTTTGCCGGTCAGGTTGTCGATTCTGAACAAACGAACCGGATAATCAGTGGTGTTAGTGATGGTAAACTGATGGGACTCACCTTTAATCAGATGTGGCTTAACCAATTCACAGCTGCCGAGCGTATCTTGTTCAGGGATCACTTCCGGCACGACATCTTTAACTAACGCTGTATCAATAGTAAAATCATTCGCCACAGGCTGCATCACTGCCACACCTAAACAATTCATATTACTGTCACTCAGCATTAAGCGGTCGCCTTCACTCCATGTGGTAGCAGCATAAGTATCACCTAAATTGAGCGTCTTATAATTCTTCGCAAAATTCGTCGTCCCTTTATTACTATCAACCCAGAACAACGATACGGGAGTATCCGTGGTATTGGTCACCGTATACTCGGTCTTCGCAGCATCAATATGACGAGCATACTGTTGAGTTAAGGCACAAGAACCTATGGTATTTGCTGCAGGGATCACTGCAAAAGGCGGTGCAATGGCTTCTGACTGCACTAAAACAAAGGCTTCAAAGCCAGCTTCAGTTCGAGCAGCCACACCTTTAAGTACCTCGATATAGGCAGCATTATCACCGGATTGTAGCGCCGTTGTAATACTTTCAACTTCAGTTGGATGCTCCTCTGACAGGTATCTCATGGCGTAATAACTCCATGGATACAGCTCATCAAAGCCATAGGCCATAAATATCAAGTTATACAGTGGCGGAATTGTTTTACCTTTAACGGATTTGACCGTACGAGGATGCTCAGTGCCATTAGCCATAAACTCAGCCATGCCTTCAGCCCAAGAAACATTGTAATCAAATGAACCAAATGAGCCTTTCTTGATATAGCGACCATCTAAGTAATGAACAAATTCATGCCTTAGGTTATAGATTTGATCTTGATACTGACACGAACTCCCTACCCAAGTGTCCGGACACTGCATGGCAATGAATCGGGCCTGATTGCCAACATTTTCTGGCGTCCCCTCAAGATACATTCCACCGTTATCGGTGCTGATCCCAAAAAACTCGGGCGCATACTTTTCATAATCTTCAGGTGAAGCAAATGCCACGACTTCAATCGTATCATTTTGATCGCCACTCACCGGCACGCCGCCAGTGTTGAAAAAGGCATGAAACTCTGACTCTTGCAATGCCATGTCGGCACAAGACTGCGCTAACGTGGCTTGGCTGATGCTCGCTTGAGCACGAATGATGATCTTATCGGTACATTGATGGTTTACCGTTAAGATATCCTCCTCTTTTGGTGGTACCACACAAGAGCCAAATAGGGGATCGCTGGCTTCACACTGACGTCCAGCCGATTCAAGGTAGTTCTTAGTCACGATAGTTTCTGTGGTTTCCACTGAAATATCTGCAATGACTTTGCCATGAACTTCCAAGACAGTGCTATCAAATCGAGCTTTAGCCTCATCCGTTGCGATACTGGATATTTTGCCTAACGCAATAAAGCTATGAGGTAAAACCCACTTTTTATCCGCCTCAGCAGACCAACGCATATCTAGAGAGGTTTCACCTAAGAAAGTAAATGAGCGCATTACAGAGAGCACGTCTAACATGCGCTTGTTAAAAGCCGCTTTAGTCGTTGCATCACCATAATAAGCCCCTGAACCTATAGCGCCCATCAAAGCCATAATGGCGTCGCCTGCGTTACTAGCCGCGAATGGGTTACTCTGAAGCGAGTGATATTGAATAGTGGCCAGTAGGTGCGGTAATAGGTCTTGATAGTAAACGCTACCAGCATTACGCTCGAAATTGTTTAAAGCCCTAGCAAACCCTTCCTGAATCACCCCACCTGCAGGACTGAGAAAATCAGACATCTTAGCCACGGCTTGCAGTGCATGATTTAACTTTAATGCTTCAGCCTCTGTCATTGCTGGCGCGTAATACTTGTAAGATCCAAGAAAGTAAAGTAGTTGGTTCAGATCGGGATCACTGAGATCATCAACACTGGCCAGATAATGCACTGCATCGGTCACATCAGAGATAGGATCGTTTTCTGCACTAGCAATCCCTTCAAAGTCACTGTAGGTTGCCGCTAAAATAGTCGCAATAGCCGTCCCATATTGAGATTTAGATGAGATTGCAGATGCAGGTAGCTCAACTTGAATATGAGTATCAAAAACAATGTAATCACCCATTGGCGGTGGAATATCACCACCTGAAACCGTCACTAATAAACTGGTTTGCGCTATGTTGCCATTGATTTTAAAGTAACGATCGCCTGCACGAGAAACAAAAGAGAGGCTCTCATCATTGGTCCCTGCAGTTGCACTCACAAGTTCTTGGTTACCACTCCAATCACTACCATCATATAAAGTGATGTCAGCATCTGTACCTGAGAAGCTACCACCTGAGGTGGAGATAGTTACATCACTGTTTTCATAAGGTACGTTGACATAGAAATAGTGACCGTAATCTGTAATGCAGTGGGTTTGGTTGGCAGGAACTAAACCTTGACGAGGTAAGGTTTTCTCACCGCACATCTCAGCAGACTGAACTGCACCAACATGCATGGAAAGTAAAATAGCACTGGCAAGCGCAGTCCTATTTCGAGTCAATCGGGGTAAAGAGAATTTTTTAATTGTTCTTATCATAGTGATATTTTCCTTTTTACAAATTCAGGACACCTGTCATTAGGTTGCGACCGCCTAATGACTTCCCCCAATAACTCGCGGCATTCCATTGCAGCTTTGGGAGTGTCAAATGTTCCCCATTGAATTTGTTGATATTTTGTTACACGGCACCAACAGTTTTACACCATTTTGAATACAATAGCCAATATACACTTGTAAAAATAGCCGTAACGAGATCGAATTGATGCAAAAGCGACTATAATTGTTAGGTCATACTGTCTTTATGAGGTTAAACCATGACTATTTCTGTACGTTTAAACGAATACTTAAACCATAACGAGGTGAACTTTGATCTCATCTCTCACTCTCATAGCTTCAGCTCAATTGGCTCGGCAATCGCGGCAAAGATTTCTCCTGCTCAAATAGCTAAAGCTGTGATTTTAGAAGATCACGAAGGACGAAAAGTGATGGCGGTGTTATTGGCCAATCATAAGATCAGCTTAGGATCGCTAGGAGAGAAACTAAATCGAGAACTACACCTTATGAACGAGCAGACCGTCTATCAGATGTTCGAAGATTGTGAAAAAGGAGCGATTCCCCCTTTTGGTAACGCCTATAATATGGAAGCCGTTTATGATGACTTACTGATTCAATCTAAAGAGCTTTACCTAGAAGCAGGCGATCACCACAGCTTGTTACGTATCAACAGAGATGACTTTATCCGCCTGATAAAAGACTCAAAGCACTTAAGATTCAGTCATCAAACCGTCCACTAAGTTCATCTATACATTGCCTAGTCAACAACGGATTAACGACTAGGCCCTCCACATTCACTATCAATGATCTCACCAATAAACCTAATACACATTCTAAAAGTAGTGTGTAAATTCCGTTTTGTTGTCATAAAAAAACCAATTTAGTAGTCCGGATCTGATTTTAAGATAATCCCTAAACGTTTCCCGTTATTTTTCAGAAGTAGATCACACCTTTAGTAAACCAAGATTGGTACTTTAGTTACCATAAATTATTACAATTTTAAATATTCAAATATAAAAGGTGGATTTATGGCTGCTAAATTTTTTATCCCATCAGTAAACGTCTTAGGTCAAAATGCGGTTGATGAAGCTATTGGAGATATTAAAACACTAGGATTTCGACATGCATTAATCGTGACCGACAAACCTTTGGTTGAAATTGGACTCGTTGGACAAGTCACCGAAAAACTCGGTGCGGCAGGGATTATCTCAACAGTATTCGACGGCGTTCAACCCAACCCAACCATGGGCAATGTTGAAGCTGGATTAGCACTACTTAATGCCAATGGTTGTGACTTTGTTGTCTCCTTAGGTGGCGGCTCTCCCCATGACTGTGCAAAAGGTATCGCACTCGTTGCCACTAATGGCGGCAGCATCAAGGACTATGAGGGGCTAGATGTCTCAACTAAACCTCAACTGCCGCTAGTTGCTATTAATACTACTGCAGGCACAGCAAGTGAAATGACCCGCTTTTGTATTATTACAGATGAAAGTCGTCACATTAAGATGGCGATTGTCGATAAACACACAACCCCAATTTTATCGGTCAATGATCCCGAGCTCATGTTGGCAAAGCCTGCTGGTTTAACAGCAGCAACGGGGATGGATGCACTCACTCACGCAATAGAAGCTTATGTTTCAATTGCAGCCAACCCGATTACTGATGCCTGTGCCATTAAGGCCATTGAGCTAATTCATGGTCATTTAATTGAAGCTGTTAATAATGGCCAGAATATCGATGCTCGTGAGCAGATGGCCTATGCTCAATTTTTAGCAGGAATGGCATTTAATAACGCAAGTCTAGGGTATGTCCATGCTATGGCGCATCAACTTGGTGGTTTTTATGACTTACCACATGGGGTATGTAATGCATTATTGTTGCCACACGTTCAGCAATACAATGCACAGGTCTCAGCAGAACGCCTAACAGATGTAGCAAAAGCCATGGGCGTTGATGTTACAGATATGGACAATGCTCAAGGTGCAAATGCTGCGATTGAAGCGATTAAAGCTCTGGCGGTTGCAGTAAAGATCCCTGAGAATTTAACCAAATTAGGCGTGAAGGCTAAAGATATTCCAACTCTGGCTGAAAATGCGCTTAAAGATGCTTGTGGTTTTACCAACCCTAAACAAGCGACACATGAAGAGATCTGCCAAATTTTTACTAATGCACTATAATCTGAAAATTACGTTACATTTAAACAAACAAGGTAAATTACCAACGACTAATTCAGTAGCAACTTAAACTTAATCGGTAAGATTACAGCTAATATTTACACTGTAAAAATCAAAACGAACAGACAAATCACTAGCACACCGTGATACATCTGTTGTAAGCTGCCTTAGTTCGCTATTTCCCTGCAAAGAATTAGCAAGCTAAAAAGCCGAAGACTATTTAATAGTCTTCGGCTTTTTTATATTCCAATGCCTACCACTGTGATAATTGATAAACTTTAGGCAATCCCTAATCTTTATCATCTATGGTGGTTAGGCATAAATATTCCAGACAAAAAAAAGACCACCCTTAGGTAGTCTTAATTTTTATAGTCTAGAAAAATCTAGATTACATAGGTACTACGTTTGCAGCTTGAAGGCCTTTTTGACCTTGCTCAACTTCAAAAGATACTTTCTGACCTTCAGCAAGAGTCTTGAAACCATCTGAGTTGATAGCACGGAAATGAACGAAAACGTCAGCGCCGCCATTCTCTTGAGAAATAAATCCGAAACCTTTCTCTTCGTTAAACCATTTTACAGTACCAGTAGTTGAATTAGACATTTTGTGTCCCTTATATAAATTCATTAAAAAGTATCGCTGAAATGCGATGTGCTAAGAAGCTGAATTATTAAGTATTACGATGAAGCTAAGGGAAACACACTACCGAGACAAACTTGCGAAGATCTGACTGAGGGTTCTACTTTTACTTAATTCTTATCTTTAATAACTCTTACAACAGAGCGATGAGTATAGTATCACGATTTCTTTATTTGTAAACATCAACAGAGAGTATTAATTGGTATTTAGTCATTTAAATTCTCACATGCTGCACTATCGTACATTCAAGCATTTCTGAAAGGTCGAATTTCATGATTAATACCAATCGGTATAAAGATGTGATCGCTCAGCGAGATCTTAGTGCTTTTGAGGCAAGGCAACGAGTGAGGAACATAGTTGCTCTACGTTTAAGCTCGTTAACACAGCATCAGATGCGCTAAAACTCGCCTGTAAGGAGTGTTTTTGGCTGCCTATTTCTGCGTTGAATGACCTCACAAGGGAGTAACCATTCTGTCATCCATTCATCTTGAATTAGTTTGCCAAAAAAACTCTGAGTAGATCACTTTCTTATACCGATTGGTATCATTATGACTGAGAAATAAAAAGGCTCGCCAACTTAGCGAGCCCTTTCACTGATTTACTTGCATCTTCTTACTTGAATCTAACCCTAATAAATCAGTTTAACAGCCACTATTGTCCTTTAGGCTCACCTTTGAACTTCTCTCTCATGGTCTGCATCATAACGTAGAACACTGGTACTAACAGAGTCCCTACTATCGTCGCGGCTAACATACCGCCAAATACGGAGTAACCTAGCGCGCGACGACTGCCCGCACCTGCACCACTAGCAAGCACCAGAGGCAGAACCCCAAGCAAGAAAGAGAATGCTGTCATTAATACAGCGCGGAAACGTAACCTTGCAGCCGTCTCCCCCGCATCGAGAATACTCTTACCCTCTTCTCTTAGCTGTTTAGCAAACTCTACTATCAAAATAGCATTCTTACAGGCAAGACCAATCAGCAGCACCAAACCAATTTGTGCATAAAGGTTCAGATCTGAGCCCACCAGCAAGATATTTAAAAATGCACCTAATACCGCAATAGGCACAGCCAAAATAACCGCAAATGGAATAGTCCAACTCTCATACTGAGCCACTAGGAATAGATAAGTAAATATGAGTGCCAATCCAAAAATCAATGGCGCTAAGTTGCCGGCCTTAATTTCCTGATAGGTTTGCCCCGTCCATTCAAAAGTGTAACCACTAGGAAGCGTTTCATTTGCCGCTCTTTCCATCGCTGTGATAGCGTCTCCTGAGCTAAAGCCATCTGCCGGAAACCCATTAATGGTCGTGGAGTTGAACATATTGTAAGAGTTCATCACATCAGGACCTAGAATAGGCGTCACCTTAACTAACGTACTTAACGGCACCATCTCCTCAGTGTTAGAGCGCACATAGAACTTAGAGATATCTTGATCCGAATTACGGAACTCTCCTTCAGCTTGCAAAATAACCCTAAACACTTTGCCGAAGCGATTGAAGTCATTAACATACATAGACCCTAACATCGTCTGCATAGTGGTAAATATTTCATTAAGCGATATCCCAAGCGCCTTCGCTTTATCCCTGTCGACATCCACATACATCTGTGGAACATCGGCGCGAAAATTACTAAATGCCATGGCGATCTCAGGCTGCTCATTGGCTTTCATAATCAAAGCGCGCATCACAGAAGCAAGTTCTTGAGGTGTCCGTCCTTGCGTATCTTGCAGTACAAACTCAAAGCCACCCACACTACCAACACCGGGAATAGGAGGCAGTGAGAACGCCATCGCCTTCACCGACGGATTCGCCAAATATTTAGCCTGCAACTTAGCCACAATGGCAGATTCGACCATATCAGGCGTGTCTCGCTCATCCCATGAAGAGAGAGAAACAATCATCAAGCCGCCATTAGAAGACACTGAACCAGACAGAATACTAAAACCACTGGCATGAATAACGTTCTCAACACCCGGCTCAGCTAACGTCAGCTCAACAAGTTCCTTCATCACCGCTTCTGTACGGTTCAAAGATGCGCCATCAGGAAGCTGAATATCAACCATGAAGGCTTTCTTATCTTCCATAGGAACAAAACCCGATGGCAAGATTTTCGCAATCCCTCCCGTAGCCGCAATCAAACAGGCATAAACAACTAAGACTAAGCCAAGCTTACGGGTCAGTGATGAAACCAACCACATATATTTACCTGTCACACGTTCAAAGTATTTATTAAAGGTTCCATGGAAACCTTTAGTGTGCTTTTTCGGTGGTCGTAACAGCGACGCACACAGCGCCGGACTGAGGGTCAACGCATTGATTGATGAGATAAGTACTGAGATACAGATAGTGACAGAGAACTGAGCATACATCTGGCCCGTTATACCAGGCATCACCGCAGTCGGCGCAAACACTGCCAGCAAGACTAAGGTGGTCGCAATAACGGGACCGGTCACCTCTTTCATCGCTTTAATGGTGGCATCTTTCGGTGAAAGCCCCTCATCTTGCATTAGACGCGTAACGTTCTCGACCACCACAATCGCGTCATCCACCACAATACCAATCGCTAAGATCAGTGCGAATAACGAAACGGTATTTATGCTCATCCCGAAGGCGAGCAAGAAGGCAAAAGTACCAATCAAGGAGACTGGGATCGCAATGGCAGGAATAAGTGTTGAACGAACATCCTGCAAGAAGATAAACACCACAAAGACCACCAGTGCGACCGAGATAAACAGGGTTTGCACAACTTCATCAATTGACGTTTCAACAAACTCAGTGGTGTCGTATAACACCTCGTAATCAAGATCTTGTGGAAACCTCTCAGCCAGATTAGCCATCTCAGCTTTAACCGCTTCACCAACATCAAGTGCATTAGCATCCGGAGATTGATAAATAGCGATAATCGCCGACGGCTTATTATTTAACTTACCTTGTGCATCATAAGTCTGAGAGCCCAATTCAACACGAGCCACATCGCCAACAATCACTTTCGAACCATCGTTGTTGGCGCGGATCATGACATCCCTAAACTCTTTAGGATCTTTCAAGCGTCCCTTGGTCTGGAGTGTGTACTGAAACTGTTGTTCAGGATCCACAGGAGCAGCGCCAATACGGCCCGCTGCCACTTGGATATTTTGCTCCTGCAGCGCACCAATGACATCTTTGGCGGTCACGCCCAAGCTCGCCATCTTGTTAGGATCAAGCCAGATTCGGATCGCATAATCGAGCGAACCAATCACCTGAACCTTAGACACACCATCT
The DNA here is from genome assembly GCF_027571385.1 of Shewanella sp. MTB7. Lineage (NCBI taxonomy): Bacteria > Pseudomonadati > Pseudomonadota > Gammaproteobacteria > Alteromonadales > Shewanellaceae > Shewanella > Shewanella sp. MTB7. Next base: position 1,921,668 of record NZ_CP085636.1, on the reverse strand, counting down.
TGACGTGCTAGCGCATCGGTTACATTCAACCCCGCATAGTTAGTAATAAACAGGGAATCAAAAGTCTCATTGGGGGACACTAGGTTCACCACCATCAAGATATTAGCACTCTGCTTTTCTACGTTAACGCCCTGACGCTTTACTTCTTCGGGCAGCCTTGGCATCGCCTGCTGAACACGGTTCTGTACTTTAACCTGAGCCATATCAGGATCTGTACCCACCTCGAACGTCACGCTCAAAGAGTAGCTGCCATCATTGGCACTCTTTGACTGCATATAGAGCATGCCTTCAACACCGTTGACTTCAGCTTCAATCGGCTGAGCTATGGTATCTTTAACAATATTGGCACTGGCACCGGAATAACTGGTCGAAACGTTAATCTGTGGTGGAGCGATCTCCGGAAATTCTGACACCGACAAAATAGGAATGGAGATAAGACCTACAATCGTCAGCACTATCGCAATGACAAAAGCAAACTTCGGTCTATTGATAAAAAATTCACTAATCATGACATTCCCCTGTCACCTTTAATCCCAATGCAGCTCTAAACAATGACAAACTTAAGTCCGAGCCAATAAAAAATTCACTAATCATGATGTAACCTTATCTTGATAGATGACTATTGAGGAGCCGATGCAGACTCTTTAAAAGGGATGATCTCTTGCTCAACCGCCTTCACCTGAATGCCTGGACGAATTTTCTGTAACCCATCAACCACGATTCGTTCACCGTCTTTAAGACCACTTAATACGCGCCAATCAATACCAAATCGCTCACCTAACTCAACGATACGTTTTTCAACTTCATCTTTATCATTTAACACCATCACAAAACGGCCCTGTTGATCTTCCTGAACAGCAGACTGGGGGATAAGCAGTGCATTTTCTTTGACAGGTGATTCAATGATTAGGGTCACAAACATGCCTGGCAGCATCAGCTTGCCTTCATTTTTAAATGTTGCACGAATAGGCAAGGTGCCTGTCGCTGCATCGACTCGGTTACTGACAAAGTCCACATAGCCTGTTTCAGAAAAAAGGCTGCCGTTAGGAAGACGCAAGCTAATGACGATATCTGAAATTTCAATCTCTTTCTGTGCTGCTTTTGCAAAATTCTCACGGGCATTGATCAGCGCTTTCTCAGCAACTTGAAAATTGACCCACATAGGTTGGAGTTGGACTAAACTTGCCATCTCAGAGTTAGAGCTGATGATGTCTCCGGTACTCACTTTAGCATTGCTTATACGACCCGAGATTGGGGCATATATGCTGGTATAACTGAGTTGCAACTCAGCCCCTTGAACTGCGGCCTCAGCCTGAACAACACCTGCAGCAGTGGTCAATTTACGTGTGGTCAACTCATCCATATCTTGCGCACTTATCATGCCATCAGGCAACAATCGACGACCTCGCTCCCAATTCATCACTGCCACGTCACGTGAGGCGAAGGCTTGTTTTAATACTGCCTTATGTTGAGCAAGTTCAGCGGCATAAGTGGCTGGATCTATTTCAAATAATAAATCACCTTTGTTGATATCATCACCTTCAACAAAAGCACGCTTTAATAACTGTCCCTGTATTTGAGATTTTATGATCACATCTTCAGACGCATGAGTACGACCCACTATCTCTGTCTTAGATTGGATCTCTTCAGTTTTAGCGGTATTGACAATCACACTCGGTAACATAGCTTGCTTCGGTGCAGACACTTCACCGCAGGCCGTTAACTGCAATCCCAAAACGAGAAATAAGCACCACTTTAATGTTGAAACGGTTCGAGCAACCATTTAGGCCTCCGGTAGATTGAGTAAACGTATAATTAACCTAGAAAATTATACTAAGATAACAATACCTTTAACACTGCTTTACAAATTTATTTCACAAAAACAACAGATTGCACCAGTTAAAAGCCATCAACCGCCTTAATATCGGGCATAATTAACGTAAAACCTTTTATTAGTTGTCGCTTTATTAACCAAGCAGAAAGCAATCACCTAAAATGAGATCTAGCACATGGATATCGTCAATTAACTCATGTTAAAAAAGAAGTAGACCAGCTTATAGAGGACACGTCTTAACAAGCTATATTCGAAATAAGTAAAGACGAATTAAGAGTTGACCGAACATAAAAGCAATGCCTATGATGGCATTAGTATCCGCACATAAAGGTAGGTAGCATATGACAGCAATTTCTCATGTTTACAACTATACAGTTCGATGCCCGCACATAAAGGATCCCGCTCACCCTACAACGTGGCAAAACCATGTTGAATTCAATCAATCATGTGAGATAGGTTTAAATAGACTGACTAAATGGCATGATCGTTCTGGCCACCGAGTTTTAGAAGTAGATGGTTTTGTTGTCCGTGAAGCCGACACTGAAAGTGCCTATTTCTCAATGCAAACCAGTCGACTCAAAGGCGATGGTCACGCCATAGTGACGTTTAAGATTTATATGGGCGATGAAACTAAAGACACCTCTGTCCAAGAGATAATGCAGTATCTTATTGAGGATTATGGTAATAAAATAGCTGACGTTTAACCTTGATTTCTATAACTGCATTCATTTATTTCTTAAAGTTATAATACCGTCTCTACGCAGAGGCGGTTTACCTCTTTCCCTATTAAAATATAGCAAACCATTTCACCCTATTTTTACTCACAGATAAAGTAAGATTGGTATAATATCTACACCACTAACTCCCCACTGAAATAAAAATGATGACAAAAACATTGAATCTGATATTCACATTTGCTGTTATCTTTAACCTATCTGCTTGTGCTGAATTAACAGAGACTGGCAAAGCCATAGGTCAAAGCACCAAGGAAGTCACCACCGAAATTGGTCACGCCACCCGAGATGTCACTAAGGCTATCGGTCACGCCTCTCGTGACGCGGTTAAATCTATAAATGACGATCTAAGCACAAAAGATTAAGCTAATGAACACGTTAAAATTAACCTCATGCATGGCGGGCAACGCCGATCCTTTTGTTAACACGTTAACCGAGTACCTATCGGTTAAGTTACAGCTTTCTATAGAGCCCATCCTAGGTCTCAGTTGGCAAGAAAGAGAGCAAAGATTCGATAATGGTGAGATAGAGATCTGCTGGATCTGCGGCCTGCCTTACGCCTGGAAAGCTGATAAACCCGATAGTGATATTGAACTACTGGCCACTCCCGTACTTAAAGCCAGCCGTTACCGAAACCAGGCCGTATATTATTCAGACATTGTGGTTCCCATTAACAGCCACATACAAACCTTTGCTGACCTTCAAGGCGCTAGTTGGGCGTACAATGAGCCAAACTCGCATTCAGGCAGCTATTTGATGAGAAGCCATCTGGCTGCACAAGGAATGGATAGCAGCTACTTGGGTAAGATTATTGAATCTGGTGCTCATCAGCAATCACTTATGATGCTACTTAATGGTCTAGTGGATGCTTCGGCCATCGACAGTTGGGTTTTAGAATTAGAGCTAGCCAGAGATCCCTTGTTAAAGTCCAAGATTCGAATCATCGATACCTTAGGACCAAGTGGCTTTCCACCATTCATCATCTCAAAGCAAGTTCCACAAACAATCCGTCAAGCACTGAGACAGGCCATGTTAACCATGGACCAAGACCCATTAGGTCGTAAGATATTAGACTCAGTGCTGATATCTCACTTCACTAAAAATGAAGACAGTGACTACGACTCTATTCGCCATATGGCTCAACAAGCCCAGCGAGTAAGCTGGAAACAGTAAGGTATCACGCCAAACAGTCTGCTTAATCTGTTATACCTGACTCATCAGTACCTTTTATGGGTTATCACCTCTCTAATTAAAATACAGGTCTGTGCCAGTAAAATGAGCGTAAATGGCACAGCACCTAATATGGCTATCTGTTTATTGAGGTTGATATCGTTTTTCAATATTAACGCTGTAGTGATCGCCACTAACGTTAAGCTCCACATCAATTTAGAGCGCAATTTGTTACTGTTTGTCAGCATACCACTGACGAATATTGCAGAATCTGCACTGGTGATAACAAAGGTCACCAACAATAGAATCGCACACAAAGCCAATATGTTGCCGTAGGGTAGATGTTCAAAGAAGGTAAACAGACCATAGGTGACATCTTTATTGGTGGCTGCAATCACATCATTCAGAATACTCATCTCAAACACACTGCCACCGAACGCGCTAAACCAGATAATGGTAGTAATCGTTGGGACAAATATGGTGCAAAGTAAATATTGACGCACACTGCGGCCTTTACTAATCCTTGCAATAAATGGCCCCACAAAAGGTGCCCATGCTATCCACCAAACAAAGTAAATAATACTCCAGTCCTCACTCCAAGAGCGAGACTCGGGGTCGATAGAAAATGACAGATAAGGGAGTAAACTTAAATAGCTGGCCGTTGAGGTGATCACTGTACTCACCAGCTCAAAAGGATCCACCAAGCTAATGATGACTACGAGCATAGCAATGACAAACAGTAAGTTAAAAATACTCATCTGTTTAATGCCCTTCTCTAGCCCTAATGTCGAAGAGACAGTAAAGGCCAAAGCAATCGCAAATAGCAGGACTAAACGAAATATCAAACCAGCTATGTCCCAAGGCACTAAGTGCTGTAGACCACTTTGCACCAAAGCGATGGTATTGGCTAAGGTTCCGGCAACACCAAAGATCACGGCGATGACAGCCAGAAAGTCAAACACTTGAAATTTGCCCCCCTTGGCTTTATCGGTAAAACTCGCCGAAATAGTCATGCTCCTTGAGCGATTAAAAGCAAACCAGGCCATCACTAGACCTGAAATTGCGTAGACAGCCCACGCATGCACTCCCCAATGGAAATAAGTCAGCGCCAAGGCTGTATCTTTGGCATTTTCGACATTTGAAACCAATGAAGTATCAGCCACAAATGCTGGCGGATGTGCAAAATGAACGATAGGTTCGGCCACTCCCCAGAAAATAAGACCTGAGCCCATACCCGCAGCAAACAACATCGCCGTCCAGCTGAGAAAACCAAACTCTGGTTTTTCATCTTTGCCCCCTAACCTCACCTTACCAAATGGGGTGCAGGCGATAATAAGTGACAAAATCACCAACAGCGAGGGGAACACAATAAACCCTAAACCAAACTCCTTGATTGCGTGATCAGAGATGCTGGCCGCTAAGGTCACTGCAGTTTCAGGAAACAGTAGAAAAATTGATGCCAAAAGCAGGCATGAGATAAAACCAATCGCTTCTTTACTAAGGTGGGCAGGGTTAAGCAAGACAATCTTTAAATTTCTTAGCTTAAATTTATTCGATAAATCGTTGGGACGAACAAACGGTTTTCTCATAGAAGTAATTAAATTTATTTAGGAGAGGTTAACGTTAAGGCTAAAATTAAAATCGCAGCGATTTTAGCATATTATACTTATTTTATTCACTCCTTATATTATCGCAGGTTTTGATACACAGCTAAGGTTAGAACTTCTAATCGTCAGTTCATTTCAATATTGAGGGCGAGTCATATTAATGAGTAGATACCATGATGATGCTAATCAACTTCATGCCTACATGAATGCTTCACTTAAATGCGTAATATTCTATGTCACAAAACTGCCATCACTTTGTCCTCTCATCGTCATATATATATCCGATTATCGTCACGTTAACTAACTGGGCTCAAAAACAGACCTCAATAATATAAGGGTGATGATAGTGATGAATATGAAAAATATAGCTGCGCTGGTTTCATGCAGCTTAGTGACTATAACTGTAACGATGGCAGCCAATGCTGCCGTACTGCCCTCGAATCAAACAGACAGCGAATGGTTTATATCCAGTGCCCTTAATCTTGTCAAAAAAACACAACAAGAGAACAAAGATAAGGCAAAAAATGTCATTCTTTTTGTGGGTGATGGTATGGGGATCTCAACCTTAACAGCTGCACGTATCTTTCAAGGGCAGCAGAAGCAAGGCAACATGGGCGGAGAAGAGAACTTTCTAAGCTTTGAGCTGTTCCCCAATACAGCGTTAGTAAAGACTTACAACACCAATCAACAAACCCCAGACTCAGCAGGCACCATGACGGCCATTGCTACTGGTGTTAAATCTAAAGCAGGCGTCTTATCAGTCTCCGACACTAGCCTACGTGCAAACTGTTTGTCATCTAAAGGCAATGAACTGATTACCTTAATCGATCTAGCCAATGCTAAAGGCCTCTCTACCGGAGTTGTCAGCACCGCACGTATTACCCATGCAACGCCTGCCGCTACCTACTCAAATACACCTGAGCGTAACTGGGAAGCTAACAGCAACCTGCCAACTGAAGCTGTTGCTAATGAGTGTAAAGATATCGCCTATCAACTGGTGATGCGCGATGAAGCCAATGCACTTTCTGTCGCACTAGGTGGTGGACGCCGTAACTTTATTCCCGACACAGTCACAGATGGTGAAGACAAAAAGGGCAGACGAAGCGATGGTATCGATCTGACAAAGAGCTGGACTGAAAACAACAGTAATGCCACCTACGTGTGGGATAAAGCTGGCTTTGATGCCATCGACACAGCCTCAACGGATCATTTACTCGGTCTATTTAACTCCTCTCATATGGAGTACGAAGCTGACAGATTGGATGATGCAGCAGGTGAGCCCTCATTAACTGAGATGACCACTAAGTCTATCGATATCTTAAAAAAGAACGACCAAGGTTATCTCCTGATTGTTGAGTCGGGTCGAATCGATCATGCCCACCATGCGGGCAATGCTTATCGTGCCTTAATGGACACGGTTGAGCTATCAAATGCAGTTCAGGCTGCGGTTGATAACACAAATCCTGATGACACCTTAATCATGGTCACTGCAGATCACAGCCATGTTTTCACCATCGCTGGCTACCCTAAACGTGGTAACCCTATCTTAGGCTTGGTGCACAATGTCGATGGCAATGTTGCCACTGCTGATGATGGTAAACCTTACACCACATTAGGCTACACCAATGGCCCCGGGGCTGTGATTGGACAGCGCGACGATCTCAGCTCTGTCGATACTCTGAATAAAAACTTTATGCAACAAGCCTTAGTGCCAATGGGCAGCGAAACTCACGCAGGTGAAGATATTAGCTTACATGCCACAGGTCCGGGGTCACATCTTGTGCAAGGGGTTATCGAGCAGAACGTTATCTTCCATATCATCAATCAAGCCCAGTCACTTGACGGCACGAAATACTAGTCAAACAGTACTCAATTTTGGAGCAACAAATGAATAAGAAACTTCTAGTACTCTCTATGGCTGCAATCTTTGGTCTAGCTGCATGTGGCGGTGACGGTGATAACGGCAGCAAGGGTAATAATGGCAACGATGGTAAAGACTGGACGGCTGTCAATGAATGGTACATAGACGGCCAACGCCAAGTAGCTAAGACTTCCGGCACGTCAGTTAATAATGAAGCCGGCGCTGCCAAAAACATCATCCTGTTCGTTGGTGACGGTATGGGTGTATCAACAGTCACTGCTGCGCGCATTCTCGATGGTCAACTAAAAGGTCAAACAGGTGAAGAGAACTCGCTGTCTTTTGAAACCTTGCCGCATCTAGGATTAACTAAGACCTACAATGTTGACGGACAAACACCAGATTCTGCTGGCACCATGACAGCCATGGTTACCGGCGTTAAAACCGATGTGGGTGTCATATCTCAAGCCGAAGGTGTCACTCGTGGCAACTGTGCATCAACTTCAGGTCAAAACCTAGTGACCTCATTGGAGCTTGCTGCGATAGCTGGCCTGTCTACGGGTGTCGTTACTACGGCGCGTATTACTCATGCAACGCCTGCGGCAACTTATGCCCATACACCTGAACGTAATTGGGAGAGTGATGCCGACCTACCTGCAGAAGCGGTCACTCACGGTTGTAAAGATATCGCCAGTCAACTTATCGATTTTAGCTATGGCAGCGGTATCAATGTGGTAATGGGCGGAGGGCGCCGCGCCTTTATCCCCAATACCTTGACTGACGCCGAAGGTAAAAACGGTAAACGTCTTGATGGCCGTAACCTCACCAGTGAGTGGACAGCAAAATATACCAATTCAACTTATGTCGAAGACAGAGATAGTTTTTTAGCAATAGATCCAGCCACCACTGACCATGCGCTTGGTCTATTCAATTCATCCCATATGGAGTATGACTTTGACCGTACTCTCGATGGCGTAGAAGGTGAACCTTCACTGGCAGAGATGACAGCTAAAACTATTGATATTCTAAAGAAGAATGACAAAGGGTTTGTACTCATTGTCGAAGCGGGACGTATCGACCATGCACACCATGCTGGCAATGCTGCAAGAGCCCTATACGACACCATAGCACTGTCTGAAGCTGTGCGTGTCGCCATGGAGAAAACCTCAAGCAAGGATACTCTATTGATGGTCACGGCCGATCACAGTCATGTATTTACCATTGCGGGTTACCCGACACGAGGCAATCCAATACTTGGCCTAGTTAAGGGCAATGACTCATCGGGTCTAGCTGGAGTGACTCACTCAACCGACAGTAATGGCTTACCTTATACCACCCTTGGTTACACTAATGGCCGTGGATACGCCAACTTAAGCACTGGCGGCGATGAGCGTTACGGTTATCCTATAGAGGCTGGACGGATTGACCTTAACTATGTTGATACTCAAAACGCAGGTTTTCATCAAGAAGCCCTTATCCCTCTGTCGAGCGAAACCCATGCTGGTGAAGATGTGGCAATATTTGCGAGTGGCCCGGGGGCCCACTTAATACAGGGTACGGTTGAGCAAAACCATATTTTCCATGTCATTAATCACGCCGCTAATTTAGTAGTAAAAGCAGAAGCAGCTCAATAAGTCTCAATCTAACTATACCAACTTAAGGTTACTCAATATCTTTGAGTAACCTTACATTAACACTGTGGAGTTTCTATGAAATACTCTTTGCTTATTACGGCCCTTTTACTTGTCATAAGCCAAACCAGCTTTGCCCATTCAGATAGTGAGACGTTACAGCAAATCAATACCAAAGCCACCTCATTTATCTGTGACAATTTAGATCCAATCAGTATTGATGTGCGCTATGACATAGTGAGATCAAATGGAATAGATGGAGCGGCATCAATACAACAAATCCAGTTGATAAAGAATCAACAACAAGTGATCTATAAACGTTCACCAACCACATTCGAAGCTTGGAATCGCTTAGGTGAGTATATCCGTTACTTCCCACAAGAGCTCCGCTCTATTACCTATCGACCAAGCGATCTGCGTTCGCTCAATATAAACTACGACCTCGCGCAGCAATTTCACTTAGTATCGCCAAAGGTAAAGTCTCAACTGAAGAGAGGTGAAATCAGTCAGGTTTCCTGTTTCCAAGTGAGCCATTATTTAGGCCAACAAGCCGGACACGAAATCTTGCTAAGATGGATAGATTCACTCAACCTTCCCTACGAGTTCACATTAAAACAGGGACAAGGAAACATCACCTATCGCTTAGTTGAAGCAAGCCCTATCACCAATGTAGAGGTTAATGCGCTGACCCAAGGGTACAACGACTTAGATTTTGCTGACGTCGGCGACAGTGAGTCCGACCCTTTTATCGCTAAAATGATCATTCAAGGTTTTATCCAACATGGAGGTTTAGGCTTCTATGACAGTAATGGCAACTCGATTTCAGACGGTAAACATCATGGTGGGCATTCACATTAGCGTTAGAAGTCGCAAACAAAAAAAGTCTGCAGATGCAGACTTTTCTTTATTAACGTCAGCTTACTTATGACATTAAGTGACGTTTAAGCTCAGTAATAAAGATATCGATATCTTGGCGACTAATATCAGCATGTGTCACTAAACGGACTGTTGCACTTGGACTGATGAGTATGCCATTTGTTTTCAATTTAGCGGCAAGAACAGTAACATCAACTCCAGAGGCGACCTGAACATAGACCATATTTGTTTGCACTAAAGAGAGATCGACACTTAACTCATCTACATTCGCGAGTTGCTCAGCAAGATAACGAGCATTATCATGATCGATAGCTAAACGCTCAACTTGATCTGTTATAGCCAAACTTGCCGCAGCAGCTAGAATCCCTGCTTGACGCATTCCACCGCCGAGCATTTTACGCCAGCGTCTAGCTTTACCAATTAAGCGGTCATCTCCTAATAAGATAGATCCTACTGGTGCACATAATCCCTTAGATAGACAGATAGAAACTGAATCAAAATACTGAGTAATATCACTAATCGCAATATTCTGCGCCACTGCAGCATTAGCGACACGAGCGCCATCCAAATGTATTTTCAACTTATTATCGAACGCTAACGTTTGTGCTTGAGCCAAATACTCTTGAGGAAGCACCTTACCCCCAATAGTGTTCTCTAGGCTAAGAAGCCTTGTCTTAGCAAAATGAATATCATCGGGCTTTATCGCCGCTTTAATCTCTGAAAGTAAGATAGAACCATCTGCCTGATTATTCAAAGGCTGAGGTTGGATACTCCCAAGTACAGCCGCACCTCCCCCTTCAAACTTATAATTGTGGGCTTGTTGACCACAGAGATATTCATCCCCACGTTCACAATGGGACATTAAGGCTAACAAGTTAGCTTGAGTACCTGAAGAGGTAAAAAGCGCAGCATCGAAACCATACATTTCGGCTGACATTGCCTCTAAATGGTTTACCGAAGGGTCATCACCATACACATCGTCGCCCACTTCAGCATTGGCCATCGCCTTGCGCATTGCTGACGTTGGCATGGTCACGGTATCGCTACGAAAATCTATCATAAGCTCACTTCACAAGAGTTAATATCTTTCAAGAACAGGCATACTAACCTTACTGCTAACACTGTACCAGCGTTAAAAGAGCTGATGCTTAACATGTTCATCATATTAGTCAAAATCAAACTTTAAGATAAAAATACCAGCCAAACAACGATTTAAACAACAATAAAGTAGTTAAGATTAGTATATCTATCAATAAACAACGTCACAACTTAACAACAAAAGAGATGTAAGCATAATTTATTATTTAAATCATTAGATAAACTAATCAAAATAAATAATAAATGTCTATTTTGTTTTTTCATTTTTTCATGCAAAATCCCCTCTCTTTTTTCAGGATGGCTATTTCAATGCAAGAAGTTCAATTTATCAGCCTACTCTGGCTTATCGGTATCATTGCTGAAGCGATGACTGGTGCGTTAGCTGCTGGAAAAAAACAGATGGATCTATTTGGTGTGGTCATTATTGGCTGCGCCACTGCTATAGGCGGTGGGACCCTTCGCGACATGATGTTAGGTAATTACCCATTAATCTGGGTTGAAAATGTGCACTACCTCATTGCCATCGCGCTCGCATCGCTACTAACTGTGTTGATTGCCCCGGTGATGCGTTACTTATCTAAGTTGTTTCTTGCTATCGATGCATTAGGATTAGCAGTGTTCTCTATCATAGGCGCACAGAAAACCTTAATGTTAGGTTTTGGTCCAGTTGTGGCTGTGGTAATGGGGCTTGTAACTGGCGTATTTGGTGGTGTTATCCGCGATATCTTATGTAATCAAGTTCCACTTATTTTTAAGAAAGAGCTTTACGCTTTAGTCGCACTACTCACTGCGGCACTCTATGTCGGTCTTAAGTCTTTTGAAGTGGCAGAATGGATTAACTTAGCCATCTGTCTATCCTTTGGCTTCAGCTTCAGAATGTTAGCGATTAAATTTCGCTGGGGAATGCCTAAATTCGACTACCAATATGAGCATGGCCACGATGGTGCCTCACATTAAATGCTTGCATAGCTGATGCTCTATCCATGGTAATTCTCATAAATGTTTTGACCTCCAAAATTTTAAACGCTCCAGACACAAAAAGGTCGGCTATTGCCGACCTTTTTGTGTCTCATAACAGATAACTCAATTGGATTATACTGCTGGAGCTTCCTTCACATGAAGATCCATTTGAGGATATGGAATACCTATATTCGCTTCATCTAGGGCTATTTTAATCTGCTCTAGCAGTTCAAAATAGGCTGGCCAGTAATCACTGCCTTTTACCCAAGGACGTACGACAAAGTTCACAGAAGAGTCCGCTAATTCAGAGACGGCAATTGTGTAAACAGGATCCTTTAAGACATACTGGTTATTCTCAACGATCTTAGTCAAAATATTCTTAGTATCAGCCAAATTAGCATCGTAAGAGACACCAATGACCAGATCGACTCGACGCGTATCCATCGCTGAATAATTAATAATCGTACCGTCCATCATTGCAGAATTTGGCGCAATAATGAGCTTATTATCAGGCGTAAGTAACTTAGTCGAAAAGATAGTGATCTCACTAACTGTACCAGCAATACCAGCCGCTTCAACATAATCACCTACACGGCAAGGTCGGAACAACACCATCAAGACGCCTGAAGCAAAATTAGACAGTGATCCTTGAAGCGCAAGGCCCACAGCTAAACCCGCCGCACCGATTACAGCGACCAAAGATGCAGTTTGAATACCGACCTGACCTAATGTGGCCACTATGGTAAATACTAGTACCAGTCCCCAAGCCATATTCCCGACGAAAGAGGCGACTGTCTCATCGATTTTTTTCTTAAGTAACAGCTTACAGGTTATCTTTTTAGCTAATCCAGCTAAGTATTTACCGACAACAAAAATGACAATAGCTAAGAGCACTTTCATGCCATATGTCACGATAAGATCTGGTGCTTGTTCAAACAAACCTTCCAAGTTTTCCATTTATTTACTCCCTCAAATTAGCCAAATAAAGTTTGGCTTATTAATTTTAAATTCATTAATCAGATACGACTAATGAATTAATTCAAAACAACAGATTGATAATTATCTGTAAAAATAACAGGCATTAATCTAATTCGACAAACAGTTCTACCCTACGGTTCATAGCTCTCCCTTCGGGCAAGTCATTACTTGCGATTGGCCTAGTATCAGCCATCCCTTTAACAACAAAACGTTCAGAATCAAACCCTAAATCATCAACTAAGATCTGCTTAACGTTTAAGGCTCGTAAGTAAGATAACTGCATATTACCCGCTTCACCGCCCATTGAATCCGTATGACCCAGTAAGCAGAGGTTTACATCATGCAGTAATAAGAAAGACTTAATACGAGTAAACACTTGCCACTGAGTAAACATGACATCAACCTTAGCAAACTCGAAATTCAGCACCAAAGGAGTTACTTGAGTACAAGTCTCTGGGTAAAGCTTATTATCCAGAGTCAGTAAACAAACTCGATCAATCACGTCTAGTCCGCTACAGCCCGTGGAATCGACCAATACATCTGCCTTTGTTCGCGGACAAGCATCCTTAACATCAGGAACCCCATCACCATCCATATCTGCCCAAGCCCACGTCGAAGCAGTAAAACTTAATAGGAATCCTACAGATACTATAAAACTCACATCAGAACGCTTTATCATAACTACCCACTAACTTAAGTTTTCACACTAAGAATTAATCCTATATGAACCCTATATAGCTCATGGAAGTAAAATAGACAATTCCCAACATTACCCTCACGAATTGCAACCATTTTATAACCTTCTGGCAAATTCGTAAACAGCTAGTATAAAACACCCAAAAAAGCTCAGATAAACAGTTAAAGTAAATAATGGCTTAGATCCCCTAGTTTACCCCGCTACCAGACGGCTTCGTATGTTGTCATAACACCAATTAAATATGATGGCATAAAAGAAGAAAAAGATAAGAAAAGCGGCTTCCATTAATAGCGCCGCCCCTAAACTGATACCTAGAAACCAAGCAATCAATGGCACTGTAATAAAGATAATCCCAGACTCGAATCCAAGTGTATGGCCTATTCTTAACGATAAACTTCTGCTTGCCCGCTCGCTACCAAACTGTTTATCAAACCAAATATTGTAAAAATAATTCCAGACTACAGCATATAAACTTAAGCCAACACCAACAACTATCAAGGAAGACGCATCTTTACTGCTAAACATAGCGGCTGCCGGAATAAGGATAGCTAACGCTATTAGCTCAAATATAATCGCGTGAAACACTCTCTCTTTAGTTTGCATACCTTAGACTCCAATAAGTAACTTGCAGTCATTATCATCTCTATATATGATAATTGATAATCACATACCATCAGCTTTACTGATATGCCTTCTATTGAGCAACTCACGTCATTTGTCGCTACCGTCGAATCCGGTTCATTTTCAGCTGCGGCACGCAAGCTAGGTAAAGTGCAGTCAGCCGTCAGTCAAAACATCATGAATATGGAGATAGATGCTGGGTTTCAGTTATTTGATCGATCGAGTCGTTATCCAACATTAACAGCTAGAGGTCAAAAATTATTACCACAAGCTAAAGCCGTGATCGCTCAACACCATCGACTTTCCCAACAAATCAATACTCTAGAATCCGATGAAATAATTAAACTCACTCTAGCCATAGATGAAGGGATCCCCTATACCAACCTTATCAAGTTACTACCTGAACTTGAACAAGCCTACCCTGAGCTGGAGCTTGAGTTTCTCTGCGCTTCGAGCCAAGATGTCATCCAACTTGTTATAGATAAAAGGGCAACTTCAGGCTTAGTATTTAGTGACAACTTATATCCAGAATCTATCGACTTCGAAACATTGGGAACCGTTGAATTTGAACTCATGGTCAGTCCCCTTCACCCTTTAGCTCAAGAGAGTTCAAATCACATTGATATCCTAAAGCTACATAGACAATTGGTCATAAGCTCTGTAGGTTCAAAAGTTACTTGGTTCAACCAAGCCCACTCACCCGATGTCTGGTATGCTGATAATTACTATGTCTTATTGGAATTGGCTAAATCTGGATTTGGCTGGGCTTTACTGCCTCTTCACTTAGCTATAGAGGCGCTAGAAACGAATACACTGTGTAAAGTACCGGTACAATTTGAACAGCTGGGCTGGCAGGCAAATGTCGATGTAATACAGCATAGCGCAGTGCAGCTTGCAGCCAACGATGCTTTACGAACCATACTGCGACGACTGCTTAAGATGTGAATGAACGAAAGGAATACAGGTTTGAAAATAATACCATTCAAACCTGAAATTTCACTTATGAATTAAGCAAAGAGGCTTGTGCATACCAAGTAGACCACACTGTTTTTTCCGGAACGTCAACTTGGGACTCCATCCCTTCAAGCAGGCGGATCAGTAACTCTCTATCTTTATTCACTGAAGAATAGAAAAGTGGATCGTAAAAACAACGGCGCTGTACAAGATCGAGCTGAGTATCAAAACCTAAATCGACACCTTGTATACACAAATCTCTAGCACGTCGGTTTAATTCATTCACTTCACTATCAGCCAGTAAATGTGCTACTGGGCCCATAAGTAAAATTAACGACATCCTACCTGGCGGAGTTTTCTGCCAATCACTAAGCTTGCCTAACTTAACTTCATCTAACAAGGCACGCCAATGAGACTGCGTTTGAGTCGAAAGTGAACTTTTAACTACCCCTTCACCCTTGTTATATTCACTAAACCACTGATTTAAAAACTGATCCACAAGGCCACCTTAAATTGACATAAGCTAATAATTATAAACAGGTATCAGGAAAAGCTCTCTCTGAGTCTGCTTTTAAATAATACTGATTGATATAAGAGGTTTGAGAGTATCATTCAGTACAAGCTATTAGATGCTCGACTTTAGTCTAGATTGGCGGTCACACACTATTTATCTTCTCTTGATAACCAACAAAAAAGGCGACCTTTACGGGGTCGCCTATACACTGTATTGAATGAATCTAGCTCACTATTTAGCCGTTGGCTTAGGAGGATAGTCCATTAGCATGGAAGAGACAGCTTCATTAACAATTCCTACACGCTCACCTGGTGTATTTTCATTTCGAATGGTATCTGTAACGGTACCACGCCAAATTAACCTGCCAGACTCTCTATCGATCATATCTAAAATTAATGTACCAACTTCATATTCACGAACCGTAGTTTGCGTATTCATTGAACGACTCATGCCCCAACCATAGCCATAACCATATGGGTTGTAACCATATCCATAGGGGTTATAACCATAGTTAGTATTAAAAGTATCGACATTAATCTTCTTATCGACCTTAGTTAAATAATTGACTAGCACATCGGCAGTTTCAGCATTAGTAAGCTTAAGGCCTTTAAGTGCAAGCTGCTTATCTACAGCTGCTCGTACACGTTGGTCCATCAAGCCATCTAAATGGTAACTGTTGTCTTGAGATTTCTGTTCAACCCAAGCAAAAGTTTTAATATCGCTGAAATTAATTGCCGGATCGTAGTCCGAACTTGATCTCATTGAGCTACACGCGCTAAGCGCACTTAGTGACAATACTGCTAAAATTAACTGAACATTTTTCATGTTAACCTCGTCAAATCCTATGAAGTGAAATATATTAATACATTTGTATCCCATCTAGCAATGTTATCTTTTACAACTCAATTTTATTGACATAACAGTTCCATTTCAACTTGACTCAGCCCTTAATGCAAATGATAATGGTTATCAATTACTAAATTTAAAGGATTACAAATGCTTTGGTTTATTGCTGCTTTCATTATTGCGACCGGAGTGTACAAATTTACCCCAGCAAATGTCACAACACAAACCATAGCCAACTCAAACAAAGATAGCTTAGGACATATAGGTCTGTTCATTTTACTTGGAGTTGTTCTACTCTGGTTACTCTTCACGGTTTTTCAAGAGGGAACTAATAGCTATGCAGCGGCCTCATTCGGATTTGTGCTGACAGCTTGTACAATAGTCTTAGCAAAATTTCACAAATTTATGATCCCTTGTGCTCTCATCACAGTGATCTCTATCATCATAGGGACTTTGAACAGTTAGTTTAAGCACACTAAGTTCCTACTGAACCCTATATTTCCAAGGTTGTCTTAGGTACCAGACCACATCCCATGGTCTTTTTTGCTTTTAAACTTCGCGATTGACTCCCACAAGTTTCACCATTTTGTTAAACTCGGTCTAATTGTCGCTAATTAATTACTCTCCCATGCAAAAAGATTCAAACACAACACTTGTCTATAGTACCGATATTGGCCGTATAGCCCCTGAAAAAGAGACCCAAGAAACGCCAATAGGCGATGGTATTGTCAGGATCCATAAAGACAGTAAAGGTCGAAAAGGCAAAGGTGTAGCTATAATCAAAGGCTTAGGATTAAATGAAAAAGAACTCAAAACCTTAGCTCAAAAACTTAAAAAACAATGTGGCTGTGGTGGTACGGTTAAAGAGTTTAATATTGAAGTTCAAACCGACAATAGAGAACAACTTAAAACCATACTTGAAAAACTAAACTACCAAGTAAAACTAGCTGGTGGATAAGTTAATACACCCTGAATATCCCTTTGTGGAGCTAAAGATGGACAGTTTACAAAATCACTTGTTAATCGCTATGCCCTCTCTTGAGGATACTTTTTTTGAACGCGCTGTGATCTATCTTTGCGAACATGATGAAAAAGGGGCCATGGGAATAATGATTAATCGGCCGATAGGTATCGATGTCAACGAACTATTAAAGCAGATGCAACTCGATGATGAATCTGATTCAGTGATCTCACTAGGCTCAACCGTACTCAATGGCGGGCCAGTAAATCCAGAGCGGGGGTTTGTATTGCACACTCCTCAGTCTAACTGGAACAATAGTCAACGTTTAACCGATGAGATTATGCTGACAACCTCTAGAGACGTACTGACCGCATTAGGCAGTAATGCCGCCCCTGAAAATTTTATCGTTGCTCTTGGCTACGCTGGTTGGGGTCGAGATCAACTCGAGCAAGAACTCGCCGATAACACTTGGCTTTCTACTCCTGCGACAAAAGAGTTACTGTTTGATATTAGTTTTGATAAAAGATGGCAACGAGCGACCGAATCCCTTGGCTTTGATATCTGGCAGCTGTCGAGTCAAACCGGTCACGCATAATCCATCCGTAACGACTTGGTCAACATATTAATCAATATAGCTACCAAGCCGCCCAGCTAAGAAAAACAACTAAGAAGTAGAGTATGAGTTCACAAACAGTTTTAGGCTTTGATTATGGTACTAAAAGTATAGGTATCGCGATAGGACAATCACTCACTGGCAGCGCGAACCCATTGCAGTCTATAAAAGCCGTCGATGGGATCCCAAGATGGGAAGAGATAGGCTTATTGATCGAAGAGTGGAAACCTGACTTAGTTGTCGTCGGCCTCCCACTAAATATGGATGGGTCGGAGCAAGAGATGACCCAAAGAGCAAAAAAGTTCGCCAACAGAATAAATGGTCGATTCGGAGTAAAAGTTGCGACACAAGATGAACGTCTAACAACTGCCGATGCTAAGGCCAGACTGTTCGAGATGGGTGGCTATAAAGCCCTGACAAAAGGTCAAGTCGATGCAATGTCTGCGGTATTGATCATAGAAAGCTATTTTGAAAGCCTATACTAAGCAATAAAGAGATCTACAATGGGAGCAAAGCTCCCTTTTTAGCTTCAAAGATAAGGTCTCACTAAGTTCGCCATCATCTTAATATGCAGATCATCGTCATTGAGTGCCGGAATATAACGATATTTCTGTCCACCAGCCTCTTCAAAAATCAATCGATTTTCTTCGGCTATCTCTTCTAATGTCTCTAAACAATCAGCACTAAAAGCAGGACATACCACCGCAATATCTTTAATATTTTGTTCAGGAAGTGAGCTCATTGTCGCATCAGTATAGGGCGTTAACCACTTAGCCTTACCAAATCGCGACTGGAAAGTCGCAATATACTGGTCGTCAGTCAGTCCTAACTTCTCAACAACCAGCTTAGTTGTCTGCATACAGAAACAGTAATAGGGATCACCAAGGTGTAAATTACGCTCAGGCATACCATGGTATGACAATACCAATTTCTGCGGCTGACCATTGGCTTCAAAATCACGTTTTATAGACTCAACTAAAGCATGAATGAAATCAGGGTGTTCATGATAAGTGTTGATAAAGTGTAATGAGGGCAGGTATCTCCAGCCAGTCAACTCTTTAGCTACTGCATCAAATACTGAGCCAGTCGTTGGGGCAGCATATTGAGGGTAAAGAGGCAGAATCACCATTTTATCAACCCCCTCATTATGCATACGCTTTAACGTATCAGACACAGAAGGATTACCATAGCGCATACAAAACTCGACCGATATATCCTGCGGATCAACCAGACCTGTACCATTATCTTTAAAATAGCTGGCTAGCTTATCTGTCTGCTGACGGGTGATAGCCATTAAGGGAGAGCCTTTGTCTGTCCAGACCTCTTTATATAGCGCAGCTGATTTAGCAGGTCTGATACGTAAAATAATGCCATGTAAAATCAACATCCACACTAACTTAGGGATCTCAACCACTCTAGGATCTGACAAGAACTCGGCAAGATAGCGCCTTACTGCCGAAGGGGTTGGTGCATCGGGCGTGCCTAAATTAACCAGAATAACACCGGTCTTACCTCGTTTAGAATGTGCTACGTCTTTCGATAAACCTGAATATTTAGCCAAGTTAGCCTCTTTAGAATGCTGCAATTACTGGATATTAAACCATAATTTGAATCAATATTTTAAGCCATTTAACGACAAAAAGTAGACTTAGGACAAACTTATACCAATCCGTATCCCTTAGCGCATAAAAAAGGCTCTTGCTAGTATAACAAGAACCCTATTTGACGAATTAAGCACAATATGTCACCAACGATAACCAATCACTTTATGATATTTAATGCCTTAGACTCATCTTAGTTAAGATCTAACGTGACTCCCTCCATAAAGCCTGAACCACCAGTGTCTGAACTTTGCAGTTTGATCATCAAACGCAGATCATTTGGTGAATCAGCATGATGCAAAGCATCTGCATAACTAATCTCGCCTTCAACATAGAGCTTCAATAATGCCTGATCGAAAGTTTGCATCCCCTGTTCATTTGACTTAGACATGGTCTCTTTAAGAGAATGAAGTTCATTCTTAGCGATAAGACTACTGATCCTTGGCGTGTTAATTAAAATCTCAATCGCCGCTCGACGCCCAGTACCATCGGCTTTAGGAACAAGTTGCTGAGCGACAATACCACGCAAGTTAAGCGAAAGGTCAAATAGTAATTGTTGATGCTTATTTTGAGGCACTAAGTTCATAATACGATCCAGAGCCTGGTTTGCATTATTGGCATGAAGCGTCGCCATACATAGGTGCCCAGTTTCCGCGAAAGCCAATGCAAACTCCATCGTCTCTTGGCTTCGAATCTCACCAATTAAAATCACATCAGGAGCCTGACGCAGAGAACTTTTAAGTGCCGCATCAAAGGATTCGGTATCGATCCCCACTTCTCGCTGAGTAATAATACTCTTACGATGATCATGAACAAACTCGACTGGATCTTCAATGGTAAGAATATGTCCGCGAGAATTGGCATTGCGATAACCAACAAGAGCAGCTAATGAGGTTGATTTACCGGTGCCGGTTCCTCCGACCATGATGATGAGTCCACGCTTACTCATTACCAAATCTTTCAAAATAGGAGGAAGATTTAAGTCATCGACATCGGGAATATTGGTTTCGATACGACGCATAACGCAACCAGGAGATTCCCTTTGCCAAAATGCACTCACACGAAAACGTCCCAAATCTTTTACCGCAAAAGCAAAGTTACACTCACGGGTCTCGTGGAACTCTTTTTTTTGCACATCGCTCATTAACGACTCGACGAAATCTAACGATTGCGCTGGCGTAAAAGAGTTTTCACCTAAAGGCCTTAACTCACCGTCTATCTTTGCACTGGGTGGAAAACCAGCCGTAATAAACAGATCCGACGCTTTGCGTTCCACCATTATTTTTAAAAAGGGACGAACATCCATAATAAAGCCTTATAATACTGAATATGTACTAGAACGTAGTTTGCTTATTGGAGCTCTTATGTTGAGCATCTTCACGGGTGATTTGGCCTCGATTAACCAAATTTTGCAGACATTGATCTAATGTTTGCATACCGTGAGCCATACCAGTTTGAATTGCTGAATACATCTGTGCCACTTTGTCTTCGCGAATTAAGTTTCGAATTGCAGGCGTGCCCATCATGATCTCATGAGCTGCCACTCGACCACCACCAACCTTTTTGATCAAGGTTTGTGAAATTACCGCCTGAAGTGACTCAGATAACATAGTACGTACCATTCCTTTTTCTCCTTCAGGAAATACATCCACAACACGGTCAATGGTTTTAGCTGCAGAGGTGGTATGTAAGGTACCAAAAACTAAATGACCCGTTTCTGCCGCCGTCATTGCCAAACGTATGGTTTCCAAGTCTCGCATCTCACCCACTAAGATCACATCAGGGTCTTCACGAAGTGCACTTCTAAGTGCAGCATTAAAGCTATGAGTATGACGATGAACCTCTCGTTGGTTAATCAAACACTGCTTATTCTGATGCACAAATTCTATCGGGTCTTCGATGGTGAGAATGTGTTCATGCCGGCTTTCATTGATATAATCAACCATGGCCGCAAGCGTGGTACTTTTACCTGAACCTGTCGGGCCGGTTACCAGCACCAAACCACGGGGGAATTCAGATATTCTCTTAAATATTTCCGGTGCGCCAAGTTGCTCAAGGCTCAAGATGTCGCTGGGAATGGTACGAAATACTGCAGCTGCTCCTCTGGCTTGGTTAAAAGCGTTGACTCGAAAGCGTGCAAGGTTAGGCACTTCAAATGAAAAATCTATCTCTAAATGCTCTTCATAATCTTTACGCTGCTTATCATTCATGATGTCATAGACAAGTCCATGCACTGCCTGATGATCTAAAGCGGGCAAATTGATCTTTCTGACATCGCCATCAACACGTATCATAGGAGACACACCTGCAGAGAGATGTAAATCTGACGCTTTGTGTTTTACACTAAAGGCAAGTAACTCTGTGATTTCCATAATATGGTCTATCCATTCAATCAAAATAATTACATGATGACAACAATAGCAGACAGACTAGCTAACGCCCAGTATCGAATCGATCAAGCGGCACAATTTTCATCAAGAAATTCCGATGAAATTCAATTACTCGCAGTGAGTAAAACAAGACCTAATACTGATATTATAGCGGCCTATACTGCAGGACAGAGGCATTTCGGTGAAAACTACGTTCAGGAGGGTGAATCTAAGATCATCGCCTTAACATCTTCTTGTCCTGAGATTGTTTGGCACTTTATCGGCCCTTTACAGTCAAACAAAACCAAGGTGGTTGCAAATTTGTTTGACTGGATGCACACATTAAGCCGAGACAAAGTCGCTCAACGTTTAAGCGATCAAAGACCGAGTAACTTGGCACCGTTAAACATATGCATTCAAATTAATATTAGTGAAGAGTCGAGTAAATCCGGCGCAACCGCTGCTGAAATGTTGACTCTAGCGGCGTCTATCACGTTACTACCAAACCTAAAATTGCGTGGTCTCATGGCGATCCCTACGGCAACGCAAGATATAGAACGGCAAAAGAATGAGTTTCAGAAACTGCAGGATTTATACTTATCGTTACAAAAGTCCTATCCTGAAGTGGATACACTATCGATGGGAATGAGTAACGATCTTGAGCAAGCAATAGAACATGGTTCTACTATGGTTCGCATTGGCAGTGCTATTTTTGGTCAACGAGATACACCTAGCATTTAATCCATTATGAATGTTGGCTTATGGAACTGCTTTTGAACATAGTAAAGCAGTTGATTTATCCATATACGCCCAAATATTATATATGAACTCATAAAAATGAGTCCCTATAATAACAATTAGCCTTAGGCTGAAAAAGAGAACAGATATGGTTGAGAAGAAGTTGTGTTTTATCGGCGCAGGCAATATGACACGCAGCATAACAAGTGGCTTGGTAAAAAGTGGTTACACGCCATCATTGATCCATGCGACAAACCCAAGCACCGGGAAATTAGATACGTTACAACACGATCTCAACATTAGGGTCTCTCAGGACAATCTTGCCGCAGCTAAAGATGCTGATGTGATAATCTTAAGTGTTAAGCCCCACTTTATGCAGGCTGTGTGTCAGCAGCTAAGTGTATTGGATTTAGCAGATAAACTTATTATTACCATAGCTGCAGGGATCACAACTAAGAGGTATAAAGATTATTTTGCTCAAGAGATAACACTTATCCGTGCTATGCCTAACACGCCCACTCAGATAGGTGTGGGAATGACGGGACTGTTCGCAGGTGGCGATATTTCACAAGATCAGAAGAGTATTTGTGAGCAGTTAATGTTGAGCGGCGGTGAAGTACTTTGGGTAGACACTGAAGCGGAACTAAATCAGGTTATCGCCCTTGCCGGCAGCTCTCCTGCCTATTTTTTCCTATTTATGGAAGCGATGCTTGATGCCGCAAAAGAATCAGGGATCGATGAGATAAAAGCGCGCCAACTGGTACAGCAGGCGGCTTTGGGCGCTGCGCAGATGGTAATACAAAACCCACAACTGAGCACTGCTCAATTGCGAGAAAATGTCACGTCTAAAGGAGGCACTACAGCTCAAGCCATCAATGCCTTTGAATCTGGTAATATTAGAGGATTAGTCAAGCAAGCTATGGACGACTGTGTCGCGCGAGCCCAAGAGATGGCAAAGCAATATTAAATTTTCACCGATTTACGACCCATTGATATAAAATTGAAATTACAACATAGAGAGTTCAGATGAATGCATTAAGTTTTTTAGTCAGTACCTTTTTCGACCTATACCTTATGGTGGTTATTTTACGCATATGGTTACAACTTGCTAAAGCAGATTTTTACAATCCATTTAGCCAGTTTATCGTCAAAGCGACTCACCCGATAGTGGCCCCTTTGCGCAGAGTACTCCCTTCTGTAGGCGCTTTCGATACCGCATCCGTTGTACTAGCTTTATTGGTTGTTACCGTAAAATTTGTCACCCTAAGCCTAATCGCTGGTGCAGCAATCGATATCCTGACTATACTGCTGATCTCTGTCGTATCCGTATTTAAACAAGTGGGTGTTTTACTATTTTGGATGCTTATCATCAGAGCCGTTCTTAGCTGGGTAAGCCAAGGTCATAACCCTATTGAAATGGTAATGAGCCAGTTAACAGAACCATTGCTTTCCCCTATCCGCCGCATGTTGCCTTCTATGGGTGGATTAGATCTTTCTCTGCTAGTGATGATGATCTTACTTAACTTCCTCAACATTTTACTGGCTCAATATGTACCTTTCTGGGCAAGCGTTTAATGGCTCCAGTTACTAAGCAGCAGGATGATCTGCTGCTTAACCTTTATATACAACCTAAAGCCAGTCGAGATCAGATAGTCGGTGTTCATGGTGAAGAGCTCAAAATTGCTATCACGGCTCCGCCTGTTGACGGCAAAGCTAACGCGCACCTGACTAAATTTCTCTCTAAGGCATTTAAAGTTCCCAAGGGAAATATAAAAATCCTTAAGGGTGAGCAAGGAAGACATAAACAAGTTAAGATTGTCTCTCCCAGAATCATACCTGAAAATATAGGTTTACTGCTTTAACGCGCTAGCAGCATAATCGTACTTTAGAGTAGTTTGAGTATATACTCATTAAATGATCATAGGAGTCTAGCCATGTTAAAATCCATATTATCAGCACTAATTCTGAGCCTTGCTTTGGTAGGTACTGCTTCGGCAGAGCAGAAAGAGAAGGTTGGCAATTTTGATATCCATTACGCTGCATTAAGCAGTACCTTTCTCACACCTAGCATAGCTAAATCATATGGAATTAAACGCAGCAGTTACACTGGGTTAGTCAATATATCAGTACTCGACACCAGTCAAGAGGGCAATCCTGCGGTAGCAGTCGAAATTTCAGGTGTCGCTAACAATTTATTAGATGCGCGGATTCAACTGAAGTTTAGAGAGATCCGTGAAGGAAAAGCGATCTATTATATTGCAGAGGTTCCCTATCGAGATGACCAAGAAATTAATTTTCGAATAGCCATTAAGTATGGAAATAAACTCAATACACAACTGAAATTTAAACAGAAGTTTTATGTAGAGTAGTTAATTAAACGGGCGCTGTATTTTCACCTCTTTCAACGTCCGTTAAACTCATTCAATTCTCCTCAATCTCCGCTATCGTTTCCTCTCTACCTTGGTTATCATTGCGCCCAAATAATTCCCATTTTAGTTCAAGGTCACTCATGGATAAGTTCGTACTCGCCAGTGGTAATAAAGGTAAATTAAAAGAGTTTTCAGAGATATTCTCTCAGTATGGAGTCGAAGTCTTTCCCCAAAGCCAATTTAATGTAGTCGAAGTGCCTGAGACCGGGACTACCTTTGTAGAGAATGCCATCATTAAAGCTCGTCACGCAGCTCAAGTAACGGGGATGCCGGCGATTGCAGATGACTCTGGCTTAGAAGTTGATATATTAAACGGCGTTCCTGGGATCTACTCTGCTCGTTACGCGGGCGAAGGTGCTGGCGAGGCTGAAAACTACACCAAGTTACTCGACGCACTAAAAGATAACAAAGATGGTCGAACGGCACGCTTTCAGTGCGTTCTGGTTTATATGCGACACGCTAAAGATCCTACTCCCATTATTGCTCAAGCATCTTGGGAAGGCCATATTGGCTTTGAGGCTAATGGCCTTAATGGCCACGGTTATGACCCTATTTTTATTCCAACTGAACACACCTGCTCTGCAGCTGAACTTAGCAGTGAAGAGAAAAACCGCTTAAGCCATAGGGGTAAAGCGATGGAGATCTTAATTGCCGCTATGCAGAAACAGGGCTTATTAATTTAATGCTGACGTTACCTCCATTGAGCCTGTATGTTCATATACCATGGTGTGTGCAGAAATGCCCTTATTGCGACTTTAATTCCCATGGCCAAAATGGTGAGCTGCCTCAGCAGGAATATGTTGATGCTCTCATCGCTGATTTAAACCATGACTTAAGGTATGTTCAAGGACGTAAGCTGCATTCGATATTTATCGGTGGTGGGACACCATCTCTATTTCATGCCGCTCAAATAAAAAGGTTGTTGGACTATGTATCTCAAATTATCCCATTTAAGGAAAGTATAGAGATAACCATGGAAGCCAACCCTGGCACTTTAGAACACGATGATTTTGAAGCTTACTACCACGCTGGTATCACACGCTTATCAATTGGCGTTCAGAGCTTTTCCAGTGACAAGCTTAACCTGCTTGGGCGGATCCACGATGAGAATGAAGCAAAAGTCGCTGCACGAAAAGCTCTTAACACAGGTTATCAAAGTTTTAATCTAGATCTAATGCATGGATTACCAAATCAAAGTTTTGATGAGGCAATGGCCGACATTGATACCGCTGCAGCCCTGTCTCCCCCTCACCTTTCTTGGTATCAGTTAACCATAGAACAGAACACGCTGTTTCACTCAAGGCCGCCTCAACTACCTGATGATGAAGCGCTTTGGGAAATCTATGAACAAGGCCAGAAGAAACTTGCTGCCTTAGGCTACGAGCAATACGAAATATCTGCCTACGCTAAACCTGGTTTTCAGTGCCAACACAATATTAATTACTGGCAATTCGGTGACTACTTGGGCATTGGCTGTGGCGCACATGGTAAAGTCACCTTACTCGGTGAAAATAAGATACTGAGAACGGTAAAGATTAAACACCCTAAGGGTTATCTTACAGCGGACGACTACAACTTCGAGACAACTGAAGTTATTATGGAAGATCGCGCCCTTGAGTACTTGATGAATCGTTTCAGATTAATGTCACCGATCCCTAAAACTGAGTTTGAACAGAGAACTGGCTTATCAAGAGATGTGTTAATTCCAGGTATTAACGCATCTAAAAAGAAACTACTTCTCACTGAGAGTGTTGATCATTGGGAACTAACAGCCAAAGGGAAATTATTTGTTAACGAACTTCTCTCTCAATTCTGTTAAGCCTAATAAACCTAAAGTAATACCTCATCTTTCAAGAGGCTAAACCCCACAATTTAGCCTCTTGAAACATTTACTAACACTAAGATTCAAACATTATCGATTAGCTTCTTTAGGATTAGCACTTGCGTTTCATTAATTCTAAAAAAAAAGACTAATTAATTATGACAATAAAAACAAAAACTAGCCTAATAGCCTTAGCATTAACAACTCTAATAGGTGGATGCAGTACTTCATCAACCTCCTCTCCTTCGGTAAATCAAACACCAGCAACCTTCCAAGCAGCCATAAGTGAATCAGAAAGAGCCAATGCCCTTTTTGAGACCCTGTTTATGGAGAATGTAATGGCAAGCCCTACTTCTCAAACCCAACTTGGGATAAAGAAAGATTACGGTAAATGGGATGAACGAGGTGAAACTGCAAATGCTGAAGATTTAGCTCGAACTCAACGCCACTTAGCGCTGCTGACACAGTTAGATGAAAGTAAACTTAATAGTCAAACGAGTCTAAGCTATAGCCTGCTAAAGCAAAAACTCGAAAATGACATCGCAGACAATCAATGGCGATACTATAACTATCCAGTTAATCAGATGTATGGTGGGCACTCTATGTTAGCCTCATTTCTAATTAACCAACATCAAGTTACTAGCGTCGAAGATGCAAATGCCTATATCAGCCGCTTAAATGGGATTCCTAAATACCTTGAACAACTTGAAGATGAGTTGGACATTCGTGCACAAAAAGGGATTATAGCCCCAAAATTCGTATTCCCACATGTACTTTCTGATAGTAAAAATATCATAAGTGGTGCCCCTTTTGACTCAGGTAAAGACAGTGCTTTATGGGCTGATATCAAAGGTAAAGTAAACTCATTAGCTATAAATGGTAGCAAGAAAGAAGCACTTTTAACTGAAGCCAAACAAGCCTTAGTCACTCAGGTACAACCTGCTTACAATAAACTCATCACCTTTATCACTGAACTTGAGACTAAAGCAGATAGCCGTGATGGGGTTTGGAAACTTCCTCAAGGTGAGCAGTTTTATAATAATGCTCTTGCCCGCACCACGACTACAAATATGACAGCGGATCAGATCCATGAACTTGGTTTAGCAGAAGTTGCCCGAATTCATCAGGAGATGCGCCGGATCATGAACAAGGTTGGCTTTAAGGGGGAACTGGCAGATTTCTTGACGTTTATGCGTGAAGATAAGCAATTCTATTACCCAGCAACCGATGAGGGCCGTGATGCGTATCTTAATGACGCTACCGCGCTTATCGATAACATGTCATCACGACTTGATGAAGTGTTTAATGTAAAGCCTAAAGCCCCTATGATCGTTAAACGTGTCGAAGCATTTAGAGAAAAATCAGCTGGTAAAGCATTTTATAATCAGCCAACACCCGATGGCAGTCGCCCTGGTACTTACTACGCTAATCTATACGACATGAAGGCTATGCCTAAATACCAAATGGAAGCACTAGCCTACCATGAAGGTACACCTGGGCATCATATGCAGATAGCCATAGCACAAGAGCTTGAAGGGGTGCCTAAATTTCGT
This sequence comes from Shewanella sp. MTB7, assembly GCF_027571385.1. Taxonomy (NCBI): domain Bacteria; kingdom Pseudomonadati; phylum Pseudomonadota; class Gammaproteobacteria; order Alteromonadales; family Shewanellaceae; genus Shewanella; species Shewanella sp. MTB7. The sequence continues at coordinate 1,893,204 of NZ_CP085636.1, read as the reverse complement.
AAATTTGGTGGATATACCGCTTATATTGAAGGCTGGGGACTCTACAGTGAATTCTTCCCGAAAGAGATGGGTCTCTACTCTGATCCTTACTCAGATTTTGGTCGTTTAGCAATGGAACTGTGGCGTTCTTGCCGTTTAGTCGTAGATACAGGGATCCATGCTAAAAAGTGGACTCGTGAAGCGTCAATTAACTACTATGTTGAAAATACACCAAATGCCAAATCTGATGCAGTAAAAATGGTAGAGAGACATATCGTTATGCCATCACAAGCCACGGCTTACAAAATCGGAATGCTTAAAATTCTTGAGCTCAGAAAAAAGGCCAAAGATGCGCTAGGTAGTCAATTTGATATCAGGGAGTTCCACACACTCATACTGAAAAATGGTCCTTTACCATTAGACGTACTCGAAACTCAGGTAGATGAATGGGTAAGTGGTATCAGAAATAGCTAAACAAATTTGGTTAGCTATGATGCTAGCCTTATAAAAAGACATTAAAAAAGCCACATCAATGTGGCTTTTTTAATGTCTTCAATATGATATTGGTATTTTACTTATGCTAGCAATAATACCAACTGTAGGGTACAGAAGACTCAATCTATCTAGTTCTAGAAAAATCACCCCAGCATAAAATACTGGGGCAAACCAAACTAGGATGATGGTTTTAAAGCTGACAATTGTTTTAGTTCTACAAACTCAGTCAGCATCAATTCAGGACTGCTACTTAAGCCAATCTGTATACATTAAATAAGAGGGGTCATTCTTAGTTAATGTATAAGAGTCAGATCATCCTGAATCAATAGTTTAATTGTATTTATTTGAGAACAAAGCACAAGTAGTATTCACTAATTTATTAGTAACCCCTTAATAAATGCACATAAAGAAAACCACAAGCAATAGGCATAACTAACTGAATTAAAACAATTAAAAAGCAAGGGCTCATAAAATTATTTTTATAATCCGCATTTAAGAACAATGTTTCCTTTCTATGCGCTAAACATATGCATTTTTAGAATAAGATATTCATGCTGATTGATGATTTTATATACTGAAACGGACATGGTATTCAAAAAATAAGATAAGTTAGCACTCCTTGAAAATCGACTTCCAAGGAGTGCTATATGTGATCAATTGCTGATGTCTAAATAAGACTATTTGCGTTTAGCATAAAGCTCTGCACAAGGGGCATCCCAATAAGGTGGAGCACCGATATGACCTTTAATAAAATCGATAAACGCACTCACCTTTGGTGCTAAGTGTTTTCTTCTAGGGTATACAGCCTGTAGTGGAAGGTGGTGAGTTAACTGCCAATCTTCCAATAATGGCACTAAGGTTCCTTTTTCTATCTCACCTTCAAGCAGATAACTGGCCAAATAAACGACACCTAAACCGCTAACGGCTGCTGATTTCAATGCTGGCGCATTATCAACTCTAAAATTACCTGAAACACCTATTTCACAGTAATCATCGCCTTTCTTAAATTGCCAAACACTGTGTTCATGCCACTCACCTTGGTATACCAAACAATTATGATCAACTAACTGTTCAGGACGATTCGGCTGACCATGTTTTTCAACATATTCAGGCGAGGCTACAAGTAGAAACTGACACTTCATCAGTGGTCGAGCAACCATGCCTAAAGGTAACTGTTCAGACATGGTCAATAACAGATCTAATCCTTCACTAACTACATCAACTTTATGATCGAGTAAACTCACCTGTAACTCCAACTCTGGGTGAGTTGCCATAAATTCAGGTAATGCGGGAATGATATGCATAGTGCCAAAGGACTGTGAAATCCCAACCTTTAACACTCCGCGGGTCGCGTCGTTAAGGTTGTGAACACTAGAAACGGCTTGTTCAGCATCTCTGAGCAACTCTTCACCTTGAGTGTAAAGTAATTGACCAGCTTCGGTTAGACTTAAACTTCGAGTTGTACGTTGAATGAGCTGAACACCAAGCTTATGCTCGAGATCTGCAACTTGAGTACTCACTTTAGACTTAGAAATTCCCAACTTCCTTGCTGCGGCACTAAAACTGCCAGCACGAGCAACATGAGTGAAAATTGCGATTGGTTCCAATAGTTCTAACATGTAAATCGCCTTAAGGTGTTTACGACACTATTTAAAACTTGTAATAATAGACATGTGAAACGGAACTAAAAACAAACAACATTAGCCCTTATAAAACATTCACTTACTTTATTAAAGTTCGCTGGAGTAGAGTTCGACACATGGCTTAGTCACTAAGATCTAGCCAGTGTTCTTATTATTATTATCAGTATACCAAAGATTTGTGCTTTCTAAGCGCTATTTTATTTAGTGTATTCAATCAGCTTTACACTTGTTTCTCTATTTATAAAAATCATACGAAAAAACCCCATATTCAACTAAAATACGGGGCGGTTGCCAATGGGGATGCAACAGGGAGTCCAAGGAGTAAAAGTAAACTTATATAAGAATTACTCGAACAACTGTCTTACTGGTGCATCGATGAGGGGATATTTGGCGAGCTCTGGTACTTGATCTCTTAATTTCTGTTCCAATTCGACTAAATATTGAAAACGCTCACACATTTCATTCGCTCTGCTTTCCAGATCTTTAGCTTGACTCTCCATCTGCAGTTCTATGTCCTGACCAACATTTTCCATTTTCGTTGCGAAAGCTTCCATATTTTGTTCAAAGGATTCACCATCACCAGAGAGCATCTGACTACCTAAGTTAATCATCATGCTGCCAATTGAATTTTTTACTAACTGCTCTAACTCTTGCTCGAACTCATCTCCAAAGGTGTCTTCAAGTGAGGATTGAGTCGCTCCAAGATAAAATTTGTCACCATTTTGATAAGCCACTTTTTCAACTCGCTGTTTAAGACCATCCATCATCTCATCGAGCTTAGCACCAGCGGCATCGCCCAATAATGGCGTTAATGCCATGCTTGCCGCTGAAGAAGCGATTCCTACTGCATCATGTACTAAACTAATCACCTCTGGAACTTGAGTTGATACTTCATCTGAGTATTGTAAAAGGAGTTTTTTCTGAACCTTGTTAAGTGATACAGGTTTACCCTCTACAAATAACTGGTCGACCTCGATTCGATAAATTTCAGCGTCCCCTTCTGTCACTGTCAACATCTCAGGTTCAATAACAACATCATAATTAAGTGTCACTTCACATTCGTTATTATCAGAATAAGAATATGTAGAACCTTGGTCGTGAGCCTGCACAGAAGTCATTGCACTGGCAGCAAATATCGCTGCGCTGATCCCTATTGAAGTTGCAAGTTTTCTCATTGGGTTTATCCTCAAATTATCAGTTGTTTAATTTTGATACATCGTCATGTCCCGCAAGAGCATTTATCAAAATCTCATATAGTAGAAGACAAAGCACAAGGCATGCCAAGTTTTATACAGCTGATACATAAGGGTTTATTTAATAATCAATAATAATGGAGTAGATAAAAAATTAGTGAATATTACTAGTTTTTGGTAAATTCACTAATTTATAAAATAGATAAATTAACTAAAAAATAGAACGTCCTAACCGTTGGCAGAGCTCTTCAAGTGCAGCAGTACCAGCCAGAGAATTACCGTTTAGATCAAGCTCTGGTGACCAGACACAAACAGACATATCTCCAGGAATAACAGCAATGATTCCACCACCGACGCCACTTTTACCCGGCATTCCAACTCGGTAAGCAAATTCCCCAGCACCATCATAGAGTCCTGAAGTTGCAAGTAATGCATTCATCTGACGTGTCTGTACAGGGGTTATCAACTGAGATCCAGCTAAACTCTTACCTCTATTGGCAAGGTATAGCATGGCTTTTGAGAGATCCGCACAGCTCATACGCATGGCACAGTAGTGAAAATAACTCTGAAGCACAGTATCGACATCATTATTAAAGTTACCAAATGACTTCATTAAATAAGCAATAGCTGCATTTCTAGCACTGTGGTCATATTCAGATACAGCAACAAGCTTATCGTAGATAATACTCGGATTGTCACTTAACTCACGGACGACCTCGAGCATTCTATGCTTAGGCGCACCTAATCTTGCTTGGAGCAGATCCGCAATAACCAAAGCCCCCGCATTAATGAAGGGATTTCTTGGAAGTCCTTTCTCTAGCTCAACTTGAACCAAAGAGTTAAATGATTGACCGGAAGGTTCCTTACCCACTCGAGACCAGATCTCACTCTCTTCATATAAAGTGAGTGTTAGTGTAAGGCTAAATACTTTTGAGATACTCTGAATAGAAAAGGGCTCGAGATAATCTCCAGCCCCTATAGTAGTACCATCGATAGTGGTCACAGCGATCCCAAGTTTATTGGGATTTACGTTTGCCAGTGCCGGTATATAATCGGCGACCTTTCCCTGTCCAAGCAGAGGTCGAACTTTCTCGACCACTTGCTCTAACAATGCCTGTTCGGGCATTAGCTCCACCAGATATCGTATAACTCGCTTACAACAAGATCAGAAACTTCTTGTCCTTTCCAAAAATCGCTAACAGCAGTACGATCTTCTTCTGAACATTTACCTATTTCTTGAGTAGCAATAATTCCTTCCCACTCTTTATGTCCACCACCGTGGAAGCCTAAATTACGAGGTTCGATAACGTCATCAATAAATTGATCAACAACAGTATCGATCTGCTCTTCGGTTACTGACTCATTAAATGTCCAGCTAATGTCAAAACCAAACTCTTGAAACTCATCAACGCGTAATTTTTTACGTAAACGACGGCTACGTGTTGCCATAGTAATGCCCACCTTAAGTTAAAGTAATTTAATATAAATAATTGATTAATCGATACGTTCGAACATAATGTCCCAGACACCGTGACCTAATCTGTGGCCTCGAGCCTCAAATTTTGTTAGCGGGCGATGTTCTGGACGTGGGACCACATCGTCTGTTGTTGATAGATTTTTGTAACCAGCAGCCGCACTCATCACTTCAAGCATATGCTCACTATAATTTTCCCAATCGGTAGCGAGATGAAATACGCCGCCTATTTTTAACGAGTTTCGTATAGTTTCAACAAAGACTGGCTGAACGATACGACGCTTATGATGACGCGCTTTATGCCAAGGATCAGGGAAAAATAGCTGAACACGAGCAAGGGTCCCAGCAACGATACTGTGCTCTAAGACTTCAATAGCATCATGATGGAATACACGTAAATTAGTGACTCCAGCTTCAGCAGCAACACTTAAACATGAACCAACACCCGGTTTGTGAACTTCGATACCAATAAAGTTAAGCTCTGGTGACGCCTTAGCCATTTCAACCAAAGATGCACCCATACCGAAACCTATCTCTAAAACAGTGTCAGCTTCTCGGCCAAAAATCTTAGCAAGATCTAATGGCTCTGGTGAGTAATCAAGACCCATTGCAGACCATTGCTGCTCAATAGCAGTAGCTTGACCTTTAGTTAAGCGACCTTCTCTTAATACAAAGCTTCTCACCTTGCGAAGGTACTTACCCTCTTCATTAAACTCGGCCGTTGTTACGTCACTCATTGTCGCCCTCAATCTTGGCATGGTAGATAGAAAAATAGAGCATTATCCAAAGTTCAACGAACTGTGCAAGCCCTAGAGCCCAAATAGCTTGGAAATTTGTGGGGGAAGTATACCAATTTTATCTACTGGTGCGAATCATCCAGTTTTGATAACCAAACATAACTTGTCTCTAATGCCTATGATAGATAGACTGCGCCTACAAAAACTCTTCGAACTGTTAACGACCCTATTATGCCTGTAACTGAATTGTCTCAAATAAGCCCTGATCCATTTTCATCACGGATCATTGTCTGGTATGACAAATTCGGTCGAAAACACCTTCCTTGGCAGATAAAAAAGACACCTTATAAAGTATGGGTCTCTGAAATAATGCTGCAACAGACTCAAGTCAGCACCGTCATTCCTTACTATCTAAAGTTTATGGAGAGGTTTCCCTCTATTGAAGCCCTAGCCGATGCTCCACAAGATGAGGTTTTGCACTACTGGACAGGGCTTGGTTATTACGCCCGAGCCAGAAATCTGCACAAATCGGCTCAGATGATCAGAGATGACTTTAAAGGAGCATTTCCTACCGATTTTGATGATGTTCTCGCCCTCCCAGGTATTGGACGCTCAACTGCTGGCGCTGTTTTGTCACTCTCTTTAGGTCAACACCACTCAATACTCGATGGCAACGTCAAACGCGTCCTCGCACGACATGGTGCTATTCAAGGTTGGCCTGGGCAAAAAATCGTTGAAAACCAACTATGGGAGTTAACTGACAGACTAACCCCTAAACAAGATGTACAAAAATTTAATCAGGCAATGATGGATATGGGAGCAACTGTCTGCTCTCGGTCAAAACCTGCCTGTGCTCAATGTCCAGTAGCGATAGACTGCGAAGCTCAACTTATGGGTCGCCAGACAGAATTCCCAGGCAAAAAACCTAAGAAGGTCACCCCAGAGCGAGCAGCTTGGATGTTAGTCATAGCTAAAGATGATGAGGTTATACTCGAAAAACGCCCACCAAGTGGCATATGGGGCGGTTTATGGTGTTTCCCTGAATTTTCAAGCCGCGAAGAGCTTGATGAATATATACAGGGAAAAGGTATTAAAGTTTCACAAGGGGAGTTATTGCCCGGGTTTAGGCATACTTTCAGCCATTTCCATCTAGATATCACCCCGGTAGTTATCAATATTGATGGCTGGATCGATAACCAGATCATGGAAGATAAGCCATCAGTCTGGTATAACTTACCCAATCCGCCTAAAGTTGGACTGGCTGCGGCAACTGAACGCATCTTAGCAGGTTTAGGTTCAGTATTTAATAAGGAGTAATCATGGCTCGCACTGTAAATTGCGTCTATCTAAACAAAGAGTCTGAAGGACTTGGATTTCAACTATATCCAGGCCCACTTGGTAAACGTATATTTGATAACATCAGCAAAGAAGCCTGGGGACTATGGCAAGCTAAGCAAACCATGCTTATCAATGAGAAAAAACTCAACATGATGAATGTCGAGGACAGAAGCTTTTTGGAGACTCAAATGGTGAATTTCTTGTTCGAAGGTAAAGATGTAGAGATTGAAGGTTACGTACCTCAAAAAGACGACGAATAGTAATTGAGTAAACTGCTTGACATTAAAAAAGCGCCCAAAGGCGCTTTTTTAATGTTGAATAATTACTGCCTAATTCCTTCAACGACTATGGCTAACGTTACATGGGATGAAGCTGGCCCCAAGTCCATCTTTATATCATAATCTTTCAAAGCAAATTCTGCAGTACCACTAAATCCCGCACGATAGCCTCCCCAAGGATCTTGACCTTCACCAATTGCTCTCGCCGCTATCGTAAGAGGTTTAGTCACGCCATTAAGCGTAAAATCACCATTTAGTAAAAAAACACCATCTCCTTCATCTACAATCGAACTAGACTTAAAACTAGCCTCTGGAAATTTAGCTGTATTTAAAAAATCAGGACTACGAAGATGCTTATCCCGCTCTGCATGGTTAGAGTCTAAACTCGCCGTATTAATACTGACATTAACTTTGCCATCAGCAAGTTTATCAGCATCAAAACTAAAATCCCCTTGAAACTGATTAAAGCGCCCTACTACAAAGCTATAGCCTAAATGGCTGACTTTGAAATCGATTGACGCATGAGCACCTTGCGTATCAATAATATAATCTGCTGCCGCAACCTCGGCATTCAGCAATACAGTAGTGGAGAATATGCTTGTTAACAATGCTGTTGATAGTAATGTCTTGTTCATATCTTTGATTCCTAAATGTTGCTTTATAAATGTTCTATTTTTTTGTTCTTATCATCCTGATAAGTGTTAAATCTTTATCAACAAAATGATGTTTAAGTGCTCCGAGCATATGTACAACAATAAGCCCTACCAGACAGTAGGCAGCAAATTGATGAAATGAACCTGCTATGTCGGCCTGACTATCAAATAATTCACCAATACTTGGGACCTCAAACAAATTAAAAACACTGATCCCTCGCCCGTCAGCTGTCGAAATTAGATAGCCACTACTCATAATCAAAAGCAGTAACAGATAAATAGATCCATGGGCCAACTTGCCAGCTTTAACTTCCCAGTTTCTATGTTCAGCTAATGGTGCAGGTTTTGGATTAACACCTTGCCAGATAATTCTTGAAACAGTTAAGACAAACAATATAATGCCGATGCTTTTATGTAGGTCTGGTGCAGCCTTATACCAACTACTGTAATAAGTCAGTTCAACCATCCACACACCGGCAAAAAATAGACCTAAAACAATTACAGCCGATATCCAATGAGTCAATATCGTAATGACCCCATAGGATTTTTCTGTATTACGAAACATAACAGACCCCATAACCAAGCCTCATGCAGCTTGTGACCTACCTAATAGGTTTTATTTTTAAAACCTCTGAAAATAGCCACGACACCATATTCATTAGAGCTTTTAACTATATTGCCCTCCATTAAGTCACCTAAACACTAATAAGGCTAATTAATAAGCGTAATCATTTGTAAATGGAGCGCTTAGCAGCGACATAATCAATTCAGAAAGGAGCTATAGCCTTTTATACAGAGCACAAAAACCTATTTTGAGCACAAACTAACCGAACAGTTACTGGATTACAAAAAAGCAGTTGCAGGGAGGATCACATCGCTATATTATACGCGCACTCCAAATGAGACGGGTTATTAACCACCTAGTTGTTATCTGGTTTAGAGTTGTTAACTAACGCTTAGTTAGTTGCCCGAATAGCTCAGTCGGTAGAGCAGAGGATTGAAAATCCTCGTGTCCCTGGTTCGATTCCGGGTTCGGGCACCAACATTTATTTAATAGATTTGAAATTAATCTGTTAAAAGAATAAGCCGGCATAGCTCAGTTGGTAGAGCAACTGACTTGTAATCAGTAGGTCCCGAGTTCGACTCTTGGTGCCGGCACCATATACGATAAGGCCACTCTTTTTGAGTGGCTTTTTTGTATCTGAATTTTACTTTTTAAAGGCAAGCCGACATAGTTTAAGTTGGCAGAGCAACTGACTTACTCTTTTAAGAGCACCTGTAGGTCGCTATAACAAAAACTTGGACTCTTGGTGTCGGCGCCATTTTCTTCTTAGTGAAGAGTTATCAAGCAGTCCCCCCCCCTTATACCATTCCCTCACCTTTCAATAAGAACTAAAGCACTACAAACAAATTAGATAGTGAAGATTATTTTCGCTTAAATTTGTTACCCTCTTCTACTTTGAAAAAAGAAGTGAAGCGTTTTACTCACACTTCAGACTGGAATAGTTTAAAAAGTACTTCAAAGCGGTACTTAATGAATCCTCTAGAGGATGCATTCCCTTATCCACAGTCCATTTAAACAACACTCATAGCTCATATTTAATGCTAAAAAAGCCTAATCGTTCAGTTTTTAATAAGTTGAACATCTTTGATAAAAAACTACTTGCACGGATCCGGTCATCGCTATATTATACGCGCACTCCAAACGAGACGGGTCATTAACCACCTAGTTGTCATCTGGTTTAGAGTAGTTAACTAACGCTTAGTTAGTTGCCCGAATAGCTCAGTCGGTAGAGCAGAGGATTGAAAATCCTCGTGTCCCTGGTTCGATTCCGGGTTCGGGCACCAACATTTAGCCGGCATAGCTCAGTTGGTAGAGCAACTGACTTGTAATCAGTAGGTCCCGAGTTCGACTCTTGGTGCCGGCACCATATAAGATAGCCCTGACATTGTTCAGGGCTTTTTTATACCTGTTTTAAGCCTACATAGTTCAGATGGCAGAGCAGCTGACTTACTCTTTTAAGAACATCAGTAGGTCGCTGTAACAAAAGCTTCGACTGGCACCATATCCTCATCTCTTAATGTTGTATCAACAAGCCTACGTCTTTCTGAAATAAGTAAGCTAAAGTTGACTCTCAAGCCTCTAAACACTCATATATCTTAAAGTTACCACCCTCCCTTTTTGAACACGGTTCAGTTAAAATGATTCCTTATTAGTAATCTACGGACATAAAAAAGGAGCCTTTGAGGCTCCTTTGATTTCTTTATTCAATTAAGCAGAAAATTACTTCCAGCTTTTTATCTTATAACCTTTAACGGCATAAAAAAGAATAAAGAGGTAACAAGGGAACATCACCATATACCCACCTTGCTGACCAAGTGATGATACTGAACTGGTTAATCCCCAAAATAGTGGACCAAATGCACCACCTGCAATACCCATCACTAACAGCGCTGAACCTGTACTGGTTAGTTTGCCCATACCAGATAAAGCGAGTGGCCATACTGCAGGCCATACAATCGCATTTGCCAATCCTAAGAAAGCGATCATAAGTAAAGTATCTGGCAGCTGAGCACCACCAAAAGGAACTAGCAAGATATTAGCAATTGCATAGGATTCATTGTCACCAAATACAATACCTAAAGTTAGCAATAATCCTAAGATTGCAGAAATCATTAACGCTTTTGGTTGAGAGATAAAACGTGGAATAGTAAGGATACCTAAGGTATAACCCAATACCATACAGATCATAGTATATGAGGTCATCACACCATAACTTTCAATGCCTAATGACAAGGCAAATGTGCCAATCGTATCTCCTGCGATCACTTCAACTGCAACATAAAAAAACAATGCAACCACACCAAAGGCAAGATTGGGATGAGACAAGGCCTCTTTGATCTGTCCTTTACTATTAGCTTGCCCATCTTCGTCTTCATCTGTTAGCTCAGGCAGTGGCGACTTCTTAACGACTAATGCCAGTATACCGATAAACAGAGCCATACCTAAATATGGTAGCACAAGACCATTTGCCATCTCATCTATCTGAAGTGCAGTTAATTCGGTACCCACTCTATCTTTAAAACTATCAAGGATTAAGGCGCTGAATACCAAAGGAGCTATAACACCCGCACCTTTATTCAAAATCCCCATAACACTGACTCGTGCTGCGGCAGATTCTTCTGGGCCAATGCGAACAACATATGGATTGACAGCAGTTTGCAATAACGTCTGTCCAGCTCCCATTACAAGTTGAGCAAAAAGAAACAATCCGAAAATCTGAGTCTTAGCAGCAGGAATAAATAACAGCCCAGCAAACATCATGACAGCCATGCCTAATGCCATACCATTCTTATATCCAACTTTTCTAATCAACCATGCCGATGGTAAAGCCGTGAAGGTTACAGCGATATAAAAAGAGAAGAGGATAAAAGAGGCTTGAAGAGGAGAAAGCTGGAGGATCTGTTTCAGGTAAGGCATCAACGAACCGTTGAGCCAAGTTGCAAATCCAAGAACGAAAAAAAGTACGGCAACTATCACCATCGGAATAATACTACTGCGCTTTTTGTCACTATTTAATGTCATTTCCATAAGCCTACTTCTTATAATATTTTTTTAATTAATGATACCCAATAAATAAGATATCTCTTTTTATAGTTCTGTAGTCAAAAAGGCCTTCAAAAAATATCTTTTTACCCATCGATAAAACAGGCCTTGTTTCATTGATGTTAAAACATTAAAACCAAAAAGACAACGCTGTCATTTTGGTTTTAATGAGATTATGGCTAAATATCCGTTTTAGAAAGCTAAAACGGATATTTAAAAGTTCTTCACTTAAACTTTTATGAAAACCCCACGTTTATACATCCAAAACAGCAGTAGCCACTGCACAAGTAACAGAGCAATGGTCGCGGCTAGACTATGTGCTGAGGATGGAAAAGCATTTATCACACCTCCAAATAGGCTTTGAGCCGTATATTTCCAGTCAATTAAGCTCGATGCGAGGTAGATAATTATGGCATTACACCCAATAACCACAAATGGGAACGCTATTTTCTGCCACTTTAATACATCAACTACACCATAGAAAATAGCCAGCAATATAATGCTCCACCCCGTTGTTACCAGAACAAATGAGCTCGTCCATAGATCTTTATTAACCGGAATAAAAATATTTAATAGCCAACCACTTCCAAACACTAATACGCCGACTAGCAACATAACGATAACTTTAAACCACTCACCCTTTGCATGTTCTTTGACTATAAAATACCCAACAAAGACACCTGCCATTGCATTGGCTATTGCAGGGATAGTCGACAAGAGCCCTTCTGGATCTAATGGCCTATTCTGGTATGTGATTCCAGGTAAAAAATGCGTATCAATATAAGCATTTATTGAACCTTGAGGAGTGAAAATACCAGCAGTTCCACCGGGGAAAGGGGCAAATAATTGAAGTAAACCATAACCTAGGAGTATCCCCACAGTGACAAGCACCTGAGTTCTTATGCTTGTATGCCAGACAATCATAGCAGCAAAAAACCAAGCACAGGCGATTCGGCCCAACACACTTGCATACCTTACTTCATCAATAGCAACAGAAGCGCCAGTCCCCCATCCGTGATTATATAAAATACCAAAAAACAGAAGTAGCAGAAGACGTTTAAGCGCATGCTTATATAGCGGCATCCTCTTCACCATAGGCAATTTATCTAAACGTTTAGGGGAGAGTCCAAGCGCAACACCTGAGAGAAAGATAAACAGAGGAAAGATTAGATCGTAAAAAGTAAAGCCATGCCACTGACTGTGATGCATCTGTGTATCTGCCCATTGCCATCCTTGCCAACTCGTCCAGGCTAACAGGCCCGCAAAAAGAGCTTCCCCACCAAGTATCCAAAACATATCAAAGCCCCTCAGAGCATCAAGTGACATTAATCTTCGTTTGGGGACCTTAGCTTGAGTAGCTTCCATTAGTTCTTCCCTAATATATTATTGTTATTTATTAGATTTTTTAAAACACAAAGCCCCAACAGCATAACTATCGAGGCTTAAATTTGAACGTTCACTTAGGGTTAGTCCTAAAAAACACGCTTACCACCTATATAGGTTTGCTCTACATAGATATCGCTATTGAGTAAGGTAAAATCAGCACGACTACCAATGGACAATTGTCCCTGTTGTTTGGCAAGTCCTAAAAACTGTGCAGGATAAAGCGAGCCCATACGTATCGCTTCATCTAAATTCAATCCTAACATATTGACTGTGTTGCGCACCGCGCCAGCCATATCCAGCACACAGCCCGCAAGCTCACCAGTCACCGCATTCAATCTATCACCTTGTCGAATAACTTGAGTACCAAAAAGCTCAAAACTGGCTTCATCATCCAATCCTACTGGTGGCATGGCATCAGTCACCAACATTACCTTACCTCTGGGTTTAGCATAGATAGCAACTCTTGCTGCTGCACTATGAACATGATGACCATCGACAATAAGACCGCACCAAGCATCACGGCTCTCAATGGCAGCGCCAACAACGCCTGGTGCTCGAGAACCAAAAGCTGACATTGCATTAAATAGATGAGTAAAGCCGGTAGCACCAGCTTCTAGAGCTGCTATAACGGTTTCATAGTCAGCATTTGAATGCCCTAAACATACCTTCACATCGGCTGCGACTAAAGCTTTAATCACCTCTACGGAGACATTTTCAGGTGCTAAGGTGACAATTTTAATCCCTAAGTCATGACGATTAAACACCTCAAGTTCAGCATCAGAGATACGGCGAATATGGGACTGAGGATGAACACCCTTCTTAGGTATTGAGAGGTGCGGACCTTCAAAGTGGACACCTAACACCCCCGCACTGCCTTTAACTAACGCGACTGCTACGGCATCTGCCGCTCTACGCATGACACCAATATCATCAGTAATAAGTGTTGGCATAAAACCTGTTGTGCCAAATTGAGCATGCGCTGCACCTATGGTCTCTATACATTCAACCGAAGTATCAGAATTCAATAGTGCTCCACCACCGCCGTTCACCTGAACATCAATAAAACCAGGAACTAATGTGCCATCCAGCTTTACTTCTTTAGCCCCATCCCAGGTATCAAAAGCGAGTAAATGACCGTCCTCAACAGTGATTGGATGATTATGATGAAAATCAGTGCCATCAAAAACTTGTTGTGCTATAAAAGTTTGTTTCATCAGTTAGCTCTCAATTTATTCAGTAACGCTTTATTAGCTCGCTTTGCTACCAAACTGCTGACGAGCAAAGTAGATAGCTCCAAGTTCAGGTGGTGCTAATGTCGGTGACATTTTAGCGACAACATCTTTGTCCAGCCAAGGCGCCAAAGGTTCGGCTAAACCGCCAATCATAGAAAAACGCGGTGGATTGATCTCAAACAGCTTACGAGCAAGCTCACTAATATATGCAGCCCCCTCTCTTACTATGGCCTGCGCAACATCATCCTGCTGATTAGCACATTCAAGCACCATTCGAGCTAATGTAGCGTAAACACTCGAACTTTTCCCTGCTAAATGTTCAACAATACCCATGGCATCATTCACTTTAAAATGATTCATCAAACGCTCTGTCAGTATGGTCTTTTCAGCAAAACCATCCAAATACAGCAAAGACTGTTCAGCAGCCTTTAAACCTAACCAAGCACCACTACCTTTATCTCCTAAAGCAAAGCCATGGCCACCAAGACTAATGTATTTACCATCAACATTGGCATAACCACAAGATCCCGTCCCCGTAATAATAACGGCACCTTCGCCACCTTTATGTGCACCGATGCAAGCAGTATGCAGATCACTGGTGACGTACATATCTGCAAAAGGGTGATCCCAATTAACGATATCCTGATAAAGCCTAGGGACATTAACCCCAGCCAAACCAAGACCTGCAACCAACCCCTTACTGTCACCTAAAGACATTCCTGCATCTGTTAATGCAAGTTCTGTAGACAATTGAATCGACTCAAACGTTTGAGATAAACCGTGAAGTGGATTTGCTCGTCCAGCTACACCAGTACCAATTACACCATCTTCAGCTGAATAAATCGTTGCTCGACATTTACTACCACCACCATCAATACCTATAAACAACGGATTCTCCTTCGTCTGGTTCACTATCATGACAGACCTCATTCACAGTTTTTCTTCAAAACGCACACGACCAGAATGTCGCTCTGCTCACTGATTAAGTTAACTTCATGTTACAACAATTATGACAGCGTTGTCATTTACTTTTTATACGTAAAAAACCTAAGGCGTATTTAAGAAAAAGTAGAGTCCATGAGGGTTAATAACGGTATGACTAAAGCATAAGGCAAAGTCACACCTGTTGTTTAATTGTTAATTAACAGTGAGAGTCCGTCCTTTTCTAACACCATCGGCAGCCACGGCTCTCACTTCAACAGTCCCTTTTACAACCACTGGAGATTGGAATGTGATCCACTCTCCACCAGCAACACGGTACTCAACCTCAAGACCTGGGTAGATTAGGTTAGTATGAAGTTGACCATCATGAATATGTGCACCGACAGTAGGTACACGGTAATCAATACCTGCCATATCGAGTTTTATTAACTCCTTTTGGCCTAGTGTATTGGCTATAACTGCCCACTGCTTAGCTTGGCTTGCACGCATCTGCTCAGTAAAGAATCCGGAGCTCTGGTTATAAATCGCACCTGAATATTGATAAGGTACTTCCCAGCTAGCTTTATGCCATGCTTTTTCGGCTAAAATAAGTAACCTCGGAAAAGTCATATATTCAACCAACTCATCACTTCTTAAGGTTTCACTCCAGATCTGTCCCTGTATTCCAGAAAAAGACTTATTGGCCTTCATTGGTCCACTGATACGTTTCCCATTTTCATTCAGCTTTTCGGTATCATCAGCTTCAAATGCCAGCCCCTGAATATCGGTCCATTGCTCAGCGTTTGCTGGTAAATTATCAGGCATAAAACCATACAACTTACGCTCATTGGTATTACGACTTGCCCAGTAGTAGCCATGCTCCTTTGGATCAGCCTCATAGGGGAAATCAAAATAAAGCACTTCTGGTGTGCCCAGTACTGCATCCCAGCCTAAGTTAACTTGATCATGGGCTCTTTTATATCCGTCATGGGAAATGACATCCCAGATATTAGATTGAGATTTTTGTGGCATCTTCGAAGGTCTGGTATGGCTCATACCATCACTCCAACCCGCAGGTTCTATCCCTTTATCATTGAGTATATTAGAGACTCGTTCGACAAAATATGCTCCAAACTCATCAAAATATGCTCCAAACTCATCAAAAGATGTGACACCTTGTACATTGTTGGCTAGAAACGCTTTACATTGAGGTGACTCAAGCCAGGCACCAGCTGTTTCATCGGCGCCTATATGATAAATAGTCAAAGGCTGCCCTGCGGCTTCATGTAACTTGGCGATTTCATCAATCACTTTATCGACAAAGTGGAAAGTAGACTCCATACACACGTTTAAGGTGTTATCGTCATAGTATTGAATCGATGAATACTCTGTTTTGTCCGCAAGATCGATCAGCATGTACTCTTTAGCAGCCACTTCATCACCTGTTACCATCAACTTGTTATAGCGCACCTCCATCGACTTGATAGCCGCCCTTGAGTGGCCAGGCATATCCATCGACGGGATCACCTGAATCTGTCTCGCCGATGCATACTTCAATATCTCAATGTAATCCGCTTTGGTGTAATAGCCACTGACTGGTGTATCGGCAAATGGACCACTACCAAGTTGCGGCAATAAACATGTGGTTTCACTCAAATCATGGCAACGCTTACTGCCAATGTCAGTCAGTTCAGGTAATCCATCGATCTCTAGGCGCCAACCTTCATCATCAGCCATATGCAGATGCAGCTTATTCAATTTATAAGCAGCCATCTGATCTAACATATCTAACACTAACTGCTTACTGTGGAAGTTACGTGACACATCGATATGCATGCCACGAAAGTCATACCTTGGTGCGTCTTCAATTAGCATGGAATTGATTGAAAGCTCTTTAGTATCTATCAAGCTTGCCAATGAAGATAAACCATAAGAGAATCCCGCATCATCGCCAGCGGCCAGCTTGATACCTTGTTTTGTTATGTCTAACGTATATGCACCAGTTTGAGTTGAACCTTTAAGCTCGCTTAAAACAACTGGCAACCCTTTGTCAGACTCTGCCACCCCTATTCGCGCTAATCTATGCAGTGCAGCAGCAATGAATTCTTTCTTGTGGCCGTTGAGTTCGAGCTTGATACCTGAATGCAGTGAAACTGGTTTATCATCTGAATTGATCGCTATCTTAAGCGGTGTTGGTATGATGCTATTTGTTGCTGCATCTAACTGTAGCTCAATGCCCTGGTTGGCTTGAAACAGAACCTCAGTTTTTGCCCACTTGATTAAGTCTGTGTCGCTGCGTTTATAGTGTTTATCTGCATCGGTAAATTCGACAGCGTAAGGCCTGACTTCAATGCCTGTTTCTGAGTCATAGGTCACAGCAGTGCTCTTAATTAAAGCTGGGGTTAACTCACCAGATACCAAGTAATAGTTTGGCATCGCGTCAATTTCAGATAAGTGCCAAAGCTCACCACGGAAATCGATGGTTTTGGTCTCCCCTTTCTTTAAGCCTTTAAAGGAGGTTGTTGGGGTTATCTTATGCAGATCGCCCTTTACACGCGTTATAGTGAACTCATCAGACAGTACATCTTGTACCGGCCTCATTTGACTGTAATAGATAGCCCAATCAGAACTGGTTAAATCAACACTCGAAGTAAGATCGATTTGAGCACTAAAACAGCGTCCGTCCACACCTGCAGTAGGGCAACCTTCAGGAAAGTTGGTTAGAAGACGATATTTTACATCAAGGGTATCACCCAGTTGATTTAATCGTGTTTGTGTCATTGCCAATGAAGCATCGGCTTTTGCTTGCACAATTGAGCTCTTATCATCTACAACACTATTTTCAGAACAACCAATTGTCACCAATACTAAGGTGATGGTCGCAGTCAATAATTTAAGCTTCATTGTATCCCTCTATTATTATAATTATTCAGGTGACTTTCTTATGCCAAATTCCTTGAGTCAAGCATATGAAAAATATCTTAGTATTGTATATTCGTCCCTGTAAACGGCATAATCCAATCCCCCCAACCTTTCTCCTTGGAAAAACAAACCCTCATTCGACTATAGAAGTTGCACACGGCTAAAAGAAACAGAACCAGTGGCAAACTCATTTGAATTTTTAAACATATCATTGGTGACATAAGTTTACTCTCCAGCGGCTTCAGCTGACAATGTCGGCTGATTTGCATCACCGATACAGTCTTATTTATTGCTGTTGACACATCAACTAAAGGAGAGATAGTAATGACTAAGGTTTCAGCGGTAACATTCGTAATAATGCAGAGAGTGGATAGACAAGCGAGAATAAAAATGTTAATTCGAGACTGTAACATGAATTTTACTTCCTCTTTCGTCAACATCAGACAAGAGTATTAATTACCTTATTTTCCTATGACTCACCACAATATAGTCCAGTTAACCTAAAGAAAAAGTAGCTAAGTGTTATATTCAAAACAGTGAAGATAACACTTAGCAAAAGCTAGTTTCTGGGGAGAGACTATATAAAGTATAAAGCACAAACCTACGCCAAAGATTGCTAGCAAATGTTTGCCAAAACATGAATTAAGAGACCTCTTCCTTCATCATGTAGACCTTACCAACAGCTTATCACACAAGCGGATGACAACGCTGTCATTAACAAACATACACAAGAGCAAGCTAAATATCTACATCTTTCTTACATAAGTACTGAACTTTTAGCTTCAGGCTGGCAACGAAGCTAGAAACGAGAACTCGCTTCGATCATGAGCGTTAACACCAAAATATGACAACGCTGTCTAAAGTTGTTAACATCATAACGAGTAATGAGTGTAACTACTCGGCACCTACAAAAAACATAACAATTAAATAGTAAGCTGAGGCACTGATTAATATGACAAATATTTCTCCACTGAATTCAACAGTACATCTGAATACTGCGATAAAAGAGTCCAAGGACTACCGTCGCTTTGCTGCACAAAGCTTGATCCCTGTCGTCGTACAAGAATTTGCCATATTGGCTACAGAATTTCCTATTGTCTTCGTAAAAAATACAGAAAATGGTCAATTTACACCTATCGCCATGATGGGAATTAACAATAATTTCAACCTGTACTGTCAAACTGAAAATTGGGATGCTTCAGTAACCCCTATTGGCTTTAGCAAATCACCACTATCCTTAATGCAAACATCACAAAATAGCGAAGAGGTGATGGTATTTATCGATGAAAAGAGTGAACTTGTCACTACAGATGAAGGTGATAAACTTTTCGACAAATCTGGCGAACAAACTGAATACTTAAAAAAACGCTCAAATGCCCTATTGGATCTAGCGAGCTTTACCCAGCAAACGGCTGGCATCACTAAATATTTTGCAGATTTAAATCTGTTGACCCCTAAACAACTCACAGTAAAGCTCAGCAGTGACAGTCCACAAGTCAACATTGATGGGGTATATATTATCGATGAGAAGGCATTGAGGGAGCTAAAAGATGAAGAGTTTCTTACCCTAAAAAGCAAAGGCCTATTGCCACTCATCTATGCTCACTTAACCTCACTGCATCAGATTGCGAGGTTGATCACTAAGCAAAATGAGTTTGATGAAACTCAGTCTTAATTTAAATATCTGCTCGAAAGTGGAGATTATGTAGGACTAGAGCAAACTCTATATATGATATAGAGCTTGCTTCTCCACTAGTTCAACCCAGCTTTAGAAACTCCATTCGTTAAACAGTCTTCAAATACCTAACAAGTTATATGCTAACTAATGGAGTTCGACTAATTATCTTCAAGTAAAAAGAAGGCTAGATTGATTGAAGTCCATGCGCTTTGATCTTATTAAGTAACTCCCTGTGATCAGGTAATTCCTCTGTCAGTTGCTGACCAATTTTAGCAAGCTGCTGAGACTGTTTATTGGCAAGATGCGATTGTTCATCTGTTAGATTGTTCGCTTGAGTGTGGTACTTCATTCCGTAAAGAACATAGAGATAGTTCTCAAGATCGAACACTTCAAATTTGCTAAAAAAATCTTCTCGATTAGGCGCATAACTTTCCCAAAGAGCTAATCTTCTCACTAATTCATCAGGAATGGTACTTGGGTCTCTATTATCTATCCAAAACTGAGAGTCTACTCTATCCGACAAACAGTAATGCAACTTAATAAACTCTACGACTCTTTCCCAAGCGTAGCCCATAACCTGATTAAATTGAGGTTGAATAGTCTGCATTTGTGCCATTGATTGAGGGAAACGATTAGCGATATAGTTAGCCGCAAAGTCAGTAAGAAGGATGGAAGTTGCCTCTAATGGCTCTAAAAAACCTTGAGCTAAACCGAGACAAACACAATTTTGATGCCAAAACTTCTCTCTATACCCGACTTTCATCGGCAGAATACGGTAACTTAAATCTGATAACCCTCCTCCTAAGTATTTATCAAGCTTACCAATAGCTGTTTCATCATCCATGTATTTGGTTGAATAGACAAAACCGACCCCCCTTCTATTCGTTAACGCAATATCCCAGATCCAACCTGCTTGGTGAGCTGTTGCCATGGTGAAGGGTGGGATAGATGCGTTAATATCCGTAGGAACTTGTACTACTAAAGCTCTATCGACAAACAGCTGTTCTGACTTATCGATAAAAGGCACCTTGAGGCTCTTGTCTATAATAAGGGTCTCAAACCCAGTACAATCAATATAAAAATCAAAAAACAGCTCGCCATGAGTATCTGTAACTAACGAGCCTACAGCCCCTGATTCATTGAGTTTAACCTCACTGACATTAGCAAAAATATGTTCGACACAAAAACGATCTCGACCATTTTTTGCCAATAGCTTTGCAAATTTTGCTGCATTTAAATGATAAGCATATCCAAGTGAACCCTCATATTCAGGCGTAGTTATCTTCTTCGGTGCTTTAAAAGCTTCACAGGCCACAAACTGAGGAGAAACAAGTTTCGAATAGTCATAGTGCTGATGATTTAGCCAGAAAGGCGTCAAGTCATCGCCCAAAGGCGATGGCATATCAAACAGGTGGTGAAAAGCATTATCATGACCATGTTTATCTTTATTTAACCAATTTGAAAATTTTATCGACTGCTTAAACGTTACATCACATTGCGTAATAAACTCACTTTCACTTATTCCGAAACTCTGTAGAGATTTTCTAATTGCAGGAACCGTTCCTTCGCCTACACCAATAGTCGGAATATCTGGAGACTCAATTAAAGTAACTGAGACTCCTTCAGTATTAAGCAAAGCTTTACCGAAATGATTTGCAGCTAACCAGCCTGCAGTTCCACCGCCAACGATAACTACTTTTTTAATATCCATACTGAACCTTCAATATTATTTGGGTTAACTGCAATATTATTAGGTAATTACAATAATTCCTCAATAAAAAGCCCAGTATTAACTGGGCTTCATCGATATATCAATCTTTATCAGAAACGTAGTGCAACGCCGACTTTATAACGAGCTTCACCTTCGAAGCTCCATACTGGGTAATCAGCTTTAAACTCTGGAATAACTTCAGCGTCCAGTGGAGCAACACCGATTTGAATACTATCTTCTTCAGTTAAGTTAACCGCTTCAAACGTAATATCCATCCATTCGGTAACACTGTATCCAGCACTTAAGTCTAATGTGCCGTAATCCTGGTGCTGACGGTTACCGTAGAAACCAGGGAGTTCACGCATCATGTATTCACTACGCCAGTTATAAGCTAGACGAGCATTAAAGCTATTATTCTCATAGTAACCAACTAAGTTTACAGTGTGCTTAGATGAATCTGAGAATACACCGACTTGATCAGGGTAGTTGTCAGCAGGTGAACCAGCATCTGCATACGTGTAGTTTGCAGCATAACCAAATCCACTATCAAACGAGTCTTGTAATTGCAGCTCAACACCTTCGATATGACCACCGTTAGCATTATACTTTTCACTTACAGTCCAGCAATCGTAAACTCCGACTCCACAAGCACTTCCACCAGCAGCAATCAAATCATTATCATCAATACCGATCTGTTGGTTAAGCTTTTGACGTGTAGAGATAAATGAGCTCACGTCCTTGATAAAGTAAGTTATCGCAGCAAGCCCTTCACCACCAAAGTACCACTCTAAACTTACATCTGCTTGAGTCGCTTTAAATGGTTCTAGAGAAACAGAACCTCGGTTAAGTTTCTCGTTACCAGGTGTGCCATCATTCAAACCCGGTAAAGTCGAGGTTGCGAATAACTCAGAATAGTTAGGACGAGAGATAACTTGAGCCGCTGAAGTACGTAAAATCAGATCCGATGTTAAATCAAATGCCACGTTAACACTTGGAAGAACATCGCTATAACTCGCCGTATCTGTAGTCAAGTTATCAGCAAACTCACCAGTGTTACTTAACGCATAATAATCAGATTCAATATCACTTGAAACAAAACGCAGACCGACGTTACCTCGTATACCTTCAGCTTCGAAATTAGCCATTCCATAAAGAGCTAGGTTCTTCTCGTTTAGTGTTCCGTAACCTGACTTATCACGAGTAAAACCATCAATTGCTGCATTTGCATCTGAAATCATGGCATCAAAGTTAGGTTTTGGCAGAGTAAAACCTGCACCTGATGACATAGTACCGCTGTAATAGTACGAAGCATCACGAGAGGCTATATCACCAACGTTAGCTATATCAGTTTCTTGCGTCACATCATGATCTGCATATCGAACACCGGTCTTAAATGACGTTATAGCTCCAAGCTCAACGGGGATAGTTACATTAAATTGTGCATATGTTTCTTCATCTGTATTTGGTTGCTTCTTAAGCGCCCAGCCCGCTGTCGCTAGCTCACCATTAAAGTCACTTGAATCAAATGTCTTATTTGCGATATCGATGTCAATGATTTCACCAGTAGCATCATAGTGGCCAGCAAAGTCACTAGACTTGCCGATGGAGTTACCGTAGTTAGAAGTAAGGCTAGTACCACCTTTCGCCGAAGTATTACCAATACGGCCTTCAAGCGTAAAATTCTCAGCTTCGAAGTTAAAATCTAAATCATAGGTATCAGATGACATTTGAGCTTTACGCGCCCAAGTCTGAGCCCAAGCAAATGCATCTACACCTGAATGAGTGATATCAACACAAACTCCAGCAGCATTGGTTTGATTACAAGTCGATTCACCTTGTTGTGTCGGGAATAAAAAGAGTGAGGTGTTTGCATTATTAGCATCAAGATCTAAGGTTGTTACCGTTAAACCGAACTCTAAACTGTCTGTTGGGCGATATTGAGCGGCTACATTGACCGCTGTACGCTCACGATCTTGCTGAAAAGTTGTTGGAACAATTTCGCCCCAACCAAGAAGCGTTTCAATACCATTACGCTGATAATCAGTTTTCGAGCCTGCTGCCGCAACCAATATACCAAAATTTTCAATTTCATTTTTCCAGCTATATAACCCTGACAACTCAGGATCTATATTTTCTGAAACAGAGCCGTAATCTCCCTTGGCACTTAAGTAGGCAGTATTCGCTTCTAAATCAAGTGGCTTACGGGTCTTGACTATTACAGTACCACCAATACCACCTTCGGTAATATCTGCTTGAGATGATTTATAAACTTCAATTCCACTAACCATTACAGGTGGTAGAAGTGAATAGTTAAAACTACGATCAATTGATTGCTGATCAAACCAACCCGTTGAAGCAACCGCGTGACCGTTTAACAAGGTTCGAGTTAACTGTGAGGATGCGCCACGAATTGAAACTTGCTGTCCCTGCCCAAACTGGCGACTAACGCTTACACCTGGTATGCGAGCTAATGATTCACCGATATCACCATCAGGGAATTTACCAATATCTTCAGCCGATACAGCATCAACTACGGCATCAGAGAATCGTTTTTCATTAATAGAAGCTTTCATAGAAGCACGAAGACCACGAACTTCAATTTTTTCAATATTATCATCATTTACTGTAGGTACTGAGTCCGCTTCAGCTGCGATTGCAGACATCGAGACTGCAGTTCCCAGCATTAAAGCAATATTTGTCGCCAATATACTTTTCTTAAAATTAGATGTTCGCATCTCATTTCCCTTCCATAACTTTATTTTATTTTATTTTTTTAATATCCATAACCATTCCCTAATGGAATGACAACGCTGTCATGTCCAGAGCAAACATTACACAATAATTAACTAACGCGCCACAAAAAAATAACTAAATTAATTACATTTCGTTAATTTTCACTTTTTTTTACAAATAATTTCACTGCCACACAGATGTAAACCAAGTGTTAACGGCATTATGGGGGCGTTAAGCAATAAAATATCTTAGAAGTTTTGAATTTCAGTGGTATTAAATTTAAATTTCTTGTTTGCTAATTAGAGAAAAAGTTCGCACTATAGTCAGTAACAAATTGAAAAACTCTTCTCCGTAAAGCTAAGAGTGCATTTTGTAACGGTCTATTTATCACACTGACTCTTATACTTAATGCGCTGACATAAAGAGTATTTATAATAATGAAAGTCACTATAAATGACGTTGCTAAGTATGCTGGTGTCTCAATAAAAACGGTTTCTAGGGTCACCAATAACGAGCCTTCGGTAAAGCAAGCGACGATAGATAAAGTCAATGATGCGATAAGAGCACTAGACTACCAGCCCAACTTAGCCGCTCGGAATTTAGCGGGAACAAAGTCCTATATCATCGGTTTTATTTATGATAATCCGAATGCTTACTATGTTATTGATATGCAAAATGGCATTTTAACGTCATGCAAAAAATTAGGATATGATCTCCTCATCCATCCTTGCAACGCGAAATCCGACAACATCTGTAACGAATTAACAACCATGGTTAAACACGCCAGATTAGCTGGCTTAGTGTTAACGCCACCACTTTCTGAAGACCCTAAAATATTAAAAGCACTTGATGATATAAATGCAAACTATGTTCGGATTATAGCCGGAGAGAAAGTTAAAGCTGACACAGGCTTAGCCGTTCTTGTTAACGATAAACACGGAGCCGTGAGTATCACTCAACATCTTATCGATTTAGGTCATAAAAAAATTGCTTTCTTAAGTGGTGACCAACATCACGAGTCTACCAAAGAACGCTTAGCGGGTTTCACACAAGCAATGGAAAGCAACAAGCTTCAGATCGAAAGTAACAATATTATTGCAGGCCAGTACTCATTTGAATCAGGTGTCGAAGGAGCTAAAGAGTTATTAAAAAGAACACAGAGCAACAGACCAACAGCAATCGTTGCTTGTAACGATGAAATAGCGGCTGGTGCACTTTTTGCTGCGCGACTTGAAGGACTCAATATTCCAAGCGATCTATCCATTGTTGGATTTGAGGATAGCCCATTCTCCAGACAAACCTGGCCGAAACTCACAACAGTCCATCAGCCAACCCAAAAAATAGCCCAAATGGCGACAGAGTTACTGATTGCTAAAAGACGCTCAGTTGATGCAGAACTAGCGAAAATATTTATTCCCGAGCCAGTGATTAGAGACTCAAGTAGTAAAGCACCCACTTAAAACCTGAGTTAACACACAAACAAAAATGCCGCAAAAATTGCGGCATTTTACTCTTTTCAATACAAGCTCATTGGCGAAGTTAAACAGCTTCTTCGTTCTCTTCACCGGTTCGGATCCGAATCACTCGCTCTATCTCTGTGACAAATATTTTTCCATCACCAATTTTTCCAGTCCGCGCAGTATCAACGATCACTTCTAGCGCTTGATCTAACAGCTCATCTTGGATCACTAATTCAATTTTAACTTTAGGCAAAAAATCAACCATATACTCGGCACCACGATAAAGCTCAGTATGGCCTTTTTGACGACCGAAACCTTTAACCTCTGAAACAGTCATGCCCGTAATACCAATCTCAGCAAGCGATTCCCGCACATCATCTAATTTAAATGGCTTAATAATGGCTTCGACCTTCTTCATCCAACTCTCCTATTCACTTGCTTAAATTGTTATAAAGTATTTAATGACTAATCTTAGCATGCGATAGACTTTCCCCAAAGGCTAAATATTACATTGTTCAATACAAGGCTTGTTCGACTTAACAAACAATTATGGAAGTAACTTAAAGTTCAATAATTGATCTATAATTAAACTTCTGCAGAATATTCACTAATTTGGCACTTACTTTCAGGATGAGAGTAAGATAATTTTCAAGGATGAAAAATGAAAAAATCATTAGGCTTTTCTCTAGTGGAATGCATGACAACTTTAGTCATCTCCACTATCTTAATTTCAGTCGGTGTACCACAATTCCAATCCATTGATGAATACTTTCGTGCAGACTCATCTATAAGGAAAGTGCAACAAACGTTTCAACTTGCCAGAAACCACGCCATCAACTATTCGAGTCGGGTCACAGTCTGTCCCATAAAGGAAGGTAAGTGTTCCAAAGATTGGAAAATTGGCCTTACTATCTTTACTGATTTGGGCGAATCTAATCAGATAGATGGTACTGATGCCATAATATTTAACACTGGTCCATTCGATACAAGAGACTTTATAACCTATAACAGACAGGCTGTTCGATTCCAGCCAACTGGCTTAGCCTCTGGAACCAATGGCACTTTAAGGTATTGTCCATCGACACAAGACAGCCAATATTCACAAGCCGTAATAATCAATCAAGCCGGACGAGTAAGGTTCTCAAATAAAAAGGTGATCTCATGCGATAATTAGCGAATTGATAACCAAGCAAGTCACTGTCAAAAATACCTTATAAGCCAATATAATGGCTTGTTTTTTGCTAGCAAGTTGCAGATAAAATATGCATTTTCGCTTATACTATAATAAGTATATAGCGAGGATTCATGCAATGTTGACACTTAAGAAAGGCTTCACCTTAGTAGAACTAATGGTGACACTCGTAATAGCCACGACACTAATCACTGTCGGAGTCCCCTCTTTCACTGATATGTATCAAGGCTATAGAGCCGAAAGTGAAATAAGAAAAATGCAACAATACCTAATGTTCGCCCGTAGCCAAGCTGTAAACTATGGAGCTAGAGTAACCATTTGCCCTATTTCAGGCACAAGCTGTGGTTCTGATTGGAAAGCAGGTTTTAGTATTTTTATTGATAATGGTGCAGCAGCGACAATTGACTCAACCAATGGGGTAACTGATCCAATTATCAGGCAGGTTGATGCTTTTAACAGTAATGATTTTATCACCTATGCAGGTAATTCAATTAGTTTTACACCTGATGGAATGATACCCGCGACCTCCACAATCGGTACCTTCTCATATTGCCCTGGCTCTCAAACGAGTGAGAACTCAAGAGGAGTTGAGGTCAGTTCATCAGGGAAAGTACGATTTTCAGATGCTATTATCAACTGTAGTTCTTACTAATTAAGCTCTATAAAAGTTATATCCACAAATGATTATTAGTGTAATGTAATTTTATCAGTAGCCTGCGCAGCAGCAGATTTAAAGTTTTGATTAATTCCCACACACTCTTGCACACTTTTAATATAAAACGTTTTTCCTCTCTTATCCTTACTTGCACTCCCTATTAAAGCAGCAGCCTTGAACTTAACGCCTTTTACTTCCCACCGATAAAACAAAACCTTATCACCACCTGAGGACTTAACAAAACACTTATAATCTTGTTTCTCGCTGGCAAGAACAGGTACAGATAAGATAAGAAAAAACAGTGGAATAATATAACGCTTCATTGCCAACACTCCGTTGGGGTTTTAGTCCCTGTATCCGTTATTTGAATTGAAGCACAGTCACTATCTCGAGTTGCCTGAACTCCTTGAGCTGTTGCAACAACGACATATCCTGTTGTCCCTGTAGAATCGATACTGTACAACTCATTGTCTGTTATAAAGGGATCTGCACCTAAACTTAAATCATTCATATCCTCCGTGTATACTCGATTATCAAGATAAAACTGTTCTTGCAAATTAGTAATCCTTAAAAGTGATGTATAAGCCTCTGCACGAGCACTTTGAGCAACATAGTCAGTATATGATGGATAAGCCACCGCCGCTAAAATGCTTATAATGGCAACGGTTATCATCAACTCAATTAACGTAAAACCATTTTTTATCTTCATACTCTCTTCTCAGCCTAATTCTAGTCATTCACTTCATTCATCGATATGATAATAGATTTTATTGACGCCTAAACCTGAACCAACATTAATCGTCCCCGTAGCTTCTCCATCTTTTATCTCCCCCTTACCTACACCAATGATGTAGAGGTAAGGCTCCTCTCCTGTTTCTGGAGCTGGGATAACAATTTGTGGTGTATCAGGTACACGTTCGCCTAATTCATAATAAATATTTGCATAGGTCCTAGTTCCTTTATGGAGATCGAAAATGTAGAGTCTACCTTGTCCCGAGCTGCTACATACCAAATCAGAAATAACATTCGCGGATGGAACGAAAGAGGTAAAAAACACTTTACCATCTATTATCAGCGCCGCCGTTAATGACTTTTCTCCGGTTCCAGTAAAATCGTAATGCCATCCTCGTTTTGAGCCAAAATTAATATTCTCAGTTTCAGTAACCGGAGGGGCTGACGTTACGTTATAGAGTTTACTCATGTTTATAACCTCAGGAACGGGCTCTCCAATAAGACTTCGAGTCACAACATGTCGATCTTGCAATACAAAAAATTTATCAGCGGTATTAAGATCCGTTGGATGAGAGCGATTCCCACTGCCTATAACAACTGCATCATAGGGGATATTTTGATATGTAGTTGTTGTCGTTGTACTCCCCTCACCGTCAGTCACTTCTACCTCTGAAATATTACTAAATGTAGTTTGGGCCACCGCTGGCTCAGCAAAAAAACGCCGGTCATTTATTGCGGTGCCACCACCTAAATCAGCAAATTTGTAAGCACTCCATGAACTTATATTTGAATCGGCTAAGTCCATCCTCCAAACATTACCTCCCACGTCTGTCGCATAGATACGATCGGTAGCACCATCATTATTGCTATCTAAAATTGCTACTGAATTGGGAATACTATCAACAAGGCTATCAAGCTTAGTCCCATCTGAACCTGTATCACTAAACGCATGAATGAGTGCACCAGTGTCAGCATTGACAATATAAACAGCTTTTCCTTTCGTTGCTGCGGTACTTGGTACAGTATTAGCATCATACAGAGAAGCATCGTATCCTCCGCCAAATATCAGCACGGGCCCGGTGTGGCCTGGCACAGTAGTCACTATTGGGTCAGACCAAGTTTGGCCAAGAGCAGAAAAGCCTGCACTATTAGGTGTTATAATCCATTTAACACTTGGTGAATCTGGAGATGTCACATCTAAAGCGTAATAAGAGGAGCCCCCACGACGCATCCCCATAAATACCCACGCTTTATTCACTCTACCTGACGTATCGGTCTCAGTATAGGCGACAGGAGAGCCATCCATGCCATATACAGAATGACCTCCATTAGCCACGTTTTCCTTTAACAGCCGAACATTACTCAATAGCTCTGTTGGAATAAATGCCCAACTCTCCTCCACATCACTGCCTGTATCTTTAAACATATGCAATAAACCTTGGTTAGTGCCCAAGATAATACGAATATCAGGATTCGCTTTTGTGCCGAAATTAAGTGCTAACGGCTTGGAATGTAATGGGTCCCCCATAATGTCACTTCGAAAATCGGTCTCACTTCCCCCCTGATTATCGAGATCTACATCATAACCATATAACCACTTCACGACGTCGCTGACGTCAGCCTGAATAATGCCCATGTTAGTAGACAGAATCGCCTCAGAAACCTGAGATAGATTAGACATAGGATTAGTTAAGTTTGAGTAAATAGTACGACCACTTATCCCTGTAGAAGGCGTAGCCATCTGCAAAGCTTCAATGACCCCTCCTTCCATCACATTTTTACCATCTGGTTTGGCTGTACATAAACTCCAGAAGGTACAGGCTGTATCTTTGATGTCGCCAGTATCACCTATGGCCACACTTCCTGCTTTATCTACCAAAACACCATCGGACGTAACCTGAAGTTTTTTTAGATTACCACTCCATCGGGGTCCTCTACCTGGTAAAAACATCGCATAATATGCCGAATCAAATGTCTGAGTTCGATCAAAGTTATTACTGGCGATACTGGGAGAGGTAAAACTCGTATCTGTTTCCATAATAGTTAACAGAGCATCATTCAGTGCCGCAGCTAACCCTAGCCCTCCAGTAGCTGAAAAATAGAGCCCACCACCTCTTCTGGCCGTTTCCTTCAACAATGGGGCAGCATCAGAAGCCCCTGAGCTAAACCCAATAGTAAAAGTCTTAACTGTTTGCATATGCTCAGTTGTAGTACCGTCACTCTGAGTTTCTGGTGATATAACTAAATCATTGTGGTAGAGGTAGCTGGATAAAGCAGGGAGGTAATTCGGTGTGGAAAGACTTTCTGAAAAAGAAGTATAAAGTGGAGCTACAGTCTTATCATCAGCCTGTTCTGTTACTCCATTAGCAGTCAATAAGCCTATATCTGTATTCGCAAAGGTATCCTGACTTGGAGCACCATCAGTGATATAAATAACATAGGCCGCATCCGGACATACTCTGAATGGAGAGATATAATTTGAACCGGATTCTGCCGTAGTATCCCTTGGTGGTTTGTTGCCGTCATACCAATTTGAATAATCAGAATCTTTTTTTCCATAGAGCACTGGGTTGCCAGCAAAATAATTATAGGCTTCGAACAGTGTTTCACAAAGCGGGGTATTGGTATCTGCAGGTATGCTATCAATAGTTAATAAGAGCGCACTTTTATTTGATGTCGTCATCTTCTGGATTTTTGAGACGATACGTCCACCATCCCGATAGCCTTCAGATGGATAATCCATATTAAATAAAGCCAAGCCGAAATCCACTAAAGTATTAGTGTTAATCACTGTCTCTATCGCCGTTTTCGCTATTTCTAAGCGAGACTGTGAGCTGGTGGGCAACTCTCCTGCAACGGCAGCTGCATGCCAGCGAAGATAGTTAGCCGTATACAAGGTCACAGCCTCACCTAATCCAAGTTGTGTATCTCCCCCTGTCGCACTGTAGGGTTGAGGTGTATTACCTTGCTTAACGCCGTCAACTGGAAAGCCATCATTGTGAGGATTTCCCCCTTGATTCTTAGCGTTAATAGGATCATTTTCCTGAATGTCTTCTAAACAATCTATGGTGTCATAGTTAGCGCCACTATTGTCTCGTAGCTCCCCCCAAGTCCCTGTCTTTCCCTGTATTCTATATTCACCAACAAATCCGGTAAAACGTCCATAGGTCTCTATTAACCCCCAACTTTGGTGGCAACCATTAATATCTTTTAAGAAGCGTTTCGAATCAGAGGGGCTTAACGGTATATCCGTTCCCGCATTATCAATGCCTGCACCTTTGGTAAAGTAGATCTTATCATCTTGATAAGCATGTGCTGAGCTAATAGCTTCATAGGTTGTTGCTGAATCATAGGCACCAGGAGCATCCTCCTCAATAGTGCCCATACTTCCTGAGTTATCAAAAATGATTAACACTTTAGGGCTTGCACCAGTTCTGAGAGAGGACTCAACTACATACAGTTCAGTGTCATCGGCAAAGATGCTAGCCGATACTCCAATAATGGCAAACAGAGCGGCGCATGCGATACGTTTAATCATCATCTTTAACTCCCAGTGAGCACTTCTTGCTCTACCCCTGCAACAACGGTTAATCGTCCCATATCATTGCGTCCGAAACTGGATACACTCGATATTTCAGAACGGCGACAACTCACTAAATTAGACGAGTTTGCATTAGCACTTCGCTGACAACTCACATCTTCAAGCTGCAAAGGGGTGATCGTACTTGTCACACCTAACATAGTGCCTGCATTAATTTCGCCAGTTAAATTTGCCAGCGCAACCCCTTTATTAATACTGACAACACTATCTAAGGCCCCATGAGCCGCAGCCATAGCCTCTATCCGCTCTGAACCCGCTCCAGCCATTCTTATAGACTGAGTTGAATTTACCGCGAGGGCGACACCGATGACTGTCATAATGACAAGGACTATCAGTGAGAAGAATAGGACTATTCCTTTTTGCTTCTTCATCTCTTACTCCAAAAACATGTAAATAAACATTATTTAACTTGTACTATTTACCTAATTAGCACTGGATTTTCGAGCACCACTGTCGTCGAAACAACTTTTCGTCTAAAGTGATCTTTCGCAGCTAAAATGGTTTTATCACCCAAAATGTAATCGGTATTGTTGGTATAACTCTTGTCAGCCTCTATAGCTCTAACTAAGACGAATACTCTCAGAGCAACTAATCGTTGAAACAATTCATTGTCCCACATCAAATTTGTTACATTTTGCACTGGCATAAAACTATCCGCCGAATTATCGCCATCGTTATCGAAACCATACAAGATTCTTAAATTTTCGATTCCTTCGACAAGTTGATCTTCATTAGCCATGCCATTATTGACACTTAATGTTCTACGTCTTAACACGGGAATGTCACCGTCATCGGCGATATAATAGATATGATGCTGATATACCCAAAACCTTGCATTTGCCAAAACCGGCGCGATCGGATTACCAACAAAAAATATGGCCTGATTTGGTGTGGCTGCCATGTAATATCTTGTATTAACATTAGGCGTCGCGGTTGCAGGACCAATGAGTCTTTTAATCTGTAACACATCTGTGCTGCTGTTTACGCTATTAAGACAAGCAAAGGAATTAGCACTCACTCCACTTTCATACCCCCACAGTCGCCTAAAATGAGAGGGCTGATTGTTAGGCAATGTTGCGTTATTCGCGCCAGCACCGACACAGTCGTTAGGTACGACGCCTGCTGGTATTTGAGTATTCGCACCAAGCACAAAGTCAGTGCCCGTCATATCCCCCATAAAACCAAGTTGACTGATATCTCTCTCTATCAGTGCGATCGCAATACGACCATTTTCTTGCAGTTGGTTAAATTGACTTGTGGTTGTAACATTGGTCGCAGACATATTGAACATTGAGAAAAGGCCAGCAGAAAGAAACAAACTGATCACCATGGCAACCATAAGCTCGACCAGAGAAAACCCCGACGCTTGTTTGTTTTTATTTAGTATTAATTGTCTCATCTATATGATCACTGTATCAATTGAATAAACTCTACGTCTGTCACCACTGGTACCACACCCCTTAGTGAAACTAGCATTATCACCGGTAGCATTTTCAGCACCATCTGATAAACGCCTAATTCCCCTCCATGTCATCACGACAAGTACTTGTCCATTTGCTTGGGCTTGAATACAGGCTGTAGGAGTATCTAAACCACCTACATCACGGCCACTGAGTTTTTCAGAAGCTCCGCCGAATAGTTGCTCCCATTGATATAGATCCCAAAGCCGTGTTTCGACATTAGTACATATCACTGCGGCAGCATTAACAGCGACATCACAAGAAGTTCCGGGGAGGGAGAGAGCGCCGCTAAAAGTGCCATTATAGTTGTTCAACTGAGTACGATTTAGCTTCATTCGATTAATAATATCATTGACATAGTAAGAAGCTTGAGTCTGTTGAAATGACTCAAAACTGCTTCTCTTAGAGACAATATGCAAATTAAAAATGCCGATAAGACCTATGACTAGTATCACCAACGACACTAACACTTCGATCAAAGAGAAGCCTTCTATCTCATTTTTTACCTGCGTCAATTATCCTCCGATAGTCATATTCTTGACGGTTAAAACACTAATTTACCTGTTAAAAATCTGAATGTTAGCTAAAGCACCCACTATATAGGTTAATGGTAGTTTAGTCGAATGTAGCGCGCTAGTGTTAATAGTGTGTGCGGATATTTCACGTTGTAACAATGATAAAAATCAGGATAACTGTTTAGGCAACAAAAAGGAGGCTAATAGCCTCCTTTATTTCAAAAAAATACGTTAGAAATAATTATCTTAACTCGGCTGGAACCGCAAAAACGGTATCCTCTTTGCGCCCTTCAATTTCAGTTATGACACTTGGCGCTAATTCTGCTATAGCGTCTACAACTTGCTGAACTAGCACCTCTGGAGCTGATGCCCCTGCGGTAACAGCAACTTTAGTAACACCTTGAAACCATCCAGAATCAATGTCATCGGAGTTGTCGACTAAATAAGACTGCGTACCTCTCTTTTGAGCTAACTCGCGAAGACGATTAGAGTTAGAGCTATTTTTAGAACCTACTACAATAAACAGTTCGACATCATCGGCGACGTTTCTAACAGCATCTTGTCTGTTTTGAGTTGCATAACAGATATCATCTTTACGGGGTCCTTGAATGTCAGGAAAACGCTTTTGGAGGGCCTCTATAACATCTGCGGTATCGTCCATAGACAAGGTAGTTTGAGTCACAAAACAGAGATTATCAGAATCTTTAACAACCAAAGACTCAACATCAGCCGGAGACTCAACTAACAGCACACCGCCTTCAGGATTATCATACTGACCCATGGTTCCCTCAACTTCGGGGTGACCTGCATGACCAATTAAGATGCACTCAATGCCTTTACGGCTTGCTCGTGTTACCTGTAAATGAACTTTAGTGACAAGTGGACAAGTTGCATCAAACACCTTTAAACCTCGATGTTTAGCTTCTTTCCTCACAGCTTGTGAAACGCCATGAGCACTGAAGATCACAATGCTATTATCAGGAACTTGATCAAGCTCTTCAACAAAAACGGCGCCACGATCTTTAAGGTTCTGTACCACGTAACGATTATGCACCACCTCGTGGCGAACATAGATAGGAGCCGGAAATAACGCTAAAGCGCGTTCAACAATGCTGATCGCCCGATCCACACCGGCACAAAAACCACGGGGATTAGCGAGTTTAATCTGGAGGTTATTGTCTACTTGCATACGTTATAGTACCTGCACAACTTCAAGTTCAAAGGTCACCACTTGTCCAGCCAATGGATGATTCAAATCTACGGTAACAGAGTCACCAGCAACCTCACGGATCATGCCAGGGATCTCACTGCCACCAGGACCACCAAAGCTAACAATCACGCCAGATTCAAGTGACATGTCAGCGGGAAATTTACTTCTGTCCATATGATGAATCGCATCTGGATTTGACTCACCAAACGCATCAACAGCTTGCAGTGTAAAGCTATGCTTATCGCCTTTAGACAAATTAATAATTTCAGCTTCAAACGCTGGACTTAATGTCTCATCACCGACATTCAACTTTGCGGGCTTGCCCGACGCCTTAGTACTATCAGCCGTTGAACCATCTTCAAGTACGATATTCATATGACATAAAATAGAACGTGTATCAGCCAATGTATCTACTCCTTCGCTGTATTATTGTTATCCTGAGCTTTTTCTTATCGTTTATCTTTGTGGTACGAGTCTCTGGCAGAGGGAATTACTCCTTAGCGGCACTATTGTTATCTTGAGCTTTTTTTTTCTTATCGTTTCGTTCAGTGATAATTGAATCAATGATGATTAAACCAGCACCAACACAAATTGCAGAATCAGCAATATTAAACGCAGGAAAATGACTGGTATTCCAATAGAAGTGTAAAAAATCGACTACAAATCCATGCTGTAAACGGTCAATTAAATTACCTAACGCACCGCCAATCACTAAGGTGTATGCTAAATTCAAACGCCACATCTGCGCCGGTTGCTTTCTTAACCAAACCGTTAATAACGTGCTAAAGCCCACAGCAACGATAGTAAATAACCATCTTTGCCACCCCCCTGCATCACTCAAGAAACTAAAAGCTGCACCATAATTACGTAGATAAGTAAAATTAAAGAAAGGCAATAGCTCTATCGATTCACGATACTCAAAATTAGACAATACCCATTGCTTAGACAGTTGATCGGCAATAAATACCAATATCACGACCCAATACCAACGTAAGCCACTGTCTTTCCAGTTAGTTGGCATTAATCAATCCTTCTCAATCTAAGGTTTATTTTGTCATTGCTTGAAAAATATTATCTTTAAAGCAATGACCATTAAATAGCAGTAAAAATAACGGCTCCTCAAGAGCCGTTATTTTTTACTATATTAAGCGAACTGGCGAACTTCACCATCACCTTCAATATTAGTCACGCAGCGAATACATAAGGTAGGATGCGATTCAATTTGCCCCACATCTTCTCTGTGATGCCAGCAACGCTCACACTTTGCAGCTTCTGATTTATGCAGTCCTAGTTTAAGTGAACTCAACTCTGTATCAATGGCGTCTACTGGTGCCGCAGACAACTCAATAATTTGAGTCTTAGAGGTCAACAATACGAATCTAAGTTCATCACCTAATGTAGCTAAAACTGAAGATAACGCTTCATCAGCGTATAACGTGATCTCAGCCTCAAGCGATCCACCAATCTGTTTCTCGCGACGAGCTTGCTCGATCACTTTATTCACTTCAGCACGAACAGCCAACAGCTGTGACCAATAATCATCACTAAGATCATTCTCTGTAGTGACAGAGTTAAGCCCTTGGAACCACTCTTGAGTGAATACGTATTTTTCACGCTCGCCCGGTAGCAGTTGCCAAATTTCATCGGCTGTAAAACTTAAGATAGGCGCTATCCAGCGAACCATCGCTTCTGAGATTAAGTACAAGGCACTTTGACAACTACGACGAGCATGGCTGTCGCCTTTAGCTGTGTACTGTCTATCTTTAATAATATCAAGATAGAAACTACCGAGCTCAACAGAACAGAACTGCATTAACTTCTGCGTCACAATGTGGAAATTATATTGATCATAGGCTTCAAGTATCTCTTCTTGCAGCGCAGTAGCACGACGAACCACCCAACGATCCAAGGCGACCATATCTTCAACAGCAACCAAATCTGTTTCAGGGTTAAAACCATTGATGTTAGCAAGCAGGAATCTAGCCGTATTACGAATACGACGATACGCATCTGCACTGCGGTTTAAGATCTCGTCAGAAACCGTCATTTCACCTGTATAATCAGTGGCTGCAACCCAGAAACGTAAAATATCCGCACCCAGTTTATTGGTCACCGTTTGAGGCGCAATCACATTACCCACAGACTTTGACATCTTGTGTCCTTTACCATCAACGGTAAAGCCATGTGTCAGTACTTGCTTATAAGGTGCTTTACCATTCATCGCAGTAGAGATCATCAAAGATGACATAAACCAGCCACGATGCTGATCACTACCTTCTAAGTAAAGATCAATCTCATGACCATGGAACTCAGGACGAGCGGCGACAACCGATGAGAAAGATGAACCGGAGTCATACCAGACATCAAGTGTATCGGTTACTTTGCGATATTGATCAGCTTCATCACCTAAAAGCTCAGCGGCATCAAGATCCCACCAAGCCTGAATACCCTCCTGCTCAATCTTATTGGCAACACGCTCCATAAGTGACGTGCTGTCAGGATGAAGCTCTTCGGTTTCACGATGTACAAACAGAGCAATAGGCACGCCCCACGTACGTTGGCGAGAGATACACCAATCAGGACGGTTCTCTACCATTTTTTCAATACGGTTCTGACCCCATTCTGGGATCCACTGCGTTTTCTTGATTTCAGTCAACGCTTGTTGTCTCAGACCTTTTTGCTCCATAGAGATAAACCACTGAGGTGTAGCCCTGAAGATAATAGGCGTTTTATGGCGCCAGCAATGCGGGTAGCTATGAAGAATATTTTCAAACTTGATTAAAGCACCTTTCTCTTCAAGAAGGGCTACTACACTGGTATTCGCTTTAAATACATGCTGACCGGCAAAGATCTCAGTATCCGCTTTATAGACACCGTTATCACCAACTGGGTTAGCCACTTCAAGTCCATACTTCTGACCAACGATGAAATCGTCTTGACCATGACCAGGAGCCGTGTGAACCACACCCGTACCTGAATCGACCGTGACATGTTCACCTAAAATAACAGGCACATCAAAATCATAAAAAGGGTGGTTAAATCTTAGTAACTCAAGCGCTTCACCATTGACCTTACCAAGCACTTTATGTGAATCAACGCCATAACGCTCCATGCATGATTCAACCAACGCATCAGCTAAAATCACAGTAGTGATTTTATCACCTTTAACAAACTCAACTAACGCATATTCGATATCACCAGCAATAGATAAAGCACGGTTAGCGGGCAGTGTCCAAGGGGTCGTTGTCCAAATAACCATAGAAGCTGAGCCACTACATTCATCAACACCAAATTTAGCGAGCAGCGCGGCTTTATCTACAGCAGCAAAAGCAACATCAATGGCTGGAGATTTTTTATCTTCATATTCAACTTCTGCTTCAGCAAGTGCTGAACCACAGTCCGTACACCAATGCACAGGCTTCACGCCTTTGTGTAAATGACCACTTTCGATCACTTTTGACAAAGAGCGTACAATATTAGCTTCAGTACTGTAATCCATTGTTAAATAAGGGTTATACCAGTCAGCAAACACACCTAAACGAATAAAATCATCGCGCTGACCATCAACCTGTTTAGCCGCATACTCACGACATTTAACACGGAACTCTGCCGCGCTAATTTTATGTCCAGGCTTACCCACTTTTTGCTCAACTTTAAGTTCAATGGGTAAACCGTGACAATCCCAACCAGGAATATAAGGCGCATCAAAACCTGACATTGTTTTAGATTTAACAATGATATCTTTTAGAATTTTGTTAACAGAGTGGCCGATATGAATACTGCCGTTCGCGTACGGAGGACCATCGTGTAATATAAAAGGTTTGCGACCAATACGACTATCACGGATCTGTTGGTACAGATTATCTTCTGTCCAAGATTTCAGCATCACAGGCTCACGATTAGCCAGATTACCACGCATCGGAAACTCAGTTTCCGGCAAATTCAAAGTAGATTTATAGTCGCTCATTAATCCTATACCATTCATGTTTGCTAAGAGATCTTAGCTTGCATCGCAGCCAAGCAGATCTTTGGCTTTGTTTGCATCATTGTTAATTTGTTTTTTCAACGCTTCCAGAGACTGGAAAGGCTGTTCATCTCGAATTTTTGCTACTAATTCAACCTCAATATTGCGTCCATACAGATCACCATCAAAGTCGAAAATGTGTACTTCTAATTGGCACTTTTGCCCATTAACCGTTGGCCTGAAACCGACGTTGGCAACACCATCATAAACGTCACTGTTATCCCAATACAACCTTACCGCAAATACGCCTCTCACAGGGCTCACTTGACGCTTCAAAGCGATATTGGCAGTAGGGAAGCCGATAGTACGCCCAATCTCCTCACCATGAGCAACCCGACCACTCAAAGTAAAGGGATGACCCAATAGTCGCCTTGCCTGTTCCATCTTCCCCTTAGCGAGCAACTCTCTAATCTCTGTAGAGCTCACTCGTTTATCACCAAGGAGGAAACTTTGGGTACTAACAACGGCAAACTGGTGTTTTTCCCCTGAGGATCTGAGCATATCAAAATTGCCCATTCTCTCCTTGCCGAAACAGAAATCGTCTCCGACAACCAAGTATTTAACCCCAAGGGCTTTCACCAACAATTTCTCAATAAAATCTTCTGCAGACATCTCGGCAAACTTAGCATTAAAATTAATACACACTAAGCGGTCTATTCCGAGCTCTTCAAGCAAAACGATCTTATCCCGCAAGGTACTGAGTCTAGCCGGCGCACTATCTCCCCTAAACATCTCTTGTGGTTGAGGTTCAAAGGTCATCAAAGTCGCTGGCACGTTTAGCTGTCTAGCCTTTTTTACAAGCTTTGAGATAACTTCAGCATGCCCACGGTGTACACCATCAAAATTGCCGATGGTGAGAACACAGCCGTGATGTGCTGGTAAAATATTGTTTATACCGCGGATTAGTTCCATTGCATTACATAACTAGCGAGCCTAAGTGGGCGGATTATATACCAGCTGACATTGATTATCAGCAATGATCTTACTTGGTATTGTCTCTAACTGATATTTACAGACCCGTTTTAATTTTCCAGGGGCGAATTCCCAGTACAATCATACTGACCAAA
This sequence comes from Shewanella sp. MTB7, assembly GCF_027571385.1. Taxonomy (NCBI): domain Bacteria; kingdom Pseudomonadati; phylum Pseudomonadota; class Gammaproteobacteria; order Alteromonadales; family Shewanellaceae; genus Shewanella; species Shewanella sp. MTB7. Next base: position 1,853,308 of record NZ_CP085636.1, on the reverse strand, counting down.
TAACTCCCAACGCCTGCACCAATCAAGGCTAAAAGTGTTAAGGCTCGCTGTGTGAACACTTGTTGCAACCAAATATCTTGACTAGGTAAAAGTTGAATTAAAACGGTGACCATCACTATACAAGATAGCATCGCTTTACCAAAAAAGAGTCCAGTTTGTTTACTAACGGTGTAAACCTTAGCTTTATGCAAGCCTCGATATAATAATGCAGCATTTAATAATGCCGATATAGATGTCGCTATTGCTAACCCCACATAACCGAATGGAATAGCAAAAATGATATTTAATACCATATTACTGACCATCGCAATAATCCCGTAACGTACAGGTGTTTTAGTGTCCTGCCTTGAATAATATCCGGGAGCGAGTACTTTAATCAGCATAAAACTCAACAAGCCACTTCCATAAGCCATCAAGCTATATGACGCCATATCGACATCATTAGCAGTAAAAGCACCACGCATAAACAGCACCATTAACATAGGCTTAGCTAGTAGAATTAGACCACACATGGCTGGCATACCCAGTAATAGAATCGCTTTTACTCCCCAATCCATGGTCTTTGCAAACCCATTGCCCTCATCATTGACATGTTTTTTAGATAATGCGGGTAAGATCACTGTGGCTATAGCAATACCAAACAAACCCAAGGGAAATTCTAATAATCGATCTGAGTAGTACAGCCAACTGATCGAGCCTGTCATCAGATAACTGGCAATAATGGTGTCAAATAGAAGATTGATTTGTGACACCGAAACCCCAAAAATGGCGGGGAGCATCAAGGTTCTAATTTTAACCACACCAGGGTGATGCCAACCCCAAGATGGCTTAACTAACGCCTTCTCTTTATAAAGAAACGGAAGTTGAAATAAAAATTGAATCAAACCACCAACAAAAACCCCAATGGCCAGACCTAGTTCAGGTTTTTCCAGTTCCGGCGATAAAAAGAGTGCGGCACAGATGATAGCGATGTTTAAAAACACCGGTGTAAATGCAGAAACAGCGAATCGACCTCGAGTATTGAGAATAGAGCCAGCCATTGCTGTAAAAGTGATAAACCACAGATAAGGGAAAGTGATCTTTAACAAAAGAGAGGCGAGTTCAAACTTTTCACCGCCTGGTTCACCATTGAGCCAAGCAACAAACCAGCCATTGGCAAACAGAGCCATGATTAACGGTGAGCCGATGACCCCAACTAAAGTAACAATACTCACCAAAACACCTAAGGTGCCAGTGACCTTTGAAATCAGCTCCCTGACCTCTTCCTCAGTATTTTTTTGTTGGTACTCAGTAAAGACGGGAATGAAAGCCTGAGCAAAAGCGCCTTCTGCAAATAAACGTCTTAAAAAATTGGGGATTTTATTTGCTAAAATAAATACATCGGCCCCACTGCTGGCGCCCATAAGATTAGCAATAACCACATCCCTTACTAACCCCATGACACGAGAGACTAAGGTCATGGCACTCACGATGATGCCTGACTTAACTAATTTTTTACTCAAAATATGCCCTGAATTGTGCTTAGAACCTTAGAAGAGTAGTCTCAAAAATATGATTTTCCCCTATCACCTTCTAGCTATTACTGTTAGAATCGCGCTCCATATTACACGAGTTAGGTTGAAGATAGCCAAGCAGGTTGAATTTTTTCTCTTTAAGATAAAGATTCAACTATTGTCATTGACAAAGTGACAATAGTGAGGCATATTCCCGACCTTTAAAATATCTAACCCTATTTAGGAGTTGCACCTTGGCTAATAGCAAGTCTGCAAAGAAGCGCGCGCTTCAATCTGAGAAGCGTCGTCAGCATAACGCTAGCCGTAGCTCAATGTTACGTACTTACGTTAAAAAAGTAATTGCTGCAATCACTGCAGGTGATCACGCTGCAGCTACTGCTGCTTTCGCTGTAGCACAACCAATTGTTGACCGTATGGCGACTAAAGGTCTTATTCACAAGAATAAGGCTGCTCGTTATAAGTCACGCTTAAATGCTAAAATCAAAGCACTTGCTGCTTAATTTTTAACTTTAAAGCAAATTCTAAAAACCGGCCTTGGTCGGTTTTTTTATGCCTATCGTTCCATGATACATCAAAATTAAGACAAAAAAATAGAGAGGCAAGCCTCTCCATCAGTCATCCATTGTGCCACTCTTATCCAGTCATAAATCAGTCGCTAGTAAAAAACTAACAACTGGTCTTAGCTTTATTAAGCAACTGTCTTTAATTTACTACAATAGATGTTATCAAGTAATTTAATGATTTCTGCAACTTCATGGCTCTTTAACGAATAGTAAACCGTCTGAGCTTCCTTGCGAGTTTCAACTAAATTATCTTTTCTTAACCAGGCTAAATGTTGTGATAAAGCAGACTGACTTAGACCCAGCTTCTTGTTCATCTCACCAACACACATCTCCCCTTCACTCAGTAGATAACACAGAATAAAAAGGCGACGCTCATTAGCTAAGGCTTTCAACATTACAACGGCGTGATCAGCACGTTGCTGCATTAATTCAATACTCATTAAAATCTAATTCTCCTAAAACAATCCCCGCCACTAATATAGCCTTGCCTTACAGATATAGTCGGGACATAAAGCACACTTTTTGCTAGATTGTTTTCCAAAATGGGACATAAGTAATAAAAACAAAGGAAACTTATGAAAAACTACCAACACATCTTACTCATGACTTGTCTTTCAGGTTCACTTTTAGCCTGTCAACAAATACCACCACCTTCCGAAAACCTTCAAGTTTCTAAACAATTACAACAAGACGCACTCTCCTCCCCCTTGGCCTATGACTTGGTTGAATCCCTAACCGTAGAGGTTGGTCCTAGATTGTCCGGTAGCGAGAAAGATCTCATTGCGGTTCAATGGGCTGAAAACAAATTAAATCAATTAGGTTTTGATAACGTTTACAAAGAGCCAGTAAAAGTGCCGGTATGGGATCGAGGTAGTGCCGAAGCCACTGTGGTAACCCCTTATCCTCAAAGCTTAGTCATTACCGCTTTAGGAGGCAGTGTTGCAACGCCCCTTGAAGGAATTACCGCCCCGATTGTACGCTTTGACACATTAACTGCACTAAAGGCTGCACCAGCAGGCTCATTAGAGGGGAAAATAGCTTTTATCGATCATAAGACTGAGCGTCACACGACAGGAAAGGGTTATGGTAAAACCGTAGGTGGCCGTTCACGGGGCGCGGTGACTGCAGCATCTAAAGGCGCTCTAGCTATCGTTATTCGCTCCATCGGCACAGATCACGACAGAATGGCCCACACTGGTGCGATGCGCTATCAAGATGATGTGCCACGAATTCCTGCAGCAGCATTATCCTCACCCGATGCTGATCAGCTAAATTTGATGCTAAAACGAGATGACAATGTTGTTTTAAAAATTAAAATGTCACCACAAAGCCATGGATACGCCACCTCTTACAATGTGATTGCCGAAGTCACAGGTTCAAGCAAGCCAGATGAGATCGTACTTATCGGCGCACATCTTGACTCATGGGATGAAGGCACTGGTGCATTAGATGATGGCGCAGGGGTTGGCATTGTGATTGCTGCGGGAAAATTGATCCAAGACTTGCCTCAAAAACCAGCCAGAACCATACGAGTCGTACTCTACGCAGCCGAAGAGCTAGGACTTATTGGTGGTAAAGCTTACGCTAAAGCTCATCAAGATGAACTGGCTATGCACTATATTGCCGCAGAGTCTGATTTCGGTGCAGGTCGAATCTATCAAATCGATTACCGCGTCGCTGAACAAGCTTTTAAGGATGTATTAACACTTAGTGCTCCTATGACAGCGAATGGCGTCGCGATGGGCACCAATACCGCATCTGGTGGCCCAGATGTCTCCATGCTGCCCAAACAAGGCGTACCAGTAGCATCATTAAGGCAAGATGGCCGTGATTACTTTGACTATCACCACACACCCAATGACACGCTGGATAAAATAGATCCTGCAGCGCTACAACAAAACGTCGCCGCCTATGCCCAGTTTGCCTATCTAATGGCTCAATCAGAAATTGATTTACGACCTTTGGCTACTAAGTAGATTTTACTAAATAGCTGTTTAGCGATCAGCTTTATTTTTGCCTCATCAATTTAGCCACCGTTTATCTATAATGGTGGCTTTTTTCGCTTCGAATGAAGCTTGATTACATTTTTCTTAGTCTGAGTTTCTGACTTAGTTGGCATTTGAAGGTTCCCTTTAAAACGAACCTTCATTGCTATCTATCACCTGCAGTGAGCTCATGTGTAGACACTTCTGCGAGACGCTGTAAAACCATCCCTGGCCGCTTTACGATTTCATCCCTGAAACCGAAACTCGCAGCCGCATCTACACCTAGGTTATCTACCTCTTCGATTTAGCTTTCTAGCAGTACATATCGTAACTAGTCACACCCACGTCGTACTCAATTTTCATCAGCAGAATAATAGTAAATTGGTTAGTTTAAATTTTATTTATGTTGTTATCTAGTACGTTAGAATAAACTCTAAAGTACTATAGCAGTTAGCTATCTCAAGGAAATTACGTGCCAGTTGAAAAGTGGATTCTTGATCTAGATTATATGCATAATTTAGTGCAAGACATTAAAGCAAGTAACTCAGCAACATTTATTTATGATGGCATCAAATATGCTCTGCAATTCTATGACATCATAAACTTTGAATATAAGTATGAGAACTCATACATCAGAGCAAGAATGACTAAAAATGAACAAGCTTTTACTAATACATCAGAAATCTATTACCCTCCTTTACAATTTACAAACGTTGGGCGGGTTAATGAAAAAGGTGACCCATTTTTATATCTAAGCCTCTCACTTGATATTGCATTAGCAGAAATAGGGGCAAAAGAAGGGGATGTTGTTTAAGTCAGTGGATTCCGCTCAACAGATAAGCCATTGCGTGTAGAAATTATCGGAGAAAAATATAAGGCTTCAATGGGGAGCGGCACTTTTATTTCTGACTAGCATGCCAAAGTTCTTGCTAATGTAGTAAACAAGCTGCTGGTAGAAGATAGAAAAAAAGCATGGGCATATTTGTACCCAGATATGTTTTTTGATGAAATTATTACCGATCCGGTAGCCTCTCGTTTTGATTACATACATTCCCGAACACTGACAAAGCTACTGTTTGAAAAACACCCATCTCTTGATGCATTAATGTACCACAGTATTGCGAGCTATGGTGGGATGAATATTGCTCTTCCATATAAAAAAGCTGATGAACTATTGGCTCTAGATTACACCTCATTAGTTAAAGTTAATAAGGCATTCTCTTACGGTATTTATGATGTAGACGTATTGAAAACCCCAAAAAATATTCAGCATGATGGGAAAATAATTTGGTAATTCTAGCTCGAAGAAATTAGCAATTGGGTGTGAACACGGCTGTGACCTTCCGTGACAAGGATGTCACGGCAGAGCCCACAGGGATTGTGCTTGCGGCGAGTCATAGAAGTGCTTGCACATTCAGGTCGTTCATTCACATCCGTGTGATCACGACATTCGTATATCCATATACAGCACCGCTGCAGGCTATAGGTTAACATTGAAATTTTGGCACCTAGCAAACTTAATAAGTACCAAACCGGCCCAATGAACCCAATCTAAAAAGATACTTATAACTTGTTATCAGACAAGTTACTGTTCTTCGCGTTTAAACACTGGTGAAGCAGGCGTTGATTCGGCTTCGCAGTAATAGTATCCGGCAGCATCAAACTTGGTTAAGCCTGCTAGGGTTTTAATATCATTATCAAGAATGTATCTCACCATCATGCCTCTAGCACGTTTAGCGAAAAAGCTAATCACCTTGTATTGACCATTTTTGCGGTCTTTAAATACTGGAGTGATAATAGTGCCGTTAACCAACTTAGGCTTTACCGCTTTAAAATACTCATTTGACGCTAAGTTCACCACCATATCATCACCCTGCGCCTCGAGGGCAAGATTAACTTCGTCGGTGATCACATCACCCCAGAACTGATACAGGTTAGTGCCATTGGCATTAGCTAGACGTGTTCCCATCTCTAAACGATAGGGTTGCATCAAGTCTAACGGCCTTAACAAGCCATATAAGCCTGATAAGATGCGCAAGTGAGTTTGTGCTCGGCTTAGGCTTGCTGTTGATAAGCTATCGGCATCTAAGCCGGTATAGACATCACCACGAAAGGCATAAACTGCTTGCTTAGCATTATCAGTGGTAAATGTTGGGTTCCAGCTCTCGAAACGCGCGGCATTTAATCCAGCAATTTTATCGCTGACTTTCATTAAAGAGGCGATATCAGTCGGCGTCAGTTTGCGACACTCATTGATCAACTGTTCACTGTATTGGGTTAACTTAGGGAGAGTGTATTCAGTTGTCGCCGCTTCATTTTTATAATCTAAGGTCTTTGCTGGTGAAACTAAAACTAACATTCTTCATCCTTAAGGTTTATTGACTGGTAAACATGATACTTTTCAAATCGAAAAAAAACCACGCTATTACACGTGGTTTTTTAGATTGTGCTAATTCATTTAGCCAAACCTAGACCGATTAAGCCTTTGTTTGCTTACTCTGTTTATCACTCTGGGCAGTTTGTTGATTTTTATTCACCCAGATCCCGCCCTCTAAATTATCGATTTCAGGAAACAAACTACTATCAAAAGTCGGTGTAAGCCCTAATTTCAGTTGACGTTCATAATCCTTAATAACAGCGTAAGCCACTTTAGACAGCATCACGATGGCCGCGATATTAACCAAGGCCATTAATCCCATCGTCAAATCAGCGAAATTCCATACCATACTCAGTGATGCCACAGAGCCCGCCATCACCATTGCCAGTACTAGAGCACGAAAAATATATAATACTTTCTTATTCTTACTAAGAAATATCACATTGGTTTCAGCGTAGCTATAGTTAGCTATAATAGAGGAGAAGCAGAACAAGATAATTGCAAATGCCAAGAAGTAAGCAGACCAACTCCCCAGTTCATTGGTTAAGGCTAACTGTAACAAGCCAATACCTTGCTGCTCACCTGGATTATCCAGTACACCCGACAGCAAAATGATTGCCGCAGAAGCACTACAGATAACGATGGTATCAACAAAGACACCAATCATCTGTACAAAACCTTGGGATGCCGGATGATTAGGGTTTGGTGTAGCAGAAGCGGCAATATTAGCTGCACTGCCCATACCCGCCTCATTTGAGAACAAACCACGCGCAATACCCGCCATCATCGCGCCCATGGCACCGCCAGCAGCCTCTTCCCATCCCATTGCACTCTTAAAAATCAAAGATAGCGCAGCGGGAACTTGCTCAATGTTCGTCACCAAAACAACCAGGGCGATCCCTAAATATGCAACCGCCATAACAGGAACGATGAGTTCTGATGCCTTAGCGACCTTTTTAAGCCCACCACATATGATGTAAGCAGAGGCAAGTACGATCATGACACCAATAAGCGTTTTGTCGAAACCAAATGCATTATTTAATGCATCCGTCATGGTATTGGCTTGTACTGAGTTGAACGCAAAGCCAAAAGCACTGATAAGCAATATCGAGAAAACAGTGCCCATCCAACGCTTACCTAGACCACGTTCCATATAATATGCTGGACCACCTCGGAACTGACCGTCGCTGTCTTTGACTTTATAAACTTGCGCTAAGGTAGACTCAATAAATGCGGTTGCCATACCCAACATGGCAATTAGCCACATCCAGAAAATAGCCCCTGCACCACCAACAGTGATAGCCACGGCTACACCTGCCATGTTTCCTGTTCCAACTCGCGCAGCCATCGAAGTACAGAAAACCTGGAATGAAGAGATGCCATCAACTTTTTCACGGCCTTGAAGCACCAGTTTTACACCGTGTCCGAACAAACGGAATTGGATAAAACCTAAACGGAGTGTAAAAAGAATCCCTGCAGCAACTAACACATAAATAAGCACACTGCCCCAGAGCAAGCCATTAATAGCATTGATCCCAGACTCTATAGACGTTATTAAATTTTCAAACATAAGCTAATTTTTATCCCTATGACAAATACAGACTAAATTATTTTTCTCTTCCGTATTTGACTTGTTTAATTTTCCTTCCAATTTTGATCAAAGAATACCGGTAAATTATCTATTAGAATTTTCCTTACGTAACCTAACTCAGCCACGCTTACCGAATTCACAGTCACAAAATAGCATACCATTAAAAATACCTCGCGTGACCAGCCTCACATTTAACCACTTGCATAACAGCTAAGTCACAGCCATTTACACTCAACATTACTTTTCACAACTGATAAAACAAAGGGTTCACCACCATTTCAGTAACATTTTACAAATTTGATAACTTTATCAAAACAAGATATAGAACACGTTTTTGTAATAAAATTACAAATATAGTATTTCCCATAAGGTTTGATTAACTTTTTGCTTACTAAAAATGGGGTCATTTATGTCACATCAGCAAGAGATCAGCGCATTAAAGAAATTTGTCCGAGCCACTAACTTTTTAGCCACATCACAAATTTATCTCAAACAAAACGTACTGCATAAGCGTTCACTTCTGCACTCAGATATCAAGCCCAGATTACTTGGCCATTGGGGAACATGTCCCGGTATCAATTTTGTTTATGCTAACGTCAACCGACTTATTGTTAAAAACCAACGTTCGTTCGTCTATCTTGTTGGCCCAGGCCACGGTTTCCCGGCAGTGCAGGCTAACCTATTTATGGAGGGCTCTCTCAGTCACTTCTACCCAGAAAACATTCCCTACAATGAAACTGGTATTGAAGATATCTGTAAAAAATTCTCTGCGGCTTATGGCTACCCTTCTCATGCAAACCCTGAAGCACCGGGCCAAATTTTAGAGGGCGGTGAACTGGGCTATTCACTTTCTGTTGCCTGGGGAGCGGTATTAGATAACCCAGATCTAATAGCAGCGTGTTTAATCGGTGATGGAGAGTCAGAAACAGGCCCATTAGCCGCATCTTGGTATGCTAACCGCTTAGTCGATCCCGCAACCAACGGTGCGGTTCTTCCCATCGTTCACATCAATGGCTATAAAATTTCTGGTCCAACTCGCATGGGCCGTATGAGCCACGAAGAGTTAGATCTTGAATTTAGAGGACTGGGTTACCAACCATTCATCGTCGATGATGAACTGGATGAAGATGTCTATGTGCAGATGGTTAACGCCATGGACACCGCTTATGAGATGATCACAGATATTCAGATCCGAGCACGCAATGGTGAAGATGTAGTTAAACCACGCTGGCCTGTTATTTTGATGCGGACCGCCAAAGGCTGGACTGGTACAGCTGAATATAATGGTAAGAAGTTAGCGGGGAATTGTGAGTCTCATCAAGTTATCGTCAACAAATGTGCAAGCGATAAAGGCCACCTAGATGCGCTTGACACTTGGCTTGCCAGTTACAAGTTTAATGAACTCTACTCAATCAATGAACAAGGCGAGTTAATTTTCGATGCAGAGATCCAATCATTAATCCCACCAAGTGAACTCTGTTGTGGTCAACAGCACTTAAGTTATGGTGGTGAAGTCGTTCGCCCCTTGATTAAACCTGATCTTGAAAAGCTTGCATACGGACCAGAAACGCCAAAAGGACAGCGTGGTCTCTCTATGTTCAAGATGGGCGAGTGGATGCGTGATGCATTCAAACTTAACCGCGAACAACGCAATTTACGTATATTCAGCCCAGATGAAACCTATTCAAACCAGCTTCAAGCAGTATTTGAAGAGACTGACCGAGCATGGCAGTGGCCTATCGAAGAGTGGGATCAAGATATGGCGCGCGACGGACGCGTCATAGAACTGCTATCAGAAAACTTGCTCTTTGGTATGATGCATGGTTATACAGTTACCGGTCGTCACGCCATGTTCCCCACTTATGAGTCATTCTCACAAGTGGTATCTTCTATGGCAGATCAATACTGCAAATATGTATATGCAAGTCAAGGGGTTCATTTCCGTAAACCCGTACCAGCCTGTAACGTTGTACTATCTTCACTACTTGAGCGACAAGATCACAATGGTTACTCACATCAGAACCCATCTTTCTTAGGGGCGATGCTGGAAAAACACCCAAAGATCATCTCGGCTTATCTACCTGCTGATGGCAACAGTACACTCGTCTATACCGAGCGCGCTTTTGATGACAGAGACAAGTTAAATATTCTGGTGGCAGGCAAAAAAGATCTTCCTCAATGGTTAACACTTGATGAAGCACGCCAACAAGCTAAAGATGGCGTCATGGTGTGGGATTTTGCATCGGATGAAAACCCTGATGTGGTACTAGTCGGTTGTGGTGATTATGTCACCCAGGAGGCGATGGCATCTCTGGTACTGATCCGCGAGTTGCTTCCACGAGTGCGTATCCGTTTTGTCAGTGTAACCGAGCTAACCAGCAGTGGCCTTGGTAGTGTAGATTTCCAAAGTAAGCCCTGGTTAATGGATGAGATTTTTACCACTGATAAAGGGGTGATATTTAACTATCACGGCTACCCAAATACCATTAAGAAATTGGTCTTTGACTATAAAGGTAACCGCAGATTCAGAATCAAGGGCTATGAAGAGGAAGGCTCTACGACTACACCATTCGATATGGGAGTACGAAATGGCACATCTCGTTATCACTTAGTCATTGATATGGCGTACAAGCTATTCCAACAGGGTGTCATTGATGAAACTCAACATGTTTCTTTAACCACTGACATGCTTCAACGCTTAGTCGATCATAGAAATTACATCAAAGCCAACGGTGTCGACCCTATAAGCTTAGAAAACTGGGTCTGGAATCGCTAAAAAGGGCTTTATTAAACAAAATTAATTTATAAGGTGTATCCCCACTGGATACACCTTTTCACACAAAAAACCATTCAAAACAACCAACGAACCACACAAAGCAACCAATAAATCACAATCAAGTTGGAAATTATTCACAATTCAATGGATAATAGTGACACCAGCGACAAAAACAAAGGATTCCCCTCCCAAAGGGCTGGTTCTGCATCATCAATCGATAGGCAGTCATGGGGATGTATTAATAATAAAAGGATTTGGAAAATGATGAACAATACATTAAAAGCAGTTCTGCTAACTTCTATGCTTCCATTTGCAGCCAATGCGGCACAAGAACTAACGCCGTGGTACGTTGGTGGTGGTATAGGTGTTAATAATTATGAACCAAACTGTGACATGAAAACCATGAAAGTATGTGGTAAAGATGATCCTTATGCTTGGGACGTATTTGGTGGTTACCTATTTAATGACTATTTTGGTGTTGAGTTAGGTTACCGCGATCTTGGTCGCGCTGAGTGGACAGATTACGCCAATAAGTTAAACGATGTAGGCGCTAAAGGTATGACCTTAGGTCTGGTTGGTTTTTTACCCTTATCACAACGTTGGGGCCTTTCGGCTGAAGCGGGCGCGATGAACTACCTACTGTCAAACAACAAACAGTGGGGCACTGAATATTACAGTGATAGTGGCGTAGCCCCCTACTTCGGTGTTGGAGTTGACTATAACATCACTGAAAGCTTAAAAATGCAGCTTAAATATCGCCGCTATGAGAATTTAGAGGATGACAAGTGGAACACCCTCGACATGGAAAGCAACTATTGGGGCTTAGCGCTTAGCTACCGATTTGGTACTGCAACTCCAGCAGCTGTTGCTGCCGCTCCTTTGGTTGTCGCCCCTCTCGATTCAGACAATGATGGTGTTATTGACAACCTTGATAAATGTGGCAATACCCCGTCAACCCACCAAATCGATAACTATGGATGTAGTCTCAGCCTTTATATCGAAACGACTGAGCAACATGAAGTTGGATCAATTTTATTCGCTAACAACTCTTCTGTAGTTAAAGCTGAATCATATGAAAAAATTGAAAAACTAGCGACTTACATGAATAACAATCCAAAATCAACCGTACTGATTTTAGGGCACTCATCAGATGTAGGGCAAGCTGCCTACAATATGATGTTATCCGACAAGCGTGCTAACGCTGTTGCGAACATTTTGGTGGAAAAATATGGGATCAACCAAGATAGAGTGTCAGCAAAAGGACAAGGGATAACGCAGCCAATTATTGAAGGTAATAGCCCCGAAGCAAACAAAGCTAACCGTCGTATAGAAGCCTACATAACAGACTTAAAGAGTGAATCTGTTCTTATGCTTAAGTAAGATGTAACTCGCTTGTAATACAGAGAAATCGCTGCCCACTGGCAGCGATTTTTTTATCTGTAATGATAGCAAACGACAGGCTATACTCTTCGATACTCAATTTAAGCGAGTATTTTCAAGCAATCTTACCCTTTAAAAACCTTTTTACTGATATTTTACAACTTTTCTGTAATTTTTTTTCATTTATGGTTGGATTTATCATCAAGATCGCTTTTAATACCTGCTGCAAATCACAAACCTTAAGCTGCTTCTTAAGAAGGATGTTATTTTATGGCTAATACACTAGAGCAATTCAAATCAATCACAACCATCGTCGCTGATACCGGTGACATTGAGGCCATCAAGCGTTATCAACCAGAAGATGCCACAACCAACCCATCATTAATTTTAAAAGCAGCCCAGATCCCGGACTATGCTCACCTCATCGAAAATGCAATTGAATGGGCCAAAACACAGAGCGATCTCATTGAACAACAAGTTGGAGATGCCGGTGATAAATTGGCCGTCAATATCGGTGTTGAGATCTTAAAAATCGTTCCAGGCCGTATCTCTACTGAAGTTGATGCTCGCCTTTCATTCGATAAAGCTGGCTCTATCACTAAAGCGCATAAACTTATTCAACTTTATCAAGACGCCGGCATTGACAAGTCTCGTATTCTTATCAAGTTAGCATCAACGTGGGAAGGTATCTGCGCAGCTAAAGAGCTAGAGTTAGAAGGCATTAACTGTAACCTAACGTTACTGTTTAGTTTTGCTCAAGCACGTGCCTGTGCCGAAGCTGGCGTTTTCCTTATCTCACCTTTTGTTGGCCGTATTCTTGACTGGTACAAGAAAGATACCGGACTCGATTACTCAGCCTCTGAAGATCCAGGTGTTGTATCTGTTACAGAGATCTATAACTACTATAAACATCATGGCTTTAAAACCGTGGTAATGGGTGCAAGTTTCAGAAACACAGGTGAGATCATCGAACTTGCTGGTTGTGACCGTTTAACAATTGGCCCAGCCCTTCTTGAAGAGATGGCTAACTCACAAACGCAAGTTGTACGTAAACTTATTCCGGCAGAAACGACAGTGGAAGCGGGTGAGCCACTGACTGAATCACAATTCCGTTGGGCGTTTAATGAAGATCCTATGGCTGTTGAAAAACTTGCCGAAGGTATTCGCAACTTTGCTATTGACCAAGGAAAGCTTGAAGTCATGCTTAAAGAGAAATTAGCCTCTTAAGAAGGAGTAAAGAGATGACCAAACTGACCCAGAGTAACACTTGGAAAGCACTTCAAACTCATACTCAAGCACTGCCTCATATGAGAAACTTGTTCGAAGATGATGCTCAGCGTTTTAACAAGATGTCGACTTCGGCCTGTGGTCTATTTTTAGATTACTCAAAAAATAGAGCAACACAAGAAACACTCTCTTTGTTGCTTAAGCTTGCCGATGAAACCCAGCTCGTGTCGAAAATAAAAGCCATGTTTAATGGTGACGTTATCAACACGACAGAAAATCGAGCTGTACTGCACATTGCTCTTCGCGCTAAACCTGAGCAACCAATACGGCTTGATGGTGTCAATATTGTACAAGAGGTACATGAGACTCAGCAGCAGATGGCCAACTTCGTTGAAGCTGTCAGTTCTGGAGCTTGGAAAGGCTACACAGGTAAAGCTATCACCGATGTGGTAAGCATTGGCATTGGAGGCTCCTTTTTAGGGCCTAAAATAGTTTCTCAGGCTCTTAGACCTTACTGGACAGATAAAATAAACTGTCATTTCGTCGCCAATGTTGATGCCAGCGCAATAACAGAGAAGCTTAAGCTACTGGATGCCGAAACGACCTTGTTCATCATGTCTTCCAAATCGTTTGGTACTCAGGAGACACTGACCAATGCATTAAGCGCTAAAGATTGGTTCTTAAAGCAAGGTGGAGAGCAGAAGGATGTCGCACAACATTTTGTCGCTGTCACTTCTAATGTCACCAAAGCCACCGAATTTGGTATCGATGCCAGTAACATCTTTCCTATGTGGGACTGGGTCGGAGGTCGCTACTCTCTTTGGTCAACAATTGGGTTACCGATTGCTCTATTGATAGGTATGGATAATTTCCGAGCTCTTTTACAAGGTGCCAATGAGATGGACCAGCATTTTTTACATGCGCCACTCGCTGAAAACATGCCTGTTCTTATGGGCTTGCTTTCATTGCTTTACGGAAACTTCCACGATGCTCAATCACATGTAGTGTTAACTTATGATCACTATTTAAGAGGCTTACCCGCTTACTTCCAACAACTCGATATGGAAAGTAATGGTAAATCTGTCACCTTAGATGGAACTGATGTGGACTATAGTACAGGACCAGTAATATGGGGTGGAGAAGGGACTAATGGGCAACATGCTTACCACCAACTGCTACATCAAGGTACTGCATTGATCCCAGCTGATTTCATCATGCCGCTTAATAGCCATAATCCACTCGGTGAACACCATATTCAACTAGCTTCTAATTGCTTCGGCCAAACCCAGGCATTGATGCAGGGCCGAAACTATGATGAGGCAATGGAAGAGCTTTCAAACAGCGAGCTAACTGCCGATGAGCAAGACTTAATCGCCAAACATAAAGTGATGCCCGGTAATAAACCTAGCAATACCATTTTGATGGATATGTTAACCCCATCGACCTTAGGGGCCCTAATCGCACTCTATGAGCATAGAACTTTCGTTCAAGGTGCTATCTGGGATATCAACTCCTTTGATCAATGGGGAGTCGAACTAGGCAAAAACTTAGGCAATGATGTTCTGGAGAGACTCAGTGCAGAGGTTAATGCAACAGAATTAGACAGCTCAAGCAATGGGCTAATCAACATGTTTAGACAAGGTAATATTTAACTTTGTAGCTTAAAGAGCAAAAAGCCAGTTTTCACTGGCTTTTTCTTTTACTCCAGTCTAGAGCAGCATATCCTTTTATTTTCTTTATACTTACCTCTGCCTTTACCCTTCAAGCAATATCAAATCACCACACTTAATTAACACAAATGAAACATTTCTCTTGCGCACTATTTTAAAAGTGTGGTATTTATTTATTGGACATAATAACAACAACAGGAGGTTGCCATGAATCGACTAGATTATGGTAGTGCGCTAGATGCAGTCGTAGAAAGGCCGAGTCGCTCAAGAAGCTCCAACAAGAAACGTAAGTGGCGTGAAATTGAAGCCCTGAAAGAGAAGCATCGCTTACTTAAAGAGTTGCAGGATATCGACAAAAGTTTCGAATGCGAGTTAGATAACCTCCTGATGTAAAGTGTAAACACAAAAAAGAGCGCCTTAAGCGCTCTTTTTTGTGTCTGGCCATAAATGTTCCATACATTTTATGCCATTTTCTCCCTCCATGGAGGTCAAGGAGAAGAATTTATGCTGTTCTCAACTCTTAAACAGGCTGTTAATTAATTTATCTAATTGGTTTCAGACAAATTAATATACTCCCTTAACTCTTCAAATAGCGTGTTATCGTTACCATTAAACAGAGGATCATCAACCAACTTAAGGTAGCACTCCTGCCCAATCTCTTTCCAATCCTCCTCATCAGTCATCTTAGACCATAGTGGAAAGATGATGCTGTTCTCATATGCCATATGCCCCTCCTGCTCCGTAACATATGACTTAAGATCCATGACTAACTGCTCTTTGGGAACGACTACATCACTTAAGATTAGGTTTAAACTGGTCATTAAAGACGCTGAAAGCGCTATCATCTTTTGATGCTCTCTGAGCAATTTATCATTACCCACTTCAGAAGAGTACTTCGTCATGTAATACTGATTAATAATATCCTCTAAAGGATGGTGACTATGCTCAGCGTAACTTTGCATGTACTCAACAATATCTCTAATAAGATTATAGTTAACAGCTTCACCAAGTTCTAACCGTCCGTATTTCACCTTCAGAATGTTGAGCAAAATTGCGATATGCTTATGATCATTGTTTAGTCTTGCAAGCATAGTGATCTCCATATTCTGAACACCTTATATATAAAACAAGAGTAAATGGATTAAAGAATAACCAATGTAACAAAGACTCATATTATATTGACCTGACCAAGATCAATTAAAAGAGAGATAATCTACTTCCTATGACCCACACTAGGAGACGCTCGACTCAACCACATTTTTAACCATTTTAAGCGATCCTTGTAGACGATAAAAAGCATCTCCTGCGGAACTCGCTTCTTTCAAATTCCTTTCTATTAAAGATGCAAAATAATCCTCTTGCTCTTCCGTCATATCCAATAAATGAAAACTGCTACGAATTTCTGTGGTAACCCCGGTCAATGCAGCACTGAACTTATTATCATGTTCTACAATCGCTCCAGAGATATTACCTAAAAGATTTTGGATCTCTTTAAATACATGTTCCAAAGTTTTCTGACGACCAATATCCAGAATACGCGCCTCTAATCCTTCAACAATAACCGCAATCACATCCCTTAATCGGCCATATAGCACTTCATCATCCATCGGCATATTTTTAATGAGAAATGAGACATGATTATCATTACATATGGTTCGGCAACCGAAGTCATATAAGCGACCATGCTTATCCAATAGTTCCAAAATATTCGCTTCAATTGGGCTAACATCAGCCTGATTAGGAGCAAAATAGTGCACCTCATCATCGCGGATCTCTAAGCAGGTACTGAGATTGAGTTGTTGCATCAACTCAAAAAAAGCATCAGCTAAACTTTGATAATCATTGCAGAGGAAACACTGCCTAAAAAATTGCAATACAGCGCCGTATTGCGATGATTCAGTCATTGACTGAAACGCCATATTTCTTGACATCGATTCCGCTTGAACTAAAGATTGCTTTTTAGCTTGATATGAAGCAACTGCCTGTACCTTTGCCTGCAACTCTTTTAGTTCAAAAGGCTTAGCAATAAAGTCCACGGCACTGACTTCATAAGCCCTCAACCTCTCTTCAAGGGTATTCATACCTGAGACAAATATGACTGCGACATCTTTTCCTGAATTCATCAACTCTTGGCATAACTCAATACCACTCACGTCAGGTAAATTGATGTCCATAAGAATAAGAGCTGGAGTTTTCAGTTTTAACGCCACGCGATATGAATTAGCATCATTAAAAAGTGAAACCTGATACTCATCACTGAGCACCTCTGATATCAACTCACAATAATCCAGATCATCATCAACTACCCAAACCAATATTTGCTCCATAATCTTCTATCTCCTTAATAAACGCTAACAACATATAATCAACTGGTAGCTATAATTCCATTTAATTCAGTAATAAATACCATTTTAACCAATATGCGTTTAGGAAAATGGCCTCAAACTCACCTAAACACTATCAGAGGAAAATTGGATACCTATCTGCTGCAGTGAACTTACCAAGCCCCCTAGATCAAAAGGTTTATGCAATACTCGATAAGGCATATCTTCATTTTTATTAATACCGATATCACCGATAAACCCAGATATCAGTAACACAGGAAGCTCTGTATTCGCCGACAGTTCTTTAGCCAACTCATAACCATTAATCCCACCTGGCATCAACACATCGGTAATCAGTAACTCTATTCCCCCTAAACCATCACCGTACTTTTTTCTTACCTCTAAGGGATCGGTACAAGATTCGACCTCCATGCCCAAAAGCTCACAATAGTCAGTCAACACATCCAATAGCTCAACTTCATCATCAACAATTAAGACTTTGAGCTTCTTAGCAACAACTGGCATTTGTATACGTTCATCGCTTTTTGTCTCTTCAACTACGGTCAGCTTAGTCACAGGAAACCAGAGACGAAACTCAGTACCCTGTTTGTCAGAGTTAATCACACTCATATAGCCTTTAGAGCGTTTTACGAAACCATAAACCATAGAGAGGCCTAAACCCGTCCCTTTGCTCTTATCTTTTGTTGTAAAAAAAGGTTCAAATATCTTTTCCAAAAGGTGAGGCGCAATACCGCAACCTGAATCAAGCACCGACACCGTCACGTATTGACCATCTTCCACTTGTGGGCTACCCGTTATTCCTGGCAGTAAACCACTTAAATAGGTGGCATCTGTTTTAATTAAGATGTCTCCCTCGCCCCCCATTGCGTCTTTAGCATTGAGCACCAAATTCAATAACGCATCCTCAAGATCACCTCGATCGACGTAGATATCGGCAACTCCAGCCTTAATCTCAGTTTTTAGTGTTATCTGCGTCGTGAGGGATTTCCCTAACAACTCTTCCATGCCACCAATAACATCATTAACTTGGCAATGATGAGCACTGAATTGCTCCTGTCTTGAAAACTGCAGTAACCGTCGGGTCAGATCAGTCCCTCTTTGGCAGGCTTTAAATGCATTATTGAGATAACGTAATGATTTTTCCTCAGAGGTTTTTAATTCTAAAAGCTCCAAATTTCCCTTCAAGACACCAAGAATATTATTAAAATCGTGAGCAATTCCTCCCACCAACTGCCCCATAGCTTGCATCTTTTGCGTTCTCGCCATGATGTGTTGAATCTGTTTCTGTTCAGTAATATCTCTACCCACTAGCGCAAATAAGCTACCATGCCCACTCGTCTCTTCAAGTGCGACCAAATGCATGTGAAGTAGCGCTTCCTCTTTAGCTGCCGTAATGCAGATAAGCTCACCATCAAACTCAGTACGACAATTAATGGCCTGTAACAGGCTACTTCCCTCAAACTCTGTTTGCCCCGGTTCAAATAACAGGGTGATTGGCTTACCAATTAACTGACTTCTGGGATAATGGCTAACACTGGTAGCAGCAGCATTCGCATACACGATGCTAGGAACCCCAAAAGGGGAACGGCTTGCCACCAGAATAAGATCTTCACTATTACTGACAATGGATTGAAACATCTCGCTATCAACAGTTGAAACCACTCTGCTGCTAATGCTTTCCTGCCAGCCTCCTGATTGCTGTGCTAGCATTCCCATAATAATGTCAGACAAAGTCTCATTTGAAGCAAGAATAAATGACAACCACTCTTCACTTGCTGAGTGGAAAAATATTTGAATATTCCCCCTTTTTGCTGGCCAAATTACGAATGACTTCCAGCGGTGAACTGTCGGTTCCTGATCAAGGAAAGGCCAGTCTTTGGCCTCTTTCCATAGGGTTAAGTACCGAACAGAATCACGACACCAACAAGTCGTACAGGCAGGCATATCTTCTGACTCAAAAGAGTCTTTATGGAGTATCAATACTGCTTGTGATTGACTAAGCTCAGCCAAGACTCGGCAAAGGGGAAGCAACACGTCCTCTCCATTGATAAAGCCCACCTGTAATTTACCCAGTTCAGCGAGAAGTCGAGGCCAGATGGGGTTAAAGTCTGTTTGAGAGAATTCTGTAAACACTGTAGAGTCCATTCCAATTACCCTTTTTCTAGCTCATGCTCATTATTAACTTTTTCAATCTGTTATTAGCATAGTTAAGGCTTAGTATTTAGCGACTTTATTGCATATAAAGATGGTAACTATTTGCTCATAGCTGTGTAAGGATATTTTTAAATGAATTCAAACCGATGGGTTGGTGCTCATGTCAGTGCCTCTGGTGGTATCGCCAATGCCCCCATTAATGCAAACAAAATAGGGGCGAATGCATTCGCTTTTTTCACCAAGAACCAAAGAAGATGGCAGGCAGCCCCACTATGCTGCGAACAGATCTCGGCATTTAAACATAACTGCGAGCAAGCCAATATCTTAATAGAGGCTATCTTGCCCCATGATAGCTACCTGATAAACCTTGGACACCCAGATAGGGAGCTGCTTGAAAAATCCAGAGAGGCTTTTTTCGATGAGATGGATCGTTGTGAGCAAATGGGCTTAACACTACTTAACTTCCATCCAGGGAGCCACTTGAGGAAAATAGAGATTGATGAATGTCTTACCAGAATAAGCCAATCGATAAATATGGCTTTAGAGCGCACGAGTAATATCACCGCAGTAATTGAGAATACCGCAGGGCAAGGGTCAAACTTAGGTCATAGCTTTGAGCAACTGGCTCAGATAATCGATAAAGTGGAAGATAAATCCCGAGTTGGGATCTGCATTGACACTTGTCATATGTTTGCAGCTGGATATGACATCAGTACATATCAAGCCTGTGAAGAGAGTTTTGCACTGTTTGACAAAATTGTTAGCTATCAATACCTCAAAGCCATGCACCTCAATGACAGTAAAACGCCATTAAACAGTCGAGTCGATCGGCATCAATCTTTAGGTTTGGGCCATATTGGTAGAGAGGGCTTTAAATTTATAATGAATCATCCCGCAACTGAAAATATTCCATTGGTATTGGAAACCATTAATTCAGATATTTGGGTTGATGAGATAAACTGGCTACGCAGTTTAGATAGAAAAAATAAACCCATTAGCCAGTCTCAGTTGCAAACTCTATCGTAGGCATTTGTATATCACTGCAACCACCTTGGTTGGCTCACCATGGTCAGTTTGTAACCAAACAATATGTGTACCGCCCAGTTCTTCGCCATGAATAGTGGCGTCGAGCTTAGCATCGCTTAACGCTTTATCTCCTCTACCTATGCCAGTCACCATGGCAAAACTGTCACAGTGGGTGACTTCAAAATCATAAGCTTCATTAATCCTGTGATACAACTCAGGTTCATCCATTGAAGAACAAGCAGTAAGTGAAAGTGAAATAAGTATTGTAGTAAAAAATCGATACACAGTTTGGAAACCTATCTGAAAAACTGCGAGGGAAGATATATAAATTAAGAACAACCATTTGCGATGAACATCACAGTAATCACCCCCAAAAGGATACGTGTTGATACACAAGTGAATTAGATAACCTTTTGTAAGCCAACTCATTAAAATCAAACTTCAGATGCAAATCCAACAACAAATACCATCAAACTTCATCATTGGCATTTACAAAGGTAATAATGAGTAAACAATAAAAAAAGAGGGCAAGCCCTCCCCTTTAAAAATGTGAAAAAACTAGAGTACTTTAAACAGATGCGTTTTTAATTGGTCAAAGTCTGCCGCTAATGTCACTGACAAGATATCCTTCTGCTCTACGACTGCAAGCTCAGCTGGCAAAGGCAATTCAATGGCTAGCTCTCTGTCGACAACATCCTTGAATTTAGCTGGATGTGCTGTACCTAGAAATATTCCTTTCCCTTCATCTGATAAAGCTAGCTTCAATGCTTGCGCCGCGATCGCAGCATGTGGCTCAGACAAATAACCTTGACTGTAAAGTGACTTCAACGCATCTGACGTATCCTCTTCCGATAAGGCGACACCAGTTATCTCAGACAGAGACCATCCCATCTTCTCAATAATAGCTTCAACTCTAGGCCAATTACTCGGCTCAGCCACATCCATTGCATTTGACATTGTCGCGACCGTTGCATGTGGAAGCCAATCTCCCTCATCTAAATAGCGAGGCACGGTATCATTACTGTTGGTTGCGGCTATAAAACGCGCAACTGGCAATCCCATTGCTTTAGCAAATAAACCCGCGGTGAGATTACCAAAATTACCACTGGGAACTGCAATCACAGGATCTTGGTTATGTTGAGCTTTAAACTGAGCAACCGCCTCAAAGTAATAACAGATTTGTGCCAGCAAACGGCTAATATTTATTGAATTAGCAGAATTAAGGTGCAAACCGTCACGTACATCACTGTCTTCAAATGCTCGTTTAACCAGATCTTGGCAGGCATCAAAATCCGACTCAACTGACACTGTATGAATATTGTCACCTAAGGTGGTGAACATCTTTTCCTGTAAGACGCTGATCTTCCCTTTCGGATAAAGCACGACAACCTGAATATTATCCAGTCCAAAAAAAGCATCTGCGACAGCAGCACCAGTGTCACCTGAAGTTGCTGTTAAAATATTGATTTTATCGCCTCCCGCTAACTCATTAAGGCATTGCGCCATAAAGCGGGCGCCAAAGTCCTTAAACGCTAAAGTCGGGCCATGAAAAAGCTCCAGACAGTATCGGCTCTCATCAGCCTTGACTAATTTAAGATCAAAATTAAAGGCATTTTCAACCAAAGAGTCTACCGTCTCTTGACCTATTTCTGATGCAAGCCAAGCACCGAGTACCTTTTTACTGCGTTCAACAAATGGCAGGGCCAACAGAGCATCCATATCCTTTAATACGGGGATCGCCTTCGGAAAAAATAAACCTCTGTCTTTACCTAGCCCGAGTTTTAATGCTTCAGTAAAGCTGACCACTTGAGAGGGGTGTTTTAAATTATACAGTTCCATGAATTCAAATACCTTTTATTAATCAATTCTACGAGTGCCTATGGCATCTAGCTTACAAATATGAGAAAAACCAACACCATGCTCTACGTAGTTTGAATCTAACCAAGCTTGCGCTGCCTGAGCAGTCTCTAAGTTGTCAGTGACCGAGAAGAGTGTGGGACCACTACCTGAGATCCCAGTCGACAGCATGCCAAGCTTATTTAACGCTTGTCGCGCTGATTCATATCCCGGTATTGCCGATGCACGGTAAGGCTCTGCCATCACATCTTTTAATACTGAGATAGCCAGCTCTGCATCTTGCCGATAAGAGGCATGAACAAATGCGCTCAAATTACGTGCAAATTCGATAGCCACGGACTTATCATATTGAGCAGGTAGTAACTGACGCATTTTGGCCGTGGAAAGCGATATTCCCGGATAAGCGACAACCCAATACCAATGTTCAAATGATGGGATACTGTCACACACTTTATGCTCAGTATCGAGCATCAACTGCATGCCGCCTAAATAGCAGGGTGCGACATTATCATAATGAACCGATCCACTTATCTTACCTTCAAACTTCCCCATCAATCGCAACAGCGCTTGCTCATCATAAGGCTTGTCAAAATACTCATTGAGGGCGTAAAGGGCTGCAACTACTGAGCTGGCACTTGAACCGAGCCCACTGCCGACAGGCAGGTTTTTTTCTAACGTGAGTGCGATTCCCTCTTGCTTATTCAGCTCTTTCATAAAGAACTGTGCACATTGATAAACAATATTATCTGTCGGATTAGGCGGTAGCTTATCAGCCCACTTACCCTCAACCTCTAATGAAACTCCGGCTGGTGAAGAGACAATAGAGACTCTATCGCCCAATAACGTGCCATCAATAGGCGCGAGTGCAGCCCCGAGCAGATCATAACCGACACCAACATTGCCCATCGATGCGGGGGCGTAAACAGTTAGGCTCATAGAGAATGTCCCCTTTGAAATACCATTGTCTCGACTTGAATCACATCACTTCTCGTAGAATCTGCCGCACTAAACATATTCAGGCTCATGCACTCATCTCCCGAGTCCAGTTTAAGGTTCTGAGCAGATCAGCAAATACTCCTGCAGCGGTCACATCAGTTCCTGCACCATAGCCACGCAGTACAAACGGAATAGGCTGATAATAGCGGCTGTAAAATGCCAACGCATTTTCGCCTCCCTTTACACTGTAGAGAGGATCTGTGGCATCCACTTCTGCAATCTTGACGCGGCAACCATCAGTATCAATTTGCCCTAAATAGCGCAGAACTTTCCCCTCTGAACGTGCTTTTTCAACCCTCAGGGAAATCTCCTTATCGACTTTAGGTAGATTGTTCATAAAGTTCTCAACATCACCACTAGCATCAAAATCATCAGGCAGCACAGACTCAATAGTAATATCACTTAGCTCGAGATCCAGCCCCACTTCACGGGCAAGAATAAGCACTTTACGAGCCACATCCATACCACTTAGATCATCACGGGGATCGGGCTCAGTAAAGCATTTATCCCGCGCAATCCCTGTCGCTTCAGATAGCGTCATTCCTTCATCTAACATACCGAAAATATAGGAGAGAGAACCTGATAATATGCCATTAAACTTAAGTAATTTATCCCCTGCAAAGAGCAGCTTTTTAAGGTTGTCAATCACTGGTAGGCCAGCACCTACGGTTGTTTCATAGAGAAACTGTCTACGTTGCTTAAGTGCTGTTTGGCGTAGTGCGCGATAATATTCGATATCACGGGTATTGGACTTTTTGTTTGGTGTCACGACGTGCAAACCTGCATTCATCACATCGAGATATTTATCTGATACATGCTCACTGGAGGTACAATCGACTAATACAGGATTAAGAAGTTGTTGTTCCTTAGCCCATTGCAACATGAAGTCCAAATCACATTTTCTTTGGCAATCTGAAAGTAAACTCTGCCAACCATTAAGATCAACCCCTTCGGCATCAAGTAGCATATGACGAGAGTTGGCAATACCGCACACACGAATCGTGATGTGCTCTTGCTTCAAGATCTGAGCTTGCTGCTTTATTTGCTCAAGTAAGCCGGCACCAACATTGCCACAACCCACTAAGAAAACATCAAGGTAGTGTTGTACATCAAAGAAACTTTGGTGACAGGCCGAGATAGCATGTTTAATTTTGCGTTGTTCTATCACCGTTGAAATTGAGCGTTCAGAGGAACCCTGCGCAATAGCAATAATATTCACTGACGCTTGAGCGAGTGCTTGAAAGAACTTTCCAGCAATTCCTTTATGAGTTCGCATACCGTCACCAATCAGTGACACAATCGCCAAACTGTCTCTCATTTCAATAGGCTCTAAGATCTCATTCTCAAGCTCAAGTTCAAACTCAAGCTCCAATGACTCTTTCGCTTTACCTGCATCTTGAGTCGCAATACAAAAGCTGATGCTGTACTCAGATGAACTTTGAGTGATAAGTGAAATAGACACACCAGCACGAGATATCGCTCCCAAAGTACGGCTAGCCATGCCCACCATGCCCTTCATGCCAGGACCTGAGATATCAAACATGGTTTGGTTATCTAAATTAGAGATGGCTTTAACATTTAAACCACTTTTATCCGCTTCATTTGACACTAATGTCCCTATGGCTGATGGATTAAAGCTATTACGGATATAACAAGGGATATGGTAACGAGCGATAGGAGAGATCGTTTTAGGGTGAAGCACCTTAGCCCCAAAATAGGACAACTCCATCGCCTCTTGGTAACTCAATTGAGAAAGCAGCTTCGCATCGGCAACAACACGAGGATCGGTATTATATACGCCATCGACATCAGTCCAAATCTCGCAACAACTCGCATCTAAGCAAGCTGACAATACCGCTGCTGAATAATCAGAGCCATTGCGGCCCAAGATAACAGTACGTCCTTTACTGTCTCCAGCAGTAAAGCCTGGCATCACCCAAACACGTTTACTCTCTAACGGGATTTGCTCGAACCTAGCTTTACTCGACTCAATATCAACCACGGACTCTAAGGGGTCACCTGTCGCAACAAGCAAAGACTGAGGCTCGAGTAAATCTGACCCTATCTCTCTCGCTATCATCAGCTGTACCATCAGCGCAGATGATAATTTCTCTCCACCAACTAACACTTCCGCACGAACAAAGTCAGGACATTCATTAAGCAAGCTAATACCCAGCAACTTCTTTTCCCAGAAGTTTAGCTGATCAGTTAACTTGCTCATCAATAGTAATAACTGTGAAGAGGTTAAAATAGAGCTAGCCCCTTGATATAAATTGGTAAATACCCCCTCGGTATCCGCTAGCACGGCCTTAAAGTCGCTACCTTGAATGGCGAGTTCAACCACCTCTAATAGTCCATTTGTGACAGTTGCAGGAGCAGACAACACTACAGCGACAGATTCACCTTGTGCCGTATCGGCAACAATAGCCGCTGCTGCATTAAATCGTTGCCAGTTTGCTAGCGAGGTACCGCCAAACTTCATTACTTTCATACTTTCTCCTTGATACCGCGCTACTTTAATACCCAAGCCATTTCAAAATACTGAACTCTGCATTTCAAGATTCTATGGGGATAGAAACTAAAAAGCCCGCTCCTTGGTGTGGGAGCGGGCTTGTCTTATTCAAAAAATCTTAAGTACGTTTAGCCCGCCCCCACGAAAATAATCGTGGTGGTTGTAATAATGGTGGTTACAACTCTATTCAGGCAATGCATTAGAAATTAATTCATCCAAATAAACGTAAAAATCTGTGGGTACAGAATTGCTTTTTTCTTATGCAGATGTCAAGCCCCTAATAACAAGTTATATAGAAAAAACCATTTACTCTCTATTTTCCTTATAAGGATTCTAAGGGAGATTAAGCTGACAATGGTAATAATAACCGTGAGGGTAAATCACAGGTGCTTACGTTTACGGAAAGGTAAGCAATGTTACATATGATTGAAATTAATGGGTTTAAATGATTTTAAAACACCCATATTTTTAAAATAGTGAAATGACCTCTAATTGAGAATTAAATCACACTAACAAGTATAAATTACAATTATCTCTGTTTAAATTGGTTTTTCGTTGTGAATTTATTTTTAAAAATAATGACTAAAAAATCAAAATCAATACCTTGTAGTGAAAGGTTGAGTCAAATCAGGTAAATTTTTTATCAAGAAATATTCAAGAAAGCTGAGCTAACCGACATTACCTGATGCAAATCATCGCCAACAAATAAAAAGAAAGTTAAAATACGCGCACATTCTGAATTGGAGGCGATATGAAAATCACCCAACACTGTGCTGTAAGCATTCACTACCGTTTATCTGATGAGCAAGGCCGAGTTATCGAAGATTCTTTTGAAGGTGAGCCAATGCTTTATCTTCATGGAGCAGAAAATATGATCCCGGGCCTTGAGACTGAACTAGAAGGCAAAGTTGTCGGTGATAAACTTGATGTCACTGTTGATGCTGATAACGGTTATGGTCCATACCATGATGGCTTACGTCAGGAAGTACCACTTAGTGCTTTTGGAGATGTTGAAGATATCGTTCCTGGGATGCGCTTTATCGCTGAGACTGAAATGGGGCAACGTCCTGTTCAGGTTATGGAAGTAAAAGATGATGTTGTCGTAGTCGACGGTAATCACCCACTAGCAGGTCAAGCATTGAACTTTGTTGTTGAAGTCATGGACGTTCGTGAAGCGACTGCAGAAGAGAGAGCTCACGGCCACATTCATGCTCATGGTAGTAGTTGTGATTCAGACCATAACCATAAAGGTGGATGTTGTGGTGGTGGGCACAGCCATGAACACGACGATAAAGGCGGATGTTGCGGTGGTGAGCATAGCCATGCTCATGACCATAAAGACGGCTGTTGCAGTAGTAAAGAAGATGAACCCGCTAAAGAAGGTTGCGATGGCAACGGGGGATGCGGTTGCAGATAATCATCTGCCATAGGATAAGCGCTAATTAATATTAGCTCATTACTATTCGGTATAAGCCCATTACATTTCATCAATGTTGTGGGCTTTTTTTTCGACTATAATCATGTTCGGTAAGAGAACAAATATTCAAACTAGTGCACTAAAACAAAGGACTGTTTATACTTAGCAAACCCCTCTATGAAATCCTTCCATTAAGCTATATAGCGATTGGTTCTGCCAGCATACTTTTGTTAGATGAAGGCTGGCCATTGTTAGCCGCATTTACTGTTTTCTATCTAGGCACCAAAGTCTATAATATGCGCTCTCAAAATCGACGTACTGATCCCATGAGAAAACGAAAAAAGGCGGTATCCCTGTAACGCTTTATAATGCACTTCCTTTCTTTTATTTGTTTATTGCTATTATTATCTTAAAGTCATCGGCTACAGGCTTAGGAGCAGGTATAAGCTTTAGTTTGATGGGTTACTCTCTTTATGTCTTAATGAGACGCGCAGCTTATCGTCGCCGCCAACTCCCTATCCAACGCAGTATATTTTAAGCATTAATTGAGTATAAGTTGTTTGATCTTCTCTCTTTGCGCTTGCGACATATGTTTAAGGTAATTTGAACAACGGGTAATAGTTGCAATACTTATATTACACTCGACAGCGATCTGACGTTGGCTCATCTCACCCTGAAGCAGTGTCTGAAACACTTTAAGCCTACCGGCTACAGCGCTGCGTTCCTCTTCTGTCAATAACAGTTCGAATAATGCCAACAACGCATTATGATCTTGATGGCTCACAACTTTTTCTAATACAGAATCCCATTCAGCTCTCATCGCCTTCCCCTCCACTCAGTTTCCAACAACTTACACAATTCTTATACTCCACACTTTAATGGCAATCGAACTATTCAATGTACTGCCACTCCATTACAATTGTACCAATAAGCCAATAAAATCCAAAGCTATCATCACACTTTTACTTAATATTTTCATACCATTAACTTTAACAGGCACCAGATTACAAATCGTTGCACTTTTACATATAAACTATTGAATATTTGGATAGTATCAGATGGTAAAAAAAGAATACAATGACGGAGTGATGTCACAAAACTACAAGAAACGTGAGAGCAACATAATGAACAATAAAGCAAAAATGGCCATTTTGGCACTCGTAAGCAGTACTGTTTTAGCAACAAGCGTACAAGCCGACAATTTTAAGACAACTGATGATGCTATCGAGTATCGTCAGTCAGCATTTAGCCTGATGGCCTACAACTTTGGTGACATGGGTGCGATGTTGAAAGGTAAAAAACCGTTCGATGCTCAGGTTTTTGCAATGCGTGCAAATAACGTCGCAGCACTTGCAAAGCTTCCTTTAGAAGGCTTTATAGCTGATTCAGATAAAGGCGATACAGAGGCTTTAGCTAAAGTGTGGACTGATAAACCTGATTTCGATGCCAAGATGAAACAACTACAAAAAGATTCAGCTGCACTTGCTATTGCAGCAAAATCTGATGATAAAAAAGCCTTGAAGCAAGCCTTCATGACAACAGCTAAGAACTGTAAAGGCTGTCATGATGCATATAAGAAAGATTAAACTTTAGCTGAACAGTTGATCAAGAAACAGTAAATAAAGCTACGAGCTTAAACTAGATTACTCGTAGCTCTTATTCTAAATTAAATGTTAAAGCATTTTTACAACTGGAAAAATCAAGTAATTACCCACAAATCCTGCAACCACAACAAGCAATAACAAAGCCAGTAATACAGGCTTAAACTTTAGATCAAGTTGACCTTTTTCTACTACTAGCTTATAGCCCGTTATCATTGGAGCAATTAATCTGTCTCCTTTAATTCCATGGTATATAACCGCCAACACATGAATAGCAGTAAAACCTAACATGACATAGAAAATTTTCTTATGTAACCAAGTCATCACAGAACCTGTATCACTGGAAACTAAAGAATAGAAAGGACCCTCGGTAAAAATTTCATCGGTAGTAAATAGGCCACTAATTAATTGCATAGAGACTAATAAAATCAAGGCTATCACCATATAGCCCCCTAATGGGTTGTGGCCTACGCTCGAAGTAACACCTTGATGCTTAACCTTCTTCATATAATTTAATACTGTTTCAGGATGTTTAATAAAGTGACTAAAACGAGAAGTATCACTACCAATAATCCCCCAAACAAGCCTAAAAATGATGAAAATCATCAAAGAATACGCCAATACCTGATGCCAATCCATCTCTCCAGCATCGGCAGTCCACCACAAGCAGGCCAATAAAAAAATTAGACCCCAGTGGAAAATTCGAGTAGGAAGATCCCAAACTTTAATTTTTTTGTTCATTTGATTACCAGATATATGAGGGAAAAAAGAATATTGGATTAACGACTTCGATGATATTTTGCTCAACTTTGGGAGAGATGATAAAAAAGCACTTGAACTTATCCATTCAAATATGCCCCCCTTCTGTTCCCTTTACAAGCAATTTACACCAGATATTTTCGAGAATAGTCTAAGTGATCAAAAAAAAATCGAACAACACAAAATAGCAGTGAATATGTGATCCAGATCACGACTTTCGTTGTGGAGATTGGTAATCTAAATTCAAGCCAATAAGAGAAGGTTAAATATATGACAATGATCACTAGCAAAAATCTTGAAGTTACTCCCCTTATTCGTGAACGTATTCAGGCTCGTTTAGAAAAGCTATCTAGACATGATGTTCAACTGATTAATCCACATGTCATCATAGTTCAAGAGAAACAGTTATTTAAAATTGAAACCTCTGTTGGGATCCCTAATCATCAGCTTTTTGCTCAAGCAAAACATGAAGATCTCTACTCGGCAATTAACGCTATGGGTCAAAAATTAGAGAAACAACTTAATCGTCTAACCCATAAGCCAGAATCTCAACGCCATGAAACACTAAAGAGACAAGAGGAAGAAACCGTTGGCCTCGATGTTGAAGATGAATTAGATGAAGAGTTTGCTGCATAAACAGAAGTAATGTTGAACTAGGATTCAATTAGGATCCTACAATATAAACAGAAACTTTTCACCAGTTAAACAGTTGGAAATATACTCGAAAAAGCAATACGACAAGTTCAATGTACACCTTAAAGTAAGAAAGCAGTGTAATGATTGACTCAATCAGGAGGAAATGTAGATTAACTGTATGTTAGAAAGTAAGTCCGTAGAAATATTAGTCGTTCAAAGTTAGTTGTAAGTAGAGCTCAGGTGAATACTCGTCAGTTAAAGGCCCTAAGATTAGGTAACCCTTGGCAAATGTGCTGTTAAAGCCAATACACCTGATAGTGTGAAAGCAGTAAAACGAAGCCAGTCTCTTGCCTCCCTTAATTTAGAAGAGTGATGCAGATAAAAGGTTTCAACGACACAAAGGAGGAGTAATAGAATCACCTCAAGATCAGTTAATGCTGGATTAGCTATAAAATTCAGAACGATAAATGTTAGTTGTAACAAGAACTCAGGTGAATACCAGCCTCTAAAGGTCCTAAGCTAAGCAGCTAGGAAACCCTAGGCAAAATGAGCTTTTAAAGCCAACACACCTGATAGTGTGACAAGCTGTAAATCGAAGCCTGTCTTCTGTCTCCCTTAATCGAGAAGCGTGATGCAAACTAGATAGGTTTCAACTACACAAAGGAGTATAACAACAGTAACAACCAAGTAAAATCATAAAAGTGTATATTTTTTAGCTAGATAAGGAGCGATAACAACATTATTAGAAACAATCGCAACTCCATTAAACATCATAAAAAGATAGAAAGTTTTAGCTAAAAAGGAGCGATAGCAACATCGTTAAAACAGTCATAGTTCAAGTAAATACCAGTACAATGAAAAATGATAAGTAAACTTTCATTAAACTAAAGGAGCTGTCACTACATAACAAAATAATAGCTTTTGATAACCAAAGGAGGAAATATTAGTTTGATTTTTAATAATTTAAATCTAAAGCGTACCTCCAAGGTACGCTTTTTCATGTCAGGAACATTTATGCCACACCCCATGGATGGAAAGATGTAGTAATTTGTCTGGAACATTTGTGCACGCTTAAATTTAAAACAAGTTTTAATTGACACTAAAGGGTTCGAGCTTTACTTTTGTAGAGATGAAACCACTTATAGTTCACTTTTTTATTTTCTTTTTTATTCCACCCAAATAGGGCGGCGGAATTTTGGTGTAAAAACGAAAATGAAAATTCCAAAGCCTCCCACTAGGGAGGCTTTTTTGTGTCAGGAACACTTATGTCAATTTCCCTGAGATCTTAGATGTCCCCGACATCTTTAAGACATTCCCTCCATAGAGGTCAAGGGAAAATGAGCTTTGTATTAGAATTTGGTCAAAACATAGAGGACAACATGAGCAAACCACAGCCTTTGAATCATACCCGTGAACAGATCACTTCACTAGATAGAGATCTACTGGCACTATTGGCTAAAAGACGAGAGCTCAGTTTGGACGTCGCCCGCAGTAAAGAGGTAGACATTCGTCCTATACGTGATACCCAAAGAGAAAAGGAATTACTTTCTCGATTAGTTAAACAAGGTCGTGAACAAGGTCTCGATGCTCACTATGTTATCTCTTTATACCAAAGCATTATCGAAGACTCTGTTCTCAACCAGCAAGCCTACCTACAAAGCCGTGCTAACCCAGATACTCAGAAGCGGCAATACAACATCGCTTATCTAGGTGCAAGAGGTTCATACTCCTACTTGGCAGCCAATCGTTACTGCAATCGCAGACAGGTTAATATGCAAGACTTAGGTTGCAAAAGTTTTGACGAAATCGTGCAAGCTGTTGAGTCTGGTCATGCTGACTATGGATTTCTTCCAATAGAAAATACTTCATCTGGCTCTATTAATGAGGTCTATGATGTACTGCAACATACGAGTTTAGCCATAATCGGCGAAACAACAATAGAAGTGGACCACTGCCTACTGGCTAAAAACAGTAATAAACTAAGCCAAATAAAAACCGTCTACGCTCATCCTCAGCCTATCAGTCAATGTAGCCGATATCTGAGTCTTCACCCAGATTATAAACTTGAGTACTGTTCCAGCAGTGCTGAGGCCATGCAGAAAGTCGTAGACAATGACGACCCAACTGTCGCTGCCATTGGTAGCGCTGAAGGCGGTGCCCTTTATCAACTTGAAGCAATCGCACAAGATTTAGCAAATCAGAAAATCAATCAAAGCCGTTTTATTGTTGTAGCCAGAAAAGCCATTACAGTCCCAGAGCAACTACCGGCCAAAACAACCTTGATCATGGCGACAGGCCAAAAGCCTGGTGCGTTGGTAGAAGCCCTCTTAGTCTTAAAAGCTCACAACTTGAATATGAGCAAGCTCGAATCACGCCCTATTCCAGGTACCCCTTGGGAAGAGATGTTTTATCTGGATCTCGATGCAAACCTAGCCAGTGATGCGATGCAATCGGCGCTCAAAGAACTTGAACGTATCACACGTTTCATTAAAGTATTAGGCTGTTATCCCTGCGAAACTGTCAGCCCGACGCAATTAACTAACAGCCAGTTAATGATAGAGCCCGACACCAGTCGGGCTGAACACTCAAATAAAGTGACAGTACAAAACAGCGCTCTTAACAACGAGCAATTAAGATACTGTAAAGCGCATAAAACAGATGTGACTGAGGTAACCATAGGTCAACTACAAGTCGGTGATGGACAATTTGGTGCCATTGCACTTATCTCCCTACCACAAGAGAGCGATCGCTATAGTCATAAAGCTAAATTACTGAAAGAAGCAGGGTTTCAGGCCGTCATTTTAGAGGGCTTATCTCATCAGGTTAATCTAAAATCAAATGTGCTTGAGTTTAAAAAAGCCTTACATCAATTTGACCTTGAATGCATCATTTCAGTCGAACATGAATCAGAGCTCAAATTTGCCACCGAACATGCCAGTATTTTGCTGATAACAGGTAAGCAGATGCACAACAAGACCTTACTAAAGCAAGTTGGTTCACTGCATATCCCTGTGATATTGGAGCGTAATACCATGGCAAGTGTTGAGGAGCTTTTAACTGCAGCAGAGACAGTGCTAGCCCAGGGGAATCAACAACTGATACTTTGTGAATCAGGCATAAGAACGTTCAGTGACTCAATCATGCCCTCCCTCGATCTGGCCGCCTTAGTGAATATCAAGGCTATAACTCATCTACCTGTCTTAATCAATCCAAGCTATGCATCGAATAAACAGACACTATTACCGCATTCAGTAGCAGGAAAACAACTCAATGCCGATGGTTTAATCTTGAATTTCTCATCTGAAAATAGTGAGTTTGACACTGAGCTTGCCAGTCACAGCGAGTTATTAAGAAACTTGTACCAATAAAGGATTATACCAATCAATATAAAGATTTGATCGCTCAGCGAGAGTTTAGCGGTCCTGAGGCAAGGCAACGAGTGAAGAGCATAGTTATTCTACGGTTAAGCTCGTTAACACAGCAACAGAACCGCTAAAACTCGCCTGTAAGGAGTGTTTTTGGCTGCCTATTTCTGCGTTGAATAAACTCACAAGGGAACAACCATTATGTCATCCATTCGCCTTGAATTAGCTTGCCAAAAAACACTCTGAGTAGATCAACTTCTT
Source organism: Shewanella sp. MTB7 (assembly GCF_027571385.1). Classification (NCBI taxonomy): domain Bacteria; kingdom Pseudomonadati; phylum Pseudomonadota; class Gammaproteobacteria; order Alteromonadales; family Shewanellaceae; genus Shewanella; species Shewanella sp. MTB7. Next base: position 1,819,296 of record NZ_CP085636.1, on the reverse strand, counting down.
ATACTGATTGGTATTAGGTTCATCCACAAAAATGAGGACCTAGGTCCTCATTTTTAATATTCATGGTATACCGATTGGTATTAATACTACTCGAAATATCATGTTATCAAACTGCAATACCTTCCGTTAGATTTAACCAGCCCTTGATAATTCTATGACAAAACCAAAGTGTCGCCACCAGATAAACACTCACACTCACCCACAAAGGTGAGAGAAGAAAGCCTACAATGCTTAATATCGTGAAGCCGATAATGGAGTGGCGTTGCCAACGCAAATGCGATTGAATAACTGAGCTTTCACTTAACGGTTTATGGGCAAGATTGATTGCTAAACCCAATAACGTCGGCAGAAAAAACAAAGGGAAAGCGGTCATCAAGCCATACAGAAGATGCGCTAGGCTAGGATCATCCATAGTTACTCTCGCTGAGGCCGTCGATATCATAGATAAGCTCCAATAATGACAAGTAGATGATAAATAACGCTCACTCCTTAACAATACTTCGTCACAGGCTATTGCGCAAATACATCTTTACCCACGTCCTATCCAACTTGCCCTTTAATACCAAGTAAACTCATGCATAACACACTAAAAGATAGCGAAAATCTCTAGAGGACTAAAGTGACATCGGATCTTAACTTAGTAGAACAAGCCAGCACAAAACCTTGTGCTATTTCCTCAGGCGTTAAGCTCATCTGACTCGAAGATTCAGTCTCTCCTTTGATCACCTGACATTTACACGCGCCACACACGCCAGATCGACATGCGGCGATGATAGGCAAACCTTCCGCTTCTATGCCTTCGAGCAAGCTTTGATCTGATGTCAGCACACGTTGACGATCATCAATGCTCAGCATAAAGCCACTTGACTCATTAAGCTCAGCAACATGTGATGCAGGGACAAGCTTAGCTGGGGCATCACCAAAACTCTCTTGATGATATTGAGACATATCAAAACCTAGTTCGCTCAATAACGAGTGCACGCAAAACATAAAAGGTGTTGGGCCACAAACAAATACCCTTCTTTCTTGAAAATCACTAACAAGCTCAATCAAACTTTTCCCATTGATACGCCCTTCTCTGTAAACTTGTTCAGAAGGCAAACTTTCAGCACTCGTTTCAATAATATAACTTAGCGACAGCTTAGGATTGTTGTAATTAATCTTATCCAAATCAGCCCTAAAGATAAGATCCTCCGGGCTCTTGGCGCAATGAAGAAAAGCGATATCGGCCCCCACTTGTGTATCAACCAACCAACGCGTCATTGAGTACATGGGTGTAACACCGCTACCGGCACTTAAGAATAGATATTTTTTAGCGGGAATATCGACAAGATTAAATAGCCCATCAGGACCCGTAGCCATTACACAATCGCCAACCAGCAAGGACTCAGCAAGGTAATTCGACACCAAACCACCTTCAATACGCTTAATGGTCACCACTATAGAGTACGGGCGTGAGGGAGATGAAGAAATGGTGTAACTACGGTGAACAAGCTCACCATCGATTTCAAGAACAAAAGTCAAAAACTGTCCGGGTTTAAACTGGAACTTGACTGGACTCTTTCCCTGAAAACGAAAACTAATCACATCAAAGGTTTCATGCCACTTCTCTACGCATAAAAGCTCAACCTCACCATGTTGCCAATTTGGCGATGTCAGTTTTATTTCATCAATATCAAGCTTAGAAAGAGTATCTGTGCTCATTTTGTTTCCATTCATTTTAGAAAAGAGTTTGGTGTAAGTGTTAATGCTAAAAATTGACCAAGGCCCACATAAGAGAGCCTTGATCTACAGCTACATTTAAAACTATGCGACGTTTAAGATAGTTTTAAGATCTTCTTCAGCTGTCGTCGTCCCGCGAAGCCCAAATTTATCCTCTAACACATTTAATAAATTAGTGGTTAAAAATGCTGGTGCACTTGGGCCAGTGCGGATATCTTTCACGCCCAGTGACAGCAGCGTCAGCAGAACGACAATCGCTTTTTGCTCGAACCATGAAAGTACAATACTTAAAGGCAGCTCATTAATCTCACAATCGAAAGCTTCAGACAACGCGATGGCTAGCTGGATTGCAGAGTACGCATCATTACACTGGCCAATATCAAGTAAACGTGGAATACCATTAATGTCGCCAAATTCAAGCTTATTAAACTTGTACTTGCCACAGCCCAACGTCAAAATCACAGAATCTTTTGGCGCCTGAGTAGCTATATCGGTGAAGTAACTGCGCTCAGCCTTATCACCATCACAGCCACCAACCAAGAAGAAGTGCTTAATTGAACCATTCTTCACGTTCTCAACCACTGCAGGGGCCGCTGCCATCAATGCATTTCGAGCAAAACCTATGGTGATTAGATGGGGGATCTCGTCATAGATAAAGCCTTCAAGCGTAAGTGCCTTTTCGATAACAGCAGAAAAATCATCACCAACTAAATGCGTAACCCCAGGCCAACCAACAATGCTGCGAGTAAAGATACGATCAGAGTAATCACCCACATTAGGATCGATAATACAGTTAGAGGTCATCACTACTGCACCAGGGAAATTAGCAAACTCTTTCTGTTGATTTTGCCAAGCGCTGCCATAGTTACCGACAAGGTGTGGGTACTTTTTCAGCTCAGGGTACGCGAGCGCTGGTAGCATCTCGCCATGAGTAAAGACATTGATTCCCTTACCTTCTGTTTGCTTGAGAATAAGCGCTAAATCGACCATGTCATGGCCAGACACTAAGATAGCTTTACCTTTAATCGCCACAGTATTCACTTGAGTTGGCTCAGGATGACCGAAGGCACATGTTTCGCCTTCGTCCAACATAGCCATGACACGGTAGTTCAGTTGACCTATCTCCATCGCAACGGAAAATAATTTATCGGCATCAACTGAATCTTCGCCTAGAAAGGACATCAGCTCATGGAAACGAGCAGCAACATCAACATCAGTTTGGCTAAGTACACGAGCATGCTCCATGTAAGCAGCCGCACCTTTTAAGCCATAAAGGCAAAGCAGACGTAAGCCAAGAATATCTTCATGAATATCCGCTTTTCCTCGGTTTGGTGCAGCAATAACGGCTTGCGCTAACATCTCAGGTTTAGTTGCACCTAAGATTAATTGTGACGGAGCACTTAACAGTTCAGGCGACTTCTCTGCTGCTTTGCATGCCTCTTCATAGGCTGCTTTCAGACGATTACGACAAACATCGGCTTGTTTGACGTAATCAAGCAGGCGATCATCATCGAAGTTTACATTGGTTAAAGTCGCAAAGAAGGCTTTTGGCACGAAGGCATCAATTTCGCTATCGACAATATCAAACTCACGGGCTTTAACAGCGTAAGCCGACACCCCTTGCAACAAGTAGATAAGTAAATCTTGTAGATCTGAAGTATCTGCAAGCTTGCCACACATACCTTGAGAGTAACTACAGCCATTTCCTGCTGGAGTTCTAATTGTCTGTTCACACTGAATACAAAACATTGCTACTGCTCCTAATTTTAATCATGCTTTTAATTTGCATGTTTAAAGCTAGTGTAAAGGTAAGCATTGTCACTTAGATAGCGGAATTTGATTTAATAGCTGAAAGTTTGAGGTAGATCAAATTCATCAAAACGAATCGACATATACCAATTACATTGCAGATAGCTAAATTACAAGTATCAAAGAAAGAGCGGCAAAGATAGTAAGTAAAAGAGTGAAGAGATAACGATAAATAGGAAAGGGAGCCTAAGCTCCCATTGGTATAATTGATCAATCTATTGCTGATTAGTCGGTTTTCATATCATTGACAGACTGCAGCATGGCACGACTCTCACGTTGAAATTGAGGAGCAAAGTCACCAAACCACTGAGCTACCTCTTTAAATTGAGCCACAAAAGCCTCCCTATCGCCAGCTTGTAACAATGACAATGCATGGGAATAGTTATCCAAATAATCACCGATCGCTTGCATACTTTCTTTTTGAGCAAAAATAATATCAGCATAGAGCTCAGGACTTTGAGCGAATAAACGACCTACCATTGCAAGTTCGAGACGATAAATAGGCGAACTAAATTGCAGTAAGCTCTCTATATCTGCTTCCTCTTTATAGAGGTTTAAGCCATAAACAAAAGAGGAGAAATGTCGCATAGCTTGCACTAGTTGCATCGCCTTATCGTGTCTCTCAGGCTCAGCTTCAACAATTCGTGCCCCCCATATTTGGATCTGCTCAAGCAGCCACTGATACTTATCACTGTCTCGCCCATGACACACCACCACAACCTGCTTTGCTAAACTACCTACATCGGGGCCAAACATTGGGTGTAAGCCTACAACAGGTCCCTTATGCGCTGCTAACATGGCATTGACTGGTTCGCTCTTAATCGATGTCAAATCGGCCAAGATACAAGTTTCAGGTAATGTAGTAAGTTGTTCACGAATTAACTCACAGGTAATGGCGATAGGTACGGTCACGATGACTAAACCAGCACCATCAAAAATCTGCTCAGCATTACCCCAGTCATCTTTATCCAATGTTTCGACTTGGTAACCTGACAGACGTAACATCTGCGAGAACAAGCCACCTAACTTTCCTTCTCCACCAACCACCACCACATGGCCCAAATTTTCTTTAATTTGCTTGAAGCCGACATCTCTTTCATTGAGGTAAGATTCCCGCATCAAACGGCGTAGAATATCCTCAATCAACTGAGGTGACACGCCTATTTCATTAGCCTCAGCGCGACGTTTAGCCAGCATAGCTGCTTCTCGTTGGGGCGCATAAATAGGCAAACCAGCACTATGTTTAACCGCACCAACTTGAGCGACTAAATCCAGACGCTTTCTTAATAAATTGAGCAGCTGCTGATCGACACTGTCAATCAGACCTCGTAGGTTTTCCAGATCGGCCGTTGTTCGTTCGTTCATTGTTTATCTTTCCATCAAGAAGGTGTACAAAAGCTCAGTGAAAACCGACAGTCAAAATATTAACCATTGACCACTTTATTTGGTATATCGAATCGGCTTGTAAGTACAGAAGATAATGATACTGCACCTTCACGTAATAACCGCTCTGTCGTTGCCCAATCAATACAGGCATCAGTCACTGACACACCGTAAGTGAGTTCACTCATAGGTTTATTGCTACTTTGGTTACCTTCATTGAGGTGACTCTCAAGCATGACACCAATAATAGATTGATTACCTGATAAAATCTGCTTAAAAACGTCTTCACAGACACCTTTTTGTTTACGGTGATCTTTCGAAGAGTTTCCATGACTGCAATCGACAATTAAGCGAGCATTTAAATTTGCACTGTGCAGCTGACGCTCACAAATCTCAACACTTTGGGCATCATAGTTTGGTGTTTTCCCACCACGTAAAATCACATGACCGTCAGGATTTCCCGCTGTTTGCAATAAAGCTACCTGCCCCTTCTGATTAATCCCCATGAATCGATGGCTACTGGCCGCAGACTCGAGCGCATTAATCGCGACACCAAGTTTACCATCGGTACCATTTTTAAAACCTACCGGCATTGATAAACCCGACGCCATCTCTCTATGAGTTTGAGATTCAGTCGTTCTCGCGCCAATAGCAGACCAGGAGACCAGCTCTGACATATACTGAGGGCTAATTGGATCCAACGCTTCGGTCGCAACGGGCAAGCCAAGTTCAGCAAGCCAGATCATTAACTCACGAGCTTGACGAAGTCCCTTCTCCACATCAAATGATTCATCCATATCTGGATCGTTAATCATCCCCTTCCAACCTACTGTCGTTCTTGGCTTCTCAAAGTAAACTCGCATCAAGATGTAAAAGTCATCATTAAGCTCATCGTGCAGTTTCTTCAGTTTAAGCGCGTACTCTTTGGCTGAATCAATATCATGGATTGAACATGGGCCAGCTACGATTAAGACTCTATTATCACGTTTATGTACGATATCTGCGACAGTTTTACGGGCATTAAGCACATAATGGTATGCATGCTCAGACAGAGGCAACTCAAGCTTTAACTCCTGAGGCGTCACCAACACTTTCTCTGAACTGATATGAACATTATTTATCGTATCTTGTTGCATACTAACCACCTGATAATTTTAAACTTGCCTGAATTTCGCTATATGATTAAACAATATTGACTTGATTATTCAAATAAAACGTAAAGCTGTAACGCTACACCATTACAGAGTTGAGTTAACTATGCCTGTGCTTAATCCTAAGATCAAGCAAGAACTATCAACTCAAGCAAAATTCATGGAATAAAGTAGAACCTAGCAGCTCGATGTTCTCTAAGCTCTATTTGAACTCGCCATTCGAGACTTTTTAGCTTTCTTGAACTCGAAACTTTTCTTCTCCCCCAAGATCACAAAAACCCGCCTATTGGCGGGTTATTGTGCGAACACTGCGTCTTTTTTTACTTGAAACTATAACAACTAATTACTTAGCGACTAGTTTCTCACGGATACGTGCAGACTTACCTGAACGCTCACGTAGATAGTAAAGCTTAGCACGACGAACACGGCCACGACGCTTAACTTCGATATCAGCGATGATTGGGCTATGCGTTTGAAATGCACGCTCAACACCTTCACCATTAGAGATTTTACGTACAGTGAATGCAGAGTGAACGCCGCGGTTACGCTTAGCGATTACAATACCTTCAAACGCCTGTAGACGCTCTTTACCACCTTCAACAACACGTACTTTAACAACGACTGTGTCGCCTGCACCAAAATCTGGTACATCTTTCTTCATTTGCTCTTCGTTGAGCATTTTAATGATGTTATTCATGAAATAAACTCCATACTAGTAATAACTGATCGTAACTATCCACACTCATTTGTTGAATCAACAAACTGAGCTAACAGCTTCGTTTGTTCGTCAGTCAGAGCTAGGTTTTCTAATAATTCTGGTCGTCTTAACAAAGTTCTTCCGAGACTTTGTTGCAGACGCCAGCGTCTAATATGTTCGTGGTTACCACTTAACAAAACTGCCGGTACATCTAAACCATCCAAGCTTTCAGGGCGAGTATAGTGGGGACAATCCAGTAAACCATCAGAGAAGGAATCCTGCTCTGCTGAGGCTTGTTTACCGAGTACACCCGGAACCAACCTAGATACTGAATCAATCAGAGCCATCGCAGGAAGTTCACCGCCCGAAAGCACGTAATCTCCAATTGACCACTCTTCATCCACTTCAGTTTGAATAATTCGTTCGTCAACACCTTCGTATCGACCACAGACTAAAATCAAACTGTCCGATTTAGCTAACTCTTCGACGCCTTGCTGAGTCAGCTTGCGTCCTTGAGGAGAAAGATAAATCACCTTCGCACTGTCACCAGCCGCAGCTTTCGCTGCATGGATAGCATCGCGTAAAGGTTGCACCATCATCAACATGCCAGGACCACCACCATAAGGGCGATCATCCACTGTATTATGTTTATCATGGGTGAAATCTCTTGGATTCCACGTTTGCAACTTAAGCAGGCCTTTGTTAACGGCCCGACCCGTTACTCCAAAGTCTGTTACGGCACGAAACATCTCTGGAAACAGGGTTACTACCCCTAACCACATATGTTCTACCTCGACTTAAAAGTCCGGATCCCAATCCACTAAGATCTGTTTCTCCGCTAAGTTCACCTCAATGATGAACTGCTCGGTGACAAAGGGGATCATACGTTCCGCTTTGCCGAAGCCATCTTTTGCATTAGCCTTAACAAGAAGCACGTCATTCGATCCTGTTTCCACGATCTCCTGAACCTTACCCATCTTGTAGCCTTTCGTATTGGTTACTTCACAACCGATAAGATCACGCCAGTAGAATTCATCTTCCGGTAGATCTTGCATCTGCTCTGCAGTCACAGCTATCTCACAATTTGTGAGCATCTGCGCCTGATCCCGTGTTTCTACGCCCTCAAGAGAAGCCACTACAGCTTTTCCCTGACAACGCCACTGGATAACCTTTACTTCGCGCCACTCACCCTGCTCTTTAATCAACCAAGGTGAATAATTAAAAATGCCTTCAACAGAATCGGTATAGGTAGTGATCTTCAACCAACCCTTAATGCCATGACTGGAGCCTATTTTACCCAGTACGACAGGTTCTTGTTTACTACTCATCAAACTATACCTTAACGCTATTAAGCAGCTGCTTTACGCGCGTCTTTGATCAATTTTGCTACGCGATCAGAAGTACCTGCGCCAGTAGCAACCCAATGCTCAACACGGTCTAGGTCTAAACGTAACGTTTCTTCCTGTCCGCGAGCCATTGGGTTAAAGAAACCAACACGCTCAATGAAACGACCATCACGGGCATTACGGCTGTCAGCAACAACGATGTTATAAAATGGACGCTTTTTTGCGCCGCCACGAGCTAAACGAATGGTAACCATGCGTCTTCAATCCTCTAATGGTTTGCTTCTTCGAAGCAAAATAAAAACTGGGACTCCGTGTTCGCGAAGTGTCCCAGTGTAGAAAGCCGGACGAGTTTACCTTACTCGTCGACGAATGCAATGTTTTTTGAGCACTACGCCAATCTCGCTAAATCAATATTTAGTGAGATTGGCGTATAAAAGCCCTTGGTGGCTAATAACCTACCCCGAGCTCCTGATGTAAATTTATATATTATTAGCGGCCGGGCATCTTCATACCTGGTGGCAACATACCACTCATGCCACGCATCATCTTTTTCATGCCGCCTTTAGCCGACATCTTTTTCATCATCTTCTGCATCTGAGCAAACTGCTTTAGCAGACGATTGACGTCTTGAATTTGAGTACCTGAACCTTGGGCAATACGACGTTTACGGGAACCTTTGATGATGTCCGGTCGCGTACGCTCACCTTTAGTCATGGAGTTAATAATCGCCTCCATCTGGTTTGTCATCTTACCATTTTGAACTTGAGCAAGTGCCTCTGGTGGCAATTGGCCTACACCCGGCAATTTCTCAATCATGTTCATCATGCCGCCCATGTTCTTCATCTGCTGCAGCTGTTCGCGGAAATCTTCAAGATCGAAATTGCCACCTTTTTTCACTTTAGCAGCAAGCTTCATCGCCTTGTCTTTATCGACACCGCGCTCAACTTCTTCAATCAGTGACAGTACATCGCCCATACCTAAGATGCGAGATGCGATACGATCTGGATAGAAAGGCTCTAAGGCATCGATTTTCTCACCGACACCTAAAAATTTAATTGGCTTACCGGTTATGTGACGGATAGATAAAGCAGCACCACCACGGGCATCACCATCAACCTTCGTCAATATCACACCGGTTAAAGGTAAAGCTTCATTGAAGGCTTTTGCCGTCGTAGCAGCATCTTGACCCGTCATCGCATCGACGACAAACAAGGTTTCAACCGGATTAACCGCTGCATGAAGTGCTTTGATCTCATCCATCATGCCTTCGTCAACATGCAGACGACCTGCTGTATCGACAATAACCACATCAATAAACTTAAGCTTGGCATGTGCCAAAGCCGCATTAACGATATCGATAGGCTTTTGGCTTACATCTGATGGGAAGAATTCAACTTCAACCTCAGTTGCCAATGTTTCTAACTGCTTGATTGCCGCTGGACGGTATACGTCAGCACTCACAACCAGAACAGATTTCTTCTCACGTTCACGCAGGAACTTTGCCAACTTGGCGACACTGGTGGTCTTACCCGCACCTTGAAGACCCGCCATCATGATCACTGCCGGCGGTTGAGCCGATAGATCTAGCGCTTCATTCGCTGCGCCCATTGCGTTTTCTAGTTCGCTCTGGACTATCTTAATAAACGCTTGGCCCGGACTGAGACTCTTAGAAACTTCCTGTCCTACTGCACGCTCTTTTACACTGTTAACGAAGTCACGTACTACCGGTAAGGCCACATCAGCTTCGAGTAGCGCCATACGCACTTCGCGCAAGGTTTCCTTAACATTATCTTCTGTTAAGCGACCACGACCACTAATATTTTTCAGTGTACGTGACAGTCTGTCCGTTAAGTTCTCAAACATTATCGTGTTCTTACCATTTAGAGGTTACGTTGATAGGGCAGCATTATAACCCCAAGCTACTTTAAAATACTAGTTTCAGAGCGTCCGTAGAATGGCTGAACTTGTTCAGTAAAATACGCCTCGGCATTTGTTCCTGACAGTGCTCTACCTCCTATATCCCTATAGTCGTGCATGACTGACATTCGCACCACCCATGGTAATTGCAGTGATTGAGACAATGGTTATCCCCTTACCGCAACCGGTGTAAGTAAGACTCTGGGTTATTTATAAAACTGATTTAAATTACAAAGAATAGGCAGAGGGAGACCCGCTGAGAAGTTGCTTAAGACCAGAGTAAACAGCTTAGGATAGGCTTACCGCCACAGTTTTATGCAAAATTGAACAACAAATATTCGAAACTTAGGGCTAACGCTCAGAAAGCACTAATTTTTGTGCTTAAAGCTACTGCACAATTAGCTGCCGCTCGTGTTATTCTAACGATAGGTTTCATATACTGTTCTTAACCTTAGCTCCCCGGAGCTTTGCCCACGAACAAGACACTAGCATCGTAAACAAAAACGATAGGTTAATACTCAATGGTTATATTTTCTGCTTTTGCCATGCTTTTTTACTGCATCGCCTTAGTGCTAGTCGTCAGCCGACTGTTTCATACTGACGGTCCTAACCGTCGCCTAGTGGCTGGTGTGGCCGCCATCGCCGTTATCCTGCACGCAGCAGCACTTTCACAAGCCATGTTCACCGGAAACGGGCAGAATTTCAGCCTCACAAATGTGATATCTTTAGTTAACTGGATCATTGCTTTTAGCTTTACAGTGTTGTTATTCAGACTCAAGATGATTGTCGTCGTGCCTGTTGTCTATGCTTGCTCAATTATCTCCGTCGCTCTACTCTGGTTGGTACCGCCAGAATATATCACTCACTTTGAAATCCATCCTGACATCTTAGTTCATGTAGTGCTCTCGCTCATGGCCTATAGCGCGCTTATGATTGCTGCACTCTATGCTATCCAGCTTGCCATTATTCAAAATAAGCTTAAAAGTAAAAAGCTGATAATGAGTCCATCGATGCCACCTTTGATGACCGTCGAGAAACAACTTTACCACTTAGTCATTGTTGGGGTGATCTTACTCAGTTTATCTTTGGCCACAGGTTTCATCTTTCTTGATGATATGTTTGAAGAGGGTAAAGGACATAAAGCCATACTTTCTATCCTCGCCTGGTTTACTTATATCGCCATGCTTGCTCAGCAATATTTAGTTGGCTGTAAAATCAGAACGGCCGTTATCTATACCCTATCAGGAGCGACCCTATTGTCACTGGCTTATTTTGGTGCCAGAATAGTTAAAGAACTGATTTTAAATTAAATAGAGTTCAGTGGAAACGCCCTTTTCTCATATGTTTATGATATCTTTTATGGAAAAGATAAAAGGGCTAACTTGACACTTTGATAAAATCGCTGTAATTACTAGTTTCTATTGCCTGTTTTACCTGTTTCACACATTTATAACCAGACTAATGGAGCTCCTTTTTGGACGCCATATCAACCAGTACACTTCTAATTGTTCTCATCTTCTTGCTCATTATCTCAGCTTACTTCTCTGGGTCTGAAACTGCCATGATGTCCCTGAACCGCTATCGGTTAAAACACTTAGCCTCTAAAGGACATAAAGGTGCCAAACGAGCCATTCAGATGCTTGAACGGCCAGACCGATTAATAGGTCTTATTCTTATTGGTAATAATCTGGTTAATATTCTTGCATCAGCTATCGCGACCATCATTGGAATGCGGTTATTTGGTGACGTGGGAGTCGCCATCGCCACTGGAGTGTTAACCTTAGTTGTATTGGTTTTTGCCGAAGTCACCCCCAAAACCATTGCTGCTATGCATCCTGAACGGGTCGCTTTTCCTTCAAGCTTTATACTTAAATGGTTACTGGTATTTTTGTCACCATTAGTAAAAATCGTTAATTTCATAACCTCTGGTGTTTTACGCCTCCTAGGCATTCGCTCGGTGAGTTCATCCGATGCGCTGAGTAAAGAGGAGCTGAGAACCGTCGTTCATGAAGCTGGTGCACTTATTCCAACCCGTCATCAAGAGATGTTGCTGTCGATAATGGATCTTGAAAAAGTGACCGTAGAAGACATCATGATCCCGCGCTCAGATCTATTCGCCATCAATATTAATGACGACTTTAAAAGCATTACCAAACAAATGATTCAGAGTCCCCACACTCGAGTGCTGCTCTACCGTGACAATATCGATGACGCCGTCGGATTTGTGCATCTGCGCGATGCCCTACGCTTGCAATCAAAAAATCAGTTCAGCAAATCTTCACTACTACGAGCCGTCAAAGAACTCTATTTTATTCCAGAAGGCACGCCACTCAATGTACAATTAGGTAATTTTCAGCAAAATAAGGAGCGCATAGGACTTGTTGTCGATGAGTACGGTGATATTCAAGGTCTAGTAACCTTAGAAGATATTCTCGAAGAGATCGTCGGGGACTTCACCACCTCAACAGAGCCGGCGCCGAGTGAAGAGATAAATAAACAGCAAGATGGTAGCTATCTTATTGAAGCCGCCATCAATATTCGTGAACTCAACAAAGAGATGCTATGGCATTTTCCTATTGATGGCCCTAAAACTATCAATGGTCTCATCGTCGAGTACTTCGAAGAGATCCCTCCTCCCAATACCAGCATGCGCATCGCAGGTTACCCGATTGAAATTGTAGAAGTGGGAGAAAATAAAGTAAAAATGGTGAGGGTGATGCCCCAATACTATCAAGCTCCGAAAAAAAACCAGTAAACCCTACCGTACTGGAAACGCTGCGAATGAATGACGCTCAGGACAAACGGATCCCATTTATCAATATGATAAATCAGCTAAATTTACTTCTAAAAGCAAAATAAACAGCACCAACTAAACATAAACCAGCCCACAGATAATCTAACTTTAATGGCCCTCTTAAATAAAATACAGAAAAAGGCACAAACACCATCAAGGTAATAACCTCTTGTAAAATCTTTAGTTGTCCGACATTTAACGCCATGTAACCGATTCTATTGGCCGGAACCTGGAACATATATTCAAAAAGAGCAATGCCCCAACTTATTAATGCCGCAATTATCCAAGGCTTATTATTAAGCTCTTTTAAATGCGCATACCAAGCAAAAGTCATAAAGATATTGCTGCAAAATAACAAGGAGATACTTACTACTATCGGATTCATTTTCAACTAAGCTCAGACAAGACCCAACACCACACCTCGCTGTTGAATAAACAAGGTGGTGTCGTTTTGAGCTGATTATGCCATTCAATAAAAAATTAGAATAGCAAAAGTTATTTTGCTAAGGCACCGCAACTTTACGCTTACCTTCTAGCACACGACGTTTTGCGATCGCCATAGGCGTTACCTGCTTATCTAACTCTTGCTCAAATCCCAGCAGAAAATAGACTTCAGCCATTAGGAAGAAAGGACCTATCAACAGTTGATTCAGATCGTCGATAAAGGCTGGCTTAGCTTTCTCATATTGATGCCCTATTAACTGAATAACCCAACCTATCGCGAACACAGCAAGCGCGATCCATAAAGCTACTGACATTTGAGCGACAAGGCTTGATGTATAAAGCACAGGGATAATAAACAGTGCTAAGCCAATGGCTAGACGAGCATGCAACTTGACGTAATAGATTAAAACACCAATAGCAAATACCGATGCTACATTAAGGTTAATCCCTAGATTTTCCACAGTAAAAAAACTAATCGGAATAAGATTTAACAATAAAAAAAGTGACCAGATGATCAGCGGAACCCCAACAAAATGGGTGTTAATGTTCTTAGAATTTAAGTGAACACTTTTATAGGTAGACAACTGCTCTACGGCGGATTTCATCTGCTTTTCTCCATGATAGGTTTGTTTAATTGTAACGATGAAGCCACTATCACCCGTTAGTAACTAAGTTAGTACTCGCTTTTAAATACCAATTTGAGTGCTAAGTGTACGTCATCTCATTTAACCTAATGGATTTTAAACCTTTTGAATAGAGTAAATATTCAAAAGGCCCAATCACAACAGGAATGGTCTCGTAATCAACGGTTAAAAACTCTATACAAGACATATCTTTTGCTTTATCGGTCTTAGATACTTTGGCTTGTGCCGCTGGGATAATTGATAAGGCTATCGCCAGAAATAGTATATTTTTTAATATCATATCGTCACCTCGGGGTTTTGGGCTTATGCAACAATACATTAGCCCTCAAAATGAAGCACCGGCTAAATCTTCAGGGTTGATGTTGTCAAATCAACTTGCGGGAGCGACCTATTATATGTACAACACACTGAAAACCCGTCAGGTTCTCAGTCGATACTTTTTCCAGAAATAGAGTAAGGTTACACTGACTGCTACCCAAGCACAGCCTATCAAGGTATCAAATAACCGCCATAAGATAAGCGTCCTGTCTCCACCTTCCTGCAATACAGCCAAGTCGAACACCAACAAAATAACCATCGTTATCAAGACGCTAAAAACAAGGTAATTTTGCCGCAACCCACTTGGCATAAATAACGCTGCCAGCATAATAAGTAAGGGGGAACACCAAGTGGGTAGGTAAACAACAACAAGGTAAGCAAAACAAACACCTAGCATAGTACCCGCTATTCGTTTCCAGACTCTTGTCCACGCTTTTGCACCATCGATATGCATCACAAAAAGCACTGTTAAACCAACCCACACTCCATGCTGAGCATGCAGACAATGCGCAGTTAATGTCGCGACTAAAATAGTGATTGTTAGCGTAAGCCCATAAAGCGGGCCATTAATGTCTCCCTCACGCAGTCGATGCCATTCAAGATTTGGTGACCAAGTCACCGCTTGTGATGGGAAAAATCGTGTCTGCACTAGGCTCAAAGCCAGCGCCAATATCGCACCAACAAAATAAGCCAACGCGGTGTAAATAGTGGCGGAGATACCCATCTCTTCAAGCAGCAGAGCAGCGACCATAAATTTAGCGAGAAGGGAGAAGTAGCTTTGATCCGGTTTAGGCTGTCCGGCTAAAAAACTGATGATTATCAGTGCTAAGATTGCGAGTTCTAGGTGCCCCACCAATAGCGATCCAAGCATACCCGACATGATCACCAACATCATTCCGCCAACCATGGCTAAAGTGCGATACCTTTTAGACTCACTGCGGGGATCAAGCCGTAGACAGAACAAAGCGCCAAGAGCCACAAAGGCTAATATTTCCCTTTCTGTTAACAGACCAATCAACAAAGGAATACCCATAGCTATGGCATACAAACAGCCACGGATCCAATCATCTTTGGTCGGTGTTGTTAGCACGTTCTCCCCCTCCCAATAACCTTACTGATAGCAAGTATCCTGACACATGGGACAAACATGACCTCTTTATATAATCTAAAAACCACCTAAGTAGATGGTTTTTGTTGGGCATGATTAAAAACTGGTAACTAAGAATGAGTCCATTTTATTTGGAACTCAATCTCCTCTTCGTCACCTTCACGCTCATGCTCAATATTGTACTGCGCTCTCACTGGAACATAGATGCGCTCACCAGCTATCTGAATCTCAAACTTACTGCCACTCTCAAGGGAATCAGCCAGTCTACGCAATTTGGCGACAAATTCTGTCGTTGGGTAGTCTTTCTCAATATCTCTATCTTGTTTCTTCGCCATGACCATATTCCTATATAGGTTGTGATGATTCAGTCACTGAGGATTGATACTGATTAGTATTAGATTACGCCTTTTGCGCCTAATGTATCAAAGTTTACTGAGAAAAATTCTCGACCATCGATTCTAAGCAGTTATCAAAAGGATTAGCACTTGCCTGATAACAAGTTTTAAGTATCTTTCTGGTTGGGTTCATTTAGCTAAATTCGTATTTGGTTATTGCCAGATAGGCATAGCTTCGTTGATATCTATTGCTTGCAGAATGTGCTGTATATGGATATACGAATGTCGTGATCACACTGATGTGAATGAACGCCCCCTATGTGTAAATACTTCTATGACACGGTGGGTGAAGCATAGCTTCAAGCTAACGAACGAGAAGCATGGAGGCTGAACTGGCATTAAGATAGGGATATCGTTGCAAGCACATCTGACCTCCAGGGACGGAGAAAATGCAGAAAAATATCTGGAACATTTTCTGCCCTGTGGGCTCTACGACAGCCAATAACCTCCCTGTTAAAAGGCCAGTTCGATATCCCTATCTCCCGCTCGAAGAGTTTCACCCTGTAAAACCTCGCCATGCTGTCGAAGGTCATAGCCGCATTCACACCTGATTTTTTATCTCTTCGATTTAGGTTTTGTACGACAAAGTCCCTTGGTGATCACACTCAGAGATTGAGTGATTCTAGGAAGGTTTTGGACAGAATGTATGGTACGCCCCGTTATTGCAAATAATAAAGCAAGATAACAGGAGTTGGTTTGCGCTAATGTATTCAGAGTCTATTGAGACCTTCATTAGTCCCAGCTCTACGATGAGATCCGCGCCAGATTGTCCTCAAAAACGAGAAAGCATATTAATTGCTGTTCTGTCCATCAGGTCTTCAATCTGGTGGTCTAACCGTTTTGTCATCTATTTTTATCATCTGCAAACTCGGTAGTAACTCGATTTAAACTCTTAACTCAAACGCTTTCTGGCTTGTCATTACTGACCAAGCTATACGCGCTAATTTATTTGCTAATGCGACAACCGCAACATTGAACGGTTTCCTCATTCTTAACTCTGTTAACCAATGACCAAAATACCGTTCAGATGTCTCAGGCCTTGACACAATGACTCGTGCGGCATCAACAAACAATTCTCGCAGTTCTTTATTACCCCGTTTAGAAATGCCAAGCATTCTTGTCTTTCCCCCTGTGGAGTATTGAAACGGAACCAGACCAATCCAAGCAGCAAAATTTCGGCCATTCTTAAAATCTGATGCGTTCCCTACATTTGATAAGCAACAAGCAGCTGTCATTGGCCCTACACCAGGTATTGACTGTAGTAACTGCATTAATGGGTTTTCATTAAGTAACAACTGCAATTTCTTATCTTGTTTTTTTATTAATTCGTTCAGATGTTTGTAGTATTCATGTAACTCCTGCAACTCGACCATCAATGTTAAAGGGATCGGTTCACCTTTATCTGCTAGCCATTGGAACAGCTTTTTCATATGGGCATGGCCTCTAGGAAAGCTCATACCAAACTCAAGCAACATAGAGCCAATTCTATTCATGCTGGCAGTTCTTTCTTTGATGTAGCCCGAACGTATACGACGAATGACAGTGGCGACTTGTGCGGTTTCACTTTTTGGTGATGTGAATCTCATGCTGGGCCTCATTGCCGCTTCAGCAATGGCATCTGCATCAATGAAGTCATTTTTGTGAGTTTTAACGTAAGGTTTTACATATTGAGCGGGGATCAATTTAACTTGATGACCATATGACTCACATTTTCTAGCAAGCCAATGGCAGCCACCACAGGCTTCCATTGCAATGATGGTTGGCTCTTGAATGGATAAAAATTGAATCAGCCTCGGTCTGGTTAATTTCTTACGAAGCACTTCCCTCCCGGCATAGTCATGAGCAATAAGATGAAATGTGCTTTTACCTAAATCAATCCCTATAACGCGAAAGTTAGACATGATGATCACCTCTTATTTGTTAACCAGACAAACTGGAGTTTAACACTAGGTTGGGGCGTACCATCTTATTAACGAGTCAGTAACTTAAATCTTAGGTCACAGACAAAGCCAAATCGAAGAGGCTTATGAACAGGTGTAAGTGAGCTCGAGGACTTCGATTTCAAGGATGAAATCGTAGAGCGCCCATGGATGGGTTTACAGCGTACCGAGAGATTACTTGCACGTAAGCACGCTGCAAGCGATAGATCACAATGAAGGGCAGACCTTCAAAAGCTCACCCAATACCAAAAATTCAAATGAACCAAACCAGAAAATGTATTCAGCCTTCATTTGAAGTGGTCAACTAATTTTGGCCACGGACTTGGAATCATTCTGAAATAACCGTTCAGACTCCACTGGAGTCAACCCACCGTTATACTGATGTGGCCTGACTTGATTATAATATCTCACGATATAATGGCTTATTGCCTTCTTACCATCATAAAATGAAGGGTAACCCGCCCTTGGCATCCATTCTGTTTTAAAACTTCTAAAAAATCGCTCCATTGGGGCATTATCCCAACAGTTACCTCGCCGACTCATGCTTTGTTCTATCTGATATCGCCACAATAGCTGCCTAAATTGTTTGCTAGTGTAATGGCAGCCTTGATCTGAATGATACATAACGCCTTTCGGCTGTTTCCTAACAGCAAATTCCATTGAAAGAGCTTTCTCTGTTAACCCTGTATCAGGCGATTTAGAGGTGGCCCAGCCGATGACTTTTCGAGAAAACAAGTCAATAACGACTGCAAGATAGAGCCACTGGTTTCCTGCCCAGACGTAAGTGACATCGCCACACCAGACTTGGTTAGGCTCTGTTACTGCAAATTGTCTATTTAATGTATTAGGGATTTCCAAGTGTTCATTTGTTGCTTTCTTATAGCGATGAGCCTTTACCTGACAACTTACTAAATTTAGCTTTCTCATCATCTTATCTGATTTGTAGCGGCTTAGTAATATTCCTCGTTGAGCTAATATGCTTGAAATAGTTCTTGCGCCAGCTGAGCCGCCACTTTCCTTATGTGCTATTTTCACCTCACTCTGAAGTTTAATATCACTCAAGCTTACTTGCTTAGATTTTGAATGCCAATAACGATAACTACTTCGATGAATCCCAAGCACATCACACACCTCTTTAACTGGATAGCTCTGCTTGATATTCTCAACAATTACAAATCTTTGAGAGAGTCTGACACCAAGAGAGCAGTAGCCTTTTTTAGGATGTCGTTCTCTCTTTCCATCCTAATTATTTTTCGTTCTAACTCCCTTATTTTTAACAGTTCAGGCGTCAATGGGGTCGCTTTCGGTTTTCCGCCATTCCGTTCATCTTTGAGTTGACGAACCCACTTATCCATTGTTGATTTACCGACTTCCATAGCGTTAGCAGCTTCTGCAACTGAATAGTTTTGTTCAACAACTAGTAGTGCAGCTTCTAATCTGAATTCGGGAGTAAAGTTACGTTTTAAGCGCTTAGTCATACGATCACTTAAATAATAATGAGGCTATGATATCAACCTCTAACTAGGTGGCCAAATTAACTATGCCACTTCAATCACGGCGAAGCTATGTGTTAATAAGCGAAAGGTTGGGATTTCGAACTGGCCGTTTTATCAGAGACGTTATTGGTTTTGATAGAGCTCACATGGCAGAAAATGTTCCAGACATTTTTCTGCATTTCCTCCACTGACCCATAGGGATATGGGAAATGTCTTTAAAGCGTCTGGAACGCTTAAGACCATGGAGATCAGATGTGCTTGCAACTATATCCCTACCTAAAAGCCAGTTCAGCACCCATGCTTCTCGTTCGTTAACTTAAAGCTTCGCTTCACTCACCGTCTCGCAGAACCCTCTCAAAGAAATAGTGCACATACCTAGCTGGAGGCGATAAGCAGCAACGAAAATACAAGATTCGACAACTCACCCAATATCAGCTCAGTCAAAAGCTAAATCAGAGAATGTAATCTTCTTCAAAGTCGATTTACCTCCATCTTTACCTCCGTGTACTCCGTGAAGTGAAGTGAAGCGCTCCGTGGTGAGAACAAGCTTTTGTCTCTTAGTTAAACAATCCAAACAAAGACTATTCACCACGGCGAATATGGCAAAGCCATGTGCTAATAAGCGAGAGCTAGGGATAGCGAATTGGCCGTTAAACAGGGACGTTGTTGGAACACAGAGACCACGGAGAAGTGCAAAAACAAAGTACAACATCACAAGCCAAATCGAAGCGATTGATAACAGTGAAGGAACGGCCTTCAAACACACCACCAAATGTCAAACCGGCCAGAAGCTAAATAAGAGAATGTCATCAAAGATAACTACAGGATCTGTACTCGCGGTGTCTCGCAGAACCTTTTCAAAAAAATAATGCTCATACCACGCCGGAGGCGATAAACAACAATGAAGGGACAACCTTCAATCAACTCTCAAATGACAACTTAAAGGGATAATAGAATCTTATCCTTAAGATTCAAACTATTTATGATTCAAGAATAACTGTTGCAGTTGCGTAGTGCTTCTCATCGGCAATAGAGATATGGCCACGCATACCGCCTAACAGTGCGAGTCGTTCAGCCGCGCCGCCGCTGAAACTCACTAACGGGGCACCATTAGCATCGTTACTTATCTCGATATGTTGAAACGAGATACCACGGCCGATACCTGTGCCGAGGGCTTTGGCGGCAGCTTCTTTAGCAGCAAAGCGCTTAGCAAGGTAGCGTCCGGGTTGAGATGAGGCGGTAAAGATGGTCATTTCAGGCTCAGTGAGGACCCGCTTAGCTAAGCGGCACTTAGCAAGACTATCCAATTCTCCTGCTGCCGGAACCTTGTTTTCGATACGTTTAATCTCAACAATATCAGTACCTAAACCAACAATCATATATTTCCTTATAGCAGAGAAATGAAGAGTTCCTAGAACCTAGGCCCTAGGAACTGAGATATCTACTCGCCTCTGCGACCTTCATCCATTAACTGCTTCATGTCTTTAACCGCAGTCGCCAGACCATCAATGGCAGCACGGGCGATGATGGCATGACCAATGTTAAGCTCATACAACTCTGGAATTGCCGCTATTGGCTTCACGTTGTGATAATGGAGCCCGTGGCCAGCATTAACCACTAAGCCTTTAGCGTGTGCGTAAGTTGCCATCTCGGTAATACGAGCCAGCTCTTT
This sequence comes from Shewanella sp. MTB7, assembly GCF_027571385.1. Taxonomy (NCBI): domain Bacteria; kingdom Pseudomonadati; phylum Pseudomonadota; class Gammaproteobacteria; order Alteromonadales; family Shewanellaceae; genus Shewanella; species Shewanella sp. MTB7. The sequence continues at coordinate 1,798,460 of NZ_CP085636.1, read as the reverse complement.
AGCTTGATCCGCATCATTAGTCGCATCGGCATAGCAGCCAGTATGAATTTCAATGACGGGAGCCCCCACTGCAACGGCAGCATCTATTTGAGCTTTATCAGCATCAATAAACAGTGAGACTTTAATGCCTTCGTCATCGAGACGTTGCACGGCTGCAGCAATTTTTCCCATTTGACCAGCGACGTCTAAGCCACCTTCAGTCGTCAATTCTGCACGTTTTTCTGGCACTAAGCAGACGTAAGTCGGTTTAACTTCACAGGCAATGTCGAGCATCTCATCGGTCACTGCCATTTCGAAGTTCATACGCGTCTTTATTGTCTTAGCCAAGATATAGATATCTCTGTCTATTATGTGACGTCTATCTTCACGCAAATGCACAGTAATACCTTCAGCGCCGGCATGCTCAGCAACCGCGGCGGCATGAACAGGATCCGGATACGATGTCCCACGGGCCTGACGTAATGTCGCGATGTGATCAATATTAACACCTAGTAGAATACGGCTCATGGAATCTCCTTAAGATATAGAATTATTTGCAGCTATTGTACGAATTTAGAGGTGAAATACTAGTCTCTGTAAGGCTTAACCTATTAGATTTAGTCAATTTACCTATTTTGCGTATTGGGATTTTGTTTTGAACAAAGCACGAGACTTAAGGGGTTTATCCCCTAAACAGGGTGCAAGTAACAGCCGCATCAAGTGTTTCGCTTGCTTGAAGTGTTCAGCTTGCAGAGAGTGAGTCTCAAGTGCCAATAACATTTCGCCGCTATAATGTGATGTTTTAGGCCCAAGCGCACTAACAAAACCCTGATCGGGTAATAGTCTATAGAAGTAATCAGGCTCTATCGCATCCTGAGAAATATCCACATTGAGGGTTGGCATCAAGCCTATTTCTTTAAGCAGACTCAGTTCAAAATAGCGCAGTTGACTTTGACAAAATCCTGCCGCCATGGCCATTAAGGTTTTATGATAAACAAAAAACAGCTGCTCTGCGCCATGATCGACACTAATACAGCGCACCATGAGTTCATTAAGGTAAAAGCCAGCAAAACTCACTTCACCACGAATAGGTACTGCGGGGCTGCCTGCTTCAACCTGAATAAGGTTCTTGAGACTCGTACGACCGGATAGTTCAAAAATCAGCGGCTGAAAAGGTTGAAGGATACTCTTAATCGAGGTCTTGCCGCTGCCTAAACGAGCAACACAATCCACACGACCTAAGCCATCGATCAACATATTGACCAGTACGCTCGAATCCGTAAAAGGGCGTGTATGAAGTACATATCCACGTTGCATGGTATCAGTTCCAAAACTAGGCTCATCATATAACCGACTCGTTAAACGGTGATCATCATTCAGAGCTCGACTCATACTTTTATCGTATTTATAGACTAAAAACTCAACGAAGCTGTCACAATAAAGTAAGCAGCTTCATATGCTTACTTTATTATTCGTCGCCATAACCTAAGCTACGCAGCGCGCGCTCATCATCGGCCCAGCCAGACTTAACCTTAACCCACATTTCAAGGAAGACTTTATTATCAAACATGACTTCCATATCTTTACGAGCAGCAGAGCTGATCGTTTTAATACGCTCGCCTTTGTTGCCGATAACCATGCGCTTTTGCGTTTCACGCTCAACCAGCACTAATGCGTTAATCTGATAAACGCCGTTTTCCATCATCTTAAACTGTTCAATTTCAACAGTGCAATCGTATGGCAGCTCGTCACCAAGAAAACGCATCAATTTCTCACGCACGATTTCAGATGCCATAAACTTCTGCGAGCGATCGGTCACATAATCTTCAGGGAAGAAGTGGGCTGATTCTGGCACAGATGCAATTGACATCTCTAAGATGCGTTTCACGTTAGTCCCTTTGGTCGCTGAAATCGGTAAGATTTCATCAAAAGGAAACTTCTTAGATAGCTCTTCAAGATAAGGAAACAACAACTCTTTATCTTTGATATTATCGACCTTGTTCACAGCAAGCACAGTCTTACGACCATCATCGCGGCTCTGAAGTTTTCGCAGCACCATGTCATCATCAGGAGTCCAGGTCATGCCATCAACGACAAAGATAACCAAGCTGACTTCCGCTAACGAACTGGCCGCAGCACGATTCATCAAGCGGTTAATGGCACGCTTCTCATCCATGTGCAGGCCAGGCGTGTCGATAAACACCACCTGACGCTCTGCAACAGTATGAATCCCCATAATACGGTGACGAGTTGTCTGAGGCTTCTTAGAGGTAATACTGATCTTCTGACCAAGCAGATGATTCAACAGTGTCGATTTACCTACGTTAGGGCGACCTACAATCGCGACCATGCCACAGTAAGTCACATCGTACTTAGCCGCTGATGATGGATTATTCATTTGTGCTAGTAGGTCGTCTAAATTAGGCTCGCTCTTACCACTGCTATCTTTCTTGCTCATCGTTTTATTAACTCCAAAGCCTGGGCAGCGGCAAGCTGCTCGGCTTTTCTTCGGGAACTCGCAATCCCAACAACGGGTTTACGCAACTCTTCAACATAACACTCAATCGTAAAGGTTTGCGCGTGCGCTTCCCCTCTAATATCTGTCACTTTGTAGACAGGGAGCGGTTTTTTGAAACCTTGTAACAACTCTTGCAACAGGGTTTTTGGATCTTTTTGATTAATCGGTTCAATAATCTCAAGACGTGTCTTGTACCATCCAAGCACTAAGCTACGGGTTACCTCTAGATCAGCATCGATATAAACGGCACCAATAATCGCTTCAACTGCATCCGCAATAATAGATTCACGACGGAATCCACCACTTTTTAGCTCGCCCGGACCCAGTTTTAGGTAATCACCTAACTTAAACTCAAATCCAATCTCTGCCAACATTTTACCACACACTAAAGTGGCTCTCATGCGACTAAGATCACCCTCAGTTGCTTTAGGAAATTGATGAAATAATGCGTCAGAAATTATGATCGACAATATAGAGTCCCCAAGGAACTCTAATCTTTCGTTGTGCTTACTCGCTGCACTACGGTGTGTCAGTGCATGATCAAGCAAAGCAAGTTCATTAAAGTCATAACCTAAGGTTCTACATAGTCTAGGTATGTTCTTAATCGGTTCCATCTTATGTAATACCGCCTACACGTTCAAAACGAACACCTGTTGGTATCCAAGTGGGTAAAAAATCGGCTTTAACACGGTCAAACTCAAAACTTATCCAGATCGCAACAGCCTTGCCAACTAAGTTCTCTTCAGGTACAAATCCCCAAAAACGACTGTCAGTACTATTATCGCGATTATCGCCCATCATGAAATATTGACCTTCTGGCACAATAAACTCACCGACGGGTAAATTGCCTTCACGGAAGTAGTAATTCACGGGATCGGGTCGACTTGGATCAATCAAAATATCATGACTAACATCACCCAACTTCTCGGTATAGCGTAAAAGTGGTGTACCGTTATGGGTAAACTCACCTTGATTTACAGAGATGCGAGGCACTTGTTTAAGTTCAGGGCAAGTTTCAGCCCCTTCAACGCAAGCTGGCTGGATATAAAGTTGCTTATTACGATAGACAATTCTATCGCCAGGCAAACCAACCACACGCTTAATGTAATCAATTCTGGGATCAACGGGGTATTTAAATACCGCGACATCGCCACGTTCAGGCTTACCGTTTTCGACTAGCTGACTGCGCCAAACCGGATCTTTAAGACCATAGGTAAACTTTTCAACCAGAATAAAATCGCCCACCAATAAAGTTGGCATCATAGAGCCTGATGGGATCTGAAACGGTTCATAGATAAATGAACGCAAAATGAGTACAAATGCAATCACTGGAAAGATGGAGCGCGAGGTTTCTACTAACGTGGGTTCACGGGTGATTTTCTCGGCTATTTCCTCACTAAGATCTGCATTGGCTGCTTGAGCCAATGCAAGCTTCTCTCGGCGCTTAGGTGCAAGTAACAATGCATCGGCCATCCAAATCAGGCCACTGCACAAGGTCACCAATACCAAAATGAGGGAAAAATAGGCTGCCATAGATAATTAACTCCTGCCTTAATCATAAAATTTAATAGTCACTAACTCAGTTAGTGAATCGGTACCACATTTATACTGCACTAACGAAAGCGCCGCAAACTGCGGCGCTGTCTATTAACAAATTTTAACCATTTAATTAATGGATCAATTTATTAATCGTTAAGCTTTAATACTGCAAGGAAGGCTTCTTGTGGCACTTCCACATTACCGACCTGCTTCATGCGTTTTTTACCCTCTTTCTGCTTATTCAACAGCTTCTTCTTACGGGAAACGTCACCACCATAACATTTAGCTGTTACGTCTTTACGCATCGCTTTAATCGATGAACGAGCGATGACCTGAGTGCCTACCGCAGCTTGAATCGCAATATCAAACATCTGACGTGGAATAAGCTCTTTCATCTTATTCACAAGAGCCAGACCTTTAGAGCGGATCAATCCTTTGTGAATGATCATGGCTAACGCATCGACTCTGTCACCGTTAATCAAGACATCTAAACGCACCATATCAGCGGGTTCAAAACGGATAAAGTTATACTCAAGAGAGGCGTAACCACGACTGGTTGACTTCAGACGGTCAAAGAAGTCCATGACCACTTCAGCCATAGGCAACTCATAGGTTAATGCCACTTGATTACCATGGTAAACCAAGTTCTTTTGTACGCCGCGCTTTTCAATACATAAGGTGATCACGTTGCCCAAATACTCTTTTGGTACCAGAATATTGGTTTCGACGATGGGCTCACGCATCTCAGTAATATTATTGATTGCAGGTAGATCTGATGGATTATCAACGTAAATGGTATCGCCATTTGTAGTGATAATCTCATACACAACCGTAGGGGCTGTAGTAATAAGCTCTAGATCGTATTCACGTTCCAGACGCTCTTGGATGATCTCCATGTGAAGTAGGCCTAGGAAACCAATGCGGAAACCAAAACCTAGTGCCGATGAGGTTTCAGGCTCAAAGAACAACGAAGCATCATTCAAGCTAAGCTTGTTCAATGCATCACGAAAGTTCTCATAATCATCAGTCGAAATAGGGAATAGACCCGCATAAACCTGGGGTTTAACCTTTTTAAAACCGGCAAGCGCTTTTTCTGCACCATGCTTAGCGTGAGTCAAGGTATCACCTACTGGCGCACCGTGGATCTCTTTAATGCCTGCAATGACATAGCCTACTTCACCGGTTCTCAGTACCGTAGTATCGGTTTGCTTAGGTGTAAATATACCCACACGATCCGCGTTATAGTTTTGCCCTGTGGACATAACCTTAAACTTATCGCCTTTTTTCAACACACCATTTTTAATTCTAACCAGTGACACAACACCCTGGTAACTATCGAACCAAGAATCGATGATCAAAGCCTGTAGTGGTCCATCGACATCACCTTCTGGTGGTGGTATTTCAGCAACAATAACTTCCAGTACGTCTTTAATACCCACACCAGTTTTAGCCGAGCAACGAACCGCATCTGTCGCTTCGATTCCGACAATGTCTTCAATCTCTTCGGCAACACGATCTGGATCTGCTTGTGGCAAATCAATCTTATTTAGAACTGGAACAACGTGCATGTCCATCTCTAGCGCCGTATAGCAGTTTGCTAGAGTTTGTGCTTCCACGCCCTGTCCAGCATCGACAACTAACAGTGCACCTTCGCAAGCAGCTAAAGAACGAGAAACTTCATAGGAAAAATCGACGTGACCTGGCGTATCAATAAAGTTCAACTGGTACGTTTCACCATCTAATGCGGTGTAATTGAGTGTCACACTTTGCGCTTTAATGGTAATACCACGTTCGCGTTCAATATCCATTGAATCCAAAACTTGGGCTGCCATTTCACGCTCAGAAAGACCGCCGCATTCTTGGATCAATCGGTCAGAGAGTGTTGATTTGCCGTGATCGATATGGGCAATAATTGAAAAGTTTCTAATGTGCTTCATGATATGGCTGATGAGTACTCGAAGTTAGAATTTTTGAAAGTGCCGAATTGTACCCGATTGGGCTATCAATACCAATCAATATAAGAAAGTGTTCAACTCAGCGTGTTTTTTGGCAAACTCACTCAACGCAAAAGTAGCCAGCCCAAAACACTCCTTACAGGCGAGTTTTAGCGCATCCGATGCGGTGTTAACGAGCTTAAACATAGAACACTATGTTCCTTACTCGTTGCGAACAACATGGTCTTGTATGTTTCCTACACACTTAAGACATTTCCTCCAATGACCCATAGGGATATGGGAAATATCCTTAAAGCGTATGGAACGCTTAAGGCCGTGGAGATCAGATGTTACGAATGCCATTAGTGCAGGACTATACGGATATAGGAGGTAGAGCATTGTCAGGAACAAATGCCGAGGAGCAATTAATGGCCTTGCATCAAAAGCACTATATTGAATGGCCGAGATGAGAAATAATCACTGGCTGACTATCATTTTCCATCCGCCTTGCAACTCTTCTTGCTACAAGCCAAAACAGCAATGCACCAGCAAGCGCAGATGGAATGACCACCAGATCAGTGGCCGCTAAGCTAAATAGGCTGCTAAGTATTGATGTTAACGCCACACCAACGAAAAGCCCAGTCAAGGGCAATAGATAAACCAAGGCAGCCGCTTTTAAAATCACGCTCTCAGGCAAGCCTAGTTTCAACAAATCACCAGGAGCATATTGTTCATCCGATGGAATTGAAAAATACTGCACCTTGGGTGAAAACGCTTTAGAAACGGCCGAAGTTCCACATGACTCGCTGTTATCACAATGATTACAGGCATTCTTCACCTGAACTTCAACCGTTACCCAACCGCTGCCATCACACGTGAGTACTTTTGCCATCTCTTCCATCATAAAATATACTCAACAACTATTCGATAGTGATACTTTTAGCAATACGGGATAGCGTTTCAGCAGGGACTTTACCAACGGCAACCACTTCGGCATTACCGATACGCTCTGTCGCTAAAGATAGACCATTTCTAGTGACCAACTCTTCAGGCATCATTGCATCTCCAGCCCTAGCGACATACACCGAGATGTTGGCAATACCGTCACTTAAGGCAATATATTCAACTGCTTCATGGCTCCCCATTAATCTGTGGCTGTCTTTCACTAGCACCTTAAAGCCTTCAGGTAACCACTTAAACTTCCAGTTATCACCTGCATCACGAGTAGGTTGGGCTATCACACCTGGCCACTGTTGCTTATAGGCTTGATTGAGTATCGTTGGAACATCATCTAACACAAGGAGTTCAACGACTAAAAGCTGTTCTAGTAACTGCTTGTCTTGGGTTAACATGTCATAGCGTAAAGGCAGATAAGTATCTAAATCCAACCAGACTTGATACCCGTATCTAAAGTCATCAACTGGAATAATTCGCACTAATTGACTAGGACGTCCAGCTAACCGGCTACGACCGCCCAACACGAATGTATAACCCGACTCCAAAGCTGAAATATCGCCAGCAAAGACTGGTGGTAAAATACCTGGTATCCGATTTGCATTTACACTGTAGGCAGGTTGATCATGTTCGATGAAAGTGACGGTATCGCCAACTCTTACAGCATTTTTAGGTGGACCATTAAGATGCTCAAGAAAAGCAACCTCTTGATCTTCAATCTTGCCATGGATATAAACTAAAGGGCGTATATGATCCGCTTGGAGCTGAATTAGGGAGATTTTGTATTCTTGTTCACGCAGAGCTTGGCTCATATTATCTAGCCAAGCTTTTGCCGACATATCTTCCTGCGCCATCGCAGGAAAATGTAAAACTAACAGTGCTAACAGGAAAAGACGCAAGCTAACTCCTCACGAGTATAACTAAAATAGAGAATAGTACCTTTAGTACTAATTGTTCACAGGAACAACATTGTGTTCGCTATTACTATTGTCGCCTATCTTAACCCCATTATTCAATCTTTGCTGCAACATATGATCTTGGATATATGCATTGATACGTTGACGTTGCTCCATGATCTGTACATTGCTATAGCCTTGATTTTGCTGAACTGAGCCCGTCTGCAGACTGACTGGTGTCACACTGCCAACAAGAGGACGAGTATTCAATACTGGCAAAGGCGATGCGTCGATAGCACTTTCTTGATTGTAATTTTGTACTCCAATCACAGCAAATAGCGCCACACTCGCGGCAATCGCATATTGACCAAACTGCTTAAACAGCGGGATCACGTTCGACTTTTTAGCTGGTTGTGATTCATCAAGCTTAGGTTGAACCGGTAGCAAAATCGTTGGTTCTAATTCAATTGCAGCCGCAATACTTGCACTGAGATCTAAATTCATTGTTCTAGGCAGCTCACCACGCATTGCATCGCCTATCATATGATAATCACGCCACTGTTCATGTGAACCCTTATCAGCTGAAAGTTCAGCTAACGTCTGCGCATCGACTTCACCATCGACGGCAGCGGATACCCATTCCTGACCTAATTTATCCATTTATCACCTGTATATTACATATAATTAGTAAAAAAGATTACTGCTCAAGCAAAGGCTGAAGCTTTTTATCGATTGCCTCTCTGGCCCTAAAGATGCGAGATCTTACGGTACCAACGGGACAGTCCATTACATTAGCGATCTCTTCGTAACTCATACCATCGAGCTCACGTAACGAGATAGCCATCTTTAATTCTTCTGGCAGAGTATCTAATGTGTCAAAGATCACTTTCTGGATCTCCTCTGACATCATCAAACGCTCTGGAGAGGCAAACTCCTTTAACGCATCACTACCATCATAATACTCAGCATCTTCAACATCGATATCATTTGCAGGTGCGCGGCGCCCCTGTGCCACTAAATGGTTTTTTGCAGTATTAACTGCAATCCGATACAACCAAGTATAGAATGCACTTTCTCCTCTGAAATTAGGCAATGCTCGATAAGCTTTTATAAACGCTTCTTGAGCCACATCAGCAACGTCAGCCTGATTGCGTACATAACGCGAAATCAAACTCATGACCTTGTTTTGATACTTTTGCACTAAGAGGTTAAAAGCGTTCTTATCTCCCTGTTGCACTCGTTCAACTAGCTGTTGATCACTTATTTGTCCACTCATCCGAGCCGACTACTCCTAAATCTAAAATGCTGATTTCTCAGTCGCTCGAATCATATTCACATATGTAGACTAGCTTACTTCTGAAAAGTTCTAAAAAAGTTGCATAAAGTTGAATTTATTTTCTGTTAGCTAGGGATGTATCCATATTTGTTGACTTGGTTTACCATAGATGACACCCATAGACTTACCATGATACCTGATGAAACAAGTAGTTGAACACCAATCTGACGTTTTGGTTATTGGCAGTGGCGCTGCCGGCCTAACACTCGCTTTGTATCTTGCTGAAAAGTCACAAGTTATAATATTATCTAAAGGACCTTTAAGTGAAGGTTCGACATATTATGCCCAAGGAGGTATTGCCTCAGTTTTCGATGAAGATGACACTATAGAGTCCCATGTTGCTGATACTTTAATTGCCGGTGCTGGTTTATGTGATGAATCAGTTGTCACGTTCACCGCTAAGAATGCAAAAAGCGCCATGGAGTGGCTAATCGAATGTGGCGTCGCATTTGATAAAGAGGAAAATTTCAAAGGAGATGCCAGCAAAGCGCCCTATCATCTCACCCGAGAAGGCGGTCATAGTCATAGACGCATCCTTCATGCCGCAGATGCTACAGGTAAAGAAGTTCAGATGACGCTGCAAGACAGAGCCAAAGCGCATCCCAATATTCGCGTCCTTGAACGCTATAACGCCATCGACCTTATTACCTCACGCAAGTTGAATCTTTCAGGAAATCGAGTACTCGGTGCTTATATCTGGAATAGGGATGAGGAACATGTTGAAACGGTTAAAGCTCGCTTTGTTGCTCTAGCGACTGGCGGATGCTCAAAGGTGTATCAATATACATCGAATCCCGATATTGCTTCCGGAGATGGTATTGCCATGGCTTGGCGCTCAGGTTGCCGTGTTGCCAACATGGAGTTTAACCAGTTCCACCCCACCTGTCTCTATCATGCCGATGCCAGAAACTTCCTTCTCACTGAAGCGTTACGTGGTGAAGGTGCTTATCTGCGACGACCTGATGGTAGCCGCTTTATGCCAGACTTTGATGAACGCGCCGAACTGGCACCAAGGGATATCGTTGCTCGAGCCATCGATTATGAGATGAAGCGCTTAGGTTCAGATTGTGTTTATCTCGATATTAGCCATAAACCAGCCGATTTTGTTATCAAGCACTTTCCAACAATACATAAACGTTGTCTGGAATTTGGTATCGACATCACCACAGATCCCATTCCTGTGGTTCCCGCTGCGCATTACACTTGTGGCGGTGTGATGACGGATCTGCATGGCCAAACCGATCTTAACGGTCTCTATGCCATTGGTGAAGTCGCTTACACAGGTTTGCACGGGGCCAATCGTTTAGCCAGTAACTCTCTGCTGGAGTGCTTAGTCTTTGCCCGTGCCGCTGGTGAAGATATTGCGAGTCAACTGCACAAAATCCCTATGCCAGGCACGCTACCGGCTTGGGATGAGAGCCAAGTATCCAATTCAGATGAAGAAGTGGTGATTGCCCATAACTGGCATGAGCTTAGGCTTTTTATGTGGGATTATGTCGGCATTGTTCGCTCAGATAAACGCCTTGAGCGTGCTCTGCGTCGTTGCTTAATGCTGCAGCAGGAGATACAGGAATATTACAGTAACTTTCATGTCACCAACAACTTGCTAGAGTTAAGAAACTTAGTGCAGGTCGCCGAACTGATCATTCGTTGTGCGATGGAACGTAAAGAGAGTCGTGGTCTCCATTACAATATTGATTATCCGGAGCAATTGCCTAAGCCAACCCCAACGATATTACAACCAGACTAAGCTGTATTTATGGCTATCGGTTTAAGTTTTATCACCAACAGTTAAAGCCAAAGTGAACTCCAGAGCCACTTTGGCTTCAGCCCAGAGCGATCAGGGCTTTTTAGTTAACAGCAGACGACACAAGTGACGATAACTTATGTCGTCACACATATCAGCCCATACCATCAGTAAACTCAGCCCCTTTTCCGTTTCAATATAGAAAAGACAGATAAAAGGCGAAACAAACGCTCTTTTGTATAAGGTAAACTTCTCTACACCTGCAAGGCTCCCTTCTCCTGCAACATTGAGAATAAACTGACATTTCCAGCAATTTAATTTCCAAAATTGAGCAGTAAAAAACAGCAACATAAATGAAAAAAAGATTACTTGAGTCAGATGGTAGAACAGATTATCGAAGGGAGGCCAGGCAAGAAATGAAGTCAAACATAAGCAAGCAAGAACGACCAACGAAAACCGCTGGTCGAATGAGGAGATTAAGCTAAAACTATGCTGCTTCTCTTCCACGGACACGAATTACCATTTCGGCAAGCTCAGGATCTGTGGACTTTTCATGGCCCATAAACCAAGCAAATAATACAGGGTCTTCACCCTCTAACAAACGAACAAAGGTGTTTTTATCTTGGTTAGACAGCTGCTCATAATGATTTTCAACAAAAGGTTGAAATAGAACATCAAGTTCCAACATACCTCTGCGGCAAGCCCATCTCACTCTCGCTATTTTAATTGGTTCAGACACGTAATCTTACCTCTCGCTTATTTTGTCGCTAGTGTAATCTTATCAATCACTGACTTCAATATGAACGAACACTATATGAACGAACTCAACAGTGCTCTTCAAACTATAGTTGCTGTACTTGAGCATCACGACCTGCAAAAAGATCGGTAAAATCCGTTGCCAATAGGCGCTTCACAGCTGGATGCTGGATCATCCTTTCGGCAAACATCACATGATATACCTCTTTGATGTCGGTTGTTTCACCGAGAAGAAACATATCATGGGCGAGAATATCTTGTTTATAAATAGAGGGAGCAACGAAAATTCCCTGCTTGAAATAACCAAATGCCTTCATCATAGCCGCATCGTCGAATTCACCTAAGATATTCACGTTGAGTCCATTTTCATCAAACCAATGATGAAGTTGTTGGCCTAGAGAGGAGCGTTTGCCAGGGATCAATAACTTGCCTTGTTCTAAACACTCAGGAAAAGGACAACTAAACGTCTCTGAGGAGAAAAAAGCAACCCCGCACTCGCCCAATTTCTTAGATAATATTTCAGGATATTTCAAAGATTCACCAGCACAGTCTGACAAGATCATATCCAGTTTATGCTCTCTTAACCGTTCCATGAGGCTCTCGTGAGTCGACTCAAAGCAAGCAAGGTGCATAGAACCATCACTGGGTACAACTGACAAGAGTACTCGACTCGCCAGCCCTTTTGAGAGTGCATCGGCAATCCCAACTTCAAATAGAATATTCTCATCTTTTTGATAGTTAAGAATGTCCAACATCTCATAACTTAGACTAAACATCTTATCAGCATAACGAAACACTAACTCGCCAAGTTCAGTCGGTTCAAGCGAACGCCCTGCTCGTTTAAACAAACTGCCCTTGAGACGCGTCTCAAGTACACGGATCTGTCCTGTCACCGTTTGAGGGGTTAAGCATAAAGCCTCAGCAGCTTTTGCTACCGAGCCTTTTTTATGCACCATCCAAAAATAATATAGGTGATTATAGTTTAAATGTGACATTACTTAAGACGCTGACAATCCATCAGGTTATACATCACACTATTAAGCATCTCAACATTTTGTACATTGCCAGCAATGAATGCTTCAGCCAAGCCATTCACGAGCACGTCACGATCCGGAATTCGCCCTTCACAGTATGTACGGTTCGCCTCTTGAAAACGCTTACCACCACGATACTTAAGCGCTCGTGACTCGTAACTGTCAGTCTCTATACGAGCCCCTACAGCATTCGGCTTGTACATCAAAGCACCATCAACAACACCTTCTAGATAGTGGTGGCAAGATTCACTCTCAATATCAGAGTTACAAGCATTTAGTTGATTTGCATTCGCTGTAAAAGCCATGCCAAAACTCAGGGCTAAGGTTACTAATACTGTTCTCATACCACTTCTCCTTTAATATTTGCTTTGCTCGTAGAGACCTCAGGCAATACTTTTGATAACCAGAAGTAACCTATCAGCGCAGAAGCAAATGACCCCACCAATATCCCAAGTCTTGCAAAGTCACCATTAACGGCTGCATCACCTGTAAATGCTAGTGAAGAGATAAACATGGACATAGTGAAACCGATGCCACACATCACAGCCACTGGAGCAATATGTTTCCAGCCCATTCCTTCAGGAAGAACCGCAAGCTTTAACTTGACACCAATATAACTAAATACCAATACACCCAATGGCTTACCTAACAATAAGCCTAACGCTATTCCCACTGGCACTGGCGATAACAGATCGCTAAAGCTCATTGGGCTTAAGTCTACCCCTGCATTGGCAAAGGCAAAAATAGGTAAGATAATAAAGGTACTCCATGGGTGTAAGCTATGTTCCAAACTTTCCGATGGTGAACTGCCATCTTTTGCCCTTAATGGTATACAGAAGGCGATAATTACTCCTGCTAAGGTGGCATGAACACCTGATTTTAGCACCGCTATCCATAAGATAAGACCCAGAACACCATATGGCCCCAGTGCTGTCACACCTTTCAGGTTAAGCCCAATAAGACCTAATATTGCCATTCCCGCAACAACTAAGCTCAACATAGAGAGATCTGTACTGTAGAACATAGCGATGATCACAACCACACCCAAATCATCGATAATAGCTAGGGCTAAGAGGAAGACTTTCAGCGAGACAGGGACACGACTGCCTAACAATGCCATCACACCCAATGCGAAGGCAATATCCGTCGCTGCTGGAATAGCCCAACCCGCTTGAGTGATAGGATCGCCATAGTTAAATAACAGATAGATACCAGCTGGGAAGACCATGCCCCCTATCGCTGCAAAAGTAGGTAATGATGCCTGAGCTGCACTCGACAATGCGCCTTCAAGCAGTTCACGCTTGACTTCTAGTCCAATCAACATGAAAAACAGGGCCATCAGGCCATCATTAATCCAATGTATTAATGTTTTATCAATATCCAAACTGCCTACACGAACCTGCATCTCGGTATCTAGAAAACCTTGATAAACATCAGCTAAAGGGGAGTTAGCCATTATCATAGCGAGTGCGACTGCAATCATTAACAAAATGCCGCCTGCCGATTCTTGGCTCATAAAATTCTTAATCGCCCTTTCCATATTTCGCTCCAAAAAAACTTAATGAATTGAGTTTAGCTTAAACTCATATACTTGAATATTCGTTTCCATCAGCTCTAAACATCGGAATTTCCGATGTTTAGAGTGTATAGACAGTTTGGTTCGTTATCAATTAATACCAAATGGTATAAGCTTTTCTTCCGTTTAAACAAATATCAACAGGAACAAGTTTATGCTTAAAATACAGCGAAGAAAACAGGTATATAAAAGAGATTATTCTTAAGAATAATTAAGATAATGAATCGATGCAATATCCATTATCTAATTTAATTCAGTTATTTACAGAATAGTGAACGGTAGTAAAGGGGCTAAACTGAAAAAGGGTACTTTATCGCATCATGGTGCTGATAATCCGATATTTCAAAATCATCCATAGTGACCCAAGTTTCTAAATCTTCAAGTGATTTAATATCTGGATTGATACTTAATCTTGGTGACACATAAGGAACTCTTTTCAGCTGAACATCACGCATAAGCTCAAGTTGATCTTCGTATATGTGTGCGTTAACTATTTTGTGATAAGCCATTCCTGGTTTTTTGCCCGTTATTTGTGCAACTATAGCCAACAAAGCAAAAACCTGTACCTGATTAAAGTTTAAACCTAGTGGCACATCACAAGAACGCTGGAAACTATTTAAGTAGAGAGTATCACCGAGCAAAGAGAAGTTATGGGTATGCATACAGGGACGTAAACATCCCATATGGAACTCGCCCGGATTATAGAAACTTAATATCTCACCCCGATCATCGATGCCATTTTTAAGATTATCTACAATTTTTCTTAACTGATCAATTGTGCCGCCATCCGGCTTACTCCAGGCTCGGCCCTGAACACCGTAAACCCGTCCCATATCATCTTTACCTTTACGATGTGCGTTATTTAGCCAGACTTGATTGTCGTTGGCGTTTGCATCCCAGGTCTTAGTGCCTATCTTTCTAAAATCGGCGGCATTATCATAGCCGCGTATATAACCCAACATCTCAGCAATAGCACTTTTCCAAAAACTTTTTCGCGTAGTAATGAGAGGGAATTCATTATCTGCTACGTTATAAACCAGATCGGCATTAATCACAGTTAAACAGCGTTTACCGGTACGCTTATTCTCTACCCAAGTGCCCTTATCGATAATTCTGTTACATAGATCTAAATACTGCTTCATTACCACTGTCCCTCTGATGACGCCTAATTAAAATAAAATACAAATTCCGTGCAACGAGCTAAATAATTCTACTCTGCGTTATTCTGTTAACCCATTGCAGTCTACTAGATGAATGCGAGTTTAACCCCTGTCAAAATAAGCAAGAGTGCAAAAATTTTCTTCAACATCGGAGTCGGCCAGATGCTGGCCGCCCTGACTCCTAGAGGTGCTATTAATACTGAAGTTATCACTATTCCGATAAGTGCTGGTAAATAAACATAGCCTAGAGTGCCTTCAGGCAATCCTGATACCTGCCAACCCGCTATCACATAGCCCACACTACCAAACAAAGAGATGAACACACCTGATGCCGAAGAGAAACCTATGGCATTGCGCATCTGTAATCCACACCAGCTCAGGAAGGGAATAAGTAAAATGCCACCACCAATTCCCATTAAGGCCGCAATGATAGCGATAATCACCGAGGTCAAAAATAGTGTTAGGGTACTGGGAAGCGGCTTATTCTCAACAGTAACGCGAAAAGGGAACGCCATCTGAAATGCCATTAAGATCACAAAAAGTGCGAATATCTGCTGCAGTTGATCCGCACTGATCTTTTGAGCGATAAATCCGGAGCAGATGGAACCTAAGATTAACCCTGGCAGCATAGGCTTAAACATAGGCCAGGGAATATTACCACGTTTGTGGTGAGCTTGAGCTGAAGAGAGAGAGGTAAAGATGATAGCTGCAAGTGAGGTCGCGATCGCCACATGGGGCAAAACTTCTGGCACAAAACCTATCCGGGGTAGTAAGAGAAGCAAGGCTGGTACGGCGATGACACCACCACCGATCCCGAGCAACCCTGCCATAAAACCGATCACGGCACCTAAAGCTAAGCAGCTAATAAAAACTAAAACTAGGCTATCCAAGGCAACACCTTCACTGAAAAAAGAGCCATAGTTTATAGCAAAAATGGCAGGGGCATAATAATTAGTTAAGCAGTGCACCTAACTCTCGTGACTCGAAATAACACCTCACCAACTCCCTCACCTCGTGACCATGACTTAAGGTCAATGCCATCTCTAACAGTTCACTAAGATCAGAATGTGAGACTCGTCTCAGAAGATAATTGACCTTAGCTAAACTGCCCTGATTCATGCTCAGTTGATCATACCCCATCGCAACCAGCAAAATAACGCCGATAGGTTCTCCGGCGAGCTCTCCACATACGCTTACAGGTAGATTATACTGCCAACAATCAAAACGAGCTCGCTTTAAGGCTCGTAATATCCCCGGGTGATAACAATCATAAAGTGTACTTACCCTTGGGTTATTTCTATCCACAGCCAACAGGTATTGAGTCAAGTCATTGGATCCCACCGATATAAAATCGACTCGTCTGGCCACTTCCGCTAACTGAAACAACAAAGCAGGCACTTCCAACATGATACCTAGCTTAGGTCTAACAATATTTGGATTAATGTCGTTCTTCAGTTCGAAATAAGCCTGTTCTAAATAAGCTTTTGCTTGGTCAATTTCATCAAGGTTACTCACCATCGGCAGTAGGATATGCAATTGTTCTCCCTCTCCACCGGCATGAACCATAGCCCTAAGTTGAACGAGAAAAAGCTCTGGATGATCGAGTGATAAGCGGATGCCTCGCCAGCCAAGAAAAGGGTTTTCCTCATTGATAGGAAAATAGGAAAGTGGTTTATCTCCGCCAACATCTAAAGTTCTCATCACAACAGGCCTGCCACTAGCGGCATTTAGCACCTCTTGGTAAACTTTTATCTGCTCTGACTCACTGGGAAACCTCTGCTGTAGCATAAATGGTATCTCAGTGCGATAGAGACCAACGCCATCAGAACCTTCAGCAATTTCTGACGCTAAACTGCTTAATAGACCAGCATTTAGATATAGATGAATACGTTTACCGTCAATGGTCTCGGCCGGTAAATTCAGCTCCAGCGCATATTTATGCTGTAACGCTTTTTCGGCAGAGATCAAATGACGATATTCATTAATTAACGTCTGAGAGGGATCAACGAGTAACTGACCTCGATTGGCATTAATGATAAGCAACTTCTTATCAATACCCGCGTTAAGGATCCCTTCAACACCTATGATAGCCGGTACGCCTAAGGCTCTGGCTAAAATAGCGGCATGGGAATTTACCCCACCTTGTTCAGTCACAATCCCCACGAGCTTGTGCCGAGGAAACTCTGCTAACATAGTAGCATCAGCTTCCTTTGTGACTAAGATGACCGGGATCCCCGGATCAACCTCCATCCTTTCGGGCTCAATTAGCAAGCGTAACACGCGTTGCCCTAAGTCTCTAATATCACTAGCTCGTTCTTTCAGATAGAGATCTTGCATCTGAGTGAATTGTTCAATATAACGCAGTGAAACACGGCTCACAGCAGAGACAGCACACCAACCGCCTCTCACTTCTTTAATGTATTCTCCACCTAAACTGGCATTATCAAGCAGCAGCAGAAGCGCAGAAAAAATAGAGACGACTTCATTATCTTGCTCTTGTTCGAACCGCTGAGATAGGGAGGTCAGTGTATTTTTACAAGCCTCAATAGCATTGTGTAATCTAGCTTCTTCAGACACGATATCTTTAGTGCGAGAATCAACTTGTTCCAGAGATATCTGGGCACCTAGTACTAAGGCATGGGCGATAGCTATACCGTTAGCGGCGGATGTACCCGTAAAATGAAGTTGATTTTGACTGCTTTGTACTTCATCTTTCATTTTCAGGTTTCTAACAGCCATGGCGAGCTGTGCAGCTAATGTCATCAGGAAAGCTTCTTCCCCCTCATTAAACTGACGGGCTTCAATCTGCTGAACAACTAAGACACCTAAGATACGTTTTTGATAGATGATGGGAACGGCAAGAAATGCCCGATAGCTGTCTTCTTCTACCTCTATAAACTCTTTAAATCTAGGATGTTGTCGAGCGTCGGCAAGGTTAACAGCTTCTTCACGTTCAGCAACCAGCCCCACTAAACCTTCACTGAGGGACATTTTAACTAGACCCACAGCATCAGTAAGCAAGCCATCTGTCGCCGATAAAACAAGTTTGCGTCCCTCTAATAGGTAGATTGAACAACATTGAGTTGCCATCGCTAACTTTGTCTGAGTCACCAAGAGTTCTAGCGCTGAATGGAGATCCTGAGCTGCCGCAACAGCCTGTGTAATATCTCTTAGTGTCTTTAACACTTAGTAAACCTCCATTTTCACCTAGTCAGGAATATTCAGATAGTGGCTCCCCTCTAGTAGGTAAAAGGGGAGTTTAATGTATCAGCATTTAACGTCGTCGACCTCTTCTTAAATTACTATTGCTGCTGTGAGACTCCCAAGCCTGAAATGGTAGCGCAGTAGGTGCAAACTCCTTCATGACTTTTCTATAAACATCGCGTTTAAATGACACCACTTGTCGAACGGGATACCAATAACTAACCCAACGCCAGTCGTCAAATTCAGGATGGCCACTGGCATTTAAGTTTATCGCACTTTCACTGCTTTTAAGTTGTAGCAAGAACCATTTCTGCTTCTGTCCAATACATACCGGCTTACTATCTTGTCTAATTAAGCGTTTGGGTAATCTGTAACGTAACCAAGAGCGAGTTGAAGTTAAGATCTGAACATGCTCAGGCCTTAGTCCAACTTCTTCATAGAGCTCTCTATACATTGCTTCCTCAGGGGTCTCGCCTTCGTCGACGCCACCTTGAGGATACTGCCAGGAATGTTGACCGAATCTTCTCGCCCACATAACCTGCCCAAAACGATTACAGATAATGATGCCCACATTAGCCCGAAAGCCGTCACTATCAATCACATGGACTCCGTGAATTCACCATTCTAATGGCTCGATTGTTTCACAAAGCAGGGCCTTCGGCAAATATCCCGTTATAGAATAATCTTGGATAAAAAAACAAATTATCTGTTTTTATCAACAGCACCGCCATTGAACATGTGAGGATATCCACAATTTCTGTGGATATCTCTGTTCCTAACTCATTTATAACAGTTGAAAACATAAATAGAGAGCAAATTCCACAATGTAAAAAATTTTAACAATATAGTTAAAATCCATTTAATTACATATAGATAATAATAGACGCTGTATTTTTATATGCACTAAAAATCAAAAAAGGTCATTTATTAATCAATGAATAACTTTTAAATTATCCAGCTTTAAAATTTCTAGGTTATTCACAGACAAAAGGGATAATTAATCTAATTCATTAATTTAATCACTAATATTATGTTTGACATCTCAAAATTTTAGAGCTTTAGATTCATATTTAGAAGTTATCCAATAAAACTGTGGATAAGTATGTTGGAAGTTTGGGGTAAAACCAAACTGGCTCAAAATTAGATTACCACGTGTTAATTTTTTATGTTATTTCACATTTATTATCAACAACTTAAGATGGCAACCTAAAAATAAGTTATCAACACACGTTAACTTGTGTGTTTTTTGCCCACAGATTGCTATCTCTATCAGCTTAGGTAAAATAACTGAATGACAGCCCCCCGTTCTCCCAAAACAATCGTTGAGTTAATGAGTCGTGCCTATGATATGGCAGGATTAACATTAGGCCAGCTTGCGCATTCTCATGGCTTTACCACTCCGGCTAACCTTAAACGCGACAAGGGTTGGGTCGGTCAATTAATTGAATATGAACTGGGGGCATTAGCAGGTTCCAGACCTGAGCCAGATTTTCTTCATCTCGGCGTAGAACTTAAAACAATCCCCGTAGATGCTAGAGGAAAACCGATAGAAACAACTTATGTCACCGTTGCTCCCTTAATTGATATCCAAGGCTTAACTTGGGAAACAAGTGTGGTTTGCCATAAATTGCAGACAGTACTTTGGGTTCCCATTCAAGGAGACAGAGCAATCCCCGTTTCCCAACGGCAAATCGGCACTCCTATTTTATGGAGCCCAAATGAGACTGAGCTTGCCCTGTTAAAGCAAGACTGGGAAGAGATCATGGAATTTATTGCACTCGGACAGGTAAAGCAGCTAACAGCCAGACATGGTGAAGTGCTACAACTTAGGCCAAAAGGGGCAAATAGTCGCTCCGTCACTCAAAGCATAGGGATTGATGGCACGACTCAATTGACGAACCCTAGAGGTTTTTATCTCAAGATCCCATTCACCCAATCAATTTTATCCAGAGCATTCAGTTAGCAAAATGTTCACGCGACCGATAACCTAGCAACATTTAACCAACAAGATTCACCACTCAATCACCAAGACAAACAAGCTGTTAGCATTCATTTTGCAGCTCTAAATGCTTTAACCAAGACGTTTTTTTGACACATTCGAGTATTTCTACAGTTTTAGTCTCATTTAACACTGAAACTGGCTTTCATTTGACTAAGATCACAAATACTACTGGAAATGTAGTGGGTCTTTTCTATAAAATAGCGCCCCAGACCGCCAGCCTTAGGATACCCCCGTTACTGTGAGAGCCCGCATACAAGCAAAAAAACTTATTTTTGCAATATTCGCTTGGGGAATCGCCATGGCGGCATTTGTGTTCTTTCGCTACGCACAATCACCTGAGCTACCTCAATGGGCTATAGGAACTGCAGATCTAGCTACATTGGCTGTATATATGGGGATCATCTTCGGTAGTCTACATTGGATGTCTAACTTGATTGCCGACTTTAGTGCGATCAATCGTCTCCCTTATCTGTTCTCGGTGATTTTTAAAGGGCTATTTCTCCTTCTTGGCGCCACGACGCTTGCCTATATTACCCAGTACCTCAATATGTGGGCCATAGAGAACCATATGGCCACCTTGAGACAGATGCTAACAGCACATATTCTCTACAGTCCTTCATTTCAGGCTCTTATCGTCTACCTTGTGGTCGTTAGAGTTGGCTTAGCTTTTATCGAACAAATGGCCTTACTTGTTGGTCCACGTGTTTTACTTAATATAGGTCTAGGTAAATACCATAAACCTAGATATGAGCAAAGATTGTTTCTCTATCTGGATATGGTTGCCTCAACAACGCATGCAGAGACACTAGGTGACTACCGCTTTAGTCGATTAATTCAAGATAGTTTCAGCTTGTTATCTGACACAGTGATCAATAACGAAGCCGAAATATACCGCTATATGGGCGACGCAGTATTAATACATTGGCCTTTAAAAGATGGCGTGTTGCAAGATCGCTGTTTTAATATCTATTTTGAGTTTAGTCAACAACTAAACTGGCAACGTCAATATTTCGAAGAACAGTATGGCTTCGTTCCTAAATTTAAAGCGGCGGCTCATTGTGGTCAAGTCGTGACGGCTGTCGTTGGGGTGCAGAAACAAGAGATAAGCTACTTTAGCGATGTGCTCAATACGTTAGCCAGACTTCAGGACCAATGTAACCCATTGGGCCAGAGAATGCTGATTTCAGGTTCTCTGGAATCGCGATTAGACAAAGGCAGTGGCCAATATATACTGAGCAATCTTGGTCCGATAAAATTAAAGGGGAAACAACACTCAATCGAAGTGTTTGGTGTCTCAAGCAACCAGCCAACTCAATGAGACACAAAAGCCTGAGATAAACTTAGGTTTTGCAGGCTAAACCAGTATTTATCCTAATTTTAGATTACTTTATCTCTTTACTCAATAACTCCTGAATCGCTAACCCTATGGTTCTAAAAGTTAAAATCCGACTCGATGTTTGCCGCCACACAAGGCCGATATCTCGATACGGTGTTTCACCAGGTGGTTGCATTACCACCAAATCAGTATCATTAAGGATCCCCGCATCGATTGCCATCTGAGGTAAAAATGTGGTACCCAACTTACCGTTAACCATTTGAACCAGCGTATGAAGACTCGTTGCTGCGAATGGATTAACTTTTGCACTATCCCCTAACTGACAGGCGCTGATGGCATGGCCGGTTATACAATGTTCAGCTTGTAGTAGAAAAATACTTTCATCAGGCAGTGATTGATAATCCAATGGTTCATTAATTTCACCAACCAACTCAGTGTGTACTACCAGCTTAAAGGGATCGATACCCACCTTCATACTATGGTAGCCACTGGTATCAACAGGTAAAGCGAGTAATAACAGGTCCAACTCTCCTTTACCCAACGCATCGATCAACCTTTCCGTCGTATCTTCTTTCAAATACATAGTCAAATCTGGATAAGCTTGCTGGCAATGTCTCACAACACGACTCAGTAGAAACGGGGCTATTGTCGGAATACAACCTAGACGTATATCACCAGTCATCGGCTCTCCTTGGTGCTTCACCAGCTCAACAAGGTCATCGACATCGGTAAGCAACTTACGTGAGCGGATCACGACTTCCTCACCAATCGCAGTAAAAATAAATGATTTATGATCACGCTCGATCAACTGATGACCAAGTTGTTCCTCTAAATTCTGTATACCACTAGAGAGCGTTGATTGGCTCACATGGCATATCTTCGCTGCCCGATTAAAGTTTTGCTCTTGGTAGAGGTTCACTAGGTAATAGAGGTTTTTTAAACTGGGTAAATGCTTCATAAAATCGATTACCAACTAAGATTGTCATCCAAAAATTCAATATGACTTTAGCATAGTTTGGCCACAATTTACGTGTTCTGTGATTTCGAAATGTGAAGGGCCTCTGATATTACGTACAACCGTTAAAAGTCAGACACAAAAAAGCACTAATGAAGCAAACTTCATTAGTGCTTTTAAAATAGCGCTTTAAAGATTAGTGCGTTGAAATACAAACAGACTCAATCTAACTTAGGCTTTTGCTTCCAAATACAACTTAAGTTCAGCAAGATCTAAACTAGCATTATCTACAATAGCTTGTAACCAGGCTTGGTGTCCATCAGCCCACTCAGCATCTTCACCATGCTGAAGTAGTTGAGCTAGCTGCTGAATACGTTTTAGACCTACTGAACCGGCAGCACCTTTAAACTTGTGAGCTTCAGAACATAATGTGTCCTTATCCTGAGCTTCTTTGGCATTAACCAAGTTACCAACATACTCAGGCATTAACTGCTCAAATAAAACGACACTTTTGAGTAAAGTGCCAGCACCAATTGCGCTGCAGTATTGCTCTAGAGTATTAAGATCTAAAATTGATTCTATCCCAGCTGTTGCCATATTAAGGCACCTCTCAAAAATTCTTGATTGTATACAAACTAACTTACAACATAATACCCGCTATAATTACTGGTGCAACTAAATGAGTCATAAGACCGAAAAAACATTCATTTATTAACCACCTTATAACTAATTGTTAATAGAATCTGTCATTTAACCATTTCCTACAAGGGTTTTAGGTCATTTTTAACTTAGAAATCAAATAACTTCCCTGCCCACCTTTTTCTTTCAAATCATCAACAATAGCCACTAAACCATTCCAACGAAAAACACACCAATCGGGCGCTAATAGTATGGGTTTCTTCGCATAAGCAGTAACTCTATGAAAAATAATTTCTTTTGGCGTAAACCTTATCATTTCGCCAACACTGAAAGCGTAATCTTCCATTGACAGTAGCGCTATTCGATCACTGCGCCATGCTTTTGCCATAGTGCTACCTTCGACAATATGCAGTGGATGTAACTTAAGCCCATCAACGCCAGCTTCGAGTACCGCATGTAGACTATTAAGATAGTCTACATGCCCCTCTCCCGGTAAACCTAGAATAAGATGAGTACAGACCTTAATACCCCTGGCTCTGGCCCGCGTCACCGTGTCGAGATAATCGGCCATCGTATGACCCCGATTAATGCGCTTTAGTGTTTTATCATTTGCCGATTGTAGTCCCAGCTCTAACCAGACTTGAATTCCACGCTCCTGATAACCAACAAGTAGCTCAATCACGTCATCAGAGACACAATCCGGCCGAGTTCCCACACATAACCCAACGATATCAGGATCGGTAACGGCCTCGTCATACTTATCTTTTAGTACCTGGTATTCGTCATAAGTGCTAGTATAAGCTTGAAAATATGCGATGAACTTTGTCGATCGTCCGGCAAACCTTTCCCTACCTTTATTCAGTTGTTCAGGTATCGATAGCTCAGTACCATGCTCATAACTAAAAGAAGCCACATTACAATAGGTGCAGCCACCTTTACCTAAGGTACCGTCTCTATTTGGACAGGTAAATTTTGCGTCAATAGTTAATTTCTTTAATTTTTCACCA
The DNA here is from genome assembly GCF_027571385.1 of Shewanella sp. MTB7. Classification (NCBI taxonomy): domain Bacteria; kingdom Pseudomonadati; phylum Pseudomonadota; class Gammaproteobacteria; order Alteromonadales; family Shewanellaceae; genus Shewanella; species Shewanella sp. MTB7. The sequence continues at coordinate 1,773,888 of NZ_CP085636.1, read as the reverse complement.
AACTGCTTTTTACAGGCAACACCAAACGTGTTGACGAACTGATCTAAACCCATTTTTTACTACTATAAGAATTAATCAGTAGATTCTAATGCATCACACAATCAAAAAAGTGGTGCCAAATCAAACAAAGGTCAAATGGCAACAAAAGAGAAAAAATAACAGAAATAGAGATTCAGCAAAAAAATAGGTATAAAAATGAAGTTAACTCATCAAGACTGCATAAATAAGCAAATGCGAATCTAGCTAACAATGCACTATTTTTACAGTGAAAATCATATTTCTCAAAAATATATCCCCACCAAGCTTTGTTACATTTCATTAACTAATAAAATGGAAAAACACGTAAATTCTTTTTATTCATAAGGTTATATAAACAATTTTCCAGTTGACGTCAACGTAAGGTAATACTTTGGTCGTGGTGAAACTGCATGAAATGTACATTACTTATTCAATTATTAGGTTTGACCTTTATCTACTCAAGCGTTAATTTGAATGGTTCGGGTGAATATATATAGATATAACAACATTTTTCCCGACGTAGTATTTAGTTTAAGTTTAGGGAGTTTGTGTATGAGCTTGTATCACCCCAGTTTCGAGAGAGACAATTGTGGTTTTGGCCTGATAGCCCAGATGGATGGCGAACCTAGCCATCGCATAGTAAGAACTGCAATTCACGGCTTAGACCGTATGAAACACCGTGGCGGGATCGCTGCTGACGGGCGTACAGGCGACGGTTGCGGATTGTTGATGCAACTTCCTGTTAAATTTTTCGAAGCGATAGCCGCCGAGAACGACTGGCACCTCAGTCGTAAATTTGCCGTTGGCATGTTTTTCCTTAACCAAAATGAGCAATTAGCAGATCAGGCTAAACTCCTATTAGAGCGCGAACTGGAAAAAGAGACATTAAGTGTTGCAGGCTGGCGAAAGGTCCCGGTCAATGCTGATGTACTTGGTTCTATTGGGAGAGCGAGTCTACCTCAGATATATCAAGTACTCATTAACTCACCCATCGGTTGGCGAGAAAAAGATCTTGAACGTCGTCTCTATATGGCAAGACGTCGTTTGGAGCAACAACTTCACCACGATAAAGATTTCTATGTAGCCAGTCTATCTGGTCAAGTGATCGTCTATAAAGGCTTAATGATGCCTGCGGATCTACCAGAGTTTTACTTAGATCTTGCCGATATCAGACTGCAGAGCTCAATCTGCCTATTCCACCAAAGATTTTCGACTAACACCTCGCCAAAATGGCCACTGGCTCAACCTTTCAGGTATTTGGCCCATAACGGTGAAATTAATACCATTAACGGTAACAGACAGTGGGCCCGTGCCCGTGCGTATAAGTTTAACGCACCACTGTTACCGGATCTGCAACAAGCTGCTCCCTTTGTCAATGAGACCGGCTCAGACTCTTCTTCACTGGATAACATGCTTGAGATGTTGCTCGCTGGCGGTATGGATCTCTACCGAGCAATGCGTTTACTTATTCCACCAGCATGGCAGAGTAATCCTGAAATGGATGAGGAACTTAAAGCCTTCTACGATTTCAACTCCATGCATATGGAACCTTGGGACGGACCCGCAGGTATTGTGATGACCAACGGTCGACATGCTGCGTGTGCCGTAGATCGTAACGGCCTGCGCCCATCACGCTATGTGATCACCAAAGACAGGATCCTTACCTTAGCCTCAGAAGTGGGGATCTGGGACTATGCACCCGATGAGGTAATAGAAAAGGGCCGTGTCGGCCCGGGCGAGCTGTTAGTACTCGATACCCTAAACGGTCAACTTTACTCCTCATTTGAAATAGATAACGATCTCAAGCGCCGTCACCCCTACAAGCAGTGGATGGCAAAAAACAGTCAAACCCTGACTCCAGCGGAAGAGATCCCCGCAGCAGAGCAAGGGATATGTGAATTTAGCGCCGATCAACTGCTGCAATACCAAAAGCACTTTGGTTACTCACGAGAGGAGCTGGAACAGGTTATATGGGTTCTGGCCCATAAAGGGGAAGAAGCCACGGGCTCCATGGGTGATGACACCCCTATGGCCGTGCTCTCTAAGAAATCACGTACTGTATACGACTACTTTAGACAGAAATTTGCTCAGGTTACCAATCCACCTATCGATCCATTGAGAGAGAAGCATGTAATGTCACTCTCTACCTGCGTCGGTAGAGAGCAGAACCTATTTAATGAGACAACAGGGCATGCATATCGGGTGATGTTTAACTCCCCAGTGCTGCTTTATAGTGACTTTAATCAGTTGTTGGCACTCGACTCAACTTATTATCGCGCCAACACCGTGGACCTTAACTATGACCTTAGCGAAGGCCTTGAACAAGCGATTATCCGCATCTGTGATGAAGCTGAACGATTGGCTCGCACAGGCACAACATTATTGATATTGTCTGACCGTGCTACTGGCAAGTCGAAACAGGTCATTCCGGCTGCGATGGCCGTCGGAGCCGTTCAACGAATTCTTGTTGATAAGAGTTTGCGTTGTGACACCAACATCGTCGTAGAAACTGGCTCGGCCCGTGACCCACATCATTTCGCCGTACTGCTCGGCTTCGGAGCGACTGCAATCTACCCATATTTGGCCTATGAGAGCATCTCGGCAATGGCTAAACTCAATAATATTCCTGAAAATTATCAGTTAATGCTTAACTTCCGTCACGGCATAGATAAAGGCCTTAGGAAAATCATGTCAAAAATGGGGATCAGTACAGTTTCCTCATATCGTTGTAGCCAACAGTTCGAAGCCATAGGCATTGCCAGTAAGGTAGTTGAACTCTGTTTTAAAGGAGTCATCAGTCGTATCGAAGGTGCCAGTTTTACCGAACTGGAGCAAGATCAGATTCTCCTGCACAAACAGGCTTTTCGTGCCCACTTGCCATTGACCCAAGGCGGTTTACTGAAATATGTTGAAGGCGGTGAATATCATTGTTTCAATCCCGATGTGGTCAACACGCTACAGGCCAGCTTGAAAGAGAGAGATTATGCAAGCTATAAGAAATTTACCGAACTGGTTGATAAACGCCCCATAGCCACCTTACGTGATCTTATCGCGATAAAAGGCGAGCTACCAGCAGTGGCACTCGACAGTGTTGAATCGGCAGATACGCTTTACTCAAGGTTTGATAGCGCCGCCATGAGCATTGGTGCATTGAGTCCTGAGGCCCATGAAGCATTAGCCGTAGCAATGAACCGCCTAGGTGGCCGCTCTAACTCAGGCGAAGGCGGCGAAGATCCAAGCCGATTCAACTCTGAGCGAAATTCTAAAATCAAGCAGATCGCCTCTGGACGTTTTGGCGTTACCGCCCACTACTTGATGAATGCTGAAGTGTTGCAGATCAAGGTTGCACAGGGCGCAAAACCCGGTGAAGGCGGCCAACTACCTGGCCACAAAGTCAGTGTCGAAATCGCAGCCCTACGTAACGCAAGACCAGGGGTGACACTCATCTCACCACCGCCTCATCATGATATCTACTCGATTGAAGATCTGGCCCAGCTGATTTTTGACTTAAAGCAGATCAATCCAAAGGCTATGGTCTCCGTCAAGCTCGTGTCTGAGCCTGGTGTGGGAACTATAGCTACCGGTGTCGCCAAAGCTTATGCCGATATGATCACCATCTCTGGTTACGATGGCGGAACGGGTGCAAGCCCAATCTCGTCAGTTAAGTATGCCGGCAGTCCTTGGGAACTAGGATTGGCTGAAGTACACCAGTCTCTGATCGAAAATGGTTTAAGACACAAGATACGCCTACAGGTTGATGGAGGATTAAAAACCGGACAAGACGTGCTAAAAGCCGCCTTACTCGGCGCCGAAAGTTTTGGTTTCGGCACCGTCCCTATGATAGCCCTAGGTTGTAAGTACCTGCGTATTTGTCACCTTAATAACTGTGCCACAGGTGTAGCCACTCAGAACCCACAATTGAGAAATGAGCATTATCACGGCTTACCTGAGCGCGTTATGACCTATTTTGAGTTTGTGGCAAGAGAGATCCGTGAAGGCATGGCCGCGCTGGGTGTGACGGAATTTGAAGATCTTATCGGGCGCAGCGAATGGTTAACCACGCTAGAAGGGCAAACTACAAAACAGCAAGGATTGAATCTTAAACCGATTTTATATACGCCTAAAATACCTCAAGGCAGTGCAAAGACTTGGCGAGAGCTTAATCATACTGCCGATAAAGGTGAGCTTAATATCAAGCTACTCGACGCGGCACGTGATGCCGTTATTGCCGGAGAGTCATTTCAAGCCAGATTCGATATCAACAACACCGACCGCTCTGTGGGTGCATCGCTTTCAGGCTTTATCGCACAAACGGTAGGCAAGGAGGGAGCGAAGCAGCCGATACAGATCAAGTTCAACGGCACTGCAGGGCAAAGTTTCGGTGTCTGGAACTGTCCCGGTCTTGAACTCACCCTCTGTGGTGACGGAAATGATTATGTGGGCAAAGGCATGTCTGGTGGCAAACTCACGATACATCCACCTCTAGGCAGTACATTCCAAAGTGAACGCTCGGCCATTATTGGTAACACCTGTCTCTATGGTGCATCTGGCGGCAAAATGTTTGCAGCAGGAACTGCTGGAGAGCGCTTTGCCGTACGTAACTCAGGGGCTATTGTCGTCGTTGAAGGCGTCGGTGACAACGGTTGTGAATATATGACTGGTGGTGTGGTGCTTGTTCTAGGAAGAACAGGAGTTAACTTCGCAGCAGGTATGACAGGAGGCTTTGCCTATGTCTTTGACCGTTATGCACGTTTTCATCGTCGAGTGAACACTGAGATGGTTGATACTCAAAAGGTCAGCTCACCCATTCACCAGCACCATTTAAAAGGCTTGATCGAGGAACACTTAGCCGAAACAGGCAGTGAGCATGCCAAGATGTTGTTGGCTGATTTTGAGAATTGGATCGATTGCTTTGTCTTAGTCAAACCTAAAAATGTGCCGGTCTCAGATCTATTAAAGCTCGAGCAATCACAACCAGAACTAGCTGTAGTCGCGGGGTAACATCTATATGAATAATAATTTTCACATCAAAAATGGATCCCGAAAGCTCGGTAGCAAGCCTAATGAAAACCTTAGATCATTGCGGAGTAACGTCTCATGAGTAATGATTTTCAATTTATTGAAGTTGACCGCAAAGATCCCGTAAAGCACCCAGCAAAGAAACGTGCTACGCAGTTTATCGAGATCTATCAACCATTTGCTCAGACTCAAGTCGATGAGCAAGCCGATCGTTGCCTTGACTGCGGTAACCCCTATTGTGAGTGGAAGTGTCCGCTACACAACTACATCCCAAATTGGCTAAAGCTCGCCCAGCAAGGACGTATATTAGAGGCCGCTGATCTGGTTCATGAAACTAATACCTTACCGGAGATTTGTGGCCGAGTTTGTCCACAAGATAGGCTTTGTGAAGGTGCCTGTACCCTCAATGATGAGTTTGGAGCGGTCACTATCGGCAATGTAGAAAAATACATTACTGATACCGCCATTGCTCAAGGCTGGCGTCCCGACTTAACCAAGGTCACACCTCGTAAAGAGCGCGTCGCCATTATAGGCGCTGGACCAGCTGGTTTAGGTTGTGCTGATATTCTTGCCCGTAATGGTGTCCAAGCTGTGGTATTTGATAAGAATCCACAGATTGGTGGCTTGCTCACCTATGGTATTCCATCCTTTAAGTTGGACAAATCCGTCATGGCTACCCGCCGTGAAGTGCTCGAAGGCATGGGGATTGAGTTCCAAATGGGCATTAACGTGGGCAAAGATATCACTTTCGAAAAGCTCATTGCTGACTATGATGCTGTTTTTCTCGGCATGGGCACTTACACTGCAATGAAAGCAGGTCTACCAGGTGAAGATGCTCAAGGTGTTCATCAAGCCCTGCCCTACCTTATCGGTAACACTCACCACATTATGGGGACGAGTGATCCTGAGTCTCCCTATCTAAGCCTAAAAGACAAAAAAGTAGTGGTGCTCGGCGGTGGTGATACCGCCATGGATTGTGTTCGAACTGCCATACGTCAAGGCGCTGCAGAGGTCACTTGTGTTTATCGACGCGATGAAGCCAATATGCCAGGTTCTCGCCGTGAAGTGCAAAATGCCAAAGAGGAAGGAGTGAAGTTCCTCTTCAACAGACAACCCGTTGCGATTGACACCCAAGAGGGTGTCGTCACTGGCATCACCTGTGTTGAGACTCAGATGGGAGCAGCGGATCGCAGTGGCCGTCGCCGCGCAGAAGCCATTGAGGGCAGTGAGGCACTTTTAGACGCTGATGCCATCATCATTGCCTTTGGTTTCCAGCCAAGCCCTGCTGCTTGGCTAAAAGACCATAATGTCGACTTAGATCAATGGGGACGCGTTATCGCCCCTAAAGCAGCCGACAATCCATTTCAGACCAGCAATCCGAAAGTGTTTGCTGGTGGTGATATGGTACGCGGTTCAGATCTGGTGGTCACCGCCATCGCTGAAGGGCGAGATGCGGCTCTAGGTATTCTCAATACCTTTGAGGACTAACCCTAAGCAATAATAGTTTGAGTAATAAGTCTTCGAGCTATTTTGATCATGTCTACAACTAAAAAGCGCATCCATTGATGCGCTTTTTTATTGTCTGTGTTCACTAGTGACTAAACAACAGGAGCCACTATGCGACAAGAGAGATAGGGACTGGCAATGAAACGGGCTTCAATATCGACTTTGCGATGTAACCCGCTCCAGCATATTAAAATCAACGCATTCTATGAGCATAATCTATGATGCACTGTCTGTAGATCTCCAGTAGTTCAGTATCTTTTACTGCCACACCTACCCTCTGTGGAGTATGCTTTGACCACTCGTCATGGGGATAATTTTGATCATCAAACTTTTGAATCGTCATTCCCTCTGCTGGTCCCTCTGTAACCACTCGCACGGGCCCATCTCTTAGCGTAAACAGCTCTGGGTCTATCACATAAGCGATGGCCGAAGGGTCATGAACATGACAGGCATCTATACCCACTCTTTGCTTGTAAAACTTCAAGTAGAATCGACTAACATCCCAGATAAACTGTCCAACTTCACCAGCATCATCTCGAAGTCGATCAAGATAATTCCCCGTAAAGAAACTCTGTTCGGTGACATCCAGACCAATAATCACCACAGGCCACGATGCGCTAAAAACAATATCCGCCGCATGGGGATCATCATGAATATTAGCCTCAGCATAAGGAGTTACATTCCCACGATGATCATTAACCCCGAAAGCACCTCCCATCACCACCACTTCTTTGACAAGATTAACGATATCAGGCTCAGCCTGCAGCGCTAACGCCAAGTTTGTTAAAGGGCCTATTGCCACAAGCGTGATCTCATTCGGCTCAGCCTTAACCGCATCGATGATATATTGATGTGCACTGCGAGTATCGGCCGCGCCCTCAACCTTGACCGGCACCTCTACATCACCAAAGCCACTCTCACCATGAACCATTACCGTTGGTCCAACCGGTGGCCTAACTAATGGTTTGCTCACCCCTTTGACTACATCAGCTTGCAATTGGTATTTCTGTTTTAGGTAAAGCGCATTATGAGTCGCTGTATCTATCGTCACATTACCGAAAATGGTGGTAATGGCTTTTAGCTCTATCTCTGGGTGCGCCTCTGCAAACATGATGGCCATAACATCATCGATACCTGGATCTGTGTCTAATATGATTTTCTTTATCATCTGTTTTTCATCCTGTTGCTTGGCTTGCCAATCTTCTATGTTTCACCTGTTCTCTAATATACGAAATCAATCAGTCAATTATTGTGATAAATCATCAAACTTATCCTGAAAAGAGTACAAAGTTGTTCATATCAAAAAATCGCTTACTGTTTTCACTGCGCGGCAAGTTCTTTCAACAAGGCGAACCTAATAGTCAAGATTAAAATGAATAAATCTATTTCTTCTATGGCCATGCCACCAAAGGTTATAATTACGGCTAAAACTAAATATTAACTCGAAATCAAACTGTATTTAATTCAGCCCATCTGAACAATATCTAATCACTGCTTTTAATTCATAACAAACAAACACTTGAGAAGGCACACGTCCAAGCACAATTCAGCCAGAGAGTTCCGTGACATGTATCTCAATTCTGAATAAAGCTTGATAGTTACAACTCTAACCATTAGAGTTGTTATTAATTGAACGTTCAATTAATAACAAGACCAATAAAGATAGCCACAATAACAACACTAGGAGTTCGCTTTTTTATGCCACGCCCGCCAATGAAAACCGTCCGACAACAACAGCTCATCGACGCCACACTGGTCTCTGTTGAACGTCATGGTTTACACAATACGACAATCAACACCATTAGCGGCTTAGCAGGTTTATCATCGGGCTTAATTAGCCATTACTTCGGTGGTAAGCAAGGCTTAATTGAAGCAACCCAGAAATACCTGCTTGAACAACTTAAACAGGCGTTGTTAAGTCGTACACTCGGTAAAACGATGCAACCTATTGAGCGGTTGCAGGCGATTGTTGAAGCAAACTTCACCGAGCTACAACGTTCAAGACCAGCAACAAAGACCTGGCTGAGCTTTTGGTCACAAGCCATGCATGAACAAGGACTTGCCAGACTTCAGCATATCAACAGTCAACGTTTATATAGCAACTTGTTGTTCTCTTTTAAACAGCGACTTCCCAATGTCGATGCCATCAACGCAGCGAAACAAACTGCCGCCATGATCGATGGCTTCTGGCTACGCAGTGCATTAAGCCCCGCACCGGAAAAAGAGTTCGAACAGGCCCAAATCTTATGTAAAGCCTTTATCAAGGCAGTGTGCATGCAGTACGGAGAAAACCGATGTCACTAGTTATTTACCCAAATTATATCCACGGCCAAGCGCTCAATAATGAAACAGGCGAAACCTTTGAAGTCACCAATCCAGCCACAGGAAAGGTCAGCTACTTAGTCGAAGTCGCTGACGAGAAAATTCAACAAGCCGCCATCAAAAGTGCTAAAGAGGGATTCAATACCTGGTCAAAAATGACCGCCATGGAGCGCAGCCGGATTTTATTGAAAGCCGTTGCGTTGCTACGTGAACGCAACGACGAACTCGCAGCAATTGAAGTAACAGACACTGGTAAACCTTGGCAAGAAGCGTCTGTTGTCGATGTGGTAACAGGGGCCGACTCAATTGAATTTTTTGCAGGACTTGCACCCAGCATCGAAGGTAATCAGCAAACCGTTGGTGATGATTTTTATTATACCCGCCGTGAGCCTCTGGGGATTTGTGCTGGTATTGGCGCATGGAACTATCCATTACAAATTGCTTGTTGGAAAGCCGCACCTGCGCTGGCTTGCGGTAATGTAATGATCTTTAAACCATCAGAAGAAACACCACTTGGCGCACTGAAGTTGGCTGAAATATTCACCCAAGCTGGCGTTCCCGATGGCGTGTTTAACGTCATTCAAGGCGACGGCCGTGTCGGTGCTTGGCTAACCAATAATGAAGAGATAGCCAAAATCTCTTTCACCGGTGAAGTCGGTACAGGTAAAAAAGTGATGGCCGCAGCAGCCAGCTCGCTTAAACAGGTCACCATGGAGCTTGGCGGAAAATCACCATTGATTATCTTCAATGACGCTGACATCGACAATGCTGTCTCAGCAGCTATGTTGGGCAATTTTTACACCCAAGGTGAGATCTGCACCAACGGCACTCGCGTATTTGTACAACAAGATATCTACCCTATCTTTGTCGAAAAACTACTGCAGCGTACCCGAGATAATATCGTCTGTGGCGATCCTATGGATCCTGCCACCAACTTTGGTGCTCTTATTTCCAAAGATCATCAAGATAACGTCCTCAGTTATATCGAAATAGGCAAACAAGAGGGCGCCGAACTGTTAGCAGGTGGTCATGCGTTAACGCCTGACAATAGCCCTAACGGCTACTTTGTTGCGCCGACTATCTTCGGCCAATGCAGCGATGAGATGACGCTTAGCAAAGAGGAGGTCTTTGGCCCAGTGATGTCACTGCTACCTTTTAGTGATGAAAATGAGGTGATCCGCCGCGCTAACGGTACCCGTCTAGGACTCGCCGCAGGCGTATTTACCCAAGACATTACTCGCGCCCACCGTGTTATTCATCAAATGCAGGCCGGAATTTGCTGGATCAATGCCTATGGTGCATCACCGGCAGAAATGCCAGTAGGTGGCTATAAGATGTCAGGGATTGGCCGCGAAAATGGCAGCGAAACACTCAAAGCTTACACCCAAATCAAAGCCGTATACGTTGGTATGCAGCCTCTTGAAAGTCCATTTTAAGGCGCTAACATGACCTCATCTACAAGTGAAAAATACGACTACATTATCGTTGGTGCAGGCAGTGCGGGCTGCGTGCTGGCTAACCGATTATCAGCAGACTCAAATAATAAGGTGTTGCTACTCGAAACCGGCGGTAGCGATAAGAGCATCTTTATTCAGATGCCAACGGCACTCTCCATCCCGATGAACACCAAGAAATATGCTTGGCAGTTTGAAACTGAAGCAGAGCCTTATCTTGATAACCGCCGCATGCATTGCCCGCGAGGCAAGGTATTAGGCGGCTCATCATCGATTAATGGCATGGTGTATGTTCGCGGCCATGCCCGAGATTTCGATGAGTGGCAGCAAGAGGGAGCAAAAGATTGGGATTATGCCCATTGCCTGCCCTACTTTAAGAAAGCTGAAAGCTGGGCGTTTGGCGAAGATGATTATCGTGGCGTCGATGGCCCATTAGGGGTCAATAACGGCAACAATATGAAAAACCCTCTGTATCAGGCTTTTGTCGATGCGGGCGTGGATGCAGGATATTTGACAACGGCCGATTACAATGGCGCTCAGCAAGAGGGTTTTGGCCCTATGCACATGACCGTTAAAAATGGTGTGCGCTGGTCAACCGCTAATGCCTACTTAAGGCCGGCCATGAAACGTTCAAACCTAACGGTGATCACCCATGCCTTGGTACATAAAGTACTTTTTGATGGTAAAAAAGCCATCGGTGTTCACTTTGAGCGTAAAGGTAAACATTTCGACGTGCTTGCCAACAAAGAAGTGGTGCTGTCTGCTGGCTCGATTGGCTCGCCCCATATACTGCAACTCTCAGGTGTCGGTGCTGCTGAGACATTGGCTAAGGCTGGTATTGAACGGATACACGAGCTACCAGGCGTCGGTGAAAATTTACAGGACCACCTCGAGTTCTATTTCCAGTTTAAGTGCTTAAAACCAATATCGTTGAACGGTAAGCTCGATCCACTAAACAAGCTGTTAATCGGTACGCGTTGGATATTGGATAAGTCAGGACTCGGCGCAACCAACCACTTTGAATCTTGTGGATTTATCCGTTCAAAAGCAGGACTTGAGTGGCCGGACCTCCAGTACCACTTCTTGCCAGCTGCTATGCGCTATGACGGCAAAGAAGCCTTTGCTGGTCACGGTTTTCAGGTACATGTTGGTCACAACAAACCTAAGAGTCGCGGCAGCGTAAAAGTGACTTCAAACGATGCCCATGTTGCACCGGCCATCCAATTTAATTATCTCTCTCATCAAGATGATATCGAAGGTTTCCGCGCCTGTGTTCGCTTAACCCGTGAAATCATCAATCAGCCAGCACTGGATGAGTACCGCGGCGAAGAGATCCAGCCCGGCACTTCAGTACAAAGCGATGAAGAGATAGACAGCTTTGTCAGAAGTTCCGTTGAGAGTGCCTACCACCCATCTTGCACGTGCAAAATGGGTGAAGATGCTATGGCGGTTGTCGACTCACAGACCCGAGTCCACGGTTTACAAGGTCTTAGAGTGGTTGACTCCTCTATTTTCCCCACTATTCCCAATGGCAACCTTAACTCGCCGACCATCATGTTAGCCGAACGTGCAGCCGATCTTATTCTAGGTAAGACGCCACTAGCACCAAGCAGTGCAAAGGTCAGTATTAGTGATAACTGGCAACAGCAACAACGGCTCACACTACCAGCAAGATAACTCACTTTATTGATTTAATTTATTCATTTTCCTAATGAGAAAATTGAACAATCTAGGTACAAGGCCTGCCTAAGCTGAAAAGCTAAATGGCCCTAATCGCCAAATTGAATCTATCAAACCTTAACTTTCGTGAAAGCGATAATTAAGGCTTGAGGGATTTTTGCAACCAAAATTTGTTGCTCAACGGCATAACTAAAATAAAAACAAGGATATAACCCTATGTTTTATCAAAAAATTAAGTCAGGAGTTTAATCATGACAACCTGGCTTACTATTGGGATACTATTTACTTTCGCGGCTATTGCCTTTGTGATTTATCGCTGGGGTAATGTTAAATGTATTGGTGTGACACCGGTACGTACTTTTACCTTTATCGCCATCTTGTTTACCTCAGGATTGGATGTCGGATTAATCATGTTCCCGCTCACTGAGTTTGCAGGTTATGCCGACTTAGGTGCGAGTCCTGAATATGGGTTTACTAACCCTTTGGCCATTGAGTTTGGTTTCTGGGCGTTCTTAATCTGGGCATTCTACTTTTTAACTTGTTTCTATTTCTGCGTAATAGAGCCCAAAGTAAAATTCTTTGAAATTCCACTGATCAAGTTTATCAACAATCTAGTGATTATCGGCACTTGTGCCTTTACCGCTTACCTCTTGTTGACTAACTTGCCTTGGTATTTGCCCGAAATGGGTGATGGTGAAACCATTGTCAGTAGCTTCTATCTCATCGTATTTGTGATCATTGCCACTGCCGTCTACTCAAGCACCAGCATCCGCTATGTTCGTATACTCAGCTTAGCCAGCACTTGGTTATTCATGGCCTTAATCGGCATCATGTGGGCTGGGGCTTTCCTATCTGACGGTTCTGGTGTCGGCGAGTTTTTCACCACATTTGCCATGGTTGGTGACTATTTCGGTAACATCCACCACTTCGTCCTGCCGATGAATGATTACCATGAATTCTACTTATTCTGGTGGTTTGCTTGGAGCATCATGATTGGCCAGTTCACCTCACGCTTTGTGGGCGGCATGAAAACCTATCAAGTACTGATTGCCATGATGGTGTTCCCATCACTGCCAATCGCTGTTTGGTTTACCATCTTGTACTACTACAGCGCTAATGAGATTGCCACCACCGGCTTCTATAATCTGGCCATGGTGATGGTGGGAATTACGTTTGTGGTGAACTCACTCGACTCATTAATCCGCCTCTACACCGACAACCTCAACCTTACTGTCCAGCGTTTAGGCAAAACCAAGTACATCATAGGCAATATCGCTCTTATGAGCGGTCTCACCTTGCTTTTCCAATTGAATTTCCTAGAGATACAATGGGTTGGTGCATTAGCAATAGGCCTAATTCTGGCTTGCTTTGGTTATATCATGGCAACCAAGTATCAGCAGGTCGCAGCGATTGAGCACTCGCCAAAAGAGAACAAAATTGATTTCAGCAAAATTGAATTAGTTAACTAAAAAGAAGAGAGATGATGAAAAACACAATAAAAAAACTTGCACTAGTCGGCCTAATCGCCTTACCAGCCACAGCAATAGCAGGTGTTAGTTCAACCATTAACGCCACATCAGACTACACCTTTAACGGTGTTAGCCAAACAGACAACAACCCAGCGTTGCAGGCCAGTCTAGACTACGCGGCAGATTCTGGTTGGTATATAGGTTCATGGGCTTCAAATGTTGATTTTGGCTCAGAAGATGACACTTGGTTAGAGCTTGATTTTTACGCCGGAAAATACTTCCAGCTAAACGACAGCGCTTCTCTCGACGCAGGTATTGCCTATTACACCTACCACGGTGACGATGCTTCAAGCGAATACCAGTACCCAGAGGCTTACACTAAGTTTGGTTACGCCTCATCAATCGGTCAAAGTGAGCTGAACTTCTGGTACACCTGGGATTACTTCGGGCAAGATGTTGGCCACTACATCATGATGGCTGCACACACGTTTACCCTTACAGAAGGTCATGACATTCGTGTCAGCATTGACCGTTCAACATCAAGAGATGTGGCTAAATGGGCCTGGGATGGTGATGAATCTTATAACCACTTCCGTGCAGAGTACATGACAAGCTTCAAAGGTTTTGACTTTAATCTCGCCGTTGAAGATACCAGCATGGACACCGACACTTCCGATACTCGCGCTGTAGTGTCAATCGCCAGAACCTTTGATTTTTAAGTAGGCCTTGCTCAATAACCAAAAAATGCGGTATAACGCTCAAGTGTTATGCCGCATTTTTATTTAATGACTCTATTATTTACAGTTCAATCTCAGGGCTTAGGGAAGAGTATGGAAAAGTACGAACAATTATTGATCTCACTGCGCCGAGTGATCCGAGCCATCGACATTCATTCGCGTCAGCTTAACAAGCAATCAGGTTTGACTGGTCCGCAGCTTATGGTAATGCAAAATATCGACCATCTTGATGCGCCGCTGGCTAAAGAGATAGCCAAGGAGATCGCATTAAGTCCTGCCACTGTTACCACGATTATCGATAGGCTAGAGAGTCGAGAACTGGTAATACGAACCCGTAGCGAAACCGATAAACGCAAAGTTCATCTCTCTCTAAGTGAGTCGGGCAAGGCGCTATTAAGTCTCTCGCCAAAGCCACTACAAGAACACTTTATTACACGCTATCAAAATCTTGAGGAGTGGGAGCAAAGCCAACTGCTATCATCGGTTGAACGTATTGCCTCTATGATGGACGCCAATGAATTAGACGCTGCACCAGTTTTGTTGGTCGGTCAAATACAAGCTGATTGAACTTGTCGGATAACAAGTTTTTAAATATCTTTTTGATGGGGTCATTGGGCTGAGTTGGTGTTTGGTTAGTTTGTTGAATTCCATAACTTTGCATTTATTAAACTTAACAGCTTGCCTGATAGTGAGTTATAAGTATCTGTTTAGCAGGTCCATTAGGCAGGCTTGGTATTTATGATTGACTTATGGAAGCCATAACCTCTGCTTAATCTATAGCCTGCGGCTCGCTGAATGTGAAAACACTTCTGTGACACGCTGTAAATATGTCCCTATACGCTCTACGGTTTCATCCTTGAAACCGAAGGTCACAGCCGCGTTCACACCCGGTTATTAATCTCTTCGATTTAAGCTAATTAGCTACGACCCCTTTGTTTTAAGTATTTTTTAATTGGATCCATTTGGCTGAATTTGTATTTGGTTATTGCTAGATAAGCATAGCTGCGTTGATATCTATTGCTTGCAGCAGGCTCACATGTAGCTACTTCTGTGGGACGCTGTGAAGCCACCCTTGGCCGCTCTGCGGTTTCCAATAACCTCCCTGTTAAAAGGCCAGTTCGGCGTCCCTGCCCCTCGTTCGAAGAGTATCACTTCGCGATACCTCACCCTGAAACCGAAGCCCACAGCTGCATCTACATCAGTTTATCCGTCTCTTCGAATTAGCTTCCCAAGATACCAAAATTTATTGAGCCACCCATTGTTAAAATAAGATGGACTCTACCCATGACTTCACGATACCAGATAAGCAGGGGCCTGGTAAGATTTTGATCTTATTGAATTAAATCAATCTCACCCTATATTTACTACAACTGCAATAAGTGGACACCCATAAGATTTGACCACTTAGATAATGAATAATAGTATGGAACACTGAGGGTACGGTGAGAGGCTGTTGCTAAAAAACTCCAGTTCTTCTCCATGTTCTCCGTGGAGCGCAGCACAACAACGTCCCTGTTTAACGGCCAGTTCGGCTCATGCCTCTCGCTCATTAACTTATGACTACGCCATATTCGCTGTGGTGAGAACACTCTCTTATCTTTAATTAAACAACCAAAAAAGACTATTCACCACTGCGGATATCTTAGATAGGAATGTAATATTAGGGGTACTTCCCTCTAACGGTTCAATACTAATCGGCGTAAATAGCAACAATAGCCTCCCGCCCACCAAAAATAGTGATATGCACTTAAATTTACAATTGTTACGAAACAATATACTGTTTTACAGTGCGATTTTCATACAGAACAATAAATAAAATGAGGTGTCATTGTGAATGTAAAAACAACAATTGTCTTATTTCTAGCGTTAATTACGACTGCACTCCCCACTTTCGCTGATAGTAACCCTGGTGTTTTATGCGCCGAAAAACAATATATTGCCGCGATTGATTTTGGGTATGTGACCAACATCCAAGGTGGCTCTGATTGGGCTAATGCTATTAACGTGCACCTTGATAATGGAGTGATAATCCCCCTAAACTATAAATACAATGCTAATGATGATGGAGGAAAATCAATCATAGCAGCCCTTCGTATGGCATTATCAACCAACAAAGTGGTCTCTATGTGGGATCATGATAGTAATAACTGCGATGATTTCGATCAGGTTAGAGTGTACGCAAGTTTATTGTAATACCAATCAGTATAGAGATGTGATCGCTCAGCGAGAGTTTAGCGTGTCTGAGGTAAGGCAACGAGTGAGAAGCATAGTTATTCTACGGTTAAGCTCGTTAACACAGCATCAGAAGCGCTAAAACTCGCCCTTTGGGTGTGTTTTTGGCTACCTACTTCTGCGTTGAATGAACTCACAAGGGAATAACCATTCCATCATCCAGTCGCCTTGAATTAGATTGCCAAAAGCCACACTGAGTAGATCACTTTCTTATACTGATTGGTATAAGATATTGAGCTCCACTTGGGGCTCAACCTAATAAACAAGAGATTAACCTCCTCCCAAAGGAGAATAGACATAGGCCAGCATTTGTTCAATGCTAGTGCTAAATTCTTCGCTGGGAAACAGACATGTTTAACAAGCTCTTTTTTATACTTACTCTATTCGGTATAAGCAGCCAACTCTTTGCTGATAACCAGCTATCAGGTAATAAACATATCTACCTTATTGATATAAAAGGTCATGAGTTATTGATTGGCGATGTTCTTTTATCTACAGAAGCTGATAAGACCTACTATCAAATTCATATAGACCACAGTGTTTTTAAAGATTACTTTCTCTCCATGAAAGAGATGAAGTGTTTAGAAGGACCAGAACTATGGTGCCACCTTCCTTACCCCTACCCTAATCCCCGTGAAATAAGTCAAACGGATCAGGCTTGGTTAGCACATGACCTACTATTTATGTACAAGAAAAAAGCCGATTTTGGCGCTAACTTTTATAACGGTATCTACTATCAACTCAGTCTGAATAACGGCGTAATCAGCGGCACTGCACAAGCGGTAGATCTGAATCTACTCGCCTCAGCACCCGATGACCTCGACTCACCGCCAATAACTGACGTAGAGCTAGATGAGATTGAGGAAAACCTACGCTGGTTACCCAAGCTCGAAATTAAATAATCAATACACCAAAAATAATTTTTAACGTACGCTGCCTGCTATTTTATAACTAAATACTGTTAACTTCATTAGCATTATAGTTCTCACAAATGAAAGATTATTATACTGAATACATAATAAATAAAAAATCTGGCAAACTAACGATTACCAGTTTAAATTAAACGAAGGTAATACCATCTATATAATTTCAATAACCTTATTGTAAAACAACCCAATAAACACTAAATAAAAATTTTATAAAACAGATGGCATTACTCTCGCTAATATTAAAAGATATCATTCGGTATATTAAATTTTTAGCGAAAAAAATCATTAAATTAAGTTATTGTCCGCAAACTCTACTGAAATGCCATCAATCGGTATCCCCAAGTTTGGGTCTCATCTGGCGTCAATACCAAGGTGTAATCCAGATTATCTTTAAGCGTCAATTCCTGGCGGTGTAACAAATTTAGGGTGTCGTTATCTCCCTTCTTCACTACTGTCACCGTATAACTTCCCTTTGGCAACCAAATCTTCAAATTCTTAGTAAAGTTCCATTTGGTGATCTTAAACTTGGCGGTTTCAACCGTCTCATTTTCTCGGACAAAATAGACCTCCAACCCTTTGGTTTCTGACGCCAAGTTCAGTAACTGCAATTGATACTGATAACTGCGTGGTGTTAGCTTATGTCCCACCACAGTAGCCTTGAGCTTATCTGTACTGTCGGGGTAGAGCAAAATCGACTTAGAGTCACTTTGATTGTAGGTCACCAACAAATTGTTTAGCAAAACATTACCCGTGGACACATCACTGACAGTGACATCATAATCACCGAAATTGGTGAGAATAAAGCTAGATAATCCCCATTTCGCCACCTCCTGTTGGTGTAGTTCCCCCTTCTTACCATTGAATTTGGCCTCAACTTTGTCATTTTTCTCAAAGCCGTTGTATACCCTTAATTGAACTTTCTCATTAATATCTGCGAATGAAGGGACTGTGCGAGCATGACCTACCACATCTAGTTTAACTCCCGTTGCAGAAGGTCCAAAAGCAGGACGGATCAGTAATTTATATACTGTCTTGGCTTTGAAATCGATTTCTGTTGTGGTAAAAACGGGCTCATTGCCACCAGCTTCTGTCAGATAGACTACGTATTTTCCGGTCGTGAGGATCTCGGACTCTGTCATCCCTTTATAAGCTATCTCACTGAGATATTTGGCAGAACCAAAACCATCTACCTTCTTGCCGATGTAGATCCCAAACTTCTGGGAACCACTGCTAACATGGGCAGCCAGCACCTGCATTTTGATGATTTTCTTGTCGACATTTACTTTCTTTTTATTCTCTTCATCCAGCTTGTCCCGGTTATACTTAATATCGATAAAATCTGTTTTGGCATAATTCCCAGCGAGTATATAGAGATGATTATCCTTGTTATAAAGATTAATATCCTGCTCATGGAACTTAACTTCTTTATTCTCAGAATTATTACCGGTAACGCTCAATTTATTGTCACCAACAGCAACGGCATAACGTGATGTTGATTGACCGAAATTAATGGAGCTGTACTTTTTTTTCTTTAAAGACAGATAGGTTTTTGTACTATCAGGAGAAGCATTATAATATTGAATATAAGCTACCTTTTTTTCACCTTTGTCCTTATCATCCCCACCGCAAGAAACTACAAACAATACTAACCCGAGAGCCAATATAATATTAATTATATGCTTCATCATTACCTCTATTATAAAATACAATTGTCAACCCTTTATTTATGACTTGTACAATTTAATTTGGTTCAATACATTTAGTAACAATTATAACCACACGCGTACGGTTTAACTTTAAGTCTGTGATTGATAAGTTAATAACAAATAAATAAAATAAAAACACGCACTTTTAATATAAAAAATACTTTTACTTCCTCCCACTTTATTTTAATAGCACAGCAAACGGTATTAACTTACTTAATAGCAGCACCAAATTATTATTTATACCCGTGATGAAACCCTCCCCTCTTCTACACTAATAGTTCTACATTGAGTTCTGCGCAGATTAGGTTTACTTTTCAACAGTCAGAGGTATAACCTAATCCATGATAATTTTTAGGTGAGTCAGCATGCTTATACTCACTTCTTTATCTGTAGCTTTCTATGGTGCTGTATGCTTTCTCTATTGTAATACCCTCACACACTGTGCGCTATTTAAGCTTCATAAGGAAAAAACAATGAACCGAGTTTATCCTATGGCAATCATAATGAGCTTGATCGTTAGCTCAAATGCACTGGCTGTTCAATATGCCGATATGATCTTAACAAACGCAAACATTTACGGTCACAACAATGCCGATACGATTGCCATTCACGATGGCTATATTATGTTTGTTGGTAAAGCCACAAAAGCAGATACCTATCGTAATCAAGATACCGAAGTTATCGATCTTGAACAGGCATATATCATGCCTGGTTTTATTGATAATCATAACCACGTATTTGAAGCCGCTTCAGAAGCTGGCAGCAACTGCACACTAAACGTTGATGCATCGCTTGAAGAGCAGATCCCCTATTTAATCAAATGCAGTAAAAATGCGAACCCTAAAAATTGGCTGATGGGTTATGGCTTCTCATTAGATACTATTTTAAACGAAAACAACCGCTATACACCTCTAGATGTGATTGATCGCATCTTCCCCAAGCAAGCTGTCGTGTTGATGGAACATACCTCTCACTCAATGTGGGTCAACTCCGTAGCGCTTAAATTAGCAGGGATCACAAAAGACTCTCCCGAACCACGAGGTGGTAAAATCCTTAAAGATGAAAGAACAGGTGAGCTAAACGGAATTGTGTTTGATAACGCTGGTGATATCATCATGGATATGGCCTGGAACAGCTTAGAAAACCAGTTTAAACAAAGCTATGACGGTTTAATGATAGGGCTTAAGGAGGCTGCTGCACATGGTATCACCACCATTGGCGATGGACGACTTTATTGGCAACGTGGCTGGTATGATGTATGGCAGCAGGCCGAAAGTGACGGAGATTTAACCACCCGAGTATCACTGCGTCCATGGATATATCCCGCTGAGTCGATGATGTCTCAACTCGCATTTTTGAAGACAGTGCAATCGAGTGATAAATCACGTTTGTTATTGGTCGATCAGGTAAAAATGTATAGCGATGGCATCATTATTAATGGCACCGCAAAAGTTTTATCACCCTATTTGGATACCTATATCCCAGATGAGCCCTACGACATCAATTATATTCCACCAAGCCAAATGACCACTTGGTTGGATGCATTAAATAAGATTGGCTATAGCGCCCATATCCATGCCATTGGTGATGGGACAGTTCGCGAATCACTCGATGCCATCGGACATGTTCGCAACCAAGGTGCTAAAAAGCCTTATACCCTGACCCATGTTGAGTTGGTAGACACAAAAGACATTCCTCGTTTCGCTAAACTGGATGTGACAGCCGATTTCCAAGTAGGCTCCGATTACGTGGCATCCCATGACCACCAATGGGCAAAAGCCTTTTTAGGAGTCAAACGAACCCACTCCTTGATGAATCCAAGAGCTATATTCAATACTGGTGCTAATGTAACCTTAAGTAGTGATTGGAACGTTCATGACATCAATCCACTGGTTGGCATTGAGAATATCTTGAAAATGGGAAACACGGGGTTACCTGATGTCTATTCCGCAATAAATGCCTACACCATCAATGCAGCTGAAAGTTTGGGGATCAGTGACATTGCAGGTTCGATAACCCTTGGTAAATCGGCTGACTTCGCCATTCTCGATCAAGATATCACCCGTTTACCCGTCAATGACATCGCCAATACGGAGATCCTGATGACAATACTGCAAGGAGACATAGTCTTTGAAACTCAAGGTATAAGCTACGACATTGCCGATTGACCAGTTAAAGGCTAAAACTCAAAATAAGAGAATGTAATCAGTCTTTGTATCTAAATGTCAAACAGTTCACTAGTTCGTTTAAATGCTTCATTAGCTAAGAGTAACAAGGAGTGTAAATGATCTCTCTTTTGAAAAGTATCGGCTTTGGCCTCTCTTTATCTCTTCTTATCTGCAGCCAGCCAGCCCTTGTTCATGCTCAGCCGACTTTAAACATTGAGGTACACAATAGTCAAAACCAATTGCTGAGCTTAGATGAATTTAAGGGTCAGGTGGTTTATGTGGATTTTTGGGCCTCCTGGTGTGGCCCCTGTCGTAAGTCTTTTCCCTGGCTCAATGCCATGCATGACAAGTATCAACAACAGGGCTTAGCCATTGTCGCCATCAATTTAGATGAGGATAAGGCCGCCGCTGAAAAATTCTTAGCCGCTTTTCCTGCACGCTTTCACGTTAGGTTTGATCCTCAAGGTAAATCGGCACAAACATTTGATCTACAAGGCATGCCCAGTAGCTATATTTTCAATCGTAAAGGAGAACTGGTACAGCAACATGTCGGGTTCTTTAGCGAGCATGCTAAAAATTACGAACGTAATTTAAGTCAATTACTCAAGGAGCTTCCATGAAGAAAACATTGATAGCATTAGCGATATTAACGAGCTTATCAGCTTGTTCGATCTTAGGCGTTCAACCTTGGGAAAAACAACAACTCGCCCGCAGTGACATGGCACTAAATAGCGAAAAACTCGACTTATCCCTTGATGACCATATCTATTTCAGCAAGGAGGGAAGCAGTGGTGGTCGAGCCTTTGCTGGGGGAGGCTGTGGATGCAATTGACTGAAAAAAACAATATCGCTAACGCCTTGGCTTTAGCGAGTATCAGCTTAATCGGTCAGCACAGTTATGCGAGTGAGCCAGTTGCTGGCGATCATGATGATTGGAATGTCGATGCGGCGATCATGTATTACGGTGAGAAAAATAGAGTACAAGCTGTTGAAGCTATCGGTAATGTGCAAATGGCCTTCGGCGACACCTCATTACTTGACATAAAAATCGTCTTTGACGGTTTAACCGGCGCTTCCGCCTCTGGTGCTGTCGCTCAAAGTCAGGCTCAAACGTTTACTCGTCCATCTGGTCATGGCGAATATGTAATTAAAGCGGGTGAAACGCCCCTTGATGATACCTTTCATGATACTCGAGTTCAGCTCAGTGCCAACTGGAGCGAAACCCTATCGACACAGTGGAAAGTAAACGGGGGACTATACGGTTCTAAAGAGTTCGATTACACCTCCTTAGGTGCTAATGCGGGCATTGAGCATGGCTTTAACAAAGACAACACCACATTAGCTTTATCGGGCTCATACACATTCGATACCATTGACCCCATTAGCGGGCGTCCAGTTCCACTGTCACAGATGGCATTGAGAGCAAATTATGATACCGAAGCTGCTTTTCAAACGGCCTTTAATCAAACCCGAAATACAGCTTCAGATGATAAACAGACGGCAGACATCTTGTTCAGTGTCACTCAAGTGCTTAACACTCATTGGTTATTTCAAGCCAATTATGGCCTGTCGAGTGTGTCAGGTTACCTGACCGATCCATATAAAATACTTAGCCAAGTCGACAGCAGTGGTACAACCCAAAGCTACCTGTATGAGAATCGTCCTGACTCACGCTTAAAACATAGTTTTTATATGATGACCAAAGGTGCTCTAGATTCCGGTGTGGTGGATTTTTCTTATCGCTATACAACTGATGACTGGAGCTTGAGTTCCCATACCTTAGAAACTCATTATCGTTACTATTTCGGCGGTCATTTTTATGCTCAAATACACTTAAGGTATTACCAGCAGCAAGCAGCTGATTTTTATCAAACTTTCTTGCTTGCAGGAGACCCTTTAGCTGAATATGCCAGTGCTGATTATCGCATTGGTGATATGACCACCTACACCTTTGGGCTTAAGTTCAGCCAAGGTTTATCTGGCGGACATGAGCTAAGTTACCGATTAGAGTATTATCAACAAAATCCTGAAAGCAATGGCACTGTGCTAATAGGTCAATTGCAACAGCATGATCTGTTTCCAGCAGTAAAAGCCATCATCGCCCAATTTAGTTACTCTTTTTAACTGAGTTACATTAACAGGAAAGATCAACAATAGATGAAACACCGATGAATTATCAATTAACGGTAACTCAATGGGGTTACAAAGGCATTTTTCGTGCCATGGCCAGCCCCTGTGAACTGCTTATAGCCAGTGATGATCCTAAAACCGCCAATGCAATCATGATACTAGCCGTTGCAGAAGCGGCGCGAATTGAGCAGAAATACAGCCGGTTTATCACTAATAATCTTGTTTGGGATATCAATCATGCTCAAGGTGATCTAATAATCATCGATAGTGAAACGGCTCATCTTCTCACCTTCGCTGCACAATGTTATCAACTCAGCGACGGGCTATTTGATATTAGCGCCGGGCCATTAATGACACTCTGGCGTTTCGATGGCAGTGGCGATATCCCCTCAAAAGATGAAATAGACGAAGCTCGTGCTCGAGTGGATTTTTCTCGCGTTGGTTTTACCGACACTGAACTAACACTTCCAAAAGGGATGTCGTTAGATTTTGGCGGAATAGCTAAAGAGTACGCCGTTGATAGCGTCGCCCACCAACTTGCAACACAGTGGCCACAGATCTCGATACTAGTTAATTTTGGTGGTGATATTGGCTGCCCCGTCGCCAAATCGAGTGACACTTCCCCATGGCAGATCGGTATCGAAAATCCTAACGCCTTAGATAACGTAGCAGCAGTACTGCAGATCCGCCATGGTGCCTTGGCCACTAGCGGCGATACTCGACGCTTTATCGAAAAAGATGGCCTACGATTCGGTCATATTATCGATCCTCGCAGCGGCAATCCCGTCGCCAACGCCCCTAGTTCCGTTACTGTACTCGGACCCAATTGCGTCACCGCAGGCATGTTAGCCACCATGGCGATGTTACAGGGGGCAAACGCCGAAACATTCTTAAAAGAACAAAAATTGAACTTCAAAGTGTTTAGGTAATCATATAGTTAAACTAAGTGGCAAAGAGTGAAACTGACTCGTTTCACATACAGATTGAACAAGGGTTTTTTCACTAAATCCCAATACCACATGTTATATTAGCGCCCATTCGATCCCGTATGACAATTTAAGGCTAAATCAATGAAAGTAGGTATCATAGGTGCAATGGAGCCAGAAGTGGCTCACTTAATCGCTTCGATGGACAATGCAGAATCGCAAACCATTGCTGGTATTGAATTTGTTGCAGGCACATTAGACGGTAAAGATGTTATCGTTACTCGCTCAGGCATTGGTAAAGTTGCCGCCAGTATCGCCACGACCTTGCTTATTGAAAAATACGCACCCGATGCTGTGATCAACACGGGCTCGGCTGGGGGCTTTGTCGATTCACTGGCTATCGGCGATATCGTAATCTCCTCAGAAGTGCGTCACCACGATGTGGATGTGACTGCATTTGGTTATGAAATAGGTCAAATGGCTCAGCAACCCGCTGCATTTATGCCTGATGAAAAACTGAAAGCGGCAGCCAATAAAGCCATAGCAAGTCTTGGCGAAGTCAAAGCCATTGAAGGACTAATCTGTACCGGTGATAGCTTTATCTGCGATCCAGTTCGCACTAAGACCATGTTGGAACACTTCCCAACAATGGCAGCGTGTGAAATGGAAGGCGCTGCCATCGCGCAGGTGTGTCATCAGTTTGGAGTACCATTTGTGGTTATTCGTTCACTGTCAGACAATGCTAACAACGATTCACCAGTGGACTTCGACTCATACATAGTCAAAGCAGGCCATCACTCAGCACTTATGGTTATGGCACTGCTTAACCATCTATAATTAGTTCTATTTAAACAGCTAAAAATAAGGCTAATATAATGGTTCCGGAGTTTGCACAACTGCTACTCAATGATTCCCCTCTTTATCAGGGAACCATGATCCTTTTTATTAGTCTTCTTCTCTCTAAAATCGCACCACTGCCCCGAGCTGTCCAACCTTTAGTCGCTTTCGGTTTTCTCGCGAAGGAGATGGCAGTAAAAGTTAATCGTAACAATAGAAGTCATTCCCAACAGATCATCGCAGGCGCCCTATCTGCCCTGCTGCTGGTCTTTCCCTTTTGGGCGATTATCACATTCATGTTGCAATTGGCGGCCTTCCCTTGGTTTTTTGAGTTCATCATCCTCTATATTTGTCTTAATGATGAAAATTTTAATATCGTCGCCGAGGAAGTTAACCGCGCCATGAACCATAAAGATAAAGCCAGAGCACGCATGATATTGACCCCTTGGCTTACCCGAGATACTCAAGATCTCAGTGATGTGGGATTAAGTAAAGCAACCATCGAAAAGCTCGTCACCGCGCCAGTTTATGGCACAGTTGCCAGTGTGCTTTTTTTTGCCATCGGCGGTGCACCTTTAGTTCTCGCTGCCCGTATGTTAAAACAACTTGAGCTTTGTTGGTTACCAATCAACCCAAAGTATCGCTACTTCTCTCGCCCTGTCTATCTGGTCAATACCTTACTATTTGCCCTACCCAGTTTGCTCTGGAATCTGAGTTTAGCCATTCAAGGCGGGCCAAAAAGTTTAGCTTCTCTGTTTAAACCTATCGGCGTAAATGGTCGTATTTACCACGAAATTCAAACCTGTGCTATTGCGGCCAGCGTGCTAAATATCGAACTCGGTGGCCCAATGAAGTTTAATGGCATTAGAGTCAATACCACTAAACTGAACTACGGCCCGCTACCTAAGCAAAACGCAATACGCGACGCCATTAAAATAGCTAGGATGAGTCAATCTATTTGGATCGGGTTTGTGATTTTAATCCCAACAATCTGGGCCGGTTTGCGTTATTTACAAGTCGGTTGAACAGAATGACTGATCATCGCTATTGCTGCTATGGACTTAATTTTACGCCTTGGTATTATCTAAGGATTAATCACTCTTTTTTATAGGCTAGGCAATTGTTAGAAAATATCCATGTGTCGTTAACCACTCCCGCGCTGTTATTTCCGGCGATCTCTTTACTATTACTTGCCTATACCAACCGTTTTTTCGCATTAGCCGCCTTGATCAGAAACCTAAGCAGTACAGGAAAACCCATTCAGACTGAACAACTTAAAAACCTTCGGCAAAGGATAAGTATAATACGGCGCATGCAGGAGTCAGGTGTCATGAGTTTTGCCCTATGTGTACTGTGTATGCTCTTCATCTATATTGGTCTCAATGAGGTAGGCTCTTTTATCTTTGGTTGTAGCCTGCTGTTACTACTTTACTCACTGCTACTTTCCGTTATCGAGATCCGTATCTCTGTGGTCGCGCTAAACTATCATCTTGAAGAGTTGGATCAATGACCTCTTGGTTCTACTTTTTTGACCTATGTGGTACTGCCGTTTTTGCACTCTCTGGTGCACTTGCCGCCGGTCGTCACCGAATGGACCCTTTTGGTGTAATAGTGCTTGCTTCAGTTACTGCCGTCGGTGGCGGTAGCATTCGCGATGCTTTGTTAGGAGCGACTCCCGTGTTTTGGATCCGCGATCCAAACTACATCATGGTGATCCTTCTCACCGTGTTATTGACCATGCTTGTGATTCGTAAACCTAAACGCGTCCCTCAACATACCTTACCCGTCGCCGATGCCTTAGGTTTAGCTCTATTTACGGTTATTGGCGCCGAAAAAGCCCTGAGCCTTGAGTTAGGAGGTATGATTGCCGTGGTCATGGGTTTAATAACCGGTGTGGGAGGAGGCATAATTCGAGACCTCTTGTGTCGTCAGATTCCTATGATTCTGCGAACAGAGATTTATGCTACGGCTTCTATTTTAGGCGGGATCAGTTACACTCTTAGCCTGCACTTTGGTATGCAAGATAAACACGCACTTGTGTTAGCCATGCTTATCGCATTAGGTATACGACTTGCTGCAATTAAATGGCACTTGTCGCTTCCGGCATTCGATCTGAAAAACAACCTACAGAAAATGAAATAATGATATTGCGCTATCTCTGTCTCATACTGACATTTATGACTCTTCCTTCCATGGCCGCTAATGGAGAGATGCCTCTAGAACAACAGTTAGCGGTCAAGTATATTAAAGCCCTCACCGATCATGACTATCAGACTTTAGTCGCTTTTTATAACCGTGAAAGTGTCTTTAACGATAGAACCGCAGGGAAGAAATACACGGGGAAACGTCATATTCTCAGTTTCCTAAAACGGGCCCATCAAGGAGTGTTGGAGTATGGTTTCAATATCGAACATATGTTTAATTCAGGCTCCTTAGTGGTCATGATTGGCAGTTATCACTACAAGGGCCCAGGTGAGCAATTTGGTAAGCCAGGGAAAATAATCGACTTAGCCATACCCGGTGTAACAACCGTAAAACTAGATATGGATACGCATAGAGTAAAAGAGCATGAAGATCTCATGGATTATCAAACCATGGCTGATCAGTTAGCGATTCAGTAACTGCGTAAATCCATATTCTAAGCCTAGAAAACAGCTAAAAAAACGGCCTCTAATTCTAATCGCAAGACTAGAGGCCGTTTATCTTTAGTTTAAGGTTATTAAACTAAAGTAATTTTAGCGAACTTGCGCTTACCAACTTGGAATACACCCGTCATGCCAGCACTTAGCTGAAGACGTGTATCTTCAATCTTAGCACCATCAATTTTAGCCGCACCTTGCTTAATCATACGCATGCCGTCTGAAGTAGAACTCACCAAACCAGCTTCTTTTAATAAATTAGCAATGGCAATACCTTCACCGGCAACGATTTCAATCTCTTCGATATCATCCGGAAGCGCGCCCTTCTGAAAACGGTTGATAAACTCTTGATGAGCCGCTTGTGCTGCATCTTCATCATGAAAACGCGCAATAATCTCTTTTGCTAGGGCTATCTTGATATCACGTGGGTTAGTGCCCTGCTCAACATCAAGTTTAAACTGCTCAATTTCGCTTAATGGGCGGAAAGAGAGAAGCTCAAGGTAACGCCACATCAGATCATCAGAAATTGACATGATTTTGCCGAACATCTCACCAGCTGGCTCACTCACACCGATATAGTTATGCGCCGACTTAGACATCTTCTTGACGCCATCGAGTCCCTCTAACAAAGGCATCATGATCACGGTTTGCGGCTTCTGGCCAGCAGACTTTTGCAATTCACGTCCCATCAACAAGTTAAATTTCTGATCCGTTCCACCCAGCTCAACATCGGCTTCTAGCGCAACAGAGTCGTAACCTTGCAGCAGTGGGTACATAAACTCATGGATAGCAATTGACTGACCAGAACCATAACGTTTCTTAAAGTCATCACGCTCCATCATACGCGCAACGGTCTGCTGTGATGCTAGACGGATCATGCCTGCAGCGCCTAATGGCTCTAGCCAGGTGGAATTAAATACAATGCGTGTCTTTGCTGGATCTAGAATCTTATAAACTTGCTGTTTATACGTTTCAGCATTTGCCAGCACTTGTTCACGGGTTAACGGAGGACGAGTGTTGTTCTTACCGCTTGGATCGCCAACCATGCCAGTGAAGTCACCGATAAGGAAGATAACTTCATGACCGAGCTCCTGAAAGGTACGCATCTTGTTCAAGATAACCGTATGACCTAAATGAATATCAGGAGCGGTAGGATCAGCTCCAAGCTTAATACGTAAAGGACGCCCCTCTTTCAACTTTTCCAGCAGATCCGCTTCGAGTAAAATCTCATCGGTACCACGTTTAATTTCTGCTAATGCTTGGTCTAAATCCGCCATCTCGCCAGCTACTCCAAAGAGCCTATTAATCAAATAAAGAGAGCCATGTTACTTGTTAGCCAGCACAATTGAAAGCGTGTACACTTAAGGGATCGCGATAAATATCAAATTGCTACTTAGCTCAATGGAAAGGGTTCGATGGGAAAGGTTATAACGTTATTACAATTGCTGCCTAAAAAGCACCAAATACTGCTCGCTGTATTAGTTTGTGCGACCTTAATCATCTTAGTGTTACCTGCCGATGATGTCCAAGCCTCTAAAAACACCAATAATGCACTTTCAGGCCGTATTGAGCTTCGCCAAACAAACGACGCATCAGCTAACAAGATAAACAACCAAGAGCAGCTAAAAGTACCACTCGCTTTTCGCACACCAACACCACCCCGTTCAAACAATTTAAACCCAAAAGATCTCAACGAAGCAACAGTCGCCATGTCCGAAAGCTCAATGGCAGCACTTAAAGCCGAACAAGATGAGAGAGATCATACAGAAACATTCAAAGTAAAAAGTGGCGATACCTTAGCTGCCCTGTTTAACCGTGCAGATCTAAGTGCTCGTGATGTTTATGAGATCACCTTATTGCCTAAAGCTAAGAAACATCTACTTAAAATCATGCCCGGTCAGGAGATCATGATAGCGAAGAATACTAAAGGCGAATTTACTAAGCTTAAGTTCCATTTAGACCCGGTTTCAACCTTGGTCATCAGCAAAGATAATCATGGCTACGAAGAAAATATTGTTAATAAGCAGATAGAAACTCGTTCAAAATTCACTAGTGCGACGATCAATAGTAACTTCTGGAATGCAGGAGTCAGTGCAGGCTTAACCCCAAATCAAATCATGCAGCTCGCCACTATTTTCGGCTGGGATATCGACTTTGCCTTAGATCTCAGAAAAGATGATAATTTCTCCATCATCTTCGAAGAGGAGTTTGCCGACGGTGAGTTCCTGCGTAACGGTCACATTCTCGCCGCTGAATTTTTCAACCAAGGTGACCGCTACACTGCAGTGCGTTATACCGATGGTAACTACTATTCCGCAGAGGGTCGCAGCATGCGTAAAGCCTTCTTACGTTCACCTGTCGATTTTAAATATGTCAGCTCAAGCTTTAACCCTAAGCGCTTGCATCCAGTAACAGGCCAAGTGCGCGCTCATCGTGGCGTTGACTATGTTGCAGCTGTGGGGACACCAATAAAATCTGCTGGTAAAGGCCGTGTCATCAAATCAGCCTATAACCAGTACAATGGCAACTATGTATTTATTAAACACAATGACACATACACCACTAAATACTTGCACCTTAAGAAACGAAAAGTCAAACAGGGGGAAAGTGTTAAACAGGGACAGATCATCGGCACGTTAGGCGCAACTGGTCGAGTAACAGGGGCTCATCTTCACTATGAATTTATCGTTAATGGTAGCCATAGAAACCCACGAACCGTAAAGTTGCCACAATCTTTGCCTATTGCCAGTACAGAAAAGTCGACATTCTTAGCCCTTAGCGAGCAGATAATGACTAAGCTTCAACAAAATAAGCAAGTGCAACTTGCCTCCCAGTAAAGTTGTTAATCTTGATGATTAACTGAAACTTTATTGACTCTCATGACACAAGATCGAGCCCTTGATTAGTTCGAGAAAGAGTGATTAATACAAGATGAAAAAACGTTATTTTATCGGCTTAATGTCCGGCACTAGCATGGATGGCGTCGACGCGGTACTGGTCGACTTCAGCCAAGAACAAGCCACACTGATAGAAAGACACAGTCAGGACATACCAAAACATACCTTAAATGGGCTGCAACGCCTTTGTCTACCAGGAAGCGATGAGATCACGCGTTTAGGGCAACTCGATCGTAGTATTGGGCAACTGTTTGCCTCTGCCGTAAATGCATTGCTAGAAAAAGCCAACATTAGTAAAGAGGAAATCATTGCCATTGGCAGTCATGGGCAAACCGTCAGACATATGCCGAATCTGGATATGGGTTTCACTCTGCAGATTGGTGATCCTAATACCATCGCCGTCGAAACAGGCATTGATGTTATCGCTGACTTTAGGCGCAAAGACATTGCACTCGGTGGACAAGGTGCTCCTCTAGTCCCAGCATTTCATCAGCAGATGTTTTCCAAACCTGGGACCAACCGCATCATTGTTAATATTGGCGGTATCGCCAATCTGACCTATCTTCCTGGTGATGGGCAACCGGTATTGGGATTTGACACGGGTCCGGGAAATACACTTATCGATGCTTGGATCCAGCAAGTAAAGAATGAACATTACGACAAAGATGGCGCTTGGGCTGCCAGTGGCGTTACCGATGATAAGCTACTTACCCAGCTGCTTTCTCACTCTTACTTCTCCATGGTTTTTCCTAAAAGCACCGGTCGAGAATTATTTAATCATGCTTGGTTAGCGCAGCAAACTGCGGCATTTGCCCACCTTAGTGAAGCTGATATTCAATCCACCTTACTCGATGTAACTTGTCACAGCATAGCCAAGGAGGTGCTAACGCTCTCCGATGATGGTGAGCTATTTGTGTGTGGTGGTGGGGCATTTAATATTGAAATGATGTCACGGCTTAAGACCTTGCTACCAAGTTATCAACTCAGTTCAACGGCAGTGCTCGGCATGAATCCCCAATGGGTTGAGGGGATTGCTTTTGCTTGGCTTGCTATGAGGCATCATAGGGGGCTCTCGGGCAACTTACCGGCCGTTACAGGCGCGTCCCGAGAAGCGGTACTAGGCTCTTTCTTCCCAGCAATCTAATACCAATGATGAGGGCGTTAACGCCCTCATCATTGTAGTAATTTATGTTTTAACTTAATCACATCCCTTTTATGGTTTTCAAAAAGCGTAATCAACAGGCTATTACGGTCTGGAATATAGGTCATGGCACCTAAGCGTGGAATGCTACGAGAAGGCAATTTAAGAATAGGGGTAACCTGTTCGGTATTAAAACGCCAAAAGTTAATCAATTGATA
The DNA here is from genome assembly GCF_027571385.1 of Shewanella sp. MTB7. Lineage (NCBI taxonomy): Bacteria > Pseudomonadati > Pseudomonadota > Gammaproteobacteria > Alteromonadales > Shewanellaceae > Shewanella > Shewanella sp. MTB7. The sequence continues at coordinate 1,741,860 of NZ_CP085636.1, read as the reverse complement.
ACGGCTATGACTTTTTTTGAAATATATACCTTTCTCTGTCGCCACCCAGTTATAGTCTACATTGAAATCTTTAGCCGAAATGATCTCACTAATCACTTCAGGTTGTGATAATGATAAGCTCCACAAGCCATTACGGCCACTTTGAGTAAACACAAACTTATCTTCATCAATCATCTTACCTACGCGCATATTGATAGGACTGATCACCTTAGGTAAGAGATTATCTAGGTAAAACTCAGTGATCCCATCTTTCGTTCTTGCCAATACCATCTCATCTTTCCAGCCCCAACTCGGGCGATTATGATCAAGGTAAGGCGTAGCTAATATGCTGATATTGGATGTATTGATGTCAAGCACATGGATCTTATTGCCCTCATTCTTATCATCAGGGGCAAGAAAGGCCACCTTAGTGCCGTCATGGGACCAGCTAGGATAAGCAACACGGCGTTTAAGATCAGTATGTTGCTGCCTTGATTCACCATCCGGGTCGCTTGACCAAATTTCATTAAAACCGGTCTCATTAGACACATATACAATGCGCTTTGCCACTTCGGAATAATCAGGGTTACGGTAACTGTATTCAACTTGAAGTAGTGGGAAAGTTGCAGTCGGAATCGATTGCTCCAGCGCAAATGAAGCAATCTGATAATCCTGCATATAGTTAGAGTAAACAAGCTCGTTACTAAAGGGAATTGAACGGGGATAACTCATCCCCTCCACCTCTAATGGATGGATAACTCTATCTTCAATTCCAACAATATAGCCATTTCTGACACCGGAATTATCGGTACTAAAGATAAGACGCTCATTATCTTGATGCCAACTCAAGCCACGTATATCCTCTAAACCAAAAGTTAATCGCCTCTCTTCACCAGTATCGGTGTCACGGATAAAGATATCTTCAGAGATATTTCCAAATCGCCTCGCGATGGCGATCCATTTGCCGTCGGGGCTAAATGCCATATCACGATCTTTTGAGCCGCAATTTTCAGCACAAGAGAGCCGAATAGGCTCAGCTTCTTTGCTGGTTAAATCAAGTTGATAGATTCCGGAGTGATGACCATTACCTTCGTTCCATATATAAACTAAAGTTTTTCCGTCCGGTGAAATATCAATGGCTGCGCCATCGCTGTAGCAAGAGCCAAGCTTAGAGGCTTCATTACTGTCCAAATTCAATACAGTAAGATAACATTTGTCTTCATCTAGGTGCTCGGAGGGATAATAGAGCGCGCCACCGTCAGGACTCCACACCGCTCTATACTCTGATGTTTTTATAGAGGTTAACCGTTTAGGTGTTTCGGTCGGTTTAAGCAAATCTTTAAGGTACAAACTGGGGTGCCTATTATTACTACGACTGCTATAAACCAGCCATCTTCCATCCGGTGATACCGCTGGATAAAGTTCAGCACCAGTAGAGAGCGTCAGACGCTGTAACTCCGTCGGGGCATAACGGATACTATCTTGATAGAGATGAAATACACTGACTAGGCAAAAGATGGTAAAACATGTCAAACTAACAATGAGTAGCCTGCGATTATACAGAGTCAAATTCTGAACCTTAGCTTGCTCCTGTTGATATAGATCCGGCTCATCAACGAGATCTGACTCATTGAACTCAGGCGAAATAAGTAACCGATAGCCCATTTTCCTCACGGTTTCAATCGCCTGCTCGCCTTCAAGAAGTGGGTTAAGGTGTTTTCTCAGATGCCAGATGGCATTGGTTAATGCTTTAGTGCCCACATAGACGTTCCCTTCCCAAATCTTATCAATCAGCTCATCACGGGGCACTACTCTAGGATATTGACGTGCTAAATAACTTAGCAATTCAATAAACTTAGGTTGAACTGAAACTTTGCTTAGCTCAACCTCCTCGCCTCCTGGTACAGAGAAATTAAGGCTATTATCGTTTGGGTTTACCTCACAATTTCCGAGTTTAAAAACAGCCTCTTTTTTTATCTCTATCATCCTGCTCCCTATCTTGTCTTGAATTAATTTTTATTATGGCTCAAGTACAGACGTTAGATTTTACATCTATTCAACACAGATACAAGTCAGTTTTAATGCTGCAAATGAAATATAAGCGCATGATTAATAAAGTCATAGATGTTAAATAGATATAGAAACAACAAATAAACGACCCGCTACCGATTGCCGTCATCCATCAAATTAACTACAAGTATAACCAGTTAGCAACGAGAACTAATTTAGAAAAGAATCCAACGATATTCATCTAAAAAAATAAAAGCTGCGCCCTAATCAACGGCTAACGTCCATTTATCTGTTTTCCCTAGTTTCAGGAGATAAGAATGTTCCATCCCACCTTCTCAAGGTACACACTCATTACCTTTATTTTCCTGCTCTTATTCAGTAAAACGCCATTGAGTAGTGAATACCAGTTACCCACAAAACCATTACAGGACGTAGTAGAGCAGACAAAAAAAGTGAGCACTCGCTTATCTAATGATGGTCAGTGGCTAGCGGTACTCACTCCCAGAACACATCAATCAATTCAAACACTAGCAAAAGCCGAACGAAAACTTGCAGGGCTAAGGCTATCTCCGAAGCAACTCATTCCTAGCCGGATTAAATCCCGCTACCTCAGTATCGAGCTGATTAGCGTAAACTCAACGAATTTAAGTGCTAAACCTGAAGAGATCACACTTCCTCAGAATCTTGAGCTGACTAACGTTCAATTCTCCCCTAACAGTCGCTTTTTAAGTTTCATTGGATTATCTGAATCTGGCGCCGATCTCTACCTCTATGAAATAGCAACTAAGCTCACAACGAGGCTCAACCCTACTCGACTCAATGCCAGTCTTGGACTTAGCTATCATTGGCTAAACAGCAGTATGGGAGTGGTCACTAACCTAGTAATCGTTGGGGATCATGTCGATGTACAAACCGAAAGCATTAGCCCTAATATCAGTGAAACCTTAGGCAAGAAAGCACCAAGAAGGACCTATCAGGACCTATTGAAAAATGCCCAAGATGAGGCAGAATTCAGTGCATTAACCACCAGCCAATTGAGCATTATCTTCCTTGATGGCAACCTCACCAATATTGGCCAACCAGCAATAAATAGCAGCTATAGCCTCTCACCCGATGATCGATACCTCTTGGTTAAGCGTATCTCAGCGCCATTTTCTCATATGGTCAAATACTATGATTTCGCGCAAACGATAGAGGTTTTCCACACCTCTGGCAGCAAGCTGAGCACTCTTGCCCATCTGGAAAGTGGTGAATATCGACCACCGGGTAGCGACTCTGTCAAAAAAGGCCCACGAATGGTGCATTGGCGTAGTGATAAACCCAGTACTTTAGCCTATGTAAAAGCACTGGATAAGGGTGACAGCAGAACTGAAGTTTCACACAGAGATCAGTTACTGCAACTTGATGCCCCATTCAACTTAGCAGCTAAGATGCTGGTCAAGACGCCATGGAGGATCAGTAAGATCTCATGGGGCGAGCAGAACAAAGCCCTTATCACCGAGCGCAACTCAGATAAAAAACAGATACGAGTGAGCTTTCTGGATACACAAACACAAGTAGGTGATCCATTATCCCTTTGGTATCAAAAAGCGAGTCGTGATACTTACAAGGATCCCGGCAAGCTCTATCGTAAACCATTAACTCAAGATGGCCATTTGTTAGGTCGAGTATTCCACTTAGAAGACAACACCTTAGTTCATTACGGACTAGGTGCATCCCCTGAAGGATATCAACCATTTCTAAAATCATTAACCTTACCACAAGGCGATAATAAAACAGACAAGCAGAGCGCCCATACACTGTGGCGTTCATCGCAAAAACAGCTTGAAACGGTTAGGTATGTCGTAAACCTCAAGCCCTTGACCTTGGTCATTAATCGACAATCCAATGACAGCCCGTCACATTTAGTGCTATTAAATGTTGAATCAGGCAAAGAGAAGATCTTGTACCAAAAACAAGGCCCACTCAGTGCTTTCAAGGGAATGAGCAGGCAGCTTATTACTTATAAACGCAATGATGGACTGCCGCTTTCAGGGATCCTTTATCTACCATCGGGTTACAACAAAGAAGAGGGTCCACTTCCTGTGCTTATGTGGGCCTATCCTCGCGAATACAAAAATGCCGAAGTTGCGAGCCAGGTTAATTACTCTGTGAATCAGTACACTCAGATCAGCGCTAAGGGACCCATCCCTTTTATTGCCAACGGTTTTGCCATATTCGATAGAGTTGCCATGCCTATCATAGGCGAAGGTAAAGATAAGCCAAATGACAGCTTCAGAACTCAGTTGATCAACAATGCCACCGCTGCCATCGATACCCTAGTCGACATGGGTATTGCTGATAGAGAGCGTATTGCTATTGGTGGTCACTCCTATGGTGCATTTATGGTGGCAAACCTCTTAGCACATTCCGATCTTTTTGCTGCAGGTATTGCAAGAAGTGGCGCTTATAACCGCACCTTAACGCCTTTCGGCTTTCAACATGAGAAACGTAATTTTTGGGAAGCACCAAGCTTATATCAACAGATCTCTCCCTTTACCCACGCTGATAAAATCGATGAGCCCCTGTTATTAATGCACGGAGAAATGGATGCAAACTCAGGGACCTATCCAATGCAATCTGCCCGTTTGTATAAAGCTATCCGGGGTCTAGGGGGACAAGCCAGACTCGTCACCTTCCCTTTTGAGAGCCACAGCTATAAAGCAAAAGAGTCGATTCTGCACATGCTTTGGGAGCAGGAAAACTGGCTTAAGTTGCACCTTAAACAACCCAAACTAACTCATGGCAACAACACTTAACACAAAATAATAGGGACTTGAGTCCCATTCCACTAACCAGCTCATCGCTCTGTAATCTATTAAATGCTTCTGAGCGGTGGAGCTGAATTCAGTGCGACGTTAATTATTGGCTCAGTTATTTCAAGGGCCATTTCTGGGAAAATATACCTATGCATCACCTTAGCAAACTTTTCATTGTTTCAGCTTTTTGCAGCAGTTTTACAGCACTACCCGCATTCGCTCAAGGCACTCCATCCCCCCATTTAACTGGCAACGAGCAATTACCACGAAATATTATCTATCTTATCGGAGATGGTATGGGACCTGCTTATACCTCAGCATATCGCTACTATGCCGACGACGCATCTACCAAAACCGTGGAAAAGACCATCTTTGATCAACTTCTTGTCGGTATGTCCAGCACATACCCCGATGATGACACTTATGTCACCGATTCGGCTTCATCTGCTACTGCACTCGCCACCAGCCATAAAACCTATAATGGTGCCATCTCAGTGGATCACTTACACAACCCTCTATCCACGATGTTCGAAATAGCTAAAGGACAAGGTAAGGTAACCGCAGTCGTGGTCACGTCCCAGATAAACCATGCCACGCCAGCCAGCTTTCTCGCTCACAATGAAAGTCGCCGAAACTATGACGCTATAGCCGACAGCTATCTGAGCAATGTAATCAACGGCCAACCAATGGCAGACTTAATGTTAGGCGGTGGTACTAAATACTTTGTCAGAGAGCATAGAGACTTAACCCAAGAGTTCACACAACTCGGTTATCAGTACATCAATAATATTAATGAATTAAACACGATTGAGTCGCTGCCTGCATTAGGTTTATTTGCGTCTAAAGGCTTACCTTTCGCCTTAGGAAGTAAAGATCCCTTAAGATTAACCACCATGACTCACACCGCACTTGAGTTGCTCGCAGCTCAAGAGACGCCATTTGTACTAATGGTTGAAGCCAGTCAAATAGATTGGTGCGGTCACAAAAATGACATCGCTTGTGCCATGGCCGAAATGCACGATTTTGCCAGCACTCTACAGTTAGTTAAATCATTTATAGACGCCAATCCCGATACGCTGCTGGTGGCAACGGCTGATCACTCTACTGGTGGACTGACACTCGGCAATGAAGGTACCTATCAGTGGAAAGGCAAGTTACTTCATAATGTTACCAGCTTACCTCATGTTATTGCACAGGCAATCATTGACGATCTTAACGTGCTTAATACTGCCACCTCTTTGTCCACGTTTTTATCACAGCATATAAGTTTGGATATCGACGCTAAAAACTTAGATTCTCTGCGGCTTCAGCTCAGCAGTCGCGTAAAACAAGATAAACCGAATAAGCTCATTGAAAAGGATTTACTGCACTTTATCGATAAAATCACTTACACCGGTTGGACCACGAGCGGACATACCGCTATCGATGTGCCCATTTTTGCCTATGGCAAAGGTCAGCAATATTTCACCGGCCACAAAGATAATACCGAAATAGGCGCCAGTTTAATCAATATTATTAACGGACAAATAAAGTAACGCAGCAAAGAGGCTAATACTTAAAAATGTAACAAAATTGATAATAAAATTCGCATCCACACTTGATTAGTGACTCATAAAGTAGTTAAGTCTAATGATTAGGCGTCACACTCAGTATTACCCCAACTCTGAGGCTGATGACCATACATAAGGAACGATTAAATGAATATGACTCAAAAAATGACTGCAGAATTTATTGGTACGCTTTGGCTTGTTTTAGGTGGCTGTGGTAGCGCCGTATTAGCTGCCGCCTTTCCCGAATTAGGAATAGGATTTCTAGGTGTTGCATTTGCTTTCGGTCTTACCGTACTCACCATGGCCTACGCCGTGGGCCATATTTCAGGTTGCCACCTCAACCCCGCTGTATCTATAGGGTTATGGGCAGGAGGACGCTTCCCCGCTAATGAACTATTACCCTATATCATCGCTCAGGTTGCTGGTGGTATTGCTGGTGCAGGAATTTTGTATCTTATCGCCTCTGGTAATGCTGATTTTAGCCTTGCCGATGGTTTTGCCGCTAACGGATATGGCGATCACTCACCAGGGGGCTATAACCTAACCTCGGCTATAGTGATTGAGGTTGTCATGTCTATATTCTTCCTCTTGATAATCTTAGGTGCTACCGATAAACGCTCTCCCCAAGGGTTTGCCCCTATCGCGATTGGTTTAGGGCTCACCTTGATCCACCTTATCAGTATTCCTGTCACTAACACTTCAGTTAACCCTGCCCGCAGCACCGGCCCAGCACTCTTTGTGGGTGATTGGGCGACCTCACAGTTGTGGCTATTTTGGGTAGCGCCTATCGCAGGTGCCATTTTAGCTGGAATGATCTACAAGGTTTTTGACACTAAAGAGAGTTAGTGACTTTCATTTCTACTCAACGCTAAACCAAAACGACGCTCAGCTACTCAGTTAAGCGTCGTTTTGGTTACTTTTATCAACCAAAATACTTAAATCAACCAATTTCTCAGCGGCGATACGCTAAAACCTTTTAATATCCATCCGACGAGATGCTATTATCTGCATCAATTGGCTCAGGCCCAAGCAAATAGATGAGATAAACCATGAGTAAAAGCGCAAAAGAAGCAAGTCAGATGACACCCGAAGCCAGATATGACTACTTCGTCGAGCAGGCTAAGGAGCATAAAACACTTTGGACACTACAAGACAATGATGGTTGCGTAATGCTAACCACTGATGATGAAGATTGCATCCCGATGTGGCCAAGCGAAGAAGCTGCAAACCTATGGGCTATTGATGACTGGAAAGAGTGTACTCCACTGTCTATCCCGTTGGATGAATGGTTAGAGCGTTGGGTTCCAGGAATGCAAGATGATGATCTGTTCGTGGCTGTATTCCCTGTTCAAGACGACTTAGGTGTTGTTATTGAGCCTTTTGAGGTTGAACAACGTTTAGCTCCAAAAAAGCAGCAAAAACACTAGTTCAAGTTAAACAGGGAGAAACAACTTGGATCCTAAAGCCTCTAAAGCCGTAGACAAGAAAAGTGCAGAGACTGAGACACAAGATCTGCCTACAACCAGTCATGTCGGCCTGACAAAGCATAAAACCAAGTTGCCTAAGCGGCTTGCAGCTCTCTGTCTTTTCTTCACTGTTGCCTCTATCAGCGGCATCATAGCAAAACAGGGGGTGCTCTTTTGTATACTCACCTTGCTAATGGTGGTTGCCATACTCGGTCGTCAAAGATCAGCCATGTATATGTTGCAAGGCTATACCGTGATACAGCTAGGTCTGATAAGCATGCTGCCGATTATCTTGTATGATCCCGACAACTTAGTGGTAGGCAATCCATCACTATTTAAGCTAGGTGGGTTCGAAGGTACAGTGCCTGACTACCTCATATTTGCCATATTGATCTTACTGTCTATGCTGCAGGTATGGATAGCGTTTACGCCTAAGGTTAAAGCCTACTTTAACAGTAAGATAAACTTGAATATTATGAATTAGCGCCAGCGTTCGAAGCAAAAAAAGCAGCGAGTTGCGAGTTCAAGAAATTAAATACAAAAAAACCAGCTGATGCTGGTTTTTTATGCTTGCTAACGGCGGGTTATCGATTAAACCGAGAAACTCGCGCCACAACCACAGGTTGTTGTTGCATTAGGGTTTTTCACGAAAAAACGAGAACCCTCAAGACCTGAAGTATAATCCACTTCACCGCCGACTAAATACTGCAGGCTCATGGGATCAACAACAAGTTGTACACCCTGTTTTTCCACAGTAAAGTCACCCTCGTTGACTTTCTCATCGAAAGTAAAACCATACTGAAAACCAGAACAACCACCACCGGTAACGTACACCCGCAGTTTCAACGCATCATTTTCTTCTTCTTCGAGCAAGGTTTTAACCTTTGATGCTGCGGCATCCGTAAACCGGATTGGCAATTCATCTTGTTCCGTCGCTTGTTCAGCTATTTCTTCAGACATTAGTACCTCTTACATCGATTAACTGAGCGGGATTATCCGATACCTGACCATTTTGTTCAAGTATTATACCCAAACGACTTGGGTATTTAATTATCTCATTCTATTTCTGTGACTCATCCACTGAACCACTTAAAAGCTCATCTTTCACAACTTTAGTGTTAACACTCTTTGTTTCCAACCTGCTCCCCTCTGGGGCAAGCTCAGAAGTAGAATCGATATCGGTGTCAGTCTCTATATCTCTTAATGTATTATTGAGCGCTGCTTTTACAGCTAACTCTTCAGCTAATTGCCCCTCGCGGGTATATTCAGGTAGCAACTGTTCAACACTATATTCGACTTCTGCTTCAGATCCCTTTGTCCAGCGACTCGAAGGTACCTTAACTTTAGCCTTAATTCTAGATAATTCAAAGCCTTCTGGCAAAGTGACTTCGGCATCTAAAATCTGAAAATATCGAAAACTAAAATCAAGCAAGTGCTTGTTATCCAGCAATTGTGCTACGTCGAGCTCAACGATTTTTCCATCCTGAACACCGACTAAGATAATAGACGATTTCCCTTTGAGGGACTGTTTACGCTTTTGCAACTGAGTGAGAATGAGTTGAAGCCGATATTGTCTGGCTAAAAGACCTGGGGTTAACTCTACCGCCTCAATAGAAACGCCATCAGCACTGTTCTCCGGAGCCATAATACTGCGGTAAAACCTAAGTTCTCTCTCTAACTCACGCTGCTTATGATGCTGTTCAGCAAACATCTGCTGCATCTTATCACTGCTTTCTCGCTCCAATACCAGTTCTAAATTCCTAGATGCCAGAGTTTGAGCCTGAACGCTGAGCTGTTTTGCCCATTTATCAATCTCTTCTGTGTTACTCTGTTGCTTAGGTTGATTGTGATCGAACCAAAGGCTGATACTCAAGCCTCCAACGGTAAAAGCCACGAGTATCAAAAGTAAAAGATACACACTCGATGGTCTGATCTTACGCTCAATCACTTGCATACGATCGACCCAACGATGATAATTTGGCATTAACTAACAACCTCTTCTCTAAATGGTTTTAATGATGTTTTAACTTTTGTCTCATCAAGCATGATAAAAACAAAAGATAATCTGGAAGGCACTTTTGCTGTATCGACTCAATAAAATCCGTGTTCAATGGCAGAAATACCTGAACTCTGAACTTAAAGATACCCTATCTCAGGCAAAGGTCAGTCTACAGCTGTCACTGCTCGCCTTACTATTCGCGCTGATGGCATCTGCTGTGATCATAATATTTCGCTTATTGCTTCAGTGGATTAACACCTATACCCAGACCAGCGAGTTGGATTTTACTGAGGTAATCGACGACTGGCGAGTTTTATTACCCCTCATCGGCTCAGTTTTGATCTGGATTGTCGCCCGAATGACCTCAAAACGTTATAAACGTATGGGGATCGCCTATGTATTACATAGGGTTAAGTTACATTATGGCAAGCTACCACTGCAAACGGCTCCGAGCCAATTTTTTCAGGCGCTATTTGCCCTATCCGCTAACTTTTCAGTCGGATTAGAGGGGCCCGTTATTCATTTGGGAGCCGTCACAGCCAGTGTCATGGCTGAAAAATTCAAATTGCCAGATAACAGTGTCCGCATAATTTGCTCCAGTGGTATTGCAGCGGGAATTGCCGCCACTTTCAATACCCCCCTCGCTGCGGTTATTTTCGTCTTCGAAGTGATTTTACGAGAATACAAAGCTCATTATTTTCTTCCCATTATCATCGCAGCAATTTGTGGCACGGTATCATCGCAACTTGTCTTCGGAAACATTCACGAATACGATCAAATCGGCATTATCGACATTCCGCTATCTCAATACCCTATACTGGCTATTTGTGGTGTGATCTTAGGCTGTGTTGCCGCGCTCTTTAATGCCTCTTTATTAAAAGTGACAGCGACAGGTCAACACTGGCCACTTATCTACCGATTGTTACTCGCGGGGATCATCACCACGATTGTCGGCTTACTCATTCCTGAAGCTTTAGGCAGTGGCCAACTCACTATCACACAAGCAATCAATGAACACCCCAGCATTATATTTTTGTGCGCGCTTTTAGTGTGTAAAATGATCGCCACCATTGCCGCAATAGGCCTAGCAGTACCCGGTGGAATGATTGGCCCTCTGTATGGCGTCGGGGCGCTCGTTGGAGCAATATTAGCCCTTGCCAGTGCTCTGTTTTTTCCCTCTATCGCCCCCTATATTGGTTTTTACACCATTATTGGAATGATCACCATTATGGGCGTTTGTCTAAGTGCACCACTGGCCGCACTCGTTGCCTTACTTGAGATGACCAATAATCCGTCTATAATTCTGCCGGCTATGTTTGTCAGTATCCCCGCCTTTCTGGTTGCTAATAAAGTCTTTAATACGACCTCTTTACTCTTAAGGCAGTTAGACATCATGGGATTAGACTATAAGGTCTCAGCGGTTAAGCTGGCACTGCAGAAAATCGGTGTCCGCGCCTTAATGGATAAACGCATGGTCATCGTCACCGATAACAACGAGCTGTTACTTGAGGTACTCAAACGCGCCGAGGGCCGGTCAGTGTTAGTGCGCAACGCACAAGAACAGATGGAGATGTTGCAGTTAGAGATGCAGCAATCAGATTCAGACAGCTCTCTCACCCGCCATCCCATCAAAGGTCTCCCTGATACCGCAACACTTAATGAGGTCTATGAGATACTCTCCCCTAAACGACGAGGCGAGGTCTATATCTATCAAGAGCATAGAAACAACATTGTCGGCGTTATCGGCTGGACCGCATTACTGAAGGTGATACGTTCGGACCAAGGTTGAGCTAACTTGTCGGATAACAAGTTTCTAATATCATTTTACTTGGAACCGTTTAGCCTTTTTGATATTTAGCCATGCTCAGATTGTCTTCTATTATATGTATCGAAGAATAACATGTTATACACAATTAACATGTTATTATTGTTGCAATTACATAATCATAAAACGAGAGAGTGGTCACAATAATATATAGTTTTTTATAGGATATTTACTCCTCTATCCTATAAAAATGAGAGTGTAAATGAAAAAATCAATTTTAATGGCTGCTTTGTTATGTGGTCTAACGGGTTCGGCTGTCGCTGGAGCTCACGAAAGTCTTACGTTTGAAATGAAGGATTTAACCACTGGAAAAATAGTCGGTGACATCGTTGTTGATAAAAGCCAATACGGTGTGATTTTTACACCTCATTTAGACAAACTATCACCAGGTCTTCATGGCTTTCACGTTCATCAAAACCCTAATTGTGGTGAAAGCATGAAAAACGGCAAGACAATCGTAGGTGGAGCTGCTGGTGGGCACTATGATCCTGAAAAAAATAATAAACATGGTTACCCTTGGGGGGCAGGTAATCATAAGGGCGATCTACCCGCTCTTTATGTAGATCTTAAAGGTCAAGCTCACAACCCTGTCTTAGCACCGAAGTTGACGCTTGAAGAGTTGCAAGGACGTTCACTCATGATCCATGTAGGCGGTGATAACCATTCCGATCATCCTATGGCGCTTGGTGGTGGAGGCTCTAGAATGGTGTGCGGTACTATTAAGTAGCTATTGCTAATTTGGGACGTAAGCCTCGCTTAGCGAGGCTTTTTTATACTGAATTAACAGCTTATATATGATTACCGATGTGATTACCGATAAAACTCACTTTTGGACAAAAGCTTGCTGACTTGCCTGATAGCAAGTTTCAAATATCTTTTTAGCTTGGGTTCATTTAGCTAAATTCGTATTTGGTTATTGCCAGATAGGCATAGCTTCGTTGATATCTATTGCTTGCAGCAGGCCTTATGTGTAAATACTTCTATGACACGGCGCAAGTATATCCCTATAGCCTCTACGACAGCGTCCATGCTGTCGAAGGTCATAGCCGCATTCACACCTGATTGTTTATCTCTTCGAATTAGGCTTTGTCGTTATTACTCATTTCTGGACAAAAGTGCGTTAGAACTGAGGCTCTAAAACTGGGCTTTGAGATTAGGAAATGGGCTCTTCTCCGCTTACATGACCTTACTTCTTCCGCTAAATCGTTTTGGGGCATTTCCGTGTTAGTGACTTACTCAGACAAGTCAAAATCGAAGAGATAAATTATCAGGTGTAGGTGCGGCTACGAGTTTTGACAGCATGGAAGCTGCCGTAAAGCCCACAGGGATGTGCTAGTGGCGTCTCGTAGAAGTATCTGCACATTCCCCCGCTGGAGGCGATAGGCAACCATGAAGGTACGAGCTTCAAGCACACCTGCAAATACCAAACTAGCCAGAAGCTAAATAAGAGAATGTAATCAGTCTTCATTCGAAGGTTAGCTAACTTTGGAGCAGAAATGATTTACAAAGCCTTACTTAATACAGCCAAATCGAAGAGATAAACTATCAGGTCCAAGTGAGCACGAGGACTTCGATTTCAGGGTGAGGTATCGCGAAGTGATACTCTTCGAACGAGAGGCTGGGACGCCGAACTGGCCGTTTAACAGGGAGGTTATTGGAAATCGCAGAGCGCTAATGAATGACTCTTATTAAATCAAGAACCAGCGTACCGAGGGATTACTTGCACGTAAGGTCGTTCTTTCACATCTGACCCATAGGGATATGGGAAATGTATGGTGTAGGGAACATCATCGACCATGTGATCACGACATTGCTGCATCCATGCACGGCACCGGTTGCAAGCGATAGATCACAATGAAGCTCAGACCTTCAAACACACCACCCAATACCAACTCAGCCAGAAGCTAAACCAGAAAATGTAACCAACCTTCATTCGAAGGTTGGTAAACTTAGTGTTAGTTCACATAAATTCTGGGGTTAGTTTGACCCCATTGAGTGTATATTTCAGGGAAGATAACATCAGCATTTTTTTCGAACTCTGGGGCTAAGATGCTTTCCATACCTTGGTGTCCAAACAGAACAACTTCATCACCCTCTTTAATTCCCGACAAGTCAGTGACATCAATCATCGATGTGTTCATCGAGATCACTCCTATCACTTTTGATCGTTGGCCATTAACCAACACATCGGCTCTATTGCCCATTTTTCGAGGGAAGGAGTCACTGTAGCCGACAGGTAGGTTTGCAAGTGTCGATTTTCTCGCTAGCGTCACGGTAGAGTCATAACCCACGGTTGCGCCCTTGGGAAGATCGATCAGAGCGGCAATGCGAGTTTTAAAAGTGAAGATAGGAGGGAATTCTGGGTTTGTCGGTTGATCACCAAACAGAACACCGCCTGGACGTACCATATCAAAGTGGGCTTCAGGGACATTCAATGCGACGAATGAGTTACCAGAATGAATGGTAACGGTATCACGGTTTAAGCTTGAGTATTTGATAATATCTAATGCACTATTGTAGAACGACTTAGACTTAACAAGTACTTCATCGCGGTCATAATTAGGGAAATGAGTCATGATACCAACAACATCAAGATCCACTGTTGTCGCGATCTGCACAGCCTCATCCATGCCCGTTTTAGTCGTTACATCAACACCATTTCGTCCCATTCCACCGCTATTCAAAACCAGATGAACCTTGATAGCTTTACCCAATTTAGCGGCAATATCTGACAGAAGCTTTGCTTGATTTATATCACCCACAAACTCCTCTACATCGTATTGTAACGTGTCGCTGATTTCAGCAATTGAAGCAGAACGAACACGCATCAAACTCCCTTTAAATCCGGCGTTGCGCACAATACGTATCTCTTCATTACTGGTTACACCAATACAGGGAATATTGTTTGCCAGAATAATAGGCATCAAGCCTGCGATACCGTTGCCGTAAGCATCAGCTTTCATAATTGCACATACTTTCACATCAGGCTTAATGTGCTTTTTTAGATCCTTAATGTTGGTATCAAATTGCGTAAGGTTAACCTCTAACCAACTGTTTGCTGCTTGTACCACTTCAACAGGTGATACACCATCGGTCGGTAGAAATGGGGCGGCTACTGTAGAGTAAGAACAAATGGATGTGATAAACATGGCTATAACTGTGCGTTTTGTATTCATAACTGTCTGATTAGTAAGTTTTATATTATTACTATAACGCAAGGTTTGAGCCATGTCTGTGGGGTTTGTCTAACATTAATAAGGTCTGCAGCGTGTTATCTCGCCATGACAATCGACGTCTGACAGACGTCTACACATATCGCATCGTTACCTCGACCTGAACAGACCATTTCTACTCCGCGTAGCTAGGTGTAGCACCTTGGGCTAGTTTCAAACGTGTCCACAAATTCATGTTGATGACAATTGCAGCCAGCTCGGCCATCTCTTTGTCAGAAAAGTAGTGCTTAGCCTGCTGATGAACTTCTTGAAAATTGGAGTCCACCCCATGGGTAAGGCGATCACAATACCGCAAAGCAGCTTTCTCTTGCTCGCCATACAGCTCTGATTCCCAGTAACTGGCTAAATTATCAATTTTAGCCAGATCAATCCCTACCTCACGTGCAGTTTTGGTATGTAAGATAAGGCAATAGGAACACTGATTAACTTGTGCGACTCGCAAACGCACAAGCTGAGCTAAGTTTTTATCAAAATCCAAATCTGCCGTATAACCAAAAGCTTTTGCCATCTGTTTGGCTTGCTCATGAAAAGGGGTTAAGTCGGGATCGAAACGCGTATTTTTAAAAATTACATCAGTCATCTTCTTTCCTATCAGGTTAAGTGGACTTATTAACTTCTACCATCGCTGAAACACTGTAGCATAAAGCAACAAGGTGAGCCTGAAGACGATTCAACACTCTCCTCATAAACAGTAATCGCATTGTGTTAATAACAAATCCTGAAGCGTTTAATCAACTTAAAGTAAAGGAGCAGTGAGCCTTACTTTGAAGGCTCACTGGCTTTGGTGTTACAAGATATAGCCGCTCTCTTCATGTTCAGATTGATCTAAACCTGTGATCTCTTGTTCAGTACTGACTCTTAAGCCATTGAGCAATTTGCCGATAATAATAAACAGCACCCAAGAGACAATAGCGGTATAGGTGAATGTGGCGACGACACCAATAAGCTGCACGCCAAGTTGATCTAGCATGGTCTCATTTCCGTCGGCGAAACCGTAACCACTGAATACCCCAAGCTGTGTTGAACTAAAAACGCCTGCCAATAAAGTGCCCAGAACGCCACCAACACCGTGTACTGGGAAAACATCTAATGAGTCATCTATCTTCAATTTTTGCTTAATATAGACAGTAGAGTAAAAACATACGATGCCCCCCAAGAGACCGATCACCAGCGCCCCTCCTGGGCCAACATATCCAGATGCAGGGGTAATGGTGCCAAGTCCAGCCACCATACCGGTCACAATCCCCAGGGCACTGGGTTTACCAAACTTAATCCACTCTATTGCAGCCCAAGTCATGGCGCCCATGGACGCTGCTAAATGTGTCACTAAAATGGCCATCGCTGCAGTTCCGTTAGCACCTAAAGCGCTTCCCCCGTTAAAGCCGTACCAACCGACCCATAACATGCCAGCACCGGTCACGGTCATCGTTAGGTTGTGAGGCATAATAGCTGAATTGAGGAAGCCTTTACGCGGCCCCAGCACTTTTGCAGCAACCAGTGCTGCAACACCGGCGGTAATGTGCACGACGGTGCCACCAGCAAAATCATATAGACCTAACTCGGCTAACCAGCCTCCTCCCCACACCCAGTGCGTTATTGGGGCATAAACCAGTAACAACCAAGCACCTGTAAATAACATAACAGCAGAGAATTTCATTCGTTCTGCGAAGCCACCAATGATCAAAGCGGGAGTAATAATCGCAAAAGTCATCTGAAACAACATAAACAACGGCTCAGGAATATCGCCGACCAGATCATCTCTACCGATACCGGCTAACATCATCTTATCGAATCCACCGACAAAACCATTTCCGCTATCAAATGCCAACGAATAACCCAACACAAACCAGATCACCGAAGCGAGACCTGCAATTGAAAAACATTGCATAAGAATCGAGAGCACGTTTTTACTGCGAACTAATCCACCATAAAACAGGGCTAAACCCGGTAATGTCATTAACAACACTAAAGCTGATGAACTTAATACCCAAGCGGTATTTGCACCATTAAATCCGCTATCTTCAGCCAAAGAGGGGAAAGATAACAAGCTAAAACTAATCAGGAAACACCATTTAATCCACTTCATTTAAATTGCCTCATCACCTTCTTCAGACGTTCTAATTCGGACAACTTGCTCAAGTGGTGAAACAAATATTTTTCCGTCACCAATTTTACCGGTATTAGCGGCGGCAATAATCGCTGCTATCACTTCATCTTCATGGCCACTGGAAATGGCAATTTCCAATTTGATTTTTGGTAGGAAATCGACAGAATACTCTGCACCTCGATAGAGCTCTGCGTGCCCTTTTTGACGCCCAAACCCTTTAACTTCAGTGACCGTCAAGCCTTGAACGCCCAATGTAGAAAGCGCCTCTCGGACATCATCCAATTTAAAAGGTTTAATGATTGCGGTGATAAGTTTCAATGCCATCTCCCATAATATGTACAACAAATATAAGGGAAGGCTAAAGCAGGAATCAGGCCATTAACGAAAAATCTATATTTTCAATACATTGAAGAAGAAGTGGGTTTTATTAGTCCATTGCAATGCATCAGGATGGTGCATAAAAAGTGAGACCGCACATTCACAGTGCACGCCTTTGCACCTTTGCACCTTTGCCACATAAAAGTGCAGCAAGGTCATTGATAATACCAATCGGTATTAAAGATGTGTTTGCCAAAAAGACTCTGAGTAGATCACTTTCTTATACCGATTGGTATGATAATGAGGAAGATAAAGAGAAGCCTGCCATAATGGCAGGCTTAACTGATAGAAGCTTAGTTGATGTTAACTTATGCCTGCTTCGATTTAACCCTTAGGTTCAACACCTCAACCGCAATAGAGAAGCCCATAGCAAAGTAGATGTAACCTTTAGGAATATGCACACCGAAACCTTCAGCCAGCAGGGTAAAGCCAATTAAAGTGAGGAAAGTTAATGCTAACATCTTCACTGTTGGGTGCTTCTCAACGAAATCGCCCACTGATTTAGCAGCAAACATCATCACCCCGACAGCAATCACAATCGCGAGTATCATCACTTCAACATCATCGGCCATGCCAACAGCGGTGATAACCGAGTCCAATGAAAACACGATATCTAAGATAGCTATCTGAATCAGTGTAAAGAAGAAACCACTGCTTCTAACTTTAGGCGCTTCCTCACTCTCTCCTTCTAAGCAGGCATGTATCTCAGTGGTGCTCTTATAAATAAGAAAGAGTCCACCAAACAACAAGATAAGATCTCGTCCTGAAACTGCATGGTCCATTACATTAAAGAAGGGCTCGGTTAGTTTCATCACCCATGCAATAGAAAGCAGCAATAGTATACGGGAGAGCATAGCTAAACCTAAGCCTAAATTACGGGCACGTTTTCTCTGATGTTCCGGTAGCCTAGCCACTAATATGCTGATAAATATAATATTATCAATACCTAAGACTATTTCTAGCAAGGTTAATGTTAATAACGCCATCCAGACATTGGGATCGAGCAGCAGTTCCATTTTTAAATTCCAGAGTTAAAAATACGGATCATGTCCATTAGATGAGCTGAACACGATTAAGGTGTAGGTGTCATAGTCAGGAAAGCATAGCAAACTCGCTGTGCAGATATAGTCATATCCAAGGATAGCGTCTCAATAAAGCACTATAAAATAACCGAAGTTAAGTAAACTAAGTCTTGTAATGGTCAATCAGGGGGATTAATCTGGCTACTTTAACTAAGCCTATATTAATTAATAATTAACAGAAGATGTAAGTTTATTAATGATTCGAAATAGTTAATAGGGGACTCTTAGTACCTGATGTATAGTACTGTAAAATTTATTCAGAATAATCAGTTCAGTTCCAATTATCAAAAGTTATGCTCACCCTAAGCAAACTACTTTGAGCACAATATCAACCCTCTTTAGGAACACTAAGAATGCTAGATTCATTTATTGCAGTACTCTCCGCCCTGTGGCAGCAAGATTTTGCATTGCTGCAAAGTCCCGGCAGTGCAACAATGATCTACCTATGTGTCTTTTCGCTTATCTGGCTAGAAAGTGCCTTCCTTCCCGCCGCACCAATGCCATGTGACAGTGTTGTTATCCTGTCTGGCAGCTTAGCTGCCGCTGGCATTATTAGCCTACCATTTGTCTTTGTGCTCTTAGTCGTTGCCGCCGCTACCGGCAGTTGGTTAGCATTTATACAGGGACGTTGGTTACATAAATTACCCAAAATTCAAAAGTGGATAGATGCTGTACCAGAAAAACGCATGAAGACAGTGGATAATTTACTCAATCGTCATGGCTTACTGGCACTGTTTACCGCCCGTTTTATTCCTGTAGTCCGTCCTTTATTGCCTTTAATGATGGGATTGCATATTAAAAAAGTGTCTCATTTCCATTATTTTGCTTGGCTCAGTGCTGGCAGCTGGTGTGCTTTACTGATTGGTGTTGGCTATGCCCTCTCTTTTCTACCAGAGAAGATTGCTAAAGTGGTCACTATGGGACTGATGGTCGCGCCTTTTTTAACACTAGCGATTGCCATCATCAGCTTATTAACCAGTTACCTTCTCAAAAGAATACGAACAGTTAAACCGATTTAAACTCTACTTAAATAACAGTATCTCTTTATAAAAAAGCCGGAGCTAACCACTCCGGCTTTCATCTATAGTCTGCTAACGTTAAGTGCCGACAGCAAATCGCTGCGCTTTATATTGCGGGTTCATCAAGTTTTCAATTGAGAATATCTCATCGAGTTCCTCCACTGAAAGTAAACCTCGCTCCAAAACGACTTCTCGTACACTTTTTCCAGTTTCGACGCAAATCTTACCGATAATATCGCCCTCATGGTGACCAATAAATGGATTCAAGTAAGTAATAATGCCAATAGAATTAAGCACAAAATCCTGACAAACCTGACGATTAGCAGTGATCCCCTTAATGCACTTATCATTAAGAGTAATACACGCATTTTCGAGCAGCGATAAAGATTCAAACAAACTCTGACCTATCACTGGCTCCATGACATTAAGCTGTAGTTGACCCGCTTCTGCCGCCATCGTAATGGTGAGATCGTTACCACAAACTTTAAAGGCCACCTGATTGACCACTTCTGGAATAACAGGATTTACCTTAGCAGGCATAATCGAAGAACCCGCCTGCATTTGAGGTAGGTTAATCTCATTGAATCCACAGCGAGGGCCAGAAGAGAGCAGGCGAAGATCATTACAGATCTTAGAGAGTTTAATCGCGAAACGTTTTAGACCACTGGACAACATCACATAAGCGCCACAATCTGAAGTCGCCTCAATCAAGTCATCTGCAGGCACAAAAGCATGACCAGTGATCTCTGCCAGTTTTTTGATAGCTAATTGAGAGTAGCCCTCTGGCGTATTAAGACCGGTGCCAATCGCTGTCGCACCTAAGTTGACCTCGAGCAATAACTCCTGACAACGTTTAATACTCTTAATCTCCTCCTTTAAGGTGACACCAAATGCGCGGAACTCTTGACCTAAAGTCATCGGCACCGCATCTTGCAACTGTGTACGTCCCATCTTTAATACATCATCAAACTCTGACGATTTAGTCATAAAGGTATCAATCAGCACTGTTAGTACAGCTAACACTGAATCGGTACGCTCAAACAAGGCAACTCTAAATCCTGTTGGGTAGGCATCATTGGTACTTTGAGACTTATTCACATGATCATTGGGATTGATATACTGATAACAGCCCTTTGCGTGCCCTAATTGAATTAACGCAATATTCGCAATCACCTCGTTAGTATTCATGTTCACCGATGTGCCTGCACCGCCCTGAAATACATCTATCGGAAATTGATCGTAAAACCGCTCACTCGCTAATAAGGTGTCACACGCTCTACCAATCGCTTTGGCAATATCTGGGGATATAGTACCGAGTTCTCCATTCGCCAAGGCCGCTGCTTTCTTAGTCATCACCATGCCACGAATAAACTCAGGACAATCCCCAATCCTCTCACTGCTGATGTTAAAATTTTCCATCGCCCTAAGAGTATGGATACCGTAATAGGCCTCCTTCGGGATTAATTTCTCCCCCAGCAGATCCGTCTCTAAACGTGTTTCTTGATTGTGGTTTGAGTACACTAGCGTCATGGCTAAATTCACTTCTACTTGTGATTAATGCTTAGATGAAATGACATAATTAATCGTATAAAAACGTGAGGCTTTTTGCTTATTAATACCGGAATATATCGATCGATATCACACCAATTATGTCATCAGAATTTACTGTCCAAACAAGGGTAACATTGACATGAAACGGCTTAAATACCTTTTATGAAATACGCCATTATTTATCTAATCTATGACAACGGCATCAAGCACGCCAATGGATGTTCCTAAACCCTAGTCAATCAAGAGCTGCCCACCATTTGACTTAGTATCAATCAACATGGCTTTAACAAACACAATTAAAAGTTATCAGAAACCCATTTCCTTCAGCAAAAATATAATCATTGCCTAAGCCACCTATCTCGCTAAACTTTAACATTATCAACTGTTTTAAAAGGTTTTTCATTTCATTTTTATAATTTTTTATAACTTTTTACATACCCAACATCGTATTTAAAGGTAACGTAACCACCTATAGCAAAGCCGAGTTAAAAACATTGATGTAAATCAATTAAAAGCAAATAAAGTGAATCTCGTTTACTTGCGAATAAGCGACCGAGCTGAAATAAGTAGTGAAGGAAGGTTATGGGTATAAATAAGAATCAAAAAGGTCCTGTTATGAAGACCTTCAGTGTCACATTGGCTTTATCTCTGATGCTATTTTGTGGCACAAGTTCAGCGGCGACAGACCAAGATCTATTGAATATGTGTAAAGCTTGCCACGGTAAAGATGGAAGCAGTGAGTTTCCCTCTATCCCTAACCTCAAATGGCAAAATGCAGCCTATATGGTGCAACAGTTAGAACAATTTAAAACTGGCCAACGCCAAGATGAAACAATGACTAAAGTCGCCAACCTACTCACAACTGAGCAGATGAAAGCGATGGCTGACCACTTCAATCAAGGCAAGGAAGAGTAACAATGACTATCGATAGACGTAAATTTTTAAAAGGCGCAGTAGCCACTTCAGTCACAGCAATGCTACCGCTTAACTGGGCATTTGCTCAGAACCGCCCTGCAGGAATGGCCACTCTCGATGTATCTGCCGTTACTTGGTCGAAAGTAGAAGATCTTCCTGAACATTTTAAAGTGCTTAACTCGAGTCCGTTAAACGCCTTTCCACCAGAACACCTACTTGCCCCGGTAAAAACACCTGCCGATGTCGCCTTTATTCGTTGGAATGGCCAAATGCCTGACTTTGAGAGTATCGATCCTGACACTTGGGAGTTCGCTGTCGACGGTGAGTCTATTGAAACCCCAAAGACTTACACTATTGCCGAACTCAAGCGCAAGTTCAAAACCCATACTCAACAGCTAGTGCTTGAATGTGGTGGTAACAGTCGTGAGAACTTCTACCCTAATGCTAAAGGAAACCAGTGGAGTAATACTGCAGTTTTTTGTGCTGAGTGGACCGGTGTATTGGTTAAAGATGTATTAGCCGATTGCGGTGTTAAGAGCAATGCTGTGTATACCGCTCACTATGGCGCAGATAAGCACATCAGTGGTAAAGGCGCGGCGATTTCCCGTGGTGTACCTATCGAAGCCGCAATGAATGAAAACGCCATGATAGCCTGGGACATGAATGGCGAAGCGATCCCTTACATGCACGGCTACCCACTGCGTATCGTCTTTGGCGGTCGTCCAGGTTCTGTCTCACAAAAGTGTGCTACCGGTATGGGCGTACGTGATCGTGTTCACGACGGTAAGAAGATGGGCGCACCGGCTTATCAGGTACCTAAACACCCTGTTGCTCCGGGTGAGAAAGTCGACAGCAAAGACTTTAAAATCATTGAAGAGATGATCGTTAAGTCGCTTATCACTTCGCCGCAAACTGGTGGTGAACTCACGCTAGGTAAAGTACTTGAAGTCAGCGGCCATGCATGGGCTGGTGTTCGTGACGTCACGAAAGTGGAAGTGAGCTATGACTATGGCACGACTTGGCAAACAGCCTCTTTAACTAAGCCTGTAAACCCAATGGCCTGGCAGCAATGGAACATAAACCTAAACTTACCTCAAACTGGTTATTACGAGATCTGGGCTAGAGCAACTGACACAAAAGGCGATAGTCAGCCTATGGTTCAACCACAATGGAACCCCAAGGGCTACCTATTTAACGGTTGCCATAGAGTTGCTGTAAGGGTCGTATAATGAAAAAATACCTTTATGTATTTGCTTTGTTATTCGGTACCTGCAGTTTTGGTGCCGCTGCCGCCGAACAGTACCCGGTAGATAAGGCCACAGGTCTTATCATGGCTCCGGGCTGGGAAATCGTTAAAAACCAATGTAATGCTTGCCACACCAGTTTGATTATTCCACAAAACGTGGGCAGCCGAGAAGTATGGCGCGATACGATACAGTGGATGATCGACACCCAAGGTTTATGGGAGCTTAATGAGACTTGGGATCCTGTTCTCGATTATCTGGAAACTTATTACAATGAATCGGGTATCGACATGAGAATTTTTAGGCGTAAACCATTAGAAGCCGCCCAGATGCCCCCTCTTCCACTACACAGGGAGCAGGAATAATGGCTTTGCTACATACATTAAGTTTAAAAACGTCACTGCTAACCGCTGGGATTCTGTTCTCTTGCTGCAGCTTTGCCACCGCTCCCCTAGTGAGTGCAGAAGCTGAGTTTAGTGAATCTCTGGCCGTATCTGGGCTCAAGTTAAGTAAAGAGGTGTTATCCAAAAAGTTTGACCTTGCCCAAGGTGAAGCGTTAGCCACCACACGCTGCGTCGCCTGTCACGGCAGTGCTATGTTAACCATAATGCCCACTTACCCAAGTTTGATGGGACAAAAAACGGCCTACCTTTTTAAACAACTTATCGAGTTTAAACTCGGAGAACGCACCAATCCTATCATGCAAGCACAAGCGGGAATGTTGTCGGAGGCTGAGATGAAAGATGTGGCTTTCTACTATGCTCAACAGGCACCACTCAACTTGACTAAATAATCGAGTATATGAATCGAAAGCAATAAAAACCCGACTACTAATGTCGGGTTTTTATTGCAAACGAATGCCTCAGAATACAGAGCGCAGATATTCCACTGCAAGTGTGATTCTGCTATAGTGCCGCATATAACGTTAAGCAAGAAAATCGGGGGAACACCTGCGATTCACGCCTCAGATATTGGAAATAAGGCTGATGACTCCGTGTCAAAGATCTCATATCCTCTCAGTAAATCAGCTTGATTTGAATGCCATTCACCAGATATTCAACCTTGGAACTCCTATAGTACCCAACGCCCTTAGACAAAAGCGTTGGCCATGCCAGACTCAGTGCTAGCTGACATCGAAAATGCTGGGGATAAGATCACAATTACCAATCAACTTGAAGGTAATCTGGCACAGGCTGATATACTCTATTTTACACGCATTCAAAGGAGCGTTTCCCTTCACAGGAAGAGGCGAGTAAATACCATGGAAAGTTTCGACTTAGCCACAACATTTACACACAACTAGAAAAATACGAGTATTCGGTTAACTGGTATTCACGAAAAACCGAACGATAACCCAGCAATAGACTTTTAAAGGATTGATCATGACCCGCTCCGACGAACTTTTTGAACAAGCTAAAAAAACCATTCCAGGTGGCGTTAACTCGCCAGTACGTGCTTTCAATGGCGTAGGCGGTTCACCACGTTTTATTGATAAAGCCGACGGGGCTTATATCTATGATGCCGACGGCAAAGCTTATATTGACTATGTAGGTTCTTGGGGCCCGATGATCTTAGGTCACAACCACCCTAAAATTCGTCAAGCAGTATTAGACGCCGTCGAAAACGGCCTCTCTTTTGGTGCGCCGACTGAACTTGAAGTCAAGATGGCTGAGAAAGTCATCGAGATGGTTCCTTCGATCGAACAGGTTCGTATGGTGAGCTCAGGTACTGAAGCGACCATGAGTGCGATTCGTCTGGCACGTGGCTTTACTAATCGTGACAAAATTCTCAAGTTTGAAGGTTGCTACCATGGCCATGCAGACTGTTTGCTAGTTAAAGCAGGTTCCGGTGCATTGACCTTAGGTCAGCCTAGCTCACCAGGTATTCCTGAAGATTTCGCGAAACACACGCTAACAGCGACCTATAACGATCTTGAGTCAGTTCAAGCGCTATTCGAGCAGTATCCAGATGCTATCTCTTGTATCATTGTTGAGCCCGTTGCCGGCAACATGAACTGCATTCCACCCGTTGAAGGTTTTCTTCAAGGGCTACGTGCTATCTGTGATCAATATGGTGCCTTGTTAATCATCGATGAAGTGATGACAGGTTTCCGCGTTTCAAAGAGCGGTGCACAAGGTTACTATGGCGTAACACCAGATCTAACAACCTTAGGTAAAGTGATCGGTGGCGGCATGCCAGTGGGCGCATTTGGTGGCCGTAAAGATGTCATGCAGTTTATCGCACCGACAGGTCCTGTTTATCAAGCAGGGACTTTATCGGGTAACCCTATTGCCATGTCTGCAGGTTTAGCACAGATGGAAGAGTTGTGCGCTGAAGGTTTATATGAAGAGCTAACCGCTAAGACCAAGCGAATTGCAGAAGGCTTTAAAGCCGCTGCCAACAAACATGGTATTGCGATGTCAGTTAACTATGTTGGCGGCATGTTCGGTTTGTTCTTTACCGAAGAGGAGAAAGTGACTTGCTTCGATCAAGTCACTAAATGTGATGCTGACATATTCCCAGTCTTCTACCACGGCATGTTAGATGAAGGTGTTTATCTTGCACCTAGCGCTTATGAAGCTGGTTTTCTCTCTATGGCTCACGGTGAGAAAGAGCTAGAAGAAACGTTGGCTGCTGCTGATCGTGTTTTTGCTAAGATGGCTAAATAGCGCGACCTATCCAGGTGATGAATCTGGAGAAAACAAAAAAGGACGCATATAGCGTCCTTTTTTGTTTATGTGATTAAATTAGAAGCGTCTTCTTTTCATCTGGCCAAACATCCAAGCTGAACGAAAAATCATTAGCGCGATAAATATTTGAATTAACAGTGTCGGATTATCTATGGCTACTGCTGGATTATCGAGTATACCCAGACCAACAAACTGCTTTGCGCACACTACCAACCAAACAAGAGAACCCAATAGTAAAATAGCCCTGAATAAAAACTTCATTCTACTTCTCCCCGTAAATTGGTGTAAATATAGATAGTGCTCTAAACATCCTTTTACTCGTAAATCCCTGTCTACTATCAGACTCATTGGCAATCATTTTACTGGATGTTTTTTGAACAGTCAATATTTTGACACCTTCACTCGTGGGGCAATCGGGAGGACTTTTTAAGTTATGAAAATTGCATACAAAATGCACGATGCCAAGTTATTATTTTAATAGAATAATCACGTTGAGCCGCTAGTGCTAATATAGTAAAAAATAAATTAGCATTTATTCTGGTGTTTATACCAAAATAAGGCTAGTTATCAATAAATCCTACACTTTACGGAGTGTTTAGCTCTGAATTGTATCCATTCACACAGTATTAATCATCGCTTTATGTAACGTAATCGTACACGATACCTATTCAGAGTAAGCTTATGCTTCACGTGACCAATATCGCAATTTTATTAAAAATTTGACGCAGTTAACCCTTGTTTTATCCCCATCCCTATGGCTTAATTCGCACGCCTAGCGCAACAAGATTAATTCAACCTTAACTCTTAGCCTTGTTTACTCTTAACAGATAAACAGCTGTAGGAACTGTCGTATGCTCTACATATTCCTGATCTCCCTCGCCGTTCTGGCACTATTAAGTATTATTTTTGAAGAGGTCACCCACCTTAATAAAGCAAAAACCACACTCTTTTTTGGCTGTATTTCATGGATTGTGCTCTTTATGTCTGCAGGGGATCCCGCACATGAGAAAATAATTGAAACTGAGCTAAATGAAAATTTACTTGAAATTGCCACCCTATGGCTGTTTTTAATGTCGACGATGACCTTCGTTGCCTACCTTAATGCGAAGGGAATGATCCAAATCTTAGTGCAGAAACTGTTCCCACAAAAGGTCTCGGTACGCATCTTAATGCTGCAGGTCGCACTCTTTTCACTGATCCTTTCGGCCATCTGTGACAATGTCACCGCCACATTAGTTTCACTCGGCTTGTTAACCACCTTCAAACTCGACAGTCAGATGCAACGCAGAATGGCGGTATTGATCATTTTTGCCGTCAATTCAGGCGGTGTATCACTGATAACGGGGGATGTCACCACCCTGATGATCTTCCTCGATGGCCACGTACAAATGTCAGAACTGTTAATCCTCTTTATTCCTGCCGCAGTTAGCGTGATGCTGCTCGCCGTTCTGTTTTCACTAAAAGCCGAAGGGCATGTGAGCACCACACCCATTAAACAGGATTACCATAAGGTCGATGTCGTGATAGCCATCATCTTCTTCTGTACCATTATTGCGACTATGGTGCTCAATATCTTATTTGGCATCCCACCTGTACTGACATTTTTAACTGGCTTGTCTATTTTATTTCTTGTGGGTCATATCTTCAGAACGAACAAAGAGGAGATGCAAATCCTCGAGTATATTCGTCAAATTGAGTTTGATACCTTGCTATTTTTCCTCGGTATATTACTGCTAGTGGGTATGCTCAAGGAGATAGGTACTTTAGATCTCTTAACCCAGGTCTATGCCATGTACGACCCTAATATTTCAAACTTTGTCACCGGCATTGGCTCTGCACTATTGGATAACGTCCCCCTTACCGCTGCACTACTCAAAGCCGAACCCGTGTTAAGTACACCAGAGTGGTTAGGTCTTACCTATTCAGTTGGCGTCGGAGGGTCATTATTAGTGATAGGTTCCGCCTCCGGTATTATCGCCATGAGCAAAGTGAAGGAGTTGACCTTCGTCAGCTACCTTAGGTATGTGCCAGCGCTATTACTATGTTATTGCTTAGGCTATGGCCTGACTTTGCTGCTCGCCAATCACTTCTATGGCTAGGCTAGGACAGACAACATAAAAAAGCCTGCGAACATTTGCAGGCTTTTTATTCATCAACTTGTCACAAACTTAAGGTGCTTCCTTATATCGCTGGCACCTTGAACTTAGTCCCCTGTATCGACAACACCACATCTCTTGGGCGAATTTCAATAATCTCTAATTTACCGCCAATGGTGTCACCTTGTTGCAGTTCAGCACCATCAACATTGAGCCAACGGTTATTCGGGTCACTGGCGTATACATGAGCCTTAATACTGAATTCAGGAACCTGAAGTTGTAGACCTGCTGGTAGTTGACCATACTTTGGCAGCGTATCTTGCTGAGGGGTTGGGATCGGATCCAGCTTAGGTTCAGTCACAGGTGTCGCGACAGATTTGCTAATTTCAATCTCTTTTAATGCTGCTTCAAATGCGGCTAACAAATTCCCTTCACTCTGATAATCTCGGGGAGAGGTTTCTGACTGAGATGGGCTTAACTTTGTCTTAGGCTCTGACTCAGCGACTGGCTTCGATGCAGCGTAACTCAAACCTAAATCTTCTGCCGCCGAATCAACCTGATATTTAAGCGATGCTAACAACTCCTGACCTTTGTGATTCGCGTTAGCCCCAAGTATTATCGGCTCACTCACGGCTTGGTCACCAAAGGATGCAGGAGAGCGACTAACTGATGCGCTAACGCTTTTAGGCTCTGTCGGCTCTTGATAGCGCATCGGCATAATCGACGCGATAGGCAGAGCAACTTTGCCTGCTAACTGAATGCCGCCCCTTGATAAATTAAGTTCTTCATCTTGTGCTACATGATTTTGAGCCATTGCAGGTACAACTAACTCAACGGCTTGAGGCTCAATGGTTACGTCAGTGACTGACTCCGGCGGTTGATCACGACTTATCCAAGCTATGACCACCAGTAGCGTTAAAATAATGACGGTGAGCAGAACAAGCAGTCCCTTGTTTTGGGTTTTACTAAGTTGTTTATATTGCGCTCTGGGGGTGAGTACAGGATCCAGGTTAATATCTGAACTTTGCTGTTTAGCCCGAGTAACGGCATCGAGTAGAATCGACATTAGAAGTGACCCTTAGCTTGCGTTAACCTTGGGCCTTGAGCACTAAGGTACAAATTAAGTTGCACTAACGTTTGACTGCCGGCAATAGCATCAGCTCTTAAACCATGTTTGCGCTGAAAGCGTTTTAACTGCTCCTCCAACTGAGTATCAAACCGATCCACCAAACGTGGCGCTGTATTATCAATTTTGGCCAAGCTATTTTCCAACCACTGTATCTGAGCCAGATTAGAACCTTGCCCTATCTCACGGGGTTGCCCACCGGGTGCCTGCCAGAGTATTTCGAATGTACCGCTAAAATGACGATTAAACCAATCTCTATCGACCCAGAGCTGTTGCTCATTAAGCTGAAGCAGCAGTTGGTCGCCACTTCTTGACACCACAGTGCCATAAAAGGCCTGTTGTTGTCCGTCGACTAGATACACCACAGCCGGAAAGTTTAGCCTAATTAAGGAGTTCCAGTTTCCTTGTTGTTGAAAACAAGACAAACCTTGCTGCTGGGCCGCCTGACAAGCTGATAAGCCTATATAGGGCACCTTACCCCACAAGCCAAAAATACTGGCATAGGCTGTATCGATATTTCGGCTATTGGCGATGGCCTCATTGAGCACTCGTTGATTTGTATCTGATTTAGCTTCACCGCGCTGTCTTTGTGGTTCAGCCATGGCACCAACTTTAACGTCAGGCTTAATCTCCACTGTTGTTAAAGTTGAATCTCTTGCCGCAACATCTGGGTTAGACAATACTAAATAACCTAAGACACAGAACAGTCCTATTGCCACTGCTATCCCTGTGGGCACAAGATAATTTGTCTGCTTGATATCCTCACCTAGCACTTCGGCAGACGCTAAGATAACCATTTTCTTATCAACAGGAACCGTTGATTTTGCATAGCTTGCCATCAAGGCGCGCTCACATAACAGATTAATTAAACGAGGAATGCCACCACTGTATTTATGCAATGCCTTAATCGCACCTTGGTTAAACAGGGGCTCATGCCGCCCGGCAACTTGCAGTCGATGATGCACATATAAGCCAACCTCTTCTAGCGTTAGCGGCAGTAGATGATACCTTGCGGTGATCCGTTGGGCTAATTGACGTAACTCTTGACGTTTCAGTAACTGCTGAAGTTCAGGTTGACCGATTAGGATAACCTGCAAAAGCTTCTTAGTGTCGGTTTCAAGGTTTGTCAGCAAACGAAGCTGTTCGAGCACTGCAGGTCTTAGATGTTGGGCCTCATCGATAATCAAGACGGTATTACGGCCCTTCTCATGATTAGCGAGCAGGTATTTACTTAACAGATCCGTGAGCTGCTTCAGGCTTGGGTCTTTCTCATACCCAATAGACAGTTCATCACACAGGGTCGCCAGTAGTTCAACCTCAGTCAAAGAGGGGTTGAGAATAAAAGCAGTGTCGGTGTTCTCTGGTAACTGGTTAAGCAAACAACGTGAAACCGTGGTTTTACCGGTACCCACCTCACCGGTTAACAAAACGAATCCCCCAGTGTCACCTAAACCATAAGTTAAGTGCGCTAATGCCTCACGATGGCGATCGCTGAGGAAAAGATAATGAGGGTTCGGAGCGATTGAAAAAGGGTTATCGCTTAATCCAAAAAACGCCTTGTACATGCAGTTATCTATCCTTATAACGACAAAATAATAAAAAATCAGTTCAAATTAAAGCTAACGGTCCAGCATGTCAAAAAATGGATGCAAAAATGCTTCTAATAGCGAAGAATTAACGGCTCAGGCCTATTCAATGCATGATAAGCTTCAAGCATTACACTAAAAGATATAGTGACCCAAAATAGTGAAATTTTATCTGGTCGGTGGCGCGGTGCGCGACAATTTACTCCAACTCCCCATTAAAGATCGTGACTACATGGTGGTCGGCGCTTCACCTGAGCAGATGTTCAAGCTCGGCTATAAACAGGTCGGTAAAGACTTCCCTGTTTTTCTCCACCCTAAAACACAGCAAGAGTACGCCTTAGCCCGCACTGAGCGTAAAACGGGTCGAGGTTATGGGGGGTTTAGCTGTGACGCGAGCCCTGATGTGACACTTGAAGAAGATCTTCTGCGCCGGGATCTCACCATCAATGCCATTGCACAAGATGACAAAGGTGTACTATTTGACCCCTATAATGGGATCGCAGATATAGAGAATAAGCTGCTTCGTCATGTCTCTGATGCGTTTATTGAAGATCCACTGCGGGTACTTAGAGTCGCTAGGTTTGCCGCACGTTTTCATACTCTCGGTTTTACTGTAGCCGATGAAACCCTCGCACTTATGACTCGCATTAGTCAAAGTGGTGAGCTTCAAGCCCTTACGCCTGAACGTGTTTTTCTTGAGCTTGACAAGGCACTATCAACAGACAGTCCACACATATTTATTCAAGTACTCAATCAATGCCATGCCCTTGAAATTCTGTTTCCCGAGATCCATGCACTCTTCGGCGTCCCTCAACCAGAAAAGTGGCACCCGGAGATAGATACGGGCATACATACTCTGATGGTGTTACAGCAAGCGGCGAAGATCTCCGATGAAAACAGCGTCAGATTTGCAGCATTAGTTCACGATCTGGGTAAAGCATTAAGCCCAAAAGAGTCGTTGCCAAAACATCATGGCCATGGTCAATCTGGCTTAGCACTTATTAAAGCACTTTGTACTCGAGTCAAGGTGCCGAATGAATACCGAGATTTAGCTCTACTGGTCTGTGACCAACATCAGAACATCCATAATATTGAACAATTACGCCCAGAAACCTTGATAAAGATATTTGATAAAGCCGATCTTTGGCGTAAACCCAACAGGCTTGGGCAACTTGCAAAAGCCTGTGAAGCCGATGCCAGAGGCAGGTTAGGATTTGAAGAACAGCCCTACCCACAAGCCAAATACCTTCAAGAGAGTTTTAAGGCCGCCAATTCGATAGCCGTTAAACCCATTATAGAGGCCGGTTTTCAAGGGGCTGAAATTAAACAGCAGCTACAGATAAAACGTATTGAAATTATCACAGCATTTAAAAGGAACGTTAACAATCCCTCAATACACTGAGTACGGTTTGCTAATTAAATAGGCTGTAAGTGTTATTCTCAGGCATTTAACGGTCAAAAATCCAAAGTGCAACTTGCTTTTTTGACCGTATTCATTAAGGTATTCAAACTTAACCATGAAAATTCGTAGTAAATTACACTAGCTATGACATAATCAAGGTGACCAGCTGTAATGTACCGCTGGACAAATTAACCAACCTATATAAAAGGGATTTCCCAATGAACAAAAAATTACTTATGATCGCTGGCGTAGCAATGACTGCCCTTCTAGGTGGCTGTGCAAACACTACTGCTCTTGAAGAAAGTGTGGCTAACCTTGGCAACAAAGTTGACCAGCTATCTACAGAAGTTAGCGCACTTAAGTCTCAGCAAGGTTCTCTTTCTGCTGATGTTCAAGAAGCTACTGCTGCAGCATTAGTTGGTGTTGCAGAATCTGAACGTGCAAATGCTCGTATCGACAATATTGCTTCTTCTTACAAGAAGTAATTTGTTTGTATCGGCAACACTCAGTGTTGCCGATATATCCTTATCTAATCCCCTGCTATATACCTCTCACAGCAGTAACAAACCGTCCCTACAAACTAATATTAACCGGTAAACCATCTTGCGCTAACAGGGCATCATTGGCCTTAAAGCTATCAACACTGTCCTGACTGATAAACTTAACAATCCCCGCTGTCAAGCTCACTACCTTATCTCTACTTACATCTGTCTCAGACTTAGATAAGTTCGAATGAACCTCGATAATCTGCTCACCGTTAGCTTCTGAAGATATCTTTACTGTCTGATTGATCACTCTGACAGAATCGCCATATTTAGCTTGATTGAACAACCATTCGATATCATCAGGATTTAGGCGAATACAGCCAGAGCTAACACGCATACCGATACCAAAATCTTTATTTGTTCCATGAATTAAGTAACTGCCATCGCCATAGGAAAGTTGCATCGCATACTTACCTAAAGGGTTATCAGGTCCTGCTGGTACAATCCGTGGCAGAACTTCACCACGCTCTTCTAGGTGATCTTTGCGAATACTCGCAGGTGGCGTCCAGCTTGGATTAGGGATCCTCGACTTAATCTTAGTCACCATTTCTGGCGTTTCACGTCCAATACGCCCTATCCCAACAGGGAAAACATGTACCTCTTTACCATTCTTTGGAAAGTAATAAAGACGAAGCTCAGGCAAATTAATAACAATTCCGGTACGAGGAACATCTGGCAGCAACATCTGAGTAGGAATAACAAGTTTTGAGCCTACAGTCGGCAGAAAAGGATCGACCCCAGGGTTGGTCTCCATGAGTTCAAGGATACCAATGTTGTATTGTTTCGAGATGGTTTGGAAGAAGTCTCCCTTAACGACAATATGCTCCTGAACCTCGCCAATAAGGCGACTGCCTTTTTCTGGTAATGGGTATACATTTGCCAACGCAATTGAAGGGATTAAGCTTACAATGAACCACAACATGACTCGCATCATAATTAACTCTACTTCCTATTGTGTTTAGTACTGATTATGTGAAATATACACGTTTAACCAAAGGCTAACCTGAGCCGAAGCTTAAGAAAACCTTTGGCTATATCTTCTTAGATAAACTAATAAGAAAATCGATCTCAAGATGATCAAATGAGCTTGCTGCTAACTGTTTACGCACTTTCTCATTAGCACGCCAAGCATATGGCGTCATCTCAAGTAATGCTAAAGCTTGGGTTCCATCGATAGACAGCGTAAAGCTCACTTGTTCAGTGTGCAGTAACTCAAGCTCACTCGACTTAGGTAAAGCCAGCTCTTTTTCAGTTAGCTCAGGATAAACCATCGACTTTATCTGCCATAAATGGCGCGGCGCCGGTGAAACTTGAATGAGATACCCACCCGTTTTTAACAGCCTGATTAACTCCTTTCCTTTAAGCTGTTTATCAATCAAGGTGATCAAATCAAAGCTTTCACTGGCAAAAGGCAACTTCTTTAATGTACTGACGATAAAATGGCTATCAGTCGCTTCTGTATCGACGGTTTCATCTTGTGCTTGCGCTTCAGCATTCGCTTCTGACTGGATTTTAGCTGCTGAAAAAATCGCATTTTCAGCCTCGGTGATCCCGTAAGCATTCAGCCTTTGTGTAAGCTCTTCACCCTTAGGACTCTGGGTTAACTTGTCCTTAATGGTTCTTAAATAATAACCTTCACCACACTCGTAATCTAAATAGTTAATCGGGCCTTCAGCGAATTCTGCCTGTTGTATCATCGTTTCGATGACGTCGACAACGGGTTGAAAAATGCCAGATTCCAACAGGAACCGTTTCGCTCTCATTATCTGCCTAGAATCAATTTGTGGTTTCTTAGCCTGACTAAAAATCCAATAACCATTTTCATTCTTATCAAAATGGTGTTTCTTACAGCAGTGCAGCCCTTGAGAAGTCTCATGAATTAACAGAGGTTGTTCGCACTTAGGACAAAGGTAAAGACTTTTCATGATTTCTCTTTTCTTATACCAATCAATATAAAGATATGATCGCTCAGCGAGAGTTTATCGCTTCTGAGACAAGGCAACGAGTGTGAAACATAGTTATTCTACGTTTAAACTCGTTAACACAGTATCAGAAGTGCTAAAACTCGCCTTTTAGGAGTGTTTTTGGTTGTCTACTTCTGCGTTGAATGACTTCATAAGGGATCACCATTCCATCATCCATTCGCCTTGAATTAGTTTACCAAAAACCACTCTGAGTAGCTCACTTTCTTATACTGGTTGGTATTATGCAAATATAAAGACGCATAACACTGCGCCCAATGCCAGACGGTAAATAACGAACGGCGTCATTCCCATACGGCTGATAATTTTCAAAAACAGGTGAATACAAACATACGCTGCCACAAATGAAACAAGGATGCCCAGTGCCAATGAGGTGTAGTCGATGGCATGGCCACTTTCAACCAGATCTTTACCCATCAATAAAGCCGCACCTAAAATAACCGGTATCGACATTAAGAAGGAGAATCGAGCTGCGGCTTCACGACCTAAGCCTAACATTAAGGCCGCAGTGATCGTCGCGCCTGAGCGAGAAGTGCCAGGTATAAGTGCCAACGCCTGAGCGAAGCCGATCAGTAATGCTTTTTTCCAACCCGTTTGGTATTCAGTCAGCTCACAACGAGACATTCTATCCGCCCACCACAGGAGCAAACCGAAAACAACCGTAGTAATGGCAATAACGCCCGGACCACGTAAATACTCTTCAATCAAATCTTTCAATGTAAAACCAAGAATAACCGCAGGCAACGTCGCTAAAATGATCCACCAAGCAAGCTTACTATCGTCAGTTTGCTTACCTTTAAATATACTGGAAATCCAAGAGGTTAATAGCGACACCACCTCTTTACGAAAATAAAGTACCACCGCTAACAACGAACCGATATGAACGGCTACATCAAATGCTAAGCCTTGATCTTCCCAGCCAAAAAGTTGCGAAGGTAGAATAAGATGTGCCGAACTTGAAATGGGTAAAAACTCGGTCAAGCCTTGAATAAGCGCTAATACGATGACCTGAAAAGTGTCCATGAATTTCCTTTAAAATGTATCTATGATCGGGTTACTTAAGTAACCTTATGTCTGCTTTATGCCATTTGCGGGCAAGTAAATGCAATAGGCCAAAGTTTCTGCTTAGTCTTATCGTAATCATCCCATAAGGATTGATAACGTTGACCCGCCACGGGATGCACCAACTCAGGTGCAATCTCCGCCAAAGGCCATAGTACAAAGGCATTAGTTAAGACTTCAGCTCTTGGTAATTCAATCGGATCTTGCGTGACAAGATCATCATAAAGCAGTAGATCAAGATCCAAACTCCTCGGGGAAAACTTCTTTGCCCCTGGAATACGACCATGGGCTTGCTCTATCTTCTTAAACACGGCAATAACGTCTGGGATACTTAAATCAGTATCGACGGCCACCACCATGTTTAAAAAGTTACTGCCATCAAACCCAACGGATTCACTCTCAAAAACCGATGAACAAAGCAGATTATCGAAATAGTAACTCAACTCACTTAACGCGGCCTTAATGTAACGCTCAGGTTCAATATTACTGCCCAAACTGATAAATATTCTTGCGCTCATTTAAGTATGTCCTCGCTCAATCTCTACACCAACAGCAACAGCGGTGGGTACAGCACCCGGCTTCATAACGGTCACTTTAACCCAAGGCACAGTAAACTCACTCATTAGGCAGCTTGCAATCATTTCAGCCACAGTCTCAATCAACTCAATAGGCTTATCTGTAATGAGTGCCGTCAAGCGATTTGATACCGTCTCATAGCAGAGTGCATGTTTATAATCATCTGTTGCCGCCGCGGGTCTATTGTCCCAAGCCATATCAAGATCGACCAACAAAGTTTGGTGGATCTGTTTCTCCCATTCATAGATACCGATAATGGTTTCAATTTTTAACTGCCTGATTAATACCCTATCCATGACAACCTCAACGATAAACGCTTTAAATAGTGAAAATTAATATCTGATGAATTTTTTATATACTAGATGTCAATCACGGAGGTCAGATAAGTTAAATCGAATAAAGAAGATATAATCCCAATCTAATCAGTGATATTGTCTAACTTCTAATTGAAAAGCCCCAAATCAAGGTTATTTCAATAGAAAAGGGACATAATACCCCGCTAACGCCAACAAATTTCAGGTTGGTCTCAATGTTTTTATAGACTAAATAGCTCACTCTATCATCGGGAGTGATGCGAGATAAATGTAGCTTAAAAATATTGTGGCGCGATGATACCTTAAGAAGGATAAGGAAACCAATTTGACCATGACAGCACTTACTTTGGGAATGATATTGTTCGCCTATCTGGCCGGATCAATTTCGAGTGCTGTATTGGTATGTCGTTTACGTGGATTACCCGATCCTAGAACCCAAGGTTCCGGCAACCCAGGTGCGACTAATGTATTACGCATAGGCGGTGTCAGCTCTGCAGCCATGGTGCTTTTTTTCGATATGTTAAAAGGAGCACTCCCAGCTTATATCGCGTTCCGCTTAGGCCTAGACTCTGTTTCCCTTGGGATCATCGCCGTAGCGGCCTGTCTTGGACATATTTTTCCTATATTTTTTCACTTCAAAGGCGGAAAAGGTGTTGCCACCGCTTTTGGTGCTATGGCGCCCATAGGTCCTGAGCTCGCACTGTTGCTGATGGGGACTTGGCTCTTACTGGTATTGATCTGTCGATATTCCTCCCTTGCAGCCATCATCACTGCGCTACTTGCGCCGTTTTATACCGCGTACCTCGATGACAGATTTGTTATTCCAGTCACCATGTTATCGGCCTTGATCGTGATCAGGCATAAAGAAAACATTCAAAGACTGATAAAAGGTGAAGAAGCTAAGTTTTCACGCAAAAAAGTGGATAAACCTAAAAAATAGAACGTCAATTCCCTCCTAAAAATCTTCTTTTTTAAGCATAAAAAAACACCTCTATGACTCAATCAATAGAGGTGTTCACTTATTCACCGTAGCCCGAAGCATTAGTCGCGAGCTAAAGCGAAGACAAGATCTCAATGCTCTGCAACTTTAACTGCCCGTAGCCCGTAGCTCGTAACTCGTAACTCGTAACTAAAAAATATTATACCGGTGGAAGCGTATCCAATGGCCAACGTGGCACACCTTTCACACCCAGATCATCCATTTGACCCGCCTTCAGTCTTTGTAAACCCGCATAAGCAATCATGGCACCATTATCGGTACAGAACTCACCTCTAGGGTAGTAAACCTTACCCCCAAGCGAGGTCATCATCTCGGCAAGTGAACTACGCAAACGCGTATTGGCACTCACACCGCCAGCAATCACTAGATTTTGATAACCCGTTTGCGTTAATGCACGGCGGCATTTTATCGACAAGGTATCGACCACAGCCTCTTCAAACGCTAACGCAATATTAGCCCGGGTCTGGTGATCATCGGGCTCTTTAGCAATAGTATTAGCGGCAAATGTTTTTAAGCCAGAAAAGCTAAAGTTAAGACCCGGTTTATCAGTCATAGGGCGCGGGAAACGGTAATGTCCTGTTTCACCTTCAGCAGCTAATTTCGATAAACGTGGACCACCAGGGTAATCTAACCCCATCAACTTAGCCGTTTTATCAAATGCTTCACCTGCCGCATCATCGACCGACTCACCTAAAACGTCGTACTTACCTATTCCTTCAACGGCCACCAACATTGAATGCCCGCCAGAAACAAGCAGCGCAAGAAATGGAAATGCTGGCACATCATCTTCAAGCATAGGCGCGAGCAGATGGCCCTCCATATGATGAACACCTATGGCTGGTTTGCCCCAAGAATAGGCTAATGCTCTTCCCATACAAGCCCCCACAAGTAGAGCACCGACCAATCCAGGCCCCTTGGTATAAGCTACTCCATCAATATCATCGAAAGTGCAATTAGCCTCAGCTAATGCCTGCTTAACAAGAGGAACGATTTTTCTGACGTGATCTCTAGAAGCTAGTTCTGGAACAACCCCACCATAATCGGCATGTAGTTTTACCTGGCTGTACAATGTATGCGACAACAAGCCTAGCTCATCATCATAAACAGCAACCCCTGTTTCATCGCAAGATGTTTCAATACCTAAAACCCGCATCATATCCCGTCAAGCAGTCAAAATAGGGCAACAATTCTACCTGCTACCGCACGCTTATACCAATATAATCCCACCCTCATCACTTCAAATTTGCTCTTGTTTGGATCTCACCATTAATACGGTGCTTAAAATCTAGGCTAACCAACTAAATTTACAGTTAAATTCATACCGTAATCTCTTAACGAACCCCTGTTTATTCGCCTTGCTATTTGGGCTAGGCTTAAATATGATCGGAAGTTGGCCAAAAGATCTCAATTCAAATCGCAATATTGGCTTTACAAAGTGGTCGGACTCGGTATAGAATTCCGCACCATTTTTAAATTAACTCGGGTCAAGAAATTGGTCCCAACAACTACACCTAAGGGGTGATGGCGTATGCCAATAATTAAAGTACGCGATAACGAACCATTTGACGTAGCTTTACGTCGTTTTAAGCGCTCTTGTGAAAAAGCTGGTATCTTAGCTGATGTTCGTGCTCGTGAGTTTTACGAGAAGCCAACAACTGCACGTAAGCGTGCTAAAGCCGCTGCTGTTAAGCGTCTTGCTAAGAAACTTTCACGCGAAAACGCTCGTCGCGTACGTTTATACTAAACTCTTATGAGCCTAATTGATCAGCTAAAAGAACAGATGAAAGACGCTATGCGTGCCAAAGCAAAGGTACGCTTAGGGACTATTCGTATGGCACTAGCCGCCGTCAAACAGATTGAAGTGGATACCCGCGAAACTCTTAATGACGATCAGGCTATAGCGGTCTTAACCAAAATGGTTAAACAGCGTCGCGATTCGATTGTACAATACAGTGCAGCCGGACGTGATGAGCTAGCAGCAATTGAAGCAGAAGAGATCAAGGTTCTTGAAGAATTTCTGCCTCAACCTCTTTCCGAAGAGGAAATTGTTCAGCTAGTTGATGCAAGCATTATTGAAATGCAAGCATCCTCCATGGCGGATATGGGTAAAGTAATGGGAGCATTAAAACCTAAAGTCTTAGGCAGAGCAGACATGGCGGCTATTGGCGCTATGATCAGAGCAAAACTTAAGTAATTTATGTTTAATGCGTGAATAAGCCGTGCATTTGCGCGGCTTGTTTGTTTATACAGTTCCAGTTTTTACTTCGCAAAATAGCGAAAGGCGTTCTTTACTGACTAATGGCAATACCTCGTGATTTCATCAATGAGCTTGTAGCTCGAATTGACATAGTCGATCTGATCGACGCTAAAGTACCCCTAAAAAAAGCGGGTAAGAATCACTCTGCCTGTTGTCCTTTTCATAGCGAAAAATCGCCCTCTTTTACCGTAAGCCGAGATAAACAGTTTTACCACTGTTTTGGTTGCGGCGCACATGGCAACGTCATCGACTTCGTGATGGAGTATGACCGGCTCGACTTTATTGATGCCATTGAAGACCTCGCAGGTCAACTTGGGGTTGAAGTCCCAAGAGAACAAGGCACAGGGCCCAAACGCGACGAAGGATTAAGTCGTGATTTATATCAGTTAATGGAAGAAGCAAGTCTGTATTTTCAGAATCAGCTTAGACAGAACAATGACAAACAAAAGGTGCTTGATTATTTAACACATCGAGGACTCTCCAATGAAGTGGTTGAACATTTCAATATTGGATTTGCACCCGACGGATGGGACGGTTTATTAAGCCGCTATCGTCAAAGTCAAAGTGCACAAGATAAATTGCTCACCGCCGGCATGGTGATAGAGAATGACAACGGTAAACGTTACGATAGATTTCGTGACCGGCTTATGTTTCCGATTCGAGACAGAAGAGGCCGAGTTATCGGTTTCGGTGGTCGAGTTTTAGGTGATGGCACACCAAAGTACTTGAATTCTCCAGAAACGCCCATATTTCATAAGGGTAGTGAACTTTATGGTCTCTATGAACTTAAACAGAAGCATAGAGATGCGCAGAAAGTGCTCATTGTCGAAGGCTATATGGATGTGGTCGCACTGGCACAATTTGGTGTCGACTATGCAGTAGCATCATTAGGTACATCGACAACGGCTGAACAATTTCAGCTTTTACTGCGAAGTGCCAAAGAAGTAGTCTGCTGTTATGACGGTGATAGAGCTGGTGTTGAGGCCGCATGGCGAGCACTCGAAACGGCATTGCCTCTGTTAAAACCAGGCAACCAAGTTAAGTTTATGTTCCTTCCCCAAGGCGAAGACCCTGATACTATGGTTCGCAAGGTGGGAAAAAAGGTGTTCGAAAGTCAGATTGATGAAGCACAACTGCTACCTGAGTTTCTTTTTGAAACATTAGCTAAGCAACATGGTTCTGATAAAGGTACACTGGCCAAACAAGCTATAAAACTAATTGAAAAAGTACAAGACACTGTTTTACAGAGTCTACTACTTGAAAACTTAGCGTATAAACTCGGGATGAACAGTGCCGAAGAGCTAAAGAAAAAGTTAGGCTTCTCCGCTAAAGAGCAAGCTAAACCGCTTCAAACAAAAGCATTAAAAGGACGAGGAACCCCATTGCGATTAGCCATCGCCTTGCTAGTACAAAATCCTCTTTTAGGTGAAGGTTTGCCTCAGCAACCTGCACTGAAACATATAAAGATGGCCGGCATAGAATTGCTGACTCTTTTATTA
Source organism: Shewanella sp. MTB7 (assembly GCF_027571385.1). Taxonomy (NCBI): domain Bacteria; kingdom Pseudomonadati; phylum Pseudomonadota; class Gammaproteobacteria; order Alteromonadales; family Shewanellaceae; genus Shewanella; species Shewanella sp. MTB7. The sequence goes on along the minus strand of NZ_CP085636.1, from coordinate 1,700,569 downwards.
GACATAACTCGTAAACAAGTTAAAAACAGCGCACAACTACTTGAGCAGTTCAGAGGTGATAAGCAAGTCAACACCCTGAAAAAGCTGACCCAATGGGACCATCAAGTGGCGGATGAAAACTTGCAATTCGAGTTTAGGAAAACCTTGGTTTGGCTCAATAATCAATATATTGAACAGCGATATCAAGAGCTAAGTCTAAAACAGAACCATACTAAAGATGAAAGGATACAACTGACGAAGCTTATTGCTGTCATAAAAGGGCTAAAATAAGGTATATCTGACCTAATATGTAAGTATTTATGACTAGCACACTGAAACACACAAGGCTATAATTGACGATTTGCGTAGCAATCAATGCGCATCGTTTTAACTGTTACCCAACTTGGATGATATCTATGGAGCACACTCCTCAGTCGCAACTTAAATTGTTGCTTGCCAAAGGTAAAGAGCAAGGTTACTTAACCTATGCAGAAGTGAATGATCACTTGCCTGCAGATATGGTCGATGCTGACCAGATCGAAGATATTGTCCAGATGATAAATGACATGGGTATTCGGGTCTATGAAGAGGCGCCGGATGCTGATGACATCATGATGTCTGAGGACAGCACCGATGACGATGCTGCCGAAGAAGCTGCTGCTGCACTTGCAACAGTAGAGGCCGAATTAGGCCGCACAACGGATCCAGTCCGCATGTATATGCGTGAAATGGGTACCGTCGAACTTCTAACACGTGAAGGCGAAATTGTTATCGCCAAGCGTATAGAAGAAGGGATCAACACAGTTCAGGCATCCGTTGCGGAATATCCACAAGCAATTGCCATGATCCTTGAGCAATTCGACCGCTACGAAGCTGAAGAAGTCCGTCTATCTGACATTATCTCAGGTTTTGTCGACCCAAATGCTGAAGATGTCGCTCCAACAGCAACTCACGTTGGTTCAGAGCTCTCTGATGAAGAGCTTGATGATGAAGATGATGAGTCTGAAGATGACGATGATGAAGAAGAGGAAGGTCCAAAAGGTCCAGATCCTGAAGAAGCTAAAGAGCGCTTCACTCAACTTCGTACTGCCCATGAGAACACCCTTAGAATTATCAATCTAAAAGGTCGTGGACACCCAGAATCAACATTAGCACTTTTTGAAATCGGTGAGATTTTCAAAGAGTTCCGTTTAATGCCTAAGCAGTTTGATCGCTTAGTCAAAAGCATGCGCGCCATGATGGACAGAGTTCGAGTTCAAGAACGTCTCATCATGAAATTGTGTGTTGAACAAGCTAAGATGCCAAAGAAAAACTTCGTTAAAGGTTACACCTCTGACGAAAGTAGCATCGCATGGTTTGACGAAGAACTTGCCTCGAAAAAGCCTTATGTTGAAGGTTTAGAGATGGTTGAGCATGACGTTCGTCGTTGTCGTACTAAGCTTGATATTATTGAAAGAGAAACTGGACTTGCGATCGCTGCTATCAAAGATATCAACCGTCGTATGTCAATTGGTGAAGCTAAGGCTCGCCGCGCGAAGAAAGAGATGGTCGAGGCTAACTTACGTCTAGTAATCTCTATCGCGAAAAAATACACCAACCGCGGTCTACAGTTCCTGGATCTAATCCAAGAAGGTAACATTGGACTGATGAAAGCGGTTGATAAGTTTGAATACCGTCGTGGTTATAAGTTCTCAACTTACGCAACTTGGTGGATCCGTCAGGCGATCACTCGCTCTATTGCTGACCAAGCAAGAACGATCCGTATTCCAGTGCACATGATTGAGACTATCAACAAGCTAAACCGTATCTCTCGTCAAATGCTACAAGAGATGGGTCGTGAACCTACTCCTGAAGAGTTGGCTGAACGTATGATGATGCCTGAAGATAAGATCCGTAAGGTACTTAAGATTGCTAAAGAGCCAATCTCAATGGAAACCCCTATCGGCGATGACGAAGATTCGCATTTAGGTGATTTCATCGAAGATACGACCTTAGAGCTACCTCTAGACTCGGCAACAGGCGAAAGCTTGAAGAACGCCACTCATGAAGTGCTTGCAGGTCTAACAGCTCGTGAAGCCAAAGTATTGCGTATGCGTTTCGGTATCGACATGAATACCGACCATACTCTTGAAGAGGTAGGTAAGCAGTTTGACGTGACACGTGAACGTATTCGTCAAATTGAAGCTAAGGCACTGCGTAAGCTGCGTCATCCTTCACGCTCAGAAATCTTAAAATCTTTCCTCGACGAGTAATCATACTCTCAGGGTCAGAGTTTAGAGCAAGAGCTAAAAGTTAAGTAAATAATGAAAACCTGCCTACTCGGCAGGTTTTTTTTGCCTTTAATTTCGGCTTGGTAACTTTAACAATCTCATTCGTCCCACTAAAAAATGGCAGTTTCATTATGTTATCAATTCAGAGGCGCTCAAACTTTTCAATTCAAGGCGCTTTGAATTCCCGCTGAATGACAGATACTTAATGTAATTGGTATTAAAAAGACACATATCGATTAACAGATAAGCAGTTGAATTCAAAGTTGCGATTTCTTATCAAATCACAGGTGACAACGTCATTTAAAACTCGTATACTTCTGTTCGCTTTCGGTAGTGACGACTTCCTTAAGTAGGCCCCTTAGCTCAGTTGGTTAGAGCATACGACTCATAATCGTCAGGTCCACAGTTCAAGTCTGTGAGGGGCCACCAATTTAAAACGATTAAGCCTACCCTGTGTAGGCTTTTTTGTGTCTGGGATTTACCTTCGCCTTCGAATGAAGACTGGTTACATTTTCTAATTGGGTTCATTGTTATTGAGTTTGATTATTGAAGGTCGCACATTCATTGTTGCCTATCGCCTCCAGCGTGGTATGTGCAGATACTTCTGCGAGACGCCATAAACACTTCCCTGTGGGCTCTACCAAAACGTCCATGTTTCGGAAGCTCGCAACCGCATCTACACCGGCTGATTTACGGGAAAGTTATCTCTTCAATTTGGCTTTATTTGTGTAAGTTGCTAACACAAAAAATGCATCAAAGCTGACTAGCCTTCGAATGAAGACTGATTACATTTCTTTAGTTTAAATTTGAGCTTCTGGCTGAGTTGGTATTTGGTGAATGGTTGAAGGTCATTCCTTCATTGTGCTCTATCGCTTGCAGCGTGCTTATGTGCACTATTTCTTTGAGAGGGTTCTGCGAGACGCTGGCTCTTGATTTCATAAGAGTCATCCCTGGCCGCTTTACGGTTTCAAACAACGTCCATGTTTAACGGCCAGTTCGGCGTCCCAGCCTCTCGTTCGAAGAGTTCCACAGGGTGTAACTTCGTCCTGAAATCGAAGCTCTCAGTTGCATCTACACTGGGTTATTAATCTCTTCGATTTGGGTTTACTTGGTACAGTTTTGTAAGGCCTTGGTATAACGCCATAGTTTCAATGGTTATGGTTCACTGCTCTACTATGTATCAGTGTCTAAACTTCAAGCATGAAAATGACTTATGTACATTTTACCTACCACTGGTATGATAGCAAGACAGGTGAGTATTTAGTTGAAACTGTGTTAAGGAACTACAGATGCCAATTACCATTAAACGTCCCATTGAAAGAAAAAAGCTATCTCAAACTGTCGAAGAAGAGTTGGAGCAGATGATCCGTCAAGGAGAAATAGCTGAAGGTGATCCGCTTCCCTCTGAAAGAGAATTAATGGTTGCGTTTGGTGTTGGTAGGCCCTCTATTCGCGATGCTTTGGCAGCTCTGGCGCGTAAAGGTCTAGTAAAAATTAGCAGTGGTGAAAGAACCCGTGTAACTCGACCTACACCTGATACTATTATTTCTGAATTATCAGGTATGTCGAAAGATTTTTTATCGCAACCTAATGGCTTACAATATTTTGACCAGCTTAGACACTTCTTTGAATCAAGCTTAGTACGCCATGCTGCTGAGTTTGCGACAAAAGAGCAAATTGAAGAGTTAGACAAAGCACTTGAATTAAATGGTAAAGCGATTAATAGTGAAAACCAATTCAAAAAAACAGATATTTACTTCCATCGTGTCATCGCCTCAATACCTGGCAATCCAATATTTTTAGCAATTCACCAAGCCCTTGTAGATTGGGTTATCGATGCTAGGCCTGCCAAAGCAAATGCCAAAGAGCTCAACACTAAAAGCCACCAAGATCATATTGATATTTTAAATTGCATTAAAAATCGCGATGTAGAAGGGGCTGATAAGAAGCTTACTCAACATTTAGAATATGTGTTTAAAAAATATTACGCTCAGTAGAGCACTCTCTTATTACCGATTGATTTTATCACACTTGAAGGCTACCAATGGGTAGCCTTTTTGTTAGTCATTTTCCAGTGCTAACTTATTAATACATTTACAGACATGTTAATAGGTTTGGATGTTTTTGTAGCATTAAATGCTCACCAGTGGTATAACAGGTATACAGCACAAGACAATGCAACTTGAGTCCATATGATTACCAAGATGTTTAAATCTGCCATTATTGTATTTTTAATGATGCCATTATTCGTGAGTGCTCAAACACTTATTAAATGGCAGGAAGTAAGTACGACTTCAGTTGAACAATTGAACATAGGTCATGGCGCCTTTATCAGCAAGAATAACAGCAGTTTGCTCATCTCTTCAGGAAGTCATTCTGAGGAGCGCCTCCCCCCTTTTATTGCTGAAAACATGACAGACAAACATCAATTAAACAGCATGATCGTAGTCAGCGGCGAAAGTGTCTTTACGACTGATTTAACTGCTGAACTCGGTAACAGAGCCTTCGCTGCGGCTGCAAGCTTTAATGGTGCAACGCTTGTTATGGGTGGTATTGCCAAACAAAATTCATCAGCCTTAGTTAACTTATTAAGTTGGCAAGTCTCCTCAAAAAAATTACATAGCTACTCGCTACCCAATTTACCTAAAGCGGCGAGTTCACCTTCTGCCGTAGTGATTGATAATACCCTTTATGTGTTAACAGGCTCAGATGCCAATAATCAATTCTATGCACTGGACTTAAGCAGACTAGTCAACACTGAGGGGCAATTATCCTTTAATCAAAGTGATATCGAATCCTTTACTGCTAACAGCTTATGGCAAACGCTGCCAGCCTTGCCATTAGCTGACATCAATAACCCTTGGCAAAATGCGATACAGTTAGCAGTACAAAATGATGGCAGTGGTAATAAGATATTTGCTATGGGCGGATATCATTTATCTGAAGATGGCCTTACGACTCAAAACAACTCCTCGGCACTGACTCGACATTGGAAATTTGATCCCTTAGCTAAGCGTTCGAAGCAAAACTGGCAAGATCTAGGGGATATATCTATTGCTAAAAACACACTCAAAGAGAGCATTAATGCTTTAAGCACATTTGGTCAATCCCACATAATAGCGTTTACCAACCAAGGTAATACCCTGTCATTCAATGCCATTACCAACAGTTGGACACGATATTTAACCAGCAATATTAGGACGAAATCTACCAGTGATACCGCTAACAATGACACCCAAAATCCTCCTCAATATATCAGTGAAAGTATTCACGCATCAGACGGGGAGATGTATTCATTAAACCGTGTTGATAATCAACAAGGTTCACTGCAAATTTGGCAGGTATCGCTAAAACAACCTGCAAAGAATTTTGGCTGGGTGAATATGACCGTTTTAATTGTCTATTTAATTGGTGTGGTGTTGGTAGGAGTATTCTTTGTCTTTAAAAACAGAAATACCGATGACTATTTCCGTGGTGGGCAATCGATTCCTTGGTGGGCTGCAGCCTGCTCCATTTATGCCACCATGCTGAGTTCATTAACCTATGTTGCGCTACCTGCGATTGTCTATCAAAGTAACTGGCTATTATTAATCGGCATATGGATGATTATCGCAGTGGCGCCCGTTGCTATCTATGTAGCGATTCCTTTTTTCCGTCAAATTGATGCAACGAGTGCTTACGAGTACCTGTCAAAGCGTTTCAATATGAGCGTGAGGTTGTTCGCCAGTGGTCTGTTTACTCTTTTTCATATCGGTCGAATGGGCATTGTGATGGCATTGACCGCCTTAGCACTTTCCGCAGTGACACCTTTGTCAGCTAGCGATAGTGTGTTGATCATGGGCGTTTTATGTTTGATCTATTGCACTATGGGTGGCATAGAAGCCGTTATTTGGACTGATACCTTACAAACAATCGTATTAATTGTTGGTGCAATAACCTGTTTTGTCACCATCATTTTAGGGTTAGAGGGAGGCTTATCTGACTTCATCAACATCGGCTTACTCAATGACAAATTCACCATGGTCAATGCAGATTTCAGTTTAGATAGCATCACCACACTGTCTATCTGGGTGATTGTTATTGGTGGTATAGGGCAAAATCTTTCGAGCTACACTGCCGATCAAGCCGTGGTACAGCGCTACATGGTGACCAAAAATCTCAGTGAAGCGAGAAAATCTATCTGGGCCAATGCCATCATAGCCGTACCTGGCGCTTTACTGTTTTTCTGCATTGGAACAGGCCTATATGCTTTTTATCAATTACATCCAGAGAAATTAGACCCTAGTATTCAAATTGATCAAATATTTCCAACCTTCATCGCTACAGAGCTGCCTATCGGTGTCGCGGGGCTTATCGTTGCCGGCATTTTTGCCGCTGCACAATCCACGGTATCAACCAGCATGAACTCTATTGCAACGACCTTAGTGACTGATTTTATTCGCCCGTTCAATCTAGTAAAAACCGACAAAGGGTATTTGAGTGCAGCACGCTGGTTAACATTTATCATGGGCGCATTGGGTACGCTAGCAGGTCTCATCTTTATTGATCCCGAAATCCGCTCATTAATGGAGGCCTACTTTAAAGTCATAGGCATGTTTATGGGGGCATTGGGCGGCTTGTTTGTTCTTGGCGCTTTAACAAAAAAAGCAAATTCATTTGGCGCTACCGTCGGTATTTTAGCCGGCGTAGCCACCATGATATCTGCATGGCAGCTAGGTTGGGCCAACGGCTACTTATACGCCACCATCGGAATAGTATCTTGTTTAGTGGTTGGCTACATTGCCAGCTTATTAACCCAAACGTCTAAAACAACGGAAAAAGATTTAACCGGACTCACCTTATATACCCAAACCACTTCAAAATGCAGGATTCAGCATGTCGTGAAGTGACAGAGTTCAAGGTAGTTAATTGCTCCTGCATTAACGACATTCCCGCCATCCATGGCGGTCTTCAAAAATAGTTGGACTAGTTATTCTCATTCACTATTTAATAACGCAGAAACATGTTGCTTCACGCCTTGCCCTGCGGGAGCTCTGAAACGAGCATCTTGAGGTAGCTTGGGTATGCACCATGCTAGATCCTGAGGCTAAGTAGTCATCAATATATATTTTTAGGAAACCTGTATGCCAGTCTTAAATAAAAAGTTGGAAAAGCAGCTGTTATCGTCATTAAAGCAATCGTTAATTGCCTCTTGCCAACCCGTTGATAATGGCCCAATGGATAAGGTTGAACATGTTGTTGCTATGGCGCTGGCCGCAATTGATGGTGGCGCAAAAGGGGTAAGAATTGAAGGTGTTGAAAATGTTCGCGCTGTTGCCAAGACAACCTCTACACCCATAGTCGGCATTGTTAAAAGAGATTTAACGGACAGCCCAATACGTATTACTCCCTTCATTGATGATGTGAAGGCTTTAGCACAAGCTGGTGCCAGTATCATCGCCTTTGATGGTACTGATAGGAAGCGCCCGACCGCGATGTTAGATCTGCTTGATGCCATTCATCAACATGGCTGTATTGCTATGGCTGATTGTGCTGACTATGAGACAGGCTTAATGCTGGCAAAGCATGGCTGCACTTTTATTGGCAGTACCCTGTCTGGTTATATCGACTTAGCGCATACGCCGAATGAACCTGACTACCCATTAGTCTCGCTCTGGGCTGAACAAGGAATCAATGTCATTGCTGAAGGCCGATATAACTCGCCAGAACGCGCAGCTAAAGCCATCGAACTTGGCGCTTTTTCAGTGACCGTTGGTTCAGCCATTACACGTGTGGAGCATATCACCCAATGGTTTGTTGGCAGTATTGATAATGCGGTTAGCAGCACAACTGAGAATACAACTACATAATAAAACGGTCAAAATTCTATGCCAAAGCTCAGATAAAACTAAAGGGAAGTCGTTAATGAACATAGCAATTGATGTCGGTGGCACCAAGATATCTGCAGCACTAATGAACCATGGTGAAATCATTGAACAACGTAAAATTGAATCCGTTATTCATAGTGATTTACTCAATTTAGCAGCACACCTTGTCACCCTTTGTCACGACTGGGTAGCTAAAGCAGAATATGTTGCTATTGCTTGCACCGGCCAAGTCGGCGGTGAGTATGTTAACTTTCTTTCAGCTAAGCAGAAGCTGCCATTAAAATCACAGCTTGAACGTGGTTTTAATATGCCCGTATTTATTATCAATGATGCAGCCGCAGCGGCTTGGGCTGAGTACTGCATATTGAATAACCTCGCCACAGAAGTGAATCAAGCAACCAATGTCAGCGGCAATGTTCGCCGGACTGACGATACCTTAGTTTACATTACCGTATCGACAGGCATTGGTGGTGGCATGATTCAAAATGGGCAATTGGTCACCAGCACAGATGGATTTTGTGCCCACTTAGGCCATGTGTCAGTGCAACATAGCAGTCAGCAATCAATTAAGTGCCACTGTGGACGAGTCAATTGCGTCGAAGCCATATCCTCAGGTACAGCGATTGCGAAACAGGCTTCATTAATTTTAAACAAAACGGTGAGCTGCAAAGCCGTTTTTGAACACTATCTCGCTGTGCCTGAAATCGTAAAGCTGATTGAAGATGCCAGTAGCGCAGTCTGCGACTTAATTGCCAATATTAAGGCTGTAACTGGGACAAACATTGTTATTTTAGGCGGCAGTGTCGGCTCAGTAGAGATATTCCAGCAACAAGTACTCGCGAAAGTTGCGGATCTACCAGACATTTATCAAGTAAACATTACCCGACCTAAAATGGGGGCTGATGCCGATTTGATCGGTGCATATTTTTACGCCAATAAGAAGATTAATGACTCGTTAAACTTAAAGTTATCAATCTAGCATACTTATAACACATATCATGGATGAACAAAGCTGGTGTAAATGTCTGAGAGTTTTAGGTATGTATTACCTAAAACTCTCATTAATGGTTTGCAGCACATGATTACCTGGACACAGAGTTTTCTGCTTCAATGAATTCAGTGGCGTATCTGACGTATTGTTTATCTCATGGTAATCATCCGCTTCAGGATCGATATACATCAGTCCTGTCAATATTTTCCCCTCTGATTTAAATTGCTCTATCTTAGTCATCGCCTTAATTCTATCGTGGGCATCATAATCAGCATCGATTCTCGACAGGCGCAGTATTGAGCCATCATGGAGGCAGATATCTTCACTGTCCGACTGGCCATTTTCACAACGTATCTCTTGCTTAACTGGAACAAAATCGGCTACCGCCGCAGTGGTGATATGATCATGAACATAGTCATAGGAACGATTAGATTCAGGATTATTATTGAAGGTCACACAAGGAGAGATGATATCAATAAAAGCAAACCCCTTGTGACTGATGGCCGCCTTAATTAAGGGCACTAACTGAGATTTATCACCGGAGAAACTACGGGCAACAAAGGTCGCCCCAAACTGCAGCGCACTGACGCAAAGATCGATATCAGTGAATAAACTGACCTCACCTGACTTACTCTTCATCCCCTGTTCAGCAGTCGCGGCAAGCTGGCCTTTAGTTAATCCATAAACTCCATTATTTGCCACCATGTAGAGCATATTTAATCGACGTCTCACCACATGAGCGAATTGACCGAAACCTATCGAGGCACTGTCTCCGTCGCCGGACATACCTAAGTAGATCAAATCTCGATTCGCCATATTCGCACCGGTTGCCACCGAAGGCATACGCCCATGCACCGTATTAAAACCGTGGGCATTGTTAAGAAAATAGTTGGGCGCTTTTGAGGAGCAACCAATGCCGGATAACTTAGCTATTCGATGTGGTGGGAGAGACAACTCGGCGCAGGCCTGAGCAACGGCAGAGGTAATAGAGTCGTGACCACACCCCGCACATAAGGTCGACAGTGCCCCCTCATAATCTCTATGGGTTAAGCCAAGATCATTGACTTGCAATCTTGGGTGTCTAAATTGTGGTTTGATATAACTCATAGCACCTCCTTAACTCGCTGCCTGTTCCGTATGTTCTGCCAGCCTAGCTTGTACTGCTTCGACAATGAACTGAGCAGTAATAGCCAAACCATCGTAATGCAGCAGAGCAAACATCGAAGCGGGATCGATCTCCATCTCATTACAGAGTAATTTTCTCACTTGGCCGTCACGGTTTTGTTCAATGATAAAAACCATCTCATGCTCATGAATAAAGCTTGATATCTGTGCTGAGAAGGGAAAAGATCGAATCCTTAATGTGTTGGCCTTAACGCCTTGCTCACTCAATAAACTAACCGCTTCAGGCATAGCCTCTGCCGTCGAACCATAAAAAACTAATCCAACCCGCTTGGCTTTGGCATTAATATTGATATCAGGCTTGGGCAGATATTGCAGTGCAGTTATAAACTTACGCTCAAGACGCTCCATATTGTGGATATAATCCTCCCCTTTTTCCGTATAAACGGCGTACTCGTTATGGGATGTGCCTCGAGTGAAAAAAGCGCCTTTTGTCGGATGTGTCCCCGGTAAAGTTCGATAGCAGATCCCATCACCATCCACATCAAGATATCGGCCAAAATCGACGACCTGCTCTAACTCATCACTGTCCAACACTTTTCCTAAGTCATACTCATGTTCATCATCCCAATTAAAAGGCTCACTAAGATGAAAGTTCATTCCCATATCCAGATCTGTCATCACAATAATCGGGGTCTGCAGCCTATCAGCTAAATCAAAAGCCAGCGCACTGAACTCGAAGCACTCCTTTGGCGTTGAAGGAATGAGTAATATTTGCTTGCTATCGCCATGAGAGGCATAAGCACAAGTCAACATATCTGATTGTTGTGTACGAGTGGGCATGCCAGTTGACGGTCCAGCTCGTTGAACATTCATTAGCACTAAGGGAATTTCAGCAAAATAAGCAAGACCAAGAAACTCTGTCATCAACGAGATCCCTGGGCCACTTGTCGCCGTAAAAACACGTGCACCACTCCAGCCACCTCCCATAGCAATCCCGATGGCAGCCAACTCATCTTCAGCCTGTACTATGGCGTAATTTTTTTGCCCGCTGGCAGGGTCAATACGTAATCGTTGACAGTAGGAAGCAAACTTCTCAATGACTGAGGTAGAGGGCGTAATTGGATACCAACCCACCACGGTTGCGCCGCCATAAACCGCCCCGAGGGCACACGCTGTGTTGCCATCAACTAGAATTCTTTCGCCGATCAAATCTCGTCGCTCAACACACACGGGCAAAGGACAAGTAAATTGCTTATTGGCGAATTCAAACCCTAACTCTAAAGCGTAGATATTGGGCCGTATAAGTTTCTCTTTTCCCTTAAACTGATCTGATACCAGTTCTTTAAGCACCTTAAAGTCAAGGCCCAGCAAGGCGGCAAGAGCACCAACATAGATAACATTTTTGAACAACTGGCGCTGACGAGGATCACTATATTCCGCACGGCAGATATCTGAGATAGGCATGCCCAAAAAGTTGACCTCTTTTCGCATCAACCTCTGGGGTAAAATTCGGCTGGAGTCATAAAGTAGAAAGCCGCCAGGCTGCACTGATTCAATATCATCGGCAATGGTCTGTGCATTCATCGCAACCACCACTTCCGGCGCACCATCACGGCGACCCAGAAAGTCTTTCTCGCTGATCCTCACCTCAAACCACGTCGGCATACCTTGAATATTTGAGGGGAAAATATTCTTGGCACTGACAGGTAATCCCATGCGCATTATGGCCTTAGCAAACATATTATTAGCACTTGCCGAGCCGGTACCATTGGTATTAGCAAAGCGAACCACAAATTCATTAATTGATTGAAACAGGGTCATAGGATTGCAGCCTTTAGGTCTTTTAAGGTGAATTTTTTCATGTCCCACGCCCCAGTTGGGCAGCGCTCGGCACACAGACCACAATGAAGACACATATCCTCATCTTTAATCATCAGCTGACCTGTCTTTAGTGGGGCTGAGATAAGTATCTCTTGTTGTGGATTGATGTCGCTAACTTTAAGCTGACCCAACACTCTAACGTCACCGACCTCCTCTACGTCAACAGCGACCGTGATAAAATTAATACAATCCACCGGACAGATATCTTCACAGGCAGAGCACTCAATACAGATAGCTTCACTAAATACCGTATGAATATCGCAATTGAGACAACGACTGGCTTCGGCCAATGCCATCTGCTCGTCATACCCCAGCTCCACTTCACTGGCTAACTGCTTGACTGCTTGCTTTCGGTCCATATGAGGCACTGTATACCGCGTATCAACTTTTATCTTGTTATGGTAACTCCACTCATGGATCCCCATTTTCTGGCTAACTAAATTAAACCCACTAACAGGCCGCTCAATAATGGGATCTTTTCCCTGACAGAAAAGATCGATAGAGATAGCCGCTTTATGACCGTGGGCCACGGCGGTAATAATGTTTTTAGGACCAAACGCTGCATCACCACCAAAAAAGAGATTGGATAAACTCGCTTGCAGTGAAACATCGGCTACCACGGGCTGATCCCATTGATTGAAGGTGATACCGATATCTCGTTCAATCCAAGGAAATGCCGTATCTTGCCCTATTGCTATTAAGACCTTGTCACACTCCATCAAAACGGTATTACCTGTATCGATGAGACTTCGCTTGCCCGTTTCATCAAACACAGAGTGAACCTCTTCAAACAAGACACCGACAAACTTGCCCTCCCGCATCACAAACTCAAGCGGTTTATGATTACCGATAAGCTCAACATCTTCGGCCATGGCATCGGTTTTTTCCCAGGGTGAAGCCTTCATCGCTTCCAGACTCGAGCGAACCACTACCTTTACCTGCTTGCCGCCTAAGCGCCGTGCTGTACGACAGCAATCCATGGCGGTGTTTCCTCCACCAAGGACGATGACCCGTTTTTCAATTGTATTGGTATGATCAAAAGCAACACTCGAGAGCCAATCTATCCCGATGGCCAGATGCTCACTGGCCTTTTTACGTCCAGGAATGTTTAAATCTCTACCCAGAGGAGCCCCAGTGCCAACAAAAATCGCATCAAACTTCTCATCAAGCAACGCCTTCATGCTCTCAATGGTCTTACCAAACCTCGTCTTGAGTCCCATATTCAGTATCAATGCCAACTCTTCATCAAGTACCGTTTCTGGCAATCTGAAGGCGGGGATCTGGCTGCGCATCATACCTCCCGCTTTATGCTCTTTATCAAACAGGGTGATCTTATATCCCAGAGGCAGTAAGTCTCTTGCAACGGTCAAGGAAGCTGGGCCGGCTCCTATCAGCGCTATATGTTTACCGTTTTTCTCTTCAGGTATGGCGGGCATTAATGCCAGGATATCGCCTTTATGATCTGCTGCAACTCGTTTGAGTCGGCAAATTGCCACCGGCTCCTCCTCCACTCGTCCTCTGCGACATGCTGGTTCACAGGGGCGATCACAGACTCGACCTAAAATGCCAGGAAAAACATTTGATTCCCAATTGAGCATATAAGATTCAGTGTATTTTCTATCGGAGATCAAGCGAATATATTCAGGGATAGGGGTGTGAGCTGGGCAAGCTTGCTGACAATCAACCACATTGAGAAAGTATCGAAAATTAGAGGTATCTGTTTTTTTCAACATAACAACCTTAAATACCGATTGGTATAATTTATCCTTGTCTATTTAATGTACATTAATTTTCAAAGAAGGGCTGTTTTTTTATGCTGTTACTGAATTTAGAAAGCGTATTCCTATTGGGAAAATGTCATTGAGCAATGATAAATATAAAAGGGCAATAATCTGACTAAGATCATTGCCCTTTGGCTTATGGAGTTCCTTTAGATCCCCAGCTTATCTCGCATGGTGTAATACCAAGCGCCGATAGCACTGAAAGGTATCTTGAACATATGCCCACCGGGGAAAGGATAGTGTGGCAAACTGGCAAACACATCGAATCGGCTCGCTTGACCATGGATTGCTTCAGCTAATATCTTGCCAGCCAGATGTGTATAGGTCACACCATGACCACTACAGCCTTGAGAGTAATAGATGTTGTCACCGATACGGCCCACTTGCGGCAAACGCGACAGCGTCAGCAAAAAGTTACCCGTCCAAGTAAAGTCGATCTTCACATCTTTAAGCTGAGGAAAGGTGGCTAACATCTTTGGACGAATAATCGCTTCAATGTCCGCAGGATCGCGAGCACCATACACCACTCCGCCACCATAGATAAGCCGCTTGTCACCGGATAATCTAAAGTAGTCCAGCAAGTAGTTACAATCCTCAACGCAGTAGTCCTGAGGTAATAAGCTGTTGGCCAACTCGTCACTCAATGGCTCTGTTGTGAGTACCTGAGTACCACAAGGCATTGATTTAGCTTGCAGCTCTGGCATCAAGCCATTGAGATAAGCATTGCCCGCCACCACTACAAACTTAGCCTTAACCGACCCCTTTGCCGTATGGACAACCGGGTTATCCCCTTGATCGACGCGAATAACCGCCGAGTCCTCATAGATCACCCCGCCTAAGGACTCGACCGCAGCGGCTTCCCCTAATGCCAGATTCAGAGGGTGGATATGGCCGCCACTCTTATCTAATAAACCGCCAATGTACTGCTCCGAACCTACAACGGAGCGGATACCTTTGCCATCGAGCAGCTCAAGATGCCCCCTATGTCCATGCTTCTCCCACAGAACTTTTTGCGCTTCAAGATGTCCCATCTGCTTAGGATTAAGGGCAGCAAACACACCACCATCTTTTAAATCACATTGAATATTGTGCTTATTAATTAACTCTTTAATGATTCGAGAGCCTTCGAACGCCATCTCACCAAACAATTTCCCCTTCTCTTTGCCGACGGTCTTCTCAATAGAGTCAATATCACGACTAAAACTGTTGACGATCTGCCCGCCGTTGCGACCTGAAGCCCCCCAACCAATACGTGCCGCTTCGAGTATGGTCACACTAAAGCCCAACTCTAACAGATGCAGTGCTGTAGATAGACCTGTGTAACCGGCACCGATAATACACACATCGGATTCGATATTGTCGGCGAGTTGTGCCCGTTCTACTTTGTCATTAGCCGATGCCGCATAATAGGAATCTGCATGAGGTATGCTTGTCATAACCTTCACCTACTTTCATATTTATTTAATCCCACACCAAGAACACATTGCCTGCATGGGAGATTGAAAAGGCATTAAGCCACCATAGCTTAATGCATTATTTTATTTAATTATCAAAATGCTACATAGCTGGCACTAAGCTCTTTTTATCACTGCGTCTTGCAAAATACCATGAAATAAAGGCAATCAAGGAAACTGTCAGAATGATCAATGTAGCCAAGGCATTTATCTTAGGAGAGACGCCCATGCGTACAGAGGAAAACACCACCATAGGTAAGGTCGTCGCCCCAGGGCCTGACGCAAAGCTTGCAATAACCAGATCATC
Source organism: Shewanella sp. MTB7 (assembly GCF_027571385.1). Lineage (NCBI taxonomy): Bacteria > Pseudomonadati > Pseudomonadota > Gammaproteobacteria > Alteromonadales > Shewanellaceae > Shewanella > Shewanella sp. MTB7. Next base: position 1,684,914 of record NZ_CP085636.1, on the reverse strand, counting down.
CAGCGACAAACTGAATGAGAGTAACCAGCCTGCCATTAGTGAAGGGGTTATCATCGGCACCGTGATATAGAAAAAGGTCTTAAGAGGCGTTGCGCCTAAATCTTGAGCCGCTTCCTCAATAGAACGATCTAATTCACGTAGCCTTGCTGACACTACCACGGCGACATAAGCCGCGCAGAAGGTCGAATGGGCTATCCACACCGTCAACATGCCACGCTCTGCAGGCCAGCCAAACAGATCTGCCATATGAACAAACAGTAACAGCAACGAAAGACCCGTGATCACTTCCGGCATAACCAATGGCGCGGTGATCATATTCGAGAGCGTCGCCTTGCCCCATGACCGCTTAAATCGCGTCATTACGAACGCCGCCATCGTGCCCAATATCACCGCCATCGTCGATGCAAAAAAAGCGACTCGCAAACTGGTCCACACCGCATCTAATATCTGCTGATCACGGAATAACTCACCGTACCATTTAGGTGAAAAGCCGCCCCAAACAGTCACCAGTTTCGACTCGTTAAATGAGTAGAACACTAAGATAAACATGGGAGCATAAAGGAAAAACATCCCCGCCCAGAGCATGATGGTAGAAAAGCTCATCTTCTTTAATCTGTTACTCATGCCTCTTTCTCCATACTTCTAGATTGGTAACGATGAAACAGGGTAATAGGAATGATCAACAAACCTAACATCACAATAGCGAGCGCGGATGCCACCGGCCAATCGCGATTATTGAAGAACTCCTGCCACAGTACCTTACCTATCATCAAAGAGTCCGGACCACCAAGTAGCTCCGGAATCACAAACTCACCCACCACAGGAATAAACACCAGCATGGAGCCCGCAATAACCCCACCTTTAGACAGAGGCAAAGTGATCCTCCAGAAGGTATTGAGCGAACGAGATCCTAGATCTGACGCCGCCTCAAGCAAACTAACATCAAGCTGAGACAGCGTCGCATACAGAGGCAAGATCATAAAAGGGAGGTAGGTATAAATAATGCCAATATATACAGCAAAGTTAGTATTAAGCATTTGAATTGGCTCAGATATCACTCCAAGCCACATTAAGACATTGTTGACCACTCCATTGTTGCTCAAGATCCCCATCCAGGCGTACACACGAATAAGAAACGAAGTCCAAGAGGGCAACATCACCAACAGAATCAATAAGACTTGCTTCTCTTTTGGTGCTCTAGCAATGGCATAGGCCATTGGGTATCCAATTAAGAGACAACCTAGGGTGGTAATACAGGCCATCTTTAATGAGCCAAGGTAAGCATATAGGTACAGAGAGTCATCGAAAATAAGCAGGAAATTACCTAAGTTCAACAGAATATTAAGCGATTCATCGGCGTAGCTGACTAAGGAATCATAGGGAGGGATCGAGATGGCTGCTGTCGATAAGCTGATCTTAAGCACTATAACAAAGGGTAATACGAAGAATAACAGTAGCCAGAAATAGGGGACGCCTATGGTCCAGCATTGGCCTTTAGGCAGTTTAAACGTTAATGACTTTTTCATCACATGGCCTCCTATGATCTGAGGACCACTCCACTGGTGGCCTCCCAGCTGATGAAGACCTTGTCTTCCCACGTGGGAGGATCTGAACGTCTATCACTGTTGGTCATCACAGATTGGATCACCTGATCATTCATTAGGCGGATGTAATAAACCGAAATACCACCTAAATAAGCGATATCAACGACCACACCTTGGCACCAATTGTACTCACCTTCTGGCTGTTCACGAGTAATACGAGCTTTTTCAGGTCTCACCGCTAACCAAACGGTTTTATCTTCTACATTGGTTGACACGCCATGTCCGATATAGAATTGCTGCTCCAGATTCGGCGCTTGGATAATCGCGTGGTCAGCTTTATCAACCACTATCTCGCCCTCAAACAGGTTTACCGAACCAATAAACTCCGCCACCATCCGCGATGAAGGGCTCTCATAGATATCCATAGGGGAGCCAGTTTGTGCTATCCACCCGTCATTCATGATCGAAATACGTTCGGCCATGGTCATGGCTTCCTCTTGATCATGGGTCACCATGACACAAGTCACACCAACGGCTTCGAGTATATCCACTACCTCCAGCTGCATTTGAGTTCTTAGCTTTTTATCTAATGCACCCATCGGCTCATCGAGCAACAACAGCTTGGGACGTTTAGCTAAAGATCGCGCCAATGCCACCCGTTGACGCTGGCCACCAGATAGCTGAGCAGGTTTACGTTTGGCATACTCTTCCATGTGCACCAATTTCAGCATTTCTTTAACACGGGAGGTAATTTCATCTTTAGGTAACTTGTCTTGCTTCAATCCAAAGGCGATATTCTGCTCTACCGACATATGGGGGAACAGCGCATAGGATTGAAACATCATATTGATCGGTCGTTCGTGTGGCGGCATGTCAGTAATATCGACCCCATCGAGATAGATGCGGCCTTCTGAGGGCTTGTCAAAACCTGCCAGCATACGCAGCAAGGTGGACTTACCAGAACCAGAGCCTCCTAACAGGGCAAAAATTTCCCCTTGATATATGTTCAAAGACACATCATCTACTGCACGAACTTCATCAAATAATTTACTGACCCGCTCAATCTTAAGCAGGACTTTTTTTGGCGTCTTTGTTATAGGTTTATTCATGACGCTTGAGGTGCTAACCATAATACTTCTCCACTAAAGCCGTCTAAACTTAAGGCAGCTTCAGCAATTTATAGAGGTTGAAGGTGGTTCAGGGGCAAGAGTCCTTGCCCCACTTAAGCGATATTAATAACCTGACTTAACCTTGGTCCAAACACGTGTCATCGCACGCTGAGCCTTCATCGGACGCACTTCTGCGACATAAAGACGCTCGAGTACTTCTGCTGTTGGGTAGATAGCAGGATCGTTGAGGATCTCTTTATCGACTAAAGGTTCTGCCGCCGTATTGGGGTTAGCGTAAGCAACGTAATCAGTGATCGGAGCAATCACCTCAGGGCGCAGTATGTAGTTAATGAAGGTGTGGGCATTTTCAACGTTCGAGGCATCGGCAGGAATCGCCAACATATCGAACCAAAGATTAGCGCCCTCTTTAGGAATGGAGTAAGCAATCACCTGGCCATTATTGGCCTCTTCTGCGCGCGCCGCCGCCTGGAACACATCACCTGAGTACCCAAATGCGACACAGATATCGCCATTAGCTAAGTCTGTAATATAACGCGATGAATGGAAGTAGGTGACAAATGGACGCACTTTATCCAGTACTTCACCGGCTTTTTTGTAATCCTCTTTCTTATTACTGTTTGGATCGAGGCCGAGATAAACCAACGCCATAGGCAACATCTCATCGGCAGAGTCGAGCATAGATAAGCCACACTTAGAGAGCTTTTCAGCGTATTTAGGGTTAAACAATAACTCAAGAGAGTCCGTAGGTGCATCTGCACCTAATATCTCTTTTACCTTACCTTCGTTATAACCAATGCCCGTGGTGCCCCATAAATATGGCACTGAATATTCATTGCCAGGATCAGCAGCTTCTAACTGTTTCATCAGATCCGCTTTGAGATTTTTATGATTAGTGAGTTGGCTCACATCCAACTTTTGAAAAGCACCTGCTTTGATTTGCTTAGCCAGAAAATTGTTTGACGGTACGACTAAATCATAACCTGAACGGCCCGAAAGCAACTTAGCTTCCACCACTTCATTGCTATCAAATACGTCATAGACAACACGAATACCGGTCTCTTTTTCAAAGTTTGCCAAGGTATCTTCGGCAATATAATCAGACCAATTATAAACTCTAACCACCTCTTCAGCCATGACATTAGTGCTTACTAGCACGCCGGCAGCTATTAAAGCTAACGTGGTTATCTTCTTAAAAATATTCATGCTATCTCCTTGATTTAGTGTAGTAACAGTCTGAGACTGTTATCTGTCATTGTTTTCCGGCCAAGCCGGTTATTTTAACCAATGCTACACCTTTGAAACCGCATCGGCAGTTTGCACAGCCAACCCTTAAATTGTTATCCAACCCAAAGACTTTTTACGATGTTCTCTTACTTTTTATATGTACATTTTCGGGTCATCCCAATGACCCGAAAATACGTTTACTCGTTATACTGTCAGCAGCAAATACTCACGTTCCCATGAGCTTATCACCCGCTTATAACTGGCCAAATCAGCTTGTTTTACCGCGATGTAACCGGTTGTGAATGCTTCACCTAAATATTCAAGACACGCCGCACTCTCAGACATCACAGCTAACGCTTCCTCAAGTGTCAGCGGTAAACTAATGCTTTGACGAGTCTCGTTCGCTCTGCCTTTGACTTCGGTCGATGGCTTCACATCATCGACCATGCCGATATAACCCGCCAACAAACTTGCAGCAATGGCTAAATAGCTGTTTGAGTCAGCACCGGCGATACGGTTTTCAATGCGGAGATTTTGTGGCGAAGACTCAGGAATTCTAAGCCCGCAAGTGCGGTTCTCTTCGCCCCATTCGAGGTTAATCGGCGCTGATGTACCGGGAAGAAAACGTCTGAATGAATTTACATTTGGGGCTAATAGAGGAAGGAATTCAGGGATGTATTTTTGCAAGCCACCGATAAAACTAAAAAACAATGGACTCTTTGTGCCATCTTCCAGAGAAAAGATACTCTTACCTGTTTTAGTATTAACAATGCTCTGATGCAGATGCATGGCACTGCCCGGCTCATCGGCGACAGGCTTAGCCATAAAGGTAGCACATATATCATGCTTAAGCGCCGCTTCACGTAGGGTACGTTTAAATACAAATACCTGATCAGCCAGTGATAACGCATCGCCATGGCTGAAGTTGATCTCCATCTGAGCCGTGCCCTCTTCATGGATCAAGGTATCGATGTCGAGCCCCTGAATTTCACACCAATCGTACATATCTTCAAAAAGCGGATCATATTCATTGGCGGCATCAATAGAGAAAGATTGACGGCCCGACTCTTGGCGTCCGCTACGACCAACTGGTGGAATCAACGCCTGATCTGGATCTGCATTTCTGCGGGTCAGATAAAATTCCATCTCAGGGGCAACGACAGGTTTCCAGCCTTTATCTTCATAAAGCTTAAGCACTTTTTTCAACACATTACGTGGTGAAAGTTCAATGGGATTACCCATCTTGTCAAACGTGTCATGAATAACCTGCGCAGTTGCTTCAATTGTCCATGGCAGCTTAAACACCGCATCTTCATCGGGGACACAAATAAAATCAATATCCGCTTTATCCAATAGTGCATCGTAGGGCTCATCTTCAACATAATCACCAGTGACCGTTTGCAGCAGCACACTCTCGGGCATTCTCATGCCTTTTTCATCGATAAACTTACCAACCGGTGCAATCTTGCCACGGGCAATACCGGTCATATCACAGATCACGCACTCAACTTCAGTAATCTTATGTTCTTTTAAATAAGCGGTTAACTTCTTCATTTTATCTCACTCGGTTCATTGCACGACGTTCACAGGCATCACTGAATAACTTGAAAATGGAAGTATAAAAAGGATTATCAAGTACCTTCCATTCTGGATGCCACTGCACGCCTAATGCGAAATTTTTAGCATTGTTAATAGAGAAAGCCTCTACTAATCCATCTGACGCGAAAGCTTCTGGCCGTAACCCTACACCCAGACGATCTACGCCTTGAGTATGCACAGAGTTCACCTCTGCAGAGCTACGACCCCACGCCTCGTGGAGTAAACCTCCAGGTTCTATCTGTACCTCATGGGAGATCCCATATTGCACACCTACCGGCTTAGTTTTATCTTCTCTATGTTCAATATAACCACCCAATTGATGTAATTTCTGGTGAAGCGTGCCACCATAAATGACATTCATCTCCTGAAAGCCACGGCAGATAGCCAACACAGGAACACCGGCATCAACGGCAGCTTTTAGCAAAGGAAGTGTGGTCGAATCTCGCTTAGGATCATGGTGTGTACCCGCTTCACTGGGTTGCCCCTGAAAATGATGGGGTTCGATATTTGAGGGTGAACCAGTAAATAAAATACCGTCGAGTCTAGGTAGAATCGACTCAGCTGGACAGTGTCCCAGTGCAGGTATCACCAATGGCCAAGCTTTAGTCGCATCGACAATGGCTAACAAATATTTCTCACCCACAATATTAAAAGGATGTAAGCCTAATTCTAGATTGCACGCCGTCACCCCAATGACAGCAAGCCTTTCATCCGACATAAATCACCTTTTATCGTTATATTTTAGTTTTTATAATGTTTGCAAGAGTTAATTTATTCGAACACACCTTAACAACTTGTTCACTTTATCAAACACTACACTGAAAGAAGCATACAGGCAAGCGCAGAAATGAATACAATCTAAAATCCATTTCAAATACATATAAAAGACAACAATAACAAAAACTTAATAGATAACACTTCGTTAGAATAGGTAAATGACAGATAATTTTATGGGCGATTAAAGCCGCAAATCGAACTCATTCCAACTTGACTTAAAGCACAAGAACATACCATTTATGACCAATATTATTTACATGAAAATATGTAAAATGTGCAACTGTATGGATATAAACGGCTGTTAGCACTAGGTTATTCATCACGATCAGCATAAATAACCAACGAGTTTAATAACTGAGGAGTTTTAAAAGGCATTAGCGGTAACAATACCCTCGTGGATGGACAAACTTCTTGGGTAAATTTTGCGATAAAAATTAAATAGCCTGGGAAATGGGAGTTCACAGACAATTAAAATGAACACTGGAATGACAACAGGGTAAAGTGATTAAACGAGTAGGAATAGGGACAAAATCTGTTGTCCCTATCTTCAAATTCTCTTCATATTTAGCTTCATAATAGTGACAGGATTAGAAATTGGCTGGCGTAGTCGCACTCACGATCCGGCAATCCTCATTGAAGGGATTTCTGAATCTGTGGGGGCTTTCACTATTAAAATAGTAACTATCTCCGGCCTCAAGAATAAATACCTCTTCGCCAACAGTGAGCTCTAACTTACCATCAATCACCATGGCAGCCTCCTCACCTTCATGCTTTAACATCTCTTCTCCGGTATCGGAGCCTGGCGGGTAAACTTCACTCATCACTGACATGGCTCTGTTGGGATAGTCTTTACCCACCAGCTTATAATCTAAATTGCCATCACCGATATCAAGCAGTTCATCACTGCGATAGACAATTTTTGGCTCACTCGCCGTAGTATCTTCCATAGAGAAGAAGTCGACTAAAGACAAAGGCAATCCGGATAATACTTTCTTTAACGAACTGACCGACGGACTCACACTATTTTTCTCAATCATAGAAATAGTGCTATTAGTGACGCCAGCTCTTTTAGCAAGCTCACGCTGTGATAACCCCTTCATTTTGCGGATAGTCTTGAGACTAGCTCCAATATCCAAATGTATCTCTCCCTATCAAAACACCTTACCAAGGTAAAATTTATCAACGTCTGTATCAAAAACACGCAATTTATTCTTCATACTAATTTGTATCTAACAAAAAAGCATGTTAAATATAATCAACACCTGTGAATTATATACGACTGATAGCAAAAGTATACTCTGCTAAGTCCCGAAAGTTATCAGTAAGCAGATATGTATAACTAAAACTAATCATAGAAAACTAATAACAATAAAACGTTTGGAGAGATGATGCCCGTCAGCAGCCCAGTCCACAGCGAACAATACCCCTCATCCTACTATTTCAGTACCGCCAAAGAGTTACACGAACACCCTCAACTACAAGAGCAAATTAGTGCCGATGTGTGTATTGTTGGCGGCGGCTTCAGCGGCATTAATACCGCCATAGAGCTGGCACAAAAAGGGTTTTCAGTGGTACTGCTAGAAGCGAAACGCATTGGCTGGGGCGCATCAGGTAGAAATGGCGGCGAACTTATTCGAGGCATTGGCCACAACGTCGCTCAATTCAAAAATATCATCGGCACAGAGGGTGTTGAAGCCATTAATCAGATGGGTTATGAAGCGGTTAATATTGTCAGACAGCGAGTAGCCGAACATAATATCGACTGTAACCTGCAGATGGGCTATTGCGACTTAGCCATTAAATCTCGCCACATGATAGAGCTACAAGAAGACTATGACGATCTACAGTCTCAGGGCAGAGGCGAAGGTTTCACCTTGCTACAGAAACAGGATATGCAACAGGTCATCGGCTCAGACTGTTATCAAGGCGCACTGGTCGACATGAACAGTGGTCACCTTCATCCCCTCAACCTCGCCTTAGGTGAAGCAAAAGTTGCCAAAGCACTTGGGGTTAAGATGTTTGAATATAGCGCAGCTGAGAAGATCATCAAGGGCGATAAACCTCAGGTCATTACTGCCAAAGGCCGAGTCAATTGTCATTATGTGATCCTTGCAGGCAACGCCTATATTGGCCATAAACTCAACAGTTATGTTGGCGGCAAGGTACTACCTGCTGGCAGTTACCTGCTCGCCACTGAGCCACTCACCGATGAGCAGTGCAAAGAGATCATCCCACAGAACATGGCCTTCGCCGACTTACGTATCGATCTCGATTACTTCCACTTGTCTGAAGATAACCGCCTGCTCTTCGGCGGGCTCTGCACTTACTCAGGTAAAGATCCTAAAGATATCGAAGCCGCACTGCGCCCTAACCTAGAAAAGGTATTTCCTCAGTTGAAGAGCGTGAAAATCGATTTCGAATGGGGCGGCATGATAGGCATAGGCGCTAACCGCCTACCCCAAATAGGCCGACTGCCCGATTGCCCCAATATCCTCTACGCCCAAGCCTATGCAGGTCACGGGGTTAACGCCACCCACATGGCTGCAAGGTTAATCGCCGAAGCCCTCACCGCCCAGGCTGAACGTTTCGATATCTTCGATAGGGTGCAACACATGACCTTCCCGGGTGGACCCGTATTTCGATCACCCATGTTGGCAGCAGGGATGTTGTACCATCGAATGAAGGATCTTTTTTAGTCTCTAAAGAGGTTGTCGAGAAACTCGATTATTATCAGCCGCTACTTGTTCGCAGTTAACTTTGATAACTGGTTTGTGGCTGATTGATTAGTCTAAAACCTACTGAGTTCAGACTTACTTCAAAACCTTTTGTAAGTTGATTATTGGTACTTGGTTGTTTTACTGAGTACCAAATTTTCACTTTAATCTATAACCTGCGGCTCGTGAACGTGTAATCACCTCTGTGACACGCCGCAAGCACAGTCCCTGTGGGCTCTACCAAAACCAATAACTTCCCTGTTAAACGGCCAGTTCGGCATCCCAGCCTCTCGCTCGAAGAGTATCACTTCACGATACCTCACCCTGTTTTGGAAGGTCACAGCAGCGTTCACACCTGAGTGTTTATCTCTTCGATTTAAGTTTATTTATAGCCACTAACACTATTTCTAAACAACTGACGCTTTGTATATTTTGTAAAGTCGTTCTCGCTGCTGCTTTTCTCCGTGGTCTTCGTGACCTCCGTGGTGAACAGCTTTTAAAGCATTACGTGTCAGACAACAAGTTTGAAGCCTATTTTGGGTTGGGTACATTGGACTGGTTTGATGTTTATGACTTCCAGCAGCCGTACCAGATCTAGCATATTCAGGCATACACAAGACATATTCCTATAGGTTAAGTATCTAGGAACGACCCGATGTGTCACTCTTGACTCTGCTCCTACATAAATATCTCTTCGATTTTGGATCTCTTGTCGTAACTCATTTTCAACGTACGGGTGGTGGAGCCGCGCATTAAATAATATACCTAAATTCAAAAAACTCAGACCGATTAAGATCTGAGTTTTTTTGGTTTGATATCGTCAAGTATCATAGACGACACCGAGTTAACTATGATTAACGACCTAAATAATAACCCTCTATTAATGTCGTTACGTCAAAATTATCGTTGAGCATTTGCTCTGCGATACAAAAAGCCCCTTCAACCCAACCTTGCTGATCTGAATAAGCTTCACCACAAACATGAATAGCTTCATTTGTGATTGGCTCATTGCGCATTTTAGCCATCATCTCGCCCACTTTATAGTTAGCTTTCCAGGCATGATAACCGCCACCAAAAGGATCATCGTTCCAGTTAAAGTAAGCTGTATCAATAGGCTCTGGCACCTCATAATTATGCAGCTCTGACAGTTGATTTAATGCATGTTTAACCATACGTTCAGGTGCTTGTGAATAATTATCATACTCCCCTAAAGGCCCACCAAGTCTAGCTGTTAACTGTTCTGTTCGATCACACCATTTAGGTTTAAATAAACTAAGGGTAGGGAGTAGTGAGTGGTCATTGCCGTCCTTTTCCAGAGGCTTCCAGAAACTGACTGTACGCATATCATTGTACGAAGCTAACATAACACCATTGGTCTTTTCAGCTTCTTGTTGAGTGCCAAAATAGTAGCACTGACGCATCGCCATATCTGTTGTCGCATGACCATGTTCTATCTTATCATCGGTCCCAGGTACCTCAACGGATTGCCACCAAGGGGTATCGAAGGCCATTAACAGTTTAAAAGATGGTTCGCCAATAACGCAATTAATATTGCTTTTAAAGCCCGCAAGCGCCGCTTCAGTATCCGCACCAAGTTCGATGTTATCTACGATCAATTCGAGTGAGCGACGCGGCATAGCTAAAATGACTTTTCTCGCTTTCGTTATTACACTTGTATTATTTACGAGATCGGTAAATGTCAGTTTATAACGGTAAGTTGCATCAGTCGTTTTTTCAATTTTTGTCAATTGAGTTCGAGTGAATACCTGACCGCTGCCATCTAAACTATTAACATCATGGTAATGGTTATAGAGCTGTCGACCTATTTGATCAAAACCTTCTGCCAGTGTCTGGTAGGTGACATCCCCGGTAAAATCACCAACAACATAGGGGAGTGCTTCCGCTGAATTCCAGTTTAAAGTATTGGAGTAATAGCCACCACCATCGGCTAACAATTCAAAACCTTCTGAACTTAGTTTAGTACGGATCAAATTCCAAAAACCTATGTTTTCTAATTTCTCACCATAATCAGGGCTGTTTGGATCATCGTCAATTAACTTGCTTTTGATTTTATCCCAATCACTTCTATCGAAAAAAGCCATTGAATGAGGTTGATATTCTAGCCCTTCCACCGCTAGAACAATTTGGTTGGCATCCATTGATAAAATGGTATCCACTAACTCTTGAAATAAATCGTCTGGACTTTTTTGTTTGTGCTGCCCATCAATAAAATAACGATGTTCAAAAGTCGCTTTTGCCCAATCATTATCAGTAAATCGCTGTCGACGTAGATATTTTATGTTCGTTTTAGATCTACCCATAGGGAACTCAGTTACTTTTATATCAAACTGACTAATTACCTCTTTGATCAGTTCTTGATGCTCCATAAAACGCATACCACCGAGCTCTACGGGAATAGTGTCTACACCATGCATTTTAATAGTATGTAAGCGGCCGCCTACACGGTCACTCATATCGAATATTGCGCTATTCATGAATTTGGTATTACTATCTTCTTTGAGCCTCCAACCACTATATAAACCAGATACTCCAGCACCAATAATTGCAACATCAAGTTGTTGAGGATATTTTCTTGTCATAATCACTTTCCTTGTAATTAAAATGGTAAACGTCGTGTAGTTCTCAAAGATTTTTTGTACGGCTTAGGCATATGGTCGATAGTAAACTGAGATATGTCATATTCTGTCGATCCTGTAAGTGCAAGATCTGCACATATTTTTCCAATAAGTGGGATGAGTTTTGCCCCCCATCCGGCGCAATAAACGACGATGTTATCGTGGCCAGGTATGGTATCTAAGAACATCTTTTTTGTTGGTTCTGCTGGCAATGCTATGATCCCAGTCGTTTGAAACTCCGCGACAGGGTTTAAATCCAACATATGTTTGGTAACAAACTGTTCTGTTACAATAATATCTTCCGCTGATGGCGCAGGCGCGGGGTTTTGGGTATCCATAGAGTAAGTGATCAACTTAGCAAATGCAGGAGCAACACGGACATAACCTTGGTTATTCCAGCTTACCTCTTCAAAGCCATAATATACTCCTGGATCATACTCTGGCGCGTCAGCTTGATCTTCAAATGAATACCAGGTTGGGTAATTAATCTCTGGCGTTTTCTTCTTAAAATAACATGAGGCCATATGCCAGATCTCTAAATCTAGACAAGTATCAAGAGAACGAATTAAGTCATTTGTTTTTGCACCAGCAGTTATAACTATTTTACTGGCTTGGAAGCTGGCATAGGCCGTAGTAACAGTCACAGTATTACCAGGTGTAATACTCAGTACCGGTGAATCATTCAAATAAGTCACCTTACCTGAAGCATCATTAAGTGTTTTTAAGCTAAATAAAGTTTCTGGGATATTTATTGAACCTCCATCAGCCTGAAAAAAACCAATATGATTTTCACCTAAATTAGTAAAATGATAGTCCTGTTCAATTTGCTCCTTAGTCAGTTCTGTATAGGGGATCCCCAAATTGTCCATCGTTTTCATTGCTGCATTAATTTGCCCTTCTGAAGAGGAACTGTCAGCATTACCAAACCATAAGCTACCTGAATCAGAAATCAGTTCACTGCCAACAGCATCAGATAAAGCGCGCCAATATGGCTGAGACTCTTTAACTAATTCAGCCATATATTCTTCTTCGTATTGTAACCGAAATTGACGGGTCGCTCCGACTGAACTGCTCAAGCTATGACCATATCGTTTATCGTCAATAACTAGAATTTTCTGTGCTGAATGACTTGCTTGCCATGCAGTGGCCAGCCCCATAGGGCCCCCACCAATGATGATGAGATCATATTCATTGTCCATATCAACTCCATTTGCATCTTATAACCAATAAGATGATTTTAAAGGGTAAGCCTAGTATTAGTGCTTACTAACCTTGAAATGTCCTTATTTACATTGTTAATATTCATTTAGATAAAATATTAGGACGCTCTGTCTAGTGCAGACTAATTGATGCACTAAAATTAATCAATGAATGTTCGTGAATTAAATAACTATTTTATTTTCCTTTAAAAACTTTCTTTATCACTATTTTTTGCAGATTATTTAGTCTAAGTGAAAAATAGTAACCCTCACATTACAACTATTTACAGGTGTTACTTTAGTCCCGATGACTTTCAACACATCCTGTTCAACAGCCTACATCATAGAATATTACCCAACCTTGACTCAACACAAGTACAAATATACAAAACCAATTTAAAACAAATAAACCATTACACTTAAACTTGATTGTTCATCCTTTTTAATGCAGCTAATGGTTCTACTCATTATTAAAATTTCTATTCACGATAAGATTTTATAATAAAGGAATACATAATATAACCTAGCTATGGCTCTAGGTAATAACTAAGATATCCATCTCATCATTAGATAACTAGCTTGGATTTTTTGGCATCTATTCTGAATGAAGAAGTACCGATCAAAAAACAACCAAAACACATGCAGATAATTGATTTTCAAGTACTTTCTCAGCATGAAAAATCAAACAGTCGTCAGTTTAATGACAACTCCATCGTAATTAGTGCTGCTAGCATGATCTATTAAACCATAGGGTTGTCCCAGTGATGATCCTTTCTAACTCAATGAGACGCCCTGTAATATAGTAAATTATCTATTACATTAATAAATCTAGGATCACGAATACTTTCTTGGTGTAGACACAAGAGTTCCTCCTCAACAACACTTATATAAGCCTAATTAAGAGAGTTGCCAGTGACAATTCTACGAGTCTTAATTTCCTTATTTATCAAGTTAACTAAATTATTGGTTAGAATTGTGCAATAAAACGAAACAACGTCAGCTAGCTTTTTATTCTACCTAAAGAAACCATTATGCGATATAAGTTAACTTGCCACGTATAAAACCAGCATAATAGTTTGACTATTACTATCGATTTATTCATACCCATAAAGCACTTTTATTAATACATGTTGTAAATTGGATTGCTTTTCATTTTGACAAATTAAATTATCTTCGAAATAGTTCAATAGTTATTCTGCACATTTATATAGTTTATTCACTCAATTAGAGCTTCACATGAACCCTCCAAAACATTACACAACATAAATATAATCGTTTAGATATTCCAAATAAATATGACAAGCGTTAGCATAAAAGTGGTTTAAAGACCTCTATTGCTGTGTTGTGCTTGAAAGTAAGCAAATTGAATGAACAACAATTAAAGAAACTAATGCGATACCAAAAACTATCGCGGTCAAAACACGATTAGAAAAACTAACGTGTACAAATCTTGTATTCCAGCCTAACTCCTCTATACATGTGCTGACTAAATTAGACCTCTCACAATATCGGTTAGTCCTTCACAACCTTCTTGATTGAGTCAGCTTTTGAAGAGTTAGATCCCAATGTCCTCCAGGCTTCATACTCTTCGCTATTTAGCCAAGTCACTCCGATGTACTCTTGCCAGAGTTCAAAATCTGCACTTCGATAGCGAGCACCTCCGCAGCCTCCAGCACCAATGGTCATATTGCAGATACTGAAAATAATATATTCGCCATCGTATTGAAGAGGGTTTGCTCCCCTTTGAGAACAAGAGGCAAACAGTTGAGTTGGAGCTTTGAATATCACAGTTTCAGTGCGAGCTGCGTCATCATGACTCACTTGAATGATAGAGCAGCCTTTAGCGTAGAAATCAGCTATACCAATAATGATATCAGGGCTGGAAGCCACTTTGGCTTGCCCAGTAGTTTCAAGTTCAGCTTCTCTTCCATTGGTGCTTCTTTTGTCACTGTCTTTGTCAAAGTCATCACATCCTGCGATCTGTGTCGCGCACACCATGACAAGAGCAAGTATTAGAAAAATATGATTCATTGCCTACCTTGTGAAACCAAGAAAGTAAAGATATAGAAAATATATAGCAAGCCATAGAGAATATATCCTGATTATATTAATAAGATAATCAGTTGGCATATTTTGATAAGAGAATGACAGATTTAATTGATAACATCCTAAATGACATTCCTTACTCTAGCAAGGATACCAATGACAACTTTAAATCAGTTTAAAACTACCACTATAAAGCAACTTATTAATAAACTTGAATAAATTAGGTTGTTTGACACAAGCACTATTAATTTTTTTAGGCTGAAACATAATTATGTTTGAGGAAATATATACAAATGAAACACTTCAAGTTCTTTTTATTGGCAATATCAACACTATGGATAAGCACGCCCGCTGCAGCTAATTGGTGGTGTGTGATAGTGCCAAGCTTATGCCCACCTCCAGTGGAGTTAGTCACCAATGACGGCCCTGAAGGTGAATTGTGGGTCCCTGAAATTGATAATGATTCAGTGGTGGTTATCGACACCAAAACCTCACTGGTAACCGCACGCTATCACCTTCACCCAGGTGCAAGACCTGCTGTATTGGCTGCTAGCGGCAATGGTGACAAGGTGTTTGTAGATAACTTTGGTCCATTTCCTTACCCCTCGGTCTCCATTATTGATAGGACCACCGGAGAGGTAAGAACCGAGTCAGTTGCCAGTGTGCCAATGGGGATATTTCCATCGAAAGATGACACTGAGGTCTACTTACCCGAGATTGGTGGCTTGATAGAAGTCATGGATGTTGAGACTGAAAAGGTCGTTAGGGCATTTAACTTTTTACCTGAAATTCCGGTCGCGTCAATCAATGGACCTGATGACAAACTTTGGGTCGGTTTTATGTCTGGCAAAGTTGGCGTTTATGATCCATTAACAGGAGAGGAAATCCGCCCACCACTCGCTGTCGGTGGTATTGCCACTTTTTGGTTTACCTTCACCGCCGACGGTAAAACCATGTTTACCGACTCAGTCAATACTATCGGAGTTGTCGATATCGATTCTTGGACATTAAAGAAGAATATTCAAACCAGTCACGATGGAGTATATCGACTCGGTAACCCTGGTGCGTTCACCTCTGAATTATCACCCGATGGCAAGTCTGTGTATGTATCTTTGTTTGGTGAAAATCGGGTGCTTATTATTGATGTTGTCAGTGAAGAGATCGTTGACCATATTGATACCGACGGTTCTCAAATTGGTTTGGTGTTTAGTGAAGATGGGACGCGAGGATATATCAGTGATTTAGGCCCTAGTTCTGCGGGATACACCGGCTTATTAGGAGAGATACTGCTCTTCTTCAACATTATTACTCTGGGTATTTTAGACAAAGGTCATGTGATTGAGTTTGATCCCGTCACCAATACAGTGATACGCACAATACCAACAGAAGAAGCACCCAGTATTGGCATCTGGTTGAGCAATCATAATTAGAAGAATAAAAGTAATACATTATAGAAAGAAGAAGCAAACGGTCTCGATATCTGGTTGAGCAATCATAATTAGAAGAATAAAAAGTAATACATTATAGAAAGAAGAAGCAAACGGTCTCGATATCTGGTTGAGCAATCATAACTAATAGATCAAAGGTGGCCGATTGTGGACAGAAGAAAGTTTATCAAATCTACAGGCGTCGTTGCAGGTAGCTCAGTAATTGCGAGCACTGTAGGTATGGTTGGCGCTGTTGAAGCAGCGCCAAATCCTTGGCCCGATTTTCCAAAGTTACCACAGCAGGAAGACTTCTTTTCCGCGATGTTCAGGCGGTTTAGAGTCATCATAGAAGGTAGTAGCTATGCTTGGAACTATAACCCAAGTAATGCACAAGGAGTGCCGACGGTTCAGCATTTCCCTGCGAATCAACTGCCAGATATTGTTTGGATAGGTAAATTTCTTGACGTGACACTAACCCAAGCATCTAACTTTATCTCTGGCATCCCTACCCTTTTTTCAAACCGATTTGAGCAAAGATACGGTGATGATGTTCGCAATCAAGTCGAGTTATTAACACAAGCATTAAATCTTATTCCCAATCGGCACAATCGCATTATCTATGCGCAAAGCTTTCTCGTTGCAATAATGAATTTGGTTATAGCAGCGGCAACTGAGTTTTTAAAATTCATGTCGCGATTGGGAGCTGAACTTGCGGGCTATGATCACGGTTTAGAACAGGAGTTTAACCGCTTGTTTTCCTCTGTTTCTTTGCCTTCATTCGCCGATGATTTTGAGAGTGATGCAACCTTTGCTAGATTAAGAGTAGAAGGCGTGAATCCATTACTGATAAAACAAATATCAGTAATACCGAATAAGTTTCCGCTAACGGAGGAGCGCTATTCAAGTGTAATGGGAGCGAATGACAGTTTGATGCTAGCCGCAGCGGAAAAACGTTTGTATTTACTTGATTACCAAGAACTCGTTAGCATGATACCAAACAATTCCAATAGCAAGCCAGCCACTGGAACGGGTTATGCTTATGCGCCCATCGCTTTATTCGCACTGCCACTATCAGGTGAAGGAACCCTAACTCCGGTAGCGATTCAGTGTGATCAAGACCCTACAGAAAATCCCATTTTCACCCCATCATATCAAGCTGACACACCTGAGTACTGGGCTTGGCGGATGGCAAAAACAGTTGTGTCCTCAGCAGATGATCTACACCATGAATTCTTCGCTCATTTGGGTCACACCCACCTTATTGTTGAAGCGATTACCATAAGCACTCATAGACAACTTGCACCGTCCCATCCGCTTTATCATCTATTGAAACCTCACCTACAGGGAACGATGTTTATCAACCACCTAGCATTCAATAACTTGCTAGAGGAGGGATTGTTTATTGACCTACTATACCAACCTCACATCCCAGATATTGTCGAGGGGATGATTACAGCTCGCACTGAGCAATATGACTTCTATGAAAAAATGCTACCGACAGATTTAAGCAATAGAGGTGTCTCATCCAGCCAAGATTTACCTCACTATCCTTACCGAGATGACGGGATCTTGATATGGGATGCTATTCACCAATGGTGTCTGTAATATGTGCATACCTATTACAGTTCAAATCGAGATATTAGCCGTGACTATGAACTTCAGGCGTGGACAAGAGATATTAGACTTGAGGGCAAAGTCACTGGTTTTAGATCCATTACATCGAGGGAGCAGTTAGTTGATGTACTAACCATGATTATTTTTACCGCATCAGCACAACACGCTGCAGTTAACTTCCCCCAAGCCGACTTAGCCACTTATGCACCCGCCCGTACGAGCTTACTCAAAGCACCTGCACCTGAGAGTCATCACTTATATACTGCAAATAAAGACAGCTGGGAGAGTATGTTGCCGCCATTGTTAAGTGGGCTAACAAGAATATTCATTCTTAACCTTCTGGGTGGGATATATCATGGAAAACTAGGTCAATATATCAGCCCAGATGGCAGTGGTAGCTCTGAGTTTATTGACCAAACTATCCTACAAGACTCTGGCCCCTTAAAGCGCTTTCAGCAAAAGTTACAGGAGGTTGAAATAGAGATCGATAGAAGAAACCAATTTAGAAGCCTGCCATACAACTATCTTAAGCCAAGTAATATTCCACCCCGTACTAATATATAAGTTTTATCAGATAAACATCACGGTGAAATAGCGGTACGTGATGTTATTCCAAATACCATCTTTGCAAATCATCCAATTGAACAAAGGTCATTTATTTTAATTATTAATAAAGAGAGTTAATGTGAAAAAGAATAATGTGTATATATTTAACCTAGAGAATAAATACTATTTAATTCCAAATATAATAGTGTTAACAACGCTTTTGTTTCTCTTGCTAGCAAGTATTCAAACTGCCAGAGCACTAACTCGAAATGGAATAGCTTATATGCCTATTCCTAAAACAAATCAGGTTCAAGTTTATGATTTTAAGACTCACACAGTGTTAAAGACCATTAACAATGTTGGTACACGACCGATTGTTATTAAAGCCTTGCCCGATCGCTCAAAAGTCTATGTTGATAACTTCGGCCCTTTTAGTAATGACTTTACCGTTATTGATACAGCCACTGACAGTGTTATCAAAAAAATTAAAACCAGCGGGACTCCTTGGGCGGCGATGGAGATGTCTTCTGATGGTCGATATTTCTATATTCCTACCACAAATAATGTCGTTCAGGTTGTCGATACACGCATTGATGAGATCGTTGCCACTTGGAATATAAACGGGACGCCTTCAAGTATATTATTGAACCAAAATGACACTGAACTCTATGTTTTCTATGTGAATAACACGGTAGAAGCATACAGTACAGCGACTGGTCAAGTGATTAAACCAAGCATATCAATTCAGGGCTTAGTCGCTGGCTGGGCGACAAGTAATCCCCAGGGGACCAAAATCTACACCATCAATACCTTATCAGATGACGTTTCAGTGATTGATGTGAACTCTTGGTCGGTCACAAAGGTGATTAAATTGGGATTTGGTCATTTTCCTATTTCTGCAACAGTCAAACCAGGCACTTCTGATTTATATGTGGTTAACACGGGTACCTATCGACCGCTAGCATCGATTTCGGTCATCGATATGAACAGTGATACCATTGTCGGTGAAGTCGACGTTGCTGAATCTGCAGTGCATATCAGCTTTAGGGGCCGAGGTAACAAGGCATACTTATCTACCATTGGTCCACAAAGTGCCAATTGGACCGGAACTCGTTTTATATTCCATTCACTGTTCTACTTTATTAATACAGGCTATGGCAGTGCTATTGAATTTGATACATCAGGAAGATTGCCAATACGCACAAACAGACAAACTCTGTTTAACTCAGCACCGATAGCTGGCG
Source organism: Shewanella sp. MTB7 (assembly GCF_027571385.1). Taxonomy (NCBI): domain Bacteria; kingdom Pseudomonadati; phylum Pseudomonadota; class Gammaproteobacteria; order Alteromonadales; family Shewanellaceae; genus Shewanella; species Shewanella sp. MTB7. The sequence continues at coordinate 1,665,214 of NZ_CP085636.1, read as the reverse complement.
CTTACTTCTTTAAAAACGATCCCGTTTGGTAGGTTAAATACAGATACTATAGCCCCGTTAACACAGGGGCTTTATATTTTCACAAAGCCATTTACTAGCGAAGGTGGGCCTAAGAAATACCAGCAAGCTCTACATCGTGATTATTGCGACTTAAAGGGATCCGTTACATCATTTATTCGCCTTGAATTACTTGCCTAAAACAACGTTGAACAGTTCATTTTCTTATACCAATTCGTCCTACTAAGGGTCAAGATCGAGGTAATGAATAAAGACTTCATTATACTCATTTCCATTGTGACCCATTAATGGGTTACCTTAGATAATTAAACTAAAAGACAACAAACTGCTAACGAGATACCGTATCACTATCTCCCTTACAACTTAAGTTTGATAGAGAATATGAAAGTAGATATTAATCAATAAAATGGAGTTTACATGCCTGTATATGAGGGACTGTCTAATAAAGCTAGAGCATGGATATTATTAGGTGCTGCTTTTATTGTTGTAGCTAACTTAGCTTTAGTTTGGTACGAAACCGATAAGGCTCTTAATCAACTGCCCATTTCACCAGCAGATATTAATGTCATAAAAAGTGTGAGTGATGGACCACTGCATTCCACTATACAGTCAAATAATCAAAAGCTGAGAATTCATGCCATCAACATTACATTGATAATGAAAGGAATTATCAACAAACAATCGATCATTATAGTCTGCATAGGTGCAGCGTTCTCTTTTATCGCTATTGGGTTTGCACTTTTTTTGATCGGTGCAGATGGTGCTTTTAAGTTAAACGCTACACATGGAGAGGCTAAAGTAGTTATGTCCGCAACAGCACCAGGATTAGCCTGTTTTTTATTTGCAGCAATACTAATTTCAATTGCTGCCACTAGAGAGTTTAAACTGGAGCCGGGCAAGATAGAGATACTGGAGCAAGCCCCTCAAATTAGCACTATGAGCAGAAACAATAAAGACAATAACCCTTATGATCTTCCAAAGCCGTAGCCATAGGTTAAAAATGAATAAACTTATATTTTTCATCCTCCTTAACATATTTTCACTCAGCGTTTTATCGGCAAATGAACCGTATCCAATCAGTGAACTAAAGCTACATTCTAAACTTGGCTCACTCGATGACCTAATCACAAACATAGAGAATAAAAATGGTAGTGCTGATCGCGTGTTAATTGAACGAATAACACTTGTCATTGACTTGGTCGAGGGAGGTTTAGATATTCACGGGTTATACCTTTCTGCTCTTACTACAAAATCATTGCGAATACTGACTAACTTAAACAGCAATGATTGGCCTGACGTACCACACTATCAAGTTAAGTCTTTAAAATTCAGAATTAATAACCTTAAAAAAATATACCAATCCAGTTCAACAGCAACTTTAGGATATACCAGAAATAATATGATCTGTAATCGCTTTGAAAGAGTAGCGAACAGTTACTGTAAACCTGATGGAAAGTATGCATTAATAGCAACCACAATTAACGGTGGCAGCGGAATTCAAGAACGCAGAATTGATCTCTTCCTGAGAAATGCTGATTTCAGTCAATATAAGAATAATGAAGAACTATTTTCTGCCATTGCCAATGCAGGCATTCCACAAACAGATATCCAGAAATTTGATGATAAATTCACGATTGACGTAAACAATAGCCTGCTACTTGGCGTATTCAATGAAAACGCTAAAATATTGAAAACAAACCCTAAATTCTTTGTCGAAGAACAGTTGTTAAAAATTAAGCAACCAACAACACACCAATTGAAAACATATCAAGATATTAAACAACAACTTGATATGTCCATGAGACCAAATAACTTTAACTAGCAAGATCTCTACTCATTATCCCGCTATAAAACTAGCGTTTAAAAGAGAGACCCCACATCAGCAGCTTGCTGCCATAGGTATAGTCGTCAGTAGCCGTGGCTGAAATACGTATACGCTCGGCATATACCATATTTGGCAGGTTAAACTCCTGCCTTTGATATGATGGGGCGTAAATTGGCGCAAACTCGAAGTTGCCTACGGTTTCCCAATCACCGTTTTTCCAAATATCGAAGCTGAATGTACGTAACCGGGTGCCTTCACCATTGTTGTAAGAACCCAAGCGAAAAGTTTTCATCCCCATGGGCTTTTCAAAATCGATGTAGAATGACATCGGCAGATTGCCATAGTGCACATCCGCTTGTAGAAACACCCCTTTACTGGTATCGAAATAATTTTCATTGGTGAAGTGTGCCTCCAGATGGTCTGAGTCCACCAAAAAGCTCGAATTCAAGCTGTTGTGAGTATTATTACCACCAACCTGAAACACCTCATCAGCGTAGTAGGCAACAATGTTTTCAAACTGAGGCACCTCTTTTGTCAGCAAATCTGTATACAAAGAAAAATCACCTTTTTCCCCGTTGGCCCCAAACCATACACCTTCCCAATACTTACCGTTAACCTGGCCAAAATACCAATTTCGAGTTTCGCCTTGATGGATTTCAAACTGGAATCTCGGTTTATCACCCGAGCCGATATACTGACTATTCATGTTCTCAACTCTGCCTGAGATAAGCGCCCCAGCTTCCGTTTTTCCAATCACTGTATTCCCAGATAGGTCAATATTCAGTTTAATCTGTTTTTGGTAGTCCGTTTCACCATCCAAAACCTCATCATAATGCAGATACACCACCTCATTGGATGAGTTGGCAAAAGGAGAAATAGTACACAGAGCACAAAGCAGAAGCTTTTTCATTAACGATAACCTTAGCTGATAGCAGCATTTTAATTATTGATTTTATTAAACTCAAATCTCTGCAAATAAGCAGTCCCCCACGTAGTAAGACGACTGATTAGCGCAAAAAGTGAAGTTAGCGTGTAATAACGCTAATTCCGATAAGCACTCTACAGATGTTCAATTGTCCAGACTGAGACTTACCCATTGTTATTGTTATTGTTATTGTTATTGATTTTAAACATTTACTGGTACAGATTGGTGAAGTAACGAAATTTTAGAGGGGGTTGTCAACGAATGGAATAGATGGCTTTGATTAGACGTATCGTAAAGGGTTAACAATAAACGTCGAAGGTTTAACTTACCAAGCTTAACTCCTGATAAGCGCAAGCCTACCTATAGTTTTCAAATCGAAGAAAGATAAACTCAACACATAATGCCAATCAGTATAAATAAAAAGACGGCTTAAATAGCCGCCGATTATGTCATTAATCTACTAAACCAAGTATTACTCGGTCGTGCTGTTTTGCTTCAACACACTACGAGGAGTGGTAAAACTATCAGCTTCAGAGTACTCATTAGCTTTATCACAAGTGGTTTTGTCATACTCATTCTCACAATCCCAACCCATGGCCATCTCCACCATAAAGGCGCCCCAATTACCAGCCAAGGTCATGGCAGCTAGCATATCTTCATAGCTAAAGGCATCTTTAGGATCTTTACCGTCATCCACTGAGCCAAAGACATTGGTCTGGAAATAAAGCGGTGGGCCCATCTCGAGCAACACATCATAAATATTATCGTTGGTGGCCTCTTCATCGTCCCGCAAGCTATTGTTGCCAAGTACACAGCGATCTCCTAGTGTATCGCGACAATGGTTGAAGATATTTCGGGTTTTACTGAGTACAGTGGTGGCATCGCCAGCATCAATTTTACTGCGCTTCTTCCCCTGAGCAACGGCAGCTTTATTAGCCTCTTTCTCAGTTAGATAATATTTTTGGTAAAGATGACTTCCAAAAATGCTAGGTGTTCGTTTCCAGGTACTATCATGAATGCTCACCTGCTTTTTCAAACACGCATAATCCTTTGCATTCGTGTAGACATCAGTACCTAACACCGACGAATCCGTCATCGCGGCAATATTCACCTGACGAGGGTTCTTCCCACTGGCATTATTGACCTCGTTACCATCAGCATCTTTCTTGCGTCCAGTGCGATTCCACATGATCTCAGCGTGTGTCGTCATACACATGGATGCCGCGACCGTGCCTAATAATTCATTATCGTCATACTTAACAGCCAATCCTCTCATGAGTGACAGATAGGAATCCTGATATGCTTTGGTCCAAAATGCTGGTAAATCATATTTTTGGGTATCAGAAAAATTTTTAAAATACCAGTCAACTGTCTTAGTCTTGTCTTTAACCCACTGAGGAGAATCAACACCGGCACGGATCCTCAACAGTACCTTAAATTTATCCTCATCAGCCAATTCAGTCAGTTTATCTTCATCAGCCAGATCAGGAAAATCTTCATCCTGCTTCTTCTTTAGCCTTACCAGCCTGCTGGAATTAAAAGTCTGCGCACTAGCAATCGCCTCCTCAATAAGGGTAAAGTCAAACTTACTTTCAAGATAATCTTTTTTCAGTTCCGCAGTCGTTTTTCCATTGTACTGTTTAAGACTAAATCGACCAGTTTGCAGATCTTTCCATAATATCTGGCAATATCCACCATCCACATTTGTTCCTCTGGCGAGATCACAGTAACTAGTTCCCGAAGGTCCCTTGCCTCGCATGATAGTCCCTGTGGGAGGTGTTTTCACCGAAACACCATCATCCACAGCAGACACGACTGGAACGCTTAAAAATGATCCCGCTAGTAATGTACATCCAAAGACAGTAAATAATCGTTTTGCTTTCATAGATATCCTCTATTTATTCTTATCTGGCTCCCTTGTTCAACAGCAGGTATATCCCTCCACCAATTTAATGATCACATTCACATATTTGTATTACAAATACGACAAAATGTAACGTTATCATTAATAGGAATATGCAATCAAGTTTATGCACAGAACAGTGAATTTTCATTTATGAGTAAAACGTTCTAAGTATTTATAACAAGTACTTCATCTTGCAAAAATTCACTATAAAAATATTACTTATCAGTAGATTAAAATATATAGCCCATCTTCTAAATGCCTTGCTGCTGACCTTTGTATTCATGTTGTTATGGGTCTAAAAACCTTTTAATGCAGGAATAGAGCCAAGCAAGACACCCACGCACAACATTTAATGCAACAAAAGTGCAACTCAAAATATTTCGTTGCATTACAAACTAATAGGTGATTAAATCAAAATTTAACCTTCGAAGACATGCATGATGAATGAAGATAAAATAAGAGCGATAATTCATCAATTATCCGATTTAAAATATGCTAACTTCGCCAATAATATCTGTATCGGGTTAACCAAAGCCATTGAAGCTGACTTTGTTTTTATCGCCAGTCTCAACTCAGATAAAACAGTGGCAACAACGATTGCTCTTGCCAATAACGACAACATTTTAGATAACTTCAGTTACCCATTAAGGTCCACCCCTTGTACAGAGGTCATTAAGGGGGGTATCTGTTCACTGGCTAAAAATGCACAGCACTTATACCCTGACGATAAGCTATTGGCTCAGATGGATATTTCAGGCTATGTTGGCATCTCCTTACAAGATAGTAATAATGACACCACCGCTATTCTGGTCGCATTGTTCCATCAGCCAATAACAAACAGCAGTTCAATTGAATCATTGTTCCTCCTTTTTAGTGGTCTTATAGAAAAAGATATTGAAACACAGGACTATATTAAGCGTTTAAATCTAAGTGATCATATTATTGATGAAAGTAAGGAAGCCATATTCATTAGTAATAATAGAAATCAAATAGTACGAATTAACGAAGCATTTACTAAAACGACAGGTTATAGCCTTGATGAAGTTTATGGTAAAAATCCAAAAATGTTCAATTCTGGAGACCACTCGCAACAGTTTTATGAACAGATGTGGTCTGATATAAAACATAAAGGGGGCTGGTCTGGTGAGATATGGAATAAAAGAAAAAATAATGAAGTATTTCCAGAGTTATTAACAATTAGTGTTATTCATGATGCTGCTGGCGAAATATCCCATTATGTTGGTTCCTTCTTCGATATTTCTGAGAGTGTGAAAGCCAAGAAAAAGATTCAGCAACAGGCTAGTTTCGATCTTCTTACTGGTTTGGCTAATCGTTTTTTCTTTATGGAAACATTAACCAAAAAAATTAAATACCTTAAAAACAATAAATCTCAACCTACTGTTTATATGATGGATCTAGATCTTTTTAAAGAGATTAATGATCTATTTGGTGAACAGTTCGGTGATCAATTACTCATTAAAGCTGCAGAGCGCTTACAATCATTAATAAAAAGCAGTGATATTGCAGCTCGAATTAGCGGAGACGGGTTTGCATTAATGGTGAACCACATAGCTAATAAAGCAGATATGCTAAGCCTTGCAGACAAGATAACTCAAGCATTTCGTGAACCTTTTTATATTCAAGAAACGTCTATCGACTGCAGACTTAGCATAGGTATTACCCATCTATCGGAAAAGAACAAAGATGCAAGTTCGGTAATGAAAGAAGCGGAACATGCCATGTATTATGTAAAAAATAACGGTAGAGATTCATACCGCTACTTTACAAGTAATATGCAAGATGAGGTATTGCAACGAATTGAGCTAAAAAACGACCTACAAAATGCGATATGTAATAAACAACTACACCTTGTATACCAACCGATTTTCTCAACAAAAAGCCTTGTAATAGAAAAGTTTGAAGTGTTAGTTCGTTGGGAGCATAACGGCATTTTAATCTCTCCTGAAATATTTATCCCACTTGCAGAAGAATTTATGTTGATCAAAGATATTGGGGAGTTCGTATTACAGGAATCTTGTGCACAATTAAAACGATTAAAATCAAAAGGCTTCACTGAAATAGGATTCAATGTTAATCGCTCTGTTTATGAAATCCCCTTCAATGAAAGAGATAACGATCAATGGTTATCTACAATTAATCAACACCAATTAGCGCCTTCTGATATCTGTTTTGAACTAACGGAAAGTGCCCTAGCTTCTGAGAGAAGTAATAACGAAAGACTGCTTAAACACCTACAAGATGCAGGTTGCACTATCGCACTCGATGATTTTGGTACTGGATATTCATCACTCAGTTACCTTCGCCGTTTTCCAATTGATATTATAAAAATTGACCGTTCTTTTATAAAAGATATGACTGTGAGCCAAGATGCACACATCTTAGTGTCAACTATCATATCAATGGCGAAAGCTCTGGGAAAAACAGTGGTTGCTGAAGGCGTTGAAACACAAGAGCAACTGCATCAATTAATAAAATTAGATTGTGATTTTATTCAAGGTTATTATTTGTCCAAACCCATTTCCGCTCAGGAAATCCTTCCCTATTTAACCAATAACACCCTGTGTTAGATAAGGATAATTAACAATTAGAGCATACACATACAGCAAATATTCCTCTCAAAAAAAACAACCACTTATAGCAATAAGAACAAATTAATTAAACTTTATCGCTACATCACCTCACTTAAATCAACACATCACGCTAGATCTTATAAAATCTATAGCTGAAAAAAATACTTATAATTACAATGAGATATGATATATCGCACCCACCAACTGTATTTTTATATACTATTGTTCACATTTAGGTTGAAATGGCAATATTTGTTCTATATGTTTAGTACATAGGTTGTTATATATGAAGAGAGGAGGTGATGTGAGGTTTCAACTTATTATTAAGTGGAAATTAACTCCCTTGCTCATATTTAACCTGCGCATATTATTTTAAGGAAATAATAAAAATTTAAGGATGACTTTATAATTATATAATACAAATAGAGAGAATATTATGAAATATTTTTTTAATATGTTGTTAGTTGGAGGTTTTCTAATAGTACATTGTGCATACTCTGGACAACCCGAATATCCCAGCACATACGAATTTTCATTTGACAACATATCTCGCTGGTCTATAAATTCGACTAACTCCACTATTTCACCTTACATTGAAAGTGCATCTGGAGGGCGGAAATTCTTAAACTTAGAGTCAAGTGGCATAATAAGCACCCTAACCTATGATAGACCCATTGATATAAAAAGTTCATATCGAGTTAAATTCAGAGCACTTATAGCGTCTTATGGTACTGCAGGATGGCCCTTGAGAGTACTGGTAAAGTCAGGGGCAGTAAATCTAATTCTGATAGTGGATTATAGAGGAGTGAGTATCATTGATCAATTTGGGGAAAAGCAAATACTTGCCAGTTCTCCTTCGGTTGGTCAGTGGCATGATTATGATATTAAAGTAAATTATAGTCACGCAGAATTGTCTATCGACGGCGGCAACTCTATTCCAATCAATAGTCTCAAGTTTTCAGACCAACCACCAATGATACAATTAAGCGCGAACGCTTTAAATTCAGACAATAACGTTCATGCAAAGATAGATCACCTTGCCGTAATTCCTGATCCTATTATTTTTCAAGAATAGTGGGATAATTCATCTAATTGGATCCTCCAAAACAATGGAAATTATGATTTCTCAACCTCTTTAAACAGTGTTAATGAACCCTTCTTAAATATTGCAAACGGTACGTCGTTAAGTTACTGGGAAACGAATAATCTTAATATTCCAAAGCAGTACAGCTTGCGTTTTGGTGTCGAAGTAAATAAATACGGATCGAAAACACCTATTTCATTTCGAATATATGATGGCAGTTATCGCGCTATTATCACGTTAAGGAAGAGTCATATAGTATTGACAGACCAATCCGGAAGTCCCGTTAGATTATCTCGTTATTTAGTCGTCAATGAAAGAGCAGAGTTTGAGCTTCAAGTCATTAATGGCGTCGCGGAGTTATTTGGGCATACAGTTGGAAATACTAAAAATAGCCTACATAAATGGAATCTTCCAATCAATAAAAAACCTTCTACAATTCGCCTTTTTACCTCAGGTACTGGTGCTAACTCTAACATTTATCATATGTATCTTGAAAACAGAGTGCCCCTTTTAGATAACTCTAACAATGAAGATGCGCATGAATTTATTAACTTCACCAATGGCGAAATTTTTGGGGTAAGTAAAATGGGTGGCGGCTATGGCTCACAACTAAGGTTATCTTCAACTGGAGATAACCTTATAGTCACTGGTTATGGTGCCGGTTGGGTTAGTGCACTACGCAGTAAATACACCATGGGGCATATAATCCAACTCAAGGAGGGGCCTCATCTAGCGAAGGTACAGAAACTACGCTTTCTAAAAACGGACTTAAAATTGAAATAACACCACTTGCTACACCTTTATTTGTATTAGATTCAAAAACCTATGACTGGATTAAAAATGAACCTCATACGAGCACTAATGGTGAAGTGTTTTCTGACTCCAGAGTATGTGATAACGGGAATTCAGACATCGATGGTATCGATGAGTCAAACTTAGATATGCTACATGAACTGCGAAGCGAGATGGACTTTAGTGGACATTGGGAAGACTCCTCAAGTTTGGTTAATACAAATAAATCAGTATTAAGGCATAAGGCGGAATGGAGCTATACTCGCTCAGCCGCTAATATACTTCAGTTTAATCGTGAATCGAACGGTATTGATAACACAAAAAGAGTACTTGACCTTTCCCCTACCTATCATAATGGTAACCAAACAGCCACTGATGAAGACCTATCCTATTTACTCAATACTTATAGTTATCGATTAAAACCATCTGAAGGGTATCGATATGTAATGTGGAAAGAAAATGGAGCATGGAATAAACTTGATGCAAATAAAATGGATGTAATTGATCCTGAAATTTGTACTATTAATCCTTGTTCTGGAAACGAAAAATGTGAAAGTACACGTCATTCAAAAGTTAGATTGAACATTTTCGGTTCTAAAAATGATGCATTAAACACTGCGGCGTTGGGAAGTGCGAAAGTAAGTTGGGACAATTTAGCAAACAGCGCCGATGCAAGCGTTGTTATTTTATCAAAGACTGGGCTAGTCAATGATGTTAACGCGATTGGACTAGTTATTCCTTTTAATAGTGCGATAAATAAAAATGCTGTTATAGGTGTAGATAGAAAAACTGGGACGTCAGTTTTTAATGAAGATAGGCGTATCAATGCATATTATGAAGCTGGGTATACTAATAGAGGGAAATTCTTAACGGTATTTGCTCGCATGTGGCATTTGGGTTTACAAGCACCGGACAATGGTGACGAAAATATTATAGAAACTTTAAATATGGAAATTTACCACATTTTCGGCACTCCTATTGAAATCTACAACTCGGCGATGGACATTAATGCGCTACCATAAAAGAGATGAAGTCATAGTAAGATGAATATACATCTTACTATGACTGAATATGGCAACATATCACAAGTAGTAGCGGATCCCCACAGCGACAGCACTGTCGCCTTCTGATTTGACTCCGTTGGTCACAAAATCGCTCATATCAATCTTACCCTCGATATAGGTGACCAGTGTTGAATCCCATATATACGCAATCCCTGGCACCAAAGACTGCTCATTGTACTCAGTGACATTTTGCAATATCCCATCATTGCCCATGAAGGAATAGTTATCAGCAGACAAGGTATTATAGATAAGATAAGAACGAACATTATCAGAATAATAGGACACCATTGCTTCTACTCCATCAGCATCAGGAATTAATCGTCCACTATTATCGGTTTCATGGTATTTATTCTTGTTGTAGTTCGCTGAAACGTACAGACCATCGCCTGACAGTGTGCCCCAAGAGACACTGGCACCATAGATCTCATCTTCGGTATCAATACTGTCATTGGTCGTACTATTAAAACCTTTAAACTCACCACGGTTGCCCCCCACTGAAACACTGAGTTTATCGCTAAAATCATATGTGGCAGAAGCACCATAGGTATTACCATAGGTCAGGGTGCTTGTTCCATCTGGATCGACTTGATCAAATCCAGTGAGATCAATCGTGTTATCCTGTAACTGAGTTTGCAAGGTAAAACTAAAATTCCCTATGGTGTTCCTATATTGAATAGCTTTGTCAGCTCGACCGACACCATCAATTCCACCGGAGCCGTCCAAGCTATATTCGCCAGCTGCAGCGCCCCCCCAAATAAAGGCGTTATCAGTGCCGCCGACGACGTCATACCAAGCACTCCATTGTTTACCAAATGAAAGACTACCGTATTGGTTATAGGATAAACCGATAAAGGCTAAGCGGCTGTTTAACAAATCACCATTTTGTGAAGAGAACAGACTCTCACGGTTGTAAACTAACGTAGAATCAAATGGGTTGATCCCCCATTCCATGGTGCTGAACGCTTTCAGGCCATTACTGAGCTTATGACTAAACTGAAAGTTGATACGTGATGCGTTGTTAACAACCTCTGTTGTATCATTGGTATTCAAAACACTAAAATCACCATACCCGCCCAATGTCAGCTGATTTTTAGCATCTTTATACAGTTCAGTAGCAGATATCGAGGGTGATACAATGAGAACTGCAATAGCTGTAGCAATAAATGACTTATTCATTTGTCTATTTCCTTTCATCTAACTTCTACAAAGTTTAAGTTAAGCGTTTAACCGTCTTTAAACGCTTAGCCCTCCTCTCTAGCTCTAGCTAGTGCTTCTGACTCGTAAATAGATTCCAGCCCATTTCTTGTGCAACATATTTAATCATTTGCTGCCCACGCACACTATTGCCAATAGGATCAAGACGCGGTGAAAAAGCGGCCAGCGCCCCAACATTAGGAATGACTGAAAGTATGCCGCCACCGACACCACTCTTACTGGGTAAACCAACATCATAAGCCCAGTCACCGGAAGTGTCATAAAGCCCTTCCATCACCATTTCAGCTAAAATATGTGGAATGTTTTCGGTCTTAATGAGTTGCTTCCCAGACAGTGGATTAACCCCGCCATTGGCCAAGGTTGCGCCTACTGTTGCGAGTTCAACGCTATTGATCAAGGTCGAACACTGACGAGTGTAAACCTCACATGCATCCATCGGATCTGAGTACATTCTATCTGATGATTTAAGCAAATAGGCAATCGCCCGATTATGCTCATTAGTGGTTTGTTCCGATTGATTGACCTCATCAGATAGCTCAATCTTGCTATTGGTAAGAAGAGACTGGAAATTCAGAATTTCGTCCCACCTCTGCTCTTTATCTGTCGCTTTTAACAAACTCACCGTTGCCATCGCACCGGCATTGACTAGCGGTGTTAAAGGCATGCCTTGATGCAGCTCTAACGCCATCACAGAGTTAAAAGGTAAACCTGTTGGATCCGCGCCTACTTTGGTGTGAATCGCGTCAGCACCTGACTGCTCTAATGCCAAGGCCAAGGTTAAGACTTTAGAAATGGACTCAAGCGCAAATTTATATTCAGCATCTTGGAGTTTAATCACTTCACCAGTAACAGAGACAAATGCTAGTCCAATTAACTCTGATGGAACTGATGCCAAAAATGGAATATATGACGCATTCTCACCACCTTTATTATCTTTACACTTTTCAACAGCTTGCTTCATTAACTCAGCAATATTCGAATTTAAAGAAGACATGATATTTTCCTTAAGTTACTTGTTTAATTCATGAGTGATTTTGTCGGAAGTATTTATAATTCCGGGATGTATATCTTCTATTTCCCACGTGAATGGCGCAAAGTCAGTCACTGATGGGTCTTTCCAGTGTGGCTTACGAATTTGGTAAATAATAAGCGGAACAGCGACGAAGAATAGCGTCAATAACACAAGAAAACCAACAAACTCTTCAGGGCTACCCACTGAGATTTGATTCGGCGGGATATATGAAAATAGGAATGCTATTAATGAACCAATAAAGCCTAAACCACCAATGATCCACATGCCCATATCGCCCCCAGGTATTTTATAGGGACGTGGTCGATTGGGTTGACTGTATCTAAGGTGGATGGCTGCAGCAAACATTAATAAATACATAATCAAATACAGAACGACCGTTAATTGACTTAAGATCTGATAGGCAGCTTGTACCGATGGCAACACCACAAATATGGTGGAGATTAAGGTCACTAATATGGCTTGAACCAACATAATGTGCGTTGCCATGCCATATTTATTGGTGTATTGCCAGAATCGTGGTAAATATCCCCCTTTAGCGACAACTAGCAGTGCAGAAGAGGGGCCCGCGACCCAACCAACAACCCCCGCAAGGACACCAAGAGCTAGACACGCTGCGACAACCGGTGAAGCCCAACCAATACCAGCCCAAGCAAACAACTTATCATAAGCTATCAAGAGGCTTTGGGTTAAACTGATGTCTTGTTGAGGAATGATAAAGGCAATCGCCAAGGTACCTAAAACAAACACTGACACTGTACCAATTGCTGCAATGGCGATTGCAATAGGGTAATTACGCGCGGCATTATCGACTTCTGAAACATGAATGGCGTTCATCTCCATACCGGCATAGAACAGGAAAATACTGGCTGCGAGTACCACATTATTAAAATTAGAAAAGTCGGGAATAAGGTTGCCCCAAGTCAATTCTATTTGAGGTGGCTTACCAGAGAAAAACAAATAAGAAAAACCAAGCACGATTAACACAATGCCAGGTATGATAGTGCCCACTAGGCCACCCCACTTAGCCAGTTTAGCAAAAGCAGATGTCCCCCGAAGAGCGACAAAAGTTGCAAACCAATAAATACCTAACACAATCGACAATATGAAGAATTTGTTTTCTGAAAGTGCTTGATCCCAAGTCGTATCAGGACCAATAAATGCCAGTGATACCGAACCAAACGTTAATGCAGTTGGGAACCAAACCGTGACTTCAATCCACAACATAAATACAGCGACAAGGGCAAGCCGAGGACCAAATGCTTCACCTACCCAACGAAATATACCGCCTTTTTCTGACCAGCCAGTTGCCAACTCGGCAGCAACCAGAGAAACTGGAACCAGAAATACGACGGCTGCAAATACATAATAAAATACCGAACTTAACCCATATTCAGCTTCCGCGGGGAGACCACGTAAACTAACAACAGCAACGACATTTAACATTGCTAACGCGAATACACCAATTCTCCCATTATTTATTTTTTTTTCATTCGTCATAATAACCAACTCCGTTTAATTAATACTATTTTCAATCAGTTGAAGTCTCTTATTCCCATATGAAACGAGTATCGATATGGGAGCATAAAAACAATTTACAATAACCATTGTGAGAGGCTTTTTTTCCAACAAGAATAATACATAAGGTACGTTACCGTTAATTAATTAACACATATCCAATGACTATACAATTAACAGAAAACATGACTTTTCCAATGTGACCAACTTGTTAACAGGCAGACTTTGAATTAAGTTAAAATCGAAATTAAATATAACTGGCAAAATCTACTTAATGACTTAATATCACTAAGTTAGAAACACCGCTACCCAGCCAAGGTTAATTAACTGTAAATACAATGAAATAGAAGATACACCTTGATACAAATAATATAAAATCTAATATTACCCTATTTCGTATTACAAAAAGTATCGTTACATGAAGTAGCATTACAATATGTAATATTACCAACAACTTAAGTAACGGAATTAACGTTGATATGGAGTTTTAAATTTAAACACCTATATTCACCTAATAGTGAACATTAATTGCTAGATCTGCTTAATCTTCAATCTATCCAAAATGTGTTTGTTTGCTTTTTGTTGCATTCATCATTAAGAAAAATATTATCACTTTTTCGCTGACTCATTAATGTAAAGTGACAATACCAATTGCTATAAAGAAGAATGAAATTTTAATATTCGTTGATAAGCTCAGTATAGAGGTGAAGCAGTCACACCAAGATTTCGATGTGACTTATGCGGATATAGTTGCGTGTTATCGTGTAGTAAAAAGAATCTTAAGCTTTACTCTACAAACTTAAGCAAGTCTTGTTTAACTGCGTCTGAAGCAAATGACTGTTCAACACTCACCTTGTAAATGGCAAAGTAGTCTTCACGAGTCAAGTTAAACTCCTCCATCACTTTACGGACTTCCTCTGTCATCGTCGTATTAGAAACTGTGCGATTATCAGTATTGATGGTGATAAACACGCCATCTTTATAGAAGTCTTTAATCGGATGGTGACTTAAGGTATCAACAGCTTTAGTCTGAATGTTACTGCTTGGACAGGTTTCAAGTGCTACTGCTCTCTCTTTGACTAAATTATAGGCTTCTTGATGTCCCTTAATGTGAATACCATGACCAATACGCTCGGCGCCGAGTAAAGACACTGCATCAAATACGTTTTGACCGACGCCTTGCTCACCCGCATGAATGGTAATGCGATAGCCTTTTTCGATAGCGTATTTCGCATAAGGGATAAATTCATGGCAGAAACCTGGAAGCTCTGCGCCCGCTAAGTCAAATGCCACAACACCATTGTTCAGATAAGCCGCACCAGCATCAATAACCTGATTGATATTGCCTTTATCCATGGTTCTAAGAATAGAGAGGATGTAGTTGCCCCTAATATCGTACATGGCTTCTGCACGCTGCATCCCTTTCACTGCGCTGCCAATGATCTGATCGAAGCTTAAGCCTTGCAGTTGGTGAAGTTGAGGACCAAAACGTACCTCAAAGTATTTCACATTCTCCTTGGCTGCATCTTCAAACAGCTCAAAAGAGATACGCTCAATGCCCGCTTCAGTTTGCATCACACTCAGTGGCAGATCGAAGCGCATCAAGTACTCTTCAAGATTTTGACAGGTTTCAGGGGCAATCATTAATGCGTTTATCTCATTAATATCCTGACTTGGGAGAGTAATATTTTGCTGGTTCGCAAGTTCGATTATTGTTTGTGGGCGAACACTGCCATCTAAGTGGCAATGCAGATCGATCTTGGGTAAGGCTTGATAATTCATGAGTCTCTACCTTTATTGGATAGTACCGATATGAAAAGACCATAAAGAGCTAATCATATTCAAGGGTATGTAAAGTACAGACTTCATAATCAAGAATTTAAGGCTCTTGGTAGAAACTCCCAAACCATATCATTGGGATTATACGAAGCTAAGTTTGAAACCTAAGCAAGTTAAAAATGGCGAGTTTAAAATCCTAAAAACTGCATCTCAATAGCGCTGCTTAGTTATTAGCAAAGACTAACATTTCACCCCGCTTTCTGCAATCCATATACAAGTTAGTAACTTACTGCGTTGATTCACATTAACGTTAAAAGCCATGCTAGGTCCTATAAATTTTAATGCTAGTCTGCACCTCTACCCATTGATGGAACCTGAAAATGACACGCCCGATTATTCTTGATTGTGACCCTGGCCATGATGACGCGATTGCCCTTATTCTAGCCCTTAGCGGTGACGCATTTACACCACTTGCCGTAACCACCAGCGCCGGAAATCAAACCCCAGATAAGACGCTCAATAACGCCCTAAGAATACTCACACTTTTAGGCCGCAGTGATATTCCTGTTGCAGGCGGAGCACTAACACCCTTAGCCAGAGAGCTCATTATTGCCGACAATGTCCATGGCGAAACGGGCCTGGATGGTCCGGTACTGCCCGACCCTGGATTTGCGCCGCTTAATATGACAGCCGTTGAGTTAATGGTGTTAAAGCTTAGAGAGAGTGACACACCAGTGACGCTTGTGCCTACTGGCCCTCTGACAAATATAGCGTTACTACTGGCTAGCCATCCAGAGCTACACCGCAAGATTGAACGTATCGTGTTAATGGGCGGCGCAGCAGGCATAGGCAACTGGACACCAGTAGCTGAGTTTAATATTTTCGTTGACCCTGAAGCTGCCGATATCGTGTTTAAAGCAGGTATCCCTATCACCATGTGCGGTCTGGATGTGACTCATCAGGCGCAGGTTATGGATGAAGATATTGCTCGGATCCGAACCATAGATAATCCGATAGCCCAATGTGTCGCCGATCTTCTCGATTTCTTCATTATCTATCACAGGGATCCTAAGTGGGGATTCACAGGGGCACCACTGCATGACCCTTGTACCATCGCTTGGTTACTCAAGCCTGAACTATTCACTGCCCATGAATGCTGGGTTGGCATAGAGACCAAAGGTGAACACACTCAAGGCATGACCGTCGTTGACCGTTATGGACTCACAGGTAATCAAACCAACGCCAGTGTACTTTTTGATATCGATAGAGAGAGATTTATTGATCTCTTGGTCGAATGCCTTGAAAGCTATTCCCACTAAATAAAAATAAGCTGACGGGTACTCGACACTTTGATCTCATATCAATAATCCACTTTCCTGCAGCACAAAAGTAATAGACCACAGGTTGATAATTCGGCCTTTGGTCTAAGAAAAAGCGATTTCAGCCAAATATAGACAAACACTACTGTTTAATTATTCAACACAATTAACGATAAGTGGATCTCCGTTAGTATACAGGTCATTTAATTAATGATTTATCAGTTTAGATGTCATTATCAAAACATTTCACAACATAACCGTAATTTTAATAGATAAACATCGATTTAATCATTAAGTTTGTGCTGTTTCACAGAGCGAAGAGGTGAGTTATGCTAATTTACCGTTAATATCAAATTGCTAGCACTGCAGTATCGAGGTAAGCGTGGGAATACAAGTCAAAAAGTTAATGGGCAATATCGGCATACAAGTGATTATAGCCATGATCATTGGCGGCCTAGTCGGGCTAATAATGGGAGAAGGTGCTGCCATATTTGCTCCCTTAGGTACCCTATTTATCCATCTGATTAAGATGTTAGTGATCCCCTTAGTTGCCGTATCAATAATTGCTGGTGCTGCAAGCTTAGGCAACAGCCCATCAGCAGGAAAAATTGGCATCGGGACGTTTGGTTTCTTTATCGCCACCTCAGCTTTAGCTGTCACGTTAGCCCTGATTATGGGCAATATTTTCAAACCAGGTGCAGGCGTTGATTTTAGTAGTCATAGCGCAGCGCTTCCTCAAGTCACGGCAGAACAAGGCGCACTACCTAGTGCTATGGATACCTTCATTGGCATGATTCCGACCAATGTGTTCGAGTCATTGACCTCTGGTAATATTCTGCAGATTTTAGTCTTCTGTATCTTCCTAGGTAACGCACTGACTAAGGTCAAAGGTGACGGTGCCAAGCCCATTATTCAAGCGCTAAACGCGATTGTAGAAGCTTTCATCTGGATGATAAACAAGGTGATGATCATTGCTCCTATTGGTGTGTTTGGTCTGATGGCTGAATCTGTTGGTACATTTGGTTTTCAGGCGCTTGAAGTCGTTATCAAACTGTTCATCGTATTTGTTGCATCGATTCTTATCTATGCCTTTATCTTCTTTCCACTCGTAGTGAAGTTTTTATCGAACGTGCCTGTGCTCAAATTTATCTCAGCCATGAAAAAACCTCAGGCCATGGCCATGTCTACAGCTTCATCGATGGCTACACTGCCTATCACCATGGAAACCTGTGAGCAGGAGTTGAATGTTTCAAAAGCGACGTCAGCCTTTGTACTGCCACTTGGCGCAACCATTAACATGACAGGTAATGCAATATACTACGGTCTAGTGGCCATGTTTTTCGCCCAAATGTTCCAAGTAGACCTAACGATGACCGCTTATGTCGCCATCATCTTCACTTCCACTTTAGGTGCCATCGGCCAAGCTGGTGTCCCAGGCCCCTCTTTCTTAGTGATTGCCGTGTTACTTGCTGCAGGCATTCCTATCGATGGCTTACCACTGTTATTCGCGCTAGACAGAATTTTCGATATGATCAGAACGTCATTGAACATTACAGGCGATGCTGTTTGTGCCGTGGTAATGGACAAGTTCAATCCAGAACATAAGTAATAGACAAGACACCTGATATCAAAAAGCCCCAACGCTAATGCGACGGGGCTTTTTTACATATGGGTACACCTAATAGCTGAAATTACAGTAGATCCTAGGTCCTTAGAAACTTTACCTCTAATCCAATGCTATCCAAGTTGCTTTAATTTCTGTGTACTTATCGAACGCATGCAGTGATTTATCACGGCCGTTGCCCGATTGCTTATAACCACCGAAAGGCGCTGTCATATCGCCGCCATCATAATGATTAATCCATACCATCCCGCTCCGCAACGCTTTCGCAGTCTTGTGAGCTTTGCTGATATTTGAGGTCCATACACCTGCCGCCAAACCATAGATGCTGTCGTTACCAATGCTGATCGCTTCATCCATACCATCGAACGTGATCACCGAGAGCACAGGACCAAAGATCTCCTCTTTGGCGATAGTCATCTTATTCTCAACATTTGAAAAAATCGTCGGCTCGACATACACGCCGCCACTTTCTGCCAGTACTTGATTACCACCGTGCACCAGCTCAGCACCTTCAGCGAGCCCAACTCGGATATATTTAAGCACATTGTCCAACTGCTGCTTATCAACCACTGCGCCACATGTTGTGGCAGGATCGAGCGGGTGACCGGGCTTCCAGGCTTGCATCTCTTTGGCGATAAGTCCAAGCAGTTCATCCTTCACACCGGCCTCAACTAACAGACGAGAACCTGCAGTGCAGACCTCACCTTGGTTGAAAGCGATAGCAGCAGCAGCAGCTTCAGCCGCTTTTTGAAGATCCGGCGCATCATTAAAGACGATGTTAGGGCTCTTACCACCCGCTTCTAACCACACACGCTTCATGTTCGATTCACCAGCATAGATCATTAACTGCTTAGCTATCTTAGTCGAGCCAGTAAACACCAAGGTATCGACATCCATATGCAGTGCCAGCGCTTTACCCACAGTGTGACCAAAACCGGGTAATACATTCAAGACGCCTTTTGGAATGCCAGCTTCGATGGCAATTTGTGCCATACGGATAGCCGTTAACGGAGACTTTTCTGAAGGCTTTAAGATGACACTATTCCCCGTCGCCAAGGCGGGACCCAATTTCCAGCAAGCCATCAAAATTGGAAAGTTCCAAGGCACAATCGCAGCGACGACTCCGACGGGTTCACGAGTGATCATGCCAATTTCATTATGTGCTGTTGGCGCAATTTCATCGTAAATCTTATCGATTGCTTCACCTGACCAACGAATAGCACGAGCCGCTCCCATCACATCAACTGCGCCTGAATATCGTATAGGCTTACCCATATCTAAGGTTTCAAGCAGTGCAAGCTCATCCCGATTAGCTTCAAGTAATTCAGCAAAGCGTATCATTATCCGTTTGCGCTTAACGGGAGCCAATTCAGACCAAACACCTGAATCGAATGCTGTGCGCGCACTCTTTACAGCAATGTTCGCATCTTCAAGATCGCAGCTAGCCACTTGGCAAAGTACGCGACCATCAATTGGGCTTACACAATCAAATCTCTCACCTGATAAAGAAGCTTGATACTCCCCTTCAATAAATGCATCAGCCTTTATCTCACCTTGGGTAATTAACGTGTCGGCTAAGCTTTGCCATTGTTCGCGATTTGTCGGTGTACTCATGATGACCTCTTAAACGGGTGATTAACTGGATCTCAGCCTAGGGCATTGAACTCATGGTAAATGCGATAGGCGCGAGTAAATAAGCTTCAAGATTACGCTGTATACAGGCTCGTTTTCAATACAAGTTTCAATATATTTTACAAAATCGTTCAATTTAGTACGTTTTTTTCTACAAAAAGCTTTCATGTTCATTATATCTAACATAGAGTAGCAAATATCAATCGCTCATTATAACAACGAATAAACTGGATCAGGGTAGATGATATGACAGACATTCCAACATATAAGCATAACGACACTCAGACTCTTGAAAACTATTGGATGCCTTTTACTGCCAATAGGCAGTTCAAAGCGAAACCAAGAATGCTCGCAGAAGCTAAAGGTATGTATTACAAAGACACATCAGGTCGTGCCATCCTCGACGGAACTGCTGGGCTTTGGTGCTGTAATGCGGGACATGGGCGTAAAGAGATCTCCGAAGCTGTTAGCCGTCAAATAAACCAGATGGATTATGCTCCCTCATTTCAAATGGGCCACCCACTCGCTTTCGAACTTGCTGAACGCTTAGCCAACATTAGCCCACAAGGGTTAAACAAGGTCTTCTTTACTAACTCAGGTTCAGAGTCTGTCGACAGCGCGCTAAAGATCGCCATTAATTACCATAGGGCAAATGGCGAGGCGACGCGTACTCGCTTTATCGGACGTGAGCTTGGTTATCATGGTGTCGGTTTTGGCGGGATCTCTGTCGGCGGTATAGGCGGCAATCGTAAAACCTTCAGCCAGCAACTCTTGCCCGGTGTCGATCACCTCCCCCACACCTTAGATATGCAAAATAATGCCTTTACTCGCGGTATGCCTAACACTGGCGCAGAAAAAGCCGATGTGCTTGAGCAGCATGTGGCCCTTCATGGTGCCGAAAATATTGCCGCAGTGATTGTTGAGCCTATGTCAGGTTCGGCTGGGGTTATTTTACCACCAAAGGGTTACCTACAACGTTTACGCGAGATAACCAAAAAACATGGCATTTTACTCATTTTTGATGAAGTGATCACCGGATTTGGCCGTGTTGGCGATGCCTTTGCCAGTCAACGCTGGGGAGTGACTCCCGATATGATCACCACCGCAAAAGCATTAAACAACGGTGCTATTCCTATGGGTGCTGTACTTATTGATGATGCTATTTATGATGCCTGCATGCAGGGACCTGAAGGCATAGAACTGTTTCACGGTTATACCTATTCGGGTCATCCCGTTGCTGCCGCAGCAGCCATCGCAACGTTAAACATCTATGAAAATGAGAAGCTATTTGAGCGAACTAAAGAGCTCGAAAGCTACTTTGAAGATGCAATTCACAGCCTTAAAGGCCTGCCCAATGTTATCGACATACGCAATATTGGCTTAGTCGGCGGTATCCAGTTTTCACCCAGCGAGAAAGGTATCGGCAAACGGGGATTTGATATTTTTGAAACCTGTTTCGATAAAGGAACTTTAGTGCGGGCCACCGCAGATATTATCGCTATCTCTCCGCCACTTATTGTCAATAAACAAGAGATAGATCAAATCATAAACACCTTAAGCGATGCCATTAGAGCCGTCGATTAACGATCTATAAACCCAGTGTTCCAAGCTCACCCCCGCCTTGCTGGGGGTGAGATAATTATGATTATAGGATTTAGATTATGCAACAGATCAACCACTACATTAACGGCACTCATAGCGATATCAGCAAGCGTTTAGGCCAAGTTTTCGAGCCTGCGACCGGTGAACAAAGAGCCAGTGTATCTTTAGCCAGCGCTGCGGAAGTCGCCGCTGCTATTGAGCTTGCAAAAAAAGCACACAGCAGTTGGTCACAGGTTTCTCCACTTAACCGTTCACGTGTATTGTTTAAGTTTAAAGCCTTAGTCGAACAGAACATGGATGAGCTTGCCGAACTCATTACCCGAGAGCACGGTAAAGTGCTCGATGATGCTAAGGGTGAGATCATTCGTGGATTAGAAGTGGTTGAGTTTGCCTGCGGTATTCCCCATCTGCTAAAAGGCGAACACACAGAGCAGGTAGGCGGCGGCGTCGATGCTTGGTGTGTCAATCAATCTCTTGGCGTCGTCGCAGGTATTGCCCCATTTAACTTTCCAGTAATGGTACCTATGTGGATGTTCCCGATCGCTATCGCGGCCGGTAACACCTTTATCATGAAGCCCTCAGAGAAAGATCCGAGCTCTGTGATGCGCATGGCTGAACTGCTCACTGAAGCAGGGCTACCCGATGGCGTCTTTAATGTGATCAACGGTGATAAAGAAGCCGTCGACACCCTGCTAAGCCATAAAGATATTCAAGCAGTGAGCTTTGTTGGTTCGACACCGATTGCTGAATATATCTATGAGACAGCGTCTAAACATGGCAAGCGTGTCCAGGCCTTAGGCGGTGCTAAAAATCACATGTTGCTGATGCCTGATGCCGATATAGATCAAGCCGTTGGTGCTCTGATGGGCGCGGCGTTTGGTTCTGCAGGGGAGCGTTGTATGGCCATCTCTGTGGTACTGGCGGTTGGCGATTCAGGCGATGCCCTCGTCGAGAAACTACTGCCTCAAATTAAAGCACTTCGCATCGGCAACGGCGTCACACCAGAGATGGATATGGGCCCGCTTATCTCGGCTCAACATCTTGCCAAAGTAACAAGTTATATCGACACGGGTGTCGCCGAAGGCGCCAGTTTATTGGCCGATGGTCGCCAGCTTAGTGTGACAGTTCACGAGCAGGGTTACTTCCTCGGCGGTTGCCTTTTCGATAATGTAACGCCAGAGATGACCATCTATAAAGAGGAGATCTTCGGCCCTGTGCTCGCCATCGTTCGAGTAAAGGATTATGCCGAAGCATTAGCCTTAATTAATGAACATGAGTTCGGTAACGGCACGGCAATCTTTACTCAAAGTGGTGAGGCTGCGAGACATTTCTGTCACCACGTGCAGGTCGGCATGGTCGGGGTTAATGTACCTATTCCAGTTCCAATGGCATTTCATAGCTTTGGTGGCTGGAAACGCTCGCTCTTTGGCCCGCTGCATATGCACGGACCCGATGGAGTTCGCTTTTACACTAAGCGTAAGGCTATCACCGCACGCTGGCCTAAATCCAATGACGCGAAAGCTGAATTTGTGATGCCAACGATGAAGTAACGAATTGAAACTTAAGTTTCATAATCCAAGATTGGGCTGTTCAGCGCGAGATGAGAGTGTCGCTATTGTTCGTGATTGAACGGTTTAATTTAGGATGACACACCATGAGGTCGCAGCATTGACGCTGTTGTTTGGTAAACATTGAAGCCCTGTTACTGGGGGTTCATATCAATAACGTAAATGGAGAAATGACCGTGTATAAAAAATTCAATAAAAAACGGATTGCCCAAGTTACCGGCCTAGTTCTAGCTACAGCGCTAATCTCACCTATCGTCTCAGCCGAAGTATCCGGCGAAGTAAGCGTTACCAATGACTATCGCTTCCGCGGTATATCTCAAACAGCCGGTGACTTAGCCGTTCAGGCTGGGGTAGATTACAGCACCGAAAGCGGCTTCTTCTTCGGCGCTTGGGGAAGTAACGTTGACGATGACAGCTATGACGCCAATGTAGAAATTGATATTTATGCTGGTTACTGGGGCGCATTTGGTGAAGATGAAGAGTTTGAATACGATGTAACACTGACCTACTACACCTATCCGGGACAAGATGAGAGCACAAAATATTTAGAGGCAACAGCCGGCTTATACTTTGCCGACTTTCACTTAGCTCAATGGTATACCAATAATTATGGCAACAACGATCTCACTCTTCATTACACTGAGCTTAACTATTCATACGAGATCGTCGAAAACTGGAACATAGATGCCCATGTAGGTTACAGCTATGGCGAAGGTGTAAATGATGCAGAGTTAGGCGACTGGGGGGAAGACTATCTCGATTACTCCATTGGAGTGTCAACGGAATTCAGCGGCATAGGACTATCAATCGCTTGGCTCGATACCAATCTAAGCAATGATAACATCATTAAAGATGGCCCATGGCAAAGTGATGGAACCGTACTTGCTACTGTAAGCTACGCTTTTTAAGTCTATTGCACAGCAATGAAGTGCCAATAAAACCGCCATTAGGCGGTTTTTTATTTAATTAGTCTATTGGTTATCACCTAGGGTGATTAGTATAAACGTGATCGAATCTACTATGAAAGTGCCAGTGCTAAGAGTATCTTTACTTCATAGCCTATTTAAAGGACAGCTGTATGAATTCAGATGTACTAAAAGTAATTTTTGTTCTAATTGGATTATTTCTCGTTTATAAACTTATATTTAGCGGAAAAAAGGGACTGACTATTTTTGAGATGCATTTCAAAAACGGCCGCTTAGACTCCCACAAAGGCAAGATCCCAGAGGTATTTCAAAAAGAATGCCGCGCCATTGCTAAAGCAGAAAAGCTAACTTGTTCGGTAAAATGTGAGAAATCAGGCTCGGTTCGATTACATGTTTCGGCTAATGTCAGCGACGGGGTAACCCAGAGAATTCGCAACGTATTTCCTTTCGAATATTATGATAAGAAGCAAGTGGATAATAGTCGTCAAGCGGGTTGAAGCAGATAAAGATTAAAGGTGGCCTAAGCCACCTTTAATAAAGTTAACCTTTACTCTTTTCATCTTTAAGTGACTTTTCATCCGCCTTGCCACTGCGTGCCGCAAACTTCTCCAATCCCCACACTAACAGTATGCCAAAAATTAATGCCGCCACGGCCCAAGCAAGATGTGCTGGCTGGCTAGTGACTTGCTCAAATTGCATCGGTGATAGATTCTGTTCAAGGTGAGGAACTTGCTCACCGGCAGAATTGACACGCCAAGTGACGACCTCTTTCCATGGCCACATTTTACCTAATGTGCCTAGCATTAAACCGGTTAAAAAGATCAAAGTAGCATCGTGAAACTTACGAAGCAGAGCAGATAGTAGATGACTGAAGGTCAATAAACCAAAAATACAGCCCGATGCAAATATCGTAAGTATGGTGATATCGAAGTTTTTAGCTGCAGCCAAAACCGGAGGATAAAGCCCGAGCAGTAAGAGAATAAAGCTGCCTGATATTCCAGGTAAAAGCATGGCGCAAATCGCAATACTACCACCAATGAAGATGTTCAGATGAGTCATCTCAAGTGTAATGGGACTTAACATGGTGATCCCCCAAGCAAACCCGACACCTAAAGCAAACAGAACAAGTCGAACAAACGAAAAGCTTTTCACTTGCTTTAACATATGAACCACGGAGATAAGGATAAGCCCAAAAAAGAAGGACCAAACCGGAATAGGATGCGTAACTAATAGATAGGTGATTAGCTTTGAAAAGGTGAAGATACTGGTTAATATCCCACCAAACAAACAAACAAGAAAGGGGCCATTGATATACTCAAATGCCTTCTTAACGCCCAGCTCTCTCACCACAGAGAACAATTTAGGATTAATCCTTCGAATACTCTCCAATAGAGTATCCAAAATACCTGTTATAAACGCTATGGTTCCACCGGAGACGCCGGGGACAACATCGGCAGCGCCCATCGCCATCCCTTTCAAATAGGTAATCAGGTAATTCAATTTATATCCTTAAATATGAGCAATAGCTAAAAAGGGATTATACGGTTCAAAGAGTAACAAGTGAAAATGAAGTTTATTTCATTTTCAAAAATAATTAACTCAACACTTCAAAAAACGCAATATATCCCTAAGCCACTTGGAATTCAGAACCTAAATAAGAGCGATATAAACAGGCATTGTTAATTCCTTGTTATTCAGATAACCTAACTCATCCGACCAGAATAACAACAATCAGGCTATATCGCGATGACAGCACAAAAACCAACCAAGGTGATGGCTTTGTATAACAGGGTCACCCGCTTTCCTTTTGGCAATAAGATCTTCTCAGTCATGGTGTCACGAATGGCGCCCTATTTTGGTACCATCAAGCCTCTGATCACTGAACTTAGGCCCCACCGCTGTGAGTGTTTAATTAAGAAACGTCACGCAGTACATAACCACATTAAAACCGTACATGTTATCGCCATCTGTAATGGGCTAGAGATGGCGATGGGAGTGATGGCTGAAGCCTCCATTCCTCATCATCTACGCTGGATACCTAAAGGGATGAGTTTAGATTATACCGCTAAAGCAGGCAGTGATATTCGCTGTGTGGCACAGGTAAAGCCTGAGCAATGGGTGCCGGGAGACCTCATGGTGCCCGTTACCGCCTATGACTCAAATGGGGTAGTGGTAGTAAAGGGAGAGATAAAACTGTGGATCTCAGAAAAACTAGCTAAAAATTAGTCAATCACCAAAACAAACACTCCGGCACTAGTTGTACAGTAACTAACGGGCTTCAAAGTGCCCAGTTAGTTTAGTGATCACTTTCAGAGTAATGCGCAACTCCTCTTCAGAGATCCCCTCAATGGCATTATGACTCCAAGGGATTAACAGAACTGATAATGTTTCAGACAACTCTGTCCCTTTTGGTGTTCTAGCTATCAGCTTGGCCGTTTTATGTTCCGGATTATCTTGAAACGAGACAATGGCTAACTTTTCCAGTTCATTGGCTATACGCTGCACGCTTTGCCTTGTTTGCCCCATAGTTCTGGCAATTTGTGACACGGTTTGTGGCGCTTTTTCAATAGCCCCTAATACTTTCCACCTAGCACTTGTTAGCCCTACAGGCTGACTCAAGTGATCTCCTTGTGTGATCAACTGCCCATTAAGCCTGAACACACTCAATACCAACTGGGTAAATCCCTCATGTTCTGTCATCCACTATCCAAATCTATAAGAAGATAACTAATATTAGCTAAACGACAACACGCTGTCAAACTTGACAGCGTGTTGTCGTTATATATAATGAACATCATTGACAACATGCTGTCATTATTATTCAACCACTAAGTAAACGGGAAAGATATGAAAACTAAACTACATCTACTGGCTGCGATCACTGCCATCCTTTGTATCGCTAGCTTCTTTAGTTTCAGTCTATTGGGTGAGATATTTGGCTCTCATGCTTTTATCAGTCAAATAAAGAGCAGCATCGTATTTCCAGGGCTCTTTATATTGATCCCAGCAATGGCTATCACAGGGATCACTGGCAACCTGTTAGCTAAAGGCAACAAGGGGAAAGTAATTAAACAGAAACAGCTTAGAATTAAAATAGTGGCGGCTAACGGTATTCTAATACTACTTCCCGCTGCACTGGTATTAAACCATTGGGCACAAGCGGGCCAATTTGACCTTTCATTTTATCTTCTGCAAGCCGTTGAGTTGATTACTGGTGCGACAAACCTCTATCTGTTAACCAAAAATGCAATGGCGGGTCGACGCTTAACGGCAAACAAAAGATCCTCTACTATTTAATGTCAGTGAATGAGTACAAAAAGCCGTTATTCGAAATTTAAAACATCTGATAAACTAAATAAAATCCAGCACATAAAATTAAATTGGCGATGACATTTAAAGGGAAACTGGTCCAGTGGAATGACACAAAAGGCTTTGGGTTTATCAGACCTATCGGTCAACAGACTCAGGTCTTTGTCCATATAAAATCTTTCACCAATCAGCAAAGACGTCCGCAAATTAATCAGACCCTCACCTTTACACTGACAAAAGATAAACAGGGACGTGAATCTGCCAACCAAGTCAGTATATTCGGTGACAAGGCCCCAAAAGGAAATTCGAAAAGAGCAAACAGTGGCAAACTGAGGGGATTTTTGATTCTCTGTTTAGTAGTCATTTTATCTGGGGTTGTATATCAGCAGTTATTACCCAAAGTCCTTCCTCTGGTATATTTACTGATGAGCGGCATCACTGTTATCGCCTACGCCATGGATAAATCTGCGGCGCGACAAGGTAAGTGGCGCACTAAAGAGAGTAGCTTACATATTCTGTCGCTGATGGGAGGCTGGCCTGGAGCACTCATTGCTCAAGGCTGGTTACGACATAAATCACAAAAAGTCAGCTTTAGAATCGCACTCTGGTGCACGATTGCGCTAAACAGCATGGTCTTAATCTGGCTTATTTCTGCCTCAGGACAAGCACGAGTATCAAAGTTCATGGGATAAAAAGGCGCTTAATGCGCCTTTTTACCTAATTAAATCACTAAGTAGATGAAGATCAGTTGGCAGGAATAATCTCAACAGAAGCACTGCCACTGTGACCATCAAATGTGGCGGTTAATACTGCACTTCCAATTTTATGCCCATTAATAATATCCTTTATCCCCGTGGCCACATTGGCGTCGCTACTACTCCACTCAACATAATCGGCATAATCAAAAGAAGTGCCATCATTAAAGGTCACCCATACTTCTACAACCTGAAATGCCCCAACAGCTAACATGATGTCAGTTGGCTTAACCTCTATTTTAGCCACACCGTTTTCTTGAACAGTAACTAGCCTGGCATCCTCTTTACCTTGATAGGAAACACTTATCGTCGCCGACACACCAACATCATAACTGATGACTTCACCGGCGCGTGAACTCCCCGTTTGCACTTGTATATTACCAGGATTATCACTTTTCCAACTTGCATCTAAGGTCACATCGACACTGGTATTATCTGAGTAATTCGCCATCGCAGTAAATTGAAAGATGGATTGGGTGTAGATCACATCATCATTAGGCGTAATGGTAATACTTTCGAGGATCGGATCTGTCACCCTTGTTGTCACTGTACTGCTCGACTTTTGGTACTCTGCAGTAATTTGGCTTACGCCTAGCGCATTCGCCGTTCCTGTACCGCCAAAAATACCCGTAGTGACGATATGGATCACATCTGGATCACTCGAAGACCAAGTGGCTTTATAGGTCACATCGACTTCTGCATAATTATACATAGTCGCGGTTGCCTTATAGCGCCCTTTGGTCCCTACAGGAACCTCCAAATTGTTCGGAGTAACCTTGATACTCAGCACTTCACTGTCGAGGACATTTAGCCTTCCCTCACCCTCGAACCCTTGAAAAAGAGCATATACAGCAGACTCTCCCTCTTTAAGTCCAGTAACAAGCCCTGTAGCGTTAATCGATATTTTATCTCGCATCTCTACTGACCAAAAACTCTGATCTGTAACATCTTTTTGGATAATCATCCCACCACTATCCCGGTAAACTGCTAATGCCTGCATCTGAGTGGTTTCATTGACAATCACATGACTGTCGGCTGGTTCAACATTGATCCCCAGATACTCAAGCTCTGTCACTATAACTTCAGCCTGAGCATCTAGACCATAATAATGGGCATTGACCTGACTACTTCCCTCTGCAATCCCCGTTACTCTACCAGCGGTAATACCTGATGTAATAACATGGGCAATATTGGCATCAACTACAGTCCAGGTAGTAACCTTTGATACATCAACAGCATATCCATCACTGTAAAAAGCAGTGGCTATATATTGTTGCATCTCATTGATATTAATCTTAGATGTCACAGGCGTGAGTTGTAACTCAACTAAGACAGCCTCATCAACAGCCAATCTAGCCTTTGCCGTCAGCGTCTTATAACTGGCCTGTATTACCGTGCTACCGGAATAAAGCGTATAAGCAATACCTTTAGCATCGATTGTCGCTATATCTGTATCACTGCTTTGCCAGCTTGACGATAACGTCACCTCTTTGCTGGTTCCATCAGAGAAGCGAGCGAAAGCTTGATATGATTGAGTCAGTCCCGCAGCTACAGAAGCATCAACAGGTGTCACTGTTAACTCAAGGAGTTCAGCAGCGGTCACTTCGACATTCGCCGTTGAACTCATACCGTTAAATTGCGCATCAACCTGAGTGCTACCAAGATTAAGTGCGCTGGCAAAACCACCATACACACTGCCCGTTCCTACATGAACAATCTCTTCATTGACACTCGTCCAACTGGCGAGCAGGGTAATATCTTCAGAGCGGTTATCGGTATAGTAGGCCCTAGCTTCAAATTGTCCCTCTGTTCCCTTAGGAACTTTGATATCAACTGGCGTCACTTGAATATAACTCAGCTCAGCAGGCGTTACCGTTAACTCTGCAGTGGCTGTAAAACCGATATATCTGGCTGTCACATGAACCTCACTAGGAAGGTAACTTGTGGCTATTCCAGTGTGATTAATCGATGCAATACCCACATCTGAACTAGTCCAGAATGAAGCACGGGTTAGATCTTTACTGTTTCCATCTGAAAAAATACCTGTAGCGGTATACTCCTGCTCCACTCCAACGGCAATGGAGGCATTAGCTGGACTCACTATCAGCTCAACTAAGCTAGCATCCGTCACCATAATATCAACTGCATCGGCTGCAGTTCCAAAATTAGCCTGCACTTGGGTCGAACCAACACCAATAGCTTGAGCTAAGCCTCCTGTTGTACCTGTAGCAACAATATTAACTATGGTGTTATCTACTGCAGTCCAAGTGGCGAACTGAGTAACATCACTACTATGACCATCTGAATAGAAAGCGGTGGCGATATATTGTCCCGAAGTCCCCAGTGGCACAAAACTGTTAGCCGGCGTCACCTGCAATCCGATTAAACTTGCATCGGTTACATCCAATACTGCGGTTCCATTAAAGCCGATATAACTTGCTGTGATCAGGGTTGGGCCCTTGATATAAGATTGGGCAAGTCCATGGCGATCAATACTTGCCACTGAGCCTTGGCTGGACTGCCAACTTGATACATGGGTCAAATCTTGATGACTGCCGTCTGAGAAAAAACCAGTAAATTGATATTGCAGTGTATTACCCGCAGCGATAGATGCTGTTATCGGAGAGAGGGATACTGACTCCAAGATGGCATTTGTCACAACAAAATCTGACACTGCCTGCATGCCGTTGAAACTGGCCGTGACCTTAGCATCCCCTTCACTGATCGCCTGTGCAAAACCGGCCTCAGAGCCAGAGGAGACCACTTCTATGATACTTAGAGAGTTTGAGGACCAGCTCGCTAAGTGAGTCACATCACTCTTGTGACCATCTGAGTAAAACGCAGTTGCTGTCAGAGATTGACTTTGGCCCACAGGTAATTGATTCTGCCCTGGTGAAACCTGTAAAGTTTCAATAACCGCATCGGTAACAATTAACTCGGCTTCGAGCTGTGATCCCAAGTAGGTGGCTAAAACCTTAGTTGTACCGGAACGCTTGCCATGGGCCGTACCGGCAGCATCGATTGAAGCGACACTTGAATCAACCACTTGCCACTTAGCAAACTCGGTTAACTCTTTACTGCTTCCATCTGAGAAGATACCACTCAGTGTATAGGCTTGCGAGTTACCAGCCGAAATACTTGCCGTTAATGGAGAGAGGTTCAACTGTACTAGTTGAGCATCAGTCACTGTGGCCTGGGTGCTATCATTGACACTTTGTGTTTGCAGCCCTTGTGAATTGATATTTAAACTGTTTCTATCCCCCGATGTTGAGACAAACCCACCATAGATTGCACTTATCCTTGTCACACCTACGGTATTCGCTTTAGCGATGCCCGCTTCATCACCGCTTGGTATTATGCTGACAATCTCGGAATGCTGGGAGCTCCAGGTCGCTTCTCGAGTCACATCTTGGCTGTGACCATCGGTGTAATAAGCCGTTGCTCGATATTGCCCATGAGTGCCTAAGGGCTCACTCAGATTTTTTGGGGTCACTTGCAAAGAGGAGAGACTGGCATCAGTCACCGTCAACAAGGTCGATTGTGTCATGCCCATATAATCTATGGAGATGTCGGTCTCACCAGCAGTTAATCCATGGGCTTTTCCCGCCAGAGCACCTGTAATTTCGATTGTCGCAATCTGAGCATTACTGCTCTGCCAGTACCCCAACAAACTAATATCATGCACACTCAGATCAGAGAATCTCGCACGCGCCGTATAGGTCACATCAGTGCCAGCTGGAGTCATGATATTCAATGGAGTTATCTCAATGCTCTCAATAACAGCATTGGTCACGTCAGCGTTTGCAGCGCCTGATACTCCCTGAAAAAGGGCGGTCACAGTTACGCTTCCGGGAGCAAGTGCAGTAGCGTGTCCTCCCTGCTCGCCAGATCCATCAATAATAACAACGGACTCATCATCGACAGACCAAATAGCGTCACGTGTCACATCAACGGTAGCCCCGTCGCTATAATACGCTACCGCGGTATAATCACCCTGAGTTCCTACCGGGTATGACACTTGAGCTGGACTCACCACTAGTTGGGTCACTTCGGCCTGAGTAATTATGGCGCTAGTCGAGTCTGATAACGCAATATCGGCAAAATGTAAGCTGGCCGACACCTGAGTCGTTCCTGTCTGCTCCCCAGTTAAGATCCCAACATCTGTAAAAGTGGCAACATGAGTTTGACTTGAGCTCCACTGAGATTGTTCACTCACCTCCATGCTGAGTCCATTTTCAAAGATAAGATCGGCGCGATATTGCTGACTAGTGCCCACAGGAAAATCGCTATCGACTGGACTAATAACCAATCTCTCGACTTGAGAGTTCAACACAATCAAAACCGCTTGTGCATCCATCCCCATGAATTGGGTATTCACTAAGGTACTGCCGGCCTTGATCCCGGTTGCGACGCCTTGGGTTTGTGCTTGATTGCTGATACTGGCAACAGAGACATCACTGGTGTTCCAGCTCACTTCTCGGGTCACATCTTGCTGATGAGAGTCAGCAAATAGGGCAATCGCCTTAAAACTTAAGTTCAAGCCAACTAACGTTTCACCTTGTCCGGGTTCAATATTTAAGGCAAGCAGCTCGGCATCGGTGACCCTAAGCATGGCAGTATCACTAACGGCGGGACCTGCTTGACTCTGAGGAAGAGAGGCGCTTATCTCTGTGGTGCCAGCAGCTAAAGCTTCAGCATCACCCTGCTCGCCTATGCTTGCAACCGCAGAAACACTACTGGACCAGATAACCTCTGAGGTCACCTCTTTTTTAGCACCATCACTGTATATGGCAATCGCCCTGTATGGCTCATGGGTTGAAACGGCCAAGGTTTGAACTTGAGGCAAGACTTGCAATGAGACAGCATAAGCCGGACAAGGGTTATCCGGTCCACCACACTCACCTGTGGGGAAGCCATTGTTATCGCCACCACATCCAGATAAAAGAAACATCAAGAACAAAAAAGCAGAACTGCACATCGATTTAATCAGGCTCATCAGTTGATATCCTTATTCTGCATCAGTCGTCGACGGGGAGATAACAATGCTGACTCTACGGTTAGCATGTCGGTGAGACTCAGTCTTGTTGTCCATCTCAGGAAAGTGTTCACCATAAGCCTGCAACTCAAGTTGTTCGGCAACGACCCCATTGGCTAACAGATAATCGAGCACACTTTGCACTCTTCGCTCTGACAATGCCTGATTATAAGCAGCAGCCCCTTTTGAATCGGTATAACCTTTTATCTGTGCGATAGCATTGGGTGCAGATTGAAGACGTTCAATAACGGGAAGTAAAGCCTGTGGATTATTGAGTTGGCTGCTGTCAAAATCAAATAAGGTGGTGATTGAAATAGCAGGTAATACCACAGGCGCTAGCACCACAACCTCAGCCTCTATCACAACAGGCAGGGTGACAGGTTGTTGTTTAGGCTTCACACTCGTTT
Source organism: Shewanella sp. MTB7 (assembly GCF_027571385.1). Lineage (NCBI taxonomy): Bacteria > Pseudomonadati > Pseudomonadota > Gammaproteobacteria > Alteromonadales > Shewanellaceae > Shewanella > Shewanella sp. MTB7. The sequence goes on along the minus strand of NZ_CP085636.1, from coordinate 1,631,290 downwards.
CACTTTGACCGAAACGATAACTCAACCCAAGGGTGGTCAGATGACCATTACTTCCTCCAATAAGCTCACTGCCCAACTTATCTATATATTGATATTCGAGACGCGCCGTCCAAGAGCGGGAAAAAGCATACTCTAAACCAACGCCGGCTATAGGCGCCCAGTCAGAGTCGCTAGTGTGATCCACAGGACCTTGGTTATCGCCGTCCCAACGAAATGCTCCTACCTTGGCAAAAAAGTCTACGTCATCACTCATTGGTAATCGAGCTAACATCGATAACTCGATCCCTTTCATACTGCCCACATAAGAATTATTCAGGCCGCTTTCAGAGTACACAGCTACAGCTTCGCCTAAATCCAGATAAGCGGTTTCGAAAGCAAAATGTTCAGAGAATTGATAACCGCCAAATAGGCCATAAGCCTTATCATCACCATCGCAACTAATATTCCACTCTTCGCAGGCATTTTGATAATGCATCCAGCCTGCCTTGGCTCCCAAATAAAAAAAGGGGGTCACAACTTCCTGAAAATGAAACTGCTCGTCTACTATTTCCGTAGCACTCACTAGCATGGAGCTAACTGATAGAGTGATCGTCAATAATGTTAAGGTGAAAATAACGCCGATTTTCTGCATAGTTCCTTCCTGGATAATACGTCATAAAGATTAAATAAGATGAGCAAACATTGTATAACGTAATTGAATATTAAAAAATGTGATCAAATGAATACTAAATCATATCAACTTCATCTTTTTAAATAAATTTGCTCTACTTATAAGGGATATAAGTCAGCCAAATCTATACTATTTCATACGGAACTCCCACTTCTATTACAAAATTCATTCATTACAAAATATGATGCCTTAATCGTTTACCTATAGACAATATTTACCCTCTCGTGCTGATTCGCTATGATAAGGCTCACTCTCAACTAAGATGAACATCAAAAATGAAAATAATTTTGGCCGTAGTGGTTATCGCAGGGGTAATTTTTTACTTTTTTACCAGTATGAACAACCAGAAAGCCTCCCAAGAAAACATTGAAGTCGGCGCAAAGTTTTTAGCTGAAAACGTAGATAATGAAGGAGTCATTGAAACTCTATCAGGGCTGCAATATAAGGTATTAACCAAAGGCGATGGCACTGTACATCCTACAGCCAGCGATACTGTAACCGTGCATTATCACGGCACGCTTATCGATGGTACGGTTTTTGACAGTTCAGTTGAGCGCGGTGAGCCAATTGCCTTCCCGCTAAACCGCGTCATCAAAGGCTGGACCGAAGGTGTTCAGTTAATGACTGTTGGTGATAAAGTCCGCTTCTATATTCCAAGCACATTAGCTTACGGTAATCGCAGTACGGGGAAAATAGTAGGTGGCTCAGTGCTGATTTTTGATGTCGAGCTAATTAGTATCGATTAACAAGTAATGTTTCATTGTGACTAACTTAATAGAAAAGTAAGGGGGGATAACTCCCCCTTTTATTATTATGAATATTGGTGATTAATTGCTTGTCACACCGAGATCATTCCATACAGAGGCAACACCAGGCTCTTCACCTTTTGTCCACCACTTAGCCTGCCAAGTATGTCCATTATGAGTTGTTTGCTCACCGCCGTTATAAGCAATACCTGCATTCCATCCCATCTCAACATTACTTTGCAATGCCCACTGTTCTGCCGTCACTGTAGGCTCATTACCTTGAGTCCAATATTTAGCTTTCCAGACTAAACAGGTATGACTCACAGTCTCACCACCACTGTAGATGACCGAGCTATCCCAAGTTGGATGGTTACCCGCACCAGGGTCGCTTGTCTCACAACCATCACTTGTGGGGGCTTTAACGGTCAACACTGTTTGAGCCGACGCATCAAGGGCACCATCAGACACCAATACACTTAAGCTAAAGCTAGTATCTTCAGTCACTGCAGGAGCGGTCACAACAAGGGAGTCACTAGATTGACCCGTTGCGACTAACCCTGCTGGTACTGTCCAGCTATAGGTTAAACTATCGCCATCGGCATCGCTGGCAGTAGCTATAATGCTGAATTGTTGAGCTGAATCAACGGTGATTATAGAGTCGAGTGAGACTTCTGGTGCTCGGTTAGCTTGAGGCATCATATTGGTGACCGATGTGCTAGCCGTTGCGGATAATCCCTCAGGGTCTGTCACCGTTAGCGAGAAACCATAAGCAACATCGATATCGGTTGCGTTTAGACTGATGCTAGCTTGAGCCATATCGGCATTCACAAGTGTCACGACTGGGCCAGATGTTTGCCCCCAGACATAAGTGAGTGACTGTCCTTCAGGATCACGAGATAAACCGCCATCGAGCACGACGTCACTTGGACCCGTAACATTCTGAGCACTGCCCGCATTGGCAATCGGCGCCTTATTCACCGGCGGTGTTGTCCCCTCTCCATGCCCTAAACCTTCATGCATGGCATTGAGGATGTCACCATTATCAGCGTCTATCTCCCAAGCAAACAATCCACCAAGTTGATTAACCGTAACATATTGACCTTTAGCAGTGACAGAGCGAGCATTATCAAAGGTGATTAGATCCCCAGTTGAAGCCTTAAATACGTAAGGTGCCTCAGCGACTTCATCATACTCATACTCCCATTCACCTGACATGTACTCATTCGCTATCTGACGATAATCAACCACACCATCTTCCCAGGTTCCTTTCACTTTTCCCGTTGCTGTGCCGGTAAACGGATTTCCACCTTGGTAACCGTTAACTCCGGTCCAGCCACGACCGTACATGGCGGCACCAATAACAATTTTCTCAGGCGTCACACCTTGTGCAAGCAGAGCATTAACACCAATTTGAGTGGTATTTTTAGTATCAGGCTTCCAACTAGCAGCGTAAAGCGCAGTCTGGTGGTTCAAGTCAGTGTTTGACCATGCACCGTAGAAGTCATAACTCATCAAAAAGATGTTATCCATGTACTGCTGCGCTGCTTGATAATCTACCATGGCTATCTTATCTGCACCGGCACTAATGGCTGATGTGAGCTCATAGGTTTTACCTGTCTCAACACTCAGCGCATCAAGCATGGCACGAAGATCTTTCATCAAGAGCACATAGGTTTCACCGTCAGTCTCAGGATTACCTAAGTTAGGATTCGCGCCGTTACCACCAGGGAATTCCCAATCAATATCGACACCATCAAAGAACTTCCACGTCTGCAGGAACTCTTTGACAGAAGCAACGAAACGAGCACGCTTCACATCATCGTCGAGAAAATAGAAAGGATCTGAAAGAGTCCAGCCACCAACAGAGGGTAAAATCTTTAAATCTGGTTGCGCTTGCTTAAGCGCCATCAACTGGCCAAAGTTACCCTTGTAGGGATCTGAATACTCACTCACGCCACTTTGAGGCATCTGCACTGCGGCCCAAGGGTCATGGATCGCCACCTTAAAATCTTCCCGTCCACTACAAGCTCGTTGCAATGCCTGGAAGCTACCCTCAATCTCTTTTAAACTGTCATTGATGCCATCACCACCACAAATTGGCGTGAAACCATAGAGGATATGAGTCAAGTTTTTAGTTGGCATCTTATCCACGGAGAACTTACGACCATAAACGCCCCACTCAACAAAATAACTCCCCACCACCTTGCCAGACTTATTAACGTAAGGCCTATTGTTCTCACCAAATTGAGTATCTAGCGGTAATAAGTGACTGCCATCAGTATCAGCTACAAGGATCTCTTTGCCATCACTTAACGTACAAGCATCGGCATTACATAACGCCACTTGCATCTGGTAACGACCGCCTTGGCTAATATTAAATGTGGCAGAACCTGACGCCGTTGAAGTGCCCGACCAGACCTCAACGCCGTCAAATAGTACCTTTGCCGTATCACCTAACTCACCACTCCATAAGTTCCAATTCACAGACACTTCTGCGGCGTCTTTAATTGTCACAAGTTGGTTATAAGCCGTGGCAGCTTGATTTACTTCTATGATGGAAAATTTAGTTTCGCCCCAGCCGATAGTCGGCTTCCCTGGCGTTGTAGCATAAGCTGATGTGGAAAGAGTACTGGCGACGACAAGCGCAGCCAAAGAGAGTTTAGTGTTAATCATAGGGTGTCCTTATTGCTTTTATTTTTATAAATTATCAATAAGGCAAACAAAGCATGAACAGGAGTAAAACCCATTCTTAATACCATGAGAAGCTGAGACGTGACCTTTTCGATTCTTAGTGTCGTCAAGCACCCCATGAAGAAACTTCCTGTAACATCCCCGCTATCATAGGAATAATACTATTTTGAGAATGCGACCTTCTCAAAACTATCCCCTTAGACCGGAAGCTTTGCGTCCCAACCTTTCAGTTGGTTTGCCTTTTTACATATGCAAGTTACTGCGCCAGATGACAACGCTGTCATCTGTTATTTAGAATAAACTTAATTTAGCTAAATATGCAACACAATATTTTAACTAGTTTTAAACTGCTGATTAATATAAGTTAAAATATAATTATTTTAACGTTTCTTACTAGAAGTGAGTTTTGATGAAGAAAAGGAGCAAATTTAATCAATATGAGAAATAGAAAAGGCATCCATTTAATTTGGATGCCTTTAACGATGGAAAACTATTGGCTTTCTTACGCTTCGTAGCCGAATGGGTCATCGATTGAGTGAGCTGGCTTAGTAAACCAAACGGGGCCCTCATTGGTCATATAGAAATGATCTTCATGACGCACACCAAATTCACCGGAAACACATAGCCATTGATGCTTCGTTACTTTTACCTAGCTCATCAAGTATTACGCTTCGTAGCCGAATGGGTCATCGATTGAGTGAGCTGGCTTAGTAAACCAAACGGGGCCCTCATTGGTCATATAGAAATGATCTTCATGACGCACACCAAATTCACCGGGAACACACAGCATAGGTTCGTTACTGAAACACATGCCTGAGGCCAATGGGGTTTGATCATTAAGCACTAAATAGGGCCATTCATGGATATCTAAACCTATACCATGACCAGTGCGATGAGGTAAGCCTGGTACGTTATAATCTGGACCAAAACCTGCCGCTTCAAGTACGTCACGAGCAGCTCTATCTACACTGGCACAAGTGGCGCCAATTTTAGCGGCGTCAAATGCGGCAATCTGCGCATCTTGCTCATATTTCCACAATTCACGTTGACGTGGGCTTGGGGTACCAAACACAAATGTACGGGTAATATCAGAGTTATATCCTTGCAACTGACAACCAGTATCAATCAGTACAGTATCGTTTAACTCCAACGCTTTAGGTGATTTAACGCCATGGGGGTAGGCACTGTCTTCACCAAAAAGTACGATACAAAAATAGGAGCCAGCGGGGGCACCTACACGCTTGTGGGCTTCATGAATAAAGGCCTCTACTTCACCAACGGTGATCCCTTCACACAAAATACGAGCAACGGCTTTATGTACTTCTAAGGTCATGTCTTTCGCGCGTTGCAGCAGGCTCAGCTCAACATCAGATTTAATCATACGACAAGCTGCAGTGACCGATTTTGCATTCACATAATCAAACTGGCTGTGGGCTTGACGCACACCATCAAAGATAAAAAAGGCAGCAGATTCATCGATGCCCACTTTGCCACTATCAATGCTCATCTGTGCTAATACTTCACCGAATAAGGCATAAGGACTCTCATCTTCCTGCCAAGTGTTGACCTTGCCTTCGATGACCATAAAGCCTAGCAAGGTATCCACTTCAAATGCTGGCGCGATATATTCAAGCTCACCTTTGGCAGGGATAATAGCACCCACCATACGTTCACTGGCATACCAACGCGTGCCAGTGTAATAATATAAATTGGTGCCGGCATTGATATAGATCGCTTCAATTCCCTGGGCTGTCATTAGTGCCTGGGCTTTTTCAATACGCCCGGTAAATTCTTCATGACTAATAGGCGCAGTGCCTTGAGTCATATCGGTTAATTTTGCTAGCTCTTGCTCTACGGTTGAACCGCCTACACCTAAGGTCATCTGCTTACCCTTTATATTTTTATATCAGGAAACCCTACGTAGTCCCTGACTTTGTCGCTATTTATCCATGACTAGATACAGCTTCTCAGTCCAGTCATAAAATCAGATCTTCTTTCTAGCATAAAATATACAAAGTGTCAGCAGAAATTGAAACGCTGCCTTAATTATAATGAACAGAGGTTAAATAGCGGCGATAAACTTACTCGCTCACTTTCCCATTAACTCGGCTACTTTGACTAAAACGCCACCACGCCATTAGTAGCAGTTGCAGTGCAATAAAAGGCACACAAATATTAAGCAGTAACTGCCAACCTAATTGGTGAATAACCCAGCCTGCACTTAATGATGCTAATGCCTGAGAGCCAAATACTAAGCTGTCATTTAACGCCTGTACCTTAAATCCCTCTCCTTCGCGATAGCATTGAGGTAGCAGTACTGTACCTCCCACAAACAGTAAGTTCCAGCCTAAACCAAGCAATACTAAAGCAGCCCAATAGTTAAGCAGTTCACTGCCCAGCAGCGCAATGACTATGGTCACCAGATAAGCTGTCAGACCGACGAGCATCATTTTGTTAACTCCCCATTTAGCCACAAAATAGCCGGTAAACAGAGAAGGAAGGTACATAGCAATAATATGACTCTGAATGACCCACTTAGTATCAGCTAACGAGTAGTGCTCATTATGGTGCATATGCAAAGGGGTGGCCGTCATGATAAAGCTCATCATAGCAAAGCCAATTATGCCACCAGCAATGGCAACCCAAATTTTAGGCTGGCTCAAGATAACCCCAAACGTTCGAACATCATTGTTGAGCATCCCCTCTTGAACCCGGTTCAACTTGACGGGCTCCCGATAAAAACAGAGGGTGATAGCCGCTAAGATGCAGATAAAAGTGAGAAACATAAAAGCGCCCACATAGGGAATATCAACTAACTCACTGCCAAAAACTGCCAATTCAGGCCCCAGAAATGCGGCAACCAAGCCACCGAGCAAGACCCGTGATGTCGCCTTAGCGCCTAATGCGGGCTCCACTGCCTCCATGGCCGCAAAACGATACTGTTGCACCACAGCTCCGCCCGTACCAAGCAAGACACCACTGATGCAAAAGAGTACGAAGTTACCGTTATAAGTGGCATAGGCGGCAACAATTCCCGCTATTGCCGCCAGAATTGAACCTGAGATGAAGATAGGCTTACGACCGAATCGCCGCATCAATTGCGTCACTGGCAATACCGATACCGCCACCCCAATCACCATTGCGGTAATAGGCAGTGTTGCCAGACCCGGTTCTGGAGCCAGTTCAATACCAATAATGCCCCCGAGCAGCATCATCATGGGGGCTGCGCTCATTGCAAAAGCTTGAGCTAAGGTCAAAACCCACACATTAAATGGCATTTAAAACTCCTGTAAACCCCACATCACCATGAGCAGGGATGCTCTAATCTAATTGATCCACACTAAAATGTAACAAGTAAAATGTTTCAAAATTTACACATAGTCACAATCAATGCCTAAAAATCATCGGGCTGCAACTTCCCACGTCTGATTTGAGCTGCGATAATTACCCCAAAGAACCCTATAACAAAAAAATCGATAAGCATTGCAACTTTCGCTTTATCGACGCTAACCGGAGCTTCCATGACACAAACATTAGCCTCACGCCTCGATGCTGTACGCAATGAAATGGCAAAAGATAAACTCGACGCTTTTATCATCCCCCGCGCCGACGAATATTTAGGTGAATACGTACCGCAGCGCAATGAGCGCCTAGAGTGGATAAGCAAGTTCACGGGCTCTGCAGGTATGGTTATAGTGCTAAAAGACAGTGCCGTCATTTTTACCGATGGTCGCTACACGGTACAAGTTAAGCTGCAGGTCGATGGCGAGCTGTTTCAATATTTAAGCCTGACTGAGACTCCGCAAATCCAATGGTTAGCCGACACTTTAACCGCCGGCGCTCGTATTGGTTATGACCCGCGTTTACATCCTCTTAGTTGGCAGAAAAAAGCGCTCTCAACATTGACTAAAGCATCGATGCAGCTTATCGCTGTTAACGATAACCCTATCGACCTGCATTGGCATCACAGACCTGCTATATCAAATGCACCCGCTGTATTATTTGACGATAAAAGAGCAGGAAAAACCAGCCAACAGAAACGCCTTGAGATAGGCAAGATAGTGGCGAAATCTGGCGCAGATATGGCCCTTATCGCCTCCCTTGATTCCTTCTGCTGGTTATTGAATATTCGTGGCAATGATGTACCTCGCCTGCCTGTTATTTTAGGCTCTGCCCTGCTTCATGCAAACGGGGATATGGTGTTATTCACTCAGCTGGATAAACTGCCAGCAAGCATTGCAGCCCATGTGGGAGAGGGAGTTAGCTTCAGAGCCGAAGCGGAGTTACAGTCGGCGTTGAGTGAGCTTTCCGGCGTTAGACTGCTGGCCGATCCAAACTCTGCCAACGCTTGGTCTCAGCTTACCGCCGAGCAAGCGGGTGCTATCTTAGTTGCTGGCTTCGATCCGGTATCGTTAACCAAGGCACAGAAAAACCCCAGTGAACTCGCTGGCATCAAAGCCTGTCATATCCGCGATGGCGTGGCGGTTTCTCGTTTTCTTGCATGGCTTGACGGTGAAGTAGCTGCAGGTAACTTTTATGACGAAGGCCAGCTGGCCGATAAACTGGAGACATTCCGTTTAAGCGATCCACAATACCGTGAGCCCAGTTTCGATACGATCTCAGCGGTAGGCGGTAATGCCGCCATGTGTCATTACAACCACAATAATGGCATTCCTGCGTTAATGACTAATAACAGCCTCTATCTGGTGGACTCAGGGGCTCAATATCTTGATGGTACCACTGATGTCACTCGCACCATCGCCATCGGACAGGTCAGTGATGAACAGAAGAAGATGGTGACCTTAGTCTTAAAAGGCCATATTGCATTGGATCAAGCACGTTTTCCTCGCGGTACAACGGGTCAGCAATTGGACGGCTTTGCTCGCCAATTCCTGTGGCAACATGGTTTCGATTACGACCATGGCACCGGACACGGCGTTGGCCACTTTTTAAGTGTGCATGAAGGTCCACAACGTATCGCCAAAAACAGCAATGATGTCGCCCTACTCCCAGGCATGGTGCTCTCTAATGAACCCGGTTATTACCGCGCCAATGAGTTCGGTATTCGTCTGGAGAATCTGGTGTATGTCCGCCCTTGTGAAGCACTCGCCGGCATTGAGCGTGAGATATTTGAATTTGACGCCCTTACTATGATCCCCATGGATTCTCGCCTTATCGAAAAGAGCCTGCTAACCGATGCAGAGATAAGCTGGTTTAACGATTATCACCAACTCGTGTTGAACAAGCTGTCACCATTAATGCAAGGGGATGAATTGGCTTGGTTAAAAAACGCCACTAAGGCTATCTAAAGTAACAAGATAAAAAGCGACCTTATCAAGGTCGCTAAGCCCACAAATCTACGGAATAACGCTATTTAGGCATTGCTGTTAAACGCTTCATAAACTTGCTATACTCCGCCACCGCCATTTTGATGGCATTTTCAGTAACTCCAGACAAAGTTCACTGGCGTATGAATTGGTTTATTACAGGAAACCCAAGATGAGATTTGAATCTTTTAGTTTTGCTCCCGAGATTTTGCGCGCTATCTCTGAATGTGGTTATCAGAAAATGACGCCAGTTCAGCAAGAAGCGATCCCGACAATTCGTCGTGGCCAAGATGTATTGGCAAGTGCCCAAACCGGTACGGGTAAAACCGCCGCATTTGCCTTACCTATTTTACAAAGTATGATAGACAAGCCAAGTGAGACCCAACGTTCTAGCACTCGCGCGCTGATATTGACTCCGACACGTGAGCTAGCCAGCCAGATTGCCGACAATATCAATGATTACAGCAAGTACATGGAGCTTTCTGTTTTAACCATTTATGGTGGGGTAAAATTAGAGACTCAAGCACAAAAAATCAAACGTGGCGCCGATATTATCGTCGCGACGCCAGGTCGTTTACTCGAGCATATCCAAGCATGTAACCTCAACCTGTCAAACGTCGACTTTTTAGTATTAGATGAAGCCGACCGTATGTTAGATATGGGCTTTATTGCCGATATACAAAAAATACTGCAATCGGTCAATAAGCGCAGCCAGAAGATGTTGTTCTCGGCCACCTTCTCTGCATCGGTTAAAAAGTTAGCCAATGACCTATTAGTTAAACCTAAGCTCATCTGCGTCGACAAACAAAACACCACCGCGGATACGGTCAGCCAAGTGATTTATCCGGTAGAGCAGCGTCGTAAGCGTGAGTTAGTTTCTGAGTTGATCGGTAAGAAAAACTGGCAGCAAGTACTGGTTTTCACTGCAACTCGTGACGCAGCAGACAAACTGGTTAAAGAGCTGAACTTAGATGGAATAACTTCATCTGTGGTTCATGGCGAAAAAGCCCAAGGTAACCGTCGTCGTGCACTGCGTGAGTTTAAAGAAGGTAAAGTACGCGTATTAGTCGCAACTGAAGTGGCGGCTCGTGGTCTGGATATTCAAGATTTAGAATATGTCGTTAACTATGATCTGCCTTTCCTAGCTGAAGATTATGTTCACCGTATCGGCCGTACTGGCCGTGCTGGTAAGTCAGGTGTCGCTATCTCTTTGGTCAGCCGAGAAGAGGAACGTACCTTAGCTGATATCGAGAAACTTATCGGTAAGAAATTACCTCGTATCACCATCCCAGGCTATGAAGTGGGCAGTCGTGAACTCTTGATTAAACATCTACAGACTCGCCGTAGTTTTGCCAAGAAACAGAATCGTCAAGATAACGTATCAGAGCAAGTGATCGCTGAGCGCAACATGCAAGGTCGCCGCGTAAAAGTGAAAAATTCATCTAACGCCAAGATTAAGAAGTCTAAGTAAGCCAATGAGCTAACTCAGCCCTTCTGCAACAAAAATGCCGCTCCCAAATGAGCGGCATTTTTGTATGGGACTGTTAATTACAAAGTAAATACCTGCAACAAAATCTTAGCTTCCTCGGTCTGTTCAGCATACCAATTTCAATAGGAAGTAAACCAAGATGTTGACCAAAACACTAACCATATTGCTCTGTTTGAGCAGCCTAAGTTTTTCCAGTTTAGCTAAACCGATTGCCAGTGATGAACTCAATGTCATGCCACTAATGAATGGCCAAACCTTACCCTCGGTTCAAGTGAATAACCTCGCTGGTGAAACTGTCGACCTATTAACCTTAACCCAAGGAAAACCAAGTATTATTTTCTTTTACCGTGGCGGTTGGTGTCCATTTTGTAATTCACAAATGGGTCAGTTAAAAGAGATAGAACCTAAATTAGTCGAGATGGGATTTCAGCTTATTGGGATCTCCCCTGACAGCCCTGAAAAACTAAAAGCCTCGATGATAGATCAAGACCTCGCCTACACACTATTATCAGATACCAAGCTTAATGCCATGCAAGCCTTTGGTCTCGCTTACTACACCAGTGAAAAAACCACCAAGCGTTACTTAGCTAAGCTAAAGCTCGATAATTTGCTCAACATTACGCCAGAAGGTGATAAACGCTTGGTTTTACCCGTTCCCGCTATCTATATCAGTGATGCTAAAGGGCTTATTCACTTCCAATATGTGAACCCTAACTTTAGAGTGCGACCCGCCGCAGAATTAATAGAAACAGCAGCGAGTTTAGTCCCTATGTAGCGTAACTATTATCGGGTATAATCCCCGCTTTATAGAACTGACTTAGAAATTCAATGACAGAGCAAACTTATAATCAAGCCCTTTTGGAACTCGTACAAGCAGGGCTTGCTGCGCTCGAACAGAGATCGGCGAATACCAATGCGATTAATACAACCACAACTGAAAGCCACTTTCTATGCAGTTGGATGGTTCAAGCATTAAAAGAGCGTCGCTTTGCAAAACTCGTCGCCGATGATCTTACTCACTGGATCAGTATTGCAAGAAGCATGGGCGCAGGCGCTCAGCTGCCATCACTGTTTAAGCGAATTGATACTCAATACAGCGCGGTTCTGAGCTCGAAACACTTAGGGGATGCTTTACAAGGGATGTTGGCCGACCTAGAACAAAATGATTGGCTAGTGATCCTCGATGCCGAAGTAGACACTAAACTTAAATTAGCCAGTGATGGTCGCAACAGCCTGATCATCTCGGTAGACCAGTATCAATCAAGAATTAAAGATCACAAAATAATTAGACCAATCACATTGTATGTTCGTGCTGGCGAGCAATTATTGGCACAAGCCGCTGCAAAACATGGCTTATTAGTGAGCCAGGGCAATAAGAAGTCCAGTATGATTAAGCACCATATCGCGTATCAAGTCTTTCCAGGCAATAGACAACCCGCTTTGGCGTTGTTACTGGATTAACAGATACTCCCTTCCTAAAGTTTTTGGCCTTCAAATGAAGGCTGATGACATTTTCTTCGTTTGAATTTGAGCTTCTGGCTGAGTTGAGATTGCGTGAAGTGCTTGAAAGTCGAACCTTCGCTTTAATCTATCGCTTGCAGCGTGCTTATTCCTCCTTTCTTCGATTGGTGCTGTATTTTATTGTTTCTCTGCTTTTCTCCGTGATTCTCGGTGTTCTCCGTGGTGAATAGCCTTAATTTGATTGCATATTTAAAGATCCGAAATATATCTCACCACGATGAACATGGCGAAGCCATAAACTTATGAGCGAGATACAGGGACGTTATTGTGCTGCGTCCACGGAAAAGAGATGGAGTTCTTAATTGTCACTCACAATTGAGCCGTGTTGGGTAACTGGTATTTTGGAGGCTTAGATTAACTTTCTACCTCGCTAAGATTAATTTTATTTTAAGCAGTTATTTTTGTGATAAAAATCAAACTCTAAAACTGATCGGCATGCAATCTTATTCTCTTGGTACCTAATGAGCTATCTAATGAACAAGGTTTCCCCATGGAGTTTGTAAAGAATGTGCCAGCCCTTATTTCAGTGCTGATGAGTATCGCCGGTGTTCCGTTTTTAGTTGTTGCTATGGGACTCATTATAAATAGTCTGCAGGGTGTCCGTAGACAAGAGTAGCGTTCATGAATAAAAGTCTGCACTACATAAATGCCAGTAAGCTTAAGCTTGTTGGCATTTTTTATTTCTAAAAAAGGTCACAGCGACACTATGATACTATTCTCTTTTAAACAGATAATATCATCGCTTATCAGACTTTAAATCAACCATTGATATACTCTGTCGGGATGAAGGTGACTAGAAAAAATTCATCAACAAGTGCTTTGTCATCCGAGTTACAAGAGCACCTCAACCAGCGTATGTCGAGTAATAATGAGAGAGTCACAATAGCGACAGCTTTGTAAATCTCAACCGCATTTACCCTATTGACGATCACTTAGATAAGGATATCTATCAAGGTATGGTTGAAAAATTGATGCCGTCATATGAGAAATCTCAATATGCAAAAGAACTGCTTAACAGCGAATATATAACTAAACCAAATACATTGAGAGACCAAGCACTACAAACGGGTGATTGGTTACCCGTTTTTCTATGGCTAAATAGTGAAGAATATAATGCAGATGTCATTCATCTAGATTGGGTTCAATTTGTTGATAAAGATTTAGCTCCAAAAGCTGGCTTAGCGAGAATCGCGTTATGGGAAATTAGAAACCTTAATATGGTCTCGAACATCATGAGAGTTGTAGCCAAGCATACTGGCGAAAGAATAGTGATTGTTGTAGGTTCAACCCATAAGGTTTTTTTAGAGCAGTATTTATCAAACATGATAGGCGTAAATCTTGTTCAATTTTCTGAGTTTTCTTCTGAATAAAGCTAGTGGTAGCAACGATTTGACTCACATCGATAATACTAATCCTCAGCTATGATAACCGATAGCAGGGACTGATAAGCCATCCCTGCTAGTTTTACCAAATTAACTCTTGTCCAATATGAGATTGACTAACAATTTAATGATCGATTGCACGGTCAGGTAAAATCCACAGATAATCTGAACGACTTAACGGTTTAAGGCACGCCGTTTCTGGTGTGAGATAGCCTAATAACTTCGGACAATCTGGATTTTGGTAGCTGGCGGTTCCCGCGCTATTATCCGCAGCCGTAGGCCAACCCGCTCGAATGTGACAATTTCGGCAACTGGTCGCAACTGGATGACTTACCCCTTCGATGTAAGGGTTAACCGCAATATCCATCTTCCCTTCATCGTTTGGCGGTACCGCATAAGAATCCGTCATCAAATAATGCTGCCAAGGTCCTTGTGCATGAGGCAGTACCGGACGGTTTTTACCATAGGGATTATTGGGCCGACTAATCTCTTCATCATCAGCCCACCACACACTTTGCAACGTCCAGCTTGGGAGTTCTTTGGTATTTACATGCATGGCGACCGTGACTAAATAGTCGCCCACATTAAATGGCTGGTTATTCGCCCAATAGCTTGAAGCGGTAATAATGGCTTTGTCTTTATCATTAAAGCTGGCCCAGTCGGCTTCGGTAACTTGATGAAAATAGAAGTCGTTAAGACTATAAACCGTGGCACTCTTACTCACCGTTGGCATCATGGTGGGCTGCTCTTTTGTAGTGCTACTCCCTGATGAGCAATACCAATCTTTTTGATACTTCCTTACGCCATACAAGAACTCCACATCCGCTGTTTGGCCCACTTTTTCCCCTGATGGATCTATGGCGACGAGACTATCCCAGATTTCATAGCCAGCGTAGTTTGGATTGCTGGGCTTAATTTGGTTTTTCCAAACGGGTAACGCCGTTAATCCTTTTGCTTTCACTGGCCAATACATGTGTTTAGTAACAATCGAGCGTTGAGCAATATCAACGTCTTGTTTATCTTTGTACTTTTCATCCAATGTGGATTGTAAATACAGTTTTTGATCACGGATACTGGCATAGGCTTCTTTACTGAGTGATTCTGTGGCAATCATAATATCGCCATTATTTTGAAAGTTTTTACCATCGCCAATAGTTGGTTGATCATATAACCCCAATGATATTGTGTTTGGATACATGAGCTTAACTTCATCATGAAGACAATAGATGGGGGCTTGCGTGCTCACGCTAGGGGTGTTACTAAGGTTATGATCCCGAAGTGATTTAGTGACAAGAGGTTTAGCTGGTTTGACGCTTGGATCTGTAGAGGATGCAGAAAAGACTTCGGTAGTATTTCCCCAACTATACCATAATGGCCAGCCAGTAATGCTATCTGGTTGCATGATACCCACCCACATTTTCCATGCGTGATCACGAATGACAGTATCATCGCCCTCATCGGTCGCTTTTTGTAACTCACCTAATCTCTCCATATAGCCAAACCCAGGTGGAAAAGGCACATATTCATGACTATCTGAAGATTCATTCGAACATGAAGCACAAAACACAACTGATACTAACGCAGCGATTGCTGTAACTCTCATCATTAGTTCCTTTAATTATTATCTCAATCCTGTATTTACGACTATATTCCAAGCTTATAGGGAGAGGTATTACACACCATTACATCCACTTAAAGAGCGATGAAAACCTAAACTTAAGCCGCTGATTTTTAAATATCCTTAGCAATTATGACTCAGCAGTCTAGAACCACTGCATTTTGGACACAAGAAAAGCGCCCTTAGGCGCTTTTCAAATTCACTAAAACTCAATCCAAATTCTTTAATTCAAATTTGGACTCACTTTCTTCTCAAGCCCTTCTACATCACCAAGTAAAGGTCCATGACCATTAAGCTTGAGTTTGTCTGGGTCTAACAAGGATGTCGCATCAGTAGCAAATGAGTTATTGCCCGTTAACAGATCATTTAAGCCGCCCTTCTGTGCATCCACTAAGCCTAATTCACGCAACATGGCATCGACCACTGGGGCGTTAGCACGATAGTTAAGTGCAGCAGTGGTAACCTGCTCAGCGATTCCACCTTGGCCTGATTGAGCTTGATCGCCGCCCTGAGACGTCCCATTACCAGCAGCACCATAACCTTGCAATATCTTAATCCCTTCAATGTTCTCAAGGGGCTTAACCGATTGCTTAATCACTTCAGGTAGCGCGGCTATCGTGGCCAATGCACGGCGTAATTCAATCTGCTCACTACTCAGCACGTTTTCAGCTTCATACAGGGCTTGCTTACCTGCAGCATCAACAGCAAAGACTTTTTCATCTGCTGCGGCTTGCAACATCTTCGCATCTGCCGCCGCTTTAGCTTCGATAAGTATCGCGCTAGATCTATCTTCTGCGGCGCGTTTCTCTGCTTCTGCCTGAACCGTGATACCTACGGCTTCACGTTCCGCTTCTTTGCGGGCATCAATCACTTCAATCTCTTTACTACGATTTGCCACAGCAACTTGACGCGTGGTAATAACCGCTTCCTCTTTCTCTACTTTTAACTTTTCAGCTTCTGCAGCCTTGGCTCGTGCAGCTGACTCCTCTTCTGATTTCTGTGCTACTGCGATCTGCTTATCCTGCTCAGCAACTTCGATATCTCTTTGTTGTTGAATGCGAGACTGCTCAATGGCTTTGCGCTTCTCAATTTCACGGGTTTCAATATCTTTGGTTTTCTCAATTTCCGCTATTTCGATTGCACGCTCTTTGGTAATTTCAGCTTCACGCTCTTCTCGTGTTTTCTGCTCCTGCTGCTTTAAAATCTCAGCTTTTTGCTCAGCACGTTTAAACTCTAGCGCCTGCTGTTGAATAAGCTTGGCTTCCTGCTCGGCTTGCTCTATATCAAGCGACTCTTTTTCAGCCTCAAGATTTCGCATCTCAATTTTTATGCGGTTTTCCTGTTGAATATCATTGGTTTCCTTACGTTTCTCTTCGATAATTTTAGCCAGACGAGCACGACCTTCGGCATCAAACGCATTGTTTTCATTAAAATATTGAAGATCGGTTTGATCAAAGCCTGTCAGTGATACCGACTCCAACTCCAAACCGTTTTTCTCGAGATCATTAGCCACATTATTTTGTACCCGCTGTACAAAATCAGACCTTTGCTCATGCATCTCTGTCATGGTCATCTCTGCTGCAACGGCGCGTAGTACGTCGACAAACTTTGATTCCATCAGTTTCTTAACTTCTTCAACGCGAGTGGTACGCGACCCCAAAGTCTGTGCAGCCATCGAGATCCCGTCGGCGCTCGGTGCCACTCTAAGATAGAAATCAGCTCTCACATCCACACGCATTCTGTCTTTAGTGATCAGCGCATCTTTTTGCATCTTCTCCACTTCAATACGCAGAGTATTCATGTTTACAGCAATCGTTTCATGCAATACTGGCAACACAATCGCACCACCATCTTTAACGATCTTCTCTCCACCAAAACCTGTTCTAACAAATGCCGTTTCTTTCGACGCTCGTTGATATAACTTGGCAAAGATAAGCCCGATCACGAATAAGCCCAATAACGTTGAGCCAGCCACAATAAACACAAAGCTAGCGCCCAAGGTTGAGCCTATATCTTGAATTTGATCCATTTTTATCCCTTAAAATTTAACTATTTTTTGAATTAAGAATTGAATTTAGCAGCAGACCAAACGGTACCATCACGCTTAAGTAGCACGACTTGAGTACCGGTACGAAACTCGACACCAGTAATCTCAGGTTCAACCAGTACATAATGTCGCTGCTGATATTTATCTCTCACTAGGGCCTCACTTGGGTTTCCTTTAATCGCACAACCTAAAGTCACAGTAGCAATACAGCCCTGTAGAGTATCGATAGACACGGCACTGCTCTCATTCTTCGGTAAGATTCTAGCAAGTGATACCCCCAAGTATCGACAGGATATAGCCGTAAATATCAGCGCAATAGGCAGACTGACGATTTGAGGAAGTGTTTGCTTTACCAGCAATAGAGAGAGAAAATTACTTGTATACCCTGCTAATGAAAAACTCACTAATACAAGTACAAACCAGATAAGCAGAGGCAATCGATTGAGACACAACCAACCTGACACACTGGTAAACCCGCTAGTTGAAATATCGGAATCCACATCAATAGGCGCCCACTCATCCAGAGCACCAACTAAGCTATAGCCAACAACTAAGGAGAATGCTTCGAATATCCCCAACAGGAGAACAAATGAGAGTGAGATAGAAAATGGTAAATTTGCTTGGGTGAATAAAAATTCAACCATCGTAGCCTCCATGTACAGTACAACAATCCATTTTATTGAAAACAAAGATAAAAAATAAACTTTCACCTTTGACAAACCCCCAAAACTATAACAAATGAAAAACAAATTGAAAACTTAATTTATCGATGTAGATCATGCTTATTTTTTGTATTTTTATATTTTTATATTGCATTAAAAGTCAGTACCATAGATGAACAGATGATCTGATTTTGAGTTTATATGACCCATTCCAACGCAAGTATTCATTACCAAAAGCTCACTCAACACTTTCAAAAAATCTCTCATTTTGAGCACTTAAGCGCTCTAGGAGACTGGGACCAAGCCACCATGATGCCCAGTGGTGGCAGTGAAGCCAGAGGGGCCGCCATGGCAGAACTTGCTGGCCATATACATGAACTTAAAACCGCTGATTTTCTAGAGGAGATGCTAGGGCTTGCTGCTGACGAGCAACTAAATACTGAACAAGTGGCCAATCTAAGAGAAATGCAATATCAGTATTTGCAAGCCAACATAGTGCCCGTATCACTGGTCCAGTCTAAGACTCAATTGGCCTACCAATGTGAACATGCATGGCGTGTGCAACGTAAAAATAATGACTGGCAAGGATTTAAGCCTAATCTAGAGGCGTTAATCATACTCGTCAAAGAGGAGGCACAGATCCGCGCCCAAGCTCAAGGCCTCAGCCCCTATGATTCGCTATTAAACAAGTTCGAACCAGGAATGACCACCGCGCGTTTAGAGGAGATATTTGGCAGTTTAAAAAGCTGGCTACCAGAGCTGATAACCCAAGTGCAAGCCGAGCAAGTCAGTGAGACACTTTTCCCTATTCCCTGCTTTTCGACCACTAAGCAAGAAGCATTAGGCCGAGATGTCATGGGATTTCTGGGTTTTGACTTTAACCAAGGTCGTCTGGATATCAGTAGTCACCCTTTCTGTGGTGGCGTCCCCGGTGATATTCGCTTAACCACTCGTTATGATGAAGCTGATTTTACCCAAGGTTTAATGGGCATCGTCCATGAAACTGGTCATGCTAGATATGAGCAGGGATTACCTAAACAGTGGCGTGGTCAGCCTGTTGGTAGTCACAGATCCATGGCAATCCATGAGAGCCAAAGCTTATTCTGTGAAATGCAACTCGGTCGCGGCAAAGGGTTCCTAACCCAGATCCAGCCCCTTATTACTCGACACCTAGGTTCAGCCCTAGATGCAAACGCACTGACCAATATCTACACTCGTGTCAAACCCGGCTTTATCCGAGTCGACGCCGATGAGGTGACGTATCCTTGTCATATCTTATTGCGATTTGAAGCAGAAAAAGCATTAGTAGATGGCAGTTTACAGGTTGCCGACCTGCCCAACTTTTGGGCTGAAAACATGAAGAGTCTTCTCGGCGTCGATACCACCGATAATTACCAAAATGGCTGTATGCAGGATATTCACTGGGCTGTCGGTGAACTAGGGTACTTCCCTAGTTATACTTTAGGTGCCATGTACGCAGCACAATTTCGTTACGCTATCGAGAAAAGCTTAGGCTCAATCGACACTATAGTGGCACAAGGCAATATACAAGCGGTGTTTGATTGGCTTGAGCATAATATCTGGTCAAAAGGTTGCTTGTTATCTACCGATGATCTCGTCAAGCAAGCCACTGGTGAAACCTTAAATCCACAATATTTCAAACATCACCTAGAGCAAAGGTACCTTAAATAAAGTACTATATAGCATTTGTTTGCAAGGTCTGAGGAATTTCATGCAACTACGAGGTATAACACCTGACGACTGGGAAGCCATTCTTGATATCCAACAGGAGTGTTATCCCCAAATCGTCCCCGAGTCTCTCGGTGTATTGCAAAGTAAATGGCAACTGTCACCTCAAACATGTTTTGTGATTGAACATGATAATCAGCCCGTTGGTTACTGCCTAGCTCACCCTTGGCAACTAGGCACTCCGCCCACACTAGAACAAGCGGTTGACGCACTGGCTCACCCAGACACCTTATATCTGCATGACATAGCCCTGTCGGCCAAAGTTCAGGGAAAAGGAGCGGGTAAGTTGGCCTTCGACAAGTTAGTGCAGAGTGCTACAGATGCCTCACTGACTACTGTTTCACTGGTCGCGGTACAAGGCGCTGATGGTTATTGGCGTAAACAAGGTTTTATCACTCAAGAAATAGATAAGAGTCTTGAGAGCTATCCCCCTGATGCCTGTTATATGGTATTGAACATTTAGATATATTAACAATCAATTAGTTAGAGAAAATTATGGCTCGTAGAATTACCTATAAATACAAAAAACAGGCAAGAGAAATAAACTTTGCCTATGACAAATTTAACAATATTCATGAAGCTGTTGCTGCAGCCGAAGGGATAGACCTCACCCGCTATCATATGATGGAGCAGCAGGTTGTGACTTCATCAAAAGGTACATCTGCGGCTCGTGATTTCAGAGATAAAGAGTTTGCTAAAATGGGGTTTAGCGACATTTATTACATTAAAGACGAACCTAAAGCAAAGTCATAAAATCAGGGTTAGTTGATCAGGTTCTAGCCCTACCAAGTCCTCAGACTAAAGAGAGTAACAATGAAAGAGAGTTCAATGCCCAATAGTGAGCATGCTAATTTTCCTCGTGCCGGTTTCTTTCGCCGCTGCGGTGCCATCATCTATGATCTCTTGCTAGCAGTAGCAGTTTATATGATTGCAGGGGCTATCGGATTTGCTGTTTTTACAGCGCTAATTTCTTCTGGGGTTATCAACATGGGTAGCACTGAGCTAGTGTCAGATCTACTCAATCAAACACCACTATACAAAGGGATATACCAGTTTTGGATCGCCCTCTGTGTGGGTCTGTTTTATGTTGCTTTTTGGAGCTATGGTGGGCAAACCTTAGGCATGAGAGCATGGCGACTCAAAGTGCAACACCCTAACGGTCAAAACCTGAGTTTTATCACTGCATCAGCAAGATTAATCTGGTCACTGCTTGGCATAGGCAATCTGTGGATCTTGATCAACGGTGATAAGTTAGCACTGCAAGATATGATGACTAGCTCTGAGATCGTTGTCCTCTCTAAAGAAGCGAATCAGATGCGCAACTGGCACGGAGTGTAAATTCAAAGCTTCGAGTCGCAAGTTAAAGACAGAGCAAAGAAAGTTGCGAGAATCGAACGAGAAACAGCCCGTGACTCGTAACTTTTTAATTTAACACCTCATTATTTTGCACTTGTTTACACTAGCCTGAGATACGTTTACCTTTCCCTGACCTATAGTTGAACAGTTACTATTTTGTTGAGGAGAAAACTAATGGGTGAGACTTCATTTCCAGCATTGGGGAACCAGAGAAACAGCATATTGCTCTTAATTGGCGCACTATTGATTTCTGCTTGTGGCTCAGATAATGAAGTTCCCGTGAGCAACACTCCTGAAACGCCGGATACACCTTCAACAAATACTCCTCCAACGCTTACCTTATCGACCCGAGTCGTTTCGCTAGAAGCCAACAGCTCGGTTATTATTGTGGTTTCAGCCAGTGATCCTGATGATGACAACCTCACTATCAGTATTTCAACAAGCACACTTATTAGTAGCAATTACGGCAATAATGAACTCACGTTAACCGCGACCAATATCCAAGTAGAACAACTAGAGTCCATCACTGTGTCACTCAGTGACGGGATCGAGATTGTCTCACAAGATATAAACGTCACCCTGATACCTGCGCTTACCACAGTTTCATTGCTACTGCCGGAAGTTCCTTTTAACTATGCCGATATCCCCCTTCCACAACATTATCTTCAAAATGCGTTTCCTGTGAATTTTCAGTTTCAGAGTGCAGCAATTGAAAGTGATAACACACCTGCAAATAACTTAATGACTAATGCTGGCGCCACGCTTGGTAGAGCCCTTTTTTATGATACTAAACTAAGTGCCAATGACACTGTTTCTTGTGCTTCTTGCCATGTTCAAGAGTTAGGGTTCTCTGACTCAAGAGCATTAAGTATTGGCTTTGATGGTGGCGAAACGCGTCGGCATTCCATGGGGTTGGCCAATGCTCGTTTTTATCAGAGTGGCAAGTTCTTTTGGGATGAGAGAGCAAGCTCGCTGGAAGTTCAAGTATTAACCCCTATTCAAGATGAAGTAGAGATGGGATTGAGCTTAGCGGAGCTGGTCGCCAATGTATCAGCCCAACCCTACTATCCACAGCTCTTTAGCGATGCATTTGGTGATGCCCTGATTAACAGTGAACGTATAGCAATGGCGTTAGCCCAATTTGTCAGAGCCATGGTTAACATAGATGCCAAATATGATCAGGGCCGCGCTGCAGTCAATGATCCATTACAGGCATTTCCCAACTTTACCCCTGAAGAGAATGATGGAAAACGTCTGTTTATGACCTTCAGAAATGGCATCCCGCCCTGTTCAAGTTGTCACAGCTCAGAAGCCTTTGTCGGCCCGCTTATCGCACCGGATTCTAATGCAACCACCATTGCGAGTAATAATGGTTTAGATGAGAGCTCTGATGATGATTTAGGAGTATTTGAGTCGACGGGTATAAATGGTCACACAGGGAAATTTAAAGTGCCCTCCTTGAGGAACATTGCCGTGCGTCCACCCTATATGCACGATGGTCGCTTTGCCAGTTTAGAGGAAACTATTGAACACTACAGCAGCGGTATAAAGCCTCACCCAACTTTGCAACAACTATTGAAAGATCAAAATGGTGCACCTGTGCGTTATAACTTTACGCCACAAGAACAGACAGACTTAATTGCCTTTCTGAGTACTTTAACCGATGAAGAGTTTTTAAATGATGAGAAATTCAGTGATCCCTTTATCAGATAAAGCAAACTCCTAGATACTAGAACCTAGGAACTTAATCCTATTTTCGAATAAAATAGATAGCACCGATACCAAATATCAGTGCTGGCATCATGGCTCCCACGTACGCGGGTAATCCATAAACTAAGGTCAATGGACCAAATATCTCACTACTTATATAGAAACTAAAACCAGCAATCACACCTAACAGCACACGGGCACCCATTGTGACGGTTCTGAGGGGACCAAAAACAAATGACAGTGCCACCAGCATCATCACAGCAACAGTAACCGGTTGCATAAATTTGCGCCATAACGCCAATTCATAACGGGCCGAGTCCTGATTATTCAGCTTTAGGTAATCTAAATAGCCCATCAAACCTTGTATAGACAAGGATTCAGGTTTAACCGATACCACGCTCAGCTTATCCGGCGTTAAAGTCGAATCCCAGCGATACAGGGTCAAGTCTGTTAAGGTCACCTTATCTTCAGTCAGATCCGTTTGTCTGACATCGAGTAAACGCCAATGGTCATTAGAGAATATGCCCCGCTCGGCATGAATGGTACGGGTCAAAGCGAGATCTGAATTAAACTCATACAAGGTGATATTACGAAGATTATTTATATCCTCAACTTCACCAATATTAACGAACAGATCACCATCTTTGGCCCAGATCCCACGACTGGACTTGATCAGACTACCGCCTGATATTTTGGTTGCTTGTAGTTCATTAGCCCTCTGTTCAGCAACGGGGGCTCCCCACTCACCTAGCGCCATAATAATCAGCATCAAGGGAACCGCGGTCTTCATCGCTGAAAGCGTGATTTGAAATCGTGATAACCCAGCGCTCTGCATCACGACTAGCTCAGAGTTCGATGCCAACATTCCCATGCCGATCAAGGCGCCCAATAGCACAGCCATAGGGAAAAACATCTCAATATCCCGTGGGATCAAAAACAATACATAGATGCCAGCATCTATCATGCTATAAGAACCGCGGCCCACAAGACGTAACTGATCCACCCATTTAATAATGCCAGATAAACCAGTAAGAATAAGTAAACACAGCGCAGAGGTACTCACCAGAGTGCGGGCAATATAGAGATCTAAAATTCTCATGCTGCCACCTTCTTACGCTTAAACAAGCCAGTTAACTTAATGCCCGACGGCCGTTCTTTACCAAGTAGTAGAACCCCGAGGAACAAGACTGAAAGGTGGATCCACCACATGCCCAGATAACCTGGTATCACTCCATCTTCTAAGGCTTTTCTTCCCGCGATCATCAGGCCAAAATAACCAAGGTAGAGTAAAATAGCCGGGAACATCTTGGCAAACTTGCCTTGTCGAACGTTAACTCGAGACATAGGCACTGCAATTAAGGTCAACATGAGGATAGAAATAGGGATAGCCAGACGCCAATGAAATTCCGCATTACTCTCAGGGCTGTCTAGCGCCATTAACTCTTTAATTGGAAGTGCAGAGAGCTTGCGACGACGCTCATTCACCTCCTGCTCTTTGATCTGCATTTGATAACCCCCAAACTCGATCACCTGAAAATCGACTTGCTTAGGTGTCACTTGATACTGCACTCCATCATGGAGTTGCAAACGTTGACCGCCCGTAGCATCTTCGATGACCTTACCTCCCTGAGCGAGCACGATATTACTCTGTCCAAATTCAGCATCAGGATCGGGTAACTGGGCAACAAAGACTTTATCGAGTTGATTATCTCTACCAATCCGCTCGACAAAAAGAACGGCTCTGCCATTGGGGCTGGTCTGAAAACGGCCTTGGGTGATGGCAGCTAAACCCGCTTCAGATTGGGCATGTTCCAATACCTGATTTTGCCTCTCTTCAGCCCAAGGGGTAACGTAAACGGATAGGATACCCGTGATCAGCATATTGAGCACAGCTAACAATAATGTAACGCGGGTAATGTACCACTCACTGACCCCTACACTGTGTAAAACCACCATCTCGCTTTCGGCATACATACGGCCATGAGCCATTAAAATACCAAGAAAGAGGCTTAAAGGAAGCACTAAAACAGCGAGGTAGGGTAAGTTGAGTCCTAACAGCGTTAGCACTAATGAAGCTGGAAAATCGCCGTCCGATGCATTAGCAAGTACACGAACAAAATGTTGGCTAATAAAAATAGCTAATAACACGAAAAGTACTGCAATTTGTGCCTTAAAAACTTCACGAATCAGGTATCTAAATACAATCACAGGCAGGATCCAGTCTCTAAACTTATAATTATGCTGGTGTCAGTCACACTTTCATGTAGACTGTCTACTTTTGGTAGTTTTGTGACCAGCCATGAACTAAAAATGGCAGGGAAACACCTAAAAAACAAACTATTGGTGTACCAATTTCAGGCCCGCTTTTGGGCACAAGCAGACATTATCTAATAAATAATAATATTTGTCTTTAAGAATCTAGGAGAGCTCATGGAGTTTAGCGTTAAGAGCGGCAGTCCAGAGAAGCAACGCTCGGCTTGTATAGTAGTTGGCGTCTATGAACCAAGGCGTCTATCAGGTATTGCTGAACAGCTTGATAAAATAAGTGAAGGCTACATCAGTAACTTACTTCGTCGTGGTGATTTAGAAGGAAAGCCAGGTCAGATGCTTCTCTTGCATCATGTGCCTAACGTGCTCAGTGAGCGTGTATTACTGGTCGGTTGTGGTAAAGAGCGTGAGTTAGACGAACGCCAATACAAGCAGATCATCACTAAAACAATTAAGACGCTTAATGAAACAGGCTCTATGGAAGCGGTTTGCTTTCTAACAGAATTACATGTCAAAGGCCGCGATACTTATTGGAAAGTACGTGAAGCAGTTGAGACTACACAGAACAGCCTTTATAGTTTCGATGCACTGAAAACCAGTAAAGACGAGACTCGTCGTCCCCTGCGTAAAATGGTTTTCAATGTACCAACTCGTCGTGAATTAACCGTTGGTGATCGCGCAATTGAGCATGGTATGGCCGTCTCTTCTGGTATGAAGTTGTGCCGCGACGTGGCTAACATGCCCCCTAATATCTGTAACCCTGCCTATCTTGCCTCACAAGCACGTCAAATTGGCGAAGTATGTGAAGAACTAACGGTCACGACCCTTGGTGAAGAACAGATGGCTAAATTGGGCATGAATGCATACTTAGCCGTAGGTCGTGGTAGCGATAACGAATCCATCATGACCATCATGGAGTACAAGGGCGCAGTCGACAACACTGAGAAACCAATTGTACTCGTCGGTAAGGGCCTAACGTTTGACTCTGGTGGTATTTCACTTAAGCCTGGCGAAGCCATGGATGAGATGAAATACGACATGGGTGGAGCTGCCGGTGTGATTGGTGCAATGAAGGCATTGTGTCAAATGAAGCTGTCTATCAATGTGATTGGTATACTTGCTGGCTGTGAAAACATGCCATCAAGTAACGCTTATCGCCCAGGTGATATTCTCACGACTATGTCAGGCCAAACTGTTGAAGTGTTAAACACAGATGCAGAAGGTCGCTTGGTATTGTGTGATGTATTAACCTACGTTGAGCGCTACGACCCTGAATTAGTTATCGATACAGCCACGCTAACTGGCGCCTGCGTCGTTGCACTGGGTAAACACGCATCAGGTCTATTCTCTGGTCATAACCCACTGGCACACGAGCTATTAAATGCCGGTGAGCAAAGTGGTGACCGTGCATGGCGTATGCCATTATGGGATGAATACCAGGAGCATTTAGAGAGCCCATTTGCCGATATGACTAACTTAGGTGGTCGTGCTGCAGGCTCTATTACAGCAGCGTGTTTCCTTTCTCGCTTTACCAAGAAGTACAATTGGGCCCACTTAGATGTGGCAGGTACGGCTTGGAACAGTGGTGCAAATAAAGGCTCTACTGGTCGCCCAGTACCTTTGCTTACGCAGTTCTTAATCAACCGAGCTGGCGTAGTTCAAGGCGATTAAGCATAAGTAAAACTGTGACATAAATGTTCTGACCTCCAAGGGCGAAGGAAACGCCTTTAAATGTAGAGAACGTTTATAGCCAGATACAAAGTAAATTTATATCCATCCATGGTAAATTTACATAAGTGTTCCTGACACAAAAAAGTGAAGCAGATGCTTCACCTTTTTTATTTATCTCAATTAATTTGAGGCTCAGGAACCAACTTCACTTCAACCACATCCGTATTGATATTATCGAGCCGGGTTACCAACAGCTGATCAACCTTGTAGGCATCCACGTCAACGACTTCAAATTTAAAGCCTGCAAAATTGACTGAGTCGGTACACTTTGGGATTTTTCTCAGTTTAAACATCATGAAACCAGCAATGGTTTCATAGTTATGATTCTGAGGGAACTCATCAATGTCTAGCGCACGCATCACATCGGTTATCGGCGTAACACCATCCATTAGCCAAGAGTTATTATCACGAGCGATGATCTGCTCCTCACATTCCGGCAGTGACCAAGCGCCCATCACCGCATCTTGAAGATCTTTCGCTGTTACAATCCCCACAACCAAGGAGTACTCATTTATCACTGCAGCAAAATCGGCACGACTATTTTTAAAATACTCCATCGACTCAGACAAACTCAAGGTATCAGGAATAATAAAGCAGCTCTCGACCAGCTCATTGTTTCTCAGACTAATACTCTGACCGTTTAACACACATATAAGCAGTTTCTTAGCATTTACAATGCCTTTGACTGTATCGAGTTGTCCATCACAGACTAAAAAATTCGAATGAGGATCCTCTGTAATTTTACGTTTAATCTCCTCCTCACTGTCTTGTAACAGAAAATAGGACAAACTTTCCCGAGCCGTCATCGCGGCAGTAACAGGAATGGTTTGCATCTCAAACACTTTCTCCATCATCAACTGCTCATCTTTATCTAAGACGCCGGCTTCAGCCCCTGCGTCCATCACTGCATAGATATCATCTGAGGTTACCGCATCATTACGTAAGGTTTGAATTTGCAATAAGCGAAATAACTGGTTCGCTAAACTATTAAAAAACCAAACTAGCGGTTTGAAAACAGTAATGCTGATCATCAAGGGGCCAACTAAGACTAATGCAACCTTTTCTGGAACCGCCATCGCCACGCGTTTAGGCATAAGATCTGCCAGCAAGATAAATAAACTGGTCACTAACGCGAAAGATAGAAAGAAACTCAACTTTCCTAACCAAGGTTCACTCACCCATGGCGTGAGAAATGTATGAATATAGGGGGTAAAAGCAGATTCACCAACAATACCGCCCATAATGGCGACAGCATTTAAACCAATCTGGACGACGGTGAAGAAATTACCGGGGTTAGCCTGCAGGTGCAGTACTTTTTCGGCTCGACTGTCGCCATCACAGACCATCTGTCTAAGGCGAATTTTACGCGATGCCGCCAAGGCAATTTCCGACATAGAGAAGAAACAACTTGTCCCGATTAAGAACAAGATAATCATAGCGTTATCAAAGAAGCTCATTTAGCACCTATAGAAATAGACTTATCTGGGAGAAGTTCCCCGTTGACTTACGAAGCCAACGCTTTAAACAAACAACTTTATTTACAAAGACTTATAGTTAATCATTATTTGACGGGTAATTCTGAGATGCGGAGTATATCTGCTTATTATTTAACTCACCACAAAATAAATAAACAAGCTGGATCATTTATGCCAATCAGTATAATAAACTGATGAGTCTCCCGTGATTTTAACGGGAAAAGCCAGCCTGCGACCTTGATGGTAATGAATCCGATATTGAGGTTTTAGCTATAGTGGATTGAACCGAATTAGCCAACCTAGATTCAAACCTACTACAGATTTAATCGGCTTGTATACACAAAAAAGGTGGCCTGAATGGCCACCTTAAATTCCAACTACTGTCAGTGGTGATATGAGTTATTAATCTACGCTTACTCGTCCCAACATCAGCATGGCAAATCCTGACATCATAAGCCGCACTCCCAATAACAGACCAATTGCCCATGCACCAGATATCGGCCAATCGCTCGCAATTATGATACCTAGAAATATCGTTATTAATCCGTTAATAAGCATCCAGCCCCAGCCACTCATTGGTTTCATTGCCCAAGAAGCGGTAACGGTGAAAAATCCATCAACAAAAAAATAACTTATCAGTAATAGTGTTATCGATGCGAGTCCGAACATTGGAAATAAAATTAAGCCAACACCACAAATGATGGTCAAACCGCCAAATAAAAACTGTAACGTTCCACTTCCAAACGAGTCGGCTTTAAATGCAAACGCCGTTTTAGTTATTCCTGCAAAAATTAACAAAAACGAAATCAAAGCATTAACGCTTAATCCGGCAAAATAAGGAGCGGCTATTGCTATCATGCCTAATATTACAACTAAAATTCCATAACCCATGCTCCAACGTGACACACGTTTTTTGGTATCAGATATCGAATTCATATCAGCTTTCCTTAAGTAATTGTTTTCAATAATGAGACACCTAAATAAAATATTCCAATATGAATGTCGAGTTTATTGCACGTAAGCAAGTTTGCCAAAAGTCCATGCTAAAGCTCGGCTTACTACTGGTACTAGGTGTATTTTCTTAGGAAGCGCCCTACCTGCATTAGCGAAAACCACACAAAACTCGCAGCAAACCCAGCGGAATAGGTCGGATCAGGGACGCATAATAGCATAAACAACCCGCAGCCATAAATAACCCATATAGAATACCCTGTTAAATATTCATTAATTCGGCTTCATTAACTCTCCTTTAAGTCTCTATTTACACTTATGAGACAACTTCATAAACGATTCAAAGCGGGATTTTCAACCAAGACACAAGCCTGTTCATTGAGTTAAGGCGGGGTAAGCCTGGGTATAGATCCAATCTGTGTCTTTGGCAGGAACGTGGCACGATAAGCAATCCGTCTTATAGTCTGTAGCCAAATTTTTATCTTGCTCATTTGGTTTAAACAACGCCCAGCCCCAGCCTTCCCCCCATAAAGGATTATCAACAAAACGGTTTTGGCTATCTTTAACCATCACAAACCACTGCTTATACTCTCCAGTTGCCGAATGTACCCCATTACCAGTGGTGTAATCGCCTCCTTTGGAGACAAGCAACTCTTTTACCAATACGGCACCATCAGGAAAGACTCCATGCTGTTGAAAATACTCAACGCTCTCTTTTTGGGTATAAACATGATGAAAACCACTCGCTCCACCTGTTGGGACAAACCATGAGCCTAAATGCAACATAGTGCTATGGTAATCAGCCGGAAAGCTGATATTACCTTTTTCATCCACATTAGGAGCTAATGTGCCCTGGGCAATAGACATTGAGGATAACCCCATCATCAAGAGCCCTACAGCACCAAACATAAGAGCCTTCTTCTTCATTATTTCGCTCCCTTAGGCTCTACATAGCTATTCTCTAAATTTGTTAAGTGGCCACCGGTAGCCTGTTCTCCAGTACCTTTGCCCGCACTTAATACAGGATAGAATTGTGTGAAGACAAAGTCATCGGCAGCTGACACTAAATGACAGCCATTACATGAAGCTGCAGGGAAAGCTTTTGCTGTTTTGGATAATGTCTTATGTTTCTTACCCGAGAAGCTAAAATAGGCCCAATTACCAGGTTCATTGGGAAAATCAGCTTTACTCTTAATCGTGGCTTCTAAACCAATGTACTCACCTTGAAAATAACCTTGTCCGCTCACCGCCGCCTTAGAACCAACACTCACAAGCTCCTTAACTAATATGGTTCCGTCTCTGAAGGTACCGGTCTTTTTCCAATGCTCCCAACTCTTAGGATCGATGTACACATTATGATGTTCGGGAAAAGCCGCCTTACCATTGTTCATTTCATTTGGCGTGACTGGCGTCCCCACGTAGATCCATTCTCGGTAACCCGTAGGTCTTTTAAGTTCACCATCTTTAAACTCATAAGCTTGTCCGGCCTGCACTAAACTTGTAAAAAATAGAGGAAAACAAGTCATCAGTAATACCAGTAACGTTTTAAATGTTTTCATTTTTACTCCAATCTTGTTATGAATAAGTTACAAACAAGATGATAGACTAGTAACCAAAAACTCAGGTATCTAATATGCTCAAAGAAGGCTCTGAACAGCTCAAAAATCAGAATTCGACATTTGACGTCCTCGATGATGTCATCGAAACTTTAAGGTTTCGTGGCAGTATTTTTTTCCACTCCAGTCTTGCTGCTCCCTGGGGGATCTCTCTTCCTCAGCAGCCTACACCTAGATTTCATATTGCATTAGATGGCAGTTTTTTTATCGGCACGGGTGAAACTCAGCTCGATATCATGCCTATGGATATAGTGATATTGCCTAAGGGGGATATGCACTGGATCGCTGATCAAACGAGCAGCAACTTAGTACCTTGTCAGCTAGCAGGCGATGCCTGTGAGCTAGGTAGGCCACTGTTTCAAGAAGGGGTGATCACCAACCGTATCATGTGCGGCATGGTTGAATATGATGAAGCGATATCCCATCCAATTTTAGACGCCCTACCTTCTATATTTCATTTCACTGATATCGAATCCAATAACAATATTTGGGTAACTGTACAGCTGATTGATGGTGAAATTCAACGTACAAACAGCCGAAAAAGTGTCATTATCGATCGCCTAACGGAAGTGTTGTTTTTCCAGCTACTACATAGATATATCAATGAGAATCAGCACCTACACGGATTCTTAGCCGCCCTTCGTAACCCAAGACTGGCTAAAGTGCTCCAACTACTACATACACACCCTCAAAAACCTTGGACCTTAGCCACTCTGTGTCATGAAGTGGGCATGTCACGAGCGAGTCTGCAACGCAAATTTAATGCCGAGCTAAACCTCTCCCCCATGGCCTACCTCAGTCGTTGGCGAATTGCTAAGGCTTATCAACTAATTAAAAACTCCAGCCATAGCTTAGACTACATTGCAGAGAGCATTGGTTACACCGATGCCAGAACGTTACGAACAGCTTTCAAACGTCACTATGGATTTACTCCCAGTGCGCTGCGTAAAGAGGAATAGCTAACTTTTCACTTTAAGCCTACGGTGTTATTCACGAAATCTATTTATTTCTCAATTAAAACCAATTGATTACATCAGTTAAATACTTATACTGATAAACACCGTGATGCTTAAGATGATTAGCGTTATAGTTAATGGCATTTCATTTTTGAAGAGTTTACTTATGCTTATCACCTATGATAATAACCGCCATTTACGCAGCTTTTTAAATCAACACAGTCAATCTGAAGCTGCTATTCGCAAAGATATCGCTGAACGTTTGCCTCGCCTCATTACCCAAAATAGCCCTAAAATTAAATTTGCAAATCCACTTCGATTTAATGGCTTTAGAATTCATGAGTACAAGATTGTGGCAGATAAACAACTGACGTGTAGAGTTGCTTATATTTATGAGGACGACACTGTTACGATTATTTATATCAGTGAAACGCTTATTAAACGTCAATTTTGTCAACTACTAGCTAAATCAGGTCTTATCTCTTGACCCCACTTAATCACTCCTTTAGAGGAGCTTCAAGATGCAAATTATTTTTTATCTAAACGAGCTGGAACATAACATTGAACAATATCCATAATTTATTTGCTATTGATAACACGATGAACATTAAGCCATAAGACTGTTAGTAGTACATCTGTTCACTATGGTTCAAAGGTAGGAATAAAATATAGGGGCTGAACAGAGTTGGCTAGATTAATCCGTCGAAAACATCCATATTTTCGACGGATTAATCAATATCTACCTTAGGTTAGAAAAGTGAAACACTAACCCGTAAAGACTTAAATATGACTGACTTTCACCAGTGATATCTTAAAGTCATCGGCCTCAACAATTTCACATTTCAACTTAGCATATTCAATCACGTCACCGACTTTTGGAATGCTTGAACTCAAAGTTAATAAGAGGCCTGCAAGGGTGATGTAGTCTTGACTCTTATCATTCAAGCCTTGTACTTCTAAACGGCACTCCAGATCATGCAGTGTGGTCGAGCCCTTTACTAACCAGGCACCCTCGAGCAGACTGATTTCAGGTGTTTCTCCGATATCAGGGAAATCCCCCACTATTGATTCGAGTAGATCATGTAGCGTGACAATACCTTGAATATCACCAAATTCATCGGCAAGAATCGCCATGCCAGCACGAGATTCCCTAAAACCATCTAATAGGCGAATAACATTAATGGAGTCTGGAACAATATAAGCTGTGTGTCGCGCTGCAATTTGGGCAATATCTTCTCCCGCTTCAATCCCCAACAACAGATCTTTACTGCGTACGATACCAATTAATTTATTGAGAGAGTTGTCACATACAGGAAATTGCTGATGGCAGCTGTTCTTAATCGTCTCTTTTATATTTGAGATATCATCGGCAATGTTTAGCCATTGAACTTCATTTTTTGGCGTCATTACTGTGCGGACATTACGCTCTGCCAGTGAAAGTACTCCAGTGACCATGTCTCGCTCGGCGGCATCAAAACTGACGGGAGCAGGTTCTTGGCCCTCATCTTCTTCGTGTTGTTGGTTATAATGCTTATTACCCATTAATCTAAAAATGGCTTCGGTGGTACGTTGACGCAGTGGCTGTCTTTCCGCTTTTTTAGCCTTATTTGATTGAATCAATTGATTCAAAAATTCAATCAAGATAGAGAAACCAATCGCTGCATAGAGATAACCTTTAGGAATATGGAAACCAAAACCTTCGGCAACCAGAATAAAGCCGATCATCAATAGGAAGCTTAAACATAATACGATGACAGTCGGATGTGCATTGACAAAATTCGTTATCGATTTAGACGCCACTAGCATGACTATCATAGATATAATCACGGCCACCATCATGACAGATAAACTATCTACCATGCCCACCGCAGTAATGATTGAATCGAGTGAGAATACCGCGTCCAAAGCCAAAATCTGGGCAATAATAACCCCGAATGAAGCATATACATTGGTATTTTGTTGTTGACTTAAATCACCTTCCATTCGCTCATGAAGTTCATGAGTTGCCTTATAAAGCAAAAAGAGTCCACCAACAATAAGGATCAGATCTCGCGCTGAGAACGTGAACTCAAATACACTGAAAATAGGCTTAGTTAACGTCACCAACCAGGAGACCACACTGAGCAGACCTAGGCGCATGATTAGCGCTAAAGACAAGCCTATAGTTCTGGCTCTATCTCTTTGCTCTGGCGGTAATTTTTTCACAAGAATGGCGATAAAAACTAGGTTGTCGATACCCAGTACAATCTCGATAATAATCAGCGTAATTAAACCAACCCATAATTGGGGTTCAAGCAGAAATTCCATTGTTTTACGTTTATCCAAGGTGTGTGCGAGTCGCACTAAGTCATTCGATACCTTGTTTAATACAAATGTATCGAATGGTGTCTTCGACATCAGCCTAAGTTAAGGCATCTGTATATCGAAAATCACTGAAGTGGTAGATTTCATCAAACAAAGATGAATTGGTAATTAATATTTATTCATGTGTGAGCTATATCGCAAATTTGAATGGGTTTTATAATTACAAGCTATCAGATGGGTAATATATTGGCTCTATCTAAAACATTTTAGCCTTTAAAAGAACAAGCAATAACTCAAGCCACTCGGAAATGCAGAATTAAGTAAATTCTTACCTAATAGAACTAATCATGCAGTTCGATAACATGTTCGAAGTCAGAATAAAGATGAGAGTAACTTGAATGTGACTGCCACCGCTCAATAAAAAAAGGTTAGAGAATAACCCCTAGCCTTTAGGTTTAAGTTACATCATATGAAAGTATTACTTTGCTAATTGAACAGAATTAACATCAATCGTGGTATATGACCAATTGCTGTCTACTTCACCTTGAATAACGATTTGTGTTTCAGGCGTTGCCTCAATGCCATTCCAATCACGATTATCAATTTCAATAATTATCTCACCGGTATCGTCACTAAATTTGTACTCTTCATCACCCAATGCAGAAAGGATATAACCCGTTAATGTCACTGGCGTATCATCTTTTGAATCTAAAGCGACTTGGACTGTGTTGACAGTTACCGCACTGGGGCCAGTGAAGCCACCTTTTTGTTCAGTACTTTGAGCTGCGAATACACTGGTTGATGCTAATACTAATGCGCTTGCTAATATTATTTTCTTCATTTAGTTATTTCCTTTATTAATCAATATCTACACCTGCAATACTGCTTCAAACATTGTTTTTAAACTCACTACCATCACCAATGACTATACGCTTTATGGCATCGTTAGTAATCAATCCAATAGTATGAGTTAATCTTGGTGTTAATTTGTAATCTAAATATTATAGCGAATAGGCCGTGAAGAAAGCGTGAAGTGTGTTTTCCAATAAAATAAACCTCTATGATGATTGAATCACTAGTCCCCATTAGATTCAAAGCTCTCCAGCACTTGTTAACAAATGTAAATCCTGCCTAAAAATGACCCCATTTACTTTACAAACGACTTAAAATCGCAAATGATATTAATTCTCATTTAACATTTGAGTTAACGTAAGGATAGTGATTATGGAAACTTGGCGCCAACTGATTTGCACAGCAAACCAATCATTTAAAATCGGTGATTGGCAGAATGCCGAAAACCACTATTTAACCGCAATGGAGAGGGTCGCTCATCTCTATAAAGACTATGCGGATAATGAGCAGATATTGATGGCATGGTTAGCCAGTTACCATAATCTATCGGAGCTTTACGGCAGACTAGGAAACGTCGATGCACAGCTCTCTCACATCATGCATCCCTACCATCAACTGAAAAATAGGTTGATGACACAAGCAGATCATGAACCTATTTATGCTGCAATCCTCCACGGTATAAGTCTGAGCTGTAAGGAGCTCTATTTATATCAAAAGCAACAACTTGAACGCTCTGGAGGCGTCAACGTTAAATACCAATACCAGACACTTCACTGACCTATATCGATCAAAACAGATCAATATTTCACACTCACTTCAATACATAGCAAGCACTATTTTAAGGTCATCGCTTTATGAAAAATAGACTCATTACGACCAGATTCATGTTACTCGTTACGGCTCTTATCTCACCATTAGTCTATGCCCACTCAGGTCATGACCATCAACACTGGTCATCTTCCATAATACACCTGCTTTGGATCCTACCCGCAATGATTGCCATTGGGATTGCCATACACTTGTACCGTCGTAAACCCACGACACAGTCTGAACACTAAGGAGCGATCATGCTTTATTCACTGTTAAATATTAGGGATAGAAAGCAACAATTTTCACGTGTATCAGCTCATTGTGATATTCCTTGCAAGATCTATGATCCCATCACGGCCCAACTTGCCGTTCTGACCATGATCCGCATGGTTGACCTACTCGAACAACTCGCAGCAAAGTCAGATCCAAGCCCAAGTGATCATGCTCAATTTTCACGTCTTGTTGCAGAGAAAGAAACTCATGGTCGTAAAGTGAAAGAAGAGATCAATGTGATATGGGGAGATTATATTAAACAGCCCCAGCTGGATAAGTTTCCGGAGCTCCATGAGCTGGTCCACAGCATCATGCTCAATGCCTCACAAGCAAAACAACATATCAGTCGTGATGTCTGTGTAAGCTTATTGGAAAAAGTAAATCAATTTGCCGATATATTCTGGCGAACCAAAGGGCTAACAACCTATCTGGCAAGCTGTCCTTATCCACCATCAGAAACCTTGATCTACCCCAAACTGGCTTAAACGGTTTAGTCGTCAGTGAGCTGTCCAACGATGTTAGGAGTCCCTATGTTTGGAATAAACGTTTACCGTGTATCAGGAGTCAGTATGCAACCTCGTATCCCTGCGGGAAGTTTTGTCCTCTGCATGGGGGCTCTACGCACAAAATTAACACCCGGTGCCATCTACCTATTTGAACACCCGAGGTTTGGCCAGTTAATTAAAACCCTGTCTACTATCGACAGTGCTGGCAACCTTTGGTTTAAAGGAGAGAACGGTAACAGTATATCAACCCAAGAGATGGGGCCGATCAGGCAAACAAGAGTCATAAGTAAGGTCACTTGGGTGATATCGGCTTAACTTTCAAGCTCTAACTTTTGCGTCTTTGTTTTAACCAAATACTTAAGTGGAACTTGAGAAATTAACATACCAACTAACATCAAACCACAGCCAAATAAGGCACGTGAATCCATGTTTTCACCCAGAAATAAGATGCCACCAATTGCAGCGAATACGGTTTCCAAACTTAAAATTATCGCCGCATGAGCCGGATGGGTCCGTTTTTGTGCCACAACCTGTAGGGTGTAAGCGATGCCAACGGAGACGATACCCGCAAAGGCTAATGAGCCCCATGCTGCAGCAATATGTTCAACTTGCGTGAACTCTAATCCGCTGGAAACGAGTAAACTAAGCAAACCACAGATGATAAATTGTAAACCGGCTAGCAATATAGCAGAGTTTTTTCGGGCAAAATGGCCTACCGCTAAGATATGCATAGCCCAGAATAACGCTCCAAAAAGCTGCAGTGCATCACCATAGCCCATACTAAAATCATCTGTAATGCTGAGAAAGTACAAGCCAAACACTGCAACAGCACATCCAAGCCAAGTGTTCATCCCAGTTTTGTGCTTTAATGCTAACCCTAAAATCGGCACTAAAACAATGTATAAGCCAGTAATAAATCCCGCATTGGCAGCTGTTGTATACTGCAAGCCTACTTGTTGAAACGAGGCAGCTATAAACAAAAGAATTCCGAGCACAGCCGATCCCACAAGTAAAGAGCTTCTATCCCCAACCTGAATCTTTCCCCTACGATAGAAAAATACAATCAAAGGCAATAAGCTGACAGCGCCGATAAGAAATCGTAAACCATTGAACATAAAGGGAGACAGATGCTCCATTCCTAAACTTTGGGCTACAAAACCAAATCCCCAAATAGCGGCCGCAAATAAGAGCAGTAGATTAGCCGGCAAAATAACCCTTTTAAAACATAAACAACCAAGCAGGTAACCTACCTAAGTGTTTAACAATTGTCCAAGCATGAAATACGCTAATATCTATCCACTCAGAAATAGGAAAGGTATTTTATACTTGAGTTTTGATTATCTCCCTTCACCACATAGCTTCTCAATAAGACATCATTACGAGTTAAAGCAATACTATGACAATTTTCATTATCGTTAAGTTTAACTAAGTGTTAATGTAAACAGAGTAATTACTCGATTAGCATCTGGACGTTATGCAAGTAGAAATATATAACCAAAAAACCCTCGAATCAGATAAATATCACTTTTCCCAAGCTTTACTCCTCCTCATTACCAAAGGCTTACCTATAACCTCGGTGCCTGCCGTGCGAGAGGCGTTATTGAGAGGTGATGAGTATAAACTGAAAGATCTCTATATAGTGATGCCAGCAACAGGTGAAAAACCACAAGAGCTGTCAAAATAAATCCCTTTTAACTAACCTCGAGCCAACCTCCTCCGAATAGAGTCTGAAACACGGTCAAATCAAAAAGACAATCTTCTCGAAGTATGAATACGACTGTAACGCTCCTTGACACGGCAGCCCTGCGAACCGCCGTGTCACCACCGCATAGTGCATCTTTGCACTGCATCAAACATTTAGGCTTATGATGTAAATGAAAATAAGAGCACTGAAAAAATGGCTGAACACTAGCAACATCTAGTGTAAAATATCCTCCTTCGTCAGTAATAAAACCCAACTCGGTCTATATAGAGCTAAATCATGCCAAATGCCCTATTTTATGTGATGCCACCAGAGGCCAACAGCCCCACAGAGGCAAGTGAGCAAGTACACAGATTAGCCTGTGAACTGGCACAAGAGGCTTTTGTTAATCAGCAGCTGGTTTATATCCATACTCAGGATAGAGAACAAGCCTATGACGTTGACGAACTTTTATGGCAATTTGAGCCGACCGCTTTTGTGCCCCATAACCTTAAAGGTGAAGGGCCAACAACAGGTGCTCCCGTCGAAATTGGCTTTGATACGTTAGGACCCAATAAAAATCGCCATCTTCTGATTAATCTTGCAGACCAAGTACCCTCATTTGCGGTAAACTTTGGTCAAATTATCGATTTCGTTGCCAATGATACTGGACTTAAAGCGATCGCCCGCGAACGCTATCGTCAATATCAAAGCTTGGGTGTGGTATTACAGACCCAAGATAGAAGCAAAACAACCACTAATTTAGTTTGAGAAGCGTCCTCCATGGAAAAAACATACAACCCGCAGTCTATTGAACAGTCCCTCTATAAAAGCTGGGAAGAGAAAGGTTACTTTAAGCCACACGGCGACGAGTCTAAGGGCAACTATTGCATCATGATCCCGCCACCAAATGTGACGGGTAGCCTGCACATGGGTCATGCTTTCCAAGATACCATTATGGATACCTTGACTCGCTACCAACGTATGAAGGGGAAAAACACCCTTTGGCAGGTCGGCACCGATCACGCAGGTATCGCGACTCAAATGTTAGTTGAGCGTAAGTTGGCTGCTGAAGAGGGCAAGACACGGCATGATCTTGGTCGTGAAAAGTTTATCGACCGTATTTGGGACTGGAAAAAAGAGTCCGGCGGCACCATCACTAAACAGCTACGTCGTCTTGGCGCATCTGTGGATTGGGATCGCGAACGTTTCACCATGGATGACGGTATGTCTGAAGCGGTACAAGAAGTCTTTGTCCGTCTTTATGAAGATGACCTAATCTACCGCGGTAAGCGTTTGGTTAACTGGGATCCAGCCCTGCACACAGCTATCTCAGATCTCGAAGTTGAGAACAAAGAGAAGCAAGGCAGCATGTGGCACTTCCGCTACCCACTTGCTAACGGCGCGTTAACCGCTGACGGTAAAGATTACCTAGAAGTCGCAACCACCCGTCCTGAAACCATGCTAGGTGACAGTGCTGTAGCGGTTCATCCAGATGATGAGCGTTATGCATCATTGATCGGCAAGTTTATTATTCTGCCAATCGTCAACCGTCTTATTCCAATCGTTGCCGATGATTATGTTGATATTGAATTCGGTACCGGCTGTGTGAAAATCACTCCAGCACATGACTTTAACGATTATGAAGTCGGTAAGCGTCATGCGTTGCCAATGTACAACATTTTGACCTTCGATGCGGCGATCCGCTCATCGGCTGAAGTGGTCAATAGCGATGGCACCAGCAATACAGATTTAGATAACAGCTTACCAGCGCGTTATGCAGGTCTTGATCGTTTCAAAGCTCGTACTGCTATTGTTGCAGAGTTCGAAACATTAGGCCTGCTTGGCAAAATCGATCCACACAGATTGAAAGTGCCTTATGGTGACCGTTCTGGCGTGGTCATTGAGCCACTATTGACCGACCAATGGTATGTCTCTGTTGCTCCTATGGCTAAGACTGCCATGGAAGCAGTTGAGAACGGCGACATCAAGTTTGTCCCTCAGCAGTATGAGAATATGTACAACTCGTGGATGCGTGACATTAACGACTGGTGTATCTCACGTCAGCTATGGTGGGGACATCGTATCCCAGCTTGGTACGACGAGACCGGAAAAGTGTATGTGGGCCGTGATGAAACCGAAGTGCGTGCTAAGCACAGCTTGGATGACTCAGTTGTGCTACGCCAAGACAACGACGTGCTCGACACCTGGTTCAGCTCTGCGTTGTGGACCTTCTCTACACTAGGCTGGCCAAAAGATACTGCTGAGCTTAAAGCTTTCCACCCAACCGATGTATTAGTCACTGGCTTTGATATCATCTTCTTCTGGGTTGCCCGCATGATCATGATGACCATGCATTTCATCAAAGATGAAAACGGCAAGCCACAGGTGCCATTCAAAACTGTTTACGTGACAGGTCTAATCCGTGACGAAGTCGGTAACAAGATGTCTAAGTCTAAGGGCAACGTACTTGACCCATTAGATATGATTGACGGTATCGACCTTGAATCATTAGTCGCTAAGCGTACTGGCAACATGATGCAGCCAAAGCTTGCTGCAAAAATTGAAAAGAGTACCCGTAAAGAGTTTGCCGATGGCATTGAGCCACACGGTACCGATGCGCTGCGCTTTACCTTGGCCTCTATGGCATCGACTGGCCGTGATATCAATTGGGATATGAAGCGTCTGGACGGTTACCGCAGTTTCTGTAACAAGATCTGGAACGCTTCACGTTATGTTTTGATGAACACTGAAGTGCAAGCTGATGACGCTGCAGATGATGCAGTAGGCGAAGCATTAGATTGCGGTCAGATCTTAGTTGACGGC
The DNA here is from genome assembly GCF_027571385.1 of Shewanella sp. MTB7. NCBI lineage: Bacteria > Pseudomonadati > Pseudomonadota > Gammaproteobacteria > Alteromonadales > Shewanellaceae > Shewanella > Shewanella sp. MTB7. Next base: position 1,590,073 of record NZ_CP085636.1, on the reverse strand, counting down.
AAACCGGGAGAAATGGAGCTATCGATTGCGGATCGCTGGATTATCGGTCTGTTCAATGAAACCGTTAAAACCTATGACGAGCACATGGAAAACTACCGTTTCGATTTAGCGGCCAACACCATCTATGAGTTCACTTGGAACCAGTTCTGTGACTGGTACTTAGAGCTGACTAAACCTGTTATGCAAAGTGGCAGTGAAGCGCAACTTCGTGGTACACGTCATACTCTAGTGACAGTACTAGAAAAGATGCAGCGTCTGATGCATCCTATGATGCCTTACCTAACAGAGACCATCTGGAAGCGTGTTCAGCCACTTGCAGGCGTTGAAGGTGACACATTAATGTTAGCCGCCTTCCCTGAATATCAAGCTGATAAAGTTGATGTAGAGGCGATGGAAGATCTTGAGTGGGTTAAGCAAGTGATCACTGCGGTACGTAACATCCGTGCAGAGCTGAACATTGCGCCATCTAAGCCACTTAATGCCCTGTTACGTGGTGTGAGCTACAAAGACAGAGTTCGTCTTGAAGCAAATCAGGTATTCTTCACTACACTGGCAAAACTAGAGTCGATCACCATCATGTCTGAAGACGATGTCGCGCCGATGTCGACCACTCAGTTGATTGGTGATATGGAGCTGTTGATCCCAATGGCTGGTCTTATCGATGTGGCTAAAGAAGTGGCTCGTATCGACAAGTTACTTGAGAAAGCCGCTAATGAGTTTGCCCGTATCGAAGGTAAGCTTTCTAATCAAGGCTTCGTGGCTAAAGCCCCTGCTGCCGTGATTGAGAAAGAGCGGGCTAAGCAAGCTGAATATCAACGTGATATGGACAAGCTAACTGAGCAAAAAGCTGAGCTTGCTAAGCTTGAGGGTTAAAAGAAGGATCTAATTCCTAATGGATTGTTCTTAATGGATTGTTTCTAAGTGATAACGCCAAGGTAATTGTACCTAGGACTTTAGCGCTTACCCAACCCTAAGGGCTGTCATTGAGACAGCCCTTTTTATTACCTGCTGCTTATCTCCATTTCCCATCGTAAAAGTACAGCGGTTATGGTTCTTCTCTTAGCTTATTTTGAACAGAACAGAGCCAAACTGATTCCAATCACAAACGGCTTCTGCCCGCTTATAAATTGTCGACTATAATTATGGTTCACTGTGTTTATTGGAAGAGAAAGTATGTTCACAGATTTAAAGATCACCCATAAGTTTCCTGTGGTTATGATCTGCTTCGCACTGCTTTCCGCTTTAATTACTGCATTTATCGCTTTCACCATCGCAAAAAATGAGATGACACACTCTGCCGAGGATAAGCTCTCGTCATTGCTAGAGTCTAGGAGTACAGCACTAAATACTTACTTTTCAGTTATCGAAAAAGATCTGATTTTTCACGCCCAAAGTCCGCTAGTGATCTCAGCCGTCGAACATTTTTCCCAAGCTTGGATCGCACTGGATAAAGATCAGACCCAGAAACTACAAAACTCCTACATCCCCATGAGCCCCTTCTCAAATGAACAAAAAAGTGCACTCAACGCATCCATTTACGATCAATATCATGGTGACTATCACCCCGCATTCACCAACTTAGTCTCAACTCGGGAGTTTCATGATCTGTTCCTGTTTAACACTCAAGGGGAGCTTATCTATACGGTTAAGAAGGAGGAGGATTTTGCAACTAACCTGATCACAGGGCGCTGGAATAAGACACATCTAAGTGAATTAATACAACAAATTAATAATCAACCACACATAAATAAACATCTTTTTGCCGACTTCTCACCCTATGAGCCAAGTAACAATGCTCCCGCCAGCTTTATTGCATCACCGGTGTTCGACAGTAACCGCCAATATATCGGGATTATCGCCTTCCAGATGCCAATAGCCCCCCTTAATCGAGTAATGCATGTCACCGCAGGTATGGGGAAGAGCGGTGAAACCTATTTGGTGGGGCCAGACCTGTTAATGCGTAGCGACTCACGCTTCTTTTTGGGCCAAAGCATACTCAAAACCCAGGTCGACACGGTTTCGGTTCATCGCGCCCTTGTCGGAGAAGCCGGTAATGCCAGAATAGAGGACTACCGAGGTGTTTCCGTTTTTTCAGCTTTTGCGCCAGTCAATTTTCTCGGCACCCGATGGGCGATTATCGCCGAGATAGACACAAATGAGATATTAAGCCCTGTCTATTCTATGAACCGTTTTCTCATGTTAAGTGGTGCCATTATTGCCATTGTTATCTTCTTTCTCGGTTACTTATTAGCTGCTGATATTTCCCTGCCTCTCGTCGCCATGACTCATATGATGACCCAACTCTCACGTAATGATCTGAATATCGACATCTCAGGATCAGAGCGTAAAGATGAAGTGGGTAACATGGCCAAAGCCATGAAGATATTTAAACATAATGCTATCGAGCGGGATCAACTGCAAAAAAAGCTTAAACACATGGCCCACCATGACACATTAACCGGCCTGCCAACTCGTGAATATGCAGGTAAACAGATGCAAGATTATCTCAAGACCTTACAGACAAAAGGTAACAAGCTTGTGGTGATATTTGCCGACTTAGATAATTTTAAAAACATCAATGACACTTTAGGTCATCAGGCAGGAGATCAGCTCTTAAAAGAGGTAACGGTAAGATTATCTGACGCAATTAGAGATGAAGATATCCTCGCCAGGGTGGGCGGAGATGAGTTTTTGGTTATTCTTCCCCATGTTAGCGATCTCAGTATTGTCGAACATATTGCTCGCACAATGATCGACTCACTGACAACCGACTTCGTGATTCAAGACACAGTATGTAAAGTAGGCGTTAGCCTAGGCATTGCGGTTGCTCCCGATGATGGTGTTGATGGGGCAAAGCTTATCAATAAGGCTGACAAAGCCATGTATCTCGCCAAGCATAGGGGAAAGAATAACTTTGCTTTTACCAATGAGCTAAACTCACTGCCCAATGAGAAAACTCAGACGGGTTGAAGCTATATTGATAATAAATAAACAATCCATTTTTTACTTACCTACCTTACCTAATTCTGCTTAGTCATATTTTGTCACCCATTACCTCTTCTTTGTATACCGATATCGATTAACAGTCTCACCTTCATTTTTAGATATCAATTATTGAATTTAAACGCTTTTGCTAAGCAGGTTTCATTTTCAGCTAATCGCTTGGTGTTTCTCAGTCGAATTAGGTAAAGTGTCGAGTACGTTACAAGTGAGTAGTTCTATGGCACACATTGAAATACTCAGTTGCCCCGTTTAAACACAAGCAATCAGAACAAATAACACAGATAACAATAAATAATTATAATAATTAAAGGAAAAGTATGAGCGACTCCAAAGATGCTTACGCGGATAACGATCTGCGGGAAGTGAAACAGTTAGGTATGTGGGCTTCTATTGCCAGCCTAAGTTATATTTTTTGGATTGTAGGCGGAATGGAGCTCGTTGAGCGTATTGCCTATTATGGTGTAAAGGCCAGTGCTGGCCTTTATGCTAAAGCACCAGTGTCAGAGGGAGGCTTAGGAATAAGCCTGAGCGACTACGGTGTCATTCTTGCTGTTTGGGCCATGATGCAGACCTTTATCCCAGTATTTACCGGTGGTATATCCGATAGAGTCGGATACAAAGAGACCATCTTCGCATCCACCATCATAAAAATTTGCGGCTATTTAGTCATGGCCTTCTTCCCAAGTTTCTATGGCTTTTTGTTCGGTGCCATATTACTCGCTGGAGGAACAGGGATATTCAAACCGGGTATTCAAGGTACCTTGGTACTCTCAACCGGCAGGCAAAACACCTCTATGGCCTGGGGCATTTTCTATCAAGTGGTCAATATTGGTGGTTTCTTAGGGCCACTGGTCGCTGTGCACATGCGCCAGCTATCTTGGGACAATGTCTTCTACGCCTGTGCCGCTATCATTTCACTTAACTTCCTATTTTTACTCGCCTATAAAGAACCTGGTAAGGAGGAGCGTTTAGAGCGTAAGCGTAAGATACAATCCGGTGAGATCCAGCAACAAGCACTCTGGAAAGATGCGCTCCATGAACTTAAAAAACCTGTAGTGATCTACTACATGCTGGTGTTTGCAGGATTTTGGTTCTTGTTCAACTCATTATTTGATGTCTTGCCTATTTATATTGCTGAATGGGTTGATACCAGCGTTATCGTGACTTCGCTATTTGGACCTGAAGGTACTTCGAACGGTTTCTTTCAATTCTGGTTAGGCTTAGATAATACTGGCACTAGGGTGATGCCTGAAGGCATGCTGAATCTCAATGCCGGCATGATCATGACCACCTGCTTCTTGGTGGCTGCACTCACAGCAAAATACCGCATTACTACAGCCATGTTAGCTGGATGTCTACTGAGTATTTTCGCTTTCGTATTGATTGGTGCTACCAATGCAGCTTGGATGGTTGTTCTCGCCATTGTCATGTTCTCATTTGGTGAGATGATGATCAGCCCAAAGAAGAACGAATTTATGGGTAATATTGCCCCTGAAGGCAAAAAAGCCATGTACCTTGGCTTCGTGATGCTGCCGCAAGGAATAGGTTGGACCCTAGAGGGATATTTTGGTCCTAGACTGTATGAGATTTATGCATCAAAAGAGATTTTCTCACTTGAGTTACTATCACAACGTGGCATGAGTGCCCAAGAGATAAATGCGATCCCCCAAGGAGAAGCGTTCACGACTTTAGTCGCTTACACAGGTGAATCAGCACAAATGCTCACGACCTTGTTATACAATACCCATGATGTCGGCATGGCTTGGTATATTATTGCTGCAATAGGAACAATATCAGCAGTAGGTATCTATCTGTATGGCAAATGGTTGTTGAAATTACAGCAAGCTTAATCTCGATATTTAGCCCAAATAAAAAAGGCTGACATCAAATGTCAGCCTTTTTTCGATTAAAATCGAAATGATTACGCAGCGTTTAACTGAGTGACAATTTCATCAGCTGGAGATAGCTTACTATCTTTCACTACAAGCTCACCAACAGGTAAAATTGTACGGCCATATTCAGCATTTAGCACTTGGGCCATTGCAAAATAGATAGCACTTGCACCACAGAAAATACCTTCGAAACCAGCAATAGTGCCAATTAATGCACTACCAGTGAAATCTCTTGCTGCTAATAGGAAGAATAGTATTGTAAGCGAACCAAAAACGACCTGCTTAGCACGAGGGTAACGTAATGAACCTACAAACATAAATGCGGTGAAGATCCCCCATAAAGTTAAATACCAACCCATAAAACCTGCAGGGCTCGCTTCGCTTAGTCCCATTTTAGGCATAACGAGTAAGCCAACCAAGGTTAACCAAAATAGGCCGTAAGAAGTGAAAGCTGTGGTGCCGAATGTATCGCCACGTTTAAAGCACATAATGCCGACGATTACTTGGCCAATGCCACCATAGAATAACCCCATAGATAAAATCATAGAATCGATAGGGAAGAAACCCGCATTGTGAATGTTTAACAGTATGGTGGTCATACCAAAACCCATAAGCCCAAGAGGCGCTGGATTAGCTAGCTTAGTTGACATCTATTTTCCCTACAGGAATTTCAAGCAAGATTAAATTTATTTGAAATATAGCCAAACCACGTCCTGATTCTATATATGCTTCATCGAGGAGTGCTTAAAGTATAAATCGTGCGCGGCGCATTCTAGTTGAAGGGATCCCACAGAGCAAATGAGAAAATCTAGCTTATGCATTAGAAAATCGAGGTAAAACTTGAGGTGTAAGATGAAACAAACCAGCAAGACCACATGCAGAATAACAAGCACTATCAACAAGTTATAAACATTTTTAAATAACAGTTCTCTAGCGTCTTATTTCCAACAATAACACACAATACATTATACTTTCAATTGGTTACACATTCTGTCTGTTGCTATATAAAATAAGCAAAAAACGCTAATCACATCAAAATCACAATTACTTAATAATAGCGATCATCATCACACATATTGAAATTATCAGCTGAATTTCATGGACCACAAAAGGTAGAAATAATGAACTAACGAGTCAACGATCACAAAATTAGCAGCAGCGTGAACTTGTCCGCAAAAAACGCATTATGCTAGTTATTCCTTAACTTCATCCTCCGTTAAAGCACGACTCTCCCCAACGGCAAGTCCTTTATCCAGCAGTATTGATCCCACAGAGATCCGGTGTAGACCAATAACAGGGTTTCTAAAACGACCAAACATACGTTTAATCTGATGATAACGTCCCTCATAAAGTGTCACTAGAGCTGTATGACTATCAACAATTTCAAGCTCAGCTGGCAAAGTGGTAATATCTTCAAACTCAAAATACATACCTTGTGCGAACGCAGATATATACTCTGAAGTTAGCGTATTGTGTAGATGAACACGATACAGCTTTCCTACCTTATGTTCTGGATCCATCAAGCGTTTAGACCAACGACCATCATTGGTTAGCAGCAGAAGTCCTGATGTATTAAGATCCAATCGACCAACAATATGCAGGCTCTCCTTGTTATCCCATTCAAGAAGATCGATCACTGTCTTATGTTTATCATCAACAGTCGCACTAACTACACCTACAGGTTTATGCAGCATCACATAGCTAGTTTGATTAGCTTGTAGCACCTTGTCATCTACGCAGATATGAGAAAATTCATCCACAATCAAGTCAATATCGCGAGCCAACTCACCGTCTACTCTAACCTGACCTTTGGCCAACATTAAACGGACATTTTTGCGATTAATTTGAAGTTGCTGACTGATAAACCGGTCTAAACGGCCACGTTTAGATTCCATCTATTTTATCAACTGATTAATGGGAATAACTTTATAAGCACAGCGACGAGCACCTTCAATAATATGCTCTACACGGTTAACGGTAGCAACACCATCAAGCAAGGTCTGAAATAAGTTCAGCTCTGAGCGACAAAAGCTCAAACATTGACTTGCCGCGGCGCAAATTGGACAGTGATTCTCTAATAACCAATAAAAACCATCTTCTTGGATAACGCTCGCCATATACCCTTCAGCCTCTCTCAACTCAGCTAAGGCTGTCAATTTAGCTAGAAGTGTCGTCTCCCTCACGAGTCTATGTTGATACAGAGCCAATGAAGCTTCCTCTCTATGAGTGATCAACTTGTCTAGCCCTGAATCACCAAATATGGCTATCACTGAATCAATCAATTGCACAGAAAGCTCTTCATGACGATCACCAAAGTGACTATTACTCTTCGATGTCAAAGACCAGACACGAGTGGGACGTCCTCGGCTCGCCTTAATATCTTCAAAGCGAACGTCCCCTTCATCCTCAAGAGCTTGCATATGTTGTCGTACCCCCATAGTTGTCAATGACAACTCAGTAGCGAGCACTTTAGCTGTTTGTGGGCCTAGGGCTTTAAGCAGTTGAACAATTTTCTCGCTGGTTTTCATGACACCTCTTACATCTAGCTTTACTTGCCATAGCAAGCATGATTTCCAGCAGCTGAAATTCATGATGAAAATGACTCTACTTCCTCTATTATTACTGATCCATATATTAAGTAAACTTTTTTATTTACTTTATTTAAAATCTCACCTTTACTTTATTATATAAAGTAATTACATTACTTTATATTAAATAAACAAAAAGGTTTACAAAATGAATTTGCTTATTGTCAGCGGCAGCCAAAGAACTCAATCTCAAAGTGCCAAAATTGCCAACTATTTGAGTAAGGTTGCAACCGATTTCACAGAGGTTAGTCATATTGAGCTCTGTCGCCATGAACTGCCTTTCTGGGACGGAAAGCCGGAGAGTAAGTTCGCTAAAGGCAATCCATGGCCCTTGATCAGTCAGAAAGTGAAACGCGCCGATGCTATGATATTAATCACACCAGAATGGGGAGGAATGGCGTCGCCCATACTCAAGAATTTTCTGCTTATGTGTGACAACCAAGAGACGGCGCATAAACCAGCCTTGTTGATCTCTGTTGTCAGCGGAATAAGTGGCGCTTACCCAATAGCTGAATTAAGGATGAATTCTCTTAAAAACAACAAACTAGTCGCTCTTCCTGACCACCTGATTATTCGTCATGTAGCAGAAGTTCTAAATGAGCAACCCGACGACAATATCATTAGCGATTCGAGCATGAATTCAAGAGATACGGATCTTAAAGAGCGCATTCAATACTGTTTGCATATGCTTTATCAATATGCTGCAGCCTTAAGTACTATTCGCGAGAAACACCAATTTCAACCTTACCCAAAACAACAAGAATATATCTACGGTATGTAACAAAATCAAACTATATTGGGCGGGTGAAAACCAACTCAACCCACCATGAAAAGTTCAATAATGCTCTGTCAGTATAAGAGCAAAAAAGGAGTTAGCTATGATACATCTAGAACATCTTAACTTAGTCGTTACAGACATCCCAACCACACTAACGTTTTACCAAGCAGCCTTTCCACACTGGAATGTCCGAGGAGGTGGGGAGTCAAATTGGCATGGGAAAGATCGAAACTGGGTTCATTTTGGCGATGATTATCAGTACCTCACTTTCAATGATGACGGTGTAGGCGTCAATAGGGATTTAACAGGGCATCAACTAGGTCTGGCACACTTTGCTTTTGTCACCTCAGATCTTGATGGTGTCATAGCACGTTTGGCTGAAGCCGGTTTTGTCGTCGATAAAGAGGGTGCTGTCGATGAATTCAGACAGAATGTCTATTATATAGATCCTGACGGTTATGAGATAGAGTTTGTCCAATACTTAAGTGATACCCCTTGGCAGAGAAATAGATATGATTAACTAAACAACGATGAAAGAATTGAACCTGATCAACTCAATTTCCTTACATGTGCCACATGCAATAACAAATGTTCAATGTCCACACTCATTTTATCCTAACCAAATAAGTAGAGTCAGTAAGATGAGATAGAAAAAGAAGCCTGTTATGTACACTGAAAAAAAGTCATTCTTTGCAAGTTGCTTCTCATTGCTAAAGATAGAGGGGGAAAAGAGTGGCTTTCGTACTCTGCCAAATGTGATAAGTCTAAGCACCAAGGCGCCCGTCGTATATAGGATAAAGGAGAGTAAAAACTCCCAAAAAAACCAGAAAAAAAGCTCTGCTATGCTACTAATTAACATATCGTCTCCCCGTTTATTTGCCTAGGCACCACTACTATTTATAGGTCTAGCTCTAATGAATTAAACTGGTCCCCCTTTGTTACTTACTTCACACCCATCGTGTTAAAAACATAAACGATAATTATAATGAAGATCACAAAGGTTACTCTAGGCACTTTCAGTGTAAATGTCGTGTTAAATTTTGTTAACCAAAGGCTTAGCAAGCGTTGCACACATAATATCAGATACTATTAACCATTTTCAGCAAACCATCCAAAACTTATTTTTGTTTGATATTTTCCGAATCATTGGGGAAAATTTTTGAGTTTGCCTCTGGCTTTACTCGGGAAAAGAAACGGATCTCAAATCTTAGATCATCGCTGACAGGCTCTAATCGATGAAGATAATAAGGGTGAGCCATTGCAGTCTCATTAGCCTTTACGAGTACCTCTTTGTCGGCAACAAGGGAGAGGGGTTCATAACCTAAGTATTTAAGCGCGCCACTCAGAACATGGATCTGTTCATACACTCCACTTTTTGTATAGTGGGGTGCCAACAGCACTTTGGGGACACTCTCTTTGGTAAAAATATCCGTTGACTCGTAATTAGCATAACCTTTTGGAATAAACGACATAACACAGCCTAACTGAATTACTGGACATTATTTCAGTGTAGATGGGGACATCTTACAAATACAATATTTGCTTTGGATACTTCAAAGGTTAAACTAGCCCCATAATCCGACAACACTAGCCCCGATGAGCAGCCCATTTAGCTATACAAAATCCTACGTGTTAGACAAAGAGTACTTTACGGAGTGCTTCGAAGAGTCTGTCACTGATAATAAAAGTATTCGAGCCTACTACAAATCTATCGGCTTTTTTCTGATCGGTACTTCCCTACTTCTCACAGGGGTTAACGCTTATGCATCATTGTTTATTGTCGGTCTAGGTGCCGTGGAAGGGTTAAGCGTAAGATTTAAGAAGACGTGGTGGCTGTGGCGACAGATGATGAGTAAAGCGGCTGGTAATGAAGTTCAGCTTGTCATCGATGAACAAGGGATACATAGTCAGTCAGAATATGTAAATAGTCACATCCCCTGGAAAGATATAACTGAACATAGTTGCAGTGACAGGGGCTATCTAATTAAACATATTACAGGAACCAACTACCTCTCGAAACGAACGTTAGACGCTAATTCAACCGATTTTATCAATAATAAACTGAGATAAATATTGTCAATGAGGGCTGCTACTGGCCCTCAATATTCATATGATTCCGACTATCACTGATCAATATGACGCTAATATGGTCTTAGTCGGCGCAAGTGAGCAGATAGTCGTTCTAGTCCATTGTAATATTTTAGCCATTAATCCCTCTCAGATTTAATCTCAACTCATATCATTTTTGTGTTCATATTTTCATCTAGAACTAACAAGCGACATAGAACCGGAAGACAAATAATCTTCTTACACAAACTAAGGCTAAGCAGGGGGTAACTGCTATTCTTAGAAATATGACTAGTTCATTATAATAAGGCGTGATTAAGTTATGTATACGATGTCAGCATTCATCTTGACTTTATCTCACATCACTGTTTACGATAAACAAACCCTGTGTTTATCTATGCACTTAAGAGAAAAGTATCAAACCTACTGCAACATAGTATTCGAATCATGCACTTCCGCTGCTTTTCATCCGAGCCTGAGTAGTGATTAATCGATACAAGAACGAACCGTCTAAAACGACCTTAACAAAGAGTAAATTACTCCGTTTATCTTATGCTATTAGCGGGGCTAATATTGGCATCTGGGAATATACACCTCAAACCCAAGCTTGTTACTTCTCACCAAAACTAAAAGAATTAATTGGTCTATCAATTGATTACCCTCTTACTTTTGACGATTTGATAAAAAGAGCACATCCAGATCACCAAGATCAATTTAATGTTTTCAGCTCTACTCCTCTTGAAGTCGGCTCTCAACACAACTTCGATATTAAAATAACAGTAAACAACACCGACCTCTGGTTTGAATTAAGAAGTGAAGTTTTCATTAATGACCAACAGCAATGCACGATCACCGGTTCCCTAACCGATTGTACTCAAACAAGAGAGGCCGTCTCTGCACTTAAATTTGCCATAGTAGCCAAAAACAATGCATTGGATGCTGGAAATATCGGAAATTGGCACGCCGAACTGAATGAAGAAAACAAATGGGAATGGAGTTGGGATACTCAAGCTAACGCTATGTTTGCACTGCAACCAGAAAAGATCGGTGTACTCGATACCTGGGTAGCAAGACTTCATCCCGATGATAAAGAAGCGGCAATTAACGCATTAGGTCACACGTTAACAACGGGTGACCTCTACGATGAGCAGTATCGCGCCGTACTTCCCAATGGAGAGTTGATTTACGTGCATGCCAAAGCAAAAATAGGCCGAGATAGTCACAATAAGATCCGCCGTATCGATGGAGTCTGTATCAACCAAACGCTTTTTTTCAACATTCAAGCAGAACTACAAGAAGCCAACACTCAAGCTGAAGCCAGAATTATCGAACGTACTCAGGAGTTGCAACAAGCCAAGGAAAGAGCCGAAGAGGCAAATCAAACCAAGAGTGCATTTCTCTCAATGATGAGTCATGAACTCAGAACACCAATGAATGCAGTATTGGGTTCACTAGATCTACTCTCTTTATCTAAGCAAACACCTGAATCTCAAGATCTCATCGAAACCGCCACGACGTCAGCCAATAACTTAATCTCTATTTTAAATGATATTTTAGATATTAATAAGATTGAAGCCGGAAAGATGCTGCTTGAACAAAGAGATCTCTCTATCACAGATATCATAGGTAACGTCGTTCAAGTGTACAGTCCCATCGCCGGGAGTAAACAGATTAACCTGCATGTTAACGAAGATCCCAATATTCCAAATACCATAGAAGGTGACGCGACTAAACTACGTCAAATTATTTTTAATTTACTAGGCAATGCATTGAAATTTACCTCAACAACAAAGGAAAAACAGGGAGAAGTTCACTTAGACGTTCATATTGTTGAGCACAATAGTATTATCTATAAACTTGCGATATCTATTACCGATAATGGAATAGGCATAGATAAGGGAACTCAGCAGAAGCTATTTACCCCTTTTATTCAGGCCCAACGTTCCACTACAAGAGAGTACGGTGGTACAGGATTAGGTCTAGCCATCTGTGGTAACTTAGCTCAACTGATGGGAGGGGCAATATCATTAACCAGTACACCAAATGAGGGGGCTAACTTCACCGTGGAACTGCCATTTTGGCGCTCAAAAAACAAGTCGGAATTTCCTCAAGGAGTGCTTTATAAAACACACATAGCCTTAATCAATTTAACGGATAATAGAGAGAACCAAGAGAGCATCACCCAACATCTTATCAGTGAAGGTGCTCAGTCCCTGATACTCGACGTACAATCCATGGGAACAGATATCACATCCTATGACCTCATCATATTACTCACTGATACGAGTACCGATTTCCCTATAATTGAAAAGCTCTATCGACAATGTGGTAATGCACACTCAATATTAATAGGCATACCACGTAACCGAGCTCACTTATTGAGAAAACAGCTACCACAAAGCACTATATTACCCACGCATCCTATGACTCGGTCACAACTTATCGCCTCAGTTAAGAAATCAATCGACAATGAACTATGCTTAGATTTAGATGATTTAAGTTTGGACGAATTAAACTTAAACGATCTCGATGTTGATAACCTCAACAGTGAATCCAACCCTATAGAGGAACTATCTACCACAATTGATGTGTTAGTGGTCGAAGATAATCCTCTAAATCAAAAGTTGATAGTAAAACAACTATCCGCCTTAGGATATCAATGCGATATCGCGAAAGATGGTTTAGATGGCATAAAACATTGGGAGAGGACTGACTATAAAATTATTTTAACCGACTGCCATATGCCAAATCTTGACGGCTATGACATGACAACTAAAATTCGTCAGCTAGAAAAACAATATAACAAGAGAACGACGCCTATAGTGGCCGTTACTGGAGCCGCGATGACTGGAGATGCAGAGCACTGCTTATCAACAGGGATGAACGACTTTGTTAGTAAGCCCATTTTACTGAAGGATTTAAAACAAGTAATTGAGAAGTGGTATCTGAATGACTGAATCAAATTTAAAGGTATTAAACAAGAATATCATGTTAGATCTAATCGGTGATGATCCCGTTATGATAAGACAGTTTGAAATTGATTTCTTAAAGCAGGCAAAAGAGTCACTACTAAAAATCATTCACATGTACAACCAAGGATCGTTAATCGGGGTTAAAGAGGAAGCTCACTTTTTAAAAACCTCAGCTGCAGCGGTAGGTGCAGAACAAACATCACACCTACTAAAAGCACTGGAAAATTCTGGTAATGCGGAAGATAAATTACAATGCAAGAATTTAATTCTCAAATTGAAAGTGTCATTAAAACAAGTTCACGGAGTAATTACTGATGACAGCACACCCAACTCCAGCATGTCGTCATCCCAAGGTGATAATGCTCTATGACAACGAAGATGACATTCTTGGTGCTGCAAGCATTATTGCAGAACAAGTAGAAGATTATCGAACGTTATTGGTCGACAAGGAGATAGGCAATAAAATTAAAAAGTATCGGCCTTCAGTCATATTATTAGCCTTAAGTTGTGTTCAAAAAAGTATTAAGTTCTACACCCAACTAATCACAGACCACAGTTTGAACTACCCCCATCATAGTATTTTACTGTGTAAAAACCGCGAGTCAGGAGCTGCATTTCGATGCTGCATCAAAGGGCTATTTGATAATTATTTTGTTTACCAACCACTTTATGAAAAATTCCGCCTAAAAATGATCGTTCACAATGGTTTACAGATAAGCCAATCCACCAGCCAATATATAGGATTTCAAGATAATCAACTGGAAAGTATCGGAGAGGACCTCGCGCTACTTATTGATGAGGCCGGTACATGTAAACACGACCTACTCAACTCTATTGCAGCCTGTAAAAATAATCTTAAAAATGCAAATGAAGTAACCCAGACCCCTTCGGCCTCAGAACAGCTTATTCAAAAAATTAATAAAACTCATATCGAACCTTTACTCGTCGAATTAGAAGGTAATATTAAAGCAGGCTTAGATAAAATGATTAACCAACTACTCGTTAAACAAGTTGGGATCAAGGAGCTTGAGGCTCGGGTCGAAGAGATGAACAAAATATCGGTGCCAGATCAACAAAGCATCCTAGAGGCTTTATCTAATACAGCGAGTTCATTAACTAATCCTCCTAAAGGAGCAGTTAAGATTCTAGTCGTGGAAGATAATAAACTCTATAGGGACATGTTGGTCAACATTCTAGTTAAAGAAAAATACGATACAGATGAGGCTAGTGATGGTTTAAATGCCTTAAAAAAAATAAAAAACACCCATTACGACTTAGTCTTAATGGATCTATTTATGCCAAATCTTGATGGTATTAATACCACTAAACAGATAAAAACTGTAACAGGGTGTAAGAAACTCCCCATCATCGCGCTCACTGGAAATAAGAACAAAGACCTGATCAAAACTTGGGCTGAGCAAGGTTTGAAAGGCTATATCCTTAAACCATCAACAAAAAGAGAGATCCTAGAAGCCGTAAACAAAGTACTTAATTAGCCGAATACTTCAACATATTTTATTATCACTTAGCAAACTGATTGCATACCGTTAAAGCCTATCACTGTAATCGACATCCTAAAAAAACAACTGCTGCTATGATTAATGAAAGGATTACCCCTATGGAGTACAAGGACTATGTACGCGAACTCATCGATAGATCTTACCCCTTTTCCTATCATGGTCTGTAATAAAGCAGGATGCATAATTCATATAAACTCACACTTTCAAAATGAATTTGATATATCCAATTCAAGTCTTACAGGAAAGCTGGCTAGCAGCTGTTTTCAAATATTTCAAGATAAAGCAAATAGCAGTCAGGATGAATTTCTACAACATTTAGAAATTCAAACGAGTTTCTTCTCTTTCTTAACAGTTAATGATCGAAATATCTGTGTCAACGTTGCCATAAACAAAAGTCCACTAAATGCAGGAGATTACTGGCTTATCGTTAATGAATGTAGCAGATGCACGGCTAAAAAATATAAAACAAGCAATAAACTGGAACGGCTAGAACATGCCATCAATGTAGCAAACATCGGGATCTGGGAGTTTGATCCTATTAGACAGCACAGTTTTTTATCTACAAGCTTTAAGGCACTTATTGATATAGATCTAGCTTCTGAAATGAGTTGGGACGAATTTACCAATATGGTAAGCCCCAATGATCAGAATAAATTTTCTGTATTTCAAGAGAATAAACTAAAAACGGGTGAACAATTTTGTTTTGATTGCAGGCTCCTGATAAAGAAAAATGTCAGATGGTTTGAACTCAGAGGTGAGGTCGTACTACTCAAGAATAATCAACAATTAATCACGGGGTCTCTGATAGATTGCACTCAGGAAAAAGAAACATTATTTGCTTTACATGAAGCCACTGAAAGTAGAAATATCGCACTAGATGCTGGTGAAATTGGCAATTGGCGAGGTGTATACAGTGCAAAAAAGGAGTGGATATGGGACTGGGATGAGCGGGCTAACAAAATGTTTGCATTGGAGGCCCATGATGTTGGTAATTTGGGTTCTTGGCTCAAAAGGTTACACCCCGATGATATGCCCCAAGTACATGATGCTATCAAACATTCTATCAATACTGGGGATTTTTTCGATCAAGAATATCGTACAATTTTACCAAACGGTGAAATTAAATATATATTAGGAAAAGGAAAAGTTGGGCGAGATGACAACCATCAAATTTGTCGAATTGATGGGATCTGTATAGACCAATCCCCTATTTACAAAGCCCAGAAAAAACTAAAAGTAGCGAATAACGAACTTGAAATGAGAGTCGTTCAACGAACTATTGAATTTCAACAGGCAAAGGAAAGAGCCGAAAAAGCTAACCAGACCAAGAGCGAATTTCTCTCAATGATGAGTCACGAACTACGTACCCCGATGAATGCCGTCATAGGTTCACTCGATCTACTTAACCTCACAGAGCAATCATATGAATCTAAGGAACTAATTGAAACCGCATCAACTTCAGCAACTAACCTCATCTGTATTCTCAATGATATTCTGGATATAAATAAAATTGAAGCCGGAAAAATGCAGGTTGAATATAGTGATTTCTCGATCACAGAGATGATCGACAACTTAGTTCAAATTTTTCTTCCTAATGCCCAGAAAAATCGAATAGATATACAAATCATAGAAAATCCACAAATACCTAACTTAGTCAGAGGAGACACCGTTAAGGTAAGACAAATTTTATATAACCTAATGAGCAACGCCATCAAGTTTACCCGTTCAGAATTTGAAACTGGTAAGATTTGTCTAACCTCTGATATAACTAAAATAACCAAAGAGGAGATATGCATAAAACTCATTGTTGAGGATAATGGCATCGGAATCAATAAGACAGATCAAAGTAAATTATTCGCTCCATTCACTCAAGCTCAAAACTCAATCACGAGGAAGTACGGTGGTACAGGATTAGGACTAGCTATCTGCAGAAATTTAACTCATCTAATGGGAGGAGAGATAAGCCTGAAGAGCCAGCCTGATGTAGGCTCGACATTTACAATTGAACTCCCTTTTTTACGAGTAGAGGATAAACATCAACCTCAACCAAAACTAAACAGTTATAACATAGCAGTCATCAAGCCAAAGCAGAATATAGATGCCTATAACTTCATCATTGAACCACTAAAAGTCGAGGGAGCTCATGTTGACTTCATTAATATCGAGGATCTCGATATAGCCCTTATTAACTATGACATCGTGATGCTGCTTTCAGGATCACTTTCTAACTCTCAAGACTCACTTCAACGTCTATACCAGAGATACAAGCAAGCAAATAATTTCTTAATCACAATTCCAAGATCTGAGTTGTCTCAGGCACGAAGACTTATACCCCATGGACACATACTCCCGATAAAACCAATGACTAAGCTTCAACTGATCGATTCCGTGAAAAGTATCGTTGAAGAACCATTAGATCTCGATTTAGATTCAGATTTAATATCATTAAACGACTTAGACAATAACTTGGACATTTGCCATCAAGCTCTCTCTCAACCTGCAGATATCCTTGTTGTCGAAGACAATCTTTTAAATCAAAAGCTAATAGTAAAACAATTGAATAAATTAGGTTTTCAATGTGATCTTGCAGACGATGGACTTGAAGGAATAAAGTATTGGCAAAGCATGGACTACAAATTAATTTTAACCGATTGCCATATGCCAAACCTAGACGGCTACAGTATGACCAATAAAATCAGGATGTTAGAGAAAGTAAATAAGAAAAAACCCGTTCCAATTATTGCCATAACAGGTGCCGCAATGAACGGTGATGAAGAACACTGCTATTCTATGGGGATGAATGATTTTGTCAGCAAACCTATTATATTAAAAGATTTAAAAAAAGTGATAGACAAATGGTACAAGGTAAGTTGATGTTAAATAAAAAATGTAAAAGAAATCATAATGAAGTTTATTTGTGTAACTAACTCGCACACAGCAACTACAGGGAGTAATTGTCAATGCCATCAAAACCTAGCTTGGCCTGCCGTCATCCAAAAGTCATTATGATTTTCGAGAATGAAGACGATATTTTAGGAGCTGCAAGCATTATTGCCGAACAAGTGGAGGATTATCGAACCCTTCCTGTCAACACAGATATAGACATTAAAATAAGAGAGTTTAAGCCTTCTGTCATATTACTAGCCCTCAGTACAGTACAAAAAAGTATCGAGTTATATACCGAAATCATTACCAATAAGAGCTTGAATTACCCTCACCAAAGTATTCTGTTATGTAAGAATCGTGAATCTGGTGTGGCCTTTCGTTGTTGCATAAAAGGGCTCTTCGACAATTATTTCGTATACCAACCTTTATATGAAAAATTTCGTTTGAAAATGATGGTCCATAATGGCTTACTTATCAGCCAAACGACGGAGCAATATATAGGGCTTCAAGAGGAACAACTGGATAACATTGAAGACGATCTCGCTCAACTTATAGATAATGGTGGAGAGTGCAAGCGCTCCTTATTGGACTCAATTGATAGATGTAAGAGGAATCTAAACCAGTCTAATGAAGCCATAAAAGAAAATGAAATAGAAACAAAACAAAACTCAAAACAATTATTAGATAAAATAAATAAACAACACATTGAACCTCTACTTGCTGAGCTAGAGTGTAATATCAAAAACACGCTAGACAACATGATAAATCAATTAATCACAAAGCAAGATGGGATAACAGAACAAAAAAAACAAACGTCAATGAAAAACAAAGTTCAAGCACCAGATCCAACGAAAGTAATGGAGGCTTTAGCAACAAGCACTGTACCAGTCCCCTCTCATAGCGATGGTATTGAACAAGCTGAGATTAAAAGAATATTAGTGGTTGAAGACAATCAACTATACAGGAATATGCTCGTTAACATATTAAAACAAGATAAGTTTACTGTTGATGCTGCCGATGATGGCCTGCATGCGCTGAAAAAAATAAAACAGAACAATTATTCACTTGTTTTAATGGACTTATTTATGCCGAATTTAGATGGAATCAACACGACCATTCAGATTAAATCTGCCACAAAAGGGAAAAATCTCCCTATCATTGCGCTAACTGGCAACAAAAATAAGGAGCTAATTAAAACTTGGGCAGACCAAGGACTCAAAGGCTATATTCTCAAGCCTTCAACTAAACGAGAAATTCTCGAAGCTGTTCATAGAGTCATCAACTAACTTTTTCTTATCCAAGAGTTATCAACTCGCTTTCCGGCAAATCAACCAGACTGTTAAGGAACAACTGTTATCAAATTAAGGCTAAGTCACCTGTCGACGTTGCAGTTCATTTCCCATAGCTAGCAGCTTGGGTGACTCATCTTGAGCCTGTGTAAAATGATTTTTACCTTGCCAATCAAACCAACCGATATCAATTAATGCCTGAGCTATTGGTCCACCCAGCGTGTTTCCCGGCCCAAGCACAATTAACTTATCAGGCGCAAACTCTTTTACAGCCACCTGAATCGCCTTGGTGAAATCATAAGGTTGAGTCACCTGAGCACCTAAGGTGTAACGCTTAAGTTTATCTGTGTCAGTGCTTTGTGGTGTCCAGATCCGTCCTTCACCATCGATTAGTGGCACTTGAGGCAAGCTAAACAGAGAAGCAGCAATCGTTTCTAAGCCACGTTTCGACACATCATTAAGCATTGGAGAATGAAATGCCCCATGGTTATAGAGTCGCATCGGGTAACGTTCATCAATGCTTGGTAACATCGTTTCTAGTCGTTTGAGGCCCGCTTCGTTGCCAGCGAATACCCGGTAACCACCGAGCCATATTGAGGTATAAACCTCACAGCCCTCTTCTGCATTTATCTGCTCGATAGCAATGTCTATTAACGCTGTTTTCGCTTTATCCAGTCGCCACTCTTTGTCCATTTCAGGATAAAGTAACTGACCACCTATTAACCCTGTTTGCATCATAGAGCCCATGCTATTGATCACATCAATGGCAGCATCAGAGTCTAAGGCACCAGCACACGCTAACGCGATATACCAACCCATGGAATTTCCCGTTACAGCAACCACTTCATATTTATCGGTATCAATATCCATAAAGTCCGCCATGGCACAGGCATAGATTAATGCCGATGCATTTTCCCCTGCAGTGTGCAGTTTAAAAGAGTACTTATCAGCGCTATCGAGCTGTTTAATACTCGCTTGCCCCAACACTGCTCTATAAGCGTCGATATCATCGATAAATCTTGCTTTACCGCTATGATGTGTTTGCAGATACCCTAACTCCTCCTTGTTATAGCAACCTCTTCCAGGGGCAACGACAAGGACTCTCTGTTTCGTTTTCTTATCAGGACTTGTCATTATTCTACAATGCCTCCTTTAACAAAGCTTGATTAAGCTCCTTGCCAATCAAGGCCATCACAGCTGCGACAATCTTCTCTTTGGTTGGTAACGGCAGTGTTGCAGCATCGGCAAGAGGAATGAAACAATCATCTGCGGTCAGTCTAGCAATAGGCGGACATGCATTACCTAACACCTCAGTAAAACCTGTCATAATAGCCTCACTTATCGAGCCGGTTTTACGACACTCGTCGACAATCAAAATATGTTTACACTCTTTAGCCTTATCAATAATTGCTGTCATATTTAAGGGTGCAAGCCAACGAATATCGATAACTCTGACTTTTAATCCCGTTTCCATCAGTATCTTTTGCGCCTGACGACTCAAATAATAACCGTTGGCGTAGCTGATAATACAGAGCTCATCCCCTTGTCCATCTTGGGTTATTTCTCCCACCGCAATCAGTTTGGACTCCTGCTCGGGAATATAATGACTCGACCATAGACCATCACCAGCATCATGAAGATCTTTAGTCATATATAGTGCAATCGGCTCAAGGAAAATAACAACTCTTTGCTCCTCATGGGCCAGCCTGACACTCTCTCTGAGCATCTCTACGGCATCGGCACCATTGGAAGGGCAAGCGATAATCAATCCCGGAATATCCCGAAACACAGCAAACGAGTTGTCATTATGAAAATGCCCACCAAAACCCTTTTGATAGCCGAGCCCCGCAATGCGGATCACCATAGGATTGGTAAACTGTCCGTCAGAGAAGAATGGTAAGGTCGCCGCCTCGCCCCTTATTTGATCTTCAGCGTTATGTACATAAGCTAGAAACTGGATCTCGGGAATGGGTAAGATGCCGTTATGAGCCATGCCTATTCCTAACCCCAGAATAGAAGTTTCATCCAACAAGGTATTGATCACTCGATTGGGTCCGAAACGCTCTACCAATCGAGAGGTAACATGGTAGACCCCACCTTTCTTACCGACATCTTCGCCACAGACCACAATATTTTCCAAGCGCGCCATCAACTCTGTCAGGGTTAAGTTGAGCAATTTCCCCATATGCAGTGGTTTATTTAATGCCAGCTTGTCGGCTTTGAATAACTCAGATCTACGTTCTGCATTTAAATATAGGCTCCGTTTCACTATCTGTTTCGGTGGCACAATAGAAGCCATGGCTTGCTCAACTGTCTGCAACTTAGGTCGAGTCACTGCCATTTGGGCAATAGCCTCTATGCGAGCCTTCATAGATTGATAAAGTTCGGAGATCTGTTTCGAGTTCATCAAACCAGCGTCGATCAACTGCTGTGCAGTGACAACAAGGGGATCTTGAGCTTCATTGTCAAAAATCTGCTCTTTGCTCATATACGCGATTTCTGCATCGCTGCCCGCATGCCCCATTAAGCGTACCGTTCTCACGTGTAAAAATACTGGCTTGCGATGAACTCTGGCATATTCTGCCGCAGCCTTGCTCACTTTGTAACAGTCGAGAATGTCCCTGCCATCACAATAAAAATACTTAAGCGAGGCCCGCAGGCTAAAGTTTGCTGCGATCCATCCCTTGGGAGTTCGTGTCGAGATCCCGATACCGTTGTCTTCACAAATAAACACGATAGGCAGTGGCACTTGCTGATATGCAGCCCAACAAGCTGAATTTATCGCGCTTTGCGCACTGGCATGATTTGCAGAAGCATCCCCGAAATTACACAGCACGACACTGTCTGACGGCATGGGAGAATCAAGAGATAATCGTTGAGCTAAAGGGATACTAAATGCAGCACCTACTGCTTTAGGTAAGTGCGAGGCTATGGTCGATGTTTGCGGAGGAATGCTCAATCGCTTGCTACCCAGCACTTTATGTCGACCACCTGAGGTGGGATCATCACTGGATGCGGCAAAAGATAACAGCATATCGTAGAGAATGGTCTCTCCAGGAAGTTGGCGGCTTCGCTCGATCATAAAAGCACCGCTACGATAATGCAGGAATGCCATGTCCGTTGGCTTAAAGGCTAAACCATAAGCAGCATTTCCCTCGTGACCTGAGCTGCCGATGGTATAGAAGCCCTCATTTCTTGCCCGCATCTTTCGCGACTCAAGATCCAATAGTCGACTCTTAAGTTGAGATTCAAACATGCCAATAAAGTCACTGTCTGATAAACCTAATTGACGATGATCCCAACCCTGCCCTATATCACTAAATGCGTGCTTATTGACTCGCTCAATAAAGCTCTTATCTAACGCTACCGCCCTATCTTCCATAATACTTGCTCACCCATTTAGCTAATTGAAGAGGCTTAAAACAACAAAATCAGTGTTCCAGACACAAAAAAGGAGCCTAAAGCTCCTTAACATTGTTGCTTAACAAAAAGCCTGAATCCCTGTCTGAGCACGACCTAAGATAAGGGCATGAATATCATGGGTTCCTTCGTAGGTGTTCACCGCTTCTAAGTTCATCACATGGCGAATAATATGAAACTCATCTGAGATACCGTTACCACCATGCATATCACGAGACATGCGAGCAATATCTAACGCTTTACCACAAGAGTTACGTTTAATTAAAGAGATAGCTTCGACAGGAAGTGCATCCTGATCCATTAATCGACCGGCTTGCAAACAGGCAAATAGACCTAGGGATATCTCAGTCTGCATATCGGCCAATTTCTTTTGGATCAATTGGTTTGCGGCCAATGGGCGGTTAAACTGGATCCTATCGAGCGTGTACTGACGGGCGCCATGCCAACAAAACTCAGCAGCGCCTAAAGCGCCCCAAGCTATGCCATAACGCGCCTTATTCAGACAACCGAATGGACCCTGTAACCCCTCCGCATTAGGCATTAACGCAGTCTCAGGTACCTCAACATTATCCATCACGATCTCACCGGTAACCGACGCTCGTAGTGAGAATTTCCCTTCAATCTTAGGCGCACTTAACCCTTTCATTCCTTTTTCAAGAATGAAACCACGGATCTTTCCTTCAAGCTTTGCCCACACCACAAATACGTCGGCAATGGGAGAGTTGGTGATCCACATCTTGGCACCATTAAGCTTAAAACCACCATCAATGCGTTCAGCTCGGGTTTTCATCCCTCCAGGATCTGAACCTACATCAGGCTCAGTTAATCCAAAACAACCTATCCACTCGCCAGTGGCTAATTTAGGCAGATACTTAAGTCGCTGCTCTTCCGTGCCATAGGCATGTATCGGGTGCATGACTAAAGACGATTGCACACTCATGGCTGAACGGTAACCGCTATCGACACGTTCAATCTCACGAGCGACGAGGCCGTAGCTAACATAATTGACATTTGAACAGCCATATTTTTCAGGCAATGTAGCACCCAGCAGCCCCATCTCTCCGAGCTCATTCATGATCTCTCGATCAAAATGCTCGTTCCGGTTAGCCATCAACACCCGGCTCATCAACTTATCCTGAGCATAGTCATATACGCTGTCACGTATCATTCTCTCTTCATCAGAGAGTAAAGCGTTTAGCTGTAGTGGATCTGTCCAGTCAAAATGCACTCGCGCCATGGTGTTGTCCTTAATTAGGAAAATGGATCACTAAAGTTAGTTTAGAAATATATTTGTTAGTTACAATAAGCATAATTTATCTTTAGGAAAAATAGTCTTTTTCTTTATCTCATATAGGTTTTTCCTATATGCAGGTTTTATTGAATTTAATAACCCAGAAATTCAGACTACATATTAAGGCAATAAAAACACACTCAAGCCCCATGCAAGCACATTAATGCAACCAAGGTAAAACATATTGCAAACATGACGCTCGTTGGTGTATCAGTTTGCATCAAATGCTACAAAACATCTGACTAACTCTCGTCTATGGTGTTACTCTATTATTCGATTTGTTAATTCTGTAATGAGTATATAAGCGGTGTCATGAACAGGCTAAAACTGATAGTCCTCAGCTGTTTTCTTCTTTCCTTTTTCTCTTGGGCTGACACAGTTCCACCCTGTGAAAATAATCTTGAATGCATTGAAGCTGGTCAATGGGATTTAGGCGTCGCCTTGGGTTATGGCAAACGCAGTAATCCGCTTAAAGATTATGATGACATTCCAATTTATATGGTTCCAACCTTCGCTTACTATGGAGAATATGGGTTCTTCGACAATGGTAATTTCGGTTATACCTTAACCGAAAAAGAGCTGTACACCATTAACGTAGCAACCAGCTTCAGTACCGACAGTGCTTACTTTCACCGCTGGGATCCCTCTAATATTTTTCTTGCGGGTGGCAATACGTTTAAAACTGGTTCAGTAGCTAGTGCTGGTGGCAGTCTATTCACCACTGAGGAGCAAGAACCTGTCATAGGTCCTTTAGAAACTCGCAGATTTACCTACTTAGCTGGCCTTGAAGCTTTTATTTACACCCGAGCGGGTATCATTAACTTTTCATTGGCCCACGATATGTTAAATGTGCACCAGGGCACCGAAGCACAGTTAAAATGGATTTATAATCTTCCCATCCAGGATTGGAATTTCGAGTTTGCACTCAAATTAGACTGGAAAAGTGAAGAGATCGTAGATTACTATTACGGGGTTAGAGAAAGTGAGAGCCCTTATTGGAATCAAGAATTTAAGGCCCGTTCGGCATTAAATACAGGAATTGAATTGACCAGTAGTTACGTTATAACTCAGCACTGGGATCTGTTGTTCTTAGCTCGGTATACACATATTGCTGATGCCATCGCAGACAGCCCACTACTAAACGAAGAATATACGAGTACCTTTTATATCGGTTCAAGTTATAGGTTTTAACACGGGTGCAAATATCTCAAATAACAGCTATCTTGTTTCTGTTCTGCTTCACGATAACAAGCAGTGATCAAGTCATGGCTGAAGAAACAGCAGAGTTTACCGCTAAGCTCTCCGTGTCTCCCGAATTTTGTATAACCTCGAATGAACAGCTGACCTGTGAAGTCACTGTTAAGCTCGAGTGGAACAACCAGATACCTAAGTCTATCTGTATTTTATCTGACTATGACAACATGGCCAGATGGTGCACAGAGGAAGCTGAGGTTAGTTCGTTTAGCTTAGATATAAGCACAACGAAAGATGTTCAATTTGTAATGATAGATAAAGTAACTCATGAAACGCTCGCTGGGGTAAAACTAAAAGTCACACCGACTGCAGGACCCAAAGTGAGAAGACGCTACCGTAACCCTTGGAGTTTATTCTAATGACAGCCACTCAATCGACCCATAGAGTATTATTGGTAGAGGACGATATTCGTCTTGCCAACTTGATTGTGGATTATTTAAAGTCCCATGGAATGCATGTTGAAGTTGAGCGTCGCGGTGACACTGTACTGACCCGCTTGATAAATTATAAACCCGACATCATACTGCTAGACATTATGTTACCAGGCATGGATGGGTTAACCCTATGTGAAAAGTTACCAGACTATTTTGCTGGTCCTATCTTACTGATGAGCGCATTAGGTTCCAATGAAGATCAGATCAAAGGGTTAGAATTAGGTGCCGATGATTATGTGGTAAAACCTGTGGACCCAGCGTTACTTATTGCCAGAATTAATAACTTACTACGCCGTAACGCTAAACCACCAAAGGTAGAGTCACATTGCTTATCATTCGGAAAGTTAAGCATAGATCCACACACCCAAGCGATTAGACTTGGCGATCTCGAAGTTGACTTAACCAGCCATGAATTTGAGCTGCTTTGGTTACTCGCATCTCAAGCTGGTCAGGTATTAAGTCGTCAATATATCTATCAATACTTGCTCAATATCGATTTTGACGGTAAAGATAGAAAAATTGATGTCCGGATCTCGAGATTAAGAAAGAAATTAGGCGATAATATTGATACACCGTTCAGAATTAAAACGGTCTGGGGACAGGGATACTTATTTGCGCCTGAAGCTTGGACTAACTAAGCCTGAACCCGATAAAGTCAATTTGAATTAAATACGTATTTACGGAAATAACATTGAAGCGACTTTTTATCAGCTTATACCTACTCATCAGTTTAAGTATCTTAGGGATAGGTTGGACACTCGATAATATTTGGCAGAATAATGTCGACGACAGTGGTGCAGCTGATGCACCACTTATCATGTTGGCACAACTTCTTGCGAAACTGCCAGAGCAAGATCGTATCGGGTATTTAGCCCAAATTGATCACGCCCCTAACTATCCCATTGAACTAATGGATTCAAGTCAGATCGCCTTATCAGATAAAAGCGACTTAACAGATAAGGCCGTGCTTATCACCACATTGAGTGACCATTTTGAACTCCACTTTATCAAAGTTGACAATCAAATCTTGGTTGCAGGTCCTATTGAAATAGATCCAAGAGCTCGATTACGTAAGCTTTTCACCCTGTTTTTCTATCTATCTCTGGGCTTAATTGCACTTATCTGGGTATGGCCATTATCACGGGATCTAAAAGTTCTCCGTAACGCGACCCAAGAGTTTGGTCAAGCCAAATGGGACACGCAAATTAAACTTTCGCCTCGCTCTCAAGTGATTCCTTTAGGAAATACATTTAATGAGATGGCTAGGCAGATTAGTACACTAATTGAAAACCAGAAACATTTATCGAATGCCGTTTCCCATGAGATCCGCACCCCTCTTGCTAGGTTAAAGTTTGCTTTAGCGTTAATGCCTCAGTACTGTAAACCCGATTCCGATAAGCATCGCAGATCCGAATTTATTGAAGAGATGCTGCTTGATGTTAAGGAGATAGACAAGCTGCTACAGGAACTGTTGACTTATGCCAGTCTAGAGTCTCAGCGCAAAGACATTCATTTAGAGCATTGCGATCTAACAGCGCTCACTCGGCAAACAATCAAGCGTTTATCTTCACAGAATACGCCGCCTATCCGATATAACGAAAACACACTTACCACCTATCTCTTAGGCGATCCCTCCTTGATTGAAAGAGCGATACAAAACCTCGTCACCAACGCACAGAGATTTGCTCAACATGCCATAGATATAGAGATAAAGCAGAGTAAACAGTTTATTAGCCTAAGTGTCACCAACGATGGGCCCGATATCCCGCCGGAAGATCAAGGTAAGATATTTGAACCTTTCTACCGCAGCAAATCAGTCCAAAATGGCAATAAAGGGCATGGTTTAGGTCTCGCCATTATCAAGCGGATCATGGAAAGACATAATGGAACTGTCAAACTAGAGAGCCATAATGGAAGCACCCGTTTTATTCTAACGTGGCCTAAACCTGAATAAGGTTACTCGAGAGTGAAATCATCTAAAGATAAATTAGGTTCTTCAGGATCGGGAGACTTGAAATCGAATGAGGGATTTAGCTCTGCTCGCTCCTGGAGCAACTGAGCTTTTTTCGCTTTCATTATTGCCAACTGACGGCGACGCTTTCTCTGTTTACAGAGTCGAATAACATCATATTTTCTTGCATCAGAAAACGCTAACCAATTAAATCTCTCGTCTCTATTACGTAGACAACCTTTACAATAACCTCGCGCGTCAGTCTGACACACTCCGATACAGGGGCTTTGAATTTCAAAAAACTCTAATTGCTCCATAAATCGCCCCCATACTCAGTATTTGTTACTTTAAACATAACTGATTTGCCTTCTTCTGGCTAAAAATATTCTTTTGTCATAATAAGAAATCCCTTGCATCTGTATGCAGAACAGACCAAATTGGTCTTCAACTCCCTAGGTCAGGAAACGAAAATGAAATTATTTAACTTATCAAGTCTACTTCTTTCATGTGTACTCCTGAGTGCCTG
Source organism: Shewanella sp. MTB7 (assembly GCF_027571385.1). NCBI lineage: Bacteria > Pseudomonadati > Pseudomonadota > Gammaproteobacteria > Alteromonadales > Shewanellaceae > Shewanella > Shewanella sp. MTB7. Next base: position 1,562,202 of record NZ_CP085636.1, on the reverse strand, counting down.
CACCAGCACGCCAAAGAGCGATTATGATGTGGATTACGATTTTACTAAGCTCAGTACTTTCCAAGAACTCGCTCCACCCCAATCCGATGATCCACTGACTACGTCAAGGATTCAAACTGCTTTAGCCAACACTCTCGAAGAAAAAGGGTTTACTCGAGTTGAGAGCAAAGCAGACTTTCTGGTCACTTTTGGCTACAGAGTTGACGATAAACCAAAAGATTCAGGGCTATCGATTGGATTAGGTACTGGAACTTGGGGCAGTAGTGGTGGTGTCAGCGTTGGCACAAGCGTCGGCGTTCCCATCGGCAGTAATACCGCGAAGATACAAACCATACAGATAGATATTCTTGACCCTGTAACAAACCGCCTGATATGGCGTGGAACAGACGGTTTTGACTATGATGCTGGAGGGGAGCAGAAAGTTATCGATACCTTAGCTACAGTAAACAAAATTCTGGCACTGTTCCCACCACAGAAATAACTCAGAATAAGTATCCACATATTAATAACTCATAACAAAAGAGGAGCAAACCTCCTCTTTCACATCAATGATATATTTCAGTCATAATATCGTCACAAATCCGTAGTCAAACAAGCATCATTTTCTGTTAGATTAGCCAGCTTAATCTGGTCTCAAATTGGCCAACTTACTGTAATACCAATCAGTATAAGAAGTTGATCTACTCAGAGTGTTTTTGGCAAACTAATTCAAGGCGAATGGATGATGGAATGGTTATTCCCTTGTAAGTTCATTCAACACAGAAGTAGGCAGCCAAAAACACTCCTTAACAGGCGAGTTTTAGCGGTTCTGATGCTGTGTTAACGAGCTTAACCGTAGAATAACTATGCTCTTCACTCGTTGTCTTGCCTCAGGACCGCTAAATTCTCGCTGAGCGATCAAATCTTTATACTGATTGGTATAATACCTAAACGGAAAATTTGCACATGCACACTAAGCACATAACATATTATCTCCATCTCGCCACGCTGATCACCGCTGTTTTGCTCACAGGGTGTAACGATAGTAATGAAAACAGTAATAGTGAAACTAAGGTGGCAGCGAAGGTCGGTCCTCGTCCACTATTTTTAATCAACCAGATGCAGGAAAGTGAGCTTAAAGCGACACTAGAACAATGCAGAGATAACCCTTCCTACCGCACCGATTTCTCTATTGGTCACCGTGGTGCTGCTATGCAGTTTCCCGAACATACCAAAGAATCTTATCAAGCGGCTATTGACTCAGGTGCTGGGATAATCGAATGTGATGTCACTTTCACTTCTGACAAAGCCTTAGTTTGTCGTCATTCTCAATGTGATTTGGCCACGACCACCAATATTTTATCCATCCCAGAACTTGCAGCACAATGCTCCGTTCCTTTTAGCCCTGCAGATCCTATAAACGGCGTGAAAGCCAATGCTAAATGCTGCACAAGCGACATTACTCTTGCTCAATTTAACACCCTAAAAGGCAAGATGGACGGTGCTAATTCTAATGCCACCACCGTTGAAGAGTATATGGCAGGAACGGCTAATTGGCGGACTGATCTCTATTCTGGCAATGGCACTTTAATGACTCACGCAGAGAGCATTGAGATGTTTAAGAAAGCGGGAATAAAGATGACGCCAGAGCTTAAATCAGCTGAAGTGCAGATGCCATTTGATGGCTTTAGCCAGCAAGATTATGCTCAAAAAATGATAAGCGAATACCAAGCTGCTGATGTGCCAGCAGCAGATGTTTACCCGCAGTCTTTTGAGCTTGAAGACATCAAATACTGGATAGCAAATGCACCCGAATTCGCTAATCAGGCTGTATTTCTCGATGACAGATACGATGATGCAGGCTTTGATCCACAACATGCCGATACTTGGTCGCCAAGCATGGAAGAACTTAAAAGCCAAGGGATAGAATATATCGCACCACCACTTTGGGTATTAGTAACTTTAGATGCTGATAATAAGTTGATTGCCTCTGAATATGCCAAGGCAGCGAAGAGTGCACAGTTGAACATTATCGCTTGGACATTGGAACGCTCTGGGTTACTGATTAACGGAGGCGGCTGGTATTATCAAAGCATTACGGATGTCATTGACAATGAAGGTGATGCCCTCGAATTGTTAGATGTGTTAGCCAAAGATATAGGTGTTAAAGGGGTTTTTTCTGATTGGCCAGCAACGGTCACTTACTACGCAAACTGCATGGATATTTAACACTAATCCGTATAAAAGCTACACAGAAACACTAACGGTAAATGCTGTTAGTGTTTCTACAACCTGTTATTTGTGCGCGTTTACAGTACGATCTGATGCCCATTCACGTAACGCGGTAAGTTTCTCTCGCATAACCACAGACAAGGGTCTGGTTTTCATTAACTCTTCGATTAACAGCGCTTGATTTAACACTTGTTCTGATGCTCTAGCAGTATAGATAGCAGAGATGATCGCTTGCTCTATCTCTGCACCGGAGAAACCTTGGCTCGCGCTTGAAAGTTCAGCTAAATTGAACAAGCCAAGATCAAGTTCACGCCGCTTAGCATGGATCAGAAATATAGCCCTACGGATCTCATCATCAGGCAGATCGATAAAGAAAATCTCATCCATTCTACCTCTACGCATCAACTCCGGTGGCAGTACTGAGATATCATTTGCAGTGGCTACCATAAACACATCGGATTTTCTCTCCGCCATCCAAGTTAGAATCGTACCCAAAATACGTGTTGATACACCATCATCACTACTGCCACCACTTAAGCCTTTCTCAATTTCATCAACCCAGAGCACACAGGGAGACATCAGATCTGCTAGCTCTAAGGCATGGCGTAAGTTTTTCTCGGTCTCACCTATATATTTGTTATACAGCGCTGCCATATCCAACCTTAATAAGGGTCTTTGCCACATACCTGCAACCGCTTTAGCCGCTAAGCTCTTACCGCTGCCCTGTACTCCTAAGAGCAAGATACCTTTAGGTTGATCTTTAAGGTTCTTAGTACGACCTGAAGGAGCTCTATGTTTTAGCCATTGCTTTAAATTATGTAAACCCGCCACCTGAGAGAAGTCACTGGTGTCATATTCAAACTGCAGCACACCTTTCATGTCCAGCAGTTCAAACTTACCCTTGTTAACCATATCGACATCAGAATGCGTAATCGCTCCATCATCAACAATCGCCTTATTCGCTAATCGGCGAGCATCATCAAAGGTCAAACCTCTCAGGTTTTCTGCCAATTTGATGACTGCCGAATCATCTATATCTAACATCAATCCTTCATTCCTTACTTTATCGACTTGCTCATAGATCACGTTTTGTAACTGCGCAGTATTGGGCAGAGATAACCTGAAGTGTGCGCAATAACGCTTAATTTCAGCTGGGATCTCAAAGGCATGGCTGACTAAAACAATAGTGTGTTTAAGTGACTCATACTCAAGAGCTATCTCTTTTAAGAGACGTACGTTCTTAGGTGCATCAGCCACAAAAGGGTGGAAATCGCACAAGATGTAGATACCCTGCTGTTCAGTGGACTTTATCTGTCCTAGAATATCAGCAGGCTCACTGTTGAATGCCTGCGTGCCCATGACCTTATCAACACGAGTTAGCCCTTGTGTGATACTCCAGCTGAACAGAGGTTGATAAAGCACACTCGATACCCTCTTAAGGAGTTCGATAACACGGGGTTCCTCGTAGGTTTCGATGATGACAATTGGGGTGTTTGATCTTAAAACTGATGTTAAATCTCTAATGTCTTGCATCGATAATCCTTATAAAAATGGCAAACTACCCAGCATAAATGCCTAATTAAAAAGGTAATTAAGCCAACCTGCATTATCAGTAGCACTTTACGCATAACCGCCGCTTGGGAAAAGTGATAAGTATAAATAGCAACTTGTCCAGAAACTCCTACTGGAAAATGCTCTCGTATCTCATGATGCTCTATCTCGATCAAAACTATCACCCGTCCTTGCCTCTATCAATTAACACTTAATCGCAACAAAGAAACACTCTCGCAACAAAACACTATTAATACCAGAAAAGAGTGAATTCCGTTCATCCACGACGATATGGAAATTAGAAGTAGGATGATAGAACTGAGCAATTATTAATGACTTTGAACTCAATCACTTCTAGACATACCCAATACTGCATCTTCACGTAGTTTGGGTATAATCGCTAAAAAGAGCATCAGTAAGCTCAATAGCCAAATAGTGTGAATCACTATTATCTACAAAAATAAAAGGTACCCACAGAATGATAGGCACTCCACACTCCAATGGTGCACTGCGCGCTATGTTGCTCGGTTGCGGTGAACTAGGAAAAGAGGTTGCGATCGAACTTCAGCGTATGGGCGTTGAAGTGATTGGTGTAGACCGCTACCCCAATGCGCCAGCCATGCAAGTCGCCCACCGCTTTCATGTGATCGATATGCTCGATGGTAACGCTCTCAAAGCAATTATCAAACAAGAGCAGCCACATCTGGTTATCCCAGAAATTGAAGCAATTGCGACTCAAATACTGATAGAGATGGAAGCTGAGGGCGTTAATATCATCCCTACCGCCAAAGCAACTCAGCTCACCATGGACAGAGAAGGTATAAGACGTTTTGCCGCTGAAACCTTAAACCTACCCACTTCACCTTACGTTTTCTGTGATACTCAGACCGAATTCGAACTGGCCATAGAAAAGATAGGCATACCTTGTATGGTTAAACCTGTCATGAGCTCATCCGGTAAAGGACAAAGCGTTATTCGCGAAGCAAACCAAATATTGACCGCTTGGCAATATGCACAAGAGGGAGGACGAGCTGGCGGAGGACGTGTAATTGTCGAAGGGTTTGTGCCTTTCGATTATGAGATAACCTTGCTAACGATAAGTTCAATCAACGGCATACACTTTTGCGATCCTATAGGTCATAGGCAGGAAGATGGTGACTACCGCGAATCATGGCAGCCACAAGCTATGCCCGCTTCAGTCCTAAAGAGATCACAGGAGATCGGACGTAAGGTTGTTGAGGCATTAGGGGGTTATGGTTTATTTGGCGTTGAGCTGTTTATCAAGGGCGATGAGGTTTATTTTTCCGAAGTTTCGCCCCGTCCCCATGACACAGGTATGGTGACCCTCATCAGTCAAGATCTATCAGAGTTTGCGCTGCACGCTAGGGCTATTCTAGGCTTGCCAATTGCCAACATAACGCAGCATGGCCCTAGTGCATCGGCAGTCATATTAGGATCAGGTCAATCTGACAATATTCGTTTTGAAGGTATCTGCAAAGCACTTGAACAAACGGATACCCAGCTTCGTTTGTTTGGTAAACCTGAAATAAACGGCCATCGACGTTTAGGTGTCGCACTTGCACGTGGTAGCTCGATTGATAATGCAATAGAAAAAGCCTTGCATTCGGCTAGCGTAATTAAGGTGATTTTGTAATAGCTGACAGGGCTTTATCTCTCCAGTAAAGCCCTTATACCACATCTCTTAACACCATCTCCTGCACGTAACGATAAAAGTATTGGCTAATTAACCCTGTTTCTAGCTTTACCGCTCAAGAAAGCGGCCACATTTTCAATAGCAATATTCAGTAGATTCTGCCTAGACTCACGTGTTGCCCAAGAGTTATGTGGACTGATACTGATATTGACAGCGGTCAGTAATGGATTATCTTTTTGTGGTGGTTCAGTTGAAAGTACATCCACTCCAGCAGCTGCAATTTCACCATCAAGTAACGCCTGACTCAACGCCGCCTCATCAATCAGTCCACCGCGGGCCGTATTAATCAAAATGGCTGTTGAACGCATTGATTGCAGCAACGCGTTATTAATTATCTTATCGGTTGTATCAGTTAGTGGACAGTGCAGTGAAAGAATATCCACCAGAGGTATCATCTCATCGAGCCTGCTCCATTTCACACCAATGGGTAGATCGAACCGCGGCGTACGCGTATTGACTAATACTTTCATTCCAAACGCCAATGCAATATTAGCCACCTGCTGGCCTATAGCACCATACCCCATTAACCCGAGTGTTTTCCCCTTTAGAGATTGCAAAGGATTAAGCGTAAAACAAAAATCCTCACACTCTGTCCATGCCCCTGCGACAACGGCACGGTCATGAGCAGCGACCTGCTGAGTATGGTGAAGAATATGAGCAAACACCATCTGAGCCACAGCATCCGGACCATAACCGGGCACATTGGTCACCACGACACCATGATGCTTTGCCGCGAGCAGATCCACCACATTGGTACCAGTCGCAAGTACACCTATATAACTAAGTTTGGGAAGTTTAGAGAGTATGTCCGCTGAGATATGAGTCTTATTGGTAAAGAGTATTTCTGCCTCTTTTGCTCGACTAAACAACTCATTTTCAGTGGTTCTCTCAAAGCAAGTAAACTCTCCTGCACTAGCAAAGTGACTTAATCCATCCCAGCTTAAATCCCCAGGGTTAAGTGTATAACCGTCGAGCACCACTATTTTCATGTTATGACTCTTCCCTCTAAAACCTTAGCCTTACGCCTAAGTTCACTTGTCCTTGCCACATAATATCTGAGGAGATTGACCAAAGACACTCTCCACCATCACAAAACAAGGTGCTGTCGCTACTGATAAAAGTGGCATAACCTCTGGCATCAGCAAACATCGAAAAGGATTCGATCAGTTGATACTCTACCCCTGCACCAAAGCCCATAGAAAACCGAGTTTCATTAGAGTACTCACCACCGGGTCGCATATTCGTTAAACCTAGACTTGCCGTGACATAGGGCTTCAAATTGCCATTTGGAAAGTAGAGCGAACCTCCTAAATGTAAGTAATCCAGATCGAGATCAGTAATGGCAGTTGGACTGGAATTGCTACCAGTACGTAAATCGGTGGTCTGATGACTGTAAAGCACATAGATATCACCAGGGTCTTTGGTGGTAAAACCCAGCATGAATCCGTAATGCTCCGACTCAGAGACCTTCAACTCCCCCTCTTCACCTTGGACGAAGTTACCAATGCCTGAGCTTTTGATGTTGAACTCACTGGCGCCAAAACTGTAACCCCCAAATGGGGCAATAAACACCTCAGCTAGGGCTGAGCTTGAAACGAAAATGGAAGCGACAATCAATGCTAATGCGGAAATATAACCTGCTCTCTTCATATCGGTCTCTTTCATAAATAATCAAACATGAGTTATCAGGATTTAGGCATTATTGAACCTTGATACAAGATAATAAAATGTATATTGATACTTAATACAATATACATTTTACCAATATTTATTCAATAAAAATAGCAAGATAGCTGAATATTGGCATACTGATTTAGCGCATACCGCGATCTGTTTTGACCCTGTCGTAGGCCGCTTGAATATCTTGAGCTTTGGTGTTAGCAAGCTCCATCATCTCAGGAGGTAAGCCTTTAGCAACTAGCTTATCAGGATGATGCTCATTCATCAGTTTACGATAACTGCGCTTAACCTCTTGATCCGATGACGTTTCGGTTAAACCAAGCAATGAGTATGCATCTTCAATACTGGTTTGGTTATTATTTCCACCTTGATGGAAATTAAACTCCGCTTGCCAACGCTTAAGTAACTCATCAAGTTGTATGCGGCTGAAACCTAACTCTTGAGCTATCGTCAGTAATACTTCATGCTCTTTGGGTTCTAATTTGGCATCAGAAAGCGCTGTTTGGATCTGGATCTCAAGAAACATCTGTAGCAACTCTTTACGCCCCATAGAGATAAGACGAAAGGTTTTCAGGCAAGTCTTAACATCAAAGTCGCTCTCTTTTCCCTCTTTAAAAGCAGCTTGCGCATCAGCTCTAGCCTCCCCTTTTAGTTGCATCTGATCCATTAACATCGTCGCGATACGGATATCGTTTTCTGTTACATGTCCTGACGCTTTAGCCACATGTCCCATAACGGCAAAGGTAGTCTTAAAAAATAATGTCTGTCGATTAGCGCCCTTACCTATAATCCCACTAAGTTGAGCACTTTTTTTATCATAGAGATGACCCAACCAAAGACCAATGACACCACCAATAATACGACCAAACATAAAACCTATGGCAAAGCCAAAAAACTTACCCCAAATACGCATTAAAAAACCTTAATAACCTATAAAAAATATTAAAACCAGATACACGACTCAGGATACTGAGTGGCACCAGCCAAAATCACGCTAAATCTCGTTGACGCTGCTCTAAACTTTCCAAGCGTTCTAGGGTACCAACATCACACCAGAAACCAGAAAAATGTTCTCCAGAAATAAGTCCTGAAGTCATCTTATCCCTCAAAAGAGGAGCAAGAGGAAAACCAGTACCTGACGTGTTTTCAAAAAGAGAGGGGTGATAAATCCCCATCCCTGAAAACGTCAATGCATCTTCATCATCAAAAAGCCTGTTTTGTACCAACCCCTCTATTAATGGGAAATCCCCATTAGGGTGCTGACTGGGATTATCCACTAACCAAAGGTGCGCCAACTTTCCCTTAAGAAAGTCGCATGAATCGAGAGAGGTAAAATCAGGTAATGCATCAAGAAATACATCGCCATTAATCACTAAAAATGGGTCATTACCCAGTAATGGCAAAGCCTGTTTAATGCCTCCACCCGTCTCTAGTGCACAAAGCTCATGGCTGTACTGAATATTCACTCCCCAACGGCTGCCGTCACCTAAGGCTTCTGTTAGTTTATGCCCAAGCCAAGCATGATTGATCACAATCTCGGTGATTCCCTGTTTCGCTAACCCTTCAATGTGGTAAACAATCAACGGCTTATTGGCAACACAAATCAAAGGTTTAGGCAAAAAATTAGTTAAAGGACGTAATCGCTCTCCTCTGCCCGCAGCCAAAATCATCGCCTTCATGAAGAGGCCTCAACCGCTGGAATAACTACATTACTAACCCAATCACTAAAAGGCTTAAGCTCAAGGTAATTATCAGAAATATCACGAATATATTCAAGGGTTAATGGAATATTAGCCATATATGCAGGCTTATCATCACGGTATTTAAGGCGCGCAAAAATCCCCGCTGCTTTTATATGGCGCTGCAACCCCATTAAATCAAACCAACGAGTATAGGTCGCTATCGACACACAGTTATCGAGTTGGCCGGAGGCTTTAATTTGCTCAAAATGCTGCAACATTAACTGACTAACCACTTTATCAGGCCAACGAATATAGCAATCTCTCAACAGAGACACCGCATCATAAGTAACAGGTCCAAGTACAGCATCTTGAAAGTCGATCACTCTCAGTTGTTCATCTTGCAGCATCAAGTTTCGGCTATGATAATCTCGATGCATACCGACTTTAGGTTGCACTTCAGCATTTTGAATCAGATGAGAAAAGGTTATTTTCAACATATCCTGGGTAGAATCATCAAGTTCGATATCAAGATGGCGCTTTATCAGCCAATCAGAAAAAATATCTAATTCCAATTTCACAAATGCTTCATCGTATAAAGGCAAGGGCATTTCGCCATTGTCAGTCACTAGACTCATTTTTTTTAAAAGTAATAATGCTTCGCCATAGTAGCCTACGACATTGTCCTCATTTAATACCGACAGCAACTGTACATCCCCTAAGTCACTTAACAATAAAAAACCTTCTTCAATATTACTTTCAATAACTTGAGGAACATTTACTCCTTCTTCAGAATATCTACTTGCCAACTTAATAAAAGGAAGCACGTTTATTAACTCAGGGGGGGAGTCCATAACAATAAAGCTCTTATCATTGTGCTGAACACGAAAATATCGTCTAAAGCTGGCATCGCCAGAGATAAGTATAGGTCTAACCTGAGTATCGAAAAGTTGTTGTAGCCATGCATTTAACGCAAGAAATCTAAGATCTGACAAGGGCACCTCATGGCTCTTATGTAAAAATTGCTTTATTATAAAGCAAAATGGAATCAGCGAATAAGCTCAATCTCGATATTTAGCTGAGTTGTCTGAAAATCGACAACATTTATCCCCAATTATTGTCCAGACTAAGAAATTATATTAAACGACTTAAGATGCAGATCCGTTATTTATTGGCATTAAGCCTACTTCCCCAATTAGTCTTGGCTGAAGACATTCCCCAAATTCTCGATGCTGGTTTACAGTGTATCGTCGAGCCTCCCGTCCCTCGTCTATCGCCAACAAGCGGTGACCAAACGGTGCTAGCGCAACAAGAGATCCGAATCATATCGAATCGCTCTGAAGCAGAAATGGGCAAACAAGCTAAATTTAATGGCAATGTTTTATTCAGTCAAGGTGATCGGCATATTGCTGCCGATGAAGCAATACTAGACCAGCAAAATGAACGCTTGGATGCCAATGGCAACCTAGTGTTTCAAGATCAGATGATAACCATTACAGCCGACTCCCTCACCGCTGAGATGCGCAGTAACAGTGCATCCCTTTGGGGTGCACAGTATTGGATGCACGGTCAACAAATTCATGGTGATGCCGAAAAACTAGAAATAACTTCAGATAACAACTTACACCTGACTAAGACCAACTTTACCACCTGTCCTCCAGGTGACACCTCTTGGTTACTGGAAGCTGAAACAATCAAGATTGACAGTTCTGAAGAGTGGGGCGAACTCTGGGATGCCAAGTTAAAAATTGGTGGCGTCCCTGTATTCTATATTCCCTATATGACGATACCGGTATCTGAAAAACGTAAATCTGGCTTTCTATTTCCAGAACTAAGCACCAGCACCACTAATGGTGTCGAAATTGCGACGCCTTATTATTGGAATATATCTCCAGAGTATGATCTCACTTTTACTCCTCATTATATGTCATCACGAGGTTTATTCTTAAAGAGTGATTTCCGCTATCTGGCGGGAGAGTCACAACAAGGTCAACTAAATTTAGAGTACATAGGCAGCGACAACATGCTAGCCGACTCACCTGATCGTTACCTTTATCATTGGGAACATAGGGGCGCTATCAATGAAAATTGGCGAGTGATGGCTAACTTTACCAATGTATCAGATAACAACTATTTCAACGATCTCAATTCCGATGTGCAACGAGCGACCGATAACCAAATATCTCGCATCGGTGAGATTAGCTACTTCGAACAAAACTGGGATGTCACTGCCCGAGTACAAAATATCAAAGTATTGGGTGGCGACGAAAAACCTTATCAGGTTATGCCACAGATAGGCCTTAACTATCGCGCACCAGATTTTTGGAACGGCTTAGATTTCGGACTTACCAGTGAAGCGAGTAATTTTCAACATGAAGACAGCAGATTCACAACCGCAACACGTCTGAATTTTGAACCCAGTATCTCTTACCCTATTCATGGTCCAGCAGGCTCATTGACCAGTGAAGTCAAATTGCTACAAACCTACTATTGGCAGGATGTTAATGAGTTCGCTGCTGATGATGAAATCGCCAGTTTTGTCAATCGAACCTTGCCACTGGTACGCGTACACGGCCAGGTAAATTTTGAACGTTTTACCAGCTACTTCAATGAAAACTATCGCCAAACATTAGAACCTCAATTCCAATACTTGTATGTCGGTTATGAAAACCAAGACGACATTGGCATTTATGATACCGCGATAATACAAGATGATTACTTTGGTCTTTTCCGGGACAGGCGTTTTTCAGGCATCGATAGAATTGCTGATGCGAATCAATTAACACTAGGCCTAACAACTCGCTTGTTTGATGAACATAATGTTGAAACATTTAAGTTTAGTGTGGGACAGATTTACTACTTTGAAGACAGTAAAGTAGGCATTAGTGATCCCTCGATTCCTAATGATAGGTTAATCCAAGAAAATACCTCTAACTCTGTGCTTGCCGCCGAATTAAACAGTAAATTATATAAAGACTGGTTTATAAGTGGCTCTATTCAGTATGACACTAAGCAAAGCGAGAATAAAAAGAGTGAGGTAACACTCGACTTTAGACCTGGTGCTAATAAGTTACTCCAGTTCAGTTACCGCTATGTACCAGATCTGTTGAACTCAAATACCAATGAGTCGGTCAATATATCTCAAGCAGGTATGCGAGCAGCTTGGCCAATTAATGACAGTTGGTATTTAGTCGGTAACTGGTATTATGATCTTAACGAAAGCCGCAGTGTAGAAACTTACACTGGTTTTCAGTATGAATCATGTTGCTGGGCCGTTAGGTTAAGTTATCATTATCGAATTAAAACCAATTATGATGATGACTTTAGTCCAGTTCTGGATAATCGTGAGCTCTTTGAAACGGGGTTTTACCTTAACTTCGTGATAAAAGGACTCGGCGGTTCTGGTCCATTAGGTGTGTCGGATATGCTTGACGATGGTTTATTTAACTATCGCAAACCCTTATATCTTAAAAACTGATAATTACAACTAGATTCCCTATGGGATCAAATAAGTTTATTTTAGATGAACCATGAGCGGGTCTTAGAGTCCAATCATGATAATAGAATCAAGTCAGCATCATTTGATACTGCACCTGACATTAATATGCCAAGGATTTTTGTGGATGAAACCGAGTAAACATTTAATTTTAGCTTTTCTTGCTCTGGCCGTGAGCCATACAGCACAAGCCCTAAATACCCCTCTCGATAGTGTGTCGGTACAGATTAACGAAGGTATCCTGCTAGAGAGTGAGATCTCTGGCATGGTTAAAACAGTGAAAGCAAATGCTACTGCAGCAGGCCAAGACCTACCTTCTGACAATGCACTTAGAACACAGGTTATTGAGCGTCTAATCATGACTCGATTACAGATGCAGATGGCTGATAGAATCGGCCTGCATATTGGTGATCTACAACTCGACCAAACCATTGGCAATATAGCTAAAGAACAAAACTTAACCGTTGAGCAGATGCAAGTTAAAATAGCTCAAGAGGGAATGAGCTGGAATCAATACCGTGAACAGTTACGTGAAGAGATCACCTTAGGTGAGATACAACGTATTCAGGTTCAGCGCCGCATTCAAGTCTCTCCTCAAGAAATCAGTAGCTTAGTTAAGATGATTGAGGAGAAAGGTCTACAAGAGGTTGAGTTTCAGATTGGACATATCCTGATTGAAGTTCCAAACAGTCCTAACAGCGAACAGCTTGCAACAGCCAGTAAACGCGCCGAAACAGTGCTTAAACGCGTAAAAAGTGGCGATGATTTCCGCCGTACTGCAATCGCAGCATCTTCTGGCCCTAAGGCCCTAGAAGGTGGTATCTGGGATTATATGAACGTCAATGAAATGCCGACGTTATTTGCCGAAGTGTTAGCAAATGCTAAACCCGGTGATGTGATCGGTCCAATCAGAAGTGGGGCGGGTTTCCACATCATTAAAGTAATGGGTGCTCGGGGTCTACAGACCAAAGAGGTCGATGAAGTTCGCTCAAGACACATCCTAGTCAAACCTTCTCCAATCTTATCTGAAGAGCGTGCTAAAGCGATGCTTGATAAGTTTGTCACTCAGATCCGTTCTGGTGATGCCGATTTCGCAGCACTGGCCCGTCAGTATTCTGAAGATCCTGGTTCAGGGGCAAAAGGTGGTGAGCTAGGTTGGGCTGATCCAAGTGTCTATGTACCGGCATTTTCTCAGACATTAAATGCCCTTGAGTTAAATGAAATCAGTGAGCCCTTCCGTTCAAGTCATGGTTGGCATATAGTGCAGCTTGAAGAGCGTCGTAAGACAGATGCTACCGACAAATTTAATACTAACAAAGCACATCAACTCATCTTCCGCCGTAAGTTTAATGAAGAGTTACAAAACTGGCTCGACGAGATGAGAGCTGAAGCGTATATCGAAGTCTTCGAACCTGACAACAATCGAGGCGAATAATTATGGCTAAATCTGTTATTATTATCCACAAGAGTTAACTTGATACCAGAACCTATTTAATCGAGGCTAAATATATTGACGACTAAACGAATAGCCATTACCCCGGGTGAACCAGCCGGGATTGGTCCAGATTTAGTTATCCAACTAGCTCAGCAGGCTTGGCCTGCTGAGCTAGTTGTTTGTGCGGATCCAGAACTTTTATATTCACGAGCCAAAATGCTCGGGCTTCCGCTAAAGCTTAAGCCTTACCAACCTAGTTTGGCGCCAAAAGCACAAGAAGCTGGGACCTTGACTTTAGCACCATTTTCACTTAATGCAGAGGCTACTTGTGGTCAACTCGATGAGCAAAATAGTGCTTATGTGATTCAGACTCTGACCTATGCTGGTGAAAAGAACATGAACGGTGAATTTGATGCGGTGGTTACCGGTCCAGTTCATAAAGGTATTATCAATCAAGCTGGTATTTCCTTTAGTGGTCATACCGAGTTTTTTGCACATCAAGCGAACTGTCAAGACGTTGTGATGATGTTGTCAGCGCCAAATTTACATGTCGCTTTAGTCACAACTCATATTCCTTTGGCCTATGTGTCTAAAGCAATAACCCGTGATAGACTGCATCAGATTATCAAAATCTTGCATACAGATTTAGTTAATAAATTTGCCATTAAGCAACCAAAGATATATGTGTGCGGACTTAACCCCCATGCAGGTGAAGATGGTCATTTAGGCAGAGAAGAGATAGACACTATCATTCCAGCCTTAGAGGAGTTACGAGCCGAAGGTATCAGCCTGGTTGGTCCGTTGCCCGCGGACACCATTTTCCAAAGTAAATATTTAAAAGACGCCGATGTGATCCTTGCCATGTATCATGACCAAGGTTTACCGGTACTTAAATCCCAAGGTTTTGGTAGCTCTGTGAATATCACGCTCGGACTTCCATATATACGCACTTCGGTGGATCACGGTACTGCGCTTGAACTCGCTGGTACTGGCCAAGCAGACATAGGAAGCTTTGTCTGTGCACTAAATAAAGCCATAGATTTGGCAGCAAAAGCTGAGTAGTTGAAAATAAGCAATGAGTAATAAAGTACATTTAGGCCACACGGCCAGGAAACGTTTCGGACAAAACTTTTTGACCGATCATAATATTATCAATCGAATTGTTGGTGCTATCTCCCCAGATAACGATCATGTAATGGTAGAGATTGGTCCGGGCCTTGCCGCCTTAACCGAGCCGGTAGCGAGTGGTATTGATAAACTGACAGTAGTTGAACTGGATAAAGATCTGGTCGCACGTCTACGTGAACACCCGACACTAAAAGATAAGTTGGATATTCACCAAGGTGATGCGCTTAAATTTGACTTCAGTCAACTTGTGGAAGAAGGCCGCCAGATGAAAGTGTTCGGCAATCTGCCTTACAACATCTCGACGCCACTGATGTTCCACTTGTTTGAATTTGCTGAGCAAATTGAAAACATGCACTTCATGTTGCAAAAAGAGGTCGTACTCAGACTTTCTGCTAGCCCTGGAACAAAAGCTTATGGCCGTTTGACGGTTATGGCACAGTACCATTGCCAGGTTATGCCAGTGCTTGAAGTACCACCGGAAAGTTTCACTCCAGCGCCTAAAGTCGACTCGGCTGTTGTGCGTCTCGTACCATTTAAGGTGAAACCTTGGCCATGTAAAGATGTCGATCAGTTAAGACATCTAACGACCACAGCATTTAATATGCGCCGTAAAACCTTACGCAATAACCTTAAACATATTATCTCTGATGAAGAGTTTGCAGAGTTAGGTATCGATGCGACTCTTAGACCAGAGCAGATCACTGTTCAGCAATATGTTGCTATGACAAATCTGGTCATTGATAAGCAATAAAAACGCTTACTTCATTTAGACTCTATGTTAAATTCTAAAATGACTTACAAAATGTAGGAGGGCTTGCCCTCCTTTTTGTTAAAAGGACATCCATGACTGAACTTGAAGCCTCGATAAAGATTGAAGTCAAAACAGAATATATCGAAGAGCAGTCTTCACCAAATGATGAGAGATATCTGTTTAGATACACAATCACCATTATCAACTTAGGTAAAGAACCCGTGACGCTAAAAACTCGTCACTGGTCTATCACTGATTCAAATCAACACTTCAGCGTAGTACAAGGCGCGGGCGTAGTGGGTGAAACACCAACAATAGCCCCTGACACTGCTTACCAATACACAAGTGGCACTGTACTCGAAACTCCCTTAGGTGTAATGCAAGGCAGCTATGGTATGCTCACAGAAAGTGGTGAAGTATTTAACGCAACCATTCTCCCCTTTCGACTCTCTGTTCCTGGATTACTGCACTAGAAATAGCGATTGTCTTTTTCTGCTATCTAAATCGAGGTCACATTTCTCAGGTATAAACATATTTCTTTTCCTTTCAGCGCCCATTACAGTTATATATTGATTTAAAAGGATTAAAATAAGAGATGGCAAATTATTTTGTGGGTGATATTCAGGGTTGTTTCGATGAGTTAATTCAACTTTTATCTAAAGTTGATTTCAATCCTTCACGAGATCAACTTTGGGCTGTAGGTGACTTAGTCGCTAGAGGAGCGGGCTCGTTGCCTACACTGAGGTATTTTAAACAGCTTGATGGATCAGCTAATGTTTCTTTGGGCAATCATGATCTGCATTTAATGGCCGTACACGCCAAAATCAAAAGAGTTAACCCGAAAGATAAACTAGAGGCTTTGCTTGCTGCACCAGACATTACCTCGTTAATAGGCTGGCTACGCCATCAACCGCTTCATCAAGAATTACCTGAACACAAGATTATAATGAGCCATGCTGGTGTTCCACCTCAATGGGATCTGTCCACACTAAGAGCCGAAAGCCAACTGGTCACCCAAGCTTTACTGTCAACAAATTATGAGAAGAGCCTGATCCAGAAAATGTACACCTCGGGCTCAAACCTATGGCACCTTGGAATGGATGATTTAGAGAGAAAGATCTATTGCATAAATGCACTCACGAGAATGCGTTTTTTACACAGCGATGGCAGACTCGATTTTGAATGCAAACTATCCCCGGCAGAATGTAAGGATCCTGATCTAACCCCCTGGTTTATACAAGAAGGTAAAATTAACAAAACCCATACGCTGGTATTTGGTCATTGGGCTGCAGTGATGGGCGAAGTTGACTCTCCTACCATTAAAGCGCTGGACACAGGCTGTTGCTGGGGAGAGTATTTAAGCCTATGGCATCTAGAAACTGATGAAATAATTACCCAAAACAAGTTAAAAAAGAGTTAAACTAAAACAACTTTTTGCCGATAACTAATCGTTGTTCATGAATATTCAAGCACTCAATTAACCATAATTAAGTGCTAGGGACATAATAATAATACCAAAACGGAGCACCCTATGAAATTGAATGTCGCCACTAGAGTTATCGGCGGGTTTAGTATTGTCACCTTACTCTTAATTGCATTGGGTGGCGCTTCCTTGCTCACTAACAGCGATCTTAAAAGTAGTACTCAAATACTACAAGAATTAAGCCTACCAGCTTTAGAATCCAGTAGTCGTCTAATTCAAAATCTATCGCTGCAAGAGAAACAAATTTTAATCGCTTATCACAGCACTCAACCAGATAAAATTTCGGCACTAAAAAGCAAATTTACCGAACATAGCCAGTCTTTCAACACTGAACTAAATACACTGTCCAGACTGCTAAGTTCCCAACAACAGGCTGGCTTTGCCAGTATGACTTCGACACTGAGAAGCCGTTATCAAGACTTTGTAGCCAGTAGTAACAAGTTAATCATTACTCATGAAAATGCCCTTATTACCCAAGAAAAGTTAGTGGTCAAACTGGCGGAGTTAGAGGAAACGGCTGACGATACGGCCTCTCTTCTTCTGGATCTCATTGATCTTGAAACCAGTGAAGACCTAACCGATCAAGAGATAGCTGCAACGGCGAGCAATATAGATAATAGTCTCAGCAGTATTGCCAGTACGAATTTCGACCTAATTAACAGCAAGTCTCAGCCTAAATTTGAAACCATATCCCAAGAGCTAAATTACCTGATAAATGATGCTCAAAGTAAACTCGAATATGTCACTCGTCACTGGGATGGAGTTGTCGATGCGACTTTGATGAGTGATATTAACACCGAAGCCGCTAAGGTATTTACCCTACTTCAAGGTAATAATTCTCTGCTGGCGATGAAAGAACGTCAACTAAATTTTGACGCTTCCGCCGAACAGATGCTGAAAAAGGTCAACCAAGATGTGGATGGCGTTAATGTCATCATGAGTGAATTGATTGAAAAAGTTGAATCTGTCTCCACCCAAATTAGTCACAAAGCTATCGAAGATATTGACAGAGCCAGTTTTAATACCATCATCCTGATGATTATTGTCATTTTTGTCGCCTTTGGTGTGAGCTACGCGGTTATTACGCCACTCAAGCGGTCACTGAATAAGGTCAATACGGCGCTCAATATTTTGGCATCGGGTAACCTAACACATAAGTTAGACGATTCAGGTCATGATGAATTTGCAGAATTATCTCGTAACTGCAACCGCTTGGTTGATAGCTTAAGAAATCTGATACAAGGAATTTTAGACCGCTCAAATCAACTTGCTGCTGCGGCAGAGGAAACGTCGGCTATCACCACACAAACCACGGTCAGCATTCAGGAGCAGAAAAGTCAGGTCGATCAGGTGGCCACTGCGACGACCCAATTGAACTCCAGCGCACAACAAGTAACAAGCAGTGCCGATGATGCATTGAAACAGATCAAACAAGCTGATGAAGAAGCACAGCATATGCGTGCTATTGCTGACGAAAATAAACAAACTATTCTGGCATTAGCCGATGAAGTTGCCAAAGCTGGCCTAGTGATCAATAAGGTACATACAGATAGCGCCTCTATTGGTTCAATTCTGGACACTATTCGTGGTATTGCAGAGCAGACTAACCTACTCGCATTAAACGCGGCTATTGAAGCAGCACGAGCTGGTGAGCAAGGACGTGGCTTTGCGGTTGTTGCAGACGAGGTGCGTAGTTTAGCCTCAAGAACACAAGACTCAACTCAAGAGATCCAGCAGATGATCCAAGTCTTACAACAGGGTACTCAAGAAGCTGTATCTGTGATGGAGCAGAGCCGTAATCAAGCCAGCATATGTGTCGAAAAAACAGAGCAAGCAAACGTGGCACTGGAAAGTATCAGCGAAGCGGTGCATCAAGCTCACGATTCTGGTACCCATATAGCTCATGCTGCTCAGGAGCAAAACTTAGTTAGCCAACAAGTCTCTGAAATGTTGGAACATATTGCAGCTATTTCAGAAGAAACCGCATCAGGCGCAGATCAAACAGCCCAATCGAGTCATCAAGTTGCCCAGCTTGCGGAGGAACTTCAGGCCTCTGTAGGCGAGTTTAAGGTATAATCTGCGGTTTACTTACTGTTCAGAAGATAAAAAAATACCGGACATATACATATGTCCGGTATTTTTATTTTTAGTCAAATAACAGCTAACCACCAGATATACGCGCTTGAATTGCGACATTAATTGCGCTGTCACTATGTCCGTTCGCTTCAACCCAAGCGCTAATGTCATTGCCATCGGCTTCAGCAGCATTCAACTTAGAAACCGGTAAACGCTTAGCAATATAGGTTCCAATCTCATCTGAGCCACTTTTAAATGCAAAACGCAGTAAACTATAACCGTTACAAGAAATATCAGCATATATATTTCGTATCTTTATACGGGTCTCTTTAAGTTTTTTTCGTAATCTATTCTTATCATTAGTTTGAACATACTGACAGATAGAGGACGCTAATGGATACTCGGCATGGGCGGGAAGCGTATAGCTAGAAAGTGCAATAACTGCAGCTATCGTTATAGGCAACAGGCGCATAGGATACTCCTTTAAAATTTAATAATTTTTTTATGTTTATTTGCGGAGTACCAGTAAGGTTTAAGCCGCACTTACTACTCAATAATGTAGCAAGCACTATAACTTAACATTTTTTTACCAACTCTATAAAGCGATACCCCAAACCTTTATCACTTATAGCACTTTTTGATCCAACTTTTAACCATGTTCCGTCATCCCACTCTGGAAAATATGTGTCACCATCGACATTAAGGTTAATCTCAGTCAAGTACAGCTTATCAGCCAGCGCTAGTGTAGTCCTATAGAGTTGTCCTCCACCGATGACCACTAATTCTTCAATATCACCTGCGGCTTCCATTGCAGCTTCAAAAGAGGTAACGCAAGTCGTCCCTTCAATAGCCAACTCCTCTTGGCGACTAATCACAATATTATGCCGCCCAGGAAGTGGTCTACCGATAGAGTCGAAGGTCTTCCGTCCCATCACGATAGGCTTACCTAATGTCATCACTTTAAAATGACGAAGATCCTCGGGAAGATGCCATGGCATTTGATTATCTTTACCGATGACACGATTATTTGCCATCGCAGCTATTAAGGCTATTTTCATTCTATCTCCGAGAATTTATTATAGGTTTATCTATGTCCAAACGGTTGCCAATAGAGCCCTAAACGTTCAGTGCTAATTTAGCTATATCACAGGCCGTGTTCTAAAGTAGAGCAGACTCGGCATTGCAAGTCCTACCGATAACGCCCCTAATAAAAATACGGTCTTTAAACCATTACTGATCACGGCAGAGGTAAGTTCAGGAGTGACCTCTGACTGAGCAGTTAGCTGTACCAGAGCTATTACAGTATTAAAAGCATAGGTGCCAGGAATCATTGGGATTATTGCCGCTACAGCATACATCAATGGTGGGGCCAGATGGCGCTTTGCAAAACCGATAGTCACCAAACCAACCAGCGCAGCTGCGATAAATGTTGCCCACTCGATTGGTAAGCTAAAATGTAACAGCAAAGTTCTACTGCTATGTCCCAAAGCACCCGCTATTGCACAATAGGGCAAAAAACGCTTGGGTACATTAAACACCATGGCAAAACCAACTGCCGGTATGGCTGAAAAAAATGCATCATGAAGCAATTTAATAATGAGTTCAATCATAGAAGAAGCCCACCTAACTGCATTGAAATGGTGATACCTATCACTGAAGATATGGTGAGTAAAGTCGCATGGCCCCAACGGGAAATCCCAACATTCAAATGCCCTTTCACCATATCTGAAATGGCATTTATCATAGGAAACCCGGGCACTAACATCAACACACTCGCGGCCATCGGTAATTTAGGCGTATCCGTTAAATCAAAATGATAACCCAGTTGGGCAATTAACGTGATCACGAAAGCCGTGATGGCAAAATTAAGCAATAGGTTAAAATGGTATTTAGCGATAGAAACTCTGACAAACATGCCGACGGAAGAGGCAATGAAAGTAATAATACAAGCCGTAATATCACCACCAAACAGATGGCAGAAACTGGCACAGGATAGACCAATCATAGGCACTAAATAACGTTTTGGGTAAGTTCTAGGCTCGATACGTGAAACTCGCTTTCTCACCTCATTGATACCATATAGGCCTTTCTCTGTGAGTAAACAGATCCGCTGCAATTCACAAATAATCGCCATATTAATACCATGTTCACGAATTCTACGTGTGGTAGTAATACAGCGTCCATGAACTAAACTGGTTAACACAAGAGAATTTGAGGAGATGGAAATTTCTACGCTGGCTAATCCTAAAGCATAGCCAAGGCGCTGGCTTATCTCTTCGACAAGCTCAGATTCAGCGCCATAGGCCAACAATAGTTGAGCCACTCGGACAACTTGCCGAGTTATATCATTTTGAGTATCTGCGTACACTCTAGTCTCAAAAAAAATATCTCATTAACTATAGATAAGATAGTCAAAACTATCTTTGGTAGATAACCTTTACATCATAATCATCATCGTCGAAGTCATCATCGTCATCATCATCTGCAACGTAATTTTCGTTCAATGATTCGTTAGCCTTCTCATGGTAGTTATCCCATTTGAATTCAACTTCAGCTTCTTTATCAATTTCTTCCTCTGGTGGAAGCGCATCAATAAAGTCGATTAATTTAAGACTTAATGCCTCGGTACCTTCACGGTTATAGGCTGAAATGGTGTAAACGTCACCTTCCCATTCAAGCTCTTTAACTACGCGAGCAACGCGCTCTTTAAGCTCATCTTCAAGCATAAGATCGGTCTTGTTTATCACTAACCAACGCGGCTTAATAGCAAGTTTAGGAGAATGCTTTTCTAGTTCAGCAACAATCGCTCGTGCTGAATCAACCGGATCAGAACCATCAATAGGATCGATATCTAGGATGTGCAATAGAACACGACAACGCTCAAGATGTTTCAGGAACTGAACACCTAGACCGGCACCATCTGCTGCACCTTCAATAAGACCTGGAATATCAGCAATCACAAAGCTCTGACCATGTCTTGGGTTAACCACACCAAGGTTGGGCACTAACGTCGTAAACGGATAGTCAGCAACTTTTGGTCTAGCGCGTGACACGGCACGAATAAAGGTAGACTTACCCGCATTAGGCATACCTAAAAGGCCCACATCAGCAAGCAACATAAGCTCAAGTTTTAAGCTACGCACCTCACCAGGAGTCCCTAATGTTTTCTGCCTTGGTGCACGGTTAGTACTACTCTTAAAACGAGTGTTACCTAGCCCGTGGAAGCCACCTTTTGCGACTAACATCCTTTGACCATGGTGAGTTAAATCACCAAGAGACTCTTGTGTCTCTTCGTCAATAGCACGAGTACCAACAGGAACCGATAGAACTAAATCTTCACCACCATGTCCGGTACAGTCACGACCGCGACCATTTTTTCCACGTTCAGCAAAATGAAAACGCTCGAATTGAAAATCAATTAGCGTGTTATAACTTTCATCAGCTTGCAGATAAACACTGCCACCATCACCACCGTCGCCGCCATCTGGGCCGCCATCGGGTACATATTTCTCGCGTCTAAAACTAACGCAACCACTACCACCATCACCAGCTTCAACTCTGATCACAGCTTCATCGACAAACTTCATACCTACTCCGGGCACCACAGAATGAAAGAATTATACTTCTTTGTGATTCATGTAGCCAAAATTTTTACCATAAACAATAAAGCCCCACCAAAGGCGGGGCTTTAACAAGCAATCTTAGCGTGAGCTAATGATTAGCCTTCGATGCTAATAAACTTACGGTTATTAGGACCTTTAACTTCGAACTTAACTTTACCGTCAGTCAAAGCAAATAGAGTATGGTCACGACCAATACCTACGTTTACACCAGCGTGGAATTTAGTACCACGTTGACGAACGATAATGTTACCAGCAAGAACTGATTCACCACCGAAGCGCTTTACACCAAGACGTTTACTTTCTGAATCGCGGCCGTTACGAGTCGAACCGCCAGCTTTTTTATGTGCCATGAGTTATAACTCCTAATTAAGCGTTGATAGCTGTAATTTTAACTTCGGTAAACCACTGACGGTGGCCCATTTTTTTATCGTGGTGCTTACGACGACGAAACTTAACAATAGTCACTTTATCAGCACGGCCGTGGCTAACTACTGTAGCAACAACCTTGCCACCTTCAACTAAAGGTGCACCAACATGAACAGTCTCACCGTCAGCAACCAAAAGAACTTGGTCAAACTCAACAGTTTCGCCTGTAGCGACTTCTAATTTCTCTAGACGAACAGTATGGCCTTCAGCAACACGATGTTGCTTTCCACCACTTTGAAAAACAGCGTACATAGCTATTTCACTCCGATTTTTTCTATCACCCGGCTCATTTGATGAGGCAGGGGTGTATAAAAGCTTTAATGACAATGGTCGCGGAGTTTACGCTAAGAACTCTAAGCTGACAAGCCCTAATTCAATAAGAATAAAAAAAGAACGGAATTACTCCCAGTATCAGCTTCTAGTGATGCCTTAACGCTTATTTTTAGGTAGAATCTCAACATTATAACATTTAAACCATAAGCGGGGCGCCGATTATATGACTCCCCCATTAACCAGAGCCTTTCTATGGATTTGAACGCCATTCGTCAGTTAGCCGACAACGACATGAACAATGTTAATAAGCTAATATACAAACAACTAGAATCTGATGTAGCCCTGATTAATCAATTGGGCTTCTACATTATTAATGGCGGCGGCAAGCGTATGCGCCCCCTTCTATCAATTTTAGCTGCACGAGCTGTTAATTATGAAGGTGAAGCTCACCTTAAACTTGCAGCTATTATTGAGTTTATCCACACCGCCTCCTTACTTCATGATGATGTTGTCGATGAATCCCTTTTACGCCGTGGCAGAGAAACGGCGAATGCCCTTTTCGGAAACAGTGCAAGTGTTTTAGTCGGTGATTTTCTTTACACCCGCTCATTTCAGATGATGACCGAGCTAGGTAGCATGGAGATCCTTGAAGTACTTGCCGATGCGACTAATGTATTAGCAGAAGGTGAAGTTTTACAGTTAATGAACTGTAATGACCCAAATACAACTGAAGAAAGCTATATGAGAGTGATCTACTGTAAAACGGCCAAGCTTTTTGAAGCAGCAACCCGTTTAGCCGGAGTCCTCGCCAATAGCTCTAACGAGATTCAAGCTGCTTTAGCCGCTTATGGAAAGTATTTAGGAACAGCTTTTCAACTGACCGATGATCTGCTTGATTATACCGCTGACACTGAAGAACTAGGTAAGAACATAGGTGACGATCTCGCAGAAGGTAAACCGACCCTCCCCCTTATCTATGCAATTTCTCACGGTTCGGATGCTCAAAAGCTTCTTATACGTACCGCTATCGAAAAAGGTGATGGTACAGACAGTATTGAACCTATATTAGCAGCCCTCGAAGATTGTGGCGCACTTGAATACACTTTTAAACGTGCTCAAGAAGAGTCAGATAAAGCCATAGAGGCGCTTTCTATACTGCCGGAGAGTGATTACAAGCAAGCGCTAATTTCTCTCGCTAAAATAGCTGTAGCTCGCAACCATTAATTTTACATCGGTTATCAAACACAAATCCCCTCAATCGCTTTGACGTACAGGATGTAGGGAATGCCAAGAAATGTAGGGAACATTTCAGGTGTCATGCGATCGGGGACAAGTACTCTGACTATCAGGAATGATAGGAATGCACAGAGATGAAGGAACACCTCCTGCCATGTACAAATCCCCTCAATCGCTATCCATGCGATCGGGGATAAGTACATCCATGTACAAAAAAGGAGCCGACAGGCTCCTTTTTATTTGTCAGATTTGAATCAGACAATAATTACTTAACAAACTCGACACCAAGCTTAATGTCAGCTTTAAGCGTATCTAGCATCGCATCACGAGCATTTGCTTCGAACTCACTCACGTCACCATAAGCTAGTACTTTTTCTACGCCTTTCTTACCCAGTAAGATTGGCTGTGCGAAAAATTCAGCATGCTCACTACCACCATCAACATAGGCACACTCAATCACATTTTCTTCACCTTGAAGACCACGTACAAGCGCTAGACCAAAGCGACAAGCAGCCTGACCCATAGAAAGTGTTGCACTACCGCCACCGGCTTTAGCTTCAACAACTTCAGTACCTGCATTTTGAATACGTGTCGTCAACGTCGCCACTTCTTCATCAGTGAAACTCACTCCTTCTATTTGAGAAAGAAGTGGAAGAATAGTCACCCCACTGTGTCCACCGATAACATTAACAGTGACATCTGCGACATTCAGACCTTTAGCTTCAGCAACAAAAGTCTCAGAACGAATAACATCAAGTGTTGTAATTCCGAACAAACGATTCTTATCGTACACACCCGCAGCTTTCAGCACTTCAGCTGCAATTGCCACTGTCGTGTTAACTGGATTAGTAATAATTCCAATTAAGGCATTTGGACAAGTCGCGGCACACTTTTCAACTAAGTTTCTAACGATTCCGGCATTAATATTGAATAAATCTGAACGATCCATTCCTGGCTTTCGAGCTACACCAGCCGAGATCAAAACAACATCCGCACCTTCAAGTGCTGATGAAGGATCTTGACCAGCAAAACCTTTAACTTCTACAGCTGTCGGAATATGACTAAGGTCAACGGCAACACCAGGTGTTACAGGAGCGATATCATATAGTGATAGTTTTGAGTCAGCAGGCAATTGCGTTTTTAGTAGTAAGGCAAGAGCTTGACCAATACCACCAGCGGCACCAAGTACAGCAACTTTCATAGTTATCTCCGTCATTTCTTAGGTGTTTTGTGACATAAATCCATTTTACAGATGCAGCAACATTACTGTAATCACAGAGAAAGTTCAATTATCCCTTAGTCTTGGTTAGGTTATTATTGTCTTCATGCTTAATAAATAGTCTAAAAGCTCAGCATTTCAAGCTTGAAATTAACATTTCCCCCTTGAATCATCTATATCGAGCTACTTGGTAATGCAGGATTCAGTGGGGATTCTCAAATAGTTTAGCTATATATCCAGCATCACATACCTTCACCACAACAGTCTTTTTAAGTTGATAATGCATTCTTATTCACATAAGTCGAGTAGTTGTTGACAAAAACAGCTACAATATTCAAAATGATTAAGTTTTTTGAATATAGAATAATAAATTATGCAAGCAAATAGATCTCAAGACGAACTCGTAAAAACATTTAAATCAATTTTGAAAGAGGAGCGATTCGGTTCTCAGAGTGAAATTGTTCTCGCGCTTCAAGCTGAAGGCTATAGCAATATTAACCAATCTAAAGTATCTAGAATGCTCAGCAAGTTTGGGGCTGTTCGCACCCGAAATGCAAAGCAAGAGATGGTTTACTGCCTTCCTGCAGAGCTCGGTGTACCTACGGCAGGTAGTCCACTCAAAAATCTGGTATTAGATGTTGATCATAACCAAACTATGATCGTGGTAAGAACTAGCCCTGGAGCTGCTCAGCTGATCGCACGTCTACTTGACTCAATAGGTAAACCTGAAGGTATCCTCGGTACTATTGCAGGTGATGATACTATTTTCATCACCCCATCTAATATCCAAGAGATTGGTAAAACCTTAGCAACAGTTAAATCTCTATTTAACTTTTCCAGCTAAGTCTAATACTCATTGGTATAATCTAGGCGCTTAAACAAAGTTGGTAGACCTCATAAACTATCTTACCCTTCATTGAAGCAATAGCTATAAAACAAAAAACGCACCTTTAAAGGTGCGTTTTTGTATGGAAAGAAACAAAAACATTCGATTAATTTGCGGCTTTTTCCATAAAATCTAACGAAGGCGCGAAGAAAGATGAGCCTGTTAATGCTTGAGTAAAATGAAGCAGGTGGTCATGATTCCCTTCTTCATCACCATGCACCATACTATGAAGCATCTGTTCAAAGTGTTCTGAATTACGACAATTCGAAATAAACATAAGCCCCTGCTCTTTTACTGAGCCATAAGGCATACTCTGTCTCAAAATCTCCATCGAGTTACCTTGAGCATCTTTAAGATTTACACGCTTAATATGACTGGTTAAGGGTTTGTCAGCAGATGCGTACTCAATATTATCGTGCTTAGTTCGACCGATGATATCTTCTTGCTTCTTCTGTGGCAGCTTATGCCATTTACTCAGATTGTGAGCAAATTTTTGCACATGAACATAACTACCAGACTTAAATCCTATATCTTCGTCACCCACTAACGCCACCTCTTGCCGGTTTCGTCCTCTAGGGTTCTCTGTGCCATCAACAAAACCAGTTAAATCTCGATTATCCATAAAGCGAAAACCTCGCTCCTCATCGACTAATTCAACTAATCCCTCAAACATTTGACATACTTCGTTAGCAACTAGATGCAATGTATCTAAACGGTCACAACGAATATGCACAAAAAGATCATACTCTAAAGCTGGCATATCACGATTACCAGCACGTTTCGCCGGAAATGGTCTTAACTGTGCAGGACGAGCAGCTGAATATAGGTTATCCCAATAGTTAGCCCCGATAGCAATGAACCCATTAAAAGCACTATCTGCATATTGATCGCTAAGCTCATGAATATACTGAGCCACATTCGCCAAACAAGGTCGTAATTGTGATTCAACACCATCATTAGCATTAAACATTAAATACACACTGTGTAAATTACCTTCAGCACACACGCCTAACTGTTCACGAGGCATAAACTGATCACCCATATCCTAACCGCCTTCTTAACATTAATTCATTATCGGCAGTATTATCAATAATTTTAGATTTTAATGATATTAACTAACGCACAATTAATGTCATTAAAATTCATACATTTATTATCGACTTAAATTAGCATGCCATTCCTGAAAGGATTGAACTATCAAAAAATAACGAAAGAATGCACCGATATTATAAGTGAAACTCGTTGGCCGGGTACAAATTGCTCATACAGGCTAGTAACTTGGTAACATGATCCAGCAACCTTGACCTGATAATGACAACTACTCCCTAAGAAACGTCGTTCAATGATAACCCCGTCCCCAGTTTCATTCGCTATCATCTCAAACTGTTGGGGCCTTAGCATCACTTCTCCTTGGTAACTAACAGGGTAAGGTAACCTTGAAGTACTAGTGAAGCTTCCCAATGGGGTCTCAATACTAGAAGCGCTACTAACAACAGCGGGTAGGTAGTTACTCAGTCCTAAAAAATCAGCAACATACCTGTCATTAGGTGAGCGGTATAACTCCTCTGCCGTACCGTATTGTACTATTTGGCCCTCTTTAAACAGGGCAAGCTTATCGGCAAAAACAAAGGCTTCATCTTTACTGTGAGTAACAAAGACAGCGCTAACATTACTCTCTTTTAAGATAGTGCGGATCTCCAACATCATCTCACCACGTACCTTAGCATCGATATTTGAAAAAGGTTCATCAAGTAACAAAAGTTCAGGCTCATATGCTAGTGCACGTGCAATAGAAACACGCTGCTGCTGCCCCCCAGAAAGCTCATGGGGGAAACGTTTATCTAAGCCATCAAGTTTTACTAAAGAAAGCATCTCATTAAGACGTTGTTTACGTTTACCCTTTGATGTGCTCTTAACTCCGAAGAGTATATTGTCGGCCACATTCAAATGAGGAAATAAGGCATAATCTTGAAATATCATGCCTACACCACGTTGCTCACTGGGCACAAATACATCAGGCCCGGAAAGCACTCTCTTATTGATACTTATCTCACCCTTGCTGAGTAGTTGTAATCCAGCTATAGCACGTAGAAGAGTCGTTTTCCCACAGCCACTAGGGCCCAGTAAGGCGGTAATCTCACCTTTCTTAAGCGTGAGGTCTAGCCCTTTCAGAACTTGTTGTCCATGATAATCACTATGAACACCTTTGATACTTAATGTCGACATGCAAACCAGCTCCGAAAAAAATAAACCATCGAGCTCAACTCCAGTCTATCCATGCTGCTCCAGCGAGCGATTAAGGAATATAAGAGGAACTAAACCGACCAAAACAATCACTATCGCTGCCAAAGCTCCATGTTCTAACTGTTCATCGGAAACGAACTGAAATACATACGTAGCCAAATTTTCAAATCCTACAGGACGTAAGAGTAACGCTGCTGGAAGTTCCTTCATACACTCGATAAAAACAAGCAACATACCCGCAAATATACCCTTCCGTAACAGAGGTAAGTGTACTCGCCAAAGTAGAGCCGCGGGACTCAGCCCCATAGTAATTGTTACCATATCCAACGAAGGTGAGATACGTTTATAGCTGTTCTCCACACTGCCAATAGCAATTGCAGAAAAACGGATCGTAAAGGCAAAAATAAGCACGAACACACTGCCTGTAAAAATAAGCCCTGGGCCTAACTGCCCCATATATTCATAAAGATCATTAACGGCAAAATCGAGGTACGTTAGAGGAACTAAAATACCGATAGCTAGCACTGTTCCAGGCAGAGCATAACCAGTGGCGGATAGGCGTGAGGGCAAAAGATCTGCTTTTCTGGGGCTAACACGGCAAATAAACATCAGTACAATACCGATTAACGCAGCGATAATACTGACGATAACCGAAATGTAGAGGCTGTTAAAACTAAACTCCCAAAACTCTGCATGCCAGCTTTCATCAAAGTAATGCCATGCATAGTTAAGTAAAATAATAAAGGGCAGTAAAAAGGCTGTAACAAGTAAAAATGTGCAATAGCTCGTTGCCAAAAAAGCTTTTACTCCTTTAAGAGAATACAAGACACTCTTGATTTCTCCGGTTTGTTTTTGAAATAGTTGTTGTTTTCTTCGAGCAAATCGCTCAAAACCTATCATGGAGAATACAACAAGTAACATAATTGCAGAGAGTTTAGCCGCCGCAGACAAGCTGCCGTAGCCCAGCCAAGTATCGTAAACAGCGGTGGTTAATGTCGGCACTGCAAAGTAGCTTACTGTAGCAAAATCAGCCGCTGTTTCCATTGCAACTAAAGACACTCCAACGGCTAATGCAGGCCTTGCCATCGGTAGACTCAGACGCCAGAAACTCAGCCAAGGTCCACAACCCATGATTCTCGAAGCATGCTGCAAGCTCGAAGACTGCTCCATAAATGCAGTTCGTGCTAACAAATAGATATAGGGAAATAGGACTAGCGCCAACATCATAGCAGCCCCACCTAGGCTGCGAACCTCGGGGAAATAGTAATCTTGAGGGGTTAGCCAACCAAAGAAACTACGTAAAGACTTCTGAATTGGACCTGCATAGTCGAGTAGATCCGTATAGACGTAAGCCACAACATAAGCAGGCATAGCCAGTGGTAACAGCAGTGCCCATTGAAAAATACCACGTCCCGGAAAGTGACATTTAGCCACTAACCATGCAGCAGGTGTTGCAATGAGTATAGCCCCCAGACAAACCCAAAACATCAACAGTAAGGTATTGCTGATATAGGTAGGCAGTACTGTATTAAGAAGATGCCCGAAAACAGACTCTGCAGGAAGAGCGGCTTGAATAAGAATAGCGACAAGTGGAAGCGTGATCACAGAGGCGATAAGGTAGCCAATCAATGACCACCATCTGGATAAACCTAAAATCATCAATACGCCTTGAATTGAAAAACCTGAATGACCCTGAACTGATCACTCAGTTGGTGAGATAGATATTATCCACTACAAACCTAAATTCAAACTTAAATGGGAACGATTATTAATTGTAAAAAGCAGGCCCAGATAGTAAGGCCCACTACTGTAATCTAAAACTTACCAGGCGGAAAACTATAGGTCGAACTTCACTTCATCTAGCATTCTAACGGCTGCATGATGAAATTCAGCAAGCTTATAAATTGGCAAATTATCAGCTTTAAACTCTCCCCATGAAGCAACTAATGCCGATGGTTTTACATCTTCATTGACTGGATATTCCATATTCACCTCAGCATAGACTTGTTGTGCTTTATTGCCAGAGAGATACTCCATCAATTTAAGTGCATTCTCTTTATTGCGAGAATATTTAGCCATAGCCATACCTGAGACATTGATATGCGAACCTAAGTTATCTTGATTTGGGAAGTTAATCTCGACCGCTTCAGCCCAAGGTACTTGTTTAGGATCTTGTAACATTTTGCCTAAATAATAACTATTGCCGATGGCTATATCACACAATCCCTCTTTAACCGCTTTCACCTGGCCACGATCGTTCCCTTGAGGCTTGCGTGCTAAATTTGCTTTTAAACCTATTAACCAGGCCTTAGTTTCAACTTCACCATGGTGAGCAATCATCGAAGCGATCAAGGAGATGTTATAAGGGTGTTTACCACTGCGAGTACAAATTTTTCCTTTGTACTTAGGATCGGCCAAATCTTCATAGTTAATATTTAATTTACCGAGTCGATCTTTTGAAGAGTAGATAGTACGTACCCGCATTGTAAGCGCGTACCAATTATCATCAGGAGAGCGATATTGAACTGGGATATTTGTCTTGAGTAGAGCACTGGATGCGGGAACAACGAGTTTTTTATCAACCAACTCCATTAATCGGTAAAAATCTGAAGTGAGCACGATATCTGCTGGAGAAAGCCTGCCCTCTCGCATCATCCTCTCAGCAATCCCCTTTTTTGAAAAAACCACATCAACGTCTATGCCTGTTTCTTTAGTAAAATCCCTTAAAATAGGATCTATAAGAAAAGCCTGTCGATAGGAATATACTGTTAATTTGTCAGCAGCATTAGCGACTGATGAAAGACACATTAAACCCAACATTAACAAATTCGCTATTATTTTCATTTAATTACCCTATAGAGCACACTAAAGTCAAAACGACAATGATAATAATTATCAATTGCAGTTAGAGTAATAAATCTATAAGCAATGAGCAAGTGTTGTATTCAAAAATGTTACTTTAAGTGGATTATTCAAACGAAATAAACATTAGCCGACTAAACTAAAATTATTGTTTGAATATACAAGGAAAAATCACTTTATGCTTTGGGTTATTATCGTCGTATTAGCCGTCGGATTTTATCTATATCAGCATCGACCACATAGTAAACGAAAACGACACTCGAAAGCTGATGCCTCCCATATTTCAGAATCGACACCTGAAGTAGACAAGAAACAATACTTTTCCACTGAACACCCCTATCATTGCGTAATCATTATTCATGGAGAACCGAGTTGCCAAGCAGTCCTTGATATTAAAAACATCTATTACCTCTCCAATGAAGCACCACAAATCCCACTTAAAGAGTGTGATATAGCACAATGTAACTGCCACTATCAACACCAGGAAGACAGGCGAGGAACTCAAGAAAACAGACGCCTACATTTCGGAGTGACCAAAGATCTATATGGTGCTTTTGGTGAAAAAAATCGACGTAAAAAAAGCGAGGTCGCCGTAAGGAAGACCGCGGGGAATAATGAATTTCAGATATAAAGTAGTTTAAATTGGCCTTGTGCTTGTCATCATCGAAAGATGTTCAAAACCGGATAACCAAGCTCCTATAGCCGGTACAACCTTCCTCCATTGCAGATCAGAATGCCTAAAATCTAGATACTCGAGCAAACAAGCTAATCCTATTTGTTGAATCGTCAACTGAGGACTGACCATCACCCCAGACTGTTCTACCTCTTTTAGCCCTCTGAGCAGAGCTTGCTCAAACCGTGCCGTCCAAAAAAGAGAGCGCTTTCCCTCTAACTCTCTCATCTGCTCCTGCCTTAAGGCAACAGCCGAATCTAGCAAGCCATTTATAAGAGATAGTTGACATTCGTTTTTCCAATTATATCCATTTTCACCGAATAACCGACTAGCCCCAAATTCATGATCTAAATAACGTAAAATCACTTCACTATCATAAAGCGGCGAACCATCATTAAGCTGCAAGCAGGGGATTTTACCTAACGGATTAATTTCAAGCAGTGTTTCGCTATTATCCATAGGATTAACAATACACTCTTCAATACCATCAAGTTCAAGATGACGAATTAATACCCGCACACAACGAGAATAAGGGGATGCATCTGAATACAATAACTTCATTAAACCAATACCTTCATGTTTGTTTTAGTACTCATCTACCAGTATTTCTCTATTGTGATCTGACCTGGTGCTCGACGAAGATTCTTACTTAACCCCTTTTCCAACAAGATATTATTCGCATCTTTGATCATTTCGGGATTGCCACAAAGCAGTACCTGCGCATTTTCGGCCGAAATCTTTAAACCCAGACGTTGCTCTATTTCACCAGACGCTAAAGCTGTAGAAATTCTGCTTTCCAATGCATGGGGATATGACTCTCGAGTGACAGAAAAGAGTAACTTAAATTGATTAGGATACTGTTTTTCAAGTTGTTGCAGCTTATCTTTGTAAGCGAGATCTTTAGCTTCTCTGACACCGTACACTAACACTACATTTTCAAACCTTTCCCAAGGCTCTGATGTATCGAGTATGGAGATAAATGGACCCACTGCAGTTCCAGTTGCAAGCAACCAAAGATCTTTACCTTGAGGCGGCACTTCTTCCAATGTCATAAAACCAGCAGCTTTACTCGACACCTGTATATGATCACCGATCTTAAGTTGCTGCAGATTAGGCGAGAGTAGACCATCAAGAACCGAAATGGCTAGAACCTCAACATAATCTGAATTTGGCGCATTTACGATAGAGTAAGCTCTACCAATCCGCTTATCGTTAATCACTTGGCTTAACTTTATAAACTGACCAGCTATATAAGGTTCGATATCAACTTTTATTTTTAAAGAGAATAGATTGTCGCACCAATCGGTTCGTTCAATAACTTCGCCTTCAACCCACATCCATCACTCCGTTCGCTATTTATCCTAACTGATATTTAGCATAAATAATGGGGTAATACCAATTAGCTTCAAGCTAAACCTTTATCATTATTAAAGTTCAGAAGCGTCGCTTTTATCGGAACTAAAACTGTCTTTAAACGTTAATAGTCCCTCTTGAACGAGTGAATAGGTTTGCTCAACACCACTGGCAATATCTCCTTCTAAAACCTGTAAGCCGGTTAAAATGTCTTTGGCTTCATCAAATCCTTGATCAATTGCCCCACCAATAATCTCCATAAATGAAGCCAGCTGTTCATCAAAATCCATGTTTGAATTTTGATCTTGGTATAAACTGAAAAAGTTTGTTGCAAAGCTCACTATTCTATCAGCAGTAGCATTAGGAGAAGTATCAACCCCATTGTCATAAGCCGTCTGAAGCGCATTGTCACCCATCGTGGGGGCAAGCTCTTCATTAATGGCTTCGATAGCAGCACGGTAAAGTAAGATAAGAGGCTCATTACTTGAGCTTAAACTAACCTCCTGCTGTGCAGAAATAATGGCAGAGTTCATCAACTGTTTACTACTGGCGTAAGCCGTTTTATGACTTGCCGCTTCAGATACCGATTTGCCATGATTTTCAATTGTCTGAGTCTTACTTTTCGCAACTTGGGATACTTCTGCACCATGGTTCTTAATTTCCATAACTGCCTCTCAATTAATACCTATACACAACCATTATCGACCACTTTTTATACAACTTTAGTTTTTATTAATTTATCATGCCCTTTAATCGATAGTACTGTTTAATTTATCAGTAATTCGCTATCTTGTTATATCTGCAGAGAGTGGGTAACCAATATGATTAAAAAAATGTTGTTTCTCCTTATATTAAACCTATCTTTTACGGCCACACTTCAAGCATCTAAGCTGGAAGTACAAAGTGCTGATCCAAATACTCAAATCGTTATCTTAGTCAGGCATGCAGAAAAACAAGCAGATCAGGAGAAAGATCCTTCATTAACACCTACGGGACGACTTCGAGCAATTCAACTAAATGAAACTCTTAGAAATATTCCTTTAACGGCATTATATGCAACACCCTTTAAACGCACCAAAGAAACCCTAAAGCCTACCAGTGAAAGCAGAGAGATGACAATCCAAGTGATCGATGTAAAAGACGGTATTTCAAAACATGTTAGCAGGGGAGTAGAGAACATTAGATCTGAAAAGGGAAATGTACTCGTCGTTGGCCACTCCAATACGATCCCTTTATTGATCAAGGCACTTGGAGGCCCAGAGATAGACGGCATAGCCGAAACCGACTATGAGAACATCTACCTTCTATCACTGCCTACAGTAGGAAACGTAGGCTTAGTACAGACAAAGTATGGTAAGTGAAAAGTGGGAATTATTGATGGTTCAGTCATCGATAATGAGCATATCTATTACTAATTGGGTATAATATTTAATAGTGATAATTTGCCAATAATTGATGCTGGTGTTTTTTAACCATTTGCTGCAAAATCCACCACCCAAACTAAAAGCCCAAACATAGTTAAAAGGAGTTCAAATTGAGTTCAGAATATGTCAACCAAAAGCCATCGAGTAAAAAACCGTCATTGAGCTGCCAAAGTTGTGGGCGCTTTACCATTATTGAGGGAGAGGCGATCTGTTTTCGTCAAGGCGAGATCATCAGCTTACAACCCATGCCGACAGAGCTTAAAAATATAAGTTTGTTATGTCATGGCTGGAAAACCAGATAACAACACCCCGTCCTACACAGAATGTAAATAATCAATTCAGGATCACATTTTAGGCTTGTGTCATGCCTGCATATTCATATTCCGAACACCTTGTTTCACGAATGATGCCGTTTAGAGAAACATTCGGTTTTAGTTGGGCTAAGCTCAAACCTCGAGTGGTAACCCTCATACCCGCCGATATATCCAAATAAATATTGGCTAATTCACTTTGATCAAGACCTCGTTTCTTTAAGATTGCCATGATAGCTAGCCAATCAGTATCGACCCTGCTATCTTGGCCTTCTAAATTGACTTGCAAAGGAATATTCTTCATTGTCATCTCTCGTCAACGTTATTATCTGTTATTGCCTATAATTATACCGCATTTAAGCTGAACCCATGCTGAACTCTCACTTTTGATTTTGAATATTCCACAATTTGGAGTACAAGCCTCTTTCTTTTATCAGATCAGAATGCTTACCCGTTTCAACAATTTCTCCCTGACTCAAGACTATGATTTGATCCGCATCCACCACCGTTGATAATCGATGAGCGATAACAAGACTGGTATGTCCTTTGGCGACCTCTTTAAGGGCTGTAAGAATGGCCTGTTCTGAATGGCTATCAAGTGATGAAGTTGCTTCGTCAAAAACCAGTAATGCAGATCCTTTTAAAATAGCTCTGGCAATTGCGACCCTTTGCTTCTCTCCGCCGGACAGTTTTAACCCACGTTCTCCAACCTTAGTATGCCACCCCTCGGACAGCGATGCGACAAAGTGGGAAAGGTGCGCCATCTTAATCACTTCGGCAATTTCGTCATCACTTGCTTCCGGTCTGCCATAGCGAATATTCTCTAGTAAAGAATCATTAAACAGCACTGTATCTTGGGGCACTATAGCGATGGATTGCCTAAGGGCATTTTGTGTTAATGATCCAATGTCCACTCCATCTAAACTAATACATCCACTATCGACGTCATAAAAGCGAAACAACAATTTAACGATGGTTGATTTGCCCGCACCACTATCACCCACTATCGCCACTTTCTGACCGGGTAAAATGGAAAAACTGATGTTTTTTAAAATTTGACGTGAATCGTAGCTAAAACTAACATTTTCAAAAGTTAATGCCCCAGAAACTAAAGCTAACTCCTTTGCATCAGGTTTATCTTCAATGAGCGGTTGCCTGTCTAACAAGCTAAACATTCTCTCGATATTAGCTAAGGCTCCACGTATTTCTCTATAGACAAAACCTAAAAAATTCAGAGGGATAAATAACTGCATCATAAAAGCATTAATGAGTACAAAATCACCAATTGTCATAGACCCCGACACCACATGGGAACTGGCTAAGGCTAACATCAAGGTCATCGCTGTCGAGATAATGACAGCCTGACCCGCATTAAGTGCAAAGAGGGATAAGCGGTTTTTACGCTTCGCATGCTCCCATTCTTCAAGTGCCATGTCGTAACGCTCTGCTTCGTAGGCTTCATTGTTGAAATATTTAACCGTTTCATAATTAAGCAAGCTATCAATTGCCCGTGAACTTGAATCTGAGTCTGCTTTGGCTGCCTCCCGCACAAAGCCTGTTCGCCACTCTGTTGCGAAGACAGAAAATGCAACATAGCTCACAACAGCCCCAAATGTAATCGCAGCAAAAGCCACCCCGTAGTTGTAAAACAAAATACCTATCACCAACGCGATCTCTAATATTGTCGGCACAATATTAAACACCATAAATCTCATCAGGAAATTGACACCACTGGTCCCTCTTTCAATATCTCGAGACAAACCACCAGTTCTTCGTTCCAAATGGAACTCAAGATCTAATCGATGCAGATGTTGAAAAACAGATAATCCCAAACGTCGAATAGCCCGTTCGGTAACCCGTCCAAATAGGGTATCTCGAACCTCAGAGATAAGTGTATTTAGCAAACGCAAAGCTCCGTAAGCTACAACCAGAGATATGGGGACAGAGATCAACTGCTCAGGTGATGCTTGAGTTAATGTATCGACCAAAGATTTAAGCACAAAAGGCAGAGAGACGCTGGCGACCTTAGCAATAATAAGACTAATTAACGCTAAGGCTACCCGCTTTTTATATTCTAAAAGATAGGGCCATAGTAACTTAAGAACTTGCCAATTTAATTTATCCACGGGACCATCAAAATAGAGAGAGGGGCGCATTTAAGTTCCATTTATTATTTATCAAACAGAGGAAAAACTAGACTATTTGATAAGAGTATATTCAATTTCACTTCCGCTAGTCTTGTTTTTATCTCATCAGCGTGAAGCACTTTTGACTGACAATAATTATAAATGATTATACTTAAGTCTTGTCAGGCGACATTTATTTTGTAATATAGGCTTAATGAGAGCAATTCCTGTTATACAAATGAAAAGAATTTGATACTCTTTTATCCGCAAGCCTACGGCCGTTCAAAATATGAAACAGCAACAAGCATACTAAGTTATTTAAAGGAAACATACATGCTGGACTCATCTAAAAATCAATACCCTCCCTTGCCATTAATACAAACTTGGGTATGGATGATGACCCAATCGGGTGATGCCGATATTCAAAGAAAAGGCCAAAACAACCTTATTTCTTCTTTTGGTAGTCTCGCCAAAGCTAACGAATATTTAGTTCAGCTAAATCAAGCTTAACTTACATATCTCTCAATAAAAAAGGAGGCTATTGCCTCCTTGAGACGTACTATTTGAGGTTTGGTTAAGTTATTGTTTTCATTGTATATAAATAACTATCATATAGTTAGTGAGTTTTAAAAGACGAGCACTAAGTCGTTTAGGTGTTTTTAATATGCTTTTAATCAGTTCTTTGTGGTCAAAAAGTGGACCACAACTTACAGGCTAGAGGGTTGAACTTTGTGGCTTCGAATAAATGATCAGGAGCTAAATGTGCATACTTCATTGTCATTAAAATTGTGCTATGGCCTAATATTTTTTGAAGAGTTAGTATGTTGCCGCCATTCATCACAAAATGACTAGCAAAGCTGTGGCGCAATACATGTGAAGACTGTCCTTTGGGTAATCCAAAATTCATTCGTTTCATGATCTCCCTGAACTCGACATAGCAATCACTGAATAGTCTGGGACCATCATCACTTTGTACATTCAAAATTTCGGTTCTTAAATCTAAACCTATTGGAATAGTTCTATTTTTACCGTTTTTTGTATCAACAAACGTTAGTCGGTCCTTCAAAACCTGAGATCTAGTTAGTTTTTGAGCCTCGCCCCACCTCGCCCCAGTAGATAGACAAATTTTGACAATAATGGACATATCCCCACAAAGTTCAGCCAATAGCGCGTTGATTTGCTCTGTTGTCAAAAATGATAGTTCTCTGGCTGGCTCCTTTACTTTCGATAGTGCAGATATGGGGTTTTCACCTGCATAGTCTCCAGCATCGATTAGAACGCTGAATACATTACGCAATCGTTCGTAGTCTAGATTTGCGGTTTTAGGTTTTATTTTGAGTAAGCGCACTTGTCGATAATCTAAATAAAACTTTTTTGTGATTTGAAAGGCTTGAGGATCTCCCATGTCTTTGCACATTTTGAGTAATTTTTTCTGTGTATGTTCCCCTTCTTTTAAATTCTGGCCATGGTAAAAAAACCATTTATTGATCAGCTCAGATAGATTTCGTTTATCGACAGGCGCATCTAACCAAGATTTGTTGTGGTGTTGAGCTGAAATGTATTTTTCATATTTAATCGCCTCGGCTCTGGTAGTGAACGATTTGCGATAGCGCTTACCGTTTTTACCAGACGGTCGAACGTCAACTTTGAATAGACCGTCAGATTTTTTTATAGTCACTAAAAATTGACCACTAGTTTTACGACCTTGCCTATTACGCATATGTCATTAAGCATTGCTTTTTTTACTTGAGAAAGTGGATAAATAGGATTGTCACTAATAATATT
Source organism: Shewanella sp. MTB7 (assembly GCF_027571385.1). Taxonomy (NCBI): domain Bacteria; kingdom Pseudomonadati; phylum Pseudomonadota; class Gammaproteobacteria; order Alteromonadales; family Shewanellaceae; genus Shewanella; species Shewanella sp. MTB7. Next base: position 1,522,557 of record NZ_CP085636.1, on the reverse strand, counting down.
TAATTCATAATTTAAATGATCATATCTGAGTCGTTTAACAAATAATGCATCTTCAACTCTCAGAACATATACTCCATCTTCCTTAATAGACGTTTGTGACTTATCTATAATCAATGAGGCCCCACTTGGAATTGATGGTTCCATGCTGTCACCCTTTGCTGTCATCATGACAAGATCGGCTTGTAGAAAACCCTCATTAATTATCCATTTCTGGGTAACTTTCATTCCTTCGTTTTCAAGCTCAGAGACAATATATGAACCACATCCAGCGGATACCTCAATATCTATTCTTGGGATGGATATGAAATCATTTTCCGTTTCGGATCCTGTTAGCAGCCATTCAACGTTTACATTTTCAGCCTTCATAATTTTATCAAGAGTATCAAATTTAGGATCAGTTCTGTTCTTAAGCATGTTATGAAGTGTTGGTTGAGGAATGCCCCACTCTAAACTCACTTTTCGTAACGAACGACCAGCAACAAGCTCTTCTATTCTGCAAATAACATCTTCTTTTAACATTCCAATCAATCCGTCTGATTATGTAGTTGTTCAACTATACGCAAATTAGAATAACAACTCAATTGTACCAGTCAACAAGTTGTTTTTAACTCTTTCATTTCAACAACATAGATAAAGTTATTATCTTTTGGATAATTTAAGCTTGAGTTATTCATTAGTTGATCGTATTGTCTAGCAACTGAATCATCATGTGTAGAATTACATGGACTGGCACAACGCTGATATTAAAGCCGCTTTAGAAAAGAAAGGGTTAAGTCTCGCTGGCTTAGCTCGCATGTACAAGATTTCCCCTACGGGTCTAAGAACAACTCTTGTAAGGCGCTACCGCCGTGGTGAGAAAATTATCGCGAAGCATGTAGGTGTGCCACCAGAAGTTATTTGGCCAAGTCGTTATCCGCAAGTTGAGGTTTCATTATGATCACATTCGTGATTGACATGCCGTTTTTAACTAAAAAGCAATATGCCGAAAAAGTTGATAAATCTGAAGCTAGCGTGCAAGGCGATATTGATAAGGGGTATTTGCCAACTTATCAACCCGTAGCTGGCGGAAAGCATTACATCAACATGATAGGACTAGCAAAAATGGCAGATGAGCTTTATGAACACCAAAAAAAGACAGCGCCTTGGGCTGTAAATACAGGAATTAGATAGATGAGCAAAATAGATGGCAATCAAAACGATAAACCAACAGTGCCAAGCCCGTTTGATACAGCTAGGGAAATGATAGGTCGTAGTCATGTAGCCAGTTTATATGACCGACTTACCGAACAACAAAAAGCCATGATCTTGTTTGGCGCAAAGCTCAAACCCAGTTTGTATATCTCGAAGTCAATTGACGAGATGAGCTATGACGAACGCGAAGAAATAAGACTGTCGATCATCGCGTTAGGCGAAATTAATCAAGTTTTTGGCGGGGGTATGTTGAGTCGTGAACAGTTCAGCCACAAACCCAAGAGAAACACTAAAACACAGGCGTAAAAAAGCCACTTCAGTTAGAGCTGAAATGGCGCATCAATTCATAACTTTTGGAACTATAAATATGACAAACGAGATCTTAGCAGTTGAACAACCTGCTTGCAACTCTGCATTCATTCCTACAATCAAGTGGGAATTCGATTTAACCAATCAGCAGCATCTCGATATGCGTCGGTTAATGGCTGATATCTATCAACGTAACACTGCATCGTTAAACAAATGTAATAACCGCTCCGATTATTACAGTGGTATGGCGTACGGACTATCCCGCGTATCCCTACAAGTGCTTAGAGACTCAACGTTGCATGTCTTATGTCTTGACCTTTTTGAAGCTGTCGCCCTGCAAGAACTTTTGCACTTAGAACTGAGGAATTAAGGCATGGCTACATTTTTTTTAGTCACCAATGGAAAGGTAACCGTATCTGATCCTCATTGGTCTGTTCACTATCCAGTTCAACAAGTTTGTGTTGAGTACACGCCTGACAATCATGACGGTTGGGGCATCACTCAATATATTGATTCGAATGAAATTGGTGAGTTCAATCAGGAACGCGCGAACGCCTTTGCATTAATCGCTGAATCTAAGCTGCGTATCCCACAAGGGGGATTTGTATGAAGCCTCTGAATACCGTTAGCAATTATCCCCCACGGCCAAAAGCCGAGTATAGAGATAAGCCAACGGATGCTAGCCGTCATCAATTGGCATGCCGCCGAAGAATCGCACTCATCAAAGAAGCTAAAAGCCTTGGTATCAGCGTTTCAGAACTAATCGGAGAAAAGTCATGACAGAAAAAACAATTGTTGCCATCAAGTTTAAGACGAAGCGCAGTAAATATTTCATTAAATGGACGGCGCATGGTTGGGGATTCGCACACACATTGGTTGGCGCAAGCTTATATGTAAAAGACTCCATTCTATTTAATAACGTCTTAGTAGAGTTTAAAGAAAAAGGCGTGGAATTTTCAATCGTTGAAATTGGTGAAATAAATACCTCTAGAGAGCAATCATGAACAATAAAAGGATTTCCTATTTTATTTCCCATCTTGTTAACGGCCCAGTTAACGATTGCAAAGGCATGCTTGAGTGTGAATTAAGGATTGACCCACAAGGAGCGTTGCTCGCCGCAACAAGCACACTCGAAGAACTAAAACGAAGAGATAAAAACCGCGCAGGCAAAAACGGCCAACCTTCTCGCAAGAAGGTACTGCAAACCATTATCAATAAAGCGAATAAATTACTGGCTGGCCGCAAGGAGCAGCAATCATGAAACTCGTCCCCATCAAAGCAACAGAAATTAAAGCGGCCCCTGCTTTCATCATCACATGCTTAATTTGTGGAGATGAATCTTATGTATTAGAGGTTGGAAATGTTGATCAAGTTATCAATAAAGCCACTGCGGAGGGTTGGTATGGGTTTGAATCGTCAAATGAAACTTGTTCAACTGCCTGCCCGTCATGCGTAAGCGCTAAGAATTTGAAGGAGACAGAAAAAGAGCACGCCTTAATAAAGGAATTGAGAGAGGCAGTTCAGGCCCCTTATGTCATTAACAGCCCACGAGTTGGAGAGCCATCATGACTACCTGTGAAAGTAATGTCGAAAGCATCTATGCCGCTGAAATAGCTAAAAAATGGATAGCTAAAAACGCCATCATTCTTGATACCGAAACGACAGGTCTTGATTGGGGCTGTGAGGTTGTCGAGGTTGCCGCTATTGAGTTAGCCACTGGCAATATCCTCATGAACACGTTGGTTAGACCTACTCAACAAATTCCTGATGACATTATCGCTATTCATGGCATCACTAATGACATGGTTGAAAACGCACCTGAATTTAATCTTGTATTAATAGATCTTTTAGAGGCCACTCTCGGGCGTGAAATTGTTGCTTGGAATGCTTCATTCGATTTAAAGCTATTGCTATCAACACTGCATATCACCATGCCATTCACCGTTGAATGTCAATTAGTCCCATGCATACGGCAGCATTCAGATAACACGAATCGTTGGCACTGCGCCATGTTGAATTATGCCCAATTCGGGGGAGATTGGAACAACGCCTATGGTGAATACAAATGGCATTCACTCGACAATGCAGCTAAGCAAATGGGGATTGAACTCCCATCTACACGTCATCGTGCGCTTGAAGATTGTCAATTGGCACGTGAAGTGATTCTCAAAATGGCCGCGGTCAATAACGGTAGGAGCCCATTCTGATGAGTAACTTAACTCAAGATACTGCTGAGCATATGTTAACAACAGGCAAAAAATACACTGCCGCAACACTTGCTATGGAGCTAGGTATATCAACACGTCAAGCATCTGCGAAACTATATAACATTAGAGAAAGTCGAAAATATACAACAAAGCAATCGTCTCTACCCCGTCGAACGGTAAAAGTAATCTCAATATCAGATAGAAAGTTACCAGCATCACAGTTGTGGGCTTTAGCCATATTTGGGAAGTCAGCCTCATGAATAAGTCAAAGATAAGACTCGGCAACATGACGCAACTGCAAATGCGTCAATGGTTGGCACTGAATGACGCCATAGGGTTTAGCCATACATTCCTAAAGTTAAGCCTAAGCAAGCGAGGCTTAACTGAAGCTGTCGCGGTCGACCTAGAGGATTTTGGTTGTGCAAGGCAACATAGCAGTTTGGTTATTCACTGTGTGAATCATCATAAATGCACAGGTTGTAACGGTTACATGGGAGATAGCGTGTGATAAACAATCCTGAATTTAGACACCTTATTAAACACTACCGTCACTATAAAATTCAATTGCGCTACGCAATAAGCATTTATCGAGGTGAACGTGCTGTTGACTCTGCACTCGACATGGCAGTGGCACGCGGCGCCCTTGAGTGTCTTTATTCTCAAGCGCTTGGTAAAGGGCTATTAAACCTCGCCAAAGGCATTCAAAGAACCATTAAAGCCGCCACGCGCTATGTTGAGCACGAGTTGTAATGCAAGCAAGATTAGCGCTATCGCCTACTATATCGGGACCTAAATACCCCCCGTTGTTTTCAAACACTGAGCAATACCCACTTGAGGGTAAGGTGTGTCTGTTTAAACCAAACAGCACACCCGCTCACCCCGTCAGCGTGCTGTCAGATAACCAGTATCAAGAAGGACAATATGTCTATGGTTTTGGCACCGCAGACATTTCAGCTAATACCAATGTATACCAAGCACAAGCGGCTGTTATTGGCTCGCTAGATGAGCACGCTTCAAACCATGCGGTATTCAATCGCAATCGTGATTTTGCGCTTGCGCGATTAAGGCACCTACCCAATAAAATTCGCATCAGCATTTCAGAAGAATATCAGCGCCGGCTAACCAATAAAGACGGCATTGCAAACATACGCGGCGCCAATATTTACCTTAGAACCACGACCGAGTTTATTAACAAGGTGTGGCTTAAATACCCGTTTCACAATGCAGGTAGCTTCTTTAAAAAAATCACATCAGAGCTTCGTGAAGATGTACCTAAAAATGTTGACTTGGATAAAGACGATTTTATACGAACGACTCACTTAGGCGGCTTTGAGTTAATTCGGTATCGCAAAAGCAAGCAAATGAAACAGGTTGCAAATCGTCTCGCTTTAATCGCGCTTGATGAAGTAAAAGACGCGGCCACTCACAACAATGGTGATATGGCGTTTCTGAAAGCCTACGATGCAGCGGCCGCGATTTGTCAGCAATGGGATATTCCCCCGCCCTATTATGCCGCGGTAAAGATCGACTTCATTATTCCAGCGGCCGAGTGTGCCATATTGCGCATGACGTGCCCTAAGTGGTGGTTAAAGAAACTATCAAACTTGCGCGACAGATGCACTGAACACATGAACATAGCCGCAGGACTCGTCAATGAAGGCAGCCCATACATAAGCCGCGACAGTTTCAATGAATGGTGTGAGCAGCAAAAAAGCGGCCTTGAATGGTTAGAAAGTACGATGATTGAATCTGAATCAGGTGTGATCATCCCTCTGATTGATGCCGCAATGTCAGGTACTGCCAATCCAAAAAACCGCTTTGTTGAAATGGTGGTTAGGGCGCGAGGTCTGGAGGAAGTCGCGGAAGACTTAGGCTACATAGGGTTTATGGCTAACATTACCGCGCCAAGTAAATATCACCGCAACTCGAAGAAATGGAATGCAGAAGATCCCCGCTATGCTCAACAGTTTTTAGTGAAGCAATGGGCGAAGGTCCGTACCGCCCTTACTAACCTCAAAATAAAATTCAAAGGGTTTCGTATTGTGGAGCCTCATAAAGACGGCACTCCTCACTGGCACATGATGATCTTTGTGCATTCAGATACCGCTGAAACAACACAAGAAATTATAACCAAGTACGCGTTTGAAGTGGATGGCGACGAGGACGGTGCAAAAGAGCATAGATTAGTCTTTGAGCCTATAGACAAAATCAAAGGCTCAGCTACGGGTTATCTCATCAAATACATAACCAAAGGTATCAGGGGCGAACATATGCAGGGAGAGCTAGATCTTGAGTCTGGACTACCTATTGAGGAAGCCGCTAGAAATATCGCATCTTGGGCGAGTCGGCACAAATTACGTCAATTTCAGTTTTTTGGCATGAAGTCTGTCTCCGCCTGGCGAGAGTTTAGGCGGATAAAGGAATGCCCTCAACCTGTTGAGATAGAGCTAGCGAGAGCAGCTGCTGTCAATTCCAACTGGAAAGAGTTTGAGGCCGCGCTAGCCGTTAACCCAATCAAGCTAGATTACGAAAAAACAGAGTGCGGTAATGAATACGGTGAAGAAACCAAGCGAGTCATTGGCCTGTGGTATCCCAACAAAAAGCATGACGGCAAACAAGACATACGTTCATTGATCACCCGTGGTGATAAATGGACTATTCGCGCCATGGATAGTGATGAAAAAATTAATTACAAGAAGCTAAAACAAGAGCGCTTAAAGGTCTTCAAAGAAAACGCACAACTTAAAGAAGCTTACGACGACACTAGAGAGCAATGTAAAAATAAATTGATTGGGCTAGCTAAAAAGAAAGAGGCTGCAAAAGGAAAAGAAAAGGAATTGTTCCAAGCACAAATAGAGAGCCTTAAAGCCACTGACACCGCCCTCATGAAGCCGACACTAAAGGCACTGCCTAAATGGAAGATGAGCCAATGCTCTAGCTCTAAGAGCCGCGGCAGCGGTGAAACTAGGACTTGTAGGAATAACTGTACAGGCGCCATTTCAAGCCGTCCGAGACATCAAATTTCAGAGGATAACTTTAGAGAATTAGCCTCTAACGGAATAACAGATCCCCACACATTAGACCGCATCGCAAACGGCTCAGGAATATTGACCGACAGAGGCGAAGTCTGGTGGCTTACTCATGGCCAACTGTGGTCTGAGCACCCGCTAGATGAAGATGACCATGAGTTTAATTTTTTTTAAATGAGGACAGAAAATGCTTTTACCCGATGAAATAGTGGTTGATAACTTTGCAGGTGGTGGCGGTGCCAGTACTGGGATGGAATTAGGCTTAGGCCGTCATGTTGATATTGCTATCAATCATGACCCCGCTGCCATTGATATGCATAGAATGAATCATCCAGAAACTAAACATTACTGTGAATCAATATGGGATGTTGACCCCGTTGAGGCATGCCAAGGTCGGCCAGTGGGGCTTGCTTGGTTTAGTCCTGACTGTAAGCATTTCTCTCGAGCAAAAGGCGCCACACCCGTCAATAAAAATATTCGTGGCTTAGCTTGGGTTGCTGTTCGCTGGGCTGCTTTAGTGCCTGTCAGAATGATCATGCTTGAGAATGTTGAGGAGTTCTTAACCTGGGGCCCAGTTGTAAATGGTAAGGCTTGCAAAGAACGTAGAGGCGAAACCTTTCAGGCGTTCATATTAGCGCTTACTACGGGATTATCGCTAAACCATCCAGCAATTGCAGATATTAAACATGCTCTTGGAGATGATTTTAATCTGTCTAAAATCGAAAAGGGCTTAGGGTACGCAGTTGAGTGGAAAATAATTAAAGCGTGTGATTATGGCGCCCCAACTATCAGGAAACGTCTATTTCTCATTGCTCGTCATGACGGGCAGCCCATTGAATGGCCTCAACCAACCCATGGGAATGGGTTGCTTCCCTATCGTACTGCCGCCGATATTATCGACTGGAATATTCCCGTTAAATCAATTTTCAACCGCAAGCGACCATTGGCTGAAAATACCATGAAACGGATAGCGAAGGGCTTAGAGAAGTTTGTGATTAATGCGAATGAGCCATTCATTGTACCTGGTGAATGTACCACGCCATTTATTACTGAGCATGCTAATGCCAGTAATCAGCGAAACATGCCCATTAATGAACCTTTAAGGACTATTTGTGCGCAGGTGAAAGGGGGGCATTTTGCGTTAGTGGCTCCCATTATCTGCCGTCAATTTGGTAACAGTGTCGGTCATTCCATTGATGCACCACTGGGCACCATCACAGCAAGTGGTGGTGGCAAGTCACAGCTCGTGACCAGCCATATGATAAAAATGCGCGGGGATAATATTGGCCATAGCACAAATGAACCCGTACACACCATTTCAGCCGGTGGCTTTCATATTGGTGAAGTCCGGGCGTTTTTAGTTGAATACTATGGCACTGGTAACGCTCATCGATGTGATAAGCCCCTGCACACGGTCACTACAAAGGATAGATTCGGCTTAATCACCATAAAAGGGGAAGATTTTCAAATAATAGATATAGGGATGAGGATGCTGGAACCCCATGAACTCTTTGCAGCTCAAGGGTTTCCCTATGATTACTCTATCACCCATGACAGTAAGGGGAAAAAGCTATCAAAAGCAAGCCAAGTCGCAAGATGTGGCAACGCTGTTTGTCCACCTGTAGCACAGGCCTTAGTCATGGCCAACTTGCCTGAGCAGATTAATCTTGCGGCTTAACAAGTTGGGTGAAGATCATCATCAGTTTTAATACTTTTGGGCTTGGGAGTGATAAGCGCACTCACTAAGACACTAAAGAAATGCAATAAATAACATTAACTTAAATTAGGAATATGCAGCATGAAAAACAAACAAATTGACTTAAATAATCATCTATTCGCACAGCTTGAACGTTTAGGCTGTGAAGACTTAAGCAATGAACAAGTTAGGATGGAAGTTATACGTTCTAAGGCTATGGCTGGCCTAGCTCGTGAAGTTGTTAACAACGGAAGATTAGCTCTAGATGTAAAAGTAGCCGTATACGATGATCTTATTGGTGGACAGGCTAACGTACCTGCAATGCTGAAAGACGGAGAATTATAGTATGTCAAAGGGGTTAAGGTACTCGGTTGAAATGCTTGATTTTATCAAGTTGAATTATAAGACAATGGAAATTAACCATTTAACCATTGTTTTTAACCAGAGATTTAATCTTGATAAAACCCCTTATCAAATAAGAAGGGTCATTGCCAATAACAAATTTATTAATGACCTAAATTGGAGAGCGCCTAAGTCCAAAAAAAGTGTTCCGAGTAGCGTCACAATAGAACAACTTGCGAGTAGCGTCAGGATAGAACAGCTTGCGAGTAGCGTCAGGATAGAACAGCTTGCGAGTAGCGTCAGGATAGAACAGCTTGCGTTTATTGCTGAAACATACTTGGTATACCGAGCGGTAGACATACCCAAACTGTTTTATCAACAGTTTGGTATTCACAAAACCTACCAGCAAATTAAATCCTTAATTAATAGGAATGGCATTCGGTCGGGCCGTTTGTGGCATTCCAAGCCGGGGGTCGTGCTAAAGGCAAGTTCGAGTACTTTTAAAAAGGATCGGTTTCCACATAACCATTTACCCATTGGTCGTTTTCGAGTGACGAACACAGGGTTTCCACAATACAAAATCGCCGACCCTAATATTTGGGTAAATGAATCTACATTAGTATGGGAAGCCCATCACGGAGATATTCCAGAAGGAATGAGTATTTATTACAAAGACGGTAATAGGCTAAACCCTCGGCTAGATAATTTAGTGGTAGCCAATAAGTGTGAAGGGGGTTATCTGACTGCACTTGGATTGAAGAGTGCACCAGACGAATTCAAGGAGAGTGTTGTCATTATGGCTAAAATCAATGCAAAAATATCAGAGTTAACGTCTTCTAGGAGTTTGTTATGAGTTGCCTTATACGGGGTGGTGAGTGTGAACAGCGTATAGACCTATTATTGCGCCTTACACGGATAACGAGCCCCAATAAAATTTCAGCACTCAACGATTATTTTGTTGAAGGTGTCACATCTACAATTGCAAGAACGAGACATGGACTGTCTCAACAAAGTTGGCACAAGGGAATAAAAAGGATAAATGAAGCGGCAATGGTCACTGACACACTGTTTAAGCTTAAACCTACAATAAACACCGCTTAAATGGTGTTGGTTTTTCTTTTAAATCAACAGCTTTACTAACTAATAGACAGTGGGTTTTGTTAAAATAACCCAATAGAAAATAGGTTAGATGAGTAAGCATTTGATGGTGTTGTACTTTGCAGAAATTGCACTGAATGACGCCATGTTAACAGGTGAAAACCAACTCTTTTTATCTGCATCATTTCACGAAAACGAACTTATTCGAAAGCACGTGATTCATTTGAAAAACCGCTGGACATGAAAGTCATGGGGAACCCTATTGTATTGAAAAATGGGGCTGAATTGAGCTTTGTACTCACCAATAGCCAAGTCACGGGTGGGTATTGCGGTAATGCATATGCGATTAACTGTTTTGATGATACGAACTTTGCAAACATCAATAATTTAATGTCCTCATGGGCAGTACTTAAAAAACACCAAGCAGTATTTTTCTGCTCAAACTAAATCATATGTTTGAGCGCTTATTTACACATACACATTAAGAGGTGATTCAATGGCGCGAAAATCAATGATTGAATGTCCAAAGTGTTTATCAGGTGGGCGAATTGCGACTTCAAAAAAATTAGCTGTTGGGATGCGTGAGATGTATTGCCAGTGTCTAAATTTAAACTGCTCAGAAGTTTTTATTCTTCACCTTACATTCTCACATTACGCCAAACGAGTAGGCAGCAAACCCGATCCCGAATTACAACCCGAGTTATGTAAAATCGAGGTGCAAGCACCAATCATCAAGCACAAAGCACCAACTCCAGCGATGAATTTTATCCCGCTAACGAAACGCTGAATAGTTGGTAAAATAAAGTCAAATTAAATACCCTAAAAACGAACGATTGCGATCTGAAAGGATCGCAGAGATCGCGAAATCATTAGACTTATTTTTATTTATAATCAAATCCTTACATTTAAATGTTCAATAGGTTTTTACAACCTCTATTTTTCGTTTTTTTAACGTGCTGAATTTCGGTGCGGAGGGGTGGGAGTGCCGACGCAAGGCCTGCGCGCGTACCTCATGCGTAACTCTGCACATTCATGCTTATATCGGGTGATTTAATGCGCGATTAACTGATAGCCCTCAAACATTAAGCGGTGTCATCCTCTATCAGTGGTGCCGTAACGCCACTAGACATAATCACAATTTAATTGTGTTGGTTTGCGATTGAGTCGCTTGCTACGACATGAGACTAAGCAGCGATCAAGCGATAGCGAGAAAGAATAGCTTTCCACTTACTCATGGGCGATACACAGCCCGAAACCTACCAGTGAACAGTGTTTGGCATCACCTCAGCACCAGAACGCAACCCGCACACTCAGTACATAAGAACAACCGCGATGCACTGGCCGAAACCTACCAGAGATCAATGCTTGGCATCACCTCAACACCAGAACACAACCCGCGCACTCAAAGCCTGAGAACAACCGCGATACACTGGCCGAAACCTACCACTGATCAATGCTTGGCATCACCTCACCACCAGAACACACCCCGCACACTCAAGGCCTGAGAACCATCACGATACACAGCCCGAAACCTAACAGTGATCAGTGTTTGGCATCACCTCACCACCAGAACACACCCCGCACGCTCAAGACCAGAGAACAACCTCGATACACAGCCCAAAACCTATCAGTGATCAGTGCTTGGCATCACCTCTGCACCAGAACTGCGCACTCACCACCAGAACACACCCCGCATGCTCAAGGCCTGAGAACAACCGCGATACACTGGCCGAAACCTATCAGTGATCAGTGTTTGGCATCACCTCAGTACCAGAAACAACATGAACAGGGGATTATTAAAGCGTAGGTTTGATGAAGCGAAGCGTGACAGCTTGTAAGTCGTCACGCTTTTGTGGGGTTGTGATCCTTCGTCATGCTAAGCATTTTGTAATAATAGCTACGTGTGTTTGCAAGTTGGTTGTTCCTTGGTGATCACAGATTTAGAATTACCGCTTTAAACAATTTTTGCCCCAAAACTTGCTAGCCTTCGAATGAAGTCTGATTACATTTTCTGGTTTGATTCATTTGAATTTTTGGTATTGGGTGAGTTTTTGAAGGTCTGCCTTCATTGTAATCTATCGCTTGCAGCGTGCTTACGTGCAAGTAATCTCTCGGTACGCTGTAAACCCATCCCTGGGCGCTCTGCTATTTCATCCCTGAAATCGAAGTCCTCGTGCAAACTTGCACCTGTTCATAAGCCTCTTCGATTTGGCTTTACTTGTTGGGATTTGAAACTGATTTTTGCCCCTTTATTCGCTAGAGTAAAAACTCACTCATATGTTATTAATGTGAGTTTACCCTATCAAAACTTATCCGAATAGATGTACGATTAACGCAACGGTAAAACAATGATTCATTGATCAATCTAATATTTGATATCTTTCACCAAGTCACTGATTATGCTTTGATACAATCATAGCTAAATTGCCGTATAAGTAGCGTTATAGAGCTAAAAAGGTATCGTTTATGAGTGCAAAATATTTCAATACATATGTCAGTCAATATATGTATCAACCTCATTACAGAATTTTTGAAGAGAAAAATATAAAAATACTTGAAGAATTAGAAATCATAAGTAAATCGACAATATATGCAATTGTTAAAACTTCAAAAGTTAAATTTATACCATCTTCATTTGAAATGACTACAAACTACTGTGTGGAAGGGAAATTACTTGTAGATGGAAAGCAATACAATGTCATTTTTAACATGGCAAAATATTGGTTTGATGGTGAGAGTGACTTATCGAAGGGCTTAAAATCTAGGTTCAAAACGATAAATGAATTTGTTGATTATGCATTGTCAGATTTTATAGCCATTGATGGTTCAAACGTTTCTAATAGTGAAAAGTATCGCCGCCTAGCTCAAGTAAAACCAGATTCCACCGAAGAACAACTTAATGTTAGATGCCCAATAGCAAGTGGTATGAATAATGGTGAGCCTGTAGATGCGAATCTATTTGTTTACCAACTCATAAATCACTATGACATGGATCTATTATCTAAATTAGAAATTTGCTATATAGGTAAATCTAATAGAAGCACATTCAAGCGATTAAAAAATCATGAGAAATGGGGGCCGATTTTATCATCAAAGCACAATGAGCATTTTGACTACTTCGCTTACTTTTTCGTTATCGATGAAGCAACTATCTACAAGTTGAATGCAAATAAAAACCATTTAGTGTTAAGGACTTGGTCCAAGCTACCGAACGGAGTAATTACTAGTATATGCGAAGCAACTTTAATCAACTACTTCAAGCCTGATTTCAATAAAGAGTTCGTAAACACTGACATATTGAATGTCAAAGTAGTTAAGGATTGGCTTGTAGCTAAAGGATTCGATGCAATAATGACAGAAGTTGAGCTTGAAGGGCTTATGGGACAACTAGGCACTAAGCTGAAACCTTATTCTGGAAGGCATGTGTTTGAAATTAGTATCACTCCCTAACAAGAGTTTGAGGTTTTAAGATACTTTTCTTATTGTAATAAACCAAGTTAGGTCATGTACTCTGGCTTAGTTTTGCCCCTTTATAAGTTTCACCGCTCAAGAAGTAAGCAAGCCAAATGAAACTTTATCTTTATAAAAGCGAATGTGAAAGGGGTTTACTGAATAGATTTTTTTTGCCTACACCGTTCTTTACTTTTATCGCAGTTAAAATCAGCTCAAAACGCTTCGATAAATTAGAGGGTGAAATATAAGTACTTATCTTTCAAATGCTTAATTTTTAAGTGTGGACTTACAATGGACTCGATAAACGTTCTTGTTCACTTTGCTGAGTGACCAACCAGAAAACCAAAGGGAAATGAGAGATTAGTTGATTTACATTAATAGGTTACATTGCTATTTTTATTGAAGATTTTTTATAGACTGATATTTATCCGAGACGCTGGATAATAAGCAGTTATGTTCTTATGGAGTCTAGAATGACAATTGCAGAATCAGTTTCAGTAATATCTCTAGTTGTTTCATTAGTAGCGTTGTACTTTGCTGCCATCAAAGAAGCTTATCTTGTACGTCTGGAACATAGACGAGTTAATAGCTCATTTAAGTCATATCTATCGGTAGTTAATAACAGCAAATTTCCAATAGATATTTCGGCGTTTGGCTACGTGAATGAAAATGAAGAGTTCTATTGGCTTGAGGGATTTGGGTGTGCTCGCAATGGTAAAAAAGCGTCACTCCCAGTAGCTGTAAACGCAAGGGCTTCTTTCGAAGCTTCCATAGCGGATTCTTATGTAAAAGAATTCGATACAAACAAATTTGGTCTTGTTGTTCAACTGGTTTGTGGAAGAACCTATTTTGTAAATTATGGCCTACCTTATCAATTGGCAATCAGGTACTTGGTTAAATGTAAATTATCTCAGTATACTGGTGGAATTATTGGTTTTGAAAAGAACTATGTACATGCAAGGCCTTATGAAGATTGACGTAGAGCATAATTGGGTAGTCGAAGGTATCTAGCCTCCACACCACCTGCACAGAGCAGTTCATTTAGAACGCCTAACTTAACTTTCTGGTTAGCTTCTGGTTTCGAGAGTGAACTGCGATCCATCTCTTAGTGAATATAATCCCGCTTTCTTAAGGTAATCATTACTAATGAGGCTCTTCTCCGCTTAGGTGAGTCTATTCATATCAAAGATCATAAATAACATTATTATTTACAACACTTTCTTATTTGTGAATAAGCGAATATACCTTGCCATCATTATCATCCACCCTATTTGGCTTTAAAGGCCAATGTGTACAGTCCTTTTCTATCGAAAAAGGTTCTCAGGCGGTTCTTGTACAATGCCGCCGAGATAGGCGGTTTAAGGTTAAAGAGCCAAGAACTGAAAGGCTTTGTACAGTCGATCACTATGTAAGAAGACAGGTACACGATCTACCTGTTAGTGGGCGTCCCTGTAGTATCGAAGTTGAACTCGCTCAGACCAAAGACAAAAACGGCAGAAGGTTAATTGAGACTACAGAATACGTTGCAAAAGGAGCGCGATATACAGTTCGCTTCTGTCAGTTCATCAGCGGGTTGTGCCGGCACATGAGCATTCACGCAGTCTCTCAACATCTAGGTATTCGTTGAGAGACGGTAAAGAACATTGATAAAGAATATCTCCATTCAACCCTGCCAGGCCTAAAGCCAGAGGAGCTTACCAACTTAATCCATATTGGCGTTGATGAGGTCGCCAGAGCTAAAAGACATGACTACATGACCGTTGTATACGATTTGGTTTCTGGTCATTTAATTTGGGTCGAACACGGTAGAAAAGCAGCGATCCTTATTTCGTTCTTCGAGCAACTATCCACATCTACGAGAGACGGTATTAAAGCGGTTTCAATGGATATGGGTCAACCTTATCAATCCGCAGTAAGGAAAATGCTGCCTAATGCCGATATCGTTTTCGACCGATTTCATGTGATGCAAAACTACTGCCTGTTAATCAAGAAAGAACGATCAAAAGCCTTTCGAAATGGTTCTAATGAAGAGAAAAGAATGCTCAAGGGAACGTTATTTCTCTTGCTGAAAAACGCTCACAAACTGGATGACAGCCAGTCTGATAGGCTTGATGACTTGCTCGAGAGTAACAAGACTCTCTGCATTGTTTATATGCTGAAAGAGCAGTTACAAGCGATCTGGGATGAACCCTGTTACGAGTCGATGGTTAAGGCACTTGAAGGTTGGTGCAGTCTTGCTAGAGCAACGAGGATATTGTCCTTATGTAATTATGTAATTATGCAATTATGCAATTATGCAAAATATAGATTAACTAATGCTCGGGTTGAAGCTGGGAATGTCTCTATTGGTTTACTCAGGCGAAGGGCTAGAGGGATACGAGACATTGACTATTTCAAACTCAAGATCAGACAAACATCAGTCCCTGATACCCATTCAACCTTTTATCCAAATATCAAGCTCATGTTAAGCGGAGAAGAGCCCTTTTCCTTATTCGAACTAGCTAATCAAGGGTAAGCTTTGTAACTCACTTTTGTCCAGAAGTGATTTAGAACGATACTCAAAGCATTCTATATTTACATATCTAAGCAATAAAAAAACCACTAATTAAGGCGGTTTTTTCATTCCTAACGGTTAAGTGTGGTCAATGCGTGGTCAGCGAATTGCCAGTTCCTTGCTGTGCAAGGCTTTCAGGTCGATATATAAGCCCCTTGCGGGGCTTTGGACAACATAGGAAACAATTGGCTTTATATTTTAGTCATGACATAGCTTCATCAGCCTCTCAGCTTCTTCTATTGCTGAATCAAATTCACCAAATTTCCCTACTGGCCCTGGATACTCTCTAATCTCATAGAAAACCTCTTCTTCACAATCATATTTTCTAGCAAATTGTTCTAGCTCAAAATACCCACTTTCAGATTTTACAACATCAATAAAGCATTTTTCACTTATTGAATATATTCGTTTTAGTCTAGCCATAAGCCCCCGCCAAAAATATTAGTTAGTTTCATTTATTATTGTTTTTGGTTCAATCAGTGTATTAGATTCTGCATCTCTAAATGTATGAGTCTGAACTTGTGAACCATCTTTTGCAACATGCGCCTCAGAGCTTACTTTTTGGATGTTCTTTGCTTCGAAACCTGTTTGAGATGCAATTCTATTAGCTTGCTTAGCTGGTTGGCTGATAACAGTCCCAGCACCTGCTGCAAGCTCTGTTAATTGTGACTGTGAAGCCAATTGCTTTTCCAATTTAACAGCATTTACTCGAGAAAATGGAGATAAAGGCATATCTCCAGTCGCCACAGCTGTAACTTCCAAGGCAATAATGGATGCAGAAGTAGTCACTGATACAGATGCAGCTCCGGCAGTCCAAACCGCAACACCAATCGCAGCAGCTCCAGTATAAGCATCTTGATGTTGCTGGATGCTCACGCCGCCAGGCCTATTTAACCAGCTTTCAGCAGCCTTACCATCTGGGTCTGTATATTTATACGGGTTATTATTACCATAAGCATAACGATTAAAACTATGCACATCCCTAAACCCAATAGGGTCATTCGAATAAAAACGTCCAATCAACGGATCATAGTATCGTGCCTGCATATAGGTCAGGCCGAGGTCTTCATCTTGTAAATGACCCGTATACCCTATCCCCGCTTTTTCACCACCAAGACGTTTACCAAAAGGCTCATAAACACTTTTCGTTAATGTATTTCCTGAACGGTCAGTCTCAAGTACTGGCGTACCAAGCATATCCGTATGTTGATAACGCACAGATGTAGGTGTCGTTTCAGCAATGAGCTTATTATCTAAATATATCGATTCCGTCAATCCACTACTTGGGGTTAAACGAGCTAAAAGTTGTCCACTTTGACTATAAACACTATGATCATTATTCTTTTTCACTCTCCGATTATGTCCGTCATAACGATAAGGTATACCTTTCGCCGTGGTAACTTGGTTTGCACGGTTAAATGCCAATCCATAGCGACCATTGTTAATTACATTGCCTCGAGTATCGTGACCATAAGTGTAGCCATAGGCACCACTAAGGTTATTAAGGCGATTAAAGTTGTTATAGTGATAAGTGATAGATGAACCACTAATACTGCGAGTTTCAATATTACCTAATCCATCATAGCTATAACTCCCACGACCCCATTTTCCATCAGCAGATCTCAAGCGATTTACGCCATCATAACTTATGTTATCAATGTCATTACTGGGGTCGAGCCAATCAACGACCCCAGTTAAGTTATCATTAACATCATAGCGAGGATCAAGTTTCATTTTAATTAATGATGCTTTCACATCATTAATTAAATCAATACGCCCTGTTGTATCTAAAGTCACATTTCGAGTGATCCCATTTCCATAAGAAAAACTTTTAACTTGACCATTGGGATGATATTTCACATTGTTTGCATAGTTGATGTTACCTTCACTTGCTTTAGTTGGCTGACCTAAAGCATTTGGCGCGTAGTTAATTATTTTTCCTGAGGGGTACTTGAGAGAATTCACTGCACCTAAATTGTTATAGTTCCAATCTAATACAAAACTCTTCCCATCCAGTGACAGCGTTTCTTTTTCTATTAAATTAAGCGAGTTATATAGGTAACGCCAACTGATGGTATTGCTGCCACTGCCTGACACTAAACTTAATAAATTACCATTAGTATCATAATGATAAACATTATCGGGTGTCATGTCGGGGAAGTTTTCTGTTCTAAGTTGATCTAAATTGTCATAATTCAAGAGTACTTTATGTGTTGCTGGTACAGATGAAGTCGTACAATTATTCATACCACCATTAGTCCCCTCGGCATACCAAATTGGTTTACGCTGAACATTATAATCATATGCAGTTACACCCGCTTCAGGTCGACTCATTTTACAGAGTTGTTGATAACTATCGTACAAACGTTTCTCTGTTACATTACCTTGTGAAATAGACGTTATTTGACCAAATTGGTTATAATCAATGACTGTATCATCAGTATTTGGTGCTTCTATTAATGTAGGCTTATCGTAACTCGGGCTACTATAAGCAAGATAGCTTGTCTTCGTCGCATTACCATTTGCATCGGTGAATTGTAGTTTATTATCATTAAGATATTCAATCGTTGACGTGGCACCATCACTTTGACGAGTGATGGATATCACACGTCCAACAGCATCATACTCAGTAAATATACCCATATTACTGCTGGCATTATTACTAGGAAAGGATTGCAGTATTGGACGATTATCGGAGTCGTATCTTGTACGTAGATAGCGAATAGTGTCATTATTCGTTTTATCTCGGGCACGAGTAAAAGTTGGTTGCATCAAACCATCATAATAAATTACTTGCTCAAGATTTCCTTGCGTTATTGTTTGTTTAACCTGACCAACTATAATATCACTATCGGGAATACCGTCATTAGCACTAGTTACATAATTATAGCTTATATTCTTATCAATCCACCTATTATCGGCATAATCAATATTAGTTAACCAACCAATATGATTGTAACTATAACTAACTTTATTACCATTAAAGTCCGTAACACTTTTAATTGCACCGTCATTATTTACTTCAAACTTAGCAATTGCTGTATTGGTTGTACTATTATTTACAGTGTTACAACCATTTGTTGTTGCACAAGGAACGGTAATTTTACGAGCCTTACCTCGATAGTAATCATCAAATTGCTTGTAATTATTACTTCCATTATGAGTTGTCTTTTTTAAGTTTCCGTCACTGTGATATGACACATAATTCTTATACAGTTTTCCGTATACATGTTCATTTTTTAATGATGATTTATAGACACTATTTTCAGGGAAGTATTCAAAACTCTTAATGTTCTTCCAAGATAAACCATCATAAGACACCGCTATCGATTTAACATTAGATAATGACCATAAATTTGTAAAGTTTGCATATTCAAATTTTGAATACTTAACTCCCCCATCACTTATGAATTCTTTCACCACGGTTTCATTATCAAACGTATCCCTTAAAATAACCTCGAAATTATAATTCGTATTCTCACTTACGATCCTTTCACTGCTACGTAGTCTTTTAAAATGATATTTATCCCAATTTTTCTTACCATCAACATATTTACTTTCAATACAACCTCGCCTTCCACAAGCATAACCATCCATAACATAATATTCATAATTATATAATTGTTGCTGTAAAACTCTTCTATTATTTATATCTAATACTGAATATTCAATAAGCTCTCCCTCTTTATGATTAAAAGAGGGGTTATGAACATAGACTTTTATGTTATCAGGCCCTATCACTTCCAAAGTACGACGTTCATGATTTTTAGACACCAATGTGTTACTTGCTCTTAAATCAAGTAACCCATTAGTAAAGTTATAAGTAAAAACAGCATCTTCACGTCCTTTTGCGGATACTGTTTTTCGTTTCAATGTTGGGAAATGTCGTTTATCTATCCATGTGTGTGTTTTATTAGCACTGTAAAATGGAGAGGTCTCTGAATAAGGCACTTTACAATAATGAATTTGTGCCTCGTCATCATCAAATGATAGGACTTCTTCGTTATCTTCTGACGATATATATGGCCCGCACCCTACCATGTATGCTGTCTCATATTTGATATATGAGTTATCAGGAAGGATATACTTATATTCGTAATCCCACCCTGTAAAAAAATATACATCTTCATATTCAATTCTTAACTGTTCATTGTTTGGCAAAGTGAAGTCACGAAAGTCTTTACCTCCAAAGGCTCCAACGCTCCATGTTTTGCCACCATAATGAATGTTATATGTACTAATAGGCTGCCTACCTGTCCCCTCAATAAGTAATTCTCTGCCATCACTCCAGGATATTCTATTAATAGTCCCTTTTATATTACTATACTTCTCAGTTACGGGTTCAATATCATAATAAAGTTCAACTTTATTTCCAAATTTATCTTCTATCTTAGAAGGCAAAAAAGTATAATTTAAATATTTCCTAGAGCCACTACTGTCTTTCTTATAATGCAATCTGTCAAAAGTATATTCATTACCTAAGGAGTCATTAACAACAAAATATTCAACACCTTGATTATTTGACTTGCAAAATACCTTGCTATTGTTTTTTGTATAAAACACCGCCTCTGGATATTTATTGTTATTTAAATCTTTTTTAATTAAAACATCCTCTACTCCATCATCTAAGATAACAAATGGACCATATCTTTCCCTATGAGGTAGATCGACTTCAGGCACTTCATATGTACATAGCCTTTTTGACTTCTCACTCCACGGTTGATTACCATGAAAGGTAACCCTTCCATGTATTCTTGGAATTGAAAGTTCACTTATAACCCTCATATCAGGATCTGAATCGTAATATCTATAGATAGGATTATGGGTTAAGGTTAATTTTGAAAACAACGGGAAGTTTCCTGGCGTATCTATCGAAAAAACATCTATTAAATAAGCACCATTAAAAGGATTGAATTTTTCTTGAAAATATTTAGGTGAACTATCAATGCTGATAATCGGTGGCTCGAATGAATTAGCTTGCCTCGACAAATCATCTAACCAATTATTTTCTTCTGAAAATACTGAACAAGAAAATAAAACGATACAAATTAAGATAAGTCTCATTATCTACTCCATGATAATAGAAATGGTATTAATAAAAAATATTATTAATTGAACCACCATGTTAATTTAAGTCAATATAACCCATAAAAATACACTTTTTATTAACAACAACCTCCTACACCTTTAAGGATAAAATCTAATTGCAAATAATAATCATTACTAACTAGATGTCAAGTTAAGTTACTAGTTTTGTTCAAGGTTGGCCTAGCGTAAGGATTCGTGCGTAAACAGGTAATAGGGTTGATTTACTTAGGATATAC
Organism: Shewanella sp. MTB7; assembly: GCF_027571385.1. Taxonomy (NCBI): domain Bacteria; kingdom Pseudomonadati; phylum Pseudomonadota; class Gammaproteobacteria; order Alteromonadales; family Shewanellaceae; genus Shewanella; species Shewanella sp. MTB7. Next base: position 1,501,354 of record NZ_CP085636.1, on the reverse strand, counting down.
CTCTAAGTCTTCAATTGGCATCGGCTTACCGTAAACATATCCTTGAATCTTATATATTCCACGCTGTTTCAAATACTCCACTTGTTTTTGGTTCTCAACGCCTTCGGCTATCGCATCTAGATTAGAAGTTTCTATAAATGAGATAATGGCATCTAGGACACTATTCTTAACATCATCGGTCTCAATCGTATCAATGAACATTTTATCTATTTTTAGTGTTAAAATACCAAGTTCTTGAACGTAAGAAAATCCACCGTAACCCGTACCAGCATCATCTAACTTCAGATTAATACCGTATTCATAAAAACGATTTAGTGTCGCTTTTGCCAAAGATAGATCAGGGATCTTTTGTCGTTCTGTGATCTCTAAGCTTAACGTTGAAGGGACTATATGGTGTTTTTCACACAGGGCTTTTACCAAATTAAACAGTTCGTCATTGGTTAGATGAACAGGCACTATATTGATACTCATGAATTGAGTACCACCGCTCCAACCGAGTTTCACTATGTCTTGAATAACCTTTTCAATTAGCTGATCAGTAATTGGAACGATCAAACCAGAGTCTTCGGCATATGGAATAAACTGATAGGGTGGAATGATCTTTCCATCAGGCTTTATCCATCGTACAAGCACTTCAGCACCAATAACTTCAGAAGTTCGACTATCAACTATTGGTTGATAGTAAGGGACAAATTCAGCTTTATTGATAGCCTCATTGAGCACATGATGAAATGATTGCCGGATGGTAATTAATTTGTACAACAGTGCCGTGAATATAGATGCTATGGTGAAAGAGATTATGAGAGAACCCAATAGACTAAGTTGTGTATAGGAATCGTAGAACTCCTTATTGGGAACCAGTTTTAAACTCACATCCAATAAACCCTCTTTCCGTGTTACCTGAGACTCTACATAAGGAGTATCTATTGGCACACCCTCAAATTTTAGTATTGGTTCTCCTTCTATAATCACTTCATAAGAAAGGCATTTTATACATTTATCTTCTTCCAAATGACTAATCAAAAATGGTGTAAGGCTCGCATATAGTTGCCAGCCCTTCATCTCTCAAACTAAAAGCAATTCGCTATGAGCATTGTTGTTATCAAGATCCGAGACTAAATAGTATTCCTCTGAAAATCGATGAATGGAGTAATTATCTAACCTCAAGGTAGGACCTTCAGTGTTGCATACAGGATTATCTTTGTCTGCCAACCCAAGCATTCGAATACTGGGGTGTGAATATACCTCGTGAGAGAGTTTCGCTATTGACTCCAGAGAGCAATCGAATTTATTTGGTGCAACTTGCTTCTCAAGAATCTTGTGTGCGTTGAGGAGTGAGTCGTGAAATTCATATAGCAATAGCTCTGCATCTTGAGTAAGCGCAGTTCTAACAAGGAACCCATTAACTACGCTAAAACTCAAACTACAGATAGTCTAGGTGGCGATAAAAAACAAAAAAAAGTTTCCATTGTCTTAACATTAGTTCAACCCCTCAGATCTCATAAGTAATACTGGTAGCTATATAATCCTGCATTATTAATGCAGGACAGTGTTGTATGGAATTTGAGGGCTATTATCTATTGAATGGTAAAATAGAAAGTTCGATGACTTATTTCTGTCTCAATATGTGTCAGTGGAATAATATTGGCACGTTTTATGCTGATAACTGGCCGATTCTAAACAGGCACGTGTAACGTGCTAGCGGAATGCTTCTGGCATGTTTCTGCCCCAAAACATTTTAATTAGAACAGTCTAGCCAGCTCAATCAAGTTAATATGGCTTTACATTTATCTCTATGGATAGCAGCTCCCCAAACTGCATATATGACAGTTATAAGCTGAGTCTTACCAAATGCCAAAATGGATATTACTTCACTGATGTGATACTAATAACTTGCTAAAATAATTAGAAATATGTTGATTTATCAACATAAGAAGTGACTCTCAGCAGAGTATTTAACTCTTATAAGAAAGGAGAACAATTTGGGAAGTATAGGTATTTTTCAATTACTGATAATTTTGGTTTTATTACCATTGGTATTTTTACCAACTATTATCGCCATCAAGAAAAAACATCCACACAGGATACCGATTATTTTAGTTAATGTATTTGGTGGCTTAGTGGCGGGGAGCGGCTGGCTTATTGCACTAATTTGGTGTTTCATTGAGCCGAGTAAAACATCAACAATTGATGTGGCCTCTCAAATCGAAAAGCTTCACAAATTGAAAGAGAAAGGAATCCTAACTCAAGATGAGTTTGACATGAAAAAGAAAGCGTTACTTTAAATTTCCAGATTTACAAAATGAAGTTATAACCTTAAAAAAGCCTCAAAATTGTTTTTTGATGTTGTTTGCCCTAGCGGTAGTAGTTTCTGAGATCTACATTTAGGAAAATGAATTCAATCATGCTTATTGACTACAGTAGTTCAGCGATTACAAATATTTAAGAAATACAAAATGGGCTCTTCTCCGCTTAGGTGAGTCTATTCATATCAAAGATCATAAATAACATTATTATTTACAACACTTTCTTATTTGTGAATAAGCGAATATACCTTGCCATCATTATCATCCACCCTATTTGGCTTTAAAGGCCAATGTGTACAGTCCTTTTCTATCGAAAAAGATTCTCAGGCGGTTCTTGTACAATGCCGCCGAGATAGGCGGTTTAAGGTTGAAGAGCCAAGAACTGAAAGCCAATGTACCGTCGATCACTACGTAAGAAGACGGGTACATGACTTACCTGTTAGTGGACGTCCTTGTCGCATCGAAGTTGAACTCGCTCAGACCAGAAATAAAGACGGCATAAGGTTAATTGAAGCGACTGAATTCGTTGCCAAAGGAGCGAGATATACAACTCGCTTCTGTAAGTTCATCAGTGGATTATGCCGGTACATGAGTATTCACGCAGTGTCTCAACATCTAGGAATTCGTTGGGAAACGGTAAAAAACATTGATAAGGAATATCTACATTCAATTCTGCCAGGCTTGGAGCCAGCGAAGCTTAACAACTTAATCCATATTGGCGTTGATGAAGTAGCCAGAGCCAAAAGGCATGACTACATGACCGTTGTATACGATTTGGTTTCTGGTCATTTAATTTGGGTCGAACACGGTAGAAAAGCAGCAATCCTTATTTCGTTCTTCGAGCAATTCTCAACAACTACAAGAGACGGTATTAAAGCGGTTTCAATGGATATGGGTCAGCCTTATCAATCGGCAGTAAGGAAAATGCTCCCTAACGCAGATATCGTTTTCGACCGATTTCATGTGATGCAAAACTACTGCTTACTCATCAAAAAAGAACGCGCCAAAGCCTTTCGAAATGGTTCTCATGAAGATAAAAAGATGCTCAAAGGAACGTTGTTTCTCTTGCTAAAAAACGCCCATAAGTTGGATGAAAGGCAGTCAGATAGGCTTGGTGATTTACTCGAGAGTAACAAGACTCTCTGCATTGTATATGCTGAAAGAGCAGTTACAAGCGATATGGGATGAACCGTGTTACACGTCGATGGTTAAGGCACTTGAAGCTTGGTGCGGTCTTACTAGGTCAACGAGGATATTGTCCTTGTATAATTATGCAGACGCACTATTGGATAAAAAAATTGGTGTATGCAATTACGCAAAATATAGATTAACCAACGCTCGAGTTGAAGCGGGGAATGTCTCTATTGGCTTACTCAGGCGAAGAGCTAGAGGGATACGAGACATTGAATACTTCAAACTCAAGATCAGACAAACATCAGTCCCTGATACCCATTCAACCTTTTATCCAAATATCAAGCTCACCTAAGCGGAGAAGAGCCGGTTACATATGGAAAAGCTTAATACCACTGACTTTCGCTCTCTGGCACGACGAGAGAAAAATGCACAAAAGCGGATCCGTCTTTTGGCATTAGCACATTTCAGTGAAGGGCATAACCGCATTGAGATCACGAGTATTCTTAAGGTGAGTCGTACCAGTGTAAACAAATGGGTAAGTGATTTCTTAACCGACGGTTTAGCGGGCCTTGAGCACAAAACATCACCTGGCCGACCTCCATCTTTAAACAAGACTCAATCTAAACAACTCGCAACATTCATTGAGCAGCAAAGTTTATCTGAAGAAGGTGGCAGACTATCGGGTGCTGATATTAATGAATATATTTTTCAGCACTTTGGTATCAATTATGAACCATCAAGTGTCTATAGAGTATTAAAGCGGCTAGGTTTTTCTTGGATAACGAGTAGGTCAAAACATCCTAAACAATCCCAAAAAGCACAAGAAGCTTTTAAAAAACTTCCGCTTGGAAACGATCCTTAACATCCCCGGTCATATTGCCCTGACTCAAGTTGATGTTTGGTTTCAAGATGAAGCTCGTATAGGGCAACAAAACACGACGACACGCTTATGGGCAAAAAAAGGAAGTCGTCCAAGAGTCGTTCGACAACAACAGTTTGAGTACGCTTATGTTTTTGGGGCGGTATGTCCGTCGAATGGAAATACCGAAGCGTTGATCACTCCATGGGTAGATAAAAGGTTCATGCGGCAACACCTAAAGTTAATTTCTGAAGCAACTCTTCCAGATCGCCACGCTGTCGTGATCATGGATGGTGCCGGTTGGCATACAAAAGATCTAGATAATGAATTCGATAATCTAACCATGATTAAACTACCTCCCTATTCACCAGAGCTTAATCCTATCGAACAAGTTTGGGGATGGATGAGACAGCGCCATTTAGCCAATAGGTGTTTTGCCAATTATGAGGACATTGTCGAGCAATGCACGCAAGCTTGGAATAGCTTTATTAGTGACATTGATACTGTAAAGAATCTATGCAATCGTTCATGGATAAATCTGACCAGATGATTATACCGATTGGTATTAAAGTATTCTATATTTACATATCTAAGTAATAAAAAACCGCCAATTAAGGCGGTTTTTTCATTCCTAACGGTTAGGTGTGGTCAATGCGTGGTCAGCGAATTGCCAGTTCCTTGCTGTGCAAGGCTTTCAGGTCGATATATAAGCCCCTAGCGGGGCTTTAATACCAATAGGCGTCTTACCCCTTTAACTTTTTACCACAATGCCAGCAAGTATCGCTAGGAAGCCTATATGAAAAATAACCTTTCATGATCTGATTCTTATTACAATGATGGCAAAAATATCCAAACACCATATAAAATATGTAGATACCTAGTGTCATCCCAACCCAAAATAGTATTTCATGCAGAGCGCTTCCTTTTACAACAATAAGCTTGTAAACCATAGTGAGTAACACTTGAATTAACAACGCCAACTTAAATTTTATGGATCTTTTCATTTTTTTGCCCCTACAAATATTCTCTTAGAAGGTTTCTTTAATAGCTTCATAGGCTTTAGTTACCGCTTGTCCAATATCTTCATTCGTTATTGTAACAGTCTGGCTAACACTAGCATCAAGACCTATGGCCGCCCCAATTTCAGTAGCCACAGAAGTCTCACCTGATGCTAGCCCCCCTAATGAAACTGCTACAGGACCAAGTCCTGCATCAATTGACGCATCAGTTCCTTGAAAAGTTTCGGAAGTATGACTACCTTCCTCTTTGCCAAAGGTAGCACCTCCAATTGCTCCAACTTTAATTCCTGTTTGTTTTAAAAGGCCTTTGGATGAATCACTATCAACTTCAGAAGCACTTCTATTGATTCGAGCAAAAGCACCACTCGTCGTCGAACCATCACCAGCAGAATTTGGTGTAAATGTTACTATCCCAACATCAACAGAGCCGTAAAAAGGCATTTTTAAAGAAATGTATGTAGCTTTAAAGTCTTTACCATCTGGGTCTGTATATTTATAAGGGTTGTTCGCAGCATAAGCGTAACGATTAAAGCTATGTACATCTCTGAATGCTAACGGATCATTCGAATAAAAACGCCCGATAAGTGGATCATAGTATCGTGCCTGCATATAGGTTAGGCCGAGGTCTTCATCTTGTAAATGACCCGTATATCCTATTCCCGCTTTTTCACCCCCAAGACGTTTACCAAATGGTTCATATACACTACGACTGACCACTTGTCCTGATTCGTTCGTTTCCAGCACTGGTGTACCCAACATATCAGTATGCTGGTAAGTGACTTTGCTGTTACGTGAAACTGTGCCCGCAACGTAACCCACACCACATTGATTATGAGCATTACAAGCTTGTACCTCTACTTTATTATTGCCAAGTGCTAATCCTGCCAATGAATAATAAGTACCTGTGACCCTAATGATTTGTTTTTCATTGTTTTCATCAGTAATGATGATTTGATAATAACTCGCATTGTCAACCGCTGACCAACTCAAATCATAACGGCCATCCGTGCTCGTTGTCGCAACCTGCCCTAAATGACTTGAGGGCATAATAGGAATAAACGTAGTTATATCCCCTACCGCGATGGGAATAAACACAGTACGACCTTGCTCAGCCTGTGCAGATTGACTGACCATACTTCCAATAAGGAAGAGAGCCATAAAATAGAATATCAATAATGTTGAATTTTGTGTTTTCATACCTGCCTCTCCTTTATCGACTTTCAATATCAGCAATTAATTGTTTTCCAAGATAGACACTGTCTATTTTGTCGTTATTTGCCTTCTGTCGATACAGCAATTGCCCAGCTTGGCTATAAACACTGTAATTATTATTCTTTTTCACTCTGCGGTTATGACCATCATAACGATAAGGTATGCCTTTCGCCGTGGAGACTTGATTGGCACGGTTAAATGACAATCCATAACGGCCATTATGAATCACATTACCCCGTGTATCGTAACCGTAAGTGTAACCATAGGCGCCACGGATATTGTTCAATCGGTTCAAGTTGTTATAATTATAGTGAATAGTTGAACCACTGATACTGCGGCTTAATATGTTACCTAAACCATCATAACTATAACTTCCACGCCCCCATTTACCATCAGCAGTTAACAGACGATTCACCCCGTCGAAACTCATATTATCGATGTCGTTATTACGGTCAACCCAATCAATCAACCCTATTAAATTATCATTTTGGTCATAACTTGGGTCTAAGCGTAATAAGTAACTTGCACCTTTACTGTCAGAGATAGCATCAATACGGCCAGTGGTGTCTAATGCCACATTGCGCACAATGCCATTACCGTACGTTAATTGCTTTAGCTGTCCATTAGGATGATAAGTGACATGACTTGCATATTGGTGACTCCCTTCTGCAGCTTGTGTCGCTTGACCTAGTGCATTTGGCGCATAACTAATCGTGCGACCTGAGGGATAACGAAGTGATGATACTGCACCAAGATTATTGTATTCCCAATCCAACACGTAGTTCTTCCCATCAAGTGCCAAGGTTTCCTTCTCTACTAAGTTGAGCGAGTTATACAGATAACTCCAACTAATGGCATTATTTCCACTACCAGCAATAAGATATGTGAGATTGCCGTTAGCATCGTAACGATAGGTTTTATCTGGTGTAGAGTCAGGATAATTTTCTGAATTTAATCGACCTAAATGGTCATAATCCAACAACACTTTGTCAGAAGCTGACACCGAAGAAGCGGTGCAACTATTATTGCCCCCCCCTAGACCTTCAGCACGCCAAATGGGTTGACGCATGGCATTGTAACCATGAACGGTTGCGCCAGTTTCAGGACGATAAGTTTTACAAAGGTGTTGTTCATTATCATAAAGCCGTGTTTCCGTAACCTCCCCTTGTGTTATAGACGTTACCTGGTCAAATTCATTATATTCGATATGAATATCATCACTATCTGGTGTTTCAACCGTTACGGGTAATGAGTTACTCAAATCTCGATAAGGAAGGTATGTGGTGGTCGTTACGTTATTCTTTGCATCGGTTACTTGTTGACGATAACCACTTAAATACTCAATATTACTGGTTGCATTATCACTTTGACGCGTAATTGACGTTGTACGACCTAATGCATCGTACTTCGTGAGCATTCCAACCGTATTACTTGCGTTATTGCTTGGGAACGATTGCAATGTTGGCCTACTTTCATGGTCATATTGCGTGCGCTGATAACTCACCGTTGCAGGATTGGTTTTATCACGCGTTCGCGTGAAGGTTGGCCTTAATAAACCATCATGATAAATTGTGTTTTCATAATTACCTTGAGTAACCGTTTGCCTTAACTGACCGACAGCAATGTGACTACCGGCAATACCATCGTTTGCGGTTGTAACAACATGATAATCAATGAGTGTGTCAGTCCATTTGGGGTCAACATGGTCAATCTTAGTTAACCAGCCCATATTGTTGTAACTGTAGTTAGTTTTCCGGCCATTAAAATCAGTTACATTTTTCGTGGTGCCATCACTATTAAACTCGTATAAAGCAACTATCGTATTGGCGCTACTGCCATTTGTGGTATCACAACCATTGGTTATTGAACAAGGTAACGTCACCTTACGGGGTTTGCCTCGGTAATAATTATCATATTGAATATATCGGTTGGATAAAAGATAGGTTATTTTTTTAACGTTTCCATCTGAATGATAATCTATGTTAGAGATGTGGTTTGACAGCATTCCAGTAGCTTTTTTAAGCATAAATGGCGATGTCACTGAATATTTGGATGCTTTAGTTTGCTTATAAATACTTCCCTCTACAGCTGTAAATTCATATTTAGGTAGATTCAACACCCAAGCATCATAGTCATGCTCATATGTTGTCTTATAAGAGCGATACAACCCCATACTAGAATCACTGATGGAAGTTGTTTCAGGAGCATCAAAACGATTATAGTCTGAGTAATAGGTCGTCACTCCAGTCGCACCGTCGTATTGATATTCTATGCTGGTTAGTCTGGGGGTTGTTTCGTCACTTTCCCCTTCATCCCAATAACTTGTACCGCTAAGCCCTTTAGCATCAGATAAGTGATATGAACGCAACTCTGTCAATGCTAATGGTGATGTATGCGTGTTTGAATATTCAATGGCCCCTATCGTGCCGAGTAATCCTGACCGAGCTCTACGGTTAACATAGAACTTGGTTGTACTACCATTAGATGCTACTTTTGTCACTAATTTATAGTTTAATCGGTCAACCGTTGTAGGAACGGGGGCTGACAGAAGGCTTTCTTTGGGGGGATTGTTATCCTGAAAGTATAGAGTTCCAAGTGTTTCAGAGTAAGTATAACTTTCTGTTATAGGTAATTGATTGCCATTAATAGTTTTGTTCATCAACGCATAGGTATAACTGCAAGGTCCTGTGTTGGGTCCTGCATTAGAGAAGTGGCTACTAACAAAGTCAAAATCGAATGTCGCAATAGCACCTTGAGAATTGATGACAGTCATAGGGGAGTTTACATGCCAAGCAGGATAGTAATCCCATAGACACTTCCATTGATTGTTAGAATCAGCACCGTAAAGTGTTGGACTAGTCAATTTATAATCCCACGTTAAGCCATTCGGTTGTTCGATGAGTAAGTGATTACGTACTCCACGTATTCGGTCCTTTTTATCTATATCTAACGTGTAGCGCCACGTTTCCCCTGTAGAGCTAACTGCAACGGTGTTATCAGTGCGAGAAACTGTAATACGCCGATTATCATTACTAGAAATACTTTTAAGGCGAACAGCTATATCATGTTGCTCTGGCCACATATCAATATGTTCAGGCCAATATCGGTCACTCACCTCATATTCATAATTAACCCAATTACCGTGTTTATCTTCAATTTTACTGACAAAAAGAGTTCTATAATCTTTTATTATATGAGCCATAATATCAGGTGGTGTTGAATCTAATGCCGCTGTACCTAAAGAGCCGCCAACAATGTTTCGTTGGCGTCTCGCTGGAATATCAAAATAATATGTATCACCTGAGGGAGAGGTCGCTTTAAAGCCTTCTTTACCAGTAGTCGCTGAGGTATAACAAGCTAGTCGCCAATTTGAGCGGGTTGTGTAAGGGTATTTTTCAATGCTGATATTAGACGAAAGTATGCCCGTATTGTTGAGTAATTTTTCATTAATCTCATGTTCAGGCACAATCAACCTTGCACGAGAAAAAAATAATTCTCTATCTATATCTAATGAATTCCAATCCTCTTTAGTGCCCTTTCTGTTGTATTTCTGCGAACCGCTACAATACAGTCCATCACGCCAAGATATTGGCATGTTATTTCCGTCGGAATCACCATTACCATAAGTCATTTCAATTTTAGGGATGTCTTCTATCCATGTTGTAATGGATGAAAAACTGGTGGGATGAGAGATGGAATAACTAACACTGAGTTTTGAATTGCCTGGAATGGATATATCGGTTCGTTTAAACGTTACCGAACCTGATGAAACATCATAATGATCACCAAAATCATTTATGCTTTCAATTGGTGATTTTAAAATTGATTGGCTTGCATTAGCAGCACTTATTAACGTCTCAAATCCAGAGTTTCGACTCGATAAACCACGAGCAACACTTTCAGCCGCTTCTACTTCTACGGAATTAGCCTCTTCCGTTTCGATTGCCACTGCATTGTCAGAAACGACTTTTTCTGTTGTGGGAGATGCCGAAGCAGATGCACTAAGCAATAGTGAACATAAAACGAAAAACCATGAAAAAGAACGAAAGGTATGCATGTCGACTCCATTTTGCTAATTGGCTAAAACCTTTAATTTAGAGAGTGTAAATTTCACGTCTCGATTAAGAATGATTTTTAACCACAAGGTAGATGCAAATGACAATTGTTTCCATGAAGGTTGTCGATAACGGTGACGAGGGTCACGTATGTGCAGGTGAATTTACAATAGCCCCCAGAAAATGAACAATTATTTCCTATTCTCAGCACTTTAATCATTAAAATGTTAACTCGAAAAAATTGAATTTATAACATCTTAATTTAACTTTTTCGAATTTATACCGATCGGTATAAAAATGTGATCTAATATGGCGAGTTAATTTTAACGATTTGGTTACATATGGAAAAGCTTAATACCACTGACTTTCGCTCTCTGGCACGACGAGAGAAAAATGCACAAAAGCGGATCCGTCTTTTGGCATTAGCACATTTCAGTGAAGGGCATAACCGCATTGAGATCACGAGTATTCTTAAGGTGAGTCGTACCAGTGTAAACAAATGGGTAAGTGATTTCTTAACCGACGGTTTAGCGGGCTTTGAGCACAGAACATCACCTGGCCGACCTCCATCTTTAAACAAGAGTCAATCTAAACAACTCGCAACATTCATTGAGCAGCAAAGTTTATCTGAAGAAGGTGGAAGACTATCGAGTGCTGATATTAATGAATATATTTTTCAGCACTTTGGTATCAATTATGAACCATCAAGTGTCTATAGAGTATTAAAGCGGCTAGGTTTTTCTTGGATAACGAGTAGGTCAAAACATCCTAAACAATCCCAAAAAGCACAAGAAGCTTTTAAAAAACTTCCGCTTGGAAACGATCCTTAACATCCCCGGTCATATTGCCCTAGTTCAAGTTGATGTTTGGTTTCAAGATGAAGCTCGTATAGGACAACAAAACACGACGACACGCTTATGGGCCAAAAAAGGAAGTCGTCCAAGAGTCGTTCGGCAACAACAATTTGAGTACGCTTATGTTTTTGGGGCTGTATGTCCGTCGAATGGAAATACCGAAGCGCTGATCACTCCGTGGGTAGATAAAAGGTTCATGCGGCAACACCTAAAGTTGATCTCTGAAGCAACTCTTCCAGATCGTCATGCTGTCGTGCTCATGGATGGTGCCGGTTGACATACAAAAGATCTAGATAATGAATTCGATAATCTAACCATGATTAAACTACCTCCCTATTCACCAGAGCTTAATCCTATCGAACAAGTTTGGGGATGGATGAGACAGCATCATTTAGCCAATAGGTGTTTTGCCAATTATGAAGATATTGTCGAGCAATGGACACAAGCTTGGAATAGCTTTATTAGTGACATTAGACTTTGATGTGAGCAGGTACAAACTCAAGCTTTTCACTGCTATCTTGCCCCATTAACGTTAATTTATGGCCACAGTGCCATTGTTTTTCTTCATCACTGATATCATGAATAATAACGTCCCGAGGCAAAGCTTGGGATAAAAGCGTACGCTTTGGTTGCTTATTAGGCTCTAGACGCTGATGACTATCAGTTTCAGCTTCTGTATCTTCTTCAGCAATGATGGTTTCGGCTTCATTAAACACTTCTCCTTGATAGTCACGCTTTTCACTGCTGGTACCAAAACGCTTTTGCTTAGCCAAGCGAAATTATTCAAGTTGATATTGAATCGTTTGTTGTAACTCAATAATAGTCATTTGCTGAGCAGTAATTACTTCACCTTGTTCTGAGACAAGCTGAAGTTATTGAAGCAGCATTTGCTTCAACATATCAAGGTTGTCAGGCAAGGAGTTTAACGTCATATTCATAAGGACATTATACCAAGTCAATGATAAATAAGACGATAAATATATAAAACATGAGAAATTAAATCTAACTGTAATTGAGCACCTGGACAGGTTGATGACCTAATACATCATAACCAGATAACAGCCAATGCAGCTCCTGTTCTGATAATGACATATTGTTATTCTTAATTTTGGTTGGCCATTTGAACTTAGCTTGCTCTAACCGCTTATACCAAAGAGCAAAGCCTGTGGTATCCCAATAAAGTATTTTTAGTTTGTCATGAGACTTGTTACAGAACACAAAGAGGCTACCATCAATGGGGGAAAGTGCCATATGTTGCTCAACGATAACAGTCAACCCGTTAATTGATTTGCGAAAATCAACCGCATCACGGTGCAAGTAAACATCTGGGAGCTGCTGAAACATTAACATGGTAGCAGTTCCCGGATAAGTGTTGCCATATAGCTTGCTGGTAATGAGCATGGGAAGCTAAATATCCCTACAGACGTTTGTAAACTTATCGTTTCTGATTGAGTGACCACTGAGATAACTACGGTGGCTTCTGGCATTGCTGGTGTTTCGACAATGGATGTAATTTTCACAAAATCATTAACAGCTTGGAGCAACTCTGGCCTAGCGCCTCTCTTATAGAAAGTACTGGTACTAATTTGATGTTTTCGACAGAAATCTTTCACTGATAAACCGCAAGAAGGCTGCGATGCTAACAGTTGTTGCCATTCTTCTTCAGTTCGTATTGTCATGTTGACTCCCATTAATATATGAGGTGTTAACATAGTCAATCTGACTTATTATCTGTAGATGTACTTCACCACACGCTTACGTTTTTTCATTCCTAACGGTTAGGTGTGGTCAATGCGTGGTCAGCGAATTGCCAGTTCCTTGCTGTGCAAGGCTTTCAGGGTGATATGAAATCCCTCGTAGGTTTTTTTAATGGGAATAATTGACAGATATTTTTATTGGTTTTTTCTATAGATTTTGTATGTGATTGAAATAGATGTGGTCAACATGTGGCAACTTCCACCGTGTTTCAGTTGTAAATCAAGAGCTTACAGGAGAAAAAAAGGAGGCTATTGCCTCCTTTTTTATTATCTAAACTCTAGCTAGTGACTTTAGCTCCTCTAACCACGGCGAGTCTTTACACTCTGATTAAGCGTTTCAAGTAACGACTCCGTATCATCCCAACCGATACAAGCGTCGGTAATACTTTGCCCATAACAAAGGGGTTCACCTTGAATATAATCTTGTCGCCCCTCAACGAGATTACTCTCAATCATGACACCAAAAATGGCCCGGTCGCCTTGACTTAATTGCGCAGCAATATCTTCGCCGACCAACATCTGACGCTTAAACTGCTTAGCACTATTAGCATGACTAAAATCAATCATGATATTAAGCGGTAAACTGGCCTTATCGAGTTGTTGTTTTACTTCGCTGACATGTTCAGCGCTATAGTTAGGTTCTTTGCCACCACGAAGAATAATATGACAATCTTCATTTCCTTTCGTTTCAACAATAGCAGAGTGACCGAACTTGGTAACAGAGAGGAAATGATGTGGTGCACTTGCTGCTCCAATCGCATCGATTGCAACTTTAATCGTACCATCTGTACCATTTTTAAACCCAACTGGAGAAGATAAGCCTGACGCTAACTCACGGTGAACCTGTGACTCAGTCGTTCTCGCGCCTATCGCTCCCCAACACATAAGATCAGCAACATACTGTGGCGTGATCATATCGAGAAACTCACCCGCTGTAGGCATACCAAGATCATTCAGATCCAATAGCAGTTTACGTGCAGTTCGGAGTCCATCATTGAGTTTGAAACTGTTGTCCATATCCGGATCATTAATTAACCCTTTCCATCCAACAGTAGTACGCGGTTTTTCAAAATACACTCGCATAACAATTTCGAGCTGATCTTTATACTGTTCTCTCAATTTAACTAACTGCTTACCGTACTCTAGCGCAGCCACAGGATCATGGATAGAACAGGGACCAACGACCACTAATAGACGATCATCTTTTTTTCTAAGAATTTGATGTATACTTTCACGCGCATTAAATACGGATGTCGATGCATTCTCTGTCGCCGGAAATCGCTCCAAAATCGCAATTGGAGGCAATAGTTCTTTAATCTTATTAATTCGTACATCATCATTTTTATAATACATGGTAATCAACTACTCCGGCTAACCTATAAATACAGCTCTCTCAACAGCACTACTAACTTCAATTTATCCAGTATTTATCGACAATGCAATCAAGATATAATAAATAAACAAACAAACAGATTTATTCCATAAAAATCATAACCATGAGTAATGCTAAAATAAATATTACATCTTATTCACTGGGTAAAGCTGGAAGTATATCCTACTAACATTTATGAAATCGTGGCTTTTGATAACCATCACAGCTTAAACATACATATATTAGATTTTATAAAACAAGCCATGATGAAGCCTGTTAACAAGTGAACTTAATATTAACTTTTCTTCTCAGCGACCTTAAGAAAGAATGGATCAATACACCACAAGCTAACCAAAACATCTAGCCAGACCAAAACCGCAACGACTATCAGACAATAACATCAAAAAGACTGATTTTTAGCCTATTGACAGTAAAAATGTTTAAACAGCCTTCATATCTATTTATCTCTACAGCTATAGCTGTATCAAGGCTTGAAAAATATTTAAAACAAAACAACGGAATCTGCGACTTAACTGGTACTGACGTACTGTCAATTTTGCTTGATAGCGCAAAATCTTATCGCTAAGTTGAACATGGAGGTCTGACGTCCGACCTCTTACCCTAACTAACAAGATAATAAAGAGAATAGCCAATGAAACATTACTACAAGTTACTACTCTTGGGTCTGTTTACTGTCAGCCCATTCGCCCAAAGCGCTACCGGAGTCGCCTTCATACATGGAACAGGTGATCAAAGTGATGCTTTAAATGATTATTGGAATCAAAACTTTGTAAACACAATTAGGCAAGGTATTTCCAACCCCAACAACTATCTGGTGGTTAATTGCGATTTCGATCAATACATGTGGGACAATGCAGCCTCTGGTTGCCTTGCTGGTCAACTCACTCAATTTATCGACAGTAACAATATCGATTCACTCACCCTCATCACTCACTCCAATGGCGGCAACGTCGTTAGATGGATACTGTCAAATCCAACCTGGGATAGTCGATACCCCACTATTATCAATGTCGTCGATCGAGTCGTTGCTATCGCTCCTTCTAGTGGCGGAACCCCCTTAGCCGATGCAGTGAACCAAGGTTCAGTGTTCGAAACGACCTTAGGTTGGCTGTTGGGTTATGGCAGTGATGCCGTAAAGCAACAACAGGTAAGCTGGATGAGCTATTACAACAGCACTTGGCTTAACGGTACTCAAGGCCGCCCTTCACTCAACACCACTTTTGAAGCTGTAGTCGGCTCTGATGTCGATTCGGCTATATGGGATGGAGATAGTTACTGTGCAGGTTATCAATACCAAGTAGCATTAGAAACCACTCAGAACTGGCTTGATGATTGTTCTGATGGCTTTTTAGAGTGTCGTTCCCAAAGCGCTGCCGGCACAGTGTGGTTTACCGATAAACAACGTACTCGAGGCAGTGAACCTCTAAGCCACCAGCAGAGTCGACGTGACTGCTTTAATCTTCACACCATCATTCGCGATCATATATAGGAGACCACAAATGAACAAATTAACTCATTTAGCCACGATTCTAACCATGGCAAGTATGCTGGTCGCCTGTCAGGATGATTCAAAAACCGAGACTAAAGAACCGGAAGCAGCTAAAAGTCTGACAAAAACCTTCACCCTTGCTGCACCTCAACTGAATGACTTCAGCGTCGCTGATATTGATGCCCCCACATCACCCCCCATAAACACTAGCCGTGATACGGTTAGCTTTATCACTAAAATCTCCGCTGAATTTAAGATTGCCTCACCCAGTACTTCACACTCGATACACAGTGACGAATATTGGACTAAGGTATCAGGAGCCGAGCTAAATAGCGGTGTAGCGTTAACCATAAGCCAAGCCTCAAGTGTCATTCGTATCTCTCCTAGAGCCGACACAAGTTCAGGTGCTTTAATCCACAGCAAAGCCATCTCTCCTGAAAATATTCAACTGTTAAAGCAAAATGATAAGACCAGTAACACTAAGGCTAAGTCATACATCAAATCACTGGCAGATCCTCAGGCTTTAGCCACTGCAGGGCTGACGGATGACTCGAGTGCCCTGCTTCTTTCAGCCGACGCTAAGGCGGGAAAGTATCGTTTGCGAGTAAATGAAAAACTTCAGCCCAATGCCAGCTACATGATCAACGTTAAAGAGAAAAACTCGCCCTATCAATTGAAGTTAACCAGTAAGAATGCTGTTTCATCAACTCAAACGTCCATTCCATTTGAACTTGAGTTAACCAATAGCAAGACGGTTCTAAAGCCGAGTGCGAGTCTAAAGCACGCTGACGGTAGCTTTCAGGCTCTCAAAGTTGAACAAATAAACGGTCAATGGCAAGCCAAATTGCCTGTGGTAAACGCAATGCCTAGCAACAACTTGGGGCTAAGTGAAATTCAACTCCAAGTGAGCACTCAAGTTGCAGGAAAAGCAGTGGTAAGAACCGTTAAAAAGGCCTTTAAGCAGTTTGTGCCCTCGGCTAAGATTCAACCTCAGATCACAAGTCAATGGCTGAATGGGCTTCCAGAGTCACTCACTGTAGCCCTCGATATGAGCCAAGCTGGACGTTTCTCTGTTGCAGGTTACTTGACCGGTGTTGATCAGCTAGGCATCGACAGACCAATCCTTAAAACCGAGTCCGCAAGTTGGTTAACGCCGAATTCAACTGAAATCACCTTGAAACTAGATGCTGAATTAATCGTTAAATCAGGTCTAAACCCACCATATAAACTTCAAGGCTTAACCCTTAAAGATCAGGGACAGATGGCAAGGCTAAGTTACCAAGCCCACGGCCTGACGCTTAATTAACATACACTTATCCATTAACGGAAATGCTCCTTATTTTAAGGAGCATTTCCGTTTTAGCCAATAGTTAATGACTTTTCATTGCATGAAGCTTTGACTGATACCTTAATTTATTATTCTCATCCTGGGTAAGTGCTAATGCCTTCTTCATATTCGTCTGAGCTCTACGTTCATCACCGGTCTTCCAATACGCTCTGGATAAACCAAAATAGAACTCATGACGATAATCCGCCTTTGCAACCGCACGTTTATACCAAAGCAAAGCATCTCGATACTCCTTATCAAAATAGGCTTGTTGAGCGATATCATAGTAGTAATAGGGATTATCTATTCGTTCTAGCTCTAGTATCTTATGAACAGCAGCCCACTCATCAAGTCGGTCTTGTGATCCCAACATCACTGCATAATTGTAGAGGGCATTCATATCTTTATTATCGAGGTCAAGTGCAAGCTTATAAAGGACTTCAGCCTCATTGTTCAACCCTTTATAACGATACAAGACTGCTAACGTATTTAATGCAGGGGCATAATTGGGCATCTGCAGCAGACCCAATTTTAAAAAGCCATAGGCTTTGTCATAGTCCCCCATCACCAAAGACTCTGCTGCCACATTGTTGTAAAACATAGCGATAACTGTCTGCTTATTGATTTTTTTCTTACCATAGCCACGCACTGCTCGCTCAGGCAAAAAATCAACTTGAATCGCGCTTTTCAACATCTGTATACTATTGCTTTCATTCGGAGCCAGTAACCTAAGATTTATGTGGCCATTTACCAGATAAAAACCTCCCTGCTTGTCCCATACTGGTGGAACATCAATCTCCTGAAATTCAACAATAACATTAAGTTCTTTAGCTAAAGCTGCGGTTAATAATACCAAGGATAAGCAGTTTCCCGCTCGCTCTCCAAAGGTTTCACTGGCGACTCGCGTCATATTGTCACGGTATTGAAATGCCCCCTCTTCAGCATTGATATATTTAGCCAACCATTCATGTGCCAACAAACGGTTCGACCGATTCAATTTAGAACGTTGCAGCTCCATTTTAAGCTCTTTTATTGCCTCATCAGGCAGAGAAAAAAGATCCTCTGGTGCAGGAAGTCGTTCCACGCTTACAAAGTGTTCATCATAAAAATATTGTTCAACATGGCTAACACCAGTGACTTCTGAAGTCGAAGTACATGCTTGCAGAAACAGACTAAACAGACACATGATTAGGAGACTAGATTTCGAGAGAATAGATTTCATGATCACCAACTTTAATCGAGCAAGAGGTTATGATCAGTTTACATTAACGAACAAAAAACATGCACAGCAAATGCGTTACAAAAGATTAGCAAATGAGTTGATGACTATATGCCCAAGGTTATTCTACCTTTCCCCTGAGCATAGGAGGTTGATTTACCTCGTCGACTTTAATGTACAACTCTTTGTTTTTATAGTGATAAGGTCGATAAGAAAGACCATTGCATAGGTAATAGATATAGGGGCGAGAAAAAGGGATACAAGCCGCTGGCAGTACCTGCAATATCTGGATCTGCTGCTGCATTCTTAACGCTTGCTTCCACTCATGATCAAGTAATACTTGATCACGCACAGCAAAAGCATCGAAAGGTTCACTGGATTTACGCACCACCACCTGCCCCGCAAAAACGTTATAAGCAAAGAGAGTTATAAACAAAACGAACACTAGATTCGATGCAAACTTACGCCAGCAGATAGCCATAATTCCTCTCCGTCAAATAACACGTTTCATAGTTCAATTATTACACACCAAACAGACACAGCTCAAGTTTTCCCTTGCCTATCCTAGAGACAAAAATGCCAGCCCAATAGAGGCTGGCATTTAATCCAATATCTAGATAATTGGCCCTTAACTAATCAAGTTTAACGTGTACCTTTAATCGATACGAACTCAGGATAAGCATCAATACCACAGTCCGATGCATCCATGCCTTTATACTCATCTTCTTCAGTAACACGGATCCCCATAGTAAGCTTCAACACATACCAAACAACGAAAGAAGCACCAAACACCCAAGCAAAAATAACACCAGCACCATAGAGTTGACCCAAAATCGTTGCATCAGCATTAGAAAGAGGCACTAACATCAAACCAAAAAAACCAGCAACACCGTGAACCGAAATAGCGCCGACAGGGTCATCGATTTTAATGCGATCTAGCGCCACAATAGAGAAAATAACCAAACCACCAGCCACTAAACCTATCACACCAGCCATAGCCAGAGAGGGTGAAAGCGGATCGGCGGTGATCGCAACAAGCCCGGCTAGCGCACCGTTTAAGATCATCGTCAAATCCGCTTTACCCCACACCATCTTACAAACAATTAATGATGACACGGCACCAAATGCCGCAGCTGAATTTGTATTGAGGAAAATCTTAGCAACAGCCGTCGCATTTTCAGTATCAGAAACCAATAACTGAGAGCCGCCGTTAAACCCAAACCAACCCATCCATAAAATAAACATACCCAATGTAGCCATAGGTAAGTTTGAACCTGGTATAGGATTAACCTGCCCATTGGGGCCATATTTACCTTGTCGAGCACCGAGTAATAATACCCCTGAAATCGCTGCAGCTGCGCCAGCCATATGCACGATACCACTACCGGCAAAATCTACAAATCCCGCTTCCGAAAGGAAACCACCACCCCAAGTCCAATACCCTTCAACCGGGTAGATAAATGCTGTCATTACCACGGAAAAGGCCAAGAATGCCCACAACTTCATGCGTTCGGCAACGGCACCGGAAACAATAGACATAGCCGTCGCAACAAATACCACTTGGAAGAAGAAATCAGATTCAAGGGCATGATCGGCATCTGCAGCCTGGTTGCCGATCAGCGTGCCAAGCGAAGGTAACCAACCACCTTCACTGTTATCAACATACATAATGTTATAGCCAACAATCAGATACATCACACATGCAATAGAGTATAGGCAAACGTTCTTGGTTAAGATCTCGGTAGTATTTTTTGATCTAACAAGTCCAGCTTCCAACATGGCAAACCCTGCTGCCATCCACATCACCAAGGCACCAGAAATCAAAAAATAGAATGTATCCAGCGCAAATCTTAACTCTGATACCGTTACACCTAACTTCACTAAATCTTCCATAACATCTCCCCCTTAAAGTGCTTCATTATCTGACTCGCCCGTACGAATACGGATGGCCTGTTCGAGTTCAGTCACAAATATTTTTCCATCTCCAATTTTTCCAGTACGCGCAGCACTGACAATTGACTCGATAAGCAGTTCGAGATTTTCATCCTTAGTCGCAATTTCCAGTTTAACCTTGGGTAAGAAATCCACTTGATACTCAGCACCACGATAGAGTTCTGTATGTCCTTTTTGACGCCCGAAGCCTTTAACTTCAGTCACTGTCATCCCCTCAATTCCCACCCCAGCGATGGCTTCACGAACATCGTCTAATTTAAACGGCTTAATAATCGCGCTGACTAATTTCATCCAGACCTCCAAATTAATAATTATTCTTCTCTTTCATTTATTAATTCAATCATTAGGCCAACTTAACAAACTGTTAACTTTTAATGAGTTAAGATATTAATTACCAATATTGCGACCATCACCCGCACCAAGTAAGTGCAGTTCTAAGCTCATCGCACAAAAATAGCGCGCCTTATTTCTTAGACCAAATACCTATTTGGAAAGGGTATTTTTAACAGTAGAATAAAATGATTATCCAGCAGAGTTGAGTGACATAGATGTTGAAACCACAAGAGTGTGTATTAGTCGTCGTGGATGTTCAGGGCAAATTAGCCCAAATAATGGATCGTAGTGATGAGCTACACCAAACCTTAGTGAACCTAATTAAAGGCACTGCCCTATTTGATATACCCACCCTATGGTTAGAGCAGCTTCCTGACAAACTAGGACCAACCACTCCAGCTGTCCATGAAGAGCTAATAAAATCTTGTCACCCCATAGCTAAACAACATTTTAGCGGCTGGCAAGCTGAGAAGTTTAAAGAGCAGCTGATTGGATTAAACCGTAAACAGATACTTTTAGTTGGTATAGAAGCCCATGTATGCGTTTACCAAACCTGTCATGACCTACTGGATAACTACTTTGATGTCCATCTGGTTGTCGATGCTATCTCATCCCGCACAGCTGCAAACAAACAGCTAGGCATAGAAATGATGCAGGCTAAAGGCGCACAGATCACCAATATGGAATCACTGCTGTTTGAACTTCAACATGAGGCCGTAGGTGAAAGATTTAAGCAGTTACTTAAACTCATTAAGTGACTTGATACTTGTTGGATAACAAGTTTACTGACTTGCCTGATAGCAAGTTTCAAATATCTTTTTGGATTGGTTCATTGGGCTGGCTTAGTGTTTGGTTGGTTTGCTGGATACCATAACTGCAAGGTTGTTTATTGCTTACAACAGATTCAGTCGCATTGTCGGATAACAATGCTTCAAATTTCTTTTTGATGTGTTCATTTGGCTGAGTTGGTGTTTGGTTATTACTTGATAACCATCGCTTCATTGCAGTCTATTGCTTGCAGCAGGCCGATGTGTAAATACTTCTGCGGGACGCTATAAATATGTCCCTATACGCTCGACGGTGGCATCTGACCTATATGGATATAGGAAATGCCGTGGTGACATGGATGTCATAGAACGGCCCTGCCACCAACGCCCTCAGCCGCATTCACACCTGATTGTTTATCTCTTCGATTTAGGTTCTTCGAGTAGCGAACTCATTTTTGAACAAAAGTTTGCTGACTTGCCTGATAGCAAGTTTGAAGTATCTTTTGGGTTCGGTTCATTGGGCTGGTTTGGTATTTAGTTTATTTGTTGAATACCATAGCTGAATTAGTGTTTATTGCTTGCAGCATGCCTTATGTGTGAATACTTCTATGACTCGGCGCAAGTATATCCCTATAGCCTCTACGACAGCGTCCTTGCTGTCGAAGGTCATAGCCGCATTCACACTTGGTTGTTTACCTCTTCGATTTTTGGGCCATTGGCTACGACCGCTTCGTTTTGGACTATATTCACTAAGATATATACTCTCAGTTTACTTACGAAATAAAGAAGCTAACCAGAGTCTCGGTTAGGCATTCTAGATGAATCGTCCTTGGGTCAGACATTCTGCTTTGCCCTATCTCCTATATAAATATCTCTTCGATTTACATTAAGAGTATTTGTTACGATTCTTACATCATCTACCCGAATTATTTCGTTATATAAATTAAAAATCCAAATTGTTAATACAACTCTAAGACTAATATAGCCATTAACAGCCTTACATTTTATTAATCAAAACCCCTTTCCGCTTAATCAGAAGTTATTGTTCTATCTTTTTAATATCAATATTACATCGTTTGTTTATCTATTTATAGGCGCTGCCAAGTATTGAACACTGTAAAGAGGCTTTTGCTAGTTAGTCTGGTTGCATTTAACTCGAATGTTTGTAAACTATTTACGCAATGAACTACAAGGATGAAGTTATGGACAAATTACTTGAGTATAAATCATTTCTCTTCTTAATATTTTTAGCGCTAGGTGGATTAAGCCAAAGCCACTCTGTAAAAGCTGATATTTGGGATACTGATGATGACTGTGAAGTTATGGAGTGTATTGGAACTGTTGGTCAGCGTCCTCCTCCTAGCGATATTAAATACCTTGATTTAGAAGATTTGATGGATGAAGCATTTGAGGAATTACTAGCAGAAGATGAGATCGAAGGATTCGATACTGGTTTATCTGAAGGGTTAACTTGCGCTAATCCAATTATGGTGCGTACAGGGGCAAAGATTGAGAAGGTTGTTGATTTTCAAGGTAAGGGGGAATTCCCGCTTAAAATTGAGCGAACATATAACTCAAAGGGTAGAGGTAACTCATGGTTTGGGTTTAAATGGTCAAGTAACCTTCGCTTTAAGCTTGATTTTAAAGGCTATATTCTCAACCATAGACCAAATGGGAAACAGATTAAGTTTGTTAAAGATGCACAAGGGACATGGTCGGATTATAAAGAGGATTCGATTCAAACCTTGGCTCAATCAGGTAACAAGTGGATTTTAAAGACCGAAGGCGGCATTACCGAAGAATATGATACTAGCGGTAAAATACTGAAAAGAACCCACCCAACAGGGATTGCGCATACCTATAGCTACTCAAATGGCATTAGAGTGACTCATTCATCGGGTCGCTGGTTGCACTATACAATGTACTATGGTGATGTCACTAAGGTCGAAGATAATGCTGGCAATCAATATTTATATACATATGTAAATAATCGAATAGCAAAGGTCGTTAAACCAGGTTCACTTCGCCACGTTACCGACTATTATTACACTGGCGGCAAGTTATCACGCATCAATATTAATTATAGAAATTATGCTTCTTTTGTTTATGATAGCAGTGGGGATGCAATATCATCTGAACATACCGGTGGTGTCGAGAAGAGTACTTTTAGTTATTCAACGAATTCAACTACAGTGACAAATCCATTAGGGCAAAAGACTAAATATAATTACACTAAAATTAAAGTCGGTACCCCAGAGGAGCCTGTTTTTCTCAAGAGGTTAGCTTCTGTAGATAGAGTTGCCTCTATTGATTGTCCCGACGCAGTTAAAAATATTACCTATACTGCAACAGGTTTAAAAAAGACCAGTACCGATTGGAATGGTAATTTAACAGAGTATGACTTTGCTGAAAATGGTCAGCTTAAGTCCAAAATCACTGCTAAAGGAACAGCGTTAGCGTTTACTCAAGAATATATCTGGTTGGCAGGTCAAAATAAAATCGCTCGTCTGACAAGTAGAGATTTAAGAGTTGATTATGATTACCTCTCCAATGGGCGTTTAAAATCGGTTATTAAAACGGACTTAAGTAGCCATGGTAATTACGGTGAGCAGAGAAAAACCACATATAGTTACATAAATCATTCGAACGCTATTTTAAAGAAGATGACCATTGACGGTCCTCGCACTGATATCTCGGATATCATCACACTAGAATACGATAGCGCTGGTAATCTGACTAAAATGACGAATCCTATAGGCCATAGAGTAACCTACTCGAATTATGATGCTCTGGGTAATGCTCGTCGAATGCTCGATAGCAATGGCTTACAAACGGACTATAGCTATAGTCCAACGGGGCAGTTATTAACGACAAAACGGTATAACTCTACAGGGCAACAGCTACACAAAACTTCCTATAATTCGATTGGCAAACTAAGACAGGTTACCTATCCTAACGGTAACTATTATCGCTATGATTACGATGATGCACATCGATTGGTAACCGTTAGAGATAAGAATAATAATCAGCAAGGCTACGGCTACAACAAAAACAGTGATATCACTTGGCGGGATATTGGAAGTGAGCCAGTAGAAGTTTACGAGTATGATGACGATTGTGACCCAGATGAAGAGGATAGCGACGATGATTGTGAGCCCGATGTCGAGTTAGTGCAGGACATATATTTCGATCAAGGCTACACATACGACAAACTAGGAAGGATGAAAACTCAAGGTTCTTTTTCGAAAAAGTATACCTTTGGCTATGACAATAATAGTAATGTCACTTCAGTCTCCGATCCTATGGGTTATTCTGTTAACAGTACCTTTAATGCGCTTGATCAGCTGACTAAAGTTAAACATCAAGATGGTGGTTACACTCATTATACTTACGATCATAAAAGCCGCGTTACTAGTATTACTGATGCACGGGGTTTAGTGACTCGGTATAGGTACAATGGCTTTGGTGATGTTATCAGTATTGTTAGCCCTGATACTGGAACAACAGAGCTTAGTTATAATCAACTGGGACAGCCAATATGGTCAAAAAGTAATGATGGTACGGTTAGCACTTTTACTTATGATGCTTTAGGCCGTTTAAAATCGAGTTCGATTGGCAGTGATCAAACTATCTATACCTATGACACAGGTACATACGGCAAAGGAAGATTACATTATGTCAGTGATATTACAGGCCAAACAACTTACGCTTATGACAAAATAGGTAATGTCACATTAAAATCAACTCAGCTTGACTCAAGAACATATCATACTCGTTACTCATATAATAATATGAATCAAGTCAGTGTGATAACCTATCCATCTGGACACAAGATTAAGTATAGCTATGATGCGTTAGGCAGAGTGGCTGGCGTGGCATACTCTTCGGGTTCAAGCAGTTACGCTAACGTGATATCTAATGCTCAATATATTCCCTTTGGTCCAAATAAAAGTTTCACTTTTGGCAACAATGCAGTGCGAAGTATAGCTTATGACGGTAAGTTTAAGCCAACCCAAATCTTTACCTCTGGGATCCAAGATTTACGCTATGCATACGATAGCCGAGACAATATCAGCAAGCTGACCAATAATCGAGTATCAGGGTTAACCCAAACGTTAGCGTACGATCCCGCGAGTCGTTTAACCTCAGAGCGCTCATCCACCGGCGGCAGTAAATATTTTACTTATGATAAAGTCGGTAATCGTAAAAGCTATCGTTTATATCCTCAAGCAACACAAACCTATAACTACTCAAGCTTAAGTAACCAGTTAACATCAATTACTAATGGTATCGGTGCAATTGGCTATACCACCAATGGTAATACTGGCACCAAAGCGGGAGCTAGTTATAGCTACAACAGTGGCAATAGATTAACTAAGTTCACAAAAGGCAGTAGTGTTACCCATTACCGATATAACAGCTTAGGAGAGCGGGCGAAAAAATCAGGTAGCGGTGGCAACGTTCACTACCTCTATAACGAATCCGGACAGCTATTGGCAGAATACACCAGCAGTGGTAGCCTGATTAAAGAGTATGTCTATCTTCATGGTCAGCCAGTTGCCATCATTAAGGCTGGACAACGTTATTATGTACATAATGACCATTTAGGCCGTGCTGAGCGTATTACTAATCAGAGTCGCAGTACCGTGTGGCAAGCACGTAACTTTGCCTTTGACCGTGAGGTGATGACTAATTCAATAGGCGGTTATAATCTCGGATTCCCGGGACAATATTGGGACGAAGAAAAAGGCTCTTACTACAATATGTTTAGAGATTACGATGCGGCAACTGGTCGCTACTTGCAATCTGATCCGATTGGTTTAGCGGGTGGGTTGAATACCTATGCGTATGTGGGTGGGAATCCTTTGAGTTATGTTGACCAGTTAGGGTTGGCTAAGAAAAAAGCTTGGTTAGATGCGTTCTTAGGTGCTGTTGGTATGCTAAATGGTGATATTGGTCATAATATAGACTCTTCAGATGCTAATGGACCAAATAGTCCTGACAATAAACATAATTCTACCAAAAATACACAGCCATATGATCCCAAAAACTCTGCTCATTATAAAAAGTTGCAGAAAATATTTGGTAAAGCATTTAAAAATTCACCACTTTCGTTGGTTTTTATTTCAGTGATGTATCAAAATTGCTTATCTGGTGATGTCGGTGCATGTATGATTGTTAATGAATTAGGGTATGATACTGCAGGGACTGGACAACAATGCATTTAGATTATAAAAAAATAATGGAGCAATATGAGGATAATAACTGTATAGAATCTTATTTGTTTGATAACACTGAAAATCATGATGAATTATACAGCTTTGCTTTATATTGCCGAGAGAAAAATAAGTTTGATTTAGTATATTACCTACTTGTTGAATTAGTGGAGCGAGATTATCCTGCCGCAAGCTTTTTGTTGGGTTATATGTATGAAAGTGGTCAATTTATAGAGCATGATAATGAATCTTTAAAATGTTATATGCTTTCAAAGAGACAAGGACATACATTATCTAGTATGCATGTACTAAGGTTGCGGTTAGCGAGTAGATTGCCTAAGTTCATTACCAATATTTTGTTAATAATCACGTGGCCTTATTATGGTTTGAAATTTCTTTGGGTTCTTCATGTCAGAAATAAATACTCATGCGCTAGAACATTTAGTTGATTAAGAATAAAAGAAGAACAAAGGGGTCGTAGCCTGACGAATCCCCACCGCTAAAGACAGGACAGCCATACCTTTTGTCTTTTGAGCTATCTCTTACTAGGCTTTAAGTTATCTTGACTTAGCTTTATATGAGGTAGCTTCTATGACTTCAGCTCGCCGGATCTTAATTGATGCAGAAACAACTCCGTTTTATCATGTAATTAATCGTTGTGTGAGAAGGGCTTATCTCTGCGGTGAAGATAAACTGACGGGAAAGAGTTTCGAGCATAGACGTGGTTGGATTGTCGATAAAATCAAAGCGCTTTCTACCATATTTTGTATTGATATATGTGCTTATGCACTCTTGGTGACAGAGAGGGAGCAATCACTATCATTTAGTGCTCAAGATTGACTTGAATGAAGCTAATGTCTTAAGTCATCGAGACGTGATTAGTCGCTGGCAGCAGTTGTTTCACGGTAATGAAGTCGCCACTAAATACATGAAAGGTGAGGGACTTATTGAAGGGGAGCAGATACTGCTGGATGGACTTATTGCCGAATGGCAGGAGCGTTTATCTAGTATTAGTTGGTTTATGCGCTGTCTCAATGAGGAGGTTGCACGAAAAGCTAATCGTGAAGATGAGTGTAAAGGTGCTTTCTGGGAGGAACGTTTCAAGTCACAAGCTCTGCTCGATGAACAAGCTGTCCTTGCATGTATGATGTACGTGGATTTAAACCCTATCAGAGCGGGCATTGCCGACTCGCTACAAACTTCTGATTTCACTTCGATTCAAGAGCGTATTACCGAGTTAAATACAACAGGGAATACCCAAGAAAAAGTGTTAAGAAAAGCAGATGATAAAGCAGAATCCATCACTGTAATGCCATTAAAACCCCTTGCTGAATTTGATGGTTCAATTCACCAAACAACCCAATTAGGTATTCCATTTCACTTTTCTGATTACCTACAACTGATTGACTGGACAGGCAGAGCAATTAGGCATGATAAGAAAGGCTTTATTGATTCAATACGTCCGAAACTACTTTGTGAGCTTGGTATTTCATCTGATGCTTGGTTAACCTCAACCCAAGAGTTCCGCCGTCAATACAGTGGGATTAGTGGTCGTTGGGATGCAATGTGTGAATTTAAGAAGAAGCATCAAAGTGGGAAATGGTGCAAAGGCAAAGCATCTAGCCAAGCAATTCATCCATCACCCTAAAATGACGATAAGCCAAATGCCGCTGCAGGTTACAAGACTCCCCCGTTGGAAGTGGCCGAAGTATAGAGTTTCAAATTGCGTGAAGTTCGCATGGGTGCGAGTTTAGCTTTGAAACAAAGGGGTCGTAGCTAATTAACATTTAGAGCGTAATAGATGAGATAATATAAGGCAATATCTGCGTAACATAAGATAGCTAAATCTCTACCGCCAACAAGGTTTGGGGCAGAAATGAGTTACGAAACTCTACCAAGTAAAGCCAAATCGAAGAGATAGATGAACGGGTGTAGGTACTGCTGTGGCCGTTGACAGCAAGGACGCTGTCGTCGAGCTTACATGGAAGTATTCACAGCGTGTCACAGAAGTATCTGCACATGCCTCGCCGGCTAGGCGATAGATAACAATTAAGCAGAAAATTATAAACACACTACCCAATACCGGCTCAGCCAAAAGTTAAATCAAAAAATGTAACCCTGCTCAACGTAGATTTACCTCCATCTTTACCTCCGTGTACTCCGTGAAGCGAAGCGCTCCGTGGTGAGAACAAGCTTTTGTCTTTTAGCTAAACAATCCAAATAAAAACGATTCACCACGGAGGACACAGAGACCACGGAGAAAACCTACAACAAAAAACTCCAGCTCTTCTCCGTGCTCTCCGTGAAGCGCAGCACAATAACGTCCCTGTTTAACAGCCAGCTCTACAATCCCTGTATCTCGTTCATAAGCTTATGACTTCGCCATATTCGCCGTGGTGAGGAATTTTTTGTCTTCAACTCTAAAAGCTACCAAACACAAATGAAGATATTTAACGGCATCAACCATAATTATGTCATCCAATAAATGTAATCAACCTTCATTCTAAGGCTATAAAAAAGCCCTCCGTGTGGAGGGCTTCTTCTATGCAAGTATAACTAACTTACACTATATCAAGCTTATCGGCTTAGTAAGTTGCTTCACGCTTTTTAGCTTCAGCATCCCACTTAGGTAGTTCAGTTTTCTTGAACTCAGCCTTGTCAGCATTCATCTTCTTCATATCCATACCCATAGCGGCTTGTGCTTTAGCTTTAGTAGAGATATCAGGGTAAGAAATCGGTTGCTTAACGCCTTTCTTAGCAAGAAGTTGAGCTAACTTAACACGAGCATCCGCTGCTTTATCTACCGCAGTAGCTAGAACACGTAGCGCTTCATCTGGCGCGTGTGATGCAACACCATGAGAGGCGATGGCATAATCCCAACGCCATTGGCCGTGACGGATATCGGTAAGGATCGGCTTCATTTCAGCTTCAGTAGCACCCGCTTCCCACGCTGCAGCAGCTTCGAAGTGAGCTTTAACTAGCTGAACTTCAGCTCTAAGCTGAATCTCTTTAACCTTAGCTTTGCGCTCATTATCAAGGTTAACCATGAACTCTTTGCTCTGCTCATGACAAGAACCACAGGTCTCTTCGAAACGATCGAAGGGGTTACCTACTTTATGATCGGTAAACTTACGACCTTCTGCATTCTTCACCTTAGGCATATGACAGTCTGTACAACTTACGTTGTTCTTACCGTGCATACCTAACTGCCAAGTTTCATAACCTGGGTGCTGCGCTTTCAACATAGGTGTCTTAGACAGTTTGTGAGTCCAATCTGAGAATTCAATGCCGTCGTAATATGCTTCCATATCTTCAACTGTAGTGCCTTTATCCCATGGGAACTTCACAAAACCTTTCTTATCGCCTGCCTTCTCGAAGTAGTACTCGACATGACACTGACCACACACCATAGATTGTTTGTCTTTACGTGATGCTTTATCAAATGGGGTACCAATTGCTTCCATACCACGCTCTGCGAATGGTCGAGAGATACGTAGCTTAGATTTACCCTTCTCGTGACAATCGCTACAACCGATAGTGTTGACTATTTCAGCACCACCTTTGTACCACTTACCAGAAAAATAACCGTCTTCACCTTGCTCTTCGATCATACGAGGTACGTCTGGGCTCTTACAAGACCAACATGCCATCGGCATAGGTCCGTCAGAGTCTTGCTTTGGAGCACCGCTACGCAATGTATTACGCAGATCAGTAACCGCATACATATGGCCACGTGCCTTGTTATAATCTTTAGCAAACCCATAACCTGCCCACAAAACAACGAGGTTAGGATCTTGCTCAAGCGCATCGATAATCTCAACACTTTTAGAAGTATCATGCCAGCTGTTGTATTGCTTAGAAAATTTTTCTTTATATTGCTCATTACGCGGCTCAGTTTCATCGCTCGCCATTACGCTTGAAGCCATCATGCTTGCTGCGACCAATGCACTTAGTGCAAAGGATTTTCTAGATAATATTCTCACCATCTCATCTCCGTGTTACTTTATAGTAATCTTAATAACCGCAATATCTCCAAGGGCAAAGTTATCCCTTTAACTTAATAATGCATATACCACCTATGAGGTATCTAAGGCAAAGTTTGCGGTAGATCAATGTGTGAAGGTGTTATGTGTCACACTTTTGCCATTTTGTTAACCAGATAAAGAATCAACCCATTAAGCCGTTTCAATTTTCAGCTTAATAATTCTAATTTAGTGAGTTTTTATATAATGAAAAACGGTAGTCTAACATCCACCATTTTAGGGTTAATGTTAACGCTAATTTTACTTTCAAGTGGCTTAGCAACCTTTGCCATCATCAACCTGTCCTACAGCTTAGGGGATGCTCGAACCATCAATGCATCAGGGTCTCTGCGAATGCAAAGTTATCGGTTGATGTTTTATGCTAATTCCGGCAGCAATGAAGCTGAGAAGAAAATAGAAGAATTTGAAAACACCTTATATTCCGGAGCATTAAAGCGATCCATTGTCTGGTATAGCCCCAATGCATTAGCAGACCAATATCGACTTGTTATCGAAAAGTGGCAGGTAATGAAACTCTATATTCTGGAGGAAAACTCTCGACGCTATGCAGCCTCATTAAAAGACTTTGTCGCCACCATAGATCTACTGGTACTAGAAATGGAGCAACATGCAGCTTTTAAATTAAAGTTGTTAGCTGCAAGCCAAATTTTTGGCTTAGGTTTAATGCTTTTTATTGCATTTCTCGCAGTTCGTTTTACTAAGAAGAAAGTCGTAATACCATTGAAGAAAATGATGGACTCAGCCAATACCATCTCAAAAGGGAACTTCAATATTCAAATGCCTAAAACTGAGTATGTTGAACTGACCTCATTAAGTCACGCCTTAGAGAGTACGGCTAAAGAACTTTCCGCACTCTACAGTGATCTTGAAGCCCAGGTTGAAGAAAAAACCCTTGCCTTAACTCGGTCTAACAATGAACTCACCTTACTCTATAACAATCTGGTCATACTGCACTCAGGTATTCTAGAAATTACTACACTCAAAAAAGTCTTAAATCAACTGAGTCAGCATGAACCACATACTTTTTTGCGTCTCGTCATCGCTCAAGACCAAGAAGATAAACAAGTCATTGAAACTGATCGCGGTTGGCCTCAGGTACCCACAAATCAGATACATTACCCATTAATATTTGAAAATTACAAACTGGGTTATCTAGAAGTTATTTCTGATGCGCCAAATCACCCACTTTTTGGCAATTTCGCTATCATGATTGCTCGCTCTATCGTCATATTCAATGCTGGAGAACAGAAGCAACAACTTGCTTTAATGGAAGAGCGAGGCGTGATAGCCAGAGAGTTACATGACTCGTTAGGTCAGATCCTATCTTTTTTAAAAATTCAGGTAAATTTGCTTTCTAAAGGATTGGACAGTGCTTGTAGAAGCCCCCAAGTTGAAGGACAAATAGCAGAGATAAATGAAGGAGTTAACACCGCCTATGTGCAATTAAGAGAACTATTGTCAACGTTCAGGCTCACAATGAGTGATCCGAATCTGTGCCATGCACTCGAAGTCATGCTAGAGCAACTTAGGAGCCAATCTAAAATCTCAATCTCAATGGATTATAAGTTACCATTACAACTTCTGGGGGCACATCAGCACATACACGTGTTACAACTGACCCGAGAGGCGACACTTAATGCTATCAAGCATGCACAAGCTAAACACATAAAAATTGTCTGTTATAAAAGCTCAGATACCCATGTAACAATCAGTATCAGTGATGATGGTATCGGAATAGAGAAGATCAGGGAACGAGATCAACACTTTGGAATAGGTATTATGCATGAGCGTGCGAGCCGCTTATCGGGTATAGTGGAGTTTAGCAGCAATGCTAGAGGGGGAACTTCCGTGACACTGACTTTTCCTCCTCAACAAAAACCTGCTTAACAGTATAAAAGAATCAAGTTTAAGACGCTTACACCTCAAGGAGTCGGTACATAACATGGGTAAACCATATTCAGTTCTCGTTGTCGATGATCATCCACTGCTACGTCGTGGGATCTGCCAATTAATTACTTCAGACTCTGACTTTACCCTTTTTGGAGAAGCGGGTAGTGGATTAGATGCATTATCAGCCATAGAAGAAAGTGAACCAGATATCATCTTATTAGACCTCAATATGAAGGGCATGACGGGCTTAGACACTCTCAATGCACTTCGACAAGAAGGAGTCACTTCTCGTATCGTCATATTAACCGTGTCCGATGCTAAGCAAGACGTTATTCGTATCATCCGTGCAGGCGCTGACGGTTATCTATTAAAAGATACTGAACCAGACCTGCTACTGGAAAAGTTAAAAAGTGCCATGCTCGGTCACAGAGTCATCAGCGACGCTGTCGAAGATTACCTCTATGAGCTCAAAGATGCAGTCGATGAAGAAGACTGGCTCAGCAATTTAACCCCAAGAGAGTTACAAATATTAGAGCTGGTTGCTGAAGGCAAGAGTAACCGCATGATCTCCGAGCTGTTACACATCAGCGAAGGAACGGTAAAGGTTCATGTAAAGAATCTACTTAGAAAGGGTCGTGCCAAATCGAGAACCGAAATGGCTGTACGTTATTTGAATCAATAGCCTTGATTCTAAAAATAAGTAAGAAAGCAGTCACTCTCTGCTTTCTTACTTAGATTGGCTTAAGGCTACTCTAGTGGGTTTCATTTAAGAAGGTATGCCAACTATCAAGCGCAGACTGAAAATCCTCTAAACCACAATAAGCTTCTGATTCGCCGTCATAAAGAGACATGGCATATTCAAGTTCAAACTCTTCGCCATTTTCCAGTTCATTGGCAAAAATTCTAGCCTGCTCGGAATCCAACTCTAGAGACAGAGCCTTACCCACCATACGCCAATGCAGCAACTGATTTGACTGCAGTTGAGCCACTACCTGACATATCTCGGCATACTTATCGGTACATTCCCCTAGCTCTTCAACCAACCAAAAACCTAATGCCTCATGGTCCATGCTAAAGCTGGCCATAACCGTGCCCGTTAAGGTATTACGTCGAAATTCATATTCCATAAATTTTAACCCTAAAACATATCTACATTAATTTTAACTCAACGGGAAGTAAGAGGGGTAACTAAAAATGTGCTCTGGTGCTCGCATGTAGGGATAATAAGGATAAAACTTTAATAATATTAGACAAAGTGTTTTTATCCCATAAGTTACATGGATAGAAAATACCAAAATGATGAATAGAACATCATGGGCCCATGGGAGATTGGTATAAATGTTCTGACCTCCAAGGTCTTAAGCGTTCCATACACTTCAAAGACATTTCCCATGTCCCTATGGGTCAGTGAAGGAAATACCAATTAATGTCAGGAACATTAATTGGTATACATAAAACCGATTTTAATCCATCCATGGAAAATCGGCATAAATGTTCCAGACATAAAAAAGGACGCTTAAATAAGCGTCCTTAATTGCTACAAAAACATATTCAAATTATTGAGCTTGTACTTCTGTTGCTGCTTCAGCAGTAGGAGCTGCAGCTTTCTCGATAGAGAGAAGTTCAACTTCAAATACTAAGGTTGAATTTGCAGGAATAGTACCAGTATCATTCTCACCGTAAGCAAGTTCAGCTGGGATCACGAACTTGTACTTGGCACCAACAGGCATTAACTGTACACCTTCAGTCCAACCAGGAATAACACGATTGAGCGGGAACTTAGCTGGCTCACCACGAGCAACTGAGCTATCAAACTCTGTACCGTCAGTTAGAGTACCTACGTAATGAACTTCAACCGTATCTTCTGCCACAGGCATCTCGCCAGTTCCAGGAGTTAAGACTTCATACTGAAGACCAGATTCTGTTGTCACGACGCCTTCTTTAACCTTATTAGCTTCAAGGAAAGCAGCGCTATCTGCTAACGCTTTCTCAGCTAAAGCTGTTGCTTGTGTCTGACGTTTCTCATTTAGTTTCTCATCAAGACTCTGTAGTACCGTCTGCATCTCCTCTTCAGTCAGCTTTAACTCATCGTTTAAGCCATTACTGAATCCTGTGATGATAAGGCTACGATCGACAGGCATGCCAAGCTCTTCCTGCTCTTTGATATGACCAGACATATACTTACCAATTGATGCCCCAACGCTGTATGCTTGTTGCTGTGCCTCTGTTGTCAATTCAACATTAGCAACAGTTTCAGTTGTTTTTTGATCTTGATTACAAGCTGACAGGCCCATTACGGCCAACGCAACCAGTGATATTTTGTAAATTGATTTCATTAAAGCTTCCTCAGCATCTTTTTGTCGTGGCAATAACCTAACTCTATTTAGGCGAACCACTTTATACTAGTTAAATATGATATTCCAATTACATTACTGAAGTTTCATTTTCGGCATCAAATGTACCTCAACTAGGCTACAGACAACAACTTTGGGATCAAGTTCATCAAAAATAGCTTTCGGTTACTTTTTACCGTTTGCTTTACCCGTAAGTCAGTCCCCATATTGCTCAAATTAAAGCAGCCGTTGTATACTCTGTCGCAAACAAGGATCTTAATAAGATCATAAACGGCCAAATCAAAATTTAGCCAGTATCTGTCCATTAGAGGAAAAAATGGAACAATTAGCCCAAAGAGTCGAAGATCTTGAGATGAAACTAGCCTTCCAAGAAAGCACCATCGAAGAACTCGACCAGCAAATGATCAAATTAAACGATCTACTTGCATTTCAACAGCAACAACTGCGTTTACTTATCAGTAAGCTTCAGAGTGTAGAGCCGAGCAATATGGCATCTCAGTCAGAAGAGGCACCACCACCTCATTATTAATTCAACTCACTGACTCAATTTAGCCAACCTAGCAAGGTAATGAGTCAGTGTTTATTCAGCTTTATTGTGTTTAAATCTGATGTTTAGCTTGCGTGTATAATATGAATGTTTAAGGGTATGATGTTCGATACAATCCAAAACATAGGGAAGAGTATGCAGCAAGTAAGTCCAATCGAGACTGTACAATGAAGAAGTGGCTACTCATCCCACTGTTCAGCTTACTGCTTTCCGGCTGCGCATTTAACAGTATTTTCATTAATTATCCCTCTCAAATATCCCCAGTTAAAGCTCAGATCAATACTAATGAGCCAACCAAAGATATTGACGATCTTACCGATAAGATTTCAGGAGCCGATGGCCTACTTTATGCTCAGGAAGCGGGTAGAGTCGCCCAAATAGCCGGGGATTTTGAAGCCAGCAAGTTATTTTACCAAGCTGCGGTATCTGACTATTTAGCCTTTGACGATCAAGCGACCCTCAGTGCCTCCGAGCTCGGCGCCACCGCTAGCAGTTTATTTATCAATGATAATGTGATCCCCTATCGTGGCCCAGGCTACGAACGCATCATGTTGCATCAGTATCAAGCGCTCAATTACCTCTTCAGTGGTGATAAAGAAGGTGCCTTGGTAGAAGTCCGGCGTAGCAACAACTTACAAAGCTCTGAACAAGCCAAATATCAGAAATCTAACGCGTCGGTACAGGCCATTGCCAACGGTACCATAGATGCAGAGGTAAATAAGTTAGGCCAAGCTGCAGGAACGGTAACCAGTTCATTTTTAAACGCCTATAGTTATTACATCACCGGAGTGCTCCACGAGGTATTAGGCGAGCCAAATGATGCCTTTATCGATTATCGTAAAGCAGCACAAATATCTCCTAATAATCCTTATCTACAAAAGGATCTCGTCAGGTTAGCGAAGCAACTTGCTATGCCTCAGGCTGATGAATTTGAAAAGCGTTGGGGTAAGGCTAACTTAGCGAAAAAAGGTCAAGGAGAAGTGATCATGCTAATCGAGCGCGGCTTCGTAGATGAAAAGCAAAGTCTTACCGTTCCTTTTCGTGTAAACGGCAGCTGGCAAACGGCCTCACTGGCGACTTATCCTTTAAACTCTCGCCCAATTCCCAACGGGAAAATAAAAGGACTAGGTAAAACATTAACGGCCTCACCGATAGCCAATATCGACGCTCTGGCCATTACGGCATTAAAAGAAGAACTGCCTGCCGCCTTAGTTCGTCAAGCTGCCAGAGCTTATGCTAAAGCTGAGATGGCAAGGAGAGTTCGTAGCGAATCAAAATCCCGCAACAATGAAACCGATTTTGGCTCAATCGCCATGCAGATATTCAATGTCGTCACAGAGCAGGCAGATCGCCGCAGTTGGTTAACTTTACCCAAGCAAGCTCAAATAGTACGTACTTACCTTAATCAAGGAGAGTATTCAATCCAGCTCGACGGATCTTCTACCGCAGAAATAGAGGTAAAAAGTGGAAGAACTACATTGGTTTGGGTGATCGACACTGGTAATTACACCCGTTTTTATTCAATAATCATATAATCAACGTCTAATGGAATTTATTATGAAACATTTCAAACTTATTTTTCTACTAGCAGCCGCTATCGGACTCGCAGGTTGCCAATCTAAAGTGCAATACGGGGATGCCACTGAAGTGGAAACCGTTAATGAAAACTTTGGTTCTACCGATCTACAAGCTATCACGGCTAAGATGGTTGATAGTATGCTGACTTTCCCTCCTGTGATGGTATTAACGGCTAACGATCGTCCCATTATTTTTGTCGACAAGATCAAAAACAAAACCTCTGAACATATCGATACAGAATCTGTTACCGATTCAATCAGCAATAAGCTACTAAGATCCGGCAAATTTCGCTTTATCGATATGACTAAGGTTGATTCGGTTCGCAAGCAGTTGGATTATCAGAACAATGCAGGCATGGTTGACCCATCAACGGCCATCAGTTTTGGTCGTCAAATTGGCGCTCAGTATATGCTTTATGGCAATCTTTCCAGCATCGTGAAGCAGGACGGTAGCACTAAAGATGTTTACTACAAGATGACCATGCGTTTGATGGATCTGGAAACAGGCTTAATAGAATGGTCTGATGAGAAAGAGATCCGTAAAGTAAAATCTAAGTCGTTTCTAGGTTTATAATACGCCCTTAACGGCTAAAACGTACACAATGCCTTAGCAAAATGCCAATCGATTTTCCGATTGGCATTTATCACTTTAATCTAGCATACAACTGCTTATCTCATCCCCATCGAACGTCATCACACTCAATCTATTATCTTCAAGCAGGCCATAACTTGCCTTATCCTCACCTCTAGGAATCGTCACTGAACCTGGATTAAAGAGGATTATCTCGCCCAGCTTTTCGGCAACCGCTAGATGTGTGTGTCCCGAGGCTATGATGTCTCCAGCGTTAAGGTACGCCGAATTATCGTCGCGATAAAGATGTCCATGAGTAAGAAAGAGTCGCCGACCATCAGGGAGCAATACCCAGTTGTAATCCGCCATCATTGGAAAATTAAGCAGCATCTGATCCACTTCACTGTCGCAATTGCCCCGCACTGCAACGATCTTATCCCCATATGCATTAAGTAGCTCAACCACTTTCAACGGCGCATAGCCTTGAGGGATAGCATTTCTCGGACCATGGTTGAGAATATCGCCTAATAGCAATAAGTGCTGAGCACCGCTCTGTTCGAAGGCAGCCATCATCCTCTGTGCACTCTCGAAACAACCGTGAATATCTGAGGCGAAAAATAGTTTCATAGGGCAGATCTGTGGTAAGAATTGGAGCGGTATAATACGCTTATTTTGCCATAATTACTGTTAACTTTGTCCATGCTAGAAAGATGAATAGCCATAGAGTCTGTTCACTCTTAGGTTGACCTTGCATCAACATTTTTACTACCAGTGGCAGGCCATTTATCGTTAAACAAGCAATAACCGAGTAGAAATTGTCAACAAACTATGTTAAATCGGGTAACCTTAGCCCAAATAACGATAATATAGGAAGTTAGCTTTGGATCTGTTGCGTGTCAGCCTTACCTCTTTTCTCTCTCTGACCATCTTTTTCTGTACAACAGCTTTCGCACAAGCACAGAGCAATGTGGAAAGAAATAAAACAAAGCACCGACAGCAAATCTCTGAACTCAGCTACCAACTAATGCTGTCCATTAGTGAGAAGCCGGAATTTAGCGCAATCAGCAAGATAAAGTTCAATCTTGTAGATAGCCAACGTCCACTCAGCTTAGCGCTTAAGCAGGCACAGGTTCACTCTTTCAATATCAATGGCCATAAGATCTACCCCAATTATGATGGTAAACACTTCCAACTAAACCAACGCTTATTGAATAATGGCAGCAATAGTATTGAAATAAATTACTCTGGCACCTTGGCTGCCCAAAATAGCGGATTGAACCGCGTGGTAGACCCGAGTGACAATCGAGTCTACTTATACTCAGATTTTAATGAAGACAATACGAGTCTACTGCTCCCACAGTTCAAGCAAGCCTCCCTGAAAGCCAGTTACCAGCTGAGTATTAGTGCACCCAAAAGCTGGACCTTAATTACCACCATGAAAGAAACAGAGATCACAGAGAAAGGTGAATTTAATCTCTGGCAATTTCCAGCAAGCCCAAAACTAAGCGCCGAACAACTTCCTCTCTATGCAGGGCCCTTTAAAGTTTGGCAAGACAAGATACAGACCTTCAATCTAAGGCTCATGACTCGACAATCCAACAAAGAAACTATTGATGCTTCTCTGTGGTTTTCTATAATCAAGGATCAGCTGATTGATTTTACCGAACGTTTTGGGACTCCCTACCCTTATCAGAAGTACGATCAGATTATTAGCCCTTATAATAGCTCCACGCCCCACAAGGTCATCGCCAGCGCTGGAATGAGCAGCTTTTATGAAAAAACCATTCCAGCGGGCGAACAAGTAACTGAGACAATAAGACAAAGCTTAATTTCAGGCATCAGCTATGGCGTGGCCTCACAATGGGTAAATAGTCTCACAGACTATTATTGGTCTCAAAATGGAGTGTTAACCAAAGACACTATGCTCGATAGTTTAGTGCTCTACATGACGACACAATCTTTGGCCGCTACCGGTGAATTCCCACAGATTTGGCACCAATTCTATCTGAACAACAAACGCTACGCTTACGCGCAAGATAGTTTACTTACTACATATCAAGATACAGACAAACACACCTTAACAAACTCATACAAGGGCGTCGCGATTCTCAAGCAGTTGGAGTATCAATTTGGCACTGAAAAATTCAAACTGGCACTGACAACGCTACTGCAATCACATGCGCGCAATCCAGTCACGCTAGCAGCCTTTATAACTGAGCTTGAGATAAGCACTAAACGGGATCTTAGTCACTGGGAAGTGAGCCAGTTACAACAAGTAGGTGTAAACAGTATTAAGGTTGACTTTAGGTGCAGTAACAACCGCATAACGGCTTTTAGCCTACTACAATCACCGACTAACAATAAACATACAGAACTACAAAAACTACCAGAACAGAAAGTGACATTAGGTTTATACACTAAGGGCCGATCTCAGCTACATCGCAACCTAGATGTTGTTGTCACCTATTGGGGGGCTAAAACAGATATCAAGCGGCTTATCGGGGTTAGATGTCCAGATCTTGTTTATCCCAACGAGCATGATTGGGGTTATGTAAAAGCCGTACTCGATGAAACATCGGCCAAGACTGCAATGCTTGAGCTCAATAAAGTGCAGGATCCATTGCTTAAGTCCATGTTATGGCAAAGCCTATGGGAGAGTGTCTTAAATGGAGAACTTCCACTGGATCAATATTTAGGTGCCGTATTCATTAACTTGCCCCAAGAACAAGACAGCAGTGTGTTAGTTCAGGTGTTACAAACCCTTATTCAAAGCAAAGTTTATCTGAACCTGATGTATCCCATACACCTAAGTTACACTCGCAGAGCACTTAAAGGGCTAGAACAGATGAGCCTGAGAAAGTCTATGTTCTACCAAGATAAACCAGCGCTTCAACAGATCTGGTTTAATGCTTATATTCAGTTTTCCAGCAGTCACCAAGCACTCGAACATTTAATCCAGTTAATTGAAGGCTCGACTAAAATTAACGGACTAACACTAAACCAAGAGACTCGCTGGAAAATTATCCATCAAATTAACCGTTATGATCATATCAAGAGTAAAGATTTACTGTTGGCCGAAAAGAAAAAAGACAGTTCACAAACGGGTGTAAACGCCTCCATCTCAGCCTCAATTTCTCGACCTGAAACCAATCTAAAAGAACACTGGTTAACTCGGATTCATAGTAATGAACGCTTCGACGATTTAACACTAGATACCGTCATTCCTTACCTCTATCCAAGTGAACAAAAGCAACAGAGTGCGATAACCTCTACACTTAGAATCGATAACTTAGGCGAACTGGATAACCGAAAGCATGCTGCATTTATGCAACGCTATGTAAGTTACTTGATCCCCACTCAATGCGATCGCAGAGGCATTGTTACTCTTGACAAGGCTTTGATTAAATATTCAGCTCAGCTCTCTCAAGAGTCAGATAAACCCACATTATCAAAAGTCACCTATAATGCTCTTCGCAAAGCCCACCAAGAGGAGCTTCGTTGCATAAGAATCAAGGATCGGTTACTTCAGTAACTTAACTAAAACTTAGTCATACTGACCACTAAAATACAGTTGTGACTTGATTCCAACAAGAATGAATATTTAATATCATGATAAGTGGGGACTTTTATTTTTGGCATGGTGTTTGTATTAACATGCTCAGCTTGATACATTTTAATACAGAGCTGATACCATTCAGCAAAATAGTAAACAGGAGTTTAGCTTATGGGACCTTTCGAAATTGCAGCAATCGCTATCATTGGCGCTTTTTCAGTAAGCGCTTATAAAGAATATAACAAACGCAAAGGAAGTGTGGATTCCAGCGACATGGATGAATTAAAAGCTGAACTTGTAAAGCTTCAGGACAGAGTGGCCACGCTGGAAACCATAGTGACAGATAAATCATATCAACTTAACCAGCAAATAAATTCGCTCTAGTCTCTTCAATTACAAACGTAAAAAAGCCAGCATCAAAGCTGGCTCATTTATCACCGCTATCTCATCTAGCAAACTCAATATACCAAAATGATGTTAAACAAAAAGCTCTTTGATATTTTTAAGATCGCCTTTACCTTCGGCAATCTCCTCAGGTGTCAAACCAGAGACTTCATGGGGGAAAACCAACCACTCTTCCGACTCATGAACAAAATAGTCAGGCTTTAACGGCACTGCAGTATTTTTTGGCTTGTAGTAAGGACAAGCGATACGAACATCTTTAGGCATGTTCAAACGCATTAATTCACTTAAGTTTTCCATAAGGGCATGGATACTGCGGCCCGAATCGAACACATCATCGACAATTAGAAGACCATCACTAGCGTTGGCATTTTCAACAATATAGTGCAGACCGTGGACTTTGATTTGCTTACTCTGTTTGTCTGTGCCTATACCGTAGTAGGAGGAAGTACGAACTGCGATATGATCAGTTTCTACTTTCTTAAAATCGAAATATTCCTGAACTGCGATACCTATAGGTGCACCACCGCGCCAAATGCCGACGATAAATTGAGGACGAAAACCGCTCTCATATACTTGCGCTGCCAAGCGAAATGAATCTTCAAGTAACCCCTGAGCAGTGATAAATTGTTTATCTGACATCTGACCATCCCATCTTGTTATTGGTATATATAGTAGGGGCCGCTATCCAAAAGATGGAAATAGACGCTCCTCTCTTTAATAGAGTACGGATAATTAGTACCTACCAGATTTTGGAGCAAAATTTTAAACTAAAAAACAATTTTATGCTCTATTTAAAGTTGAATCTTGAAACTTTGCGCATATTTTATTTTATCAGAATATTAAAAAGCCACCTTAGCTATCAGCTAAGGTGGCTTTATCATCTAAAGTAGGACGTTAACCTGCTGGGAGTATTGTTGTCGAGCCAAGCTGAGTAACCGCACTGTAACGCTTATCCATATTCTCACTAAACTCTGTCGATGAAATGGTATCGACAAAATGCCAATCACTGCGTACTTGCTCAGCAGTAAATGTCAGCACCATAAAACCGCGATCACGCAAATTGGTATATTTAAGACCCGCTACCATTTGAGCCACCCCAGCCTCAGTGGCCGTTTGCTGATCTTCCGGGATCCCTAAGTAAAATTCGAGACCAGGAGAAGATACTGAACTAGTAGCAAACTCGACACCGACAGCATCCCCCGCCGCATCGCTAAGCTCATTTGCCCACGCATTATGAGTGTCACCAGCAATGACAACCAAGTTACAGCCCTTTGATTTTGCAGTCCCTAAGATAACTTCTCTCTCATAGGCATATCCATCCCAAGCATCCAAGTTGTAAGGGATACTAGGCATCTGCAATAGGGCCATCACCTCTGGTGTTAACTTATGCTGGTTACCGATAAGAAAACTGTATTCGCTCGCGGTCAAAGTCGGATCATTTGCTTGAGCACGAGCTGCAAGCTGAGCGATTGCACCTAACTCAGCAAACTGGGCAATACTCAACTGTTGCGTCGCAATTGCTGCCGGCAATAGCATTCTTCCCATTAATACTTGCTGACCTAGCACTTGCCATTTGCCAGTCGCGGTTAGCAGAGTCTGCTGCAACCACTGTAGCTGATCTTGGCCTAGCATAGTGCGATCACTGCTGGTAACGTCGGCCATAAACTTTGCACTGTCGATAGCTTGAGTTGCTGGGTCGATATAATCAACATAATCCAGAGGCTTATCACGGGCCAATACTCGTGTATCCATCATATGCAGATCGACAAGGTCACCGAAACTAAAAGAGCGGTAGATCTCCTCATGGTTTCCTTCGCGCCACGGACGGATAGGCAACCACTCGAAATAGGCTTGTAGGGCACCAGCCTTTCTGGTGTCAAAATCCCCTTCACCTTCGTTATGGTTTTCAGCTCCCTCAGACCAGGTATCATTCGCGACTTCGTGGTCATCCCATACGGTAATGAATGGCACTTTAGCATGCAGCTTTTGTAAACTGGCATCACCGCGATACTGTCCATATCGGGTACGGTAATCACCTAATGTGAACAGCTCGCCTACTGGCAATACTTCACGGTCAAACTCAGCGGCATTTTCACTAGCGTACTCTCCACGCGCATACTCATAGATATAATCCCCGAGGTGTACCACAGCATCGAGCTCCTCCTGCTGAGCCGCAAGCTCATAGACATTAAAATAGCCCGCAGGGAAATTTGCGCATGACATCACAGCTAGCTTTACTGAATCCACAACACCCTCAGGTAGAGTACGCGTCACCCCAACTTCTGAGATATTTTCCCCCGATGTAAAGCGATAATAATAAACCGTACCTGAAGTTAGCCCTATGGCATCAACCTTTACGGTATAATCACGATCTGCTGTGGTGATCATTTCACCATTGGTCACCAGATCAGTAAAACCTGAATCTGTCGCAACTTCCCAACTAACCTTAACCTCACCTTCGCTGCTTGGCGTGGCTCGCGTCCATAAAATCACGGCACTATGACTAGGGTCGCCACTGGCAATACCATGAATAAAGCTAGCTTGATTTGCATTATTATCTTCATCATCACTGCTACTACAGCCCATCAAGCCATAAGAAACAACTGCTGCACCTACACCTTTAGCCGATATGGCTAAAAAATCACGACGTGTAAAAGACCGATTCATTATTATTATCCCTTTATATTTGTCATCTCATAGTGGTAAGAGGTCTAACGAGTATTTATTTAGTAACACCACTATGACATTCGTGCGACAAAAATCCACAGGTTTGATCTATTTACAGTAATGGAAGCCTTTTAGTTGGTATAATAGAATTGGTAAGTCAATGCATTAAAAGGAGTTGTTCGATGAAAGTCAGTAATATAATGAGTACTCAGCTCGTATGTATTAGTCATGAAGCCAGCTTAAAAGATGCTCACGACCTAATGAAGAACCGTGGCGTACGCCATCTGCCAGTGATTTC
Source organism: Shewanella sp. MTB7 (assembly GCF_027571385.1). Lineage (NCBI taxonomy): Bacteria > Pseudomonadati > Pseudomonadota > Gammaproteobacteria > Alteromonadales > Shewanellaceae > Shewanella > Shewanella sp. MTB7. The sequence continues at coordinate 1,456,556 of NZ_CP085636.1, read as the reverse complement.
AGAATCTAACGGGACCTTAGTGGGAATATTGACCCATAAGAAAATGATCAGCACTGTCATGTCGATAATCTATAAATATGGGGCTGATGCGCTAGAGAAAAAAGAGCGTCATCAAGGGATCCAAACATTAATGGAATCAGACTTCCAACGACTGAATAAAGATGAGCCTCTTACCATCGTCGCTGAATACTTCATCGACAACAAACTTGGTTGTCTGCCCGTTGTCGATGCTAAAGGTAAGATAGAGGGCATCGTGACTTCATCAGACTTTGTAAAGCTGTGCGCTGAGCTACTTAAAAGCCAATGAATCCCCACTAAGTCCTCACTTTCAAGTGACTTGAATATGAATCTTTGAAATAAAAAAAGCTAGGAGCTACCGCCCCTAGCTTACATTCATTCAAATATTACCTCGTCACTCTACACGCTTGGACAAATCGTTTCAGCAATACTATTTATCACAATATCTTCGACAGGAACATCGCTGAAATTGTTACCGTTGGGATCTTTAGTATCATCTGTATCTACAATGTCAATCTGATCGATCACATCTTCCAAGCCCTCAATCACCTTACCAAAGACCGCATAACCAACACCATCTGATGCGTGCTCTTTATCTAAGAAGTCATTATCCACTGAGTTGATAAAAAACTGTGAGGTCGCTGAATTGGCTGCACTCGTACGAGCCATCGCTAGAGTACCCCGGGTATTACTAATGCCCACATTCGATTCATTGACGATAGGATCACGACCTGTTTTATAAACTAAACCCGGAGTAAACCCACCTGTTTGCGCCATAAACTGAGAAATCACGCGATGGAATATCATACCATCGTAGAAACCCTCATCTACATATTGCTTAAAGTTTTGACCAGTTATCGGCGTGTTAGTCAGATCGACAGCCAGTTTAACCGTTCCCATGCTAGTGTCCATCAGGTAACAAACATCGGCAGCAAGATCAGGAACTGGAGTGGGGGTTGGAGGACTTGTATCCGCAGAATCGCTGCCACCACCACAGGCAACTAAGGTAGAGCCCATGACTAAACTTAATAGTAACTTCTTCATTGTTATTTTATTTCCTATTGAGCATCTGCTTCCAAATCCTTGGGGAAGCGTTGACACTATGACAGTCAAAGGTTGATAGGATGTTATATTTAAGTGCGCGCATACACAATGCTAGATACAAAGTGTTACTGAAGAAGTTAACGTGGATATGAACTTAGATTAGCAAATTCCCAACCACACGACCAATACTCACCTAGTGAGATTATTGCGCCGAGAGTTGGGAATTAGAAATGAATAACAGCTGTTTAGCTTGCCAATGAGCACTCGCTTACTTGCCTCGTACTTTCTGAATCCCAGAAATAAAAGCCAACGCAAGGGCACCAGCAATAACCCCAAATAAAGTGTTAAGCAAGCTTGGTGTGATATAAGCAAATGTAGGCCCAACAACAGCCAATTCACCAACCAAAATAGCAATATGTGCAAACAACTCACTCACCACATGCAGCCCATGGGTTAAGATACCCCCACCGACCATAAACATCGCAATGGTTCCCACCACTGTCAGTCCTTTCATCAGATATGGGGCAGCATTGACTAACCCACCACCAAACCAACGGCCAAATCGCGTAAAGACACCTTTCCCCTCTTTCCTATTCAGATAAAGACCCAAATCGTCCAGCTTCACAATCCCTGCAACTAAGCCATAAACACCTATGGTCATCAACAATGCAATCGCCGACAAAGTCAGTACTTGAGTTAAAAAACTCGCCTCGACCACCACACCTAAACTAATAGCAATAATCTCAGCTGATAAAACAAAATCGGTACGAATTGCTCCCTTTATTTTCACCTTTTCATAAGCAACTAAATCATCAACAACAGGAATGGCTTCATCCTCTTGCTTTCCCTGCTGAGCCCGTTTATGGCTATAGGTGTGATGGAGCTTCTCAAATCCCTCATAGCAAAGAAACAGGCCACCAAACATCAAAAGCGGTGTTATAGCTTGTGGAATAAAAGCACTAATGAGCAATGCCGCAGGAACTAAAATACATTTATTCTTCAACGACCCTAAGGCAACCGCCCAGACCACAGGCAACTCTCTATCAGCACTAACGCCAGAGACCTGTTGTGCATTTAGCGCTAAATCATCACCTAATACGCCTGCCGTCTTCTTCGCAGCCACTTTACTCATTAAAGCCACATCATCTAAGATTGCTGCGATATCATCTAACAAGGTCAGTAAGCTCGCTCCTGCCATAATAACTCCCTTAGGTCTATTGACTCTTTCAAACACTAAATGAGAAAGAGAAGATAAATACAGATAGCAACAAGTTACTCCTGAGCATCAAATTAATCCACTTAGGTTTTTCTCAAAAGGTAAAACAAACTCATAGGATAAAATGTCGTAACGTAGCTGATAGTACTCATAGGTAAAAATGGCAGCCCAAAGCTGACAGCTATCCTAGTGTAAGCGTATAATAGAAACAGAATTTCATAAAATACTCCTTACAGGATGCCAGTATGACACAAGATGAGATGAAAAAAGCCGCCGGTTGGGCTGCACTAGAATATGTAGAAAGAGACAGTATCGTAGGTGTTGGCACAGGTTCTACTGTCAATCACTTTATTGATGCCTTAGCAACAATCAAAGCTGATATAGAGGGAGCTGTATCCAGCTCAGAAGCATCAACACAGAAAATGAAAGCCCTTGGGATCCCGGTATATGATCTTAATTCTGTCGACGAACTTTCAGTGTATGTCGATGGCGCCGATGAGATCAATGAGCATATGGACATGATCAAAGGTGGCGGTGCTGCATTAACTCGTGAAAAAATTGTCGCAGCCGTTGCAGGAAAATTTATCTGCATCGTCGATAACACCAAACAAGTTGATATTTTGGGTGAATTCCCACTTCCTGTTGAAGTTATCCCTATGGCACGCTCATATGTCGCTCGCCAACTAGTAAAACTCGGGGGGGACCCTGTGTACCGCGAAGGCGTGATTACCGATAACGGCAACATTATTATTGATGTGTACAACATGAAAATAATGAAACCAAAAGAACTTGAAGATCAGATCAACAAAATTGTGGGCGTGGTGACAAATGGTTTATTCGCTAATCGCGGAGCAGACGTCTTATTAATCGGGACACCTGATGGAGTTAAAACGGTTAAATAAACCGTTATCTAATATCAGTCAATTTAATAACTTTGCTATCTAGCTTGAAATCATAAAGCCACTCTTACTTATAAGGTGGCTTTAATCTCATAAAATTAAACTGTGCTATTGAAGGTCATATCTTCTTTGTCGTTTATCGTTAACAAAATTAATCATTAACATTTCTTTCCTCACTGTTTGGGGAAAGCTCAAACATCTTATTCAGATTAAAACGTCTGCAACATCTCTGAAAGTGAGCAATGGGAAATAGGATATTTAGCATTGAATTTATTGGTATATTTACTCTTTTATAGGTTCGATAGGAAGAGTGTTTATTGAATGAAGCTCTTCACTTTCTTCTATCGATTCGGATTGATCGTCACTGATCCCGCTGGGGAAAACAATGATAAATTTCACCCCTTTCTCTCTATTTTTATACTCAACATCAATGTTCCCACCTAGCCCCTCTGTTATCAAGTTATGCACGATAGAGAGTCCCAGTCCACTGCCTCCTGTCATTTTGGCCGTAGTATAAAAAGGATCAAAACATTTCTTCATTGTCTCCTCATTCATACCATGCCCGTCGTCCTCAACGGAGAAAAAAACATTATTGGAGATCTCTCCAACCTCTATATTAATGGTACCAGCAGTTCGCTGACTAAAAGCATGGCGAACGGCATTGAGAACCAGGTTACTGACTATCTGCCATATGTTATTTGGCGTAACGTGAACATAAATTGAGCCTGTACCTTTAACCTTCAATTGATGCTTACCCATCTTCAATTCATGTTTAAGGCTAATCATGGATTCCTCAATAAATGAGGTCAATTCAAAGGTGACTCTATCATCGACATGCTGACCGACAGCCACTTGTTTAAAGCTTCGAATAAGATCGCTTGCTCTTGTTAAGTTGTTAGTGATTAATGATTCAGCGACTTTACTGACTTCAAAATAATTTTCTATTCCTTCATGTTCAAGGCACTCATTATTATAGTCATTCTCAAGCTTTGCCATCTCCTCCTTCATAGTAGAGATAGCAGTAACACAGACCCCTATTGGAGTATTCACTTCATGAGCTACACCCGCAACTAAGGTGCCTAATGCCGCCATTTGTTCAGACTGAATTAAGGTCTCTTGAGCAAGATCCAATTTGTTCAATGCGGCTTCAGCTGTTCGCTTTGATTTTTCTGCTTTTTGCCTCAAAATAGCAAGTGCTGCAACCTGTTTTTCAATTGCCGTAAATACTCTACGGATTAAGATGAGAAAAATAAATGTGCCAATCAAGCTCAATGCCAACACCCAGGTCCATGTCGCAGTTAGCTCATCTCCCGAACGTTGATCCATCAACTTTTGCCGAGTTTGTTCCAGTAAGACAAAGCTGGCTAACTCCTGCTCGATATCCAGTACTAAAGCTTCTAATTCCTCTTTAAACTCTTGTTTTTCCAATTGCATCGACAAAAAATCTTGCCGAAGAGTATAAAAACCACCTTGGCTAACATTAATAGTTTGGTGTTTTTCATCTATCACATAGTCTTGACCAAATAGAGAAACCCTGAGTGCTTCAAGTTCAGCAACGCCGTTAATATCACTGGTAGTAAAGGCCTTTTCAATATCTTGTTGTAAACGCTCTAATCCGGGTTTTAATTTGTTGTCTTTAATATCCGTTAGCTGATCATATTGATTTACCCCATCAAGGACTTCGACTAACTGCTGGATACCCGCGATCTCAACTTGAAGGTTATCCCGCCCCCCTCTAAGCTTTTTCAGGTAAATATCGACAATCTCTTTAGCAAGTAAATTGACGGTTTCGCCTTTCGCCTTTTGATACTGTCTAATTTGAAGAGAAGCGCGAATACGTTCGCGACCAGCAGAGTCATTAATTAAGGCATAAAGTTCCAGTAAACGATCGCGGACCATATTTAGTGATATTTTTTCTCTAATATCCAAATTTAAAACTTCATGTCGACCACGCCACAATTGCATTTTAATCAGTAAACGACTGAACTCCTGTCCCCGATTTTTTAGTGATTGCCAACGGGCTAGAAGAAGTTGATTTTCTGTGTCAGTGAGAGATACATCAGCATTAATAAGGAACTCAATACTGCGCTCAAGATTTATGATCGACAAGGTGCCGCCCTCTTCATCTACCGGTTCATCGATATTGAGCAGCTTAACCAACGCCAACCTTCCCTTACCAAGTTCAAAACGAACCATTGATTCATGTTCAGCAAACCTAATCGTCTCCCCCGACAACTGAGTTAACTGATCACGTTGATTTTTGATCCCCCATCCCATGGACAGATTGACGCAAATGGAGGTGACAATTGTCAGACCAATTATGGCCCAGAGCATTTTGACTACACGCTTTGCTTCTGTCGGTGGCTTTATCATAATATAACCATCATTAATCTAGAAAAGAGGCTATTTCAGTCCACTCAAAGGAGACAAACTCGCCCTTTTGCAATCTAGTTGGCCAAACAATATGGCTTGCTTGATGATTTTTGGAATCATAAAAGAGCGTGTTACCGATCCCTATATCAAATTGATCTAACCCCTCTAAGGCATTGATAAGTGACTCTCTCGTTGGTCTATCTTTTATCGTCTTCAAAGCCTTAATCATAATGGTTGCAGCAATATATCCTTCTAAACTGCCAAAAGAAGGTTCGATATCCGACGCAAAGCTCTTTAACGCATTTCGGTATTGCTTAACTATTGGTATTGAATAATTACCGGGGTGAGGTACTACTTGAGTCACAATAACACCACTAACATCATCCCCTAGTTGACGCGCAAGAGGCGCACTCCCAACAAATGACACGTTTAAAAACAGTGCATTAACTCCTGATTCTTTCGCTAGCTTGATAAATCGAGCGCAGGGGGCGTATGCCCCGACCATGATAATGGCTTTCGGCGGTGTTTCTGCCAATAAAATATCGGCAAGGGCATTGTCGACTGACAGTGTATTACGCTCATATCGACCATGAACAACCAGAGACTTAGACTTCAACCCATTTTTTAATAGAGCCGTAATCCCCCCTATGTATCCGGCATCACCATACCCATCTCTTTGTGTAAAAAACGCTATCTCTTCAGGTTTCAAACCAGCATGCTGAATTAAAGCTTCCACCATAGTCGATGTTTCTTCCGCATAGCTCGCTCGATAATTGATAATATATCGATCAGGCGGTGTCTTACGTAGCACTCCGGCCCCTGTAAAAGGTGCAAAGAGTAAGGTCTGTTTCTCATTGGCTATCGGAATGGCAGAAATAGCAGTGGGAGTGCCTACATTACCAATCACAGCGAGCACCTGCTTCTGCTCAATCAAGGTACGCATATTAGGTGCAGTCCTAATGGGCTCATAACCATCATCCAGTGCAATCAAATGCAGCAACCGCCCATTAATGCCGCCCAAGCTATTTTCTTGCTCAAACCGCATATTGATGCCTAACAGCATATTCTCACCTAGCTGCTCAGCAGGTCCGCTCAATGCTGTTGACATACCAAATTGCAAGGTTTCTTTTTTCACTGGCTCTAACGCTCTGGCATTGGTGCTTGTGTGTATAAACACCACCAACAATAGCGCTAAAAAACGTAAAAAAGTGAAGTAAGTAACCAGACTCAAGGGACGAGATCCCCGAGACATAAAACTGCTTATACCTAAGAAGTGAATGATGTTTCGCATCTATGTGTTCCTCTAATTGCTCAGAGTGATGGGAGGTTTTATCTTTACTCACTAAATGTAGGATATGGATTGAATAATTGCTATTGGATTTACGTCATTAGGAAATCCACAAACGATTAGCAGGGAGCCGTCGCCCCTCATTTCTTCACCTTGGTAACGCAAATTTGCCCTAAACTGCTTATTGCAGTCTTTGCACTTGATGCAGACGTTCCGTTATCTGTCTCTAATCCCCTTAACAAAGTCTTTCATAAAGCTAGACTAGTGATAACGAGTAACTGGAAAGTTAGAGTGACTGCAATTCAGATTCATGATGACAGTCACTCATTTTAAAGACTACTTACCATCGATAACAGCGCGAAGACTGTTAAGCAGCGCTCTATTTGTTCGAGATTTTTTTAGTTTCTTAGCACTATCCTTAAATGACTCATCTGAGATTTTGGTAAAAATATTGCTATATTCATCTTCTGCTATTGCATCATCACTGTCAGCCATCTCAGAAATATTCTGAGCCACTCGGCTCAATTGCAACCAAGCATTAGCAATATAGAAACCATGAAAATCCGCTTGAGGTAGCAGAGCTTTTGCACTCTTGGGTAAAGCTTCCCATCCTTTAGCAAATTTCTCATCACTGTCTTCAACCAGTTCATTACATAGATTTGCATAAGCTTCCAATAGATTATCTGGCAGCTTATCCATTGGAATAACCACGTTAGACACATTTAGCGAAACTTGCTCAACTCGAGCTTTGTACTCAGGGGTAATATCGATCATGATTTTGCTCTAAAGATTAATTAAAATTGACAACGAAAAAGTGTCATAAATATACAGGCCATAGTTACCATTGCCCGTTATTGGTGTAATGGTAATGCCTTTATAAGAGTCTGTAAAATAGAGAGCAGATACGATACCTATAGCTCCCCTTGAATCTATCTGCAACGTGACTTAATCATCCTGTCATATAGGTAATTAAGCATGAGCTTAATAGTGATTAAACCTTATAAATATGGTTAAATAGCGAACAAAAATAATAAATGATAGAGAAGAGTGGAACAATAGTGCTTAACAAGACAAACCTCTTAATATTAAATTTTTACTTTTTAAGCTGTTTAGCAGGCTTGTCGAGCGCCAAAGCTGATGAACCTCAGTCCATTGAGCAAATGTTAACTGAACTAGAGAGTGGAGCAACCCTCTCCGAAGAAAAAGTTATGCAAAAACTAATCTACCTTAAAACCAGAATACCTAAACAAAATATTACCAACTACCTTAGATTACAGGCTTTACTTTGTTGGAACTATGATGCCGGTGATGAAAAACAAAGATCTCTAGCGATTGCATTTGCTAATGAACAAATTGATAAACCTTATACGCAACAATCCCAAGAGTCTTTACTCGACATTAAACTCTGTAGAGCCTGGTTTAATGAATTAAACGGGCAAGCCCCACTGGCACTCGATGAATACAATGAAGTCATACAACAAGCCTATCAAATAGAATCATTTAAGCTCATCGCTGACGCGCGCAGTATTCGCGGTGCCATGCACTCATTTCAGGGCAACTTCTCGATGGCACTAGAGGACTTGATTACCGCCCAGCACCTATATGACAATCTTGGCCTTAATCATTGGAGTCAGGTAAACCTATCCGACTTAGCTACCAGCTATCGTCGATTCGGGGATCCTCAAACAGCCATAAAATACTACAAACAACTCGAAATGGAATACCTTAAACTCAATGATCATGACTCAGCTATTGGCATGGCCACTGAAATGGCCATCGCCTATGAAGAATTAGGTGAATATGAGCAGGCTATAGAGTATTACAATCAAGCATATGAGTATTGGATTAACCAGGGGGATAGTTTCGGCGCAGCCACAATAGCGGTCAACATATCTGGAAGTTTACTTAAACTTGATAGGATCTCAGAGGCTAACGCTTATTTGGCTCTTGCCAAAGCTTCAATTACCCCAAGCGATGAAATTTTCTACAGTTTTATGAAGCTATTTGAAGCTAAAATTCACTTAACCAACAATGAAGCCAATGAAGCTCTGGTTGATCTGTCAGAAGCCAGTGAGGCTTTCAAACGAGTACAAAATAAGCGAGGATTGGCAGAACTATCACTGCTTGAAAGCCAAGTATACACAACACTGAATGACTGGCCTAAGGCATTTCAATCTTTAGAACGGTATCTGCAGTTGCATAATGAGCTTGATGCAAAAATGCAATCGACTCGCACTGCTGAGATGCGCGCACGTTTTAATACCGAACAAATTGAGATCGAAAACAAACAACTCATTGAATTACAAAGGGCGAAAGATCATGAAGTCCAGATCCTTAAACAAAATAAACACCTTCAATATGCTGTACTTATTTTAGTTGTCATCATGTTACTTTTCATCTCTTTTTTAGCCATCAAACAAGCAGAGAAATCTAAGCTATTGACCATTTTGGCTCTAACCGACCATCTGACCAAACTAGCTAATCGCCGACGGACATATGCTGAAGCAGAGAGGATTTTTTCTGATAAGAGTATGAACTTAGCACTCATTCTATTTGATGCAGATGACTTTAAAAATATTAATGATAAATTTGGTCATGATATCGGAGACAAGGTATTGGTCGAACTCGCCAATGCCAGTAATCTAATGATGAGAAGGAGTGATTTAGTCGGGCGCGTTGGTGGAGAAGAGTTTCTTATTCTCCTGCCAAACACCACATTGGATCAAGCGATGAAAATCGCTAATAGATTCGTTGAATCAATCTCAAAGACAGATCTTTCCAGCTATTCAGAAGAATTAACGATATCGATCAGCGCTGGTGTTGCAGCAAAAGAACAAGACAAGACATTTTCTGAACTACTGCAACGAGCCGATATCGCTCTCTATGAAGCTAAAATTGCGGGTAAAAACCGCGCGAACAGCCATACTCAATTGAGTGGGATAACAGCCTAATCTAATACCTGCTATCATATTCAGGAATTCCTTAACCCTTAGCTTCTCTATGTCTGAAACTGCATCAACCATATCACATTTAAATCCCCTCACATCTAGCGAGCTATCTCAACTGGCCTTCAAGATTAAGCGGTGGGGAAAGGAATTTGGCTTCGCTCAAATCGGCATCTGTGACACTGATTTAGCCAAGGAAGAGCCAAAGCTACAACAATGGTTAGACAAGGGGTATCACGGTGACATGGGGTATATGGAAACCCATGGCATGATGCGCGCACGTCCTAATGAACTTCATCCTGGGACTGTCCGAGTCATCTCGGCACGAATGAACTATTTGCCACCAGAAGCTGGCTTTGCGACGAACTTAAAAGATCCAAACCTAGCCTATATCTCCCGCTACGCAGGAGGCCGTGATTATCATAAACTTATCCGCAACCGTCTCAAACAGCTGGGACAAAGAATCCAAACCGAGCTTGACACCTTAGATGGAGGCAAGACAAATTTTCGGCCCTTTGTCGACTCAGCCCCTATCCTTGAACGACCCCTTGCCCATAAAGCGGGTCTAGGCTGGACAGGCAAACATAGCCTGTTACTCAACGAAGAGGTGGGTAGTTGGTTCTTTCTTGGTGAATTATTAATCGACCTGCCACTGCCAGTTGACATTCCGGTGAAAGAAGGCTGCAACACCTGCGTCGCTTGCATTAAATCTTGCCCAACTAATGCCATTATAGCCCCCTATATTGTCGACGGCAGACGCTGTATATCTTATCTCACCATAGAGCTACAAGGCCCGATCCCAGAGGAGTTTCGTCCTCTTATTGGTAACCGTATTTATGGTTGTGATGATTGTCAGTTAGTATGTCCCATTAACAGTAAAGCACCGCTCACGGTAGAAACTGACTTCCATACTCGAGACCCACTAAAACAGCCTGAGTTGCTGATCTTATTTAACTGGAATGAGACTGAATTTCTGAAGATCACCGAAGGTAGCCCAATACGTCGTATAGGCCACAGGCGGTGGTTGAGAAATATTGCTGTCGCATTAGGCAATGCACCAGCTTCACAAACCATCATAGCTGCACTTGAACTAAGAAAGTGTTCTGACGAGGTTGATGAACTGGTAAACGAGCATATTGATTGGGCGTTGCTTCAGCAAAAAGAACGGCTGATTCAGGAAACTCTTGCTTCTAACCGCAAAACTCAAAGAGTGATCCGCAGTATCGAAAAAGGCCTACCAAGGGATGCGTAAACACTGTTTCAAGGAGCGAATTCCTAGGTCATAGAACCTAGGAATTAAATGCTAATTCTCTTCTAATGTAAATCCGACTTTAATGGTCACTTGCCAGTGCGCTACGACACCGGCCTCTATGTGACCTCGGGTTTCCACCACCTCAAACCAACGTAAATGCATCAATGTTTGTCCTGCCGTATTGATAGCAGCCTTGATCGCATCATCTGAACTAATAGGTGATGAACCGACTAACTCGATAATTTTATAAGTATGACTCATAGTGCACTCCTAATGATGACTAGCTATTCCATTCGTATTCGGGTTACGTAAGCTCGATTATCAACAAACATCTAACAGTATAAATCGGCAAACGAATAAACGTTCAGTTTTCATACTATCCAAAACTAAAATATATTCCATCACTAATACCAATCTACATAAGTTTTCCCCGACTATAGATCTAAAGTGCCATTGTCGTGCAGCAGAAAATTCAGCAAGTTTAACCCATAGGAATTTAACAAAGGTTTTACAATGCTCTCAATATCTGACTTTATCGCTAAGACCAGACTACTCCCACAAAAAGGTTCATTAGCAGGAATTAACAAGAACATGTTAATCAAAAGCCTCAGCTGTCTTTTGGTACTCGTCCCCCCCTTTGCATCAGCCTCTTTTACACCCTTGTCTGACTTTGGAAAAAATCCTGGTGAACTCAGTGGCAGCTATTTTTCTCCACAAGATCCCAGCAATAATCTCGTTGTACTACTCCACGGCTGCGAGCAAAATGGACAAACCTTAGCCAAACAGAGCGGACTTATTGCATTAGCCAAAGCCCATCAGTTTTCACTGCTTGCTCCCCAGCAAAGCTACAGCAACAACATCAAAAAGTGCTTTAACTGGTTTTCAACCCAAGACACCAACCTAAACTCCGGCGAGATGCTCTCCATCAAGAACATGATTTTGGCGACCAAAAAACAACTCCATGCTGAACAGGTTTATATCTTAGGCCTATCTGCTGGCGGCGCCATGACCAGCGCCATGTTGGTTAACTACCCCGATCTGTTTACGGCTGGCGCAGTGATCGCGGGTCTGCCCTTCCCCTGTGCCGACAGTCTAACGAAAGCCATCTCTTGCATGCGTAAAGGCCCACCGCAACCAGTCTCTGAATTGATATCACTGGTAAGAAAAAAACAACCTAATCAAAAGCAGTGGCCAAGATTAAGTGTCTGGGCTGGAAACGACGACAGCGTAGTAAATCCGGCCAACGCTAAGAAGCTGGCCCATCAATGGGCAGGCCTCAAGCAGATACAGGCACAACCGAGTGTCTCCCAGCACAATGGGATCCAGAAAACCCAGTGGCTAGATAGCTTAGATAATATCGCAGTGGAGTTGGTGCAAGTATCAGGTTTAGCCCATGGCATGGTGGTCAACCCAAATATTGAAAATGGTGGAGAAGCCGCGCCTTTTATTCTATCAGCCCCCGTTAGTAGCGCTGTTGAGATTGTTAAATTTTGGAATATTTAATCCGAACACACAGTGATAACGACCGAATAAACACTGTTACATAAGCATATCATCGACTAAAGCAATACCGAGGCAAAGACCAATTGCCAGTTAAAACAAACTATTAACAAACGTATACTACTATAGTACCGATTAAATTATTGAATCATTGCTATAGAGTCAATACCAAGAAAAACAATAACAAGTACCTAACAAACTTAAGTACAAAACAGGGAACCTCTATGGAACAGAATACTATCAAGCTAAGCTGCCTCGCATTAGCCATCTCAACAGCACTAACAAGCCAAGTTGTACTCGCTGCCGATGCTGAGGCCAGTGTTGAACAGGAACCTATCCTAGAGCGCATCGAAGTTACCGCGCGTAAGACCGTTGAAAGTCTACAAAATGTGCCGATTGCTGTCACCTCTATCAATGCCGAGCAACTGGCTGAAAATGGCATCAGCGTCGTCACTGAAGTGCAGCAGTTCTCACCCAATACGACCCTGCAACGTAGCCGAGGCACTAACTCAACCCTTACGGCTTTTATCCGTGGCGTGGGTCAGGAGGATCCCTTATGGGGCTATGAGCCAGGCGTTGGTATCTATATCGATGATGTCTATGTGGCTCGCCCACAAGGGGCTGTACTGGATATTCTCGATGTTGAGCGCGTCGAAGTACTGCGCGGCCCACAAGGTACCCTATATGGTAAAAACACCATTGGTGGCGCCATTAAGTATGTGACCAAGAAGATGTCAGGCGACGCTCAACTAGATCTCAATGCCACCTTAGGCAGCTACAAACAGCAAGACTATAAGATTGCTGGTCAATATCCCCTAGTCGAAGACAAGCTCTACTTTGGCTTTGCCCTTGCGAGCCTTAACCGTGACGGTTATGGCGACTTTGTCACCTCAGCCTTGTCGGGCCAAGATTCAGAAAACTACAACAAGGATGTGATGGCTGGTCGTCTGACCTTAGAATACACCCCAACCGACGATCTGTTTATGCGACTTAACTATGACAGAACTGAAGATGAGTCAAACGCCAAGGGCGGCTACCGTTTACTTCCAAGCAAGTTGACCGAAGCTCCCGTTCCCGACAGTGTCTATGACTCCTACACCAGCATGCCAACTTGGAACAAGGTGGAAACCGAAGGCCTAAGCTTTACCCTTGAGTACTTTATCAATGAGGAGTGGACCTTCAAGTCAGTGACAGCATCACGTGAGAGTTACTCACCCACTAATATTGATTTCGATAATACTTCACTGCGCATTTTCGATGTGCCCGCCATCTATGATGATGAGCAGTTTTCCCAAGAGTTTCAGGTTAACTACGACACCGAAGATCTCAATATTGTCTCGGGCCTCTATTACTTCAAGGGCGACTCCTGTGGTCACTTCGATGCCATTCTTGAGGAAGCCTTCAAAGATTACGGTGGTCTCACTCGAGAAGTGCGCGGCTGTAATAACAGCGAAAGCTACGCCGCCTATGCCCAAGGGTCATACAGTTTAAGTGAACAGTGGTCACTTACATTAGGTGCCCGTTATACCCGAGAGACCAAAGATGCCACCGTCTATAACGGCGTGATCTTCGACAGTATCTACCCGGAAAGTGGCTGGTACCCAGGTTTCGAACGTGATGAAGCGCTTATCGAAGAAAAGATCCCTTTGGTACTCGATGACAGTGAAACTTGGTCACGCTTTACCCCTAGAATCGGCATCGAGTATCAACACAGCGATACCATGATGATGTTCGCCAGCTACTCTCAGGGCTTTAAATCCGGTACCTTTAATCCAAGAGCCACAGGGGCAGAGCCTGCGGTAGACCCTGAAGTGGTAAACTCCTACGAGATAGGCTTTAAGAGTGAGTGGAACGGTAATCTTCGCCTCAACGCCACCGCATTTTATCTGGATCATCAAGACAGGCAGTTCGTCACAGTACTACCAGGAGAAGATGCCGCCGACCTAAATCAACGTCTGGGCAATATCGGCACCTCAACCGCCACGGGTCTCGAGCTTGAGATCCAATATGCCGCTACCGAATCTCTCAATCTGTTCGGCACCTTAGGGCTCATCGACTCCTCATTCGATGAAGTCATATCCTATGATGAAGATGGTAACCAGATCGATCTCAGCGACATCTACACCATAGCCAACACACCAGACACCACTGCCAATGTCGGCTTTAATTATGACTTTGCCACCAGCATCGGTGATTTTGTCTTCAACGGTAACTACTACTACCGCGGCGACTATGATCTGACCGTGACCGACAATCTGCTCACTCAGGATGGTTATGGCCTACTTAACTTCGGCCTGAACTGGTATAGCGATGAAGGCAGCTGGACTGCTGGTCTACATTGGAAGAATGTCACCGATGAAGAGTATCTGGTCGGAACTTACGCCTTTGTGACCCCAACCGATGACGGCGGCTATCTACCTGGACTCGGCGGTGATAATACCCTAATTGGCTATTATGGCGATCCGCAAACTGTCTCATTAACTGTTGGTTATAGTTTCTAACATGATAAGAACTCTTTATTTATAACCACCACAATCAACACCGAACTGACTGCCCAGTTCGGTGCTTACGTTTAATGTTAATGTGTTAGTGTCCTTATATATCAGAGCAATCCGTTCAATCAGAGAAGAACCTAAAGGAGTTGATTATGTCACAGGCTAAAGTGGCTATTGCAGACGACCACCCACTGTTTCGCGCTGCACTCAAGCAGGCCGTAGTAGAGAGCTTCGATAAGGCCGACATACTAGAAGCTGAAAATTTTCAAGAACTCCTCGCCATAGTCGAGCAAACCCCCTCACTTGAAATCGTCTTTCTCGATCTACATATGCCCGGTAACGATGGTTTTACAGGCCTGACACTCCTACAAAATCACTTCCCAGATCTCGTGGTGATCATGGTGTCATCGGACGACCAGAGTGACATCATGCGCAAAGCCATCAACTTTGGTGCCAGCGCTTTTATCCCCAAATCGGCCAACTTGACCCAGATTGGCGCAGCGATCGAACAAGTACTCGACGGTGAGATTTGGCTGCCAGAACACACCTCAATCAACACAGATCAACAGAGCGCCGCTGAGCATCAACGTTTAGCTGCACAACTGGCACAACTCACCCCACAACAATATACCGTACTTGCCCGTATTGCAGGCGGACAACTCAACAAGCAGATAGCCTATGACTTGGACATTAAAGAAACTACCGTGAAGAAGCATGTCTCGGCAATACTGCTCAAACTAGAGGTGTATAATCGCACCCAAGCGGGACTGGTGTATCAGCAGTTGATGATCACCCAACCAGAGAATCAGGTTATTAGCGCGTAATAACGAGCTAGAGTTAACTAGCCTAAACTTGCTCGTACATCAGAAATAGTGATAAACAGTTTGTTTTCCGCATCTTGAAAAGCTTGGAATCCATAGCGTTCATAGAAATGTTTTCCACCATCTTTGGCATCTACAATGACGATTGGGAATGCTACGCAATCACTAGCAGCCAATAGTTTACCAAGTGCATCAATAAGTAACCCTTGTGTCACTTTGGCACGCGAAACTACAAATGATGGATAAGCGTTGCGAATCCCTCCACGGCCGCATCTACGCTCGGTAATTAACAAAAAAGCTATCTCTTCGATTTAATCATTAACTAATTCGCTACTACCCTTTGTTTTACAATTCACGGTTTACTATTCTGGGGTGTAAGCAAGTTGTTTAAATTCAATAAGATGAAAGTGAACGACTTTGCATCATAAAGGGGTCGTAGCGAATTAACCTAAAAGCTTTTCACCACAGAGAACACGGAAGGTCACGGAGAAGAGCAACAGCTTGAAGGTACAAGGTGCCGTAGCTAGCAGTGAGCCTGCGAACGTTCTCGAAGGCACAAAGTGCCGTTCTAGCAGGGCAAAGTCCACCCTTTAAATAAAACAACTCAGCAACCACAATTCAACATCTGCGACACTTTGTCGCAGGACGAATTCGACAAAGCATTTTAGGATGGTGACAAGATCAAGACTAAAAATGCATCTCTGGTTATGACCCAGCACATATTTATCAAGTAACCGGTCATTTAGACCCTTGCTTTGGTCATGTGATTAAGACAATCACTGTTATTTTAACACTGATAAATAAGTGTCTTAATGACAATTAATTTATTTAAAGATGGTTATAACAATAAGTAATCAACAAGTTAGATTGTGGCATACAAAATGCCTTACTTAGTATCACCAAAACGACATAACCCTACTAAGAGGTAATATGAGTAAACAAAGAATATCCGCATTCGCACTTATTACAGGGTTGATTGCATCTTTCACTGTTTTAGGTAGCGAGGACTACCGTGAAGAAACGCCTACCCTGAATGCATTAACCAACACCAACAATAATCTTGAACGTATTACTGTCACAGCAACACGTCAGCAATCTTTAGATACTGATCTTGCCATGTCACTACAGGGGGTCAGCACAGAAGAGCTAGCCATTGATAGTGGTCAACATATCGCCGAATCACTTAACAGCATTTCAGGGGTGTTAATTGACCAACTTTCTGGCGGCCAAGGCCATAAGGCAGCAATCAGAATGCCCATGAACACCAGTGGTTACTATCTCTATTTACAGGATAATATCCCCCTGCAATCTCCGGCCTTTTTTAACCATAATGCCCTTTGGTGGTCCAGTTTTAACTCTAACATTGCCCGAATGGAGGTCTTAAAGGGCGCTGGTACTGCCTTATATGGATCTGGAGCCGTAGCTGCAACGATTAATATTTTATCTAAAGAGGTGGCGAAGTCTCCTCAAACGGATGTGGGATTGACACTCGGGCAAGATGATTATGCTAAGGCGCAATTTAGTCACAGCAATATACTCTCCGATACTCAAGGCATTCGAGTGTCAGCGTCATACCTAACCAATGAAGGGTGGCGTGACCATACCGGATCTGAACGGGCTGAATTAACCTTCAGACATGAATTCGAGTTAGCAGATAATGAACGCCTCGTCACCTCTTTAGTGGTTTCAGACCTTGAACAGGAGATGGCAGGAAATTTAACCCAAGCCTTATATGACAATGACAAAACAAATTCGGGGTTATCTGCTGACGTATTAGCAAATGATCCACTACGCAAAACCAGATACTTACGACTGTCTAGTCAGTGGGACAAAACCACCGACAATAATTATTTTTCACTCATCCCATATTATCGCTACCGTACTAACGATTACACCGCAACCTGGAATAAAAACATGCCTAAGGTAGAGTCTGAAGTACACACCTTGGGCTTACTGGCATTAGCAAATTTTGAGCATGAAAGTGACAGTGATACCACTGTTGGCTTAGATATTGAGCTTACCGAAGGCGACCAACTTTCCTATCAACCCCTTGACTATACCAGCACAGGTTTTAGGGCCGACACCTTCACTAAGGGGGAAGTATTTTATGATGACACCACTCAATACCTCAGTCTCTCTCCCTATATTCAGCACAAGCGGGAATTAACAGATAATCTCGATTTAACTCTTGGTGCCAGATATGATTATGGTCAATATGATTTTAACAACCACTTAGGTGTTTTTGGTGACATAGGCCATGGAAAACGCAGTATTAAAGACAGAAAAGATAACTTTAGCCATATAAGCCCTAAAGCAAGTCTAAACTATCACCTGACTCAAGATACTAGCCTTTATCTACGTTATGCCAACAGTTTTCGCTTACCAACCGCAAGTAGTTTGTACCATTTAACAATTAAAGATGATGGCAATGCCGAAGCGGTCGATCCAGAGATATCTGATACCTATGAACTTGGATTTAAAGCCAACTGGCAATCCATATCACTTGATACTGCCGTTTATTATATGGATGTAGATGATGGTATTGTGCGTGCTTATAACGATGCAGGCCAGCGCTATTTAACCAATGCAGCTAGGGTTATTCATCAAGGGGTTGAAGTATCTGTTGCGTGGAAGATCAATGAACAGCTAAACCTTAGTACGGCATACAGCAGATCTCACCATGAATTTGATCAACATGAAGCTTACTCAGGTAATGAAATGGCGGCTGCACCGGACTATATCGCTAACGTGCGTTTACGCTATATGCCGACATTTGCACAAGGCTTAACCAGCATGCTAGAGATACAATCCATAGGGGAATACTGGTTAGACGATGCGAACAGCCAAGATGATAATGAAATGGATCGTATTGAAAATGGCTACACCATCGCCAATATCAAAGCCCTTTATCAATTCTCTAAGCAGCTATCTTTCAATGCCAGAGTGTTAAATGTCACTAATGAGGAGTATGCACAGGAAGCCTCATATCGATACGGCAAAACATTCTACTCCCCAGGAGCCCCTAGAACCGCTTATGTCGGTGTAAATTATCAATGGTAGGCCAAGTCCATGATTAAATATAATTGTTTGATATTTTTATTTTTTAGCTGCATACCGTTAACGTTTACCAGCGCCCAAGCCGCCCAAGCCGCCCATGCTCACCACAAGTTGCAATCTCAAACTGACAGCACCACCACATGTACGCAAGAAGAGATAACCTGCGCCAAAACAGTGACCGCATCATTTGCCCCCAATGGTGATTTATGGCGTTTATGGTCGCACAACGACAGCCTCTATTTTCAAATATCACGGGATAAGGGCGTCACTTTTTCCACCGTTAGACGAGTGCCTATCGCTAAAGAGAGCATATCGGCACGTAATGAAAACCGTCCCAAGATAGCCTTTGACCAGTATCAGGGCGTGTACCTGTCGTGGGCGATGCCAAAAGCCAAAAAATACACCGCTGATATACGTTTTGCCTATTCCAAGGATTATGGAACCAGCTTTACCAAGCCGATAACCGTCAATAACGACAAGCTTGAAACCGGCCATAGCTTTAATGAAATGCAGGTCTCAGATGAAGGTGAAATCTCGCTAGTGTGGCTTGACGCTCGTTTAGCCCATCAAGCGAGATCACAGGGAAAGCAAACCAATGGTTCAGCCCTATACCTTGGCAAGGCAAACTACCGCAAGCAGCAACCGACTTTTACTAATCAAGCATTAGCCAACAGTACCTGCGTGTGTTGCCGCATAGCCCTCGATACTAGTAGTCAGGGTGAACTCGCGATTTTATGGCGACATATTTATGGCGATAATATTCGAGAGTTTGCATTACTGACCCTTGCTCAAGATGAAAACACACCGCTTACTCCCTACCAAATAAGCCATGACCACTGGCAAATTGATGGTTGCCCACATCAAGGTGGCGGGCTCAGTATTGATAAACATAACCGATATCATATGGTGTGGTTTAACCAAGGAGACTTAGGTAAGGGAATTTTTTATGCATCAAGCCTAGATCAGGGCAAAACCTTAACCAAGCCTGTGAGCATTGGTGAACAATCGGCGCAAGCTGCACATCCCCATATCGACACGCTTGGTAACAAGGTCAACATAGTCTGGACCCAATTCAATGGCATTGAGCATCAACTCTGGCACCAATACTCCGATGACAATGGTCAATCATTTAGCCAACCTAAGTTATTAACCACAGCAACTGCAGGCGCCGATCGGCCATTTATTATCACCAATAACAAGATGAGCTTTGTCTCTTGGCATCGATTGAAGCAAAGTCACTGGATACAAGCATTATGAATAGCCTACAACAACGCCTGCTCACTTTATTCATCTGCACAGTGTTCAGCACACACTATGCCCATGGGACTTCATCGGTATTCAATAAGACACAACTTACAACGATTAAAGCGCAAAACATGGGGAAAAGATGGCTAATGTTGTTGTGGTCTGTCGACTGCCCGCCCTGTTTTAAGGAGTTGGCAAGCATTCAAAAACTAAAACAGAGATTAAAACAGAAACATCTCCAGCTCAACGTGGTGCTGGTCAATACCGATGCCAATGAAGAGGCACTGGCAGAGCAGTTTAAGATCATACAAGAGTTTCAACTCGATGATTTTCCAAACTTTCATTTTGCAGAAGATCAAGGGGATCAAAATCGCTTCCTTATCGATCCCCACTGGTATGGCGAGCTACCTCGAAGTTATTTTGTGACCAGGGATGGCGAGTTCCACGGTAAAAGTGGCGTTATCAGCCAATCCATTTTAGTCCGCTGGTTAATAGAGTAGGGTTATTAGTGCATAATAACGGTTAATGCTAGATTGAGGTTCATTGATATCTACCATTATTTTTGCTCGTATTTGAGTGAGTACTTTTAAATTTTCATTCCTGTGCACTTAACTCTGATTTAGCTTTAATTGGTCGGGTTAATGACCTACTTATTTACCCAAAGTTAGCTAGCCTTCAAATGAAGCCTTATTGCATTTTCTGGTTTAGCTTCTGGCTGAGCTCGTATTAGGTGGGTTGTTGAAAGTCTGAGATTCATCGTGATCTATCGCTTACAGCGTGCTTATGTGTAGACGCTTCTACGAAACGCCGCAAGTACGCTCCCTGTAGGCTCGACGATGGCATCCCTGCCATCAACGTTCGGAGCCGCATCCACACTAGATAATTCACAAGAAGGCTATCTCTTCGATTTAACCATTAGCTCATTCACTGCGATCTCTTTGTTTTACACTTCACGTTTGCCATTGCGGGCTGCAAACAAGTTGTGTAAATTCAGTAAGATGAAAGTATGCAACTGAGTTTTGTCCGAATGTGTATTGAACACAATTTAACTTTATATGTCTCAATGCGTTGTATTAATGAGGTTTTTATTAATAATTCCTGTGCACACTTTCCCCAGAGGACTTGGCAAAACGCGCAAGTCGTATATACAAATGTTAAGTGGCATGAAGGATATGAAAATTAGCAAATTTGAAGAACAATATCTGGCTTTGTCGAATCAGGAAGAAAAGTTCTTAATAGAGCTTTTATTTGAACTAACAATTTCATATCGTGCAATCAGCATAGAATACAAAGAAAACGATATTACTTACGCTCTTAAACAAGTGAATGAACTGAATCACCGAATTTTAAATAGATTACGTGATTTAAAGAATGAAGAACCTTGGAGTACAAAGGAGGAAACAGTTGAAATGATTAATCATCATATTAAACTAGCACCTTATATTTCTGGATGGGTTGGCACTGCAGCGAGTAAGGCTTTCTCTCGTGTCAGCGCTTAACAAGACCATGCAATCTGACTCCGCAACCTGTCACGCTTTGTGCGTGCCGCACAAAGACGCGCCAGGCTTCTACGCAGTTGATGGTGGCGTTATAGCTCTCAAGGAAAGTATGCGTAGAATTCTCGTTTTGTTATCAATCATGCTAACTTCAGCGTGTACAGCAAAAACTGAAAACATGTCTCAATATTATCCTGAACATGTTGTCGGTAGTTTTTATCTTACTGAAGATATGGCTTTATTTGAAAGTAGCGAACACAACTACAGTTTTGTTAAAAATGCGCTTGCGCTCCAATCAGATTGTTGTACAAATGGAAAACAATTAGCCCTTTTACCTAAAGGCACGAAAGTACAAATTAACAATGTTCTTAGGTACGTTAAATATACCAACGATTGCAACGAGGCTGTTGGTAGCGTACAAATTAATGGCAAAGAAGTGGACTTTGAATTTTTTATAAACTGTAATTATCAGGGTATAAAAGTAGCAAAAGATCTACCGTGGAAACGAGAACCATAACAAACGACTATGCCGTCAATAACTTATTTTCACCTGTATTCTCATCCCACATGACGCCATCTCTTAACGTGCTAATAAATAAGTCGTAGTGAATTAAGCCAAAAGCTATTCACCACGGAGAGAAGCAACAACCATTAAGCCTTTATCTTTTGAATTTATAGCAGCGAGGCACGAAGTGCCGTAACTAGCAGGCAAAGCCCGTCCTATCGGCACTAACCAAAGACAAAGCTATTCACCACAGAGGGCCACGGAGAAAAGCAATAGCCATTAAGCCTTTATCTCTTGATTTTATCGCAGCGAAGCGCTCTAGCTATGAGCTTACGAACGTCCTCGAAGGCACAAAGTGCCACCCTAGTAGGGCGCGAAGCCCGCCCTTCTCAGCTTGACTAGCAGTGAGCCTGCGAACGTTCTCGAAGGCATTAGGTGCCGCTCTCGCTACAGCTTAAGACAACTTCTTGATCATGCGCTTTAGCGCAATAGCCTTCACCGGTTTGCGCACAAATCCAAAGCCTGCCGAGCTGGTGTGTTGGCGCACTTGCTCTGACGGGTCGGCGGAGCAGATGACGCAGCTTGGTGGCTTGGTAACAAACGCACTATGGCTAGACAGTATGCCTTGGGTTAAATCGACACCATTGTGGTCATCGTCTAGATGATAATCTGCGATGATAAGTTTAGGGGATTGTGCATCAGGTGTTCCCTGTTCAAGTAGGCTTATTGCGCTTACTTCATCTTTGGCGGCGAGGACCTTGCATCCCCACTCTGTCAGTTGTGATGAGATGGCTTTGAGCATCAACTCGTCGTTGTCTATCACCAGCACTGTGATATTAAATTGAGTCTTGCTCGATTGACTCTCATCAAATGGAAAACTGACGATATTGCTGCGACGTTTTTGCTTGGCAACTCTAGGCACCTCGATGGCAAAACAGGTACCTTTACCAACCACCGAGTGTAGGGATATGTTAAGATTGAGCAGCTTGGCGATACGATCTGAAATAGCCAAACCTAGCCCTAAACCTGGCACTTCTCGTGTCTGCTCTAACCGCTCAAACTCACCGAAGATGGCTTGCTGTTTATCAACAGGAATACCTGGGCCATTGTCCCAGATCTGAATCGAAAGGTGCCCTTTAAAACGTCTCACACCCAGTATCACCTTAGGTTTAAAATTTGCTTTATTGGACATATTTTCTAAGTCATTAGCGCACTGAGTTAACATCCCAGCTGGTGAATAATGAAAGGCGTTAGAGAGAAAGTTTTGAATAATGCGCCTTAACATACGCTGATCTGTGTCGACAAAACAGCTAGAAAACTGATAGTTAAAATCGATATCCGCTTGCTTAGAGAGCGCACTGAATTCGTTTGTTAACGTCGCTAATAGATCATCAATAGCAAAATGGCTTTGCTCCACTTTCTGTGGACTGCCATCAAGCCTAGATATCTCCACCAGATCAGATAACAGATTCTCCACCACATTGAGGGAGTCTTCAATATGCGCGGCAAGATCCTTAAGTTCAGTGGATTTCACTCGCTGTTTCAACATATCGGTAAACAGAGTCAATGCATTAAAGGGTTGCATCAAGTCGTGACTAGCTGCAGCTAAAAAGCGGGTTTTAGAACTGTTAGCCGCTTCAGCTTCTGCCTTAGCTTTGGCCAATTCATGGGTGCGACTCTCAACCCGTTTTTCTAAGGTTTCGTTGGCTTGCTGCAGTGCTTTCTCGGCTTGAATATGCGCGGTAATATCAGAAAAAGTGCTGACAAAACCTCCTCTAGGCATAGCTTGACCACGGATCTCCAATACAATGCCGTTGGGCAAGGTGCGTTGGAAGTGATGGCCATTACCCGAGCGCATATGTGCGATTCGTCGTGCAACCAGATTATTGGCCTCATCCCCTGTTATCACCCCACGCTCGATATTAAAACGGATTAATGCTTCGATGGGGAGCCCTGCTTTAACGAAGTGTTCAGGATACTCAAGCAGTTCTATATATCTTTGATTCCAGGCCACCAAACGCATATCGGCATCGACCACACTGATCCCCTGCTCGATATTCTCGACCCCAGATTGCAACAGTTCACGGTTAAATTCGAAGATCTGACTGGCTTCATCGACAATGCTCACCACATCTTCAAGGGGAACTTCTTGTGAAAATGAGGCGGCTTTCATCACCATGCGAGTCGATGCAGATCCCAACACGCCGGACAGCTTTAAACGGGTATATTCCACCAGCTTGTCATTTTTACTCTGGCCTTTACCACTGATTTTGCTGTCATTGATAAGATGACTCTCTAGTTCACGCCCCTCTTCCAACTTAGCAAACGCCAACAAGCCATCGGCTTCCTCTTTATCGATAAAGCGATGCAACAGACTATAGAGATCATCCAGCGTCAAGTGACGTTCAAACTGACTCTGAGTGCGATTTAAAAACAGCTCAGCTTGAATCGACTCACCGACACTGCGCCGCGTGAGCAGTGAAATTAACAAGTAACAAGCAAGATTGGCCGACAAACTATAAAAAACCCCATGGGTAATAGGATCGAGCCAGTCAAGGCCAAACAGGTTAGTGGGCGTTAACCAACTAATCGTAAAGGGGCCATGTAACACCCAGTTTGCATCGGAGAAAATAGTCGGTAAGAGCAAGGTATAGAGCCACAAGCCCGTACCGACAATCAAGCCAATAAAGGCACCATTGGAGGTGGCTTGTCGCCAAAACAGGGCACCGATGGCCGCGGGGGCAAATTGTGATAACAACACAAAAGAAAGCAGACCTATCCCCGCTAGGTGACTCTGTTCATCGATAAAACGATCAAAAGCAAAGGCGAACAGCAAGATTGCAGCGATGGATACCCGTCTAAGATTAAGCAGTACCCCCGCAAGTTGCGGTGTCTGCTGGGCATTAAACTTAGGGTGGCGCAATAGTAGCGGCGTTAATATCTCGGTGGAGATCATGGTACTAAGCACAATCGCCGCCACTATCACCATGGCGGTTGCGGCGGCTAGACCACCGACATAAACCACGATCCCCAACCAAGCTTGCTGGTAAAATAGCGGAATGGTCAGCACATAGGTATCGGCATCGACACTGCCACCGGGGAAAGTCAACTGACCTGCGATGGCGATGGGTAATACAAAAACATTGATTAAGATTAAATACAGGGGAAAGAGCCAACGTGCAGCCTTAAGCTCTTTTTCATGATGGTTTTCAATCATCATCATGTGAAACTCTTGGGGCAAGATAAAGATGGTTATCGCACCGAGAATAATTTGGATCAGCACAAAGTAAATTGAACTACTGTCGGTAACAGGTTTTAAACTCTCTTTTTGCAGGAGGAGATCACCAAAACCATCGAAGATAAAGAAGGTGGCGAAGATCCCCACCGCCGTCAGGGCAAACAGTTTCACCACTGAACTAAAGGCGATAGCGAGCACTAACCCCTGATTTTGTTTACTGGCAGCAATTTGCTGTGTACCGAACCAGATACTAAATACAATTAATACTAAGGTCACCACAAAGGCGGTACTTATTCCTGACTGAAAAGTGCCGGTAAGCAGATCGAAACTGGTGCTGATAGCTCTCAACTGCAAGGCAATATAGGGAATGGTTCCGAGTAAAGAAACAATGGCAATAGTCGCTGCAATTTTTGGCGAGCGATCATAACGACAAGCAATAAAATCGGCGATGGAAGTGAGATTCTGCGCCTTGATGATCTTAAGCATACGCAGCAACATGGGCCAGGCCAACACGAGGCAACAGATAGATCCTATGTAGATAGGGGCAAGCCAAGCCCCAGTTGTTGCCGCTTGACCCACTGTGCCGTAAAACGCCCAAGAGGTACAACTGACTCCCAGCGACAGACTGTATACCCATGGCCGACTAACCCACTGACTCTGAGCTTGTCCCTGTCCCCACTGAGCCACCACAAACAAGATCACCAGATAAGCGATAGAGATAAAGGTGATCAACCACGTATCTAACGACAGCCAAGCTAACACGCTCTCTCCTTCATCAAGTCTCCACCACTGCGGTTAACCCACCACATTATTATCTATAACTCTTTATCTATAAGAAGGGTGGTCGATGACATACATCATCGCCAACACACACTTACTTAACCATTTGATAAAGCCAGCATAACATGATGAGTCTGCCTATGTAGTGCACTAAGGTAGTACTTCTTTATTCATATCCATCAGATAACCTAAGTTTCAGTATTCACATATGATTTGAAGCTTAACTCTATGAAGATAACCAATAAATACCTAGTAGAATCCCTTGTTTTCTTTAGCTATGTCTTGTTTGCTATGGCTTGGGTCGGTGGCACCGCCAGCATGGATCAGATCATGGCCTCCATGCATATTGACAGTCTGGCCTCCGCTAGCTTTATCAGTGGCGCGGTAACGATTGCCAAGATAGTCGGCACCTTTGGTGCGGCCTGGATAACCATTAAATTCGGGGTTAAGTATGCCTTTTTAATTGCCAGTTTATTGATTGTCTCAGGCTTAATGACTCCGTTTGCACCTAACTATGAATTCCTGCTGATCAGCCGCTTTTTAATGGGACTCGGTGGTGCATTTATGATTGTCTACTTCAATCCCATAGTAATGCAGTGGTTTACTCCTGAAGAGCGCCCTGTGATCAATGGCATCAACGCGGTCGCCTTTAACGTCGGCACCGCCATCATCCTGTGGTTTATGGCCGACATCAACGCATTAACTGGCAGTTGGCAAAGCAGCTTAATGCTATTTTCTCTGTCGAGTCTGGTATTAGCCATTGCCTGGTTATTGGTCAAATTCGAGACCTGCAGCGCCGCTGACGCGCAAGCTGCGAATAGTGAAATCCATTACAGCTACATGGATGGCTTAAAAGATAAGTTCAACTGGGCCTACGGCTTTACCTATTCAGGGCTACTCTCTTTCTATATCTGCCTATTTACTTTCTACCCAAATGCAGGGATCAGTCAAAGCAAATGGGTCATTGGCTTCGGCATTGTGGGGACGATTGCAGGTATATTCTACAGCAAGCGTAAGCCACTGCGACTGCCGGTTATCCGCTTCTCTGGAGCCATCATCACCTTGACCATCTTTGGCCTGTCGTTTAGTCATGATATGTGGATACAAACACTGTCAGCCATTACGTTAGGCTTCTTTATCTTCTTCCCCGTGACTGCATTGGTGACGATTCCCCACGAATTGCCAAAAATGACGGGACAGAAGATCACTGTGGTATTTAGCTTGTTCTACTCTATTAGTTATCTGTTCTCCACCTTGGTTTTATGGCTATTCGGCAAGTTAGTCGACATCAATGGCGGTGACTATTCCGCATCATTTATCTTAATAACACTTATCAGTACCACCTTCTTCATTGGCAGTTATCTCCTGCCGGAAACTGGCAAAGTTAAGGAGATAACACCATGCGAGGCATAATTTCCCCTAAGCTTGAAGGCTTCCTTGAACAAGCCAATACCGCTCTAGCCGAGTCGAAACGCAACAAGGTTGAATGGACCCCTACATTGATACGCGGCAATCTAGATAAACTGGCCGCCTTAATGAGCGAGTCAGTAGCAGTCGAATTTATCGAAAATAGAGCCTTTGAATATGAAGGTCGCCAACTACAAGCTCGAGTTTATAGTCCCGCCCCCGATGAGAAACTGCCGGTAATATTGCACTTTCATGGTGGCGGCCACATGTGTGGCAGTGTTGAGCTTTACGATCCTATCAGCAGACACTTGGCCAAAACGGCCCATTGTGTGGTGATCTGTGTTGAGTATCGTTTAGCACCCGAGCATCCTTATCCCGCTGGCATTCATGATTGTCAGCACGCGTTGATCCACTACAAGCAAGTACTGGAAAATATTGGTCATAACGATACGGTCGCCATTGTCGGTGATAGCGCCGGCGGTGCAATTTGCACCACGCTCACCATGAACAGTTTGAAAAACAGCGCCATAAAAATCGACAAGCAGATCCTTATCTATCCCAGCGTTGACTACACCATGAGTAGTCCTTCAATGCAGAGTAACGGCACGGGCTTTTTGCTGGAACAGGACAAAATACGTTGGTACTTTCAACAGTATTTTATCGACAGTTTGAGATCTGATGCAAAATCAATCCCCAGTACAAACTCAATCACTAACGCAAATTCAGAACAAGGCGTTAGCCACGAACAAATCATCAAACAAGCTTCACCGTTATTCGGCCCCTTCTCTAACAAGATGCCTGAAACCCTAATTTTCACCGCTGGTTGTGATCCCCTTAGAGATGAGGGTCTAGCCTACGCCCACGCGCTACACGAAGCTGGCGTCAAAGTGGAACACCACCAATTCGACGGTTTAATCCACGCCTATATGCTCCTCCACGACCTCGTCAAAGATGAATGCCAGCAAACCTACGCTCACATCAGCGAGTTTATGAAATAACCCCCTCTAACAAGCCACCCATTATAAACCAATGGGTTACCTCCCCCATGTACTGCGAACGATCATTTAAACTTGATTTTTATAACGAAGGGTAGAGAAACCGATAGAAGCAGACTGGAAATAGACAAATCTTATCCAGTTTGGCCAAATTAGTTGAATTTATAAGAATGTCAGATACAAGAATTCGCCACTTTCTTGATGGGAGTTTTACCTAAAATTAATCGATAGATAACTGCAATTTATCTAACCAGATAACAGTAACGTACCTGTCTTAAGCTGAGTTTAACCACTTTTGACAACTGGATATGCCATATCGTCTTTTCAAGCCAACATGTTCTGTAAATTCGGTTAAATGCTCAGGAGTTCCGACCGCTCCTTTAAACACTCTTCCAAATTCGCGGGTGAGATATATCCAATTCTCACAAGGAAGATGCAGACGATTCAAAATAGCTATAGTATGTGAATCAATTGAGCCCGCTTTATCTGCTCGAATAATTCTACCAGTACAGTCAACAAGTTCGAGGTAGTCTTCAAGTTGGTATTGCAACAAAGTACTATGAACGACCTCTATAGAAACCTCCCCTTCCTTGAACTTCATCAACTCACTTGGCTGACTCCCTACCATGGCAGATTTAACTCTTCGCCTAATACTCGTATATTCAGATTCTTCTGGAGTTTTAGCTATTTGTGCTCGAATAGGATTGAGATCAACATAGGCCATACAAGTTAATAGAGCTGCTTCATCAAGTAAGGCTTGAGATTTGAATCTCCCCTCCCAGAAACGACCTGTACACCTATCTTCTTTGTTAGCTTTCCTCGCTATAGGCTCATTTAAAGAGCGCATAAACCAACTTATATCCATAAGCCTCTGTTTATACTTCTCCGATGTTTTCTCTACTGTATCTAATTGAAACTTACTTAGTTGTTCATGATTTATATATTGCTGAGTAAGTACCTTTAAAAATCTGATGCCAGCGTGAAAGCACTTCCTGCATATTCCATGATTTAGCCTTAGTCACATCGACATGAAGAACGATATGAAGGTGATTATGCATGACAGCATAAGCACAAATATCAATGGCATAAACTTGCGAAAGTTGCAGAATTCTATCTTCTACCCATTTTCGTCTATGTTCATAGCTCTTTCCAGTACTCTCATCTACTCCGCAAAGAAATGCCTTACGAACGACTCGACTAGAAATATTATAGTATTCAGTATCTAACAAACTTATTTGATGTTCTCTTGGTTTTGGCATTACAACCACCTTTCTACCCATTACTTAATCATTTAAGTCTAGTTAAGAATGATTGAACTGCATTAGCTTTAATGGGTGGCCTGATAAAAGAGATGGCCTGATAAAAGAGGTGTGATAAAGGAAGATGAAGCCAGTATTAGAATTACTGGCTTGTGGATTAGAGATGATACATTGGCTTAGTTTGCCTTGTTACGGGCAACTGCCTATGACGAAGTAGCTATTATTGGTTTCGGCCAGTGTTGTTGAGTAAAACACATTATAAAGACCCATGTTTGCGCCAGAACCGAGGGCAAATACGTAGTAACCATTCGTGATGGCTCGTCCCGCTTGAACGTGAGCATAATTACTGGTTGTTGATTCAGTGCACTGGAACACTTCACCATCAGGTGTTGAATCACACACATTGCCTATACCATCACCATCATTATCGGCTTGATCCCCATTGGCTGTATTAACACAGTTATCACTACTATCAGCAATACCATCATTATCGCTGTCTGGTGTTCCAGCTCCTCCGCCAATACATGCCTGTATAGGCCCGGCACAGGTTGCAGCACCATCAGCGACCCATTGACACAGGTTGGTACCGGCTGGATACTCTCGCATAGTGAAATCTGCAGTGCCAAATGCTAGATAACATGCAGAGTAGCCAACACCCCAAGCGATATGGCCCTGATTAATATGCAAGTTGTAATCACCTGTAATTCCGGCATCGATAGTGAACACAACCAAATCACTACTCGATAGGCCACTTAAGTCGGTTGCGACTACAGTGGCAATTTGACTGCCACCAGCCAGATTGCATCCCTCTGCCGAATATTGCTGGCCATTACTGGTGTTTACAACACTGGCGTCGACATTAACGCCATTAGCAAAACCGACTGTCACCAATACTAGATTTTGATTGATATCAAGTACTAGACCTGTGATGGTCGCACACTGACCAGAGATAGCAGCGCTGATCCCACTTAACTGGGGAGGCGTAGCCTCGGGTTCTGGGCCGACACGCACAGAAATCAATGCCTCATCCCCCGCTTTGGACTCATTGTCTATTGCGATTGCTGATACCGAGTAAAGGCCGTCAATCAATGTCGCTGTTGATGCGCTAAAACTGTCATCAACAGTTGAAATCTGAGTGTTAATACTCTCAACCAACTCAGGTGTTCCTGAACCTAATCGATAAATCTTTAGATCCACCCTGCTGACACTGCCTTCACTGTCGATAGCTGTGCCCGTAATTAGCAGCGATGAAGCATTGTTTACCACGGTTAAATTCGTTAATAGCGGGCCTGTATTCCTGTCGACTCTCCTATTATTATCACTAAAAAACTGACCGAGATAAGTGGCAAAATTAATACTGTTAGCGGCAACATAATCCCCAGATGCTCCAGCGCCACCAGACCAAGAATGATCCAGTCCATCGAACCAAAGCATACTAACGCGCTTATCACTCCACAGAGTTTCTTGCGCCGTATGACCACTGCCATCACTCAAATTATTACTGCCTGATACCTGTGACACTCCATACACAAGAGCAAAACCATCGGCATTTTGCTGGTTATAACAGCTATTAACGGTAGTATCAGCAGCGCCATGGCCTATCACCGCCAGTTGCGTGGCAAAATGGTTTTTATAACTGCCAGCATAACCTTCACAGCGAGACTTAAACGTGGGTGCAGTAACCGACTCACAGGTGGTGATAGCACCATTTGAACTCGTGCCTATTGTTGGTCCAGCACTAGATGCGACTCCGGCAAAAACCTCCGGTGCGACGCAAGCAGTTTGCGCTGCCATCGCCCCACCCGATGAAAGCCCAGCAATATAAATCTGCTTAGGATCTATGTTGCGGCTGACATCGCCACTCATGGTATTGGCTAGGCTTATCAAGTTCTTATAACCCCCTGAATTTCGATTGATACTGCCTTGCCAGTAGGACCAACAACTATAACCTGCCTTATTCATCGCATCAGGAACGGCGATCACCATCCCATGGGCCTCAGCCGCTTGCTCTAAATTGGCAGTGAGGTAGTTGTTGATGGGTTGCACGCAACCGTGGAGCACAATCAGTAGCGACTTTCCCTGTCCTATGGTTGATACACCATCTGGTGTATAGATATGCACATTATTAAAGCCACCTATGGTGACATCTTGTTGCCAGGAGCCAGCACTAGCAGAGCCGACGCACAGACCTAATATGACCAAAAGCCACAAGCTAATAAGAGGTTTCTTTGCCTTTATCCATTTCATGTTATCACCTTCACTGATTGCGTAAAAAACAGACTGTGCAAACAAGCTAAGGAAATAACATCTGATTGGGTATGGGCCTTTAGGGGTAGTTCAGTATCGGCTAATTTCCATGTAATGGACAAGTAACGATGGCAAAGACAAGGACAAGAAAAGCTTATATCCATTATTGATTTGTAACGTATTTGCTATCTAGTTGCTTCAATAGTGAATACTTTAGTATGATGTTGCCTTTTCGACATAAAATGTCAAAAAAATTACTCAATACGAACTCGTCAACAGACTCAACTAACCACTAGAGGACATTATGCTAACTAAAAAAAATCTTCTTACTACAGCCCTCACTACTTCAATCAGCATTGCACTATTTAGCGGTTTTTCCGCACAAGCAGAAACATTTAACTTCGTCGAACATCACAACGCCAAAGCAGCAGAAACACTTGTGGTTTTTCAAGCTGGCAAACAGATTTCTAGCGACCTAGCACGTCTCGATAAATTATCTAATCAGCAGATATCAAAAGCCTTAGCCCTTAAAGTCTTTAACGGTGAAAGCAAACAAGTGGTTGAAATCTTAATGCCCAATGGCATAGAGGCTAAACGTCTTGTGGTGATTGGCTTAGGTGACGTAACTAAATTGAATGCTGGCCAAGTCAATAAGCTAGGCGCCTCAGTAACAGCACATTTCAGTAAGAGTACGTCGCGAAATATCGACATACTCACGAACGGGATCAGCGACTCAAACAGTAACGCCAGCTTTGCATCTGAACTTGCTCACGGCATCAATTTACGCGCTTATCAGTTTGATAAGTATCTATCTGAGAAAAAACCTGCAGAGAAGAGTTACACCATTAAGGTCGCAGAACCAGCCAAGGCTACAGCGAGTTACCAGCAGCTATCAGCCATTGAGCAAGGCGTATTTCTAGCCCGGGATCTCATCTCTGAAGTGCCAACCGAGATGACTCCAGTTCACTTTGCCGCAGCGGCAAAAGAACTTAACAAGCTTGGGGTAAAAATCACTATTTTAGAGCCTAAAAAGATTAAACAGCTCGGCATGGGCGCACTGCACGCCGTCGGACGAGGCTCACAAGAGGGGGCTCGTCTGGTTATCGCTCACTGGCAAGGCAATGACGACGCACCGATTGCGCTCGTAGGTAAAGGGATCACCTTCGATTCTGGCGGCTATAACATCAAGGCAACGGGTGATTCTATCTCACGCATGAAATCTGACATGGCAGGCGCAGCTGCAGTGCTTGGTACCGTTAAAGCGATGGCCATTCAAAAGGCCGATGTTAATGTCGTTGCCGTGATGGCGATGGCGGCGAACATGGTGTCTGAAACCGCTTTTGCCCCAGGTGATGTAGTCATGACCGCTGAAGGATTAAGTGTCGAAGTGCTAAATACTGATGCCGAAGGGCGCTTGGTACTGGCCGATGGTCTCTGGTATGCCCGTGAGTTCTATCAGCCTCAAGTGATGATCGATGTCGCTACTTTAACTGGTTCAAAAGTGCGCGCTTTAGGTAAACGTTACACGGGTTTATTCAGTGACAACGATACACTCGTCAATGAACTCACGGTATCGGGTCTGGCAGTCGATGAGAAAGTCTGGCGTCTGCCTCTGGCCTATGAAGATCTGCTAAAGAGTCCTATTGCCGATCTTAAAAATGCCGGTTACGGCGGACCGGGGGCAACGACAGCAGCTGTTTTCTTAAAACAGTTCACTGGTGAGACTAAATGGGCTCACTTAGATATAGCAGGTAGCGCTCTTACGTCAAAAGATGTGGGCATTACACCCGCGGGTGGTACTGGTCACGGCGTGCGTCTGCTGAGTCACTGGATTATGAACCTAGACAAGTAAGCCCAACGGTTGCACATTAATTTAAGCCTAAATGAGCAAAGCCCAGTAGTTTCTGGGCTTTAACAATAAAAGATTCTGAGCACCCTCGACTCAATGACTAGCAATTATTGAGCTGTCCAAGCGCCGTCCATCGGCAGCGAGGAGCCCGTGATCCCACCAGCACTATCACTGCACAGGAACAGCACAAATTCACCAATTTGTCTCGGGGCTAACATCTCCGGCAGAGGCTGTTTAGCAGTCACTAGTTGATATTTAGCATCATCGAAACTCATCTGTTTTTGCGAGGCGATCTCAGAGATTTGATGATTAATCAGTGGTGTATCTACCCAGCCTGGGCAGATAGCATTGACCGTTATTGCCTGTTCAGCACACTCCAGTGCCACCACCTTGGTCAGGCCAATAATACCGTGTTTAGCGGCGCAGTAAGCCGACTTATTAACCGATGCGACTAAGCCATGGACTGAAGCAATATTGATGATCCTGCCCCAGCGATTTTCACGCATACCCGGCAGAGTTTTTTGAATCGTGTGAAAAGCCGAAGAGAGATTAATGGCAATGATATCGTTCCACTTATTCACAGGAAAGCTATCTACCCCTTGTGTATGCTGAATACCGGCATTGTTCACTAAGATATCTATGGTCCCGATTTTAGCGATGGCGCTATCCATAAATGCGGCAATTTTGTCACCGTCACGCAGATCCGCATTATCAAATAGCGTCTGTATTTTATAGCGTTCAGCAAAGTCCGCCGCCAAGGCTTGACCTTCAACATCGGTCATCAAACCGTGCAACACTAAATTGATCCCCTGCTCGGCTAGCACATGAGCGGTCGCTAATCCTATTCCACTTGTTGATCCCGTAATTAGGGCAACCTTTCCACTTAACATCCAGACTCCTTATGTTTGTCACGTAGGCAAACAAGTTCAAAATTAACATGTTCACCCATTGAGATTACTGCAATCCCCACCTAATTTAATTGGGACCTTAGTACCATAGGAGCGCGCTCGTTTTTGAGTAATAGTTAAAAAGAACAGAAGAATAGGTGGCTCATATAACCAATAGGAGATTCGATCATGTCAGGATTTAATAAGCTAGTGACGAGTTACGAAGAAGCGATGGCGGGACTTGAAGATGGCATGACCGTCATCGCCGGCGGTTTTGGCTTATGCGGTATCCCGGAAAACCTGATCCAAGAGATCAAGAACAAAGGGACTAAGGCGCTGACAGTGGTTTCTAATAACTGCGGCACCACTGAGCATGGTCTTGGCGTATTACTGCAGGGAAAACAGATCAAAAAAATGATCGCCTCCTACGTAGGTGAGAATGCTAATTTTGAAGCTCAGATGATGTCAGGCGAACTCGATGTCGAGCTAACGCCTCAAGGAACACTCGCCGAAAAGATGCGTGCTGCTGGTGCAGGCATTCCTGCATTTTATACGGCAACTGGTGTAGGTACTCTCGTCGCTGAAGGCAAAGACCTGCGAGAATTCAATGGCAGAGAGTACATACTGGAAGAGTCCATTAAAGGGGACTTCGCCATCATAAAAGCCTGGAAAGCCGACACTTTTGGCAATCTTGTTTATCGAAAAACGGCCCGTAATTTCAATCCTCTCGCCGCCACAGCAGGCAAGATCACCGTCGTGGAAGTCGAGGAGATCGTTGAACCCGGTGCATTAAATCCCGATGAGATCCACACACCAGGGATCTACGTTAACCGTCTAATTCAAGGACAGTTTACCAAAGTCATAGAGCAGCGCACCACGCGTCCCACGCCCTCGCCAACTGAATAATAAGGAGTTAGGTACTAGATATGACACTCACAAGAGAACAACTCGCCCAACGTGTCGCTCAAGAACTGCAAGATGGCTATTACGTCAACTTAGGCATCGGCATTCCCACCTTAGTGGCCAACTATATTCCACAGGACATTGAGGTAATGTTGCAATCAGAAAATGGTCTGCTGGGCATGGGGGAGTTTCCCACAGAGGAGGAGATAGACGCTGATTTGATTAACGCAGGTAAACAAACAGTCACGATGGCAACAGGCGCAGCAGTGTTTGATTCGGCCGAATCTTTTGCCATGATCCGTGGTGGCCATGTAGATCTCACCGTTTTAGGTGCATTTGAGGTCGATACTCAAGGTAATATCGCCTCCTATATGATCCCAGGGAAGCTCATCAAGGGCATGGGCGGCGCAATGGATTTAGTCGCCGGGGCTGACAATATTATCGTCACCATGACTCACGCTTCAAAACATGGCGTCTCTAAGCTTCTAACTAAGTGCACCCTACCGTTAACGGGTAAAGCCTGCATCAAACGGGTATTGACAGATCTGGCGCTTATCGAGATAAAAGAAGGCAAGTTTCATCTCCTTGAACGGGCACCCGGCGTCAGCGTCGAAACCATCATCAAGCTGACCGATGGTGAGATGGTAGTACCTGATAACGTACCAGAAATGGTATTTTAAAGAGATGATAGGACCTAGAACCTAGGTCCTAGGGATTTCTATAAAACCAACAAAATAGATTCTGAAATCAGTTCAGAATGCTAGCTAGGTTTTAAGTTGCTCTAATATTTTATCAGCTACACGAAACGCATTGGCATAGATGGTAAAGGTAGGGGTGACTGAGCCTCCATTGGGCATAAAACTTCCATCTGTGACATAAAGGTTGTCACAGTCATGTACTCGGCAGTTTTTGTCTAATACTGAGGTTTTAGGATCATCACCAAAACGACAACCACCCGCCACTAAGTTAGAGGTGGGCTGAGTAAATACATTGCCCCAAGCTTCATGGGCCCCCATGGCTTTCATCACTTCTACGCCGCGATCCACTAAGTATTGCGCCACCTTTTCATCATGGGAATGAAAACCCGCCCTAACTTTAGCAACACTCTGGCCCCAGCGATCTTTCTCCTGCGTATCCAAACTGACATAACATTCATCATTGGTTAGCCAATCGCAGAAGACCTCAAATTTGAAATCTTTCGACTGGGTAAAGTGAGATTTGATTTTCTGTTTCAGCTCAGTCCCCCACAGCAGATTATCTCCCTGCCACTTCAGATTCGACGTTGCTCCAGTAGGCGATGGCGGATCAAACACAAAGTCCAGAGTACCGCCTTTTATTGGTCTATCTGAGACCGTTTTATCATCTATCTCATACCAGTCTTGCAAAGCACGATTAAAGAAAGGACCGCGAACCTTAAGTTGCTCGGCTTCAAACGCTTTCAACTTATCCATCTCAAACACACCATGGCCAGTTCCTCCTGCGCAGCAATGCAGATTTTTTCCCACCTGCTGATGACGATTACCAATGCCATTTGGATGTTTGATTCCAGTGCTCATCAATAGCAGACGCGCACTCTCGATGGCGTAACAGGCCACCACAAACAACTTGGCGGTGACACGTTTCTCGCTATCGCCATCGGCTAGGTCAAAATAATCCGCTGACACAACCTTGCCGGATTCATCAGTATTGAGTCGATAAACCTTAGCCTGAGTGACAATCTCACAGTTGCCTGTTTTCACTGCACTGCCTAATAAAGCTGCCCGTGAACTAGCCTTCGCACCGGAGTGACAGCCGTAACTGCCGCAATAACCTGAATACTCACAACTGAGTCGACCATTAAATGGAATGGAGAGAATACCGCGGGCCATCGGCAATGGATGAAGCTTCAAACTCCTACAAGCGATATCAAAACGCTGAGCGACCGGATGTTCAGCTGTCGGCGGAAACGGAAAGTGCTTAGTCGAACGAGGCTCTAGCTGTGGATGATTGACTACCCTGCCAGAAACACCAATCACTTGCTCAACCTTAGCGTAATAGGGCTCTAACTCATCGTAACTAATTGGCCAGTCGACATTGTTTGCTCCCTCAATGGCGCCATATTCTGACACCAGCCTAAAATCTTGTGGCTTGAGACGATGAAAATAGGCACTCATAAAGTTAGTGGCACCACCAACAATATTGCCGCCCCAAAACTGCGATGTGGTATCCGATGACCAACTGCCATCACCATTGGGCTCTTCAAGCGTGTGGCGTTCATCCTTAAACTGAGAACGAAATACACTGTGACGACCTAACTGCTCATCTTTAAAAAAATCTTCCTCTTTAAACCACTTGCCCTTTTCCAACACTCCAACCTTAAATCCGGCTCTGGCGAGTTCATAAGCGATAGGCCCTGCCCCTGCACCGCTACCGACGATGCAGATATCAAACTGTTTGCTACTTTTCATCAAGGATTCACCGAACTGAAATCTAAATAGGTTTTGCCTTCCACTGGCCGAGGGAATCCTGGCTGATGTTCTAGCCATTGCCAGCCGATGCCATCAGTGTTACCACCGTAAACAGGATCTAACGTCAGGGATTCTAACAAGTAATAGAGCAGTAAAGAGAGCCAATTTTCACCGGCGCGGCTTGTCGATATCTGCTTAAGCACCAGATCTTGCTCACGAGCCCCTAGCTTGATGAAACTCTCGCCTTGGGTAGACTTGGCTAGCTCTTCTAACCAACCGACTCCCTGCAAAATAAAGGCTTTATCACCATCAGCTTTGTTGTCTGGATCTTCTAGCGCCCAAGTAAGGTAACGAAACGCGTTGAGATCCAGTGCCGAAGGTCCATCACCATCATCGGGAAATAGCTGCATCTGCACCGCTTCAACGACTGCTTGAGTGTGGACACTAAAACCTTCCTCATTAATAACGGTTTCATCTTCAAGCTTATCAGCTGCGATCACCACACAAGGTTTTGCGCCAATCAAACCTAATAACAGCACTGCTGCACCAGTCTGTCTTAAAAACGCCCTTCGATTGAGTCCGCAACAATAGGCACTGACTCGCTCTGGTTTATTAGACTCAGACTGCAATCCTTTGTCTGTTAACATACGTTCTCCTTGCTGCACCCTTCACTTGCTATTAATTCATCTCCTCCCTGATGAGCTATTTGATTCCATTGGGCTATATTGGCACTCAAAGTATCCGTGATGCCATCAACCTGCCTGATGACACCATTGATATCAATCAAAAAACCCGTTGGCGTGCCGAGCACACCATAGCGATGTGTCACCTCAGCATCATGATCAAAAGCTATCGGATAGTTAGTCGAGAAATGAAATTGAAACTGAGTAATGTCAGACAAAGAGTCACTCCAACTGGTATTTATCGCTAGCAGCTTAACCTGCTCACCATACAGGCCTTGTATCTCAACCAATTTAGGGGCCTTCTTCATACATGGACCACACCAAGTATTCCAAAAAATAAGGTAGACCGACTTGTCTTCATGATAATCGCTCAAGTTGAATTCGCTACCATCGAGCAGTTTGAGAGCAAAATCAGGCGCTTTCTCCCCCACAGATAAAGGTGCTGCAATCACTTGGGTACAGAGAATCCATAATGCAAAAAGCAAGCTGGTTTTTCCTCTAAGAAACTTTGTGTTCACCCTACTACCTCGATATTTGTCAATAAGAACATGTATTAGCAGACCGTAAGCTGGAGTAAAACAGTTCAAGATAAATCAGTTTTACATCTTTCATTGATTTAGAACAATTTTACAACAGGCTCATAGACACAAAAAAGCCGATACACTATCGTATCGGCCTTCTCATTAGTTTATCTCCATCGAAGCGACGGCTAAGCGAATAACATGCGCCACCACATGCCTGGCAAGCTAGTAAAGCCTGTGGTGTAATGTTTCAACTCACCGTCTTTAAACACCATCAAGGTGGGGGTGAGTTGAACTGACCAGTCACGGGCAATGTCATTATTGCTATCGTTGATGGTTTCAAACTCATAACCTTTATGGGCAAGGTACTTTGTCATCTTATCATCGGGGCCAGAATTCATTGCCACTGTGACCACAGGGTACATGCTTGCCATGGTATCCACCGCCGGACTGACGAAGTTACACACTGGGCACCAACTCCCCCAAAAGTAGACTAATACCGCCTGATCTTGGCTAAGCTTGTCGATATCAATATCGGTTCCTGATAATGTAACGCCTTTGAGATCCGGCAAGTTATCCCTAGGAATATCTTTACCGCGCCAGATATCCATGGCACCAGTCACGACAATGGCAAACAACATAAACAAGGCTATTTGCTTAAGCCAGCCAAGAGCCCGTTTTAAGGGAGTAATAGCCGCTTTACCTTGTTGAGTCAGCTTTTCCTTATCCTCATTACCCATCAGCCTTTCGCCTCAATCATCTCTTCAAGTTGTTCTTTTAGTACATCATATGACACTAAACCTGCAATAATTTTGTCACCAAAAATCATACTTGGTGTGCCACCAATGCCTAAATTCCTCATCAATTGGATATTGTTATGCACCATTTCATCAACCCCTGTATCAGCCTTACCTAGCCACTGCTCTGTACCAGTCAACTTAGCCACTTTAGTAATCGACTCAGCGTCTAATCGACGCGGACTCGACATCAACATATCTTTCAATTTAATGAATTTCTCAGGCTCATTGAGCCAGACCATTTGTGCTAGTTCAACGGCCATCTTAGATCCCGCCCCTTGCAGTGGTACCATCTTGACGATGATTTTAAGCTGAGGGAACTCCTCAATAAGCTGATTGAGAGACGGCTCTATCTTCTTGCAATATGGACAATTAAAGTCAGTGAAGTACACCATAGTAATCTCAGGCTTTTCAGCCCCTTTCCACGGGTCACTCTTAGTGTCATACATGGCAGTATGGTTAACTTCTAAGGCGTTTTGTTTTGCAGAATTTGCACCTTGCTGCTCACGGGTTTGCAGAGCAATAATGGCTTCTTTAAGTAAATCAGGATCATTAATCAAGGCATCTTTAATGATGGTGCGAACATCCTGTTGTTGCTCAGCATTCAAACTCGTCACCCCAGCCTGTGCCGATGAGATAAAAGGTAACTGAGATGAGATTAATAATACCGATGCCGTTATTCCTGAAACAGCAAACATCTGCAGTTTACGGGATTGAAAAACACGATTTACCCAAGAGATGGTTTTGCACGACGGCTTCGTCTTTGATTCCGTTTTGGTATTTGAAAATAACGTCATAATAACTCCAAATTTGTGGCTGTGATTAAGCTCAATAGTTAATCACAGCCTTGTTCTTTTTTGCCTGCTCAATGCTTATTTACACTCTAATAAGCACTGACCTACAGCAGACATGTTGAATATCGATTAGAACCCATTGTTCAGCTATCTCGCTGACGCACGCTCAATGGCTGCTAGCACATCTTTTGTCGATAAGATCACTGGCAGCTCGATACCGTGTGGCGCATTGGGACCGTAAACCACGTTAAATGGCACCCCAAAACGGTTATGGCTCTGTAAGTAATTAGTAATATGCTCAGATGGAGTGGTCCAATCTCCAATCATTAACAACATATTGTCCTGCTTCAGCGCGCTATAAACAGGGTCCTGCAATATCACCCCAACCTTGTTAGCCTTACAGGTAATGCACCAATCTGCCGTCACATCGACAAACACGGTTTTCCCCTGTGTCACTTGCTCCGCAATTAAGGTTTCACTCAATGGCGTCCACTGAAGATCTGTGGGTAGCGCTTTCGCCCACTGTTCAGAGGTCATAAACGCACTCACAGCAGCCAACATCAACGTGATGCTGAAGGTGGCAACGACAGCAGCAACACCCACTGTTTTGGCCATAAAAATAAAGAAGGTAATCAACAGAACAGCTGCAGCCCCAAAGAGATAACTCACCGCGATAAAGCTACTCAACAAGCTAATGAGCCACAGACTGGTGATCAACAGCAGGACTGAGAAGACAACTTTGATCACGCTCATCCAGCGTCCAGGTTTAGGGAAATAGCTTGCCACCTGAGGGAATGCAGCCACCACTAACCAAGGCAGTGCCATGCCAACTGCCAATGCGGTAAATATCACCAACAAACTCAAGGTATCTGCACCAAGTGCAAATGCCACTGCAGTGCCTAAAAATGGCGCACTGCAAGGGGTGGCGAGTAAGGTCGCAAACATCCCCTGCAAGAAGTGACCACGATTATTATTGCCTCCAGTAGTCGCCAACTTAGTCTGAAAACTTGACGGTAGATTAATCTCAAATGCCCCAAGCATATTCAGTGCAAATACCGAGGTCACTAACGCCATAAATCCAATAAACCAAGGGTTTTGGAACTGCACGCCCCAACCGATGGCCTGCCCCGTCAACTTTAACACTAAGATAAAGCCTGCAAGCAACCAGAAAGAGACTAAGATGCCCAGTGCTGAGGCTAGAAATTGCTGA
The DNA here is from genome assembly GCF_027571385.1 of Shewanella sp. MTB7. Classification (NCBI taxonomy): domain Bacteria; kingdom Pseudomonadati; phylum Pseudomonadota; class Gammaproteobacteria; order Alteromonadales; family Shewanellaceae; genus Shewanella; species Shewanella sp. MTB7. The sequence goes on along the minus strand of NZ_CP085636.1, from coordinate 1,414,385 downwards.
CGGATCTGATTTTTCTGCAGATCAGGCGCCGCTACCACTGAACTCAATTTCATCCCTAACACAGGTAATACACAGGGCATCACGTTCAGAATGAGACCACCAAGTAACGCAAACAACAAAATAGTCAGCAGTGAACTGCCTGACTCAATAATCTGAGTCGCATTTACGGGTGATAAGTACTCTATGGCATGATTGTTATCGACCACAGTAATGTTTAAGCTTTTATCCAGTAACTCAGGTTCTCCCAACCAGCTTTCACCGTCAAAAATAGCCACCAGCTGCTGTGTACCATCCTTCTTCTCAACCTTATTCGTGCCGACTAATTTAAAGAGGGTATCTGGCTCACCATCGATAATAATTTCCGGCCTTTGCCATTGCTTGGCATCCAAAATCACTTCAAGTTGCGACTTTGCACTATCCCAACCGAGTTTTATTGCACTAGCAGAATCCTCAGCGGTTACCTTCTGTGGCACTTTCGATGCAGCCTTGTTATAGGCAAACATCGCATCACTATCCGCTCTGAGATCACTTGGATTAAAATCTAAGTTAATCTCATAGTCGGTAAGCACACAGATGGTGGTACAAGAGGACAAGGTGAACTTGCCATGTAACTGTGTATTCGCTGACATATCGTCTAAGGTCAGCAGTAAGGGAAACACCACCTCACCTTGATAACCAAAGGTTTGCATGCCTAATAGTGAAAACTTATCTGGTGTAGGCCAAGACCATTCAACATGATTTAAGTTAGTCGAGTCATCCCACTTAATACTCGGTGCAATACCGCCCTCACCAGGGCTGCGCCAGTAAGTTTTCCAATCACCATCAAGCTTCACTTCCAACACTGCAGGCAAGGTTTTCGAGACAAGATCCAGCTCTCCTGTCAGCATAAGCCTAGTCTTTACCGGCGGGTGATTATCATTGGTCAGCCACCCAGTGGAGGCTGCAACAGCTATCTGACTGGCACTTAAAGAGATTAAGACACACAAAGCCAAGAATATAGATTTTATAGACTTCAATTGACTCTCCTGTTTAGCATTAATGACTGATAGTTAGATGTAAATACCTTATTCAATTTCATTTTCAATCTCATATTCAACTTATGACTTAACCAATTATTCGACCTAATAATCATCATCATTTTCACCTTGAAAATCGCTCCATTATACGTTCCTTTGATGCCTGAATAAGAGCGTAATATCCAGGAACGAAGAGGGAGCCAATAAGCAATACACTCAATAAACCTCCCACCAATGTAAACCCAATATTCTGTAATCCCACCGCCCCAGCACCGGATGCAAAAAGCAGCGGAGCAATCCCTAAGATGAACGACCATGAGGTCATATTCACCGCCCTAAATCGCAATGCACCACCGAGTCTCGCAGCCTCTGCAATTGATAAGCCCGCCTCACGTTTTAATTTGGCAAACTCAACAATCAGAATGGCATTTTTCGCCGCCATCGCAATAAGCAAAACCAGACCTATCTGGGCATATAAGCTGAGGGAGAATCCCCCCAGTTTGAGTGCTAACATGCCGCCTAATATTGCAGTCGGCACCACCAAGATAATCGCGAAAGGAAGGCTCCAGCTTTCATACTGAGCCACTAGCAATAGGTAAATAAATATCAGTGCTAAGCCAAACGCATAGATGGCCATGTTGCCCGCTAATTTTTCTTGATAAGACAAACCACTCCACTCATAGGTATATCCTTGGGGTAGCACATCTGCTGCGACTCGCTCCATCGCCGCCATGGCATCACCAGTAGAAAATCCAGCTGCGGCTTGGCCTTGAATGATCGTCGCGCCGTACTTGTTATATCGCCATATAATATCAGGGGCTAATGTCGGCTCAATAGACACCAACGTACTCAAGGGAACCATCTCGCCGCTTAGGCTTCTGACTTGGTATCTGCCAATATCATTTACAGACTCTCTAAATGCGCCCTCAGCTTGCAAAGTCACCTTAAAAGACTTACCGAACTGAGAGAAATCATTAATATATAATGAACCCAGATTAACTTGTAAGGTTAAGAACACTTCAGACAGTGGCACACCAAGCTGCTTGGCTTTTAACCTATTGATGTTCAAATAATAATGTGGCACATTCGCCCTGAACGCACTAAATACCCCTTGCAGTTCAGGTTCTTGGTTGGCCCTATTGATAATATCTTGCATCACAATACCAAGCTCAGCTTTATCTCGTCCTAAGGTATCTTGCAGTGCAAATTCAAAGCCTGTACCTGAGCCAATTCCCGGAATCGTTGCCGGTCCATAGCTGATGACTTGCGCTTCCGGCAACTCAGCTTTAGCCCACTGTCCTACCCGAGCAATGATATCTTCAACACCATGTAGACCTTCCATCGCGGCACGCTCATCCCAATGGGCCAAGCTGACAAACATGCTTGCAGCATTTGACTGCATTGCCCCTGATAAACCTGAATAACCCGATGATGAAGCAATGTTCAATACTCCAGTTTCAGACTTTAGAAAGGTTTCGACCTTGGTTATCACTTGCTCAGTACGACTTAAACTCGCCCCATCAGGCAGAATTACATTGACGAAAAATATTCCCTTATCTTCTTTAGGAACAAAGCTGGTGGACGTTGATTGAGTTAGATAGGTCAATGCAATCAACGTCCCAACCGACAATACAACTAACACTAAGCTTTTTCGGATCAATACCGCGGTCACTTGGCTGTATTTAGCCGTGACACCGTCAAAGAATCGATTAAAGCGCAGATACCACTGCGGATAGCTTCGTATACCGGGCTTGAGTAACAAAGAACACAAGACTGGACTCAGACTTAACGCAACAACAGCCGACAAGATCAGCGAAAATATCAACGTCATGGCAAATTGCTGATACATGATCCCAGTGACACCAGGCAGTAACGTCACCGGAATAAACACAGCCAACAAGACTAAGGTAGAGGTGATTATAGGCCCGGTAACCTGTTTCATCGCCTGTTCAGTGGCCGCTTTAGCACTCAGTGAGCTATCTAAGGCTAAATTGGCTTCAACATTTTCAATCACCAAAATGGCATTATCCACCACGATACCGATAGCCAAAATCAGTCCAAACAGGGTCACAGTATTGATACCAAACCCTGCCGCTAGCATTAAAGCAAAACTGCCAATTATCGAGATAGGTATCGCAATTAACGGCACTAAGGTGGCCCTAACAGAACCAAGAAACAGGTAGGTGACTAACACCACAAGCATCACGGCAATGACTAATGTCCACAGCATGCCCTTAATCGATTCTTTAACAAACAGTGTGGTATCGACTTGGGTGTTGTAAATCATCCCCTCCGGCATCAAGGCTTGCATCTCTTTTAGCGCCTCTTTTACCCTATCGGCCACTTCAATGGCATTGGCACCTGGCAAGGTGGTGATCTGAATTTGTGCCGATGGCTTACCATCACTTATCCCGGCACCAATATACTCTTGCTGACCGAGCGCCACAGATGCAACATCTTTCAGGTAAACCGTGTTACCCGATTTATCCGCTCGCAGAATGACGCTTTCAAACTCCTCAACGGTCGATAGACGACCTTTAGTGAGTAACGAATACTGCAATTCAAGCGGCTTATCATTAGGCCTTGCGCCGACACTGCCTAATGGGACTTGAATATTTTGTTCAAGCAACGCCTGCTGCACATCTGAAGCAGTAATCTTTAGGTGTGCCATCCTATCTGGGTTTAACCACATTCGCATACTGACAAAGCGATTACCGTACAGTACTGATTCAGAAATTCCCTTAATACGCGTCAATTTATCCGTGACCTGCAACGCCACAAAACTCGACAAGACCTGCTCACTGATCTGACCTTCTGTTGAGGTGAAATCAATCATGATAAGGATATCAGGTGAGTATTTTTTTACACTTAATCCGTTGGCCAACACCTCAGAGGGCAGCATGGGTTCAGCGAGAGCAAGGCGGTTCTGTAGATTGACCTGAGCAATGTTAGGATCTGTGCCCACCTCAAAAGTGACCGATAAACGATAGGTGCCATCGTTACTACTTTTTGAGCTCATATAGATCATATCTTCAACACCATTAATGGCATCTTCAATAGGTCTAGCTATCGTCTCTTCAACAACCGCAGCGCTCGCCCCGCGCATCGATGCTGTCACTTGTACTTGAGGTGGAGTAATAACGGGGAATTGCGATACCGCTAAATTGGGGATCGCAATGATGCCTGCTAAGGTGATAATCAAAGACAAAACGATGGCAAATTTTGGCCTGTCGAGGAAAAACTGACTAATCATGCGCCTGCCACCTTCACTAGTAAATGAGCAGTATCGACTAGCTTGGCGTTAACCCGTGAACCGATTTTCACCTGCTGTAAACCATGAGTTATCACCACCTCATCTACCGTCACGCCAGCATTGACAATAACTTGACTGCCCACTTGTTCGCCGATTTGAATATCTCTGCGCTCAACCATGTCATTGCCATCAACGACAAAAACATAAAAGCCCATTAAGTCTTGAGACAAAGCACGTTGTGGCAGTAATAGAACAGGATCCGGCATGCTCTCGGTAACGGTGAGCTCAACATACTGCCCGGGTAATAACAGCTCCTGTTGATTATCAAATTCGGCGCGAACAGCAACAGTACCAGTGGCTTTATCGACACGATTGCCTAAATAAGTGATCTCACCAATTTCAGAAAATGCTTCACCTGAATTAAAAAACAGCGAGACTGAAGGCAATTCAGCACCACTAGCTTTCATTTTATTTTTGGCTTGATGGAAAACCGTTTCGCTCACCTGAAAACTGACATCGATGGGCGATACTGTCACTAAGTCAGCAAGCGTCTCACTCGTTGGTGAGACAAGTTCCCCAAGTGCCACTTTACTGTTACTGATCCGTCCTGAAAACGGTGCTCTTACCTGGGTATAATCCAGTTCGGTTTTAGCCAACTGGATTTGCGCTTTAGCTGACTTAATCTTAGCTTGAGCTAATTGCTCTTCTGCCTGCAAACGATCGACTTCTGCTGCACTTATTGAGGAGGTCGGCAGTAAAGATAGCCCACGCTTATAATCAAGCCTAGCCACATTTAAATTAGCTTCAGCACTGGCTAGCAGTGATTTGGCTTGGGATAGTTTAGCCTGATAGCGACGATTATCGAGTTGAAACAAAAGTTCGCCTCGGGCAACCATATCTCCCTCTTTAAAATGCTTAGACACTAAGTAACCTGTGGCTTGAGCCTGTAAAGCAACATCTTCTTTTGCTGCGACTCTACCTTTAATTTGAAAGTAATGATGATGCGCATGTTCTATGACTCTTGCAGCCTTCACAGCCACAGCATCGCCCTCTTTGTTTACGACAGCATAAACCCTGTCTGAAAAAGCCAAACTAATAACAACCAAAGGCGCCAATATAGATGTGCTACCTAACAAAACTTTATTTAATTTCACAACAACCCCAATTCCCGTCAATGACGAGCTAGTCTGCTAAAGCCTCACTAAAAACGAGCACTATTAGCAGTTAATTTCTACAGCATGAAAAACCACGTTGCGGGTGCAACGCATGCAGAGAACAATCACTTCAAGCTACAAGGTTATATTCAGAGTATCCTGCACAGACTTCTGCCATATAACATTCAACACTGATGGCCAATTGATAAGCCTAAATATCAGATGCTGTCATGCCTTGAGATGAATAAAGTTGACTTAATTAACGCGAAACAACGTAATTTAAGTCACTATTCTCTTAGTAGAATTGAAGTGTTTTTATTCTTGAAAACGACAAAGTGAGAGATGTATTCGCCTAGGTTTAGCGTGATAGCTAGGCGAAGGGGACCGTGTAACAACACGGTAAGCGAGGGGAAGTAGAGGCAATAAAAAGAGCAACACTAAAAACGGTAAGCTGCTCGGGGCGTCCATACAAGCACGCATAGATTTTTCTGATAACTCGCAGGTTTTAAACTCGAAAGCCTTAAGCTCTGCACTTTGAGTCAGCTCTTTTGCACCGATGTTTGACGTATCACTTGTATACGCACTGAGTGAGGTACTCATCACTGCCTGCGTACTCTGTTGATTGAGTAGCAAGTTAAGTATTCCGCTATTTTGGGTCAAACAGAATAGCGTCAGTATGGCAAAAACCAATACTGTCCAACGATTCCCTGTTTGATTAGCAAAAAACTTATTGATAAATAATATCCTCTTTAAACTTAGGTATGGCAATGGAGCTCAAACATACATGCTGAATAAGACCGGACAATCTTCAAAATAGTTCAGAGAAAAATTAAATATTTTCTCAAACGATTTCCATTCTCAATAACCGAATAAAAAACAATCTATTGCATCGAACCTAAGCATACTTTAGGTTATCTTTAAAAGACGATTTAACCACCATATTCATTTAAGCAAAACCATAAAGAATAGCGAACTGAACTAAAACTAATAGATATTGTTGCCATTGATAAACCAGTCACGACAAAAGCTCAATCAAGACTCAAATCATTCCAATAACAAACCGAATTCAACGAGGTAGAAGGTATGAGCAACCCGATCATTGCAGACAATAAACCTAAAAAAGTCGAACTCACCAAGGGGGAGGAGTATTACTTCTGTACCTGCGGAAAATCTCAAACTCAGCCATTTTGCGATGGGTCTCATGCTGGCACATCATTTAAACCTAAGGCCTTTACTGCAGAGCAAGATGGTGACGCCTTTCTGTGTGCCTGTAAACACACTGCCAATGCACCCTTTTGTGATGGCAGCCATAAGCAGTTTACAGCGAGTCAAATAGGCAGTGAGAGATCCAGGGTTATCAATGCTGCAAACATCAATGCTTCCCCAGAGGCAAAGGCAACGATAGAGGAGCCCACCGTTGAGTTTATCCATCAGCTAGCACGAGATGGACTGTCTAAACTCGGCCATCACGGCCCGATGACCTCCATGGGTGTTCCTAGACACTTGCTACCTCATTGGGATGATCTGCAGATCATGACCGCTCAGATGGCGACTAAGCCTCTGCTTGAAGATCAGGCTGTTTCAACCGAACTCATCATTGGGCCACAAGCTCGTAAGCCCCTTAAATTAAAAATCCCTCTGTTTGTCTCAGACATGAGTTTCGGTGCTCTTTCAGAAGAGGCTAAAACGGCCCTTGCCATCGGTGCTCAACTTGCTGGAACCGGTATCTGTTCAGGGGAAGGTGGCATGTTACCGGAAGAACAAGCCGCTAACTCCCGCTATTTTTATGAACTTGCCAGCGCTCAGTTTGGCTATAAAGAGGCGTTGATGAACACCATACAAGCTTTCCATTTCAAAGGTGGACAAGGGGCGAAAACTGGCACTGGAGGTCACCTTCCAGGCATCAAAAATCAAGGGAAAATATCTCTAGTTCGTGGCATACCAGAAGGTCAATCTGCAATATCACCCCCTACCTTCACCAATTTAAGATCCAGTGCTGATTTTAAACGTTTCGCCGATCGCGTACGTGAAGTCAGTGGCGGTGTGCCTATCGGTTTTAAACTCAGTGCCAACCATATCGAGCAAGATATTCAATTTGCCTTAGATGCGACAGCCGATTACATCATTCTCGATGGTCGAGGCGGCGGCACAGGTGCAGCCCCAGAGATGTTCCGTGACCATATCAGCGTCCCAACCATTCCTGCATTAGCACGAGCGCGACGCTATTTAGACGAGCAAGGAGCAAGCGGACGAGTGACCTTAATCGTAACTGGTGGACTGCGCGTCCCCATGGATTTTGTCAAAGCGATGGCGCTAGGCGCCGATGGCGTAGCTATCTCCAACAGCGCTATGCAGTCGATTGGCTGTGTTGCAGCTCGTATGTGTAACACCAACAACTGCCCCGCTGGTATTGCCACCCAAAAAGCGGATCTACGTCAACGGCTCAATGTTGAGAAGTCATCCCAACAACTTGCCAATTTCTTCAATGCTTCCATCGAGTTGATGCAAGTGATGGCGCGCGCCTGTGGCCATCATAATTTAAGCGACTTTAACAGAGATGACTTAGCCACCTGGCACAGAGAAATGGCCCATCTTTCTGGAGTTAACTATGCCGGAGTGGGTTTGCCCTAGAAATGTAGTACAGGAGTAATACAAATAAGCACAACAGATTGGAATGTGAATACTTGACCTCCACTTTCGAATGAAGGTGCAGGTCATTTTATTATTTGAAAGCTTGCAGGTTCATCTAAACTTTCGATTATTGGCTCTTGTTCCACCAGCGCTAAATGTTGATGTAACTCACTATTTTACATACGATAATCAAGGTATTGTATTCGCAGTTAATAAACACTGGCTAGCACTGTTAGTTGTCTATCTAGGGAGTGAGCATGGGATACTGGTATTTAGCATTAGCGATAGGTGCTGAAGTCATAGCAACATTAGCACTTAAGGCATCTGATGGTTTTTCTCAAACAACCTCGAGCATCGTTTGTGTTCTGGGTTATGTCACCGCATTTTATTTCTTATCCCTAGTGCTAAAAACGATACCAGTTGGTATCGCATACGCTATTTGGGCTGGCATGGGGATAATATTAGTCGCAGCGATAAGCGCTGTACTATACAAACAATTGCCTGATATTCCAGCGATTATAGGGATGACTTTAATCTTGGCTGGTGTCATCGTCATTAATGTGTTTTCAAAAACAGTAAGTCATTAAGAATAGGACATTAATTAATGTAGCCAACTTTATAGCGGTAAGCTCCTAGATCCGAGTGGCTTACCGCTACTTAGCTTTTTCTTGAACTCAAGACTCGACACTTATCAGCTCTATCTTTAACTCGTCACTTCTTTAGCTTTTAGCCCAACCTTCTTCTAAGTACTTTGCTCGCTTGAACTAGGTTTTGCAGAGCGGGTTCAACTTCATCCCAAGTACGGGTTTTAAGTCCACAATCTGGATTCACCCAAAGCTGGCGTAGCGGAATTTTACAGGCTGCCTTTTCGATTAATGTCACCATCTCATCCACTGACGGTATGTTAGGCGTGTGAATGTCATATACACCGGGACCTATCTCATTGGGATATTCGAAATCTTCGAATGCCGTTAATAACTCCATTCTTGAGCGCGACGTTTCAATGGTGATCACATCCGCATCCATGGCAGCAATGGCGGCTATGGTTTCATTAAACTCGCTATAGCACATATGCGTGTGAACTTGGGTCTCATCGGTAACTCCTGCCGCGCTGAGCCTGAAAGCATCAACAGCCCAGTTTAGGTAATGATCCCAATCAGATCTCTTCAACGGCAGGCCTTCACGAAAAGCAGGCTCATCGATCTGAATTATCCCAATACCCGCATTTTGAAGATCGATCACCTCATCTCGAATCGCTAACCCTATTTGTGTAGCAATCTGCTCACGGCTGATATCTTCACGGGCAAATGACCAATGCAAGATAGTTACTGGGCCTGTTAACATCCCTTTTACCGGCTTATCTGTCAGACTTTGGGCATATGTTGCCCACTCGACGGTCATGGCTTTAGGCCGAGATACATCACCAAAAATGAGTGGCGGTTTTACACAACGTGAACCATAACTCTGTACCCAACCAAACTGGGTAAAGCCCACACCTTGCAATTGCTCACCGAAATATTCAACCATGTCATTACGCTCAGCTTCGCCATGAACCAGCACATCTAAACCTAATTTAAGCTGACGATCGATCGTATCTTTAGTCACTTGTCTTAACTGGTCATTATAAAAATCTGCAGTGATCTCACCTTTACGCCAACGACTACGCAGGCCGCGGATCGCGGGGGTTTGAGGAAATGAACCTATAGTCGTTGTCGGTAACAGAGGTAATTGATACTTTTGCTGCTGAATTAATTGGCGATTAACGAAGGCAGACTCACGCTCATAGTCCCCATCATTTAGCCCGGCAACTCTATCAATAACCTGCTTGTCAGCGGCAGCATCACGGGCATGTCGACGGACAAGATTACAGTCCACAATAGCTTGAGACTCTGCATCCTCAGGTAAACTAAGTAGGAGCTTAAGCTGTGCTAGTTCTGTTAATTTCTGTTTAGCAAACGCTAACTGCTGTTTAAGCGCCGGTGCAAGCTCTGTTTCTACATCAAGATCCACCGGGGTGTGCAGCAGTGAACAAGAGGGAGCAATCCAAACACGTTCAGGAAGCTCATTGACTAAGGGGCGGATACGCTCGGCAATAAAATCAATATCTGCAGCCCAGACGTTACGGCCATTAATCACCCCTAAAGAGAGCACCTGCTCAGCTTGTAGGTTTGCCGCAAATACCGCGAGTTGTTCAGGCGCAGTCACTAAATCTAAATGCAAACCAGCAACGGGCAATGATGAGACTAATGCTTGATGATGTGCAATGGTGCCATAATAGCTCGCAAGTAATATCTTCACTTTTACGCTTTGCAAAACTTCATATGCCGAGCTCATCGCCTCTTGCCATTCACTATCTAGCTCTAATGCTAAGGCCGGCTCATCTAGCTGCACCCACTCAACACCTTGCTCGCTAAACCGATTTAAAATTTGCTCATAAGCGATTAAAAGTTGTGGTAGTAGCGACAATTTATTGAAATTCTCGCCCACTAATTTGGCAAGATATAGATAGGTCACAGGCCCTAATAACACGGGCTTAGCCTGATACCCTAAAGCTTGCGCTTCGCTAACCTCATCAAATATCTGCTCATAGGCTATGGTAAACTCTTGATCTGCTGTCAATTCAGGCACTATGTAGTGGTAATTGGTATTGAAGTATTTAGTCATCTCACCAGCCGGAGCATCTTTACCCGTTGGCGCACGGCCACGTGCAACTCTGAATAAGGTGTCTAAGCCAATCTTTCCCGACTCAGTCTCACTTGCATCCCGATGACGCTCAGGAATTGCATTTAGCGTGGCGCTGAGAGTAAGAACCTGATCATAATAGGCAAAATCTCCGACAGGCAGCAAATTGACACCCGCTTCAGCCTGCCACTTCCAATGGGTGCTACGTAGCGTTCTAGCAACTTGAGTTAACTCCGCTTGAGTTAGCTCACCTCGCCAATATTTCTCTTGGGCAAACTTCAACTCTCGCTGACGACCAATACGAGGAAACCCCAGACTTGCTATCTCGATGTTTTGCATATTGTATACCTTTAATTTATCATAATTAGAATTCTGAATTAACGCGCCAAGGTATCGATTGAATGCTTACGGATCTTAAGTTCAGATATCATCAATCAAACAACTAGGCGTCTGGACGTCTAGAAGTTTATTGTGATAGTCTGTCCTGAGACAAGGGAATTGATTTCAAGCACAACATGAATAGGATTCATGTCACTATGGGTATATTATATTATGATTGAGATTAGACACTTACGAACATTGATTGCTCTAAAGGAGAGTGGAAGCTTGGCCGGTGCGGCTAAAAAACGTTTCGTGACTCAATCCGCCCTATCTCATCAGATCAAAGAGCTGGAAACCAGAATCAACTCTTCTATTTTTATCAGAAAGAGCAAACCTCTCTCTTTTACTCAAGAGGGTGTCAGGTTATTAACCTTGGCTGAAGAAATTTTACCTAAGGTGATGGAAACCGAAAATGACCTTAAACAGGGATTAAATCTGGAAGAGAATCAACTTAGAGTGGGCATTGAGTGCCATAGTTGTTTTCGGTGGCTAATGCCTGTAATGGAACAGTTCAGAACGTCATCGCCACAGGTAAATCTAGATCTTTCCAGTCGTCACCTTTTCGACTCACTCAACGCACTTGAGATGGGGGAACTTGATGTGGTGCTAACTTCAGATCCTGTCCCAGGGCAAGCCATTGCTTACCAACACCTTTTTGATTTTGAAGTTAAACTCGTCATCGCCAATGATCACCCATTAGCCAATCTTAGCTATGTCACCCCACAACAGCTCGAAAACATGACCATCATAAGCTATCCGGTCCACCTAGAACGCTTAGATCTATATCGACATTTTATGGAACCTGCCGGCGTTAAAGCAGGTGAGCAATTAAGTTGTGATCTCACCATGATGCTACTACAACGTATCGCCTGTAAAGATGGCGTCGCCGCACTGCCAACTTGGTCAATCAGCGAATCCTATGGATTAAATTTAACGTCGGTAAAGCTAGGCCCTGAAGGGCTTAAGCGCCCGCTTTTCGGCGCATATCGTAAAGACAGCTCAAGTGCACGAGTGGCACAACAATGGTTAACCTTAGTGGCAAAGGAGGGATTGGCAAAGCAGCATAAGTTGAATTAAATAAGAAGAATAATTAGAAGCCCTAGATAGGGCTAACAAGATGACAAGTCACGAGTAAAAGCTTGTTGCTTGTGACTCGCTGCTTGAATCTATTATACCAATCAGTATAAGAAGTTGATCTACTCAGAGTGTTTTTTGGCAAACTAATTCAAGGCGAATGGATGATAGAATGGTTGTTCCCTTGTGAGTTCATTCAACGCAGAAGTAGACAGCCAAAAACACTCCTTACAGGCGAGTTTTAGCGGTTCTGATTCTGCGTTAACGAGCTTAACCGTAGAATAACTATGCTCTTCACTCGTTGGCTTGCCTCAGGACCGCTAAACTCTCGCTGAGCGATCAAATCTTTATACTGATTGGTATTATAACGGATTAAGCAACTGATTTCTCATCGACAATACACGTCTCAGTACTAAACCTGGGGAGTTAGGATTAATGGTTTGACGCAGGTTATGCGCAATCATAAACTCCTCCTGTAGCTCTTCATCAAGCCCTAGCGAATCAAATGCTTCTATGGTTAAGGTCTGTTTCTGATTATCAATAAGCGACTTGATAATGCTCAAGGGGAACGACTCTTCAGACTCAGCATTCAGATAAGCAAAGGCTGTTAGGGCAATAATCTCACCAAATACACTAAACAAAGCTAAGGTTTGCACTTCATCTGGGTTGATATCAACCCCATGCATTTGATGTAGGCTATCGACAGAATTACTCGCAATACTCTCAGTCAAGGCCCAATACCCCTGTACTAATTTCTTATAGGGTTGAGGCAGTTCGTCGAGACGTTCCTTGAGGTAAAAAGTGAACGCATAGCGGTAGATATTAATTTGACCTAATCGAATCAAAGCATCTTTCAACGAACGGTTTTTAGCACGGTTTGCATCAGCACTCATCGCACAATTACTGCGCCATAACATGTGTGCAGCTAAGGCTGGATCCGAAGATACGATGTCGATAACATTTCGAATATCACCATCTGCAATGATGGCTTTTTTAAGAGGGATCAAAATCCCTCGACGACCAATCACTTGCTCTTCATTGCTGATGATCGCACGTACTTGAGTGAATACTTGATGCTCAAGATCTGTCATGGGAAATATAACCTAATTTATTATTGTTCAAGATGCTAATTCTTATCTTGGAATTTACCCATAAAACGCCTATCTGGGTCAAGTTCATTTCACGTAATTAACGACTAAACCTCTTTTTCTACTCTAATTTTATTGAAATACAACTCTCTGAGTTTAATTTCAATCAGCTAAAGTATATAAACATATAACACCATAATATGAATTTAGACTGACGGCTAGCGAATCCTTAACCGTAATAGTTATACCATTTGCTATTATAACGCACCACTCTCAAGCAAAGTTAAATGAATGGCTTCGGCTAACGTTCGATAACCCGCATTATTCAAATGAACTGTATCAGACTTCATCGCTGGGCTTTTTAATAGATCAGCCAATGTATCTTCAATCAGTACCACATCATAGATTTCAGCTAGCACGGAGTACAAGCTTGCATCTGTCAAAAAAAGACTCTTTTGAGGCACGGCAATTAATACTACAGAAATAGAATGAGCTTGTGCCAGTTCTATCATCTTAGCTAAATTGGTTTTAGTAATATCAGGATCTGTATTATGTAAAAAATCATTGCCGCCTTCGAGTAAAATGAGCAACTGCGGCGATGACTGCTCAATCAAGCCTGTCAATCTTGTTAAACCTTGGGTGGTAGTTTCACCCGATACTCCAGCATTAATGACATTCAATCCCGTCAGTTTTGACAACACAGCAGGATAATCACCGCCGTTATTGGCTCCCTTTCCATAAGTCAGACTGTCACCAAAAGCCAAAATGTCCGCATTAGCTGAAAGCGGCTCAAGCTTCGGACCTGAGCAAGCTTGCAAAGACAAGCAGGCGACACACCATAATCCAAACCATATTTTTGCCATTCTGACTCTTTCCCCGTATTCTCGTAAACTCTAGTTTGAGCAAAGAAAACTGAATTTAACACATAAAAAAGCCAGACTCTAAAGTCTGGCTTTTATCGTACTATTACGACCTTCATCAAGAAGGGGATTCTCATTCGCCTAAAAAGCCGAGTACACGCAACAAAAAATAAGCTTAGAAACGATAACTTGCAGTCAAACGTACCGCGCGACCAGTTCCAGAATAGTACCCACCGTAGTAAACCGCACTGGCATATTGTTCATCAAGCAGGTTATCGACACGAATACTGGCTAGCCAATTATCACGGGTATAATTAACAGCTAGATTTGATAGCCAATAAGCTTCTATCTTTGGATTAACGTTACTAGAATCGCCACCTTCATAACGAGAACCGGTATAAACAACCTCGGCATATACTTGCCAATCTTGACTAAAGTCGACACTGACATAACCACTACCTGTATTTTGGGCTACCCAAGACAGATATTTACCATCATTGACACCTTCGGTATATTTCGCATCAATGTAATTATACTCAAGGCCTAATTGAGCAGATTGAGTCAGTTGCCAGTCCCAATCTAAACTCGCACCATAACGACGTGAAGAATCGGCATTTACGTTAGCGCCAGGCCAGCTACCTTCAACCGGAGGATTGGCATTAGAATCGTAAAAAATTTCATCTTCAAGATCTAAACGATAGGCACTTATGCGTAATGAGTGAGAATTTGGTGTCCAATCCCAACCGGCTTCATAGGAACGACCCGTTTGTGGTTTCAAGCCAATCACATCATAAGGTGTAAATGCCTGCTCATCGACCTTAGCAAAGCGAAAGTTATCATCGGCACGAATATACATTCGATGCGCTCGGCTTGGACGATAATTGAAACCAAGCTCAAAGGCGGTAGCATCGTTATTTAACTCAACGCCAGCGGGGTATTTATCTGCGTCAGTAAGATCGTCTTTAATATCACTATAACGACCACCAACAACATAGCTCAATGTCGAAGTGAGAGGGACATCTGCCTGCAGATACACACTGGCTAAAGTCTGAGTGTTATCTCGGTTGATATAACTAAGCGCATAATCTGCGTCGCCTTTACTAATATCTGCGCCGAAAATGATATTAATGTCACCATTATTTGTTGTAAATTTAGCGATAGCTTTTGGACTAAATTCAAACAAGGAACGGTTAATTTTACCTGCACTTCCATAGCTGACAGAATTAACGTCGGTATCGGAATAATTCATATCCGCCGATATTAGCCATTGTGAATTTAGCTGACTGCGGTAGCCCATTCTGACAGCTGTAGTCATTTCATGTTGCTTATCATCTGGGTATAACTTGCTTGCTTGACGAGGGTTGTTTTCAAATTCCTCTTTTGTGAGTGATCCAGCAAGCTCTCTCTCGTTATCGTAATAACTTGTTTCAACAAAAAAGTTATTTTTACTTGTTTGATATTCTAGTCGACCCAATACAGAGCTGGTTTCATTGGCATTATGCGCACGGTAGTTGTCACTTCGGTTATAACTCGCTGCCCCATAGTAACGCCAAGTGTCATTAATGGCACCAGAGACGTCTCCCCTTCCTTCATAGGTATCGAAACTACCACCAGAAAGTTGAATACTGCCACCGCTCGCATCAGGGGCTTTAGTAATAATGTTAATCACACCACCCACCGCTTGATCGCCATAAAGCACACCCGCACTGCCAGACATGATCTCCACACGTTCGATTTGATTAAGTGGAATGGCATTGATACTAGGCGCAGCAATGTCCATATTATTCAAACGACGTCCATCGATCAAAATCAGCGTGTTATTAGCCGCTTGATCTGAACTAAACCCGCGCAAAGAAAACACAGCGCCTGAATTTGAATCTGAGATCTGAATGCCACTCTGACCGCGTAAAACTTCAGTTAAAGTGACTGCGCCACTCATTTCGATTTGTGCAGCATCAATAATATTCACATTTGCAGCGATGTTCAGTGGGGTATTTTCACTGCGGCCAATCACAGTGATCACTTCATCGATACGGTTTAGTTGTTTTGACTCTTCGACTTCAGTAGCTGAGACCGTGGATGCAAACGGTAAGGTCAGAGCACTGCCGACAAGCACTGCAACTCTTGATAATTTGATTGGATCTTTATTCGACTCTTTACTTAACTTTCTATTTAATAATGTACCCATTTTACCTTTAACTCCTGAAAGGAAAACGGGGCAAAAACGTCACGACTAGTATGAGTTCAGCCCAAGTATATTAGGCGCTCTATCGCATCTCGAGATCTGCCCGCCGAAATCTCAAAATCATCTAATGGGCCGGTCTCCGGACTTAGGCTATACAGAGTATCCATTAAGACTCTCTGTGCAAGTTAGGGGTTATTGCGCTTCTTTCACAGATAAACGCGGCTAACTTTCACCTTTCACCGTTGCGGGGGCAGTGCCAGATTTTCACAGGCTTCCCGATTATCCTTACTCTCCCCTATAAAAATCTGAACTTTAACATTAAGTCTAAGGGGTAAATTCAGGCACCACAAAAGATTGACTCGCCCACCTACTGCTAATACAGAAAAGTGAGCGCGGCATTATAGACGTCTACACAGATAAAAGTCTAACTTTTGATTGACAAGATATTAACCTAAAATCAATCGATATAAGAAAAAGATCGACCAGAACTATTTTTAATAAACAAATTCAAGACTAATGACTCAATCCGTGAGGGCTCATGGTCGCCATGAACTCACGGCAACGTTCAGATCCTAGCGGTGGCGAATCAAGGTTAAGGGCTTCACCACGGATTGATTGATGCAGCAAATACATGTCATTTTCATTCTTATAAAACGCTACTTCCCAATTAGTTGAATTGGTATAAAGCCGAGACAAAGTCATTGGTTACAATTTTTAGCTATGTGTTAAATAAAACACTTGAGTTATAGGATTACACATGTAATCTTATAACTCAGGATTACACTCGTAATCTTAAACTGGTGTAAACGTGTTTAAGGAAGTGACATGAAAGAGATCAGTAACTCTGAACTAGCAGTGCTTAACCTGCTCTGGCGTTCATCCCCTTTGGGCTCGTCTGAAGTTGTTGAGCAATTAGCGATGAGCAACCAATGGCATAAGAAAACGGTCAAAACTTTACTCAATCGTTTAGTTAAAAAAGAGGCGATTGGATTTGAGAAGCAAGGACGTTCTTATCGTTACTATCCACTTATCGACCAAAGTGAATATCAACTAAAAGAGAGTCAATCTTTCATCGAGAGAGTCTTTTCAGGCAAGCTCACGCCCTTGGTCGCAGGTTTTGCCAAAGAGAATAAGTTGAGTTCAGATGACATTGCCGAGCTAAAGCAACTTATCGATAACTGGGAAGAGGAGAAGCGCTAATGCTTAACTGGTTAATGGAACAAACCATACTCATCAGCTTAATAGCTGTCATCTTACTTATCAGCCACAAACAGATTTTAAAACATCTTGGCGCACACCACACCTACGCACTCTGGCTCGTGGTGCCCATGTTACTAATAAGCTCCGCTATCATCCACTTAGTGCCAAACCTTCTGTCAAACTCGCGCATAATACAACTTGAGCATTATCGGGTACTGGCAGACAAAACCTTAGCAGATAGTGAGCTATTTTTATCTGCATCTACTCTACTGGCAATCTGGTCTATTGGGCTCATTGTGATGCTGCTTGTTATTGGCTTACAGGCAATAAAATTGAAACACTTAATCGCCCATAGTTCTCCGTTTGTGATGCCAGAAGCCCGACTCCCCATCATTCAGCATCGCGAGATCCATTCACCTATGTTAGTGGGTCTGCGTCGTCCTAACATTATCGTGCCCCTTGGCTTTGAACTACTCACAGTCAACCAACAAGCTGCGGTTATTGAACATGAGCAGTATCACCATCATAGAGGGGATATTGCACTTAACATTATCGCTTACCGCCGTTTTCGCGACGATCAGGAACTGGCTTGCGATGCTCAAATCACCGCATCGATGAGTACCAATGAAAAGATTGCCTACAGTCGTGCACTGCTGACCTACTCACAGCAAGCCCATATCGGCATGCTTCACACCCACTACGGAAACAAACACATACTAAAAGAGAGGATTTTACAGATGAAAAAGCAACATGGAAAAAGTACACTCGCAATTGTTGGCCTTACACTCGGTTTGGGCTTTGCCAGTTTAATGTTGAACCAGCAAGTTCAAGCAGGAGATCATAATGACTCAGCCCATGCTGCAAAAAAACAACCTATTTACCCGTTGACACGTGTCGAGCCTAAATACCCAAAAGCTGCGGTTAACGCCAATCAAAATGGTTTTGTGCAACTTGAATTTGATATCAAAAAGTCTGGCGTTGTATCCAATGTGTTAGTGATCAAATCCTCTCCCAAAGGCGTATTCGACAAACAAGCTGTTAAAGCGCTAAAACAGTGGACCTATAAAAAATCCAAGCAAGGTGAAAAAAGTGTACAGGTACAATTAGATTTCATCATTGATGAACCCGCAGCAGATGTTGAACGCATCAAGGTGACAGCGAATAAGAGCGTCTAATATTACAGCCAGACTAGGCTAAAATAGAAAGTTGGAAAGGAGCCGCGCTGCTCTTTTTCTGTATCTGGAGAATCAGTGCTAAATTTGACACCCTAAGCGCTAAGCCAATCATAAATAAAAAAACAAGGAGACCAAGGTCCCCCTTAATCAAATAATTAAGCTTCTACAACCTTAGGGTTTGGACCATATTCGTTCTCACCAAGGCTATCCTGCACATAAAAGATCAACAGTACGATTGCACCTATAAGCGGAATCAAACCAATCAACTGCCACCAACCAGAACGACCAGTATCATGCAACCGACGAGCTGAAATGGCAATAGTCGGGATAAGCAAAACTAAAGCATATATACCTGCAAATATCATGGTACCTAAGGCAACATCAATCACCGCTGCCAGAACATAAAAAATCAGATAAAACAGGGTATACATCCAAAATTCTTTACGACGAGCACGGCCGGTAAAATCTGCATACTTTTTTAAACCACCAATAAAATATTCCATATTATTCCTTGTTATTTACACCCTATGTTAATCATTGTTTTGAAGCTATGACCCAATTGTTATCAGGACTCTAGAGGAGCTATCACTCCCTTAAAGTAAATACTTACATCACACAATGCTAAAGTACAAGCGCCGATACTACATCATTTAAATTGTTTACACTTAATCAGCGACGTTTTCACTGGTATTCGCATCTCTGTAAACCTGTAATTCTTGATTAAATTCGAAAGAGAGTTGTTGCATTTTTTGTAGCATAGGCTGAGCTAAACTTTGAGTCACCATCATAGATTCCTGCATCACCACTGGCATTTTTGCTACCATAGTTCGGCCAGATTCACTTCGATAAAACGCCAGCATATCGGTTATCTCTTTATCTGAGTAGTGCTTGACGTAAATATCTATCATAGGTTTTTTTAATGTTTCCCACCCCATCTCTTGACGCATGATCTCCGTGCTTCTAGCTAAGAAAGCCGCAAACATCTCACGCTCCTGTTTAGACTCTTTCACCTTTAGTTGGGACTTCATGTTTTTCATCATCAACTCAACCTGATCATACATGGTGTCCATCATGGACTCTGTTTTCATTTCAATAAGCAACCGCTCAACATCTGCACGACGAGAATGTTCATCGGCAAACAGGTTAAAACTAACGAGGAAACCACTAACGAGTAGCAGTGATTGCAGATGATTCTGTTTCATATAGCCTCCTTGCAATTGTAAATTATTGATGACTTAGCCTCACATAAAACTATCCGTAAGTTATTAACCTTGATGAAATTTCCTATATTTATCTGCTTGCCATAAAGAATATAAGTATATTATCCCCTCACAACTTAAGTAATAACAATTCTCATTAAGATTTAATTTTACTATGATAGCGCCGTGTTTAATCTATACCAATCGGTGTAAATCAAAAAGGATTTCAAAGTGAAGATTTCAATGAATCATCTAAAGTCTATGTGTACAGTGGGTATACTTGGTTTCAGTGCACTATTTAGCTTGTCATTTAGTGCTATAGCCAATGCTAATGAGTGTGAGCTCGCTATCAGTGCTAATGACATGATGCAGTTTGATGTTAAAGCACTTAGCATTCCAGCCAGCTGCAAAGAGGTAACGCTGACCTTAACCCACGCAGGTCAACTGCCTAAAGCAGCCATGGGTCACAATTGGGTATTAACCAAAAGTACAGATATGTCAGCCGTAGCAAATGAGGGCATGGGAGCTGGTGCTGTACAAAGCTATGTGAAACAGGACGATAAACGTGTTATCGCTCATACTGAAATAGTAGGCGGTGGGGATTCAACCAGCATCACTTTTAGCACCGAAGGAATGTCTCCATCTGAAGCGTATAAGTTTTTCTGCTCTTTTCCTGGTCACTGGGCAATTATGCAGGGTGACTTTGTGATTGAGGCTTAAGATCAGGCCAAAAGCATAGAGCGCTAACAAGCGCTCTAAATTAGCAATCATTAAGCTTCACATGATCATTTATGCTTATAAACCTTGCCACCTTTCATGACAAAGCCCACATCTAACAAGGCTTCAATCTCTTGCAGAGGACTGATATCCGTTGCGATAATATCAGCGTACTTTCCGACTTCAAGCGTACCAAGCCTGTCTGACATACTGATTAAATCGGCGCCATTAATTGTCGCGGATATAAGTATGTCTGAATTCGACATTCCAGCCTGATGCATCAACACCGCCTCACGCGCATTAGTGCCATGTTGGGATACGCCACTGTCAGTACCAAAAGCAATCTTTACACCCGCCTGATGTACGGCGATAAAGTTCTCCGTCATATCAGCACCGACTCGCTTAGCTTTAGCTTTAATCGCCTCTGACATAAAATCAGAGGTTTTAGCCATGTTGACCACTGTGTCGCCTGCAAGTAATGTCGGCACCAGATAGGCCCCATTTTTCTTCAATAACTTGATACTCTCTTTGTCCGCATAGCTACCGTGCTCGATACTATCGACCCCAGCACGCAAGGCGGCATTAATCCCTTGGGTAGCATGGGCATGGCTGGCGACTTTACGACCAAGCCCATGGGCAGTATCAACGATCTCTTTAAGTTCATCATCAGCCATCTGCTGACCTGTGCCTGTATTGGTATCCGACAGAACACCACCAGTGGATGTTATTTTAATCACATCCGCGCCGAACTTAATTGCACGTCGAGTAGCACTACGACAATCATAGGGGCCATCACAAATCGTTTTAGAGGTATATTTATCTAGCAAATCTGGGCTCATGCCATCCACGTCACCGTGACCACCAGTAACAGAAACGCCTCCTGAAGCGATAATACGAGGTCCCTCAACCCAACCCTTATTTATCCCATCTCGCAAAGCATAAATCTGTTCCGGTTTAGCACCTAAATCACGTACTGTCGTAAAACCAGCCATCAAGGTTTTCTTAGCAAAATAGGCGCTACGGATCGCTATATCGGCATCTGACATACGCAGTTTTTCACTGTCATTCTTAGGCCCTAGCTCACCCTGAAGATGCACATGCATATCCATCAAACCGGGCATCACAAAACGCTCTTTAAGATCGATAAGTTTAACGCCACCACCAAATTTTTCGGCGGCAAGATAGCCAGGCCGTATCTCTTTAATTGTTCCAGATTCAATCACTAATGTTTGCTGTTTACGTGGCTTCATGCCCGGGATAACAAGTAACTCTCCCGCATGAATAATGGTGATACTTGATGCCATTGCAGGTGCGCTTAACACCAACGTTGCCATACCTGCTAACGCTATGGCAGATAAACCCAATGCTTTAGACTTGCTCTCTCTATTCTTATTCTTTCTCATGAGCTATCCCAAGGTGATAAACCCCTAGCTGATTTAGCTAGGGGGGTTACTGATATCGAAACGATTTGATTTAAACTGCCAAAGCTAGGACTAAGTTACAAGTGTTAACTGATTAACTTTTTTTATAAAGAATTAAATAGAAGGAAGGTTAAGCTTTAATTTCTAACTGTTTAATACGTCGATATAAAGTATGGCGTGAGATCCCTAGTTGTAAGGCAGCTTTATTACGATTGCCTTGATAAGACAATAACACCGAGCGAATATGTTCAGCCTCTGCCCGCTCTAAATGCTCTTTAAGTGATGAACCGCTGACACTTGGCGTACTGAACTGTATATCTTTTGCGTAGATAATATCTCCGTCTACTAAGATGGCTGCCTGAGTGATCACATTATGCAACTCACGTACATTCCCCGGCCAAAAATGCAGACGTAACTGCTGTTCAGCATCAGACGATAGTTGCTTTGAGACATGATGGTTAGATTCAAACTCCAATAAGAAACGTCGAGCCAAGGGTAATATATCATCTTGACGAGCAGCCAAGGGAGGCACCTCTAAGGTAATAACATTGAGTCGATAATATAGATCTAAGCGAAAGTGCCCCTCTTGAACTAACTCAAATAGATTACGATGACTGGCCGCTAGTATACGGGTATCTATCGGCCGCTGTACGCTACTGCCCACCCGTTTGATATGTCGACTTTCGAGTACCTGTAAAAAGTTCCCCTGTAGTTCCATGGGAAGATCACCGATCTCATCGAGCAACAAGGTGCCGCCATTAGCTTGTTCAAAGGCACCAATATGCTGCTGTTCGGCCCCAGTAAAAGCCCCCTTTTCATGGCCGAAGAGTTCATCTTGAGCCAACGAAGCTTGAATACCTGCGCAATTTAGACTGACAAAAGGCCCCGTATGACGGGCGGAGTTTTTGTGAATATAACGGGCCAGATACTCTTTACCACTACCAGATGGCCCCTGAAGCAGCAAAGTAACATCAGTTTTAGCCACTTTACAAGCCAGCTCATAGAGAAGACTGAGGGACTTCGTCGGCCCTTCTGTATGCACTTCCGGCTCTGACGTATTGAGCAATTGCATACCTATACAATGACCTATCATGGCTGAAAGAACATCAAGATCGACAGGTTTATGATGATAATCATAAACATTGCTTAAGGAGAGCCCTTTAGCGACCGCTTTGAGATGTGATTGAGCTGTGATCACTATCCATTGACAGTGCTTCTCCTTTTCCAGTACGACCCTCGACTCTGCTAGAGAATCAAGATCAATAAAAGCCAGTCCGACCGAAGTCGCGCTGCCTTTCTTTAAACTGTGGGTCTGAAACTGCCAACCTATACGCTCTAGACATTCAAGCAAGTGTCTATCAACATCGGTCTGTAACGACTCAGGCCACAGCATCACGGAACGATTAACTCGAGAACTCGTCATAACTGCTACCTATTTTTATTGATAGTGTAGCAGTTATGAGACAGTCTTACTCTGATTGACAAAGTGATTCGATACTCATGTCACCAAGCAATTAAACAAGAAGCATAACTAATAACGTAAGCAGTTCTGTATGTTGTAGGTGTAGAACTCCGTCATAGAACCTCTTTCACGACTTCCATTGTACTGAATACACTTATCTTTCAGAGGGATTATTACGTAAAGATGAGAATGCATTTTCAACTGGTGCACGTGGCAATGTTTGTTTCCAATCTAAAACAAGTTTCTTTAGCTGATTAACTTTATCTGGGTACTTCTGGGCGGTGTTATTAACTTCGTTTCTATCATATTTAAGATTATATAGTTCAACTTTATTATGTGTCCGATCTAAAAACAGTTTCCATTCATCTTTTCTGACCACCAACATAGATTTATCATAATCTGCATCTGTTTCAATCCCATTAAAATACCATTCCCAAAAAACAGGTTTTTTACGCGTTACAAATTCTCCCTTTAATAATGGCACTATGCTTTCACCATCTGAAGTATAATTTTCAGGTAATTTTGCACCCGCTATTTCTGCAAATGTTGGTAGAAAGTCAACAGCTGAAACAACCGAACTAGTATTAACCACGCCTACTGGTATATTTTCTGGCCATCGAGCAATGAGGGGGACTCTGACACCGCCTTCATATGTATCACGTTTACCTCCTCGTAAACCCGCGGCTGAGCCAACACTAAAATATCTTCCTAGTGGTTCTCTACCAGCAACTTTCGCATCAGGATCACCATATAAATACCTATGATTTACATCACCCGCTTTCTCTGGCCCATTGTCACTTGAAAATATAACTAAGGTGTTGTCATCTATTCCATTATCTTCAAGTGCTTTTAGCACTCTCCCTATCTGCGCATCAGCCCCAGAAACAACTGCTGCATATATTTGCTCCTGCTCTTCCAAATGAGCATATTTTTTTAAAAACTTAGGATCAGGATAATGGGGAGTATGGGGTTCGTGGATCCACAAATTAATGAAAAATGGATTATCCTTATTTTTATTTATAAACTTAATCGTATCATTATATACTGCAACAGCATCAGTTTGCTTACCTGGACCATTAA
The DNA here is from genome assembly GCF_027571385.1 of Shewanella sp. MTB7. Lineage (NCBI taxonomy): Bacteria > Pseudomonadati > Pseudomonadota > Gammaproteobacteria > Alteromonadales > Shewanellaceae > Shewanella > Shewanella sp. MTB7. The sequence continues at coordinate 1,389,807 of NZ_CP085636.1, read as the reverse complement.
AAACAGCACTCTCATCATAACCATATTGATCAAGAGTTGGCGCATCCGGTATATGACTGTTGGTTAAATGCCACTTACCAAAATGTGCTGTTTTATAGCCAGCATTTTTAAGTACTTTAGGAATAGTAACGACTGAAGTATCAAGCCAATCTGGCATGGCGAACTTTTGATGATGTTCAGTACTCGCGAAATGATGATGAATATTATTTCGAGCTGAACTTTGGCCAGTAATAACCGCGGCTCGACTCGGTGAGCAAACAGGATTTGCGACTGAGAATTGGTAAAACTCACTGCCTTCTGATGCGAGTTTATCCAAATTCGGAGTCTCAATCGTTTTACTCCCATGCAAGCTTAAATCTCCCCATCCAAGATCATCAGCAAAAATAAATAATATATTCGGTTGTTTTTCATGATGCTTCTCTTCGGCTTGAATGGTTAACCCAAAGAACAGACTTGAAAACAAAATAATATTTATCATCTTCAAACTAAATTTTTCCTTAATCATATTATAAACCTACTATATGTGGCTAAAATCAATTTTGATAAACTGAACTATTTTGATAACAAAACACAATAACATCATCACACCTTGTTTTATATTATAAACACCACTCCACCAACAAAACAACTTTACGCAAGTTATCCTCACATTAACTTTGTTCACAATCTCCTTATGCACAATAAAAATCATAACCAAAAATGAGAGATGTACTGCACTATTAAATATGGTAAGCATTCATTTTTGTTACAAAAAATCATTTACAAGTCAATTTAATAAAAGCTAAACCATTAATAGTCTTAAATTTTTAGATTACTGTGCTATGTTATTAACCAACATGAAAGGCAAGGCAATTTGCCTAAATCACTTTTATCCAGAAGGGCTTACCATGCAAAGCTTGTGGCAAAATGAGATTGCAGATCAACTTAATACTCCGTTAGCATTCAGGGTCTATACCTCTAGGCTACTAGGTCAAGAACCAGCACTAGTGCTCCATGGGGGCGGTAATACGTCAGTAAAAACTCAAGTTACTAACCTATTCGGTGAAGTAGAAGAGATACTCTATGTTAAAGGCAGCGGTTGGGATCTAGAGACCATTGAAGCCGCAGGATTTGCACCGGTAAAGATGGACGTGCTACTTAAGATGGCTCAACTGTCGGATCTCAGCGACAGCGACATGGTCAAATATCAACGTGCAGCCATGATAGATCCTAGTGCACCCAACCCCTCTGTAGAAGCGATTCTGCACGCCATCATCCCCTTTGCCTATGTCGATCATACTCACGCTGATGCCATCGTCACGTTAACAAATACACCAGACGGCAAGGTAAAGATCCAAGAATTGTATGGCAAACGTGTGTTCGTTATTCCTTATGTAATGCCAGGATTTGCGTTGGCAAAATTGGTGTATGAGATGACGCGCTATCTGAAATGGCAATCAATAGAGGGCATAGTCCTGATGAATCACGGCCTGTTTACCTTCAGCGATGATGCCAAAACAGCCTATGAGAAAACCATTGAGCTCGTCACAGAAGCGGAGCAATTCATCGAAGCTCAACTGTGCCTGAAATCAGAAGCCATTGAAGAGGCAAATGGACAGGCACCAAACGGTTACCCTGAACAAGATATTAGCATTGATTTAGTGGAGCTGGCTCGAATACGTAAGCTGGTTTCGGCGCAAAAAGGCGCGGCACAGGTAGCACTGCTCAATAGCTCAGTTCCTTCATGCCATATTGCCAGCCACCCCAAACTCAAAGAGATTGTGACGCGTGGCCCATTAACACCCGATCATGTTATTCGCACTAAACGGATCCCGATTATTTTTGGCGAGAATATTGAAGCTGAACTGAGTGAATATGCCAGCAATTACATCGAGTACTTTGAAACGTATCAGCATGATCAAACCATGCTCAACTACGCGCCAAACTTTGCTATTTGGCAGGGGAAGGCCGCGATTTCATTTGGGAAAACCGTAAAAGAAGCACTCATCATTGAAGACATCACCAGCCATACTTTTGATGCTATTTTGACAGCCGAACAATTAAGTCAATATCAGGCATTAAGTCCTCAGGAGATATTTGAGGTTGAATATTGGGAACTTGAACAAGCCAAACTTAAAAAAGTTTCCAGCAATAATCAACCCTTATTAGGCAAGGTCGTGATGGTCACCCCAGCAGCCACTGAAGTCAGGCAAGCTGTTGTTGCTCAACTCACCAAGCTGGGTGCTAATGTCCTTGAGCTGAATGAATATCATGATTTTGATACCTTAGATAAATGTCAACAAGCAGCTGAAACCGCAGTCATTGATTTTGGTGGCCTAGATATCCTTGTCTGTTTAAACGATGATTCAGCCAATCTAATACTGATCAACACCTGCGAAGCATTTTTAAAGCACGGCCTCTCCCCCACGGTGCTTTGTGTCAATCATGTCACGCTACCTGTGATGAGTAGTGAGAACATTAATGTGTTCGCGCTTAACTCTGCTGTGGATACGAATATTGGTTCTACTGAAGATCGGCATGCAGGCCTATTCAATCTAACCAGTGCCATCACCATGATGCTGTCACCTGACTATGCTCCCAATGATGATGAAGTTAAGGTTTAAGAACAAGCTAAGCAAGCTAGAAGCAGTTTCCTCTAGCCCCGACACTTTATGTAGAGATTAGGAGATGCGTATGGAAAACTATCTGTTAGCGATAGATGCAGGAACGGGTAGTGGAAGAGCGGTGTTGTTTGATCTTAAAGGTCATCAAATCTCAGTGAGTCAGGAGGAATGGTCACATCTCGCTGAAGAGGGCGTTAAAAACTCCATGGGGTTTGACTGCCAGAAGAACTGGATACTGCTTTGTCGCTGTATTCAGTATGTGCTCAAGGATGCCAACATCGCCCCCGAGCAGATAGTCTCAATTTCCGCCACCAGCATGCGAGAGGGAATCGTACTGTTCGACAAAGAGGGGCAAGAAATTTGGGCTGTAGCCAATGTCGATGCGAGAGCCGCCGAACAGGTCCACGCCTTAAAAGATGCAGCGACAGATATTGAACATGAGTATTACCTGCAATCAGGCCAAACCTTCGCCCTAGGCGCCTTGCCAAGAATTCTCTGGCTTAAGGAACATCACCCAGAAATATACGCTAAGGCGGCATCTGTCACTATGATCAGTGATTGGATATTGGCGAAACTTAGCGGCGTGATAGCAACTGAACCTTCTAATGCCGGCACCACAGGTATATTTTCTCTGGCTCAGCGGCACTGGCTTCCTCAGATGGCTCTTGAGGTCGGTGTCAATGAAACCCTCTTTCCCCCCGTGCATGAAACGGGCACGAGGATTGGCGAAGTCACTGCGCTAGCGGCCAGCCAATCAGGGTTAACTGTCGGCACAGCCGTTGTCATGGGCGGTGGTGATGTACAGTTAGGCGCTGCAGGTCTTGGGGTGGTGGAACTGGGTGATATGGCGGTATTAGGAGGCAGTTTTTGGCAGCAAGTTGTTAATATCCCAGCATCGACGCCACCACCAGAAGATATGTCTATTCGCATCAATCCCCACGTGATCCCTGGGATCTCACAAGCTGAAGGGATCACTTTTTTTAGTGGTTTAGTCATGCGCTGGTTTAGGGATACTTTTTGCCAACTAGAGCAACAAGAAGCACTGCGGCGGGGTATTGATGTGTATGCGCTACTCGAGGAGATGGCCAACAAAGTCCCCGTCGGTTCCCACGATATTCTGCCGATATTTTCCGATGCAATGAACTACGGCCACTGGTATCACGCCGCGCCCTCTTTTATCAATCTGTCACTTGATCCAGAAAAGAGCAGTCGAGCTTGCCTCTTTCGCAGCCTAGAGGAGAATGCATGTATCGTCTCGGCCATTAATTTAGAAAAGATCCACGCATTCATCGCTAACGAACATAACATCGAAAATGATACTTTAGTATTTGCTGGTGGAGCCAGTAAGGGAGTGCTTTGGCCGCAGATATTAGCCGATGTGACAGGCAAGAAAGTCAAAATCCCTAAAGTAAAAGAAGCCACCGCACTGGGAGCAGCCATGGCTGCTGGTGTCGGGATAGGTATCTATACCAACATGAAATCCGCCGCCAAAGAGCTGGTTGTCTGGGAAAAGACCTACCTGCCAAATATGGATAATTATCAGACTTACCAAGCACTAAAACAACGTTGGCTTAAGGTCTACAAACAAGAGTTAAATTTAGTCGATCAGGGCTTAACCACCTCAATGTGGCAGGCGCCGGGGTTGTAATATTTACGAACTCAAGATAAAACTAACAAGGTGTCGAGCCATTAAATTAATATCGTAATCAACAATACAAAAAAACAGACAGGAACCATTATGTATTTAACGAATGAATCAGAGCATGACTATCGCTTCGGTGAGTATGGTCCTAAATATGTCACTAATGGCCCAAGAGTCGACTTTGGCATAGTGGTCATCACACCCGGTGAAGCTCATCCTTGCCACAAACATGTCAAGCAGGAAGAGTCATTCCTGGTATTAGAGGGAGAATGCGCCGTCTATGTAGATGGGGTAAGAGTGCTGATAAAAGAGGGCGATTATCTGAGATGTGAACCCGGTGAGTCTCATCTTTTTCGTAATGAGAGCGACAAGAATTTTAAATCTGTTTTCGTCAAAGCGCCCTATATGGAAGAGAAAGACAGCGTCTATATCGACTGGCAGCCTGGACAAGCGTTTATTAAAGAGGTGTAGGATAACATTAGTCATCAAGCCCATGGTCAATGGCATACCGAACTAAACCAGCACTGGTTTTGATGGCTAATTTATCTTTTATATTCCGTCGATGAGTTTCAATGGTACGCACACTAATATCAAGCTCTCTTGCCAGCTCTTTATTATTCAACCCTGACGCTAATAAACGCAAAACCGTCTGCTCTCTTGTGGTTAATACCGTGTTCTTACTTGGCTCTAGGCTGCTTTTAATCAGTAGATCTGATATAGCTCGACTGTAATATATCCCACCGTTGTAGATCACTCTTAAGGCATAAAACATCTCTGCTGCACTGATATCCTTCAGGGCATAACCATTCACGCCATGGTTAAGCACACTCAGAACGTACTCTTTATCATCATGCATGCTCAAAACGAGGATCTTGATGTCAGGAAACTTATCTTTAAATATCTCAGCAGTATCCATGCCATTCATTTCTGGCATGCTGATGTCCATCAGTACAATATCTGGCATAAGTTTAGGCACTTTCTCTAGGGCTTCTTTGCCATTTGCCGCCTGCCCAACAACGACAAAATCATCATCCATGGATAAGCGTGCTATTAATCCCTCTCTAAAAATAGAGTGATCATCCACAATAAAAATTCGCATCATCTACCTCTTGCTTGAATTGCTATAGTTGAGTAGTTTTTTGGGCAGTTTACTGACTACTTTGGTGCCAGATGAAGAGCTGTAAATATCAAGCCGTCCATTAAAATAACTAATACGTTCAGACATATTTCTCAATCCAATACCCACAAAAGGAGACTTATTTCGACTCAATTTCTGAGTATCAAAACCACAGCCATTGTCAGTGATAGACAGAATAAACCAAGACTCATTCACGTTAATTTTAACCGTCACAGCCGTCGCATTGGCATGCCGCTCTATATTGGTTAACGCCTCTTGCGCAATACGGTATAGCGTGGTTCTAGCATCACTGGGCAATAACTTTTTAATGGCCAAGGGTTCAAAAGAGATATCGATGTTCAATCGATTTCGATAATCCTCAATCAAAGCAGAAAGGGCAGCAGATAAGCCGTGGTCGGCCAATAGATTAGGGTGCAAATCCCTTGATATTCGTCGAACATCATTAATGGTTGCATCTAAATACTGCTCACATTGAGCCAGCTCTGCGGTGGCAGAATCGCCTTTAGCAAGCCTGAAAATAACATTCTCTACCACATACTTAGTCGACACTAGCATCTGAATAATGCCGTCATGAAGTTCTCGGGAGACCCGTTGACGCTCCACTTCTTGGCTATCAACTATTCGATTAGTCAGGACTTTAAGCTGTCCGTCCGCCAATTTTCGCTCACTTGCTTGCAGAAACAGACCGGAAAAGAACACCACGACAACCCCTGCTACCGTAAGCACAAAAATCACAATAAACGTTTGATTTATATAGCCGTTAATCTCTTTTTGCAAAGTAATAACATCACGGTCAATATCATCGATGTAGATCCCTGTGCCAATCATCCAACGCCATTTATCCAACATGACCGAGTAAGCAAGTTTCTTTGCGACTAACCCCGTTGATGGCTTCTCCCAAAGGTATTCATGAAAACCGCCGCCTTGCTCGGCATTTGAGATCAAAATCTGAATTAACGGGTTTCCAGACGCATCAACCCACTCCCACCAATTTTTCCCGACTCGGTAAGACTGTCGAGGATGAACAATATTGGTGCCCTCTTCGCTGTAAACAAAAAAATAGCCATCATCACCGTGTTGTAGCATGTTCAGTATCTCGGCAACCTGTTTTTTGGCAAGCGGATCATGTTCATCTGCGGCTTGATAAATATGGCTGATGGCACCCAATGCCAGCTCAATGTTGGATTGTAACTGCTGTTTTCTCAGTTCGAGAATCTTCTCTCTGTAGGAAGAGCCACTTTGCTCCGACAAGAGTTCGGATTGGTAATTTAGCGCCAAAACGATAATTAACATAGAGAGCACTAGCGGAAGAATACTGAGTGCAATAATCTTCTGTTTGAAGTCCAAAATCAGATCCCATCACTGTATTTATATTTTATTATTGTCTTTATATTAGTGCACTAGACTCAGTAAATTACAACTCTAACGCCCTTCAGCAAGCTAGGTTCTAACGATTATTAAGCAAGTAAACAATGTTAACAAAAGGTAACGAACTGTTTTTTATAAATGATAAGTCAATCACATTATACTTATAAAAAGTTTGAACTACCGCTGGCAAACAGGCGTAGAAAGGCCAAGAAAAATAAAAATCAACCATCACCCTTTTCCCCATCTACGTGATAACCCGTAGACAACTCAGTAGTAAAACGAATATCTAGCCTTTCGAAAAATCACTAACTTGGCAGTCCACTAATAAAAATATGGGACACCAAGATGTTCAAACATGCATTCAAGACACTCATCGTCTCCACGCTATTGTTTTCCTCTACAAATACTATGGCTGAAACAGAGAAAAGCTATCGCTGGCGATTAGCTGAAACCTGGCCGAAAGACTTTCCGGTATTTGGCGATACCGTTAAAAGTATGGCTCGACGTGTAAAAATAATGTCTAACGGTCGGCTCATTATCACCATTGACTCCAAGAATAAACATAAAGCCCCCTTAGGTATTTTCGACATGGTACGTGCAGGGCAATATCAGATGGGACATTCCGCTTCCTATTATTGGAAAGGTAAAGACCTCAACACCATGTTCTTTACCACAAGACCATTTGGCATGACGGCAACAGAGCAATATGCCTGGTTTTACTACGGTGGGGGCATGGAACTCATGCAGAAGACCTATCACCCCTATGGATTACTCTCTTTTCCTGGTGGCAATACAGGTAATCAAATGGGTGGCTGGTTCCGTAAAGAGATCAATTCTGTCGAAGATCTAAAGGGTCTTAAGATTCGGATCCCGGGATTTGCTGGCGAAGTGATATCTAAATTGGGCGCTAGCCCGGTAAACATCCCAGCAGGTGAGCTATATACCGCACTTGAACGCAATACCATTGACGCATTGGAGTGGGTTGGGCCCTCGCTGGATCTACGTATGGGTTTTCAAAAAGTCGCCCCTTTCTACTACACCGGTTGGCATGAGCCAGCCACTGAGTTGCAATTCTTAGTCAATGAAAAGGCGTTTAATACCCTGCCCAAAGATCTGCAAGAAATCTTAGTTGTCGCCATGCGGGCTTCAGCCTATGACATGTACGCACAATCAATGCATGAGAACGCGATTAATCTAGAGAAAATACATAAGGAACACCCGGAGATTCAGATCAAAACCTTCCCTAACAACGTCATGATCAAGCTCCAACAGGCAAATGATGAATTGATAAAACAATTCAAAAAGTCAGATCCGCTCACCAAAGAGATCATCGAGTCACAAGAGCATTATCAAGGCATTGCACGTCCTTGGACACGTATCTCAGATCAAACCTACCTAGAAATTGGTCAGTAACAACCTCAGGGCTTGAGCAAGTTCAAGCCCTTTTTATGCACTGAATATGCTCAAGTAAATTCGGTATCAAGGTCGACTCTAACGTCAAAAAATAGAAGAAAAGTTGCATGAAAAAACTACACACCCTACTCGGTAAGCTACTCGACTATCTTGGCTATCTCTGCGCGATATTGATGATCTTGATGTTATTTAATGTCTTCTACGATGTCGTGATGCGTTACCTGTTCAACAACGTCTCAATTGCGATGCAAGAACTTGAATGGCACCTATTTTCAGCCATGTTCATGTTCGGTATCGGCTATACGCTCAAAGAGGATGCACATGTAAGAGTTGACGTCTTTTACGATGCCTTGAGCCGCAAAACTCAGGCAATCATTAACACGGTCGGCATACTTATCACCGTCTTCCCCTTTAGTCTGTTGATCATCTATTTTGGCTTAGCATTTGCGAATGATGCCTACCTATTAGGAGAAAAAAGTCCCGATCCAGGAGGACTCCGTTATTTCTGGATAATTAAGTCTGTCATCCCCCTCTCTTTTTTCTTTGTGATCACCGCTGGAATATATCGCCTTATGGGTGAGATATCTGTGCTGCTCGGCTCACCATTGGAGGCGAAATAATGACAGGTTTAGCCCTCTTTCTTATCGCGATGATCGCCATATTCTTTGGTTTCCCTATCGCCTTTACCTTCGCTGGCGTGTCTGTAGCAGTGGGCATCATGGTGCTCGGCGTCGATTTATTCGCATTTATGCCATATCGAATCATGAGCACAATGCAAAATACCATTCTGATGGCCGTCCCTCTGTTTATCTTTATGGGGATCGTGTTACAGAAAACTGATTTAGCCGAAGACTTGCTTGAATCCATGGGCAAACTCTTTGGTGGGCTCAAGGGCGGATTGGCCATCTCAACCATCATTGTCGGGCTCTTTTTGGCAGCATCAACAGGTGTAGTTGGTGCAAGCGTTGTAGCTATGGGCGTGATATCCCTGCCGGTGATGCTCAAGCACAAATATGATCCTAAATTAGCCACTGGCATTATTTGCGCTGCTGGCACCTTGGGCCAAATAGTCCCGCCTTCCATTATTCTAATTATTCTAGGTGATGTGATGGGATTGCCCGTTGGCGATCTGTTTACCGCCGCACTTCTGCCCTCATTTATACTGGTTGTCGCCTACCTGATTTACATCATAGTCATCGTTAACCTAAGGCCCAATATTGCACCACCAATTAAAACTGAGATAGATGAACCTCGCTTAACCATGGTATTGAGCTCACTTAAACTCATCATCCCACCACTATTTTTAATCGTTGCTGTTTTAGGCTCTATCTACACAGGACTCGCAACCCCGACAGAGTCTTCAGCCCTAGGCGGAATGGGCTCCCTGCTGTTGGCTATTATTTACGGCAAATTCAAGTTCAAATTACTTTTCGACAGTGCACTTGAAACCGTCAAAGTCTCCTCTATGGTGTTTGCCGTTCTCATCGGTGCGACCGCATTTTCAATGGTGTTTAGTTACAGCGGAGGGGAGACGATTGTAGAGGAGTTCTTTGTCTCTTTGCCTAATGCTCAGTGGACGTTTGTACTTATCGCGATGCTGACCATTTTCATCTTAGGCTTTTTCATCGATTTCATCGAAATCGCTTTCATTATCGTGCCCATTTTGACGCCAATTGCGCTGTCATTAGGGCTCAATATGAACTGGCTGGCGATTCTCATCGCCATGAATCTGCAAACCTCATTCTTAACCCCGCCCTTTGGCTTCAGTCTGTTTTATCTCAAAGGCGTCGCACCACCACAAATTAAAACCTTAGATATTTACAAAGGTGTACTGCCATTTATCGCCATTCAGATGCTTATTTTGGGGCTGCTGGTTTGCTTCCCAGCACTATTTGGCCTGAGTCGATTGAATTAAAAACATGCAACAAAAACTAAAATAAGGAGAAAGATATGAAAATTTCGATACTCACCCTCATCACATTAGGCCTGTTTAGTACCTCCAGTTATGGCGCGTTCGAGTTTGATCTCGGCGATGGTAACAAGCTTAAATTTGGCGGTTACATTAAAGCTGATGTACGTCATGTTTCTGGTGACGTGCCCTATCGTCCTTTTTGGATCGCGACAGGAAGCACTGGCGAAGATGCATCGCAAACCAACTTCAACATGCGTGAATCCAGATTCAATGCTACATACACCCATGGCAAAGTCAGCGGATTTGTAGAAATGGATTTCTATGGCTCAGATGGCAGCGAAGCCGTCGTCAATAATTACGATCCTCGATTACGCCACGCCTTTATCAAATATGAAAATTGGCTAATAGGTCAAACATGGTCAACGTTTATGCCCCTCACCGCGATCCCTGAAACCTTGGATTTTGGTGGTCCTCATATTGGTGAGGCGTTTATCCGTCAAACCCAGATCCGTTACACCTATGGGGGATTTCAATTTGCATTGGAAAATCCAGAAACAACTGGGGCTGACAACAAGAACGATTCAATACCCGATATTGTGGGTCGATACATACATAAAGCCAATTGGGGAGAGATAGGCGCTGCAGCGTTAGTTCGTCAACTAGACAGTGACGGCATAGATAAAACCACCGCTGCTTTTAACCTTTACGGTAAGTTTTTAATCGGTGACAAAGATGATTTCCGCTTTCAAGTTAACCTTGGAACATCTGGGCGATATGTCGCGCCGGGGCTCACCACTGACATCACCCCCGATGGAGATACTTCCGCAGCAGAGGAGACCACGGCCTATTATGCCGCCTACCGTCATTTCTGGAGTGAGAATTACCGCAGCACACTCTTTTATGGCCATGCTGAAACTGATATCCAAAATAAAGAGAGACAGATGTGGGGCATCAATCTGATCAAACAGATCACCCCACAACTTTGGGCTGGAGTCGAAGTAGGCAACTATGAGGTCACCGATGCAGATGCCGATTCAACTTACCTGCAATTCTCAGTCAAATACGCACTGTAAACATTAAAAATCCATCCAAGGCCCCCCAACCTTGCTTTTAACATGAGATTCTATGTTACCGCTTAGTAAGATCCTAAGCGGTTTTTTCATGTTAATAAGTCAGTGTTAAAGCTTGTTAACTGCCTCAGTCAAAGCCTGCTTTAACTCTTCATTGCGCAATGCGCCCGACTCCATATCGAAATTATCGAAGAAGCTTGGGATCGACAAACTCGCTTTCACATCAGCAGCAAAATAGGGGGCAGAACCAGTCGCGGCCATTAACACCGTATTGGCGCCACCAGGACCTGGAGAGGTAGCAAGCAATACCACAGGTTTACCTTGAAACACTTTCTGGTCGATACGTGAGGTCCAATCAAACAGATTCTTGTAAGCGGCAGTGTATGAACCATTATGCTCAGCAAACGAGATAATGATGCCATCAGCTTCACCCAATTTTGCAAAGAACTTTTGTGCAAGTTCAGGTTGGCCTAACTCATCTTCTCTGTCTTGACTAAAAAGAGGCATCTCATAATCATGAATGTCTAGAATTTCAACATCGGCACCGTTGACTAAAGATGCGGCATAAGTAACAAGTTGCTTATTGATCGATTTAGAACTGTTGGTTGCTGCAAAGGCTAATACTTTCATAATACTTATCTCTTCAATTTTAATATCTATTTTTAGGAACCGCTATAAGCCGATTTTTAACAAGCGTCCAGAGTGGATTTTACACTAAGCCACTAGGGCTGTTTGTTACTCATTTCCGTGACTAACTGCATTTGTTTACTGCATTGAGTTACGAGAGGCTCACGTTAGTGTCGAAAATTCAAATTCCTCGCTATGAGCGGGTATACAGGTAAGTGCTACACATGGCTGCACTTGCACAAGCTAATCCCATAAAGGACAGCAATACCGCAGGAGACTGTGCATGTGACAAGCTAATCGCCCCACTAAATGCAGCCCCTAAGGCGAATTGGCATAGACCAAACACCCCTGAAATTGCACCACCTTGGGTCGGGAAAAATGACATAGCTGCAGCAATCGCATTCGCCGATATCATCCCAAGCAAGATATTAAACATAAAAACACTGATAACAATCGCGGTTAGCGGAGCCTGCATATTTGCCAGCACAAAGAACAAGAAACTTAATGGCCCTAAAAGTAAACCAGCGATAATCGCTTTTTTATTTGGACTTATGTTAGCCAACACCTTAGCACTTAACAGACTACCAAATATCATAGCCAGCGCATTTAGCCCTAACAAATAACTGTAGTTTTCAGGACTAATCCTAAAGAAATCAATATAGACAAAGGCAGATCCTGCCACGAAAGAAAACAGTGCCGCAAAACCAAAACCGCCAAGAAAGATAAAACCAATGGGCAATGGCTGTTTAAATATTGCAATAAAGTCAGCAAGTGAAGCACCTCTATCCACTTTATCTACAGCTTCATTGACCATGTTGTGACTATCAACATCATGGTTATCAATCGGATGATTCACAACCTCAAGCTTTTCACTGTGGGTAAACAAACTCAACACAAAGGCAAGGATACCAATACCAGCGAGTACATAAAAGATCTCCTCCCAACGACCATTCTTAAGTATTTGACCACCGATCATAGGTGCAATAAGTGGTGCGATCACCACTGAAGCCATCACATAAGTGATCACATGCGAACCTTTTTGGACATCGAACTTCTGTTGGATCATAGCAAAACACACCACAGAGCTTGCACCACCAATAGCTTGAAAAATGCGAGCAAGATAGAGCCCCTCTATTGTTTCAACAAGCGGTACAGCCATACTCGATAAGGTAAAAATAACCAAGCCTGACAGGAGTAAATTTAACTTATGAAACCTGTCTGCCAGCATACCAAACACAGGTTGGGCTAATGCAAAGGCAAGTAAAAAAACCGCCACTGACATCTCCATATCATTGATAGAAACAGACATCGCTTTTGCCATGGATGGCAAAGCTGGCAGATACATATCAATGGCTAAGGGGGATAGGCCAAATAGCATCGCAGTGACTAAGATGTAGAGTTTTATATTGTGTTGCATGGCATCTCCTTAATGCCATTTTGCTTAGTAGAACCCGAAAGTTCCAACATAGCCTCAGACACGAATCACACTTACTTGTTACACAGATTGGCGATAAGTGTATATTAATGGTTATTTTTAATTAATAACCTTAATTGATAAAGACTATTTCCATATGACTATGAATAAGCTTTTTGATGGTGTCATGGTATTCACTCAAGTGGTGAAGACAGGTGGCTTCTCGGCAGCAGCTGAATTGATGTGACATTCAACGTCCTATGTCAGTAAAGAGGTAAATAAACTTGAAGAGAGACTTGGTGTCCGTTTGCTCAATCGCACCACTCGCTCAATAGGCCTGACACCTGAAGGCAAGGTCTACTATCAAGAGTGCCAACAATTAGTTGCCGATGCAGAGCAAGCGATGAACATGTTAACCGAGCACGAAATTGCGCCTAAAGGCACCCTCAGACTGAGCACACCTGTCGGCTTTGGTAATAACTACTTACAGCCCATCTTATCTGAATATATGCGACGTTATCCCAATGTGTCCTTAGATCTGGATCTCAATGACCGTAAAGTTGATGTGGTCGCTGAAGGTTACGATCTTGCCATACGCGCTTCACTGCAACTTGAAGAATCGAGTCTTATTTGCCACAAAATCTTTAGCTGCAAAGGCTATATTGTTGCCACCCCAGATTACCTCTCTAAGTACGGTCGTCCTCATCACCCACAAGAGCTAAGCCGCCACAATTGCTTTTGCTACAGCAACCATAAATCACCAAATAAGTGGCAATTTACTGATAAAGAAGGCAAACCTTATAGCGTAGATGTGAGACAGAAACTAACCTGTAATAGCGCCGAAATGGAACTGGCATTAGTCTTAGATGATTTGGGAATTTGCAGATTACCCATGTTTTACATGGAAGAGGAGATAAAGTCAGGCAAATTAGAGATCTTGTTTAAGGACCTTCCAGCCCCAGAAATTGATGTATTCGTGGTCTACCCCAGTCGTAAACACCTATCGCCTAAAGTGAGAACGTTCATCGATCTGACCGTTGACTACCTTGCCAACAGATGAGGTGCAGTAATCTGAAATACTCCATCCATGGCTCGCGGCATAAGTGTTCTGACCTCCAAGGACGGAGGAAATGCCGATAAATGTCTGGAACATTTATGGCCAGACACAAAAAAGCGAGCCATTTGGCTCGCTTTTTTGTCACTGACGAATAAATTACATTCCGTGACAGTCTACACACTCAGACATCTTCAATGACTCTTCATGTAGATCCATATCAACTTCGTGTGCATCTGCAAAACCGTGACAATCGTTACACGTGCCCAATGTCGCTTCAGCTTCAACGTGTACTGTCTGGTCAATCGTTTCATGACATTCTGTACAATCTACTGCAGCAACTGAACCAGAAAAGATAAGAGCAGCAAGCAGAGTTAGGTATTTCATCGTTATTCCTCAAAGATAAGGGTCGAAAACCCAGGCTAGGTGAAATTTTGGTACCTAATTAAAGGTAGTTCCCCCTAGCGTTATGGCAGCATAGAAAAGTATTATCATTACTCTGCTCCCCGTATTAATATTAGTTTTAGCTATAATACTTAATTGAATATTAATAAAAACCAGAGATATTAATACTTGCCAAGCAGATCATCTATCATAGTTCAAAGCTGTGATCCTCATCAATATAACCCGCTATTTTTCGTGCCCTAGTGCTACCCCTAAAGGTTCAAAATAAGCGATAAGCGCAGTAAAAATACGTTGACGATGTTCAAGTGTTGGATACCCTCCCGCTTTAGCTAACGAAGAGCTCAAGGTCTCATTGACTAAATAGGGATTATTGATGTCTAGATAGAATTCGATGCAAGCTTCAAAAGCTCTCGCCATTAACTCGGTAGGTTTAGCAAAATACTGCCCACCATACTTTTTATCTAACGCCACAGCTCGGCTAACAAACTCATTAGCATCGGTGCCATCATTGGTAAGCAAGGCCGTAGCAAGCAGTTGCTCCAAGCGTTGATTTAAGGGATGCTTTATTGGCGCAGTATCAGCCAACCAACAACTGCTGGCAAAGGAGATCCCAACAGGTGAAGTGTAATATGCTTTTGAGGAGATATAATGATCAAAGGCATGCCAAAACTCATGGGCCAAGGCACCGGCTCCTGCATTTTTAGCCAAGGCCAACTCTCGATGTGCTGGTGTATAGTGCGCTTGGACGCCTTTTTGACCGCCAGTACCAAAGGCCAGATTTAAGGTCTGCCTTAGCCCTAAAGCATGGGGAGGAAGCTTAAGGATAAAAGCAAGATCGGCCAACGAATCAAAGATGAGGTTAGCAGCCTTATCTCTCTCATCCTTTTCAACCCAACGACCAAGTCGAATATGGTTTAAACCAAAGGTTTTTTTTATATCGCTAAAGCTAATCTGTTCACCGAAGCGATAATCAGGGCCGACTCTTGGATATTCTTTATGTTTTAACACAGGGTTCTTCTTACTTTATTTACAGTTTATTCTGCAAGATTAGTTGCTCTCAACACGTGTTCTAAGGTAATAAATCTTAACTAGGCAATCTAACAGTTTTTCACTCTTCACGTATGTAAACCTTAAAGGCTCAACTAACGCCCCAAATAGTGGCGTTCCACCACCTAATAACACTGGAATAGTCGTAATAATCATTTCATCAATCAGGTCCGCGTTAAGGAAGTTCTGAATTGTTTTTCCGCCATCAATGTACAGATGCCGGTATCCCAACTTATGAATACTTGCAACGACCTCTTCAATAGAACCTTTGACTAAAAACACCCTATCTTCATAACCTGCTGGGACTTGAGTTAAGCTATTACTCAGCACAAAAACTGGTTTACTATAGGGCCAGTCGCATCCAAAACTAAGTACCATATCAAAGGTGTTTCGTCCCATGACTAGGGCATCAATTCGATTCATTAAATCACCAAAGCCCATATCAGAACCCTCGGGATTTGGAATTTCATGTAACCAATCCACACCGCCATTTCTATCGGCAATGTATCCATCTAAACTTGTTGCGATATAAACGATATTGCTCATAAGATTGACCTTAACATATTCAAAAAACTAGCAACTCATTAGTTCCCCCGCGATTATAGCAAATGCGCAAACTCAGCTATCAAGAAAAGTCTATTTCTGGCATAATATCGCGCAGAAAATAACTAGTTATGGCTTGTCCCGAACGCATAGGAACTATAGATGACGCAGATCACCCTACTTACTCCCGATGATTGGCACCTTCACTTTCGTGATGGTGCCATGTTACAAGAGACCGTTCCGGCAACAGCCCGATTATTTCAACGCGCCATTGTAATGCCAAACCTGCTCCCTCCAGTCACCGATGCAAAGTTGGCAATGGCTTACCGTGAGCGCATTCTGGCTGCACGTCCACAAGGTTCTAACTTCGAGCCTTTGATGACGATTTTTTTAACCAATGACACCAGCAAGCAAGACATCATTGATGCTAAAGCTGCTGGTGTTGTTGCTGCAAAACTCTACCCTGCAGGTGCAACCACCAACTCAGATGCTGCGGTAAAAGCCCTTGATGCGCTTTTCCCTGTATTTGAGACGATGGCAGAACTGGGCATGTTATTGCTGGTACACGGTGAAGTAACCGAGTCACACATCGATATTTTCGACCGTGAAGCCCTGTTTATCGAGCGAAACTTGGCACGCCTCGTCGATGCCTTCCCAACCCTAAAAATAGTGTTTGAACATATCACCACTAAAGAAGCGGCTGATTTCGTTATGTCAGCGTCAAATAATGTTGCAGCGACGATCACACCTCAACATCTATTGCTTAACCGTAACGATCTGTTAGTCGGTGGTGTTCGCCCCCACAACTTCTGTCTACCTGTACTAAAACGCAGCACTCACCAAGAAGCACTACGCGCAGCTGTCGCAACGGGATCGAGCAAGTTCTTCTTAGGAACAGATTCAGCACCTCACGAGAAACATCGCAAAGAATCTGCTTGTGGCTGTGCGGGTTGTTACAGCGCCTGGAGTGCGCTAGAACTTTACGCTCAGGTTTTTGATGATTTAGGCGTGATTGACAAGCTCGAAGGTTTTGCCAGTACTCATGGTCCTGACTTTTATGGCCTACCGAGAAACACTAGCACTGTGACCTTGGTAAAAGAGAGCTGGACAGTACCAAGCGAGATCATCTTGCCAAACGGCAACCCAATCGTACCTTTCTTCGCTGGCGAAGAGGTTAACTGGAAAGTGAAATCGAACTGATAACAACTCAACTTGTCCTAATCGCTTAAAAACCTGCAAATTGCAGGTTTTTAAGTATCTACGACCAAACTTTATCATTATTAACTTTATTAATGTAGATATTAAGCCTTTAATAAAGATCATACTAAAATGTTCGAGATAAGTTTAAATGTGTCGTTTTTTAACCTACCGTGGCCCGGCAACGGTCATGTCACCGCTGATTTTTCAAGCTGAAAATTCACTCGTAAGTCAAAGCAAGTTTTCTCAAAAAAGAAAAATCCCCATTAATGCCGATGGTTTTGGCCTAGGTTGGTATCCAATTCAAGACGATCCAATACCCGCAACCTTTGTTAACGTCGATCCAGCATGGAGTAATCGAAATCTTAAAATGATCGGCGATAAGGTGCAAACCCATCACTACTTTGCCCATGTCCGAGATGCCTCCGTAGGCATGCCAGTAAGCCAAGCTAACTGCCACCCCTTTCAGTGCATGCATTATTTATGGATGCATAACGGACGTTTAGACCTATTTGATTCTTTTAGACGTACTCTGCTCAACAGCTTATCAGATCGCGCCTTTAGCTTAATTAAGGGGAATACCGATTCTGAATATGCTTTTGCTCTGTTTATGGATCAACTCAAATTTAATCCAAAGGCAAGTTTAATCCAGTTAGAGGTGGCGATGGTCGCAACCATAGAAAAAATAATGCAAATACGTAAACTGTGTGGCGCGAATACCAATGCCTTTATCAACTTTGCAGTGACCGATGGTGTGAATACCATTGTGACTCGATTCGCTACGTTAGAAAGTGCTCAACCCGCCTCATTATTCTACGGTACTGGCTCTCTATCATGTATTGAAGGTGTGGTCAGAATCACCCCAACTGATGACAAAAGTAAAATGTGCATGATTGTGTGTTCAGAGCCGTTAACTGACGATATTAATATATGGAAGAAGGTAGAGCGTAATCATTTAGTCTCTGTGACCCATGACCACAAAATCACTCAAAAACCAATTCCACTTCCTTATCAAACTATTTAATCTTGTCTGTGAAACCTAGATTTTTCTCATAAAAAAGCCTTTTAGTTAAACACTAAAAGGCTTTTTATTAACTCAATTTACACCCATAATATTAACGAATTGCCGACACTAGGTAATCGATAATCGATTGAGGTTGCTGCTGTTTAAGCTGTAAATCAAATAGAGATACAGGTTTATTCAATAGATTTCGTTCAACCATCTCATTGATCGTCGGTAGATCTAATAACCCTGTTTTACCCACAAGTAAATTATCAAGTGGCATGGCTTTGCTTAAGTTAACGATATCTCTAAAGCCTTTTAAATATAAGTAGTCTTTAGTAAACCCACCGCCACGATACACTCGAGTCGTTAAGGTAAACGCCTCATCGTTGCTGACACCGTATTGCTGAACTAGTGTCTGATAGGTATTGATAAACTCTCTTTGCTGCAGCATCAAATTAACCGCAATGACCCTAAGTGCTAAGGTTTTCAAACGACTTAGCGTCAGATTACCCGAACAGTATTCACTGTAAATGGCTAAGCCTTCTTGGGCTTGAGTATTACCCATTAAGCCTAAGGAGAACACTTTCAGATCTTGACCCTTAGCATTCACAGTCGTCAGCATATGCACACCTAGCTCATGATATGCAAAAGCCACTAATTCCTTGGATGTAAACACCGCATCCTTATTGATCAGTAAGCAGCCTTTATCATTGTCGACCATGGCCTTAGCAACAATTTTAGATGACTGTTCGATCTTACAATCAAACCCCCATTCGCTGGCTTTTATACGGAAATAATCAACCGCATAGTCAGCAGAATGTCGCTCAGTTTCCTCTTCACCTTCAATCATAGGGGCGCGAAGAATAAACTCAGCATTAGCCAAGTCGTTCTTATCGGGCTCACCATAATATTTCAATGAATTGTAAACAAAATTATCACTACCAATCGAAGAGATAAGCTCTATTTTAGTAGCCAAATTATCGATGACGTGGCGATATAGTTGCTGAATATCGGCATCCATCACACGTCCAACAGGCAGTTTATACAGCTGCTCCCTAAATTGATAAGGGTTAATATTTAACTGTTTATAATTAAACTCAGGCGCGACAAGTCCTTTTTTACTCAAGAACTTCTTACGCTCACTACCAATATTTATTGGGTTAATAAATTTAAGGGTCTCAACACTCCGACAAAGTGTGTACAACTGCTTATCCAAGCTGAGTATTTCAGGCGCCAATGAAGAGGAGAGCAGATCCACGTTTCTCACTTTTTTACGCTTACCAAAGCGGCGCATAAAGTGAGCAGCGGTTTCTGAAATGGCGTGCTTAACGCCCGCCTTTAGTTCTTCAAGAACAAGTGGATACACCTCACCTTTGCTCTCATCCATGAACACTTTCTTAACTTCAACGGGTAACACTAACGTATTGTCAAAGTGAGCGTTGATGTGAGCAATCAGATAACCACGTCCCTGAAAAACCTCATCCGTGGCCGCCCTAACCGCTAAATTAGGTAGCGTTATCTTATTCAACTCACATTCGAAATGCTGGCAAATTGAGCCCCAACGCTCAACATCGATCTGACCAGAACCGATATTAAACGTCGGCGTGTCCTTTTCAATCCTTTGATGATTGTATGAGTGCAGATCGAAAATGATGCTGTTATTAAACATCATCTCTAATCGCGTAATAATGGCCTCTAACACATTATAAAATGACTCATGCTTAGCATGGCTAAACGCCCTTTGCTTAGGCGATAAAGGCTTATGCCAAACTTGCTTATTCCATGCCGTTTTATAATACGTCGACAAGGTTTTTGCTCGATTGAGGTCATATTCAAAGCGTGAGTCATTACCGATCAACACGATTGGAAATGAAGAGATCAACTCATCAGTGTAAGGATCTTCTTCATAAAATCGTTCATCTTTGGTCAGCAAGAACGCTTTTTTGAGATCATCTCTTAATCTGTGGCCGTTATGAATCGCGGTACAGACCATGGGAGAATACTCGTCGATCTTAACGATAAATGCACCGCCATCGATTTCAGCTTGAAAGCACTCGCCCTTCTTAATGAGCTCAATACATTCATTCTCAGATAACGTGAGCATCTTCAATCGCCTTTCTGAATTCAGTCTTACGCTGGCTTAGTACTTCTTTGGCGTTAACAACACTTTCAACGAAGTCGATAACCTTCTTCTGCAATTTGACGTTATTCAACTTGTTGATACGCATAATCCCACCAGGGCTCTGCACGTTAACTTCAATCAACTTTTCACTGATAACATCAATACCAACAAAAAACAGTCCATCTCGAACCAGCTTAGGACCGATATGTTTACACAGCTCTTTCTCTTTTTTAGTTAATACGTGCTTAACCACAGTGCCGCCAGCATGAATGTTTGAGCGCACTTCATTTTGTGCTGGAATACGCTTCATTGCACCAATAGGCTCGCCATTTAGCATTAGAATACGCACATCACCAGCATCAGCGCCCTCTACATATTCTTGTAAAATAACGTAGTTGCCGCCCTTACCGCTATTGATGTAGAACTCAAGTAAAGAGTGGAAACTCTTTTGAGCGTGCTTTTCAACTAAGATAACACCCTGACCACCATAACCATCGAGTGGCTTCATGATCATCTTGTCAGTTTTAGACTCTCTCAATACTTCTTCTAAATACTCTGGTGTTTTAGACACATGAGTCACTGGAATAAATGCGTTAGTCGGATCGTCAAATGATGCGGTATACAGCTTATTATTGGCAATACGTAAACCGTCAATATCGTTCATGATGAACACTTCATCACGAACTGAATCTAAAAAGTTAAGCGCGATTGGATTCAAAGGCGGATTCGCACGCATGATAATGGTATCGAAACCTGCTAACGGTAAACGTGCCTTTTTAAATATAGCCTTCTTATAGAAAGAGACGATGTTATTCGGCACTACGTCATCTTTGCTAAATATTTGACAAAAAGCACTCGCCTCAGAATCTCTCATGGTTAAGTTATGTGGCGTCGTAAGGGCGACCGTGTGGCCTCGAGCTACACACTCATGGATCATTCTTAAGGTTGAGTCTGTTTCAGGCTCAACATCGCTCCATGGGTACATCAAAAATAAAATATTCATTCAAAATTCCTTAGATAAAGAATGCTCTAACGATCTTTGCCACATAAAGGCTTAGTGAGTAATAGAGGATTCGAAGTACATAACACAATGATTGATATCTCACAGTAAGAGACTAAAACAACCAAGTTTACATTCGGTTTAGCTAGCACAGAGCTAGATAAGGTCGCGTAATTTACACCAAAACATAAACTTAGAATACTTATAAATTAATGCACAAATAGATAACAAGTTTATTTTAGTAACCAACTGTATTTTAAACAAAAAAACATTAAACAAATGTACAACAAACATTAATTTTTGGATAACTAAAATAAAACACAACTAAATAGCAGCACCTGACTCTGTCAACCCCCCTTTCATCCAACAGAGTTCATTGAAATTGAACTCTGTTGGATGAAAGGGTAAAATCCCACGATATTCATCCCACTTACTGCCATATAGCTTAACGCTGTTTAGGCTAAACACGATAGATAATACCATGCATTCCCCTGAAACTTGTTTTACCCATTTTAAAGCTTCTATCGACGATCTGGCTTTACCTAAACATTTTACCTTTCCTTTTTATTATGAGCCTCATCCGCTATGTTTAGCTGCGGTAAAAGAGCTACAAGCACACCTGCAAACTCAAACTCAATGGCAGCATAATTTCGGTCATGCAGGCAATGAAGAGTCCGCTATCGGTAAGATGTTCGGGGTGTTAGTTGTCCAAAATAGTCAAGGGGAGATTGGCTATTTAGCTGCCTTTTCAGGAAAAGTTGCCGACAAGAACGTGTTGCCTAATTTCGTGCCGCCAGTATTTGATATGCTCACTCAAGACAGTTTTTTCCTCGCTGGGCAGAAAAAGATAAACGGCATAACAGAACAAATTAATCAGCTAAAAGCAAACCCACAAATTGCCGATTTTCAAACAAGGTTGTCCAAGGAACGCCATACAGCAGAGATTCAAATCGAGGCTCAAAGGCAGAGCATTATAGAGGCAAGAAAGACTCGGAAAGCACGCAGAACATCAGCGATAACTGAACTTAATCAAGCTCAATTGATTGAGCTACAGTCTGATCTGAGTAAAGAGAGTGTGCGTGATAAAAACCAGTTGAAAGCATTGACTCTTTATTGGAATGAACGAATACAATCGGGAGAACAACAAGTAAACCTGTTAACCGATGTAATTGAAAAACTTCAACAAAAACGTAAGGCATCATCTGCAGCGCTACAGAAAAAATTATTTGAAAATTATCAGTTCCTAAATATAAAAGGCGAACACAGAGACCTAGGCAGTATTTTCAAAGAAACCGTACACCAAACTCCACCAGCTGGTTCAGGTGAATGCGCCGCACCTAAGTTATTACATTACGCCTTCAAGTGGGACATGAAACCTCTGGCTCTGGCCGAATTTTGGTGGGGAAGTTCACCTAAATCAGAGATTAGGCAGCATAAGAATTTTTATGCTGCCTGTCAGGGAAAGTGCAAGCCGATTTTAGGTCATATGCTGGACGGCATGACGCTGGATGAAAACCCACTACTCACCAACCCAGCCATAGGCAAAACCATCGACATCATCTACCAAGACGATGCAATGGCGATAATCAACAAACCTCCTGAGTTTCTGTCGGTACCGGGTAAAAACATTCAAGACTCAGTCTACTCGCGCATGAAGCAACACTTCCCTGACGCTACTGGCCCGCTTATTGTTCATCGACTCGATATGTCGACATCGGGTTTGATGGTGATAGCGCTAACCAAAGAAGCCAATAAAAGTCTGCAGGCACAGTTTATCGCCCGTACAGTGAAGAAACGTTATGTCGCACTATTAACGGGTTTACTCGAAGAGAATGAAGGAATAATCAACTTACCCATGCGCGGCGATTTCGACGACAGACCCAGACAATTAGTCTGTTTCGAACATGGCAAAACAGCCGAAACTACGTGGCAGGTGATTGAGCGTAAACATGGTAAAACTAAGGTTCACTTATCTCCTAAAACAGGGCGTACTCACCAGCTTAGGGTTCATAGTGCTCACGCTCAGGGATTAAATATGTCCATAGTGGGTGACGATCTTTACGGAACAAAAGCTGACAGATTGCACCTACACGCCGAACTTTTGGAGCTCAATCACCCCAGTAGCAAACAGTTTATGAGTTTCTGCGTCGAAGCTGAGTTCTAATGCTTATCTCTAATAACTATAAGATAGGAACTTGTTCCCAGTAAACGGCGCCTAGCCAATAGATTAAATCAAAAATCCATATAAAAGAGCGCAATAAGTTAATCGAACTTATTGCGCTCAATATAGTCGTAACAAAAGCACAGTGATTAACGGTACTTAAGGTTGCGCAACGCCAACGTCATCAATCAAGATAACGACTAACTGACTCGGGCCATGAGCCCCATAAGCTAACGTCTGCTGTATATCGGCGGTTTTTGAGGGGCCCGATATCAAGACAATATGGGTTGGCATCTTCTCCTGCCATGATTGCTCAATCATCATCCCGGCAAAGTTGCTGACAATCGTTGAGCGCTTAATTAATGCGATATGACAGGGAGGAATTAAGGATAAGCTTCTAGGCTCGGCCTTGTCCGGCCAGAGCACTAAGGTACCAGTATCAGCGATACCGCCTAAGCAGTGAGTGATCCCCGCATCAATCTCATTAAACAGGCTTGATTTTAACACTTCAAACTCACGACCAAACTGAACGATATCGAGGTGGCTAGCCCCTTTGAGTATCTCGGTAAGAAATTCACCTCCCTCGTACTCACTAACGCCAGCAGTCTCATCACAAGCCCCACCGACTATCACACTCTTACACGCCTTACTCGTTAACACTTGCTCTACAGCGTTCGCTATCTGTGATGACCTCACACAGATCACCTCAGCGTGACTCGCCGATAAACCTGCTATAAATCGTTGTTTCAGTAACTCAGAATCATGGCTTTGCCACACAGGATAATCTAAGATTTCTTTCTCTATCACTGTCGCCTTGGCACCTCGAAGCTTAGATAAGATGGCACTTTTAGCAGACTGACTAGGGCTAGTTAGCTTCATCACTTATCTCCCGCTTGCTTATTACGCGCTTTAATCAGCTGATGTAGCGTTTTATTGGCGAGTTTAGGAGAAGTTCGACATTGGGTCCATGGACCCATATTATTCGGCACCAAGCCTCTGAGTTTAGTCGCAGACCAAGCTCCCCTGTGATAAAGGTTAGGGTTCGTTGCAGCAAACGCAAAACCTTTCATCGCTAACGACTCTAAAGTACTGGCAGCAGAAGCTTGTCCTTTCATCGGCATCGCATCAGGCTTAGGGGGATTTTTAGCTTCTGTGCGTAGTCGCTGTAACATCTCAGGAATAGGAATACGTACCGGGCAGACCTCACCGCAAGCACCACACAAGCTAGAAGCTGTCACTAATTCCTTGGTGTTATCCAACCCCATAAGATGTGGCGAGATAATCTTGCCTATCGGCCCTGGATACACAGTTCCATATGCATGTCCGCCAATACGGGTATAGACAGGGCAATGATTCATGCAGGCACCGCAGCGAATACACTGCAAGGTTTTGCGCATCTCCTCATCTTGATAAGCCTGAGTACGGCCGTTATCTAACAAAACAAGATGCACCTCTACAGGTCCATCTAACTCCCCTCTTTTACGTGGTGAACTGATCATATTAAAGTAAGTTGTGATCGCTTGCCCTGTGGCTGAACGAGTCAAGGCGCTATACAACGGCGGCACATCAGATAAGAACTCAACCACTTTCTCTATGCCCGTAATGGCGATATGCACTTTAGGGACTGTGGTACACATGCGGCCATTGCCCTCATTTTCCACTAGGCATAAGGTGCCTGTTTCGGCGACAGCAAAATTAACCCCAGAGAGACCTATGTCAGCATCGTGGAACTTCTGTCTGAGGCGAGTCCGCCCGGTTTGAATCAGCTCATCAACATCCACTGTGGGCGTAAAGTCATCTAAATGCTTCTCAAAGGTATCGCTCACCTCCTGCTTATTTTTATGGATAGCGGGCATGATGATATGAGAGGGTTTGTCACCATCGAGCTGGACGATATACTCCCCCATATCACTCTCCAGACATTCAATCCCCAACTTGGCCATCTCATGATTAAGTTCAATCTCTTCACTCACCATTGATTTGCCTTTAATCATGGTTCTGGCTTTATGACTCTGAGCGATATTGGCAATAATATTGTTAGCTTCTTTGTCATTTTGTGCCCAGTGCACCTGAATACCATTACGAGTACAATTTGCATCGAGTTGCTCAAGCAACTCTGGTAACTTGCTTAAACAACGTTTACGGATAGATTCACAGAGCGTTCGGATCTTGTCCTCTTCAACAGGATCAACAAAGGCATTTTTGCGCTTGTCTTGCAGGTAATCCATTGCCCCGCGAAAGTTCTGTCGCAACTGAGGATCCTTAAGTGCCGCGTTAGCTTGAGCATGAAACAGTTCAGGACCCGCTGGTACATGACCCATATCACTTACCTCCCGTACGTTCGAGTAAAAAGCTAGCAAGATGACGTCCTTGCATTGATTGACCCTGATACTCAAAAGCACCGTTAATATTCAATAGACAGCCCCAATCAGCACTCACCAACACAGCCGCATTAGTTTTCGCCAGATGACGTGTTTTATCTTCAACCATCGCCTGACTAATATTAGGATGACGTACAGCAAACGTACCGCCAAAACCGCAACACTCACTCTCATAGTCTTGCTCTTTTAGCTCAACATTATCCAGCTGGTTTAACAACTGAGTTGCTGTCACATGGACATTCATTTCACGGCGAGCGGCACATGAAGTGTGCATCACCACAGAGGTCATATCACCTTTATCTTCAAGCTTAATACGACACACATTAACGAGAAATTCAGTTAACTCAAAAACACGATCACAAAACTGCTCCACTTGCGCTTGTGTGCCATCACCTTGAAACATACGACGATAGTGGTGATGCATCATGCCACCACAGGAACCCGACAACACAACCACAGGCCAAGGCTCGATAAATAGGTCCATCTGATGTTGAGCCACACATTTTGCTTCCTTGGTGTAACCCGAACTATAAGCGGGCTGACCACAGCAGGTTTGTTTTTCAATAAATATAACCTTCAGTCCTTGCTGTTCAAGTAAGCTTATTGCATCTAGCCCCGCCTCGGGATCGAACATATCCACAAGACAGGTGCCATAGAGATAGACACTATTCGGTTTTGCTGGGTAAATACGCACAGATAACTCTCCTTAATGACTTTGCGGGCTAACCATTAATGCCTCACTAATATAAAAAACCTAGATCATAACCAAGCCTGATTAGCTTCTTATACACCCTCACACGAGCCTTTTTGTTAAAACAATGTAACCGTACCTCTTTCTTTTTTCATGATATAGAGAAATAATGAAAAATATTATTTCCAAAAGTGCATTAATATGACGAAAATTGATGACCTGATTCTGTTCGCCCAAGTGGTTGATCTGGGGTCGTTCAGCCGAGCTGCAGAACAAAATTCGATAACAAATTCAGTAGTTAGCAAAAGAATTGCTCGACTTGAAAAAGATCTGGGTATTCAACTCCTCTATCGAACGACTCGAAAGCTCACCCTAAGTGAAGCAGGGAAAAAACTGTACAAAGGAGCAACTAATGTCCAACAAGTTGCCACCGAAGCGATCAATACCGTCTCAGGATTTGGAGAAAGCATCACAGGTCATATTAAAATGTCGGTGCCAACAATCTCCGGCGATCTGCTTTTAGCCGATGCCGTCGCCGAATTTTGCGATCTCTATCCAGGTATGACCGTCGATATGTCGCTGGAAAATCTGTTTGTCGATCTTATCGAAGATAATTACGATCTTGTCATCCGCACCGGTTACTTAGAGGACTCAAGTTTAATCGCCCGTCATATCCTCGAATCACAATGGATCATCTGTGCCACTCCCGATTACATCAAACGTCACAGCCAACCGACAGAGCCAGAAGCGTTGCTTGAGCATAACTGCTTGCAATATGCCTATCAGACAACCGGGGCAAGCGAATGGGAGTTTAAAGGAGACCAAGGCAACTATATTCTAAAAATTAAGGGCAACTTTACCACTGACAATGCTGCCGCGTTGAGAAAAGCCGCATTAGGCGGATATGGTATCGCCTACGTTCCTCGTTGTTTGGTGTATCACGATCTGATGCAAGGGGACTTAATCGATGTCATGCCTAACCGAGTCGCAAAAAGACTTGGTGTTTACGCTGTTTACCCCTTCACTCGTCAACCACCGAAGAAGATACGTCTATTGATAGAGCATATACGGCAGCGTTATTTATCCATGAGTGAGTACTTTTAAAGCTGAATTCAGATAACAGCATTAACATGGACCACCTCAGTTAATATTTATCTATTTATCTATTTATCTATTTATCTATTTATCTATTTATCTATTTTATCTCGATTCATTGTCGTTTTTTCATTTTTACTGTTTTAGTTTCAGCTCAGCTTGTTACTCTGATGTTATCAACACGTAGCCTTGAGATACAATGAAGAAATTAATAACCCTAATGACCTTTTTGCTTTGCTTTTTCTCCCTTCAAGGCGTTGCAGACATCCTGCCTTTAGAATATTTTGCCAAACCCGCTCAATTTTCTAGCATCAAACTCTCCCCTAACGGTGAGTATTTTGCTGCAACAGTCCCCAAAGAGAACACCAATGTATTAATTGTTGTTGAACGTAAAACCAATAAACGTTTGATAGCCTATGGTTTTGGCCATAAAGAGTATATTGGTAACTTTTATTGGGGCAATGACGAACGACTGATCTACACCAAAAAATATGAGGTTCAAGGAAGAGAAAGGAAAGTCAGCAGAGGTGAGATATTTGCTGCCAATATAGATGGTAGCAAGCGCACCCAACTGTATGGTTATAGCAAACAAGGAAAAATAGCTTCTAAGCGAGGTGAGAAAGCTTGGGGGTATATCGCTCAGATGCTCACCAATGACGACAAACATATTCTTATCCTCTCCTCAAAATGGAACACCGACAGAGATGCCTCCGACAAGCTCTATAAGGTGAATATTTATAACCAGAAAAGAACCCGAATTGCATCGACCCCAATGGGAAATATCAGTGTAGTCACCAATATTGATGGCATACCTGTTATTGCAAAAGGCAAAGACCGAAAGGGCGAAACTAAACGCTTCTTTTACAAAAATGGGGACTGGCTGGAGATCAGCAAAGAGGATCCTCTTTCGGATTACTCATACAAGTCATTAAGCAATGACGGCAAACTACTTTACATGAGCAAAGCCGTTGAAGGCGGTACATCTGGGCTATATCAATATAACTTTGACAGTAAAGAAATAACCTTACTATTTAATCATCCGGACGTAGATATCAACGCCTATGTTCGCTCACCGGACAGCAAAAATATTGTTGCGATTGAGACCATGATGGATGGCATGAAATACCATTATTTAGATGACTCACCTTTTAGCAAAATCCATCAACAGATTGCAGCAAGCTTTCCCACTGCAGACATAAGTATCAGAGCTAACAGTATCCATGATGAAGAGATGATAGTAAAAGTCGTCACAGACAGAAATCCTGGGGATTTTTATATTTACAACCAGAAAAAAAATACCATAGATTATCTGATAAGTTCCAAACCTTGGATCTATCCTGAGCAGATGAAGTCAAGAAAACTAATCCATTTTAACGCCCGTGACGGTCAAAAAATCTATGGTTATTTAACCCTACCTAAAGCCAATGATAAACCCCATCCACTCATCGTCGATGTTCACGGCGGTCCCTACGGGCCACAGGATAAATGGCATTACAATACCAGTGCCCAAATGTGGGCTAATAATGGGTTTGCCGTACTGCAGATTAACTTCAGAGGCTCAGGTGGATACGGCAAAGATTTCGAAGAGATAGCTTACTTAAAGCGCAGCACTTTGATTCAAGAAGACATTATAGATGGTACTAAATGGGCATTAGGTTTAGATAATATCAGTGAGGACAATGTCTGCATAACAGGTGGCAGTTTTGGTGGTTACGCCTCTTTAATGTCCCCCCTTATTGAACCAGAACTCTACCAGTGTGCCATCCCCATGTACGGTGCCTATGATCTGCTTTACCAGATGAAAAATGCTGACTATATGGATGGCAGCTCAGTCTCAATCGGCGCCATGAAGAAATATGGCGATAATGAAGAACACTGGCGAAAAGAGTCGCCGCTGACTTATATCGACAAGCTAAAAACGCCGTTAATGATAGTCACAGGAGGTAGAGATAAACGCGTTCCACCAGAGAATGCCTTGCACCTGCAAGAGGCGCTCGATAAACGTAATATCAGTTATGAATGGCTCTATAAACCCAAAGAAGGACACGGGTTCGTTAATACCGAGAATCGAGTTGAGCTCTACCAAAAGAGTCTGGTCTTTGCCCGTAAACATATGCAGCTCTCCACGTCACAATAAACACTAGGACCATAAGCCTTATACCAATCAGCTCCTGTCCACAGATCAAGTTCTCCCCTTAATGGGGTGAACTTGATCTGCTACTACCGATTGGTATAAGGTTTATAGAGGGCGAACCAGCACAAAAGTGGCGGGCATACACCCAAGAGAGGAAAGCCCATTTGAAAAACGTTAATGGCTCTCAATAGCAAAACGTTGGCTCAGGCTTCAACCACTCCCCTCAATCATCCTTTTTTTTTCGAGCAAGCAAGCAGTAAGAAACTTGACTAATACTCTGATCCGCGGAGTCTCTTTTAAATCTGGATGCGTCAGCAGCCAGAGGGCTGAATAATCCGTATATTGTTCTGAGATACGTACTAACTCCCGCTCCTGTTCAGCCATAAAACATGCCCCTCGGGTAAGACCATAACCAGCAACAGCTAGATGGTGGCGCGTCATAATATCATCTGAACGTATGCCAATTTTGACTTCTGGAAAAGGAGACGCTTTTATCCACTGAGGCGACTCCTCCTCGGCATTTCGACCAATCCAACGACGCGCATTCAACGTTGTGTTGGCGAGATACTCTTTTTGAGCATAATAACCCAATCGAATTGTTCCAATGCGACGACCAATCAAATAGTCAGGAGGATGATCAGTACCACGTATCACAATATCAGCGTCTGAATTATCCAGACTCAGAAGATCGAAAGAAGCATTGATATTCAAACGAATATTTGGATACTGCAGTTGAAACTGTTTAAACTCATCAAGAAGCAGGTATTGCATTATCGGTGGGGGAACAGATAGATTAATCTCACCGGACATCTCCTCTACGCAGGCGCGTTTTCGCCTCTCGCTCGAGATAGTAATCTGTTCAATATGATGAGCAGCACGAATAAACTCATCTCCTAAAGAGGTTGAACGATAGCCCATTGCAGTGCGTTCAAACAGCTCCCCGCCAGCCTCCTTATTCATCAAAGCTAAGCGTCTGGATATTGTAGAGTGGTTAACATTAAGTCGCTCAGCGGCACCACGCAAAGTTGTTGAGCGATGAAGAGCCAGTATAAGTCGGTAATTATCCCAATCTTTCATTGGTGCATATTCGCACCACCACACCATAAAGTAAATCCAATCCTGCACCAACAATCCCTGTTAGGGTGTATATAACGTCAACAGCTAACAAGGCTTAATGATTTATGAGAACCGACAGTAGAAAGCGACTCCCCCACACAATACTCCTAACTTTATCCCTTGGGCTTTGTGCATGCGCACATGATGTGTCCCAACAAACAAACAAGCCTCAAGTAAACATGGTAGCTGAACAAACAAGCATTGTTCTTTCAAAAGGTCAGATGTTCTCCCTTGTTATGCCGGTAGGAAAAAAAGAGGGGGAGGAAGCACGCCAAATCTACTATCGGCAGGTTCTGCTCCTGGGTGAAAGTTATGGTCTCAAACGCGAAGCACAACTCAAGATTAGCGACACCTTAGTAGGCAACTTTACCCCCGGCGCATTAATCTTTTACTCTTGGCCAAATGAAGCCGCTGAAAACAAACTCTTCTCCCATCCGGATTGGCCATTGATGAAACAAATTCGCCCTAAAGGCTGGGATGAAATTAAGATTTACACTAACGAGTTAGAGCAAGATTTACGCTTAACCTTCAAATCAGCGAAATATTACACCTTAGCTGTCGCTTGGTTAAACCCAAGTAATCCTAACGACTACTATCGTTATATGGACAACATAAAGGAGACGGTTAACGCGCTAGGTGGCCGCTTCATCTACAAGATGCATAATCCGCGCTTTGAAGCACATGCCTCTCCCCTAATCGCGCCGGGTCAGCTGACGTTTGTCGAGTGGGATACTAAGGATGGATTAGCCAAATTTCAGAACTCCTCAGCCTTCGTGCAACACTCTCACCTAATTAAAAGCGGCGTTAATCGCTTCGAGTTATATCGACTAAACCTTGGTTGACTTTATATGAGGGGATAGACACTATCCCTTCATATCCCCCACATAACACTCCTATATCAGTAGCAAAACTCCCCTCTTACCAACAACTATCAGTTCTTCACTTTGATGAGAGCGCCTACCACCATTGGCAAGATTTTCTCTATGATGATAAGAATGGTGGTTCCATCACCCCCTCACTTAAGTACCAGCTTCATTTTCAATATCTGTCTCTCTACTTAGAGATCGGTATTGGCGCCACTTATCTGGAAAATCAATATTATGGTGACAGAAACATGGGCTCTAATTGGCAATTTGAAGACAAGTTAGGAGTGGGAATTGTCTTGTTTGATCATCACCAATTAGGGTTCTCATATATTCACTACTCAAATGCCAATCTCGCGGATAACAATGATGGTTGAACGCATCGGTTTTAGCTACGGCTATTTTTAGTAACACCGAATAAAGCGACTCACAACCGTCAAATATTGAGGAACGATCATACTCAGCCTCTATAAAACCCGAATCATTATGTTGCCTATCTCCCAATGCTCAACGTAAAAGATGTCCAGTGCCCCCCTATTCCATTACTATCTGCTACTTTTTAAATTTCAGGTCAAAAGCTGTATGAAAGCCGTTTCCAGCATCGCTGTTTTGTTATTAACGTTAGGATTAAGTGGATGTATCACCTTCCCAACCGATGACTCGAATCAAGTCAAAGTCCTCTGGGATGTGTCAGAGTCTATAAGTCAATGTGAGCACAAGGGAACAGTAATAGGCTCTCAAGGTCACTTTTATGATTATTGGCTCCATGCTGATAAAGACATGGTATGGGGCACACTCAATGAGATGCGTATTAAAGCCGCATTGCTTGAGGCTGATACAATTTATCTATATCGCCCTTTAGGTTTCACAGGCTCTGTCACCATGATGGCCAATGCTTATAAATGTATCAATGCTATATAAGCGACAACTGAAAAGTCAGAAATTTAATAAAGGAATTAAACTCCTATTCTCTATCTTTAAGTCACTTGAAAATACAGAATAAAATGCATCAAAACCCATTGTAAGAGAGGCTTTTAGTTACCTAACTGGCGAAATGATATATTTGAAGCTTGGTAGGTTTGCGGTTAGCATAGTCTGTACTGTTAACCTTTTGACCTATAGCAAGGGGATTTTATGTTAGGTGAAAACCACTCTCTTATTCACGAGTTTCCCGAGTACAAAGATGTCATTGCAATGCTTTCCAAAAGCAATGAGGCCTTTGCCAAACAAGCCAAAAAGTACAATTTGCTCGATGCTGAGATTCGAAAACTCGAATTAAATGGCGCACCCATTGATGATGAGGCTATGCATCAGTTAAAGCATGATAGAGCGGTATTAAAAGATGCGTTATATCAATGTTTAGTCACTGAAAAACAGTAACACTGCACGCTATCTCAATCTCACAAAGCTGTTTAACAAAAATGAGTCAGAATATTCTGACTCATTGATTTCAATGTTTGCCCCCAAACGTTAACGCCACATAAACTGGCTGTATCACAGGTTATTTTCTCAGTTTTATAAAAAGCTCACCATCACGTACTTGCAACTCTTCAACCCCATCGGCAAACGTATTCCAGAATCCGGAATCACCAAACTCTCCGACTAAATTAACTCTTTTCATATTCCCCAACCAAGCATTCGGAATAGGAACGCCCATCAAACTAACCCCAACCAAAGCCACTACTGGACGACGAGACTGGTCTAGATGAATGTCGATACCGGCATTAACTCGCAGAATTTCACCTGCCATGAACGGAAAGTCTTCGGGGATCGGGACTAATATTTTAGCGCTGGCAAGATTATCAGAAAAATCGATGGCAACACGACGAGCAAAATCAGGATTATTTCCTATCATCGAATTGACCTCTTTCTCACTAAAGATCACCTGCCGATCACCATCGAACTCTCTATATGCCTCAGGCGTTAATTCGCCAACTTTAGATTTAGAGGCTGGTATAGAAGCTGTTCTCGACTCATTTTTGAGTTCGCTTTGAGCCGATGTTTTCGAACTCACATTAGTATCAGGCAGCCACCCTAGTTGACGCAACTTATTATCTAGCTTTAGTTCCTCCTTGTCATTTAAGGTCACCGGCGTTAATTCTGCAGGGAAGATATAAGTGCGAATAACAAAAATGGTGATCCCAACAGAGAACAGCATCGTCAGCAACACAATCAGCAGAACCTTCACACCGGAGAGACCTCGCTGATAAGCCATCCCCACACCATTTATCAATACTAAAGCACCCATCTGACTCCCTGCTACCACACTGAACAATTAACACTATGTTAACCTCGTCATGGAAGAAAGAACAGTTCAAGCACTACACACATGGTTAAAACTAAAAATGCCGATAAGCATAACTTATCGGCATTAAATAAAGCGGCTAACTAATTTGAGTAATAATTAATTAGTCTTCTGAGCGTTATACTTAGTCGCTACTGCTGTGTCTATTCCTAGGATTTTATCCTGCTGATACTGGTGCTCCATGATGCTGTCATAGTTACAGCTCAAGTATTGTAGGGTTTTCACCGCAGCGATAAAGAATATTGGCACAATCAGTACGATAATTAGCACTGGGAATGACTTTAAAATATTCAAATCCGCATTGATCAACAAGAAAATAATAGGCAATGCCGTCAACAACATACACCAAAATAGACGGAACATCGGTGATACGTTTGCTTCAGCATCGAGTTTCTTGGTGGCAATACTAGCTAAGGAATATGAAGTACCATCTAATGTCGTCACGGTAAACAGGATCATAGTGACCAAGTAGATGGCTGTGAGTACCATAGGAATGGGCGTTGAACCAAATACATCCTTCACCAGAGACGTAGGTTGTCCGGCTTCAATTAGACCGACACCATCCACCACCCCTGTGTTGACTAGGTTCATGGTAAAGGTTCCGCACACACCAAAGATCACTGCAGAGCCTAACGTTCCACCGATCACTAAAATGAGTATCACATCACGTAGCTTCTGACCCTGAATAATTTTGGTAATAAATACGCCCACGCCAGGAGAGTAAGAGATCCAATTAGCCAAGAAGAATACGGTCCAGTATTGAGGAAATAGTGTACTGCCATAGGGATCTGTATTGGTGCTCATTCGCAGATAATCACTTAACATGACCCCAACGCCATTGGTCATGTTATTCATGATCAGCGCAGATGGGCCTATGATGAAGATAATACCCACAAAAGCGGCACAGATGTAAACTGTCGCAGTAGACAGACGTGCCATCCCTTTCTCGATACCTATATAGGAGCTAAGAGAGAAGATAACAGACAGTCCCAGAATTACGCCGATGCCTAACATCAGGTTATCAGGAATACCAGTCAGACTTGCTAAGTTGGAGGAGATCATGGGGATCCCAAGCCCCAGTGTGAGCGCAGTCGCTGCCAATGTGGTGATAATAAATAACAGATCAATCAATTTCTGAGCCCAAACAGGTAGAGCATCATTAAACAGACTGTTAATCACACCACTTAAGCTTAGGCTTTGGCTCTTTTTCAGATAAAAAACCACAGCAAATGGAATGGCTACGATGAGATAAATAAACCAGCCTGCAGCTCCCCAATGGAACATGTTATAAGCAGTCGCGTACTCCATGGCCATATGTTTATCTTCTATGCCGAATTGTGGGTCCATGAAATAGTACACCGCTTCAATAAAGCCCCAATACATGGTGCTGGCTCCCATGCCAGCAGATAATGCCATAGCAAACAACTGGAACTTAGTGAATTTGGGCTTAGAATCACCCATGCGAATATTACCGAACTTAGAGAAAGCCAGATACAAGAGTGCGCCTGTGGCGAACAATGTGTACCAGAGGAAGCCAGAACCAAAATTGATGACAACAAAGTCCAGCATGCTACCCATAGTACTTTTAACCGCTTCGGGGTACAGTACAGCTAAAATTCCGAGCAGCAACACAAAGCCAAAGCTGCCGAAGGTAAGTTTGAGATCTATTCCTGAGGTGTTCAATTTCATTGTTATTTCTTCTTTTAAAAGCCACTGAAAAACAAGTTATTATTTTGTAGTTTCACAACAGCTTTGATTTTTTATATGGAACAGCTGAAATGACCGAGTCGCTGCCGTAATGTTCTTCGCGTCCCCCCTTTAAATTACGACGCTAACAACATATTTTAATCGGCAGAACTTAGTCAGACAGCTATATATCTCAGAGAAAAACGGTAAGCTTACGTCGATTATTCAAATACGTAAGACGCTACCGACATCTCTTTAACCTTGTCCCAATCCATTTCGATACCCAAACCATTACCTTCTGGTGCATGGACAAAGCCCTGCTTGTCGGTGCGAATGGTGTTCTTAGCTGCTAGCTCAAAATCATCGTATGGGTAGAACTGTTCGAAGTATTTACAGTTGTTATGAGCCAGTGCTACATGCAGGTTAGCCGCTTGGGTCAAGGTGTATCCCATCGACTGGATCTCTAAATTCTTAGAGAAACCTTCGGCGATATGGAAACACTTGTTTAACGGTGTAATGCCACCACACACGGTTGCATCTTGGCGAACATCTGACCACATCCCTTGAGATAAGGCGTAGGTCACTTCCTGCAGAGTCAATAGACAGTTACCATGACTAGAGATCTCCAGATCTGTCTTGGCAGTCAGACGCTTGTAGGTGTTGTAGTCATAGTCTGAAACGGGTGCTTCGAACCACTCCCAATCATAACTCTCCAAACGCTTAGCCATTTTCATCGCCTGCTCTGGGGTATAGAAAGTGGCCGTATCCAACATAAAACGGATAGCCGTTTTACCGTAGCGAGCCTGAACAGCATCAACCAATGCCACGTCTTTCTGGTACACGCAATAACAGTGAAGTTTGATGGCAGTAAAGCCGTGTTCAATGCAGCCATCGATATAGGGAAAGTACTCTTCAACGGTATCGAACATAGGTGTCGAGGCATAAGAGAGTATCTTCTCCCGAGCTCCGCCTAGTAACATATATAACGGCATTCCCGCTTTCTTGGCTTTAATATCCCAAGCAGCGATATCGATAGGCGACTTAGCTGGTAATCCACCCCACGTGCAGCGAGACATCAACCAGTTGTACAACTCTTGGGTCGCCAGCGGGTTTTTCCCCAACAAGCCGGGCACAATAGTACGTTGAGATTCGATGATACAACGGTCGAAATCATTTTCGGTATAGCTAATCGTTGCACCAGCACCTTCGGTACCGTCGTTACAGATCAGACGCACAATGTTATTGGTGTAAAGCAGTGGCTCTTGGTTATCAGCCCAAGGTACAGGCGCTGCATTACGGTCGGCAACGGCATAAAGCTCTACACGTGCAATTTTAAGATCTTTCATCATTCTTACCTTATAAAGCGCTGCCATTGGCAATCATGGTGGCGCGGATATCAGCAACATTAAGGTCACGGATCGGAGTTTGAGTATCGATAGCCTGCACTGCAGCAACACCGGCAGCATGGCCAAGTTCAAAACACTGGGCTGTGACTCGAGCCGATGCTAACGCTTCATGTTCAGCACTAAGACAACGGCCAGCGACGATAATGTTCTCGCCCACTTGCGGTACTAAGGTGCCAAAAGGAATGTCGTAATAATCATTCAACAACCAGTGCAGCTTCGGCTTATTACCTGAATGCAGTTCGATAGGCCATGGCGTGCGGCAAATGCCATCGTCTTGCTTACGGCAATTGACTACATCATCATTGGTCAGTGTCTTAACCCCTTTGATAGAGCGAGTCTGACGTATACCGACTTCAACGCCGGTATCAACCACATAGGCACTTTCACAACCAGGCACAAACTCATTGAGGAACTTGGCATAGGCACGTACTTGACGACGACCCAGCACTTCAGCCTCGGTGAAATCAACCGGGTCAATCACGTTCAACATACGACCATCTTGGCCAGCGAGACGCGTCGCGTTCACCATCAGTTCGCCAGGGCGAGTGGTCGGGAAGATCCAGATCTTGTGGCGTGGCAACTCCCAGCCCAACTCTTTATTGGCCTTGAGTATGTTCTCGGTCACTTTCGGCGGACAGATGGTGTCCATACCGTAGTATTCCAAATACTGCTCCATATCCACACCAGCAACACGAAAGAACATGGTGGGATTTTGAATGCGACCTTCGTCACCAAAATAGGTCTCTAAACCAGCACGGGCGATAACGGCAGCGTCGCCAGAAGCGTCGATAATGATGTTGGCTAATATAATGCTTTGACCAGCATTTGACTCAATGACAACGCCTTTAAAGCGATCGCCATCCATGATCACGCCAGACACCGCAGTGTGATAGAGAATATTGACCCCTGCTTTGATAAGCATTTCATCGGCCACATCACGCCACACCAAAGGGTCATGAGTAACAGTGAAGGTTTTGCCATAACGCTGTGGGGCTGTAACGCCATTATTGTCGGCTAGTGCCTGACGAAAACGCTCTGTAAAACCAAATACAACCTGCTCTGGAGCCGCGGTTGCATCATCGGTGGCCATATACATGCCGCAAATAGTACCAGACAATCCCGCCACGGCAGCGCCGCCACAAAAGCCATATTTCTCGATCAAATAGGTACTCTTACCAGCAATGGCAGCTGTTTTAGCCGCGGCGACCCCAGCAGGGCCTCCACCAGCAACCAATACATCAACCTGAGCGAGTATCGGCAGATCCGGCAACTGCTCATAACGGCGAATGATTTTCCAATTTTTCATGTTCACTCCAAAAGACCCTGACATTTATCTGCTTGCCTACTGATACACATCTAACATGACAGTAATATTCATCTGATATATCAGTTATTGATGCGTAATATATTCCGGTATCATGCTGTGAACAAATGAAAAACACCAAAACGTGATCTAGATTGCGAACTTCAAACGTTAACGTGACCGTGATCACTAACACCTGGGAATACGGATAATTGTTAATGCCTAATATGACAAGTTTTGTGGGGAGTTAAAAAACGCCGATAAGCATAACTTATCGGCGTTGACGAGAAAGGGATAAATAATGGTAAGTTATTTATACCCAAGCTACCTCAAGATGCTCGTTTCAGAGCCCCCGTAGGATAGCTGAACAAGGCAGTGATTGAGAATAATGGTTATTCCCTTGTCGATATCACTAACGCAGTGCAGGGATTCTACGGGAACTCCCGAAGGGCATGGCGAGAAGCAACATTTTTCTGTGTTATGAAATATTGAAATAGAATAACTAGTCCTTCTATTTCATGCCTTGAACTCTGTCACTTCTCGACATGCTGAATCCTGCATCTTGAAGTTGTTTGGGTATAGAACTTATGGCCAGTAACCTGCTCCACAAATTCGATATTCAGTTCGATCCCTAACCCTGGCTTGTCGCTCACCGCAATCACACCATTAATGATCTCTGGCTCATTAAGCGTGAGTTGTTGCGTCAAAGTGCCATTCCAAAAATCTGGGTGTAGATACTCAATATATTCGGAGATATGACACACACTACCGAAGTGGCGTGCCGCGGCCGCAGTAATACCTGTTTTCCAGTTATGGGGCATCAGTTGCGCATTATGATGTTCACAGATGTCCATAATACGCAGTAGCTCAGTGATACCGCCGCAACGGTTATAATCGGACTGCACCACAGAGATACCGGTTTTCTCCAACCACTCTAATGCTTCAAAACGAGTCGTTGACATCTCAGCCCCACATAAACGGGTATTGATGGCAGCTGCCAATTTCTGATGGCCTATCAAGTCGTCATGTTGCAAACAAGCTTCGATAAAGTACAGGTCAATATCTTCCAGCTGACGGAAAGTCCAGCGGGCTTTTTGCCAATCAGTCCAGCGATACAAACAATCCACCATCATGTCCATATCCCAGCCAATGACCTCACGTAACTCACGCAGGTAGGCGACAACCTCTTTGTCAGTTACTTTTTCATTGGGAATAATGCACACTTTAACCGCTTTGACACCACGCGCTTTCGCTTTAGCGATAAGCGGCTTATAGGCCTCAATAATATCGGCAAGTGTGGCATCGGCAGCTACCGAAGGATACAGAGTAAAGTAAGGCGTCAACTCAGCTTTCTGAGTGCCACCCATAAGCTTATAAGCCGGAACGCCTAACTGCTTGCCAGCAAGATCATATAAGGCCATATCGATGCCGGAAATGGCAAATATGCCCAAACCTCGCATACCAATCCAACTGGTGGTGTCATACATACGCTTGTAGTTAGCACGAAACTCTAACGGATCTTGACCGATAACCGCTTCTTTAATGTTATTTAACCATTTATGCTCATTCTCTATCTCAGAGAACGCTTTCATGCACTCCGGCGGCCCATCGGCCTCACCCAGTCCATAAACACCATTTTCATCAGTTACCTTAACAATAACTGTATTTTCACTCCAGTTGGTGGCAGCCACATTAACCGGAATAAATTCAACTGAAACAATATTTGCGCCCATCGTTCTATACCTTCACTCTCATCAATTCAGGGTGATCTTTCTTGATCCACTTCATTAAGCAAACCACCATCAATATATTCAAGAAAATCATTGGTAAACCAACAATAATACACATGGACTTAATCGTATCGATACTGCCGCCCATAAAGAAAGCAGCCATGGAAACCGCACCAATACCTAACGCCCAAATCAATCTTACCGACACATCGGGATCTGCATCTGCATCCAACTCTTTCGTGGTCATCATAGAGATAGACACAGCCGCCGATGTCATCGTCGTAGACATAAGGAAGAATTGAACAACCAAGAACACAATCAAGATAGCCCCGCCAAAGGGTAGGGCATTGATGACTTCAATTACCGCCATGGACACCCCAGCCTCATTCATCCACTCAAGTACCGGAAGTGCACCCGTCAGTTCACTGAACACTGAATAACTGCCGAAGATAGCGATAAAGAATGCACAACCTGCAGAACCAAAGCCAATAGTCGTCAGCACCAACTCTTTAATTGTACGCCCCTTAGAAATACGGGCTAAGAAGATTCCCATCATCACCAAATAGGCAAAGTACCAAGCCCAGTAATACATAGTCCATGCTTGTGGGAAACCAGACTTTTCTACCGGATCGCTCCAGAAACTCATGCGGACAAAATTATCCACCATCACACTCATACTGTCGAAGAAATAAGACATGATGAAGGCTGTTGGACCTGACAATAAGA
This sequence comes from Shewanella sp. MTB7, assembly GCF_027571385.1. Taxonomy (NCBI): domain Bacteria; kingdom Pseudomonadati; phylum Pseudomonadota; class Gammaproteobacteria; order Alteromonadales; family Shewanellaceae; genus Shewanella; species Shewanella sp. MTB7. The sequence goes on along the minus strand of NZ_CP085636.1, from coordinate 1,348,649 downwards.
TAAAAAGACCTAAGGCAAACGCGGCGTACACACACCAGTTAGCCAGTTTAGCCACGCCCTTTTTCATCCCCGCCAACATGACGATGGCATAGAAGACAATAAATAACACAATCAAACCAACTTGAAGCCAAATATCATTTGGTAAACCTGTGACTTTCTCAATACCTGAGCCAATGAGATCAACAGCTAGCCCCATAGAAGTAGAGAAGGCGCCCAAGGTACCAAAAATAGCGATAATGTTGATAACATAACCCAAAGGTCCATTCGCATTTTTCTCACCAATCACATCTTCCAGCAGATTAGACAAACGTAAGTTACGTTTCTTCTTCTTGTGTAAATAGTAAGCATAAGGTACTGCTGGTAAACAGAAAATAGCCCAACCAATAGGACCCCAATGGAATAAAGTATAAGTGATCAGCCATTGAGATGCCTCGGGACTGCCCGCTTCCGTGAACATAGGTGGGTTCTGCATATAATACATAGGCTCACCCACAGCCCAGAAAATGAGTGCAGCGCCGACACCTGCGGTAAAAATCATGAACGCATAGGTTGCATATGTGAATTCAGGGACATCATTATCATCCCCCAGTTTAATGTGGCCAAAACGGCTAAACGCCATCCACATTAAGAAGACAAGCGCACTAAAACCAGCCAATTGAATAAACCAACCAATATCATTAGTGACCCACTTCATACCTGCATGGGCAAATTCTTTAGAGCTTTCCGGAAAAAATACCGCCATGGCCAAACTTAAAAAAGTGAAGCTGATGGCGGGCCAAAATAGCTTATGATCGAGATTCTTGAAATCCATACTTAAATTCCATACAGCCCCTACGACTCGCGTGAAGGGAACAAGGTTAATGTAGCATTTTAACTGTTAGCACTATCGGTGCAGCAATTTATATAGAGTTACAGTGCGCTGTCATTGGCAATCATGGAGCGCGAATATCTGCAACATAAAGGTTATTGATATCCGCCACGCACTGATACACACTTAACATAACAGTAATATTCATCTGATATATCAGTTGTAGGCGTGTAATATATTCCGGTATCATGTTGTGAACAAATGAAAAATACAAAAGCGTGATCTAGGTTACGAATTTTAAAAAGGAATGTGATGATGATCACTAATGACATAGTGAACAAGTCGGAGTTTGCCTACGACCAACTCGAAAAAATGATTACCTTCAGAGAACTGAAACCAGGATCTATGGTCAGTGAGAAGCAACTGTCTGAATTACTCGATGTAGGACGAACTCCTGTTCGCGAAGCATTACAGCGTTTATCGTACGAGCGAATGGTAGAGATCCATCCTCGTCGAGGCATTCAAATTCCGCAAATATCTTTAGAGAGCCAACTAAAAATCCTTGAAGTGCGACGTGACGTCGAAGCCCTGTGCGCGCGATTTGCAGCCAGTAGAGCCACGGGCTCAGAGCAATCGCGTATGACTAAATTGGCAGGACAATTAGAGGAATGTGCCAATAAGCATGATGACTTCTTATACGCCAAATTACTCAAACAGATCCATATACTGCTGGTTCAAGTTGCCCATAATGAATATTTGGAGTTGGCAATGGCACCATTGCAGGGGCTATCACGCCGTTTCTGGTTTGCCTATAAAAATGAGCAGACAGACTTAGCTGATGCTGCGCACCTACACGCCGCCATACTACGAAAAATAGTCGCAGGCGATCCAAGTGCTGCCATCGAAGCATCCCATGCCCTCAATGATTACCTCACAGCCATGGCTCGCCGCACGATTAATGCCTAGTGCCTTGTATACCCAAACAACTTCAAGATGCAGGATTCAGCATGTCGAGAAGTGACAGAGTTCAAGGCATGAAATAGAAGAACTAGTTATTCTATTTCAATATTTCATAACACAGAAAAATGTTGCTTCTCGCCATGCCCTTCGGGAGTGCCCGTAGAATCCCTGCACTGCGTTAGTGATATTGACAAGGGAATAACCATTATTCTCAATCACTGCCTTATTCAGCTATCCTACGGGGGCTCTGAAACGAGCATCTTGAGGTAGCTTGGGTATATATAGTGTTCAATTTGCTGGCGAGGTAAACTGATTAGCTAGTTTACCTCGTTTCAATTCTAATCACGCATCAGCATCTGCAAAACGTCGAAATGAACAGAAAGTTATACCAATCAGTATAAGAAGTTGATCTATTCAGAGTGTTTTTTGGCAAGCTAATTCAAGGCGAATGGACGACATAATGATTGTTCCCTTATGAGTTCATTCAACGCAGAAGTAGGCAGCCAAAAACACTCCTTGACAGGCGAGTTTTAGCGGTCCTGATGCTGTGTTAACGAGTTTAACCGTAGAATAACTATGCTCTTCACTCGTTGCCTTGCCTCAGAAGCGCTAAACTCTCGCTGAGCGATCAAATCTTTATACTGATTGGTATGAGAACATTTCACACTCTTCATCGCTAAATTAAGAAACTAAAGCAAAAAAGCCTCTATTAGAGAAGTGCTATCTAGACTAACTGGCAACGACCATATATGTCTTGATTGGTTTAGCTTTGCCGGAATACGCAACAATTTCCTGTTAAAGCGGAAGCATTCTTTCCGCTTTTAACTCCATATTTAAACTTAATTTAACTGACTGGTTTATCTTTGCTCTGTTGCACTTTAACGGGCTTAAAACTGAGTGTGTTACAGCAATCTACCTGCTATCTTCGCCATCAATTACACCCCGTTAATAATTAATGAATTTATCTGCAAGGATAAATTGAATAAAAGAAGAGCTAAACCTTGATAAAAATAAATAAAATCACTATCGCACTTACCAGCGTTATGTTCAGTGGCTATCTATATGCCGCTGACGCAACGCTAGCGTCTGGTGTTGTCACTTTTGTTCCGGGAGAAACAAAAGCTCAGAACGGAGATATTGTTTCTTATAATGGCGAATGCTTTATTGCCAAAAACAACCCTGGTGTATGGGAATCCCCAAATGCAGGATCATGGTTTTGGGATACTGCAGTATGTTCGGGTGAACCTGAGCCAGAACCAGAACCTGAGCCAGAACCTGATTTAGGCGATATTATTGCTTTTGTTCCAGGTAAAACTCAGGTTGCAAATGGCGTAGTTGTTTCATTTGAAGGCCAATGCTTTATTGCTAAAAACAATCCTGGTGTATGGGAATCGCCAAGTGCAGACTCATGGTTTTGGGATCTAACTGAATGTTCAGGCGAGCCTGGTGAGCCAGAAGCGACCGAATTATCGATTCTGTCTCCAGTAACAGGTCAGGTGCTAACAGTTGACGCAGCAACTGCAATCCAAGTGAGTGTTAATGGTGAATTAGCAGCAAGAGTTGAGTTTTGGGTTAACGACCAGAAGTTGTCTCAAAAAGTGATTGATCAAAGTCAGACGATTTACTCGCAAAGCTGGACTCCAAATGAGGAAGGCAGCGTAACGGTTAACGTATTTGTATTCGATAAAGAAAACCAAAAAATCGAACAAAAATCTGTTTCTGTCACGGTAGAAGCCGATGCTGAGCAAGACTTTACCGCACCTGTGGTGAAATTCATTACCCCAACCAATGGGGCTGCCTTTAACGAAATAGATACCGTTTCTATCTCTATTAATGCCTCAGATGCAGATGATGATTTAACCAAACTGATTGTTAAAGCCAATAACAAGCAAATTTGTACATTTGATGCAACCACAGGTGCCATATTTGCCTGTGACTGGCTGCCGACTCAAGTGGGTAACGTAACACTAAAAGCTATCGCCACGGATGCTGAAGGCCTTGCTTCAACTGTGAGTGTCAACATCACTGTTGAAGAAGCCGTTGAGCCGCCTGTAACGCCACCAGGTGGATTATGTACTGATTTCAATGTCTACCCAGACTGGACGCGTGGTGATCATGCAACTGGTGGTGACATTATGGTGCATAGCAACATCGCTTACTCTGCGATTTACTGGACTCAAACCCTTCCAGGTAGTGACGCTTCATGGTCTCTTCACCTCAATTGTGACGGCACAGAGCCAGGTACCGCACCGCTACTTTCACTGCCAAACCCGATGGATCCTGTCCGTCTAGAAGTGGCTGGTTGGCCAAATACCTTGGTAGTTGCTAGCCCATCGTCGCTAGCACCTGCTACATTGACAGTCGAAACCAGTAACAGCGAACAATTGGCTGATTTCGATAAGCTAACAGCGACTTTCGTGTCAATCATGGAAATGGTTGCACAAGCAGAATCTTCATCCATTATCATCAACAGTGATCTGCTTGATAAAGCCACCCAAGATAAAGCGTTATCGACAAATAGCATTGCTGTTAAAGCAGCACTAACCAAAGCGATGGATATCACAGGCAATAGCATTGATATTGATGACATCAACGCGCTTAGCAATGACTTGAAAGGTTGGGCTCAAGCTCACCACCTCATCATTGCTACCCTAGCGCCACAAGCAAGCTACGGTTGGTCTTTAAGCATTGGTGACTTTGCTTTCGATACGCATTCTGGTCGACAGTCTGTTTGGGATGAAGCATCGGTATTCACAGCCGATCTACTGGACAAGCTTGAACTATACCAAGCTGATACTGCAAACAAAGCTGACTTTGTTGCCTTCACTAAATCAAGCTCAACAGCAGCCTTGTCAAATGAGCAATGGCACAATGCACTAGAGTACGTGAAGCAAGTGACTGACTTTGTTAGCACACCCGCAATGCTGGACAAGCTCCCAACAGAGCAAGCAGCTAGTTACTTCATGGGTGACAAGACAAGCAAACCGCAAATTCGTAAAGCGGCATTCAGTAACGTATTTGCTATTTTATTTGACAAAGATTCTGAAGAATTAACCAGTAAAATTGAGCATTACCAAGCGGCTAAAATGCCACTCTACTATGTTGGTAAAACAACAGAAAGCGGCAACCTAACGGTTATTGAAGCATTAAACCGTCAATTAGCAGATGCTGAAGATGCAATGAACAATACTGCATTTTTGTACGAAACGCCTCAATCACAATGGGTTCCGTCTACGGTTTATAAGTGGGCAGACTTCATGGATGGCCTAAATGCCATGCATAACATTGGTGTGGCAGGCAATAAGTTCTGGTTACTCTATGAAAATGTCGATGATGCCACCAACATCAAATATGCAAAAGTGGCGATTGCCGCCTTCTTAGCACAAAGTATGCAAGAGACGATTCGCTACAATGCCTGTGACGAGAACAACTGGTCTGAAATAAAATATGGCGCGCCAACAGATTACCCAATGTCTGCAAGTTGCGGTCAGCTTGGTCAGAAATACGCAGATTACGGTGTGAACCCAGAGTCTGGTTTAGATCACGCCTACTCTTGCCCTCGTGATAACAAAATGGAAGTGAGTGCATTAACCCATGCGAAATGGTACGGCGCTCCAGCGCCAGTATTTGCGACGCCAAATGCCGTACTTGAAGAGCGCGGTCTGCTTGTTAATGGTAGCGTGGGTCGTTGGACCAACAACGGCCACTGTAATGACGTACCAACATCAGTAGATACCTCTAAACAAGTGTGGGAACGTGATGAATGTAAAATTTACGTTGAGCAAAAAGCAGGTCAGTTTATTTGGGATGGCAGTAGCCAAGAGAGTGTTGAAGGTTGTGGCTGGTGGGGCCGTGGGGTAATTCAAACCACGGGTCGTCAAAACTTCGGTACGCTTAACCACTACTTAGGTCGTTCACACATTGACCCAGAGACAGTTGGTAAAACCATTGATGGTGTAACGGTTGAAGCACCACCATCGAACCCGTTATATGCAGGATTAGATTTCTGTTCGAACCCAGGCTTAATTTGTAGCTCTGAAGAGAATAGAGAGATCAAATGGATTGCGGGTCTGTTCTACTGGGTAACCTCAGTACAAGCCTACCCTGACGAAAATGGTCAATACGGTAACTGGAACTATCATAACGAACTGAAAAAGTATGTTGATAGTGGCATGAAAGGCACCGACTTTATCGATGATGTGTCTGGTATCGTTAACCGTGGCTGTCCTGATTTGACCTGTTCTACCGGTGACGTTCACAACGTGAAAGAGCGCCGAGAGAACTTTAAGTTAGTACTTGAACAGTTAGGTCTTAATCCGCTATAAGCGCTTAAAGCGATAACTTTTCGAGTTAAAAAATAAAACCAGTCAGTGCAAACTGACTGGCTTTTTTCTGAGTTCAACTCTGAAGTACGCGACGACAGCAGTGGTAATACGATCTTCTCGTTAAATAGAGGGTTCCAAGCTTATTAATGTACTGCTAGGACGTGGCTTTTAAGGAGAAGTAACAACCTCCTACTTCAGCAATAACTAAAGTTTAGTAAGAAGCCTACAAACATTCCATTTATCATAGGGCTCTATGATTGGTTTCTATTTTGGGCATCTAATCTTGGTTCTTAGTCTATGACAATTGGTTCGCAAATTTCAGATAAAAAATCTTTAAACCACGGCAGTGAGTGCAGATTACTTAAATCCAAATCCTGCCCAACATGCTCAAAGGGGGGTAAGGCTCCATGATCTTTTGCCTGAACAAGATATTTCCTAGCCTCATCTGGCTTATTTAAAAGAGACTTAACGCAAGCAAGGTTATATGTTACACCTCCAGGTAAATCACTGAGTTTATTAGCTAAAATCTCAGCTTGCAAAAGCTTACTTTCTCTTTTCTCCTCGCTTAACTTTTTAGTCCAATCAAGAATAGTGGCTATATAATTGCTAAGATAACTCGGAACACTAGGCTTTAAATTTATTGCTTTCTCATATAGCTCAGCAGCTTTTTCAAAAAGGCTTTCACATTCAACCTCTTTAGCTAAATTAGCTAACTCTCCATATATATTCCCCAAATTAGAAAGTGCACTAGCATTATTTGGGTTAAGATTGATTACTTTAAGGTAAGCTTTACATGCTTTATTTAAAACATCAACGCCACTTTCAAACCCAGTTCTCAATGAGTAAGCATAGTTAAACCAGTAACTAGGGTTATCAGGCGAAAGATCTGTTAATGCCAACCACCTATGACTTGCAAGCTCCCATTCACCTTCTTTTTCTAGCTCCATAGCTTTTACAACTAAGCTTGATTGAGCTGATTCGTCTGCTTTTTCTTTATTCTTACGTATAACTTCATCGATTTGCTCTGGCGTGTTACTTTTGTCACTTTGCATAACCTCTGCTGCTTCATCATGGAGCTTATCAATCGCTCCTTTTATTGCACGTGCATGATGCAACTCATCACGTAACTCTCTTATACGATCTTTTGCCTCAATTAAGCATTCTCTAACTTCATTAGTAAGCTTTTCCTTCGAAGCACTAATATCTGCTATTGCTATATCATGCTCAGAGGAAATCTGTTCTTTTTGTTTGTCCCATTCGCCCTGAATAGTTGCTCTCATTCTCCAGACAAAAAAAGTTGCTGCGGCCAATACTAAACTCAAAAAACCTAACCACAAATCAACAGACTTCCTATTTAGATCTACATTCTCTTTCGCTAAAGTTAGTGAGACATTCTTAGTTTGTATCTCATTCTCAAATAAAGCTAGTTGACTATCTATAGCCAGCTTTTTTCCGCGTTCTTCGATAACTTCAATTTCTTTGTCTGAATCTAGTTTTTTCTGGAGCAGTATTAGCTTATAACTAATATCAATAACTTTACTATCTACTGTATTTCTATGATTTTCTAGCACCAATTGTTGTTCTGCTGTAAATGGTGACTTTGAACTAGCGTGTACAGAGCTAGTTAGCATAATAAGCACTATTTTTAAAATGAATCTATGTTTCAAAAGAGCAAAAATCATAATTAGAATGATAAGAAAACGGTGATGCTGTTATATCAAAAAACACAATGAAATTCATAGCGTTTAACAAAATAAAGAGTAAAAAGACAGGACACCCATATCTTTTTCACCATGAATAGCCTTAGTTTTACCTCCATTTTTTCTCCGTTAACCCGTAGCCGCAGGCTATTCCGTGAGCAGCGCGTTCTGTAGACGTGCCTCTCTATTTTTTACTCGAAGCGTAGCGCCCTAGCAGTGAGCTTGCGAACGACCTCGCAGGCACGCAGTGCCGTCCTCGTAGGGCGAAGCCCGCCCTTCTCTCGTAACTCGCAAAGAAAGACAGGACAGCCATATCCTTTGATTTAGTTACACTAATCCCCTACCAACTCCCTATATTTTTATAAGTTACAAGCCAATTACTTGTGATGTGAGTCATAGTAAATAGAAAAAAAACTCACATAACTTTACTCGACAGTAGTCACATGTATAATCATGTGAAAATATTGTATGGTAATGGTACAGCAGACGCTAGACCTACTCTTCAATTTACAGGCAAAATTTCTGCTCTGTATAATGTGATTGAAATATATAGGGTTAGATATGATTTTTACGATTGTTGTTGCTTGGGTACTTTTATCGGCCTGTGTTGGTGCATATGCAAGAAATAAAGGTTTTAGCTTTATTACTCATTTTTTCGGCTCGCTATTATTAAGCCCATTGGTTGGTTTTTTAGCGACTGTCTTATCTAAGCCAAATTTAGAAAAGGCAGAGAAAGCTCGAATAAAAGCTGAAAACCTTAAAAAATGTGAGGCTTGTGCAGAGTTAATCAAGCAAGAAGCTAAGATTTGTAAGCACTGCCAGACAGCGCAATAAGCTAATCACGTAACAGGAGGTATTAGCCTCCAGCTCCACACGACAGAACTAGCCCAACAAGCAATTTTTACGCTGCAAACAGCGCATAAATACTCATATGTTAAAAACCAAGAACATAGTTAATTAGGAGAGAGAAATGGAAGAGTGGGACATTGCAATCAAAGAAGCTGTGGATGAGTTAGGGGAGTCATTCGACTCACATGATATTATTAAAAAAGTTGCTCACCTTAATCAACGTAAATATGTGTTGGCATTATCCGAATTAGATAGCGACACACCATTTCAACAGCTTCATTCTGCATTAGGTCGTCGTATTAAACCCGTTTGCGAGCAACTTGGCTACGTTGGTCAAGATAGCCGAAGTCCTGATATGTTTGATCAAAGCAGCAAATGTCAGCAGTGGTCACGCTAAATATTCTAATTTGGAATCTGGGGGCCTGAGGTATCTAGCCTCTAATAAAAATCAAGCCAGCCATTATCAATCAATAACATATCGATTCTACTACCGATTATCAATGCTCTTCTTGCCGCCAATCCTTGACTCTCGCTCATAAGCTTATGGCTTCGCCATATTCACCGTGGTGAGAATAGCTTTGTTTTTTTACAAGAGGTAATGGATCCCGGAACAAGCCCGGGATGACAGTAATGGCAAATGCTCAGTTTTGCTTTTACTGTAAGCGAAGCGTTCCTGTAGCCACAGGCTATTCCGTAAGCAACGCGTTCTGTAAACCGTTTCCGTTGCCTTGATCTTTTAACTCGCAGCAAAGCGCCCTAGTAGGGCGAAGCCCGGGATGACGGCAATGACAAATGCTCAGTTTTGCTTTTACTGTAAGTCAAGCGTTCCTGTAGCCGCAGGCTATTCCGTGAGCAACGCGTTCTGTATTCAAGTGAGTCGCCCGCCCTTCTTCACTTAAATTTGCTAACAAATCAGATGTTGACATTTTTTGGCAATCTTAGAATATAAGGCTCGTTATTTAACAGCGACCCACTTTAGCAAGGAAGAATATAAAAATGAAAAAATCCTTAATCGCTATCGCCTTAGCCAGCACTTTTTTAGCAGGCTGTGGTACATCAGACACTAAGAGCGAAGTAGAAAAGAAAGTAGCTGTAGCCAGTTCAAACAAAGCAGAACTCGGTAGCTTTGGTGTTGATCTAACCGCACGTAATCAAGCGGTTAAGCCCGGTGATGACTTTTTTATGTATGCCAGCGGCACTTGGTATGACAACTATGTAATGCCAGCCGATAAAACTCGTTTTGGTGCCTTTAATGCCCTAGCCGAACGCAGTGAAGAGCAAGTTAAAGCGATCATCGATGACATAGCCAGTCGTAGCGACCTCAACGCTGAAGAGCAATTGATCGCCGACTTTTATCAGGCCTATATGGACACGGAGACCGTCAACAAACTCGGTATCACCCCAATTCAAACCAGTTTAGATCAAATTGCAGCCATTAAATCGACCGATGATTTAACTAAGGTATTCGGCGGTTCATGGCTTAGCGGCGCAAGCTCCCCTATCGCAGGCGGCATGTGGTTTAATCGCTTAGACCCAAATCAGTACGAGATGTCTATAGGGGCCAGTGGATTAGGCTTACCCGATCGCTCTTACTACCTTGAAGACAGTGAACGCTTTGTTAACATCCGCAGCGCCTATGTTGATCATATTGCCCAGATGCTGACTTTTGCTGGCGTGAAAGAGCCTAAGACTCGTGCAAAAGCCATTTTAGCACTTGAGACCAAGATGGCTGAAGGTCAATGGCCAAGAGAGAAACGCCGCAACCGCGATCTGACACTCAATCAGGTAAAGCGTGCTGACTTAGCTAAGCAATACCCTGAATTTAACTGGGATCTTTATTTCGATGAAACAGGTTATCAAGTACCACAGTTAAATGTCTCTCAACCTGATCCAATCAAGGCCATGATAGCCTTAGTTAATCAACAGCCTCTTAACGTTTGGCAGGATTACCTCACTTTCCACACTATTAGCAACAATGCCAGTTTACTGTCCGAAGATATCTACGCCGCTAACTTTGCTTTTCAAGGTAAAACGTTAAAAGGTCAGCAAGAACCTCGCCCACGCTGGAAAAGAGCAATTTCTGAGATGTCCGAGACTCAATCACTGGGCTTTGCCATAGGTAAGGTCTATGTGGCGCGCTACTTCCCTGAATCATCTAAGCAGCAGATGGCTGACTTGGTTGAGAATTTGCGTACTGCCATGGGTCAGCGTATCGATGATCTTGATTGGATGGGGGCTGAGACCAAAGTCAATGCTCACGCTAAACTTGCCGCTTTTACCCCTAAGATCGGTTACCCAGATGTGTGGCAAGAGTTTGATGGTGTGACCCTAACCAACAAGGATCTAATTGGTAATGTTCACAATCTTCGTCAGTTCTTTAAAGCCGACAGCATAGCTAAAGAGCTTGAAAAAACCGATCGCAATCGCTGGGGCATGACGCCACAGCGGGTGAACGCTTATTACAACAGTTCATTTAATGAGATTGTATTCCCTGCTGCTATCTTACAACCACCGTTTTTTGACCCTAATGCCGATCCAGCGGTTAACTATGGTGGTATTGGCGCTGTGATCGGTCACGAGATGGGACATGGATTCGATGATCAGGGCTCAAAATCAGATGCCAATGGCATTCAGCGCAACTGGTGGACAGATGCAGACCGCGCCGCCTTTGATGCAAAAGCAGATAGTCTAGCGGCACAGTACAGCAAGTACGAACCTATTCCGGATAACTTCGTCAATGGTCGCAACAGCTTAGGAGAGAACATTGGTGATGTTGGCGGTCTATCCATGGCGTACCATGCTTATCAACTTAGCCTAAATGGCAAAGAAGCCCCTGTGATCGATGGCGTCACTGGCGATCAACGCTTCTTCCTTGCCTGGGCTCAGGTATGGAAAGAAAAACGCACCGAACAAAGCATGCTCAACCAACTTCGTGCTGGCACCCACGCGCCTGGCCAATACCGTGCACAAGCACCGCGTAACCACGATGCTTGGTACAAGGCTTTTGATGTTAAGCCAGGTGATGAACTGTACCTACCTGAAGATAAGCGTGTCCGTATCTGGTGATCACGATTAAACCGTTAATGATTAAGTACTAAGTTAATCATAAAAATGCCAATCAGTTGACTGGCATTTTTATTACCAACGATGCTACAGAGCTAAAACCCCAGACAAATCACCAGACAAAACAACCACAAAACACAGACAATTCAAATCACAATCCCGCAAAAGCAACAGAGTATAGATCAATAAACCGCCCAAGTTAAAAATATCAAAATCAAAAGCTTACATATAAAGATAATAAATAGAGATAAAAACGAGCTTTAGAAGGTTTGATAAACCAGCAATAACCTATTTGATGATTTATTGAACAACACGAGAAGTGAGTGCTGTCAAAACCAGGACCTTAGCCAATGAACTGAAAACAAAAATAGATAAATTGATGGAGGTATTAAAGTGAAATATACATGTTGCAACCTATATAGCCTTATAGCCTTACTACTCTTTTCTGCTCAATCTACTGCGGCAGATAACGAAGTTATCACACTCGATGTTCGCTTTCTTGTAGCCGCACAAGATAAACAGGGAACAGATACACAGGCAAATGATGCTGCACTCAGGGAGGGAATAGATAAATTGAATGTCAGTTACTTACCAATGGGAGTGCAGTTTAATCACAAAGACACTGTTTACATCACCAATGAAGATGTTCCTGGTTTTCACGATCCAGAGAATGGTTGGGACACTGATGATGAAGAGTTAGTCAGACCTTTCTTCGCGCTCGACAGCTACAACATCTTGGTGACTGAGCTCACTAGGCTCAATGGACATGCTTGGTGGCCCTATGAGGCGACAGATGCCGTTGAAGTTGATCCTGAAGATCTTGTTCGTTCAACCCCTGCCCACGAGATAGGGCATAACCTCAGCATTAGACACACTTACTCAAGTAACAGTGATGGCCCAATCTCACTACTTGCAGGTGAAATGGGCTGGAAATATGGCGATCATATTATCGATACCCCGCCGGATCCGGACAGAGACGGTCTGATTGAGAACTGTGTTTATAATGGCGATGTTGTCGACGAAGAGGGGGCACTCTATGCACCCGATGCCATGAATTTTATGAGTGGAGGCAGTAACCGATGCAGAAGCCGCTTTTCACCTCAGCAGCAGATTCGCATGTTAAGTATGATCTCCACCGACAAGTACCACCTGTATGACAAATACGGCGATGGCCGAACTGTACCAACCTGTGATAATTCAACCCAAGTGATTGAGTATCCCCATCACGAAGGTTTTAACGTCAATGAGGCGGTGGCTCCAACCCCTTGGGTTCAGGATGTAAAGAACAACCACTATAACTGGCGGTTCGACAGCGATACCTCCTCATCACGTACCGGTGCCGATGAGCCAGTAGAGGGTCATAGCTTCATCCATGTCGACACCAGCAAGATGGATGATTTTATTAGCGATGGTGACCATGTTGCCATGTTAAGCCCCTGCTTTGATCTAACAACCAAAAACGCCCCAATACTGGATTTTTCCTTCTCCATGTATGGTGAGGATATGGGAACCCTGTCAATTGAAGCCACACTCGATAATGGTCAAAACTGGGTTCCTGTTTGGCAGATGATAGGTCAAAAACACACTGATGGTGAGTGGGAACTGGCCAGTGTTGACTTAGAGGAGTACGCAGGACAGAAAGTTCAACTACGTCTTGATTATCAAGTAAAGGGCGAGAAAGGTGATGCATCAGTAGACAACATGGTGCTAAGTGCTCAATCTCAGGATAAGGTCAAGCTCACAACTCATTCTGATGAAGTTGATGAAAACGCACAAACCTTTAGCTTCACTCTACAAAGAGAGGGGGCCGTCGCTGGCGAAACTTCCATACAGGTTACGACAGGGAATCTAACGGCCATTGCTGGCACCCATTATGAAGCCATTGACTCTAATGTTATTTTTGCCGCAGATGAAACCACTAAAACCTTAACCGTCACTATTTTGGATAACAATAATCTAGAGGGTGATACTCAGTTCAACATTGTACTGTCTGGCGGTAATGCGCCCCTCGATAATCCACCTTTAGTGATCACGATTAAAGAGGATGAAGCACCGAATGTTGCACCAGTATCAAGCTTCACCTTCAATGCTCAAAGTAACATGGTGAGCTTTACGAGCACTTCCGTTGATGAAGATGGAGAACTGGTGAGTTACTTGTGGGATCTTGGTGATGGAAACAGTGCTGACACCGAAACGGTTAACCATCCTTATGCTCAGGACGGCGAGTATACGGTGAGCTTAACCGTTACCGATAATGGCGGTCTGTCCCACACAAGTACACTAACTATTTCGGTATCAACAGAGCCAGAAAAAATAAAACCTGTGGCAGTCATTAAACATATAGACCTTTGGTTTATCCATGTTTTTGTGTCACTTAGCTATGATGAAGATGGCTATATCACCCGACATAGATGGAAATTTAACGATGGTAGCAGAATATCTGGTCCAGTCGCCATAAAATTTGGCACACGGGCCTCTAAAGTGAAACTTATCGTTAAGGATAACGATAACCTCAAAGGTAGCGCTAAGCTTAAATTTAGATAATTAAACCAAGTTAATTGACCTTAGAAAATTTAGAAATATAGGATAAAGGTAAAATTAAAGAGTAACAACCAAAAGCCAGTATCAACATAAGTTGGTACTGGCTTTTTATCGTTTAAACCGTTATCCAGTTAATGACTTTCCAGCATGAAAAGACTGCATCTCATCAGCCGTCAAATGGTGAAAATTAGAGACTCAACCTGCCTGCAATAAAAACACAATCATCAACACATTACTGCCAAAGCCACCGACACGACTAATACCATCAAAACCGCAAGACCTAGCATTACAAACTACCAACTCCGCTAGCACCAGATCAATCACTTACGAAATAGATAATAAATAGAGATAAAAACGAACTTAAAAAGGTTTAACAATCCTTTATCAACCTATTTGATAGGTTAGCAAGTACCGATGTGGTGCTTTAGCCGTTAACAAACAGAGCTGAAAAGCTAATAACAAGAATTAAAGATAATAAATTAGAGATGGAGGTATTAAAGTGAAATATTCATGTCACAGCTTTTTTGGCATTATGGCCTTATCGTTGTTTTCCTCTCAACCCATGGCACAGGAAAGTGAAACAATTACATTAGACGTTCGCTTTCTCGTTGCCGCACAAGATAAACAGGGAACAGATGCTCAGGCAGACGAGGAGGCATTACGGAAAGGGATAGAGAAGTTAAACGAAAACTACCAACCTATGGGCGTGCAGTTTAACCATAAAGATACTGTTTATATTACAAATGAAGATGTCCCAGGTTTTCATGACCCCGACGATGGTTGGGACTACAATGGAGAGGAGTCTGTCAGGCCCTTCTTCGCCCTCGATAGTTACAACATACTGGTGACTGAACTTAAACGTGTTAATGGTCACGCTTGGTGGCCCTACGAAGCAACCGATGCCGTCGAAGTCGATCCTGTCGATCTAGTTCGCACCACTCCAGCCCATGAGATTGGTCATAACCTCAGCATAAGACACACTTATCAAAGTAACAGTAATGGCCCAATCTCACTGCTTGCAGGTGAAACGGGTTGGAAATATGGCGATCACATTATCGACACCCCACCGGATCCAGACAGAGATGATCTAATAGAAAACTGTGTCTACAACGGAGATGTGGTAGATAGCGAGGGAGTGCTTTATTCCCCCGATGCCATGAATTTTATGAGTGGCGGTAGCAACAGATGTAGAAGCCGCTTCTCACCTCAGCAACAAACCCGCATGTTAAGTCTTATCTCAACAGACAAGTACCACCTGCACGATAAGTATGGCGAAGGCCGAACCGTGCCAACCTGTGAAAACTCATTCCAAGTGATTGACTATCCACATCATGAAGGTTTTAACGTCAATGAGGCGGTGGCTCCAACGCCTTGGGTTCAGGATGTAAAGAACAACCACTATAACTGGCGGTTCGACAGCGATACCTCCTCATCACGCACCGGCGCCGATGAACCCGTAGAGGGTCACAGCTTTATTCATGTTGACACCAGTAAAATGGATGACTTTATCAATGATGGCGACCATGTTGTCATGCTAAGCCCCTGTTTTGATCTCACCATTAAAAAGGTCCCTACACTGGATTTTTACTTCTCCATGTATGGTGAGGATATGGGAACCCTGTCAATTGAAGCCACACTCGATAATGGTCAAAACTGGATCCCAGTTTGGCAGATGATAGGTCAAAAGCACACTGATGGTGAATGGGAACAAGCCAGTGTTGATCTAGTAGAGTACGCTGGACAGAAGGTTCAATTTAAACTGGATTATCAAGTAAAAGGGGAGAAAGGTGATGCTTCTTTCGATAGTATTCAGCTCAATGCTGAATCTCAGGATAAGATCAGTATAGTTACAACATCGAATGAGGTTGCTGAAAATGCTCAAACCTTTAGCTTCACTCTACAAAGAGAGGGAACCGTCGCTGGCGAAACTTCCATACAGGTCACGACAGGGAATCTAACGGCCATTGCAGGCACCCATTATGAAGCCATTAACTCTCATGTTACTTTTGCCGCTGACGAAGCCACTAAAACGCTAACCATTAATATCTTAGATAACGATAATCTGGAAGGCGACACTCAGTTCAACATTATACTGTCAGGCGGTAATATTCCCCTCGATAACCCACCTTTAGTCGTCACGATTAAAGAGAATGAAGCACCGAATGTTGCGCCAGTTGCCAACTTCACCTTTAATGCTCAAGATAATATGATTAGTTTCACCAGCACCTCCGTTGACGAAGATGGTGAACTGGTTAGCTATTTATGGGATTTTGGTGATGGAGAAGCTGCAAACACACAAACCGTTAATCACCTCTATGCTCAAGATGGTGAGTATACTGTAAGCTTAACCGTTACCGATAATGGTGGCCTGTCTCACAGCAGTTCACAAACAGTGTCAGTAGCAACAGAAGATGACGACGATGGTGGTGCTCTTAGTTGGTGGATTCTCATGTTACTGCCGCTACTTAGATGGACAAAGCGGAGAAGGTACAGCTTGTGACCAAAGATAAGGATAACTTAAAAGGCGAAGCTCAAATCTAGATAGCAGTCCTTAAATAAGTATAAAAGCCAGTATCAACATAAGTTGGTACTGGCTTTCTTTTCGATAAAATATCTTATCCGGCTAGCTCGCCGCTTCACTCTTACGACTAAGGCGCTGGATCACCTCTTTGTGTTCAGGGTACTCTTCCAACAATGACTCTTGGCTAAACAATTCAAAATCCTCAAAGGTAAATCCCGGCGAGACCATGCAACCGACTAACGAGAAACCCGGCTGGTTCATAGCCGAACCAAAAACAGAACCTTTAGGCACCAGAAATTGTGGCCGCTCACCGGCAGCCAGATCTAAGCCTAACTGAGCTGTGGTTAACTTACCCTCTTCATCAATCATATATATTGTGAGTGATTGTCCAGCATGGAAATACCACATCTCATCGGCGGTCAAGCGATGAAAGTTTGAAACCTCATCTGTTCGCAGGAGAAAATAGATACTGCTCCAAAGTGCCCGTTTGTCATCGAACGGTTCATCAGAACGGTAAGATGAACGGTAGTAACCCCCTTCAACATGTTGCTCTAATTCTAGATGTTGAATATACCCTTCAGCGCTTTGCATCACTAATACCTTGTCAGTCATAACATCACTCTATTTAGTGTTTAGTTTTAACACCGTCACGCACCATTTCTTTACCCGTTTCAAACACATCATCGGTTATCCAGCGAGCGTGCAACACCTTGTGGTGACTATCGAAAACGGCAATAAAGTGACGACCGTCGGCATTATTGGTCGCCATGCCTACTCCCTCTACACCGTCCAAACCCAAGCCTCCTTTTTCAACCGACAACAAAAAGCGTGCGAGTTCATCTAGGTTATCGATCACATTCAGCTCATCATTCATTTGATTAATACTCTTAATTTCTATTGATCTACTCAGGAGCAGAGTTTCTCATAATCAACGTATTTTTACACTGGCTAAACAGAGTGACCAATCGGTATAATCTCAGGAGTTAGGATATTTTGCAGCAGGTTAATCTATCTTTGATAATTTCATAACGGCATTATCCATTGATAGCTTAATAGCAGAAGATGACTCGAAGTTGCCGTGGGAATGGTCTACATGAGCATGACCTAAACAAAATAGCTTAGCCTTCTATATTCACAATATTGTCAGGCTGTGCGCTTCGACTTTTCATATGGATTACCGTTGTCGAAGTCAACGTGACGCCGAATATCTTTAATATCGATATCAATTAAGGAGAGGGATTGCTGAATTAACTGGTAGAGATACTCATCACGCTTAGCCATTTTAGCATTGCTAAATTCAGTAAACATACAGGTGATGTGGATTGAACCAGCTACATTGCCATAATGTACTCGATGGCTAATCCACTCAAAACCCTCGACATTTTCCTGTGCAATTTCACACACTTGAGTCAGGCTTTCTCTAATGTTTTGCTCAATCTTCTTGTCTGATTTTTTCATTTCATTTTAATCAAGTAACCTTCGAAGATTCCTTTTCATCAGTGTTACTCAAATCCCTCCTTTTTGGCTTTCTCTACATATAATTCTATAAGCATACCTGATAGTTGCAAGATTTCAGCGTTGGTCATTTCTCTTTTCTTCTCAGCCACCTCCGATTTATCTCCCTATAAACCAGCAGCAGTTCCTCTATCCGTTTTTTAATACGTTCGATCTGTTTATCGACAAACAAGGTATTTGCTTAAGCTTTATCGTAAAAAAAGAGGTTAACCTGACGGCTAACCTCTTTTGTCTAAAATGAACATAGTCAAACTATTAAAAAATACATGCTTAACTCATTTAGTTATGTCCAATAAGACACAAGGGTGATGATTATAAAGTAAAATTTGTATACTATTTCTTATACTAAACTGGCCAACATCTCATCAGAATATGCCACTAACTCCTCACCTTCACGGACCCGGGCAACATAATCAGGATTAGCAATAAAGGGTCTCCCAATCGCTAACAGATCAAACTTATCATCACTGATAGCTGCGCTGCCTGTCTCAGCGCTATAGCTGCCTACACCAACGAGCGTCTTACTGTAAACGCTACGAACATAACTTGATGCATGCCCCCCTAGATACTCGAACTCCATGGCATCATCAAAAATGCCGATATGCACAAAAGCCAAATCACGCAGTTCAAGCTCGGTTAGCAAGTAGTCAAAGACAGCACGATCTCTATTATCGCCAGCCATATTGAAATAGGCGCCAGGTGAGACTCGTAATGCCGTTCTGTCACCGCCTATTCTGGCTGAGACTCCATCAACAACCGCTAATGGGAAACGAGCCATGTTTTCAGGTGTTTGCCCATATTCATCAGTGCGACGATTACTGTCATGATGCAGAAACTGATCGATTAGATAGCCGTTAGCTCCATGGATCTCGACACCATCAAAACCGGCGTCTATCGCATTAGCTGCAGCTTGACTGTAATCAGTTATTAACTGAGCTATCTCATCATGTGTGACCGCTTTAGGTATTTGATAAGTAAGTTCACGCATTCTGGGTACGCTTCCCTCTACGCCAACGGCTGAAGGGGCTAATACTTGAGTTGACCCCGATTTTGTAAAAAAGTGAGGATGTGCAACGCGTCCTGTATGCCACAACTGAGCAAATATCTTACCACCAGCTTGATGTACGGCATCAGTCACCACTCTCCAACCATCTATCTGAGCTGAGTTGAACAAACCTGGGGTGTTAGGGTAACCCTGAGCATCGGGACGAATGATCACGGCTTCAGAGATAATCAAACCCGCTTCGGCCCGACGAGCATAATAGTTGGCCATGGCCTGAGTCGGCACTAACTCTTCATCAGCCATACAACGAGTCAGTGGTGCCATCAGAATCCGATTTTTAAGGGTGATGGTCTCATTAAGTGCGAAAGGTTGAAATAAGTTATCAGTCATAGCCAACTCTGTTTCTTGAATGTTCGTTCAAGATATTCTTATTTGAATGATCATTCAAGTATTATTTTGAACAAACATTCAAAATTAAGTACAATCAGTTTATAGACGATTAATGAGCACAAGCCCGATGCGTAATGCTGAGTTTGATAGAGAAAAAGTATTGAGATCAGCCATGACCGCTTTTATGGACAAAGGTTACGGCAAGACAAGCATGCAAGATCTGACAAAAGCCACAGGTTTACACCCAGGATCCATCTACTGTGCATTCGACAATAAACGAGGCTTATTACTCGCAGCTTTAGAACAGTATAAAACCGATAGAAGTACCGAGTTTCAAGGTTTCTTTACTGGAAGCAGACCAGTATTAGTCGAGCTAAAAGCCTATCTGGATAACACAGTTCAGGAATGTATTAGTTGCGAAGCGGCTAAGGCCTGTCTACTCACCAAAGCACTGAACGAGATGGCACAGCAAGATGAAGAGGTGCAAAATATCATTACCGATAACTTGGCAAACTGGCAGCAAGGACTCGCCGAGGTATTTGCATTAGCCCAAGCTAAAGGAGAGCTCAGCCCTAAGCGAGATAGCCAACATCTTGCTCGTTTTTTAGCGATGGGGATTTATGGTTTAAGAACCTTTGCACATACCCACCCTGAGGCCGAAACGCTTCAGCAGCTCTCGGATCAGCTTTATCAAGATCTCTGCGCATAGTGCTGGCTTTTATTGATTTAAGGGGTCGACGAATGCCAGGTTCTAACATAAAACAGATAGTAAAAGCTCGTCGACACCAGCCAAGCGATACCTAAGCTCCATATTCCATGTGAAAAGAAATGAGCTCCACGAAGTTGTTGACTTAAACTAAATATCCCGCCTAAAACCAGACCGAACACCAAGCCTTTCCACCTCTGTTTTGGACAATTCTGATAGGCAAAGTAGTAGAGAGCAACCCACGCAAAGCCACCACTGGAATGACCGCCTGGAAAACAAACGCCAAACTCACTATCAGTGGGGAGTTTGGCAAAAATAGGGAGATAATAGTGGCTACCACCAAACATGGACTGATCCCAGGGACAGCTCACATGGCTAAGATCTTTGCCAACTCGAACAAGTAAAACAGTGCTAAGTACGCTAATAAATAACAGTGCTAAGCTCTTTCTAAAAGGTTTAATTCTCGGTTTCCACAAACTTAGCATCAAGAAAGTGAGCACGATAACGGCAAGGAGGATGACTAAATTTCGTCCTCCAATATGCATGATATTTTCCAAAAACCACGCGCGCCTCAGTGACCATTGAGTCTCTCCTCCCTCTAGCTCAAACCAAAATTTAGCGATTGGAATATCGAACTGAAAATATTCAAAAATAATCGCCAACGTAACAAATAGCACTCCCGGAAAGATAAAGTGCTGACGCACAAAGGTCTCTTTGCTGATTCTATGTTTAATTAACTTGCTCATTATTTTCCCCAAAGAATTCAGCTAAGAATTTTACCCCTATAATGTGAAAAAAAATGTGAACGTCTATGTTGTTGAAAAACCGAGATGATAAGGGCTGTATCCTCCTATGATCACAAACACAGACAAAAGCCCCGTTTTTGCGGTATTCTGTCGCCTTCTGATATTATTAAAGTTCACCATGATCATAGAAGTCATTAATCCCCCAAACCCAGAAATAACCTGCGCAAACTGTCAGGCCTGCTGCTGCCGTCTTCAGGTACTGCTAATCTCAGAAACAGGTGTACCAGAAGAACATATTGACGTTGCCGAATGGGGAGGTGAAGTCATGCGTCGCTTAAGCGATGGCTGGTGTTCAGCTTTAGATCGTGAAACCAAGATGTGCACTATCTACGAAAATCGCCCCTGGGTATGCCGCGAGTTTGAGATGGGATCCTACGAGTGCGAAACAGAACGTAACGATAATATGTGAGCTAATCTGAAATTAAACTCACTAGCCTATTTTCGGAGAGTGAAACCGCTTGGTATAACAACGGCCTATAGCTCAACCTTGTTAACATAGTCTATCCTGAGTAAGCTAACGCTTATACCTCAGCTCGTAGCTTTTGAGCTTATTAAGGATATTCAGTGAAGTTAAGAGCAATACACTATTTTCAATCTGTTTATGAGCAGGGCAGTATCACGGCAGCTTCACGCCAGTGTTTCGTCTCTCAACCCTCAATCACAGCTGCTATTTCTCAGCTGGAACAACAGCTTAACGTCGAGCTTTTTGTGCGCCATCCCGGCGGCGTACGCCCCACATCCGCCGCCGATAAACTCTATCCTCTGGCAAGAGAGATGAGTGAAAACGAACAAGCTATTCTTCATCTGTTCAAAGATAGCCCAACCCCAGTTCCACTTCGTCTGGGTTTAATGCGCTCTCTAGGTGCACAAAGGATGAGTGAGCTGCTTACTGAGCTTACCCAAAGAATCGACAATGTAGAGCTAACCCTTGTGGATCCAGATGAACCCTCTGACGCCAGAGTGGTGCTATCTCAGTCTGTATCGAGTAGTGAAGATTTTATCCCTATTTGGGAAGACAAATACCAACTTGCCATCCCAGCGAACTGGTCTTTAGCCTCGAAACTTCTCATCAAGGTTGAGGATCTCGACGCACTTCCCTTTATCAATCGAACACCTTGCGATGCACTCGATAGGTTAAAGCAAACCATGGCAAAGTCGGGTATCCAGGTTCAAACGAGGGCTAATATACGCACGATTGAATACACTTGGCCCTTAGTCTGCGCCGGTGTAGGCGCAGCACTTCTACCTGACTGGCAGGAAATAAAACACAATAATGCCTTGGTATTGCGACCGATAGCAGGAGAGAAACTGATAAAGCAGATTGGGCTGGCTTATAA
Organism: Shewanella sp. MTB7; assembly: GCF_027571385.1. Taxonomy (NCBI): domain Bacteria; kingdom Pseudomonadati; phylum Pseudomonadota; class Gammaproteobacteria; order Alteromonadales; family Shewanellaceae; genus Shewanella; species Shewanella sp. MTB7. The sequence goes on along the minus strand of NZ_CP085636.1, from coordinate 1,326,125 downwards.
TGCCAGTAGAATAAGTGAGCCAGTGATTGCCGCGGTGATCTCAGTTTGCCGAGGCAAAATGTAATAAATCAGCAACTGGCTCATTTAATAATGCCATTAATTTACCTAACTCACTTTACCACTAACACCGGACATTTAGCCTTATTGGTAATGGCTTCAGCCACGTTGGGGTTAAGCAGATGAGACAAACCAGTATGACCATGGCTTGCGACCACTATCATCCCGACATCTTGCTCTATACTCTCCTCAATGACTTGTGACATCACATCTCCACTTCTGAGCACTGGAATAACCCTTAGTTCTCCATCTAAGAAAGTGTCGATCTCAGCGGCTAACGCTGTGAGTTTTTCACGTGAAAAATTCTCCACTTGATGGTCCAATTCCACTGGAGCTTCGACAACAATGCCATAGTCATGCTGACCGAACATGTCGCTCATTACATGCAGCAACCTAATATTCACATGATACAAATTTGCCATTTCGATGGCGTATTTTAGCGCATGAGATGCCGTTTCAGAAAAATCGGTTGGACATAGTATTTGACGAGTACGCACAGAACCTCCTATCTAATCCATTACTTAAATGAAAATTTAAACCGTCATGTTTACGGTCTAATCCTTAATAAAGTACTACTTTACAACCAAAACAGGGCATTTGGCCCCATTAGCGACGCCTTCGGCGACATTCGTGTGCAAGAAGTGAGATAAGCCACTTCGACCATGGCTGGCCATCACTATCATACCAGCATCAGACTCGATGGCATCCGCTAAAATCTCCTCGATAGGTAAGCCACGCCTAATCACAGTCTCCATGGGAAGCTCACTCTTAAGGCCAGAGAGAAGATGTCGCATCTTATCTGCGGCAGCCACTTCCATATTCTTAGCCAGCTCCTCTGGTGTAATAGCTAATATTTGATAATTTTCCGCACCAATAGGCTGATCGACAACATTAATCAATCTCAAACCCACATGATAAAAGTTTGCCATTTCAATAGCATACCTTAATGCATGAGACGCAGTATCAGAAAAATCAGTTGGACAAAGTATTTGTCGAGTTCTCATATCAATCTCCTATAATACCCAAACTACCACTAACCACAGATTCCAGTTTTGATAGTCACCTAAAATATAGCAAGCACTGCCCCATTGAATTTATATGTTCAATAACAACGGCACAGCAGACCCTTTATCAGTTAACCTCTAAATTAATTCTAGTTTGATATTCAGATAAAAATCTTGACTAAGATCACACTATCTATCGAGCAATAAACATTCCTCTATCACAATATTCGATATCAACAGCTTATTTATCGACCTACAACCGCCCTCTTCGCGTAACAAATACATAAACTAATATTAAGACAAACACCAACCAAAATCACTACCAAGAGCAGTAATTACAAAGCAATAAACCAATATTTGATATTTATGACTTACACACTGATGAAATTTTACCTATCTATGCTCGGTCTTGAATCTAGGTAGATGTGATGACCATTTTAGAGCAGATAAATAAACTGTTTATTGTCTATACAGATTTTTTATGTGGTTACCTGAAAATAGTCACTAATCTTATACCTGAGTTTAATAATCAATCAAAAAGGGGAATATCATGAATACTAAAGCTCAAGCCACTCTGACAGGTGCAGCACTTGCACTCGCTATGGCCGGACTCACTGGTTGTGCTAGTACTGAAAAATCAGAGACGACTCAAGCTGCTATGGCAAAAGGTAGCAGTGATCTCGTTCACTGTTATGGTGTCAATGCCTGTAAGGGTCATAACGATTGTAAAACAGCAACCAATGCCTGTGGCGGTCATGCCAGCTGTAAAGGCACTGGCTTTGTCGCCATGTCAGCTAAAAGTTGCGGGGATGTAGGCGGAAAGGTGCAGGATGATTGGGTCGGCAGTATCGCTAAAACAGATCTAGTACATTGCTACAGCGTTAACGTTTGTAAAGGCCACAATGATTGTAAAACAGCCAATAACGCTTGCGGCGGACATGCTAGCTGTAAAGGCACTGGTTTTGTCGCTACTCCAGCAAAAGCTTGTGCTGATATTGGCGGCAAGGTAGGCGCTTAATACCATTAGAGACACTGGCACCGATTAGCCATTTCGGTTGTAGGTGCCTTCATTTATCATTCATTGAGGTAGCCACTGAGTGACAGAAACGGCACTGACACAAGATTTTCTTGGATTTGGATTGGGCTTAAGAACCCATCATTTTGATCATGTCCTAAACACTCGTCCCGACATAGATTGGTTCGAGGTCTTATCAGAAAACTACATGGTTGCCGGTGGTAAACCCAGGTATTACCTTGACGCCATCGCCGAACAATACCCTATTGTTATGCACGGCGTGTCCATGTCCATTGGCAGTACCGATCCGTTAGATATGGAGTATTTAACGGCCCTAAAAAAATTGGCCAACGACGTGCAACCTAAATGGATCTCAGATCATATTTGCTGGACCTCCATTCACGGGGTTAATAGTCATGATCTCCTCCCTCTGCCCTACACAGAGGAGACAATTAATCACGTAGCTAAGCGCGTACGTACCGTGCAGGACTTTCTCGGCAGACGAATTCTTTTAGAAAACGTCTCAAGCTACCTGTCCTATAAAGACTCAACCATGGATGAGTGGACCTTTTTGAACGCAGTCGCAGAACAAGCCGACTGCCTGGTGTTGCTCGATATCAACAACATCTATGTGAGCGCCAGAAACCATCATTTCGATCCCGTGACATACCTTAATAAGATCGATCCAAAGCGAGTACAACAATTTCATCTAGCAGGCCATTCAGATTATGGGAATTATGTCATCGACACCCATGACCACGACGTGCCAGACAGTGTTTGGGAGCTCTACCGTACTGCCTTAGCACGTTTTGGAGCTGTCAGTACAATGATCGAAAGAGACGGAAACATTCCCGAGTTTTCAGGCCTTGAACAGGAGCTAGACATAGCCAGAGGTATTGCGATTAAGACCTTGCCGGGGTTACAGTCTCATCTAGATGCTCTTGATAAAATCGGCCACAACAGGAATGTCTTTGATGGCAAGTCTTAAGCAAACCCAAGAACTTTTTATGGCTTACATCCTATCGGATAAGCGCTGTGATAACGCCCAAAGCAATGAGCTTTTAGCCTTCTCCTCCTTAATCTCGGCGAAGAGTGATGAAGATAGTCAAACTCGACTGGGTATCTATGCCAGCGCTTATCGGCTAAGACTAATTGAGACGATAGAGACAGATCACGAAATGTTAGGCATCTACCTCGGTGATGAACTTTTTGACAAGATGGCGCAAGAGTACATCAAGGCTCATCCTTCATCTTATCGCTCCTTGCGACATTTTTGTGATGCCTTGCCCCTCTTTTTACATGACGATACCTTTTTCAGCCAACACCCTATTTTGTCCCATATCGCAGCTTTCGAGCGACGTCTACTCAACGCCTTCGATGCAGAAGAGCAATCGAGAGCTAGCTTCTCTGAACTAGAGCAACTTGCCCCAGAGCATTGGCCCGAGAGCCGTTTTAGGTTTCATTCAAGTGTGCAAATTTTTAAGTGCCAGAGCAATGCCGTAGAAAGTTGGCAAGCATTAAAAAATCAGCAAACACCCCCACAACCTGACTACAGTATTGCCAGTGCCTGGTTACTCTGGCGAGGTGAAGAGCGACTCACTGAATTTATCTCCCTCACCGAATACCAGCTGCTGCTATTGGAAGGGTTTCTGAAAGGGCAGACTTTGGCGCAACAATGCGAGTTGATGCTTAACTATTTCGATGAAGAGCAGGCTCCAGCAAAAGTATTGCAAGCGATACGAGCCTGGTTCAACATGGGGATTATCCGCGCTATCGCGTAATCCTAAGCCGTAAGACAAAAACCAATAAACAACATCTCCCTCTCTTCCTGAACAACAGTACATATAAACGCTGGACGTTTTTTACTCACTAGATTAGTATATCAACAATAGACCGACCAATCAGTCGGTCGCAAGAGTTGTAATTTAAGCTATAAAACAATCACAGAAAACTAGGAGAGAGCGCACATGAACATGCCACTTCAACAAACTGACAATGAAGCAGACCAAGGCATTAATTTAACCGAGCTACTTCAATCTCAGCAGCAAAGTTATCGCTCTCAACCCGCCCCGACCTATGAACATAGAGTTACACAACTCAATAATCTAAAAACAGCATTGCTCAAGTTTAAACAGCCGTTAGCCGACGCACTCAATCGGGATTATGGCAGTCGCTCAACCGATGACACCTTAATCTCAGATATCATGCCCTGTATCAACAACGTCAATTACAGCCTTAAAAATCTGAAAAAGTGGATGAAGCCGAGCCATCGTCATGCGGGACTCTTACTTGCTCCCGCTAAGATTAATGTCCAATACCAGCCTCTCGGTGTAGTGGGTATTATCGTGCCTTGGAACTTCCCTGTAATGCTCTCCGTCGGCCCTTTGATCACAGCACTCTCTGCTGGTAATCGTGCCATGTTAAAGCTTTCAGAATTCACCCCTGAAACCAATAAAGTGATCACAGAGATGTTAACTAGCATTTTTGATAAAACCACGGTCGCCGTCGTTGAGGGAGAGGCTGATGTCGCCGCAGAGTTCTCTTCACTGCCCTTCGATCACTTGCTCTTTACCGGCTCAACCACCGTTGGGCGTCACGTAATGCGAGCGGCGGCGGCCAACTTAACCCCAGTCACACTCGAGCTCGGTGGAAAATCTCCCGTACTTGTTGCCCCTGATATGCCAATTGATATTGCTGTTGAGCGTATGATCTATGGTAAATGTCTCAATTCAGGACAGATCTGTGTCGCACCGGATTACGTATTAGTGCCAAAAGCTAAACAAGCTGAATTTATCACGGCCTACCAGAAAAAGTTCAACGCCATGTATGGCAAAGTTAGCGATAACAATGACTATGGTTCTATTATCAATAAGCGCCAATTCGACCGCTTAACCTCAGTGCTTGAAGACGCACAAGCCAAGGGCGCTGCAGTGGTCAGTGCCAATGGTGAGGCTATCAATATTGCCAAGCGAAAAATTCCCACTCAACTCATCACCAATGTCAGCGATGAGATGACTTTAATGCAGGATGAGATCTTCGGACCTCTTCTGCCTATCATAGGGTATGACTCATTAGATGAGGCGATTGCCTATATCAATGACAGACCACGTCCACTTGCTCTCTACTTAATGAGCTTTAATCAACAAACTCAAGAGTTGGTACTCAACCACACACATTCTGGTGGTGTATGTATTAATGAAACAGTCTTCCACGTCGCTGCCGATGATGCGCCTTTTGGTGGCATAGGTCCTTCAGGTATGGGCCACTACCATGGTAAGGAGGGATTCCTCACTTTAAGCCACGCTAAAACAGTATTAAGCAGAGGCAAATTTAACACAGGTAAGTTTGTTCACCCACCTTATGGCACAGGTATCCAAGCCATGTTATATAAGCTATTTTTACGCTAACAACCTTGAGCTATAAGGGGTAACAGCCTTGAACTGGTAAGCGCTAGAAAACAATGTGAGAGTTAAGCACTGGATACTGAAACGAATTCAGCATGACGTGATAGTCGTCTTCCTGAGTTGATCTCAGGGTCCAGTTTTCGAGTTTCGAGTTAGAGCAACATGCCCAAGCGAAACCAAGTGAAGACAAAAACCAGCGATGAATATAAGCAATCAATGAGCAAATCAGATAAAAAGCAGGCTATTTTAGATACCGCGCTGACACTATTTGTCAGCCAAGGGTTTTATGCAACCTCTACCGCTTCAATAGCAAAGCAAGCAGGAGTTGCGACAGGTACACTTTTTCACCATTTCCCCTCCAAAGATGAACTGATGAAACACCTGTTTCTCTCAATCAAGCAAGAGTTTGCCGATGCAATTTTAGCTTCGATTAACAATAGCGGCGATCTAAAGCAAGATGCACAACACCTTTGGTACAGCGCCATTCAGTGGGCCATGGATTACCCACTTAAACAGGAGTTTTTCCAGCAATACTCCATGTCGCCCTCTATCGCCATTGAGGTTAGAGAGCAGGCTATGAATTCCATATTAAGCTTTATGGGCAACTTAATGCAACAAGGACAAGCTCAAGGACTGTTTGCCTCTTATCCGCCCACTCTGATGCAAGATAATTGCCACGGTCAATACCTAGCAGCCACCCGCTATTTTCTCGATAATCCTGAAAAGTGGCAAGTCGAAACCCATAAACAAGCCAGCTTTTCAATGTTTTGGAATGCAATGCTTCAAAACTAAACATTACCAATGAAGACCTGAATTATATTCCCTCATATTTCCCTCAACTTTGTATAAGGATCTGACAAGTGACAACCGTTGTAATTACAGGTGGTTCAAGTGGTATTGGACTCGACATTGCTCGAGCCTATACCAAAGAGGGCGCTAACATTATTTTATTAGCACGTAACCAAATCCGTCTAGACAATGCCGTTAGCGAATGTAGGGCTTTGGTTAACACTGATCGACAGAAAATTCTGTCATTTTCTGTCGATGTTACTGACCACATATTATTAGCTAACACGATAGAAGAGATAAGGTCACAGATAGGCGCTGCTGATATTCTAATCATTAGCGCGGGTATCGTAGCAAGTAAACGCTTTATTGAGCAAAGCGATGAAGATTTTGACGCTATTATGCAAACCAACGTCATCGGTGCTCGTGCCGTCGCTCGTGCTTTTTTACCCAACATGATTGAACGTAAAACCGGTCAAATCTGCTTTATCGGCTCTTTAGGAGGGATGATTTCCACCTATGGGTATAGCGCCTACAGCGCATCCAAATTTGCAATAATTGGCATGGCTGGATGTATGCGACAAGAGTTGGCTGAATATAAAGTCGGCGTCAGTGTGGTATGCCCGCCGGAAGTTAACACGCCGATGACCAGCAAAGAATCAAAACACATCTTGCCTCAAACAAGATTTATTAAAGATGTCGGTGGGACGCTACAGCCTCACACGGTAACAAAAGCAACACTAAAGGGCATTGCTAACAATAGATTCATTATTGTACCGGGAGTAATGGCTAAATTGTCTTACTGGCAGGCTCGCGTATTTCCAAGAACCTTTGCTGCATTTATTCAATTACTGATCCGTATCTCCAGTAGGTGATAACTCTCACGAAAAATCAGAGCGCCGGACTCAATCAATCTGATTGAGTCACTGGTGCTCATTCTATGGCTGCTGACATTGGGCTAAAAGTTGTTGAAAATGCGCACCCAAATCTTGGCTGGCAAACTCACGACTCGATGTGACCATCTGCTGTAAACTCTCTAACCCTTGCTCTACCCCTTGTTCTGCCACTATCTGCTTGGCATACACAGCGGCATCCGCGCCCTTCTGTAATAGGTTAGATACCATCTCTAAACTGATATCTTGCTCTATCAAGCCTTGTAATTCGCCTAATAGTTCGGCAACTTGCGCCGACTCAACCAGAGAGCCTTCAACATTGATAAATTCACCTAATGGATCACTATCAAGCTTACCAGCCACACAGGCGGCAATACTGCCAGCCTGCGCGCCAGTGGCTACAGCATCGATACCTTGGCTACGGATCTGCTCAATGACCGATTGAAGCTGTTCATTTTGTGCTAACCAAGCTTGCTCAAGTTGCTGCTTTTCATCAAGTTCGAAATAGCCACAACCACTTAAACTAAGCATACATATCGCAGGAACAGCAAGATTTTTAAACCCCATGATTTCTCTCCAAAACAGGCAATGAGATGCCAAATGGCCAATTATACCCATTTAATGAGATGCTGACTTTTAATCATTGTTAATCTTGACCATAAGTAAACGAAGCCGGAATGTTTGGATTAATGCTCAAAACTAAATAGGTCTAAAGCCAGCAAAAGTAATAGGCTTATCACTTAATTGTGGCGCTAACTGGGACAATACACTCGGCTCACTCTCGCTGCCTGAGCAACCACAGCCACCAGTTGAATCACCACTGCGACTGCCACAACCGCCTTTCTTCTCATGATTTAAACATTCACGACCTTGCTTCGCATCAACCAAGCGACGGGAAAGATCAATTGCGGCATCAAACAGCTCTGCTAACTCCATTTTACGACTGCATTGGCTAACGCTAATGCCCGCAGCAAGCAACTTACCTAATATGCGTTGACCTATTTCTTCCACTAGCACTATGGATGTACCTTGATCTTTAATCAGGGTTAACATGGCTTTTTTCGCACTACAGCCGCCAGCTAATGCTGGGTTGTCAAAGCGTGCTACCAATTCCAGCTGTTCATTATAGAACGCAATTTCTTTGGCTTTAGTAAAATGGCCCGCCAGTCTATCTCTACTTAGTGGTACTGCAATAATCATTCTATCTACCTGTTGTGGCTTGAAAATAAATTGATATTACGCTTACCCAAAGCGGCTTACTGTGAGTTAAGCCAAACTAAAAAAGGTTTATAGAATTAATGTCACCACAGGTAGCTAAGCGCTAGTCACTGAATGTTTCATCTTGGTTGCTAAGGCTAAACGATTCCAAGCATTGATCATTATCACCTGCATCATAGCTTGTGCAAGCAGCTCCTCTCCCAATTGTTCCAAACACGTCTGATAACTTGCATCCGATAAACCAGAGTTAGCAATTAGGGTCATCTCATCGGTCAGTGCTAATACCGCACGCTCCTGCTCATCAAATAACGGAGATTCTCTCCAAGCTGATATGGCAAACAACTTTTGCTGCTCGATACCTGCCTTAAGTGCTTCAGTGGTGTGCATCTCAATACAGTAAGCACATTGGTTAATCATTGATGCTCGTATCTTAATCAATTCCTTTAACGTAACAGGAAGCTCCGTTTGTGAAAGGTAATTTTCAACACTAAGCATGGCGGTGAGTGCTGCAGGGTCGATTTTAGCCAAATCAATACGTGTAGTCATATCATTCTCTCTATTTTGATAAATTGAGTCGCTTTATTGCAATAACGAAATTATGATCTATTCGATTAAACGGTGGAATACACATGAAAACTGAGACAGCTTTGCGTTAAACGCAAAGGTTAGTATTATTAGTTATAGCTAATATTAACAACGAGCACTGCTGATAAGGCTTACGCTAAGGAAAAATGATGTTAGATTTGATCAAAGTGTTCGATCAGGTTGTCGAATCAGGAAGCTTCTCCCAGGCAGCACACGTACCCAACATGGCTCCCTCTTCTGTAGCCCGTAATATCGATAATCTGGAAGCCCTAATACAAACCACACTCTTTAAAAGAAGCACCCGTCAGTTAACACTTACTGAAGAGGGCCAATACTTTCACCTGCAATCAACCAAATTAGTGCAAGATGCGGATAAATTACTGAGTGAGATGAAAAGCAGTAATCCTGAACCGGAGGGGGCACTACGAATATCAGTATTTGAAAGCTTCGGTAATATTTATCTGGCTCCGCTCATTCCTAAATTTCTTAAACTCTATCCAAACGTGCAGATAGAGATAGAGTTAGACAATAAGATTATCGATCTTAATAGTGAGAATATCGATTTGGCAATTCGGATTGGTACACCACAAGATAGTTGTTTGAAGGCGCGAAAACTGCTCACTAACCATACCTCTCTTGTTGCCTCACCAGATTATATTCAGCGTAACTCAAAAATAACTAGGCCTGAAGATCTGCAACAACACAACTGTTTACTGATAAGCCATGAGAGACAGAGAAACCATTGGTATTTTAGTAAAGGAAAAGCAGAGAAAAAAGTGTCTGTTATGGGAAACTTAATTTCAAAGGGAGGTTCACCGCTATTAAGTGCAGCCCTCCAAGGAAGTGGTGTACTCTTGTTATCTGACTGGATGGTTAAGCCCTACATAGCCAATAAGCAGCTTATCGAACTCCTACCCGGCTGGACAGCAACCCATGGAGCACAGGGCAGTGGTGAGATTTTTGCTATTTATAAGGCCGCTCAATACCCAAGGCCCCATATTCGTGCTTTTCTTGATTTCTTAGTCAAACAATTACTACTAGAATCTAAAAAAATAGTCGCGATATAAATCCGTCTTAACTTTCGAATTACCAAGCGTCGGTATAAAAACGTGCCGTCCTCGCTTCTGCCAAGGTGCAATCGGTAATAAGCATCAATTCGGCCAAGGTAATGTTAGGAGTATCAGTAATCAACCGAGCCAGCTTAGTTTCTAGAGGTTCTAACTTGTCGGCATGATCAAGCAAAGCCGTTTCAATTTTTTGAATAAGATAACGAAACTCATCGCCCCCCACCATTTTCAGTTGTGCACAGTAGAATTGAATGCTGATGGCTCCCCCCGAGAGCGCCCAATTTCTAGAGCGGCGCACACGCTTAAGTTCACAATGATACTGCAATGCTATGCCCTTAGCTTTATTGACCTCAGCTCTGCCTATTCGATGAATAAGAGAAGGGAGTGAGATAGTGATCTTTTCATTCATTACAGCATTTCATTCATGGGTATATGTGCGAAGGTTAACTCTGATTCAACTTAATCTACAGTATTAATATCAAGTTAATCTGATTTATAAAAACATAGCTAAGTATGCTGCGATAGCGCAACTAACCAGTCAATAACACCACTATTAACCGACTCCACTTAAAACCTATACTTTTCAATGCAATATATCAATAAATAACAAGTATTCAATTGTAATAACGCGTATTGTTTGTTCGGTTAGGGAAGCGCATTCTGGTGCGTTATTTAGGAGTGAAACAAGCAATAGACTTACAACTATGTGCTTGTTTGTTAACCAACATTAAGTGTTAACATTTAAAAATTAGAAGAGAGAAAAATGAAAAAACGGAACATTTTCACATTGGCATGGATGGCTATTTTTTGCCTTCAGGCCCCAACATTTGCATCAGGCTTGGATGCAACGTCGTCCAACACGATCCTACAGCAAGATTCATCTCAAACTTTTCTAAAGCGTAAAGTAGCAATAGCAAGGTTTTCAAATGAAACACAAGCAGCAAATAGCTTTCTCGTTGACAGTTCTAACAATCGAATTGGCAAGCAAGCAGCAGATATTCTTAGTGCACGCCTAGCTGATACTAATAAATTTATTATGTTTGAGCGCCTTGATAATGATGAAGTCAATTCTGAGAACGTCTTGCAAGGCATAAGTGATAGTGGCGTTGCTGTAGATTACTTAATCGTCGGTTCCGTAAGTGAATTTGGTCGCTCGGCAGAGAGCACTACAGGTATATTCTCTCAATCAAAAATCCAGAAGGCCTATACAAAGGTTAACGTTCGCTTGGTTGATGTCACCACAGGAAGAATAATAAGTTCTGTTGAAGGAGCTGGCGAGGCAACCACTGAAACAAAGAAAACTCTTGGAGCAGGAACCTCAGCTGCATTTGATCAAAGCCTAACGGATAAAGCGTTATCACAAGCGATTTCTCAAATGATCAGTAATCTAGTCGAAAACATGACAGCCAAGCCTTGGAAATCATATTTTCTATCAAATGAGGATGGCACTTTCATTATTTCAGGAGGAGAAGCACAGGGCCTTTCTCAAGGTATGGAATTAGTCGTTTACCAGAATGGAAAGCAAGTGAAAAACCCACAAACTGGCGGCTTAATCTCTTTACCAGGTAAGAAGGTAGGTAAAATCCAAGTGCTATCGACATACGGAGATGACGAATTTGAGCAGATCTCTTTCGTGAATATTGTTGAGGGATCAATTAATGATGACCTATCAAAATATTACCTTTCAGATAAATAAAAAGAGAGCTTCATGAGAACAATAACATTCCTATTTTTAAGTGTACTTTTAATGGCATGCGGTTCAAATGTTCAGCAAAATGAAACCGGTTTACAACATGAACAAAAAGTCGTCATCATTGCCGACACGTTAGTTGGAAATTCAATTACTGTTGCTGCAATCAATAACCATACGATTAAAAGCAAGGACTTAACTCCCTATGCAACCGGTGTTGCTGGTGCAGCTGATGCTGCAGACGAAAGTCGCCAAATTCTGATCATTAAATTGGACAAAGGCTCCCACAAACTTTCTATCAAAAGCCCAACAGGCACAGTTCTTTACGCTAAAGAGATTTACTTAGCTGACGGTCAAATAAGAACAATACGACTCTAAAAGGAAAAGTAACCAATGCTAACTAAAACAAAATACCTTTTTTTACTTGCTACTACATTTATGTTCGCAGGCTGTGCTTCGGTAACCGAAAGTGGATATTACTGGGGAAACTACTCAGAGACGTACTACGAATATATAAAAGCCCCCTCAGAGCAAAGTGTCACAAACCACCTCAATGAATTAAACAGCATTGTTGATACATCAAAGAAAAAAGGCTTGAAAGTTCCTCCAGGGATTTACGCTGAAATTGGTTACATTACTGCGAAACGTGGAGACAGCGACATCAGTGTTGCTTATTACCGTCAAGAAGCTGAACTGTACCCTGAGTCAGCAGGCTTTATTGAACGCTTAATATCAGATCAAAAATAGGAATGAACATGCGCTTACTCATTGCAATAACAATCGCTTTACTCATGTCAGGCTGTCAAACCACGACAACAACGAAAGAAGCAGCATTTCCCGACATGTATTCAGACGTTAACCGTCAAACCATGCTCATCGTTCCTGTTATCAATGAAACAACAGCCGCTGAAGCGCCTGATTTTCTCAATGCGACAGTAGCTCAACCTTTAGCAGACAAAGGCTATTACGTGCTTCCAGTTCCAATTGTGAGCAATATTTTCAAAGAGGCTGGGATTATTGATGGCACACAACTAAAAGGAATTCCCTTCTCCACCTACAAAGATAAATTTGGAGCTGAATCGGTACTCTTTATCAAGCTAACAACTTGGGAAACCAACTATATGGTCATTTCGGGTAACGTGACTGTGGGAATGGAATACATATTAGTTTCAGCTGAGACGAATAACGTTTTGTGGTCTTACAAAAATACATTCGTGCTAGATACTTCTGGTTCATCTGGCAACTTACTTGCCGATTTGATCGTAACGGCAATATCAACCGCTGCAACAGATTACGTCCCTGTAGCAAGACGTGTGCACGTTAACGCTGTAACGACACTGCCGGTTGGCAAGTATCATCCTAAGTACCTACAAGATGGAAAAGTTAAAAATGTCATTCCTGAACTCGCTAGCGCTCCAGTAGAGAAGTTCTAAACAGCAAGGGAAGACAGGATATCACCCACAAAAAAGCGAGCCCGACAGGTTCGCTTTTTTGTGTTTCAAATCCAAACGCGATGTGTGGGTTCAAAATTTAAGGCTCTCACATTAAAAAAATAAAAATAACTCTGTACAATCTCTCATTATCAGGTAATATCCGTCTCGCTCTGCTGTTTAGAGTTATTAGTGAACATAAAGTAAAAAGTAAAATCTCAGAATTTCTTCGTTATTGTTGTTATCCTCAGTTTTCCCTTATCTTCATCGTTACATTAAATAATTCAATTTCAGCACATCGCATACTGCGATAATTTTATGAATTTAATTATAAGGGACACATCATGTCTAATTCAACAACTGGTATCGTAAAATGGTTTAACGAAGATAAAGGTTTTGGTTTCATTACTCAAGACAATGGCGGCGCTGACGTGTTCGTTCACTTCCGTTCAATTGCTTCTGAAGGTTTCAAGACTTTAGCAGAAGGCCAAAAAGTATCTTTCGAAGTAGAGCAGGGTCAAAAAGGCCCTCAAGCAGCTAACGTAGTTGCTATCTAACTTTGTAAGTTGACGTAAATGGTTTAATGACCATTTACGTCATTTTTAATCGTCATTTATACCGTATCTGCGAAAATATTAACATTTCAATCATCTGCTTTTTGTATATGTCGTTACGTTTCTCATTCACTTCGTTATATCCCTATAAATAAACATTAATACTCAATACACCCAAACCACTACAATATGCAGGATTCAATAATCAAACTGCGTAAACTCTCAACACTGAAAGGTAATAAATGAAAATAAATTTTAATATTTTTGAAGGCAACATCTCTTGGAATGCGTTAATCCACCAGCTAAATGGTGATGTGCTATTACGTCATGTATCAATGAAAGGTAATCTAGATAGCAGGAATATCGATTTTTCCTATTGTGACGAAACTTGCCAAGGTAAAATCTTGAACAATGAAAATCAGCTTATCGGTAACTTCTTTGTCTCCTGATGATTTAATCATGGTTGCCACTGTTTATATCAAATAATTGTATAAGTTTTTTGCTCGTAGCAGCGAAGACCTTATCTCGTGTTAAAAGTTTCATCCACAACACACTAAATACCTAAATCGTGACCTCTCTGTCAAACTCGAAATATACTCACCACAGTGTTAATTAACGGACATTTTTATTGTTCTTTTAAGATTATACTTTGTCTTTATTTCTATTTCCCGAGAATGGGTGTTCAATGTCTAAACCCTCTTTAATGTTATCGGCTTTAGCCCTGTCACTGAGCTTGTTCAGCACACACCTTCTAGCCTCTGTTGAGGGAATGAAACCTACTCCTGTTGCTGGCGAACCACTGGGTTATATCATTCATAACCCCTATGAAAATGCTCCGCTCACCGCACTGGTCACCTTGGCGGGTCATACCATCTCTGCGGTTGAAGTGACAGTTCATGCCAAAGATGAAGACAGCGTTAGCCTAACTTATCACGTCGATGATATGCGCATTATGGATGAAGGTGGAGTCCCCATTTTCGGTCTATATCCAGCTTTGATGAATCGTTTTACCATTAAATGGACGGAAAGTGGTGAGCAAAAATCTTTCGATTACAAGATGCTCACGCCAGATATTGACCTAGGCTTTTCACAAAGCCAGTGGGCTAAAGCACCATTGGTCGAGGTTGAGCATATAGATGCTGACTTTAAAGACAGATTGTATTTTGTGAACTGGACCAACCCAGATGGGAAAACATCGCCGTTAATGCACAATAATGTTCAGGCTCCCGGCGCCTTTTCTTGGGATGGTAAACCCGGCTTTATCATTATTGATACTGCTGGGGATATTCGCTGGTATATGAACCCTTACACCACCCATGACTCAAAAAGTTTTGATACCGCGGGTTATGCCATGGGCATGAATGTAACTCAAGATGGCAACATGGTGTGGGTACAAGGTCAAGGCTGGAAAAAGATGTCCATTATGGGACGAATGATCTCAGAGCATAATCTCCCCGGTAATTTTATCGATGCCTCCCATGAGGGAATTGAGGCGGCCAACGGTAATGTGTTTATTCGTGCGGCAGCCAAAGATTATCGCACTGCTGATGACCGTTTGGTCAATACCATTCGCGACCAAATTATTGAAGTGGACAACACCGGCAAACTCGTCGATTACTGGGATTTAAATACCATTTTAGATCCGATGCGCGACGCAGCGTTACTGTCTCTTGATGCGGGAGCTGTGTGCCTCAATATCAACATTAACGATGCTGGCCACCAAACCACCGCCGAGGATTTAGCCAAGGCCCCCTATGGTGACATTCATGGTGTGGCAACGGGACGCAACTGGGTGCATGTGAACTCGATTGAGTACGATCCCCTTGATGACAGTATTATTATCAGCTCGCGTCATCAATCGGCGGTGATTAAAATTGGTCGAGATAAACAGGTTAAGTGGATTTTAAGTGCCAGCAAAGGCTGGAGTGAGCGATTCCAAGATAAACTGTTAAAGCCGATTAATGACCAAGGTAAACCTATTTGGTGTGATGAAAAAGGCGCTTGCCAGGATAGAGATTTTGACTTTAGCTGGACGTCACACACCGCTTACTTAGTGCCAGAAAAAGGCACATTAACCGTATTCGATAATGGTGATGGACGTCATTTAAGCCAACCTATGTTTGCTACCGAAAAATACTCCCGTGCGGTCGAATATAAAATCGATGAGCTAAACATGACAGTGCAGCAGATTTGGCAGTACGGTAAAGATGAACTGGGCTACGCAGGTTACTCGCCGGTCACCTCTATCGTTAAATACCAAGCCGATAAAGACAGCATGATGAGTTACTTCGCTTCTGCGGGCTTATTTGGTTTAGGCGGAGGTTACGGCAACATGAAAGTGGATGACACTACAGGCAAGGTACAGTCTATCTTGGTGGAACACCGTTACGGTGAAACTAAACCAGCGGTCAGAATTAACATCAATAGCCATGATATGTTTGCAACAGGCTATCGTGCACAAGTGATCCGCATCAATGAGATGCTGAAATAATCATGCTGATGGGTATATGCTTTAGTCTGTTTATACCTAAATAAAATTTGCTCCATTCAACAATAATGCCAGTAAGCAAAGCTTACTGGCATTATTGATCTCTACAATATCATGCGCTGGTTACCCAAAAGACGGTAATAACAACAATATTTCAGACCTAGCTTAACTCATGTTAAGCCTTGATTATTACTTGCCTTTATTAAGGATATTATCGTTCTCGATATCCTTACGGTAAGCTTTGTACGCCGTGGTTAACTGCTCAATTTTAGCCTTGTATTCAGGCTTATTGAGTAGGTTAAACACTTCATATCTGTCTTGAGCGATATTGAACATGTACTTGTTATTGCCTTGACGATCAATAATCAATTTGAAATCACCGATACGAATAGCATATTCATTGATGGCATCATCTTGATATGGCATATCAATGGTCCAGATCATCGGCTTAGACCGTTCAACGCTTTGGCCGTTAAATGTGCTTACAAATGATACACCATCGATTGTACGGTCAGTTGGCATAGTAAAACCAACTAGCTCTGATAGTGTTGGCACGATATCTAGACCATAAATTGGCTCATCAGAAACAGTGTCAGCTTTAACGTGGCCATGGTACTTCATGATCATCGGAACGCGGATACCGCCTTCAAACAAGTTATCTTTACGGCCACGTAGCCCGCCAGTTTCGCCAGCCATGTTCAGCTCGTATGGCTTTCTCGCTTCACGAGTAACAGGACCATTGTCAGATGAGAACAAAATAATGGTATTTTCATACTCACCCATGGCTTTTAGCTTGTCGATAACGCGACCCAGCTGAGCATCCATATAAGTGATGTTGGCAAAGTACTCACCTTGACCACGGTAAGGTTGGTTTATCCAATCCCAATGGTATAAATCTGGGTTTTGTTTTGCAAAATCAGTCAGGTAGTCACCGTACATATCCAAGTACTTCTGTGG
This sequence comes from Shewanella sp. MTB7, assembly GCF_027571385.1. Taxonomy (NCBI): domain Bacteria; kingdom Pseudomonadati; phylum Pseudomonadota; class Gammaproteobacteria; order Alteromonadales; family Shewanellaceae; genus Shewanella; species Shewanella sp. MTB7. The sequence goes on along the minus strand of NZ_CP085636.1, from coordinate 1,308,977 downwards.
AGAAGCAATAGGCGTGTGAACCTCTGAAAATGGCACGTAGAGGAAAAAAGGTTTATCACCGCCTTGATCGTCTAACCAGCCAATGGCTTCATTGGCGACTAAGTCGGCGCTGAATTGATCCGTTTCACCCACAGGCACACCATTACGCCAGAAGTTATCAACGTGGATCTTACCGTGACGCAGACTGCCATCGGCATTTTTAGTTTCAGTCTTGGCATTTTTAGCCCAACCACCAGGAATGATAAAGGTGTGATCGAAGCCTAGATCGCTTGCCTGTGGATGATCTTTCATGTGCGCGCCACCGTTTAGGTGCAACTTACCAGTGATGGCAGTATCGTAGCCTTCATCTTTAAGCATGTGCGCGATAGTGATCTCTTCTTTACCAATATGAACGTTTTGTCCATCGGGGATCCATGAACGAATGCCTGTACGGTATGGAGTACGACCCGTCAGCATACCTGCACGGGATGGCGAGCACAGTGGTGCGGGGGAATAGTACTGAGTAAACTTAATACCTTCAGAAGCCAACTTGTCGATGTTGGGGGTCTTAACAATATTGTGACCATAAGTTGCTAAGTCACCATAGCCTAAGTCATCAACGTAGAAAATAACCACGTTAGGCTTTTCTGTCGCTGCAGTTTGAGCTGCCATAACATTGGTACTTAGAGAAGCTAGAACAATGGCACTAGCAAGTAGAGATTTTTTCACTGTTTTTTCCTTAGAATTTGTAGCCAGCCATAAAGATTATTTGGTCACCATAACCTTCTACAGCAAGCTTGTTATAGAAGTAACGATAAGTCACATCGACGACAAAATACTGGCTAGGTTTGTACGATAACGTCACTCCGCCATTGATGCCGAAATCACCGTGCTGCTGTTCTGCATAAGCATCGTTACGGGCAATTTCGAATTCGTTCCAGTTGGAGAGAGTGAACTGAGGGCTAAGATGGTAAGCACCAACCCATCCCACCATGACACCGTTCATACCATTAGAGGTTTCGCCAGTAATGGTCGACTTAGCATCGCCAGACATAATATGAGCACCAACAAATGGCTTAAAGAAGCCAGCTTTTGATTAATATCCTAGGTAACCCATACCTAAAATGGTGCTGACATCATCTGCGAACTGAGGATTATTCTCATACTGAGCGTAAAACTTACCAAAAGCGGTAAAATTGCTATCTAACAAACGGATATGAGTATTGGCGGTGAACACCTGATTGCGAGTGTCATCTGGATGATCGAAACGGTTGTATTCCATAAAACCGTAGTATTCATATCCCTTATAGATCGCACCATAATCAGCGAACACTTTAAGTAGATCCCCGCGGCCCACATCTTCTAGCCCATATCCCAGTTGGCATAACCTACTTTTATAGAGCCATAGTCAAAGATAAAGTTATTGTCTTGACCAGCAATGGCTGAGCCAGAACCTGCCAGAGATAGCGATAGTGCAAGCACTAACTTTTTAATATTATTATTGCGCATGTTAAGTGAAGGCCTTGATTACAGTAGGTTGTTAATAATTATTTTCACGGGCTCTTTGGTGTGCTTAAAGAGCATCTTGTAAGAGGGGCATAAATAATTACTCCCACCTAACATGGAATGCTTTGGACAGCCACCATGGCACAAAGACAGATATTCACAGCGTTGGCACTCTTTGGTGATACTGCGCAATGCTTGAAATTGTTGATGCTTGTCTGACTCGATCATGTCGGTGAAACCTTGGGATTCAATATTGCCGATGCGAAATTGGTCAGTGACAAAATGATCACAAGAGTAAACATCGCCATTAGATTCAATAACCAGTGGTGATCCACATTGCTGACTATGAAAACAGATAAGTGGGTGCTTATTCACATAACTTGAAAGAATGCTCTCAAAGTTCATAATAAAGGTATAATTAATATCTGCTTTGGCCCACTCATTAAAAACATCAACTAAGAAAGTACCAAATCCTTTTTGTGGCACAGTAAACGGTGCCATTTTCTTTTTCTTATCGAATACGACAATCGGAATAAACTGCATAAACCGAACGCCCATCTGTTTTAAATTACTGTAAACCGTTTTACCTTTATTCCAATTACTACTATTAATAGTGCACAGTGCGTTATATTCAATTTCAAACTCGTTTAACAAACCGATGGCTTGTTTTACGCGCTCATAAGTTGGTGCACCATTAATTGATATTCGATATTTATCGTGAGCCGTCTGCGTGCCATCAATGGAGATACCGACGAGGAAGTGATGTTCTTTTAAAAATGTCATCCACTGTCGGTTTAGTGCAATACCATTCGTTTGAAGTGAGTTGGTGATCGTTTTACCGTCAGCAAACTCTTGTTGGAATTTTACTGCTTTTTGAAAAAAGTCCAGCCCAGCTAATGTCGGCTCACCACCCTGCCATACAAAGCTGACCGTTGGCGTATTTGATTGTTCGATGTACTTCTGAGTGAAATCACGCAGAACGTCATCCGTCATCAAATTTGTTGGCAGGTGATTTAATTGCTCTGCAGTACCTAAATAGAAACAATAAGAACATTTTAAATTGCACTTATCACTTACAGGCTTAGCCATTACGGTAAATATATCGCTTTTCATTTAAGACTGATCTTAATCAACCAAATTTCGGGCGGATACTACCTGAGGTATATAACAATGTCTTTGAGTTGATATGTAATTTAAATGTGCACGTAATATAGTAAGAAGTCGTCTTTATCACTGAAGCTTTAACGTCAAACTAAGCTCGTTAACTTTTCAACAGCGATTTCTCGACATACTACTCACAAGCCAAGTGATGGCAAGTATCAGCAAACGCTTGCTTGTTTTTTTTCCCTGTTGAGTATGATATTTCCAGTGAGTTATTGACTCTGTTTTAGTTGAACGATTGTGCTTGTTTGTTGCGGAGTGGTTTGTCTTGAAAATAAAACACTGTTTATATTAATTAGAGCAAATAGATATGACTGTGAGCATTCACCTCTGGGCAACGAACCATAAATAACGCATCCATCCGAGCTGATGACCGATGCAGACATTGCTTAACCAGAAGAGCGAGGCATTGATGACGAAGTTATCGGTTGCCTGATAACCTCGTCCTCCCTCTTATCGAAATCAAATAGAGGGCTGCTCTTTAATGAAATCGACAAAAAAGGATTTTAGCGCTTGCTTACTCTCATCGTCCAATGACTGACCACCTTTATCAGAGACCAGAAATACATTATCAACCTGCTCACCCACTGTGGTTATCTTTGCAGAGTGAATATTAAGTTCAAGCAGTCTAAACCCGTTACAAAAGTGACTCATAAATTGTGGGTTATCAAGTGCCGTTACACTAATAAGCGTTCTATCTTTTTTACGAGAATGCAGAAACTCGACTTTTGGCTCGCTGGCGAATGAGCTAATGTTGTTATTAAGACGTTGTTTAGGCAGTTTTTTATTTTCAAACAATACTTCTTTAAGCTTTTGCTTGATACGGTCACGACGACCAGAAGTTCTTATTGGATGATTATCATAATCCAGTATTTTTAAAGACTCCACCACATAACCATCTTTCGTCTTGGAAATATTAGCTTGCTGAACTGAGATTTGCAGTGAAGCTAGAGTATTAAATAGCGTCACAAACAGACCAGGTTTATCCTTTATATAGACGAATAGATCACTGAAGCCCTTGGTACTGCTTTCATCTAGCAAAATAAGTGCTTGTTCAGTGGGATATTGTGTCATCGCTGTTGAATAACGCGCTATTTCACTGGGTTGAGCATTACTAAAAAATGATAAAGGTAAGCGTTTCCAAAGCTGTTTAGTGACCTCAGGAGTAGCATTTTCTCCCATCAACTCTAACGCTTCATTTTTATGTTCGCGGACAATCGCTCTCTGCTCTAGGACGTTTTCTAGACCATTACGCAATGCGAAACTTATCGACATATAGAGGTCTCGGAGTAACGTTGCCTTCCAGTTGGTCCATAAATCATCATTTGTTGCCCTAATGTCGGCAACCGTCAAACAGTACAGAGCGTCAAGCCTGGCTTTAGTCCCGATGGTTTTAGCGAGATTATTCACTTCCGATGGATCATAGATATCTAATCGCTGAGTAGACAAAGATAACAATAGATGGTTTTTAACTAACCAGGCTATCACCTTAGCTTGCGACGGTTTTAGCTCATGAAACTTAGCAAATTGCAGTGCATCAACGGCGCCCAATTCACTGTGGTCACCACCTCGTCCCTTACCTAGATCATGGAACAAGCCAGCAAGCAATAAGACCTCTTTATTCTCTATTGCTTTGTAAACAGCGCAAGGGTGTGTAAGAGATGGCGTATCAGTTTTATCATTGAGGGAAAATAAATATTTGAGTAACTTATGAGTATGCTCATCAACGGGGTAAACATGATATAAATCGAACTGCATCTGACCCACAATTTCGCGCCATTGGGGGAGATACGACGCTAATATCCCATGTCGATGCATCAGTGTTAACGCGAGTCCCATGCCTTGAGGGTGACGAAATAGGGAGATGAACTCTTTACGGCAGCGATGAAAATCTTGCAGATCACCAAGCAGTCTTCGTCTAACTTGACGGATTAACCGAATCGTTTGCGGCGTAATACCATCGATATCATTCGCGTTTTCTGCAATATGGATAAAAAGCGCAATAAGCTGCTTGCGATCAATAAAGACATCATCGTGACGCGCATTGATAAGTCGACCATTTATTTCGAAATGTTGATTTAACGGCGTCGATTTATTGTCTGTTTGTTCGAGGATTTCATCTTTGAAATACTGCAATAGCATTTGATTTAGTTCACTAATCCGCCGCATTGCACGGTATAACTGACGCATCATCTTTTCAATAGCAAGGTGACTGTTATCTCCAAAGCCCATCAATCGTGCAACGTCACTTTGCAAAGCAATAAGTAGTCGGTTTTCAGAGCGATCTGCTGCTAGGTGTAATGCCCAGCGCACACGCCAAATAAAATGCTGTGACTCTAACAGCTCTGCATACTCGTCAGCGGTAAAGAAGCCAAATCGCCTTAAGGCGGCCATATCCTCTGCAGCAAAATATTTACGGGTTACCCAAATCAAGGTTTGAATATCCCGCATACCACCAGGACTATTTTTGAGGTTGGGCTCTAAGCTAAAAGCACTGCCTTGCGCCTTTTGGTGACGCTCATCTTGCTCACTTACTTTCGCTTTAAAGAAGGCTTCACTGCTCCATAGAGTATCCCCATAGAGCCGGTCTAAGACCTCTTTTGCGTGGGAGTCAGGCCCGGTTAAATGACGAATTTCAAAGAGAGTTGTCGCAATAGTGATGTCTTCTTTACACGCTTTATCAATTTCATGCAGTCCTAAAACACTGTGACCGAGTTCTAGACCTAAATCCCATAACTGGGTGAAGAACAGACCAATTTGAGAGGCTTGATGAGGAGTCAGTTCTTGGGAGAATAAAACACAAATATCAATATCAGAATGCAGGTGTAATGTTTGACGACCATAACCACCTACGGCATTGAGAGAGATGTTTTCAGTAGCGAGATCAGCGCATTTCCAGAGGTGGACAAGTAAAGCATCAAAAAAATCGGCGCGTAGTTTGACTATCTCGTCTATGGCAACGTGGGTAAAGTTTTCATTAAGGTAGTTGTCAGCATCTTGGATTACTTTTTTATAATCAGTAATACCCATTTTTGAATTAAATTGAGGTGATATATCAAATCCTGACATGTTTCTCCTGTGGTTATTTGCATTAGGTATAACTAAAGTTTATTAATGAATCAAACCGTTATGCAATGGGCTTTGTATAGTAAATAGGGTAAATCATCTAATAAAAAATTACAAACCCACAACACTCTCATCATATTTTTAACGGTGCCAGCCTGCTATTCATGTGGCACCGTTAAACTTATTCACCTCAGCATCACCGCCGCAATCCAACTATGATAACGCTTTAAAGCCTGTCAATGATTGTAGCTAACCATGTTATTTACCGATTAATATTAGGTCATTAACTCTTCAGGCACTTGATAACTAATATGTTGATGGAAACGCAAAATGAGATCGTCACGTGATCTATCTAACGCGAGTTCTGACGCCAAGCTCCTTAGGGCATCTTCAACTCGATTCAAATAACGACCCAGACCAGCCCCTCTACAATCTTCGACTCCAGCCGCGATAGTAAAACTCACCATTTCAACTAGGTGCTTACCATCCCAATGACCAATAAACTGTTGTTCTTCTATATTGGGATCGAAACCGAGCATTTGTACTTCATTGGTGCCATCAACTTGATCGTACTTACTGTTGCGTACAAGTGGCGTTAGCCCATTAGCAACCATGGCAATCTGCTTAAGTTGTTTGGCTGATGTGGCTTGAATAAATGCATCCTCTAGCTTTTGATACAGTGGCGTATAGTCACTTGCACCTTCTGGCAAAAAAGCCTGTTTAAGCTTACGGCTTAACGGGAGTTTTACCGTGACATAGCATAATGAGCCGTGCTCTGTAGGGAGTGGACAGAGTCTAGCTTCATATCTGTCACTGATTGAACGTAGCTTATATCCATAACTCTCTTTATTGCCTTTAGCTTTGGCAAACAGGTCATAGGAAAGATGTTGATGATCGCGGATTTTGATGATGAGATTTGTTTCTGGCAATTGCGGCATTAACTTCGCAAGGAAAGACTGCACTTTTATATGAAAACTCGCTGAGTTACTGCGAATGTCTTCACCCGTTGCTAAAAATACAATTCGTATTTTGCGGGCTCGGTAATCATCTCGGCTATGAAGGGTTTGCGCTTCATGATACTCAGGATTATAAAAAAAGATGATCTGTTCTGCAGTTGGGAAGCAATATGCCTCGGTATGGAAACGTACTACCGGGAGTTTATCGTTAGTGATCACATGTAAGTTATATAACTCTGCTTGATCCGCAAGATTAAAGATGATTCGGCTAAGCGTCTGATAACACGTGTTGTGATCGGGATAATGAGCCAACAAAGCATCGGTTACTTTGATCTCTGCAGTTATGTATTGATTACTTCGAACACCTTTGGGTATGTACACTTTTTGCTGATGGCTAAGGGACATAAATACTCCTTGTAATAAGTTAACCATGTGTATCTTAGCGTGGATTATAACGATAAATTGTGACAGAAATGCTGCGGTAGAACACACTTTCATCTACGCAGCTTTATACACAATTACTTATCTTAGATTTGCGTAACATAATACAGCTCAAATATGATTTATTTCTTAAAATCAATCTGAAAAAAATCAAAGTCGTAATAAATAACTCTGAGAAATGTGAACTTAATCACTTAAGCTTCTGGGGGTTCGTACCATACAATATTACCCTCTAGTAAATTAATATCAGAATATCGTTATTGCCGAAAATATCCTTTTTGGGCGATGTAAGAGTGCGCCATTTATACCCATACCTAAAACAAGCTCGAAGTGTGAAATTCAACATATCGAGAAGTGGCTTAGGGATAACTTTGCGCCTATTGGTTAGGATGCAAAACCGCTCAATACATATGGAAACAAGCTATTAATGAGTACCCCAAGCAATAAATCGCACCTTCATGTCAGCGAAAATGTCGACGAAAATATTACAGCCAAAAATAAAGAAGCACAGACGTCGAATCAGCATGGATTTTATGAACGATTTTTTAAACTATCAGCCCATAACACCACTTTCTCAACGGAAATCATCGCAGGTATTACAACCTTCATGACCATGGTGTATATCGTATTTGTTAATCCACAAATCCTCTCCGCTGCGGGAATGGATCCCAGTGCGGTCTTTGTGGTGACCTGTATGATCAGTGCTATCGGCTGTATTGGTATGGGCTTAATCGCTAACTTACCTATCGCCCTCGCGCCTGCGATGGGACTCAATGCCTTTTTTGCTTTCTCTGTGGTGGTCGGAATGGGGATCAGTTGGCAAACGGGCATGGGCACCATTTTCTGGGGGGCTGTCTGTTTCACTATCGTTTCTGTATTAGGCATACGATCGTGGATCTTAACCAATATCCCTAAGTGTCTGCGTGTGGGTATTCCCAGTGGTATCGGTCTGCTCATTGCTTTCGTCGGTTTTAGCAATGCTGGATTTGTGGTTGCGAGTCCTGCAACCATGGTTACCGTGGGTGATTTAAGCTCACTGCAATGTGTTTTAGGCGCATTGGGCTTCTTTATAATAGTGATCCTCGCCTCACGAGGCATTCATGCTGCCGTGCTTATATCGATTGCCATCATAACCACCATTGCGGCTTTGATGGGGGATATCGAGTACACAGGTGTGGTTTCTATGCCACCAAGCATCGCCAATACTTTTGGCCAACTCGATCTGGTGAGTTCATTAGACGTGGCACTGATGGGGATCATCTTCTCCTTTGCTTTGGTCAGTTTGTTTGACAGCTCAGGCACCATGATAGGCGTCACCGAAAAATGTGGTTTTACCGATAAACGTGGCCGCTTTCCTCGAATGAAACAAGCCTTAATGACCGACTCAGTGACATCTGTTGCGGGTGCGTATATGGGCACCTCAACCGTGACCGCATATATTGAAAGTTCGGCAGGTGTGGCTGCCGGTGGACGCACAGGACTAACAGCTATCGTTGTAGGCCTGCTGTTCATTCTAGTGATGTTCTTCTCACCATTAGCTGCGATGGTTCCAGGTTATGCGGTTGCAGGCGCCTTGATATACGTCGGTATTTTAATGTCATCAGAGTTGGCTAAAATTGATTGGGACGATCTAACTGAATCAGCGCCCGCCTTTATTACCGCCATAATGATGCCGTTTACCTTTTCTATCACCGAAGGGGTCGCAGCGGGTTTTATCACTTACTGCGTCTTGAAAGCGGGCACCAATCGTTGGCGTGAAATTCACCCTGGTGTTGCGATTGTGGCACTGCTATTTATCTTTAAATTTGTCTTTGTTGATACTCATTAATCCGTGAACTAATGAGCTGTATAGTAGAAAAAAAGGCTCAGAGCGTAACCGCTCTGAGCCTTTTTTTACCTATTGATCCTGTGGATCCACGGCCTCTATATGGCCGCCAATAACAGAGCAATAGTGTTAATTCATCTTAACGATAAAATACTTCAACAGTTCCTTTTACCGTCATCATAAGCGGTTGCCCACGACGGTCTAAGGCCTTATGCGACGGGGCTTTTACCCAACCTTCACTGATGCAATATTCTTCAACATCAAAACGCTCTTTGCCGTTAAGCAAAATACCTATCTCGTGCTCGAAAATTTCTGCCACATGATGTGGGCTACGTGGATTGACGGAAAGGCGATCCGGTAAGGCTGGTAGCAATGTAGTGTCGTTCATGGTCTGGCCAAATGGTAATGAAAAAATAGTGCGCTATTGTAGTCAATACAAGCCACCTGCTCAAGAGAAGCCGTAATAAATGTGAGTACACTCCACAGTCTCTAGACAATAGCGAAACATTAAAGCATTTTAAGCTTGCCTTTAACGTCGGCAATATTGTGGTAACCCTTTCTCGCCATGATCTCTATTAGTTCATCGTTGATGCGGCTGAAACAGCCAACGCCCTCTTTTTCAAAACAGGTGGCAATTTGCACAGCTGAAGCACCTGCTAGTAAGTACTCAAATGCATCTGTGCCGGTTTTTATCCCGCCAACGCCTATCACATCAATATTGTCAGGCAGTAACTGTCTGAATGCTCTGACGTTCGCCAAGCCTATGGGCTTAATGTAATCACCACAGAGTCCACCAAACCCGCCTTTCGGCTTGATGATGGCACATTCTGTTTCGGGATCGATAACTAATGTGTTGCCGACAGAGTTGATACAGGTGATAAATTTAACCGGGAACTGCTTAATGATATTGGCCATGGCTGTAAAGTGTGAGAAGTCAAAATAGGGCGGTAACTTGAGACCCAAAGGCTTATCGCCTAACTGACACAGGACACGCAACGCCTGCTCTGTTTGCTCAAAATCGTAACCAAGCTGCGCCTTACCCGCTATGTTAGGACAGGAGAAGTTCACTTCAATCAAGTCAGCATCACTTTGCTGAAAAGCGCTAACCATAATCTGGTTCTCTGCGATGCTAAAACCTGAAATACTGACGACAATGGGTTTGTTGGCACTTTTTAGCCTAGGCAACATATCAAGATATGCCTGATACCCAAGGTTAGGCAGCCCCATCGATTGCACTGCTCCCAATGGCAGAGCTTGATATCTTGGCTCAGCGTTGCCTTCACGAGCCAGCAAGGTACAAGACTTGGTCATGATGGCAGCTGAGTCACATTGAGCAAGCTCATTTAGTTCAATTTCACTTGTACAGCGGGGACCAGATGCATTAAACAGGTAACTCTTCAGGGGGATTTTCGCAATGCTAGTGCCGAGATCTACGGTTTTTTGCGTTGTTATTTTACCAGGATTATCATTGATTTCATTATCAAATTTATTATTAATGTCATCAAGAATGTTAGCGTGTTCAAACATGAAAAGGCTCCGTTAATTGAGGTACAAACGGAAAGGGAATTTAGTCTTGTAGACTATTAATTACATTGATCTTAAACAAGAATATTCACCTTCAACTTATCACAGCAAGATAAATTCATTTTATGTCGTGTAACGCATCATGTAACCATAGGTAACAGCCTAAGCTCGCAATAAGTGACACCATTAATTTGATTCTAATTAAAGTAAGTTGGCTTGAGGTTGATTTATCACTATTCTCAATAGAAAATAGTACCTAGTGAGAATATATTATTCAGTAACATAGCATAGGAGCTGCGATAAAATGATGACAAAATGGGCGACACGTTTTCTACAGATGGCAGAACTCGTAGCATCTTGGAGTAAAGATCCCTCCACACAAGTGGGGGCGGTGATCACCGAAGACAACCGTATAGTATCTTTAGGTTACAACGGCTACCCTCACGGGATCTCCGATAGTGCCGAAACCGATAACCGTGAGATGAAACTTCTCAAAACCCTCCATGCAGAGGAGAACGCCATCCTTTATGCTAAGCGCGATCTTAGCGGCTGCGAGATCTGGGTTACCCACTTCCCCTGCCCTAACTGTGCAGCCAAGATTATCCAAACAGGCTTGAGCACTGTTCATAGCCCACAACCAAGCGAAGACTTCCTGTCACGCTGGGGAGATAAGATTAAAATCAGCCAAGATATGTTCGACCAATCCGGCGTCAAAGTCGACTGGATGCAGCTCGAATAGCGAAGTCGAGCTAAGAACTAGTTGTTGAGACAGAGTAAGTTAGCTAACATTAGCTTACTCTGCGCTCACTTCCATCCCCATAGACTTAAGCATAATAAAAGCACTGTACACTTCACTTAGAAATATATTAACAACATCTAAAAAATTCTTTATTTAATTGATTAATTAATTAATTAGCTCTAATTTATTAAAGGCAAGAATTGTAGACATATCACTACTCAACCAAATACTAACCAATCTATACATTAAACTAACATCAAAACTTAAAAACAACCTCAAACAAGCTTAACTTAACATAAATCAAAACTTAACCATTTTAACCTTAGCATCAAATAAGCACTTACATAAAACAGTTAACCTTTAAAAACATAAAGTTACGACCACACCTCGTTATTTACGATGTATAAAGAAACTATATCCGAATTTACACTAACTAGTCATTTACTCTTAACTGTCAAGGTCAAAGAATGACTATTCCTAACAATAAAAGATGAGTTATATGTAGGGATAAATAATTAACCGAATAGCATGCATCTTCTATAAGCAGGCAATAACCAGCCATATAGACAGATAAAAAGCTGACAGAGTAAACACTTGAATACTCTAAAGCACATCAGTGTCGACGTTAGCGATTAAGACATTAACTTGTCAATAATATAACTAATTCTGCTTGCGATGCATTTATGACACTCGAATAAGTCAACATATAAACAAGGAGTTTAAATGAAGAGCAGCCAATTATTAATATCATTGACATTGACATTAACTTTACCCTTTTCGGTATTTGCAGGTTCAACGGTTCCTACAAATGAGGAGCGAGCGGTACTTGAATCTTGTATGTCACTTAAGAGTGCCCCTGAAAAGCGCTCTACAAACTCCTGTGTTTACTATATTCAGGGATTTCTGGCGGGTTCCCTAACCACAAAATCAAATTATATGTTGCATGAAACATCGGGAGCATTTCTTGATAGAGCCTATCAAACACGAGTTGGGAAACGAACATCAAAGGAGCAACCGATCCAATTGTGCCTGCCTAGGGATGAAAATGTTAAGCACTTAGCAGAGCGCCTCGTTGGACATTTGACATATCCAATCGAATCGATGCAGTTACTACACACTCAAATTTTCGATGCACTCGCAGTGGAATCTTCATGTTCATAAATCACTGTAAACCATAGATGATATGTAATAGCAAAACTATGTATTTCCCCTTAGCCAACCCAATGAACTTATTGGTAACGGTAAAAGTAACCATGAATAACAGCAAAATTTTAGACAAAATGACACTAGATGAAACAGCTAGGTCTTTGCCGAGTCACACACTCAGCCTTTGCTTGAGCCTGTCTCTCTTTTGGTGGATTAACTCAAACTACAGCAACGCACTGTTGCTGTCATTGGGGGCCGCTTCTATCCTGCTGGTGCTCTTTATTGCGCACAGGATGGATGTGATCGACCATGAGTCTCAGCCAGTTCACCTTTCACTGAAAATGCCTGGCTACGTGTTATGGCTAACCAAAGAGATCATTGTGTCTAATATCTCTGTGGTCAAACATATCTGGCTTGGCAATAGCAGCATCTCCCCCACGCTTGTCACGATAGATACCAGTCAACGCACAGATCTCGGCAAGGTTATCTACGCCAACTCCATCACCTTGACGCCGGGTACGGTGACAGTCGACATAGTCGGCGATCGCATGACTATCCACTCACTGCTCAAAGAAAATATCGATACCCTAAAAGCTGGCGAGATGGATCGCCGAGTCACTGAATTGGAAAACAGATGTTAACTGCAGCCACTATCGCAATTCTTGTTGTCATGCTCCTCGCGATCATTCGCTGTATCGTGGGGCCAACGCTATACGATCGAATCCTCGCATTTAATATGTTTGGCACTAAAACAGTTTTGTTGATCTCGATACTGGGCTTTTTAATGGGACGACCCGAATTCCTGGATATCGCCCTGGTATACGCCCTGATCAACTTTATCAGTGTTATCGGCGTACTGCGCTTTTCTGACTCTGCTGAGTTCAAGCACCAAGTTAATGAGCAAACGTCGACCAAGGAGAGTAAACAATGAATCTCTTACTCGAGATCGCCAGTGGCTTATGTTTGCTGCTCGGCTGCTTTTTATGTCTATCTGGCGGTGTTGGTATCTTGCGCTTCCCAGATTTCTTTACCCGCATGCACGCGGTAGGCGTCACCGACACCTTAGGTGCGGGGATGATACTCGTTGGCCTGATGCTACAAGCCCCTGAAGGGCTAGTACTGCTTAAGTTAATGATGATTCTACTATTCACTCTATTTATCAACCCTACAGCAAGCCATGCACTGGCTAAGGCTGCACTGCGTAATAACTTGCACCCTGTACTTGATGAGTCAACAAACAAGGGAGGGGACAAGCCATCGAAACTTTAGTTAATGTCGTGCTATTAAGCTTTCTCGTCGTTATTGCTATCGCCATTGTTCGAACAAAAGATCTGCTGGCCGTAGTGATGTTGACCGGGATCTATGGCCTACTCTCCGCGAGCTTTTTCGTGGTACTCGATGCAGTAGACGTGGCCTTTACTGAAGCCTCTGTAGGTGCGGGGATATCAGGCTTACTCATGCTGGCAGCCATCACTATGACTGGGCGCACCGAAGCGCCTAAGCGTCATAAGCCTCTGTTGGCTCTGCTGGTGGTATTTATCACAGGTGGAATGCTGATCTACGGCACCTTAGATATGCCCTACTTTGGCAGTTTCGACGCTCCAGTTCATCAACATGTCGCCCCTCGCTATATTAATGATTCTATGCAGGAGGTTGGTGTACCTAATATTGTCACCTCGGTGCTGGCTAGCTACCGTGCTTTTGACACATTAGGTGAGGTTGCCGTTATCTTTACTGCTGGTATTGGTGTGCTGTCACTGCTATCGCTACCTTTACGCCGCAGGTCATCTTCCTCAAATGAGAGCATCGAAAAGAGCAGCAAAGATCAGATGCATGAGCAGCATATGGTGCTGCGGATCGTTAGCAAAATATTGATCCCCTTTATTCTGTTATTTGCACTCTATGTGCAGTTCCACGGCGACTTTGGCCCTGGTGGTGGTTTTCAGGCGGGGGTGATTTTTGCTGCTGCGATAATCCTCTATGCCATGTTATTTGGGCTAGACACCGCAAGGCGTGTCTTTAATCAATCGATAATCCAACTGATCGCAGCTATCGGCTTGTTGCTCTATGCCTGTGTAGGTGTGGTCTCGCTATTTAATGGCGGTAACTTCTTAGATTACAACGTACTAGCTGATGACCTAATTGCAGGCCAGCACTTAGGTATTCTGCTAATCGAGCTTGGAGTGGGCTGCACTGTCGCCGCAGTGATGATCATTATCTTTTTCAACTTTGCAGGCCGCAGAGAAGCACAACAGCACGCTACTGAACTCAACAGCACTGAACAAAAAGGGGAGAGTAATGCTACTAGGACTCTATAACTACTGGATCGTGGTATTGCTGATGATGATCGGTTTTTATATCGTTATCGCCCATGGCAACCTGATCAAAAAATTGGTTGGCTTAACGATTTTTCAGACCTCGGTTTTTATCTTTTACATCAGTATGGGCAATGTCGATAGCGGTAGCGCGCCCATCTTGGCTGAAGGTGTGGCTCGCTATTCTAACCCCCTTCCCCATGTACTGATCCTCACCGCAATTGTGGTTGGTATTGCAACGACGGCTCTCGGTCTCGCACTGGCCGTAAGACTCAAAGAGTCATACGGCTCTATCGAGGAGGATGAGATTCAAATTCAAGATCAGCTCACTGAGGATAAAACATCGTGTTAGCCCATCTGCCTATTTTACACGTTATTGTGCCGCTGATGGCAGCGCCTTTATGCTGGTTCCTAAACCGCTCTAAGCTAGTGTGGCTATTTGCCCTATTGGTTTGCGCTTTGACCTGCCTCAATAGCATATTTCTACTGCAACAGGTGATGAACTCTGGCACCATTATCTATCAACTCGGCGGTTGGGATGCCCCATGGGGGATCGAATATCGCATCGATGAGCTCAACGCTCTTCTACTGTTGATCATCTCTGCTGTCGGTACGGTCGTGCTGTTTGCAGCCCATACCAGTATTCAAAAAGAGCTACCAGCAGATCGCCACACGCTCTTTTATAGCCTGTATCTACTATCAATAACGGGTATGTTTGGCATCGTCTCTACTGGCGATCTGTTCAATGTATTCGTATTTCTGGAGATCTCCTCACTCTCAGCTTACGCCCTAATAGCTTTGGGCAAGGATAGACGTGCCCTTTGGGCCGCTTACCAATATCTGATCATGGGAACCATAGGCGCCACCTTTATTCTTATTGGGATCGGCCTGCTGTACCAGATGACAGGTACGCTGAATATGGATGATCTCGCCAATCGGCTGCCTGAAGTTAACCAAACACGCACCGTATTTGCCGCATTCGCCTTTTTAATCGTCGGCGTCTGCCTAAAACTGGCACTATTCCCACTGCATCTGTGGTTACCTAATGCCTACGCCTATGCCCCCTCAATAGTGACCGCATTCCTCGCAGCTACAGCGACTAAAGTGGCGGTTTACCTACTGATACGCTTCACCTATACGATATTTGGCATCGAGTTCTCCTTCTCCACTCTCCCCCTACAGAGCATGTTTATGGTCCTCGGGCTGGTCGGAATATTCGCAGCCTCAACGGCGGCGATATATAAAACCGATGTCAAACATATCTTCGCCTACTCGAGCATCGCTCAGGTTGGCTACATGATTATTGGCTATGCCATCCACACCAGTACTGGGCTTATGGCCACCCTGCTGCACCTGTTTAACCACGCCTTAATGAAAAGCGCCCTGTTTTTGGCCTTGGGAGCGGTGATGTACCGCATCGGCAGTGTACAACTTAGCCAGTTCCAAGGATTAGGGCGACAGATGCCCCTCACCATGGCAGCTATCGTTGTAGGTGGCTTGAGTTTGATTGGCGTGCCTTTAACTGTCGGGTTTGTCAGCAAGTGGTACCTGCTTGTTGCCGCCGTTGAGGTGGGGATGTGGCCAGTAGCGGTGCTGGTGCTACTGGGTTCACTGTTGGCAGTGCTTTACATCTGGCGGATCGTTGAGATTGCCTATTTTAAGCCCCCTCTACCGGGTCGTGAAACCGTACAGGAAGCACCTTGGACCTTCCTCGCCCCTATTTGGGTATTGGTACTGGCCAATATCTATTTTGGCATCGATACCCGCCTTAGTGTGCAGGTGGCACAGGCGGCTTCTCAAAGCTTGTTTGGAATTAACCCATGAATCACTCTTTGGAGCTGTTGCTACAGCTAACCATTATCTTGCCTCTACTTGCCACTTTGGCGATCTTGGCAACGGGAGAACATCCCAACCTTCGTGAGGCTATCACTATAAGTTTCAGTCTTGCGGTTCTCTTTTGTGTGATAAATCTATATCAAGGCCTGAGCGCAGGCGCATCTATCGAGGTGTTTTGGTGGCAACTGCTGCCAGGCCTAGAGGTCAGCTTTGTTGTTGAGCCATTAGGGATGCTATTCGCCCTCATTGCCAGCTTTCTCTGGCTCATCACCACCCTTTACGCCATCGGCTATATGCGTGGCCACAGGGAGGATAACCAAACTCGCTTCTATCTCTGCTTCGCATTAGCCATAAGCGCGGTAATGGGGTTGGCCTTTTCGGCCAACCTATTCACCCTGTTTATCTTCTATGAAGTATTAACCCTGTCCACTTATCCTTTAGTGACCCACGCAGGTACTGAAAAAGCTAAACAAGGGGGACGAGTTTATTTAGGTATCTTGCTCGGCACCTCTATCGCCTTTTTCCTACTGGCGATTATCTTAACCTGGTTTGTGGCCGGCACTCTGGACTTCACCCCTGGCGGTGTATTTGGCGACAGTGTCGATACTAGCTTGGCGGGCGCAATACTGGTTCTATTTGTATTTGGTATCGGTAAAGCGGCGATCATGCCGTTCCATCGCTGGCTACCCGCCGCGATGGTCGCGCCAACACCAGTGAGCGCCCTGCTACATGCCGTTGCTGTTGTTAAGGCGGGGGTATTTACCATATTAAAGGTCTGTGTGTTTATCTTTGGTATCGAGTTACTGCCCACTCTGCCGACAACCGAGTTCCTGCTCTACTTAGCGGGCGCATCAGTGCTACTTGCCTCGATAGTTGCGATGCGTCAAGACAACCTGAAAGCGCGGCTTGCTTACTCTACGATAAGCCAGCTGGGCTATATCACCATAGGCGCACTGCTAGCCACCTCATCAGGGGTTATCGGTAGCTCGATGCACATCGCTACCCATGCTTTTGGCAAGATCACTCTGTTCTTCTGTGCTGGGGCAATTTTGGTGGCAACCCATAAATCTAAAGTCAGTGAGATGCGCGGTCTGGGCTTTACGATGCCAGTCACCATGGCAGCCTTTTTTATCGCCAGCCTGAGTATTATTGGCGTGCCTCCCGCAGGCGGTACTTGGAGTAAGTGGTTCCTGTTGATGGGCACTATGGAGACAGGTTACTGGGTAATTATGATGGTGCTGATGGTGAGCTCACTGCTCAATATCGCCTACCTACTGCCTATCCCCTACCATGCATTTTTCCCAGGCAAGGGACACCCTGCAGAAAAGGCTGGGGTCAAGGAGGCACCACTAATCTCATTAGTCGCGATAGCTGTCACCACCTTAGGTTGCCTTATCTTGTTCATCTATCCACAGCCCCTCTATGAGTTGGCCAAAACCATCTTAACGGTACCTGGAGTCAGCCATGGACATTAACAAGAGCAGTAACAAGAAAGATAACAAGCAGTACTTCTTTGATAACCCCAAAAATATCAAATGGGTTATGAATATTTTCTATGCCTGTTGTGTTCTCGTCGTGGTGCTTGATTTTGTTATCAATCGCCATGTCTATCATAGTTGGGAAAACTTTCCCCTATTTTACCCCATCTATGGCTTTGTCGGCTGTGTCATCTTGGTACTGATAGCACGCTGGATGCGAACTTTTCTTATGCGCCCAGAAGACTATTACGATAAGCAGTATGACGACTATCGTGACAGTAATGATGATATTCCTAGTAACAATAATAGTGAAAACGTTTTAGAAAATGCTGCAGATGAAAACACCCACAAGGGTAGAACCGTTCAGGCAAAAAATAACAATATAGGTGATCACGATGTGGATGCTTGAGATACCGCCCTTTACCCTGTTCTTTATAGGTGGGCTTATTGCAGCAATGACCCGGGGCAAACTACGTGGTGCGATAATGGTGGCCATTCCTGTCATTAGCGCAATGCACCTGTGGACTGTGCCTGAGGGCATTCATCTGCAGCTGACATTTTTAGATTATGAATTGGTGCCATATCGCGCAGACAAACTGAGCTTGATGTTTGGCTATGTATTTCATATAGCCGCATTCATCTGCATTATCTACTCGCTTCATGTTAAAGATACCGTACAGCAAGTTGCAGCCATGCTCTATGCAGGTAGTGCGCTGGGCGCAGTATTTGCTGGCGATCTGCTGACACTCTTTATATTCTGGGAGTTACTGGCCTTTACCTCGGTATTTTTGATCTGGGCGCGCAGAACCTCCCGCGCTTATCATGCCGGTATGCGCTACCTGATCATTCAAGTGCTTTCAGGCGTCATCTTGCTTGTCGGCACGCTATTTCATGCAGCTGAAACAGGCTCACTGGCCTTTGGCTATATTGGCCTAGATAGTATTGCTAGCTGGCTAATATTGATCGCCTTCGGCATTAAATGTGCGTTTCCCTTTGCCCATAATTGGCTCACCGATGCCTACCCAGAAGCGACCCCTACAGGTACTGTTCTCCTCAGTGCATTTACCACTAAAGTGGCTGTTTATGCACTAGCGCGCGCCTACCCAGGCACTGAGCTGCTAGTGTACATTGGCGCGGCCATGACCTGCTTCCCAATCTTCTTTGCAGTAATTGAAAATGATCTCCGCAGAGTACTGGCCTACAGCCTAATAAACCAAGTGGGCTTTATGGTGGTCGGGATCGGGATTGGTACTGCACTGGCCATAAACGGCGCGATTGCACATGCCTTCAACGATGTTATCTTTAAAGGCTTACTGTTTATGAGTATGGGCGCCGTGCTGCATATGACCGGCAGGATAAACGGCTCAGATCTGGGCGGCCTGTATAAAACCATGCCCAAGACCACAGTGTTATGTATTATCGGCGCTGCCTCAATTTCAGCCTTCCCACTATTTAGCGGCTTTGTCAGTAAATCTATGGTGATGTCAGCAGCCCTTGAAAACGGTTATGACTGGATCTGGTTGATGTTACTGTTCGCCTCTGCGGGCGTATTCCACCATGCTGGAATTAAGATCCCCTACTTTGCCTTCTTCGCCCACGACTCAGGCCTTAGAGCCAGCGATCCACCGCGCAATATGTTGTTCGCGATGTTTATCGCTGCGAGCTTGTGTGTTGCCATCGGTATCTATCCGCAAGCGCTATACTCGCTGCTGCCATACGATACGGGTTACAACCCATATGATGCGACCCACGTGTTAGCCCAAACTCAGTTACTGCTGTTCTCAGCCTTAGCGTTCGTTTGGTTAAATATCAGAGGGATGTATCCGCCAGAGCTGCGCTCGACCAACTTGGATGTGGATTGGATCTATAGGCGCGCCATTCCCAATGTGCTGCAGAAATTGTTTGCGGTCATATGGAAGGCAGACGGGGCGCTGCGCCAAGCGGTTCGTGGCAGATTAAACCAATGCCAGTCCTATATTGCCAGCAAGCATAAAGGCTTAGGAGGCTTACTCTCAGGCTCATACCCTTCTGGCAATATGGTGCTGTGGGTAGCAGTGCTGCTGGCATCCTATCTATTTATCGGTTTTGTTGGTTAAATACGCTCATCTACTCAGGTAGCGATAACGTTTAGCTACCTGAGCCGCTATCTATTTGGTTATTCGCTTAGTTAGCCATTTAGTTGTCCATTTAACTTACGCCAGTGAATTCAAGCGACTTGCATAGAGGTGTGCAAGTTGCTTTTTTATATTGACTAAAAATTCCTATTTTCTAACAAAATACAACAGTTCATATAATAAAAAGTGTGACCGATCAGTCATTTGCCACTGATAAGTAGACTACGGCTATTGCATTTTAATTCCACACACTTCACTTTGATAACTAGCTAGTTTTTAATCACTGTTGCTCATATGAGCAACAGTTAAGTGACCATCAGTTATTTAAAAACAACATAACTCATATAACAATACAGGGTTTAATTACTATGGATGATGAAGTAAAAATTGGTTTAAGAGATCGCATTCTAATGAACGTCCCCCTTAAACAGAAGATGTTACTGCCTTTTTATGGCACTCTTATCGCGTTAACCATGCTTCTCTACTCCGTGTGGATCACTGGCCATCAGCATCAACAACTTAGCCTTGAGACTAACTTAACGCAAGCAGTACAACTGCTACAGGTTTTAGACAGTAAAGCTAAGCTTGAGTTAGTGGATCTACAACCTGTACTCGACTCACAATCCTCAGATGTTAGTAGCTATCAGGTAAACCAAGGCCAAAGATCAGCAAGTGCAGGCAGTGTCAGCCAGTATATTCCAGCTCTAGATATAACCGTGACCGCTAGCCCTACTGAATCAGCCAGCTTAATATTTCAAAGCTTACTAGAAAATTTAGCCATCATTTCGTTAATCTCCTCCATGGTTATCTTCTTTCTGGCCAGTAGTGTGAGTGCTAATCTGCTGCCGCTTATCGGCTATATCATTGATGTAATGAAGATTATTGCCTCTGGCCGACTAGATAGAAAAGTAGGCTTCTCTGGTGAAGATGAGTTCGGTCAACTCGGTGGCGCCATCGATGACACTATCGGCAATATCCATAACTTAATTGAAGTTATCTCTAAATCAGTTGTCGCACTCGACCAGTCGACCCATAGCATTGAGGAACAGTCAGAGACAGCACTAAGTTCAGTTAAGGAGCAACATAAACAGATAGATACAGTTGCAGCAGCCATCGAGCAGTTAACCAGCACGATTCATGAGCTATCCCAAAACTCTAGCAATGCCGATGAGTTAACATCTGAGTCTCAGGCCCATGCAGATCAAGCAAAAGTGAAGATAGATCGCACTATTAACTCAATCAATGCACTGTCTGAAAGTGTCCATAGTGCCTCAGGTGCGGTTAAGAATTTAGCCACAAACTCAGAAAAAATTGGCTCTGTGATATCTGTTATTCAAGGGATCTCTGAGCAAACTAATCTACTGGCACTTAATGCCGCTATTGAAGCGGCACGGGCCGGTGAGCAGGGCCGAGGCTTTGCAGTTGTTGCCGATGAAGTAAGAGAACTTGCTCAGCGAACACAAAATGCTACCGTAGAAATTCAGGGGATGATTGAGGAGCTTCAATCCGGCTCTAGCAAACTATCTAAATATATGGATACCAGTGTTGAGTATGCAGAGGAAGCTGTACAGCAGGTTGATGGCTTTGCCGGATCGATAGAGGAGATAGCCGGTAATGTCACTGAATTAACCCATCAAATTCAGTTGATATCAAATGCCCTAAAAGAGCAAAGCGAAGCCACGAGTGCCATCAATGATAGTGTCTGCTCAATCCGCGATATCTCAACCGACAGCATCAAGATGATTCAAGCCACTCTAACTGGCAACGAACAGCTGACCACCACAGCCATCGAACTCACCACCGCATTAGAGCGCTATAACTAGAGAAAGAATCTGCAAGTTGTAAGCAGTAAGCAGTAAGCAAAATAAGCCAAGGATGGCTTAGGCGTTCCTATTTATGTAGATACCAAGCTCATCAGCCACATATAAGACGCCACCAACAAAGGCATGGCTATTGGAAATGAGAAAGAGGAAGACCAAAAGAGTGACCAAAACCTAATCTCACTCTGACCCAGTTTATTATTAAGCAGGCTTGTTGTTAGCTCGATTATCTAACGAGTAAGCACCAGCACCATGAACAAATAGTGTTAAAAAGCCACCTGCAATAGCGATGTTTTTCATAAAATTAGTCATTTCAGCTTGGTTACTGAAATCGGCATGAAATAATATCGCTGACATAACACTAAATCCGGCCAGCGCTAGAGCGGCGTATCGCGTTTTCCAACCTAAAATAATGGCTAACCCACCAAACACTTCGGTAATTATCACTAAAGGTAATAAGAAACCTGAGACGATCATATTCTCCATGTAACCCAGTGTGTTTGCATATTGCGATATTTTAGTCAGCCCCGACATAAAAAAATGATAGCTAAAAGCATCGCTGGGATGACGACACCAAATCCCCTCCTTCACCATCCATGGCGATCACGGATAAATATATCCATATACAACCCCCCTCCTTCACCATCCATGGCGATCACGGATAAATATATCCATATACAAACCCCCTCCTCCACCATCCATGGCGATCACGGATAAGTGGGATCTACGTGACCTTCTAAGACAAAGGCAATAAGTCATGCGCACTTCCCACCGAGGTGGCCACAGCATTAGTCACAGCTATCAATCTGGCTTTTATCGCCTGTTCAATACCAACACTATCCTGAAGCAAATCATCAACCGCAATAAAAGCAATCGTCGTCAGGCGGCTGCTTTCATAATGATAAGCGTAACCCGACTCTACAACCCAACTCTCAGTACCCTCTGCACTCCCTTCCCTTGCAGCCGTCAGTTGTTTTTCTTCTAAATTCTTAACCAGAGTAAAATCAAAAGACAAGATAAAATCTTCATTACAGTACCATTCCGCTTTTAGCGCCTGAAAATTAATCCACATCTCCAGCTGGATCAACAACGGCTTAAGCGAATCTGAAAATTGGCCATCGGCCACTATCGTAATAGGAAATCCTTGATTCATATTCGTCTTCGCCTTTGTTTTTGTCGTAAATAGTCAATCGAGAGTCGTGATTCATGGGACATTCTAATGATAACGTTAGAGTTTGCGATCTAACAAGCACAGATGCAACTACAACTGTGATATCAAACAATTACAAACAAACATGACTGAGCTAAACAAAAAGAGAAGCGATTCACCACAGAGTACACGGAGGGCTATGGAGAGGAGCGAAAGGCACTATTCAAACATCATATAGATACCCAGCTCATGCCCCAAATACGCAACACCACTAACAAAGGTACGGCTATCGGAAATGATAAATTAAAGAAGTGTATTTACTTCCGTTAACTCTTTGAATTGTTCTAGCAATGAACGCTGCTGTTCCGTTAGATCCTGCGGAATTTCCACTTTAATTTTCACAAACAAATCACCAGTCCCTCCCTTACGACCCGTAACACCTTTGCCCTTTATCTTGAACTTACGTCCTGGTTGAGTCCCTGAAGGCACTTTAAGCTTAAAACGCTTATCCAATACGTTAACGTCAATCTCTCCACCCAGTGCCGCCATCACCATATCGACGCTAGTAGTATAAATTAGATCGTTGTTTTCACGTTCAAGAAACGCATGTGCGCGGGTTGCAATGATCAGCAATAGATCACCAGGGGCTCCACCATACACTCCTGCACTACCTTTGCCAGTGAAACGTATTTTTTCACCGTCTTTAATACCTGCTGGGATCTTAACCTTTATCTTTTTAGTTTCACCATTAACTGGTAGTTCAACTATTTTCTCAACACCTTGCACTGCATCAACAAAATCTACAGTGAACACAAACTCTTTATCTAACCCTTTTTGAGCTCGACTTTGTCCGCCTCTTGATTGAGAGAACATATCTTCAAAATCAAAACCACCAAAGCCTTGACCACCAAAGCCTTGACCACCAAATCCACGTTCACGCTGATTAAATCCGCCTTGGCCATTGTTTTCAAGCCCTGCATGACCAAACTGATCATATTTATGGCGCTTTTCAGCATCAGTCAGTATTTCATACGCTTCTTTAACATCTTTAAATTTTGTTTCTGACACTGCATCACCAGGATTTTTATCCGGATGGTATTTCATCGCCATCTTTTTATAGGCTTTTTTAATCTCTTGATTTGAGGAGGCCTTTGAAACACCTAGCACGCTGTAATAATCTTGTTTAGACATACTAAACCCTCATAATATATATCGAAAAAAAAGGCCATGAATTTATCTATGCCCTAAAAATTAACAAGCTTATGTATCTATGAGCATAAGTAACTCATAGTCCAACCTTGTTTAGTCGCGCCATTATAATGCAAAAAGCCATTGTCACCCATCAATCATCAGTTGCAAAATTAGAGAAAGACAGAACTGTCAGATAAAAGCGATTTACCACGGAGAACACAGAGGGCCACGGAGAGGAGCAAAAACCGGAGAAGATATAAAACCGCCAGAGCAAAAAGCAGGCTAAAGCCATTGAGTTAGTATTTCTCTCCGATTATCAACAGAAGTCAGTACAACCCCTTATATTTCAACAAACTAGCTCAACACACATTGAATCCCATACATTTAGTAGGTTATTGTGTGTGCAGTTAGGGAATGCAGGCAACTCGAAGCTCTTAAGAAAGAGTTAGAGCAGCCATTCAGGGATGAAGACAAGCTATTGACCCATGTCACATCATAGATAGTTGGTCAGAGTAAGGTTTACATCCACCCACAAAAAAGCGAACCCATCGGTTCGCTTTCAAAAGCTAGATTCCGGCCCAAAAGCCCTAACGGAATGACGATACAGCCATAATTGCGTTGTTGGCGATGATAAGACAATGAAGTTTGACGTTTTCGCCACGGAGTTGACTCCAATCAAACTCTTTATTTCGAGACCTACGAAAACAGACCTGAGCCTTATTCTCACCTAATAAAAAACGCACCACTACGGGTGCGTTCTAATCACTTCGCGGCTAAAGCCGCTTCTACATCAAATTAAGCTGACTATTCCATAATTGCGTTGCTGGCGACGCTAACGCAAGGCGAACCGAAGGCTCTAGCCCGGAGTTGACTGTTGTCAATGAGGACTGGAGCCGAGGTTCAACGCCGCAGTAGCGAGACTAAGCAGCAATTATTATTCGTAGTCAGAGATTGGGACACAAGCACAGAAAAGATTTCTGTCGCCAAACACATCATCAATTCGATTAACCGTTGGCCAGAACTTGTTTTTCTTAACCGCTGCCGTTGGGAACACGGCAATTTCACGGCTGTATGGACGTGAGTCAAACTCAGGATCCATGATGTCAGCCAGTGTATGCGGGGCATTGTGCAGCGGGTTATTGTCTACTGGCCACTCGCCAGACTCGACGCGGGCGACTTCGCCGCGAATAGAGATCATCGCTTCGATAAAGCGATCCAGTTCAACCTTAGACTCAGATTCCGTTGGCTCAATCATTAAGGTGCCCGCCACTGGGAAGCTCATGGTGGGTGCGTGGAAACCGTAATCATTAAGACGCTTAGCAATATCCATCTCAGTGACGCCTGACGCTTCTTTCAGCGGACGTAGGTCGATAATACATTCGTGGGCCACGCGGTCATTACGGCCAGTGTAAAGCACTGGGTAGTGCTCAGATAGCTTCTTCATCACGTAGTTGGCGTTTAACAGTGCCATCTGTGTTGATTGTCTCAGTCCTTGCTTACCGAGTAACTTGATGTACATCCAAGTAATTGGCAAGATACTGGCGCTGCCATAGGGTGCAGCAGAAACGGCGCCATTATTGTCAGACTCTAGGCCTGCTTTCACAACTACGTGACCAGCAACAAATGGGGCTAGGTGCTTTTTAACACCGATAGGGCCCATACCTGGTCCACCGCCGCCATGTGGAATAGCGAAGGTTTTATGCAGGTTAAGATGCGATACGTCGGCGCCGATAAAGCCAGGAGTGGTAAGACCCACTTGAGCGTTCATGTTGGCACCATCAAGGTAAACCTGACCACCGTGGCTGTGAATCACTTCACAAACCTCAGCAATAGACTCTTCATACACACCGTGAGTCGATGGGTAAGTGACCATGATGCAAGAGAGGTTTTCGGCCACTTCAGCGGCTTTAGCCTTAAGATCTTCCATGTCGATGTTGCCGGCTTTATCACAAGCCGTCACCACGATCTTCATGCCAGCAAGCTGAGCTGATGCTGGGTTAGTGCCGTGGGCAGACTGTGGAATAAGACAAACATTTCTGTGAGCATCACCACGTGAAATATGATAATTTCTGATAGCAAGTAGGCCTGCATACTCGCCTGAAGCACCAGAGTTGGCTTGCATACACATGGCATCATAACCTGTGATGTCCGCCAACCAAGTCGATAACTCTTCGATAAGCTGAGCATAACCTTGGCTCTGATCTTGTGGGCAGAATGGGTGCAAGCTACCAAACTCAGGCCAGCTAATCGGCATCATCTCAGTGGCCGCGTTGAGCTTCATGGTGCATGAACCCAATGAGATCATTGAATGGTTAAGGGCTAAATCTTTGTTCTCGAGACGTTTGATATAACGCATCATCTCGGTTTCGCTGTGGTAGCGATTGAACGTTGGGTGAGTCAGGATAGCATCTTGACGTAAAAGTTCGCTTGGTATTGAGCTGCTGCCAGCGGCGATCACTTCGCTATCTAGTTGAGCGACATCAAGACCATGGCCTGAGCCTAAAATCACATCGAACAACTGTGCCACATCTTCACGCGTAGTCGTTTCACCTAAGCTGACACCCATCAATTGACTTGAGCCAGTATCGCTATCGACGCGTAGGTTAATACCTGCAGCATCTGAGCGCTTAACCATTTCTGCTACATCTAAGCCTTTAATCGTTAGTGTATCGAACCAAGTGCTGTTGACCAGTTCTACGCCTTTAGCCGTTAGACCAGCCGCAAGAATGTCCGTTAAACGGTGAATACGTTCAGCGATGATCTTAAGCCCTTGTGGGCCATGGAATACGGCGTAGAAAGACGCCATGTTTGCCAGTAATACCTGAGCGGTACAGATGTTAGAGTTGGCTTTTTCGCGGCGAATATGTTGCTCACGAGTCTGCATCGCCATACGTAGGGCACGGTTACCACGAGTATCTTGTGATACGCCGATAATGCGGCCAGGCAACGAGCGTTTATGCTCATCACGGGTGACGAAGAACGCTGCATGTGGGCCACCAAAGCCCATTGGCACGCCAAAACGCTGGGAGTTACCGAACACAACATCGGCGCCCATAGCACCTGGAGACTTAAGCAGTACCAATGACATGATGTCGGCGGCAACAGAAACTACAGCCTTCTTTTCATGCAGCTTGACAAATAGCTCAGTGAAATCGGTGATTTCGCCTAAGCAGTTGGTGTACTGAAATAACGCACCAAAAATTTCGTAATTAACGGCATCTTCAGCAGGACCAACAATTACTTCAAAACCGAAACACTCTGCGCGGGTCTTGACCACGTCAATCGTTTGCGGGAACACGTCATCAGCAACGAAAAAGATATTGGCTTTTTTGGCTTTAGAGACGCGCTTAGCTAGTGCCATCGCCTCGGCAGCAGCAGTGGCTTCGTCGAGCAGTGATGCTGAAGCAAGGTCAAGGCCAGTTAAGTCCATCGACAGCTGTTGAAAGTTAAGAATGGCTTCTAAACGGCCCTGGGCAATCTCTGGCTGGTAAGGCGTGTAGGCCGTGTACCAACCTGGATTTTCCAGTACATTGCGCTGGATAACGCTTGGGACGAATGTACTGTGGTACCCCATGCCGATATAGCTTTTGTATATCTTGTTCTTATCAGCAATCTTACGGATATAAGCGAGACCTTCGGCTTCACTCATGTGATCGCCAACGGCTAAGTCTCGGTTAAGGAGAATCGACTCAGGGACGATCTGTGCGGTCAAATCTTCTAAAGATTCTGCACCAACATAATTCAACATCTCTTGACGTTGTACGCTATCAGGGCCGATATGGCGACTGAGAAAGAGATCGTGTTGCTCAAGTTGAGTAAGCGTTTCAGTGGTCATGAACCTAATTCCATATTTGCCAGTATCCGCCTGTAGGGGGCTAAGGTACCGGTCTCGTTGTGGTGTAGTTATACCAATCAATACAGATGTATTCGCTTTCTTATACTAATTGGCTTTATACCAATCAGTATAAGCAGTTGATCTACTCAGAGTGTTTTTTGGCAAACTAATTCAAGGCGAATGGATGACATAACGGTTGTTCCCTTATGAGTTCATTCAACGCAGAAGTAGGCAGCCAAAAACACTCCTTACAGGCGAGTTTTAGCGGTTCTGATGCTGTGTTAACGAACTTGACCGTAGAATAACTATGCTCTTCACTCGTTGCCTTGCCTCAGGACCGCTAAACTCTCGCTGAGCGATCAAATCTTTATACTGATTGGTATTATACCTAAGCAACCTCTAGAGATGCAGAGTCGAGCATCTTGAAGTAATTTAGGTATAAATAGTCTTAGGTGATCAGGTTACCCTATAACGAACAAAGCCTCATTTTCGAAGAAACGAGGCTTTGTGTTCAGTCAATAATTACGCTTCGTCAATCACTGATTGATAACCATCAGCATCTAGCAGGTTATCAATTTCAGCTGTGTCAGTTGGCATAACGCGGAAGAACCAACCGTCACCAAATGCATCGCCGTTAACAAGCTCTGGAGAGTCTTCAAGTGCTTCGTTCACTGCAATCACTTCACCTGATATTGGTGCGTAGATGTCTGAAGCGGCTTTCACTGATTCAGCAACGGCACAATCTTCACCAGCACTAACCGAATCGCCAACTTCTGGAAGTTCAATAAATACCATGTCACCCAAAAGCTCTTGAGCGTGATCACTGATACCAATAGTGTATGAACCATCTTCTTCTTTACGGATCCACTCATGAGATGAAGCATATTTTAGTTCAGCAGGAATGTTGCTCATTGTTCTTAGTCCTTATTCGAATATTCTAATTCTGGATGTTTAGCCAATTTATCGATTTTTGTATTTATAGGTACAGACGATAAAGCGCTTAATCATGTCTCTATTATTTGACGAGGTTAGCTGAAATTTGATTTGAGTTATAGGAGATAGCGCGCAGTTGATATGTATCAATGAGCACTATCGACAACGAAATCGAATCAAATAGCGATAAACCCGTTAAATAACTAGAATGCTTGTTTACCGTTACGTACAAATGATGGTGCGATAACTTTAACCGCTACACGCTTCTTACGCATTTCGACTTCAGCGGTCTCACCGATACTTCTTGGCACACGAGCCATGGCAATAGAGTAGCCTAATGTTGGTGAGAATGTACCACTGGTGATGATGCCTTGTTGCTCTGCGCCGTCACTATCGGTGAAGAAGACTGACATACCAGGGCGAATAACGCCCTTGGCTTCCATGATCAGGCCAACCATCTTCTGTGTACCCGCCGCTTTTATTGCAGCGAGTGCTTCACGACCGTTGAAATCACGATCAGCAGGTTCCCATGCGATAGTCCACCCCATGTTAGCCGCGAGTGGATTAACGGTTTCATCCATATCCAGACCGTAAAGATTCATGCCTGCTTCTAACCGTAATGTATCACGTGCGCCGAGTCCACAGGGCTTAACACCGGCTTCGAGTAATGCTTGCCATAGGGCCTGCGCTTCATCTTCTGGGACGATGATCTCATAACCCGTTTCGCCAGTGTAACCGGTTGTCGCGATAAAGAGTGAGCCTGCTTGCACGCCAAAGAAAGGCTTCATGCCTTCCACTGCGGCATTTTGCTCAGGGTTGAATACGGTCGCGGCTTTGGCTTTTGCGTTAGGACCTTGAACAGCAATCATCGCCAGTTCAGGACGCTCTGTGATCACGACGTCGAATCCGTTAACTTGCTCGGCAATCCAAGCTAGATCTTTTTCACGGGTCGCTGAGTTAACCACGATACGGTAATGAGTGTCGGTGAGGTAGTAGGTGATAAGGTCATCAATCACGCCAGCGTTATGATCTAACATACCGCCATAAAGTGCCTTGCCCGGCACCTTAAGTTTAGCCACATCGTTCGCTAATAATTTACGTAGGAAAGCACAAGCATCGGTGCCTGTCACATCGACAACGGTCATATGTGACACGTCGAACATGCCCGCGTCTTGACGAACCGCGTGATGCTCTTCGATTTGAGAACCATAGTTTAGTGGCATATCCCAACCGTGGAAATCTACCATTTTAGCGTCTGATTCTAAGTGCTTGTTAAAGAGTACTGTTTTATTAGCCATTATAATCTCTTCTTTTATGCCCTTTTCGGGTCTTACCTGGCGTAGGGTTACTTAGGCCAGCGCGTTTTTCGCATTCGACATGTTAATCAAATGCGACAAATAAAGATCTATCAAACCCATCAAGGGTCTTAAAATGCGCCGAAATTATACCTTGCATCTCTATTTTGTATACAAAAAAATTTTGTGACTTGAGCCAATTTATCATTACTTTTTCTCATGTGAAACATTCGTTATTTTAGTGTTCAAAAAATGTTTACAGAAAAATCCAAATCAACCTACTGAAAAACCAGACTAATTATCATTAAGCCTGACCTATGCCTATTGCGCTTTACACAGCTTAGGCAGACTATTTTTGTTGCCCATGGCTTGTTGCATGAACAGTGTTTTCACCGGAGCAATATTATCGACCAGATTGAGACCGAGATCACGTAACGCCTTCTTAACCGGGTTGCTACCTTCGAATAACCGCTTAAAACTTTCCATGGCGGCAATCATCTCCAGCGCATCGGCCTTGCGCCAACGCTCTAATGCGCGAAGGTTAGGATAGTCACCAAGATCTTTCCCCTCAAGCTTAAGCTCGCCTAAGGTTTGTATGATGGCGGCAGCGTCAAGCAAGCCTAAGTTGACCCCTTGACCTGCCAACGGATGAATCGTATGCGCTGCATCTCCCGCCAATAGCAGACGATGGCGAGCGAAGTGACGGGCGTAACGCATGCGCAATGGGAACGCTTGTGGTTCACATTCGAGTTTGCACATCCCCATGCGGCCATCAAATGCTGCCGTTAAGGTACGTTCAAATAGTTGTGGGTCACTTTCCAGCAGTTGCTTAGCCTTTGCAGGGGGAACAGACCAGACGATTGAGCAGAGGTTTTGCTCATAAAGGGGCAGAAAAGCTAATGGCCCATCTTTGAGGAATACCTGACGGGCAGTGTCTTTATGTGGGATCTCTGTGCGCACAGTGGCGACAATAGCATGATGGCCATAATCCCAAAACGTCATTGGAATTTTACACTGTTCACGTACCCAAGAGTTGGCACCGTCTGCCCCAATCACTAATGCAGCACTTAAGTTGTCACCATTGTCTAAGGTTAACCAGGCTTCCCGCTCACCGAAGGCTATTTTGGCTAATTTGTGATTCTCGATATGGGTGATCTCATCGAACTCAGCAGCCCGCATCGTCAGGGCATGAGCGATGTTGTCATTTTCAATGATGCAACCAAGATACTGCTCACTGAGACTGTGGGCATCAAAACTGATTTTACCTAAGCTATCCTTGTCCCACACTTCCATCTTTTGGTAAGGACTGAGACGGTCATCATCGAGATAGGACCAAGCGCCAATGTTTTGCAGCAACCGCTGGCTCGCCTTATTGATTGCACTGACCCTAAGTTTAGGCTCACCAGTGACGGCCGGAGTCTCTCCTGCATCGATAACCACAACGCGTATATTTTCCATGGCCAAGCCGATTGCAGTCGTGAGGCCAACCATGCCTCCACCAACAATAGCAACGTCATAGGTTTTAGTGCTCAACATGTGTTTTCCTTTCAATTTGATGGTTACTAACTTATCGCCTTCCAGCCCATAGCAATACGTGCTACAGGGGTTTTAAGGGGCGGTAGCCATGACAGCATTCTCAAGCCTAAGTTACGCCCTACCACTAAAGGCCAATAATCATTAGAGAAGCCACGCACTAAAAATTCGATATTTCGTATGGTGTTATTTCTATCACTCTCACGGCTGTGCAGATACCCATAGGTCACTTGAGTGCTACCAAAATCAGCAGGTTCCGTGTCAGTTTCATCGAGCAGAGTCTGTTCGATCACCTGAATCAAACTCACCAGATCCCTCAGGCCTAAATTAAAACCCTGACCCGCAATCGGGTGCAAGGTTTGGGCTGCATTACCGATAAATACGGTTCTGTGATAAATGGGTTTGGGCATATAAGAGAGCATTAACGGATATGAATAACGCTCACCGACCGCTGTAAACTGACCTGCCCGGGAGCCAAAGGCTTGCTGCAGCTCATCCAGAAACTGATCTTTAGTTACACAAAGTAAACGCAGAGCTTCATCAGGACTTAAAGCCCAGACTAATGACTTCCTCTGGATCCCCTTAACCGGTGACATGGGTAATAGTGCCAATGGTCCATGTTGGGTAAAACGCTCATAGGCCCAACTCTCATTGGTTTTATCGATTTCAACCTGGGCAAGCTCAATATTAGCAACGAGAGCCACTTGGTCGAAATCTACCTGCTTTAACGGCTGTTTAAATGCCGCCCTAACCTGAGAGTTAACACCATCTGCCGCCACCAATAATGAAGTCCTTAAGCGAGTACCATCATCAAGGGTTAATAGTTGCGCATCAACTTTTGCCTCCACCGAGGCTAACTTATTGGGGCAATAAAGAGAAATATCGGCTTCACTAAGCAACTTAAACAGCACCTGCCCCACCCGCTCCAACTCAACAACCTGACCTAAGTGATGAAGGTTAAACGCCTCGGCATTGAGCTCCGTCATCCCCATATGACCGCGGTCTGAGATATGAATATTGTCGATAGGCGTGCCTAAGTGCGCCAATTTAGGCCACAGACCAAGTCGGGTTAACTCGAAGATAGAACCATGGGCGATAGCGATAGAGCGGGCGTCGAAACCAGGATGGTCTTGATTAGGATGGTGCGCTTCGATTAACGCAATTTTCAAGGGACGTTTAAGTGAATCAGAGAGACCTTTAAGGCCAAGGGCTAATGTAGCCCCAGCCATTGCACCACCTACGATGGCGACATCGACGCTTATCAGATTAGCATCTTGTTCAGTTTGCGCTTTCATTAACCTTCTCTATCTCGTCACCGCATATTAAGCTGTGACGATAGACAATTAACATGGACTCAGGGCAAGGTTTAACATTGGCGCCTGAGACTAGTGAATAACACCGGCTTGTTGATCCGACGGTTCAGGGCCAAATTCTGAGTAACAAAGTAGTGCCGCCATTTTGGCAAATTCGGTCAATTCCATATAGGCCGCTTCAGACTCATCGTCATCGGCAACATCAAACTCAACCAAGGCTATTTCAGCTAAATCTTTGATCACTTCTCGCACATCCGCAGACGCATTATTGAGCTTAGGTTGCACCATGGCCAAGCCCGTTAGGAAGCTTTGTACCCAAAGTGACAACGCTTCTACGCGCTTAGACACTGGCTCCTCCTCTTCCGGCAACATAGGAGAAAAACCAAAGTCCACATCTGAGATTCTGGCCAAAGTATCTTGATACAGTTCATCGATAAGGTGTTGAAGAGAATCAGGAAGCACTTGTCCATCATTCATCAGCTCAAGCAGCGAGGTATTCCACTGCCTTCTAGACTGCTCTATACCACCGCAGATAAGACCAACAAGTGCACCGTGAACCTCGACAGGATGCTGAGCGATTTCAGCCACTGTGAGTGCCGCCATTAAGTTATCAATACGTAAAGAAGGAGGGGTAGCCATAACAAGATTCCAATGACACAAGTTTCTAAGTTCATGCTAGCAGAAGTAAGACGTTCGGCCAAGAAAACCCGACACCAGTCTGATCCCAGATCTATTAATTAGCTAAGAAAATGTAGAGCTGTGAGCTACAAGCTAAATAAGTTACGGGTCGCGAGCTAGAAAACTAGTAAGCAAAGAGCCTAAACAACCTTACTTAAATAGACCCTAGCGACTGGCTGTCAGTCAAGGGTTCCTCAAATATCCAACGAAATGACTAGAAAACACCCAAGCTTGCCTATCTAAACAACATTTAATCTAAAGTTGGCCATCTAAAGCATTACTCATGTTGCACTTTGAAAGACAGACCTTTATAGTCCGCTCAAGAGACCAAATTAAGGACCACCCGTTTCATGAGTAGCCACGCTATTGAAATTAGCTTGCTAGGCCGCACTTACTCCATCGCTTGCCCTCCGGGGCAAGAGAAGGCATTGCAGCACGTGGCAGAGAAACTCGAGAAGCAGTTGACTTCACTTAAGGTAAGAACCAATAGCTTAAGTCGTGAAGAAATTGCGATTATGGCGGCTTTAAACATTGGTTATGAGCTTTTAGAAGAGCAGCAAAAAAATCAAGATTACAATAAGCAGATGGATGAAAAAATCGGTCTGTTACAATCAACTTTAGAGAACGCCTTAGTTGAGCGTTCGATTAAAGAGGATTAAAAGTTTTAGTTATTTAATTCATTCGTAAATACAAAATAAAAGCTATAGTAAATGCTATAGAGAAAAATAAATAAAAGAAATTACAACGAATTAGATGCACCAGTTTTGTTCTCTGGGCTACATGTGAGCCGGCAATGTCCCTGTGCCGATAATTACAAACCCAGGATGAATGTTTTAATGACATTGTGCAAGCTCGGCTCGTATCGAGAAGCCTTAGGAGTTATTCATTTACCCGCCTTGAACCTACGGTTCAAGGGCTACGCTGGTAACGGTAGTCTGGAGAGCAATTTAAATTAGAGAAGCCATTGTTAGCAATAACGGTGGTTT
The DNA here is from genome assembly GCF_027571385.1 of Shewanella sp. MTB7. Lineage (NCBI taxonomy): Bacteria > Pseudomonadati > Pseudomonadota > Gammaproteobacteria > Alteromonadales > Shewanellaceae > Shewanella > Shewanella sp. MTB7. The sequence continues at coordinate 1,274,157 of NZ_CP085636.1, read as the reverse complement.
TTTTATGTCTAAAATTTACAGATGAGACACAAGTTATCCGCCATGAAACATCTATGGTTCAAGGGCTACGCTGGTAACGGTAGCCTGGAGAGCAATTTAAATAAAGAAGGTTCTAGGAGCTAGGTTCGAACTTCGAACAACAGATTAGCCATCACCTAACCCTGATGGCTTTTTTGTATCAAGAATACAATTTATTTCTACCACTTATTCGCCTTGAATCAGCTCATCCTTACCAGCTTCGGTACCATATATCGACTCAAATGGGTCCCTTCAAAAATGGTCATCCTTATGAATACCTCCTGTATAAGACAAGTAAATCTTAACTAGATTAATGAAAAAACGTGAAGCAGATCGCTTTACACTTCGCGATACACACATGTATAGTCACCACAACTTTTTCAATTTGAATTTTAAGGTGTTATCCGTGAAAAAAAGCTTAGCAACAATGATTGTTATCGCAGGTCTTACAACTGGTTGTGCTTCAACATCAGGTTCATCAACTGTTTCATATAATGATCTAAAAGCTCAAGGCAACTCTTTATATGCTGATTCAAAAAAAGAAGCTTATAAACCTTCTAAAATACAAGAGTTAGAAGTAGGCAGAACCATCGTTAATACTGCATTTCTAACTGCAAAACCTCTTTATGAAGAATATATTCTACAAATTCAAAGTGAACCAGTTGTTAATAACTACTTTGGAGCAGTTGAAGCAGCTAAGAGCGAAGAAGAGAAGCAAGCGATTTATGACGCTTTAGGTGACAATCAGACAATTATTGACGACTTTAATAATTCTGAAATGACTAAGAAGGTCATGGTTGGACTTGGCGAAGCTGTGGTTATCGCGACTAAAAGTCTTGTTCAATTTAAAACTATAGATACAACATCTCTGATCTCTTCAGTAGACTTTACTGACATGATGAGCGAGAAAAGTAATCTTGGGCTGACATTAGACCAAATCACTTACCTAAATGATTCCGTTATCTCTGCTTATGATAACTACCAAATCATCTCTGCGTTCCGCAACGCACAATAACATCTGTGATGGGTCGAGATACTAACCTCGGCCTTATTAGGCTATAAAATATGAAAAAAATATCTTCACTACTTTTACTTTCTGTACTAGTAGGCTGTCAATCTACCTCGCTAAAAATCAATTCTGAAGCCGATATAGAATCTAATACTCAAATTAACAAGGTTAGCCGTGAGGCTCTATTTGATAGCCGTAATATTGAGCTTCCAGGTAATTATGATGTACGTGCTTTTTCAAAACTCAGTATCGCGACTTATGTGGACAAAATAGGCTTTGAAAAAGATGCGATGTCAACGCAAATAGATACTGGCATTATTGCTAAGCTACTAGAAAATGAACTGGCCCGTACCAAGCGCTTTCAAGTGCTAACACGCAACTGCAATGCTTGTGATTATGAAGTTGCTTTTCAAGCTGAAAATACTGTTGAGGAGGGGGCAATACAAATAGGCGAGCAACTCAATCCAGACTATGTGCTTGAATCATCTATTGCATTAGGCACTGCAATAAAAAGAAAAAATGACCATAACGAAATAATCTTCAGAAGCTTAGTTACAACAAAAATAGTTAACCCTACATCTGGCGAGATCATTCACTCATTCGAACCCATACGTCATAACATGCCCGCAAAACGTTTCTTTGCCATTGAAGGAAAGTTCATTGGTGGTTTCGATTACCGTAAGCACAATGAACTGCAAGAAGCCTACAAAGAAGCGGCCCAAAAAGCAATTCAAGTATTAGTTAATAGAACAATGGACTATTACCCCGTCGGTGGGCGAGTCATTAATTTCCGTAATGGTCGTTTCGCCATCAATGCAGGTATTAATCAAGGTTTTGCGACAAAACAACCTGTTGTATTATTTCTTAGTGATGATGGTTTAGATATCCCCATCGCCTCTGGTGAAGTGACGCCAAAATCTGATGGTGGTTCTGGTGTTATGTTTATCTGGAAAGAGAATGAACCCGATGCCGATGATGTAAAAAAGAAACTTGAAGCAATGGGCAAGGATTACTTAAAGCGCAATAAAATCTATGCGGTTTCAGTCGGTACTCCCGAAGATTGGGCCTTATAACAATGACTAGGCTACTACAAAACCTTATACCTCTGTCTGTGTTCATTCTGGGAATTAGCATTAGCTTCGTTTCACTGGCATCTGAGCCTATGGATGATGTTTTTGAGCTTCTCGATACAAAAGGGGGAACCCGAACAGGTATCAATAGCAGAGATGGATATTACGTCGTTGCCATTAGCTTCTCTTCTCGTTCAAATGAGAATAAAGCATTAGAAGACGCTAGAATAAAGGCACTTCGTCAGTTATCAGATATGATAAATGGCGTCACTATGAGCGGTAGTAGCCATTCATCAATCGAATTTGCAAGTGTTTCAGATAATGATCACACCAGTGAGTTCTCAAGTGAAACCTTTACTGATGTGGTTAATACTCATTTTAAAGGCCAGCTTTCAGCAGCTAAACAACTAAAATCTGGACAATATGATGGTGATTATTTTGTCGCTATCATTATCACCCAGACTGATTCAGCTCAAATAAGTTCACTGAGGTCATCATCAGCGAGTTCTCCATCGTCTTCACAAACAATTATTATCACAACTGACCATAACAGCTCTGTTGCTCAAACCAACTCACAAGAAAAAACGGTTGAGTCTAAAGGCTTAGCTTCGATGAAACATGGTGAAGCACAAGCCCGTAAACAAGCACTTATCGATGCGATTCGTAATGCTGTACAACAGGCTCAGGGCGTCATGATGCAAGGGAAATCAGGAAAATTCAATGATGCCATATCCCTAGCAATATCGACCAAAACTGAAGGTTATGTCAGTAACTATGACTTAATCGATGAAGATATAGAACGTGGACAATACTATGTCATCATAAATGCCACGGTTAATGCCAGTAAGTTACTTAATGATGTCAACTTTTATACTCAGGTCTTAGGTCAACCAATATTCTCTTTAACGTCTGAAAACAACACTAAAACATCATGGTTGATTGATGAGCTGGAACGCCTAGGTTTTGCGATTAATGATGGCACTACAACGGCAACTCATCACTTCTCATTAAGTCAATCTCAACGACAAGTTGAAAATCATAAAGGGCTAAAAGGTGTTGAAACTTCGCTGTCTATAAACCTCAAAGATAGCGCTACTGGCGATATTCTTTTCACGGTTAATAACTCTCCCCTTAAAAGCAGAATATATGTTCAGCCTGAAAGCCGTGCAGCCCAAGTATCTGAACACAGTGCATACAAACAGATGAAGAAAAAGATGGGGATTGAAATTATTCAAGCGCTTGCACGCCATGCAGAAAAAGGGGTTGTATATCAGATTGTACTAAATAATGCGAAACGTACCGATGTAGACATTTTTAAGCATGTATTAAACAACGGAACTTCAGGACAAGTTGAAACATGGGAGTGGGACAAAGATGGCAAACAGATGACCTTAAACTTTAGATTTTCTGGTCCACTAAGTGAAGCGATTGACCAAAGCCTAAATGAAATATACGCAACCTTTAAAAAAGAAGGTAAAGGCCGTAGACCACATATGACAAGCGTTGAACAGAAATCAGCTCATTTTGACTTAATCAAACGCTAATGAAGATACTCATACGGTTATTAATCACGGTCACGGTTCTCTTAAGTTGTAACACTGCCTATGCGTCATCTTCAATAGAAGAAATTAAATCATATTATATTAACAAGCTAAATCAACATAATAGCGGCACTTTCATTTGGAATAATGGCCGCTATATTATTGTAAAGGGGAGATGTGAGGGGCAGTATGCTGATTACCTTATGCTTAAAAAACTATCCAAACAGCTCTTGCAAAACATTGGATTACCAACTTCTGCAACCCTACCCTCCAATATATCTAGAACCATAACACCCATTATTGTTGCTCGAGAGCAGTCAGTTGAAAATAACCAGCTAAATTGTAAGCTTGCACATTACTACCTTGATAGTGAACTTAAACTCGATATTTCAGCACAACAAAAACAGCACTTTATTTATCAGTTCTATGCATCGACCTTAACAAATAAAACGCTAACTAAAGTGAACAAAAGTGCACTTTTTAAGCAACAAAACATGACTGATATAGCCAATATCTTCACTCTTTCCGAGGCTATCCATAGTCAAGAAAACAAAGGTGAGTTAACTAACGTTTATATAGATACTGACTGGGTAGATATCAATGCTGATAGCAACGGTCGCTTAGCAGGATTATTTAACAACATGGTTAACTCTTGGTTTACCGCCGATAAAGGTGATAGCAAGATTGTTGCTGACTACCTAGCTAAAGCTAATCATGCCTACCTAAATGGTGATGCTGATAGCTTTATAAAATATGCAACAATAGTCTTGTCACGGGATCCAAATGTAGTCGATCTTTGGAAAAATCTAGGTGCCGTATTTAGATCAACCCACAAGTACCAACTCGCTAAAACCTGCTACTACTACGCGATGGCTATAGAGGGCATTAATGCATATGAATTGATGTCCCTAGCACTAACTTACTTCCAGCTCGGTGACCATGACACCGCACTATCATTAGCCTCATTTAGTTACTTTCTCGATAACAACACTAAATGGGTTAAATCCAACTATGAGATGATCATTAATGAAGATAAATAATATTCTAATCAGCAGCATTCTAGCGCTTTCGGTATCCAATGCTATTGCAAATGAATTTGTGGCTAAGGTTGAACACAAAGCCACTGTAGATCAAATTATTGAAGCGGTCGTTGAACAACCTTATGCTCCCTCTTATTCAGAACCTGTAGTTAACGTGCTTACGGACTACAAAATGGATAAAGGTTGGGGAGATACTTATGAGCAAGGTAAGTTCCGCATCATTAAAATTGGTTTAACGACATTTGAAACCAAAAACCCAAAAACTGACCGTAAATTCTTAATCAAGCGTAGTCTTGCTGCTTCAATTGCAATGCTAAATGGCAAAGCTGAAATCATTAAGTCAATTAGAACAGAGATGAGTGCTTCGGACCTTGCTGTCATGCCTGGTTCCAATATAAAAGCAGAACTAGATTCAGAGGTTAACGCCCTTAATGACCAAATAGACTCACTTGAAATGGAGATATCTGAATTAGAGAACCTAATTGACGATAATGAATTAGATCGCATTGGTAGTTTAAACTGGGATGACCGCGCTGCAGCATTAGCCGATGCTGTAATAAAGAAAATTGACACTGACTATGATTCTGGTGCTATTTCGGCAGAAAAAAAAGCGAATTACGATAAACTACTAACGGATGCGAATACCGTAAAATCACAAAGAAGTGCGCTAGTAGAGCGAGCTGAAGCATTAAAAGGAAATATTGCTAGTGAAAATAGTAGCACTATTAAGGCTATAGCCGAAATGCCACTTTATGGCGTCATTAGCTTAGCAACAGAAGAGCGTTTCGATAGTGCAAACAACAGGTATGAGGTCGGAGTCTTGTTAGCTTGGAGCCAAAAAAACGAGTTACGCACCCGCTCTATTTTAACAGGAAACTACAAGGGTGAACTAAATACTAGCAGTAAAGAAGTGCAGAAACACATTCATAATAACCGTCAAAATCTCGCAAGTATGATTGGTTCTTCAACGTTTAAAGATTCAACAGGTAATGCTTGGATTATTGGCGTTAGCGGCCGAGAAATTAGAGGTAGTAACTCCTCCGCTGCACATGGTGCTGCACGATTACAAGCCTCAAAAGAAGCTGTTATCGCTCTTTATGCCAATGTCAGCACCTCTCAAGAGCTTGAACAAATTGTTCGCGAAACATATAAAGACGCAGCGAACAACATTACCGAATCTCAAGCAGTTGAAAGCTTTGCATCTAGCATGCAGCAATCATTTCAAAATAAACAAGTTAAAGGTAATGGCGAAATATATTCTCGTGAAATAATACATCCAATAACGGGTAAACCTACTTTCATCTCCATTTATGCAGTATCTGCAGCCTCATCTGAAGCAGCTAAACAAATTGAAGCAGTAAATTATAAAGTCAACAAACTTGATATTGAAGCTCAAAAAGATGCAAAAGCACACAAACAGAAATTAGTCAGTGAGAGTAAACAAACTGAGAGCACTCCAGTCAAAGCTGTTAGCTCATCGGCAAATAATGCTTCTGCAAACACAGCAACCAATAAGCCGGTATTAAAAGTTCCAGAGGCTAAAGCTAAAGATGCTAAAGCCAGTTTTCGAGCGCCTATCGATGAAGAAGATTTTTAAATAAAGTTATCATCAGTCCGTAACCATCACTGCAAAGTGATGGTTTTTTATCTATTGAATACTAGCGGGAAAGCTCAAATAAAAACTGTTCTTGAAAACCATTCAAATAACATGCACTCTAAACTTTGCGCCTTAATGAAGGCTCTCAACTCCATCTCTACTGCCTTCAAGCCTATTGAACTAAGTTCTACTAGGCCGTTCTATTAACTATCCCACTGCTTCAAAGAGAGACATTGGCCTTGTAAAATTACCTTACCGCTGTTATCGGCGATCAACTCCATCCAGACTGCACCTTGAATAAACTGCCATTGGGGTGCGGTAAGTAGAAACTGTTGAGTATCTTTAACTTGAATGGGACCCATGGACAATTTTCGGCCTTTATTATCGGTGATCCATAAGCTGGCCACCTCATCTGATTCTGACCAAGGTTGAGTTAGGTGCAAGGTCATCATCCATGGAGCATTAGGGGCATCAGTTTCCCGATGAACAGCTGCCGCTAGACTTGCCGTCGAATCATGGCCATTTAAAATCCCGACATAGCTGATAGGCACATATTCAGAGCTGACGTCCCTTGGACTTTGAAATTGTAAAGTGATCACCAATAATAATGAGAGGGCTAACGCACCAGAGCTTGCGCGCCAATAGTTAATCTTTTGCCACCAGCGAACCACTTGCCAGCCTAATTGAGCTTCGATTTTATTCCAGACCTGAGCCTTAGGGAGGCCCTGCACTTGATTTATGTTTAGCGATTGAAGCTGGGCTTCAACCATTAACAGTTGATCCTCTAATTGTGGGATCTGTTTCAGTAAACTTGACATTCGCCTGCGTGCCCGATAACTCATAAAGCCACTGACATAACTATTGATAAGCAATCTTTGCAGTTCCGGATTGTAATACCTTAATGGGACACGCATTTTTGCATAAACTCCATTCCGCGCCTTAACCAAGACTTAATGGTACCTAGCGGGTGATCTAAAAGACTCACTAACTCGCCTTGTTCATAGCCGTAGCGATAGCTTAATATCAGAACCTGACGTTGACTGTTTTGCAACTGAGACAAGCAATGATCAACTTTACTCAGGGTGTGTTGACTCAATAGGGATTCACCAGCCTCTTCGATCTCGAATTCAATCTCTAGCTCCGTCAGCTTTTGAGTGCGGCGTAGGGATAAACGACGTAGATGATCCAGAGCTAGATGACGCGCGATTGTATAGCTCCATGTATAGGCTCCACTTTTATTTAAGTCATATCGAGATGCTTGATTCCAGATCCGCACAAAGGTCTCCTGAAGAAGATCCTCTGCTAGCTGATGGTCGTGCATTAGCTGCATCAATACCGGAAAAAGCCGTGGCGAAAGGCGGAGGTACAAGCGTTTAAATGCTGCCCTATCCCCCATCGCTGTTCGTGCTAATAGGATCTCATCTGTCTCACTCAATGAAATAACTCTCTAATTGATGCCACATACTTTTAAAATGTTTGGATGAAACCTTTTATCGATTTCATCCTGCTCATTAACTTTCAATAAACCTTCCATAGAAGGTAATTGGTATTTGCTGGTTAATCGACGCGAGACTCATCACCTCAATCAACTTCTCAACCCCTTTATTCAACTCCAGTTGCTTAACATCGAGCAAAATAGGAGTGGTAGTGGAAACGTAAATCGAACCATCAGGGCTTTTAACTAACTGTAAATCAGCCTCTAAAGGAATTGTCTTACTATGTGTTTTTAGTATTAAACCTTGCTTAATACGTAAAGGCTTACCAACGACTAACTCGCTCAAACTGGCTTTAGCTATCTTGGCTGAGATCACTGCTTCTTGATATTTAGATACCTCAAATACCCAATCTCGCAGGCGTTGATCACGAATAGGAACTTGGGTATCAACACTCCCAAGCTTAACCTTTAGTGTTAGCTCTCCATCATCTGAAACAGTACCTGATAACGTTTGAAAGCGTGATATTTCGGTAATACTGTTCATATTCATCAACACTTTCGTTGATAAAAAATTTAACTCAGCTGACGATGGGGCTAATGACCACTGGGCCGTAGCATTCATGGGAATACATGATGCGATAGATAACATTAACACTGCAAAAGTAGATTTCATAACTAGCTCTTTTAATTAATAACGACTACTTATACGGCTAGGAGGGGTAGGTGGATGCAGCAAAATATAAATATTTTATTAAGCAGCTAATCAGCAAAACAAAATAGGACTCAAGCTTATCCAATCTCACTCATGATGGTAAGATATTTATATCGTTAGAAATTAAAGGTCACCACTTTGGCGCAATCTCCTACTAACTCCCAGACTCCATCAGGCTTATCTCAAGAAAAGCTAAATCGCAATGAGATCAGAGCGAATATACGTGCTGCAAGGCGCAGTATCTTCCCTGAACAACAAGCAACATTAGGTCAGCAAGCTTGTACACGGATACTCTCCAAGCTTGAATCTTTGACGATTAAGCATCTAGCAGTTTACCTCACTAATGATGGTGAGTTAGATACAGCCCCCTTAATCCAATCTCTATGGGCGCGCGGTGTTAAGGTCTACCTGCCAAGGCTGCATCCGTTTAGTAAAGGTAACTTGATCTTTTTAGCTTATACGCCCGATACCCCAATGCAACGCAATAAGCTGGGGATCGATGAGCCTGTGCTCGATATTCGCGGTCTCATAATCCCTGAACGTCTCGATGTGATCATCACCCCGTTAGTCGCCTTTGACGATAGCGGTAATCGTATGGGAATGGGAGGAGGATATTACGACAGGACATTGGTTAATTGGCAGGAAACCAGCACACCTTTACCTATCGGTTATGCCCATGACTGCCAGCAAGTAGAAGTATTGCCATGTGAGCATTGGGATATTCCTTTGCCTATAATCGTAACACCGACAAAGATTTGGGACTTTTAACCTGCCGTTTCGTTAGTGACTATTAACGACGGCTTTAGCCCCTGTGTAAGTTCGTAATCACGGAGTATTTTTTCCAAGCTTCCGTCTCGCCGCATGCTCTCTAATCCCAAATTAAACTCTTTTATGAGGTTTTGAAATCCAGGAATACTTTTAGAGGCGCCAAAATGAAAGACCTCAACACTTAATGGCTCTCCCACCTCTTCAAAGACATTGGCATACTCGTCCGGTCCAGTGCGAATAATGTATTGAGCCAACTCTCGCCCTATCAATACCAGATCAATACGCTTAAGAAACAGTTTCTTCATATTCAATTCATCTGAACTGGATTCTTCGGTCACTAGCTTAGCTTGAGTGAATGCAACAGGGTTTGCATATCCCCTGCCGACACCAATCCGCAAACCTTGTAGATCTGAGAGTGTTTGATAGCTGATATCGCTGTCTTTACGCTTATAAAGGACGATGTTCAATGGAACAATAGGCTGTGAATACGCCGCCCACTGTTCACGCTCTTTACGGTACCAGAGCCCCACAATGCCATCAGCCTTGCCGGTTTTAACCAGTAGAGTGGCACGAATAAAAGGATAAAATTTATGAGAGACGTTATAACCACGACGTTTAAACGCCGTCGCAACGATATAGGCCACAGCCCCACTATTACTGTAACTATCGCTATAAAATGGCGGGTAGTTCGTCGATACGATATTCAGGGTTGATTCTTCATCGCCAGCAAGCGCACCTGGAGCAAGCCAAGCTAGCATCAAAACGAATATACAAGCCCCCTTTAAACTCATTCCAGTTCCTCTCTATTTTGCTGTACCCTGTTTAATAAATTATATGACATATATAAAAATTAGAGTCTAAAAAATAGGCTTAACATGATTAAGCTGAGTAACGGAGGACTGCCGATACAATCCTCTACATTACATAAGGATAATGATGAAACTACAACTAATTGTACTACCTCTACTGGCGATAGGTATTTTGGCATGCTCAAAGCAAACGCCAGATTCAACCAATGGGCAACCAGCTTCTCAGGTTATTCAAAACGACGTAAAGAGTGAAGAGCTGACACCTCAAACCGTGATAGGCGATAACAGTCAAAATGCACTAGATTGGCCTGGACGTTATTCAGGGATCTTACCCTGTGCAAGTTGTGAGGGAATTAAGACGATATTAATTCTTTATAAGGACAACACCTACAAACTCGACACTCAATACCTAGGTGAAGACGAACATCTCTTTACCGAAACAGGTAAATTACAGTGGGATAAAACTGGCGCAAAGATCAGCCTCAAACCAGTCAATCAAAAAGGAGTTGATACCCAGTATTTGGTTGGTGAAAATCGGCTGTTTATGCTAGACAGACAAGGGCAAAGGATCACAGGCACACTAGCCAATAACTACCGATTAACAAAAGAGTGATAGATGAACCGAATACAGATTTGAAAGGGGCTATGGGGCTCCTTTCAAGTATTATCTGCTTACTTCAGTCCTCTAAACCTGCCAATTAATTGGTGTGCTCCCCATACTCTCCAACAACCCATTAGCTTTTGAAAAGTGCTGACAGCCAAAGAAACCGCGATAAGCGGATAACGGTGAAGGATGAGGCCCTGATAAAATATGATGCTGCTTGCCTGTAATAACCTTGCCCTTTTTAATCGCGTGAGCTCCCCACAGAATAAAGACGATAGGCGACGCTTGTTGATTCAGGTGCTGCATCACATGGTTGGTAAACGTTTCCCAACCGGACTTAGCATGGGAATGTGCCTTACCCTGTTCAACCGTTAATACCGTATTGAGCATCAATACACCCTGTTCCGCCCAGCTTGAAAGGTGACCATGATCTGGCGTAGTAAAACCTGTAATATCGGTCACTAGCTCTTTATACATATTCACTAATGAAGGAGGCGTCTTAATGCCATGTTTTACTGAAAAGCAGAGCCCGTGCGCTTGATCTGGACCATGGTAGGGATCTTGCCCGATGATGACGACTCGCACCTTGTCTAACGGTGTCAAATTAAATGCAGTGAACACCTGATCTTCTGGTGGAAATATCGCCTTACCACTGGCACGCTCCCCCGCAACAAAATCTTGTAATTCTTTGAAATAATCTTGCTGCTCCTCTGCGGCAAGAAAACACTCCCAATTTGGCGTTACAGTCATACCTTCCTCATTATTATTCGCTACCATTCTCACCATTATCAACGAAAAATAGTGTGATTTTGACATAACCAGTCTTAAATCATCATTTTAAGGATGAAAATGATACAATCGATACTTCCCGACACAAGATGATTAAAAGAGCCATGACTTAGATGCATCGTCACTCCCATTCCAAATCTTCAAGAAAACATTCAGGCTTTACCCTGATAGAACTCGTTGTGGTGATCATTATACTCGGGATCCTCGCTGTGGTCGCCTTGCCAAAATTTATCAACCTCTCTGAGGATGCTCACGTTGCAACCGTAGCAGGAACTGGTGGAGCCTTTAAATCTGGGATCAATTTAGCCCACAGTGTTTGGGCTGTACGGGTAGGCTCAGGACCTGCTGAGAATCTTCCCACCTTTGGTGACGGTGAAGAGATGGATTTCAATGACACGGGTTGGCCAGCTCAACACTACCTTCCGGGTAATGAAACATCGCCACAACTAGATAATGTAGAAGACTGTATCTCCGTGTGGGTGACTGTTTTTGCTGGTGATGATATTAGTGTCTCATCAAGCACTAGTACCGATGAAACAAAGTATAAAGCGAACTATGTTTCCCCCAACCAATGTCTCTTTAACTACAGTGCGAATACCAACTTAAGCATCAGTTATAATTCTCAAAATGGCAGTGTCATAATCGACAAAGATCCCAATAGTTAATTCCAATGATTCATTCATCACTCATTTAAGTTAGAATCCAAGCAGTATTATAATATTAAACAAAGAGGCACCATGTCAGAAGCCGATAAAGAGACCACCATTTTTCAGTTAGCTGATCAATTTATTGCCCTTGCAAATGAACTTAGCGCTACAGAGCAAGATGTCAGCAAAGTAGGTACCGCCCTGCGTTTCGCTGCATCACGTTTTAATGCCTTTGAAGCCGCACTTAAATCGGCTGATCTTGCTGCAGAAAAAGACAACGCACTAGAATGGTTTGTAAATGAATACAAAGGGATGCTAAGCGACAATCTTGATGACCATATTAAGAATCCACCAGCATCCAACAACGAACAAGCAACAGAACCAGCTAAAGATGAAGTGGTTCAGATTTTCAAGGGGTAAACCTTTTGGGCCGCGAGTTCAAGACAGAGCAAAGAAGGTATCGGGTTGCGAGTGTAAACTCGAAGCCCAAAACTCCAATCTCGACGCTCGTGGCTCTAATTTCGAAACTCTAATCTCATAATCCATAACTCCAACCTCGACGCTAAATCATTAGATTGTCACTAGCACTCTTATGGCCAGTAAAATCAACACCACTCCAGATAGCTTATCTATCAATGCCGCTTTTGCTCTTAACTTAGGCAACACTGAAGGATGTGATAATACCAAAGCAATAAGGGTGTACCAGAGTCCGTCGACAACCAAAGGGGTCAACACGATTAATGATTGCCCAACTAGGTTATCGGCAACCATGACAAACTGGCTGAACAAGGCAAGAAAGAAGAGCATTATTTTGGGGTTAAACAGTGAAATAGCAATACCATCGCGCGCGGCAATAAATCCACTCGTTGACTCACCAGCCGCTAACTTATCAGACATGCCGCCTTTAGAACGAAGCGCCTGCACGCCCATCCAAGCCAAATAGAGCGCACCGATAATGGCAATACCATTAAACACCATTGGGGCTTTTTTAAGTACTACGGCCAGACCTAAGAGTGTCACTAACGCATAGATACCGATCCCAATAGAGTGAGCCCAAGCGCAGATTATCCCCTTACCTCTGCCGCCACCTAGAGTGTGTCTGACCACCATCGCCAGACTCGGCCCGGGTGACATAGCCCCTAAACAACAGATAGCCAGTAATCCCAGCCAAGCGGTAAAACTCATGGTGCTCTCCCGAATAAAAGAGCTCTGCGAGTTTTTATTCACATATTAATGATTAACCTAGCACTTCTTGTTTGAGTACAGATTACTAACGTTAGGAATGGTAAAAGTTGCCAATCGTTTTTGCAAGCAGAGCTAAGATAACCTCTTTGACAATTTTTGCCATCAATAAAAAACCCAGTCTAGTGACTGGGTCTTACTGTTAACATCTAGCTTAAACTAACAAATTGGTATTAGAAGCTATAAATACCTTTAAGGTAGTAGTAGCCACCGTTAAATCCAAATGGCGAGGTCTCGTAATATTGACCGCCCCATTGATTATTAACACATCCACCACACTCAGCGGCACCTTCGGGCGTGAAGTTAATTTCTGTCGCATCTTGGTCAAGTAAGTTTTGAGCACCTACCGCAATGCTAAACGAGTCATTGATAAAGTAGCTCAGTTCCATATCTACTGTGACAGCAGCTTTACCAGTATTGATAGTGGCATCATAATCGACGTGCACACCTTGGTATTCACCGAAGTAGTTCAAACGAGTAAACAGGTTAAACTTATCCCAGCTCTGGCCCCACGTAAATGTTGCACGGTGGTTCGGCAGATCGTTCTCAAGGCGTGAAACTTTAAACGCACCAGTAATATCGGAGAAACTGTCAACTTTGGTTTCATTCCAGTTATAAGCGAGTGCAAATGTAGAATCACCAGCAAACAACTCAGCGCTATAGTTAGCGACGACATCAAGACCTTGAGTGGTAGTGTCGAAATCATTAGTAAAGAAGCTAACTTGAGAAAGTCCATCAACATTAGGGACACCAGCCGCCTTAAGTATCACTTTATCTGCATCACTTAATTCAATTTTTTCAGATTGACTGATACGGTCTTCTACCTGAATATTATAGTAATCAACGGTTAAGAAAAAATCCCCTTGGGTATAAATAGTACCAAATGTGAAACTTGTAGACTTTTCAGGCGTTAACTCTGTACCGCCGAGTTGAATTGAAATAGGGTTTGTTGGTGGTAGAAGAGCTGAATCAACCAATACCCCACCAGATAGATTAGTTTGCACGTTACTGACGTTCGCTTGACCCACCGTCGGTGCTCTAAAGCCCGTATTGAATGAGCCACGAACGGCTAAATCATCAATAATATTCCAGTTAGCAGCGACTTTAAAATTGGTCGTAGAACCAAAGGAGTCATAATCTTCATAACGCACAGCAAACTCAGCCACTAGGCTATCAAGAATAGGAAAGCTAGTGTCTAGGTATATAGCTTTATTTTTACGTGTATATTCACCAGCAGCAGCAGGTTGAAAACCCGGAAAACCATTTGAGCCAATACCAAAACCTTGAGAGAACAAAGGTCCTACTTTAAATGAAGCCTCATCACCGGCAACCACTTCAAAGGTTTCATCATGCCACTCTAAACCTGTAGCAATACTCACATCATCATCTAAACCCCAATCGACATACTTTACAAAGTCAGCATTAAAATTCCATTCAGTTTGTATATATTTACCAGGATTAAAATCACGTGGAGAATCAGGCCCCATTGAAGCATTAACAGTATTGACAATTTTGTAGCTTGATTCATTGCTACCGTATGAACCGCTGAAGTCATAAGTAATACCTTCTAGGTATTCCATCTGAAACTCACCTTTAGTTCCAGCGACAATGGAGGTATCTACAATATTTCCGCCAAAGTTAGGCGTGAAGCCGCCTGGTATAGAGTTATTAAATGCAAAACAATTTGCAGCGGCTAAAGCCCCTAATGCAGCTTGATCTGGCAAACCATTAGCTTGAATCTCTACCAGTGGACAGTTAAGTTGCTGAGCTTGGCCATCTAAAGAACCAACCAATACAGTAGGCGTTGCTCCATCCCAGGCACCAATTGCTAACGCTTCAGCGTCAGTCATATTATCTGGATCCACCGGTACTGGCCGATAGCTATTTGTGCCATCGACATTACGTACTATACCGCCATACACACCACCACGATTGTTTGGATTACGATAATAGAAACCGCCTTTTACGTCTCGTTCAGAGTAGTTACCAAACATATAAGCTTGTGAGTCATCATCAAGATCTAAACCAAGGTTCGCAAATAAGCTAATGTCATCGTTGATCTCTGGTGAGCCCCAGATCTGAGCAGGATTGGCCACATCAAGTCCGGCATTAGCAAATGCAGCCGCATCTGGGCGTTGTACACTTCGGCTAGTAGCATCAGCATTTTTGTACTGAAAACTTAAATTAACGAAACCATCTTTTGTTAATGGCATACCTATGTTGCCTGATATTTCCGTCGTCGCGCCATCACCTTCGTAGTACTCGCCAGTTTTGACCTCTAACGATCCGCCATCAGCACTGTCTTTTAGTACAAAGTTAATCACACCCGCTATCGCATCTGAACCATACTGCGCAGCAGCACCATCACGCAAAACCTCTACCTGTTTAAGGGCAATACTGGGGATAACGGAGATATCAGGGCCATGAGCGCCATCGTTAATACCACCGCCTAAGAAAGCGATCACTGATGAACGATGACGGCGCTTACCGTTTAATAAAATAAGTGTGCTATCAGCAGATAGGCCACGCAGGTTTGCAGGTCGAACCAAACTTGCGGCATCACTGATGGGATTAGAGTGAACATTTAATGAAGGCACTGCCCCTTTTAAAATTTCAAGCATATCTGAATTACCAGATTTTCGAATATCATCACCACTGATAATGTCGATAGGGACTGTCGAGTCACCAATGGATCTCGGTGCAGCACGTGAACCGACCACCGCAATCTTCTCGACATTATCTAGCTTCTCACCTTCCTCATCTGCGGCAAATGCAAATGAAGTCGCTAGCGAGCTTGCGAGTGCCACTGATACAGCTAAACTCAATGAGCTCAAGCCATGCTTCTTCCTGTTTGTTGTTATCATCATTTTTCTCTTTATTGTTTTTATCTTATGTCTACCCAAACCTAACCATTTTAATAGGCCTTCAGTTCGAGTTCCCCCACGGAAATGTAAATCATTCCTGACACATTTTTATAACAAAAGTTTCATAATTGCTATTGCTAAATTTGGCCATCATGATAGGTAAATAGATTATTTATATTATTCAACAACTTGAATTAACAATTATTTAACAAGAATTTGAGATTTATGTTCCATAAGTTGCATTAACAGAACTGCCTTAGTCTATATTCTGTTCAATTTATTGTTACAATTTCAATGAGTAAAGAAAGCCATATGAGAATTGACCTAGCTGATGCAAAAACTAACTTCGTCTTCCCATCCTATGTAGGGCCCATCCATATCCACGATATTTCGTGATCTAAATAAAAAAGTTATACTGCTGACTTATTTATCACTTACGCGACGGACTTTTATGGTCAATATCAATCTGGATGCACACCCACTTCATTCTGAGTTCCTTCCGGAAAACCAACTGATCCTTAACGCAGTCAGTGAGGGCATATATGGCTTTAATCTGGAAGGTAACGCAGTATTTATCAACCCCGCTGCAGAACGAATGACAGGCTGGAAATCTGAAGATTTATTGGGTAAGAATATTCATGATTGTCATCATCATAGTCACAATGACGGCAGTCACTATCCTAAAAGCGACTGCCCGATTTACAACACGCTTAATGACGGCATAGCACGCGAAATTAGCCATGAAGTATTCTGGCGTAAAGATGGCTCAAGCTTTCCGGTACATTACACCTCAACACCAGTTTACAAAGAGGGTCGAATGATAGGAGTAGTCGCGATATTTCGTGATATTAGTATTCAGAAACAAACAGAGCAGTCCCTAAGAGAAGCCCTAGAGCAAGTTCAAGCTTTATCAGAGACCCTTTCTTCAGAGAATCAATACCTACAATTAGCGCTAGCTGACAAAACTGGAGATGTTGGGATCTCAGGTAACAGTCCTAAAATTAAACAGTTAACTCAACAAATTAAACTAGTGGCCAATACAGACAGTACCGTACTGATCAGTGGTGAAAATGGCACAGGCAAAGAGCTGGTCGCCCGCAATCTACATAAGTTAAGCAAACGTGCTGACAAACCTTTGGTTTGCGTTAACTGCGCTGCGTTCTCAGCAGGCTTGCTTGAGAGTGAGCTTTTCGGCCATGAAAAAGGTGCTTATACCGGCGCAACTAGCCGTCGTAAAGGGCGTTTTGAGTTAGCTAATAATGGCACTCTGTTTCTGGATGAGGTGGCAGAATTGAGCCTTGAAGCCCAATCTAAGTTGCTCAGAGTGATACAAGAGCAGGAATTTGAGCGTCCAATTTAGGCTTGAACGATGATTTCGCCATTAACCGATTCACGGTATAACATAAAAACGCGCTATATCGTGACTTGAGTTAAATAGATAGATATAAAACTACTATATTTCAGTAAGTTAAATAATTACGTTATTGGCCTGATGATTGCTAATTAGGAGGGAGAAGTGTTGAGTATGTTTCCCCACCTTTTAGAGAGAGCAGATGAACAATAGCAAAACGAATCAATTAAACGATGTCACCGAGATATTTACCCCGCCAACCGAAACGGCCAGATATTTGAATAATGAGCAGGCTATTGAGTTCAGAGAGATCACAACCACAACTCAATTATCCAAAGCTAGCAAAAAAGCACCACCCGAGCCGGGACACATTCATATTCGCGAACAAAAAGGTATCTTTCAACGAATACGAACCTCGACTAACAGCTTATTGGTCTGTTTGTTTTTTATGCTGCCATTTATCTCCTACCAAGATCACCAAGCGATATTGTTTGATTTAAGCCAGCAGCAGTTTATCTTTTTCAGCACCACACTTTGGCCACAAGACTTTACCGTATTAGCTTGGGTGTTTATTACCGCCGCCTTTCTACTCTTTTTCATTACGGTATTTTGGGGAAGGATCTGGTGTGGTTACCTCTGCCCTCAAACGGCTTGGACTTTTATGTATGTCTGGATAGAGACTCGGATAGAAGGTAACCAAAATAAGCGCATTGCCTTAGACAAGGCCCCTTGGTCCAGCAGCAAACTCATTAAAAGGCTTATCAAGCATACAACTTGGGGAATCACCGCCCTGCTTACCGGCTGTGCTTTTATCGCGTATTTTGTCCCTGCGCGCGAACTCTATATTGATATATTGAGTTTTCAAGCCAGTTTTTGGGTCGCTGTTTGGGTGTGGTTCTTTGCTATTTGTACTTATCTTAATGCCGGCTGGATGCGTGAACAGATGTGCCTGCATTGCTGTCCTTATTCCAAATTTCAATCTGTGATGTTTGATGCCAATACCAAAACGGTCACCTATGATGCCAATCGAGGTGAAAGTCGGGGACCGAGAAAACGTAAACAACACACTGAATTGGGTGATTGCGTTGACTGTCACTTATGTGTCGATGTGTGCCCTACCGGCATAGACATACGTAATGGCCTGCAATACGAGTGCATCAATTGTGGCGCCTGCGTCGATGCCTGCAACCAGACTATGGATAAATTTGGCTACCCAAAAAACTTAATTTCTTATGTCAGCGAATATGCGCTAAAAGGACAAAATAAGCCTGTATATCGTTCACTTAAGTTTATCGGCTATGGTGTCTCAGTACTTGTCATGTTGGTCGTGATAGGCATAGATATGGCCAATAAAAGTGACATACAACTCAACGTGCTACGTGACAGACAACATCTTTATCGAGAAACTTCAGACAATTTAATTGAAAATAGCTATACGCTTAAGATACGTAATAAAACCCAACAAATCAGACACTACCTGTTGTCGGTCGATAACTCAGCATTTCAATTAGAAAACAATCCTCAATTGGTTATCAATCCGGGTGAACAGCTCACTCATCCTGTTACGCTAATAGCTCGCAGTGGTGCATTGACAACTAACCGAACCGCCATCAACATTTTAATCACTGAAGTAGACAAGCCCGATAACAGTGTATTCCAACAAACCAACTTCTTTGGCCCCGGCTAACTCGTAAAAGTATGGGGCTATTAACCCCATACTTTTACAGCATAAATTTCAGCCAAACTTGCATCAATATTGAGTATTCACTCTACTTTCGACCAGCCACTAACAAACGTTTCAATTGTGATCAATTTAATGATTATTGTTGACCTAAGCCTATTTTTAGCTCTAATCTAAACGCCTGTTTGACTTCCAAACCAAACACATTTTTCATAACATAAAGTAAGCTCAAAGCAGACAACTCAGTCTTCAATATTTTGAACAAGGGCATTTAAGCATGGCATACGATTCAGATCTGGAACTTGACCGAACCCAATACACCTCACTTATTGATTTGATTGAAAAAACCAGTGAACGATATGATGATAAAACCGCCTATGCTTGCCTTGGACACCACACATCATTTAACGAAATTGAGCGTGACTCTCGCTATTTTGCCGCTTACCTGCAGAATATTCAGGGCTTAAATGTCGGCGACCGTATTGCAATACAACTGCCTAACATTACCCAATTTGTTATCGCCGCCTATGGTGCAATACGAGCCGGCATGGTGATAGTGAACACTAACCCTCTCTATACAGAGCGAGAACTTATTCACCAATTCAACGATTCCGGTGCCAAAGCCTTAGTTGTGCTTTCCGATCTGCTACCAACACTGGTTAACGTGGTGGCTAAAACCCAAATAGATACCGTTATCTCAACCCATGCTTTAGATTTAATCACCCCCAAAGATCAACCTCAAACTCAGCCTACAGTGCCCTTTCCAACCCTGAGATTTACTGATGTATTAAGCCAAGGTGCTGAACTTGAATATCAAACTATAACCTCTCAGCTTGAGCAATTGGCCGCCTTGCAATACACAGGTGGCACGACCGGACTCTCTAAAGGGGCCATGCTAAGTCACGGAAATCTTATCGCCAATGCCATGCAGATTAAGTCTCGGGTCGGCGACAAGCTCATTAAAGGAGAAGAGATTTTCGTTGCACCTCTGCCCATCTATCATATTTACGCTTTTATGGTGAATTTGGTGCTCTACTTTGAACGAGGTGCATGCTCAGTACTGATCCCGAATCCGAGAGATATTTCTTCGCTCATCCAAACCATATCTCAATACAAATTTAGCGGATTTGCCGGACTCAACACCCTGTTTGTCGGCCTGTGTCATCAACCTGAATTTAAAGCCTTAGACTTTAGTCATCTGAAAGTGACGATCTCAGGTGGCACCGCTCTGACTCATGCTGCCGCCAACGTATGGCAACAAACCACTGGCTGCACCATATCTGAAGGCTATGGATTATCAGAAACCTCCCCCGTGGTCTCGCTAAACTCACCAGGCCTAGAGCAAATTGGCACCATCGGCAAGCCCGTTTTAGGCACTGAAATTAAAATTATCGATACCAACGACCAAGAAGTCGCGTTAGGTGAAAGTGGGGAAGTGGCAGTTCGTGGCCCTCAAGTGATGCAAGGATATTGGAACCAAGCAGAAGAGACTGCGGCTGTGATGACCCAAGATGGTTTCTTTAAAACCGGTGACATTGGTGTCGCCACCAGTGATGGATTTCATAAGATTGTCGATCGTATCAAAGATATGATCATCGTCTCAGGCTTTAATGTTTACCCTAACGAGATTGAAGATGTGCTCTCAAACCTCGACATTATATTAGAGTGCGCCGTCATCGGCGTAAAAGATGAGCGCGCAGGTGAGAAAGTGAAAGTGGTTATCGTGCTTAATGAGCAAGACGCCGACCATAATGAGGCCAGAGTTCAGATTGATGCTTACTGTCGAGAGCAGCTAACCGCCTATAAGGTTCCTCGCATTATCGAGTTTGTCGCAGCACTACCAAAATCAACCGTGGGTAAGATCCTAAGGCGAGAATTAAGGGAAGGCTAAGATAAAGGGAGCGAGTTAAAAACATAGCAAAGAAAGTAGCGAGCCAAAGATAAACTCAGGATGACGGAATCAACAACTGAGCCGTCATGCTGAACTTTTCTGTTGCTAAAGAGTAGTATCAAGCTCTCATCTTTTAGCTCGAAACTCGTAGCTCTCAACTACAGCTCTTCCAACCAATTATTAACCACAGGTCTAACCTCTTCACCAACCACCACGCCCATATGATTAACTCCAGGTAAAAGCTCGACTTCACCTTGTGTATACAAGGAGAGCAGAGGCGAATACTGATCTGCAAACATGGTCTCGTCCGCCGTTCCGGCAATCAACAATAGAGGTTGAGTGATACTGCTGAGATCTCGTTTATAATCTCGGGGAGAGAATGAAGTATTCAACCTAAATGAGTAAGCTAATGTCTCCATGCCATTACGGATCTCTTTCGGGATATTAAAGGTGATACACGTTAAGTAATCAAGCTGATGTATCCCCAGATTATTGAGCATGGTTAACCCGATAATTCTCGCCGTATAAGGTTTAGCCCACCCTCCCGCATTGGGTCTTGTTGTCGGTGCATTATAAAAAATAAAGGGCGCCAACAGCAGATAAGCATCTATCAATTGACCATACTGGCCGCCCGCAAAGCGTATCGCCAAGCCGCCACCGGAGGAGTGACCCCCCATAATGATAGGACCACTGCGAGGTTTAGGTCTTATCTTATCAATCAAGTCAGCCAAGTCATCTTCAAATTGACCGATATAATCGATATCTCCGCGCCTTTGGGGATGTACGCCATGGCCTCTCAAATCTGGTGTCACTACCTGAGCAAGACCTTGTTCACTGATGTATTTAGCCAAAAGATAAAATTGCTGACTATGCCAGCCTGAACCATGTAGCAGAATTAACAGCTTATTGGAATCACTGGGATAGTAACGATAATCCAATGATGCACCATCACGGGCACTGTAACTTTGAAGCGCAGGCATATCGCTATAGTCAATCATCATCTGTGAAAAATCGATACTTTTATCCATCACTTCCCCCTCTTTTACAGAAGCTATGTTTACAGAGGCGATGTCACTGGCAACACTCTCCTTTTGAGCATCAACGACATTCGGCTCACTAAAATAGACAAGACCAAAAGCAATCCCTAAGTAGATGAGAAGAGAGATACTCAGCGAAATAAAAATCCGTTTTACGATCCGTGACATAATTTATCTTTGAGTTAACTAATGGTTACATGCTCATCATGTAACCATCTTCAAACAAGTTCAACAAATTTGATGTGCTTCGAATGACGGTCCTATCTTTTCTTATGCATGTGGCATAATGGCGCTAAGTACATAACAGAGTCGTAATAATGGACAATGAACAAGATAGCTACATGACTGAAGAAACTTTAATTGAAACAGTCGAAAATCAAATCGCCGACGGTGAACCAAAAAAGGTAAAAGCAACCTTGATGCGTTTAGTCATGACTGGCACGCCTCGTGAAGAAGCTATTCAATGGATGGCATGTGCGTTGGCTGTCGAAGTATTTGATATCATGAAGCATGGAGCCACTTTTAACGCAAAGCGTTATGACCAGCATTTGGATGCACTACCCAATATGGACTGGTTAGACGATTAATCTAGTGGTCGACCAAAGCTAGCTAGCCTTCAAACGAAGGCTGATTACATTTTGTTAGTTTATATTTGAGCTTTTGGCTGAATTGGTATTGGGTTTGATTATTGAAGGACATACCTTAATTATTTTTTATTGTCTCCCGCTGGATATGTGCACAATTTATTTTTCGGCCATATTTTAGAAGTTCACAGTCGCTTCGATACCCGTTTATTCTGCCTGCTACTTTGTTTAGTGAGTAACTCGCTAAACAAAGCGTGAAATGCCGTCCAAAACACTTTGGCCTCCTTTGACTACAACATTAGGACTTTTGCAAGCTGTTGATTTAAAGCCTGTAAATATATATTTACCTACGACTAATGTCTCAGTCTAAAATGCTTTCTATTGTTCGCTATGCTTTCTGGCTTCAGATAAAGTGCTTCTAATTTATATGGCATAGCACTTTTTAGAGAGTGAACAAAGGAATGATATGAGCAGTAATTCTGGATCTGTGCATGAGCATGAACAAAAAAATGAACCTCCCAAAACGGTAGATGAGTTGAGTTACCAGCAACAACATAAACCCAGTTCTGCGTTTAATTCCCGTGAAGAATATTTAGAACACGAATTGCAAATAATGGATCCCAAACGCTGGCGTCCTAACTGGCCTTTTAAAGACTATCGATTTGAACTAGAAGATTCTATTCCAGCCATGGCAGCGACGATTGGTAAAGTCGTGATGGTAGGCGCAATAGCAACGACTTTTGCCACATCGTTAGGACTAGAAGAGAGCTTTATATTAGAAAATGTGCGCTATGAGTTAATCATTGCAGCCTTCTTTATTGTTATTTTTTCAGGCTTTTTATTACCTACAGCAAACTTAGCGGGTACCCACGGCCCTCTTATTCCCATTATTCCTATTGTAGTTGCAGCAGGTGGTCATCCAATGGCGTTTGGGCTACTCATTGGTGCGCTGGGATTAATATTAGCGATTAGCAAAGGCGGGAGTATGCTGGCAAACTTGACCAGCAAAGGCGTGTGCGGCGGATTACTCTTATACCTTGGCTTTGTCGGTACGGTTTCGCAGGTTGAAAAGTTGTACTCGTGGGCAAATGATATCGGCATGGCACACATCGCCTTTGTTGTTATTTTTTGTACGATAATTTTATATGCATTGCTTGAACATTGGCGTAAACGTTGGCTAGCAGTCCCGTTAAGCTGCTTACTCGGTGGCACATTAGCCTTTGCTATGGGCGCACCATTTGAGTTTCAGACAGGTCCAGGCTTGCCTAACATGGATCCTATGTATTGGTGGGGTGACAAGACTGGCTGGATGCTAGGTTTACCCACCTTAGAAAGTTTTGTGGTCGTGCTACCCTTCGCGGTTTTAGCTGTAGCAATGTGGTCGCCAGACTTCTTAGGCCATCAAGTATTTCAAAAAATAAATTATCCAGAGCGCACTGAAAAAGTACAAATGAACATTGACGACACCATGACAAGTGCCTCTATTCGTCAAACATTTGGATCACTGTTAGGGGGGGCCAACTTCACCTCATCTTGGGGAACCTACATCATCCCCGCTGCTATCGCTAAACGCCCGATCCCAGCAGGCGCGCTACTCACTGCTCTATTTTGCATTATCGCCGCGTTATGGGGTTATCCAATGGATTTAGCGATATGGGAACCTGTGCTGTGTGTTGCATTAGTAGTCGGGGTGTTTATACCGTTACTTGAAGCAGGCATGGAGATGACCAGAGAAGGCAAAACAACCCAATCGGCGGCCATAGTTGTGTTCTCGTCGGTACTGGTCAACCCCGCTTTTGGTTGGTCGCTCACCATGCTACTTGATAATCTAGGCTTGATTGGTTGTAAAGATCGCAGTGCAAAATTAACGAAGATGAATCGCTGGATTGTCCCCAGTATTATGTTTGTGGTATTGACTGGCGTTATGGCAACGGTTGGTTTATTACCTGGCATCCCTGCATTAATTTCAGATTTGAATTAATGGCTCTGATTATTCCTTAAAATAAGTGATAGTTTGAGTGCGTGGCCAGAAACATTATCATGCTGATATTGGATAAATTGTCTTGCTCATGCGAGTAGCATGGGCCGTTCTAGAAGTTCATAAAGCCTGATATTTGATTTATACGGAGTGATAATGCAACAAAAATTAAGGCAAGCCTTCGGTTCAGAAATGGATCAAGCTATTCATTTATACGCGAACGATGAGCTGGACTCTGCATTTTATCACCTTGAACGAGCCCATATTCTCGGGCAGTCATATATCTTCCCTCATACGAGATCACACTGGTGGATGCTAAAAGTTGGTTTTAAGCGAGGTCATTTTAGAGAGGTTTTCGGTCAAATGAGCAGAATTATTGCCTCCATACTTTTCTCTAAGATCTGGGTTCCTTTAGGTAACACCGGAGGATCGAATGTGAATCCAGTGCAGCCGATGCCAATACCCGATGATTTGAAGAAGTTATTAGATAAACATTCATGACTATTTATCACCAACTTAGCACCTGATGTGGACTAATGTGCAGATAAGTTGCCCCACTCTTTTAGAGCACCAAGCAAGGGTTCATTGAGTCGAGTTTTAGCTAATGAGATCAAAGCTTCGTCCTCATAAGTTAACAGAACAGGCTTGAAAGGGAGTTTTCACCTTTGAGCGATATACTCAAGGGTTTGACATAACAATTCAGAAGGGATTTAAGACTGCCAGCCTTAAATAAAGCAGCCGAAACAGCTACCTTTATGACAATAAAAAAATTATTATCAGTTAATTATGTTTGAGACTGGGTATCGTTTAATGCTTTGGACTAAGGCGGAGAAGCTTACAAAGAGTGGGGTGCAAACTGGTGCATTACTGCCGTTAACGGATGCCGATACATTAGTTAAGCGTTCTGGCGTGAACTATTTTGGCAATATAGTGACAAAGAATATGGCCAAAAAACACCAGCCACAGATGTCGCTACACGATCCTTTTGTTGCTCCTTATGATCCCGCACTCTACATTGACCAAGTCGGGGCTGAGCATATCTGTTTGCTCAATAAATTCCCTATTATCACTCCGCATATATTGATCTGCGCTAAGGACTATATTCCGCAGACATCAGCTTTGAGATTAGTCGATTTTGAGGCATGGATAAAGGGCTTTTCTTCGGCTGATACGCTGGGTTTTTTTAATGCTGGCCATGATGCAGGTTCTAGCCAAATGCATCTTCATATGCAGTTAGTTAAAACACCTATCTTGTTAGAAGACTTGATACTCTCTGGCCAATTACCCTTTAAACATTATCTGCTTCAATTTGAACAATTAGAGGCTGAATTGTTGATGCAGCACTATAGCGCTACCATGCTCCAGTTTGGGCGCTACACAACGACATTGAACCAAGGTTATAGCGAGTGTTTACCCTATAATATTCTATTGACTCAGCGATGGATGTTAATTGTGCCACGCACTACCAATCAAGTGGGCCCAGTGTCTGGTCACGGCCTGTGTTACAGCGGTCGATTCTTGGTTAGCTCCCAGGAGCAGCTTTGTTGGTTAACTGAGTATGGTTTTTTGCAGTTCCTGACTGATTGTGGTTATCCACTAGACGCATAGTTTTCTATCCAGCCTTGGAATGAAGGCTGATTACATTTTCATGTGTTAACTTTTGGTTGGTTTGGTATTGGGTGTCATGTTTGAGGGTCACACCTTCACTGTAATCTATCGCTTCGTTTTGACTTGCGATGTTGTACTTTGTTTTTGCACTTCTCCGTGGTCTCTGTGTCCTCCGTGGTGAATAGTCTTTGTTTGGATTGGTTAGCTAAAAGACAAAAGCTTGTTCTCGCCACGGTGAATATGGCGAAGCCATAAGCTTATGAACGAGATACTGGGACTGTAGAACTGGCTGTTAAACAGGGACGTTATTGTGCTGCGCTTCACGGAGTACACGGAGGTAAATCTACTTTGAAGAGGGTTATATTTTTACTTCTTCGTTAGCTATCGCTTCGGCTTGCGATGTTGTACTTTGTTTTTGCACTTCTCCGTGGCCCTCAGTGTCCCCCGTGGTGGATTATCTTTGAATGAAGTCTGATTACATTTTCTGGTTTGGCTTTTAGTTGAACTGATATTGAGCTGGACTGTTGAAGGTTGCACCTTAATTGTTATCTATCGCTTGCAGCGTGCTTACGTGCAAGTAATCTCTCGGTACGCTGTAAACCCATCCATGGGCGCTCTACGATTTCATCCCTGAAATCGAAGTCCTCGAGCTCACTTACACCTGTTCATAAGTCTCTTCGATTTGGCTTTATTGCTGGAGTCTAGTAACTCATTTTTGCCCCTTTATCATTTAAAGTAAAAGCTCATTCATATCTTGTTCATATGCCTTTACCGTACAAAAAGTTATCCGAATTCAACTCATCTAGAGATTATGTTTCACTGAGCAGTCGAATCTCCTAGCGCTGTCACTAACCCATTAATTATAAATTGAAGTGATGAATAAAAGACGGCATTCTGTGAGGATTAAAAGCGGCTGTTAGCCGTCAAAGTAGAGTTAGTTGAATAAGGAAATTTCGTGGATATATTAGGTCTATTTTCAGATGCTTTAGCTCAGGTGTGGTACATCATACCTTTACTACTCATCATATCGATCTTTAGGAGTCGTTGGTTTAAAGGTGTGTTCGGCGAGTTTTTAGTAAATCAGATATTGTCACGGTTGCCAGAATCAGATTACACGTTGGTAAAAGATGTAACATTACCCACAGATGATGGTACAACTCAAATTGACCATGTTGTTGTATCTAAGTTTGGTCTTTTCATCGTTGAAACTAAAAACATGAAAGGCTGGATTTTTGGTTCAAAAAATCAAAAGCAGTGGACACAGAAAATCTATCGTCACTCTTCAAAATTCCAGAATCCTCTCCATCAAAATTATAAACACGTCAAAACCCTAGAATCGTTGTTAGGCATAGATTCATCAAATTTACACTCAGTAATTGTTTTTATCGGTGATAGTACGTTCAAAACGGATATGCCTGAAAATGTTACTTATGCACGAGGGTGCTTGAACTACATAAAGCAGTTCGTACAGCCTGTATTCTCAGAGACAGAGTACACTCAAATTATTGAAGTCATCAATGACGTCAAACTAAAGAGAGGCGTTGTTACTGACCTTAGGCATCGACAGCATGTTACAGAGTTGGTCGCATCAAAAGACAGCGTAAAGCAGTGCTCACGCTGTGGATCCGCAATGGTTATGCGTGAAACAAAGCGTGGTGAAAATAAAGGTAACCAGTTTTGGGGTTGTTCTGCATTCCCCAAATGTAGGTCTGTGGAAGAATTCAACTAAAGAGTTGTTAAGGTTTCACGAGCAAGCCGAATCTGACCTGGCTCATCCCTGCCCCTTTGTGCGTTACTGGCGATAAGCAGTAATGATAAGTAGCAAGCCAGTTGACCTACTTTTACTAATCGATAAATGACAGTTACTGATTGCTTTCTATAAGACATCAATATCAATGCTAACTTTTCAATTTTCAGAGCTCATTTTTTCTGTTCCACCCTGATAGAGTTCTTATGAATCAATAGCTTTTCCAAGGTTAAGCTTAGATAATAGGTTTATTAAATGTGCATGCGCGTTTTGCCAAATATACGCGCATGCCTCATATTAAAATGTTATACGTTTAGGGAGGTTTGGTGAACGGAATCTGTGCATTGTGTACTAAATCGGCAAAGCTTAAAGACAGTCACTTTATGCCTAAAGGTGTTTACCGATCAATTAGTAAAGGTTTTCCTGAACATGGACAAAATATTGTTTGGATTACTGGTTCCGATAAATCGGCCGCCTATACAGACAAGCAAGCTAAAAAATACTTACTTTGTGAAAGTTGTGAGTTGAAATTCTCCAAAAATGGAGAGGATAAAGTACTCCCTTTGATGGCTCGTCCTAACGGATTTAAACTAGCTACAAAAATAAAGAAATTTAAAAAGTTGTCTCATGTAAAAGATGAAACTTGGTATTTCCCGTCAAATGAAGAACTAGCTTTAAATTTCATGTATTTTGCTATCAGTATTGCTTGGAGATTATCCGCAACAGATTGGAGTGTTTTCGGTCTCCTTGAAACAAAGAATTCAATTCGTGAAGAGAGCATGACTGCCTTTTCAGATTTTCTATTGGGAAATACCGACCTTCCTGTAAATACTTATCTAGCTGTATATGTTGATAATCAAATAGTTGATACACCTTCAATGGACTTTCCAACGGTTAAAAATCATGATGGCTACCAACATATAGTGTTTAACATTCCTGGTATAAAATTAAGCCTATTAGCAGGCAACAATCTAGGTGCGGGGATTCGAGAAACATTCTCTATTAATGCAACTAACGTTTATTTTGTTAGCCGTAGCTTGAAGACCCACCCTGATTACCATTTTATGGTTAATTTTCTAAAAAATGAATCAGTTGTAAAGGGTCGGCTACTGAAAGAACGTAGCTAAAGCGTATAACAAGCTAATAAGGACAAAAAACAGTTGACTGTTTTCGGTCCTCAACATTTTATCCAACAATTTTTTGCCCATTATTAGGGCGTTACCAAACAATTGCCATATGTTTCCTAATGGCAACCGTTGCCTTTAGAGGCGTTAACTCTAACAAACTTTTGTCCAGAAATGAGTCATCACTATAAAATCTAATTCGAAGAGATAAACACTCAGGTGTGAATGCGGCTGTGGGCGTTGGTGGCACGGATGCCACCGTCGAGCGTATAGGGACATATTTATAGCGTCCCGCAGAAGTATTTACACATCGGCCTGCTGCAAGCAATTGATTAAAATTGAGGTCATGGTTCCCTATAAACCTCCAAACAACAAACCAGCCCAATGAAACCAATCAAAAGATATTTAAAGGGCTTGTTATCCCACAAACTCCTAAGTTTCAGTAATCAACTGCAAACTGGCAAACTCGCGATAGAGTTCGCTCGATTGCATTAGATGTTGATGAGTACCGCTGGCCACAAGTTGTCCTTTATCCAATACCAAAATACGGTCAGCATTGAGTACCGTCGCCAGACGATGAGCGATGATAAGGGTCGTTTTGCCCTTCATTAGCGTGTCGAGTGCTTGCTTGACTTTTTGTTCGCTGATGGCATCTAACGCACTGGTAGCCTCATCAAGTAGCAGTATGGGTCTGTCAGCTAGTATAGCTCTGGCAATGGCGATGCGCTGTTTTTGGCCACCGGATAACCTGACACCTCGTTCACCTAAATAAGTTTGATAGCCATCTTTAAAATCACTGATAAACTCGTGGGCCTTAGCAGCCTTGCACGCTTCAATCACCTCATTTTCGGTGGCATCGAGTCTGCCATAACGCACATTCTCCAACACGCTCATGGCAAAGATCACTGAATCTTGCGGGACTAAGGCATATTGCTGACGTAGATCTTGTGGGGTTAACTGGGCAATATCGATCCCATCCAGTTCAATCACCCCTGAGTTTAAGTTGTAAAATCGTTGGAGTAGCTCAAACAGGGTACTCTTACCGGCTCCACTCTCCCCAACCAAAGCAACGCGTTCACCGGGTTGAATGTGGATATCCAGACCACAAATCACCTCTTCACCAAGCTCGTCGTTTACCCCACCTTCTTGGATATTTTGATAGGAAAAACGAACCTGATTAAGCTTAATCTCACCTGTCACCTTTGCAGATAAAAACTGTGGACTGGTCACGCTAGGAACATCAATAGGCGCCTCAACCAGCTCAATCAAGCGTTCGGTGGCACCCGCCGCGCGTTGGATCTCACCAATCACTTCACTGATGGTCGCCACTGAGCCTGCCACCATCACGGCATAAAACATAAAGGCCGACAGCTCGCCGCCTGTAATCGTACCAGCCATCACATCTTGCGCACCGACCCAAGTAACCAACGAAATAGCCAGAATACTGAGAAACATCACGGTGGAAATTAAGATTGAACGATATTTTATCCGCCCCTTGGCTGCATCCATTACCGCTTCGACACGATCGCCAAACAGGGCTCGGTCTCGCGCTTCATGGGTGTAAGCCTGCACTGTGTGTATTTCATGCAAAGATTCATCAACATAAGCGCCTAAATCGCCAACCCTATCTTGGCTCTTGCGGGAAAGATCTCGCACCTTACGTCCAAAAAAGAAGATTGGCCCCAGCACTAATGGCACGGCCAGTAACACAAGTCCGGTCATTTTAAGGCTAGTGACTGCCATCATCGCGATGCCGCCGATCACAGTGACACTCGCGCGCAGCGCCATCGACAGACTCGAGCCCACCACAGACTGCAACAGAGTTGAATCAGCTGTAAAGCGAGAAATCACTTCACCGGTGCGTAATTTTGCATAAAATCCCGGTGAGAGTTTTAATAGATGGTCATACACTTTCAGACGAATATCCGCACTCACCCGTTCACCAAGCCAGGTCATCAGATAAAAACGACAAAACACAGCCGCACTACTAATGGCAGTGATACCGATAAGCAGAAAGATGATCTCATTCAGCCTGTCACCATTATTGTGCAAGAAGCCCTCATCCACCATCAAGCGTACCCCTTGACCTAAAGAGAGCCAGGCAAGCGAGCCGATAAACAAAAACACAATTGCCGCAATAACTCGGGCTTTATAGGGCCGAAGAAAAGAGATAATCCATGGAAGTACAGCATGCTTAGCCGACTTAGGAGAAACTGACTGAGCGGATTCAGGAGTTGGCGTGGCAGCAATCGGCGCAGTGGAGATATCTTGACTCAAAGCAATATCCTTAGGAGCAATAATAAAAAATTCGCATAACGGTATAAGCCTATACCCAAGCTACTTGAAAATGCAGGATTCAGTGGGAATTTAATGCACTTTAGGCAAGGCATTGTTTGTAGCTAATGGTTGTTCCCTTAGCAAAATCAATAACACAGAATAAAGTGTATTAAAACCCATCGTAGAAGGCTTTGCGCAAGCTCACTTCGTTGTTGCATTAGCTTAAAAGGGAGTCACCATTTATACGCCAATGCGTCTAAAATTGAACTCGCGCAAAGCCTCTGAAACGAGCATTTCCAGGTTGTTTGGGTATATAATAACAAAACCCACGTATAAACGTGGGTTTTGTTATTATCAGCAAGTGATTACTTCACTTTACATTGGCGCGGCTTGAGTTGAAAACTCAGACTGAGGTGATGCCCCATGATGACCATCACGTTTCCAATTAACGTCGAGCAACTCATTACCTGTCAAACTAAATGCCTGTCCAAATCCCTTCACATACAGGCCCTGTTGAGGACTAAGTTTAAACAGATTAAAGTCTTTCAATTGCGACAAGTTATCTATCATCTCCCCAAATCGCTCAGACAGGGCAGCAACCCCTTTAGTAAACAGTTCGCTGTCTCTAGCCACCAGTTCAGCCACCGCATCGAAGGTTAATCGCTTACGAGCAAACACCGTTTTAGCTTCACTTTCATCTTCCAGTAACATCACTGAAACTGAAGGTGATTCTTTTAAGTTGGTGCCATGACGAGCAAGTTCGCTGACTAAAATATAGAAGCCATCATCGGCCAAAGCGAATGGCGCATAGCTGGCGTTCGGCACTCCTGCGGCATCTTGAGTGGCCAGTTGCAAGGTTGAGCGCTCTGTTTTAAAACGCTCAATTTCAGGGAGTAACTTTTCTCTGAGTCGGTGAGCTTTATCTTGCAATGCCTCTGTACTCGCTTCTGCGCTTTCGCCTTTCTGACTCTCTATCTGTTTGTCTGACATAATCTTCTCTCTTACTTCCATCCTGCAAAAATTGCCACAAAACATCCAACCAAGATGGCACCCTATGCTGCTAGGGAACGTTCTTTTAATGCTTTGAAACGAGTCACTTGATCTGGGAGTAGCACTCGTTTGCTATCACGCCCCAGATACACTTTGAATATCATCTCGCCTTCACTGCCAAAGAAGTTGATTGAATGACTCTCCTTACCTCGAAATGGTCGACTCACCAAGACAATTGCAGTTAAACTGTCGAGTTGTAGATGACCATGTAAGCCGTCACCTTCTGTGATTAGGTTGTAGTATCCATAGGCATATTTCCCTTGGGGGAATTCACCTTTAAATTCGAAAATACTGCCGGACACTACAACGATGGTGGTCATGGGCCCCCAATGCGGCAAACACGACAACAACTCATCTTTGTTTGTTAATGGAAATTGACTCATCTGCTCTTCAGGCAGAGCTAATACCACTGCTAACTCAGAAACACCAAGCTCAGCTGCTGCCTGACTCGGCATTGCATTAGGGTTATCATCAAGATACTGACATATCACTTCATTACTGGACTGCATCAATTCATTCCTCATTCTTGAAGCTAAAAACATTAGAAACGGTAACGAGCAGACAATTTCATGTTACGTCCCTGCCCATATAAGGTATCCCACGCCTGACGGTACTCGTCATCGCCGATATTCTCGATGGAAAAATCCACCCGTAATCCTTCAAAGCTGCCCATGGCCGGTTCCCACGCTACATACACATCCCATAAAGTATAAGAGTCATAGTCATTAAGGTTGCCTTCTGGCAGTTGATCTTGCTGAGCCACGTATGTCACTCGAGTGCCCAACTTCATGTCACCTTCCATCATGCCTTGGGAAAGATCCACCCCAAGCTTGTGCGCTGGAATGTTACTTAAATACTCATTAGACTCTTTATCTTTGCCCTCTGTTTGACCGTAATTGAGTATCAAACGAGTCTGCTGAAAGCGATAACGTGTCGTAAACTCAAATCCCGTCAAACGGGCATCATCAACGTTATCCCAAGAGGTCGTTTGTTCAAGGCCAGGGATCCCCATAAGCGGGTTAGACACTGACTGCTCGATAAAATCGTCCACGTCATTTCTAAAGATATTAAGCGTGATAGCCAGTTCATCATCACCGGCTAATTCGGTGAAGCGCATATCTGCTTTTAGCTCTTTGTTCTTCGCTTTTTCAGCCTTTAAGTTCGGATTGATCTCGAACGTGTTACATAATCCACCTGGCAAAAAACCAGGAATAGGCGGAATGCAGAAATGAGTGCCTGTTGAATACATCTCTTCGACACTCGGAGCACGGAAAGCACCATCGTAACGCGCACTCAGAGTTAACCAAGAACGGGTATTCCAAACTAGGCCTAAAGAGGGTGAAAATGCACTGTCATCAGCAGATTTAGACAGATTAATACTTTCATTTTCAAAGGTGTCATACCTTAGGGCTGGCTCTACATAAAGCGATTCTGTAATGCTTACTCTTGCCTGAGCAAAGGCTCCCCACACCGTCGCTTTACCATCGATATCACTCGGTCTTTGTCCCGTTTGACCAAAGTCATCCCGCACTGTTTTTATCTTATCTTGATAGCCATCGACACCATAAGTGAGGGTTGTCCCACCAAAGATAGAGCTGTTATTAATGCTAAAACCAACCGTCTCATATTCGGTGCTATCAAGCTGATTTTTCGTTACCCTGTCTTCGTCATAATCGGTATGATTCCAATATAATGTGCTGTTAAGATCCAGATAGGGATTGGTGCTAGGACTTAAGTCATACTCTAATGTGAAATTCCTATCTTTACTCTTACGCCGAATAAGCGGTACTGAGTTACCAACCTCAGCCGCCGGATTACTCGGTACCAATTCATCGGTATCAGAGAAGCGTCCAGAAAATTGTAGTCGTTGGTCATCACTTGGCTCCCAGCCAAACTTCATCAAGCCACTGCTTCTTTGTGAGCCACTGTTAGCCAATGTTTGATCATTGCCACTTTTGATATTATTGCTGTCGTTATAACTGCCGTTAATCAACCAATCAAATGTATCTGCAACCCCATAAACAGCGCCGCTGGTCTTAACATTGTCACCATTACTTTCAAAACCTTGCTTAAGATAGCCACCAAAGGTGTCACCTTCATCAAGCATCTCTTTGGCCGACTTGGTATTTTGCGCCACCACGCCACCAATCGCACCACTGCCCCATAAGCTACTCGCAGGGCCGCGCACCACCTCAACAGAACTCAACAGTTCAGGATCCATAAAGTAAGTCCCCCTATGGCCCGAATTGGTATTCTGCCTAGCACCATCTATGGTCTGCAATACTCGCTGGCCACCTAAACCACGAATTTCAACCCCTTGTGAAGAAGCACGAGGGCCATTACCCACATTCACATTGGCCTCATTTCTCAATATATCCGCCACCGATGTCGACTGCGCTTCTTGTAACTCCTCTTCATCGACAACGACCACACTGCGGCCGGTATCTGATGCCTTTTCGCTTATTCGGGTTGCCGTTACCAGCACCTCATCAAATTCAGTAACTTGCTCTACTTGTTGGGCATAGGCTGTTGAGCTAAAAGCCATGGCTAGTGCAACCATTACAGGCTTCTTGGTCATGATGTTCATCCTCGAGTTCATTTTTTAAGTGCGGATTGGTAGGTCTAGTCTCAGCACTTTACCTGAGACTTAAAAACAGATCAAATGAAAATGATTATCATTTGCGATCTTATTACGATTCGTATATCTTAAGTAGGCGATAGATGAAACTGCTGGAAGAAGCAATTTGTATCTTGGCGTTAACCTTGTTTGCTATTCGTGAAATATTAATTTAATAACAATGCTTTAAATAAAATCCAGCACGATGAAACAGTGCTACTTACTTTGGTTCAGTTGTAACATTAAGAAGTTAACCGAACATGACACCTAAACGATATTTAACCTTTGCTTGTTTAACAGCCTTAATTCAAGGCGGTGTTATTGCATCTCAAAGTAAGCCGTCAGAACTGCGCACTGC
Organism: Shewanella sp. MTB7; assembly: GCF_027571385.1. Lineage (NCBI taxonomy): Bacteria > Pseudomonadati > Pseudomonadota > Gammaproteobacteria > Alteromonadales > Shewanellaceae > Shewanella > Shewanella sp. MTB7. The sequence continues at coordinate 1,238,709 of NZ_CP085636.1, read as the reverse complement.
TGGTATGGCAATGGGCTCGGTTCAAAGTATTAACCTGACGATCTCGACACCAACAGCCCAATCGGTCACTCCAGCAGCATTGCCGGTAGAGAACAAACCTGTAGATAGACCGCTGACGAAAGCGAAAGATAAGTTGCCAACAGCTGAGCCTAAAACGCCCCCCTTATTAATGACCAAGACTCAACTTCAAGCAACAATTCAAGCCAGCCCAGATCCACGATCTATACCTGATGTTCAACGGGTGACGGACAAAACTGTTATCAACAAAGTGCCTGAGGCCAAAATTGCACTTCAACCAACGACTGACCAGCAACAACAGCGTGAAATTCAGACTAAGCAAGGCGTTGCGCAAACTAATATTATGCTTAATCGTCCCACTTTTTCATCGCCACCATCCCAGCCTATATACCCCAAATTAGCCAGAAAACGGGGATTTGAAGGCACGGTGACTGTCGAGGTGATGTTCAATCAGATTGGTGAGCAACTCTCCCTCACCTTAATTGATAGTTCAGGTTTCTCCTTGCTCGATAAAGCGGCCTTAAATGCCGTCGAGAAGTGGCAATTCTCAGCCCCTTCACCACAAACAGCTTACGCCTACACGGTGAGAGTGCCGGTTAAGTTTGCACTTAACTAATTTGCATAAATATCAGCTACATCACCTAGGACTACTCCATGTCTCACCCGCTATATCAAACATTGAATGAACAATTAGGCTACCTGACTTGGCCGCTATTAATCTGTGCCTTCATTACCTTGATGATCACACTAGAGCGACTCGCCTTAATCCTGTTTGAACTCCCTAAGCGTGATAGCTGGTTAACAAAATTAAGACAAGATGCAGCCACTGCAACACCTGAACAATGCCAACGCTTACTTGTTAAGGTGAGTACTGGTAATAGCATGCTGGCAAAAGGTAGCTATCTGTTGCTCACCCATAGAGAACAGAACCGCCACATGCGTGAAGAGATCATTAACCTTTGGCTGATAAAACAGAAAGAGAAGCTGCGATCTGGTCTCAAAGTATTGCAGGTTATGGGGCTCATTACCCCTCTACTCGGACTGCTCGGCACAGTACTCGGACTCATTGAAATGTTTAACCAACTTGGCGTATCACAAGGTCCAGTGACCCCCTCTCAACTGGCTTCTGGTCTTGGTTTAGCCATGAACACCACGGCGGCAGGGTTAATCATTGCAGTGCCCGCCATCACCTTAGCTCACCTATTTAGCCTGTGGGCCGACCAACGCTGTAGCAATATTGCCCACGCGTTAAACCAGTTAAACCTCTGGCTAGATGGATGCGATCAAGCCATGAATATCGGCCAAGACTCAGACAGTAACCAACAAAAAATGGCACTAAAAAGTATCGATAAGAACAGCAAGAACAGCGCTGAGAGCTTAGCCCTATGATAGGCCTCAATGATGCAGAGAGTAGCCCGGTTTTAGGCTTAGATTTAACTGCTCTTATCGACATTATCTTTATTATCTTAGTGTTCCTGTTGCTCACCGCCAACACTCAACTGCTTAGCTTGCCAGTGGAAGTACCGACTGAATCGACGTCACAACTGACTCCCATAAGCCAAGTTGAAAACATCACAGTTAATGTGCTTGCCTCTAAGCCCCATTGGGCACTCGATGGTGTGATGTTTGATAATTTTGCTGAATTCGAATCCGCGTTTATCAAACAGTACCAGTCACAAAGCGAGGCTAAAGTAATTATTGCTGCAGACAAAACGGCCCCAGTGCAACCTTTAATGACACTGCTGGCACTGCTGCAGAGGCAAGCGATAACTAACACTCAAATTTTGATGGAACATTAGTCCCGAACTAAATCACCATCAGCACTTTTATCCATTTGGAGAGAAAAATGTCCGTACTGAAAAATTCGAAATTTAGCACCCTTATGCCACCGAGTATTCTAACAAGTACTTTACTTTGGGCTGGACTAACGGCCAGTGCATCGGCCCATGAAGCACAACATATCGAGACTAATCGGCTTATCAGTGCAGGGGCAGGCATGACTGAACTGGTGCTTGCTCTCGATGCTGGAGTTGATTTGGTCGCGGTAGACTCCACTAGCTTGATTCCTGAAGAGCTAGCGAGTGTAGAGAAGTTGGGCTACCACAGAATGTTATCGGCTGAGGGGATTTTAGCGCTGGATCCTGACTTGGTGTTGGGCACTGATGCCATGGGACCAGAAACCACCCTAGAGGTATTAAGAGGCGCTGATATCAAGGTGGTCAAACTTACCGGAGCTGAAACCGCAGAGCAGCTATTGAGTAATATTGATACTCTGGGAAAACTGCTGGATAAAAAAACTCAGGCTGAATCACTTAAATTTCGCGTAGCTCAATCCTTTGATTCAATTAAACAAAAAAGAGCAGACTTAGCTAATTCAGGCAAACTTCCCTCCATTCTATTTATGTTACTGCAAGATGGCAGACCTGTACGTGTAGGGGGTGAAGGCACGGCGGCAGATATTATCATCAAGTTAGCAGGGGGCAAAAATATCGCTGACTTTGAGGGCTATAAGAGTCTCTCCCAAGAAGGGATTTTGTCACTGCAGCCGGACCTTATCTTAATCTCTAGTCGCTCTGAAGAGGAGCAGGCTAACGGTGCCAATAAAGTCCTTAAACAGATGCCCTTGCTACTTCATACCCCCGCAGGTGAACATAAGATGATCCAAACTATACCCGCGCAAGCGCTGCTAGGTGGACTGGGATTGAGTTCGATTGACGCCGCAGACAAACTAGCAACGGATCTGATTGAGATACAAAAACGCTATTAATCAAAACTGAATGAACTAAAGAGAAAGAAACTCACTATGGAAAATCAGCCTTGGCTCTGGCCTGGTGTCTTGAGCTTATTAGTGATCACTGGCCTGTTATCTATTATCACAGGACCGCTGCAGATCACTCCCTTGGCCAGCTTTAATGCCGTGCTTAACTGGGCGACGCATGTAGATTTCGCCACCGTCGCTCCCCACGAACAGCTAGTGATCAATAATGTCCGTTTGCCCAGAACCATACTGGCTATGACGGTTGGCGCTATTCTAGCTCAATGTGGTGCAGTCATGCAGGGGTTATTTCGTAATCCTTTGGCCGATCCAGGGATCATTGGCGTATCCTCAGGTGCCGCACTTGGCGCGGCTATCTGCATCGTACTCTTGCCTGGCAGTGGCGAATATACCGTGGCGTTTAGTGCGTTTCTGGCTGGGCTTATCACCACCTTAGTCGTTTACCGTCTAGCGAGTAGTCCCTCTGGCACTTCAGTGGTACTCCTGCTGCTTTCCGGCGTAGCGATTGCCGCCTTAGCTGGCGCTGGAATAGGCCTACTAACCTACCTTGCTGACGATATGGCATTGAGGGATCTAACGCTGTGGCAGATGGGATCCATTGCTGGAGCGCAATGGCAATATGTCAGTTTAAGTTTGCTCGCTCTGGTCTTAATAAGCTGGCAATTCTCCCGTTCATCGACAGCCTTAAATGCCATGTTATTAGGTGAAGCTGAGGCTCGTCATTTAGGGATTGAGGTCGATAAACTTAAACTTAAGTTGATAGTGCTATGCGCTATTGGAGTTGGGATCTCAGTTGCCGCCACTGGCATTATCGGTTTTATCGGACTGGTTATCCCTCACTTAGTGCGCATGGTTATCGGCCCAGATCATAAAAGGTTATTGCCTATCAGTGCCGTATTAGGGGCTATTACTTTGGCATTAGCTGATATAGGTGCCCGCTCCTTGGTTGCTCCGGCTGAACTTCCCGTGGGCCTAGTCACCGCCATGCTCGGGGCTCCCTTCTTTATCTTTATGCTGTTAAAGCAAAAAAACAGGCTAATTTAGGCGTATATGACCATGATAGACATCAAACATGTTTCAGTCAGAATTAACCACAAGCCAGTGCTGACCAATATAAATCTGCAGATCAAACCCGGTAAAGTCACCGCACTGCTGGGCCCCAATGGTGCAGGTAAATCTACTTTACTCAAGTGCATATGTCAGGACAACCAACTCGATGCTGGCCAAATCGCTCTCGCTAACCGTCCCATTCAAGATTGGGATAGATTGTCACTGGCGAGAAACCTCGCCGTGCTACCACAACATGCCAGTCTCACTTTTCCTTTTGAAGTTCATGAAGTCGTCGCGATGGGACTCTATCCCCTCACCTTAAGTAGCAAGCAAGGTATGGCCCTTATTGATGAACAACTGGATCTATTGGCCCTAAGCGCGCTAAAACACCGAAGCTATCCAACGCTTTCTGGCGGTGAGAAGCAACGAGTACAACTGGCTCGGGTGCTAACACAGCTCCAACAAGCGACTCAGCCTCCGGTATTACTCTTAGATGAGCCGACCTCAGCTTTAGATCTAGCCCAACAACACCGAGTATTATCTCTGGCGAGAAGCTTAGCCCACCAGCAAGACTATGCCGTCGTGGTTGTACTTCATGATCTGAACCAAGCCTCACGTTACGCCGATGAACTAGTCATACTTGAGCACGGTCAAATCGTCAGTCAGGGAGTTCCTGGAGTGGCACTCTCCCCCGAGACCATTCGTCAGGTTTGGCAATATGATCCACTGGTAGTTATCTCTCCAGATAGCCATGTTCCACTGCTATTTTAAACGAGCTAGAATCTCGCCTAGAACCTAGGGTCTAGGCTCTCTCACCCAACAGCAATGATACCTATCGGTATGAGTCGGGCAATCTTTACATTCCACAACCGATTTTTTTGATCGACAACAACAAAAAACCAACCGGTATTGATTATCATTCTCAAAACTATTTTTTCATTCGTTTTGGTAGGTAATTGCCGTGAACAATATTCGACTTACACCAATAATGACCGGCATAGCCAGTCCAGATCCCCTCAAGTTTGCCTTTGCCGTTAAAGGCGCTGCCCATGCTGGTCGAGGGGGGAGTCATCCCATAGAACTGAATAATCAGCAATGGCACCATTGGTGGAATACTCCCACCTCGGCGATACAAAGAGCCTTGTATATACATATCCCTTTCTGTAGAAAACGCTGCAGTTTTTGTAACTTCTTCGAAAATGGCTCAAATCCGGCAAGGATAAGTCGCTATGTAGATCAACTTTCACAGCAACTCTATATTGCCTCACAAACAGAGTTCGCTCAAAGCGGTAACTTCGATGTGGTCTATGTGGGCGGTGGCACTCCAACGGATATGCAAGCCAATGAAATAGCAATCATCGGCGATGCAATTCACGCGTTTCCGCTATCCAAGACGGCTGAAATTACCCTCGAGGGACGTATCAATGGCTTCAGTGATGCCAAGTTCGAAGCGGCATTAGCGACAGGATTTAACCGTTTCTCCTTTGGGGTACAAAGCTTTAACACACAAGTCAGACAAGCGGCTGGTCGATTCGATAACAGGCAGGTATTGCTCGAACGATTACAGCAACTCAGTAGCCATCCAAGCGCCACGATTGTGGCCGATCTTATTTTTGGTTTGCCGGGACAAACCAGAAAGACTTGGCAGCAGGATATAGAAGATGTAATGACGTCGGGTGTCCATGGCGTGGATCTTTATCAGTTAATTGGCTTGCAAGGCACAAGGCTGAGTAAACAGGCAGAGAAAGAAAAGCAGACCGATGTGAATAACGATAAACAGCAAACACTCGCCCCCGCTGCCGACAGTCAAACTAGGGCCGACATGTATGCATCAGGTGCAGGCCGATTAGAGTCATCAGACTGGCAACGTCTTTCAAGTTGTCACTGGCGCCGTGATGCTCGAGAACGTAGCCTCTATAACTCACTCGCCAAGAGCGGCATAGAGATCCTCCCATTTGGTGCTGGCGCCGGAGGGAATATGCATGGCCATGGCATCATGAACGCCAGAGATCTCTCGAAATGGCACCAGTCGCACAGCTTTGAGGCAGGCTCAGATCTCAACCAAGCTTCTATTCCCTTTCAAGTCCCAGCTATGGTGATGTCGCCAAATCTATCGGCATCTCTGGATGCTCAACTTAAAGCAGGACTCGACAAGGGAGAGCTTGAGTTTACTCAGTTTGAAATTGAACGGGTCGAGCATCTAATGCCTCTGTTTAACGCCTGGCAGCGCAATGGGCTTGTTAAACTCAATCATCACACCATGACACAAACCTTGGCGGGTCGATTCTGGAATGTAAACCTACAAGCAGGTCTGTTTGCTTATTTAACTGAGAACCCTTTTGTTGCAGCTAGGTGCCAAGTAAGCTGAACTCGGGATAAGTATTAACTCATGCTATAGTCGCTGCAATTAACAGAAGAGAAACGGATAAGTAATGGCAACGGCGAAGAATATCTCCGACGAAACCAAAAATGAAGCGATGAAAGTGGCTAAAGCCACTCAAAAACCGGGACAAAACAAGGAGCAAACTAAGCTCATTGCCGCAGGTATTGAAAAAGGGATCGCCGAGTATAAGAAACAAAACAAGAGTAAAGCCCGTGACCGAGACAAGGCTCGTAAGCAAGATATCAAAAGCAAAATACGGGCGAGTGCAACATCAGATACTGAGGTAACTGAAGTTGAAGACAAACCAAAAGTTCAACTGTTACCTTGGGGTTTACTTGTCATCAGCTGGATTGGGTTTGTCGCTTTCTATCTTGTAGGTTAAACAGGGATAAGTAACAAGTTAAAGATACAGCCAAGAAAGTGTCGAGTCGCGAGCTAGAAACAAAGCAAAGATGCTCGTCTCTTGTCGCTCGTGACTCATAGCTCAAAACTCGATACTAGAGTTTACCCTGCTGCACTAACATCTCTTTCAATTCAGCTATCTGAGACTTAAGCTCGGCCACATCGGCGACACTGGCAGGTTTGTCAGCTTCAACACTGCTGCCATCCAATACTGAAGCTAAAGCCAGTTCATCCGCCTCTTCTTGGCGCATAGCTTGAGTTTCCTGAGTCATAACATCAAGCACTGCACCCACCATCATATTCAAAAAAACAAATGCTGTCAGGAAGATAAAGCTTAGGTAAAAGATCCAGCTAAGCGGATAAACCGCCATCGTTTCATACATCACCGAAGTCCATGATTCAAATGTCGCCACCCTAAACAGGGTTAGCATGGCCACTGACACATCGCCCCAGAGGAAGTCATTAATATGAGCAAATAACATGCTGCCTATCGCGCCATAAATGTAGAAGATCACAAACATAAGCAGTGCAATATAGCCCATGCGCGGGATCGCTTTAAGCAGGGCATTCACTAGCATTCGCAGCTCTGGGATCATAGACACCAGACGTAACACTCTAAAAATACGTAACAGTCGAGCAATCAAGATCCCCGAACCACCTGCCGGAATAAGGCTACCGATAACGATAAGCGTGTCGAAGACATTCCAACCGTTACTAAAAAATTTCTTCGGTCCGTCACTGGCCAGAAAACGGATCACAATTTCCGCAGCAAAAAACACCGTAATAGCCACATCCATCACTACCAGCGTTTTCTCTAACCAATAGGGAAGATGATAAGTATGGGCACCTATTGAAAGAGCAGAAACAATAATCACAAAAATCACAAAACCCTGAAAGGCTTTGCTGTTATCAATGAGCTTAAGCTTGCTCTGAAGGCCAGAAACATTTGCCAGCACGTCATTCTCCTAGAATGTATAAAGATTTTTATATCCAAACGACTTGGAAATATAAGGACGCTGAAGTAAAAATTCAAGGCCTGTTAAGAAAAGAGAGCATTTTGTCAACCAATACCACAGCCGCGCGAATCTAGCAGATATTACTTAAGTCTATCTTAATAAACGAGTTGAAATAGCAAGGTCAAGCAGAAAAAATAAGGCAAGGTTGAAATCTGAAACAAGTTCAAAATGGCGAGAATATAAGGAGAACTTCACGACTCCAAGCTAACGCTTACTGCTTGGCAACAGTAAGCGCTCAGGTTTAAGAAGCTAAGATCTCAGTGATCGCATTTAAATGGCTACCGACCCAAGCACTACTGATGGGCCCCCAAGTCTCAATTCGATAATAGCCAGAGTTGTTACGCTCACCATCCTGAATAAATTTGCATTCAATGCCAATATCACCCAATACGGCGATGGCATCTTGCAACGTACGTCTGGGCATGCCCGTTAATTTATTTAAAGAGAGTAAATTGTGCTGTTCACTGTCAATATGATGGGCGAGATAGAGCTTACGTAAAAAAGCCTTCTTCTGTTTAGAGACGTCAATATCCAATGCATACCTAATTGTTATTCATTATTTTGGTTCTGCCATGCTAACAGAGATACAATCCCAAAGGCCATCTCTAGCTAAAAAGGCCCCAAGAAAATCATATCCTTGGAGCGTGAGTTAGTAAATTCACAAGCGCAACTCAAGGATAAATAGTTAACACTTCCCTGCTGTTAACCAACTAACTTATCAAAAAACGATTACCGATTGGATCCGATAGGTTGTGTAAACCAAATTTAAGCATTTCACTCTCACAAGGAGGCTCGCAACTCCATTTATTACTGGGGGCCAAGTTAAAGTCTCGCTTCATTGATGCCAACATCTCCGCTTGTTTAAAAGCGGCAATAAGTGGATCAATCACAGGCACACCGAGTATTTGTTGCACCTTTTCATACAAACCAAAATTACAGGTGCAACCTAAGATCAACGCCTCGGCATGATCTTCCTCTATCGCCAACCTGCCCGCTTCGATAATGCGTTTAGTGGTCACTTCGGTATCACATTGCAGGGAGTTAGCACTCATATCGATTGAGCGCATTGAGGCTAAATAACCACCAAAGCCATAACGGTGTGCCCGCTCTGTCATCTGTTCAATCCACTTTACTTGTCCCACAATCACTGAAAATTTATTGGCAATATTAGCGGCGATTTGCATACTCGCCTGACACGGCGCTACCACTATGGTGTTTTGGCAGATCTCACGGCAATCTTCCAAGCCTAGATCATAGAAACAGCCAATCACCATGGCATCAACACCATGGCTATCCCCCTCCATCGCCACTTTCACCACATCCCCTATCACCAAAGATTCATAGAACCGGTATTCAAGATTATCCATCTTGGCTTCAGATTGCAGCGAGATAACCTCCACCTCGGTTCCCACTTCAGCAACCTGCTTCAATGCCATCCCCATAGGTTCATCATAATGGGGCTGCGCGATGGGATTCACCCAGCGAATACGTATTTTACTATTCTGACTATTCATGACTTCCTCCACGGCTCGCGCTAAATCCATAATGCTCTTTGGCATACTCAAGGCTCACATAACCGTTACGAATATCATCCATTAAGGCGGCTGTTTTTCGCTGCTTAGGATCGCCAAAACCAGCACCATTTGCGGTAATGATTCGTACTATGTCATCACTGTCAAGCGTCACTTCTGACGCCATGGCATACTCCTCCACCGTGCCATTAGTTCTAATCACTTCGACACGATTAACACTGCCATCTTGGCCTTTATTTAATCCCCAAGGCGCAATCTTATTGCGAGTATAAGCGCAGGTTAAAAAGCTATTATCGGAGCGAATAACGTAATCAATCACCACCCCTTTGCCGCCACGGTACTCGCCTGCACCCGCATCTTCATCGTTAAGCGCAACTTGACCGACAGTCACGCCGTAACGAGTCTCTGCGATCTCTGCTGGACAGTTAAAGGTATCGCCATGCATGGCGCAGAACATGGCATTAGCACCATCAAAACCATCTCCCGCCCCCCAACCACCGATTTCCGGTTCGATAATAGAATAATGTTTGCCTGTATCAGGGTGCTTGCCGCCCATGATGGTGGCACAAATGGAGGAGAAGTTACCGCTCGGCAAGCTGTCGGTGATTTTTTCAGCCAAACAACGCCAGATAAGATCATTAAGACGGATCATGGTTTCAAAATAGATCCCACAAGGCCCAGGCTCGCTAACATCATAAATTGAACCCACTCGGGTTTTAACGTCCAGTACCCTAAAGCAACCACCATTGGCCAATTGTCTGTCACCGATTAAGCCCATCAATGCCATTTGGCAAGCCAGCATAGTGCCATCTTTTGAGAGGTTTATCGGCAAAGCACTCTGTTCTGGTGCCTGAGTTAAATCAATGATCAAGCTTGTATCTGCAACCTCAATAGACACAAATAGGTGGCTACCATCATCTTGGGCTTCATTGATCTCATACTTGCCATCGGGTAGCGCCTTGATGGCCTTCTCAGCCATCGCTTGTCCTAATTCAAGATAGCTATCAACGGCTTGAATATAGGTCGATTTACCGTATTTATTAATCAAGCTAATAATGCGTTTACTACCTAGTCTAAGTGCTGATATCTGTGCCCAAAGATCACCTTTGAGAAAATCAGGCATCCTAGAGTTAACCGTTAACATGTCAATGACTGACTGTATTGGTTCATCATTCACGAACAGCTTCACCGCCGGAATGCGGATCCCCTCTTGGTAAATCTCAGTCGCATCCACCGACATCGACCCAGGTGATTTACCTGAAACATCATTCCAATGGGCAATATTCACCGCCCAAGCAATGATCTCCTGCGCCATAAAGACAGGCTTTATCAGCACCACATCATTAAGGTGAGTCACACCACCATAATAGGGGTCATTGGTGATAAAGATGTCACCATCGTTAATCTGCTCTAGCTCAAATTTAGCAATGATCGCTTTAACAGATTTATCCAAAGCACCCACGAAGGCGGGGATACCCGCACCGGCACTGGCCAACTCTCCTTTAGGATCAGTAATAGCAGTTGCCATATCGAGCACTTCATAAATAATCGGGCTCATGGCCGTTTTAGCTATGGTGTAAAACATCTCATCACTAATGGAGCGTAATGAATTTTGAATAATTTCAAGTGTGATGGGGTCATTATTATGCATGCTCGCCTCCCTTATTTTTCAACAGCTCAACGATGACATTGCTGTATTCATCGAGAAACACGGTTTGATTCGGGTGAATAACAATGGTGGTACCTGTCTGCTCGATAATCGCAGGGCCTGAAAAAGCCATCATTGGCTCCAACAGATCACCGTCGTAGATGACAGAGGTATGCACACCATCTTCGGCGTAATCCACTTCACGCTCACCTTTAATGGTTTCAGCAATTAAGCGACCACTTTGCTGCTGCTTGGCGAGCTTCACCTTGCCCACATCAGCCTTACCCACTAGGTGTAAGCCGACAAGTTCAATCTCATTTTCTAAGTTGTAGGTGTATTCCTGCTGATAAAGCTGCTGGAAAGACTCTCTTACTTGATCAATTGAGCTGTCATCAAGTATCCGAGGCAGAGGAACCTCAATGGAGTGCTCTTGGTTCTCATACCTAAACCGGCCAAAAAATTGAAATGTGGTTTTATCTGAAGTGAGCTCTTCACTGATAAACTCACTCTCTAACTCTTGGTACAGCTGCGCCATCTGTTCATTGATAAAAGGTAACGTTTGGTGATTCCAAGCACTTAAGTAGGTTAATAATCTGTCTCGACGTATGTCAGACATCATCATCCCCCAAGCAGAAAACACCGCCGCAGTTGCAGGTATGATCAACTTTTTAATACCCAATTCAGCCGCGAGTGCCGCCGCATGCATCGCCCCACCACCACCAAAGGCCACCATGGTGAAATCCCGTGGATCATGGCCTCGATTCACCGATACCAACTTAAGGGCGTTGACCATATTGTTATTGGCAATGCGCACGATGCCCCGCGCCACATCTTGGCTGGAGATCCCTAATGGTTTAGCGATCTCCTCGAGTGAGGTTTGCACACTCGCCATGTCAGCTTTTAACTCGCCACCACAGAAGAACTCAGGGTTAATACGACCCAAAGCAAGGTTGGCGTCTGTGGTTGTGGCGGCTTTGCCCCCTTTGCCATAGGCAACAGGTCCAGGGGAAGCCCCTGCACTTTTGGGGCCTACATGGAGTTTATTAAAATCATCGACCCAAGCAATCGATCCACCACCATTACCGATCTCGACCAAATCAACCACTGGCACCATGATCGGATACCCAGCTGAAACATGACTTCTCTCGATGTAATAATCTGAAGTGATCTTAACTTCACCATTATTGATCAAGGCACACTTTGCCGTCGTACCACCGATATCTAAGGCGATAAGATTGGGCTCATTGATGATTTTACCCAGCTCTGCTGCCCCCCAAATACCGCTGGCGGGGCCAGATTCCACCATAGTGATCGGGATCTGTTGGGCAGATTTTAAGGTATCAACACCACAATTTGACTGCATCACATAGAGCTGCCCAACGAAGTCTTTTTCAAGTAGTCCGTGATGTAACCGGCTTAAATATCGTGATGCTATGGGTTGCACGTACGCTGACAACACAGTAGTGCTTGTACGTTCATATTCCCGCCACTCACGGGATATTTGATGGGAACAGATAACATCAAACTTATCCGTTAATGCCGTGAGCGCATTCGACAGGGCTATTTCATGTTGTGGATTTTTATAAGCATTTAGTAAACAGATTGCCACCGCTTCAACATGATTATCCTCCAACTCCTTAATGATGCTCGCTAAAGAAAGTAAGCCTAAAGCTTGAGTCACCTCACCCTGATAGTTGATGCGCTCTTTAACTTCAAATCTCAAGTGACGAGGCACGTAAGCGGCTGGCTTTTGATAATTAAGATTAAAGAAATCAGGTCTGTTTCCTCGACCAATCTCCAATACATCCCTAAATCCTTGGGTTGTTATCAGCGCCGTTTTTGCGCCTTTTCTTTCTGTTAAGGCATTAATCACAACGGTTGTACCATGGGCCATCACGTCAATTTGGTTAACATCGACGTTGGCTTTTTCCATAACATTCAATACCCCCTGCTCAAAGTTAGGCGGAGTAGTATCGACCTTGGCGGTTTTTAACTGTTGTCTCCCGGTTTTAGGATCTTCACTTAAATACACCAGATCCGTAAAGGTTCCCCCCACATCAGTGGTAACAAAGACTTTATCTTTCATAGCCGCTTCTTTCATGAAGAGCCCTCCTCTAAAACTGGCAATAAAAAAGCGATAACGAACCAGCTATACAACGCCTCAAACTGGGTAAAGTCGCAATCAAGGTATGCATTTTCACTGGAGAGAACATTCACCGTGCCGATGACTTTCCCCTCAACAATGACTGGCCAGTTAATCACAGCCCCTAAGCCCATTGATGCGATAAGCTGATGATCAAAAAAGACTTCTGCCAGCGCTTTCTCGGTATTGCCAATAAAGGGCTCCCCGTCTCCAAGCACCTGTGCACTCCAGCTATTGTCTTCAATCTGCTTATAGCCACCGATAGGATATTGAGCCGGTGCTGAGCTATATATTCGTTTGGCTAACTGACCTTGATGATCGATCAAGGTTAAGGTAAACAACCTGATGGAGTAGTTTTTAGCCAGCTCACTATAGAGCGTGCTAAACAGGTCACAGGCTGATTTATCTTTAACAGAGTGAACCAGTTCACAGGGTGAAAAATCCATCATGTTTACTCCATGTTCCAACGCAGCTCGATACCAAATGTACGCTCTTGAGCTGGATGAGCAAACCCACCTAGCACCCACTCAGCCAAATACTCTTCATTACCTAAGTTTTTAGCCCAAAGGTTAACGCTCCAATCACCTTCATCACGGTTAAAGCCTAATCTTGCATTAACCAAGTTAATGGCATCACGGGGACTGCTATTAGAGGGATCCCAATATTGCTTGCCTCTTTGCTCCCAATCTAGTGTCAGGGTTGAAAGCCAGCCACTGAATAGCTCTGCGTGAATCTGAGTGCCTAAGTTGATGGTATATTCAGGCACATAAGGCGCCTTATTACCCACATCACTAGGGTTTAAGCTGTAGGCTTTAATCTCACTCTTTGTCATGCCAAATGAACCAAACAGATCGATGTTGTCATGCACTGAGGTTTTGAAATCAAACTCACCACCAATCAATGAAACCTCATCAATATTGGTCAACACTTGTGCGCCCAGAGAACCGACAAACACAAAGTAATGTTGGTTATCGATACTGGTATTGAAAAGTGAGGCGTTAAAACGCGTTGATATATCTGGGTAGAGACCTTTTATTCCCACCTCAAAGTTACTCGACTCTTCCGCTTTATAGAGATCACTCACCCCCTCTAACCCCGCGGTTGCCGCAAGTGCGCCCACACCACTTTGGTTAAAACCGCCGCTTCGAAAGCCTTCAGAAAAATTGGCATAGAGATTTATATTGGGTAACCCGGTGTACACATAGGACACCTTAGGCTGAAACTTGCTGAAGGTTTTTTCGCGCACTTCGCCTGAGTTAGGATCAAAGCTCACTGGAGCACGATTGGTTTGCTCTCGAGTATCTGAATCATAACGCCCAGACACACTCAACTCTTGGGTGTCCGTTACATCATAATTAAACTGAGCAAATAGCGCATAGGCTTGATTATTGTTGTTATCTGCTAAGAAAACCGTTGCAGGGCTAATGTCATCATTAATCGGTGGTGTTCTCTCGACTCGTGGAATACCCTTGCCAAGATCTAAGCCATTAAATGATGAGATAAAACGCTCGGTCTGTAGATAATAAAGACCTGCTATCCAACGAAAATCTTTATCATCATCGGAGGTAAATCTCAGTTCTGCGCTCTGGGAACTGGTATCTAAATATTGAGTTTGCACCCCGTCGAATACATTGGGACCAAAAGGTGATGTGGCTGAGGTATTGCGGCTATAGGGAAACTGATCGCCTGATAAATATTCCGTTAGTTCATCAGCTGCGAGGATTAAACCCGACGTTACATCTGAGATATTCCAATCTAGCTTTAGCGATGCAGAGGTGATTTGGCGATCATTCTCGCCGATATTATTGGCTTCTATCTCTGAGCTGGTATCGTTCGCATCATTAATGCCATGCAGCGGCTGATAAATGTAGTTAACTGCGCCACCTTCTGTTTCTCCTCGCGCGATACGTAAATCAGCAGAGAAATCATCACTGGGCTCCCATATAAAGCGACCTCTTATGTTTTTATCACGTTGAAAATCGACTTTCCTGTTCAAATAAACATTATCAATCAAGCCATCAAAGTCTTTATATGAGGCGGTAATACGGTAATTTATCGTGTCCGTCATTAGCCCACTTACCGCACCAGACAAGGCTTTTAATCCGCCGTTACCAATATCTAACTCGGCGTATCCCGTTAACTCATCCGTGGGGGCCTTGGTGGTGATATTGATCGCTCCACCAATCGCGTTACGCCCATAAAGCGCTCCTTGCGGCCCTTTTAGGATCTCTATCTGCGCAATATCGTAAAGGTCTTGGTTAAATTGATTAGGGCTAATCTGCAGTACCCCATCAACCGAAATCGCAACAGGTGACTCACCATTTCTAACTTGGGTTAATCCCCTGATAGTGATAAAGCTAGTCCCTGCGTTCTGCGCCTCAACCATGGTCATGTTTGGCGTAAGCGAGATAAAATCGGCTGCGCGTTCAATGCCTAAATCTTCAATATCTTGCTCACCAAAGACAGTAATTGCCATGGGGACTTCTTGTATATTTTCTTTACGTTGCCTAGAGGTAACCTCAATCACCTCCATGACATTATCTTGCGAAGAACTATCTTGTAACGCCTCGTTTTTTAAAGGTAAGCCTTGGGACTCACCCTCAGCGGCTTGCAGTGAAAAACTCACTAACACCGTGCTCACTAATGACGCTGTTAATAGTGATGTTACGGTCAGGACTCTTGAATATATGGTCATCTCTCCCCCTTATCGATCTGCTTCGCTTACGTTCAAATGTGACTAAAGTGTTGCAATCCGCTAAGGTTTGTTCAATAAAGAGAAAGGGTAGCCGGTCAGAGATTCTGATAAAAACTACCCTATCGGGTAGTTGCGAGTGGGTAAGTGTGTTTCGAAGGGTTTTTAGTATTTAATAGGTCAAATAATAACAAGAAAAAGGAACAAGGGTTTGCCAAAAAGACCAACACCTAGCTTTCTAATACAGAAGTTTAAACCGCCTCAGCAACAGATAAAACTGTCGTTGAGAACCGCTTTGCTTGAACAATTTACTCAAGCAAGTGTCAAGGCTTTGATCACCGCTGTAAGTCCTGCTGGTTATGGTAAATCCACCCTGCTCTCACAATATTTTGAGATACTAACAAAGCAAGATAATACCCAAGTTATCTGGATTGCGATTGACCCTTCAGATAATGAGCCCAACCGTTTTTTTAATCTCTTTTGCCATGCATTGGTTCATCATGATATCGCCGATAAACAATTAATTAATCGGGCAAGCAGTATCTCGGCCAACACAGATTATGAATCCTTTTTTATCGATATTATGGCTATATTACATGGGATTAATCAGCCTGTTTATCTGTTTATTGATGACTTTCATTTTCTCTCAGACAAGGTAATTTTACATTTTTTCAATCAAATTTTGCAGTATGGTCCGCCGCAGCTACAACTGATTATTGCCAGCAGAATACAACCGAGATTAGAGATAGGCAATCTACTCGCCAGTGGGCAGATGTTAATGCTGCAACCAGAGCATTTTAAACTCAGTATTGACGAAGCGATTCAGCTCTATCAAGAGCAGTTCAGCCAAAGTGAAATCACCGCATTTCATCAAAAAACAGAGGGCTGGGTCGTCGCGATGCAGTTGATCGCCATCTTTCATCAGCAACACCCTGAGATCGCGCTTACCCGTCTGCTCAATCAGTCCATCGATATTCTCGATCTCTATATGTCTGAGCAGATCTACCACAAACAAACACCCGAGGTTCAGCGCTTCTTGCTACACACCTCACTCTTAGACAGATTTGATCCGTTAATCGCCAATGATGTGTGCGAGATAGAAAATTCAGCCCAGTTAATGTCACAGATCATCCCCTTTAGCTCTTTGGTTATCCCCATTGATAGCCAGCAAGGTTTTTTCCGCTATCATCACCTGTTTGCAGACTTCCTGAAAAAACGGCTACTGCAGGAGGTGGGAGAGCAAACCTGTCGAGACTTAAGGTGTAAAGCGGCCAAATACTATGCCAACAATGACTACTTTGAAGAAGCCGTTAACCAGTATATTCGTGCAAATCACATTGAATTAGCTATCTCACAGATAGCGTCATCTGGAGGCTGGGAGCTGATC
This sequence comes from Shewanella sp. MTB7, assembly GCF_027571385.1. Taxonomy (NCBI): domain Bacteria; kingdom Pseudomonadati; phylum Pseudomonadota; class Gammaproteobacteria; order Alteromonadales; family Shewanellaceae; genus Shewanella; species Shewanella sp. MTB7. Next base: position 1,221,662 of record NZ_CP085636.1, on the reverse strand, counting down.
TTAACCCATGGTATTGGCTATGTAGAATCACTCTTAAGCCAATTTAACCGTGAGCAGATAACAAACTCTCCTACTTTAGGGCTAATACAGTGTTATTTATACTTAAAGCTGGGTGAAGTCAATCAAGCCTCCACCGCCTATGAGCTCGCTTTTACCCTGTTCAACGAATACCAATTACACAACACGCCCAGCTCAAGTCAATCTCGCGACTTTACCATTATTAAAATGCTAATTGACCTGTATCTAGACCGAGGCACCAACAGTGAACTCATTGAATCATTAACGGGTTTACTTAAGTCCCTTAAGGATAATGATCATTTGGGCCGAGGCATTGTGCTAGCCGGCCTCGGGCTTATTCATAACCAGTTGGGGATGTTTGATGATGCTGAGTCAGCCGCGTTAGCCAGCCATCAACAGATGCAACTGGCTAATTGCTGGGTGGGCATTAACTATAATATTTTCCATCAAGGGCAAAGTTTGGCTTATCGGGGACAACTGAATGAAGCACTGAGTTTATTTACACAAGCGAGCCAAATGGCCACAGAACACCTTGGTTTAGATAGCGGATTACAATCCATGGCAAGTTGCCTTAAAGCCGATATCCATTACCAAGTTTACCAGATAGATAAAGCCCAAGAGTTGCTCGCAAGTGGCATTAAGGTACTCGAAAGTAAAGATTGCTGGCATGACATTTATGCGGTGAGCTTTAGACTGGCCATCAATCTTGCACTCGTCCACGATGATCACGATGAATGCCAACGTTACCTGCAAAGAGGTTATCAAGTGGCTCAGTCGAGACACCTGGTTAGACTGGAAAAACTACTGGATGTGCTGCGTTTAAAAGTCACCGATAAATTTTGTCACCTCGATACGTTTAACCAATTGAACAGCCAAATCATTCGCGAGCCTTATTGGCAAGATCCTCAACCTATGTGGTTTGTTATCAGTGAATATTATTATGTCATCGCCAAGCACTATTTATCACGCAACATGAGTCATCAAGCGCTCACCTACAGCCAAAAACTCAATGGGATTGCCCAACAAAACAAACAAAAAATAGATCAGGTCAAAGCCCTCGGGATCCAATGTTTAGTCCACAATGCTACTGGCCATGAAAAAAAAGCCCTCTGCTTAGTGACTGAAATGCTCCACTTAGCTGCCGAAATTGGCTGTAAACAGGTCTTCTTTGAACTACCTCACCAAATAGAGGCGTTATTGCTTAAGCTCAATCTGAATATTGATGAGAGTGACATCAACCAAATGAGCAAAACCTTACTCATTTGGTTGATATCGGAACTCAAAAAGTCCCATAGTACTCAGAAAAACCCTTGGGATCTCTCATCACGGGAGCAGCAGATCTGCCCTTTACTTTCTCAAGGGTTCACCAACAAACAGATCAGTCTCTCTATGGGAATTTCAGAGAATACGGTGAAATTTCACCTGAAAAACCTGTTTCAGAAACTGGGAGTCATCAACCGACAACAAGCGGTTCTCACACTGGCTAACCTCAAGTAAACTCCAATTTTTTACTTAATTGTAGGGAAATATTTCTCCCTCTAGAGCTAGAGTACAGGTTACTGATATAGTCGTTCATATAATAAAAGATGGAAACTGATGATGTCTGAACCAGTAAACTCTGCAGCAGCGCAACCTGAAATTGAACATAAGCCACTCACTGAGAGTGATTGGCAAGGCTTTGATCAAATACCATTGACCCCGATTGAGAGCCGCTATTACACCCAAGTATTAATCGAAACTGCCGCTGTAGCCCTCTTCTTTATCACTGCGATGTCGAGTTTTTTGTTCATCGGTGCTGAGCTCCCGCTGCTTATCATGGCCATTATTATTCCGGGTCTGTTTTTTATCGCCACTTTTATCATCTGGATCAGAGTCAGCTACGCAAGATCCATTGCCTATGGTGTGTGTGAGCATGAACTTTTAATGCAAAAAGGGATCATCTGGTTCAAGCGTATCTCACTCCCCTATACACGCTTACAGCACATCAGTCTTTCTCAAGGTCCGCTGGAACGAAAGTTTGGCCTTAAAACCCTGAAATGTTTTAGTGCTGGCAGTGGCAGTGCTGAGATTGAGCTACCCGGTTTAGAGAGTAAAACAGCTGAAAAATTAAGACAGCATCTGCTTAGTATGGCTGGCAAGTCGTCTCAAAAGAGTGAGCCTTTATCAGCTGACAACCACATTAAGACTCACACTGACAGTCAACCAGAAAAGACCGCTGATAATGACAAGCACTAACTCACAGGCCTCATGGTCAGGCCTCTCCCCTTGGTCGATCGTCAGTTACATCTTCAATACGATTCGACAGGTATTGAGTAACGGCTATGCCATTATCCCGTTTGTGTATACCGGCTGGCAAAAGGGCTTTGACTCCCCATGGTTTATCATAGGAGCAGTTTGTGTAATGCTTGCCATTATCACCTATGCCATCGTGCAATGGGCTATGTTTCGTTATCGTTTATTCGATGACAAGCTCGGGGTTCGACACGGATTAATTTTCAAGAAAGCCAATGAGATCCCCTTAAGTAGGATACAAAATGTGCGTCTTGAGCAGCCCCTCTACTTCAGACCTATGGGGCTCTACAGTTTAGTGGTCGAAACGGCAGGTTCGAAAGAAGATGAAGCCGTACTCGCGGCGGTGAGCTATCAAAGAGCGATGGCGATAAAGCAGCATCTGCTCGCCGGCATTCAGTCTAAACACTGCGCCTCTTCAACAGAGACAAAACCAGCAGACGCTAGCTCACTGCCAACCACTGACGATAGTGTTCATCCCCAGGAGAAAATCTTAGTCAGCAAAGGATTTAAGGATCTGCTTCTTTTTGGTTTATACCAAAATAATCTATTTTGGTTTTCCATTATCGCGGGCCCAATTTTAAGCCAATTTGACTGGAGTGATATAGTCCAAACTCAAGTTGCCAAAAGCGCACTGGATTGGTATTACCTAGCTGTAAACGATAACTTGTTCTATCAAATCCTATTAATCACCACTCTTATTATCGGTTTTTACCTGCTGCTGTCTTTAATTTCTATAGCCGCCGCGGTACTTAAATATTATCCATACTGCCTAAGTTTAAGTGGCACAACTTTGCACAGAACTGGCGGTATTATCGCCAAACAAAATGATGCCCTAGCGCTGTACAGAGTTCAGGTCATTCGTTTTTCACAACCGATTGTAGGTCGATTATTAACACTCTGGACCCTCAACTTTCAACAAGTTAAAGGGACTGAAGTTGAACAGAAAGCAAAAAAGCATATGTTGGTTCCCAGCATGAGCCGACAGGAAATTATGGCTCTAATGCCGGCGATAAGTGAAGCTGGGAGTGCAAGCAGAGAACTGCCCACCCACTATAATCCAATACATTTTGGTTGGTTTTGGCGTCGAGCCCTGCTCCCGCTTATTGTCCCAGCTGTGAACACCATTGGAATGGGCTTTAATCCAATGACAGAACTAATGTGGGTCATAGGTTTTGTTTTCACCGCAGGCCTGTACTTAAGATATCGCCAGTGGGGTTACATATTTAACGGCAATACTTGTTGGATACACACTGGCGTATTAGGCCAATCTTGGCACTTGATCTCCCTTATAAAAGTGCAACATGTGACGATCACCCAAACAAAAGGTCAGCGCAAGCGTGGCGTTGCCAATCTTGAGTTAGGCCTAGCCAGTGGCACCCAAACCATCCCCTATATGCCAGTTGAAGATGCTCGAGCTATCGCCGAACGAGCCCTTGCTATCACAGCCAATGATCCCAATAACTGGATATAGATTCATAAAACCTAGGACCTAGGATCGAAACTCTAAAATCTAGGCTTCAAAGAAGAGGAGAGTCACCTTGAATAGCAAGGAACAGGTAGAGGAAAAAGTATTAGTGCAAACCTGTCATATGACGCCAGACACCATTATAAACTTTTGGTTTGAAGAGATAGCGCCTAAATGTCATTGGGTTAAAGACCATGACTTTGATGAGCAACTTCGTCTCCGTTTTGGATCATTACTCAAACAAGCTAAAGCGGGCGAGTTGTATCACTGGCGCGTCACACCTCTGGGACGATTGGCCGAGATCATCGTACTGGATCAATTCTCTCGAAACATATTCCGCGACACCCCTCAAGCCTTTACAGCCGATCCGATGGCGCTCACCTTAGCCCAAGAAGCCGTCGCGAGTGGCGTCGATTTGGAACTTAAAGCCAAGCAAGTTCCCTTTTTATTTATGCCCTATATGCACAGTGAATCTAAACGCATTCACGAGGTAGCTATAATCCTTTTCAGCCGTGAAGCTGCACTGGTCAGCCTCAACTTTGAGCAGAGGCATAAAGCGATTATCGACCGTTTTGGTCGTTACCCTCATAGAAATGTGATCTTAGGACGATCCTCAACAGCTGATGAGTTAGAGTTTTTGTCTCAACCAGGATCTAGCTTTTAAAAGTAATAAGGAATCTTGTCAGATAACAAATAAGCCTAACCGATCTGATAACCAATAGTATCCTTTGGGATTGGTGGGTGGATTGGTTTCATTGAACTGAATTGGTATTTGGATGGTTTGCTATTTGATAGTTTTACTGGAGAGCATGGATTCACGTAACAGATTCCAATGACCCACATAGGGTACTGACAGAAAGGTAGTTATCCACAATTATTTACAGACTCTATATTCATCTACGAGTTAAAATCACTGGCAGACAACTCAGGCTGAAAGATACTAAACTGATTTCGCCCAGCTTGTTTAGATTGATACATAGCCAGATCTGAAACACTTAACAGGCTTTCTAAATCATTAGCATGTTGTGGAAAGATAGAGATACCAACACTGGCCCCCATCTCTATGACCACCTCATCCGATAATGTGAGATCTTGACTCAGTGCAACGACTAATCTTTCACCTAAAGCTGCAATTGCTGTTTCTCCTCTACCCTCTAATCTATTTGCATCAAAATAGCAGCCGACAACAAACTCGTCACTTCCCCAGCGAATACAGATATCATCATTTCTAAATACCAACATTAAACGCCTACCCACTTCGATGAGCACAGAGTCTCCTGCTTCATGGCCATAAACATCATTTACAATTTTAAACTTGTCCAAATCTATGTTCATAATAACCACTATCTCATTATTTTTTTGAGCTTGTTCAAATAGAGAATCTAATAAACGTTCTCCAGCACGTCTATTTTTCAAATGAGTCAGAGCATCATGATCAGCTTCGAAACGTGTATTAACCTCCCGCTCAGTTCTCTCTGTTACGTCGTACATCAAAACCTCTATAATGAGGGAGTTATCAGTATCAGTATCCACCACTTTAGAAAATAGGCAGTGAACCCAGCAATCAGCTTGCTCAACGGTGGTTTTCAATTTAAGATCCAAAGCTACGGTATCGAGCTTATTACTCTGCTTAATCCTAGTAATAAACTTATCCACCTCATCTTTATTATGAAACCAATCAGTAAGCTTTAACCCAATGGCATCGGGTATTGAATGAGTTTTTAAAAGAATATTCTGAAATGCAGAGTTAGCCGTTACTAAGCGGTTATCATTATCAATTAAACAGATCCCAGCGCTTGTCTGTTCAAAGATTAACCTAAACTCTTTCTCCAGAGCCTCAGTTTTTTCCCTCATTTTCCGCTCTGATTCGATGGAACTGTTAAGAAGAGAGATAAGTTGGTTTATTCCTTTAGCAAGACTGCCAATTTCATCTTGGTGGTGAAATCTAGGTACCTGAATTTCAATCTCTTTACCTGATTCAACTTCTTCAAACTGTTTGGTTATTTCATTAAGTGGTGAGGTCAACACTTGGTGTACAATCAAGGAGACAAGTAAAGCGATAGTAACGGTCAGTAAGGCTAACATCCAGGCTTGATTCAATGCTGAGTTTTTGGCGTTACTATTAATAAATTCCTCATCGGCTAACAGCCATAACTCCCCAATTAACTCCTTCTCACTAAAAGGATGAAAGAGCTGAATCTTTTCGACATTATCTAACCCCATCAACGATAGTTAACCCAGAATTTAACTTAAAACCGGACTCGCTCACCAACTCCACTTGAGAAACAAGATCATTCATCGTCAGACCCGAAATAATCTCATTGGCTAACTCGATATCCTGAACGTATATGGCAATAGAAGCCGTCTTCTCAACAGTCACTGAAAGTTGATTGATCTCTGCTATAGAGCGTTGTTGAATTCGAGTTATCTCACCAAAATAGAACACAATAGAACTTAAAGCCGCAATAATTGCTGCCCCAACGGCGATTGCCAATGCAACTTTAAAATACAGCTTTCGACTAAAACTTTTCAAATCGATAAACCACTTTTAAAGAATTCGTCAAATCTCGACTGGAAATATAACCGATCCCCTGCATAGTGCCTTTGATCCCCATCACTAATTTCTCTGGGGAGTTAACCTCTTCGGGAGGCGCACTTCGTCCCGAAAAAAGTAACCTTGCCCAATAGGCATCCATATTCAGCTCAATAAGTTTGACGGGAAAATGTAGACGGGACCAGATGGCTGGGAAGGTTGGGAATTAAACACTGTACTCATTTTGGGGCGTGCTTTCGTGTTAGCGACTTACTCAGACAAGTCAAAACCGAAGAGATAGATGAACTGGTGTAGATGCGGCTCTGAGCTTCCACAACAGGCTGAAGTATCGCGCGAAATATCAAATCAGCGATTACCATTGATCACTACACAACCCATTTGGGTTAGTTATAACCAAGTACGTAACAAGATTCATCGACCAAATATTCACTGATCCACTCCACAGTGGGTTGTAAAAATCCCTCTACATCAACCCAACTTTGTCGTGACTCAGCCTTATCTGCATTAGGTCGTGGTATTTGCTGTTCCATGTTGCCCCTCTTGTATTCCTCACTTCAACTTAGGTTCAGATTAGCAAGCATGGGGTTACCACACCAAGACTAAAGCTTGGTTGTGCTATAGACAGCGTCTATGGGCCGATATAAACGTAGTGGGGAAATCGAACGAATCCGTTTACTCTCAGAAACGCCAAGGTGATTTCATAGTAACTAATTGTTTTAGAACAGAAAGACCCTTGGGTAAAATTAGGTAAATTTCAAACATCCCCTCTTTTATCCCTTGTATTTTAATGAGTAAATTCCCATCGCTGATATTGTAATTTTGCCGGAAAAATCGAGGCGAATATATAAAGAGTCAAGGAAGAACAAGGTTAGGTGACTAACGAGATAAATATCAAATTAGCGCTCTATGAGGAGTTGAAGATGAACGTTTTAACCAGATTAAGTATCTTAATTATCATGATAACGGGGCTGGGGGCATGTGGAGGTGAAGAGAAAGCCACCCCGCCAAAACCAGAAGAGAAACCCGTTCCCGTGGTTGAACCCAAAACAGAATTAACAGGAATACCCACTTCATTTCAGGTGAAAGCCTGTATAGACGAAGATGCAGATTTTATCTGTGATGCTACGCCCGTCGCGATCACCGAAGTTTACCAAGGGATCGACATTGATAAGCTCGCGCCAGACGCACGAATATTAATTGAGCTAGCCCCACCTGAAGCAACAGGAATTGGAAGTTTCATCGCTTTCGAGGGTAAACGATTCATGTCGTTCCCCGTGGGAGAAGAGCAAGCATCGCCATTCAACCTATTAGCCTTAGGTGTGGTTCAATATGCACAAGAACTAGGAGACGATTGGTGCTGTGGTCATGCTATCCCACTCAATCTAAAGCAAGCCAAAAGTTATTTAGTACAAAACTTTAAACTCGATGGCAACGGTCAGCAAAATGAAGCCATATTTCAAGCATTCAACTCGAATCTTGAGCTCTTAGGTGGCAACGGATTATCGTTAAAACAAGCCTATGATGCTGACATAAAAGCGATGGCTGAATCATTGGTGGATCTCACTCTTCACTCTCAAAGTATTTGTGACCGACTACCTGAATATTGTGAAGGAAACCCTGATGATCCATACCCACCCATCGATTTATCAAGCATAGTGCCCTGTATTACTGCCTATGATGGGGGAGCTTGTGTTGCAGAAATCCCTAAACTCCAAGTTGAATCACCAGTAACCGATGAAATGTTTAGGCTTAGCAACAAAGAAGCCACTAACATCGCTTACAACATCAGGGCCAGTAAAAAAGAGCCTCTTGCTTATGAAGCCGCATTTGAGCAATTAACATGTAAAGATGACGAGGAAAAACAGATCTTTATGTACGGCATGGCGGATAATTTCGCCACTACTAACATAGAGAGTACGGCTCCATCTGCTGCATTAACCACTTGGTTAGGCACGGTACCGAATAACTTAGTTCACCCTTATGATTTCGATGCCAGCATATCGCCAGCTAACCCCAATGTGTTTACAGATACCTTAACCAACTTACCAAGTGATCTATCCAATGGTCTATTGGTCATGGGATTGAAAGAGCGAGGTTTTACCCTTGCTGATACGCCAAATTACTTCGACATATTTGCCATAGGCGACGCTACAAATCTAAGCTCAAGCGCCAATGTCAGCGGTACTGTTAGCGACATTCGCACCACTTGGCAAAGTGTATCGCCCCATGTGTATTTTAAAAATTTACAAAATATACACAATCAATCTGGTTCTCAGTCTCTGCTCGACAAACTGCAAGTTGGGCAAACTAATCTGGATCTGGTGATAATGCCGACCACCAATGTCGATTTTGTTGCCGTTGCAGCTTGTCGCATTAAAACGCCGCAAAAACCCACAGGTCTGCCAGTTAAAGAGGTGATTTCGGTTCTAAAAGAGAAATTTACCTGTGATGCTGATCAAGGCGACATTTACTACGAAATCCTTGGTGGTGAGCCCGATGATTTCACGCCAGGTTCGGATCAAAACAGCCCCAGTGCAGCTCTGTTATCGCTAGCGGGTAACCTAATCACTTATGATCAAATTAGTGAAAAGGACAGTACCTTTATTGATACCTTAGCCCTACCCAATGGCAGCAGTATCACTAAAGCCCAGTTCATGATCAATGCCCGTGCCAGTGGTCCAAATGCAAGCAACGATAAGGTATTTTTAGCCAACACCGCAATGAGCAACATGGTCACAGGTTTTACTACAACTGCGCCGGGCGCGCTCGTCAATCAATGGCCTAACGGCACGTTAAATGGCGGAGTGGCATACATCATTGATGGTTTATTTAACATTCCGAGTTTGCCAAGCACACCTAACCTCATCACGGTGCTCAACGCGAGTAATACCAGTGGTGCAGGGCTTGATGTTCTCGTATCTGAAAACACAGAAGTGGATACTACACTGCTGCAGTTATGTATCAATACCGGCGATCAACCTTGTGTTGATACCGACGGCGATGGTTATTGTGACGAAGAGGAGAAAGATACGGGTAGCGATCCAGCCAATCCAGACTCTACACCTATCGACTTAGACGGTGACGGTGCATTGAACGATGATGATTGTGATCCTAATGACCCCACGGTAACCGACCAATGTCATGAGGTGATTTACACTGACGTATTACCTGAAAGCTGTAATGAATATGTCACGGTTGATCTCAGTCTTGCTAATTCGTGGGTAAACAGTGCGGGTAGCCACCCAGTGGTAAATAACGTGTTTGACGGTACGCAATACCAAGGTATTGTTTGGGATGGCGCCTTGTCATGGTTTGATTTCGGTAGTGCATCCAACGTCACTCACAAATTAAAGCAAGATTTTTGCTCATGTGGCGGCGGCAAGGTCATTATCGATGAGTTTAAGTCAGACAATATGGGTTACATTGATTTAAACAATCTAACTAATCAAACTGGTAACCGAATCGTTTCGCGTACCCAGTACAGCCAATCGACAATGGCATCTTGGGGCCCTAGTGAAAGTGGCAGTAACACGTTTTCAGGTACCGGTAATGGCGTTGACTTTAACCTTGAATTTGGCGTTCAAAATGTCTCAGGCCCTAGCGGTGGTGGCACTAAAGGTAGATTGGAGTTTATTGGTCATTTAGGCGCTTGTACTACACAAGATGTGATCGACAATTCTGGTGGAACAGGTACTGTTGGCGGTGTTGGACCCGCAATCAATGTGGGGGCAATAGAAGCAACCCATGAACTATTGTCAAATATGCCCGTGATCCAAGAAACGACGGCGCCGTTTATCAAGCTCGATGATATCGGCAACCCACTTACTAACCAAACTCTGCCATGGAGCGACACAGGCAGTGAAAGTGAGGGTAACCAGTGGTCGTGCGTTAAAGATGTTGCGACTAATCTTATCTGGGAAGTGAAACGTAATAGTAATGGGATAAGAAAAGAGAGCTTACATGACGCCGATGATGCTTATGCTTGGTTTGATCCCGACCCGACAACCAATGGTGGCTTCTCAGGCGCAAACACCTCAGGTAATTTTTGCTTTGGTTATGATGCAAATGACAGTAACACTTTCTGTAATTCCCAACGCTTTGAAGATAGCGTAAACACCACTGATTTTTGTGGCTCAGCTACTGGGTGGCGACTACCAACAATAGAGGAGCTAGAAAGCCTGGTAGACACCAATTATGGTATCCCAATGATCAATGGTGCCTACTTCCCTAATACCCCTTTGCAATCAGGTTATTGGTCAAGTACCACCAATCCTAATGATTCAAATAAGGCAGAGCATCTCTTTTTCTATAATGGACAGAGTTATAATAATACTTCGAAAACATATACTTCTGCGTCTGTTCGATTGGTTCGAGACCAATAGTCCTAAGTAGTATGTTTCATGTCGAATAACAGGGTCAGATTAACGTCAATACCAACGCTAATCTGACCTTTTCTTTGCAAGATTAATTGATTTAAATACGATACAAGCAGCCACTATCAATACTTGATTTCACGATCAAACTTATTGAGCACGTAAACGATAAATAGGATATTTAATAAGATAAAAAGTCCGCTAATGCCCTTTTTCCATCATGTCTCTCATCACAAACTTTTGGATTTTTCCTGTCACCGTCATAGGAAATTTAGAGACAAAGGAGATATGTTCAGGAATTTTGAAATGACTAATATTATTTTTACAGTAATCCTGCACCTCCTTTTCAGTCAATGATCTATCTTTTTTACATATAATCCATGCACAAACACTTTCCCCATACTTGGCATCTTTGATCCCAAAAACCTGCACATCTAAAATGCTCTGGTGTGTGTATAAAAAGTTTTCAATTTCTCTTGGATAAACATTCTCACCACCACGAATAATCATATCTTTCATGCGCCCGGTGATTCTTAAGTAATGATCACTGTCCATTTCCCCCAAATCGCCAGAGTGTAACCAAGCATCTTGGGTAATGGTTTCTTTGGTATTTTGTTCATCTTCCCAATAACCTTTCATGACAGCATAGCCGCGAATGCATATCTCTCCCTGCTCCCCTATAGGAACGATATCACCGCATTGATTAATCAGTTTTACCTCTAAACCAGGGCCAACTCTTCCCACCGTCGACACGCGTTTTTCAATAGCGTCATTGATATCTGTCATATGACTCACTGGGCTCGTTTCTGTTTGACCATAAGCGATAAGTACATGTTTCATGTTCATGTCATCGATCACTTTCTTGATCACTTCTATTGGGCACAATGCTCCCGCCATGATACCAGTGCGCAAACTCGTCAGATTATATGTTTTAAACCTTGGCTCATTTAACATGGCGATAAACATAGTCGGCACACCATGAAGGGCCGTACATTGCTCATCATTGATCACTTCTAAGCATGCAGCAGAGTCAAATGAATCACTGGGAAATACAGCGCAACAGCCATGAGTAATACACGCTAAATTCCCCATAACCATACCAAAACAGTGATATAGAGGCACTGGAATACATAACTTGTCCTCCGCAGTTAAGTGCATTTTCTCCCCAACTTGAAAGCCATTATTTAAGATACTTCGGTGGGTCAAGGTTGCCCCTTTGGGTTCGCCTGTGGTACCACTTGTAAATTGAATATTAATCGCATCATCAGGTGACAGACGCTGACCGAGACTGACTACTTTCTCAATTAAAGCATCAGTGTAGTACTCACCAACCTCATCAAAACTAAACATACCCGGTCGGCTTTTACAGCCCATTTGAATGACACTTTTCAACAGTGGGTAATTTTCAGCAACGATCTCTCCTGGCGCGCACAATTTAAGCTCAGGCACTATGGTTTCAATCATTTCCAGATAATCATTTGACTTAAAGTTGGTCGCAGTAATCAACACCTTGCAGCCCACTTTCTGTAGTGCATAGGAAAGCTCCGCCATCCGGTATGCAGGATTAATACACACCAATAGAGCACCAATTTTGGCCGTGGCAAATTGAGCGATACACCATTGAACACAGTTAGGCGCCCAGATAGCCACCCTATCTCCGGGTTTGACATTAAGCTGTATTAGTCCAGCGGCAAATTGTGTCACTTTTTGATGGTATGTTTGGTAACACCAAGAGATATTTTGATGTTTAACAACAAGGGCTTGCCTCTTAGGGTGTTGTAAAGCTATGCGATCAAAAGCCTGTCCAATCGTACTATCAATAAAGCCGACATGACTCTCTCCCTCAGCGTAACTTTGTTTGGCTAAACCTTGCTTCATTGCTATCCCCTTCGGCTATCTAACAAGTTTATAACTTATAAACATTACAGGCAAAATGCAACATTTTATTCTCAAAGTAGAATATATCAAACAATAATATCCCACTTGACACGATCAACTCCATAGCTATACGTTAGTACTTTGAAACTAGCCCAAGGATAATAACGATGGCAATTACAGGCCCTACTTTAAATGAATTAAATTTGATCGCTAAAAGTCTCTATATGGACTTATCAGACTCCGATTTGGAATTACATTTATCCTTATTACAACCCAACCTGACAGCTTATGAACTGATTGATTCGCTTGCTGATTATGTTCCTGAGGTTACCTACCCACGTACCAGTGGTTATGCGCCAGAACCAGAACAAAATGAACTTAATGCATGGCATCGAAAGACTTCGATCAAAGGGGCTAAATCTGGTTCATTAGCAGGGTGTAAGCTTGTTTTAAAAGATAATATTTTCCTTGCTGGGGTACCGATGATGAACGGTGCGTCAACATTACAGGGATATGTTCCTGAGTATGACGCGACGGTAGTGAGTAGAATCCTCAACGCTGGCGGGGAAATTGTGGGTAAAGCCCACTGTGAATACTTCTGCTTATCGGGTGGCAGCCATACCAACAGTAAGCACCCAGTCAAAAATCCCTACAACCCGCTTTATTCCAGTGGCGGTTCATCCTCAGGTTGTGGCGCCTTAGTCGGTTCAGGGGAAGTTGATATGGCAATTGGCTGTGATCAAGGCGGCTCAATTAGAATTCCCGCCTCTTGGTCTGGTTGCGTTGGCATGAAACCAACTTGGGGACTCGTGCCCTACAGTGGCATTATGCCCATTGAAAATACTATCGATAATGCTGGGCCAATTACCAATAATGTGAAAAACAACGCCAAACTGTTACAAGCCATAGCTGGCCCTGACGGGCTAGATCCTCGGCAATATAGACAGGAAGTTGATAACTACCTTGTTGGTTTGAACTCCAATATTAATGATTTGAAAATAGGCATATTAACCGATGGGTTTAACCGCCCTGAATCAGAAGAACAGGTAGATAAAGCTGTACTCGATGCCGTTAATGTATTTTCTAAACTTGGCGCGAGTGTCGAAGAAGTATCGACGCCTTGGCACAACATAGGCCAATCCATTTGGCTGGCAATAGCATTAGAAGGCTTAACCGATCAGATGATGCTCCGCAATGGCATGGGGCTAGGCTGGAAAGGGTTGTACAGCACCAGTTTAATTGACCGTCACTCAAGTTGGCGCATGCATGCTAATGAGCTGCCAAATAATCTAAAGTCTTGTCTGTTAACTGGCCAATATATGCTCGAGAAATATAACGGCCATTTTTATGCAAAAGCACAGAATCTCAGCCGTCGCTTAACCGATGAATATAACAAGCTGCTGTCGCATTTTGACATTTTAGTGATGCCAACCACCCCGATGCAAGCAACGCTTATTCCTACCACTGACGATGATGAGTCTCTGCATGTGCAGCGTGCCTTTGAAATGATCGGTAACACCTGTCCATTTGATACCACCGGCCACCCAGCTTTATCTATCCCTTGCGGAATGCGAAATGGTTTACCCGTTGGGATGATGTTGGTCGGCAACCATTTTGACGAAGCTACCTTGTATCGAGCTGCACAAGCTTATGAACAAAGCACTGATTGGAAAGCCGTTTAATCTATCTACAGCCTAAAAGTTCAATTTTTACTCGCTAGTTATTCTAACAATAAACAATTAAAAGGAATGATGAATATTATGAATCGATTAATAAATATAACCCTAATAATCTCAATGTCTTTCGCAATATTTCCTGTCTTAAGTAATGACGCGGAAATTGAAGTCATTGAAGTCAGAGCTCAAAAAAGAGTTCAGCCTTTACAAAAAGTCGGTATCACCATGGCTGCATTTGGTGAAGATCAGCTAAAAGAGTTAGGGGTAACCGACGTGGTTAACGTTGCAGCCAATGTATCAAATGTTCAGGTCAATTATGGTCTAGGCAATAACTTTTTCAATATTCGAGGATTAGGCTTAAATGAGTTCACCTCTAATCTTGACGCTCCCGTTGCCGTTCATGTAGATGAAGTTTACATGAGCAAGGGGTTTATGACTGGAATGACGCTATTTGATATTGAACATGTGGAAGTACTTAAAGGCCCACAAGGGGATCTTTTTGGCCGTAACACCACAGGAGGCGCCGTTAACTTTTTCACCAATAAACCGACATCCTATTTTGAGGCCGGAGTCAGTGTTGGATATGATAACTATGATACCTTCACCACAGAAAACTTTATCTCCGGACCCTTGTCTGAAAACCTCTCCGGAAGACTCTCCATGTATATGACAGAGCAAGGAGAGGGCTATTACTACAATACGACTCGCCAAGACGATGAAGGTGCAGTAAAAGAGAAAGCCATTCGCGGCCAACTTTTGTGGGAAAACGATGAAGGGACATCAGCGTTACTGTCAATGCACTACGGTAAGGACAAATCTGAACTTCATCCCTATGAAGGGGTCGGAAATACCCTACCCGATGGCAGTGGGTTTTGCCCAGAATACCTCAATGGAACAGTGCAAGGTGACAATGCTAATTGCTTACGTGGGTTAGATCTTATATTCAATCCAGGCCAAGATGTCAGCCAATACTACCCAGGAGAAGATGACCCTTATATCACTCAAAATAACCTTAGTTTCACTGTCGATAATGAAAGTCTAGGGGGGCTAGTTAGAGTAGAGCATCAGCTTGATGATTCAATTTTTTCATCCATAACGGCTTACGAGCAATTCAGTCAAGATCAACACGAGGATTCTGATGGCAGTCCAGTGACCTCTGTTGAAGTTTATTGGTTTACCGAATTTAAGCAGTTTACTCAAGAATTCAGGTTGTCATCAGACTTTGATCATAACGACTGGAACTACATTGTCGGATTATTCTATGAACATGACGACTTTGATAACGCTGATTATTTAACAGCATACTTACCTTTTAACGGGCTCAATAATTACTCAAAATACAATCAAAAAGTGGATGCCCTAGCCCTTTTTGCACACATAGAGAATAAATTAACAGAGGACTTAAGATTAATTAGTGGTGTTCGCTACAGTTGGGAACAAACCAATCTGACAGGCGGAACTTATAAAGGAGAAGGACTGCAATCAATCAAGGGTGAAGAGCAACCTGTCATCATCACAGGTATTGCCTCTACCGCAGCAGACCTTAGCGATGGTGGCCTACGAACTGATGAAAACGTCACCTTTAAAGCCGGATTAGAGTGGACACCTCAAGAAGATGTACTTTATTACGGTTCTATCTCTACAGGATTCAGAAGTGGGGGCTACAGTGTTGCGTTTGCAGCGACTCAAGATGAACTGACCAGTTTAGAGCCCGAAGAGATAACCGCTTATGAAATTGGATTTAAAACAACCTTAGCCAATAGAAGCTTACAATTCAACGGTGCTGTTTTCCGCTATGATTTTCAAAATGGCCACATTGATGTTGATGCACCTAACTCCCCGGTCCCCATTACGATTAACGCCGCTGAAATTGCGACTATCGGAGCTGAACTCGATCTGCAATGGGTGCCAATTGATGGTTTAAAACTAAGCTCTGGTGTGGGTTGGGTCGATGCTGAATTGAAAAGCGAGCTCACATTACAAACAGGAGTTGGTGAAGTTCAACTACAAGGAAACCGCCCAGCTTTTAACCCCAAATACACTTACAACGGACAAGCACGGTATGTATGGGAGCTAAACGATGGTTATGATCTGATTTTTGCCAGTGATTGGAGTTGGAGAGATGAGCAGTATCTCGAAGTAAATAATCAACCAAGTAATTTAATTGATGATTATTGGATCGTCAATGCACGCATTACGCTTGAATCGACCGAAAATGATTGGCGTATATCGTTATGGGGGAAAAATATAACAGATACTCAATACGTTACTTACCTCAATGATCTTCCAGCATTTGGTTGGTTACTTCGTGGTTACGGCGCTCCCTCTACTTATGGTGCAACATTTGAAATGCAATTTTAAAAACTCGTTATACCAAGCAATATTAAATACCGTTAAGCAGTAATTAACGGTATTTTTTCAGTTATTTCAATTGGAAAAGCATAGCTAAAGAGAAAGAACAGAAGCGTGGCTAATAACCGACACGATGCAGAGGAATAAAGCCATTGTCTTTTGCTTGAACAATAAACACATCTGCCTGTACATTTTTATTTAACAAGGTTATTTCACCTCTGGGACTATGAAAATTAACCGCTGACATAGACGTTTTTTCAATATCGTTAGTCAATAAGGATTGGCTTCTCTGTGCTAGATCGGCAAGTAACATAATACCTTCATAACTTGAGACGCTTATCTGATTCAGTCCAGGTGCCAGCTCGCCAAAATTATTATAGTAAAGCTTATTAAAATTTTTGGCTTCATTGGTATCTAAGCCTTCGAAATACCCCATTGAAGAAAAGAGATTGTGACTATTTTCATTACCAATCCCATAAAGCATGTTTTCTTCAATCGCACCACAATATCGGATAATTTGGCTATCTAACCCCCGTTGGGCAAATTGTCGATTAAAATCAATCGAACCTTCACCAAGCAAATTAATAAAAACAACATCTGGCTTTTGCTGTTCAATATGATCAAGCGTGCTGGAAAAATCTTTACAATTGAGTGGTAGAAGCTCATTAGCAACGACTTTTCGATGTCTAGAATGAAGAAAGTCGATAGCTGAAGCGTGAGTTTTTGCAGGCCAAATATAGTCACTGCCTACAAAAAACCAACGTTGAGATTTTACATTAGTGCACAGCCACTCTAACGTAGGCAACACACTTTGCTCAGTGGTCAGTCCGGTAAGAAACATACCCGTGCATTGATCACCGCCTTCATACATAGGGGTGTAAATGTAGGGGACTCGACCTTTAATGGCATGAGCAACCTCTTTACGTATATCACTGGTGTGGGTTCCGACCAATGCAGATAATTGACCGGAATTAACCTTGGCAGAGATCTCTTTGGCTACTGCACTAGGCGCTACACTGGCATCAATAAACTCAAGCTCAACTTTACAATCGAGTATACCTCGATAGCTATTGAGTTCCGCTGCGGCCAGTATAGAGCAAGCTTCACACGAGTTGCCCCAAAGACCGATTGGCCCACTAAATGGCAACAACACACCAATCTTGACGGTTCTATCACTCACTTTTTCATTCAAAGTATACCGCCATAGCTAAAAGAGAATATCAATTGCCCAGTAAATAGTGCTGCTCACCCATACCAAAACTGTTCATTTTACATACTCTATGGGATTATTTACTATTGTTCAATAAATTATAATCCTTTATAATTTATTCCAGATGTAGAATATCTTATTATGAAGTTAACCTCAGAGTGTAAGGGTCAATAGATGAGTCCTACTGCAAATAATTTAAAGTCAGAACTAGCGAAACTTTTAGTTCAAAATGAACGTCTTCTAGATAAAAAACTGGAGTTGGCTTTACAACAAAGAAAAAAATCGCTTGGTAACGTGCAGTGGCGAATACTCACCAACCTTATTGAAGCTAACGAAGGTCTGAGCATGAAAGATCTGTCGCAGCTCACCCACACTAACGATTCAACCCTGACTAAAGTGGTTGATAAACTTGTTAATGACAGTTTGGTGTATCGTCGACCCCACCCAAAAGACAGAAGAAAAATACTCATCATCAGCAGTAGCAAAGGTAAAGCACTACATGCCAAGTTGGAAAGTGATGTAAACCAATGTTATGAGCAAATGTTCGAGCCATTATCAACACAGCAAATGGAGTCCCTGCAAAATATATTGCAGACACTCAACAGTGAAAGTTCACTGACTTTGTAGCATTAGGTAAAGTTAATGGTATCGACCATTACACCTCAAATCAGAGGCAGATAGATATCAGTGATAAGTTCATGCTCAGCCACTTCTGGGAAGAAGTTTTGATAATGGAAAAAACAGGGGGAATCTCTTAGTAACTCCTCACTTTGTGGCAGCCACTGACCGTAGAGATAGTGCACTTTGGCATCGAGATCATCGTGGGAGCCATGATGACGGATCACAGCACAGCGCCCTTGGGGGATAGTTCGATTGATCACGCCATGAGTATTTTCTGGCACTTCATCGAACACTGAACCACAAATATCAAACCTGAAATCATCACCTGATACCGATTTAGGATCTTCATAGATCACCCCAAAAGTCTGACTCTTAGTCACTGGTGATAACCCAGTTTGTTTACGCCAAGCGATAAACTTAGCCGCAGACTCATTGGCTAATTCCGGTGGCCCTCTGTGCTCAAAAGCCGCTATTTTTGTTTCTGCAAAATTCACCAGCTCGACGGTTTGTTCTTTACCCATTTTATTCACTCCAAATTGATATTTCTCATTCCATTCCAACCATTTTGGTTGGCGACGAAATTCAGTAGGAGATTGATCGAACGCTTTCTTATACCAATCGGTATAAAGATGTGATCGCTCAGCGAGAGTTTAGCGCTTCTGAGGCAAGGCAACGAGTGAGGAACATAGTTGTTCTACGTTTAAGCTCGTTAACACCGCATCGGATGCGCTAAAACTCGCCTGTAAGGAGTGTTTTTGGCTGCCTACTTCTGCGTTGAATTAACTCACAAGGAAATAACCATTCTGTCATTCATTCGCCTTGAATTAGTTTGCCAAAAAAACTCTGAGTAGATCACTGTCTTATACCGATTGGTATTAATGCCCGAGCGAAAGACTCTGGATAATCAAATTTAGCGTCTAACGCAATATCGATAATCTTAGCATCATGATCAAAACAGAGCCGGTAAGAGGCTCTTTTTAATCGCAAAAGCTGAATGTATTTAGCGATACCAATACCAAGATAATCTGAAAACTGACGATGGAAGTGAAATTTAGAAAATCCCGCAAACTGGCTCAAATGCTCGACTGTGAGTTATTTATCTAAATTTGCATAGATATAATCACAAACGCAGTCCATCACCCTGATGTAGTTGTCTAGTTGAGCATTGGTTTTCATATACTTCCTTGTCCGCTTTCATTTAATAATCTAAATGGGATACACCTGTTTACCATATCCCCTACTGAATGTTTAGTATCTAGGGGATTTAAGGCTCTTTCCTAACCAAAGTTGCTGACTTGTCGAATAACAAGTTTTAAGTATTCTTATCTAACGTTTATCTCATATGATCGATTGTTCGTAGCCATGACTTCATTTTTATCTATAGCCTGCGGCTCGCCGAATATGTAAATACTGCTGTGACACGGCACAAGTAGTCCCTATAGCCTCTACCAAAACATCCCTGTTTTGGAAGGCCACAGCCGCATTCACACTTGGATGTTTACCTCTTCGATTTGGATTTACTCAAGATAAGCAGTCACTAGTTCTACAGCTAACAAGGCTCTATTCACTTGCTGCACCACAAGTATTAAAAAGCTTTTAAGACTGATTCGCTTTGTTCTCTTGCAGCACTTCTTTAAATGCGAAAATGCCCTCATGTTCATATTATGATCTCGTTAACTGCAGCAGATCCCATTTAGTGCCATACAAGTCTTTAAAAACGACAACCATGCCATACCCTTCAGTGCTAGGCTCTTCAGTGAACTCAACGCCTTTACTTTTCATGTTTTCGTAATCGCGCCAAAAATCGTTAGTGTGCAAGAAAAGAAAAACACGGCCACCGGCTTGATTACCTATAGAGAGTTTCTGCTCTTCGTTACTCGCTTGGGCCAACAGTAGATCAGTCCCGGTAGAATTTGGCGGAGCGATTAAAACCCAACGTTTACCTTCACCTAAATCTAAGTCTAAGTCTAAGTCTAAGTCTAAGTCTTCGATAAGCTCAAATTGTAATTTATTAGTGTAAAACTCAATTTCATCATCATAATTTTCAACAACTAAAGCGACACTTCCGATGTTTTGTTGGATAGGTTTACTCATCTCAATCTCTCTATCAAAAGAAGGATTAACTTTAAAGCATGACATAAATTATTTTCGGTTAGGCTCAAAATTTTCATACTTGGGTAAGTTAGCATCTAGCTCTTCCCAGTTAGCTTTAGATGTAACAAAATTATGAGATATAGGTCTCTCTGTTATATCTGAGTCCAATATCCCTAAACGTATTCTAAGCCTGTTTGGGTCTTCCTCATTTGAGCTAAAAACGGGTGAACCACATTCACTACAAAAATGTCTATTACGACCAGGTTTAAACGAAAAAGAAGTTAAGTTTTTAGCACCAGTTAGAATCTCAAAGTCTGCACTATTAATGAAACCGTTTGTCGCATATGCCGTTCCACTATTTTTTCGACACAAAGAACAATGACAATGAATAATATCGCTTATGGATCCTTTTATTCTTATGGATATCTCACCACAAAGACATTTACCAACATACATAATTTAATATCACTCCATCTCATACAATTTCGATGACAAGACCGCCCTGCTTAATACATTGCCCGCTCGAGTTTGTCCCGAAGAGTATCTTCATCTTCGATGCTCTCAGTTGCCTCAATAAGCTTAAGGTATGGCGCTGGCACTTGGCTCTCATGTGCGCCAATAACGACGTGATTGAGATACCATGAGAAAGGCTTGAGTGATGGTGCTGTATTGAGGCCGTAGTAGGTTATCGCTTCATGCACTTCACCTGACGCACTCACGATCTTAACGACTTTCTCACCATAACCTACTCCCAGACTCTCGGCGAGATCTAGGGCAGGCTTCTCCTTTTCATCTATGTCGAAAAGGGCACCAAATACTTGGGATTGTGGATTATCAGTTTGATATGCATCGCATTTGCCTGAACCATCTTTGCTAAGTTGATGAAACCTAAGCTCATGCCCTGTGAGCATGAAAGTACCAATGCGTTTGGCACTGGGGGTTCGCTGTCTCAATCTGGCAATCGACATATTTGAGCCATAGGCAAAATATTTCATCGTTTAATACCCTTTATTCTAAAAAATTATCTACCCATAAACATTAAGGTAAAAAGACCCTGACACACAGCCCGCCGCTATCGCGATTATGTAGACTAATTCTGCCATCGTGGGCCTCGATAATCTCTCTACATAGGGGTAAGCCAAGGCCTGTGCCAGATTGCTTGGTGGAGTAAAAAGGCAGTAAAGCTTGCTTAAGCACATCGACCGACATACCAGCCCCTCTATCTTTCACTTCGATAACGGTGCCTTGGTACACTTTTCCTTCGTTATCTAACGATCTAACCTTACCTGTGTTTCTCCCATCGAATAAACTCGAGGGCTCGATGGTTAATGTCACCCCATTAGATTCAGAACCCGACTCATGAGCATTTTTAAGCAAGTTCAATAGCACTTGCTCCATCTGGATCAGATCAAATTCTCCATCTTCATCGGGCAGTTCTCCAACAAGCGTAAACTGATAATGCTGACCGAGTTGGTCCACAAGTTTACGCCAGTTTACTTGGTCTTTTTTAGGTTGAGGCAGTTTAGCAAAGCGAGCGTAGTTGGAGATAAACAGACTTAAATGACGGCTTCTATCTTCAATAGTATCAAAGATCATCTTAAGCTTAGGATCATTTAAATCTTGAGTAAGCATGCGCCCAGAGTTCACCATAGAGGCGATGGGGGCCACTGAGTTATTCAGCTCATGGCTAATAATACGTATCACTTTTTTCCACACCGCGACCTCTTGACGGTTAAGTTCATGGGTCATCTGTTTAAGCAGTAACAGATGATGATACTGACCATTTAACATAAATTGGCCACGAGACAGGTGCCAAGTATCATCCTCATCTTGTCCCTCCACAGAGAGAGTAAACAGGCCATCTTTAGGTTTATTAAGGGCAGCAGACAGTTCAGCACTGACTTGCTTTATTAAGTCTGGCAGTGCAAAACCCTCAATATGATGGCCTTGATTAAACAGATGTCGGGCGGCATCGTTAGCGTAAATGACTCTCTGTTTATCATCGAGCAACAACATCACATTAGACGAGCTTTGTATGACCTTATCGAGCAGCAACTCGCGTTGATAGATATACTGACGCTCCCGCCTTAAGGTTTCGGCGGATTCATTAAACAGCGTCGTTAGCGACCGTAACTGGCGATCGCCACAGACAGGGATCGTGACACTAAAATCGTGGTCTTTAAAGTTAAGCAAACCCACCTCAAGTGCATTGAGACTATTCGCAAGAGTGCGGGTGATAAAGTGTGTGATAACGGCAGCACAGAGAGCTGCAAGCATAAAAATTATGACAAAAACAAACGTCGATGTGGCAATAAAGGTTTGTGGCTGAATAAGCTCCATCACGAATAACAGAGACAATCCGGTGCCAATTTGAGAGGCTAAAACGGCGCCCATGATCAGCTTAGCGCGTAGGGAAAAGTGGGATGCTAAAGTAATAAAGAACCTCATAAACGGCGTCATCATTTATCGATACCAAATTTTTCCATACGGCGATACAGGGCTTGCCGACTTAAGCCTAAAGACTTGGCCACTCTGGCAATCACACCACCATGTTCTGCTATCGCCGCTTCTATATTCCCTTTATCTAACTCAACCCTGTTTGATGCAAGGTGTTGTCTATCGGTATGGCTTGCATCAACAGGTTTAGGCTGATCAACATAGGGTTGAGCGCAAGCGACTTGTTCATCCACACTGCGGGTTCTACCACCAGCAACTTGAGGTAAATCAACAGAGATGGCTAAACTCAACCCAAAATCTGCAGGGGTTAATACACTTGTTGTGGCTAAGATAACCGCACGTTTACAGGCATTTTCTAACTCCCTGACATTACCCGGCCAACCATGAGCCATCAAAGCCTGCTGAGCTTGCTTGTTAAGGGTAAAGTCTTTGCCGATAAAGAGATCTATCAAAGGAAAGATATCATCTTGTCTTTGATTAAGCGGTACCAGCTCAAGCTCGATAACATTAAGGCGATAGAAGAGATCTTCCCTAAAACGCCCCTCCCGGATAGCTTCGGCAAGGTCGGCATTGGTGGCACTTAATACCCGAACATTGACCTTGCGGGTTTGGTGGCTGCCCAGTCGTTCAAACTCACCGGTTTGCAGTACACGCAACAGCTTTACTTGGCCAGACAAAGGGAGATTACCTATCTCATCCAAAAACAGGGAGCCGCCATCGGCCGCCTCAAATCGACCTATACGGGTTTTATTTGCCCCGGTAAACGCCCCCGCTTCGGCGCCAAACAGCTCAGCTTCCAACAAATCCATAGGCAATGCGCCCACATTCACCTTAATAAAAGGTTTATTCTTGAGTGAGGAGTTAGCATGGATAATGTCCGCCAGTTTATCTTTGCCGGCGCCGTTGGGGCCGGTTATCAACACGGACACATCGGAACGGGCGATCTGCAAAGCCAAGTCCACACAGCGCTGCATAGCACCACTACCAAAGACGATGCCACACAAATCCGCCCCTTTGATGACCGACATGCGATCATTATCCACTCTTGCTAGTTGGGTATTGGCTTTCGATAACGTGTAGATGGAGATCAAATTGTTAATGCTGGTGATTAACTTAGTATCATCCCATGGCTTACCCATGTAATCTGCCGCGCCCTCTTTGACTAACTCAACGGCTATCTCAAGCTGGGTCCACGCGGTTAACAGTACAATCGGCAACAGAGGTTGAATCTCTCTGAGTGCATAAAACAGGGTCTTGCCCTCCTCGCCCGATGTCGTGTCTTGAGTAAAATTCATATCCTGCACCACCAGAGATACCTCATGTAGTGAGATTAGCTCCAACGCAACTTCAGGGGATAGACACGTGAGCGTATTAAAGCCGTTAAGCTCTAACATCAGCGCCAATGCGTTACACACAGCTTGGTTATCGTCGACAATGAGGATTGTATCCATACTTATTTATTATTCTTATACTGTAAAAAGTGTGCGGAAATAGTGTTAAAACTAACTGAAAACCTAAGAGAATTAAAGATTAATCCGCTTAGGCTTATAACCCAACATGTTACATTTAGGTCTGTTCCTTATGATTAAACACTTCTTGTTGCGATAGCCGGAGAGATCTTTGCCGCTTTACGGGCAGGTAAGATCACGGCAACAGTTGTGAGTAATAACAAGCCAATAATCGTCGCTATCGGATAGATAAGCTCAAGTTTAGGTAGGCTATAAACCGTCATCAACTGTTGACCTAATTGGATTGCCACTAGACCACCAATCACACCGCCCGCCAGACAAATGATATAGTTCTCAACTAAGAAGAAGCTGATAATGTCACGTTTTTTAGCGCCCAATGCACGGCGAGTACCTATTTGTTTAGTCCGACGTTCGATATTGAACATCACCATACCAGCCAAACCTAATGAAGTGATAAGTAAGAGTAAAACCACCATCATCGACAGTACCGTTGCCATCAATTCGTGGTTACGATAAACACGCTTCCTATGTTCACTGATCAGCGTAAAACCTTCAATAACTCGATTACGGTTATCTTTATGCAGCGCCGCTGGAATAGCCTCCTTTAGTTGAGCTAAGGTACCGACCTCAGCGCGCACCAATACCTTAGTAAACACATTAACCAGTCTTATGTTTAAGATGACACTGTTATCGAGATATGAACTGTTAACCCACGCACCTTGTAGCTTATCAACCACACCGATGATCTTGATTGGCATGTCACCAAAATCCCCGGCATACATGATCTGTCCAATCGCAGGCTCATCGCCCCAACTCGCTTTAGCAAACGCTTTTGATACGATGCCATGGGTCGCCAAGTCTGGACTGCCAGTCAGGATCTCCTCTTCATAAAAGTTGCGCCCCTCTATCAGCTCCACTCCTAGGCTATTGAGCATATGTTCGTCGCCATAGTAGATGGCAGCATTCTCAGTATCTTTGGCGGTTTCCTTGCTGC
The DNA here is from genome assembly GCF_027571385.1 of Shewanella sp. MTB7. Lineage (NCBI taxonomy): Bacteria > Pseudomonadati > Pseudomonadota > Gammaproteobacteria > Alteromonadales > Shewanellaceae > Shewanella > Shewanella sp. MTB7. The sequence continues at coordinate 1,196,209 of NZ_CP085636.1, read as the reverse complement.
TGCCTACCGTATAACCCGATGACCAACCACCGCCACTCAAGGGCACCATACTGGTTGTTGAAGCATCAATAACACCTGGCAGGTCGCGAACGGCTCGGATATCGCGCTGAATTTGAGACTCTAGATCGATATTGGTATCGAAGCTGTAAAGACGAAAATCAAATACCTGCTCTTCGGCTGTGCCAGAATCTCGGTCCATCAAGGCGATACGTTCACTGATGATGAAACTGGCATTGGCCACTATCGCGACCGAGAGAATGATCTGAATAAGCAGCAGGATCGGACCACTCTTATTACGCATTAACGTACTCAAAATAGGTTTAATCTGTAACATAATGAACTCCTTCTACTGACTCTTCAGATGAACGCTAGGATTGGTAGAACATATCCGCCACGCTGGATACACCCCTGCAATTAACGCCGCTAAAATAGCGATACTCGGTGCTAATACCCACATCATCAGATCCAGTTGGGTTAGTGAGTCTTCCAAATCAAAGTGAGCAGACAACATAGACAGTGATCCCCAAGCCCATAACAGTCCCAGTAAACCACCACCGAAACCAATCAAGCCTACCTCAACCATATGTTGCGAAAATATCTGAGAACGGCTGGCACCAATTGCGCGGCGTACGCCCACTTCAGGTGCGCGCTTAAGGAACTTAGCCAGTAGCAGTCCTAACATGTTAACCAAACAAACGACAAGAAAAAGCACACTGAGACCAACCAAGATCTTATTGTCTTCAGGCACCACTTCATTGAGCGCCAGCCACTGCTCTACATTTGAAAGCTGCGCTGCGGCTTCGGGGCTCTCAAAGCGCCCTAAAAGCTGTTGTTGCTCCACATAGCGTTGTAACCATTGAGCATATTCATCACGCTGTTTATCATCTTTAACTTCAGCCCAAAACTGTACCCAATGCATCTCTGAACTTAAGCGTTGGCTGTAGTTATTCATCGACTCTCTTTTCCAGCTTTGATTATTACCCCAGCTCTGATACTCCTCTAAAGGCGCTAGCGAAAAGGGCACAAAAAGTTGCGTAGAATCCTTAAATCCTCCGGTGGTCAAATCATAGTAGATAGGGCTTGGATTCCAGATCTTAGTGACACCGACAATTTGATAGGGTTTGCTATCCAAATAAAGCGTTTTCCCTATACTGTCTTCGCCCGAGAATAACTGCTTATTCAGCGCTTCATTGATCACCACTTGATACGCGGCTTCAGTATCGACGCCCTTATCCCAGGCTTTACCATAAAGAAATGGCACCGAAAACATATCGAAGAAGTCACTATCGGTCACTCGAACAGACTCTAACAAAGGCACAAAGTCAGGGTCCTCGGTCTGCAGTGCTAGCCCAGTAACAAACATCGCAGTTTGACGCACTGGAACATCACTTTTACGCAGATTATAAGCATCTTGGTAAGTCACTTGAGCATTAAACTCTTTCCACGCATCTTTACCTTGGCTCCAAAGCTGCACTGCCATGAGTTTATCGGAGCGATCACCCGCTGGGTTTTCTGACATTAGCTGATACACATTCAAGGTAGTAATGGTAATACCTATGCCGATTGAGATAGCTAACACCATCAAGAGTGACAAAAATGGCGTTTTTTTGATGCTGCGCCAAGCCAGATCTAGATAATAGAAAAACATAGATTATCCCCTTAGCTTGCCGCTTGTTCAGTTTCAATCTGTGATGACGCTTCACGATTGTTATCGTCATCGGCAACTAAGTGCGGTTTGTCCGCTTTAGCGCCGTCTTGATACATGGTGAAATCACATACTTGGCCATCGACAATCTGAATATTACGTTGAGCGCGACGGGCCAGCTCCGCATCATGAGTCACCATAATAATGGTGGTTCCCGCCCTGTTGATCTCTTCAAGCAGCTCCATCACCTGACGCGCCATCATGCTGTCTAAATTACCGGTTGGCTCATCGGCCAGTAGAAATCTTGGCTCACCAGCCAAAGCACGAGCAATCGCCACTCTCTGCTGCTGACCACCAGAAAGTTGTGATGGCAGATGCTTCATTCGTGCAGCCAGCCCTACCTGCTCTAAAGCATGTTGCACACGACGTTTACGCTCCGCCGCATTAAAGCCACGGTAACGCAGTGGCACTTCAACATTCTCGGCCAAATTAAGATCGGGAATTAAGTTAAACCCCTGAAAGATAAATCCTATCTTTTCATTTCGAATGGTCGCGCTTTTGTTATCGCTCAAGTTAGAGATATTCACTCCATCGAGAAAGTAATCACCATGAGTAAAGCCTTCTAACAAGCCTGCGATATTGAGGAAGGTAGTTTTGCCTGAGCCTGAAGGCCCTGTTACCGCCACAAATTCACCTTCATTAACCTCTAAATTAAAATCACGCAGCGCATGGGTCTCGACTAGATCGGTTTTAAATACTTTGCTGATATTCTTCATCGATAACATTTTATTATTCCCTGTTTGTATCGTTTAATTCATTTCCAGAAGCTAGGTTCTAGGTTCTAATTCATTACCTGCAATCTTAAATTTTGGTTAGGCAACCACAGGTTTAGCGAAAGATGAACTCAATTAGTGCTGTCGCCGATGTCCAAACCATTTCGCTTAAGTGATGTAAACCGCTAACAAAGCCCGCACTGACATTAGATGTTTCGTTGACAGACACATGGAACGGAGCCGTGACTTCTAATACATTTAAACCAAATACAAACCAGTCAGCGGCACTTTGAGTCGACACCTGCACCGCTATGATCAATAGCAAAAGGGCTGTAACCGTGATGGCCTTTTGTAGGCTAAGGGCTTTCATTGCGTTAAAGACTTTCTGGCCACTAATTTCCTCACTCATATTTTGCTCTACTCTATTCATCATGTTCTCCTTAGCGAACCAGTACTTGCTGCGCTTTGTTGAAGTCCTGAATACTTGATATCACCCACACATCACCAACCTTACCTCCTTGGAGCACTTCGATATGGCTCATGCTGCGGGCACCTAATTGAATGTTCGTCTGCTCGGCAATGTCACCATTCATGGCATACACCTCTTGACCACCACCGGTGGAAACAAATGCACCACGTTTAACCATCAAGACGTTAGATCTGTTTTCCAATAATACCCGTGCCGATAGACGCTGGTTCTGCCTAAGGTGTAAACCTTGGTCTTGATCAAATCTGACACGAGCAGTCACTTCGCGGTTTCTCACCTCAGGTGAAATTGATGACAGTTGCCCTATCAGGGTCAAAGAACCGAAGCTCAACTCAACATCCATGCCCAGTCCCAACTCATCGGCATAAGACTCTGGCACAGCGAGTTCAGCTTCAAAGGCGCTTAAATCGACCACGGTTAATATAGGTTGGCTCTGGCCGATACGGGCTTTTTGCTCTGTTAACCAGTTACCGATAATGCCGCCCACTGGCGCTTTAATGTTTAACGCTGCCACCTGACGCTCAAGCTCACTGACCACCAGCTTCTGACGATTAACCTCAGAGACTTTGTTCTTGACCTCAAACGTTAAGGTATCGCGCATCAAGTCAGCTTCTTGCAATGCATGGGCGGACAATAATTTAGCTTTATACAGATCATCCTTACCCTTCTCGAAATCAATTTTTGAGATCAGTTTATTTTGAATTAGCTCATCACCACGGCGACTCTCTCTGTCGGCAGCAGCCAGATCAACCTTGGCCATATCCAGTGTTTGTTGCGCTTTTAGTTGTTCGCGGCGGGCATCGAGACGGGCACGTTCCAGTGAACTTTGCATCCCCTCTAACAAGGCTTCTTGCTGCTTAAGGCTGTTAGTGAGTTTGTGACTTTCGATGGTGGCCACCACATCACCCAGTTCAACTCGGTCGCCAGGCTTTGCCAGTAACGTCACAGTGCCTTGGTCGGTGCTATAAAGGATTGGCGCATTGGCCGCGACAATTTTACCTATGGTGGCGATATCTCGAGTGAGGGTACCTTGCGCTAAAGTAGCAAATCTCAATTCACTACGTTTGATAGACTCACTCACTTGACTGCCACCGACACTTGACCAAACCAAACCCGAGATGAGCAGCACAGCAGCACCAGCTACCAAAGGCCACTTAAACTTCTTGCCCATACTTGGCTGCACCACAGTGTCCTGTCCGCTCGTATCCATAATCATAATTCTGTTCCTAGCTATCATCTTTATGAGCGCCGATAAGTGTCCAGCACATCTAATTACAGTGAGTATTACAAGTTGCATGCCATAAAATTAAACTGCTAAAATTCAATACCTTAATTGAAACCCGATAATAGCGGACAGATAAAAGTGTCCGCGGACACACAGGTAAAGTGTCCGGTTAATGACTGAAATAACAAAAAGTGTCCGCTCTATTCCTCAATAAGACAGCCGCTCACTCTTAAAGAGAACATGTTGAAGATGAAACATAAAACATCACTAGCAGGAGCATAAAACACGACTAAAATGACTATTTCATACAGTTCATCGTATTTTTCTAATGAATGCTTTACAAGTTGGCACTAAGTCCATTAGAATTTCCTTATGGATTATTTATTGGATTTCACCATGACTAGCTCAACGAGTTGTTATCGTCGCCATTGCTATTTAGCATTCATCAGCTTAATGCTGCTAACGAGTTTCTCTTTACATGCTGCAGATACAAAGACAGAAACGATTAAGGTGTCGTTAAGTGATCACATTCGTTGGATTGAACTCGATGCCAAACTCGAAGCCGTTAAGGCAGCTACGGTATCAGCACAAACTTCAGGGCGCGTGTTATCACTTAACTATGATGTCAATGATATCGTGCCTCAGGGAGCACCTCTGCTGGAGATCACCAGTAAGGAACAAGGGGCGACACTGGCCGCTGCCGAGGCTGAACTTGCCAGATCAGTAGCCCATAACACTCAAGCTCAACTCACCAGACAACGTTATTCAGCCTTATTCCCACAAGGGGCAATATCTCAGGGGAATATGGATGAAGCCACAGCTCAGGCAAAGTCAGCTGAGCAAGCAGTATCCGCGGCTAACGCAAACCTTATCCGCGCCAACGAATCACTCACCTACACCTCAGTTGCAGCACCATTTTCAGGGATTGTCACCCACAGATATGTTGAAGAGGGCGAAACCGTCAGCCCAGGCCAAGCGCTGCTATCAGGCTTTTCGTTAGACCAGATGCGCGCCGTAACTCAAGTGCCTCAACGTTACATTGACGCCTTGAAACAACAACCTAAATTTGAAATATCCCTCAACGATGGACGCCGCTTTCAATCGGATAAGTTAACTATCTTCTCTTTCGCCGATCCCCAAAGTCACAGCTATAAAGTGCGGATTTTGCTGCCCGAAGATGAAGCAAACCTTATGCCGGGTATGTGGGCTAAGGCCAAATTCAGTGCTGGTGTTACCCGCAATATCACCCTGCCTAAGTCAACCCTGATTGAACGCGGCGAACTCACAGCGGTGTATCGACAACTCGGTGATCGCTTCGTGCTTAATCAAGTGCGGATCGGCAGAACTGAACATGACACTGTCGAGATATTGTCCGGCCTAGATGAAGGCGACATTGTGGCGCTTGACGCATACCAAGTGCTTCTCGATAAGCAAGTTGTCAGTCAGCCAAGTAGGTAAAGGAATAAAGTATGAGCAGTCAAGAACCATCTAAATCTGGCGATGCTTCGAATAGGAGCAAGCTAGGCATCTCTGGCAAGATAGCCGCTGCATTTCAGCTCAGTGCTATCACCCCTTTGCTAGCGATTCTCGGACTGTTACTCGGTCTATTTGCTGTGCTAGTCACCCCAAAAGAGGAGGAGCCGCAGATCGATGTAACCTTTGCCGATGTCTTCATTCCTTTTCCTGGCGCTAGTCCTGCCGAGGTTGAAAGCCTAGTCACCTTGCCTGCAGAGCAGATCATCTCTGAGATTAAAGGAATTGATACCTTATACTCCTTCTCTCAACCCGATGGCGCGCTGATTATCGCCATATTCGAAGTGGGTATTCCACGCAGCGAAGCCATCGTGAAACTCTACAACCAGATCTATTCCAATATGGACAGGCTTCCTACGGGTTCAGGTGTTGGCGAGCCCCTTATCAAGCCAAGAGTCATAGATGATGTGCCGATTGTCAGCCTGACTTTGTGGTCTAAAGATCCCCATGTATCGGCAGAGGATCTGACCCATGTCGCCCATGGTTTAGAGACTGAGCTCAAGCGCATTCCCGGCACCCGTGAAATCTACGCTGTTGGCGCTCATGAGCTGGTACTGAATGTTCGTATAGACCCCGTTAAAATGAACTATTACGGCTTAAGTTTCGATGCGATCAGCCAATCTTTGTCAGCAAATAACCAGATCTCAATACCCAGCTCATTGATTCAAGGCAATCAGGAGATAAAGGTTCAGGCGGGTCAATTTCTACAGAATATAGATGACGTTAAGCAGCTAGTACTCTCTGTTTACAGTGACAGCGATGGCCAGAGTGTTCCGGTTTATCTCAATGATATCGCCGAGCTATCACTCAAAGCCGATATTCCGGTAAAAAGCGCCTGGCATGGCGACAAACAGGGAATGTACCCTGCGGTCACCTTGGCGATAGGTAAACAAGCTGGCGAAAATGCGGTGGCAGTGGCAGAGCAGATCTTAACCCGAGTCGACAGGGTTAAAAACCTCCTTATCCCCGACAATGTGGAGGTCAGCATATCAAGAAATTATGGTGAAACCGCTGGTGACAAAGCCAATACCCTCATCTTTAAACTCATGTTTGCGACTGTTGCTGTGGTGATTTTAGTCCTGCTAACAATGGGAGCGAGAGAAGCGATGGTCGTTGGTGCCGCCATCATTATCACCTTGGCCATCACCCTATTTGCCTCATGGGCGTGGGGTTTCACCCTAAACCGAATATCACTGTTTGCACTTATCTTCTCTATCGGTATTTTGGTCGATGACGCCATCGTGGTGGTAGAGAACATTCATCGACATATGGCCATGGGGGAAAAGAGCCTGACTGAGCTTATCCCTGCCGCCGTTGATGAAGTGGGAAGCCCTACCATTCTGGCGACTTTTACCGTTATCGCCGCCCTGCTACCCATGGCTTTTGTGTCTGGACTCATGGGTCCCTACATGGCGCCAATTCCAATCAATGCCAGCATGGGCATGTTGATATCCTTGGCTATCGCCTTCACCATCACCCCATGGCTTAGCCGTAAGTTGCTCAAACACAAACCGACGGCCTCAAACCTAGATAAAGCAGATACTGAACTCGATCCTGAAAACACCATAGAGAAAAAAGGCGTGATGTTCAGGTTATTTACCCACCTCATCGGCCCATTTGTGCTCGGAGAACAAGCCAGAAAAGCCAGAGTCGGACTCGCAGCTGGTATCTTTGTGTTAATCGGCATCGCCGTTGCACTGCCAATCGGTCAGCTGGTTATTCTCAAAATGTTGCCTCTGGATAATAAATCTGAGTTTCAGGTGATGGTCGACATGCCAGAAGGTACCCCAGTTGAGCAGACACAGAGAGTATTGCAAGATCTTGGCCGCTATCTTGCCACTGTCGATGAAGTTGAAAACTACCAACTCTATGCTGGCACCAATGCGCCGATGAACTTCAACGGCTTAGTCAGGCACTACTTCCTTAGGGAAAGCCAGGAGCTTGGCGATATTCAAGTCAATCTACGGGATAAAGGCGATCGTGAACGCGACAGCAATACCATCGCTCAATCGGTTCGCGGGCCACTGCAAGAGATAGGTAAGCGTTACAACGCCAATATTAAGATTGTTGAAGTACCACCAGGGCCACCGGTCTGGTCGCCCATTGTTGCTGAGGTTTATGGCCCCAACGAAGCGATTCGTGAGCGCGCAGCCAATGAGCTACAAACCTTGTTCAAGCAGACTCATGGTGTCGTCGATGTCGATATTTTCCTCCCTGCCGCACAACAGAAATGGCAGGTGATCATAGACAGAAGTCGAGCGAGCCTGTTGGGCGTACCCTATCAAAATATTGTCGATCTTATTGCCACTTCGGTAGGTGGTAAAGACCTAAGCTACCTGCATGATAAAAACCAAAAAAATCCGATCCCGATCCGCTTGCAGCTGAAAGAATCAGCCAAGGTCGATCTCGATCAGGTACTCAACCTAAAGCTCACCGCTAAGGATGGCAGTCGCGTACCAATTTCTGAGCTGGTCACGATCAATAAGGGGGTTATCGATGCCCCTATCATCCACAAAAATATGATCCCAATGATCATGGTGGTTGCAGATATGACAGGGGAAATCGACAGTCCGTTGTACGGCATGTTTGATATGGCAGCCAATATAGATAAAGCGGGGGGACTCGGCTTCGAGCAGCATTATATCAATCAACCAAACGGACTCGATACCGTGGCTGTTCTGTGGGATGGGGAATGGAAGATCACCTATGAAACCTTTAGAGATATGGGCATCGCCTACGCCATCGGAATGATAGCCATCTATCTCTTGGTGGTTGGACAATTTAGATCTTACACTGTGCCGCTGATCATCATGGCACCGATTCCACTGACGGTTATCGGTATTATGCCGGGTCATGCCCTACTCGGAGCTAACTTCACCGCACCCTCGATGATTGGCATGATTGCCCTTGCCGGGATCATAGTGCGAAACTCAATACTCTTGGTGGACTTCATCAATAAAGAGACCGCCGCCGGTGTACCTTTTGAACAAGCGGTGATCCACTCGGGCGCCGTGCGGGCAAAACCCATTATATTGACGGCACTCGCCGCCATGATTGGCGCGCTATTTATTATCGATGATCCTATCTTTAACGGCCTAGCCATCAGCTTAATCTTCGGCATCTTAATCTCGACACTGCTCACCTTAGTGGTGATCCCTGTTTTGTACTATGCCGTGATGAAAAACAAGCACAGTTAATTACTTATGTCTCTCTAAAGGAAAAATGATGACAATTGAACGTTCGATTATGGCCTTCGCTGGCATGATGGTTATACCATTCCTATTCAATAAGAGTTCAATTCAGAGCCTCTCAGACTTTTCAATTCAAGACACGTTGATGCCGAAATGGTTACTCCCTTTTAAATCAATGCAACACTGAAGTGATTTCACTGGCGCTGACGACCTTGATCAGCCCCCACTTTATCTGGTTCACCGCTTTTGTGGGTGCCAATCTGTTTCAGAGTGCCTTTACTGGCTTCTGCCCAATTGCTATCTTGATGAAAAAGTTGGGCATAAAAACAGAAGCTCAATGTGCTGTCGCTAAAGCACTTTAAATTCAAATATAAATTCAATAGCTTAACTTAAAGGGAATGACCAGATGCTAAAAACAATCGCAGAGCTAGTCGCCGAAACACGAGGCTCAATCAATTGCATCAATGCTAAAGATGCCGCGGTAAAGTGCACTGAGATGCAGGGAGTATTGATCGATGTGCGTGAGCCTGCAGAATCTGCCCAGCAAGCCGTTAAGGGAGCCTTGCTCATTCCACGGGGAATAGTAGAGATGAAGATGATGACACAGTATCCCGATGCAGAACAGGCAATCTTCACCCATTGTGCATCGGGCGTCAGAGCCTGTTTGGCCGCTGAGCAACTGGTTAGATTGGGTTATAACAATGTCTGGGCCATCACCTGTAAATTAGATGCCGTTTGTGCGGCAAATAGTTAACCTGAAAGCCATGGTATTAAGTAACGTCTTCATACACACTCCAATGGATGTCGAATATGTAGGCTAAAGCTAATTCAATGAGAATAACTTTTTTAGGAAAATCTAACGGAAATAGAAGCGACGAGTTGCGAGCTCAAGACAGAGCAAAGAAAGTAGCGAGCTCGAAACTCGGCGCTTATAACTCGTAACTCGAGCCTAAAACGCCTGACAGAAGATGACAAAAGAGGAGATGATAGCCACAAACCAGCTCAGGGAGCGTAGCGTTCCTTTATCGATAAGATATAGAACTTGATAAGCGATACGAGCAATAACATGCACTATCGCAAAGGTCACAGCGGTGTCGTTAACACTGTCGGTTGCAATCACAGTCACTACCGCGAGTCCAAAAAGAATAAGTGATTCAAACGCATTTTGATGACCAGCAACAGCCCGGGCACCGAAGCCCGTTAACTTTGCTTGTTGCTCTCTAGGATGCGCATTATCGTATCCACCAGCTTTAGCCATTGCTACCGCAACTGGGCCTTTGGCAAGATAGGGCAGTAACATGGCGATAAACAAACAAATAAGTAACGTGGTCATAGGGTAAAAGATCCTTTTAGTTAAAAACAGTTGCAAGTTAAAGAACATAGCAAGTTTCGAGCTAAAGACACAGCGAAGAAAGTAGCGAGTGGCGAGTCAAAGTTGTATCCCAGCTCTTATCTTTTAGCTCGTAACTCGAAACCCTTAGCTCCTCAGCTAACGCTTACCTAGCCTTATCCAGTGCTTCGCAAAGCGCATTAACCCCTAATAGTGCCCTAGGCGCAGCTCTATGTAAAAGATCGGCATCTAACTGATAGATATGTTGGTTCTTTACCGCGGGGATCTCCTGCCACTCACTCCAATCAATGCCTAACACATTACCCTTATCTTGACTCTGCAATATCACCTCCGGCATCTTCAAAAGCACTGCTTCCAAACTCACTTGGGGATAATCACTGGCAGCGTCGAAATAGACATTATCCCCATGACAGACTTGGATGATCTGTTGGATCCAACTATTCTTAGAGACTGTCATCAAGGGCGTAGACCAAAGCTGATAGAACACCTTCACTTCAGGTTTAGCTAGATTACGCTTACGCAGTTCAGTCAGATCAGCAAGGTATCTATCGGCAATCTTGTTGGCCTTATCTTCATGGCCCGTTAGCTCACCCAATACCCTTAGCTCAGACGCTACCGCCTCTAAGCTCTTCGGATCGCTGTTAAACACCTTAAAACCTAACTCTTTGATCCTTTCTATATCTTCCGCTTTATTGCCGCTGCCCCACACCAATACAAGGTCGGGATTGAGCTCAATGATGCGTTCTATTTGAACGCCGTGATAACCACCAATTCGGGGAATATCCAACGCCGCAGCAGGAAAATCAGCATGATCTGTGGTCGCCAAAATTGTCTCACCCGCCCCGATGGCATATAGCATCTCCACCGCATGAGGCGATAAGGCAATAACCCGTTTTGCTGGCGCAGCAACCGCCGTCATCGTCACACAGACTGATAGAGAACAAATAATGGCCAGCAGCCCTTTCACACTATGTTGCATCAATAACCCTTCTTATTTTAACTATCTTGTTCTACTAGAGTGTTCGCAAGCTCACTGCTAGGACGCTTCGCGGCTAGAGCGGACTTCGTCCTGCTATACAATCAAAAGCCCAAAAGCAGCAGGTTCTAGGTTCTAGGTTCTGCAGACAATAACGCCACTGTCATGAGCGAGAAAAAATGTAATTTCAAGCTGATCGGGATGAGGGCTAAGCCGTCGACCCAAGCCTTAAATAAAGAGCCAGCCCATGAGCATATGCACTTTTCACCCAAAAGCCGCTGAAGGCTCATGTGATGGGGTGAACTCTTTATCACAGCAAGCCGGTCAGACAATACCGCCACGGTGGTGAGCACGAAGAAAGCAAATGGCGTCATGAAGAAGCGAAGTCCAAGGCGCCCCGCAGCGAACAACGACGACATACCTTTAGGTAGGCGAGTTGTGAGCGAGGACGCAACGCAGTCATTCGCTTCTGCAATAGCCATTTTTCAGTAGTCGAAGCCGGGTTGGGCTTTTATGCCTGCATCGAAGGCATGCTTGATCGACTGCACTTCACTCACCGTATCCGCGAGATCTATAATTGCCCTGTGACACGCTCTTCCCGTCACTATGACATGCTGCATTTTCGGCCTATTCTTAAGTGCTGCTATGACTCGTTCAACATCTAGGTAGTGGTAACTCACCATGTAGGTCAATTCGTCGAGCATGACACAATCTATGCTCTCATCTTTGAGTAAAGTTTCAGCCACTTGCCAGGCACTTTCCGCAGCTTGAGTATCTTTGTCTCTGTCTTGGGTTTCCCAAGTAAAACCTGTGCCCATCACATGAAAATCTACGCCTGCGCCCTCAAGCAAGGTACGCTCACCACAATCCCAATTCCCTTTAATAAATTGCACTACTGCAGTCTTTTGACCATGACCAACGGCGCGGGCTATGGTGCCGAAACCTGAGGTTGACTTGCCTTTGCCATTACCAGTCAACACCAGCAGAATTCCTTTCTCCTCTTGGGCGGCAGCAATTTTTGCATCGACCGTCTCTTTGACTCTCTGCTGCCTCTCTTTATGACGCTCAGCCTTGCGCGCTTCCAGTGTCATCTCTGCTTTATCCTTAGCACCCAAGTTGTCATTATTATCAGCCATGGTATTTCCGTAAATTAATTAATAGTGTCGAGTTAAATCAAAGCGAAGAAAGTAGCGAGTCAAAGCTGGATCCTGAGATAAACCCAGGATGACGGCCACAATAGAAAATCTTCAGTTCTATTTACAATTCGCAACCCGTAACTCGCAGCCCGTAACTCGAGACTCGAGACTAAGATCCTCTTAAAATTTCTTCAATCTTCTCTATATCTAAATCTTGCGCTAATTGATCGGCAAATCGGTTTAGTTGCTCCTCTCGGATGGCATCGATATCCACCACTTCAGCATGGTTCAATCCTGCCCATTTGAGGATAAGCGTGCAAGCCTGAGGAGCGTCAAATAACCCGTGCAGATAAGTACCAAATATCTGACCATCATCTGAGAGCATGCCGTCGCTGAACGCTTCATCTTCAGCCATCAGTCTCATGGGTTGATTTTGACTATTTAACTGCGCATTTAGGATGCGTGACTCCCCACAATGAATCTCATACCCTTTGACCTCTGCTAGCTCACCGAGTAGAGAGAGTTGACCACTAACCTGTCTTAATACCTTGTCAGGCTTAAATTCAGTCATTAATGGCAAATAGCCTAACCCCTCGCTATCACCCGCTTGACCTTCTACGCCGTAGGGATCGTCGATAAGTAAACCCAACATCTGAAAACCGCCACAAACCCCTACCACCTTACCACCATATCTAAGATGCCTAGCTAAGCCAATATCCCAGCCTTGCTCTCGCATAAATGCCAAATCAGCACGTACGTTTTTACTGCCGGGGAGGATAATAAGATCCGCTTGTGGAAGCTCAGCGTTGTTCGATTGCGATAAGGTCTGCATCGAGACATAGTTAAACTCTATCTGAGGATGTAATCGCAACGGATCGAAATCCGTATGGTTACTGATGCGTGGAAAAACCAACACCAACACGTTAAGCTTGCTGGCTTGCGCCTTAATAGGAGAAGCGATCAAGGCGTCTTCGGCATCAAGATGCAGATCGTGCAGGTAGGGTAACACCCCAAGCACTGGCTTATTTGTGTAGGCTTCAAGCCAATCTAAGCCCGATTGCAACAATGCGATATCACCACGAAAGCGGTTGATCACAAAACCTTTCACTCTCGCTTGCTCAGATTCAGAAAGCAAAGCTAACGTGCCGACTAGATGGGCAAAAACGCCGCCTTTATCGATATCAGCTATGATAATCACAGGACAATCCACCGTTTCAGCAAAACCCATATTGGCAATATCACCTTCACGTAGATTTATCTCTGCTGGGCTGCCCGCGCCTTCCACAAAGAGGGTTTCATATTGAGCCGATAAACGGTTAAAGGAGTCGAGCACCGCCGACATAGCCTTGACTCTATAGCCCTGTTTATCTTTAACCCGCTCGCCATACAGACCAAAAAAGGTCTTAGCTTCCATTTGATCTAATGCTTTACCCTGCACAATCACTTGCGCGCCAGTATCTGAACTGGGTTTAAGCAAGATAGGGTTAAAATCTGTGTGTAGAGGCAAGCCACAAGCAACCGCCTGCAGCGCTTGCGCCCGACCAATCTCACCACCGTCTGCGGTCACGGCGGAGTTGAGCGCCATATTCTGCGGTTTAAAGGGAGCAACCTTGACGCCACGACGAGCAAACAGCCGACATAGGCCCGCCACTAAGGTGCTCTTACCTGCATCGGATGTGGTGCCTTGCACCATAAGCACTTGAGCAGGCTTGTTAACTTGTCCCTTTAGGTTAGACTGATTGTTCTGTTTCATTCTTGTCTCGTTTTGCACTCTTCTTAGCCTTTAATCCTCATGGGGATCCCCGCCGTAACCAAGACAACAGCATCGGCAACACCAGCGATATCCTGATGAAGCCAACCCGCCTCATCGACAAAACGACGGCTCAGCTCACCCAGAGGCACGATGCCACAGCCCACCTCGTTACTCACTAGATAGATCTCCCCAGGCAAGGTCGGCAGTGCTTGCAATAAGCTATGTTTCGCGGCTTTCCAACGCTCATCAGCCTCACTTTGGGGTTCAAGTAGCAGATGATTGGTCAACCACAGTGTTAAACAATCGATCACTATCACCCTATCATCTCTGGCAATATCTCTGAGTGTATCGACTAAGGTAAACGGGGTCTCAAAGGTCAGCCATTGGATGGAGTCTTGCGCTCTATCAACTTGATGCCTAGCGATCCTGTCACCCATCTCATCATCAAGTGCTTGGGCTGTCGCCAGATAAACACATTCATAACCTTGAGCTGACAGCTCGAGGGCAGCTTGGGTCGCAAAACGGGTCTTACCGCTTCTCGCCCCCCCTAATATCAAATGGATCAAAGTAAACAACCTAATAAAATAAGATAACAGCTTAACTCTGAGACCTGCTGGGAAGCCCCCAGTGTATCCCCTGTATACCCGCCAATCTGACGGTGGAAGAAATGGATAATCAACCAACGTAGCAGCACAAGTCCCACAGCAATAGGAAGCGCTGTACTCAAACCACTAAACCAAAGCACTGCGACACCGGTTACCAGCGAGATCAACAACTCATTCAACGTTTGATTCTGAGCCAAAGGTTTACTCTTGCTGGTGTCATCATCGCGAACATAGGTTTGCGAGAAGATAATACTCGCTGCGAGCACTCGACTAAGACAATGACCGACGATGAGCGCTATCACGACCATGTCAGGATTATAAAGCGCCAACTCACTCAGTAAGACAAACTTAAGCAGTAGAGATGTCACTAGGGCTAACGCCCCATAGGTGCCAATGGTTGAATCTTTCATGATCTTAAGTTTATCGGCTACGCTCCAGCCACCACCTAACCCATCAGCCGTATCGGCTAGGCCATCTTCATGAAAGCCTCCTGTCACTAGAATGCTGGTGATCATGGCAAAAATAATACTGACCGAGGCCGGCAGAAACTGATGACAAGTCCAAAAAACCAGTGCACTTATCCCCCCAACTAAGAGTCCAATCAAACCAAAATAACGATTCGCTTGGTTGAGGTTATCTGCGTCAACCTTGACCCAAGTCGGCATGGGGATACGAGTAAAGAACCCCATTGCGATTAAAAACAGATTGAGCTGCTTTTGCCAAAGCTGCATGTAAAAATCCTTAAAAAAAATCGAATAAGGCTAAGACGGGGAGAGCCGATAAAAGCCGGATAAAGTAAAGACGAACGCTCTTCAACCTGTCGAAAAAGCTTTAGCCTTCCAATCTTTTTCAACTCTTTCGTCCTAGCCTGTATCGTCTTTCCCTGTAGGTCGGTATTTATGCCGACAAATCCTTTATGTAAAACCTAGGTTGATGGGCTAAAGCCCAACCTACAGAAGAACAAATAGGCTGTTCCAGCTCAGCTTTTACTGTCTTAGTTTGAACCGTCTTGGCTTTGACCGTAAGCGAAGCGTTCTGTAGTGACGCTGTCACGTTCGCTAGGCCGCAGGCCGTTCGTCTTAGCTTGTTGCGGCTGTTAAATCTCTATTCCCGCATCATTAAAGCTGGCCATCTCATTATAAAATGCCGCGGCGGCTTGGATCAGCGGCAGCGAGAGTGCAGCTCCAGTACCTTCACCGAGTCTCATATCGAGCTTTAGCAGTGGACGAGCATGCAGGTGCTCCATCATCAGACAGTGCCCACGTTCATCGGATTGATGGCCAAAAATCATATAGTCGCGCACATTGGGATTTATCTTAACCGCAACAAGGGCTGCAGCTGTCGCAATAAAGCCGTCGATGACCACTAACATCTTTCTTTCAGCGGCGGCTAACATGGCCCCCGTCATCTGCACAATTTCAAAGCCACCAAGGCAAGCCAAAATGTTATAAGGGTCGGTCAATTCAGGCTCATGACGACGCAGCGCTTGTTCCACCAACATCTGTTTACGCTGTAACGTCTCCGTGTCGACTCCCGTACCCCGTCCGACACAATCGATACTCTCCATCTCCATGATGGTGGCCATGATGGCAGCAGCTGAGGAGGTATTGCCTATGCCCATCTCTCCCAATGCAATCAGGTTACAACCTTGCTGATGGTGATGTTCAACACGCGCTCTAACCATCTCAAAACCTTGCTTCACCTCTTCTAAGCTCATTGCAGCTTGCAGATGAATAGCCGCAGTACCTGCACCTAATCGCTGCTTGATAATACCCTCGACGCCTTCGAGTGGCTGCAAAATCCCACAATCAATCACTTCAAGTTCAAAGCCTACCTGACGACAAAACACATTGATGGCAGCGCCGCCATTAATAAAGTTCATCACCATCTGAGCGGTGACTTCACTCGGTGCTATTGATACCCCAAAAGCAGCAATACCATGATCAGCAGCAAAAATCAGCAACTTAGGGTTTACTATTTGAGGCTTATCTTTTCCTAATACACGAGCTATCTGTTTAGCTAAATTTTCAAGTTCACCAAGTGCGCCCAACGGTTTAGTTTTATTATCTATTTTATTCTGGATCTCATCGTCAAACTCACGACTGACTTGCGCAATATCAAACCCAACAGCGAACATAGTTAATACCTTAAATTGAATGGTTTTAGTTCTATACCCAAACCACTTCAAGATGCAGGACTCAGCATGTCGAGAAGTGACAGAGTTCAAGGCATGAAAATAGTAGGACTAGTTATTCTAATTCAATATTTCATAACACAGAAAAATGTTGCTTCTCGCCATGCCCTTCGGGAGTTCCCGTAGAATCCCTGCACTGCGTTAGTGATATCGACAAGGGAATGACCATTATTCTCAATCACTGCCTTGTTCAGCTATCCTACGGGGTCTCTGAAACGAGCATCTTGAGGTAGCTTGGGTATACTGTTAATTTCATTTGTACCTAGCTTACAACCAGTAAGTCATAAGTTGTAGCCATAGACTGAACCAAGAAAGCATGAAAGTGCTGAGGTCGCAAGCCTTCTCCCCTATATTTACCTTAAAAATCGTGACAAATTATTGCCAGAGTTCTATTTTTTTCGTCCTAAAATGGCTAAGAAAAAGATGCTACCTATAACGGCTGTAATTATCCCAACCGGCAACTCCTGATGACTCAAAAGACTGCGAGCCAGCACATCGATCCAGACCATAAATAATCCACCAAATAGCGCCGTGGTCAGTAACGAAAAAGACCCCGGAAACAACATCCTGACGATATGGGGGATCATTAAACCAACGAAGCCTATCCCGCCACAGTTAGCCACCAAGATGGCGGTGATTAACGAGCAAAGCAGTAACATCTGCAAACGCAGACGCCCAACATTTACCCCTAAGGTATGCGCCGTTTCATCTCCGGCTCGCATGGCCATTATCTGACGCTTAAATAACAGTATGATGACAGTTGCACCACTGACCACGATGGCAGGTAAAATCAAGCCTTGCCAACTGGCTTTAGCAAAACTGCCTAGACTCCAAAACAGCACAGAAGCGGCGGCTTGTGGACTCGAAAAATAGAGCATCAAACTGGTTAATGCGCCAAACATGAATGAGATAGCCACGCCAGATAGCAGCATGCGCTCAATCTGACTGCTCATGGTTCGACCGCATAAGCTCAACACCATAAGGACTGATAACCCAGCCCCAATAAAGGCGCCCAGTGGCAGACTCAACCACTCAAGTGTTTCAAACTGCTCAGTACCTGCAAACAGGCTTAAACCAGAGAGAAGCCCTGAGCCACCAAACAAGGTCAGTACCATCACGGCGCCAAACGAAGCCCCAGATGAGATCCCAAACAGATAAGGATCAGCCAAAGGATTTCGGGTGACGGTTTGCAACACGCTGCCGGCAATAGACAGACCCGCTCCAGCAATAAAAGCCAACAATACTCTCGGGAACCTAAGTTCGATAATGATCCGCTCGGCAATCGCTGAAACCTCACCAACATCTAATGTACTATGCAGTAACACATCCACCACATCGGAAAATGACAAACTAGCGGCACCAAAGCTGGCGGCAGATATCAAAGAGATAACACTGAGCACAAGCAGAGAACTAATCACCCAAGCATGACTTACATTAGGCTTAATGTTCATTATCATGCTCTGCTTGTTTATCAACGCCACTGTTATAGCCATAGAAATAACTGATCTGTGGGTTCCCATGTTGAGGGTGCGACTCAATCTTGCAACACACGCCAAACACCTCTCCAATTCGTTGCTCAGTTAATACCTCAATTGGTGTGCCATGGGAGATGGCTTTTCCGCTGTCCAGTAGCAATAGTTGATCGCACAAGGCGCTGGCAAGATTGAGATCATGAATCGAGGTGATAACCGAAATTTTAAGGCTGCGAAGCAACTCTAAGATCTGGATCTGGTAGCGGATATCAAGATGATTAGTCGGTTCATCAAGAATAAGCAGCTGAGGTCGCTGCACTATAGCTCTGGCGATCAGCGCACGTTGCTTCTCACCGCCAGAGAGATGCTCATAGGCCTGCTTCGCCTTATGGCTCAAACCAACCTTGGCCAACGCGTCACTGATAATCTCTGTGTCACTCGCACTTGTTACCCCAAAAGGTCCCTTGTGCGGTGTTAACCCAATGGCCACAAGCTGTGCAGTGGTCAGGTCAAAATGGTGCGGAGTATCTTGCAGCACCACGGCAACTTGCTTAGCAAACTCCTTAGCCGACAAAATTGAAATATCTTCACCAAACAGAGTAATACACCCTGAACTTGGCTTAATGTATCGATACAAACAACGCAGCAAGCTAGACTTCCCAGCGCCATTGGGGCCAATAATACCTAGCATCTCTCCCTTAGTTAAACAGAAGTGGATATCAGATAAAATCTCACGCTGTTCTGCCTGCCAAGTTAAGCCTTCAACCTGTAGAACCTTGGTTTTAGAGGGAGGAAATTCAGGCATGTTGCTCTGTCCCGCCATGGATCACATCGATGGCAGTATTTATTTGGGACAGCATGAAAATCAAGACAGTAAGTATCCCGCAAGCTTTCACATTAATGGGGATAAGGTAACCCTGAGCTTTCGCACAGTGAAAAAATGTCATCTGAAACGCCTCCTCAAGTTACCCGCTTGAGTTCATTAGCGACAAAATTAGGCAGGTATCCTGACTCATGATTAAAGAAGGTCGCAGAACTTAGCTCTTAGAACCTAGAACCTCGGTCCTCACTGCTTCTTTAAAACACTCACAGTTGCGGGTACAGTTTGGGCTACTCTCCTTTAATGGTTAGCATTAAAGATCCCCAATTCCCTTTTAAGATTGAGTTCGCCATAAAACGCTGCTTTATATTATTCAGCACTTGCTAGCTCTCAACACCTAACTTTGCGGATCTGTTGCTCTGTACGACCAAATATAGATAGCAGAGTAATAACCGATCCTAAGTGGCACTATTATGCCGTTTTTAATACTCTAGGCAAACTGTAGCAGTTGAATTATCAGCTTTTATCTAAAAAAATACCAAGGACAAAATATTTCTAGTCCCAATGCAGCTTAGTGAAATGCTCCCCTTGGGCTGAGGTGTAAACAGTAATTTTAACAATCGATGCATAAGCGAGTGCAAGCTGAGTATAAAATCCCACAACGCCAGTAACACCTAATGCTCTGGACATCAGATGACGGATCACGCCACCATGGGTAACAAGTAACAGCGTTTGGCCACTATATTGACTCAAAATACTATCCCAACTCTGGTTCACTCTGGCCTCAAATGCTTGCATCGACTCACCATTGGGTGGAGTGAAAGCCCATGGGTTCTTCCAATACATCTCAATCATATCTGCACTGGTTTGATATAAGCTATCTAAGGTTTCGCCATCCCAGTCGCCAAAATCAATCTCTTTGAGACCATCCTCCATCTTTAACGGGATCCCTTTCTCAAGATAAAGTGACAGGGCAAACTCACTGCAACGGCGCAATGGTGAACAGATCACCTGTTCAAACACTATCTCGATCTCAAGATCGAGACCAGAGTTAAGATCAGAATTAAGCTCAGAGTTGAGGTCAGAGTTGAGCTGCCCAATAGCACGCTTCATCTGTACTTTGCCGGTGTCACTTAAGGCCACATCGGTTTGACCTCGCAGTATTTGACCGCCTTCACATTCACCGTGACGCATCAAATACAAAGTTGTGGTTTTACCATTGCTCCAATCCTGAGTCTCACTGTTTATCATGTTAACCCCTTATTGCTTCAATTTTCACTAACCAGCGAGTATCTGACCGTCATCAATGACATTCACCGTGACGCATCAAATACAAAGTTGTGGTTTTACCATTGCTCCAATCCTGAGTCTCACTGTTTAGCATGTTAACCCCTTATTGCTTCAATTTTCACTAACCAGCGAGTATCTGACCGTCATCAATGACATTCACCGTGACGCATCAAATATCGCTTATCTAACTCATAGTACTTGCTTCACATCGCCTTTAACGATATCACTCTTTAAGGTCAACTCAGCTTATTTATAAGGTATAAACAAGGGCACTCGACACTCACGGACGTCTAGTTTACTATGGACGTCTATACGTATAAACATCCAAAATATTTTTTTAACCAAGTGTTGATGAAAATAGTTAAAATCATCAGATAAACAGTTGAAACTACGTAACTATAATAATAGACACATGCTTGAGCCTGAGCAATTAAGTCGTTAAAACAGGTAGAATTTATGACCACTGGCATCCTAAACAGCAAAGCATTTAACCTAAAAGGTCAACAGCTCGAACTCCAGCTGACCAAGCAACTGAGCGAAGGGATCCTTATTCTTGACGGTGCCATGGGCACCATGATCCAAGATCGTAAGTTTGAAGAGGAAGACTTTCGCGGCGAGCGTTTTAAAGACTGGCCAAGCGATGTCAAAGGTAACAACGACCTATTAGTGCTCACACAGCCTGACGCCATCAAACGCATTCATAAAGACTACCTGCTTGCTGGTGCCGATATTATCGAGACCAACACCTTCAACGCCACGCGTATCGCCATGGCCGATTACGACATGCAAGCCTTGTCGGCCGAAATAAACTTCGAAGGCGCACGTTTAGCACGCACTGCCTGTGATGAAGTCGAAGCTGAAACTGGCCGAGTTTGTTATGTCGCTGGTGTACTCGGCCCGACCAACCGTACTTGTTCAATCAGCCCAGATGTTAATGACCCAGGTTACCGTAACGTTAGCTTCGATGAACTGGTCGAAGCCTATATCGAGTCGATTAATGCCCTTATCGAAGGCGGCGCCGATCTTCTCATGGTGGAAACCATCTTCGATACCTTGAATGCCAAGGCTGCGTTATTTGCTATCGAAACCGTCTATGAGCAACTTGATGGCCGCTTGCCAATCATGATCTCAGGCACCATCACCGACGCCTCAGGTCGCACCCTGACCGGTCAAACCACCGAAGCGTTTTACAACTCGCTGCGCCACGTTAAACCCCTGTCTATCGGTCTTAACTGTGCTCTGGGTCCAAAAGAACTTCGCCCATATATCGAAGAGCTGTCGAAAATTTCTGAATGTTTTGTCTCTGCCCATCCCAATGCGGGACTGCCAAACGAGTTTGGTGGCTATGATGAAACACCGAAGCAGATGGCCGATATTATTGGTGAGTGGGCTCAGGAAGGCTTCCTCAATATTATCGGTGGCTGTTGTGGTACCACGCCAGCGCATATCCGCGCTATCCGCAAAGCCGTGATCCAGCACCAAGCCCGTGTGCTACCCGATATTCCGGTGGCTTGTCGCTTGTCAGGTCTTGAGCCGCTTACCATAGATAAGAATTCGCTATTTTTAAACGTGGGTGAACGCACCAACGTCACCGGCTCAGCAAAGTTCCTTAGGCTAATCAAAACCGGCGCCTATGAAGAAGCACTGAGTGTCGCCCGTGAGCAAGTTGAGAGTGGTGCCCAAGTCATCGACATCAACATGGATGAAGGCATGCTCGATGGCGCAGAGATGATGCATAAATTCCTCAACCTTATCGCATCAGAGCCTGATATCTCCCGGGTACCGATTATGATCGACTCCTCGAAATGGGAAGTGATCGAAGCGGGACTTAAGTGTATTCAAGGCAAAGGTATCGTTAACTCCATCTCCCTTAAAGAGGGCGAAGAGAAGTTTATCCAGCAAGCCAAACTCGTTAAACGCTATGGCGCTGCGGCGATTATCATGGCGTTCGATGAGCAAGGCCAAGCCGACACTAAAGCACGTAAAATTGAAATTTGTACCCGCGCTTATCGCGTGTTGGTCGACAAAGTGGGCTTCCCGCCAGAAGACATTATTTTCGATCCCAATATTTTTGCCATCGCCACCGGTATCGAAGAGCACGACAACTACGCCGTCGACTTTATCGAAGCGACTGCCGAGATTAAACGCACCCTGCCCCACGCCATGATCTCCGGCGGCGTATCGAATGTGTCGTTCTCGTTCCGTGGTAACAACCCAGTACGAGAAGCGATCCACGCCGTGTTCCTCTACCACGCGATTCAAGCGGGCATGGACATGGGTATCGTCAACGCCGGACAGCTGGCGATTTATGATGATATCGACCCTGAGTTAAAGGAGCGAGTCGAAGCCATAGTGCAGAACTTGCCCTGTACCGCTGTTGATAAAAACGGTGAGCCAACGAATAACACAGAACTGCTATTAGAGGTCGCAGAGAAGTTTCGCGGTGACGGCAGTCAAACAGTGAAAAAAGAAGATTTAGAGTGGCGCAGCTGGCCAGTCAGTCAACGCTTGTCCCACGCCTTGGTTAAAGGCATTACCGACTTTATTGACCAAGATACTGAAGAAGCCCGCGCAGCCGCGACACGACCACTGGATGTGATTGAAGGTGCCTTGATGGACGGCATGAACGTGGTCGGCGATCTATTTGGCTCCGGTAAAATGTTCCTGCCACAGGTGGTTAAATCTGCCCGCGTAATGAAAAAAGCCGTGGCGTATCTCAACCCTTATATCGAACTCGAAAAGACCCCTGGTCAGTCGAACGGTAAGATCTTAATGGTCACGGTAAAAGGGGATGTCCACGATATCGGCAAGAACATTGTCGGCGTGGTACTGGCCTGTAACGGCTATGAAGTGATTGATTTAGGCGTGATGGTGCCGGTTGAGAAGATTATCGAAGTCGCCGTGGCAGAGAACGTCGACATCATCGGCATGTCAGGGCTTATCACCCCAAGTCTCGATGAGATGGTGCATAACGTCAAGGCCTTCCATAAAGCAGGCCTGACCATTCCATCCATTATCGGCGGCGCGACCTGTTCAAAAATCCATACCGCAGTGAAGATAGCGCCCCATGCACCAACCGGCGCCATCTACATTGCCGACGCCTCACGCGCCGTGCCTATGGTGTCTAAGTTGATTAACAACGAGACGCGTCAGGCGACGATTGATGCCGCCTATCAAGAGTATGATGTGATGCGTGAAAAGCGTTTGTCACAGGCAAAACGCAAAGTGATCACCTCCATTGAAGCGGCGCGTGAAAATCGCTGTCAGCACGATTGGGAAAATTACACCCCGTTTGTGCCAAACGTGCTGGGCCGTCAGGTGTTTGATGACTACCCGCTAGAAGACTTAGTTGAACGGATCGATTGGACACCGTTTTTCCGCAGCTGGGAGCTACACGGGCACTTCCCACAAATCTTAACCGATGAAGTCGTCGGTGAAGAGGCCACTAAGCTGTTTGCCGATGGCAAAGCCATGCTGAAGAAGATCATCGATGAAAAATGGCTCACCGCCAAAGCGGTTATCGGCCTGTTCCCAGCTAACACTGTGGGACATGACGACATCGAACTCTACTCTTGCGATGGGACGGATGAGACCCGCGACAAGCCGATAATGACTCTCCATCACCTGCGCATGCAGATAGAGCGTGTCGGTAACGACAACTTCTGCCTAGCCGATTTTGTTGCGCCAAAAGACTCTGGCGTCGCCGATTACATGGGCGGCTTTGCGGTCACCACAGGCCATGGCATCGACGAACATGTGGCACGTTTTGAGGCCGATCACGATGACTACAGCACCATCATGCTCAAGTGCCTCGCCGACCGATTGGCCGAAGCCTTCGCCGAGCGTATGCATGAACGGGTCCGTAAAGAGTTCTGGGGGTATGCGTCTGATGAGGTACTCGATAACGAGTCTCTGATCCGTGAAAAATATAAAGGCATACGTCCAGCACCGGGTTACCCGGCCTGTCCTGATCACACCGAAAAAGGACTGTTGTGGGATCTACTAAAACCCGATGAGACTATTGGCCTTAATATCACTGAAAGCTACGCCATGTACCCAACCGCAGCCGTTTCAGGCTGGTATTTTGCCCATCCTAAATCACGTTACTTTGGCGTGACCAATATTGGCCGCGATCAGGTCGAGGATTATGCGATGAGGAAAGGAATGAGTATTGAGGATACAGAACGTTGGCTTACACCAGTTTTGGACTATGATCCAGAGTAATCATAGGGGGTACTCTTTGTAGTTTTTCCAAACTTCGTTTGGATTAAGGTCGCAGGATTCCATCCTGCACTGGGCAAGGAGGACTGCTGTCTGATGTGAATGGATTCACCGAATGCAGCGATAACATGGATGTTAAATAGCTGCCTATCCGCCTTGACTCTCTGTAAACCAAAGTACCATGACGCCCCGGCGAAATCCTTCTGAAAAGCAATGGATTTCCAACGGGGAGTTATTGTCGCTTTAGGCGGCGTTTGGAATCAATTAAAGTTATGGCTGTCCTATCTTTTGTAGAGAGCTATGGCAAGCCTATCTTTTCTGCTTCTAGTAAGTTTAGGGGGATGGATGAATTGCTTGGCTAGATGCTTTACCTTTGCACCATTTCCCGTTTTGATGTTTCTCTTTAAATTTACACATTGCATCCCAACGACCGCTAATCCCACTGTATTGACGACGGAACTCTTGAGTTGAAGTTAACCAAGCATCAGATGAAATACCAAGTTCACAAAGTAGTTTAGGACGACTTGAATCAATAAAGCCTTTCTTATCATGCCTAATCGCTCTGCCTGTCCAATCAATGAGTTGTAGGTAATCAGAAAAGTGAAACGGAATACCAGATTGTGTTGTCTGGTGAGTTGCACCATCAAATTCAGCAAGGGGTTTTAATGGCATTACAGTGATGGATTCTGCTTTATCATCTGCTGTTGTTATAGATTTTGCTTGAGTAGCTCGCACCACGCTGAACTCTATATTTAGCTCGCCAATACGCTCTTGAATCGAAGTGAAATCAGAAGTTTGCAGCGAGTCGGCAATACCCGCTCTGATAGGGTTTAAATCCACATACATCATACATGCAAGGACTGCTTGTTCATCGAGCAGAGCTTGTGACTTGAAACGTCCCTCCCAGAAAGCACCTTTACACTCATCTTCACGATTAGCTTTTCGTGCAACCTCCTCATTGAGACAGCGCATAAACCAACTAATACTAGATAAACGCTCCTGCCATTCGGCAATAAGTCCATCCAGTAGTATCTGCTCCCCCTCAATAAGCCCTTCACCTTTCATGTATTTAGTAGCCACTTCATTACCGTGGAATAACTGCTGCCAGCGACTAATCACATCTCGATGACTTAAGGCATTAGCTTCATTCAAGTCAATCTTGAGCACTAAATGATAGTGATTGCTCATCACCGCATAAGCACATATATCAATACAAAATATGGTAGAAAGCGCTTTGATTTTATCGACAATCCAACCACGTCTGTGCTCGAAACTCTTTCCCGTCAGTTTATCTTCACCGCAGAGATAAGCCCTTCTCACACAACGATTAATCAAATGATAAAACGGAGTTGTTTCTGCATCAATTAAGATCCGGCGAGCTGAAGTCATAGAAGCTATCTCATATAAAGCTAAGTCAAAATAACTTAAAGCCTAGTAAGAGATAGCTCAAAAGACAAAAGATATGGCTGTCCTGTCTTTTTTGTACATGTTTTCGGGAAAAAAATATAGCGTTCTGTATACAAGATGTCGAACACTATTTTAACTTTTACCTTACATATTAAACGCTTAAAGTAAGCTTGAATCAGTTCGTTGCTTTGGGTTTGAAGCCATAAATGGTATTAGGTTCTTTGAAACGGGTTTAAGCAAAGTCATTAATCGCAGTATCAAGCCAGAAACCAGAGTTTAACCCTCCACCTTTTCACTCGTAACTCGCAACACAGCCTCTATCAGGGCGAAGCCCGCCCTTCTCAGCTACAAACATCAAGATAAAAGCGATTCACCACGGAGAACTCGGAGGGCCACGGAGAAGTGCAACTACCTAAAGCCTTTACTCTTGAATTTATAGCAGCCCGCCCTGCATTGCTTAAAATCAAAAAAATGGATCCCGGAACAAGCCCGGGATGACGGCGATGGCAAATGCTCTGCTCTGCTTGGCTTTTACTGTAAGCGAAGCGTTCCGTTAACCGTGAGCGCAGCGTTCCGTACTCAAGTAAGTCGCCCGCGACGTTAGTCTCAGCTTTTTCTAGCAGTGAGCTTGCGAACGACCTCGCAGGCACGAAGTGCCGCCCTAGCAGGGCAACGCCCTTCTCTCGTAACTCGAAGCAAAGCGTCCTAGCAGGTTAAAGGCTTTGCTTTGATAATTCGTACAAGGAAATGGTGGATGATCCAAATCGCTAACGAGGTGCAGATGACTGCGACGACAATGGAGCTGAAGCGATAACAGATAGAAAAGAATGCATCTTGCTGTTCGGGAATAAACGATGTGGTCAGTGGTACCGTTAACGCTGACATGGCTGAGAAGCCTATACCTGCTTTGATATTTCCTAACGCTAACCAGCGGCAAAAAATCCACGCGGCAATTGCGTAAGCGAGCAAGAACAGTAACGCATTATTAGACCAAGTATATAGGGTCAGTTGGATCAACATGCCCGCAAAGCACCCGAGAAATGTGCCGATGATGCGGATTTTTGCTACCGCTAATGATCCAATCAACGTCATCGGCGTTAGTACGATAAATATCGATGCTTGCGCTGACAACGAGTCATTTAAATCTGCAACTTGAAACAGAATGAATGCCGCCATTGCAATCAACCAGCCTAATAATGCCTGACGCACCATGCCGAGGTGATCTTTGCGCTGATTATCGACATGTGAGCGGCTTTTTGTTGCAGCGGGTTCTGCTGTGAGAGCCGATGGCGAGCTTATTTTGGGTTCCGGAAATAGATAAAGTGCTAAGGCAACAATGGGCGCGGTGACCAATGTTGATGCAATCAGCCCCATCACAAACTCTTCAATATCGAAGCCATTGAAACTGGCGAAATTAAGTAAAATAGAGCCAATTAAGAGTCCGATATAACCGAACAAATAAGTGCTTTTATGGGTCATCGCGACACATTTAAACATCAGCATTAAGCCCACTGCTAAGGTCATAAGCAGAGGGTAAGGCTGTAAAAATCCCACGATTAGCGTTACTTGAATACACACCCACGCCACAGCAATGATCAGTTGCATGATAATGCCGCTATTCCAGCGATCAATTTGAGTCAGTACGAACATTGGTAACAATGCGGCAAAGAGCCCGTACCACCAGCCAAAAACCAGCGTCACGGCTAAGCCAGCCACACAGCCAAACCATATACGCTGGGTTTTTCTTAACGTCGCTACATTCAAAAGAGAGATTCCTTGGCGTTAGATAAGGTTAATAGATATAGCTAATAGATATAGTGCAGTAAACTCACCAAGTTAATTTGAGCTTTACCTAACCATGCCCATAGCCAATTATCTCTGGGATAGAGCACAACTGTCGCGCGCGAACCGATAAACAGCTGCTGAGGTAACGCAGTATCACTGACTAAATTAACCCGCACTCGCTGCGCATCACGCACCCAGCGGTTGTTCGTTTCTATGTTGGTCAATTTACCGTTTGGGCTTTGCTGCGCTGCCGCCACACCAAAATCACGGCTCTGTATTTCCAAGCCATAAACCTGGCCAGGAAAAGCATCGAAAGCCACCAATGCCGTGGTTTCCTCATCTAGTAGTGCCACCGCTTTTTCACGAAAATCGGCCACTATCCATAGTGAACCTGTTGGAATGAAAGTCATCAAGGGCTGGTTAACACTGGCCGTGCTGCCGACTTCTAATTGCAGGTTAGTGATCACCCCATCACTTGGTGCGATTATTTGCGTGTGTGACAGGTTGAGTTCCGCTTGCTGTAAGCTGTTTTCAGCGGCGCGTACCATGCTGCTCTGCCCCGGTGTAGTGCCTAACTGCACGCGAAGTGCTCGTAGCTCTTGCTCTACGGCATGCAGGTTAGATAGCGATACATTGTTATTAGCCAGTGAGCTATCAAGCTGCGAGGCTGAAACCAGTTTTTTACCGGCGAGTTGCCTAATGCGTTGATATTCGCTGCTGGCATTATCGTATGCTGCCTGACTTGTCGCCACCTTAGCTTCACCCGCTTCAGCTTTGGCATATAAAGCGGTTTCTTGCTCGTGGGCTTGCTCTAGCGCCACGTTAGCCTTATTGACTGCCAGTTGGTATTTGCGCTTATCGATCGTAAAAAAGCTATTCCCTTTCTTCACCTGCTGATTATTGTCAATCAACACCTCGGTGACCGTACCACTGATTTCAGGGGCTATCTGAATCACATACCCTTGTACTCGGCTCTCAGTCGTTAGCGGAGCATGACGATCGGCTACCACAATGTAGCCAATAAGAAGGATAAAAAGAAGAATGAGACTTTGCATCCAACGGCGAAAAGCATGTTCAGCGGTTTGCATTAAACGGTCCACGGAGATCTGAAAGGGACGTTATTATAGAAACAGTTGATTAGATTATATAGAATATAAAATAACACCTTTACAACCTATAGGTAGGACAATGAAGCAAAGTATGGATGATCTATACCTGTTTGTACTCACAGTTCGACATGGTGGGATCAGCGCTGCGGCGAAACACTACTCCCTACAGCGTTCTAAGGTGAGTCGGCGCTTACAAGAGCTTGAAAAAGCCTTAGGTTGTCAGCTATTAATACGCACAACACGCAAAATTGAATTAACCGAAAATGGTCGTTTGCTCTATGAGCAAATTAATCAGCCCCTCAGTAGCGTTTCTCAGGCGGCGAACTTACTGACAAATCAACATCACTCATTGCAAGGCACATTACGCATCGCCGTTCCTGCTGCTCTTATCACATCCAATCTGTTTACCTCGCTGTTGGAAGATTATCTAGAGCGCTTTCCCGATGTATTACTCGATGTAGTTAACAGTCAGGAGAGTCTGGATTTAAGACGTGAAAATATCGATATGCAGCTTTTACCTAAAGGGGTAAAAGTGACCAATGAGGATTATGTCCAACAGACCTTATTGCGGTTTCCCAGCTGCTTAGTTGCCTCTGCCGATTACCTAAATAGTCACACTCAGATCACTGAGCTATCTCACCTCCATGAGCATCCTATTATGGTGAGCCGATACAACATGACTGCGCTACCAGACGATTTGAAGATCAGGCTCTGCTCTGATGATTTAGGATTAATACGGCACATGGCAGTCTCAGGTAAAGGCGTGGCCTTGTTACCCGTATCTTTACTCCAAGGTGCATTTGAATCCGGTGAATTGGCCGCGGTTCTGCCTAAGGAAAGATTTACGGATATCAAATTGACCTTAATCTATCCATCACGTGAGTTTTTACCTGAGAAAACCCGAGCCTTAATACAGCTATTACGCTCAAGATTTACTGAATCGAATATCAAGCTTTCGGTTTAACTGGCTTTAGGTTAATCATGAGTAACGAGTAACTGTTGATAGCCATCCCAGTGTTCTTTCCTCAGTTAAATCAGCCAAAGCGTAGCGCTCAGTGATGGGAATAATCTTTGCTTCTTCTCTTATGCTGCAAGCTATTCACCACAGAGAACACGGAGGGCCACGGAGAAGAGCAACAACCAAAGCCTATCTCATGATCTTATCGCAGCGAAGCTGCCCTAGCAGTGAGCTTGCGAACGACCTCGAAGCAAAGCGTCCTAGCAGGGCGAAGCCCGTCCTTCATTGCTTAAGCCCGGGATGACAGCAATGGCAAATGCTCAGTGTTGCTTTAACTGTAAGCGTAGTGTTCCTGTAGCTGCAGGCTATTCCGTGAGCAGCGCGTTCCGTACTCAAGTGAGTCGCCCTCGCAGGCACAAGGTGCCATCCTTCTCAGCTTTAATCACCAAGACAAAGCTATCCACCACAGAGAACCACGAATACGTTCAGCAACAGCAGCCTTTTCTTTATTGCATTTAAATTTATTTACAACAATAAGTTAAGAGTGATAATTTATCTCACACAGCAAGCTATTCATGATTCTACTGGGATGAAGTTTCAGCAATATTTCATGCTGAAGATGTATTCAACAGGAGCAATACCAATGAAACCATTTAAAAAAATAGAAACTGAAAACCTCGGATTAGTGCTCACTATTTCACGTTTATTTTTCATATTAGGAGCGGTCGGAGCAATACTGATAACAGTAATGTTGGGATCAACAATGGCTAGCTTAGGCTTTATGAGTAGTCTTAGCCTAGGAGCGGTTTACATACAATTCATTCCATATTGTTTTGCGTTAATCGTGACGGCTTGTCTACTTGCTGTATTAATTTCAGCTGAAGAGTCTTATAGAAAACATACCCTCAAGCCAGTACAAGAAAGCTAAAGCTGATACAAGACAGTGACTTATGAAAGCTCAACAAAAAGCCCCAATCATGAGAATTATCGTGATTGGGGCTTTTTGAATCGAAAGTCTATAAATGACTTTTGATTGCTAGTTAAGCTTTTTTAGCAAGATGTGCTGCAATCGCATCCATTAGATCGGGTGATAAGCAATCATATGGCTCTAAACCTAGCTCCAGTAAACGTTCACGGATAGCGGGCATATTTTCAGGACTAGTGCCCGTTTCAATAATTGATGAAACAAATGCAGCAAATTCTGCTGGCGCCCAACCTGATTGCTTACTTAGCTCAGTATGAACAAAATCTAAACCAAAGAATGGATGGGCTTCATTATGGATGCGACCATACATGTGTACGCCACAATCTTTACAGGCATAACGATTAATGGCAGCTTCTGCATCAACCACAACTAACTTGTCTTCATTTGCGGTTATCTTAACGTTATCACGTCCAATAACAGCAACTTGAGAGAATACTGCGCCTTGAGGCTTCCAGCACTTTGAGCAACCGCATACATGGTTATGTGCAGTTTGACTGCTCAATCTCACCATAACAGGCTCTTTTTTACAGTGGCAAACCAGTGCACCACCTGTAAAGCCTGATAATGCAGGGATAATATTATTATCAACAGATGGGTGAATTAACACCTTGGTATTACTTTTTCTCAGAAAAAGATTTAATATTTTAGAAATCATAATCAATACAAATAGAGTAATTAACAACTTAAATCGTTGAGCTATTAGTCTCAAAATTTTAATTTAGAGACCCTAATGATTGCTTAATTAAGTGAGTCACTCATTAAACATGATTATCGTCAACGGGCTTGGTTTAGGATGCAAGTATATGCAACTGCGGTGAAATGATAAGACTGCTTTAAGGTAAAAGATTATTACTGAGCAGCAATAATCACATTGATTAGGCACTTATTCCATCTAAACATTACCAATTAAAATATGAAAAAGCCCTGATATAACCACTATCAAACAACTGTAGTTCACCACACAGGGCTATGGAAAAGCAGCCGCTTCAAACGTATTTACAAAATACCATCACAACACACTTGTAATTCGATAACACATTCATGATAATAAATACAAATAATTATCATTTGCATTTATAGCGAGTCAGTTGAATGGTCTTCCTCGGCGTATCGCTTTTATGGATAGCTTGCTTGCTTAGCTACCTATCTTCCAATAAGCAAAAGCTTACACACATAAGCATCACGAAAACATCTGCTTGGTTACTGTTTTCAGTATGTCTATTACTGGCTACCTATTGCTTTACCTATCGCTACGGATTGGTGGTTGCGGTACTGAATAGTGTATTGCTCGTTATGGTGATGTGGTTACTGTTGGTCATTTTCGCGTCCCATATTAATCACAAACTAACACTAACTGGGGTCCTAGGAATTAGCTTTTTTTCAAGCGTGATGTTATTGGGAATGAGCTAGTTATGTGGCCTAAATCAATAACTGCATTTTTCGGTGGGCTTGGACTGTCTGTCAGCATGATGCTGAGTCTGTATCTGTTAATCCCACTCGCTATTGATGTAAAGCTATTAATCGGATTAATTGCTGGCTTCATTATCTGGGTTGGAGCAATGCTTTATTATTTTAGCTTTAACAGCGCAAAAACCAGTGGCATAGCTTGTATTAAGTTACTGCTGATCTCTGTTGCGGTTAACACTTTTCTATTTCTGACGAAGTAACCAAATGAAGACTCAAATTGCAAATGCTCAAACATCCAATCCCTTCCCCCAGCCTAATAAAGTGATTAAGAATTTAACCGAGTCACATAGTTGGATAGGGGTGATTATATCACCCCTGTTGTTTGTCATTTTTTGGGCGGGTGCGGTCACCCTGTTTTATGAAGAAGTGAAGCAATGGGCGCTGGCCCCGCAATTTCCAGTTGCAATACAACAGCAAGCGATGCCACTGCAGCAGATAGTCGAAGCTAAGCTAGCGCAGCATCCCTTTGACTACCAAGAGCATATGATGGTGCAGATGCCATCACACAATGACCCCTATTACAAAGTGTATCTTGACCTTGTTCGCGAAGAGGGTAAAGAGGATGAACATGGTGAAGTTATTTCGCTGCTGGTTGACAGCAAGTCGGGTAAAACCCTAGCCAATAAAGAGGATTTCTTCTTAGCTGATTTTCTGTATCAGTTGCACTACAACCTGAATTTACCCGCTGGTACTTATATTGTTGGCATTATCAGTCTGTTCTTCTTCTTCGCGCTGGTATCAGGTGTTTTCATACATGCCAAAAAACTGTTCCGTCACTTTTTCCAGTATCGAACCGATAGGAATCGCCGAGATAAACTGCTTGATCTGCATAATGTGGTTGGGGTGATGACGCTGCCATTTACCTTAATGTATGCCTTAAGTGGCTTGGTATTTAATTTAGCCATTGTCTACCAAATAGCCTTTGTGGTTTTTATCTATCAAGGTGACCAAGATGCCCTGTTTAATGATGCTGGATTTACCCTGTTTGATGAAGCCAGAATTGAGCAGCCGCTTGATATGACGCCAGCTTACCAAATCATTGAAGAAGCGAGAACAAGAGATGATTTTGCAGTCAGCGATGTCATTTTTTATAACTACGGTGATGATGCTGCCATCATCCAAATTAGAGGCAACAACTTAGCCTACTTTTCACAAAATGATGAGTTCTTTTATCGAGTCAAAACCAGTGAGCTACTAAGCAAAACAGACATCAATAACTACAACGTATTTCGTAAGGGACGTGAGATTATTGCCACCCTACATTTTGGTAATTTTGCAGGGGTTGATGTCCGCATTCTTTACTTCATATTATCACTCGCGATTTGTGTGATGATCTTGGTGGGTAACATGCTGTGGCTTGATAAACGCAGCTTGCAGCAGAATGTATCGGCTCGCAGTATCCGTTTTGTAAGAGGCTTATCCGTGGGCGGTTGTGGTGGGGTAATCTTAGCCACTGCGGTGGCTTTCTTGTGTGAGCGGATCATACCTGCCTCTCTATCCGCCCGTGCAGATTTAATGGTGTACGCCTTTATCATCAGCTTAGTCGCGACCATGTTGCTGGCCTATAGAATCGAGAGTGTAAGGCGCTATATCGCGCAGGTGATTTTTGCCACTGTGGTGGTGCTAATACTCACCCTACTTGCAGACTGGTTAATGTTCAGTTCGCAGATCATACAGTTATGGCACGATGGTTTCAGAGCTGTAGTTGGTGTTGAAATAGCAATGGCTCTGTTTATCACTTTGGGGGTTTGGGTAATTAGCAAACTTGATGTGTTTAAGCAGCCTGACACTGAATCAGCCACTGCCAGCGTGTTGGCCGATAGTGAGCCGTTGTCGCTAAAAAGATAAGCAATCTCGCTCTATCGAAGAGCGAAATTGCACCTTGGAGCAATTAAGTCGGCGTATTGCTCGAAAGCGGCCTTGATACTGCCACTGTTATTGATATCGACTGGAATGGCGAGATATTGATTTGTGTCGTTACTGCTAAGTTCGTATATTAATGACAATCTGGACCACAATAATAAAACAAGAAAATCAGGAAATTTGTGCCGTCATTATAAACCCGCAATAAAATCAGCAAGTCTAAACAAACTTTATTAACTTTTACTGGGTAACCACAACTGGACGATTAATCCTGATAAAAACATCGCGGTGCCAACAAGCCAAAATGGCATTAATAGATCCTGTGACCACTGTGCCATCATGCCCATCACGAGTGCGCCAATTGCGTAACCTAAATCTCTCCAAAAACGATAAACGCCAATTAAACTGGCTCGATATTGAGCAGGAGAAAAATCGCCAACCGATGCACCTAAATTCGGATAGAGCATCGCCATACCAATCCCGATAAACCCAGCTTCGAAACTCCACAGAATAATACTTTGTGTGAATGGAATAGCGATAATCCCGAGCCCGCAAAACCACATTCCCCAGACAATTAGGGCTTTACGACCAATTTTGTCTGACAAAGGGCCGGTGATCAATTGAGTCGCGCCCCACACGACACCATAAATAGCAATGATTGCACCCGAGTTAATCAGTGATACTCCCTGAGAAATAAAGTAAATGGGCAGGAATATCCAAACAATGGTATCGGTAAACTTCTCAACCAAGCCAGCCTGATTCAGTGCAAATAATGGTCTATTTTCCATCGATGCTAACTTGAATAATTGGCTTAATGACTTTGTTTCCACGGTTTCATCATTGCTCTGTGCTTTTCGATAATGCAGTTCAGCCCAAGGTAAAGTTTCAACAATGGTTAATTTGGCCAAAATTAATCCCAATAAAATGACGCTCAAACTGAAATAAAACAAACCTTCCCGCGCGCCAAACCAAGTCACAATATAGGCGGTAATTAATCCAGCAATGCCCACAGCGGCATAGCCTGCGAACTCATTCACACCATTCACTAGACCTTTTTGGGTGCTTTTGGCGAGATCCAATTTACTATTTAATGCCATGGACCAGCAGAGTCCCTGATTAAAACCCAATAAAACGGTAGTGAAAATAATCCAGTTCCAACTCGGAGCTAATAATAAAATAAAAGGAATTGGCAATGCGACTAGCCAGCCGAGTAACAGTATGTTTTTACGGCCATATGCTTCACTGAGCTTTCCGGCAAATAAATTCATCACCGCTTTCACCAGCCCAAATACCACTACAAATGAAGCAAGCAAAAAAAACGCGTCATTGGCTAAACCAAACTCCGACTCTGCTAAGCCTGGAATGACGATGCGCGTCATACCAATGGTTAAGCCTACTAAGAATATCTGCACCAAATGCAGGCTGAACTGCTTAATATTGCGCTGTATGCCATGCTCAATCGTTAAATCCCTCGAAATATCGGCAGGCTCCTTGGTGTCTATTTGGGCTAAACTCGGTGGCATAAACGTCTCCTGACAAGTAACAAAACACTTGCATGATATCAAACAATATATTAACATTCAATTAATCAATTGAATGTTAATATGGGTATCTAATTATGTTTATGGTCCAAAGAGAAGTCCCCAACGATCCCTCTTCCATCTGTTACTTTATGGGGTGTGTCAGCCGAGGAAAAGCCATTGCAGTTGACGTACACCTTGATGATATTGAGTGGTTTATGAGCCAAACCAGACAAAAAGGTGTAGAGATTAATTATGTAATAGATACTCATGTCCATGCCGATCATTATTCAGGAGGAAAAATCCTTGCTGAACGCACTGGGGCTCAATACATGTTAAATGAGTTATCCGAAACCAATTTTGATTTTGTTGGACTAAAAGACCAACAAATCATCAATGCTGGGAATCTTGAAGTGAAAGTGATGCACACTCCGGGACACACATTAGATTCTATATGCCTATTAGTGACAGATCATTCGCGAGGCCCGAACCCATGGTTTTTACTGTCACAACATACGCTTTTTGTTGGCAGTGTTGGTCGTCCAGATTTACGTGGTCAAGAAGTCGAAATGGCAGCTCGTCTATATGACACTCTTCATAACAAGTTATTGATTCTTGATAGCCACATTGAAGTTTTACCGGGAGCCAAAGCAGGCAGTGCATGTGGTGCAGGGATCTCAGGTAAACCAATGTCGACGATAGGGTATGAGAAACTTAACAACCCGATATTCAAACTATCAAAATCAGATTTTATTGCCGAGATCATCGCAACTTTACCGCCTCACCCTGAAAATATGACTGAAATCGTGAAGGCTAATATCGCCGGATAATACCAAGCGGTATAACAGCGATATTTAGATTGTCTGCACAATTGGACTTTGTGTTCATATTTGAAAATTGATTTGTATCTGTGAGGGTAATTACTTAACATTCAATCACTAAATTGAATTAAGTCGTGAGTGAGTTATGAGCATCATTAAAAAACAACTTTTTGAGCAACTCGCTCTTATAGCCCATAGTTTAGGTTCACCTCAACGGGTTGAGATGCTTGATTATCTGGCACAAGCCGAATGCAGTGTTGATGAATTAAGCCGGTTAGTTGATCTGACAGTGGCCAATACCTCTCGGCATCTGCATATTTTAAAACAAAATGGCCTGGTTTTAGTGAGGAAAGATGGCAAGAGACGTTTATATAAAATAGCAGGTAATGATGTCGTACTCTTGATCAGCTGCTTGCGTAAAACCGCCGAAACTCACTTAGCAGAAGTGGATCGCCTAATGCTGCAGATCACACCTAACAGCCTTGAAAAACAGACCATATCCAGCAAAGAGCTAGTTAGCAAATTTGACGAACAGGAATTATTAATTCTTGATGTTCGACCCAAAAGAGAGTTCTTACAAGGTCATATTCGAGGCGCTATTAATGTTCAACCGGAAGAGATCCACGAAAAAATTCAAGATCTCCCCGCCAATAAGATAGTGGTCGCTTACTGTCGTGGCCCTTACTGCCTATATTCATATGAAATGATTGATTCATTGCGAGAAAAAGGAATAGAGGCGCTCAGGTTAGAAGATGGTTTTCCAGAATGGAAAGCGGCTGGTTTTCCCTATGAATAACACGCTTATAAAAGCTATTCACCACGAAGAAGAGAAAAAGAGATAATGGATCCCGGAACAAGCCCGGGATGACGGCAATGACAAATGCTCAGCTTGGCTTTTACTGTTAGCGAAGCGTTCCTGTAGCCATAGGTATTCCGTGAGCAGCGCGTTCCGTACTCAAGTGAGTCGCCCTAGCAGTGAGCTTGCGAACGTCCTAGCAGGGCGAAGCCCGCCCTTCTCTATTCTCACTCGAAGCACAGCGCCCTAACAGTTGGCGACTGAATCTCGAATAATTAAGGTCGGCGTTAACAAGGTGCGCTGCCCTTCACGCTCAGGGGTTTCCATCCGAGCAAGTAACATGGCGATAGCTTGCTCTGCCATCAGTTCTAATGGCTGGCGCATCGTGGTCAGTGGCGGGTTAAAATACTTGGCCCCTGGAATATCGTCATAACCTATCATCGACAGATCTTGTGGGATCGTCAGCCCATGCTCACCCGCAACGCGTATCGCCCCCATGGCCATTAAATCATTGGAGGCAAATACCGCTGTCACGGTTTTTTGCTGCTTAAGCAACTCAGTCATGGCCGTTACGCCACCTTCGTAAGTGAACTCACCCGATTGGATCCAACCTTCATCCACGTCTGCGTTGGCTTCAGCCATTGCGCGACGATATCCGGCAATACGGTTTTGGCTATTGGACTTTTCGAGCGGCCCGGCCAATAAGCCTATGCTGCGGTGACCCGCCGCTAATAGATGCTTGGTCGCCATATATCCGCCCTGTTCAGAATCATCGAGAATGCGATCATAACCCGCGCGTTCTGGCCCTGAATCCATCATAACCATCGGCATAGTGCCGTAGGAAGAAACCGGCAACTGACGCGCATCTGAGCTCATCATCAACATGCCGTCGACCCGCCGCTGACTTAACATGCTCATATAATCTTTAGCACGCTCCCTATTACCTTGGGTATTACACAAGATAAGGTTATAGCCGTGGCGATAGGCTACTTGGTCGACCCATTGGATCAGGTCGGCATAGAATGGGTTATTGGAATCGGTCACCAGCATGCCCAAGACTCGGCTGCTCCCCCCTTTCAGGCTACGCGCCACTATATTGGGCACATAGTTAAGCTGCATCACAGCGTTCTCGACCTTAGCTTTGCCCTCTGCTGAGACAAAACGTGTCTTGTTGAGCACGTGAGATACTGTGGTGGTAGAGACACCAGCCAGTTTGGCGACGTCACGAATGGTGGCCATGCAATGAGACTCCTATCGAAAATTAATATTACGGATGACAGCTTAATAGAGAAGTATACCTAAAGTAATAGGGTTAATGTTTCATTGCGAGTA
Organism: Shewanella sp. MTB7; assembly: GCF_027571385.1. Classification (NCBI taxonomy): domain Bacteria; kingdom Pseudomonadati; phylum Pseudomonadota; class Gammaproteobacteria; order Alteromonadales; family Shewanellaceae; genus Shewanella; species Shewanella sp. MTB7. The sequence goes on along the minus strand of NZ_CP085636.1, from coordinate 1,157,494 downwards.
GGAATAGAGCTTTGAGCCCCCACTCTAGTAACAGATAAAGCCGCTGCTGCTTGGCCAAAACGCACCGCCTCAAGTGCTGATTTACCTTCGAGTAAGCCCGTGACGAAACCGCCGTTAAAGGTATCGCCCGCCGCAGTCGTATCGACAGCATCGACAGTAAAACCAGCAACGTGCATGCCTTCCCCCTTGTGAGACAACCAAACGCCGCGTTTACCTAAGGTGATCAGCACCATTTCAATACCGAATTGGCTATGAAATTTATTCGCCGCAAGCCCAGCATCAGACAACTCATTGATTCTTATACCTGTTAACAGCTCAGCCTCAGTTTCGTTGGGCGTAATGATATCAACATTACGCAGTAACTCCTCCGGTAACAGCTTGGCAGGAGCAGGGTTTAATACCACTTTCACCCCTGCAGACTTGGCCACTTTTGCCGCTGTAACCAGCGTTTGAAGCGGCGTTTCAAGCTGGAGTAAAAGCAGTTCAGAAGTTACTATCGTCCCTTGATGTTCCGCCAACACAGCTTCAGTCAGTGCGCCATTTGCCCCTGGCCAGATGCCGATACGGTTTTCACCCGAATCTTCGACGTAGATCATCGCCAGCCCGGTATTTTCATCCATGATGGTGGTGATGCCGTCGATATTGATGCCCACATCCGCCAGACCAGACTTCATCTGCTCACCGATGGCATCACTGCCGACACAGCCTATCATCGCCACATCCGCACCGAGTTTAGCCGCTGCCACCGCTTGATTGGCTCCCTTGCCACCAGCGACAATTTGATAATGCTTGGCTTCGATAGTCTGCCCGCCACATGGCGCTGCGCTGACTTGCATAACATGATCTACATTAATGCTGCCCAATACGGATAATTTGGCCATCTGAGTCTCTCTTTTCTAATGTGATAAACAGCTTGATATGAAGCTTGGTTATAAGTGTTGAAAACTGGCCAGCCCAAAGCTGCGCAGCAAGGGGTAAACTCGAGCATTCACTATATTTCAATATTATGAATGCGTAACGACATCAGTTCACAATAATTTGCAGCGGTACTGGCTGAAACTCCGCAACCACTTCGCCGTTGAGCAGCTTAACCGCAGCTTCAACTCCCATGGCGCCGATGAGCTCTGGTTGTTGGGCAACAGTGGCATTTAACAGACCACGTTTAACCGCTGCAATCCCTTCATCTGTGCCATCAAAGCCAACAATAACAATCTCTTTACCCGCCCCACGAACGGCTCGTAATGCACCCAGTGCCATCTCATCGTTTTGAGCGAATATGGCCTGTACATTAGGCTTTGAAGCCAGTAAGTTTTCGGTAACGTTCAAACCTTTGGTGCGGTCGAAATCTGCAGGCTGTGATGCTTGAAGATCAAAACCATGGGCTGCCACGGCGAGCGCAAAGCCTTGCCCACGGTCACGGGAAGCTGACGCACCTGCGACACCTTCAAGCTGAACAACTTTAGCACCTTTACCGAGCTTTTCGGCGATGAAATCACCGGCAAGTTGTCCACCAGCGACATTATCAGACGCAATATGCGACACCACTTTTCCACGAGTCACACCACGATCCAATGTCACCAACGGAATACCTGCTCGATTGACCATGCGAGCTGCATTAGAGGCCGCATCGGAATCGGTGGGGTTCAACAAGATGGCTTTCACCTGACGTGTGGTCAAATCTTCAATATTACTCAGCTCTTTAGAGGGATCGTTCTGAGAATCGAGGACGATGAGTTTATAACCCAGTTCATCGGCTTTCTGTTCGGCGCCCTCTTTCATCGAAACAAAGAAGGGGTTGTTCAACGTCGACACCACTAAAGCCAAGGTATCTTTTGCCATAACTGGAGCAGCAATGCCTAAGGTTAAAACCAATGCGGTCGTGCAAGTGAGAAGCTTGTTCATTTTAGTCACCTTCATGGATTATTTATATGTGAGTCAATTATTTGTTTTTTATGAATTAGTCTTGCGATCAGCCAGTACCGCCAGCAAGATAACCCCAGCCTTAGCGATCATCTGGTAATAAGAAGACACATCCAGCAGGTTCAATGCATTATTAAGAAAACCAATGATCAAGGCGCCCACTAAAGTGCCCCAAATAAAACCACGTCCACCCGCTAAAGAAGCGCCGCCGACAACCACGGCCGCAATCGCATCAAGCTCGTAAGAGGTACCAGCAGTAGGTTGAGCCGAAGAGAGGCGTGAAGTCACAATCAAACCCGCCAGCGCCGCCATGGTGCCAGAGAGGGCGTAGACCGCTATTTTAACTCGGTCAACATTGATGCCAGACAAACGCGCCGCAGATTCATTACCACCGATGGCATAGATATAACGGCCTAGACGAGTATGAGTCAGCAATGCCCAGATAAGTACAAAGGTGATCAGCATTAACCAAACCGGCACAGGTACGCCAGCCATCCAACCCGTGCCGATATACGCAAAGCTGTCAGCGGTATCGGTAAAGCCCGTGGAGATAGGGCGACCTTCGGTATACACCATGGTCAAGCCACGTATTGCGGTCATGGTGACCAGTGTGGCGATAAACGCCTGCACTTTTCCTTTGGATATTAACAGGCCATTCATGGCACCCAGTGCGCCACCGAGCAACAAGGTCAGCGGTAAAGCCACGATTAACGGCAACTCAGCGCCTACCATGGACGCACCAAGTGCCCCCGTTAGCGCCAGTATGGCACCGACCGAGAGATCGATACCGGCGGTCAAAATCACTAAGGTCATGCCCACTGCGATAATGGCGTTAACCGAGGTCTGACGCAGGATGTTCATCAGGTTGCCCATGGTGAAGAACTGGTCGTTCAACATAGAGGCCACAACTATCAAGACTAAAAGTGCGATCAGGGCTTTTTGTTGTTTGAGCCATTCAAACATTTTAAGGCCAGTGAGGTTATTCGTTACCGTTTGATTCATTGTTATTATTCTCTAATCAGTGTTTGCCAATAGCCGCAGCCAAGAGTTGTTCCTGAGTCACGTTAGTCGCGTCGAATTCACCACTAATACAACCTCCCTTCATCACCATAATTCGGTCACTCATCCCCATCACCTCTGGCATATCAGAAGAGACGAGAATGATGCTCATCCCTGCTTGCTTAAACTGGTTAATCAATTCGTAAATCTCTTTCTTTGCACCCACATCAACGCCGCGAGTCGGCTCATCTAAGATCAATACCTTAGGTTTTGCCATCAGCCCTTTAGCTATCGCCGCTTTCTGTTGATTGCCGCCGGAAAGCTTGCCTATTGGTTGATCCAGCGAAGGCGTTTTTACATTGAATGCATCTTTGAAATAGGTCGCTTGTGCGTGCTCAGCCTCTGCATTTATGGCGCCCATATAGGAGAGCGCAGTGAGAGAGCTCAGGCTCATGTTCTGCTTTACCGACATTCCCAGCACTAAGCCGTCACCTTTACGATCTTCGGAGATATACGCAATGCCGGCTTTGATGCCTTCACTAGGGTGTGTTGGGTTTATCGGTTCACCATACAATTCTACGCTGCCACTGGTGCGCTTCACATCGCCGAACAACACCCGCATCAGCTCTGAACGTCCCGCGCCCATTAAGCCATTAAAGCCCAAAATTTCACCTTCATGCAGGTCGAAGCTAATATCATTAACCCCCTTACCTGAAAGGTTACGCACCTTCATCGATACTCGGCCAGATTGGTGTTCAACACGGGGATAGAGATCTTGCAACTTACGACCAACCATCAGCTCAATGAGGCTCTCTTCACTCAGATCTGAGGTAGCAGATTCAGCCACAAACTGGCCATCTCGCATAACCGTAACGCGATCGCAGATGGTAAAGATCTCCTGCAGACGATGGGAGATGTAAACGATACCAACGCCCTCTTGACGTAGCTCACGGATCACCTTAAACAGGCTTTGTGTCTCGCGCTCGGTTAGCGCATCGGTTGGTTCGTCCATCACGATGATATTGGAGTCAAATGACAACGCCTTGGCAATTTCGACCATTTGTTGTTCACCGAGCGGTAAGTTACCCATTTTTTCACGGCTACTGCGTTGCACATTTAAGCGAGCAAGCAAAGCATCGGCATCAGCGAACATCTTGGTCCAGTCAATAAAACCCAGCGCTTTTTGCGGCTCACGTCCTAAGAAGATATTTTCGGCAATGGAGAGGTTATCAATCAGGTTTAACTCCTGATGTATGATGCTGATCCCCGCCGCTTGGGATTGACGAGGTCCGTTAAATGTTACCTGTTCACCATTTAAAGTAATTTGACCAGCATCAGCCTGGTATATCCCCGTCATCACCTTCATCATGGTCGATTTACCCGCGCCATTCTCTCCCATCAATGCCATTACCTGACCGGGGAAAACGTTCAATAGGGCACCGTCTAGCGCCTTGACACCAGGGAAGGATTTTTCAATACCTGTCAGACTCAGCAGTGCTTTCATTTGAACACCACACCCGCCTGCAGAATAATATTAGCGTATGGCGTGCACTCTCCGGTGCGGACCACAGCGCGGCTATTTGCCGTTTGTGCCTTAAAAGCTTCATGGCTAACTGCGGTGATCTTAATCGACTGGGATTGCTCTTTACCTATCTGTTCAAGCACCTGCATCAGCTGAGTGTGCATATCGGCGCTATGAACCAACATCTCTTGCGCGATAACCACTGATTCAATTTGTAGCTCAGTGGCCACGATTTTAAGGGTATCGATAAAAGCAGGAACACCATGGGTCAAGGCGAGATCGATACGCTCACAAGACACAGGTATCGGTAACCCCGCATCCCCTAAGGTGATCTCATCGGTATGAGCAGACAGAGCGATAACTCGAGCCAAATCACTGTTAAGCAATGCGCCTTTTCTCATATCACTGACCTTACTAGAATAATGAATCAATACGCGCAAACGTTTGCGCAAACGATTGCGTCATATTAATTCGTCATTAGAACTATTTCTAGAGGGAAAACTCGATCAAGATCACAGATCCAGCAGAGTTAACAGTAAATAACCTATTTAGCCACACCAGCTCACCATTGACTCAATGTTATTAACTGGCCATGCTCCTGCTGCAGCCGTTAACCAAACGTTACTCATCCATCGTAACTTGCAGGTAAATCCGTTCTTTATTCAAGCAAAAAACACCGAACATAAGCTCGGCGTTTTTATATTAATACCTTTAAATTAAGCGTGATACGTTCACCCGCAGAGGATTACCTCATCCTCGACGATGCCCTAAGCCTTAAGGACAGAAAAAGCGCACCTCATAGTCAAAACAAACACCATCTGGCTGATCTGCATTTCGGCATACTAATCCACCGTTAGCCGATAAAGTCGAGAAGATCTCCCCTGTTTGACTGGCCGGAATCGTGGTGCCTAGACGACGGGCTTGGAAATTCCATGGATTGGCACAAACAGCTGGATGCGCAGCACGACTTTCCCAATCACCCGAACCACTGGGGTCATCCCTATCAAGCCACTGTGTCCAAGACGCAGGTACTCGGCCCATTTCATCCATGATGTCATTGCGGTTATTGTCGCGCCTTTGATCCATAAAATTCATGCCTCCGGTATGGCATTCTCGGGTCATGATGCCCATGTCGTTACCAAGTCCAAGCCAACCTTCCACCACACTCACGACACCATCGTCAGCTCCAGGAATAATCCATGAGGCAGCGTTACATTTCCAGCGCCAAAACTGCAGTGACTCCCACCAGTTGCTTGGCATGTCATGAGTTGTGCGGTAGTAAAAGGTTCGTTGCTGACTATTGAAGGGAAGCATAATCGCCCAAGGAATGCTGCTGGCAGTTGTTAACGACCATTGCGCCTGACAATCATCAATATTAAAGATGTCGTTAATTATGCCAGCTCCACTCCCCACGTACAGATCCATCAATAACGAACCTTGATATGGCGTACCTACAGTTTGAATTGGCCTTGGAGCGGGCGAATTATCCAAACCTGTGAAGTAATAACTTTGCATGTGTACTGCAGCCTGACCCCCTTGGGAATGGGCGACGACAGAGAACCAATCTCGAAATGCAGCATTGGATTGCAGGGCTAATTCGACGGCAAAATCATTACGCCCCATACTGGTGATTGGGCTGTTGTATTCCTCGGTCGGCCCGTCATTGAAGCGCCACTCCTGCCAAGTCGCTATATTGGCGCACCATCCGTGCACCAACATAATACCATTGGCATCGAAATTAGTGCTTTCTTGAACTCTCTGAGCTTTCTGAGCTCTGGTAACTGGAACAGAAATATCGTTTTTACCCAACAGCATTTCATCGTTTATTTCAACCGCCGACGCTTTGATACTCTCTTGCTCAGGAAACGCTACGACGGGTACAAAAAGGGTTGTTTTGCTATTCAGCAATAAGTAAGTATTAGGATCGAGCAAACGGATATTTCTGAACTCAAACCCTTGCTGTCCATGGGTGTCTGCCAGTGCAAACCAACGGGAGTCTAGTGCTACGGATATACTGTTGCCGATACTGGTTTCATGGACTGACGTGATAGTATTGATAGACGATACTGGTTTTTCATCGCGCCAGATCTCGGCATAAAACACCAACAACTCTTTCTCAGCGACCCCTTCAATGCCGATATCCACACTCAGTCGATTTTCATCAAGCACTTTGGCTCGGCTGACTGAGGTTAACTGAGCCTCAGAGCTCAGCACTGGGAAGCCATAATAACCAGTTCGTTGAATCACATCGCCATTGCTCATAGTGGCACTAAATACCACTTCCAATCTGTAATCACCCGCAGATAATTTAGGTATTGTGGTGCTGATTTCGCCTTCTGGAGAAATGCTCACCTCGTACTCTTGAAACTCTTTATCCTTATGCTTATTTGCCATCAGAGCCTTAGTATCAACTGAATTTCGAGATGTAAATTCTGCTGACTCAGCATGACTAAACAAGAGTGCGCTTGCATTCAAATACTCAATTTCAGTGCTATTGATCACCGAATATGGGGCAGTTTTTTGGCTCGTTTCTTGTTCGGAGTCAGGCACTCTCAACTCAAATAAAAACGTATTAGGCTGGCTAGATAGCAACATTTGATCAGCGTCCCATATCGCCAAGTTTGCACCGTCCTCATAGGTGATCAGCACATTGCCGTTAGATGTATCCGCACTTAAACCGTTTAGTCTAATTTCCCATCGTCCCTGAATATCGACATTACGATTAATTGAGATAGTACGCACAGCCGACGCCTCACTCACCACCACGTTACTGCTGAGTTCAACGCATGCAGGCCCTTCACAAACTATCTCTGCCCCCTGAATGACATATCGATTTCCCGCAGGACTCAGCAGCTCAACCTCACTGAATCGTTTTCCCTTCAGGGTTTCTAATACAGAGAAGCCTTTTATATCATTGATAAAAAAGTCACCAGCCCAACTGCCATCAACGGCATTTTCTAAGGGTAACAAATATAAATTAGATTGACTGGCCGCTGCAGATAGATGACTTAATAGTTCACGCTTAATGAAAATCTCTTCTGCACTCCCCATATTTGATTTTACGGGCAACGTAGCAGACACCACCATTCCAGAAATGGAACACAAGCTAATGCCAAGTAAACTCGCTAAGGTTAATTTTTTCAAAACATACCATCCTTAATATAAAAACTTAAAATCCTTTCAAATAACCGACACACTTCACCAATATAAAAGTGGTGAGTTTTAGCATCAAAAATATGAAACTAAGCGTGTTAACTACCTTGAAAAATACTAACAGGATGGATTTATACTCCGCAGCAGAATTGATGGATATAGTAAAAATGACCCAACGCCGCGAGAGGTCTGTGAAAGTAATGATTAAACAATAACTAATGGAAAATTAAGATAAAGAAACTGATAGCAATGGTAGGGTCTGTGGGAGTACATATGACAAAGTCAGTGAATTCTGTCTTAGCCTGACCAAATCCTCTGACCAGTTATAGCTAACACCGACCTTAGACAAATGGTATCGAAGTCGGTATCAATGTTAAGTGTCACTTGTGAGGCATTACTGCCCAGGTCGGTAAACATCTTATTGATAACAGCAACAAGCGGCGATATTGCTTCGTAGGATGTACTTATGTAACTCGCTGGCTCGGGCATCTTACCTTTACTGTTCTTAGCAAGTAACCTCACTAACAACTTGATAATTAATCACTTCACAGTCAGTCCCGTTTCATTTAACCTGTTGTTAACAACAAACATAAAGGAATATCTGTGAAATTATCTTCAATCACACTGTTAGGGATATTAACGGCTCTATTTAGCTTTGCAGCTCATAGTACTTCTGCAAGTAAAGAGTGCATTCAAGACTTAAATTATTTGCCGGATTTCCTCAAATAGAGTTTTTATCCGGAAAAAGTGTACTTATTACTTTGCCCAGCTTTGCTCCCGCCAACAGATCACCTTTAATCCAGTTACTCAAAGATAACCACCAACAGCTTGCTGCAACGCCCAACTGGATTATTGATGTACGAAAAAATGGTGGCGGTTTTGACTCAAGTTACACACCTTTACTACCTTGGCTGATAGGAAGCCAGAGAGTGGAAGTCGGTATGGAGTAGCTAGTCACACCGGAAAACACCGCAGCACAACAAATATGTCAACGTTACGACCCTGATAATAAGGAGTGTTTCGAATGGGCCGACAGTATTGTTAAGGTTATGCAAACTGGCGTTAATGGTCAGTTTATCCAGAAGGGTGAAACGATCACTTTTAAATCTGAAGAGAACTTAGAACCCAAAAGGCCAAGCCGAGTTGCGATTTTAATTGCTCGCTCTTGTGGGAGTTCCTGCGAACAATTTTTACTTACAGCAAGACAAAGCTTCAACGTTAAACTGTTAGGTAGTAGAACCTATGGCTCCTTAGACTACTCCAACTTAAGACCTCATCTGCTGCCATCCGGCAACTTTGAACTCTCCTACGCGACTTCAAAGAGCTTACGCTTACCTCATCTCCCTGTGGACATAGCCGGTGTGATCCCAGACATATACCTACCTTCGATAGAAGATGAAGATGGTGAAAGACTTGACGTAATAAGAGTGAAAAACTGGCTTGAGAGTGGAAGCTTCACGCTAGAGACTACGCAGAAAACGGAATAGGCGAGTATCTGTTAATATTTATTAAATCAGTCCGCCAATGGGAATAACTGGCGATAGCTCATGCCATTTTGCCAGTATCATACTGAATAATACTTAATTTATTCAGTATGATACTTAAGAAGCAGTGGGTCTCAAGTCATAATAGAAATGCCTACGACCATTAACACATACATAATAAAACCTAGGCTATTACCTACCCAGATGGTTGGATTTTTATGGTATAAACCATATGTGCTCCACAACAAAGCAATAAAAGCGTAAAGCCCCCATGTCACCAGCGATAAACCTGCGGCATGCTCACTGTGAGAAAAATAAAGTTTGTACAGTTGTGGGAGCGTGGCAATAGGGCTAATCAAGCCCATTACGAGCATAAGAGGTTCTAGTTTTTTACCAACACGCGCTAGGAGTGACATACAGCTTGCCCTATATGATTAATACTTAAATATATACAAAAAACAGCTTATTCATACCCATAAATAAACTTCGTCCATATTTTATACTCTACCCAGTCACCATATACGAATTATTTCCACTCTCTTTTGATGGTGCTCTATTCCTAAGCGGTTACCTTGACAGAGTGAGTGTGGCTGATTAAAATTCAACCCCTTCATAATTTATGGGCGTTGTTTAAACGTTGTAATTCACTATGGAAGAGCACACAGTCCAACTATTTAAAGATAATAGATTACTGACTGCAGCGGTATCAGCTATTGGTGCTGCGCTTTGTATCTGGGCCCTTGCGGCATTCGATAATTCACTTAAGTTTGACTGGTTGTTGATTGCTCCCTTTGGTGCCACCATGGTACTTATCTTTGGTGTACATCAAAGTCCATTAGCACAACCAAAAAATGTCATTGTTGGTCACTTACTCACCGCTAGTGTTGGTCTACTGTTTAGCAATTATCTTGCCGTTACGCCATTGACCCTTGGTTTAGCCGTGGGATCTGGCCTATTCCTCATGTTATTGTTCGACGTAACCCATCCTCCCGCAGGAGGAAATCCACTCATGATAATGATTGGTGGCCATACGACATGGAGCTTTTTGTTACACCCCATATTGCTCGGAACAGTTTCAATTGTCATTTTGGCTATCATTTTTCACCGATTTATTCCAGGGCATCAATACCCGACACGGAGCGCTAAATAAGAAAGGTTCGCTCCGTCTTTTATGGCACTTAAGCTACCAGTAATGCGAGGAATAACATGCAGATAGATGGTCATCATGGATTGACTTATATCGCAGCTAGATTTGCAGGTTTTAATTCTAAAGAAGCAGCTAAAGTGGCTTACAGCGCACAATACGTAGATGATGCATTGCAAGCCCACCGATTCGATATATTGCATGATGTACTGCCTAAATATGGTATTTGCGTAGCATGATCTAGCCCTAACTATAACCACTCATCATTATTGTCGGCCTGCAAACCCATTCATACACAGGTAAGCAGAAGACTTGAATAGGTGAGTTCTGTTATATCAACAAAACCGTCAACATCGACTCGCCTGGCTTAGGTTTGCCAAAACACCCAGAGCAGTTCACTTCACTTCACCACTTAGATTATTCCTCAATGGTAATAATCATTTTCCAAAACACTATATTGTTCCTTTTAAAAGCGAGAGTAGACTAGCCCCATCGATTGAGAGCAAGCAATAAAACTTAATGGCTTGATCTGATTAAACTCTTTTTATTTTTAATATTCGTTTTTATTTTTAATTCTATTTTTAATTTTTTGGAGAATACCATGAGCAGTGTATTTTATATGCCTCCTGTGACCTTAATGGGTCAAAACGCAATTCAAAGTCTAGGCGCTGAACTTGCGACTAAAGAACTTAGCAAGGCGCTGATTGTCACTGACAGCGTATTAGTTGAAATTGGCCTAGTTAATAATCTAACTGCAGAGCTCGCTAAATATAATATCGACTTTGCTATTTTTGATGGGGTTAAACCTAACCCAACAGAAAAGAACATTGAAGATGGTTTAGCTGTATTGGCTAAAGAGAAATGTGATTTTGTGATCTCATTTGGTGGTGGCTCTTCTCACGACGCCGCTAAAGGTATTGCACTAGTAGCAGCAAATGGCGGTCATATTCGTGATTACTCTAAAGGCGTGCATCTATCTAAAAAACCACAATTACCACTTGTGACTGTTAACACAACAGCAGGTACTGCGTCTGAGATGACAGTATTTGCCATTATCGCTAACGAAGAAGATCAAACTAAGTACCCTGTCGTTGATAAGCACTTTACTCCGATTATTGCCGTTAACGATTCTGAATTAATGGTCGCTATGCCTAAGTTCTTAACAGCTGCGACTGGTATGGATGCTTTAACGCACGCCGTTGAAGCTTACGTATCTACGGCAGCAACACCAATTACCGATGCCACTGCCATTAAAGCGATTGAGTTAATCTCACAAAACTTAGCCACCGCAGTTGAAAATGGTGAAGACCGCCCTGCTCGTGATGCGATGCAATATGGTGAATACCTAGCTGGTATGGCGTTCTCTAACGCTTCTCTTGGTTATGTTCACTCTATGGCGCACCAATTAGGCGGTGTTTACGACTTAATACATGGCCTATGTAATGCCATCTTGCTACCTGAAGTATCACGTTTCAATGCCAAGGTAACGCCTGAGCGTTTCGTTGATATTGCTAAAGCGATGGGCGTAGACGTTACAGGCATGACTCAAGAACAAGCAGTTGAAGCAGGGATTGTAGCAATTGAAACCTTGTCCACTCTAGTGGGTACTAACCAAGGTTTAGCAGATCTTGGTGTGAAAGAAGACAAACTTGCATTTATGGCACAGAACGCCCTAAACGATGCTTGTTCGTTAACCAACCCACGTAAAGCAAGTCTTGAAGAGATCGTCGCTATCTTTAAAGCTCGTCTCTAACCCCAAATTAACCATCCAAAACCAACAACACGGGAAAGGCATCTGCTTTTCCCTTTTATTCTTTTTTCAAGGTAAAAAAATGACTAGCTTAACTATCCAAAAAAACAAAATTACTTTAATAAAATCAGGTAGCTTTAAACTAAATGACCTAAGCAAGCTACTTAACGTAGCCAACTTAAAAAGTGATATGGCAGAAGTAGCAGTGACTAATAATAGTAATGCATTGACGATAGGTCACTTTACTATGTCTCCAGGTACTGAATTTGAGTATTTCTATGATTCTGTAGAATACAAAGTCATCACTAAAGGTAAAATCGTGGTACGCGATACTGATAATGTTAAATATGTGGCAGAAGTAGGTGATGTCTTATTATTCTCACCAGATGTTACCGTTATTTTTGATGCTGAAAGTGATGGCGAAGCGATCTATACCGCTCACCGTGCTGCTGCAGCTGATTTTGCACCACAAGCTTAACAATATCGACGACTTCGACGACTAAATAGGTCTTTTTGACAATGTCTAACACCGTTAGTACATACAGTTAATCTGAACGACCAAGATCTAGAAATTAAAGATACAAATAAAAGGAGGGGTTAAGTTATCAGTTTACTTCCCCCTTTTTATTCATTCAATTTCAATCATTACCAAAGCAATTCGCTCTCTCTCTCCCACTTTTACTTTAAACAAGATCACTCCTTCCAACATTATAATCCTTGGCTGTATTGGGCATGGGTCGACACTGTCACCATGGCATCAAGTTGTGCCTTAGCATCACGACCGCCCTTGATTAGATTTTCAAAATGATGGATTAACTGAACTTTATCCAGCTCAGCCTTGGATCCAGAGCCTATATTGGTCAAATCGATAAAGAACTCATCGAACAAGTGTGAGAAATCATCGATAACATCCATATTCAAAAATTGTTCATGGTTATAGATGCTGGGATAACCCCCTTTTTGCTTGTCTACTGCAAAAGAGATCCCTTTCATATTAGTGATGGTAGTGGCTTTTTCACACTTGAGCATACAGCCATCTTCAATACTGGACTTATTGCAGCCGACTGTTTGCTGGAAAAAGCACTGCCTGCTGGTCATCATTAGGATGGGGTGGTAGATGCTGTACAACAACTTAAAATTTGCTGGCCGTGAAATATTTTTGATCTGGTTCTGATTGATCTCATTAGAGATAAACGCACCAGCACAATTTAACTCTTGTTGCAGCGTTAATAACGCATAGGAGTTGGTCGTATTCATGAAAGGACCGGCGATCCACTCGATGTTCATCTCAAATGCCTTGTATGCCACGCCAGTATTATTGGTGACAATTCGTGCAGGCTTGACTTGCTCAAGAATCTTAACCGCTTCGAGGTAGTCTTTGCCGATCAGCACAGCTGGAAACCAGGGGATCAGTCTTGGGTTTCTTAACAAGATATCGATGTACTTAGTGCAATTTTTCTTAAAACTTTCCGGCAACTTGAAATAGATATCAGCATCAGTGACATCGCAAAGATGCAGATCTTTCTCATCGCTTATCAATATTGATAGCGTGGGCGTTTCTGTCAGCTTGCTATGTTTTATCAACTTAGGCAGAGTCACTGCAGCAATAACCTCAACCGAGTCATTCAATAGAAAAGCTATCTGATTTTTAATTCGGGTCAACTCTTTAAACGGCATATTAAGACCCGTTTCGAGGCCGCTGAAATCGAATCCTTGCAGCGCGTATTTGCCATGTTGCAGACTCTTGAAGCGCTTTTCGATAGCACTTTTATCCACCGACGCTTGCTCCGATGCAATGAGCGTCATCTCAGATTGTACGCAAAATTCATGCTTATCGGTGCTGACATCAACCGTTAGCGGCTTGCCTGCTTGTCCACTAAAACTGATGTGTAATGGCGATTTGGCAATACTTAAGTGCTTAATTTTTTCGGCGACTTGAGCACCAATAGCATTTTTCTCTGCAGAAAGGTCTTTTTGCACAGCTTGAATTTGCACCACAGAGATAGCGTTATGTTTATCGTTGGCATGCTGAAAGCTATTATCTCGAGGATTATCGATAAACATATTTTTGGTGAGTTCCCCCTTTAAAAAAGAGTTAGTGAAATCACGGTTAAACACCTTATAAAGGTTGGTATTATCGGATAACAACTTGCCGGTTTCGACAAACTTATCTATCTGTTTGCGCCAGCTCTCCACCACAGTATGGACATATTGTGCGCCTTTTATACGTCCCTCGATCTTTAGCGAATCGACGCCAGCGTCAACCAATTCTGGCAGGTCGAAATAAGCGGAGTTATCTTTTAGGTTCAATGGGAATCGGTTACCGACATTGGTGATCTCATATTCATCGCGACAAGCTTGGCTGCATCGGCCGCGGTTGCCTGAGTTGCCTACACTGACCGAACTCGAATAACACTGGCCCGAGAAGGCGATACAAAGCGCGCCATGGACAAAGACCTCGGTGAGCACACCATGCTCATGGGCAAGTGCAGTAAGACTCTTTATCTCACCGAGATTCAATTCACGGGACAAGTTGGCTCGAGTAGCACCAATCTTGGCCAAAAAACGTATTTGACCTGAGTTGTGGGTAGTAAGCTGGGTCGATGCGTGTACCGCCAAACTAGGAAAATGCGTCTTGACCAGATTAAATATCCCCAGATCCTGCACGATAATGCCATCGATGCCAATATTCACGATTTGATTGAGTAGCTTAACTAAGCTCGGGATCTCTTGCTCTAGGATCACAATATTCATGGTCAAGAATACTTCACACTGGTATTGATGTGCTAGCCCAATGACCCCCATTAAATCATCGAATGAGAGATTAGTTGCCCGATTACGAGCATTGAATGTATCTAGGCCACAGTAGACGGCGTTTGCACCCGCAACAATCGCAGCTTTGATCGCATCGACATCCCCACCCGGTGCCAATAATTCAATTTTTCTACTCATCGCGACATACCCATTTCATTGCTTAGTTAAATTTCGGCGTGGATCCTACCACAAGCTTCAGGGTTTACTGTTGTAATGGTCAATAAAGAGCAAAAAAGGCTCATGCTTAACCTTAGTATTATGGGGGATATTAAGCTCTATTTAGTTCAATCAAAGCCGATAATGTGTGTCCATAAGAACGCAATACATGTTCTCATTGTTATGGATGTTCACAGTATTACTTCAGCGACTCAAGCCATTGATTGAATGATGAAGCGGTCATGGCTCCTGCTTGCTGGCCGATAACTTTTCCATGCTTAAATACCATAAGCGTTGGGATAGAGCGAATACTAAACTGAGCAGCTAAAGCCTGCTGCTCTTCGGTATTTATTTTCCCGAAACGGTATTTGGGTTCCCATGTTTTGGCCGCTTGATTAAAAACAGGTGCGAAGTTTTTACAAGGTCCACACCAACTAGCCCAAAAATCGACAACTAACGGCAATTCAGACTTGTTAGCATGATGACTGAAATTAGCTGAGGTCAATTCAATCGGGGCGCCAACAAAAACGGACTGCTTACACTTACCGCAAGTGGGTTGTTGATCCAGACGTTCATTAGGCACGCGATTTAAGGTACTGCAATGTGGGCAGGCTATGATAATGGTCATTTGGGTATAGCTCTCTAATCAGCGACAATATGTCGCCTATTTAACCAGATCATAGTTCAAGAAAGCATTCAAGCCATTTTGAGTTTTATAGAACTAACTAAAAATCACTGACTTTGTTAATAAACCCAAAATCACCGTCGCTTAACGTTAGTCAAATATCACAAGTAGAGTACACTGTAGGCAGGAAGCTAGACACCTGACCAAAACAAGGCTGTGATCAATATCACAGAGACTAGGAAATAGTTAACAGCATTAACCCTTTACTCAAAAAAAGGTTAGTCTCATTTCTGTTATTAGATAAGTCATTTAAACAGGCCTACAATCAAGTAAAAGGGTTGCCAAAGCCGAACATGCCTGTACCATGAACTAATTGATGATAAACACTATTTTTTTTGCTGGTTGCGATGCATTTATTGTGAATGTTCTTATTACAATATTATTGGCACGACCACACAGGCTAATGCTTAAATGCATTTACCGCTCGCTAATCAATCTCAAACATTGATTGCAAGTATTTAAGGGAAACACCATGACCAACAACGCTTGCAATCAAACTCGCCGCAATATGCTGAAAGGGTTAGCTGCCGCCTCGCTATTAAGCCCACTGGGAATGTCATCTGTATTTGCTGCGACCAAAAAACGCCTTTATATCGATGGTCTATCCTTTCTTCCTGACAACCTAGCAGATATTAAAGCCTCCAAGCTCAATGCTTATCTTTGTGATATTTCGGCCATTGAGACCATTGAGCAGGCCGACGGAACGATTAACTATAAGCGTACCTTTGACGCTTGTATGACCAGCATTAAACAAGCTAACCAAATCGTTAGCGCTAACCCAAGCATATTAATGCCAGGCCTGACAGGCCGAGACATTGCACTGGCCGTTGAACAAGATCGCACCGCTGTCTTTTTTCAAATTCAAGGGGCTGATTGCGTTGAGGCCGATAGCGATACCAATTCATGGCAACATCTAGATCAATTTCATCAGCAAGGTTTGCGGGTATTACAACTGACACATCACTTTGGTAATCGCTTTGCCGGCGGCGCATTAGATAATGACGGTCTTCAAGGACTCGATAAGCCGTTAACTGCAGACGGGCATCAATTAATCGCTGCGCTTAACCAGCGCAACATGCTCATCGATGTTAGCCATTCCAGCCCCCAAACTGCACTGAATACCGTCAAAGCCAGTAAGAGCCCGATAGTACAAAGCCATGGTGCGGTTCGCTCCATCGTCAACAATGCCCGTTGCTCACCCGATGAAGTGATCCGCGCCATTGGCGATAGCGGCGGTGTATTTGGTGTCTTTATGATGAGTTTTTGGCTGACCAATAATTCGGTACCAAGCATTGAAGATTACGTAAAGCAACTTGATCGCGTCGCTCGTATCGGCGGCGTAGATTGTGCAGCCATCGCCAACGACTACCCACTGCGCGGTCAAGAAAACTTATTAGCCTTGGACAATAATAATGTCGAAGGGATCAAAGAATACTTACCTTGGTGGCACAGCTTAGCCGCTAAGAATGTTTTAGGATTTAAACATGAACCTACCCATGTCGTTATCCCAGAGCTTAACAATATCGATCGCATGAGCCGCATCGACGACGCACTAGCCAAAGCGCGTTACAAATCCACTGACAGAGACCGTTTCCTCGGTGGGAACTGGCAACGAGTACTTAACAACGTATTGGTTTAACGACCAAGCAATCATAGTTATCTTCATCTCTTTTGAACTGTATTTTACAGTTCACTCATGTGTGAAATACTCTAATGATTAGTAAACGCAGCACTCTGTTCTGCTAGCAAAATATTCGTCTTGATATCCCTGTAAATATAAAATATTTGGCTGCTCTATGTAGATTGCGCTAGAATGTTGATCTGTTTTCATCATGTGGGCTATTGTCGTGAATCGTTATTCCCACCTGTGGCAAAAGAGTATCAACCTCTGGCTCGAACTGCGCCACTCCCTCATTGCCTTCGCAGTTTTTCTTAACGGCCTACTGATATTTAACACTATCTGGGGCATGTCTATTAACCTCATTGAACTGTTTCATATTCAAAGTTTTTCTGGCATAGATTGGGCCAGTATCGCTAATGGTCCATGGTTTATGCTGGGAATGTTTTTGATGCTCAATGCCTTTGGGCTGCTTTTTAGAGCCAGAATTGCCTGGGCTGTCAGCATTATTTTGCTATTGATCACCTTAGTGTTCACCATGCATTTTTACCCACACCTCAGCTTTAGTATCAGCTTCTGTGTTATCACCTTAATCGGGCTATTAGCACTGGGTAAAGACTTCAATCACTCTAGTGCCACTGCTGGTGGTATTTTTGCCTTCATCAGTTTTACCATGCTGCTGTTTTACTCTACCTATGGCGCACTCTATTTTGGAGATGGTTTCCACCCAACCATAAAGAACTTGATGGATGCGCTTTATTTTTCTATCGTCACCATGACCACAGTGGGTTATGGCGATATTATCCCCATGACGGAACCTGCACGACTCTTTACCGTCTCTATTATCATCGCTGGCATCACCGTTTTTGCCACGTCGCTCACCACCGTTTTCGGCCCTATTATTCGCGGAGGACTGAATAAACTAGTCAAAGGTAATCAACAGCATATGAAAAGAAACGATCACTTTATTGTTTGTGGAATGTCGATTCTTGCAGTCAGCACGATAACCCAGCTGAAGCAGCGAGGGCTAGACGTCACTATGATTGTCGGTAGATCGGAAGAGGAATTTCCGCAAATAGAACAACGTATTGGCAGCAAGTGCGACATCATCTCCGGCGACAGTACAGACGATGCCGTACTAAGCAAAGCGGGACTGGAAAACTGTCGCGCACTGCTGGCTCTGACAGATGATGATGCGGCTAATGCCTTTATTGTACTGTCGGCTAAAGAACTGAGCCCTGAAGTCAAGACTGTTCTTGCTGTCAACGACAGCAAGAACATGAATAGAGTTAAGCAAGTAAAGGCTGACATAGTGTTATCACCACAACTCTTTGGTAGTGAGATTCTCGCCAGTGTACTCAGTGGTGAGCCACTGGATAATGATAAGCTCATCTCTATGCTATTGACCTCTGGCCACGGGCTATTCGATAAACCTAGTTAACCTTATCTTTGATAATAGTGAGGAGAATACAGCCTCCAATAAAAAGCCGACAATATCAATTGTCGGCTTTAAACTGCATCTTATACTAAATTGAAAATATCTAGTTCAACCCAATACTTCTTGCCGGTGTTTTAAAGTTTATTTTTCCAACAACAGCTTCTTTAGTTGGTTTATTCGTGTAAGGAGATAGATTTCCAGCATTAACGGTATTGTTCCAAGCATCTTCCCATTGACTCAAATCCTCTTTCGTCACGATATTAATTCTTGGAAAGATAAATACTCCTTGCTCACTGCCGGTAATATCACCACTGCCGTTATAATCGTATCCTCTTGTCGAATACTCAAACACTAAGGTCCTGCCCTGTTCATCCATAGAAAGCACTTCCCAGGTACGATGTCTTCTCTCTTTATCACTTTCCATACGTAAATTCACGAGGTTCGCATCTTTATCCCAAGTCCATCGGTCATCGCCTAAGTGAAAATGGTCTCCTTCAATATCATCCCTATAGTCATATCCTTTTGAATGCCCCGATATGCCACGAGTTAAACTCCCATCAACTTTAAAGTGATATCCCCAAACATTCTCAATCTTTAACTTATCCCCATCCCATTGGTTTTTTATAGCCCCGTTGATAAAGGCTAACTGAGCTACCGGCAGTTCAGTGACTAGGTTATCAGTGAAATTTTTAAAGCTTGTATCAAATTTTGCAATTTGCCCAGCCACGATAAACGCTAACTTTCCATCAACCCACTTCTCTGTCGTAGCAAGGAAGTTATTCCCTTCCTGTTTAAATGGAGTCACTCTGTAGCTAGTATCACCTTCCGTCATTAAGAATGTTCCCTCATCTAACGTTGATGAGAACTCATATCCACTTCTATCAGCAATAGCTGATAAAGTTGTGATTTCAACTTTATCAGCCCAAAAAACATTTACGTGATCCTCTGATACATAAATTTGAGCTAAATAATCAAAATTCATCACCCAACTTCCAACCACCTCATCAATAGTCTTATCGTTAAAGAGGTTCTCTCTGTTGTAGGAATAGCTTGCTGTAGAATAGATATCCATCGTTGATACTGGCATATTACCTTGCCAATTCATCCCAATAGGCATGATTAGTTTATAGACATATTCGCCACTTAAACTCACCTGGTAATTAGCTTCATTACTTGTTAACAAGGTTGCTGTTTGCTTTGTAAGCCCTTGTTGTAACTCAACTTGGAAATCATAGTCAATCAGACCTGCTTCAGTAGCCTGCATTAAAGCAACTTGTACTGAATAATCAAATCCATAAGTAGAAACTAAAGAATTAAAAGGATAACTAATGAAAGGAAAGCTTGGCGTTAAATCATGATATTCTAGCTCTAACTTACCTCCATTTATTGACCAGTTTGCGCTCAACTTTTCAATTGGACCTCCATAGTTGTTCTGAAATTTCATTGCTGTACCGTCAGGGTTAAAACTCCAACCACTAGCTCTAAACTCATTCCAGCCTTCTCTGGCTCCAAAAAGCTCGATAATTCTCTTACCAGCAAACATATCTTGCGAAAATTGCTCAACCACGTCAGGATCTGCAACGGTCTCGGCAATTGCCACTTCCAATGCAAGATCAAAGGCTTCAGTGGTCTCTCCACTTTCATCTATAAAATTATTATCTGTTAGGTAAACCTGAATTGCTTCTGAAGTATTGCCAGTTGTCGACTCTAAAACGGACAACAAAGTTGTCCCATCAGGGATCTGAAAGCTTGAATTATCGACGAGTAATTTGATAAAACCTGCAGTCTCGAGTAGCTCCTCAGGAGAGACTTCGCTTCTCAATTTATTAAGTTGCTCTACTGAAGTCACATCTTGATTATTATTTCTGTCTTTTACAAGTAAATATGAAGCTGTAGAGACGTGGGTGATATTGGTTAAATTACTTATTTCATTAGTAAGCTTTCTTTCTGCATCTATACTATCTAGCAAAGATTTTGCACCGCCAAGAGTAGAAAGTAACTCCACATTAGCTTGATTATTATCAGGATGACCAAGCGCTTTTAAGGTTACTATATCATCAAAGTCATTGATGACTATTGGCAACTCATACCTCCCCTCGGTGTCAGCAATGGCAACAAAATCATGTTCTCCCAAGGAGATATACACAGTAGCATTCGCGATAGGGCTATCTGTAACAATCCCAGATATTGTCATAGTATGATTGACTATTATGTCGATGCTTGCTTCTGATGTTAAACCCCCATCAGATACACGGTAAATCATGGTATCTTTACCAACAAAATCCGTGTTAGCAGTATACATAATCTTATTATCATTGATTAAAGCGGTGCCATTTTGAGGGGCTATAGTAATAGCCTCAACAGTTAAGTTATCATTATTGCCATCGATATCATTTTCAAGTACATCAAATATCACGGATTGGTTATCTTGTGCTATGCCAAGATCATCAACAGCGACTGGTGCAATATTCTCTTCTGGAGTAACGTCTGATGTACTATTGTCACTCCCTCCACAAGCAGTAAGAATAGAAGCAGCAACCAGTATGTATAACAATTTATTATTCATAAAATCCCTTTTAAAATATCCTTTTAACAAAAATATCAGCACTCTAAATCTGATTATTTACGCACCACAAATACAGATCGCAAGATAACAACAAGTCGGGCACGATTCAATAACATCTTGGTAGTAATTGAACATTAGAGAACGTCAATACACAGCAAACCCAAAGTTAATTTAAATCAAGATTTTCCCAAAGATGACCGATGAAGATAATAAAATAGACTCCAGTAATGTTATCGAGTGTGCAGATCTCAACATGTAATAACGATAATTGAATAATGAAGCAGCTCTACTGGTTACTGTGACATGCCTAAGTCTACTGGTCGTATTATTGATGAGTTTTAACATCGACTTAAACAATAGTGTGAAGCTCTAATTTTCATCTAAACTCAAGTTGTACAATATATTCTCTTAACCAGTTTACAGTAGTAAAGTTAATGAGGTTTAATCGTAAATATTTTACTTTTTACTCCTTGCTGGTTGCAAACCAAACAAATTATCAATAACTTATGCCTAGCCTGTAATTCCCTCTCACTCAACCCCATACCTTGCAGACTTGCGCTGCTTACTAAAAAGGACGAAAAGATGAGTAATAAGACTCGAGTATTATGTGCAACTGCACTGTTTTTGCCATTTTTGGCTAATGCTACTCCGACACAAGATGCAGGCTACACTGTTTCTGATCAGGTGATAGAAGAGCAAAGAGCTGCATTGGCTGATAATACCTTAGGTAAAGGTTACGGTCCTCAGTCACCAAGAGACATCGACAACATCCAAGGTAATAACAAACGAACATTTGCACATGCTCCTGTGTATACAGATATGAATCTTTGTAATATCCACTTCCATAAAAATGCAGAACACAAAGGCGGTGAGTTTACCCAGCATGCCGGTAATGGGGATGGTTTTGGTTATCAGGGCGGTTATCAATATTCGGGAAAATTGTCCGAGGCTGAACTGACTCCACTAACACATGATGTTGGTGCCAGTAAGCACGGTAGTTTGTATCCAGGTGACACGATTGAGGTTCATTATGTGCATTCAACGGCCAAAGTAACACCTGGTCCGACGTTAGGGGCATGTCTCAGTGAGGCCAATAAAAACCCACAGCTACGTGTAGAGACCCAAGTGTTCGTGTTAGTGAATGATGCTGAAGCTGAGAGTTTTGACGATTTGACTAAACTAGGTATGGTAAACGGTCTGCATCAAGCAATGAATATTCCTAGTAACTCAGGAACACCTATACAGTATATTGGTTCAACTACTGGCCCCGGTTATAACCAAATAGCTTCGCCACTACAGGTAAGTTGGAGCGTACGCCCACAAGTAATAAAAGTTGAGATTTACAGTGTTGGTAAGTGGTTAGAAGCGAATGCCTTTGATGAAGATCATGCCCACGGAGTAAGAAACCTGGTAGTCAATCCAGATCTCTTATCCAGTACTCGCTAACTTAGTGTAAGAGCAAACATCAAGATGGTCTTAAGCATTCCATACGCTTTAAAGACATGTCCCATATCCCTATGGGTCAGCGGAGGAAATGTCTTAAGTATATAGGGAACATACAAGACCCTGTTGATTGCAACGAGTGAAAAACATAGTTATTTTATGTTTAAGCTCGTTAGCGCTGCACCGGATGTGCTAAAACTCGCAATGATGTACCGAGGAATAAAGGCTAGCCTTCCTCTTACCATTAAGGCTTTAACTTTATTCTAACCATTTGATTTAAAATATTTTTCAATTTTACTCTGAACTGTCGTAGGCATGACTGGCTTAGTTATATAGTCATCGGCACCAAGCTCTAGCGCAAACTCTTTATCTGAAGGTTCAACTAACGAACTGATCACTATAATAGGAATCGCTGACTTGGATGAATCGGCTTTAAGATGCTTTATCACTTGGTAACCATTAACTTGGGGCATAGTGATATCGAGTAAGATAAGATCGGGGTTTAAGGAATCAATGGCATCTATACCGCCACCACCAGTGTTAACACTAATGACTTGGTAATCATCCCCCAAAATAGCAAGTAACAACCCACTACAAATAGGATCATCATCAATAACCAGAATTTTTGCTCGTTCCATATAGCCCTCTTAAATCCAGTATTACTTATTTTATTGTATCGAAAAAGCTAACAGCTTTCCAATATCTTCGGGTGTTCCTAAGCAGCTAACACCTTGGTATTTTCTACGTCACGCACTTGAGCTAGATTCCCCCATGGGAGGAAATGATATCTGAATCATGTTTTGTACATAATCTAATGGTGTCAATCAATACAAATAGCTAGTGTAATCGCCCTTTTGATTCTTACATTCGAAATACATGAACATGAAAAAACTGATGGCTCATATCCTATTTGCTAGCTGCGTACTTACGGTCACATCTGTCGCAAAAGCCGATGAGCAGATCACACTTGGTCGGACCATCGTACTGGAAGCCAGTGGTGAAGGCGCTATAATTCCACTGTTAATCTGCCGTAAAACCGATGCATTGAAGATAAAAGCAGAGCGTAAGCTGAATCTTGAAAAGGTCATCGTCACTTTTAATAATGGCAATACTAAAACTGTTCGTTTCTACAGAGATCTTAAGAAAAATGAAGAAACTAAATGGCGTAGTTTCGGTTACAAACGCTGCGTTAAGAAATTAGAAGTCTTCGGTAGCTCTGTAGGCTCAAGAGCTGGCGTGAAAGTATTTGGCCGTAAAGATTAATCAGCTCAAGTCATAATGGATGAAGTTCTCATTCTGCTTCATGTTCAAAGCCGCTACCTATAGTAACGGCTCTCTCCTACTACATTTAGGTGTAGCCACCGATCATCAAACGATCCCAAAATGCATACCCACAAAATACTGCCTTATTGACGACGTTTCTCATCGAAGCAACCACCAACAAACACTACGTTGGGTATATGCACTTGAAATATCAACTTTTTATACTAAGCTTGCCTTACATAAAAATGAATAATAAATTATTTTTCACTATTTTAGGGTTGCTTAGCTTATTAAGGATTGAGTATGTAGGGACGCATGAAACCGATGGAGTTAATTTCAGATTTTGATGCTATAAAATTAAAAGATCGACTTACCACATCAATGCTATTACAAATGGCGATTCGCCTCACTTTTATCGTGATATTAGTTGCAGGAGCAACCTATTGGCATATAACAACCATATACGAATCTCAAGTAGTTGAGACACTGAAAAAATATATAAAGGAGCGCAGTGACAAAGAGAGTTTAATATTTGAACTTGCAGCAGAAAACCATCAAATTTTTAAAAATCATTTTGTAGAAGCCTTTAACAGCAATGTCGATGTTTCTGAGAGCGAGTTCACTCAACGCTTTATTACTCAAAAAGATGGTACAACAAGGTTACAAGCAGAAACATATTACGGATTAAGCACTGCTCAAGGTGATCAACTGAAAAACCTAACGGGTTATATTGGTCGTCGAGCACCTGTAAGAGATCAAACATTTCGCAATAAAGTTAATATCTCCTACCATCTTTTAGCACAGTATGGGCCAGCATGGACAAATCGCTTTGAGAGCCTCTATGTTTCTATGCCTGAGAATGTCGCCCTACTTTACTTTACTGGCCTGACTTACCTTGGGGGTTAGACGCAGATCCGGATCTAGATATCACCCAAGAGCAGTGGTATACCATAGCAACCAAAGCCAATAATCCTCAACGTACCCCAGTTTGGACTGGTTTATACTTTGACAAAACTGCCAAAGATTGGATGGTCTCCTTAGAAACGCCAGTTGATCTTGAATCAAAACATTTAATAACCATAGGTCACGACATTCTATTAGTTGATGTGATTGACCGGATCATTCATGACAAGCTAGAAGGAACATACAACTTTTTAGTCAGTTTAGATGGGCAAATAATTGTGCATCCCAATGACGAGAAAATCATGAAGAGTGGCATAGATGAGTTACCCACCAGTACTCAAAATGATCCCAAGCTAAAAGCCATGGTCAACAAGATTATCGCCGCGAATCAAGGAGCAAATGAAAACGTAATCATTAACTTTGACGAAGCAGAACAAGCTTGGATGGCCATTGCACGAATTAAGGGGCCTGACTGGCTGTTAGTCACTGTTTATCCAAAAAAGCTAGTGATAGCGGCAGCTCGTTCAACTGCACATTTTGTTCTCATTATTGGTTTACTGTCACTCATAATCGAAATGTTAATGCTCTATGCGGTGACCTTAAAAAAAGTCGTACTTCCGTTAAAAATGTTTGGTCGCGCATCCGCAGAAATTGGACAAGCCAACTACCAACTGGTGGCTCGTGGTGACTTAGAATTACCAAGCAATAGAAAAGATGAAATGGGTATTTTAGCTAATGTATTTAAATCGATGGCTGCTAGAATTTTCGAATACAGCACCACACTTGAACAGAAGGTTTCCGAGCGAACTTCAGAATTAGTGGCATCACATAAAAGAGCTGAAATAGCCAGTAAAGCTAAATCAAACTTTTTAGCTCATATGAGCCATGAAGTCAGAACCCCCATGAACGCAATCATTGGTCTAAGCCAATTGATGCTCAAAACCAACTTAGATAAGCGCCAACGAGATTTTATGGAGAAGGTTCTGTCCTCTTCAGATGTATTACTCAATACTATCAATGATGTCTTGGATTATTCAAAAATTGAAGCGAATAAACTCACACTCGATGAATTTCAGTTTGACTTAAGAGATGTATTACGACGGGTCACAAACATCAGTGCCTATAAAGCTCAGAGTAAAGGTGTTGAACTACTATTAGATGTGGATAAAAATGTTCCCTTTCACTGGATTGGTAACCCGACACGTCTTGGTCAAATTCTTATTAATCTAGCCAGTAACGCCGTAAAATTCACCGAAAAAGGAGAGGTGATAATTAAAGTAAAACTCTTGGAACAGCAAGATCAACTCTATACTTTACGCTTTAGCATTATTGACACTGGGATTGGTATAGAGCATCAAAGACTCAATCAACTTTACTCAAATTGACTCCAGTATTACCCGAAAATATGGCGGCACAGGGCTAGGATTAGCAATTTGTCGTCAACTGACAGAGTTGATGAGTGGTCGTATTTGGGTTGATAGCGAGATCAACGAGGGCAGCCAGCTTCATTTCACCTGCAAAATAAAACCAAACAACGGAAATAAAACTCAACGTTGGCCTTCGTACAATAAGTTAAAAGGCATGCGAGCCTTGGTTGTTGATGACAATGCAATGGCTAGAGAAGTGCTGGCAGATATCCTCACATCTTTAGGCATCGAAGTCACTACAGTCGCAGATGGCTACGTTGCAATTGATGAACTTGAATCCGCCACAAGTAAAGATAACCCATACGATGTTGTTTTCCTTGATTGGAATATTCCGGCCATCAATGGTGTTGAAACAGCTAAAAAAATAGAGAGTAATACTAGAATAAAGGCCCCTGTTGCTATGCTAATGGTGACGGCCTATGATGTTGACAAAGTTGAATCTGACGCTCATCAAGCCAACATTAAAAAAATCATCTCAAAACCTGTCGACGCATCGGGAATTCATGACTGTCTAGCTGAAATATTCTTTCAGGAAAAAATATCACGCCCAATTACAGCTAACAGAGAACTCAATCTGCTAGGCAACTTAGATCTCAATGTATTGCGGGGAAGCCGCGTGCTCATTGTAGATGATAGCGCATTAAATCGAGAGGTAGCTAAAGAGTTTCTGATGGATGTCGGTATGAAAGTATCAACAGCATACAATGGTGAGCAAGCCGTCAGCATGATAAAGCAAAATAGTTACGATCTTGTGCTTATGGGTGTGCAGATGCCTATAATGGATGGGCTAACAGCCACACAGATAATTAGAAAAGATATTCAATATAAACAGCTTCCTATTATCGCCATGACAGCTCATGCTTCGCCAGATGACTATAAAAGAAGTTTAGATTCCGGTATGAATGATCACCTCAATAAACCAATTGATCATCAACTCTTATACCGCACAATTACACGCTGGATCGATGCAAGTGCAGCCATTAACTCATTTGATATAGATAAGTCACATGAGTACATAAGTGGCGATGAACAAAATAACATCAATGACTCTGAGCAGGTGGAAAAAACAGATAACTTCCCGTTTAAACTGACTAGATTTGATACTTCAATAGGCTTAAAACGACATAATCAAAAAGCAGATTTATATATTAGAATGCTAAATTTATTTCATGATGAGTATCAAAACATTGAGCATGAAATAATTCAGAGTAAACTTCAAGGAGATTTTCACCATTTGCACAGGTTGTTCCACACCATCAAATCTGCGACAGCAAGTTTGGGCGAGGTAGAGTTATCTAAATTAGCGGGACGACTCGAAAAGTTAACTAATGAATTAATCAATCATATTGATAAAGATAACAGTCTGACTTTCGAGCAACAACTTCCTATATTTATATCCTGTTTGAATAAATCTTTAACATCACTAAAAATGCTAAAAAAAGAACAGAGACAAATACTCTCAGAGACTAAAGACAATGATAGCCTGCTAATTAAAAACTAATCTCTCAACTAAATCAGTTGTTAGACGATGACAACGCGGCAGCTGAAAGTTTAATCAACAAACTTAAAACGACCAGTGCTATGGACCAACACAATGATGCCCTTGAATCAATCTTAATGGAAATTCAAGATGTAAATTATTTTAATGCCAGTAAAAAATTAAAAATATTATCACAACAAATAGGCGAATAAAGGAATCTATATCATGGATGAATACCTAAACACAGGATTAATTATTGAGGATATAAATGATCCATATTTTCTTGTTAATACCAATGTCGATAAAATATTGATTATTGATGATGCAATAGACAACCGCACTGTACTATCTGAATTACTGATGTCTAATCATAAGGTTTTTTTAGCTAAAGATGGTGCACAAGGTCTTAGCCTTGCCTGTAAACACAGTCCAGATTTGATACTCTTAGACGTGATCATGCCTGGTATGAATGGCCACCAAGTCATCAAATCCCTTAAAAGTGATGAGTCTACTATGAATATCCCTGTCATATTCATCTCTTCCAAAATATCACCTGAAGATGAAAAAATTGGATTAGATCTCGGTGCCGTTGATTACATAACCAAACTATTCCACTCACCCATAGTACAAGCAAGAGTCCGTAATTACTTACGAGGTCAACGGCATAAAAACTTGCTTGAACAGTTAGCATTAATCGACTGTTTAACTGAAATATATAACCGTCGATTCTATGAGTTGGATATAAAAAAAGTATGGAGCGCATGTAACAGAAACAACTCGAAATTATCTATAGCAATGATAGATATAGATTTTTTCAAAAGTTACAATGATGAATATGGTCATTTAAAAGGTGATAATGCTCTACGTACTGTCGCAAATTACATCAAAAAGCAGTTAAAACGTCCACACGATATTATTGCCCGTTACGGGGGGAAGAGTTTGCGGTTATTTTACCAAATACCGATGCCGAAAGCGCGCAACGCCTTCTATCTGAGGTTTGCACCTCTGTTGAAAACTTACAGATAGAGCATGACTCATCATCTATATCCCATTACCTTACCATCAGCGTAGGAGGTGCATCCACGATACCTACTCGTGATATGGATCATGAATCATTTTTAAAAGTTGTAGATGAGCATCTATATCAAGCTAAAGCACAAGGAAGGAACAAGGTATGCTGGAGAGATACTACCCTTAATTTTTGTGGGTGGATTTTATCTCTAAATTATTCCACCCACCACTTATTTCATTAACCGAAATTAGACACTTGAGATAGCTTAGGGAAGTCAGGCACGTCATCAACTATAGTTTCAGCTTTGATATCAAAAGCGCCTGGCTGTGACAAGTCATCAATTAAATTATTCAGTGTTGATTGTTGTCTATCCCATAAACAATACAGATGTATATATTCTCGGTTATACCTTTTCCCTTCTTTGTTGATAACTTCCATGGCCTCACACAAGGAATATTTAAACATTATCTCTTTATTGGTTTTTCGTAACAATATGCTTAAAGAAAAATGAGACCTATGTAACCAAATATCGATACCATCGCGTTGCATTATCATTTCAGCTAGCGATGTTAACCTAACGTGCAATGCTAGCGTCATCGATAGAGACTTGATCGCTCTATTTTGTAACTCCTCATAGCCTGTTTTTCCAAGCAAAGACCATAACGTTAACGAAGCCAAACCATTTCTAGAACCTGCCAGAGTCGAATCAACCGCACCTACGTAACTTGGATTACTCGTTGTAGCCAAATACTTATGTTTACTCATATAGATCCCACAGGGTGTAGGAGCCCCGAGAAATTTATGTCCACTGGTCACAATAGAATTAACGTAAGGCAAACTAAAATCAAATTACGGAAATTTAAGTGCACACTCACTACAATTTTCAGTATTTAACAGGCCTGTTTTCATTGCCATATTAATAAATGGCATAAATGAAGCACCTAACGCGCCATCAATATGAAACCAATACCCTTGCCTAATATCGACATCATCATGACTGTCGCGAAAACTCACCTCTCGGTTAATAAGATCGTACTTAATAAAGATATCTTTTAGTGCTCGATAAACCCCCGGAATATCATCATAAGCGCCCTTAAATGTAGTCCCATAATTTAACACGATTAAAATCGGATGCCCTTTCTTTGCAAAAAACTCAACCAACAAGCGTAACTTACCAATATCAATACAGCCGGAACCAATTTTCCCTAGTTTTGCATCCTCTTCACTTGGCCGCTCTGATGGAACCTGTTTAGGCCATTCTCCCCCCAATGGACATTCATGTGGGTAAAACTCACTGCCAATGTCATAAAATGAAGGGATACTCATTGCATGAATGGCTTTAGTTAATGAGTAATGAGTATCTTCTGAGAAAAATGCGATGGGTTTATAATAGTTTTTATTACTATTTCGTCGCTTAGGTTTCACTAAATGATGACTATTTTGATCGACAACTAATCGACGGCCAGAGAGGTAATCACGCGCATTTAGCATGGCATACAAATTACCTTCAGTGCTCCCCATACTCAGTACATACCCCTAATAACTATCTGGATTACCAGTACTTTGTGAAGGCCAATTAGCACGCCATACCGATGCATAAAAGTCTAATACAGCACGTTCTGCAGGCTTACTATTAACGGTGTAGTAACCATTGGTAAATGGATCTCCTAAGTTGTTAATCATGGTGTTCATCGCTGGAAATAGATCGCTATATTCCGTATTAACCACTAGCTGATAACCTAGAAAGTTCTCTTTTTGCTGGCATAAATAGTCTTGTAAAATCTTTTGGTTCGATAGTTGATTTTCTTGCTGACCACGTGGCGGAAGTTGTACATAGCAATCTTTAATCTGATCTTGTTGCCCCGTAAACTCTTTATTCTGCATCTGATACACAAGGGCTGGATCTGCAGAGGGAGGCGTGATCATCAACTCCCCTTTCAATGAGAAAGCCATATCAGGTATTTGGCTTATCCAAGGTTCTGCATTCATTCCAAATGGGATTGTTAACTTTGTTCTCTTGTCGATAAACATGTTTAAATATTCCTTTTTTAATCATATTCCCTTCTAGCTAATCATTTGTTTACTAAGCCTAATTCTTTAACGGCTTAAACCACTTAAAAATAGTAGTAAACGAAGTTTAATTTAGCAACTGAAGACAAAAAACATGTAATTATATTTATATTAGAAACGAAACTTATCTTTATCGATAAACTCTGCATGACTTTTGAGCAGTTTCTTTAATTTGGGAGTGATGATGTTTTTACAAAAAGGACGTTCAATATCTGTATAATAATAATTTTGCATCTCTTGTGCCGATAGCTTGAACTGGTTAAACAGATAAGCTTGCGTAACTAAGACCTCTTCAAACTCAGATTGCAGTTCAACTAATGCTAGTGTTATCTCAGTTAGCTGATCATGCTTAATGGCGTAAACTGCACTTCGGTACCGATCACGCATAGAGTGCGTTTTCGTGCTGCTATGAGTGTGCAGGTGTATCATAATCAAATCTTTTAGACTAATGAATTTAGGCTCGAAGCTGACAATAACCCCCTCAGAAAACCAGTCATGCTCATCAAAGGAGGATATCCAGCCCTGTTCAACAGCCGTTACCCCCTTTAATGATAAGAAGATCGCCTCGGTACACCAGTAACAAGTCCCGCTTAAACCAAGCCGCTGAAGCGTACTTGTCATCTCAACCTCCTCTGATATCAATCGGCATTCTGAATATGATCACTGTTCTGGTTTTCTCTCCTGCACACCCTTTTTTTGCTGTTGCAGATATCGCCTCTCGCTCACCACAGAGGTGAGTGCTAGAGCATGCTCATAGGCCTTTATTGCCTCATCAAAACGGTTTAACTTTGATAAAAAATCTGCACGAGCTGCATGAAAAGGCTGATATGCAGACAAGGATTGGGCTAATGGTTCAATCTTTTGTAACGCATACTCCATACCGTAGATATAAGACTCTGCCACAGACAAGTTCAATAGCACCACATCATTTGCTTGGCACTTAAACAATAAGCGATACATCATCACTATTTGCGGCCAATCTGTAGATGCGTAGTTGGGTGCTTGGCAATGAATCGCTGCAATGGCCGCTTGTAATTGATATGACCCCATTTCACTTAGTTTCAGTGCTAGCTCTAAACGCCGACTCGCCTCATTGATGGCCTTCCTATCCCACAAATCACGAACCTGATGCTCTAATGGAATAAACATCCCATCTCCGGTTTGCCTCGCTGCACTTCTTGCATGGCACAACTGCATTAGCGCCAATAGCCCTTGCACCTCAGCATGTTTAGGTTGGAGTTGTGACATTAACTCAGCAAGATAGAGCGCTTCTTCACACAAGTCTATTCGTAACTGTACATCGCCTTTTTGACAGGCATAGCCCTCATTGAAGATAAGATAGATAACCTTAAGTACAATTTTTATACGTCCAGCCAATTGATCATGGGTAGGTAAACCATAGCGAATGCCACTCAAGCGGATCTTATTTTTAGCTCTGCTTAACCTCTGGCCTATCGTTGCAGGCTTATCAAGAAAGCCACGTGCAATTTCCGTTGTCGTTAACCCCGCAATAAACCTCAGAGACATCACCACACAAGTTTTCTCCTCCAGAGCGGGATGACAACAGATCAACATCAACTTTAGCCGTTCATCAGGCAGCTCAATCTCTTCAATGTCTGCGATATTATCCACTGAGGCATCGAGGTCTATTTGAGCGCTGAGATCTGACACCACGCCTTGAAAGCAATGTTCACGACGTATGCTATCAATTGCACGATGGCGAGCCGTTGTTAATATCCAAGCTCTGGCATTATCCGGGATGCCCTTATACCAAGCTCGCAGTGCCAAAGCTTGAGCATCCTGAAACGCTTCCTCACAGCGCGCTAAATCCCCAAACTGAGCCATTAACGTCGCCATGATCCGGCCTTTGTCTTGGCGAACCAACTTCTCTAATTGCTCAGAGATCTGCTTAACCACTGGCATCACCTTTCGAAAGGGAGCTGATATTAGTATTCCGCTACCGGACGAACTTCAACCGTGCCCCATTTCGCCGATGGGATCTTAGCGGCATACATCAAGGCTTCTTCTAAATCCTTGCAATCAAGTAAATAGAAGCCCCCCAATTGCTCTTTGGTTTCAGCAAAAGGCCCGTCATGTAACTCTGACTGGTTAGCCCGTACTTTAATTGAAGTCGCCGTACTCACGTCCTGCAGTCCTTCACCCGCGATAAACACGCCATCATTTTTATACAGCTCAGTGAGCGCCATAAACTCTTGGATCATCTCATCCCACTCAGGTGTATTGTATTGCGGCTCGTTCTGAGGCTGGCCATAGAGCAATGCTAAAAATTTCATTTGTCTCTCCGTGATATCAATAGATAGATACCCAAGCTACCTCAAGATGCTCGTTTCAGAGCTCCCGTAGGATAACTGAACAAGGCAGCGATTGAGAGAATGGTTATTCCCTTGTCGATATCGCTAACGCAGTGCAGATATTCTACGGGAACTCCCGAAGGGCAAGCCGTGAAGCAACATGTTTCTATGTTATGAAATATTGAATTAGATTAACTAGTACTGCTATTTCATGCCTTGAACTCTGTCACTTCACAACATGCTGAATCCTGCATCTTGAAGTGGTTTGGGTATAGTATTAATCGTATTGCATTGTTTTATTTAAACAATAGGCGTATCTAAGCTAATCTGAATAAACATGTTAATTAGCTTAGATACATTAAAGACGAACCGAGGAGTGACATTTCTACATTGAGTCAAAAATAAAATGACTGTTTCACTGCAATGCCATTATGTTCCGCAAAAGGTTGTGTAAGGTCCGAACTCCAAAGGCGCTGGTTCAGCATATTCTTGTGCCCCTGTTTGTAGCGTATATGGGCTAGCCAATACTACAATTAGCTGTTCAAAAGGTTGATAGTCCCCTCTTTGCTCAGCGGCTTCGATTGCTCGTTCAACTTGATAATTTCTAGGAATATAAATAGGATTAGCCGAGTTCATCATACTGATACGATCTGACATTGAAAGCGTATCTCTTGCCAAACGTGCTATCCAGCTCTCTCGCCACAACAGAAACTTATCGGCATGATTAAATAACCTTTGGCTCTCATCTGTGCCGTTAGCCAAATCATCGGCAAGTTGACGAAACAGATGAGTAAAATCCACCTCTTCGCCTGACATCGACTCAAGCAGTTGCTCTCCCAAGACGAAGTCGCCCTCCTCCTCAGAGGATAGTCCCAGCTTAGCCCGCATACCCGTAGCCCAATGATGCTGGAAAATGTCCCAAAATTCAGTCACCGCAGTAGTGGCAAGTTCAATTGCTTCATCTTGATCTTCATGGATCAATGGCAGTAAGGTTTCGGCTAATCTAGCCAGGTTCCACTGTGCCATAACTGGCTGATTATTATAGGAGTAACGTCCATCGCTATCGATTAAACTGAACACAATGTCTGCTCCATAATTGTCCATAAAGGCGCAAGGACCATAATCAATGGTTTCACCACTAATGGCCATATTATCGGTATTCATTACGCCATGAATAAAACCGACTAATAGCCATTTTGCCACCAGCTCGGCTTGCTTATCTCTCACCGCACAAAGGAAGTCCAAATAAACCAGTTTACTCTGCTGAAGCTCTGAGTAATGACGGGCTATCGCATAGTCAGCTAACTGTTTGACTTTATCTTGCTCACCACGGGATGCAAAGTATTGAAACGTTCCGACACGCAGATGACTCGATGCCACACGGGTTAACACAGCCCCTGGCAGATATTGAGTACGGTAGATGGGCTCGCCTGTGATAACCACTGCTAACGCTCTCGTGGTTGGAATATTAAGGGCATACATGGCCTCACTAAGAATGTATTCCCGCAATACTGCACCAAGTACCGCTTTACCATCCCCACCTCGTGAAAAGGGGGTGCGACCCGAGCCTTTAAGTTGTATATCCACACGCAGGCCATTTTTATCCAGTACCTCGCCCAGCAACAGGGCTCGGCCATCTCCCAGTTGTGGACTAAAGCCACCAAACTGATGTCCGGCGTAGACTTGAGCTAACGGTGATGAGCCAAGGCTAACTTCGCTACCAGAAAAAATCTGCGCTAGTGATTCAGTATCAGTGTTAGTCAAGCCGATGTTTTCAGCCAAGGTTTCATTTAACTTAATAAGATCTGGATTGGGCGCTTTAGCGCCTGAGCAAACAACATAAAAACCATCTAGCTTATCGAAGTAACTATTATCAAATGTTAATCCTAGATCGATCGCTTTATCACTCATGTTATTGTCCATGTAATTGAAAATAGATACATACCTATTAGATTAACTCACTTAAAAACGCTTTCAACCATCCTCAGGGCCAATAATAACTCTGAGGCGGTCACTTGATTAATATAACTAACCGGAAAACTACTAGTCTTCTGCTGGCAATACCCAATCCGGACGAGGAAAGTGACAAGTATAGCCATTAGGTCTGAGTTCTAGGTAATCTTGATGCTCAGGTTCTGCTTGCCAAAAATCTCCTGAAGGGGAGAGCTCAGTCACCACAGGACCAGGCCAGATCCCAGAAGCATTAATACGAGATATCATCTTCTCGGCCAACTCTTTCTGTTTATTGGACTCATAAAAGATAGCGGAACGATACGATTCTCCTTTGTCATTTCCTTGCCGATTCGGTGTCGATGGATCATGTATTTGAAAGAAAAAAGCTAGAATGTCATCGAAACTCGTCTGAGTATTATCGAATACGATCTCAATTCCTTCAGCATGGTTGCCATGATCTCTATAGGTTGCATTAGCCACATCCCCACCGGTATAACCCACTCGCGTTGATATTACACCAACACGCTTACGTATGAGATCTTGCATTCCCCAAAAACATCCACCCGCTAAGACGGCTTTTTCAACTGTCATGATACTATCTCCTTAATTTAGCAGAACGGGTATAAGACCATTTTTAATCCATAAAAATTTCAAGATGGAAAATGTGGACCTAATCATCCCTCTTTGCTCACTTATCTCAATTCGAAGCTAGGACACTACCTAATATACACCGTCTTAATCATTTGAAAAAATCTGTTAAAAACAGTAGATAACATGCCGTAAAAATCAAGATAAAACCAAAGACGGATCAAACAGCAACCACATCATATTTTATCGCTATTTAGATTAATCTTTTAATAACTGCGACTTAGTTCACGGAAGTGAACTCTATTTGGTAGATAATGCGCCACCTTAAACCGTACATACTATGTACAGCTAGCTTAATAGCTCGATCAGCTAATACTATATTTTCACCAACGCCCTCTTAGAGACTACAACTTTGCTAACTAAGCTATCATCACGCTTAACTAACTACTATAAAGCACCTTGGTTTATCACCCTGCTTATCTTCATTATCCCTTTACTGCTGGTGGCATTAATTCATCCGCAAGTGGCAAAGTATGAGTTAGTCTCTAAGCTTCAGCAGGATTTCGATCTACTCGAAAACCTCATGGTAGAACGAATGCTCACTTCATCAAGCCCAAAAGAAAAAGCTGTTATAGATAAACTATCTTGGACCTGCAGTGAGGACGATATTGCCCTCTTAAAAAGCCCGGAATTTAGTCCAAATATAGTACGACTTATTCAACTAGAGTTAGCTAATGGCAAGAAATGTTCTAATTTATCCGTGCCATATCACTATGAAGCTGATGACACTAAGGTATTACCAAATACCAACATTAAAATAAGCACTTCAATAGATAAAAACCCATTTTTCCGCAACTTTATCTTTGAGATCCCTGCCAAAGAACATAAGTTAGTTGGTGTCACTAATAATACTGTATTTAATAGCTTTCTCACGGAACTTTGCCCTAACTGCTACCAAGTCGATATTCAATATCATGGATTACCTTTAGTTTCTCGAGGTAACCAAACCCTCTCTAATACTAAAAATAGTAAGCGTATTACTCGCTATATTCCCAGTTTGGATTTGACCCAAACCCTGATCAGTAGTGATGCTATGTATCAAGATTTTAAAGAAAAAAGTTGGCTCACCTTACTGTGCCTAAGCTTAATTTTTTCCTCTTTATTCACCATCTATTTCTGGCACTGGCAACATAATCAGGTCTCATTAGAAACAATGTTAATGAACAGTTTAAAGAAAAATGAGTTTATTCCCTACTATCAGATCATCATTAATACCCGCAGCAATGAGATTGTGGGGCAAGAGATGCTGGTTCGTTGGCAAAGAAGTGATGGTGAATTGGGAGCACCAAACCAGTTTATCCCCTATGCAGAGGATTCAGGGCTTGTCATTCCCATCACAGAATCAACATTGGCACAGGTCAAACAAGATATGCCTAAGCTTCTTGGTTGGGTCAGCGTAAACATTGTCGCTGAACACCTTGAGAATGGGCAGCTAAGCCAATGGTTTGAAGAACACGCTAACCATGACACACAGCGACTATGTTTTGAATTAACAGAACGCAAACCTATAGCAAATTTTGAGAAAGCAATTATTGAGATCAACCAACTAGCCTCTCAATGCCATGGTTTTAAATTGGATGATTTTGGCACTGGATTTGGGGGGTTTAGTTACCTGCAAAGACTGGGAGTTAACAGTATTAAAATCGATAAGATGTTTATTGATACGATAGGCACTGACGATTTTAAAGCTGATGTGCTTAACTCAATAATCGCGTTTGGGCACGAATCTAAAATGGAGATGATTGCAGAGGGAATTGAAACTCAAGCCCAAGCTGACTATCTCAATAAACGAGGTGTCTACTTGCACCAAGGTTATCTCTATGCCCAGCCAACTCCCTTAGATAAACTGCAGGATATCTATGCCCGCTATGCTAAACATGAAAACTAAGCTAAATGTGCTAACAATTTCACATCTAAACTTACGCTACAGAAATACATTCATCAATCTCTGAGCTTCATATATTGTTTTGGTGGTCGACCTAACGTCTTCTTAAAAAAGGTAATAAATGCACTCACGGACTCATAGCCTAACTCATCAGCAATACGTTGAACTGAATCCCCTGTGGTGAGTTTTTGCAGAGCCAACACCAGATGCAGTTGACCTCGCCAGCGACCGAAGGTCAGTCCGGTTTCCAATTTTACCAGCCTAGCTAAGGTCCGCTCACTCATGGCGTGCTGCCTAGCCCACTCCCCCACGCATCGTCTATCTGCCGGAGTCGCTATAAGTTGTAATGCTATAGCATTTAATCTCGGCTCAGCCGGAGTCGGAAAATCAAAATGCTCAGTTGGCATTACTTGCAATTGATCGATTAACACCTCGACAAGTTTAGCGGTAGAACTATCGGTAAGATAGCATTGCTCTTGCCCACTTAAATAGATGATTAACTCTTTCACCAAGGGCGATATCGACAGAGTGCAGCTCTTATCCGGCATACCATCGACATCAGGGTCGATAAATAGCATGCACACCTCAGCATTACTGGAGATCTTATTACAGTGTGGAACCTGACTTGGGATCCACACAGCACAGTTGGGCGGTACCACCCAGATAGCATCGGCAATTTTACACTTCACAAATCCACTCAAGGCCATAACCAGTTGGCATTTATGATGTTGATGAAATGATGTTTCCGCGGCATAGTCACCACTTGTCGCTCTCAATGACACCACTTTTTGCGGGTAACTATCAGAATCAAAATCTGGAAATATTGGCTGTTTAGAGGACATGCTTTGACGGTTTTTAGATATAAAAAGTCACTATACCTTAATTCAGTAAGGGATATGAGGAGTAAAATACCTCTTAATCACCAGCACGAATAATGAGGAAAATTCTGTGACACAAGTTCAACCTTCTCGAATCAATAATATGGCTTTCTTACTCTTCGGGATCTTATTAATTTCCATTAGTTTGCGCAGCCCAATCACAGGTGTCGGACCTTTACTCGATCTTATCAGAGAGCAGCTTAAGCTATCAGCCACTCAAGCCGGCATGTTAACTACCCTGCCTTTACTGGCTTTTGCTCTTTTCTCACCTGTTGCCTCAAAGCTAGCGAGAAAAAATGGGCTTGAACACGCATTGATGACTTCATTAATATTGGTCCTTGCTGGTATCACCATGCGCTCAATAGGCTCAACGACAACCTTGTTTATCGGCACAGTGACCATAGGGGCGGGAATAGCGATTGCCAACGTGCTCTTGCCTAGTTTAATGAAACGAGATTTTCCAAACAAGATCACAACCATCACCTCTATTTACGTGTTAATGATGGGCGTTGGCTCTGCACTGAGTGCCAGTTTGGCGATCCCGATGACACATTTGGCCGATACTTTGGCAATCACTTTTATTCCCAACTGGGCCTTCGCTTTAGGTGGGATAATCTTCTTCCCCATTATTGCGATCTTGGTCTGGTTACCTCAGATGAAAAACCATACCCCTCCAACAGCGGACACCACTGAGTTTGATAGCCACAGTTACCTTTGGCATTCGGCTCAAGCATGGCACATCACCCTGTTCTTAGCTTTTAATTCATTTTTGATGTACATCTTTATCAGTTGGCTGCCCACCATCTTGGTGGATAAAGGTTACAGCCATGAACAAGCAGGCGTTATTCATGGATTGTTGCAACTTTTCACTGCGGTTCCCGCTATTGTACTTATCCCACTTATGTCCAGAATTAACGATAAGCGACTGCTCAGTTTAAGTTTAACCTTGCTGGCATTTATCGGTATTATCGGGCTAATCATCGCTCCCTCTCTCGCCATAGTGTGGGCCATGTTATTTGGCTTTGGCGCTGGCGGAGGTTTTATTGTTGCCCTAGCCCTAATCAGTCTACGTACATCAGATGCACATCAAGCAGCAACGCTCTCAGGTATGGCTCAATTTCTGGGTTACTTGCTTGCAGCAACAGGCCCCATAATGATGGGAGCTGTGCATGAACAGATGCAAAGCTGGACCCTGCCCTTAATAATCTGTGCATTGAGTAATGTGTTCTGGAGCATCTTCGCCCTACTCGCATCCAAAAGTGAGATAATAACGCCCCATAAATAAGAAAAGGCGCCCTGAAAATCATAGGACGCCTTTGAACTATCAGGGTAGTGTTCTAAAATAAGTTATCTAAATTCAGAGTTCTAAAATCAGTTATCTAAAATCAAGGCACTAAATTTAGCACTTATCTAAAGCACTGTTTTAGATAAGTGCACAGCTAGATTAGAAATCAAATTGCACGCCAACCAGAACCGTATCTGCAGCAATAAATAACGCCTCAGCCTCATCACCCCACATGCTATATTCTGCATAGAATCGGCCATATTTATGGGGATAGATAACATCAATTAAGAAATGATCGGTGTCGACATTAACATTGCTCTTTGAGCTCATATCAATGATTGAATATGCGGCTTGTAACTGCACATCAGTAAACTTATACCCAATGTAGACTTCATAGACTTTCTCATCAACCATCTCACCAGCGGAAGGTAAACCTTGATAAAATCTTAAATCTTCAGATATTTGGTAATGTGCAGCTACACTTAAGTTCTCGTGGTTATACACCACTTGAGCCGAATCGATACTGGCTTCTTCAATGAATGAACTAACGGCAAAGCGGGCTGCTGAGAAGGTTAAATCTTGCCACGTATACTTTGCAGCGATATTGTAGCCGACTAGGCTCTCACTGTCGGTTCCCGCGGCATTCGATTTAACATCGCCATTGTTTAAAATAGCCATTGCCGACGCCTGAAATCCATTGAAATCTGGCGTGGTATAGGTCACAGCCCTATCAGGTCTTAACACCTCAACATAATGACCATTACCAGCCTCATCATAGCCATACATTCCATAACGACTGGTATGACAAATAACCCCAGATGACTCATTGGTACAGCCAGCTGATTGATCAACATCAGCAAAGATATCAATGGCATTATTGGTATAATTCCATTGTGGCGAATACTGCTTACCAATTAACAGTGAACCATATTCACTCTCTAAACCAATATTGGCTAATCGTGCACGAGAATCACTCCCGGCAAAAGATCCATCACTGGTAAACAGTCTAAATTCCACGTTATAACTGGCTTTAATGCCATCCAAAATCTCTGCACTTCCAGCAGCCCCCAATCGAGAATAGTTATCCTTATATTCAAGTTCACCAGTGTTTGCTTTCTGCACTTGAGCTCTAATACTGCCATACCAATCAAACAAGTCTCCGGCATGACTAATGGGTGACAAAATAACAATTGAAGTCGCGATTACACTTATAGTCTTTTTATATTTCATAGTAGTTTCTAAACCTTAAATTAATATATTTTGATAGATTTAAATTCCAACATTATGAATGTTCTAAATATTCGAAGTCACAACTAACCAGATAGTTATCAATCATCAGTTTGATAACATATAATTAAGATTCAAAGAAAATCATTCGAGTTGAGAAAGTTTATTCTCGCATTTAACCATTTTACAACCTAACGGTTAATTATTATTAATCAATAAATAAAACTTATCACTCACTATTCAAGCAATAGACAGTACATTTAAAATAAACCAAGTTTATTTTTTACAAGGAACCAATATAGCCTGTGAAGACTCTTTTAGCCTTTCCCAATCAACCAACTGAACTGAAATACCATTAGACCATGATTCTTCCTGATACTTTTTCAACTGGGAAGAAGAGAAGTGTTGCTGATACTCGCTTGAAATAGGCAATAGAAAAATGCCATTACTAAACTCAATGGTCAGCTTACGGCTGGTTATTGATACTCCACCCTCCTCATTATTAATCAACTTATTAATATATATTTCGGGAAGTTCATTACCAGCGTTAAGTAAGTACTTTATCCTTATTGGTTCAAGGAAATCATTCCAACACGCATTGATTGAAATTCCTTCTTTAGAAAGTTTACATAATTCTCCAAATGCCAACCAACGATTACAACAATTTTCAATGTTGAGTTTTACATTATTATTCCTGAGTAACTTGTCCGATATATACCCCAGAATTGTAGGCAGGTGACATAATATACTCTCATTATTTAAATCAATATTTATTTCTGAATCTGATTCATAAGTAATATTGCAAGGCTGCACTTTTGTTTTATGAAGGTAGTCAAGTCCATCAACAAAATGTTTAATGCCATGTAAGCCAACCATCTCGAGATCTGCAACCATATTGGCAATAAGATCTGCCTCACCGTAAGGTAATCTCAATCCTACAAATGCTTTATTGGTCATTGCCACCAATTCATTATGCGATACGACAATCATGCATGTTTCTCCGAGCCACTTCTTGATGACAAATCGGGCAATATTGGAAATAACCATTCATTTGGATGAATTTCATTCATTAATGGCGCACCTTGAAACAGCGTTACCCTAACCCAGCGATCGGATCTGGGATCAAATTTGGTGGCCCCAAACATGGACAATTTACAACGCAGCAAATTCATCGGCAATGCTTGTTTAGCCAGTACGTTCATCTGGATATCACCCATATCACAATGCCCTAAGGTCCAAACTCTTCGAGCGGTACTGGCATACTGAGGCGATGCTAATAAAAATTCTGCCACGGTATTGGTATTAGGCTCAGTGATTAATACCTGATATAGCTGATTTACTTGCCTAGCTATATCAAGTGGTAACTCTTTATCTTCGCCTGGCTCAATACCTCTTATGCCTAAACGAGGCTCCTCTTTATCTTCAGATCGATACCAGAACCAATATTTATGTTCATCTTGGCTGAAATCAATTTCTATCGCCCATAAATAACGGTTATTAAGCACTTCAAGCATCTGATAAATGCATGTCCCTCTTGGAATAGATAAGCTCTCATCTGCATTCATTGATTGCTCAAACGGATCGACAATCTCAGGATAACACTCAATTAAACAGGCTAGAAATATCTCTTGTGCCTCAAGGTTATACCTTTGATTATATTGAATCTGTCTTTCCCATTTAAGATGCTGAGTTTTGGTATAATCAATAAACTTAATCATATTGAACAGATCCAAAACGGCCTGAGAATTCAACTTCTGCTGATGTTCATCAATCGTGACGACTTGTTCTAGATGTATGCGGGCTCGCTGAAGTAAATTCAGCAGCAAACGGCTATCAGCTTGCTGTGCCTCTTGTTGACTAATTAAACCAATCACCATTTCGCGCTGAGATAACCATTGATCGACGACTCGTGGATGATTAATCAAATATGGAGCCATACCCAACCCAGTGGCATTACCAACCCCAAGATAACGCTGCAGGTCTATGTCTAGCTCAACGGCTTTGTCGCCTCCACGTTGCTTCGCTAAATCATTAACCCAATCGAGGCTAAACTGCCTTAAAATATACACAGCACACATCTGAGCACTAAAAGACAAATCAAAATCTGAACTATTCTGTAATATTTCAAAATCTGCGATACCAAATTTTCCATTACCGTAAACAGCAGTCGTTCTCAATATATAACCAACTTGTGCAAGCACTGCGGTATCTGGCTGATCCCCAGCTGCTAATGTACTGACTAAATGGTCAAATACGCGCACACTTTTATTGGCTCGAGCAAGTACGATAACTTGAGTTGAGTTTCGTCCCGCCTCCTGTAAAGGCACATTGTTTTGTAACTGTTTAAACAGTTTTTTATCTATCTCCCCTATCACTAAGGCAAAGGTGATATCCCACTTTTCAGCAATGACTCTATCAATGCGGTCTTCATCATCCATTTCATTGGAAAATATCACCAAATGGTAATCTTGGCTTGGTGTTGTCAGCTTATATATAACGACACCAAATCCTTGAGGACTGATCTCCCACCCCGCAACATTAAGCTGCCATTCATTATGATACATACGTCTTATTAGGCTTCTGGCAAAGCTAAGGCGAGTTTGATGCATTGCCCCTAACCTTCTAGGCTCCATCACTATCGCTGGATCTCGCATTGACGCTCCAGATTGATGCTCATATAAATCTGTCATGCTAAACCCCATACCCTGTACATTCTCACGACGCATAATCCCACCATAAAATTTAAGCAGGGCAACTAGTCTAGCTAGCTGCACCTTATCGATTTATAGACCTTGCTCTTTAGCCATCTTCATGGCGATTTGTGGTGCATTCCAAAGGGATGGCAATAGGATCAATGACACTGGGACAGCTGTAATAACGATAAATGATTGCAATGCACTCACTCCTCCAGAGCCTAATGAGATCAATATAATAGCTGTTACGCCCATCATGATTCCCCAAAAGACTCGAATAACGGCATTAGGCTCAGCCTTACCACTAACCACCACACTAATGGTGTAAGTCATTGAATCACCCGTGGTGACAATGAATATAGTGGTTAAAATTAAGAATAGGATCGAGATAACCATAGGGAAAGGTAATTGATTAGTGATAGCTAATAAAGCACCTGGCAAATTAAATCCTTCAAATGCTTTACTGATTGAACCTGGATTAGCGATTTCGAATGCCAGTCCTGAACCACCAACGACAGTGAACCAGAAACAGGTGATCAGTGGAGCGATAATACAGATAGAGAAAACAATTTTTCTAATCGTGTAGCCTCTGGAGATCTTAGCCAGGAAGATAGCCATCATCGGCCCATAACCAATAAACCAGCCCCAAAAAAACACAGTCCACCAGCTTAACCAGCCCTCATCACCTCGATAAGTGGCCATCGGGATGAAGTTATCGATCATAGTACCAACTCCTTGAAGGTAGCTATTAACGATAAAGTTGGTTGGACCAAAGACTAAGATATAGATGATCAAACCTACCGCTAAGATGACGTTATATCGACTGAGGATCTGAATGCCTCGATTAACCCCGCTTAGCGCTGAAACCGTATAAATAACAATAGCTAACATTACAATTATCAATTGAGTCGTAAAGCCATCAGGAATACCGAACATTGCATTTAATGCAAAACTCAGCTGTAAACCAAGAAAACCAATAGGACCAATTGTGCCGGCAGCAACAGCAATAATGC
The DNA here is from genome assembly GCF_027571385.1 of Shewanella sp. MTB7. Classification (NCBI taxonomy): domain Bacteria; kingdom Pseudomonadati; phylum Pseudomonadota; class Gammaproteobacteria; order Alteromonadales; family Shewanellaceae; genus Shewanella; species Shewanella sp. MTB7. Next base: position 1,112,753 of record NZ_CP085636.1, on the reverse strand, counting down.
AGCATGCATCAATCGTGGCACCAGTCATCCCTTTCAACGCTCGCTCACCTAAAATGGGATAGAGTAAGGTTCTTGGTTGAAGCGGTAGGCCTTTGTCGTAGTGAAGGTGCATCAGTACAATTGAGGTTAGACTGCCTAAAATTGCCCAAGCTAAGAATCCCCAGTGCATAAAGGATTGAGACAGAGCATTAAATGCACCTTGCATCTGATCTTCTTGAGCACCATAAAGCGGTGGAGGAGTAACAAAGTGAGCAATGGGTTCAGCTGCAGCCCAAAATACGCCACCACCAGCCAGTAAAGTACATAGGATAATCGCCATCCATTTAAAACCGTCTAATTCCGGTTTATCTAGATTGCCTAAACGGACATTACCCGTCTTGGCTGAAGCCAAAGCAATGGCGATAAAGAAGGTCAATAACATTAATATTTGCCAAAAAGGTCCAAAGTAATTCACTGACCAAGCAAAACCAACATTGACTATTTCAGACAGGAGCTGATTATCAAAAAGCGCTAAGATAACGAACAGGCATATAAAGCCACCGCTCATCCACAACGCTGGATTATCGACTCCTAATTTTGCCATAACGGATTCAGGTTTATCCGTCATAATTGTGCTATTGGTTGTATTAGACATTGAGTGTCTCCAAGCATTAAACTGCTTTCTTTTGCACATATCAGCTTCATTATTTTGTTCTACTCATGATGAAATACTGATAACAACACGCTCTTAAATAATATGAGTGATGATTACATCATTCGGTTTTTTTTATTTTTTTAAACTTAATTCCAAGAAGTTAAACCAATTACCACCAATAATTTGATTAACTTCTTCTTGAGAAAAACCCTGTTCAAGTAAACCTTGATAGATATTTTTCATGCCATTTTGAGCATCGAACCAGAGTAAAGCCTCCGGCCAACCGGAGTTTGACGACGATCCTTCGCCATAATCCATCGACTTTGACCAGCGGCCATTACGCATCCATTCCAAGACTGATTGAGGCTGGTTTAAACATAAATCACTGCCAATCGCTAAATGTTCGACTCCAATCAAATCGGCTGTTTTAGCAACCATCTCGCAGAAATCATTTAATTGACATTCACTGCCATTGGGTAGATGAAATGGGTACAAGCTAAATCCCAATAATCCTCCTGAGTCACCCAAAGCCTTCAACACATCATTGGATTTATTTCTTAACGCATCATGAGCAAAGGTCGGATTGGCATGACTGATACAAATTGGACGGGTTGAGATTTCGATTGCTTCTAAGGTTGAACGTTCTGCACTGTGGGACATATCGATAATCATGCCAACACGGTTCATCTCTCTAATAACCTGCTTACCAAAGCGGGTCACGCCAGAATCAACACTTTCATAGCAACCTGTAGCCAGTAAGCTTTGGTTGTTATAAGTGAGCTGCATAATCAATAAGCCCTGCTTACGCATCACTTCAACCAGATCGATCTCATCATCAATGGGTGAACAATTTTGAGCACCAAATATGATCCCAACTCGACCCGACGCTTTCGCCAGCGCGATATCACTCACGTAATCAACTGGAATGATCACATCACTGTTCTGCTCAAATAATCGATTCCATTGACCAAAAAGGCTCAAGGTTTGACGAGCATCTTCATGGTAGGCCAGCGTCACATGCACTGCGGTAATGCCGCTGTCCCTCAAAGTGATAAAGTAATCTCGAGTCCAATTGCAGTACTGTAAACCGTCAATAATAATTTGATCCTGGTACATAGAATCTCCTTAATATGGACGCAGGTAAGTGGTTTTAATGACGGTATAAAACTCTTTGGCATACTGACCTTGCTCTCTAGGGCCAAAGCTTGACTCTTTACGACCTCCAAAAGGAACGTGATAATCGGTACCTGCTGTCGGTAAGTTCACCATGACACAACCTGTTTGTGCCTGTTGCTTAAACATGGCACTACTGCGTAGACTTTGAGTGATGATCCCGCCGGTTAAGCCAAAGCGCGTATCGTTAACTGTTGTTATTGCCTCCTCAAGATTGTTTACCCTGATAATGCTAGCCATGGGAGCAAACACTTCCTCCTGGTTCACCGACCAACTATTTTGAGTCTCTAACAATAATGTCGGTGACATGTAGTAACCGTCATGCTCTAACGTCAGTCTTTCACCACCAAAACCCACTGATGCGCCTTGGCCTTTAGCTTTATCAAGCCAGTCAAAGTTAGCGTCTAACTGAGTCTTATCGACAATCGGCCCCATGAAGACACCTTCTGTAAGTGCGTGGCCAACTTTCAAACTAGCCATACGTTTAATCAGAGCATCAACATATTCATCATGAATGCTATCGAATACGACGAGTCTGGAAGAGGCGGTACATTTTTGGCCTGCGCCTGAGAATGAGCCCATGATGGTCGCTTCGACAGCGATGTTGATATCAGCGTCATCGGCAATCACCAACGCGTTTTTACTGCCCATTTCCAGTTGGCAGCGCACAAAATTAGCTGCGGTCGCGGTGGCGACTTTTCGGCCGGTGTCCACTGAGCCCGTAAAGCTAACACCATCAATATCAGCAGAATTAATTAAGGTATTCCCCACCTCGGCACCACTACCTAGTACTAAGTTGAAAGTACCCGCGGGCAAACCCTGTCGATGAATAATGTCTGTTAATGCAACGGCGCTTGCAGGGGTTAAGTTTGCGGGTTTCCAGATAACGCTATTACCAAAAGCCAACGCAGGCGCGATCTTCCAAGCCGCGGTAGCCGTCGGGAAATTCCAGGGTGAAATAACAGCAACAACGCCTAATGCTTCTCGCGTCACCTCAACCGATACACCAGGGCGAACCGACTGAGCGATATCCCCCATCTGCCTTAATACTTCTGCAGCAAAGTATTGGAAAAACTGTCCAGCTCGGTAAATCTCACCCCGTCCTTCCGCAAAGGGCTTACCCTCTTCAGATGAAAGCAATTTACCCAACTCATCACAACGTGCGATTAACTCGTCACCAATCCCCTGTAAAACACGCTGCTTTTGCTCTAATGGGGAATGTTCCCATTGAGATTGAGCATGTCTTGCAGCTTCAATAGCATCAACAACTTGCTGCTTACTGGCTTGTGAGAACTCACCTAAGCTTGAGGTAATATCAGACGGGTTAATATTGACTTTGGTCGTAATTCCCGTATGCCATTCACCATTAATATAAAGTGATTTTTCTGCAGAAAATGTCATATTGAATCCCATTTTTTATTTGATTTTATTGGTTATTGATTAATTGACTGCCGCATAAACAACCAACTCGACTAACATCTCCTCTCGCGCAAGTCCGGCAATAATCATCGCTGCTCGATTTGGATATGGCACAGTAAAATATTGACTGTATATCTGATTAAATTCGGCTAAATAGCGACGATCAGTAACATAAATAAGCACTTGCAGTACTGCATCTGAATCAACACCAGCCGCATTTAAAGTATGCATTAAGTTATCCATAACCTGTTTTGATTGCGCGCTAATACCACCAGCGACTACTTCACCCGTTGAAGAGATAGGGATCTGAGCCGTATATAAAGTGCCATTATTAATAACTGCCCACTCTAATGGTGCCTTAGATGCGTAAAGTTCTGTTTTCACGGGTTGTTTTATTAAACTTGCAGTCATTCTTTACCTTTATTAACAATTGTTATTGCGTAATGTCTAAATTATGCGCAAGAATAAGTAATCAATCGAACGCTTTATTTCTTACGATTGATAAGTTTTTTTTATCATTCATACCCATGGTTCTATCAGAATCACTAAAATAGAGGCAGATAAGTCGTTATGGACATTAAACTTCAACAGTTAAGGTATTTCTCTCTCGTCGCGGAGAAAGGCGGTTTTAGGGCAGCATCTCATACGGCAAACCGCTCTCAAGCAGCGTTATCAACCTCAGTTAAAGAATTAGAGAAAATATTAGGGCAAGCCTTATTCGATACTGGCCATAAAGCGAAACTTACCCCTTATGGCGAAGTGTGTTTACCTATGGTCAATCAGTTTTTACATCTATACCAATCATTGAATAATGATCTAAGAGCGGCGGCCAAAGGCCAGTTAGGTTGTTTAAAAATTGCTTCAGTTCCTTCCGTCGCTGCAAAACTGTTACCGAAAGTATTAGCTTTTTTTTGCAATGACCATCCTGAAGTTCATGTGTCGTTAATCGATGATAATGCGGTGGGAATAGAGAAAAGGTTACTCGCCGGAGAGGTTGATTTAGCGTTAGGAAACTGTTTGCATATTAATGACCACAGAATAGAATTTTTCCCGCTTTTCACCGACCCTCTTGGCCTTGTTTGTCAAAAAGAGCATCCCCTTGCCAGCAATACACTAGGGGTTGATTGGACCGATATAAGTCCATTCCCTTTCGTCAAAAATGGTACGTGTAGACTACTCGCCACTACACCTGCAGCAGTCTTAGCTGAACAAGCAAACTATGATGTTGAGAATATCACCTCATTATTTTCAGTGCTTGAATTAGACATAGGCGTAACCACACTACCTAAGTTAGCTTTCCCATTAGAAAATAAAAACTTAGTTTGGATACCACTCAAAGCACCTTTTATAGAGCGAGAAATAGGCATTTTTCGCTCTATAGAAAGGCATTTATCACCGCAAGCTGAAGCATTTTTACAGCTCTGTCAGACTCAATTTGAAACCTGCAATACTCAACTATAACCAAGGAAGAACAGGGCCAACAGGGACAATGCCAGTGGGATTTTGTGCTTTAAAACTAAAGAAATAATGTTGTTTTATGTAACCAACATCAAGTGTTGAATAAAATTGTGGATTTTCTAGCAAGTTCAACATGTATCGATATAGATTCTTGTATGAATCTAATCTATATTTATTTACTTTAAAAAGAAGTTGATAAACAGCTTCAAACCTAATGAGTGTCGGCCATAGATAAACATCTGCTAATGTTAACTGTTCACCCAGTAAGTAAGTTTTATCTGCCAACTTTTTGTCTAATATTGCTAAACTCTCAAATAGTGACTCTACCTGCATATCATACGTTGCTTGCATAGATGCGAAGCCAACCCTATAAACACCTGTATTGATGTTGTAATGAAGCCATTTGCATAGCTCATCTATTTCTTGATTCAACTCAATCGGATACAGGTCTATTGGTGTGGTAGCCATTGAAAGCCAGTCAGTCGCAAAACATTTTGCTAAATAGGCAGAATCATCATTAATAATGCTTTGTTGTTCTTTATCCCAGAGAACAGGTACCGTCACTTTGCCAGAAAAGTCAGCTTTGGATTTGACATAAAGCTCGGATAGGGTTGCTGCTTTATTAAGGTTATCCGGGTAGTCATTATCAAATTGCCAGCCTAAATCAAAGCGTTTAGCTGCTAGCGTAGATATCGATACTTGTTTATCCAACCCGAGTAAGCTCAACACCAGATAGGGGCGATGGGCAAATGGACACGCTTTACTGATATAAAGATGAAACCGATTCGCTTCAGGGGTAAAGCCTTTATTAAAAACATCAATGTGCGTCAATGATGACTCATCTTGCAATAACTGCCACTTACCTTTATTTAACAAAGACATAGACCAACCTTATTATCTATTAACTCAACGATATTAATACCTTAATCTTGTAGATAAAAAATTAACACTCACATAAGATGGCTCTAAAAAATAATTCAGTAACTTGCTCGCGAATGTTGTCACTATTTAACGTTATTAAATGCGACCTTTCAATAGATACAGCGCTTAACTTAACTATAAATATATTTAAGTTAAGTTATATAGTTGAACCATCTCATTTAGCCTTTATAGTAATCAAACACTAAATCAAAAATATAAGGCTGCTAGATGAGCAATGAATCTCGTCATAAAATAAATCAACAAAACCAAAGCTCTGTACCAACAATATTAATTACAGGTGCATCGAAAGGAGTTGGTGCAGCTTGTGCTCTTGGGTTTGCAAAAGCTTTTCCGCAGGGAGTGAACTTAATATTAGCCGCACGAGGTTTAGCAGGGTTACAGGAGCTAGAAAATACGTTAATGCAATATCCTAAAGCTAAGGTATTAGCGCTAACCGCCGATATTGCCGATCTGCAAGCATGTCAAACCCTGGTAGATAAGGCTATCGAACAATTTGGTTACATTAACGTCTTAATCAATAATGTGGGCCTGCATCATAGAGGGAGTTTTAGCGAACGAACACCCGCACAAATCGCTGCCATGGTAGATTTGAACCTTAAGTCTCCCCTCTACCTTAGCGCTCTTGTCTTACCTCATATGCCAGATCCTAGAGCTGGCAGCAGAAATGCGATTGTCATGGTAGGTTCCTTAGCAGGTCGAGCTCCGCTGCAGGGCGCAGCAACCTATAGCTGCACCAAAGCTGGATTACGAACCTTCACTTATGCCCTGCATGATGAACTTAAAGACAAGGCGATTAATGTTGCTGTTGTATCGCCTGGTCCAATCGATACTAGCTTTATCATGGATGATATCGATGAAGTAGAAGATATCGTCTATTCGCAACCTATGAGTAGCCCAGAACAGGTCGCCAATGCAGTTATCAAGCTCTCACAAGGTCAAGCTACCGAAATAGCCATGCCCTGGCTCAGCGGTAAACTCACCACTCTAGGCTACCTGTTCCCCAAATTTCGACGAGCCACGCGAGGCTTACTCTATAAAATAGGTAAGAAAAACAAAAAAGAGTACCGCCAACGCGAATCCTGATTAATAATATTTACTCATCAGGAAATAATGCACTTTAAACGACTCAGTCATAGTTATATCGCCATAAACTAATCTCAATATTCCAAAAAAATTTTGCATAATCGTCATACACTTACTCAGAATTATTGGTAATAACTTACTATTAGCCACAATATTACACCACTAAGTTAACGCTATGAATTTACAACTTAAACTTGCCTACTTGGGAACGCATATTCTCCGACAGGGAACTCAGTTCCTCAACTGAACTCGATAGCTCATGAGAAGCATCAGTCGATGCTAAAGCGATATCACTGATGGTTATAATGCTGCGATTAATACTCTCAGCAACAGAACTTTGCTCTTCGGCCGCTGTCGCAATTTGAACATTCATATGACTGATATTATCAACTGAATCCACAATTTTATTGAGCGCCTGACCAGCCAAATTCGCCTTATCATTTGCATCGTGCACTAGCTTAATTCCCATCTCCATAGAGGTAACAGCTTGTTGCACCCCTTTTTGAAGACGCTCAATCATAGATTCAATTTCTTGAGTCGACTTCTGAGTACGTTGAGCTAACGTTCTTACTTCATCGGCCACAACAGCAAAACCTCTTCCCTGCTCCCCAGCTCTGGCAGCTTCAATAGCTGCATTTAATGCTAGCAGGTTTGTTTGCTCAGCTATTCCCTTAATCACATCCAGCACACTGCCAATGTTTCTACTCTCTTCTGACAATTGACCTATCACCTCAGCAGCTTGTTCAATCTGATCCGAAAGAAACGACATACTCGTTATCGACTGTTGAACTATCTTATCTCCATCTGCCGCACTAGTATCTGCATCTTTTGCTGAATCAGCAGCAACAGTTGTATTTTGAGCAACTTCAGCCACAGTTGCGACCATCTGATTCATCGCTGTAGCAGTTTGTTCAGTCTCCGATTGTTGCTCATACATGCGCTCACTGTTTTTTTGAGTAAATTCACGTAACTTAGCCGTCGAATCCCCTACGGTATTCGAGGCGTGGAAGATAGATTCTAAAATCTCCCGCAGGTGGTTAATGACTAACGTTAAATTAGAGGAGATTTGACCAAGCTCATCATCATTAAAGATCTTGAATGTAACAGTAAGATCGGACTCTTTTTGAATAGTAGCCAACTTAACGACGATATCATCAATGGGTAACATAACGGCTCTTTTAACCCATAAACCAATGAAGATACTTACAACAATCGCAACTAAGGTCAGAGCCATAAACACAGTAACAGATGAAGAATATAGCTCACTGACTCTATTTTTTTCCTCACCAGCCCCTCTTAACTGCAGAGCCACTAGCTCAGAAATCTTGTCACTTATAGGATCTATCACATCATAAAGAGGCAGAATATCATCGCCTAACTGGCCATTAATTTGTCCTTGAAACCCATCAAGTTTTTGAATCATTTGCGAAATAGACAAATCAGCTGCAGAAAATAATCTATTAGCTTCCTGACTTAACTGAACCTCTTCTTCTGTCAGTTCGGTGGTGAGAAAAGCTTGCCACTTTTTACTGATCCTCAAGCTCGCATCCCGTAATGCTTTGCTCGCTTCTTCGGCGGTAAAGGCACCCGCATTAGCTTTATTTATGGCATCAATAACGTACACGGCATAATCATCACCGATGAATTTCAGCTCTTCCAATGGAACAACTCTATCGTTATAGATTCTTACCACTCCTGACTCAATCTTTCCCATCATATTGACAGCAAGAAAACAGATACAGCTCATAATAATTAGTGGAACAAGTAAGCCTAAAGTCATTTTTTGTTTTATTTTAAAGTTGAGCATTAAGTAAGCCTTTGCACTATATAGAAACTAGCTTCCCTGATATCGACACCGGTAATCCTTCAATGGGGTCGATTCTATATATAACAGAATCACAAAAAAATAAACAACTGATTAACATGTGTTTTGACAAGCTTAACTTAAGTAAAAGGAGTGAATGGCAGTTAAAACAACTAATAGCGATGAAAAGAAGTCCAAAACAAGCAATGGGCAAGAGACGAGTTTTAGTCATGATTAAAAATAGAACTGCAGCATTCACGGGATTGACACTATGCCTGCTTAGTAATTAAAAAACGTTTACTAGCCTTAAGAGTAAAGTAAAAGCAGGTATCAAGATCGGCCTTAGCTTTATACATATTTTCATCAGCAACATTCAATAACTCACTCAAGTTACTGGCATCCAGCGGAAAGAAACTCACGCCAACACTAGCACTCACTTTCAGTTCAACATTTCCATATTTGAAGGGAGAGGATATACCTAAAAGTAACTTGTCTATTACAGTGGTGACTTGCAATGCATTCTCTATCGGTTCTAACCAGATAACAAACTCATCTCCTCCGATTCTAGCGATGATATCTGATGTTCTAACCGCTTGGGAAAGCATCTTTGATACATGCATCAAGACGATATCTCCTACTGCATGCCCATAGCTGTCATTTATAGGTTTAAATCGATCCAGATCGATAAACAAAAGAGCACCATTAAGCTCCGTACGTCCGCAACGAGCAATCGCTGTTTTCATCTGCGATTCAAACGCGCTACGGCTATAAAGTTGAGTTAAACTGTCATAATTTGCGAGCAGTTGAAAATCTGTACGCTGTTTTTGTAGTTCTTTTGTCTGTCTATCGACTTCCTCCTGTAGTCGTTCTTTCTTAATCGTTGTTGTCTCTAAAGAATGTTTCATCAAATTAAATTGCTCTGCGAGCTCTGATAGTTCATCCGTATCACTTACCAAAAGACGGCTATCTAAATTACCTTTTGCCAGATCCTTTATACCTAAAGTGAGTACATTAAGGTGAGCCTTAAGGGTTCTCAGTGTCATTATGGTTAAAACCAATACAATTGCAGACCCTATGGTAAGAAAAATAACCACTGAGTACAGAATTTTACGTTGTGATCGCTCAGCATCCTTCATCGATAACTTCTGCAACTTAGTCAGATCTTCATTCATCGATTGAAGTGTCATATTGTATCTAGCTGACAACATACCTGCAGGCGACGTAATACCGTGCAGCCCTTTAGATTCAAAATCTTTTTGAGACAAATCGATTAAAGATTCTATATTAATATTCATTCTAATAAGGTTAGCTATAATGCTATTTTTGTGCTCATGGTTAAAATATTCTTTATTAAGTAAATTTTTTAACTCTTGATGAGCATACCGAGTCTGAATCAAAGCATCTTGATCATGATACTGAAACAAACGCCACAGCCGAATTCCTAGCTCGTTTATTTTAATTTCAATTTCAATAACCTGATGTAATTCTTTATTGGTCTCTACCTGATTATGATTCAGAGTGACTAACGAAAAAAGAACCCCTCCAGTTAGCATTAAACCAAGAGCAAATAAGACCTTAAGACGCTCAGTGACTTTCATCTACGTCCTACAACTTCTTCTCTGTGCGCTCAAGAATATCCAATGCTTGATTATCGATTAGTAATCTAAAATCAGGCATTCTCTGCTCACTAACCGCTCCGGTAGCAATAGCCCATCGAGCCTGTGTCTGCAAATTTGAGAGTAGAGCATTACTTAACGAAAGGCGGAATATATAATCATTCCAGCCCCATTCGAGCTCAGACATAGATAAGTTAAGGTAATCGCTAACCATCTCCTTGGCTTCATTAGGATAGGTCGATATAAAGGTTTCAGCTTCAGCAATAGCAGCCAAAATCTTTACATACTTTTTTAAATTAATTTCAATAAAGGTTTTTTTGGCTATCAAATTAAACGAGAGATTGTGAGTGCCTTTAGTCTTAAATTGATCAATCTCATCACCGTACTCTTTACTCAGTTGATAACCTAATGGTTCCCAAACAGAAATGGCATCTACCTCGCCAGATAATAATGCACCTCCTAAATCCATAGGCTCCATATACACATGGTCGAAGTCTACCTTGTTATTACCCGTTATAATCATATAAGCATACATGAAGTACTCACTAGCACTGGATTTAACCATGCCGACAGTTTTCCCTACCAACAGGTGAGGCTCTGATATAGACGAACTTTTTAAGGAAAGTATCTTAAGATCATTATCAGATTCAGCAAAACTGGCCAACACAGAAAAATCATTTCGCAAAAAGCTATTAAACATCACCACAGACTCCGAACTAGTAGCTAACTCAACTTCACCGTCCATCATCAATTGGAAACATTGGTGACCGCCTCTAGTTGAGTATAATTTGACTCGAACATTATATTTATCAAATAGTGCTAACCTTTCGGCAACAAAAAAAGGGGAGCTTAAAGGAGTCGTTGAAACGGCAATGTTTATCGGTTCAATATGCTGGGTAGAACCTGATTCAGGCTCAATAAAAATACGGGTTAATACTCCAATAAATATCAAGCAAAAGGCTAAGAATGATATCAACATCTTCTTTATCATCTTATTATCCATATAAAACACTATTCACTATCAAGTGTAGTCGAGGAAAGCACTTATTCTCGATATCCCTCCTGCAGAACTTTAATTTATGGAAGAAGCCCCTTTAGCACAGAATGCTCTCTCTTCCTTGTAATACCCATTTTATTCAATAGATAAAAACTAAATACGATTGATAGCTGGAACCTCCTTCATAACTTGCAGTTTTTGTTGTAACTTCTGGTCATATTTAAACCATCATAAAATCAGTAAGATCTCCACATGCTCAATATTCGTTACTTTTCCCTCGCAAAATCCAGATTGCTAATCTTCCGCTTTAGAGATAAAGATACGGCTGACATCTTTTCCCCAAAGCTGAATAATTTTATGCGTCTTGCCCTTATTCCAAAAACACTTTCCAAACATGATAACCCCAGCCCCCTCAATATCCCGGCGATCCTCAATAGTAAACTTCTTAAAAATCGCCTGTTGAAATTCGTCTATCGGAATACCTACATCTTGACAGTCTGTAGGGTTAAGCCATTGCATCTCTTTATCACTGTGAGACACCGTGCCCCAATACATTCTTGGCGCACCATTGTCAGTAGGTTCAGCATCGGCGAAATTAACAAACAGGTTCTTGGCTCGCCATCGATACTTCTCGTCGGTATAAACCCAAAGATCTGACTGAGCAAGTTCACTGCCTCTTAACAGGCTATTGAGTAACTTTTCTAACCCTTGAGTCGAAACACGCTTATCCTGGGCTGTACCTGAGGCTGTCGTTGCAACGTCATCAGTTCCTTGCTGATTAAAGTGCTCAGGTTCAGGCTCTCTAGTCTTAGACTTTTGGTTAACCTTTCTAGCGTTAGACTTAACACCACCAGCCACTGTGGGCAAGATAGAAAAATCGATAACCAAGGCATCGCTATCAACTAGGACTTGATTGACTTCGATGGCATCTTGTTCCTCTTTCACCTTAGCGAGAGATGGCTTAAACTCTCGACAATCAGCTTTATGATAACGGGAACCAAAACAGGCTACTTTGCCATCTTTTGATGCTTTACGGTAATAGGCCTTACCGTTGCAAACAGGACAGTTCAAAAATTGTCGATAGTGCTCAATCTCATCATCACTCAGTTTCTGAAACTTAAATACTGAATAGGTCATACCTTCAGATCTATCTAAAGTACAGATCGCATCAAGCATAATATCGACTCTTAGTTGGCTTAGGCATACCCTAATGACGAATGGAGAGGGTGATCATCACTGGTGCATGATCTGTGCTCTGACTGTCGAGATCAAAACTTGGATTGATAAGATGACGGTCATAGGTTTCATATCGTCCTACCTCAGCAAGACTTCGGCTGTTTTTAGCATCGAACTCACTAGAGAGCAAAATATAATCGAGCACAGAGCCTTCAGCGAAGTAATAATAGGTCGCCGGCCGCACTTGTGAACAGAGGCTATATTGACTGTTTTGATATAAACCATAGGCATCTTGAAGTTGATACTCTTGCAGTTGCTGTTTGATATCACCCAAAATAGGATCAGGCTTTATTCGAGTGTCGACCGATGTTAATGCAGTTAACACACCATCACTTAAACTATCGTTAAAATCACCCATCAATAGCATAGGGTACTGAGTCTGTGTCCGACGCTCTACCATCGCCCATCGAAGTAGAGCCGCTTCAGAGCCTCGTTGAATACTCGCTCCCCACTGAGCTAATGCTTCCACAGCCAGTAGCTGGCCCGTTTTCACCTCAACCTCGGATTGAGATGAACAATACTCCGTTTGAGCATCAAATAAGGGACGTTTAGATTTAAAGTGCACCACGTAGCAGTCACAAGGACCAAGCTTAGGCAGAACAATGGTTGCCCTCAATGGCATTCGACTGAAGTTAAATCCAGTCTGCATCCCCATCATATCAGCTAATCGTTTATCCGCTTCAACACCGTAAACCTCTTTGATAGGATAACGAGAGGCAATCGCAACTACGGGCTTACTGTAGATAAAGTCATCGACCACATCGGATTTATCGAGAACTGCAAAATATTCCAGCCCACAGGACTGAGTCAATGTTGCTAAGGCGTCGGGGCTAAATACCTCCTGGAAACCTATCACGTCCGGCTGATGCTCATTGAGATATTTAGCTATCCATTGCAGCTTCTTTTGCCACTGCTCCTGACTATAAATATTCTCAAAATCGTAATAAGCCCCAGGCGGTTCAATAAAATTGAACAGGTTAAACGTCGCTATTTTAATCAACTCCGAGGCTTCTGTGTCTTGTGCCGAATGATTATGCAAGCTAGAAGGCCTTATATTGGTGTTAGGGTTAGAAAGTAACTAACTGAAAGTATAGAGCACCTCAAAATAGGATTGAATACCTAGGATAAAATTAGTGATAAATCACCAGTATTTATAGCATCCTGCCTATAAAAGTTCCCGGACTTAACGGTTAAATTGCCAAGAAGAAACATCAGTCACATCTTTATGAGCCAAGCCTATAGAATCTCACTATTACAAGATACTATCCCCATCAGAGTCTCCGCCCTCTTATACAGCCATTGGAACATTATGCAAGCCACTTCGATTGAACGTGTAAAACAAGCCTTTATTGCTGGGATCTGGGCTACGCTTGTGAGTATCACACTTGGTTTTGGTTTCAAAATTTGGTTAGCACAGTGGATGGCTAAAGACGATCTCGCACTTTACCACACGGTTGTTGATATCATTTCACTGTCACTCATACTCATGACGGGCTTTCGCTCCTCAATGGTAGTCAGTTACTCACAAACCCAAAATGACAAAGATATCACCAATCTTTTCCGGTATAGCCTCATTGCTATGGTACTGCTCACTTGGGGTGTAGTGCTACCTTACATAAAACATCAACTGCACATAGATGTTGAATACTTCCATTTAGTCGGCATCATCCTAGGTATGGGATTTAAGGTCTATTTTACTAATCAAATTGCCATGTACCGCATGTATAAAATCTCAAATAAAGTTACTTGGCTAGAACCTTTGGGGCAAGTGTTTACCTTCATCGTCTGTTTCTATTGGCTAAAACAGACCGCGATTTCATCACTCTTTTTCAGTCTAATGCTCTCCTCTACTGCTATCGCGGCCTATATGTTTATAAACCGACGCAAACAGGTTGCAACACCGCCTATCGGACCAGTGAATATGAATCCCAGTCTTCGTGATTTTATGAAAAAAAGCTTTACTGCCTCCCTTGAGGCAGGGGCAAGTATTTTGATGATCTATATCACAGTATTGTTGACTATTGGTCATTTCAGCATAGATGAACTTGGTGACTTCCAAGTCGTGGTTAGGCCTATCATCGCCTATTTAACCTTACTCTTTGTGTTTCCCATCTATCGATTTGTACTCCCTGAGTTAGCCGTCTGTGTTCGCAACGGTGATGAACAACAGATAAAACAGATCAAGCACTGGGTATACAAGATGGCGCTTATCGTCGGCAGTAGTTTCTTTATCTTAATGCTGCTCTTTAGCCATGAAATGGTTACTTTTATATTTCCGCTGCAATACGCAAAATCAGCACCGGTACTGATGCATTTCTCAATGTTTTTTATGTTTATGATGCTCAATGCTTATCAGCTCGCATTTATTAAGGCCCATGGTCTATTTACACAAAGCTTAATAATTAGGGGAAGTGGTATCTTGGCTTTAATCATAAGCTACTACATCTACAGTCGAATGACAGACAATGTGGTCGCGGTGATCTTAGCCTTAGGGACAGGTTATCTACTGATGTTTATCCTCTCAAGTTTGGTTGAGAAACGGATATTAAATCAACCTAAAAAACCATTACATCAGGCCGTTATCTAGATTAGTTTTCGTTAACTGAACCAGCAGCTTTATCTGCCGCATCATTAAAAATACAGACGCGATTACGGCCTGAGTTTTTAGCCTGATATAAGGCTTTATCAGCTTGGACAGTAAACTCAAGCATATCTGAGTCTTTATCCGGGAAGATACTGGTTACTCCTACACTCACAGTAACAAACTCGCTGGTTGGGGAGCTTTCATGGGGTAAGGCAAGCAGTTCGATATTTGTTTGGCAACGTATAGCAGGCGAGAAGCAATCACGAGTGTGCGACATCAATACCACAAACTCTTCACCACCATAGCGGGCCACTAGATCAGTTTTTCGGTTCATGGTCTGATTTAATGCACTAGCAACCTCGCGCAAACATTGATCGCCGGCAAGATGACCATAGGTATCGTTATACAGTTTAAAATGGTCAATATCTATCATCATTAAGCCTATGCTCGACTTCTCACGAATAGCATATTGCCAACATGCTTGTAGACTCTCATCAAAACATCGTCGATTAGCTATTTTCGTTAAACTATCGGTTTGCGATAAAGCTTCCAGCTTTTGTTTCGCTTCATTCAGATCATGTGTCCTTTGTTTAACCACACTTTCTATCCAATCAGAACGTCTCATTAGCGCATAAATATAAAGAGTAGCAAACAAGGCTAATAAGCTACCAAAAATGACAATTATATAGGGTAATCGACCTCGTCGCTCTGCAATATAGCCAGCACTTGGCGTCGCAACGATCGACCATTGTCGGCCACTAAATTTACTCAATTTCTTTTCATAGGTGAATGCAGTTTGAGATGGGGCTAATGCATGGTCTATAGGGAAGTTGGTATAGAGATTATCGACAACATCATGAGTCTTATCCTCTAGCGAAAAAAAGATCCCTTCGACTGAGGTTCGTTTAATTGCGCTACCAAACATATCATCGATGCGATAAACACCCGCTACGAATCCTCTTAACTGCTCCTGACGCTTATATAAGGTACTGGGATCACCTGAAAAAATTGGCAGAAATATAATAATACCTTGTTGATCAGAGCGATAGGAAAGCAAATTGATACTGGATGTTGCTAGGGGTTTATCGAGATCTCGCGCCCTTTCCATAACTAATAACGTCTCCTCTGTCGAGGCAAAATCATAACCAAGCACCCTTTCATTACCCACATGGGGTGCCACATAAAAAATGGGGAAATGGACCTCACGCTCAATAGCTGAGATCATAATATCTCGTTTTTGCTCAATAATTTCAAACTCTGGCAGCTCATTGTGCAGGCTATTTTCAAAGGTCACCCTCTGGCTAGAAAGCACCTTAGGCACCCATTCTAATACTTGAATATCCTGATGGCGAGCCAAGAAGCTACGGGCTATACGGTTAAACTCTTTAGACGTTACATCACTTGAACTATCAAAAAGGCCTTTAATTGCGTGCAGAACCTCAATATTCAGCAAGATCTCTCTTTCTAATGCTGCCGCTTTATCATCGACATCTTTTTTAAAGTCCAGCTCAATTGCCGTGCTCTCTTTATTATATAAACTTCTGCCGATGTAAACAGAAAAACCAACCCCGACAAGGATTGCAATAAATAAGATATATTTCGAAAAGAGGTTCATAGATAACACTCAAAGTGCGAACCAAAGGTCTGCTTAATAGACCTCTAGATAATTAAAAATCCCAAGGCATATCAATATAGAGTCTAACTAAGGTGTCGTTATTCCAAGGTAGAATAGCAAGGTAACCTGGGTCGTCTACACTCATCTTGGCATAGGGTTCCAGATTATATTCAGTGTACTCAACACTCAGTATTAAATAACTATCTTTAACCCAAGAATGTGAATCATAAATGAGAGTAATGCCATATTGATTTTCTAACCACTCATCACCATCATTCCAGTGTTGAGCAGATAAAGACAGGTCTATTACTTCACCCAAAGCGACTCGAGTATTGGCAGCAAAAGAGTAAGCCCCAGTTTTATTCTGAAAGTCTTCGCGATCATACCCTCGTAAACGCGGTACATCATCATCAATTTCAAGAAAATAATAACCAGCCGCCCCCTTAACTGCCACAAAAAAAGCCTCAGTGCTATATTCATAACTTATAGCAGGAAACAGTTTCACCTGCTTCTCTACTGAACTCACAGTATTTCTTTTACCGTCGAGTTCCACTTCCCACATAAGAGTACTGTTTAACGATAGAGTAAAAAGTTCTCCCTTAGCCATATAATTTGACATAAACCAGATCGGAATATGATCAGGATCGAGCTTATCCTTATCGTGGTCAACCAGAACATCGATGTAACCAGTTAACAAAATATTAGACTCTGTAAGATGTGCAAAAGAAAAGTTAACATCTACACCAAAAGTATGAGAGCTCTCCTGCTCTACGATAAAATCGTGCCCACCAAATGCAATACGCCAATCCAGTGCGCTAACATTAAAACTCACCACTGATATCAAAATTGTAGTTGGAAACGTTAAGATTCTACTGAATTCCATTTAATACCTAACCATTGCTACTAAAGAAGCATATAAACATCCATGCACCATCCTATACCAATTGAAGTGAAGATGTGATCAGCCTATAAATAGTTTTCGGTTATAAAGCAAGAACACCTCTAATAGTGACTTAGTTACTCTACTGAATTATTAGGGGATTGTTGGAACTTAAGAATATCACCTTTTTTAGCTGAAATAACGTCACTGCCTATGCTCACTCTATTTTTCCCAAGCTTCTTAGATTTTTGCAATAATCCTTTTACTTGGAATATAAAGTCTGCAGGAAAGCTTGTCTGAGTAGGCGCCATACTAATGACTCCTAAACTAATGGTCACATAATCAGAAATTAATGACGCTTCATGCGCAATATGTAGCTTCTCTATATTGATACGACACTTATCCGCCAGCAAAATGGGTTCATTGGTATTAGGTAACAAAATAGCAAATTTATCCCCCCCATAACGCGCCACTAGATCCATCGTTCGATTAGTCGTCTTTGAAAGTTTATTCGCTATATCCAGTAAACACTGATCGCCACAGATATAACCATAAGTGTCATTAAACAGCCTAAAATCATCAATATCGATCATGATTAATGACAGTGCACTGCCATCTCTTACCGCCCTTAACCACTCCTCCTCAAACCGAAGATCGAAACATTGCCGATTAGCAATTCTCGTCAGATTATCTGCAAAAGATAGCTCCTCAAGCATTAATTTTGCCTCTTCTAATTCACGACTACGCTCCATGGACTCCTCTTGAATAAGCCTTGAATGTTCAATAGCAATAAAAATATAGCCCCCGCCTACCAGCACAAAAATACACCCAAACACACTGATTAAAATGGGAAGCAAGCTTTGGCGTTCGGCTATATAACCTTGGCTAGGAGTGGCTATTATTGTCCATTGCCTACCACCAACTCGTCTAAGTGGACTGGTGTAAGTAAAAGACAGCTGCAAACTATTTAAAGTTTGAACACTAGGATGATTGGTATAGAGAAGTTCTGCGTCTATACCAGTATTATCTATAAGTCTTAAATTGATCCCCAATGCTACCGTTTGCTTTAGCGCTGATTCCACAATATCAGTGATTCGATACACGCCTAGCACTATCCCTAATAGATTTTCCTGACGCTTAATGACAGTACTAGGTTCACCGTTATACACTGGCATTAAGATCAAAAAACCTTTTTGGTCGAAAACCTCCTGAACTAACGTAATACTTTGAGTTGCAAGCGTCAGATCCAAGTCTCGTGATTTTTCTATCATGCTTAATCGATTTACGCTTGAAGCTAGATCGAATCCAGAAGCGGCTTCATTTCCTTTAAAGGGGGCGACATAATAGACAGGATAATAAACATCACGTTTTTCAGCCTTAATCATACTTCCTTGAGATTCTCGTTCGGTAAATTCAAAATCGGGGAGTTCCAATCGACGCGCTTTCTCATACACCTCTCTTTGAGCGTGCCGCACTCTTGGTGCCCATTCCAATGCCTGAATATCATGATGCCTAGCCAAAAAACCACTGGCTAGATTTGTAAACTCACTGGCAGTGACCTCCTCTGAACTGGTAAATAAGCTCTCAAGTGCAAAGAGAACCTCAAGATTAACGAATAACTCTCGTTCCAAGGCCTTAGTTTTATCTTCAACGCTCCGTCTAAAATCAATCCCGATCGCATCGAGTTCTTTATAATAGAGCATCACACCACTGAGTCCGGCGACAAGCAAGCCTACCAGCACTGAAAGCAAAAGAAATTTATGTGAAAAATCTTTATTGACAGGCATCATAGATAAGCACTCTGACTACTTTAGATATATTGAATGAAGATGAAATGATAAAATGATTAGGGTTTAGTTTTGGATCGGGTAAACCTAAATCTATTGACATGTTTACTTACAAAAAGTGAATCACAGACCTTATTGAGACTAGTTCCAATTAAATATAAATCAAATATAAACTCTATAGAAAGTGATTATCCCAGAATAAAAGAGCAGGCTTACCATCAATATTTATCACCTTGCATTCTGGATCGCTTGTGCCATAGTCTCAATGAAGTACACCGTTTTATCATTGCTCTGTAATTTAAGATTGATTGCCAATTCAGGATGGATTAGCCCATGCTACTTGCCAAAAAAAACGCCCAACCATCCCGACTTACTCATCTGGAATCCCAGACCAACATTTCAGACATTCATGGAGATAACCCCCTAATTTGGCCATTGTTTAGTCTGCTTCAAAATTCAGACCACAGTTGGAAAGTCCACCTACTGGCCACCGCACTCCAACAGCAAGGTTTAATGCAAGATCTTGATGAAGATCAGCAAAAGGCACTATTTAAGCGTAACTTCCTATTGATGAATGCTCTCTTTCAACTGCAAGAACTCCTTCTGCCAGAGCATTGGTTACAAGTTAAAGCCATGGAGATCCAGATTTTTAAGATCATTCCAACCAATCTTGATTCCAGCTTAAGGGAAGATGATGCTTTACGTGAGTATTACTTGAATTGGATAAACTATGATACTTGCCCCAATACCATCAAAGAGATGTTAGAGTCATTCTGGAGCCGATATGAAAACTATATTGGAACGAACTCAAACCTGATGCATAAAGAGCAAGCTTTGAAGGTATTTGAACTCAATTTAGACGCCACAAATAGAGAAGTACGTCGGCGTTGGCGAAAACTCGCGCTAAAATGGCACCCTGACCGTCCTGATGGCAATGCCGCTCAATTTCGCCAAGTTTGTGAAGCTTGGCAAACTTTACGCGAGAAATTATAAAATCTCCCTGAAACTCAGATCTAAATCACATTCCATATCCAGTATCCATAGTGAAATTCAGTCATAATTAAGCTTTAGCTTTTATGCTAATTTATTAGGCAGCATATGGCGTATTGCCGGCTTGTGTTGTCTGTTTAACAGACACTGCTAAAGACAAAAACCATCTTCAGCCTGCCACTTTTGAGGACAATAGATTGATTAAACATATTGCATTAGCATTAACATTAGCCGTAGCACCACTGAGTAGCTTTGCCGCACAATTTATTGAAGGTAAACATTTTACCCAAGTATCTGACAAAGCTGCGAGCACTCAACCTAAACTAACTGAGTTCTACTCTTTTTACTGTCATAACTGTTTCAATATGGAAACTCAGTACCTAAGCGACATTAAAGCGAATCTAAATAAAAACGTTAAGTTTGACAGTAAGCACGTTGATTTCATGAACAGTGAGATTGGAACGGAAGTCATGCGCTCTCTAGCCGTGATTCAAGAGCTTGACGCTGGGGATAAGTTAACTCATGCCATGTTTGCAGCTATTCAAGGCGAAGAAGGTGCCCATGGACATGACCATGCTAACGAGACCACGCCTCATAAGAAGCCTGAACTCAATAACCGTGATGATATCAAGAAAGTCTTCGCAGCTAACGGTATCGATAGCAAGCAATATGACAACATTGCTGACAGTAAAGTGGTCGACAATAAGATAGCACTATGGCGTACTCAACAAAGAGAGTTCCGCATTCAAAGTGTTCCAGCCTTTATCGTCAACGATAAATACGCCGTCAACATGGGTGAAGTTCGCTCATTAGGTCAGCTGATCGATCTTATCAATTACTTAGCCTTAGAACATAAGTAATTTATACGCTTAGATTTATAATAGTCAGTCTATTATCTCATCACGAAAAGCGCCTATTGGCGCTTTTTTCTTTTTCAAGTTCAGAGGTAAGCAGATTCCCCCACGCCTTCACAAGCTGCGGCCAGCGCTGGGCCGCTACTGCTCGCTCCTCATAAATCAAGCCTGACAAACTCGTTACGCCATCCCCTTTGACTGATTTTCGTTCAGCTTTGGCGATCATATTCTCCAGAGCTTGAACCAAGCTAGCTTTAGTCTGCTCGGTAAAGAAAACCGATGAGTCCTCTCCCTCTCTTCTTTCTAGTGGCAAGGCTAAAAGTTGCTCAAGCAAGCCATCAACTGAGGTCGTGACTATTACCTTACCCGCCACGATAGACTCTTGGCATATCAATCCAAAAGGCTCCCAGCGTGAAGGGATAACAACAGCATCACAAGAAGATAGAAACAGTGGAACATCTTCTATCTCACCGACCAAAGTTACATTATTAAGCCCTGCAGCCATCAATGCCAAACCTGCTGACATCTCACCACTTCCGGCTAGTCTTAATTCCACCTTATCAGGTGGAATTTCTGACATAGCCTGCATTAACAGATCGAACCCCTTTTGTTTATGAAGACGACCGTAGGCTCCTAACTGAAGAGGAAAAGCAAAAGGTTTATCAGGCAGTGACAGTAGATCATCAACAGGTCTCGCCTGCATTAACACGGCTAACTTGTTCACCTTGATTAGCTCATTATCGAGTAGCCAACGACCTTGGGCAGCCGAGACTGCCAACACTCTCTTCATCAAAAAATAGCTGAGTTTAAGCATTAAAAAAAAACGCCAATGGTTGCGACTTTCATGGGTCATAAACCCTTCACAATAATGGTGTTCTTGATAAAAGATAGGTATACCAATATTACAAAGCTTAAGCAGAATAAACCCTGGTAATTTTCGCCAGGAAGCCGCGGCATGGATAATCAGAATATCGGCATCAAATCGTTTGGGAAGCCAGAATTTAAAATTGATATTAAGGACAGAGAAATCAAAATCTCGTGCTAACTTTGACTCGCACAGACTCTTTAGAGCTAGGTTGACTCCACCAAGTTTATTATCATCGACAAGATGAATCACTCTGGGCCGCAAAGCCACCTCAACTTAATATAAAAACCTTATAGCAGAGTGTAGATCAATTTCTAATGAAATCTAATAGATGCAAACAAGCGAAGATGATATGTATAACAATAAAGCCAATAAAACCTTTCGCCAATATTATATGGTAATTACGCCAAAGCAGCGCATCAGTACTGCCCTGCGATACAAACCACAAGGTGCCAGTTAATCCAACTCCCACCAAAAGCAACATGCCAATACCTTCGACACAACTAAAGAGACCACGACCACCACTGACAGGAATTTTCCCCTTAAACACACCTTTGCAGTCATTCACTAATTGAGTGGTGTTGCCCAACAACCAAGGGAAATATTGATGCCATTTGCCCCGAATGCTGTTAGCTAATAAAAATAGACAAGCCAACAGTGTTGTAAATAACCCCAAATAGACATGAGTGATATCCCACAATGAAGCGTTCTCTCTTATGCTACGCCCCATCAAAAGCCAGCTACTGGTCAGAATAAGGTAAAGTGAGAGAAGTATGATCAATAGATGCTGATACTCACTATACCTAGCATAAATTCTTCCTATCCGTGCTGTCATACTTATCATGGCTAACCCTCTTTAAAATTGAATTTAGAGCCCACTAAACTCACGGGAAAACCCATCAACTTTATCCCAATCGGTATACTCTACATTAGTGTAAGCATCCGTCGGACCTTTAGTTAACCACATGATAAATCTAATTATATTCCTGTCAACCGCGCTATAACCTTGATAATTTAGATTACCTGCAAACACTTGAAGTACATTAGGTTGCCACTCACTTTTTTCAATAAAAGCTAACATGTAAGGATTGGTTTCTGGTCTGTTTTTTGCTGGCTTACGTGCAACTAAACTCACCGAGAAAAATCCCGTGATTTTAGCGTCTAAAATAGCGCGATGTTGAGTGATAAAATCATAAACACTAGGGTTATGTTTACCGTGACGAATACTGGCCCCAAGAAGAATCTTGTCAAAGCCAACAAGATCTGGGGACTCAGCTAAATTGCTGATAACCACTTCATCGCCTAAGGCGGTAAACTTCTTCTGTAGACACTCACAAATCTTACGAGTTTGGCCATGCACACTCGAATATATAATTAGGATCTTACTCACCAGCACCTCAAAGTAAATAAATACTGACCCATAATAAGGTATATACCATTGGATTTACTTGGAACAGATCACGGCCATCATTTTCAAAATCACTGTTAGTTTGACTTCCATCACATATTTTTTGAATAAAAAAAGCATGGCGATTCAACTTACATTGAATCGCCATGCTTAACCATTTTGAATAACACTAAAGGGACATTAAAAATGCGATAACTTGTTTACGTTCATCCATGTTTAACGCCATAAAGCCATCTCGACTCATCAAAGCTTCCCCACCGTGCCAAAGAATGGCTTCTTCGACTGTCGCCGCTCGTCCGTCATGTAAAAAACCGGCTTGTGGGTTGACTGTTTGAGTCAAGCCTATACCCCATAGAGGACGCGTTCGCCACTCATTACCATCGGCAAGAAAGTCAGGACGACCATCGGCAAGCCCCTCACCCATATCATGTAGCAACATATCGGTAAACGGGTAGATAGTTTGCCCTTTAAGGGCATCAATCATAGCCACGCCACCAATATCACCGGATGATTGAGTCACGAAACTCGCCTTGTGACAACCAGTGCAATTAACTTGATCAAACAAACGGGCACCCTCACGAACATCAGGCGCATCGATATTTCGCCTTGCCGGTACCGCTAAGGTCTCGGCATAAAAAACCACCGAGTCACTAAATTCAGCGCTAGCTTCAGGGGCACCATTTTCATCTTCTCCAGTGTCGATAAACCCGGTTCGGGTTAGGTAACTATCATGAAGCGCTGTTCCTGTAATGCTCTCATCAGGGAACAGTGGATTAGTTATCCCGATGTCACCACGAAGCGCACCTAAAGACTGCACACGCACACTAGGCGTATTCGCCTTCCAACCAAATCGTCCAAGGGACACTGGATAGCTATCTCCCGCTTGTGCTTTTACCGCATCAAACACAAAGTTAGCTTTACCTGAGATGCTATCTCCATTGGAATCTAAGGCATCAACTAAGGCAAGAATATCCGCTTCGGGTATCGCTTCTAGTAGTCCTAAACCAAATACAGGCATGCCATTACGCCAACCCATAAGCACGTCATCTTGAAGAATATCTGAAGTCAAGTTCGCACTATTTAAGGTTTCACCGGGCGCATCATAAGGGTTCTCAACGGCAAATACAGGCTTCTTTAACGTGACGATATGACCATCTGGATAGGGAACCTGTTTGCTTTCATAGGACAGATAAACATCCGCTTGGCCACCAAACAGATTATCTTCCCAATCAGGGCGCGCCTTGAGTACGCCACGATGGAATAGCTGACCACCAAAATTAGGCACAGGAATAGGGGCGCAATAATCATTAGCCGCACTGCCGGTAGTACATGCTTCGTCGGCGGCTTTACTTATTCGCAAAAACAGCCCAACTTCAGAGCCCAGTTTAATACGCTCTTTATCAGCAGGTACGATTGGCGTTGAGTTACGCCCATCGCGCTGATGACAAGAGTTACAATCAGCATTATTAAATACCGGTCCTAAACCATCGAGATCCGGATGTTCAATATTGGGGGCTGTGGTGAACGCAGTCTCAAAACCAAGATCCCCTTCCAGATGATGCGCTAAACTTGGAGCAGATAAATTAGGTGCAGGGGTTGAGAAACCATGTCCCGATTCTGATGCATCAAAAGTGGTTGTTTCACCGCCACTGGCTTTGATATTGGTATAAGCCGGATATATCTTCTCATTAGGCTTAGGCTCCACAGCCTCATCTCCTGAACCACCACATGCGCTCAACCCCAAACATATGGCAAAGGTTAAATTTGTATATTGGTACATTTTCATCATTGTTATCCCACACATTCAAACAAATTAGCCCTTATCTTGAACTTCCCTTGCTTGAATTTTATATATGAAAAAGGAGGCCGTTCCGGTGCCTCCCTTATTTGTCTAGTGACTAGTGAGTTTTATCAAAAACTACACTTTCCATTTATTCAATAAAGGAAGCACATCAGACTCAAGACTTGCCTGTAACTTAGTCAACGCATCTACCGCGGTCTGTACTCTTACACGTCCATCTACATCAGAGATAGCCTGACGGAAAGGCATATTGTTAGAACCTGAAATGGCCTTAATCTTGATAATGGCATCATCAATCTCACTGCCCACACGCAAGGCTAAGACCTCATCGGCGGCAGTCACAAAATCTATGATCCCTTGCTTGTCAGCAGCGCCAGTAAACTCACCTTGGTAAACATTACGTACCCCTATAATGTTGTCGCTAAAGTCAGTCAGTGAATTCCATGAATACTGAGATTCGACCTTAGAGGTATCAGTTGTTGCAACTGATGTACCAAAAGGATCTGCAATCTTGCCGTTACCCACTTCATCGACAATGCCAATCATGCCGTTGATAAGCTCTTGGATCACACCAACCTGAGAGCTGTAAAAAGTGTTGCCATCGCTCCCTGGTGTTTTAACTAATTCACCATAGGGCTTACTCCCAACTTGGCCATCGTGGCTTATCTGCCACGCATCATCCAATACCTTGGTGTAGTCACGAAACACGCCAGCAAGACCCATCAAATAATCACGTTCAGTTGCTGTTAATTCAGCAATATCTTTCTGATTATCGTTAACACCATCACCAAACAATAGAAACTCCATCGCATGAAAACCCTGCACGTCATCATTCCAGCCTTTAATTGTTTCGGGATCAAAACCTGAGTTAACTGATAAAACGGCAGTTAAATCCGTTGTATTTAGCGGCCAACTATCTAAATGAGGATCGATACCCAGTGAATCAACCGGACCAAAGATATGAGACTCGCCTTGTTCCCATGGCTGACGTGCTGCCTTCCACGCTTCTTGCGCAGCCAAAAGATTCGCCTGAGTTGGCGTTGCAACCAAGGTTTGAGTGGCAAGTAGCATGGTTTCGCCTTTAGCCGCTAAGTTGTTATAGCCACTGGTGATAACATCATCGGTCAAGTTGGTGATCATCTCAGTAGCGGCAAAACTAAAAGTATTATCAGGCACAACAGGAGTGGAATCGTTACTTCCTGAGCCACCACAGGCAGCTAATGTTGTGATAAGTGCAATTGCAATGGCTGAATATTTAACCTGTTTCATGTAAAACTCCAAAATAACTTAATTTATTATAATTTCTGGGTTGCCGTGAGATCACAACGAGAATTGATAGCCAACACCTAGAGCGAAAAAGTTCGTGTCGGGTATTGAAGCAACTGCAACTTGCTGTCTGCCTGCTTCAGCCTTAATCACGATTTCCGCAATAGGGGAATAGTTAACACCCACGCTAGTCCAGGTATTTTCATAGCGTTTAGTGGCTGTACCTGTTTCAATTTCGGCAAGGGGGTTTGAGTAATCGATATTGGCAAAGATAGTCAAAGGGATTGAAGTGAAGCCCGATAAATCGAAACCGGCTTCAACAAAGAAAGCTTCCGACTTAGAACCAAGTTGAGCGAAGTTACCCGGTTTCAAGCCCGGCGTTGTTTTATTTGCCTGAGTGATCGCCTCAGAATCACTTAAAGTGCCATTTAGGTATTGACCACGAATGATCCAGGGGCCTTGTACAAATGCACCTGAAAGGGCAAGAATACTCACAGTGCCATCGCCAGTCACTTTGTTCGTTTTATGGCGATTGCCTGAGGTATTACCGTAGTAGTAAGCAACACCTAAGGCACTTCCCTCTTTAAAAGAGCCATAATCTAGACGCATAGCATAAGCAAGATCATCGGCATTAACATGCTCAAATCGCTTCTGATGACCAGAAGCCACCCAATCATAGGTTCTGAAGTATTCTGAGTTTAATCCACTGACAACCTGTGCCTGATAGTGAAAGTTAGCCACTTCACCAAAGATACCTAACCCCATCTCATTCCACACGGCGGGCAGTACGGCAGCTTCACTGCGATGACGTAGTACCGTCAGGTACTGATCCGGTTTATGCAGAATGCTTGAAAGACCGATGGGCAGGTGAATATTACCGAACTTAACTCCAAAGGCATCACTTGGGCGATAGCGAAGTTGAGCCTTTTCAATCATCACCTCACCGCCAGCCTCAATCTCTGACTCGAACTCACCAAACTCATCGAAGCCGTCGTATTCAAGAGATGCACCGGTTCCACCATGTTCATATTCAATTTCAACTTCCATGTCCCATTCATCATTGAACTGGTAGCCAAATTCTGTGACTATGCGTTCAAGATCGAAACGTCCACGGCGTTCAGGAGAGGTATCTTGTACATTCTCATAATACTCATCACTGGTGTAATTAACGCTTCCGTAGGATGAAAAACTGAAATTACTAAATTTATTGTTAACAGCTTCCTGTTTAGCTACCGCGATCACTTCAGCTTGTTTTTCTTGCTGCTGAGCAAGCATATTCTGTTGAGCAGTCAGTTCAGCGACATCTTTCTTAAGCTGTTTAAGTTCTTGCTCTTGTTTTGCTATAGCCTGTTGTAACTTAACTGGATCTGGCATAGCAGATGCGTAGCTACTGCTCAGACTGGCAATGCATATAGCCAGTACACTTAACTTGGTCTTCATCAATTATTATCCGCACTGAATTAACAGCTTCCCCTGAATTTGCGAAACAAATTACATCAAATGCGAATCATTTTCATTAAAATTTACATTACTTTTTACGGTAATCCCACAAATCCGTCACAGATGTATGAAAACAAGAGAATAATGAGGGTAAACTAGTGATACAATTGCTGAAATAGTAATCATTAATAGTTAGATGGATGCTTAATGAGTAAAAACCCGCAAAAACTACTTCTGTGGATGACATTTATCATGTCATTGGTTTTCTCTGTATGGCAGGTGCTACTGAATAACTTTGTTATTGAAAAAGCTCAGTTTACTGGTGCCGAAATAGGTATTTTACAAAGTTTGCGTGAGGTTCCCGGCTTTCTCGCTTTTACAGCCATCTTTATTCTTATTCTAATCCGAGAGCAATCATTCGCCC
The DNA here is from genome assembly GCF_027571385.1 of Shewanella sp. MTB7. Lineage (NCBI taxonomy): Bacteria > Pseudomonadati > Pseudomonadota > Gammaproteobacteria > Alteromonadales > Shewanellaceae > Shewanella > Shewanella sp. MTB7. The sequence goes on along the minus strand of NZ_CP085636.1, from coordinate 1,084,477 downwards.
TGCTATCACTGGCTATATTGTGTGTCGGCGTTGCCATCACCGGCTTTTACCCTGGTGTACTTGGGCTCTATTTAACCACCGTACTCATGTCTATCGGTTTCCACTATTTCGAAACAATCAACCAATCACTGACCTTACAGTGGGTCGATAAAAAAGAAACTGCTGGTTTTCTGGGCAAGGCATTAGCTTGGCGTTCAGCCGCTGCCCTTTCAGGTTATGCCAGTATCTGGGTGGTAATGAGTTGGCTTAAGCTCGATTATGTCTGGATGTATGCGCTTATTGGCTGCTTAGGACTCATGATGGTGATCACCGTCACGCTTTATTTTCCCAAATTCGATGTGGGTGAAGTCCAACATAAAAAGATAATTTTAAGAAAAAAGTATTGGCTCTACTACCTACTGACTTTCTTTTCTGGGGCCAGACGGCAGATCTTCATGGTCTTCGCCGGGTTTATGATGGTGGAAAAGTTTGGCTATAGTGTCAGTGAAACCACCGCTCTTTTTCTGATAAATTATGTGGTTAATTTACTGTTTGCTCCCGCTATCGGTCGTTTTATCGGCCGTATTGGCGAGCAGAAAGCACTGACAATCGAATATGTAGGCTTAATTTTCATTTTCATCAGTTACGCCTTAGTAGAAGAACCTGAAATAGCTGCTGCGCTTTATATCATTGATCACTTGTTGTTTGCTATGGCCATCGCGATTAAGACTTACTTCCAGAAAATAGCCGACAGTAAAGATATTGCCGCCACGATGTCCGTCAGTTTTACTATCAACCACATAGCTGCAGTAGTTATCCCTGCTGCTTTAGGTTTGGTGTGGCTTGCTTCCCCAAGCACAGTATTTTATATCGGTGCAGGATTTGCTATCTGCTCATTGATTCTGGCAAGGAACATACCTAGTGCGCCAGCCCAAGGAAATGAAGTCATTTGGAGTTTAACTTCAAAAAATCGAGACAAAACATCCATCAATCAAACAGATTAAGTTAATATTTAATACAGTATTAAAAATAGTGCAGAGACAACGATGGCGGAATTGGTAAAAGTAAACGAAAAAAAATCGACTCAGTCCGATGTATCAGCTCGTAAAAAAGCCCTGTTATTAGGCCAGCAACTCGGATTGAGCAGCGAAGATGAATATCGGCCAAGCAGTGCATCAATTGTCGAACGCGCTCAACACAGACAACATAAATTGCTTAGCCGTTACCAAAGTAATCTTGAAACCATCTATGCCATCGCCTTAACTCATACCCCGTCGGATGTCACTGGCGTCGATCTCGATCCCGATTGGGCTCATCAATTTTTCCAACTTGCTGAACAGATCCATAACCGTAAGATGCAAGAATTATGGGGACGTATTTTAGCGAACGAGATCACCAAGCCAGGTAACTTTAGCCTGCGCACTCTCTCAATTCTGAAACAGCTAACCCATAAGGAAGCCCAAATCCTTGAAAAAGCCTTAGGAATGGCCGTAAAAGTGAACGAGGAGAATCGATTAAAGCTGATTAATGGTTATCGTTATACGGGAGGCATTGGACAGCTATTTCGTAAATCAGCCCCTATTAGTATCGGCTTTTCTAACTTTGGTATGCCCTACTCAAGTATTCTGACCTTAATCGATGCGGGAATACTGCACCGCGGAGAGTTTGAAACAGGCTTGCTCAATAGCAAAAAAACCATCAACTTCACATTATTATCACAAACAATGAAACTCACACCTAAGAGTGGGCACCTATTGTTTATCTATTATCGATTAACACCGAGTGGTGATGAGTTAACCCAACTAATTCAGCCTAAACCCGATGCGGAATATGCAAAAGCGTTCCGAACCCTTTTTGCTCAAGACTTTAAAATTGAGTAGCACCGGAAAAATAGCGCTTAATGGCTATCTTTTAGCTCTGTGCTCATCCCCATAAGTTCACCATCAACTTTTGGCTTGAACCAATGCAGTGTATCGGCAAGCTCCACCACTTCACCGATAATCATCAAAGCAGGCATTTTAAGCTCAGGATCCAACGCTAGCGCATCCAACTCACCTAAAGTTCCGATAAAGCGTCGCTGATCAGCTGTTGTGGCTCTTGAGACAATAGCTACTGGCGTATCAGCTCCTCGGCCCGCATCCATTAAACCCGATTTGATCAAACCAGCATTAAGGATTCCCATATAGATAACCAGAGTATTATTGGGGCTAGCATAGCCGTTCCAATCCATTGGACGACTCTCTAACTGGCAGTGACCAGTGATAAAGGACACCCCTTGGGCATAATCTCGATGTGTCAGCGGGATCCCTGCATAAGCCGAAGTACCACTGGCAGCAGTAATACCTGGGACGACTTCAAACTCGAGCCCAGCTTCAACTAAGCTTTGTAACTCTTCTCCACCACGTCCAAAAATAAAAGGATCTCCCCCTTTTAAGCGAACAACGTTCTTACGAGTGAAACCTTTCGTCACCAATAATTGATTAATCTCATCTTGTGCCGCACTGTGTTTACCAGCACGTTTACCGACAGCAATTTTTTCTGCATTTTGAGGGACAAGTGCCATAATATCATCACTGACGAGGGCATCATAAAGTACCACATCGGCACTTTTTAGAACCCGGTATGCTTTAAGCGTTAACAGTTCAACATCTCCAGGGCCGGCTCCGACTAACCATACCTTTCCACTAGCTCGTTGACCGGGTAACGTTACGATCTCCATCTCATTGCTCCACACATGACTCTATAGCGTAAAATATACCTGTCTACTTATAACTTAATAAATAGTTATTTCTTACTCTTTATTCCTTTTAGTTATTTAAAATAAAAACTCAACTAAATTCAATTAGGTAACAATAGGTTAAGCCTCTTTACTTGTGCCGCCTTGTAAGGAGAACGTTGTTACAACATTAAGCTTTTGTATATATTTACAAGTCGTTTGGATATCGAAGCCTATTAAAATGAGCAATTGAGAGGTAATATTCGCCTTAATAAAAATAATTATAATCTTTCATGGATGACTTATGAAGATGCTGAAAAACAAACCGAATAGGCCATTAAGCCATTTATTGACTCTACTCTCTAGCCTTGCTTTGTCATCATCTGTTTATGCCCATGATGTTAAAGAGCACACGCCAAAAACTGAAAGCATCCAAGCACAAGAGTCTGTTACCGCTAACAAGGATGACCGTTCACTTGAGAGAGAGCATAAAACCTCATTAGTCGATGAGCGGGTACATGATGAGTTGGCAACATCTGAACTCCCCTTTGTTATGACGCCCCATAACGTCAACTATATTTTGCCCGTAACCTATAACACTAGCCCGAATATGACGCCCTTTAATAAAGAGGGGACAGAGCACACATTAGGTCTAGATAACGTAGAAGCTAAATTTCAGGTTAGTTTTAAATTCCCCTTGATGTACAACGTCTTCGGTGACAATGGTCATCTATTTGTTGCCTACACTAATCAGTCATATTGGCAAGTCTATAACAAAGATATCTCCTCACCCTTTCGTGAAACTAATCATGAACCAGAGATATTTATGATGTTTAACAATGATTGGCAACTAGGTCCATTACGTAACTCCTTCTGGGGAGTGGGCGCTGCCCACCAATCAAATGGTAAGTCAGGCAATCTTTCCCGCAGCTGGAATCGACTCTACGCTACTATGGTATTTGATAGTGGCCCGTTCGCCTTAGGAGCAAAAGTATGGTGGCGTATACCTGAAGATGAAAAAGAAACCCCCTCTTCTCCAGAAGGTGATGATAATCCAGATATCGAAGATTACATGGGTAATTTTGAACTAACAGGCATTTATGGTATCGACGAGCATAGATTTACTATGATGGTAAGAAACAACTTAACTAGCCCGAACTATGGCGCCATTGAAGCCACTTGGAGTTATCCAATCATTGGTCAATTGAGAGTTTACACCCAATATTTCAATGGTTACGGAGAAAGCTTAATTGATTACAATGCTCACACTCAACGTATAGGTATTGGCGTGTCGATAAACGATATTCTTTAAAATAGTACATTAATCATGAGAAAATATGAGGGCTTATCTAAGCGTTGTTTAAGCCCTTACTCATCAGAAAAACAGACTTAAGTCGCGCATTAAGGAAATAAATTAGACCGTCTAAATAAGCTATAGTGTATTGAGCTAGATAAAGGTAAACCAGCTGAACATACCTAAGCCGTTAGACCTCTCTGGTGACGGATATATCAAGGAGTGATATGACCTTCAAATTTAAAGATATCGTTAATATATTTGGTATCTGTTTGCTGCTTTGTATTCTGCAGCTCTCCCGTTTTATGCTGGTAGATAACACCTTCAAAACGAGCCTAAGCTTCAGCCAAATGCAGCAAGATCTCAATGTCTTAGTCACAGAGATTGAGCGAAAATCAGCATTTTCAATTCTTGTCCCTTCACGCCTAGAAAAAATTAAACAAGATATCGAACATATTCGATATCTTTATCCCATTGAGATAGATTCCACTAGGTTTCACGCTGAGATAACTAAGTTAACCGCTCAATTAGATGACCCAGGCATCCACCTCTCTGCGGATACGGCTTCAACAGGACAACTCCCTTGCACATTAAGACCCATGGGAGACTTATGGCTCGCACTTGACTCATTCAATAACCCACTGTCTATTGACCACCCATTTATTACTCATATCGATGGCATACCGATATCTCATTGGCTAAAAACAGCTAAACACTTTATGCCAAAGTCACAACAAGGGAGCTTAACACTTCAACATCAATGGCTGTTACAGATAGATATATTAAGAGCTGAAATGGGCATAGCGTTAGGTAAAATAGTCACCCTTTCTCTTAGTAATGGTGAGGGCTCAAACTCCCAGATTGAGTTAGTTATTCCTCTCAAAGTCAAGCCCGTTTATCATGAACCCGCACTCATAAGCTCAGATAAAACCCCCAACCCGATTAAGATCTCTGACTTAGATCAGCTCGCCACAGATAGTTATCTGTTATCCAAACTTCAGCTAGCATTCAAGAACCCACTAACCATTCTAGACCTAAGAGAGGCTAGTGGAGCCAGTGATAAGCTATTAAACATAATAATGAATAACTTTGCAGATCGAGCCCCCCTAAGCAACGTAGACAGAAGCACGATTAATCCCGTTTTCACCTTTGCCCAATATCGACGCTCTATTGATGTTAAAAATGACTATTTAAGGACAGATCACTTTCGTTCTTTAGATGAACTGACGTTCTTCGAACAGATACAGATATCTGAAATAAAAAAAGAGATTGAAAGTAAGCAAACAGGTCACTTCAGTCAGCTCTATGGTAGAAAAAACAAAAAAGTGCCTGATAGATATCCACACTCAAACAGGCTAGTTCTGCTTATTGGCCCACAATGTAAACAAGAATGTGAATGGATTGCTTATCTAGCAAAAAACTGGCCCAGAGTCACTTTAGTTGGTGAAAAAACTCAAGGAGACATAGGCAAACACTATCGTTTCCGTTTACCTAACAGCAAGCTCAGTATAGAGCTCACCACAAGTCTTAATTATAGCAATCAAGGAAACTTAATATCAGGTGTAGGAACTCAACCAGACATTATTCTGACAGCCAGAAGACCCATTCATTGGTCAACCTTAGTCACTCAACTCAAATGTCAGCCAATGCCTAACTGCCCAGATAAACGATCTCAGTCTTATGCCACAGCCATAATTAATTGAGTTAAACTATTCATAAAGGACGTATCTTCAAGATCGGAATTCACCATGTCAAATAAACGCACATTTATACAGAAAGCGGATAATTTCAATCGAGGCGCACTGCGCATGACTGTCGCCATGCTAAGAAGTGAAAACCCAAAACTGGCACTACTTGTACAAAATCAGATGGTTGGAGCTCTAAATCCCCAAGCCGACAACAACCCTAGTCCCAAAGATAACTTTAGGGTGAACTTACTTTCTTTGGATGTTAGAGCTGTAGTAGAGCACCTTGCAGTAAAAGAACGGAGTGCTAATGTGGATACTGGGACTCAGGTGCTAATCAAAGCATTAATCGTCGACTGGATGAATTATGCAAATATGCTTATCGAACTAGAAAACGGAAAAAATGCATAGTAGAGTATATTAATCAGTCACTAACAGTATTGTCAGTTACGTTTTTGAATGGCAAATAAAGTACATGGAATTTCAAGATGAGCAGTCCGATTGGTGGGTTTTATCTCAATGCACAATACAAGAGACAAGCAGATAAGTTCGAGATAGAAACTGAAACCAAACTGGAGTTGTCTCTTCAGCTTTTATACGAAGAGACGCTTTTAATCGATACCACTAAGCCTGCCATAGTAAACAAAGCGCTTCTTATCGAAAATGAGAGGTGTTCAATAATACTTACGCCAAGTCTTATCTCTGAAAATCTCATTCAAATTCATAGCTTAATCACCATAAATCATCTGCATTCAACTCACACAGCTCAACAAATTATAACGATTGAATTTGGCGAGCAACTTACTACACTTGTCGAAGGAGATAGCAAAATACAATTAACCCTCTGCGCTAAACTCTCCTAAGCATCAGCATAAACAAGTATGCTAATCTAGTGAGATAATATCAGAATCCACAGGCATCGCTAACATGAAAGCTTTTCTAAAAATACTATTCGTCATCCTATTTTCCAGCCCCTTAACAGTGATGGCTACCGACCTTAACGTTGGCGATACCGCCCCAGACTTTAAACTCCAATCAACCGATGGTCACTTCTATCAACTCAGTGATTATTTAGGCAAACAGACATTAGTGCTCGCCTGGTACCCCATGGCAAACACCCATGGTTGCACATTAGAGTGTCGCTCTTTGGTTCAAAAAGGACATTTGATCCGTGAATACAATGCAGTCTATATGATGGCCAGTGTCGATGACTTAGAAGATAACCAAGAGTTTGCTAAAGAGCAGAAAGCTGATTTTCCCATGTTAAGCGATCCGACGAAAAAGACAGCTAAGGCATACGATGTGCTTAACTTTGTTCGCGTGGCTAGCCGAGTGACATTTTACATCGATAAAGACGGTAAAATCTTGAAGATAGATGAGGATATTAATGCAGAAACTGCGGCCGAAGATATTGCGGCAAACTTAGCTGAACTCGGAATTGATAAACAAAAGTGATGACTTAACATCTCTCCCTAAGGCTAACCATCAGCTTTAGGGAGATCTCAATATTAACCTTCTGCCGCTTCTCGAATACGCTCTTTACGATCTTGCTCTTCATCGAAAGCCGCTTCAATTTCAGCAAGAATAGAATCGACATCAGCCGCTTTAGTGCTCTCTACAAATACACCAGTTAGCACGGTATCCGGTTTCAATTTGCCAGACTCAAACAGGGCCCACATCTCTTTGGCATATTTAGTTTCTAGCAATTCAGGCGCAAACTGACCATAGTATTGAGTCATGTTATTCACGTCACGCTCTAACATACGTTTTGCGTTGTTATTGGCAGCCGCGTCAACCGCTTGAGGCAGATCAATAATCACCGGACCTGAGCTATCCAATAGCACATTAAACTCAGAAAGATCACCATGAATTAATCCAGCACACAACATACGCTGTACGTCTTTCATCACAGTCTCATGCTGCTCAAGCGCTTGCTCTGATGTCAAAGTAACATCATTAAGACGCGGTGCAACAAAACCATCATCGTCGGTGATAAGCTCCATTAAGAGTACACCGTCAAAACATCCATAAGGTTGTGGAACACGAACCCCGGCATTAGCAAGACGATACAAGGCATCAACTTCGGCATTTTGCCAAGCAGACTCCTGCTCGCTACGGCCAAATTTAGATCCTTTTTCCATTGCTCTTGAGCGACGGCTATTACGGCTCTTACGCCCTTCACGATATTGAACCGCTTGCTTAAAGCTGCGCTTCTCAGCTTCTTTATAAATTTTTGCACAACGTACATCGCCACCACTACGGACAACGAAGACATCGGCTTCTTTGCCACTCATCAATGGACGAAGGACTTCATCTACTAAGCCTTCATCGACGAGAGGCTGGATACGTTTCGGAATTTTCATAGCGCCCTTATACCTTACTTAAGGCTTCGATGGAATATCAAACCCAGAAATCATTAAAGAAAATGAACTTAAACTCAGTAAATTTAAAGATTTCTTGAGTTTAAAATGCAATAAAATAAAAAATTTAAGTAAGAAATTCAAATGCTAAGTCGTAAGCTTTACCAAGATCGACTGTTTTAGGCTTTAACCCTTTAATCTCAGCAGTTTTTTTGTCTGTCGCCCTTACTGTCGCGGGGTGTACCAAGTTCACTTTTACTGGTGCCATCGCCAAAATAACCCCCTCCATTAAGAAGGTACCGGCACCACCAGCGCCTTGCCCCGACGTCGCTCTACGGTTCAAGACAATCTGTTCAATCTTATACTCTACACAATAAGCATGAATCATTTCACCAAACTGGATAACTTCGCTTTGATTTGGATTCTTTATCAATGCCAGTTTATTTACTTTAGGTGACACTAACTCATGACTCGTACGTGAACCTGATAATGTCACAACACGCACTTCATTTGCTTTTAAAAACATACCCGCTATCGGCATAGCTTAAAGATTCCTAATGTCAAAAAAAGAGCCAGCTTAGCTGGCTCAACTGATTATACTAACTTACTCATTTGCTGGTGCAACTTTACTATCCATAACTGAATCGAAAACAATACCGGTTTGATTCACATCTATTCCCATTCTCACCTGCATATTATAACCTTTCATCATGGATAACTCTTCAGAGATCGGCTCTCCAGCCATTTCCGAAAGTGTGATAAGAAATGGGATCACCTTGCCGTAATCCACCCCAAAAGAGTAAAGGCTCTGATTGTTCAAGGTCTCTCCCACAAGCTCATTGGCTTTCACTTCTCCCGCTTCTCCACTGAAAATCACTAAGTGCTCACCTCTAATCGCCATCATAGGTTTAATTCCCAACTCAGGTAAGATTGGCAATAAAGGGGAAAGATCAACGGCTTCATTATTATTCGTTAATTGAATACTCGCTAGCTCTGGAGCAAAAGATTTTACCATATTAAACAACATGCTTGGATTCTCTGCTGATAAACTTATTATCGCATCCAAACTTTTGAGGCCCGGATTATCTTGGTCATCATTAAACTGATAATCAATGACCGAAGCCGCAAGCCCCTTAACACCATTGGCCATACCGGTAAACATACCCAACATTGCCGGGCTCTGACCAGACACCTCCTCTTGTGCCTCTTGCAACACTTGGCACTGATATTGTGGCGTTAACATATCATCCCATATGGCTGTCAATGAAGGCGCTAGTTGATTCATATCTAAACCGAGTCCCATAGAGAACACTGAATCAGCCTGACGTATGTAATCAGGAATAAATCCTTGCATAGATGACAATGCATCAAGCATCACCTGATTTTTACTCTCAACGATGGTGGCAAATTCAATATGACTCAGTATGTCACTAATAGAGACATTACTGACACCAAATACAGTACGAGGCCAGTTGGCGACAATAGCTGATAACTCAGTATGGCACTCGTTTGAACGTAGCATAGCGAAAGGATCCTCCCCCTCCAGCTCAGCAAATGCCATAAGCTGTCTCGCTAATTGATTACCATCTTTAGTCGTTACCGCCTTGACCAACTCTTGATGGTTAATATACCCAATACCATCGCCATTAAAGCCATGAGTCTTCATGATATCTTGCAATATGTCTGAATCGGCTAGAGAGTTAGTGACAGGAGTCAATCCAAGTGCCGTTTCGAGTGTACTAGGCTGACTAAAAGCGCTATCCAGTGTCACCGTCAGAATGCCATTACTGATAGAAAACAGTAGAAATATGGTTTCAGATTCATCCGCATCAGTAAGCGCGTAAGCACGGTACTCTTGACCTTTTATGCTTTTTTTCTCATGAGTAAAGCCACTCTCTTTTTCAGCTTTATCCAGCACAGTCCAAATCGCCTCAGGCTTTTCAACTTCCAGTTTAATCACGGGCAGAAGACCTAAGGTATAAAAGTAACTACGCATCTGTTCAGGAAGACCGAAAGTCGAGATAAATGTATCACCACTGACTAAGCTAGCCATGTAAGTTTGGATCAAACTTAACATGAACTTAGCCCTAGCATCGTCGGACTCTTCAAGCTCAGCGAACATATCATCTGAGTAGCTTTGATAACCTGGAGAAACGGAGTTGATATAGGCTTTAATAGGAAATGGGGTTAGCTGACCAGAAAAAACAGGTGTATCGGCCGGAACAAAAGCTAAAATGGCATTTGACTCACCATTTGCTTCCATATCTTGACTCACCCAGTACCCAGCAGCGCTTGCTGCTATCACTGCTGCTGCGATTAATATTTTTTTCATCCAACTAACTCCATTTAAATTAACGTTCTTATAGCTAAGACGTACTTAGACTTAGATCATTCTTACTGGCATGAACGGATCAATATACTCTATCAGGCTCTTATACCCAAGCTACTTGGAAATGTAGGATCCCAATACTCATATGCCTAGAATTGAACTAACGCAAAGCCTCTAAAACGAGCATTATCAAGTAATCAGGGGATCAAGTGAAGGAAATAGCTAAGCTAGACCAAGATGAATAAAATCTGATTTAACAAACTTCCTGCCAATGACTAACGCGGCCTTAAATCGGATACCTTAACGACATAAGAGTCTTCATCAGCGAAGCTTTAAAAAGAGATTTGGAGGGCATTGCGGATTATTGCCTGAATAGCCACAGCGGACTATTCAGGCGCTTAAGATTTTGATTATACAAGCGCTAACAAGTCAATCAAAATGCCGCTTATCCAAAGGACAAGCAAGGCTTATATCTGCTGACAGCTCTGCATGTGATAACAAGTCATATCTATCGACCATTTCTATAGACTTAAAGGTCAGAAAATAAGCCAAATGATATAGGGAAGACCTTGTTATCACTGAGTTACACATAGACTCTAAACAGAACAACATACTAAAACCATCTACGGGAACTGATGACTATAGACCATAAATACAACGTGTGCATAACGCTGTGGGTAAAAATGTATAAATATTAGCAAATTTAAGTCAAAAGTTTACATTTCAATCGCCAATACTTTATTTAACAAGGGTATAACAACCTTATTAGAACATACCAGTTACCCACAACTTTAACGATTATCATCATACTTACCACATAAAAAAACCACTGATCTGCAGCAGAAAAGTGGTTTGATTTTGTTCACTAGAAATTAGATTTCAAAGTGCAGACCACACTCACGCTTCAAGCCGTTGAAGCGAGTCTCCTCTTCAGTCATTCCTAGTTCTAAAGGCTTACTAGAATGTGTATCGCCTACAGAAACATAGCCTTGTTCCCACAGAGGGTGGTAAGGCAAGTCATGCTTAGTCAGGTACTCATGGATCTCTTTATTACTCCAATCTAAAATAGGTAATATTTTAAAACGAGTACCGTGAATCGCCAGAATAGGTAAAGCTTCACGCGTGCTTGACTGTGAACGACGTAAACCAGCAAACCAAGTGCCGACTTCGTTTTCCTGCAGAGCTCGCTGCATCGGCTCAACCTTGTTCATGCGATTATATTGATCTAACCCGTCCAAGCCTTTTTCCCATAACAGGCCAAACCTTGCCTCCTGCCAAGCAGGAGTCAGCTCAGATGAATAGATTTTAACATTCAGCTTAAGACGCTCGGTTAACTTGTCGATAAAGCGATAGGTTTCAGCAAAAAGATAACCGGTATCAGTCAGTATCACTGGAATATCGGCTTTTTGACTGCTAACGAGATGCAACATAACTGCCCCCTGAATACCAAAACTCGATGATAGCGCATGATTCCCAGGCAGGAACTCAAGCGCCCATGCCACACGCTGTGCTGGAGTTAACTCAGCTAAAAATACATTTATTCGCTCAAGCTCACTCTTCTGCTCAACTGCTGGAGCACTGAGTAGCGCCAGCAGTTCATCACTCGAGACGATTGAATCAATACTGCTTGATTCAGGCATGATTGCTCTGCTCATGGAAATCCTTAGCGGCATCTATTACCGCTGTCACTGCACCAATGCGTACCGTGAAGTTACCAAAGGTTTCTGCCTCCTCTCGCTCAGCTGCATAACGGGCAAACAAGCCATCGAGTTCAGATAGAATTTCAGCTTCTTGAATATTTTCACGGTATAATTTATTTAAACGTGTTCCTTCAAAACTCGCACCTAAATACAAGTTGTAGCGACCCGGCGCCTTACCCACCAAACCAATTTCGGCGGCAAAGGGACGCGCACACCCATTTGGACAGCCCGTCATGCGGATCACAATGCCCTGATCAAGAAAGCCGTGCTTCTCCTGCAAGGATTCAACCTTAGTCAAAAAATCAGGAAAGTAGCGCTCAGCTTCTGCCATGGCAAGTGCACACGTAGGCAAGGCTACACACGCAATAGAGCGGCCACGGGTTTCAGTGATCAACTTCCCCATCAAACCGTGACTTCTTGCTAATGCTTCAATCTCTGCTTTATCCTCTTCGGCCACACTGGCGATGATAAAGTTTTGATTAGAGGTCATGCGGAAATCGCCTTTATGTATTTTAGCGATCTCTCTTAACCCTGTTTGCAGTGGCTGATCAGGCAGATCTTTAATGCGGCCACCTTCGATAAATAGCGTTAAATGCCACTTACTATCAACGCCTTTGATCCAACCATAACGATCACCACGATCACCGATCACAACATCACGCTTAGGTTCAAACCTCACCCCTGCACGCTTCTCAACTTCCGCTTTAAACACCTCATAACCATATTTGACTATGGTGTATTTAAGCCTTGAAAGTTTACGGTTAGAGCGATTACCCCAGTCACGTTGCACCGTGAGTACAGCTTCAGCAAACTTCAATACATCTTCAGATTTGATGAAACCAAAATCGTCAGCAAGACGTGGGAAAGTCTGCACTTCACCATGGGTTGATCCCATGCCGCCACCAGCGACTAAGTTAAAACCAACCAACTCGCCCTCTTCAGCAACGGCAATCAGACCTAAGTCGTTGGTATAAACGTCAACGTCATTGTCTGGCGGTACAGCAACGGCCATCTTAAACTTACGCGGCAAATAGGTTTTACCGTATACCGGCTCAACGGTGTCACCTTCATGGGTGATCACTTTATCGTCACCTAACCAGATCTCAGCATAAGCTTTGGTATGGGGAAGATAAGTATCCGATAATTGCTTAGCCCAGTAATATGCCTGTTCATGAAGACGAGACTCAACGGGGTTTGGGTTACACATCACATTACGGTTTACGTCACCACAAGCGGCAATCGAATCCAGCGCCTTTCTATCTAAACTTTGGATCAGGGTTCTTAAATTACGTTTAGAGATCCCATGGTATTGAAATGTTTGGCGCGTGGTTAAACGGATACTGTTAGAGCTGGTCAAGGTCGATGAAATCTCATCAACACCCAACCACTGCTCAGGAGTACAGACACCACCAGCAACACGTGCACGCAACATAAAGCTATAGAGAGGTTCAAGCTTCTGCTCTTTACGCTCATTACGCAGATCACGATCATCTTGTTGGTAAAAACCATGAAACTTAATTAACTGCTGATCCCCTTCACTAAAAGATCCGGTAACCGCCGTATCTAATCCTTCCTTAATCGTTCCACGCAAAAAATCACTGTCTGTTTTCAGGTATTCATTTACCGATAATTCTTCAACTTTCTCTACACTTTTATCATCTGACATGACCACAGCCTCACTCATTCTTCACTCGTGCAACGCATCATGGCGCTGCCTCTTTATAGGGTTTGTAGCTAAGAGTTTTTCTTAGTACACATCTTTCTGGTAGCGCTTATCAGTGCGAAGCTGTTCTAAAAAGGCATCGGCCTCATCGCTGGTTTTACCACCAAATTTAACTGCGACATCAAGCAGTGCCTGGTGAACATCTTTGGCCATACGTTCGGCGTCACCACAAATATAGAGATGAGCGCCAGCCTCTAACCATTTCCACAACTCTTGTCCTTGCTCTGCAATGCGGTCTTGAACATAAATTTTATGGGCTTGATCACGAGAGAAAGCCAGATCGATGCGTGTCAAAGAGCCATCTTTGATGTATTGCTGCCACTCTGTTTGATAGAGAAAATCTTGTTCGAAATGAGGATTACCGAAAAATAACCAGCTATCACCCTCAACTCCTTGAGCCGCTCTCTCCTGCATAAAGGCACGAAATGGTGCAACACCAGTACCAGGGCCAACCATGATCACTGGCGTATCGGGATTTTCAGGCAATCTAAAGTGATTGTTTGGCTCAACATACACCTTCACTTCAGCGCCCTCAGCTGCTTGTGCCAAGAACTGCGAGGCACCGCCAAATCGGGCTGCACCGTCACGTTCGTCTTCAACCAGCGCCACAGTCAAATGCACTTCTGACTCAACTTCTGACTGACTAGATGCAATTGAATACAAGCGTGGAGTAATAGGACGAAGCAGTTCAACTAACTGCACCGGAGTAATATTGACCTGATATTGAGCAACCAAATCTGCCAGTTGATGATTAAGTACAAACTGGCGTGTCAGCTCCTTATCCTCAACAATCTTAAGCAGCTCAGCATCTCCACTTAATTCAGCCCAGCCTTTAACTAACCCAGGATAAAGTTGAGTGAGTTCTTTCTTTTCAATTAATGCCTGCTTCAACGACAGTGAACCTTTAGCCACCGTCACTTCTGTATTACCATCCAAAGATAGTTTAGTGAGGATCTCTTCAACCAACTCGGCACTGTTACTAAACCAAACGCCGAGTGCATCACCGGCTTGATAACTAAGCTCAGATTCACCTAGATCAATCTCTACATGACGTACATCACGATCAGAATCACGACCGGTTAACTTCTGGCTAACCAATAATTCAGCTGTATAAGGCTTTTGCTTGGTAAACTGGCTCTCGCCAACGCTTGCTGAGGAGCCGATAGAGACAACGCTTGCACTTGATGTTTGTATCAGCGGTTTAACACCTTCCAACACATCTAACTGCCACTGCTCAGCAGCCTCTTCATAATCGACATCACACTCCACCAGCGGTTGAATGGCTTTGGCACCAAGACCACTTAATCTTTCATCAAAATCTTTACCTGTTTGGCAGAAGAATTCATAACTTGAATCACCTAATGCCAACACTGAATAATGTAAGTTTTCTAAGTTAGGGGCTCGCTTAGAAGCCAAAAACTTATGCAGTTCAAGTGCATCATCCGGCGCCTCACCTTCGCCATGTGTACTGACCACGGCTAATAATAAGGTTTCCTGCTTAAGTTGGCGCACCTTGTACTCACCCATAGAGGCTAAGTTAACTGCATAACCTTGTGCCTTAGCTTTAGCAGCCAACTCATTGGCAACTCCTCTGCCATTGCCGGTCTGACTACCGTATAAGATAGTGATCGTTTGTGCAGGAGCAGCGGCTTCAACGCCAACTTGACCAGTTCCCTGCTCTGCCGTAGCAGATAAGTAACCACTAACCCAAGCTAGTTGAACGGCACTCAGCTCAGAAGTAAGCTGTTTTAACTTTTCTACCTGCCCTTGAGACAAAGGAGAAGCGAATGATGAAAGCTCTTTTAACAACATGGGAACAGCCCTATTCAGTGTAATGTTGTTAGCTTAGCCCCTATAAGCAAAACCAAAAAAGAATAAAATCTGATTTTTAATGCTTTTTTGGAATATAGGAAAGAGAAAAGTCTCCCATGGACAGAACAAGAGTCTTAGTTCATAACACTGAAAGATAATTGGAGCACAGACTAACTGGCTATTAATAGCCTGAAGTGAAGTGTGAAATTGTATATGCAGGAATACAGTCAAGAATTAGATGTAAGCATATGGATTAATTTAAGTTAGTCATTCATCATAAAAATGTTTCTTAGGTTAATAAACTATATTTAACTGCGTTAATTCCTTCTATACTGCAGCCAAGTTTGACTTAACACACTGAGACGATGACATATCACGCCCCCATCATATTGGCCATTATTGCCTTAACCTTACCTCAGGTTGCTACCGCCGCAGCAAACAGTGACATCAAGATCTCTGAATCACAATACGAAACCCTCTATGAAACTCAATACCAAACCGATATCTGGGGCCTAGGAATAGGAATGAGACGCGGTGACATTCCCTATGCGACTGAGGATGACGAAGTGTATGATATTTTACCGATGATCAAATACCGGAATGACTATTTCTTCATCGATGGAATGGAAGCCGGTATTCATCTTTGGAAAAACGACCTCCATCAGGTTAACGCCTACACCCGTTTCAGATTTGTCGATATTCCTCAAAGTCTGCAAAATGAGTCACAATCACAAGCCTTCGATTTTGGCCTGCAGTACCGCTTCTTAAAAGGCCCTTGGGAAGCCGATACCGCGATTATGTCAGACTCAAATAAACGCAGCTACGCCTTTACCCGAACTCAGTATCACTGGGAAAAGGGAGATTTTTACATCAATCCTTATGCCGAGTTTCACTGGAAGAGTGCTGATTTCAATGAGTACTACTATGGCTTAGAGCAATATGATGTCGGTGCTGGAATCGAATTTAAAGCGGGCATCAAGACACGTTATCATCTGGTTAGCAATCTGTACCTGCTAGGGCAATTTGGCCTAGGGCGTCTCGAAGATGATATTACTCAGCTGCCCACCATTGATACTCAATATCAGTATGAATCCTATTTCGGCTTCGCCTTCTATCCCGATAGCAAAAGCAGAAAGACAATGGCACTTAAGTCAGCTTCACCTGAAAGTGATGACGACAGTGAATATCTACGAATAGCTCACGGTTGGGCCACACCTTCTAACCTCAACGAGATAATGACAGGCCATGCAAGAACAGACCCTTACAATAACCAGCTAACCTCACTGTTTTACGGTATCCGTTTAACCGACACGCTATTTACACTGCCTATCGAACTTTACTTTACCCCTGGTGCTATTTGGCATCATGATTCTAAAGTTCAAAACAACTTAGCTGAGGCCGTCATAGCAATAAAAGCCTTCTATACCTTCGAGTTTGGACCTAGATGGCGTTTGGGTGTGGCAGAAGGATTATCTTACATCAGCACAGTGAGCCACATCGAAGGGACTGAGCTAGAAGAGAAAGGATACGCTCCCTCTAAGCTACTCAACTATTTAGACTTCTCACTGGACGTCAATTTAGGCGACATTTTTAACCGTCATGATATGCGTAACCTATGGCTTGGCTACAGTATTCATCACCGTTCTGGGATTTATGAGAAGAGCTCAGCGTTCGGCAGAATAGGCGGAGGCAGTAACTATCAAAGCGTTTATCTTCAATGGCATTTTTTACCCCATAAAAACAATATAAAAAAGGCAACAAAACCACCAATGTAAACCCGAGCCTGGTTCTACAGCGATTTGCGGCCGCTACACCACATATACCAAGAAACTTCATCCGTCCCAATGCATCTTCTAAGTTATCACCAATCACATAGAGAAAATACATCCTTGCATGATAGATAAACATCTGCTTATATAAGCCTACGACTTTAGAATTGACGAATCTTTAACAGAGGCTTATCTATGAAAGTTGCCGCTATTAATGCTAGCCCAAGTGTTGACGATAGAAGGCTAGAACAGCCTCATATAGATCAACACTGGCATCGGCTTTCTACAACTCAGAGATTTGCATTCTATACTCTTGCAAAGCTTGGGTATCAGCTTCTTTTTGTTAGACAATCCAGCCATGAAAAAACCGCTGTAGCGAGGCAAGACGATAGGCTAGTGACTATTGATAGTGAAGGAGACATCAACTTCAACCCTGACTTGGTGCTTAGAGAAAATCGTTAACGTATTTTTGAACGCTGTCTTCTTTACATGTTAAGCAGCTCGAACTTACGTTTGAGGTAAAAGTAAAACAGCGCTTCGTCCGAGAAGCTCGCTGATCATTCTCTCCCCTTCGAATCCAAATGCTTTGTAGGCTTTATCTTTCACTAAATCAATCGCCTTAAATTGAGTCTCACTCTTGCTTAAATCACCGCATAAGCTGAAAAACAACCTAAGTACCATGCAACACTTAGGCTGTTGTAACGCTCTAATCCATGAACCTTCAAGGGTAGTTAAACTGGTAAAGTCCAGCTCATCTTGGAAGAGATGACTAATTTGCGGATCCAAACGCACAAGAAAATTAGCTTTGTGAGGAAAATGATGGCTTATCCCAGTGCGACTTATCCCAGTTGCTTGTGACAAGGTAGTATAAGACATTGAATCATAACCAAGGGTGAGTAACTGCTTAAGCGCCTCATCCATAATTTGATTAATCGTTCGTTCTGTTTCGGCTCTTGAACGTTTAGCCACCAGACCATCTCCCTATTCGATATCATAGTTATGATGCTATCAAACCAAATTAGGGAATTCTTTAGTAACTTGCCCAATAACACGACTAATGAGCAAGAGTTCAGCTAAGGTTCAGCTTTAAACGCTAGAGGTGAAGAAAAGTTCTGTTTCTGCATCCACTCTCTGGCAGCGGGTTCACCCAATAACTTTACGAGTGTCGGTTCTAGCAGCTGTGCTAAAACAGGTTTTCGCCAAAACATATAATCCGGCAATAGCTGCATCACCTGCGTATCGAATGTTCGATGAAACAAGCTAGCAAATTCAGCTAACGTATCTTGTTCCTCTTCAAATAACCGAGGTAACGCATCTTGTATGAAATCACTAAAACTATTGAAGTGAGCTAACTGTTCAGCGTCATACTGTTCAAGCACTTGCGCCATGACTGGCACGGTCCAGTGACTGATATTCTCGGCGCTTTGCATCATATTAAGATTTCGTCGATGATACTGTTGCCAAGCCAGATCCAGCCCCTTGCCCTCTTTAGCTGAACGCCAAGTGAGGTAGCAATCCGCGATCCATTCATGACGATAGGGGGATAGCGTGTCAAACACACCTAACTCCAGTAAGTTTATCGCCTCAAGATGCCCAATTTCATGCCACAGAGTCACGGCTAACTGCTCTGATAAAGTGAATGAATAGAGTGAGCCAGAAAGATCAATTGAAAGTGAGTCAGGGATCTGTTTTCGGGCAAGTAGGATCACTCCTGCTACGTTTTCATCTCGAAGAGGCAGTACCATAGCGCCACGCTGACCTAATAACTGTTTAAGTTCAGCGTCACTATCAGGCAACTGGCCACGAACACTTAGAGAGAGAGTTTGTAGACAGTGATTGAGTAACGACGTTTCACACAGTACCACTTGCTTAGCATCGACCTCAGTCAACAATAAGCTAGTCGTTAGCGCAAACACCGTCCAGATCACTGGTTGGCCATGATGTTTTCAATGATCTTCGTTGTCGAAATACCATCTTCAAAGCCTAACACCATAACGCTGCCTCCCGATGCCATGACCTCTTCACCACCGGCTATCTCTTCAATCTTATAGTCTCCGCCTTTGACAAGCAGATCCGGCAGCAGTCTTGATATTATCCGCTGTGGTGTGTCTTCACTGAAGGGAACCACCCAATCAACCGAGGCGAGTCCAGCTAACACAGCCATGCGGCGATCAACTTGATTAACTGGACGTCCCTCGCCCTTCAAGCGCTTTACCGAAGGATCATCGTTTACAGCAACAATCAAACGATCACCTAAGTCTTTAGCCTGTTTTAGGTAGCTCACATGTCCCGCATGTAAAATATCGAAGCAGCCATTAGTCATCACAACACGCTCGCCTCTAAGCCTTGCCTGTTCTAACGCATACACCAATTGATCTTCGCTCACCGAACCAAAACCTGATTCGCCTTGATTTAGAGAAAGCGCTTTAATCAACTCAATGCGACTTACCGTTGAAGTCCCAAGTTTAGCCACCACAATACCTGCGGCCGTATTTGCAATAGCACACGCTTGAGGAAGTTCACTGCCCGCAGCTAATGCTGTTGCAAGTGCTGAAATCACCGTGTCACCAGCACCGGTCACGTCATACACTTCACGAGCAACCGTTGGAATATGCAGTTCAGGGCCATTAGCAGTGATTAGCGTCATTCCCTTTTCAGAACGAGTAACTAAGATAGCTTCGATCTCAAAATCAGCTAACAAGGCTTGAGCCTTAGTCACTAAATCGGCTTCGGAGCTGACTGCACCAACAACCCCCTCAAACTCACTCATATTTGGCGTTAGCAAAGAGGCTCCTCGGTAACGAGAAAAGTCACTGCCTTTAGGATCCACTAACACTTTTACGCCTTTCGACTTCGCTAGTTTGATAAAGTCTTGAGGATCGGTGATCGCGCCTTTGGCATAATCTGAAAGAATGACCACTCCGACCCCATCTAGTAGGGTTTCAGATTTTTTAAACAGAGCAACACTCTCCTCAACAGCGTAAGCTTCTTCAAAATCCAAACGAATAAGCTGCTGGTTCCTCGACATGACCCTAAGTTTAGTGATGGTGGGTTTACCTTCAACACAGTGCCAATTGGCTTCAACGTCTAAAGCCTGAACCCCTTTCGTTAGGGCTATCGCAGTTTCATCGTTACCAACAATGCCAGCAAGCCATACCTGGCCACCTAAGGTTGCCACATTTAAGGCTACGTTTGCTGCCCCACCAGGTCTGTCTTCGATCTGTTTGATCTGCACAACAGGTACTGGCGCTTCTGGGGAAATACGCCCCGTCGGTCCGGTCCAGTATCGGTCTAGCATCACATCACCGACAACTAAAACCTTAGCTTTTTCAAATGCTGGTAGAGAAACCTTCATAACGCTCATATCTGTTTTCGAAATTAATCATTGATTGTACCTAATTTTGTGATTAATAGGAGCAAAGTTCAGCAGTAATTTTCCGGCTTATTTCCAGCAATTCAGTATGAAATTGCGTTAGAATACCCATTCATGTCCATAATTTTTCGAGTTCACCGTGGTAGAAAAAGCGCAATTTTCAAATCATCTGTTTCACCCAAAATACTGGTTACTCTGGCTTGGTGTCGGCTTAATGCGCTTAACCCAGCTACTTCCCTTAGCCATGCAGATGAAAATAGGGGCGGCAATCGGCCGATTAGCGAAGAAGTTTATCGCCAGTCGCGTTAAAACAGCAAAACGTAATTTAACACTCTGTTTCCCTGATATGCCCCAAGCGGAACAAGATGAGTTGCTGGCAAGAAATTTTGAGGAAACCGGCAAAGCTATCTTCGATACTATCAATGCTTGGTGGTGGTCAGACGAAAAAGTGCAGCGCCATATGACCATAACAGGTCAGGAACATGTGCAGCAGACTCTCGACGACGGCCATGGCGTTATCCTATTCGCCGTACATTGTTTACCCCTAGAGATGGGCGCCAGAATATTTGGACAGTTTCAACCAGGTGTCGGCGTCTATCGCCCCCATAATAATCCGGTCATGGAATACCTGCAGGTAAAGGGACGACTTAGATCTAACAAGGCACTAGTGTCTAAGCGCGACCTGCGTCAGATGGTTCGCTGCCTCCGTAATCCAGATGTGATCTGGTATACCGCCGATCAAGATTTTGGCCGTTCAAGTGCGACTTTTATCCCCTTCTTCGCCATGCCCGACGCTGCCACAATCACAGGCGCCACGACTTTAGCCCGCCTTGGAAAAGCCAAAGTACTGCCATTTAGCGTGGTGCGTAATGCCGATGACAAGGGCTATACCATAGAGATATCGCCGCCGCTAGATAACTTCCCCACTAAAGATGAAATCGAGGACGCCAAACGAGGTAACGGCATTATTGAGCAGATCATCAATAAAAATCGTGCCCAATATATGTGGCTACATAGACGATTTAAGACACGGCCTAATAAGGATGACCCATCAGTTTATTAATACCAATCGGTATAAAGATGTGATCGCTCAGCGAGAGTTTAGCGCTTCTGAGGCAAGGTCATTAATTACTCCTGCATTAATTACATTCACCACATCCATGTGGTTTGCAACGAGTGAGGAACATAGTTGTTCTACGTTTAAGCTCGTTAACGCCGTATCGGATGCGCTAAAACTCGCCTGTAAGGAGTGTTTTTGGCTGCCTACTTCTGCGTTGAATGAACTCACAAGGGAATAACCATTATGTCATTCATTCGCCTTGAATTAGCTTGCCAAAAAAACTCTGAGTAGATCACTTTCTTATACCGATTGGTATAACTGGTAGGTCGTCACAGTTGACTCTCTTCACCACTAAAGTGAGCTTATTAGCACTCTGTTCCTTAAAAAAGTTTACAAGACGGAGAGTGAAACTAAGCTCCAGTATTTTATGATACCGCCCATGATTAGGAATGAATTGTTAAACTATGACTAACGTTAGATAGATTTTAGAATGACAGAATTAATTGTGTTGCGTATTTTTTACATGATCACTTTATTGTTTTATTACTAATTAATTAGCCGTAAACATCATCAACTTACTACAGCTTTAAATAAAATAGAAAGGTATTAACCATAAATCAACTGAACGAAACAAACGAAATAAAGATGAGAATCATTAAGATTACCAATAACGAAGTAAGTTTATATTAATTTCATAGATAATTAACTGAATAGAATTTAGATACGGATTAATAATATTTAATCTAACATTCATGTATTTTAGTGTGACAAATATATTAAAAGTAGAAACGCTGAGACTAATCATCTTCAGCGTTTATTATTAATAATAGTGCTAATTATTTAATTGATGTAGTTTTTACATTCTGCATATCTTTAGCGTGAACTTGTAGATATTTCAATAACGTCTGTTCTTCAGTTGGTGTTAACGAGTAATAAGCCTTCATCGATCTCATTGTATCAATCCACTTATTTGCCGTTAAGAAGCTGGGTGATGTAATGGAATGACATGCATTACAAGTATTGTTATACATTCCTTCAGCATACTGCCATACCATATCGATATTAGGCTGTAAGTACTGTTCGCTAATCCAACCAGTAACTTCAACTTGTTGCCACACCATCCCTGTCTTAGTATCAGTTTGTTCCTTGGTAAGCACCTCAGTTGCTTTACCGGCTTCTTTTAATTTGGCCACATAAATAAACTTACCCATCTCTTGCATAATGACGCCACTTTGAGCCGACTTCTCATGCCAGCCAACAAACTTAACCTGCAACATACCGTTCTTTTTAGCCAATACGGTTACGGCTGATGCGGGTAATAATATGCCCTCATCTAGACTCGTATCATTGGCCTCGCTGTAGATTTTCTTCTCGGTTAATGTGTATAACACATCGACAGGAGGGGCAATTGATGAGTTTGCTTTTAGTTGTTCAAACACCTTATGAAAGTCTTCGTTCATCATAGGTAATTGGTGAGCGATACCTTTGTGGCATTCAATACAATTCATATTCTTTGCTGCAGCACCTGTCATCGCTGTCGCAGCCGCAGGTGATTGCTTAGCGTGATCCATTGCTGTGTATGAGTGACAACTTTTACAAGGCGCTGAATCTGTGTCTTTCATCATTTTCCACACATTTTCAGCCATTTCTTGGCGATGTTGTTCAAATTTTAATGGCGTATCAATATCACCACCAATGAATTCACTGTATATATCTCCCATACCGCCAATTTTTGCTTTTAGAAAATCAATGGGCGTATTTTCAGGAATATGACAGTTTCTACATTCTGCTCTGACGCCTGCGGGATTTTTAAAATGGATAGTATTCTTGTATTCATTGTAATTTTCTTGCATTGAATGACATGAAACACAAAACTCTGTAGTCGAACTATATTCAATTGATTCATGGAATGTGAACACTCCAAGTAAACTAATAAATATTGCAATTAAAGCGATGGTAAAAACTGAATATTTACTGCTAGGGCGACTAAAAAATTGCCAGATTCTTTTCATGTTAGCATTCCAATGAGTTAAACAAATATCAAAGGCATTCGATTAACTACTAATTATTATCGTAATTAAATATTGATATTTGATAGATGATACAGATATATTTGTATCATTGATACAGATACACACAAACATGGCGGTTTGTTAATAGATTGCAGTTACCGCTTGGTTTCAAACGTGAAGTATTTGTTGGGTGAGTTTACTTATGGTTGCGCTAGCGTGTTTTGTAGACGCTAAAGTTAATGCATAAGTAGCTATTAATATTTTTTGATATTTTAGACTAAACGTTTATTTTGGAAAAAACATGGCAATTTCAAGACGTAATTTCTTAAAAGCTTCATTAGCTTCTGCTATTACAGCTCAAGGGTTAACTTTATTCCCAGCTGATAAAGTATTTGCTAGCGATACCCAAGTGATTCATCACGCAACTCACTATGGGCCATTTAAAGCAATTGTTAAAAACGGTACATTGATTGGCGTTCAACCTATTAGTGAAGTTGATGATTTTCCGACTGAAATGCTAACAAAAGGGGTACTGAGCCGAACCTATGACGACACTCGTGTGATGTATCCGATGGTGAGAAAGTCTTTTTATGATGATCCCTTAGGCGATCATAAACCCCATCTGCGAGGTAAAGAGCCATTTGTTCGTGTGGATTGGACTACAGCCATCGCCTTAGCAGCCTACGCTATCGCAAAAACCATACAAGAACATGGTAATGATGCCATTTTTAGCTCTTCATATGGTGGTTGGTCCCATGCTGGCTTAATGCGTCCACAAACATTACAAGGTCGTTTTTTTAATCTTATTGGTGGCCAAAGCAGTTGTAGTGGCGATTACTCTGCAGGGGCATCGGAAGTGATTTTGCCGCATATTATCGGTGATTTAGAAGTTTACTCTCCACAAACAGCATGGGAAGTGATTGAGCAAAACACTGAAGTCTTTATTTTTGTTGGTTGCGATCCATTTAAGACAAATCGAATTGAATTTACCGTTGCCGACCATCAGATGCATCAGCACTGGTTAGCATTTGCTAAAAAAGGCATCAAGTTTATTTCGATTAACCCACAAAAAACCTACTCTGATAAGCAGCTAGGCAGTGAGATGGTCAACATCCGTCCCGGTACTGATACCGCGCTATTCACTGCTATGTCCTATCATCTGTATTCTACCAAGCAACATGATCAAGCTTATATTGATAAATACACCACCGGATTTGATAAATATTTAGCCTATTTAGATGGCAGCGAAGATGGGGTTAAGAAGACGCCAGAGTGGGCTGCTACTATCACAGGGATTGCTGCGCCTGAAATCGTTAAACTCGCAGAGACTATGGTCACTAAGCGAACTCAGATTGCAGCTGGCTGGGCATTGCAACGTGCCGACCACGGTGAAATGATCCATTGGTCTATTATCAACTTTGCTGCGATTGCCGGTAAGATTGGTAAACCAGGGGTCGGTTGTGGCTTTAGCTGGCACTATGGTTGTGGTGGTATGCCACAATCGGGTAAACGTATGCCAATCGGCTTGTCGCAAGGGCGTAACCCAGTAACAAAAACCGTACCTGTGGTGTTAATTTCAGAAATGTTAAATAACCCCGGCAAAGCATTTAGCCGCGATGGCACACCTAAAACATTCCCTGATACCAAGTTAATTTATAACTCAGGTAATAACTTGATGTCCCATCAGCAAAATACCAATGAGTTAATTAAAGCATTAGAAAAAGTCGACACCATTATTTGCCAAGATCCTTGGTGGTGTGCCTCTTCTCGTTATGCTGATATCGTTTTCCCATCGACTTCGACCTTAGAGCGAAACGACATGAGTTCGGGAGGCACCTACAGTAATAACAAGATTTATGCGATGAAACAGGTGATTGAGCCCGTCGGTGAGAGTTTAGACGACTATGAGATCTTCTCTCGCTTAGCGTTTCTATTCGATGTCTATGACGAGTACACCGGTGGCAAGACCATGATGGAACATTTACGTAGTTCATATGAGAACTCCGACGGCAGCGATGACTTCGACACCTTCTGGAAAAATGGCATTAGCTTCTTAAATACCCCAAAAGCTGCCGATGCTTATGTTCGACACGCTGAGTTTTATCTTAATCCAAAGAAACACCCATTGCACACTCCATCAGGTAAAATTGAATTATATAGCGCTACCGTAGCCTCATTCGATATTGTTGATTGTCCACCAATACCTAAGTGGCTTCCTCCATTTGAGTGGCTAGGAGATGCAAAAGAGGGCCAAGTTCAAGTATTGAGCCCACATCCATGGATGCGGCTTCATTCTCAAATGGCCAATGCTGATATCAACTCCCATGAATCAGTAGATGGTCGTCAGATAGTGATGATAAACGTGGATGATGCGAAAAAGCGTGGCGTTAAAGACGGCGACGTTATTGAGGTATATAACGAACGTGGGACAACCTTATGTGGCGCTAAGATTTCTGCCGATTGCATGCCTGGCGTGATCTATATTCATGAAGGTGCTTGGTTGCAATTAGATGATAAAGGCCGCTGTAACTCAGGTTCAATCAATATGCTTACATCAAGCAAACCCTGTAGCGGCCTGAGTCAGGCAACCAGTGCCAATACTTGTTTAGCCTATTTTAAGAAATGTACTAACGTACAATCTGCAAATAAAGCCTATGAGCCACCAGCAACGATTGTTGCAAAGAATCCAATCGATATTTGGAGCTTACAACTCGGTAAACGTTTAAAGGCGGTTGGCGGTAGTAAAAAGGTAACTCAATCTAAAGGTGAGGAGCTGTTCTACGGCAGTTGTAGTTTATGCCACGCCTCGCCACACCCAGCCGATTACACCAGTGTTCAATGGAAAGGGATCACTAAAAGTATGTTCCCCCGTGCAGGTTTAAACGCGGCAGATCAAGCGTTAGTATTAGAATATCTAGATAAACACGCTAAGAAGTAAACGTCCATAGCTAATCAAATATGCCATGGACATTTGGCATTTAGGTGACTCATATCTGAACTGACAGTTTTCCGTTTTTCTAATGAAGCTGTCAGTTTAGATTTGAGCTAAATAAACTCTCACTGAGAGACAATGATCGTAAAAATAATCCATCACTTCTAAAATCTGATTGACCTGTCTATCGCTTCATAGTTTAAAGTGCTCATATTCAAAATAATAGAGTGGAGTAAAAACGTGTATCGAATTTCTGAACTCGCCGTCGCTGTGGGCTTATCCCGCACTGCTCTACTCTACTATGAGAAACAACAACTTATAAATGGTCGTAGACTGAGTAATGGATATAGGATCTACAATGATAATGATCTACAGCGAATTCGTTTAATTCAGAAACTGCAGGCGGGAGGTTTAACCCTCAAAGAGTGTAAAGCCTGTTTAGAAGCAAAAGTCGATCGCAAGCTTCTGGAAAACCGCCTACAGATTCTGGATGAGGAGATAGCTCAAAAACAGCAATCTCGACAGCTTCTTGCCGCGATGCTTGGCGAGGGGAAGCTAAAAACATGGCATGAGAGCGTAGACAAGTTAGCGCCAGATGCACACTTAGATTGGTTAATGAAGCAAGGTTTCAGTGAAAAAGAGGCCCTGCGATTAAAATGGTTATCAAAAGATATGAATGAACACGCTCAATATATGACTGATTTTATGAAAGTTTTCGAAGCTCTTGAGCGATGGGCGCCAGGCAGTGAAAGTGAAACTCTCAAAGCAATTTCACTGTTACCAGAGCAACCAAAAATGATCCTTGAAATTGGCTGCGGCAAAGGATTAGCCACCAAGCTATTGGCACAAAACACACCAGCATCTATTACAACCGTTGACAATGAGCAGTCCGCATTGACAAGCGTCAACGATCGATTTGAAAAAGATGGCTTGGCATCTCGACTAACTACAGTGTGTGCCAGCATGACTGAGCTGCCTTTTGAGCATGGGAGTTTCGATCTTATATGGGCTGAAGGCAGCGCTTACATTATGGGAGTGTCACAAGCATTAGCACAGTGGAAACCTCTACTTGATGAGAACGGCGTTTTGATGTTAAGTGATCTAGTTTGGTTATCGGATACACCAGACGACACAGCTGTCGAGTTTTGGAAGTGTGAATATCCCGACATTCAAACCGTAGCGACTCGTATCAAACAGATGGAAGTGGCTGGTTATGAAGTGCTACACCACTTTACGCTCAGCCACCAAGCGTGGCAGAACTACTATGAACCATTGATATCACGCACCGAAGCGTTAAAGAGTGAAATGCTAGGCTCTCAAGCGCTGCAAGATATCAGTAGAGAGAGCGACATCTATCGCAACTACCTTGGCCAGTTCGGCTACCAGATGTTTATCTTAAGAAAATGTGATTAATTTTTGCCTTCGAATGAAGGCAAGTTACATTTTTTGATTTGGCTTTGGGCTGAGTTGGTATTGGGTGAGTTGTTGAATCTTGTATCTTCATTGCTGCTTATCGCCTCCAGCTAGGTATGTGTACTATTTCTTAGAGAAGGTTCTACGAGACGGTGAGTGAAGCGTAGCTTCAAGTTGACGAACGAGAAGCAGGATGCTGAACTGGCTTTTAGGTAGGGATACCGTTGCAAGCACATCTGATCTCCAAGGATAGAGGAAATGCAGAGAAATGTCTGGAACATTTTCTGCCATGTGGCTCTACCAAAACCAATAACCTCCCTGTTAAAGTGCCAGTTCGACATCCCTGTCTCTCGTTCGAAGAGTATCACTTCGCGATACCTCACCTTGTTTTGGAAGCTCCCAGCCGCACCTACACCCGATTATCTGTTTCTTCGATTTAAGTTTGATTAAATTCGCTAAGAAGAAAATGCCCCAAGGCCTGTTTGCCTTCAAGTGAAGACTGATTAAATTTCTAAGCTCATGGTTGATTTGTTGTTGGAATGCTCACATGAAGGCTGTCCCTCATTGTGATCAATTGCCTGCCGCAGGCTTATGCGCAGATACTTCAGCGAGTCGCCGCAAGCACAACCCCTGTGGGCTCTGCCAAAACCAATAACTTCCCTGTTAAAGTGCCAGTTTGACATCCCAGTCTCTCGTTCGAAGAGTATCACTTCGCGATACCTCACCATGTTTCGGAAGCTCGCTGCCGCATCTACACCCTATTATCTATCTCTTCGATTTGAGTTTTAATATGGTCGCTAAGAAGAAAATGCCCCTTTATCATTTAGAGTAGATAACCTTCACTAAACCAGCATGTTCAGATTGACTAACTTTTTCTAATGTAAAACACTGACGTAATTTAGGTTGAAATCATTCATTAGGTGCGAAGTTTGTATGAAAAGAAAAGAACAATTAAAAGATCTTGCTGCTTTTTGCGGTACTACGTCTAAATGCCCTTACTGTGATTTTGAGCTGGAGAAAATACCTAAACGTAAAGTAAAGTGTAAATCTTGTAAGAAATCCATTTATCCTAGAAAAGAGCCATTATCTGGCGAGCAACGCCTGTATTGTGAGGGTGATTTATTTCTCTTAGAAGAGCTAAAAGCGCTAGCAGATGGTTGTTGGAATGACTGGTATGAGGGTAATAAAGGTGTATTGAATGCACGTAAAGATTTAGCGAAAGAATGGAATGTAGATGAAGTCAATGTATCAATTGCGGATGCAAGATGGAGAGAGTCGCATACTGTTTTAGCCGAGGCCACCGAAAAACAAGATTGGGATCGCATCTATTCAGCCTATGAGTCTATGTTAAGGCAAGTGCAGTGCGAAAAAAGCCAAAATAAAACTCCGTTAGCTGAGTTAGTTGCTGGGTTTATGGTCACTGGTTACGGACGAAACTGGAAGGTAGGCGGTTATACAATGGATCACAGGATAAGTAGACCCCAATTTATGCTCATAGATCAACTGACAACAGAGCCAGATAGTGTTTACGATTTAATTAAGGATACTCGCACAGCCAAAAGTTATTGTCATTTGCTCGATGTATCGTTAGATACAATTATTAAGCGATATATGGCTGAATTAAATGAAGAAGCTACACTCGTGAGGCAGGTTGAGAATGATAGAAATAAAGACGCTGTTATCGAAGTAAGTTTGAAACCAATAGAAAGCGCTGTTAACGCAGCTCCACCTAAACCCCAAAAAGCTAAATCATCACAAGTTTGGATATTCCTAGTCGGACTTATTGTGTTAGTTACACTAGCTTTAAGCGCTAAATCGTAAACAATAGTCTCGCTTATGAGATATAGGGTAAAAAGTTAATGGACAAATGGTTAAGGATTAGTCGCCTGCAATTTGAAGCATTTTCTGAGGTTGAGCATTATGACTTGCAGCAGAAATATGTGTTGTGGCTAGCAACTCGTGTGACAGAGCTATGTTCAGATGCTTATGAGCTTTGTACAAGGGGTAGAGTTGCTTCAGTACCAATAATAATGCGAAGTGCTTTAGAGTCATATATAGACTTAATGTGTACAAAGCTTAGCTCTTCTCACGTTGAAGAAATGAACAAATCATTTGAAATTTACAAAGCGAAAATGGCAGGTGAAACAGTTAAGAATGATAGCCTGAAAATCTGGCAAAAATTCAAATTGGCGGGTGAGGAGGATTTATATTCGGGATTTTATGCTGACCTCTGCCGCAGTGCACATGGAAATCTTGAAACTTTAATAAGAGACCATACAGTAGGAAATGCGATCTCATTGGGGCATAGACCAGACTTACCCATAGTATCTTTGTATAGAAACCAAATAATAGGAATCGCAACAACTGCTTTAGTTGAAGCACTTGAACTCGTAAAATTCGAGGGTACTCAACTTAGGCAGTTAAAAGTCATTCAAGAGCAATCAGGTGCAGGTGAATTTGCATAACAAGGCATCCGTCGACTTATCTGCAATACCTAATCTAATGTGAATCTATAATTGTTGAGCAATCGCCCTAACGCACTTTTGTCCAGAAATGAATAATAACGACAAAGCCTAATTCGAAGAGATAAACACTCAGGTGTAGATGCGGCAGTGAGCTTCGATGACATGGATGTCATCGTAGAGACTACAGGGATTGTACTTGCGTCGCCTCACTGAAGTATCTGCACATCGGCCTGCTGCAAGCAATTAACTGGATTAAAGTAATGGCTTGCTGTCAGCTAACTAAATACCAATCTCGCCCAATGAAACCAACCACAAAGATATTTGAAATTTGCTATCAGGCAAGTCAGCAAGCTTTTGTCCAGAAATGAATAATAACGACAAAGCCTAATTCGAAGAGATAAACACTCAGGTGTAGATGCGGCAGTGAGCTTCGATGACATGGATGTCATCGTAGAGACTACAGGGATTGTACTTGCGTCGTCTCGCTGAAGTATCTGCACATCAGCCTGCTGCAAGCAATTAACTGGATTGAGGTAATGGGTTGCAGTCAGCTAACTAAATACCAATCTCGCCCAATGAACCAACCACAAAGATATTTGAAACTTGCTATCAGGCAAGTCCTATAACGAGTTGCTGTAGTGTTTGCACATAAGGGGCGTTCATTCATATCCGTGTGATCGCGACATTCGTATATCCATATACAGCACGGCCGCAGGCTATAGATAACAGTGAAGCTATGGCTCCCAATAAGCTAACCAAACACCAAAACCGCTCAATGAAACCAACCTAAAAAGATACTTAAAACTTGTTATCTGACAAGTACTAACCGCCTGTTTTTAACAGGCTTATAATCCCTGCTACGCTAGAGAAATTAAACCGTTCCATCATGGCTGTGGCACCTTTAATAAAGGTCGATTTATGCTGACGCACCACATGATAAACTTGAAAGCAGAGGTGAATATCACTCTCTGTGAGGCCATTGTTTTTATGGGCTATCACCGCTAAATAGCAGCGCAGCATAAAGCAATCCAGTACCAGTAATCTAAACGCTGATTGGGGTGCTTCACCTAAGGTAAGCGGAAAATATTCATGATAAATATAGTAGAGGATATAGCGTTTAAAGAGATCACCATGCTCCTCTAGTGCGGGAGAGGCTATGGTGTTCCATGCATGGTTTATCTTATCAATATCAACGGTTCTGTCGTCATTGAGCAAGGTACTGATAGCATCGTTAATGGTCTTAAACCTGACCCCATCACGCCTTGGGTGCTCGTCGATAAACATGCCATGAATGGTGGCAAATGCTTGAACTTGATGTTCACCAACGTAAGCCAAGCTTTGGTATTGCTGCTGCAATACCCCCTTGTCAGCTAAGAGGGTTAGTTGCGCTAAACGGGTATCTAACTGATCCGCTTCGACCTCATTGGCCCACACTTTATCGGCAGTATTAATTAACAAGCCGATCGCAAGCAGAGCTTGTTGCCAGTTAAGGTGTTCATTTAACAACAGATCGATGCTGTTATCGTAGGTTTTACTGGCCCAAAGAGGGCTGGTATTAAGCAAGTCCTTTAAACCACTCTCTTTACGTTCAAACATAAAGGCATCAGGGCTAAACAGGATGAGCCTCGCCGCCTCTGGACAAGATAAATAGAGAGATTGATACTTGTCTCCCTCTTTAATTAAACTGGTTCTAGGGTAGGTTTTACAGGTTTCACTGAGAGTGTCTTCACCGGCTAAGGAGTGGATTTTACACAGTCGGTTACCATCGAGGAAAGGACATGCACCCTCTGAATCGGCACGAATTATCGCCCATTGATCGTCACTTTTCTTAATCTTTTTCATGGCTGTTTTAGCCAAGGTTTTTAAGTCTCTATGGGCGATTGTCTTTTTATAGCTTTGCTTATCGATATAGATATTCCAACCGATACAGCAGCTATCTTCGCAATCTGGGCCTATACAGCTGAAGTCACTGACATATTTAGGGATAACAATTCCGTTAGCCATTATTTTTCCAACACATGAGATATACACCTAAGATAACAAGGTCAGCGGGTTAGTCAATTGGATATAAGAGATAAAGTGAGCGAGTTACTCCTGCTACTTCAACAATTTACCTCATCGCCCTCCGATTTACTTTTTGCTCGCACCAGCAGAGACAGATGATAATGACTCTCCCCCTTATACTGTCACCTCAGAAGGTAAACGTATCCCCACCTTAGTCGCCACACCCTGTTCTAGCTCACAGATGATCCAGTGCAAAGATTGCCATTCAAACTGATCACCTAGCACATGTTCACCCGCCAAGTACTCATTGAGTAACTCCCCTACCGACATAGCGGCAGTTTTCTCATCCAACGTTAAGCCGTACATAGGCGCAAGGGCAGACAGTTCAATATCGACAGCCAAAAAGAAATCACCAAAGAAACGCGGTAACACCTTTGTCATAGGCGGTTCACTAAATAACTGTCCTAATCCATCGAGATCCTTTTCATGACCTAACACGCAAAGTATATCGCCAGTGTTCAGGATAGTGCTGCCCGAGGGGTGTAACATCTCACTGTCACGATACAGAGCTGCAATATGGGTCCCCTGTGGCATATTCAGTTTTTTTAACGGCTCACCAACACACCACTTGTTTTCACTAAGATGGTAAACAAACAGCTCCCACTCACTCTTAGGATAGATCTCGACACCCGCTCTCGAGATAGGACTAGGCACCGGAGGCAGATCCACTTTTGCTAGCCGTGATGCCCTTCCCAAAGAACAGCCTTGCACTAATAATGAAACCAGTACAACGAAGAAAGCGACATTGAAATAGAGCTGAGCATTTGGTAAACCCGCCATCATGGGGAATACTGCCAAAATGATCGGCACAGCTCCCCGTAAGCCTACCCATGAGATAAACCAGCGTTCTTTGGCGCTAAAACTCTTGAAAGGAAGCAGACTTACCCAGACAGAAATTGGTCTGGCGATTAAAATCATACCAAAGGCCAGCGCCAACGCAGGCATCGCTACATCGGTTAACTCAGAAGGAGTTAAAAGCAGGCCCAGAACCAGGAACATGCCTATCTGACTTAACCAAGTCATGCCATCGAACACATTTAATATGGCATGACGCCCACGTGTGGCCTTGTTCCCCAGCAGTAGGCCGACCAGATAAACAGACAGTATGCCACTGCCTCCTAGGTAGTTTGAGGTAGCAAACACAATTAAGCCACCACTGAGTGCCAGAATTGGATACAAGCCATCGGCTAATTGAGTGCGATTTATCAACTGCCATAATAACCAGCCTCCCCCAACGCCCATCATCGCGCCTATGCCAAATTGCTTGAGAAAGCTAATGGCCATAAAACTCATTGATAAGCCATCACCAACACTGGCAAGTATGGCAATGAGGGTCACTGTTAAGAAGACCGCCATCGGATCATTACTGCCCGACTCAATCTCAAGTGTGGCACCTACACGCTCGTTTAATCGCTTACCTTTGAGTAAGGAGAAAACCGCAGCGGCGTCGGTCGAACCAACGATCGCCCCAATCAAGAGACCTTGAAGCAAGTTGAGGTCGAACAGCCAAGCAGCCATTAAACCTGTGAGTCCTGTTGTTATCGCCACACCAAAAGTGGCAAGGGAAAGTGCTGGCCATAGGGCTACACGGAAACTGGATACTCGAGTGCGCATACCGCCATCGAGTAAGATGATCGCCAGCGCTAAATTACTGACTAAATAAGCGACAGAGTAGTCATTGAAATGAATGCCACCGGGGCCATCTTCTCCGGCAAGAATCCCCACACCGAGAAAGACTAATAGAATAGGAATACCAACACGAGATGAAACCGCACTTAACAGCACACTGATAGCGACTAAGAACGCCCCAATAAGAAAGAAATTGTTAATGGTTTCTGCATTCATGATGAACTCCCTAAACTTGATACAATGTTAACGCTAACAGAATACGCTCAATTCCATAAAGCTGTGGTCATTATACATTAACAAGCTCTCTCTCAGGGGATGATAAGATTAAATTTTATCAATCTAACCCCAATTATGATTAAATCGGTTCAATAGATCAACTTTAGTAATTTAACTTCAATAAAATCAATCTAAAGCACAGTATAAATAAACATAATAACGAAAAATAAAATAATGAAAATCCAGACTAATCTCAATAATACTCTAGATATAATGCAGTTTTATTACCAAGCATACATTTGTCTACAATCCAGTCACTTTGATGCCAAACCGATTAGTGTCATATATACATTTAGTGTCATATATACAAACTTAATTAGTGTCTATATGACAATTAAATTTATACCTGAAATATATAACTCATTAAAATCAGTATAATAAAAAATGGCACGCAACATGCTTTTACTCAATATCATCTAGACGATATAACTCTGCCAAGAGGTAATATGAGTAAACAAAAACTGACCGCATTCGCACTTATTACAGTGCTGATTGCATCCTTCACAGTACTGCTAAGTATTGCCAGCGAGATCTACCGAGAAAAACCTCCCATCCAGAGTGCCTTTACCTCAACCAATGGCGAGGTCCTCTTTAGCCAAAATGACGTCGAGCAGGGTCAATTAATCTGGCGCTCTATGGGCGGACATCAATTAGGACCAATTTGGGGCCATGGTGCCTACGTTGCACCTGACTGGACCGCTGACTGGCTACACAAAGAAGCACAAGTCTGGTTGGATATCACTGCGAATAATAGATACCAGCAAAACTTCTCAGCACTAACCACTGAAAGAAAGGCAGGACTTGAGCAACTCCTTAGGGAGGATATGCGCCATAACAGTGTCGTTGAAACCGCAGGTGGTAACAGCTTTATCAGCCTGTCTGACACCCGCATTGCAGCGATCAAACAAGTATCGCAGCATTACCTCTCTTTGTTTAGTAGCGATACTAAACCGTCACATTTACGAGAGCAGTATATGATGAAAGAGGGAACCACGGCCTCTTTAGTCGTTCTCACATAGCAAACCTGTTCATATTAAAATACTTGTCAAAACTCACGACAATGATATGTCAGTAAATATTGTCAAAATGACATACTATCAAACTCTATTCCATCGAATATGCAAGTGAGCAGACAATGAAAAACCAAGGAGCTAAGATGGCACTAAGCCAAACAGAATTAACTCGCATAGCCTTGGATATCACCTCTGGTTTACCTAATCGAGATCGCTTCTCTCGCTTACTCGATATTATCAGACAGAACCTAAACTGTGATGCAGCGGCCCTACTCGTCTTTCAAGGACACCAATTTACTCCTCTGGCCATCGATGGGCTCAATGAAGATGTGCTAGGCAGACGCTTCTTAATCGAAGCACACCCAAGATTAGAAGCCATAGCCAGAGCCGGAGATATTGTCCGATTCCCCTCAGACAGTGAGTTACCCGATCCCTATGATGGTTTGATCCCCAATCAAGGGGATGAGCTAAAAGTTCACGCCTGTATCGGCCTGCCACTGTTTGCTAATCAGCGACTGATTGGCGCCGTTACCATAGATGGATTCGATCCCAGTCAATTTGATCGATTTACCAATAGCGAATTGCGCAGCTTAAGCGCCATCGCAGCCGTCTCGCTTAATAACGCCCTAATGATAGACAAGCTAGAAAAGCTGGCTCTAGAATCTCAGAACTCGGACTCAGTGATGGATGTGAGTATGGCCGATGATGTGGAGATGATAGGTCAATCGCCCAATATGTTGGCACTCAATCACGAGATAAATGTTGTCGCCTCTACGGATCTTAATGTACTTATATTAGGCGAAACTGGAACGGGAAAAGAGCTGGTGGCTAAGGCGGTGCACTTAGGTTCTGATCGAAAAAAGTCCCCACTCATCTACCTTAACTGCGCCGCTTTGCCTGAGTCTATCGCAGAAAGCGAGCTCTTCGGTCATGTCAAAGGCGCATTTACTGGGGCTATTAGTCACCGAAGTGGCAAATTTGAATTGGCAGATAAAGGCACTCTGTTTCTCGATGAAATTGGTGAGCTACCTCTGACCTTACAGGCTAAACTGCTACGGGTACTCCAGTATGGCGATCTGCAAAAAATTGGAGATGATCGCAGCCGTAAAGTCGATGTTAGGATCATAGCCGCAACCAATAAAGATCTTAAACAAGAAATTTTAGCCGGACACTTTCGTGCCGATCTTTATCACAGACTCAGTGTTTTCCCCTTAATGGTACCGCCGCTACGTGACCGTGATGAAGATATCTCCCTATTGAGCGGTTATTTTGTCGAACGCTGTCGACAAAAGTTAGGCATAAAAAGTTTAAGTTTGACCCCTTCAAGTCTACATCTACTCAAGCATTATCAGTGGCCGGGAAATATACGCGAACTGGAACATGCACTTCACCGTGCAGCCGTATTAGCCAAGGCGCAAGCCAGTAATGGTCTTCCTCGAATACACCCCCAACATTTTGATATTCAGGGATCACAAGCCACACCGCAACTCTTGTACCAAACTCAGAGCACGAATAGCAGCTTTGCATTACCCACTAGCCAAACCACCAGCCTTAAAATCGCCACCGATGAATTTCAGGCGCAATTTATTCAACATGCTTTAGATATGCATAAGGGACAATGGGCCGCGACGGCGCGAGCTCTAAAGCTGGATCCAGGCAATCTACATCGACTAGCGAAAAGATTAGCGATAAAAAAATAGATTCAAGAGGATGCAATACAACCAATTACAATAAATATCTGGTGCTTAATTTACCTAAACTGATATAAATATACATCACAATAACCTTAGCGATGGAGTGTTCCCTGAATAAATATCTCCAGTTTGGCCTGATATCCCTGCTTTCCAGTCCGGCGAATGGACAAACACTGCAGCAGATGGCGGCCCCTCTCTATTCGATGGAACAAAATATCACCTATCGACAGCTCGACAATGGTTTGCAACTCAGACTTTTACCGATTCCATCAAGTACCAGTGTTTCCATTGCCACCCAATTTAGTATCGGCTCAAAAGATGAAATGATAGGAGAGACTGGCTACGCTCACCTGTTCGAACATATGCTATTTAAAGGCAGTAAAAATGCACCCGGCGACAGTTACGCCCAAACCATGAGTGCCTTAAGTGGTCAGTTTAATGCTTCCACCTTCTTCGACTTCACCAACTATTACCTTACCCTTCCATCTGAAGCACTCGAGCTTGCTCTTTGGCTTGAGGCGGATCGTTTTATTCGGCCTGAACTCACAGAAGATACCGTCAAGAACCAACAAGCGACGGTATTGGAGGAGATGGCAACCACTATCGATAATCAACCTTACGTACGTGATGCTATGGAGTTCCTGCTTGCACAAGCAAAAAGCACACCTTATGGCCACTCCGTTATCGGCAGTAAAGAGGATGTCAGTAACGCCACTGTTGAGCAGCTAAATCAGTTTCATCAACGCCATTATCGACCCGATATCACCCAATTGAGCATAGTGGGTAGTTACTCCGACAAAACCAGTACTTGGGTCGATTCTGAGTTTGGCCAATGGCAGAACCCACCAATACCCATGTCGAGTACTCCCTCTTTAGTCAAGGTTACCCAGATAGAACCAAAAAACAGCCATGTTCATGGTGAGATCATCGATACCAGAGGCCCTTGGCCTGCCGTTCTACTCGCGTGGCATACCGTAGGCCAGCAACATACAGAGGCTGCGGCAATCGAGCTGCTTGAAGCTTATCTATTTCAAAATCGTGCCAGTTTAATTAAGCAAAGTGGACTGACAAACCCAGAACAACTGCTCACTTACTCCATTCCCCTCTCGATGAATCTTATGGGCGTGAGTAACTTAGTGATGGTTCCTAGAGCTAAAACCTCCCTCAATCAACTCGTGATTAACGTACAAAAGATGATTGCTGATATAAGCGAAAATGGTATCAATGAAGCGTCACTACACCACTTAAAAGCCAACTGGCTGAATCAAGCACTGCAACGGCTCGACCAACCCTCTAGACTAGCAATAATCCTTTCAGCAACGCTGGATAAGGACAGATTAACGCCATTGACCGCACCTTGGGAGCGCATTCACGCAGTGAGCACAACTCAGATACAAGCCGTAGCAAGCACTTACTTCAATCAGGGGTATGTTCGACTGGATCTGTTACCCCCATGGTACATAAGGTGGACAAAAGCCATGCTTGAGTTCCTACCAGAAGGAGTAAGTGACACTCTGGAGGAGAGCGTGTTATGAAGCCCTTCACCAAACAAGCATCAATAGCTAATGCGTTAACATGCAGCTTCATATTATTGCTGAGCCTTGCAGCCTGCCAGCAAACGAAGTTAGTATTCACTGACACTAAGCCCCCTGTTATATCAAAGTTTACAGCACTTAAAGGTGCTCCTGACGTCAGTTTAGAAGAGGGGCAACATAGGGCATGGAACGTCAAAAAAATATCTGCAAACCTCACCTTACATCAATATCCGTCAAGTCCATCAGAATTGGTTTATCTACACCTCAGTTTGATTAATCCCAATCGGCCATTTAACAATATTGATGTGCTTAATACCACTCTCTACCAAAAAGCCTATAGACTAGCTGCAACAGCCAATCTCTCTTGCATTGAAAGCTTACGCATTAATGCCAGTATGCACAGCATCGGCTTACAGATGGCCTGCCCAAACGAAGAGGTTGCACCAGCCTTAACCTTGTTAGCCAAGACTTGGCAAGCGGATGCGTTCGATGATTTAGATCTCGATACAGTGCGTCGGCAGTTAAAATTAAATAAACATATCAATGCCTATAGTGGTGGCGAAATAGAAACTGTGTGGGCAAAGAAAATATTAGGCGAACGACATCCCTATAACCTGAGTTTGCGCAACCAAGCCCTTCAAGATGAGCTCACTAATGAAGAATTGGTTAAGCTACAAGCTGCTCTGTTAATCGGATCAACATGGCATCTGCTAACTTCAGCAAAAGGGGGAGAGCACATTGATCTAGTCAAGAATTTAGCGCTGAAGTTACCAGATCAAACATTTTCCAGTAATATAGATGAATCCAGCTCCAATCTAAAGCTCAACTCCCAGCAGAACCTGAATCAACACTCACAGAAACGCCTCTATATCATCGATGCCCCCGGTGCAGTGCAAACTCAAGTAAGAGTCGGATACCGTTTACCCATCACAACATCAACGTTTCAGAAAAAAGCGGATAATGAGTTCAATAAAAGCGAGCCTCTGACTTGTCAAATACTGGCCAGCTGGTTGGGGCGAAGCTTTTCCGGCAGGCTCTATTATGATTTAAGGGAGCAACGTGGTCTTACTTACGGCATATATGGGAGGTGTTTTGATAATCCGTTAGCTCGTACTCTAAAGTTTTATGGCAGTACCCAATTACAACACTCTGGTGCCTTTATCTCAGGTATTTTAGATCATTTGGCGCTTGCCAAAGAGACCAAGATAAAAGAGGCTGAGCTGTTAGCCATTAAGGTACATGAAAAAAGTAAATACCGCTTAAGATCACAGTCAATAAACTCGGCTTTTGCCTATTACATTAAACATCTAGCACATGGAAGAGTGGAGTCTGAATCATCCCAGCAAAAGCAGATAAGCCAATTATCAATTCAAGCACTGCAACATATGGCTCAAGATCTATTTCTTACTCCACCGACAATATTAATCCGTGGTGATCTTGATAAAATAAAAAAAGATCTGCAGCAGAAATTACCACATTGGCAGATAATTCAAATTGAACCTTAATTCATATAATAATATAAATTAAAGAATATACTCTTTAACAGAAGCTTTGTTATGCGTAAAATATAACCCTCACCTCAACCTTTAGTATTAAACACTAGAAAATAGCGCTAGCCCCGCCCTAAATAGATGCAAGAAAATGCAGGTGGGATGTAAACTCGAGAAAATCCAACCAGATCAGGTTAATCAACTGTTGCGATTGTTGAGTAAACAGATACAATCAACAATAACGAAAAAAGATCGGCTACTACAGTGTCACAAGATAAACTTGTAATACTAAGGAACGAGTAATAAAGCATTACATCTGTTGGATGTCATAAGGAAATGGGATGTATGATGGCGAAATTTTTACCCTTAACCACACAGATAATAATTTATTAATACTGAAGAATACTGCAGGATTATTAAACCTTAAAGTTAATCAACATAAGAATGTTGCAACAGCATGGAATAAATCTAAAGAAAAGCAAAAAATATTATTACATTTTATAAACTCAGTCATCGATGATGTAAAATATTTAGACGAGATACTTTTCTCTAATGGGTTCCATATTGCAATATGCAACAAACTATCTTTAGATGATGAAGTTTTCCTTATAAAACTTGGATTTAGAGCAGCCATTCTTTCTGAATCACCAGCTCACATTCTTTTAGAGACAATATCAAAAATTTTAAATGGGAATCTCTACTTTAGTAATGGAGCCCTATCTAAATTCATTTTAAATTATCAAAACCAAACATTATCCAAAGGTCAAGTGTTATTAATGACATCGACAACTAAGAAAGAAAAAGAGGTGCTATCTTTAGTTTGCAACGGGTATAGCAATGATCAAGTGGCAGACAAATTAAATGTATCCATTAACACAATAAAAATGCACATGCAAAATATTTACAAAAAAACCAATATAAGAAATCGCAGTCACTTATTACTTGCCTATAACCAAGGCATAGAAATTAATTAAAAACCTACCCTAAAGAATGTATTCAGGATGTTAATATTATCCTTTCTAATAATTGAGACTTACCGCATTCCGTATAATATACCGTTAACTGTATTATATTCTCAAGGAGAGATGGAATGTTAAAAAACAAACAGCGCGGTCAAGGTATGACTGAATATATTATTATTGTCGCATTGATTGCTGTTTCAGCAATTGGTGTGTACAGCTTTTTTGGTCAAACAATCCGTAATCAAGTTGCTGGGCTCTCTTCTGAAATGTCAGGTGTTGACTCTACAGCACAAATTACTGCAGCACAGACATCCGCTGTAGATGCATCTAATGTGGCTAAAGAAGATTATAACTTAGGCAATTACAACGAAGCAGCAAATAAAAGCGCTGCGGGTAACTAATTCCACCTCTATCTAAGCAAGAAAAGAATCCCTTTTCTTGCTTTTATCAAAATGGAATTAAGTGATGAGAAAGTTTAACCATCTAGGTCAAGGTATGACCGAATACATTATCATCGTTGCACTCATTGCCGTTTCTGCAATTGGTGTTTATAGCTTCTTTGGTCAAACAGTCCGTAATCAAGTTGCCGGTATATCATCCGAAGTATCAGGCGTTGACTCTGCTGCACAAATCACTGCTGCTAAAGGCTCTGCGACAGCAGCAACAAACGTTGCGAACAAAGACTATAACCTAGGTAATTACAATGAAGGGGCAAATAAAGCTGGTGATGGGACAGGTGGCGGAGGCGGTATAGATTAACCTCTTTTAAATGTTCAGTGCTCACCTAGTTCTCTCAATAAAACGATTCCCAGATTTGAATACAGATAGCGATGATTTCTAATCAATAAAAAAGCTATTAAGCATATGGAAAATACAGCAATGAGACATGGACGAATTCTGACAAAAAATAAAGGCCAAGCAATGGTCTTGTCATTAATTCTAATGTCATTTTCTTTAATGGTTGTGATATTTAGTTTTAACGTATCACAACTCAATTTAAACAGTAGTAAATTGCAAAATACTGCTGACAATACAGCCTATAGTATTGCCACCATTGCTGCCCGAGATTTTAATTTTAAAGCTTATACCAACCGAGCCTCTGTCGCTAACCAAGTTGCTGTAGCTCAAATGGTCGGTTTATCGTCTTGGTTTAATATGACCGATAAATTTGCTAAAAACGCCTGTGATTTTTTATGCTGGGTACCCTATTTAGGGCAGGTTTTATCTGGTATAGAGTCCGCGGTTGGAGCCATTAATAGTGTGGCACAACCCGTTTTTGAAGCCTTGATTTATGCTGAGGATATTATTTTACAAGCCTTATCTGCATCACAACAGATTGTGCATTATGCAGGCTTGGTCTCTACTGTTATTACTGCTGGCGATATTGTTAAAGCCAATGATCCCAGAGCTAAATTAGACCTATTACAGAACCCACAAATGTTGGGAGATATTAAAAATTTATGGATTGATTTTCAAAAGAGACATAGTAGAAGCAACCAAAAACCAAATCAAAGAGGCACTAATCAATTTCAGGATTTTCTAACTGTCTCCTTAGATTCTCGAGATTCTTTCAGCAAATCCCGCAGTTACAAATTAGGTTTCCCCTGGTCTCTCAGTTTATTTCCTCTTCGCTGGAAAACCCATAAAACAGGCGGAAGTGAGCTTATTTCCAATGGTAATTACCAAGCTGAAACTTGGACCTCCATGGATACAATCAGCTTTCACCTTTCAAAGTTCCGTTGCAGCTGGTCAGGTTGTCGCTGGAGAAGCTACAGAGAAACGCCATTAGGTTGGGGAGCAACACGCTCAGATGATAGAGCCAATATAAGAAGAGTAGGTAACAACAATTCTTGGGGCTCAAGTCGAGATACCAATAATTCTGCATCTCGGTATGCGGCATATGATCAGGAAACACGAGGAGACTATAACGGCGTACAGCCATTTTACGGGCTTTCAAATGCGGCACAGTCAAAGAATACTACTGAAAATATTGCTGTTGTCGTGTCAAAATCACAAAACAACATACGGACAAGTAGCACTGTTGATGTTGGAAAAGACAACACTAACCCAGCGATAAATGAAGAGATGCTAGGAGATAGACTAACTGCGCTTGCTACTGCACAAGTATATTATTCAAGACCTTATGATCTGATGATATCTTCAGCTGCATGGCGTCGCAGCGATAGCCGCCATGAATATGGCAACCTCTACAACCCCTTTTGGCAAACACGATTATCAGACTCTACTAACTCTGAGCGAAATATCGTCTTAGCATTAACTAGGTTCCTGTAATGAAACAGCAACCATTTAAAAAACAACAGGGACAAGCGCTGATTGAGAGTGTTATTGGTATTAGCTATGCGGTTATACCGCTGCTCATTCTCTTGCCATTTATGGCAAAAATGGGAGTCGTAAAACATAAGGCTCAGCAAGCCTCTCATTACTCAGCATGGGAAAGAACTGTATGGAAGGAGCGTCGCCCGAGTCGACTCCCTAGAAGAACGGGTTTATACCTAGCACAAAAAAGTGAACTTGATACCGCGAAACAGATCCCTTGGCGATTCTATCAACATGATGGTAATAAGCTGACCAGTCGCACAACGGCGCAATGGGATTGGAACAGTAAGGTTCATCCAACATTAAAACACCAAGTTCGCCAAAATCAAAACGCAGAAACCATACTCAAGTCTAATCAACAGAATCCAACGGATAGTAACGAGCTCGATAGATTCACTCGCACACACTCTGGTGGCAGGCTGCCGGGCACGATAGGCAGTGCTGTCGGTCGCGCAATAGGCCTGCTCTCTTTTACAGGGTTCTCATTAGAAAGAGATCAATTTTACCGTACTAATATAAGCGTCAATATCGAAAGTCTGTATTTAGCACCTTTTGATAATATCAATCTCAATTTTCAGAGCAATAGTGCCCTATTGGCTTCCGGTTGGAATGCAGCAGGCCCCTACCACGTAAAAAATAGGGTTAAGCGCTTAGT
The DNA here is from genome assembly GCF_027571385.1 of Shewanella sp. MTB7. Lineage (NCBI taxonomy): Bacteria > Pseudomonadati > Pseudomonadota > Gammaproteobacteria > Alteromonadales > Shewanellaceae > Shewanella > Shewanella sp. MTB7. Next base: position 1,040,200 of record NZ_CP085636.1, on the reverse strand, counting down.
ACTGACTAACTATATGGATAACGGTGTCATACGTACCGCACAAAGTTTATTAGGCATCCTCCCTTTCGGTAAAGAGTTACGCCCAAGTAGATTAAAACTCGGGTATGTCGATCCTGATGTTCTTCCTCTCAATAGACTCTGTACCTATGGCACAACTAACTGTGGAGGCTAACGGATGAAAATTCTTTTACTCATATTGCTCGCCCTCTTTTCAGCTCAAGCATATGCTTCCGATTGGCCTGAAATTGAATTTCCAGAAAGCGCAAAGGTTGAAGTCGTGGCTGATAATATGCGTTATCAGGGGTACCCGATGAAAACCTGGGTCGTCACAGATAAGCAAAACCAGATGATGATGGCTAACTTCTTTAAACAACAATGGCAAGATAACAGCGAACGTTTTGATGCCAGAATGTTCAATGGCGATTATGTTATCAATAGCATGCAACCCCCTTATCTACTGACAGCCCGTATCAGTCAGAATTTTGATGGTGTTGTCACTTATGTCGGCATCACGAAAGAGATTAGCGAAACTGAACTTGCCAAAGTCAATCAACATCAATTCCCAAAACCACACGGTGCAACCGTTATTTCGGACATTCAATCTCAGGATCTTTTCAAGCATGGACGCACCTTAGTGTTAAGCAGCCCTCAGAGTTTATCCGCCAGTTACCACTACTATCGTCGGCACTTTCAACAAAGAGGTTGGTTAGAAAATGCGGCTATTTTGGACACCAACGCAGGTAAAGCTGTACTGCAGATAAGTCAAGGTACAAACCTAATCGATATTAGTTTTAATATCAAAAAATCAAAAGTTTACATTGTTGCTAACCAAGTCACGGAAGGACTCTAGAGATGTATCATCCCTCAAAAAAATCGAATGTAAGAGGACAGGCAAGTGTCGAATACTTGGTCGTATGTTCTGCACTGGTTGCCGCATTATTGACACCAGTGGAGAACAATAACAACGTCATGGAACTGTGTCTGGATTCACTCCGGGACTGGTACACCGCATTTGCATATAGCAAATCACTGCCCGTTCTACCTAATTAAATTGGGTCTTTAAATGCAAATAAAATCAATAGACTTCAACTGGGTTCTACTCCTCATTGCTATCGTTCTTGGTAGCATTGCTGCTTGGGCCACAAATAATTACTTTATTACTAAAGAACAGGAATTAAGAGCTGAGCTATCAAAAGATAACATTGTTATGGCAGATGTCGTTGTGGCGACTCAAGAGCTAAGAAAAGGTGACATAGTTTCACAACAAAATATGTCAGTCAGACAAATACGTGCCGATACCTTACCGCTTGACGCTATTCACCCCAAGGACTTTGACCTCATCGTAGGACAAATGTTACTTGAGCCCCTATCCCCCGGCCGTCCATTAATGGGCAGCTACCTACCAGGACATAAAATAGAGCAGTTCTCCGATATGTTGCGAGAGGGCCAACGAGCCGTCACCATCGACATAGATGAACTTAACTCTACAGCTGGGATGTTGGTCCCCTCTGATCATATCGATCTGCTTCTCTCGTTTGAAGACAAAAATGGGACAGACGATCTTAATAGACTACAACTGCTACTGGAAAATATTACCGTAATTGCAACAGGGCGTCGCAGCATAGACGTCAACCCAGAACTCGTCGATACCCTTTACGATAACCCCAATGCCTATGGCACCGTCACCCTCGCTCTGAGCGTCACCGATGCGGCAAGGGTCACAATAGCAAAAGAGAAAGGCAAGTTTGTCACCTTATTACGTAATAAAAACGAAAGTTTGCCACTTGAGTTTATCTCTCTTCATGAGGGTCAGCTCTTTAACCAGTCTGACGATGTGCTAACTCGAGAAGTAGAGGTTATTACCGGAGGCAACGGCATAAAAACGTCCATTCAAGCCTATCCTCTTCCTATCGCAATGTTAGAACAACTGAGCCAACTTAAGAATAAAACAGCATTATGAAAAATAATAAAATAATAAGAATCATCTGGATAGCACTATTAATTCCCTTCCTAAGCTTTGCTCATAATAATAAACCGATGAAGTTATATGTCGGTGCTGTTGAGCTTTATAAAGCAAAAGATGTAGAACGAATCGTCGTTGGTAATAGCAAGGTTATTAGCGCCAAGGTAATTGATAATAAAGGTGTGCTTCTTATCGGAGAAGGAAACGGAAACACCGACCTACAACTATGGCAAAAAAATGGCAAGTTAATCAAACTCAGTATCACAGTGACCAACGACAATAGCTTACGGACCAGCGACAAAGTAAAGAAGATGCTAGCCGCATTTCCCTCTATAACGGTCACAGAAAGCGACGGTCTAATCATAGTGCAAGGTGAAGCGGATCTCGCATTGAAACAGCAGCTAGAGAGCATTATCGGCGAAGCCCCTAATGTTGTTTCATTAGTTAATTATTTAAAATTTGCTAAAACCATGTCCCCCATGATCAAGATGCAGGTCAAGATTGTTGAATTTAATAAATCAACGCTCAATAACGTAGGCATCAAATGGGAAACAGCCATGTCAGGGCCTGCTTACGGTGCGGCCAAAGCATTTACTTCAAATCCTCTTTTTAATGTGGCCTCTCCAGGGCAATATGCAGAAGCAATTGGTGGCGCGATAACCGACGGCATTGGTGTTTTAGACACCCGAGGCTGGAGTTACTTTGGCATCGTTACCGGCATAGGCTCACAAATCCAACTGCTTTCAGAAAAGGGCGATGCCCGCATGTTAGCCGAACCTAACCTCACCACTCGTAGCGGTGAGTCAGCAAGCTTTTTATCCGGTGGTGAATTCCCAATCCGTAGCATTAGTGGGCTGGGTTCTGTGGATGTCGAATTTAAAGAGTACGGCATAAAACTCGATATTGAACCCGTTGTTGATGGCAATAACAATATCATCAGTCGCGTCATGGCAGAAGTTAGCTCTATCGACCCCTCTGTAGCCATCGATGGCATCCCTGGCACACTGACACGCCGAACCGAGTCTGTCATTAATGTGAAAAATAATGAAACCATCGTCATCTCAGGCTTGGTTAACAGCGAAATGTCAAAAGTTGTTAATAAGTTTCCCTTCTTAGGCGACATACCTATTTTAGGTGAGTTATTCAAATCTAGAGATTTTAAGGATAACAAAACTGAGCTTGTCATCTTTGTCACTCCCACGATCGTCTTCCCTGGTGAGGAGAGCCACGACAAACACTTAGCACGCGGTTTAGAGATGGCTGAAGAAACCAACAAGCTTGAAGCTTTTTATATTCTGGATTAGGAGAGTGAGATGTTTAACGTCGTCGTTAGCACTACAAAAGGGACAAAGGTAGGTGAGTTTCAATGTATTCACTCTCACTGTAAAATAGGCAAAGATCCAGACCAACTCATTGTATTAAGAGGATTTAAAGTATCTAAACATCACGCAATTTTAACCCAGAATGATCAAGGTATCTTTATTGAAGATAACCAAAGTCGCACAGGCGTTAAAATTAATAATGAGAAAGTAAGCCAATATGGTCCGCTGATCATAACTGACAAAATTCAAGTCGGTGATTACCAGATACGCGTACACAGTACAGATCCTAAATATTCTGCAACATCAGAGACTCAGCAGAGTCATGATGAACCGCTAAGCGAAAAGCCGGTTTTAAATACTCAAATTGACAAGAGTGAGCCTGAGCCAACTCAAGCGGAAAAAAGGGTATCGAAAAACGCCAGCCCGACTCTCACCGACAAACAGCTTGAGAACATAAAGATACGAAATGATTGGCGGCGCAAGGTCCATACCGAGCTCCTTAAACAGATGGATCTACGCCGAGTCAACGTCAATGAGATGAGTGATGTTGAACTTAGAAGCCAGAGTGAATCACTGATACATCAGATCATCTCGAACTTTAAACTCCCTGAAGAGATTGAGACCATATCTTTAATCAAAGAGGTACTGGACGAAACCATAGGTCTTGGCCCTCTAGAAGGGCTCATTGCAGATAAAGATGTGACCGAAATAATGGTCAATAGTCATGACCAAATTTTCTACGAGAAAGCGGGCAAGCTCTATCTTTCAGATGTGGTTTTTTCAGATGATCAGGCCGTTTTAGGCGCAATAGAGCGAATCGTCACACCAATAGGACGACGTATCGATGAGAGTTCTCCAATGGTTGATGCTCGATTGAAAGATGGTTCACGCGTCAATGCAGTCATCCCCCCTTTAGCGCTTAAAGGCCCCTGCATCACTATCCGAAAGTTTATGCAGCAAAGGCTTAGCTGCAACGATCTGGTCAATTTTGGCTCAATGAATCATGCCATGGCTGAATTTCTTGAAACCGCCGTCAATCAAAAGCGCAACATCGTCATCTCCGGCGGTACAGGCTCAGGAAAGACAACCCTACTGAACGTGCTGTCTAACTTCATTCCAGATAATGAACGTATTGTCACCGTCGAAGATGCAGCGGAACTTCAGCTATACCAACCTAACTTAGTCTCACTCGAAGCGCGCCCACCAAATCAGGAGGGCAAAGGGGCGATTGAGATCCGCGACTTAGTGAAAAACTGCCTCAGAATGCGACCAGATCGAGTGGTCATTGGAGAGTGCCGTGGCGGTGAAGCCTTAGATATGCTTCAAGCAATGAATACCGGTCACGATGGGTCGTTAACCACCGCTCATTCCAACTCTCCACGCGATTGTATTTCACGTCTAGAAGTCATGGTTATGATGGCCGGAATGAATTTACCGATACAAGCTATTCGCGAGCAGATCACCTCTGCGGTAGATATCATCGTTCAGCAATCCCGCTTTTCTGATGGCTCAAGGCGTGTCACCAGCATCTGTGAACTCACGGGCATAGAGGGCAGCATAGTACAACTGTCTGAGATTTTTAAATTTGAACAAACGGGCTTTAACAGCGAAGGCAAGGTACAAGGCTACTACACGGCAACAGGCACTATGCCAGAGTTTTACGAACAGCTTCGTAAACAAGGTGTAAAAGTTAAACTCGATATTTTCGATAAGGATGCAAAAAATGGCTAGTTCAATTTTTGCGACTATTTTTGCCTTTCTGACAGTCGCTATACTGGTGTGGGCACTAAAACACCTATCAGCACAACTCGCTGTTAAATACCAGGAAACCTTTACCTCATCAGCAAGAACTAACCTCGCTGATATGTTCCTATTCATTGAGCCTCGTCAGCTTTTTTGGCTCAATATGCTAACACTACTATCGGTGCCTTTTCTGGTAAGAATATTCCTCGGATCCTGGGTCGTCGGCATCATTATCAGCATCATTCTATCCATCATCCCGAGGTTTGCTTATAAATATCTCCACACTCGCCGCCGTCGAAAATTTGTTCATCAACTCCCAGATGCGCTCAACATGATCGCTTCCTCGATGCAATCGGGTGCCAACATCAGCAGTGCAATTGAATTTATGGCGGAAGAGATGGAGGCTCCTATGAAACAGGAATTTCAGCTGTTTCAAAGAGAGCAACGTCTGGGGGTTGAGTTCAATACTGCACTGGACAACATGTTTAAACGAATTCCTGAAGATGAATTCCAACTTGTTACTGCTGGCATGCAAATATCAAGAGAAGTAGGCGGAAACTTAGCTGAAGTCTTGCTCAGATTGTCTTCGACCTTGAGAAGAAAAATAGAGATGGAAGGGAAAATTGATGCCCTCACCTCCCAAGGGAAAATGCAGGGAGTCGTCATGACACTGCTGCCTATTTTTATCGGCATTGTTCTATACCAAATGGAACCAAGATCCATGGGTAGAATTTTCACAGAGCCTATGGGGTGGGCGCTTATTGCATTGATAGTCATCATGCTAACTAGTGGCTATCTGTCCATCCGCAAAATTGTCGCAATCGATGTATAGGTCATACGCATGGTCAATTTAATTGTTGCTTTTTTTACCATAGCAATCATCTTTCTTGCTGTTAGTTGTATCCGTATATATCGAAGAGTGCCTAAAACTAATCGTGAGTTTATGGATCCTCTCTCTCCGGGACTCAAAATATTATGGCCATTGATCAGATTATTTGCTTTCTATATCAGTGAAAATCTTAGTGTCGATTATCTAGAAAGGATCTCTAAGAAACTGCAAGTGTCCGGAGTCTCATACATGATGACGGCAGAGCAATACTTTGCAATAAGGATTATCAGCACGCTCTTCGCATTAAGCTTAACAGTCATCTGCAGCCTGTTACTGGGTGAAATCAATCTAAAATACTTATTCATTGCCGCTCTGATTGGCTACTTCCTGCCAGTCATGACGCTCAACGATCTACGTAAGAAACGCCAAGGGCTTATCATCAAATCTTTACCTGTGTATTTAGATTATTTGACCATGTCGATAGAGGCTGGTCTCAATATGACGGGTGCAATAGGACAAGCTGTAGAACGCGGCCCCAATGGACCATTAAAGATCGAATTTGAAAAAGTCATCCGCGACATGAGAGCGGGCATGTCACGGGCTCAATCGTTTAGAAACATGGCTGAACGGGTTCAGATAACAGAAGTAAATAGCTTAGTCAGTGCCCTCGCACAAGCTGAGAAAACAGGTGCGAGCTTAGGACAAACCTTAAGAGTTCAATCAGATCAGCGTCGTGTTGAGCGTTTTCAACGGGCAGAGAAAAAGGCCTTGGAAGCCCCAGTAAAATTGGTATTCCCACTGATTATTTTCATCTTCCCAGTCACCTTTATGATTTTGGCCTTCCCTATCGCAATGAAATTTATGTATGAGCTATAACATGAAAAATACCAGTATAAACAACCACAATGGCACTCAAATTAAAGAGGTTTTTCTTGCAAATACTCCCTGGCTACGACTCAGAGGTTTACTTGGACGAAAACGCCTTACCAATGAACAAGGACTGTTAATCTCACCTTGTAACTCAGTGCATACCATGGGCATGAAGTATTCCCTCGATATTGTTTACCTCAACAAAAAGAACAAAGTACTCAAGATTAAAAAAGACCTAAAACCTTGGCGTAGTAGTGCATGTAGAGGTGCTACTCAGGTGTTGGAATTAGCTGCTGGAAATACTGAAAATAAAAATATAAAACAAGGAGATATCTTGTCATGGCAAGACTAATGATCATAAGCCTATTGATGGCCAGCCTAGTAAACCTATCCGGATGCGTTTCCTCCTATCAAGAGGAAAAGCCACAAGGAAATCAGCAGATAATGACGTTGCAAGCTGAAGCCGAACAAGCCTATAAGATGGCACGACTCGATCAAGCTGAAAGCTTATATTTACAGGTATTAACCAGTGTTCCCAACTATTCACCGGGCTGGTTTAGACTCGGGAATATATATACCCGGACTGGTCGTCATAATGCTGCAGTGTCAGCCTATATGCGCTGTTTAGAGCTTGAACCTGCGAATCAGAAAGCTTGGTACAACATGAGCTTAGTGAGAATAAAGCAATCAACACAAGTACTCACATCGGCGAATAAACAAGGTGACAGAAATAGCCCTGTCGGTCGTCAAATTCAAGCACTACTTCATGCTCTCAATACCATACAGAGTCAGACTCATAAACCCAGCATACCGAGTGAGCAAGCGGCCAGATGAAAAGCGCCACGCTAAACCGCACCCAAAAAGGGCAAAGCATGTTTGAGTTTAATCTTGCACTGCCTTTTTTAATGCCTGTCATTCTCGTTTCTATGATGATGATAGCCCAATGGGGGTTTATCTATTCAAGTAAAAGCACCTTAGATGCTGCAACAGCACTAGCGGTTAGAGCAGGCACATTACACCATGGCAGCAGCACTGAAATCCGCAAAGGGTTAGCGCAAGGAATGATGCCACTCTTCGCTCATGGGACGGACATAAGTGACACGGTATCAGCCGTTGTCAAAGCTAGACTAGCTACTGTTCTGCAAAGTGAAATTCGTATTCTGAGCCCTGATAGCCAGACATTTAGTCGGTTTAGAGTACGCAATAGATACACTAGCGGGTATATCTCTGAAATTCCCAACAACAATTTAATGTATCGAAATCCAGTATTAAAAAGTGTCGGCAATAATCGCCAACTGAATATCCAAGACGCCAACTTATTACAGATCGAAGTTCGTTGGTGTCAAAAACTCATCGTTCCCTTCGCAAATTATGTAATCAAAGAGATCGTTACCTCAGTGTTATACGCACCAAGTTCAGATCAGATTGCTTGCAATGTGCTTGGTGCTGCCACTGGAGATATTTTTTTAGCTCTCACATCTCAAGGGTTAATGCGAATGCAAACCCCATTCAGAATGTAAATCTGAATGACTCGATAACGGTGAGTTCAACAAGTTTAAAGCAGTAGGAAACTGCAAGAATTGACATAGGGAAGTAGAAAATGAAATACAACACACTCAAGCTAACCCAGAAGCTTTGGTTAGCCACATTACTCGCAGCAACCCTTGGACTCGCGGGCTGTAATAGTGAGCTTGAAGAGGGCGAAGGCACTGATCCTGAAGTACCGACAGATCCTACACCACCGACTCCTACACCCGATCCGGATCCAGATCCCACCGACCCCACTGACTTAGCCGGCACGTGGGCGAACAGGGATGAAGATGGCGATGGTGTTTTAGATGAATTTGACGGCTACCCATTTGACCTTGAAAAACAATCGATAGATCTTATTACTGAGGTGGAGCCTAACGATAACCCCTCCATCGCCACAGCGGTGGAATTGAAACCACCCTTTGCAGTTAGTGGCGCGATTTCACAAAAATCAGATAATGGCGACCTCTTCTCTTTTAACGCGGATGAAGCTCAATTTTATACGCTTATTCTGAAGTACCAAGATCCTGACTTTAAACCAAACATATATTTTTCAGACAAAAATGGTAACGCACTAAACTTTGGGGTGATTGATATCGACCCAGCACTAAAGGCCATTGCAATTAATGTTGAAATTTTAGATGACGGTTTACATCATATTGGTATAAACGATATTAATTTTGATGGCAAAGAGAGCTTCACCTACCATGCCGAGATTTTTGAAGACCAAGACGGTGACGCTATTGATGATGTTAGAGAGATAGCATTAGAAATTAACAACTTAACTCACGACACGGATTCAGACACCATTGCGGACACCGAAGAGTTTCTGTACCCGTTATATTCTGACCAGATCAGTTTTAACCCGGACAACGATGCGCTTCCCAATTGGCTAGATACCGATAGTGACGGCGATGGGTTATCTGATCGGATCGAAGGATCTGATGATCGTGATAACGATGGCATCGGTAATTTTCTAGACGATGATTCCGATGGCAATACCATTCTAGATGTTCAAGAGTATGGTAATGATGCCAGTCAACCAACAGATACTGATTTCGACACAACGCCGGACTATCTTGATCTGGATGATGATAATGATGGGCTACTTGATATCTATGATCAACAAAGGCTTGTAGACATAACAGAGAATCAAGATGTGCTGACTGGCGCCCCATACGTCACGCATAATAATATCCCCACAAACTTTCTCCGTGAAGACGATCTATTACAGATAACCATTGATGAGCCATTAAGTGCTGAACGGCATTACTTAGTCTTTAAACGTAATGGGCTCGAACCCATTAACCTACCAATATCTGTTTATACAGGAATAGCCAAAGCCAATGTTCCCGCTAACACAAGTAGTGTATTTATTTCAGATGGTATCAACAAAACCAACAGCAGAAATATCACTCTACATCCAAAGAGCACTCCAATAATAAGTTCATCTGGCGCATTACTTTTACAAGAGGAGAGTCAAACCCAGCTAATGGGTGCCGATTTTTCAGATGATATGACCATCACCGCCAATGGCACGGCGTTAGAGATCATTAACCACACAGACTCAACCCTAACCGTCAAAACCCCTAGCACTCTCACTGATGGAGAGTTGCAAATTAATAATGTTATCGGTCAAAGTAATGCCGTTACCTATTATGTCACTAAGCAAATTGAAGTTCAGTTGGTAGAAGTGGGTGATATAGATGCCGACGATCTGAATATAGAGACCTTGCTTGGTTCAACCTATTCACTCAATGCATCCAATACCACTCAAGTAGAGCACTTTAAAAATCAATTGACACCAGTAACAAGTTTTTTTGATTCTCAAGATGCACACAAGGGTAAAATTTACCTGAGTGGTTATATTCTGCCTCAAGAAACCAATTTTACACTCGATACTAGCAGTACTAGCTTTAGGTACATTTTAGATTTTATCGGGGTCAATAAAATCCCGAAAGAACAACTAAATACGTTTAAAGAAACGATTGTTACCTACTCTGAATTTGATGACGTAAATACGTATTTAACATCCCTGCTGGAACAATCTCCCGTTGCCTTAGATAAGCTAAGCTCAGAGACAACGAGTTTACTGATCAATAAAAGTAACGCGATTTTTAGCAAATACAGTAACAATAAATTGTTAACTGCCACTTCAGAAAAACCCAAACAACTCCTAAGTGAGTCCGTTCAAAATCAACAAAAAAGTTCAAACAACATAAAACCTACCATCGTAAGCTACGGTACCGATCATTTTGACTATTCACTTGATGCAACAAATTTTCTTGATAATTGGCTTCCATCTGATCCAAATTGTCCAGATAACAGTGACATTAATGACGACCAAAAAAGTAAGCTTAGCTATGATGGCTGCGTCGAACTTAAAAATAGAACAAAACTATACCTAAGCACCATGATTATTCCTTTGGGTGAAGACGGTGAATATGATCCTAACCAACTCGACTCTCCATTAAGAAAACATATAAAGAACGGATGGGATGGCAATATTTTAGGCCCCCAATCCGGTACTTTTCTAGGATTAGAATTTTGGTCAAAGGATCAATACTACAATGAATGCCCTTACCAAAACTGTTTATACCAAGTTATAGCACCAGGTGTTGGCACACCATTGGGGCCATCCCCCTTTAGCTATATAGCCAGTAGCGACTATGACCGAGCAATCATTCAAGCCCGTAAAAGCATAGCAATAAGAACCATTGTCGATGGTATTTTACTTAAGTTTTTCGACCTAATTTTAACTGGAATTGGCTATGAGCCCAAAGGTTTTGATCCTGTTGTGATCACTAAATTAGTCATTCAATTCTCGCCAAAGCTCATAGAGGAAGCTGAGAAGCTATATGATGACAACGACATAACCAATGAAGACATTGAGAACTTTGTTAAACAGATCGCAATAGAATTCTATAAGAATGAAGTCGAACTTCTGGCTGATCCCGCAAATGCAGGCAAACTCGGGCCAATCACTAAAGCTGTACTTCAAGAGCTCGGTGTTAGCCCTCAAGATATTGCAGTAATGGCAGCAGGAGCAGCATTAAGAAAGTGGACGCCATTTGTTGGACAAATAGACGCCATTATCACTGGAGCACAAGTTGCGGACATCTTAATTGATCAAGTTAAAACAATAAAAGACATGGCTTTTGTACCGGTAAAATCTGATTTTACCGTCACTTGGGGATTAACCATTGTTGATATCGAGCCTAGCATCATGAAGGCGGAAGCAGTCGATAATTCCTTGTCCATTATTGGTACCGGCTTTGGGATTAATGAACGCTGGTATTGGTTCGATGAAGAACCTATTACCTACCTAAAAGATGAAGGTGCATCGACTCAAGAGGAACAAAGAGAACATGATACCGTCTCTGCTGAAGGGACCTTACTGCAGATCACCGTCCCAGGGACTCTACTTGCAAATGCAGTCGGGCCTATTGCTGTTCGTGTCGAACATCGAGGCGAAGAAGCAAACTCCCCAATCAAAATTCAAATTGGAGATGGATTAGAGATCGCTCGCCTTAAAGCAAATACAGGGCAATCAGGCGATACAATTATCATTGAAGGTATAGGATTTCATACACTAAAAGCTAAAAACCGTGTTAGTTTTGCAGGTGAAAATGGCCAAAGAGTTATTGCTAACGTGAGCAAGTCTGAACCTGGAAAGCTTACCGTTACAGTACCTAATAATGTCGTTACTGGTGAGGTGACAGTAGAGGTTGATAGTGAAGTCAGTAATGGGTTAGTGTTTACGATTCCCTTCATTTTAGAGATAACATTTGGTGATAATGGTAACTTTAATGATGATATATTCAAGTTAGTGGTAGATGATAAGGTCATTACTGATGGTGCAAGTCCTCAACGTAAGGTCGGCCCAATATCTATTCCACTCAATGCCGGCACTCATACAGTTAAACTCGTTGGTATCCGTGCTGAGGATGAAATAGGAACCTATTACATCCTATTTGAAGGTAATGTTGTTTCAGTTGGCGGAGATGCATTAGAGGGACGAGATCTACTGAAGGATAGTGTGAAAACCTTCCAGGTTAAAGTCGGCCCCACAAACCAAAAAATGACCAATAAAGTTAATCCACTTAACGCATTACAACATGAGTAAATGATGAATAAGGTGGAGAGCACTTTGTCGCTCTCCACCATGATAAGGAATAATAATGTTACGTTACCTCGTTTTAATACCTCTACTTTGGCTAAATACCAGCATGGCTGACGTCACAAGAACTCAGACGGAAATATTAACTCAACGATGTTTAGATACATTTGATTTTATTGAGAAAAAAGATATTGAAACCTTTATAGCTCAAATGCCTGTCACACCGTCAGATTTTGAAAGGAAACGCGCCGAGAAAGTGCTAAAACGAGCTCATGAACGCTGGTTTATTAAAGAAAAAATTATCAGTATTGAACCCGGGAGAGTGACCTTCAGTGAACCATCAAAAGTTAAGCAGGAAAAATATCAAGCTCAAGAACAAGCCAAAATAGGCTTATTAATTATAGGTGAAAACTATCGCTCTACAATGAGTTGTAAATTCATTAAAACGCCCAAAGGTTGGTTTTTATCTTCTTTACCTTAATCCATGTCTCCTCGTCTTATCAATAATAGGGCTTTAAGCATTAACAGAGCAGAGGGGCATTTTATGACTAAGAGTAATCTCCCCTCCGTTATACCTGATATATAATTAATTGACGAAATGTTTCATTATTCAACCTATGAATATCCGCTATGACCTAAAAACCATATCAACCACACGCAATGATAAACAGTATATGCAATCCCATTTAGTATAAAATGAGTCGCTCAATTTCCATAAATTAACATCACTTTCTTATTCCCAGTGATAATGGATTTTATTTTTTTACTATGATATTAATTTGCCTTCATTCTAAAACAGGCCTAAATGACCAGATAGGTTTAACAGAAGAGGTATACCTTTGAATTACGCCGAACTCTCGAAAAATGCCAAGGTACATATCAGTGACAAGACCTTACCCGATAAGTTAATGCTGGCGACCAAAGCCCTGTTATTGACTCGAGCCTTTGCTTATATTTTAATATTCCCCTTGCTCGCAGCCCTCCTTATGCTTGTAACTCTTAAAGGCGTACAGCAGGAGTTTTACTTATATGCCACCTTGTTTTTAATACTGTTAATTACCTTCTTTCTCGGAGCTAAACAACACTTAGTATTAGATAACCTTACAGCGACCACCTATCTGGAGCAGTGCCTATTCGGCATCAAGCTTAGATGTTCAAAAGAGCAAGCATTAACAAAAACTGTCATAGTTCTAGCCCGTTCTGTACATAAAGAGAACACCTATCAACTCACAATACAAAAACAGAACTACGTTATAGGGAAGTTCAAAGAAACTGAGCAAGCATTACTGTTCATTGTCGAGCGTTTTCACTTACAGGCCTTTGAACAAGTTAGCCAGTACCCCAATGAAATAGCATTTCACAACCATGATATCTCTGAGGTATTTAGTAGCGAAACTACCAAGTCCCCTCACACAGGGGGGCTCTCGACTCACACCATTGAGCCTCTATGGACTTCAGCGGCTTGGTTAAAGCTACTACTCCCTCTGCCTATTTTTATTGTACTTGGTTTTTTATTAAAACAATTAGGAAGCTGATTATGTTATTTAACAAGACCTCCTCAACTAAAGCCGTCATTACTAATAAAAGATTCAATTCAATTAGTCGTAAAGTAATAGGCGGTATTATTGCATTAATAACCATCGTTATTAGTTTAGGTCTCAGACGTCATGATGAAATTCAAGTTATCTATTGGGCATTTGGCGCTCTGTTAAGCTGGCATTTACTATTTGCAAAAATGTCTATTGAAGTCGATTTAAATAAACAACTAATCAGTACAGAGGTTAATTCACTCTACCCTGTAGCCAAACAAGAGATTTCTATTGAAAATATCAAAGCATTCAGCCTCCATTCTGATCCTACAAGGGTTAACAACTACAACTTATTGATAATATCGAATGTGGAAGATAAACCATTTAGATTCAATTTCGGGAGTCAGGCAGAGATGAATCGACTCGGCCAAAAAATCGCACAATTTTGCGGCAAACCCTTCCTGACATGACACAAACAGAGAGCTAGAAAAGTGGTCAGCTAAACGTCTCTATTTTAAGTCAGCAACGCCATTTAGAGGTGTTGACTCATCTTTTTAAACGCTAGCTGTCACTATAGTTCATCATACGATCGGAGAATATAGAGTGAGAAAGTCGTTAAGCTTAATGTTATTACCAAGTTCAATCCTTCTGTGTGTTATCCACTTTTCAGCGCATGCAAGTAATGAAAGTTCAACCCAACTCAGCACCAAAGAAGCTATCGATACGTTTCAGCTCAATACTGATGATATCCTCAAACAAGCACGTAAACTCAATAAGCAACACACCGGTCATCTTAAGAGCTTGAATCAGACATTAGCGCAAACCGAAAGTGCAAAGGCTGTACTGCGAAGCGGTTTAATTGGCGAAATGGAACTAGACGCAGTGGAGATGTTATCAATTGCCGAAGCCTATCTCGGGCATTACCAGACTTTTGTTTACTCCATCAACCGCGATTCAACGTGCTATCAGCCACAGAAAATAGCAGAGTTTAGACAAACCATTACGGAACTGCAGAAATACGTCAATAGCATTCATTTACTCGCAGCAACCCCAAGCGAAGAGGATGCATTTTCAGCCTTAATAGAGATTAATATTAATCAATCTAGAGTCGCAATGACGGTGAACCTATTTGAGGTGTTTAAACTTTGCTACATAACGGAAGCTATTCGCCCACTAAGCAAAAAATTCAATGAGTTAGATAATCAACCCCATTACGACATGTTAGTAGATGAGTCTTCAGACGATAATTATCCCTCTGAACCCTTGATAAAAATGACATCCGAGATCAGTTCAACCTACCAATTCATGGCTGATGAAGTCGTTAATTTTAATCAATTGAGTTACCTCTACATTGATGACTTATCCCAACTTGACAACCTGAAATTGTCCAATGGATTAACTGTAGATGCCAATCTAAATTTACGACTGCCCGCCATTATGTCTGACAATAATAAACAAGCTTACACAGCTAATATAAGCGGCAGAGTCGAGACCAGTGATGATATTGCTGAGATTAATATCACCATCAAACGTAATCCGGTGTTGACCATATCCGAACTGAAATTTAGCGATAAACATATCGCATCTTGTATCAAGCAATCTGCGGCAGACTCTCAGGCTACACTGGCTCATCAAGTGACGTTGTTGACTTGTACTTTACCCAAAGGGAGCCACAGTCAACTCGACGACCTTGTCCATTTTGAGCAGTTAAGTATGATCAGCATCAAAGGAGGAACTTTAGTCTCTTTATCTCCGCTCGATGCGCTGACATCTTTAAACTCGCTATACCTGAACAGCCTTACACTAGATAAGTTTGGTGATTTATCCTCATTTTCTGGCTCAATGAACCTCACTGATATTGATACTAAAGACTGGGCTAGCTTAGCCCTAACAACCCCAAGTACTCTCTCTATCAATCAATCGAAAGATTGCACTCGACTAACACCACTCTTTACGCAGCCAAACGTTGCCGTGTTATATAAAGGAATGGACTCGAGTGAACAAGTCAACGTCATGGAACAGCTAGATTCTGGCGTCAAAAAGGTCATGGTATTAACTAATTGCCTTAAAGAATAAAACCCATGAACCCGCAAACTCCCAGATCAACAGATAATACTTTTTAGTCTGAAATACATTCCTTCGGGTAATAGCTCACCAGTAGAAAAACAGGATAATGACGCGATTAGATTGATTTCCAATATTTGTAAGGATACAAGTATGTTCAAAGGTAAAATTAGGCTTTTGCTACTCTCGTCATTATTACTGAGTGCCTGTGGCGGTTCAGATTCAGATCCTGTAGATATTGTCCCACCAGTCATTGAGCCACCAACACCTGACGAATTTGACCACAAGGTGACTGGAACCCTCGCGTATTTAGGTGCTGTTGCAGGTGCTGATGTTTGCGCTGACTTAGATAAGAACAAAAGTTGTGATCCCAGTGACCCACAATCCACAACGACGCCAGATGGCAACTATCAGATTGACTGGGCTAGCACGACTGAAAACCCAGAGTATTACCTGATTGCTAATTGGACAGAGACCAATTTAACGCCTCGGGTGACTCCAGCTCTTATTTCAAGCCAATTCAAATCAAGTGCTCTTAAAGTCTCACTCAATACAAAGTCAAACCATGATGCACAGTCTCAAACAGTGACTAATACCGGAGCCGTTATCGATAATGGCATCGCTCAACTTATGTCATTAAGCTCTCATAACGGCGCGATTAATCCATTAACGCATATAGAGTTTCAACGTTATGAAATAATGCTCGAACAGGCATTATCTAGCAGTGATATACAACTTAAAACACAACAGCTCGCAGTGATTCTTCACTCCCTTTATCCCCACTCAGGCAGCGATGTTTACCAACTTTCTCCAGAGCAGAGCAACGCCGACGAATTCGTTACAACACAGCGCTTACACTCACACCTTACAGCATTAATAGGTGACAACCTCACCGCGATTTTGGGCGTTGATGAAATATTCTCAAGCAGCAAAGCGGCGCTGAAGGCACTCATTGAGGAGAGTGACTACTCAGTTGATGAGTACCTTAATTCCGATCCCATCGATGTGCGTTTTCTGGTCAATAACACCTTGATCGCACAAGGCTATATTGATACACCCTTTGATGTGAAAATCATGTCTGAAAATGATTGGCAAATCGTAGACGCCAATATGATGGATAAGGGGTTAACCCCACATCAATTTACACTGGCCCCAACACACCTAACGAGCTTCTTCACATTGGAATATGGTGATCCAAATCTTAGTTTGGCTGGTTTTCTCAACAGCAATAATCAACTTATGGCTAGCATAGTTGACTCAAGCAGTGAGCAATCAATCCCCGTTGAATGTTGGAATAGCCAGCTTGAAAAGTGGATTAATGTCCAACGTGAAGATCAGGGCTATCAACCTGTAGCAGCAGAGTATAATAACAATACCGTCACAACACGCTATGACGGTACTGATGTGCCAATTAATTTCAGTGTCGACAAGTATCACAGAGACAGTGCTGAGTGGCATGGGATTATCGGCGCAACACCAAGTGCATTTAAGCTAGATAAAACCCTCTGGCCTGAATATATCTATCGCTACAATATCGAGCAAACACAAGATGTAATGTGCCGCATTGAAACTGACTATCTCACCTGGAATATGCCGACACATAATGATCCTCAGAAACTAACAACAGCGGATATTTCGGCTCTGTTTTGGCCCACATTCCCCCCTAATGAGATCACCATTAATGAGGCGAAAAAACAGCTCTCTCTTGAACTAACCTCTGGAACAGTAAGCACGTTCGAATGGTCACTACAAACCAGTCCTAATGATCTACCTGTGATACATATCATAGAGGTTGATATCCCACAAGAAGTTGCAGCTCAAGTCATACCTGATAACTATCTAATTAACGATGATAGAATAATAGAAATAGAGATCAATAAGGCCATCAGTTTCGATGATATAAATGACTTTCTCCTGCTCACCTATGATGGTGAACAAGACAACTTCAGTCAAAGATATTACCAGCACCTAATCTCGCTTTTACCAAGTAAATAGGTCAGAGTGTTCTTGTTTACAATGGGGAGTTTAGCCCCCTTCTTCATGGAGTGAATACTGTCATGTTTCGTGTTGGACTTGGCCTGCTATTGGCCACAAGTATCATCTTTAGCGTTCAAGCCACCGCCCAAGAGCTCATTTTCGAACCATTGGCCGAAGCAAAGACCTATAAAAAGACTGAGCGTCATTTCACGCCATTTTCACTTATTGCTGGAGTGGATAAATCGGCAGTCACTACCCAAAATGTCAGCGGTAAGCTCACTAGGATCAGTTATGACATTCCAGTCAGTTATAAACCCAGTCATCTGATCAATAATTATAAAAAGCAAATAACGGCTTTAGGTGGCAGTATAATTTTTGAATGCCATCAAGCTGATTGTGGAAAAATAAAGTCGTTGACAAAACAGCTTAAGCCACTTAAAAATATTGCTAAAAACTCTCCTGCATTATTATCAGCCCAAATACAATTAGATAAAAAGCTGATATATGTTTCAATTTTTGCCGTTAATTGGGAAAAAGAAACGTCATTACAACTTGATATTATCGAGGTCATTCCCGAGCCACTCGATCTCATAACTGTCAACTCAAGCTATTTAGGGACAGAGATAGTGCAGAAAAAATTTGAGGATATGAGTCACAAGGATGTCAGTAATTCCAGCGACCATCCTTTGATTGCCAGACTTCCTGGTGCGTATATTCAAAATTATCAACAGTTAGATTTTGGTCAAACAAACATTTTCACCTCAGTCAAAAAGGGCCAACACAAGATTAAACAGTTAGAGGGGAAGATCACCGACATCAACTATAAGTTACCACGCACTTATTCTGAATTTGAGGTCAATGCAAACTACAAAACAGCATTGCTTAAACTTGGGTTTGTCGAAACATTTAGCTGTCAGGGACTCGCATGTGGCAAACCTCGCCACATCGAAAAGCGCACCAAAACATTGGCCCATATTGGTAATGAAAATCACCAATTTTATCATCTTTACCTACTCGAACGTCCTCAAGGTAATGTGCATGCGATGACCTACACTATCGGCTTTGAAGGGGGATTATGGGGTGAAATAAAGTTGGTTGAAGAGACAGAACTCATCGATGATAGGCTCAGTATCGATCTTGATGGATTAACAGATAAGATGGCTGAAACCGGCCATGTGGCACTTGATGGATTACTGTTTAAGTTCGACAGTGACCAGATATTACCTGAGGCAAAGAATGTTGTTGAAATTGTGGCTACCTACCTTAAATCTCACCCTAAACAGCGCTTCTATGTTATCGGTCACACCGATGACAAAGGTAAGCAGAGCTACAATCAGCTACTGTCAGATAAACGGGCAAAAGCTGTTGTGAAGCAGCTTACATCTAAACACCAAATCCCTAAAGATCAGCTAACGGGTAAGGGAGTGGGTGAATACTCACCCGTTGCCAACAACAGCAATGAAGCGGGACAGAAACTTAACAGACGTGTTGAATTAGTACTGAGGTCTGATCAGAAATAAGCTAAATCAAAGAAGTGGCTAACTGAGAGTTAACCACTCCCTTGATTTTACTCTATTGCACCTGAAAGCTGGGTTCAGTTGGTGTCAGCTTCTTTTTTGAAGATTTAGCATATTTGACAATTTTCTTATTGCCGGCTTGTTCATACAATTTATTGAGCACATCATGGTAGCGACCATTACCACTGGCAGCCAAGACTTTGCATAGCCAAGCCATCGCATCTCCCATGCCTTTATCGTCAATATCTCTAAGCTGCCACACCCTCTGTGCCACCTGATCTAACGCTGCGGGATTAGTCAACTTGGTTGCTATAGCTTCACGAGCACTTTTGCGAACCAAATTATAATCACTACTGAGCAATTGAGACACCAGCGCAAGTTCAGCGGGAGCTAGATTTGCGGTGTCGACCTTCGACTGAGTAAATGCATTTTTAAGCACCCATACATTACTGTTTAAGCTGAACTCCATTGAACCGGCATTCAGGTAGGTAATACGTAAATTCTGCAGCCTAAGGTTACCCAGAAATGGTCTATAACTACTCCGCACATATTGACCAACACTGTTTGGCTCACCTAACTTATTCAGCACATCCTCTAAGCTCGATCCCACATTTATCTGTAGGAATCCCATTTTTGAGACTTGAGCTTTGCTGGCCAATGCCATGAGCTCTTTACTCACTTTATCAACATCATAATTTTCAAGGTCAAACCCATCTCCTTGGGTGTCTCCAATCTCCTTAAGTGCACCTTTAATATAGCGCTTCAACTTTTTAGAGGAGGTTTTACTTTTAAGCTCGATTAACACATCTCTGTATCTTGCCTGCTTGGATGCCCCCAAGGCTTTTGCCAACCAAGCTAACGTATCCTCCTCTTCATCATTATAATCTGTGGCGCTGTTCATCAATACCCATGCCGCAAGATCTAAAAGTTCTGAATTTTCAGGCGGAAGGTGGTATAGGTCTTTCGCTGCCAGCTTATTATCAGACGCATTATCACTGATTAATAGCAGGCCAAAAACAACATCACGAGACTTGTCAGCCACACTCATGGTTGAAAAAGTAACGAGTAATAGTATAAGCAATAATCTAGTCAAAATTAACTTTCCTTGTCGTATATTGAATCAATAAACCTACATTAAACTACAGAATAAAATACTGCTTTTCTAGCTAATTATCGGGGAAAACTCTAATAAGAAATAGCGTATACTGATACATTATATCCATCTAGCCAGGTCATTTTTTCGGTCATGAGTTTTTCTCCACTTGAGCGCTACCACCACAAATTTGAGCAGTCCGGCTTTGCAGATGATCCGGTTCAGTTACGGGTTATTACTCAACTCGATGCGCTCTATCAACAACTCAAAGAGCCCTCAAAACAGCAGATATTAGGTCTCTATCTATGGGGAGATGTGGGTCGTGGGAAAACCATGCTAATGGATCTTTTTTGCGATGCTACTGCTGAGCTGACTAGCCACACGCCTCTGAGACTGCATTTTCATCGTTTTATGGCGCGAATACATAAAGAGATGATGCTGGAATCCGGTAATAGAGATCCGTTAAAACGGATTGCTAAGCGCATAGCTGCAGAATCTGATGTGATCTGTTTCGATGAGTTCTTTGTCGCTGATATTGGGGATGCTATGATCTTAGGTACGCTATTTAGTGCCCTATTTGAATTAGATATAGTACTCGTTGCGACCTCTAATATTGCAATTGAACGCTTATATGAGAATGGCTTACAGCGGCAGCGATTCGAACCTGCGATGACACTGCTGCAACAGCATACTCAGCAGATACATCTAGATGGGCAGCAAGATCATCGACTTCGACACCTTAACTATCACCAAACCTACTTTCTTGAACCTCAAGCCAATTTTTCCACTTTATTCGAGCAGTTGAGTTCAGGCGCCTTTAGTAACAGTCAGCCCTTAATGATCTTGGGAAGGCCTATTGAAGTCGTGAAAGCCAATCAAGATACCGCTTGGATCGATTTTAACGCCCTCTGCAGCGGTCCACGTTCACAACTGGATTATATTGAACTTGCTAGCCGCTTCGACACCATCTTACTCAGTGATATTCCTCCTCTAGGTGGAGAGATCAGAGGTTGGATCCGTGCACGAGGAACTGAAGATGGTTCAATAGCCACCAAAACAGGTGAGCGGCAACTGCACTATGCCGCTAATGATGATCCCGCCAGACGTTTTATCAGTCTGGTTGATGAACTTTACGATCAAGGAGTAAAGCTCTATCTGAGCGCGACTGTAACACTAGATCAACTCTATATAGGTGGTGCACTTAGCTTCGAGTTTAAACGAACTTATAGTCGCTTAACTGAAATGCAATCTCTGGAATATTTGAGTGTTAAAGCTCTACAATTAAAGGAGTCATAATCTCTGACCCTTTTGATTTTTCGTTATTTATTTTTGATAAGAAAAGATTTAAAAATATTATTAATAATCAACAGAATAAAATAATCTAACACTTCAAACAATTACGACTATGGACAGTGAATCTCCCCACCAAAAACATTTGCATTTTCACTGAATCGAACAAGACTTAATAGATAAGGAACATCTTTTTAGGAGGAGGTCATGGCTAAACTAAACCTCACATCAATTCTGTTATTTTGTGCACTTTTAACCGCTTGTGAACCCGATCCTCTCATACGTCGTCAGGTCAAAGGCATTGCCCAAATGGGCACAGAAAAACCTATCTTAACCGTTGAAAAACATATCAGTTTAACGCCAAGACCCGATGAAACGTTTCCATTCCCAATTCCGCTAGGCGAGGTTGGTCCTGTTGATGCTTTGTACGCAGGAGAGCGTCAATATCCCTTTTACTGCATGACCGTCGATGCAGGATTAGGGCAGCCTATTGTCGATAATCAAGATGGTGATGGCGTCACCATCTATGACGATAACAACCAGCCTATTGGCTACAGTAAAGATTGCCTAATCACTTCACGGATCGATTATTTCTATGCAAAAGCTGGCAGCGACATCATCAAGGATTATGATATTAACAACCCACCAGCAAGAGAACTGATTGCGACAACCACCATAGAGAGCAAAGAGGTTCCGGAGATCTTTCGTTTAGAAAGAGGCAGCATCAACCGTTATATCTACTACATGACAATGTTAGTCCCCCAAGAGAGTGTAGGAGACAGAAACACTAAGGATTATTGGAATCAAAAGCTAATCTATCAATTTAAAGGCGGTGCTAGTATCGGGTTTCGTCAAGGACGTATGGGAGCCCATCGATTTATCAACCGCCGACATTCACTGCTAAGGCAAGGCTATGCCGTGATAGGTTCCAGTGGCAATAACACCAGTTACACTTATAACATGCTGCTCGCCGAAGACATTGCTAGACGGGTAAAAAAGCAGTTTACCTCTCTTTATGGACAACCATTTTATACATTAGGTATAGGTGGCTCGGGAGGAGCACTTGCTCAATACCTAATCGCACAAAATAGCACAGGTGTTCTCGATGGTTTAATGCCTATCTACAGTTACCCCGACATGGTGTCTCAATCAATATTTGTACTCGATTGCGATCTACTGCAGCACTATTTTAATGTGACTGATAATGGTAATAAAAAATGGCGCGACTGGGAACAAAGAGAGAATATTGAGGGAATGAACGGGATCAATGATTTCGAGCATCCCTATAGCTTCTTAGTCCCTCTCAATCAAATGGTCGCAGGTGCCTGGCCATCGATGCCTAATGGCAGTAGTGAATGTGTTTACTCCTGGTTTTTTGCGGCAACCTTCTTCTACAACCCGAAACAGGGTTTTGTGAAACCCTACTTTTCTGATGAGGTCAAAGAGAGAGTAAATTGGACCTACTGGCAAGATCTTGCTCAAATTTATGGTACCGACAAAAATGGCTTTGCACGTACTACATGGGGTAATGAAGGGGTGCAATATGGGTTACTCGCCTTGCGAAAAGGGGATATAACGATTAAAGATTTCATCAAGCTTAACCAATACATAGGCTCTTGGCTTCCCCAAGAAAAGATGAAAAAAGAGAGTGCTTTTACCCCTTTTGGTATGAAGATTCCATTATGGCTTAGCCTTTGGAGTCGAAACAATATCACCCAACCCTCCCCTAACACCGCCAAAAGAAAATCTTCTGATTCAAAAGCTATCGATAATGGCTATCGATATGGGCAAATTTTCATTGGTAAAGCTGAGCTCCCGATTTTGGAGATCCGTCACTATCTAGAAGATGATCTTAATATGCACCATACCGCCGCCTCATTTGAAAGTCGCCTAAGAATCCAAGAATATCAAGGCCATAACGATAATCAAGTGATCTGGGTTTCCCATAAAGAACACACTCCAATAGCAAAGGGAGTCAATTATTTAGACCGTTGGCTTATGGCCATAAGGACATCTGATGACAAGGATCCAGTAAACGCTAAACCTGACTCTCTGCATGACATCTGTTTAGATAGTAATGGAGAAGTATTATTCGAAGGTGACAATGTATGGGATGGAGAGTGGAATAACCGCCCCTTAGGGCCTTGCAGCAAAATCTACCCTATCTATAGTAATATTCGGATTCAGGCCGGCGGCCCATGGGCAGGCAGTATCTTTAAATGTGGCCAAATGCCGGTCGCCGAAGCGATACAGCAAGGTATTTACGGCGCCGTTTCAATCACTCCCTATCAGAAGCAACTGGAAGCCATTTTTCCTGATGGCGTCTGTGACTACTCTCAAGGCGACATAGCCAGACCAGACCTTGGCTTAAGACCCAGTCTACAAGCGAGAGAAAACTTTGACATTTTACAGAAGCAAACAAGATCTGCCCCCCTAACGATTGAACAGTAACACACAATAAATAGAGGGCCACCAACCCTCTATTTATTTCACTACCCCTACTAACTACATGATTAACAACAATAAGTTGTTCCATAAAGATAAACCACATCAAGCATTATTTATCTATAACATCGGCTAGACAGAGACTAGGTAGCCGTGACGCTTGTTTATACCTTTCTAATACTCAAGTTAATTATCAGCCAACGAGTGCAACTGAAACAACAAAAGCTGGCTGAAATTAGTCTTCGCTTACAATCTAAAGTAAGCCAATTCAAAGCTAGTCTAACACAGAGAATCCAGACTCTCTTTTTGATAACATTTTGACCTGTATATCAATTACGCCTAAAATCACTCTCTCCTTCTACTGACAATTTAGAGCCGCTATGACGATGGGATCGAGTATCGATATTACCTGGTGGCAACTCGCTGTTTTTATGTCAGTGCTGATCATCCCTTTCGCGATAAATGTTAAGCTAAAGCTTCATTTGGGGCGAGAGATATTTGTCTCGATCGTCCGCATGATCTGTCAGCTAATCTTGGTTGGTCTCTATCTGGAGTTTCTTTTCTCTCTCGATAGTTTATGGATCAATATTATATGGTTAAGCATTATGATTCTCATCGGTGCCAGTGCCATTGTAACTAGTGCGAAACTCCCAAGACGAGTTCTTTACTTCCCCGTACTTGTAGGCCTCATCATAGGCGTTGTCCCTATGATGCTCATTTTACTTCTACTGCTACTCAAACCCCAGCCAGTCTACAATGCCCAATATCTAATTCCACTTGCAGGCATGCTATTGGGAAACTCTTTAAGCGGCAATATTGTTGCTCTCCAGCGGTTATTTACGGCATTTGATGAGAAGAAGATGGAGTATGAGGGAGTATTAGCACTGGGTGGACAACCTTATCAAGCGGCTTTTCCCTTCCTGCAGTCTGCATTATCTCAGTCTTTAGCGCCTATATTGGCCTCGATGACCAGCATGGGTCTCGTTACGTTACCAGGTATGATGACAGGACAAATTTTAGGGGGAAGTGACCCTATGTTAGCCGTGAAATATCAGCTCATCATTCTGGTCGCTATTTTTGTGACTTTAAGTGTCTCAGTAACAAGTTCATTAATATTGTCCATTAACAGGAGCATTACTCACACTGGCTTGGTCACTATCGGGATAGGGAAAAAGTAATTCATCAATGAAATGTATTGGTTTTTACCGATAAAGATCCTCTCTCTAGTGATGAGAAAATAGCCTAAATCGACTAGATGAAAAGAGCAATAACACTACCTACCGTAGCAGCCGCTTTCAAAAATTGGCCCGCGGTATAGGAGTCATCTTCTTTTGCATCTATCTGATCCGGATGATCCATGCCTAAAACGCCATATGCAAAGGATTTGACCCCATCAGACTTCTCGGTCTCAGCTTGTTTTGAGGTTAATTGGCTTTCAACTTTGTCCCCAGCAACCTCTTTTTGACTGAGACTTATAGCAGCAGGAGATAACTCAACCTTGATTGCGGCCATATTTGCTGCTTTAGGCGCTACAGCTACAGCGCTTTGAGCCTGAGACGAAATCAGATGACTTGGAGCATTCATCGGAACAAGT
The DNA here is from genome assembly GCF_027571385.1 of Shewanella sp. MTB7. NCBI lineage: Bacteria > Pseudomonadati > Pseudomonadota > Gammaproteobacteria > Alteromonadales > Shewanellaceae > Shewanella > Shewanella sp. MTB7. The sequence continues at coordinate 1,014,314 of NZ_CP085636.1, read as the reverse complement.
GTACCAACATTTCCAATCGCCATTTGCATTTCCTAAAAGAACATCAAGGTATCAATAATGGATAATAATATAATCTAAAATGCTATACAGTAAAATCTTAACTTAATGAATATATGCAACAAATAGTATCAAGCTATCTGCTTCAAATTAAAATAAATAAGCAAGTTTAACAACAAGGTCATCGAAACTATCACTATTGAGTTCAACATGCTGCCAATTTAAGACCCAACTAGCCTGCTCACTAATCCTATACTCGATCCCGAATCCAACATAAGGAGAGGTTCCATTTTGACCTCTCTGCTCAAGTCTCTGTTTATCACTGGCGTTTAAAGAGACCAACTCCCAGTTAAAGCCTCCTAGATGGAGAGAACCAAACAGAACATCGCTCAAAACATAACGGTACCCTAATTTAACTCCCCAACCAGAATACTGCCCGACCTCTTGATTAAAACTATCCTGAAGCTCAGAATCTAAACTTACTACCTCAGTAAATAAAGCATTTTGCCCACCCAGTGTGAGTTGCTCAAAAGCCACCAACCAGTTTGACTGACTTGTATAACCTATTTCGAATTGATTAGCCTCCCCCTTAACTCTGAACGCCAAGCCTCTATTTATTGTACTCTCACCTAACGCTTCAGCGTCAATATCGGCCAATTGCTGAAGATAGTAACCTCTTAGCTTCCAGCTGACATCGTTAGCCATAACACTGTTACATAATAGTAAACAGCCTAAAAGGCACAACCAAATAAGAGGAAATGTGGCTTTTTCTTTCGCTGGTTTAGCTGGGCAATGGGGCGTTTGTGCTGGTCTATTGGGAATAGAGATAACACTTAAGGCCAAACGTCCTGGTGATATAGATCCGCAATAGGAACGATTTTTCATTGATTTCATGGGCGACTCCAAGCGTATGGTTGACCTACTAACATCTATTATTGCTATAAACACAAAGCAATAGTCGAGCCAACCAAAACACTCAGTGTATTTTCAACACATTAAATATTTCTCACTCCAAAGAGAAAACAACTTGCCGCATAATGCGAAGCAATATTGCCAATAATGACAACCCAAACAGAATTACCTTTAGTTCACTAATATCCTCTGATAAATTTCCATGACACGATTAGCGTGAACCTCAACAAATTCAACAGGAATTTCACTCGGCTTCTGCTGAAGTGTCAGCCTGTGGCTCTCATCACGTAAAAACAGATAAGCTTGTATCAAAGCTTCGGCATCAGTATTTGATAATAAAGTTAACTCTCCTAGGTTTGCAAAAATTCGAATATTGTCAGACCAGGTCGATAACTCCTTATATTCATGGGTATTAGCTAACACTAGATATTGAGCAATAAATTCAATGTCTGCAATCCCCCCCGGGCTCTGTTTCAAATCAAACAGCTCAGGTTTTACCTTTAACAAGTGAGATCGCATCTTAGTGCGCATATCTCTCACCTCTTTTGCCAGCTCAGACTTATCTCGTGGTAATTCTAAGACCTGCGCTCTTAACTCACTAAAACGGCTAGACAGAGTATTACTACCAAACATAAAGCGAGCACGAACTAAGGCTTGATGTTCCCAGATCCAAGCCTCTTGTCTTTGATACTCTCCAAAATATTCCATTTCACTCACCAACAGGCCGGAGGATCCCGATGGTCGTAAGCGCATGTCCACTTCATAGAGCTCTCCAGATGTGGTACGAGTAGAAAAGAGATGAAGAATTCTTTGGGCTAACTTGAGGTAAAAATAGCCGACTTCAATAGGACGATCGCCATCGGTTTCACCTTGTTCCGGATATTTTTCACGAGAAAAATTATGCAGAAAAACCAGATCAAGATCTGAGCTATAACCTAACTCTATTCCACCTGCTTTGCCATAACCAATAACCGCAAAACCTGTTACTCCCTCCGCTAAATACGCAGGCCTCCCATGACGACGACTCACCTGTTGCCACGCTTGCGTCACGACCTGCTCAATAATAGCTTCAGCTAAGAAAGTGAGGTGGTCACTCACCTCACTCACAGGCAAAACTCCCGTCACATCGGCGGCGGCGATTTTAAGTTGTTGAGATAACTTGAATTGGCGTAATGCTTCCATCTGCTGCTCCATATCCTCCTCTGGAACACGAAGCAAATATTGCCTTAGCTCACTGCCATAATCATCTAATGAGGTGGTATCATAGAGCTGAGTAGGATCAATAAGCTCATCAAGTAACATAGGAAACTTTGCAAGCTGGCTCGCAATCCAAGGGCTGGCACAACACAGACTCACCAGTTGCTGACGCGCTCCGGGGTTCTCATAAAGCAACTCTAGATAGGTCGTACGAGTTAAGATCTGATCGATCACTTTAGAAACAGATGCTAGGGCGCTTGAAGGGGAATCTAGATGAGTAATCTCTCTTAATAACCAAGGCATCAACTTGTCTAACGTATCTCGTCCCCTCGGTCCAATGCTTCGATTTGCAACAGTCTCACGCCAAGACTTCAGCAGGGGCCAAAGCTTTGGATCTTCGATCATCTGCTCATTAATCAGGCTTTGCGCATCATCATCGTCATAGGCAAGCCACAACTGTTGAGTCCAAAGTTCAGCAGTGTCATCCTCTATTCTCCCGCCGACGGTATCGAGAAAATGTCGATGGATCTTGCTCATCGAAGATTCAATGTGAGTACGAAGTTCAGCTTCCGATGCCATTCCCATGCAATGACATAATCGATACCAATTTAATCCATTATCTGGCAAGGTCTGTGTTTGTTGATCACCAATCCCCTGAAGCAGGTTTTCAACTCGCCTTAACAAGAGATAGCTCTGCTTGAGTTCATCCACAACCAGATACTCTAGTTGACCTAAATTGTATAACGTTTCAATCGCAGCTAATAAGCTTTGTTGACGTAATGCAGGCTCACGCCCCCCACGAATAAGTTGAAAGCTTTGAACAACAAACTCAACCTCACGAATTCCACCAGCACCTAGCTTAATATTGTCGGTCAGCTGTCTACGCCTCACCTCTTGAGTAATAAGTTGCTTCATCTTACGCAATGATTCAATCGCAGAAAAATCGATATAGCGACGATAGACAAACGGCCGAAGCATAGAATGAAGTTCATCAGAGTGTGACGTCCAAGGTCCTAATGCCCTAGCTTTCACCATGGCGTAACGTTCCCAATCTCTTCCCTGCTCCTGATAATAATCTTCAAGGCCGCTAAAACTCACCACTAAAGGTCCGCTCTCACCATAAGGGCGAAGGCGCATATCGACCCGATAGACAAACCCATCCACAGTCACTTGATGCAACAAATTAATTAGGCGTTGACCCATTCGGATAAAAAACTCTTGGTTAGCAATGGCGCGGCGCGCGCCTTGTGTTTCCCCATGTTCTGGAAAAGTAAAAATAAGATCGATATCTGATGAAAAATTAAGCTCTCTCCCCCCCAATTTTCCCATACCAAGGATTATAAGGGGTTGAGGGTTTCCCTCTTCGTCAGAAGGGGTTCCATATTGTTTACACATTTGGACATAAAGCCAGTCGCGAGCTGAGATAATGAGGGCTTCGGCCAAGGCTGAAAGATCTAGCAGAGAATCTTGTAAAGAAGCGTAACCGAAAAAATCCCGCCAAGCTAAACGCACCATCTGTCTATTACGATAACGCCTTAAAATCGCCTTAACGTCATCTTCCCCGGAAAAATCAATCAATAGAGCATGTAGATCGCTATCAAACTCCTGCCTTGAAAGATTTTCAAGATCACCATGAAAAAGAGGCAGAATCCAATCTGGGTGGCGGCATAACTGCTCTGCAATAAAATCACTCAACCCCATGATACGATAAAGCTCTTGAGCTTGTTCTGTGGTTAATTCATTAGCAAGCTCAGGCCATGTTTCATTCATGCGCTGCCAGTAACGATCCGCAACGTCTGAAATAATGGCAGATAATGGCTTGTTACTGATATTTTCCATGGTAATAATAATCCCTAACAATTTATGGCAATCGACTTATTATCATTTAAGACATAATATGTCTCGGTGGTAACCAAAATGTAAGTGTCTTGGCTTTTTGAGCCTCCTTACACAAGTTAAATAAAAAAAGATTACTTTTTCATTCAATCTAGAGGTTACTATAACTTAATTCCAAATGTATTAAGTTATGAAATAGATAGCTAAAAAATTCATTTAGCCTCTACCCTAAAAAATGGAGAAAACATGGCAGCGATGCTTATACGTGTTCTCACACTAACATTGCTACTAACCTTAGTCGGTTGTGGTGATGACAGGCCAGAACGAATTGCTCAATTTGAGCAATTAGCTGGCAAGAGAATCGACACTCTAGGACAAATGCTAGATAACGGCCAGATCCGAAACGCTACCTTGCTTAAACAGTACACCAATGTATTGCTTAAGCAGCAAACGGAACTGGCACCATTACTCAATGAGCTGGCAAAGGATGCGACCACTAAAGGGCCTATGTACATGTCCTTGGTTCGGCGCTATAAAGAGCTGAGCAATGCTCAAAATTATGTAGATTTGGATCAACAATTAGCCGAAGCTGAAAATATCTATCAAGCAGCAGATCCCAGTCTGTATAACGATATGCTATCGGATCCACTCAACGTGGTTGCCGACATGTCTAACGGCGCCTTAGGTCGAGTAAACTCAATTAGTCGAGAAGCTGCAGCACTTGCCAATGGCTCCGAAGATCTCGGTGCTGGTAGCCAACTTATCGGTAACCCGGGTTATGGCAGTTGGCAAACGGGTTCCAATGGTATGTCTTTTTGGGCTTGGTATGGCATGTATTCGATGTTTTCCAACGTGATGCGTGGCCCCATAGGTTACGATCGCTGGTCTAGCCGAAGAAATTATAGCTATTACAATGACGTCGGTCGTTCACGCTATACCTCACCTAAGCAGGCTACTTCTCAGAAACAAACCTATGAGAAGACCAAAAAACAGTTTAACTCTCAGGGTAAGAAATTCGATAGCCCTTATGCTAAAACGCGTACAGGTTCGACAAGTTTATCCCGACAAAGTACTAGCACACCTAAAGCTAGTTCAGTAGGTAACAGTAGTAAAAGTGGCAGTAAGTTCCGTTCTAATTACTCTAAGAACAGTAACTTCCGAAATTCAAACAGTCGCACTACTCGCGGTGTACGCCGAGGAAAATAGATAAGGAACGCACATGACATTATTTCAAAACTTCGGTATTACGCAAGACTTGGTCATCATATTAGCCATAGACTTAACCATAGCGATTATTCTACTGACCTTTATGCGCTATCTTCAGGGGTGGAGTATTAAAGTCGATAGCCGGGTTGAGCTTTCAGAAAGAGACAACTTTGCTTTTGGGATCAGCACGGCCGGTGCTATTGCAGGGCTTGGTATTGTCCTCACTGGCGCCATCACAGGCGAAGCAGCTGACTCCTATTTAGTCGAAGCGATTGGTATGACGGCTTATGGTTTATTCGGTCTGATGTTAATCAAACTGGGTCGATTCCTGCACGATAAAATTGCCCTTAACGAGTTCAATAAGAATGAGCTTATCCTCAAAGGCAATATTTCAGTGGCCATCGTCGACGCCAGTGCTGCTATCGCCACTGCGATAATCATTCGATCGGTATTATTGTGGGCTGAAGATCTGACACTGAACACCTTTATCGCCATCTTTAGCGCTTTTGCTATTTCTCAACTGATGTTGGTATTACTCACGCGTTTTCGCGAATTCCGTTACGCTAAACGTAATCAAAATGCCTCTATGCAAGAAGCTTTAGTTGCGGGACATAAAGCAGTTGCCATTCGTCACAGCGGCTACATGCTTGCGATGGCGCTGAGCTTTAATGCCGCTAGCCACTTCATTATCTATAATCCTGAAGCTTACCTTGCTAATTTAGTTGGTTGGTTAACCTTCTCAGTTATCATGCTAATCGCACTGACCGTACTGATTAAGATAGTCAAGAAAGTCGTACTTGCTAACATCAATTTGGCCGAAGAGGTCGAGCAACAAAATAACATAGGTGTTGCCACCGTTGAGCTTGCGTTAAGTGTTGCGATTGCCTTAATCCTCACCAGCCTAATGGCTTAACCAACGTAATATTTAACATCTTGGGCGGCTATCTAGTCGCCTTTTTTACTATCTACAAATTGCAAAACGTGAGAATTCAGTGAGCGAAGTAACCGAGCCAGCCCTAGCTGGAAACACCAAAGAGAAAAAATTAAGCTGGTTTGATGACACACTACTGCTCGGCATCATGGCCGTACTTGCGGGATGTGGGCTAATCTACGAATACCTGCTTTCCCACTATGCTGGACGCATTCTCGGAGCTTTAGAAGCCGCAATCTACACCATGATTGGCCTCATGATCGTGTCGATGGGAGTTGGTGCCTTTGCTGCACGTAAAATACGCTGCGCCTTTACCGGTTTCGCAGTACTTGAACTCAGCGTTGCCCTGTGTGGCTCGCTAGCAATCTTGATCACCGCTGCCATTATCGGCTTCGGTCAACAACTTCCCCTCATCATCGCCAGCACTTTAGGCTTGCCGCCAGATCTACTGCCTGAAGGTGGCTTTATTGGCCTCATGCAGCACCTAAGTGAATATCTACCTTATGTTTGGGGCGTGATACTTGGCTTGATGATCGGTATGGAGATCCCCCTTATTGCCCGTGTGCGCCAATCTCTGTGTGATGAGCACTTAATGCATAATGCTGGTACCATTTATGGAGCTGATTATGTCGGTGCAGGCATAGGCGCTGCTATCTGGGTCAGTTTTATGCTCGCCATTGATATTCAGCTTGCAGCAGCATTAACTGCCAGCTTTAATCTACTGGCAGGCTTTATCTTTATCTGGCGCTTCTGGGATCGTATTCGTTTCGTCAAAACCCTACTGATTGGTCATTTTCTCGCCTCAGCAATATTGCTCTTGCTAGCGTGGCATGGGCCGAGTTGGGAACAGAACTTTAATAATTTACTCTATAAAGACAATGTTATTTACGCTAAATCTACTCGCTTTCAACAACTGACTTTTACCGAACGTTTGAGAGGCACTGGTATAGCACCTGTTTACTCCCTGTATATTAATGGACGACTGCAGTTTTCCAGTGAAGATGAACACATTTATCATGCATTTCTGGTTCACCCAACCATGGAGGCTAGTGCTCGCCATGACAAGGTATTGATCATCGGTGGCGGCGATGGTTTAGGACTAAAACAAGTCCTTAAATGGGATCCTAAGGCGGTTACCTTAATCGATCTCGATAAAGATCTGCTTGAGCTTTTCACCTCTCACGATGCGGATATGCCGACACGTTTAAGCCAAACCTTACTCAAACTAAATGGTGATGCACTCAATGACCCTAGGGTCAAGGTTGTCGTTGATGACGCCTTTAACGGGGTGGATGACCTACTGCGGGAAGGTAACAAGTTCGATACTATCATTGTCGACCTCCCCGACCCGAGTCATCCAGACTTGAATAAACTTTATTCAGATCTCTTTTATAAAAAGTTAAAGGAACTCTTAAGTGCCGACGGTGCTCTAACCATACAATCAACCTCGCCATACCATGCTCCTAAGGCCTTTATATCCATAGGAAAAACCTTATCTATGGCAGGTTTCGATGTCAGCCAATATCATCATAACGTACCCAGTTTTGGTGAATGGGGTTGGAGTATAGCCACGGTATCTGGTAAAAATGCTAAAGCAAGATTGAGTAATATCGCGCAGTTATCAATAGAGGATGACTGGTTAACACCAGGACTTATTAAAGGGGCTTTCGAATTTCCAGGAAATTTCTACCAAGAGATAGACAACATCGAAGCAAATCGAATAGGCTCGATGCAACTGTACCAGTATCACCAACAAGCTTGGTCTGAAAATCAGGGAGTGACACTCTTCTGAGTTATCAACTGAGCTGATATATCTAAAACCAAGACGAATTACTTTTTTGAAAAATAGCACTTGACATATTATGTCGCAATGCTATCTTTAACTCCAGACATAATATGTCATAAGGACAAATATGAATATTCACACTATTGCCAACCATCTAAATGATCTTTGTGACAAGAGCCATACAGGCTTGCAATTTGATTGCTATCCAATCAATGGTGAAGTCGAGGTATTGCAGGTCAATATCGTTGGACGCGAAGAGATCCCTGTATTCGTATCGGTGACAGATAACCAAGTTCTCTGCATCAGTTACCTTTGGGGCGAAGATGAAGTTAATCAGGAATGTCGTGTAGAGATGCTTGAGACCATGTTAGAGCTCAACATCCCAATGCCCTTATCATCATTTGCAAAAATTGATGATAAATATGTGGTATATGGTGCACTTTCTGTTCACTCAAATATGCAGGAGATCGAACAAGAGCTTTCAGTTCTTTCCGATAACTGCCTAGAAGTCATCGATGAGATGAGTAACTTCTTAAAGTAAATTTGTTATCCACTTAATTATTAATTTGTTGGTCTTGGATCAAATCGCTGGGACAACGCAAATAGGAGCCACATAATGGGCATATTAAACAAGATTTTAACCGCTTTTCGTGGTGGTGCTACTGAAGTTGGTCAAAGCATCGTTGATGCTAACTCAACCCGTATCTTCGAACAGGAGATCCGTGATGCAGAGAATCACCTGACTAAAGCAAAACGTGAATTAACTGACGTTATGGCTAAAGAGATGCAAGCTAGCCGTGAAGTTGATCGTCTAAAACGTTCTATCAGCGAACATGAAGGTTATGCAACTCAAGCACTTGAGAAAGAGAATGAAACCTTAGCAATGGAAGTTGCTGAGAAGATATCTCAACTAGACCAAGAGCTTGCAGAGCAAGAAAGTGCAAACGTTAGCTTCTCAGCCCACGCTACTCGTCTTAAAGACCTCGTGCGTAAAACTGAACGTCAGCTAACCGATTACCAGCGTCAACTGAGCATGGTTAAGACCACTGAAAGTGTTCAAAAGGCAACGGCTAGCATCACTGACTCTTTCGCAGGTAGTAACTCTAAGCTATTAAATGCTAAAGATTCACTAGAGCGTATCAAGGCTCGTCAGCAGCAGTTTGATGACCGTTTAATCGCCTCTGAGCAGCTTGCTGATGAAAACAGTGATAAGTCGCTGCACGCTAAACTCGCAGAAGCAGGCATTGGCGAGCAAAAGTCTAATGCCAACGCTGTACTTGACCGCCTTAAAGCGCGTAAGTAACCATAGAGCCAAATGAAGACATTCAGCGTTAATCGCTCGAATAGATTCAGTAGCTAATAAGTAGCGCTTTTCTTTTTTAAGAAAAGCGCTCTTTTTGTATTAGAAGTTCAAAATAACAGGAGCCGATGATGGGATTTTTAAAGGGCCTTTTCGGTAAAAAAGAGGCGCCAAAACGTCAACTCGATCACCCTTCGCATCTCATGAAGGGCGATATGATCTCTCTCGATGACAGCTTTGCTCTACCGCCTCAACTTCGAGGCCAACAGCTAAGAGTCGAATCCGTCAACACTTATGAGTATGAACGCAACCAAAAGGCTGAATGGGTACTTAAAGGTCATGGTAATGACACCATTTTTCTTTCACTTGATGAAGATGATGAAACCTATCTTGAATTCTCCATTAAGGTCAATCGTGGTCAAGTTGAACAGATATTCGATCTCGAACAGTTTAGCGCTATTTTCGAAGAAGATGAGCAAGCCTCGCTTACCACTCAAAGCCTACCCGATGAGCTAGCCACACAATTTGAGCAATGGTTAGGTAAAGAATACCATCAAATTAATTTTGCTCAGTTTGGCTATTTCCATCGAGAGGACTACCGAAATAAGAAACCACCTCAAGATGAAAACGGTGCCAGAGGTGACGCATTTGAATCATATCTTTTACTTGATGATGAAGAAAAATTTGCCGTTAATGTTGAAGTCTATGACGGAGGGGAAACCGATGTCATGTTAACCTTATATCGCCCCTTATCCGATATTAGAGATTATTGGCCAGGGAAATAACGAGTTCAGTTCCTAGGGCCTAGGTCCTAGGTCCTAGGAACCTCAGTTTCAAGATTAGAATAATTAAAAGGTAAACGGAATGACTAAACCGAAACACCCACTACCAGAACAATGGTTACAGAATCAGAAGGCGGCAAAAGCAACCCAAGTGGCTTTCGATCTCGATGAAAAATTCCAGTATTCTATCCGTAAAGCTGCTCTAGATTCAGGCTTTAGCCCATCGGATCAGATCCGCACTATTTTAGGGCTTTCTGTCACAAAGCGACCTAAACGTCCCAGACTTACCGTCTCACTTAGTCTTGATGATTATCTGCAACTAGCCGAAAAATATAATTTATCTCCTGAAAATCAACTCGAAATTAAGAAGTATGTTTTAGATGATTTAATCCACTTCGGAGATAAAAACGAGTAGACTCTATCTAACGATATATGACTCGATAAGCTGAATAAAACAATCGGATGTTAACATGGCAGAAAGAAAAAAATGGTTCCCCCATGCAGAAGAGGAATTGACTCCTTTTCAGCTAGCTATGATGGTCCTGTCACTCCTTTCTGTCATTGTGGTGTTAATACTTAGCTTCTCAACACTCGCCCCCGAAACAGAACGCTTACTCATTGCGGTCGACTTCGGTATCTGCATCATATTTCTCAGCCACTTCTTCATCGGCTTATTCAGATCCGATAACAAAATCCATTACATCAAGCATAATTGGATAGATTTTGTCGCCAGTATCCCGGCCATCGAGCCCTTAAGATTCGCTCGATTATTTCAGATTTTGCGCGTAGTACGTCTAATTAGAACGGCACAATCCTTTATTGTTCCAATGGTTAAGCAACGAAAACAGGCCACGTTAGCCAGTTTATTGGTCGCCATGGTAACCATATTAACCTTCTCATCTGTATTGATTTTAATCGTAGAGAGTGGGGAGCCCAATGCAAATATTCAAACGGCAGAAAATGCAATCTGGTGGGCTCTGGTCACTATTTCAACGGTTGGTTATGGTGATTATTATCCAGTGACAACTTCAGGTCATGTTATCGGTGGTGTAGTGATAATTTGTGGCGTGAGTTTCTTCGGCGTCATCTCAGGTTATATGGCTTCCATTTTTATCGCCCCCGATGAAGCAGAAAAATTTGAGAGCCAAAGTAAAGAGATACGCAGTGAATTACATGAAGCGTTAACGAGAATGGAAGCCAATCAAGGCATGTTATTAAAACAGATAGATGAACTAAAAGATGATCTTAATCAGGAGCGAAACCGTTCCCGTTAAAATCCGAAAATTAATCCTCCCAAAATATTCTTAACGCCAATAGGGCTCCTTTTTTAGCGCAATGCGCCTCGAATGTTCCATGGCAAACAGCAAACTATCTTCTTTATTGGTCAGCCATTGTGAGATATCGATAGCATTTTCCTGACTTAATTCACCCAACTGCCGATAGGCGGCTAACGTTCTAATTCCGAGTATCAAATCTTGCCAAGGCAACCTAAACTGATCTCTTGATTTAGCTGGATAAAGCTCACCATAAGCCACGCCAACAAACACGCTCTCATCGAGTGCACGAGCAAAAGCTTGATAATCAGCGCTGCTTAGATCCATAGTTAACGGCATTAAGTTAACAATTCTTAACCAGGACACCTCCTGCATCTTATCCGCAAAATCTTGCAAAACAGTGTCTTTAATAATGGTTTGCTTTCCTGATTTGAATTCAAACAATAGCTCAACCAAGGCCAATTGTAAGCTGCCATAACAAAGGTCTTGCAGCATATTATCCATACGTAATGGGATGTTTAGCAAGGTTAACTGAGTTGCGACTAACTCACTTAATTGTGTATGTTGAGGAAGTTTTGCGATCAAAATACTATTTTCCTGAAGTATCTCCACACAACTTAAACTGGCTTCAACAAAATCAAGATGAGCTTCGATACCATCGAACTTTGTCACTAATGATGCATTAAGAAGATCAAACTCAGCCAAGGTACATCGCAATAAGCGGATACAGGCCCTTAAACGATAACAAAGAGTGGGCGTCTGTACATCGAGTGCAGCGCCAGACTCTAAGATCATCGCTTCCAACAATTGCCAACGCTCAAGGCCAACACTGAGCAGCGATATTAAGGTTTGCTTCAAATCCTGCTCAGGCTTAAGGGAGATAAACTCCAAAACCTCTAAGCTGAGCGGGCTTGCTTGTGCGGCTAAGCGGTAACCTCGCTGGGCTTTGCTCGCCTTACCGAGTCTAACAGGCAAAGATTCTGCCACTTGCATGCCCAACTTAATCAGCGATAAAGCTTCACCAGCTATTAATTCAAACTCCAACTCACAAATAGGCTCAGTTCGCAACTCTCCGGCTATTTCTACCGCTACCTGACCTATATCTAATGCAACCTCGATCAGGCTTTTATCCACATAAATATGCCAGGTACGTCTAGAGAAGTCGGTATTAAATAAACAGGTTAATTCAGATTGCACTGATGAAATTTCAGCCTGCTCTGGCCATATTTTTTCAGGAAAAAGCGAAAGAATTGGAATAGTTTGATCTATATCCACATTGAATTCTGGGCGAGAATGTATGCCACCAACGACGGTACCTGCTGTTTTTATGGTCTGTTCTAACTTCCCGTTACAACCTCGAACCCTTAATCCCATTTCCCAACGTCTGAGTTGAAGGTCAGCGGTATCATAATAAGCATTAGAGAGATCCTGACACCACTGCGGCTCAGAGAAGGGAAGATTATCGAGTAAGTGAATCAAGGTTTCTTGTTGTTCTAGTTGAATAAATAACTTAAGTTCTATCTCTGCGTCCATCGGACAAATGCTCACTATATTTTCTGATATCAAACACAATACCAGAGTTGAACTTGGGCGACGTCATTAAAGATTCACTAAAAATTAATTAAAACTTCATTGAATCAATTTAGTGTAATATTACTGTCACAAACTCACCGTAGGATTGCGACTTGCAGTTCAGATATAACTCTTTAGAATAAAAACAGTTAGTTTTTATTTCAAAAACACAGTTTCAATACGCGGTCGCTTGAGTTAATATGCGCCCGCTTTTTCCAACAGTGGAATAATCTAAATAGGTACACGGCAATGCCAGTAAACTCTATTTTGGGCGTGTTTGCAAAATCGCCAATCAAGCCTCTACAAGAGCATATAGATAAAGTACACCAATGCGCATCGATTCTAGTGCCATTTTTTAATGCTACCACCTCAGGTAACTGGGACAGTGCCATTGAGCTCCGACAGCAAATAAGTACAACGGAAAGAGAAGCTGACTCACTAAAACGTGAAATACGTCTCACTCTTCCGGGCGGTCTATTTATGCCTGTCGAACGAACGGACTTGCTGGAACTTCTTACCCAGCAAGATAAGATCGCTAACAAGGCAAAAGACATATCTGGCCGTATCATCGGTCGCCAGCTTCTGATCCCTGAAGCAATTCAACAACCTTTCAACGCCTACCTGCTACGCTGCCTAGATGCAGTTTCACTTGCAAAACAGGCTATTAATGAACTCGATGATCTTTTAGAAACTGGTTTCCGCGGTCGTGAAGTTGACCTGGTTGCTAAAATGATTGCTGAACTCGATAAAATCGAGGAAGATACGGATGTTCTTCAAATCAAGATCCGTCGCCAGTTGTTCGCTATCGAAAACGATATGAACCCTATAGACGTGATGTTCCTCTATAAGATAATTGAGTGGGTTGGCGATTTAGCAGATCTTGCTGAACGTGTAGGTTCCCGCTTAGAGCTGATGCTAGCTCGCGTCTAACAACAAAGTTATCAAGGTAACAACATGGTTGATGTATTAGTCACCAACGGCCCAATGCTTATTGCAATTGCGGCCGCATTTGGTTTTTTAATGGCATGGGGTATTGGCGCAAACGATGTAGCCAATGCAATGGGAACTTCAGTCGGTTCTAACGCTATTACGATTAAACAAGCGATCATCATCGCGATGATTTTTGAATTTGCTGGCGCTTATTTAGCCGGTGGGGAAGTCACCAGTACGATCCGTAATGGCATCATAGATTCTGCATATTTTGTTGATTCGCCAGAACTACTTGTATACGGCATGATATCTGCACTACTTGCAGCAGGTATTTGGCTTATTGTGGCATCAGCACTCGGCTGGCCAGTATCGACCACTCACTCCATTATCGGTGCCATTGTTGGCTTCGCTGCGGTAGGTGTGGGTACTGAAGCTGTTGAATGGAGCAAGGTTGCTGGTATCGTTGGTTCTTGGGTCGTCACACCTGCAATATCTGGCTTTATCGCCTTTTTGATATTCCAGAGCGTACAAAAACTCATATTCAACACCGATAATCCACTGGCAAACGCCAAGCGCTATGTGCCTTTCTATATGGCGCTAGCAGGCTTTATGATGTCACTAGTGACCATAACCAAAGGTCTTAAGCATGTGGGCATACACTTCAGCACAGCTGAAGCCTATGGCTTAGCTGCATTAATTGCTATTGCTGTTGGCTTTGTCGGTATGATCGCGATTAAGCGTCTTAAGATGAATCCTGGTGCTGGCCGTCAAAATCAATTTGATAATGTAGAGAAAGTCTTTGCGATCTTAATGATACTGACTGCATGTTGTATGGCATTTGCTCATGGTTCTAACGATGTAGCTAACGCAATTGGCCCTCTAGCAGCGGTAGTATCCGTGGTTGAGAGTGGTGGTAATATTGCGAGTCAGTCTCCATTAGTTTGGTGGATTCTACCTCTCGGCGCCGTTGGTATCGTGATGGGTCTTGCTCTCTTTGGTAAGCGTGTTATGCAAACCATAGGTAAGAATATTACTCATTTGACACCAAGTCGTGGTTTTGCCGCTGAACTTGCAGCAGCTTCTACTGTTGTTATTGCATCGGGAACCGGGTTACCTATCTCCACAACACAGACACTAGTAGGTGCTGTATTAGGCGTAGGAATGGCTCGTGGTATTGCAGCAATTAACATGGGAGTGGTCAGGAATATTGTTGTGTCTTGGGTTGTCACTTTACCTGCAGGAGCTGCACTTTCAATTATCTTCTTCTTTATGATTAAAGGCATTTTTAGCTAAATTTAGCCTTAGATGAAGTGTAATGAAAAAAGGGAAGCCAATTGGCTTCCCTTTTTAATGCCTAAATCACATCAATATTTCTGCAACTAAATGCCCAGTGTCATAACCCTACTTACAATTTTCAACATGATTTAAGCTTCATCCATCAACGAACAGAACTCTTGCGACTAACTATTGCTACGACTCTTGCTACTAAGTCTTGCAAAAAGCGCTGCAAATCCCTAGCATGTGGCTATATTATTTTGATGAGTATTTATAGTGATAAGAATCCTTGCTCTAGTGGGACTGATATTGCTGTCCCCAAGCCTTTTGGCTGCAGGCCAAACCCGTTATATCTCAGATGACGTTTTTCTCTTTCTTCATGGCGGTCCTGGTACACAATTTCGTATTCTAGGTAGTATTGAAGCCGGCCAAGAGATCTCTGCATTAGGTGAAACTCAAGGCGATTATACTAAAGTAATTGATCACAAGGGTCGCGAAGGCTGGATTGAGACTAAGATGATCAGCGCTCAGAAAAGCTTCCGTAAGCTATTACCAGAAGTGCAAGCCGAATTAACAAAAATCAAGGCAGAGTTGGAGCAAGTAGTTACATCAAGTGACACTAATGTACAAGATCTCCAACAGGTTAAATCACTATTAGCTCAGGCAGAAAAGTCACTTGCACAAGCCAGTCAAGAGCGTGACAGAGCCACTCACAAGCTCGCTAACATTGAAAAGAATGAACGTTTCCAAATGTGGCAAGAGGGCGGTATCATCGCTGCTATTGGGTTATTGATAGGTGTTATTTTAGTTTACCTGCCAAGACCGAGACGTAAGCAAAACAACCGCTGGTAAACAGCAAGTTCTCCTCAGTTTTCCAGAGATAAAAGCCAGCATTTCAAATGCTGGCTTTTTATTTACAAACAAAAAAACCTAGATAAACCGCGAGCTTGCGCATATCCCACTCAAGCCAAATCAAACAAGAGTCACATTATCACTCGCAACAGTGTCGCTCATCACATTTTGATCGTATAATCCCGCTCAAGGATGTAATATTGTATACAAAAACAGCAAGCATTCTATTACTCTTAATTAAATGACTCTTTTTGAAAAGAGCGATGATTAATATAATTATTCAAGCAAACTGTCCTTTAACCGGCCAGATGGAAGTGATTACTATGTTCAAAGCGAGTGAAGTTCTGGCAGGTCACTATGACTCAGCCAACCTCGATGAGCTGTTTAAAGCCATCACCAATAACTATATTGTCGATGAAGAGCAATATCTGTCTGAGCTCATCAAACTTGTTCCTGTCAGTGATGAGTCGATTGAGCGCGTGACTAACCGCGCTCACGACATGGTTAATAAGGTGCGTCAATACGATAAAAAGGGCCTAATGGTCGGTATTGATGCCTTCTTGCAACAATACAGTTTAGAGACACAAGAGGGGATCATCCTTATGTGTCTTGCTGAAGCACTGCTACGAATTCCTGATGCGGCCACCGCCGATGCCCTCATTGAAGATAAGTTATCAGGTGCCCATTGGGACACTCATATCAGTAAAAGTAACTCACTCTTAGTTAACGCGTCGACTTGGGGCTTAATGCTCACAGGTAAAATCGTCAAACTCGATAAAAATATCGATGGCACGCCAAGCAGTTTACTCAATCAACTGATCAACCGCGCAGGCGAGCCTGTTATTCGTCAGGCTATGCTCGCTGCCATGAGGATTATGGGTAAGCAGTTCGTACTCGGACGCACAGTTAAAGAAGCCCTGAAAAACAGTATCGATAAGCGCAAGTTGGGTTACACCCATAGCTACGATATGCTAGGTGAAGCAGCCCTGACCAAGAAAGATGCACAAAAATATTTCGAAGATTATTCCAGCGCTATCGCCGCTCTAGGCGACCAGGCCTATGATGAGACTCAGGCACCCCGACCAACCATCTCTATTAAGTTATCTGCACTTCATCCACGTTACGAAATGGCTAACGAGGGCAGAATTCTCACCGAGCTGCACGATACTCTTATCAAGCTTATTAAGCTGGCTCGTAGCGTTAAAGTGGGGATTTCAATCGACGCCGAAGAGATGGACAGACTTGAGCTATCACTTAAACTGTTCCAGACATTGTTTAACTCAGATGCAGCCAAAGGTTGGGGCCTACTGGGTATTGTCGTTCAGGCATACTCTAAACGCGCTCTGCCAGTTCTATGTTGGTTGACTCGTCTGGCGAAAGATCAGGGCGATGAGATCCCGGTACGTCTGGTTAAAGGAGCCTATTGGGATAGCGAACTTAAATGGGCACAAGAAAACGGTGAAGGCGGTTATCCGTTATTTACCCGTAAAGCAAGTACCGATATCTCATACCTAGCCTGCGCTCACTACTTGCTAAGCGATGCGACTCGCGGTGCTATCTATCCGCAATTTGCTAGTCACAATGCACAGACCGTTGCATTCATTACTGATATAGCTGGCGATAGAAACTACGAGTTTCAACGTTTACATGGCATGGGAGAAGAGTTATATGACACCTTACTTGCTGAAGGTGGCGTTAACACCGTGCGTATCTATGCCCCTGTTGGTCCCCATAAAGATCTACTGCCTTATTTGGTACGTCGCCTACTTGAGAACGGGGCAAACACCTCATTTGTTCATAAGCTCGTGGATCCTAAGACACCAATTGAATCACTTGTGATCCATCCACTGGTGACCATAAAGAAATACAAGAGCCTGGCTAACAGTAAAATCGTACTGCCTGTCGATATATTCGGTGACGAACGTAAAAACTCCAAAGGCCTCAACATGAATATCATCTCTGAATCTACGCCATTTTTTGCCGCACTAGAAAAGTTTAAAGACACCACTTGGAATGCAGGCCCACTGGTTAATGGCGAACTGTTAAGTGGCGAAACCAATGAGGTCGTTAGTCCATTCGACACCACCAAAGTTGTGGGTCAGCTGGCTTTCGCTAACAATCAAGCCATAGAGCAGGCAATTTCAAGCGCACAGTCCGCATTTAACAGCTGGTGTAATACACCTGTTGAAATCCGTGCCAATGCACTGCAGAAATTAGCCGATCTCCTTGAAGAGAACTGTGAAGAACTTATCGTACTGTGTACACGCGAAGCGGGTAAGAGCATTCAAGATGGGATTGATGAAGTCCGTGAAGCCGTGGATTTCTGCCGCTACTATGCTGTTCAAGCTAAGAAGATGATGGCACAGCCTGAACTACTTCCAGGTCCGACGGGTGAGCTGAACGAGCTGTTTCTGCAAGGCCGCGGCATCTTTGTCTGTATCAGTCCATGGAACTTCCCACTCGCTATCTTTATCGGTCAAGTCGCGGCAGCCCTAGCAGCAGGTAATACTGTGGTTGCAAAACCTGCCGAGCAAACCTCAATAGTCGGTTTCCGCGCAGTTCAGCTTGCTCACGAAGCAGGGATTCCCAAAGAGGTGCTGCAATTCCTACCGGGGACAGGTGCTACGGTTGGCGCAGCCATTACCTCAGATGAACGTATCAGCGGCGTCTGTTTCACCGGTTCGACTGGCACAGCTAAGCTCATCAACCGCACACTGGCAAATCGTGAAGGCGCCATTATTCCACTTATCGCCGAGACTGGTGGTCAAAATGCCATGGTGGTAGATTCGACTTCGCAACCTGAGCAAGTGGTTAATGATGTGATCTCCTCATCCTTCACGAGTGCAGGTCAGCGTTGTTCGGCCCTACGGGTTCTTTTCCTTCAAGAAGATATTGCCGAGCGCGTTCTCGATGTACTGCAAGGAGCAATGGAAGAACTCATTATCGGTGATCCTAGCTTTATCAAAACAGACGTAGGACCTGTCATTGATGCAGCTGCTCAAGCTAACCTTAATGCCCATATAGATCATATCAAGCAAGTCGGTACACTCCTTAAGCAGCTCTCGCTTCCTGCAGGTACTGAAAATGGTTACTTCGTTGCACCGACAGCGATAGAGATTGATTCAATCAAGGTACTTGAGAAAGAGCATTTTGGTCCAATCTTACACATTATTCGTTATAAGGCAGCCAATCTAAACAAGGTGATCGATGAGATCAACTCAACAGGATTCGGCCTAACCTTAGGCATACACAGTCGTAATGAAGGTCACGCTCTGCAAATTGCTAGCAAGGTCAATGTTGGCAATGTCTACATCAATCGTAACCAAATTGGTGCAGTGGTTGGCGTACAACCATTTGGCGGACAAGGCTTATCAGGCACTGGACCTAAAGCCGGTGGCCCACACTATCTGACTCGCTTTGTGACAGAGAAGACACGTACTAACAACATCACAGCTATCGGTGGCAATGCGACCCTTCTTTCACTGGGTGACAGCGATGACTAATACCAATTCAATTAAATAAGTGATCAATTCAGAATCAAAAACTAGGCCTCTGCGCCTAGTTTTTATTTGTCTTCATAAAACTCACAATGACTATACTTGAACTATCTTTAAGTTCTGCGACTAATCTGTGAGTTTTAAAGGAGAGAAAAATGAGTGATGATATTTTGGGGCTAGACGAGGTTTGTGAGATCTTGGGTAAGCCTGAAGCCACCATCAAACGCTATGCAAGAGAAAGCCTGTTGACCAACATAGGTGATGAGAATAATTTTCGCTTTAATAAAGAGGAAGTTATGCGCTATCTTGATTTCGCGAAACGACTTGGTTGATCATGATGAAATTGTTATGAGGGAGGAAAGCTCTTCCCCCCTTAAACTCACGACCGATATCTAGAACTATCCAATCCAACTCTCATCGATAACACTTTTAAGCTATTAGCCCGAGCGATTAAACCAGCTGCCTATATAAGCTTGCATAATATTGATTACTCTTGATTAAACTTGCGTGATCACCGGACGCAACAATGCTTCCCTCTTCCATAAGATGGATGCAGTCCATCTGTTCCATCGCCGTTAATCTGTGACTAATCATTAACACCGTTTTGTTTTTTGCAAACTCAAATAACAGAGTTAAAATTTCGCGCTCGGTACGCTTATCAAGTCCTTCAGTCGGTTCATCAAGTAACAAGATTGGAGCATCACGGAGCAAGGCCCTTGCCACACCAATTCGACGTTGCTCACCACCGGATAACTGCCTTCCACCCTCGCCAATCCAGACATCCAACGGGGCCTCTCCCTGAGTTAACGTTGTTAGACCAACCTTATTGAGCACATCAATTAAGATCGTGTCATTCACCGCTTGTGCCTCTCGCCTCAAGGCTTTTGTGGATTGTGGCTCTATTTCGGGTTGTGCCAATATTAAATTGCTACGTAAAGTGCCACTAAACAGATAAATACGTTGGCTCACTAAAGTGATCCCTTGCCTAAGTGATGTTTCGTTATAGGTATTTAATTGGTTGCCATCGATAAAGATCTCACCGACTTGCGGCTCCCATTCACGGGTCAGTAAAGAGAGCAAACTCGACTTACCACACCCCGTCTGTCCAAGTAACGCCACCTTTGCGCCCGCTTTTATGGACAGATTCAAGCGGTTCAATACCGAGTGCTCGCCGTCATAACTAAAAGAGAGGTTATCGACCCTAAGATCACCGTGATTAATCTTAAATGTGCTGTCTGCGGTGAAGACGATGCTCGGCTGCTGATCCACGAGTTCATTGACTCGAGTCGCTGCCATCACACAGGACGAAAGGTGCTGAAATGCCCCAGCAATCGGCATCAACATCTCAATGCAAGCCATGGTCATAAACACCATAGTGGCGAGTATAGGCCCTGGCGGAACATGCTCACCGACTCCTGATGCCGCCACGTAAAACACCAGTATCACAGCGCCGCCATGACACAAGACCAACATTGCCTGACTCAAGGCAGTGACATTGGCCATGGTTGATTGACTCGCAAACAGAGCCTGCTCAGTCGTCTTCAGTTGAGCTCTAAACCTAGCCGTTGCTCCGAACAGACTGATCTCGGCTTGTCCTTGTACAAACTCAAGTAACTGCACCCGTAGTTGGCGCTTGTTTTCGAGTATCCCGACACCTGGTCTTTTGCCCATATAATAGAAAACCAGCGGCAATAACAGCCAAACAGCAAGCAAACTACCACAGAGTAACAACGCGAGGTCTGCATCAAACCAAGCCACAAAGAAATACAGAGCACCAAGCATAATTAGCGACGCTGTCATCGGCGTCAGTAATCTAAGATAGAGGTGATCTAAGGTGTCGATATCGGCAACCAATCTGTTTAGCAGATCACCTTGTCTTAAGCCTTGTAAGTTTTTGGCGCTCAATGGCAATAGCTTTCGCCAAGCCCACGTTCTAAGTTGAGTCAATAACTTAAATGTCGCCTCATGGGTTGCTAAGCGTTCACCATATCGGCTAGCCGTGCGGGCAATAGAGAGAAAGCGAACCCCTCCAGCCGGAGTGAAATAGTTAAACATCTGTGCCGTCGTTACAGATAATCCTGCTACTGCCGCCGCAGAAAGAAACCAACCGGAGAGCGATAGTAAGCCTATGCCAGCCATCAAGGTCACCACGCTTAGCAGCAAGCCAGTAAACATCATCAGCCATTGGTGTTTAAACAGTCTTATAAAGGGTAATAGCACCTTCATGATATCACCTCATCCAGACAGGTAACATAATCAACCGCCTCTTGCTGCATTTGTTTAAACAAGCCTTGCCCACAATTTAACTGCTCAAAACTGCCTTGTTCCGCAATAGTACCGTTATCGAGCACCAAGATATTATCCATTTGATGCAGCTGATCTAGCCTGTGAGTGACCATCAAGCAGCTTGCCTTTGCCATCGCCTCTTTGAGCGCTTGCTGCACAGCTTGTTCACTGTGACTATCTAGACTCGCAGTGGGTTCATCGAGCAAAAACAGTTGAGCGTTTTGACCTAATGCACGTGCCAAAGCAATACGCTGAGCCTGCCCGACAGAAAGAGTTGAGGCTTGCTCACCCACTTTATAATCTAATCCTTTGCGCTGTTGTTCAACAAAATCCAGCACTTTGGCCTGTGCCAGATATTGTCTCACCAGCTCATCACTCATCAATGGATCCGCCATCGCCACATTGTCACGAATGGTGCCATGAAACAGTTGAGGTTCCTGACCCAACCAGGCTAAATGTCTGCGCCAAATGACCTTGTCTAATTGACCCAGCTCTATACCGTTAACTTTCAACGAACCTTTATAGGGTAAAAAGCCTAGCAAGGCATTAAGTAAACTGGTTTTACCCGCACCACTTGGGCCAACAATCGCTAAGTGTTCTCCCGCTTTAAGGGTAAAACTTATCGGACCGAGTAATGACACACCATCTAAGCTAGTGACACTCAGTTCTTTCGCCTCAATGGCCAAGCCTAAAGACACATCCCCAAGGGCTGCTTCACCAAACTTGGCTCCTTCTTGCGTTATATCACCGTTATCGAGCTTATAATTGAGTAATGCCATTAACTCTTCAGCCGCACCGATTGCTTGAGCTTTCGCATGATAATGTGTCCCCATATCACGCAAAGGCTGATAAAACTCAGGGGCCAAAATCAACACAAACAAACCGATAAACAGAGTCAACTCTGCGCCATAGTGGCCAAAATTCAGATGGTCCAAATAACTAAAACCAAAATAGACCGCCAATACTGCAATCGAAACAGCAGCGAAAAATTCAAGCACGGCTGAACTTAAAAAAGCCATCCGCAACACCGACATGGTTCGCTCTCTGAACTCTTCTGAAGCCGACTCGATCTCTTTAGCTTCAGCGTTTCCTCGGTTAAATAGTTTCAGGGTACTTAGACCTTTTAGCCTATCCATAAAGTGACCACTGAGTTTAGCCAAGGCACTGAAATTTTTGCGATTGGCATCGGCAGCGCCCATGCCAACCAGTACCATAAACATAGGGATAAGAGGTGCAGTAGCAAGCAAGATGACCCCTGCCGCCCAGTTAATCGGAAACACCACCACTAAAATGGTTAACGGAATAAAGCCCGCCAGTAAAACCTGAGGCAGATAGCGAGCATAGAAGTCATGCAGATCTTCCACCTGCTCTAAAACGATACTCGCCCAGCTACCAACTGGCTTACCTTTAACAAAAGCAGGTCCTAGCTCGTTGAGCTTATCAAGCACGAGCGACCGAATATGGCACCTCAGACGCTTACCCGCTTCGAAGCTAGCTCGTTCTCTAGCAAAAGCGAGTAAGGCGCGCACAGCAATCAAACCTAAAAGAGCAAAAAACTCTTGGGTAAACTGCGACCTTGGAAGCTCGAGCATAATCACACCATTTAAAATAGTCGCGATAAAGTAGGCTTGAACAACCAGTGCTAGACCCGTCAATAGGCCAAACAATACGGTCAAATTAAGGTAGAAGCCACAAGCGCCCTTCTGCTGCTTTAGCCAAGACGTCTGTACTTTCTCTAGGGATTTTTCCATGCAGTTCCTGCAAGAATAAAGAGATATTTCTCCACAATAAGTGATGAAGCAGCTCTAAAACAATGTGAATAAAGCAAGTATCGCAGGCATAGCTTCAGGAATAAACTTGCATGCTTGTAAATGTTAAGAGATTCACAAAAATTGAGCTAGATCAATAAAAATCCCCGAGGTAAACCTCGGATGATTTTTATAATCATAGCTTCGCTATATTCACTGGAGTCAAAACATACAATCATATTATCGATGAAAAGCTTGAGCCAAAGCTTGGTTCAGATGTTATTTCTGTTTTCGAAAGTGACACAGGCTTATTTTCACAACTAAATTTTACTCTGACTCTTATCATTCTTCATTACTGGCGATGAAATTGTTAATCGCTTTTGATATCAGATCCTTTTTCATTCCTGTACGTACAACAGGCTGTTCAAACCAGAAGCTCATCGGCTGATCGAAGCCAATACCGTGCATATAGTTGTAGATCGCCTTACGAAGCCCAACCCCAAGCATTTCATGATCCGTGCCAGTTGGATCGGTGAAGTCCACATCGTTTTCAGCGAATAAGATCTCAGGCCGTTCAGCAAGCGTAATGCCAAACTTCTCAGGGTTCAAGCCAATCGGGCTGTGAATTGTGGCCACAAAACGGTGCCAGTAGGCGGACTGGAAACAAGCTTGCTCCATCATCTGACGCACCATCTCCAGAGAGTCGATAGTTTCTTGTTCTGTTTGTGTTGGAAAACCATACATCAAATAGGCATGAACCAATATACCGGCTTCACTGAAGGCTTTAGTGACCAGAGCGACTCGCTCAACACTCACGCCTTTTTTCATCAGTTTCAGTAGACGATCTGACGCCACCTCAAGACCGCCGCTAACAGCGATACAGCCAGAATCGGCTAGCAACTGGCAACGCGCTTGGCTAAACGTCCTCTCAAAACGAATATTGCCCCACCAGCTGATCACAACGCCGCGTTCAATGAGTCGTTTTGCTAGCGTAAACAAAAGCTTTGGTGGCAGGGCCTCATCGACGAAATGGAAACCTGTTTCTCCAGTTTCTTCGATAAGTTGCTCGATCCTATCCACCAGAACATCGGCGCCAGCGGCGTCAAAGCGGTCGATATAGTCCAGACTGACATCGCAAAAGCTGCATTTACGCCAATAACAGCCATGAGCTATGGTCAGTTTATTCCAGCGGCCATCACTCCAAATACGATGCATTGGATTGAGCATTTCACACAAAGACAGATAGTCGCCTAATGGCAGACCATCGTATACCGGTGCGCCGACATCGGCTTGCGGGATATCGTGAAGCGCTGTATTTTCATTGAAGTGTACATAGGGTTGGCCATTTTCATCCTCTGCGAGGAAATAGGTTCGCACCAGCTCGCCTATTTCACGCTTCCCTTCAAAATATTCCAGCAGTGTTATAAAAGGTCGTTCACCGTCATCCAGACAGATAAAATCAATAAACTCGAACACTCGTGGATCTTTCAACGCACGCAGCTCGGTATTGATAAAACCACCACCGATCACGATGGGGATCTCAGGATTGATGGCTTTGCAGGTTTGCGCAATACGCAGGGCGCCGAGCATGTTACCAGGGAAAGGCACGGTTAACGCGACGACGCTAGGCTGAGTTTCTTCCAGATACTGCTCGACCAATTGTTCTAAAATTTCTGAGCTGAAACTGGGTTCGCCCATCAAGGTGTCGTAGAGATTGTCAAAACTTGGATTGGCGGCCGCTAATTTCTCGCCATAACGGCTCACTTCAAAGTAAGGATCAACCCCCTGAGTAATGACATTCGACAGATCATTAATAAACAGGGTTGCTAGATATTTGGCTTTATCTTGTACACCGAGATTACCAAAGGCTGCTTGCAACACATCGCCGGATACCGCTTCCATCTGAGCAATAGCATCAAACGCTGGGCCTTCTGGTAAAAAACGACGGGAATTAATACGCAATGCAAGGCTTGGATCTTTGCCCTGCAAAAAGCGAATAGCGCTCTCAACGGTTAGGTGGTAACGGTCAAACTCAGCCAGAAAATTAAAGATCACATCAGGCAGTTCATCGTCTTCAAAGTGCTCGAAATTTGCTTCCACATGCTGACGAATAATCTCCAGCGCAGGCGCTGTCATCATCTCTAAGAAAAGCTCAATAGCAGGATCTCGCTGAACCGCATCTACGCCTCGAGAGCGTAAAAAACCCGTTAAATACGCTGTTGCTGGATACGGCGTATTCAGCTGGGTCATAGGTGGAGTCATTAGAAGAACGGTCATAGCCTGCCTTTAAATAGTAAAACCTAGGTGCTTTGTAAGAAATACTCTGTACGAAACAGTCAATATAAACAAAGTGTGGCAGCAAGCCCCTACCTCGGGATTGTTGCCATAAAATAAGATGGGATTCTAACAAATGAACGATAGCCGTACTACTTCAAAGTGCTGATGAGCACACTGAAATCACGTGTATTGAGGTCGAACTTTATCTCATCAGTTGGAAATAGCAGAAACCAGTGTTTATAAAGTATTATTGAGCTTTTGTGATATATAGCAGAGATCACGCTGTTCAGTTCACGAGTTACTATTAAGCAGGAGATACGAGGCAAGCAAATATGGTCATATTTTCAGCTGAATCATTGAAAGCTTGAAGCTGCCAATGTCAGACTTTGCTTCCAGCGACAGTGAATCCAATCGCTCATTTGCAATGTGCTAAGTACTAGCAAGTCACAATTCACTGTCACAGGAGAGCTGTGGTTTGATTTGCTCTCCATATCTGAATACGTCTAAATGAATTACGAGATCTTCCTACACAAGTATTTTTTCAAGCTCGGTATCAAATGTTCTACCACTCATCTCCCATGCTTGACCACCAATGAAACCGCATATCCACACCTCCTCCTATAGCGCTAACACTTACCTTTGGTCACATCAACACTTGCTTAGATTGTGCGTATCTATGGGTCAGGTGTAATAAGCGGTAATAACAGGATCAGACTCTATGTCCTAGTGTATTTGTTGCTAAATCGAAAGCATCATCACGACTTCAGATTAATCAGCGGCAGTCAGCTGAGGTCGATATTTCATCGTTTGTTATTAAGGACAATATCATCATGCTTACATCATTTAAGATCCCTAAAAGCGTCACACTTCCTTCATTGCCGCAAAAGGATACCGTAGAAGAGCAAGCCGAACGTCGTGCCGAACTCGGCGAGGTTAAAGAGCGTTACCTTACCAGCAATATCAACTCCCTAGGGCTGCCACTATTGAAAACGCCTCTCCCCGAAGAGGAGCATTTCAGCGATTTATACAAGGTCATGCGGGCGGTAGCGACGCTTCCTATGATAAAAAATAGTGCCAAAGTTAAACCCCCACTACTAGAAACCTTCGTGCATTTTGCAGGCTTAGCTGATTATAAAAGTATGTATATTGATCTACCTCTACCCGAAGTCACTAAGAATTGGTTAACAGATGAGAGCTTTGGCGAGCAACGCCTGTCAGGGGTTAACCCAGGGATCATTGCCAGTGTCGAAAGCAAGCAGGATCTTCCCAACAACCTAGATTTGGACCAACTGACTCTGGTGTTGGATAGCCACATAGATCTCGATAAACTCATTAGTGACGAGAGATTATATGTCGTCGACTTAACGACTTACCTCGATGGTATAGCAGAAGGAAAAGTCCCCACCAAAGCCCCTCTGCCAGGTGTTGCTAAATATCTTCCCAAAACTATCGGCTTATTCTACTGGGAGAAAGATGGGGCTAAATTAAAAAATTCCATGGGAAAATCTGGCCGTCTGTTACCACTGGCGATTCAAGTAGACCTTGATGACAGTCAGGTAAAAATATTCACGCCGCAGAGTCCCGATCTATTATGGACAATTGCTAAAATCTGCTTTTCCATTGCCGATGCCAACGTCCATGAAATGTCGACTCACTTAGGCCGTTCCCATTTCGCTCAGGAAGCGTTTGGTGCGATAACACCTGCACAGTTATCCAGTCAACATCCCATATACTTGCTATTAAAACCTCATTTGAGATTTCTGGCGGTTAACAATCAAGCGGGCGTCGATTTGCTCGTGAACGAGGGAGGGCCGGTAGACTTGCTCTTAGCCGCAACGCTTGAAGGATCATTATCGATAAGTAAAACAGCTGCGCAGGCTTGGTCAGTCATGCAGACGTTCCCTCAATCCCTTAAAGCCAGACGGGTCGACTCCAAAAAGTACCTCCCTCATTACCCATATCGAGATGACGGTAACTTGATCTGGGATGCGATTGCTAATTATGTCGATGAGTACATCAAGATATATTATTTATCAGAGCAGGACGTACAAGATGATTATGAATTACAGGCATGGGCAGCCACATTGGCAGATACAAGCCCTGATGGCGGTCATATCAAAGATATGCCGACACAGATCAGCAGCACTTCACAATTAGCACAGATACTTTCTGTCATTATTTTTCAAAACAGCGCAGGGCATAGTGCGATTAACTTCCCTCAATATCCTTATATTGGTTTTAGCCCCAATATGCCTCTTGCTGGTTACAGTAATCATCGTAAATTTTTGGCTAAAGAGGGGACGACACCACAAGAGCAGCACAAGTTTATGATGGACTTCCTGCCACCTAAAGGCCTAGCCTCTGGACAGATCGATATTACCAATGCACTTTCTGCATATCACTTTGATTCACTAGGAGATTATACTAATGAATTCACGGATCCCTTAGCCAAACATGCGCTATATCGCTTCACTCAAGTACTCACAGCGATTGAACAAAAAATCGAAGTAAGAAACAGGCAGCGAGTCGTACCATATAAGTATCTACTGCCTAGTGAGATTTTAAATAGCGCCAGTATTTAGCAGGGATCTAGAAGCGAGTTATAGCAGAAGACTGTAGAATAAAGACAAGGTTAGCATGACGGCTAAGCTTGTCTTTCTTTGCAGCTTGAGAAAGACCCTTCCGCCAGAATAATTACTAGAAATGAATCGAGCCAGCCATTGTTAATCACGATATATAGCTCATCGCATTATTGATAAATAACCTTCGCCTAAAGGTTAAGCCGTATGTCGTTTCTTCTATTAATATTGTTTAGAAATAACAAAGAATTATAAACATCGCTAAATGTTACTCTGACCCAATTACTTCGTGCAGCACTAACACGGAAATACCCCAAAACTTGCTAGCCTTCGAATGAATACTGATTACATTTTCTGGTTTGGTTCATTTGAGTTTTTGGTATTGACTAGCTTGTTGAAGGTTGTACCTTCATTATCATATATTGCCTGCCGCAGGCTTACGTGTAGGTACTTCTGCGAAACGCCGCAAGCACATCCGTGTGGGCTCTACCAAAACATCCTTGTTTTGGAAGCTCGCAGCTGCATCTACACCTGTTTATCTATCTCTTCGATTTGGTTTTACTTGGTAGCATTTTGTAAAACGTTTCTGCCCCAAAACTTGCTAGCCTTCAAATGAAGACTGATTACATTTTCTGTTTTGGCTCATTTGATATTCGGTTGTGATGTTGTACTTTGTTTTGCACTTCTCCGTGAGATCTGTGTCCTCCGTGGTGAATAGTCTTTGTTTGGATTGTTTAGCTAAAAGACAAAAGCTTGTTCTCACCACGGTGAATATGGCGAAGCCATAAGCTTATGAACGAGATACAGGGACTGTAGAACTGGCTGTTAAACAGGGAGGTTATTGTGCTGCGCTTCACGGAGTACACAGAGGTAAAGATGGAGGTAAATCTACGTTGAACAGAGTTACATTTTTTGATTTAGCTTTTGACTGAGTTAGTATTGGAGTTAATCTTTTTTGCCGTCATCCTGAACTAGTTTCAGGATCCAGCTTGTTAGTCTTCGAATGAAGGTGGTTACATTCTCTTGTTTAGCTTCTAGCTTAATTTGGTGTTGGGTGTGTTGTTGAATCTTGTATCTACATTGCTGATTATCGCCTCCAGCGAGGTATGTGCAGACACTTCTGCGAGACGCTGTGAAGCCATCCCTGGCCGCTTTACGGTTTCATCCCTGAAACCGAAACTCGCAGCCGTATCTACACCTGTTTATAAGTCTCTTCGATTTGGCTTTACTTGTTAGGATTCGAAACTGATTTTTGCCCCAAAACTTGCTAGCCTTCGAATGAATACTGATTACATTTTCTGGTTTGGTTCATTTGAATTTTTGGTATTGGGTGAGTTTTTGAAGGTCTGCCCTTCATTGTGATCTATCGCTTGCAGCGTGCTTACGTGCAAGTAATCTCTCGGTACGCTGTAAACCCATCCATGGGCGCTCTACGATTTCATCCTTGAAATCGAAGTTCTCGAGCTCACTTACACCTGTTCATAAGCCTCTTCGATTTGGCTTTGTCAGTGACCTAAGATTTAAGTTACTGACTCGTTAATAAGATGGTACGCCCCAACCTAGTGTTAAACTCCAGTTTGTCTGGTTAACAAATAAGAGGTGATCATCATGTCTAACTTTCGCGTTATAGGGATTGATTTAGGTAAAAGCACATTTCATCTTATTGCTCATGACTATGCCGGGAGGGAAGTGCTTCGTAAGAAATTAACCAGACCGAGGCTGATTCAATTTTTATCCATTCAAGAGCCAACCATCATTGCAATGGAAGCCTGTGGTGGCTGCCATTGGCTTGCTAGAAAATGTGAGTCATATGGTCATCAAGTTAAATTGATCCCCGCTCAATATGTAAAACCTTACGTTAAAACTCACAAAAATGACTTCATTGATGCAGATGCCATTGCTGAAGCGGCAATGAGGCCCAGCATGAGATTCACATCACCAAAAAGTGAAACCGCACAAGTCGCCACTGTCATTCGTCGTATACGTTCGGGCTACATCAAAGAAAGAACTGCCAGCATGAATAGAATTGGCTCTATGTTGCTTGAGTTTGGTATGAGCTTTCCTAGAGGCCATGCCCATATGAAAAAGCTGTTCCAATGGCTAGCAGATAAAGGTGAACCGATCCCTTTAACATTGATGGTCGAGTTGCAGGAGTTACATGAATACTACAAACATCTGAACGAATTAATAAAAAAACAAGATAAGAAATTGCAGTTGTTACTTAATGAAAACCCATTAATGCAGTTACTACAGTCAATACCTGGTGTAGGGCCAATGACAGCTGCTTGTTGCTTATCAAATGTAGGGAACGCATCAGATTTTAAGAATGGCCGAAATTTTGCTGCTTGGATTGGTCTGGTTCCGTTTCAATACTCCACAGGGGGAAAGACAAGAATGCTTGGCATTTCTAAACGGGGTAATAAAGAACTGCGAGAATTGTTTGTTGATGCCGCACGAGTCATTGTGTCAAGGCCTGAGACATCTGAACGGTATTTTGGTCATTGGTTAACAGAGTTAAGAATGAGGAAACCGTTCAATGTTGCGGTTGTCGCATTAGCAAATAAATTAGCGCGTATAGCTTGGTCAGTAATGACAAGCCAGAAAGCGTTTGAGTTAAGAGTTTAAATCGAGTTACTACCGAGTTTGCAGATGATAAAAATAGATGACAAAACGGTTAGACCACCAGATTGAAGACCTGATGGACAGAACAGCAATTAATATGCTTTCTCGTTTTTGAGGACAATCTGGCGCGGATCTCATCGTAGAGCTGGGACTAATGAAGGTCTCAATAGACTCTGAATACATTAGCGCAAACCAACTCCTGTTATCTTGCTTTATTATTTGCAATAACGGGGCGTACCATACATTCTGTCCAGAAATGAGTAATAACGACAAAGCCTAATTCGAAGAGATAAACACTCAGGTGTAGATGCGATGACATGGATGTCATCGTAGAGACTACAGGGATTGTACTTGCGTCGTCTCACTGAAGTATCTGCACATCGGCCTGCTGCAAGCAATTAACTGGATTAAAGTAATGGCTTGCTGTCAGCTAACTAAATACCAATCTCGCCCAATGAAACCAACCACAAAGATATTTGAAACTTGCTATCAAGCAAGTCAGCAAGCTTTTGTCCTGAAACGTTCTACAACCACAAACCTTACATCGAAGAGATAAACAATTAGGTGTGAATGCGGCTGTGACCTTCCGTGACATGGATGTCACGGCAGAGCCCACAGGGATTGTGCTTGCGGCGTGTCGCAGAAGTGTTTACACATTAAGCGAGCCGCAGACTATAGATATCAAGAAAGCCATGCTTACCTAAAATCAATCAAACAACAAACAGCCCAATGAAACCAACACAAAAGATATTTGAAACTTGCTATCAGGCAAGTTTATAACGATTTTGTGTTTCCCAAACACAAAAAAGGCCGGTAAGCGTTTGCTCAACCGGCCTTCTATTATACTAATGTTAAACGATAAACTAGGTTACAGAATGGCTAATTACTTAGCTTCATCAGACTCGTAATCATCATCATTAGAGTAATCTTTGCTATCGCCATCGGCGATATCGCGAGCTTCACGCCATACATCAGCTGCTAGATCTTTAGCTGCTGTAGCTTCAGTACGAACTTCACGTTGCTTAGCTTTACGCTCATTGCGCTCTACCAACTTGTCGAGGAAAGATTTAAGCTCTTTCTCGCCCCAAGTAGTAGCTTCAGCTTCTGTTGCAAAGCCCGTTTTTCTTTTCGAAACGATCGTCTTTCTCGCTGTCATACGACGGGTAATTTCAGCGGCCCATACGTCCTTGTCCTGAACGATGCGAAAGTCGAATTTCTTAGTTTGTGTCATGTTACATATTTCCTACAGATAAAGTCTCATCGCTAACCTATATCGGTAAGCGTTAAGTAAACAGTTGTTGCTATCTTTATCCCCTAACGTTTAATCGTTCTAAGGGATAAAAGTAAATAATGTTGGCTTGGCGTATTACCAGATATAACTAAGTGTCTTTCGGCTCACCAAGATCACATTTTTTGCAATCAAGGAGATATCCAAGCATAGACGCTCTGCCTTTTTCTGTTATCACCCATGGCCTGACGACCCAAGGAGGCGTATGCCTAACATGCTGGTTATGCCCGCATGTGAGTTTAGCAACCCATTGATAACCATCATCTTTAAGGTAGCTTGCAATGGCTTGTTTCATAACATTTAAAGACCGATGACGAAAATATCGCCGCGTTGATAACCAGATCCTGAACGCCAAAGCGGGAGAGTAACACGTACAGAGTTTAAACAAAATGATTTAACGTCATTTCAGCTACTAGTGATTATGCTCAACTCAAGCAGAGCTAAGCATAAAGACCTTAGTAAATGAAAGCTCGCCTACAAAGTAAAGCAGCCTACATTTGCTTAATAATTAGCTCTTTTTGCCAGCATCCTGTAAGATACACGCCCGCCAGAGTCACTGGCACCCTGAATTCTGCTGTTTTATGCACCGAGAGACCAATCTATGAGTTTTACCTCCCTGGGGTTATCTGCCCCAATATTAAAAGCTGTTGCCTTAAAAGGTTACGATACACCTTCGCCAATTCAAGCTCAGGCTATTCCGGCCGTGCTCGAAGGCAAGGATGTGATGGCCGCAGCTCAAACTGGTACAGGTAAAACAGCAGGCTTTACCCTGCCTCTTTTAGAGCTTTTAAGTAAAGGGCAACGAGCACAGGCTAAGCAAGTTCGAGCTCTGGTATTAACACCGACTCGTGAGTTAGCAGCCCAAGTTGCTGAGAGCGTAGAAACTTATGGTAAGTTTTTACCCCTTAACTCGGCTGTGATCTTCGGCGGTGTAGGTATCGGTCCACAAATATCCAAGTTAGGTAAAGGTGTCGACATATTGGTCGCAACACCAGGGCGTTTACTCGACCTGTATAACCAACGCGCCGTCAACTTCAGCCAACTTGAAGTCCTTATTCTCGATGAAGCCGACCGTATGTTAGATATGGGCTTTATTCATGACATTAAAAAAATTCTTAAGGTATTACCCGCTAAGCGTCAGAACTTAATGTTCTCAGCAACCTTCTCTGATGATATCCGTAAGTTAGCTAAAGGCTTAGTCAACAACCCAGTTGAGATATCGGTTACACCGCGTAATGCCACAGCGAAAACTGTTGAGCAGTATATCTACCCGGTTGATCAGAATCAGAAGACCGCAGCACTGATACACTTGATCAAGCAAAATGAGTGGAAGCAAGTATTAGTCTTTAGCCGTACCAAACATGGCGCCAACCGTATCGCTAAAAACTTAGAAGCGAGTGGACTCACCGCTGCAGCCATTCACGGTAACAAGAGCCAAGGAGCGCGTACTAAAGCACTCGCTAACTTCAAAAGTGGTGAAGTTCGCGTGTTAGTTGCAACTGATATCGCAGCTCGCGGTATTGATATTGATCAACTGCCAAACGTAGTCAACTTCGATCTACCGAACGTGCCTGAGGATTATGTTCATCGCATCGGTCGTACCGGTCGTGCTGGTGCTAACGGTCAGGCAGTTTCTCTGGTCAGCGGTGATGAAACTAAACTGCTTAGAGATATCGAGCGTTTAATTAAGCAAAATATTCCTCGTAAAGAGATTGAGGGTTTTGTGCCAACTAAAGTCTTGCCTGAAAATGATCTCGATAGCAGTAGACATGGTCAAAACCGTGGTCCACGAAATGCTAATGGCAGAGGCAATGGCCGTAATGGTAATAGTCAGCCTCGTGGCAATAGTGGTGCACGTAATGACTCTGGCAGCAACTCTGACAGACGTCCACGCAGAAACACTGAAACCAAGACAGAGCATAAAGATGGTCAACGTAGTGGTGATACCGCTCGAGGTCATCAGCCTAATGACAGTAATTCTAGTCATAGCCGCTCACGCAGGCCTTCAAGCCAGGCCTCATCAAGCTCACCGGCGTCAAAACCAACATCAAATAGCAGTATTTGGGGCAAGTAAACGCACTTGGTATTAGTTTTAGCCATTAAAAAAACCTAGCGATTGCTAGGTTTTTTATTGGATGTACTAAATAATTAAACCAACATTACTAGACTAGAAACTGTACTCAGCTCCGGCATAGAAATAAGCACCATTAAAGCCAAAAGGTGCAGAGCGGCGTGAGTAGGTAAACACCCCAGGACTGTTGACGATTTCATTGCCATCACCATCAACAATAACGCCAGTTCTTGAGTTACCAATCTCATTTTCATCAGGGTAAACATCAAAAATGTTATTACCGCCAACATTGAATGATAAGTTATCGGTCAGATGATAATTAATTCTCAGATCGGTTAAGATTTCTGCCCCATAGGTTTGGCTATCACCATCGGTCACCGTGTATTCACCATAACGATTAAACGCTAAGTTCACGCTAAAATCACCCACTGTGTATAATCCATTAAGGTTAATGCGATCCTCTGGCTGCCAATCTTCAATAATTGAGATATCCTGCTCAGAAAAAATGTCTTCCGGTGGGATCCCATCCAACGCACTGTTAGGTGGAGTAAAAATATCTGTCACTTCTGTTTTAGTAAAATTAGCCGCAAAAGTTAATTTCAGATCACCGCTTAATACTTCTGTATTCCAAGTAGCAATGATATCCACACCTCTTGTCTCAGTGTCTGCACCGTTTAAGAAGAACTGACCCGCTCCAGCACCGGCTGCAGTAAGTGCATTATCTAACTGATTGTTAAGGCCATAACCCAATTTATTACTGATAACAATGCGATCATCGATATCAATAGCGTAATAATCCACCGTTAAATTAATGCCAGAATCAAAGTCGAACACAGCTCCAACACTGAAGTTAGTCGACTCCTCTTCTTTTAGTTCAGGAATACCGATCGATTTTGCTAGCTCACTGTCGTTTCTAAAAGTACCAATCTGCACGGCAATTTGATCACCTGTAGGATCGGCAGGGTTAGTAATAAACTGCGTACTAATATTGTTGAAATACAGTTGCTGCATGGATGGAGCTCTAAAACCCGTACTCGCAGCACTTCGAAGTGAAATATCATCAGTGATTGACCAGTTTGCCGCTATCTTAAAGTTAGTACTGTCACCGAAGCCATCATAATTGTCATAACGTGCCGCACCACTCACCAGCAAATCATCAGTAATATCAGCCTCTAACTCAGCATAAAATGAGATAACATCACGGGACTCATCAACTGCAGAAACTGGACCAATGCCCCCAAAACCTTGAGTACCAGCACTGCGATCCGTGGCATACAAACTCACACCTGACTCGGTGTCATAATCTCGATAAGAATACTCTTCCCCAGGATTTACACGGTATTCATCAGTCCTTATTTCTGCTCCCATGGCCAGACCAAACAGATCAAACTGTTGGGTATAATCCAAATTGATGGTTTGCAATGAAAGCTCTAATCCATAAGCAAAACCTTCACGAGGCACGGAAGATCTAATTTCATCAGCCGTCATGGTAGAGGTATAAAGTAGTGAGTTTGCGTAAGATGAGTTAATCGTGTCACTGGTTGTATAGTCAATTTTATTACGACCATAGGTGTATGACAGATCTAACGTTGCATCATTATCAAACTCGGTGTTGTAACCAAAGTTATATGATACATCACTGATCTTGGAGTTGATTTTAGGCAGGAAGCCCGCAGGTATCGTCGCATCACCATCTTGTAAAGGAGCGTTACCACCATTGTTATTGTTGTGGCGGAAGAAAGCGGCTGACTCGTTGTCACGATGTGAGTAGGTGATAAAGCCATACAGTTCACCTTCATCAAGCTCAAACCCCGTATTAACCACAACACCAATCTGCTCAGATTTTGCATCACCAATTCGAAACGTATTTCTACTCGCTGTGAGCTCACGAGGATCACCCGCTAATTTTGCGCCATTTCCTGCATCGGTGCACCCAGAGAACTGGCAAGAACCATGAAGTCCGGCTCTATTAGTCGACCCACGATCCCTAAAATTAAACGTTGCATCTAAAAATCCATCATCCCCTAATGCAAATCCCTTGGTGATATCAATATTGGTGGTTTCACCATCACCTTCTGAATACTCTCCATAGGAAACACCGATCTTACCGCCATCATCGGCATCTTTTAACACAATGTTAATCACACCTGCGATAGCATCTGATCCATATTGAGCAGCAGCGCCATCACGCAATACTTCAATACGCTTAATTGCAGCCACTGGGATCGCATTCATGTCGGTACCCGCAGTGCCTCTACCAACGGATGTATTGATGTGGATAAGGCTCGCTTGGTGACGTCGCTTGCCGTTAATCAATACTAAGGTTTGATCAGGGCCTAGACCACGCAGTGTTGCCGGGCGTAATGCATCCGTACCGTCACTGATTGCTGAACTTGAAAAGTTAAATGAAGGGGCGATAGCTTGTAGCATGCGTCCGACTTCAGTTTGACCCGTATTAGCCAAGTCCTCAGCTGTCAGAATATCGACAGGAACAGGCAACTCATTTGAGCTTCGACCGGGAACACGACTGCCGATCACCGAGATTGATTCAATTTCATCCTCAAGTTGTGCTGCATCTTCAGCTTGTGCAACCGGAGTTGTTGTCCCTATCACCAGAGGAATTAGCGCTGCAATTGTTGTTTTTTTCATTATTGTATTTATCCTATCCTGTTCATCAGCTTGAATGCTCAATAGACCAGAGAGATTAACAACAGCGATTAATCCAGTACCATTTAGTAATTTTTTTAAACCGGAAGTAACTGAGTAATAACCTTTTAAATTATTTGATTCATGCTTTTTAGTTAAATCAAACGGAAAAACTATCGTTTGATTAGACCGTTTAGCAAACTCAATAATGGCTTTATCAGCTCGTTGTTTATCAATATCAAAGCGAATCAAATTATCGGCTAACGCATACGGAGTAAAAAATAACACCGTACAGCTCAGCATCAGGCAGCATGTTTGTATTATCGTAATTTGCTTCGGACAAACCAATGTTTGCCATCTACGCAGTATTAATAAACAGTTCAGAAAGAAAAATCCTCTATGGTACTTTTAAATTTTTTTTAACCTTTGCGTCAGTAGCAGCCGTTAAATGGATAACGTTGTCACTATCTTTAACAAAAACAATGCTAAAGTTACTGTTTAACGAAGCCAATAACCCATCCACATCGCCCGCTTTAAAATACCCAGCCACTTTCAACTGCGATAACTCAGGATCGACAATATCAAACTTGGCTGATGTGTAACGGCTCACATCATCTAATGCTTGCGACAAGGGCTCCCCCTCAAAAATAAGCATGCCTTGCTGCCAAGCCAGGTCTCGTTGCATTTGGTCTAACGGCAAAGTTTCGATGGCTAGATTACTGTTTTCAGCAATCACCACCTTCTCACCTGTTGATACTAATAGGCCTGGTAAGCTTGCTTTCGACGCACTCTTCAACGATTGGGTGATTTGTTCAATACTCTTGTCTGCTGAAGTGACCAACACTCTGCCGTGAGTAACCACTAACTCCATCTCAAATTCACTATTTTTCTGTACATTGAAAATAGTGCCTAATGCAGTAACTGATTGTTTACCAACAGTAACGCTAAATGGCCTCAACTTATCTTTAGCCACATCAAATTTAGCCTCCCCTCTCACAAGGGTAAGTTGACGATAGTTTGATGAATATTTTACTTCGACAACACTGTTTGTATTTAATAAAACTCGAGTACCATCTGGCATCGAAAAGGTGGTTTGCTGACCTATAGGGGTTGTTAACGTCTGTACATAGTCTTGGGATTCTCCCTGAATAAATTGGGACAACGGACTATCAAAAATCCAGTTCCCACCAATAAAGCTGAGCAACAGAAAACTTGCAGCAATTGCAAGGAATCGCCATTTTGATTTAGCATTAGATTGTTCAAGAGGAAAAAGTACACTCAACTCATTTAGGACGCTTAAATCATCCCAATATGAGGCCATATCAAACAAAGCATCTTGATTAGCCTTATTTTCGCCTACCCATTTTGACAATGACTCTATTTCAGTATCAGACAAGCCTCTATCGATACGACTAATCCACAAAGAGGCTTGCTCTTGGAGGTATTCCTTACTGTAAAACTGCTTGATTGTACTCATCTGCTGATAAACTCTTTTACATTAGACTGATCATTTTGATTGCTTGATGATCTATCTAATGAAGCGGCAACACGACCAGATGAATCACATTGAGTACTATGAGCACTCATTTTTTCCATATATTGTACGCTGTTAAATAAGCCCTTCGCGACATGCTTTTCGACTGTGCTTTCGCTAATATTAAGAAATTTTGCAATTTCACTTTGACTTAAACCATACACCTTTTTCAAGATAAAACACTTTCGAACAGAACCAGAAAGCTGATCCGTAGCGCGGCAAAAAAACAAAAAACGCTCTTTGCTTTCAAATTCAGATTCAAATGATGTAGAGATAAGTTCAATAGGTGTTTCAACAAATTCTTCAATAGAGTGATTGAATTTATAGGCCGACTTAGCAACATGATTCAATGCCAAATGTTTTGCTGTTTTAAGCATATAGCTACGAACATACTTAATTTCTTGCTTTAGCTCTGCTTCATAACTGCGAACAAAAGTGTCTTGCACAATATCATCGATATCGTCAGGTCTAACAATTTGACCAATGACTCGCTTTAGTTTATTCGAGTAATTGATAAAAATATCTGACACATTTGATCTGTTTTTAGCAACCACCAAAGAAGTACCTTTGAAACACTGTTAAGACACGAATTTAACCATAACTTAACATAGATTTCATTAAACCCCTCTAATTTAGCTTATTGAGATTATAAGACGGTAATCACCAAGCACTATAATCTTCATAAAAAAAGCAGAGCCTGCGCTCTGCTTTATCAAAAAAGTCTTAATCTAAGTTCCCACTAAACACCTTTATGCCAAGAAAAGAAAACCGACAAAAGCCACGCCAGCTGCGATTAAGGCATAGGGGAGCTGTGTCACAGCATGACTGATCAAATTACAGTCTGAACCTTGAGCCGCCAATACCGTGGAGTCTGAATAGAAACACGCCTGACTACCAAAAGAGGAAGCTGACAATAGAGCGCCAATGACCAAGGGAATATTAGCATCTACTGACTGTGCCAATGGCATTACAATAGGAATTGAAACGGCAAAAATCCCCCAACTTGACCCCGTTGCAAAAGCCAATATTGACATACTTAGGAACACGACAGCAGGCAGAAGTTCTGGTGTCATAAAGGGGCTAAGACTATCGATAACATACTGAGGTAGCATCAGCTTATCGCAGACATCTTTAAAGATAAATGCCGCGATCACCGTCCCAATAGCGGGAAGCATGTTTTTAAAACCATCGATCATCTGCTCCATCATCTCAGACAGAGGCATCAACTTTTGCAGACCGTAGTAAGGCAAGGTTATTGCCAAGGTTGCGACTAACCCTTTTAATACATCAATATCGAAATAGACGGTAAACCCGACGAGCAGGATAATAGGTACAAAAAAGTTATGCAGTTTGCCTTGATCATCGGCGTGTTTAAATTCATCTTCAATCGCTTTAACAGCGTATTCGTCAGAAGTTTGTACTTCATCCCGATCCATCTGTTTTAAAGCGGGTTCACCTTGAGAAGCCGCTAGTTGCGCTTTCTTCATAGGACCAAAGGCTGGCACTATCCCTAAGATCACTAATAACACCATAGCAACGGCTAACCAGGCATACAGCATATATGGAATAGCCTGCATGTAGACAGCAATGCCCTGCCCTTCAGCAGCAACGCCGTTATCAACCAACAGTCCGCCGAAAAACACAGCCCAAGTCGATAGCGGTACAAGTACACAGATAGGTGCTGCAGTAGAATCCACCACATAAGCCAACATCTCTCGTGAGACCTTAAACTTATCGGTCACACGTTTCATGGTTGAACCAACCGTCAAGGCATTCAAGTAATCATCGATAAAGATCACAACACCTAAAACAAAGGTCATAAACAGTGAAGACTTAGGGCCTTTAGCCAACTTCAATGCATGACGGCCAAATGCCATCGACCCACCAGTTTTCACCAATAAAGCGATCAAGGCACCGAAGCCACCACAGACTAGAATAAGCCAGCCAATAGTCTCGTCACTCATCACTGAAAGGGATATATCGGTAAAGTTAGTGAGTAAGTTGGCGGGATCGAGCATAACGAGTCCCACTAAAGCACCAATAATTAACGAAAGGATTGGGCGGCGTAGCACGATTGCTAACACCAGGACCACCACAGGTGGAATAAGACTTAATGCTGTCGGTTCAGACATGCGCTAAGGTCCTTTTAATAGAGCCAAAATGGCAAATTAATCACAAGACTTAGAATGAGCGCCATGCCCCTTCTAAACTTATCGCTGCTTTATTCTAGAATCCCCCCGATCGAAAAAGCAATTTATTCCATCAGGTTAAAACATCGCGCGAGAAAATAATCCCGATTAGCCTTTGAGTCAAGAATAAATATTCATTTACCTAGATTTTTTATTCCAGCTCTTAACATTAGAGTTCAACATACACAAAAACAATGACTGGATAACACTAATCAGATTGAATCTACAACTAAATACCAACGTGAGCCTTCAACGATAACGCCAAATATTGGCTAATAGTAAATTGTTTTCCTCTAGTCTAAAGCTAACAACTCAAATCAAAGCAATCACCCACCATAGACCAAAAAGTCACGATAAACAACTGGATAACCACAGTAAACCAACTTGAATAACGGGCCAGAGCAAGCGTGAGCAATTAAAACATCCGACTAGATTAATATCCCCGTCTATACTTTAGTACCTATCTCATCGCTTAACTTTTTGAGTACTCACAGCAAAGCATTAAAAAGGTTAACCATTAATGACTGAATCTAGTATCTTTCATGTTGGACGTCGCCAATCAGACCAACTCAGAATAAAAGAGTTGAGTCACTATCTATCGGTCATAGAGGAGAGTGAATCGTCATTAAAATCTCTGGTAACTTTGTTGGCGCAGCTTTGTGATGTTCCCTTCAGTGGCGTCAGTGTTATTGACAGCGATAAAGTATGGATCAAAGTTCATTACGGTATTGACGCCAATTACCTAGCTAGAGAAGGCACATTTTGTACAGAAGCAATAGAGTCCACTCTACCTTTGTTTGTGGTAGAAAATGCTGCCATAGATAAACGTTTCATGAATAACCCCTTGGTTGTTAATGACCCTAAGATTCGCTTTTATGCCGCAGCACCATTTCATGGTGAACATGGTTTTGCTATCGGTACCTTATGGGTAATGGATACCAAACCGATAGAAATAACTGACAAGATGGCTTTGGTCATAAAATGTTTGAGCGCATACCTAGCTCAAGCACTGGAGACACAATATAAATGTGAAATCACCCAACTCTCGAATAAACAGTGCTTTCAACGACAATTACAGGGCTTGATGAATAATAAAAGTGAGCAATTTTCCGTCGGAACAATTCATATCCAAAGATTACGACATATCTGTAAA
Organism: Shewanella sp. MTB7; assembly: GCF_027571385.1. Lineage (NCBI taxonomy): Bacteria > Pseudomonadati > Pseudomonadota > Gammaproteobacteria > Alteromonadales > Shewanellaceae > Shewanella > Shewanella sp. MTB7. The sequence goes on along the minus strand of NZ_CP085636.1, from coordinate 972,574 downwards.
ATCTATGGTCCTGAGTTTCGAAATGAGCTAATTGCCACTATTGGGCGCAGATTTAATAGTTGGGCCCAGAGTGATCAATTGGTGTCTCACTTTGGCCATGGTAATTTTGCCTTTTCTTTAATGGGAGAACAAGATCAACAAAGTATCGAGAACTTATTGGGGTTATTAGTTGCACCGATAACCCTATCAGGTATCACCACAACTGTTACCGTTAATGCTGGCATTGCCTGTACTCAAGCAAATGAAGCCAGTGCAGCTGCACTTATTGGCATGGCGGAATTAGCTTCAGTTGAAAAGAAAAGCTTAGGCATTTCCAACATCCACTATCAAGAAAAGGGTTGTAACAATCAGCTGTCTATTGATATAAGAGCCTGTATGCACCAAGACGAAGTAGATAACCATCTCACTGCTTTTTACCAGCCTCAAATTAATATGGAAAACGGCTCTTTAATCGGCTTCGAAGCCTTGATGCGTTGGAACAACTCTCGTTATTCAAATACGCCTGTTTGGCAAGTATTAGACATAGTCGAATCAATGGGAATGATCCCAGCATTGGATCTAGTGATTTTCCGTAAAGTATGTCGAGATATCGCGAGTTGGAAGGCGAATGGATTAACTATTCCTAAGGTATCGACCAATCTGTCTAGAACCACACTACACACAGCTTCCTTGCTAGGTGATCTACAAAAGGCACTTGATGAACACGGACTCGATTGCACTGATGTTGAACTGGAGATCACCGAAGGTGGTTTCTCCCTAGATGAAAAATTATTTTCAACACATATCTCACACCTCAAAGAGGCTGGGTTCAAAATAGCCATTGATGACTTTGGCACTGGAATGTCCAATATCGCCACGATTAAAGATATCGACTGTAATCTGCTTAAGGTCGATAGGCAATTTGTTCATGGAGTATCAATTAACCCACATATCGCCGCTTTACTCAGATTGATCAAAGGAACTGCTGATTTATTAGGTATCCCACTGTTAGTCGAAGGGGTGGAAACCCAGAATGATTTGAACTGGTTAACCAATGAGAACATAAATTTGATCCAAGGTTGGTATTTTTCCAAGGCGATTCCTCCAATGTTGGTACCGACTTTGTTACAAAAAATTGCAACCATGACTGATAACTCTAAGACTACATATACCAACCAAGCACAACATCTACGCTGTATTCTGGCGACAATAACCGCCGGCCAGACACTTCGCTAACCCCTTTATCTAGAGCTTTAATCTAGTCTATCTGCTCCGATTTTATACCTTCTGTCATGACAGTCTAAAAGCGAGTTGTAACACAGGAGCTGTTACTGAGGATGCTAGAGCACCGAAGCAATTAATAACCTTGCATCAAAAGCACACATTCTCGTAGAGCAATCACATACTGATACTAATTGGTATTAGCTCCCTCTTTATTCTCCCCCTATTAATCAGTATGATTTATCTCTTCAATATCTTGAATTTCACGCTGTTTATCTACTGAGAAGGTACAATACACGCAATGGGTATCAGTAAAGCAATACTTAATTGCTCATATCTCTGAGTGTAAGCTCACTTGTCATCGCAGTGTGTGGTATTCCAGATTATGATGTTTCAAGTCTCGCTGCTCCAGACAAGCTTGTCCCTCTCAACTTTTTACCAGTACTGGCAGGTGACTATTCAAACTAGAAGCCAAATTGAACAAGGAATGAAGCTGGAATGACCACAACCGAACACTTAGTTCAGCTAACTGGGATCACCAAGACTTTTATCGATGGTGGCCAACGTCACACAGTGCTGGACACCCTTGATCTTATTGTACCAAAGGGACAAACCATAGCGTTAACGGGAGCCAGTGGAAGTGGTAAAAGTACCCTACTTAATCTTATAGCAGGATTTGAGCCAGCTGACTTTGGCTCAGCTTCAAACTCAAATTCTAACCATCACAAAAGTAGCGGCACACTCACGCTACTTGGTCAGGATACGACTCATTGGCAAGACAAGGATTGGAGTCGATTCAGACAAAAATCCCTTGGCGTTGTATTTCAGCAGTTTAACCTGCTCACGCCGCTCAACGTCAAAGACAACATTGCCTTTCCTCTTAGGCTCAATGGCCAAGATTGGAATCCTTGGTGCGAACATTTAGCCGATGCATTAGGACTAAGTCAGCTGTTGAATCGCCATATGGAGAGCCTCTCCGGCGGACAGCAACAGCGAGTCGCTATCGCCCGAGCCTTAGCCCATAAACCACCACTGATTTTAGCCGATGAACCTACAGGTAACTTAGATCAAACAGCCAGTTTGGAAGTGATGGGACTCTTGTGTGAACTGGCAGGAGAACATCAAACGTCGATCCTGATGGTAACCCACAGTTTAGAGTGCGCTGACTTTATGCAGCGAAGATGGCATCTAAATAATGGCAAAATCCATGAATAAGGCCAGTAACAGCACCAAACCCGAGGCCACTTGTCTATGACCAGTTTTTGGCTCAGCTTACAGCTATTTCTAGCACATTACCGTCAAGCACCACTACAGGCAGGGGCCATCAGTATCGGCATCATATTAGCCGTCATGCTGCTAACTGGGGTACGAGCGACTAATGAGAATGCGATTCAAAGCTACAGCTCGGCCACCGAACTCTTAAGCCTGCAAGCCAAGTGGAACATCATCCCCAGTCTTGGCAAGAAACACTTGGATGAGTCAGTCTATTTTGATCTCCGTGCAGCCGGATTTAATCGCAGTTTGCCTGTGATTGAAGGCGTGGCCACCAGCCCAGATGGCAGACGCTGGCGAATACAGGGGAGCGATCTAATCGCAGCGCTGACGTCACTGACAGTCAGCAGTGATACCAGTTCAAACGACAATAGCAAACAATCAGCGCTGCTCTCGACCTCTATTCCTCTGGGGGAGATATTATCCGGCGCCCCTATCGTTATGATGAGTCAGTCGATGGCTGAGCAGTTCGGTAAAGAGGCTACGTTTTCACTCTCAGGTGTTGAGCTTAAAATAGTCTCCCTTGATGACAACAGCAAGCTGGGATCCAGCATCCTGATGGATATATCTTTGGCACAAAAGATACTCAAACAGAGAGGACAGCTAAGCTACATTGCCCTCTTCAATGATATCTCGACGCAAAAGCCACAACTCGAGGGCTTGCTCAGCCAACGTGGTAGCCTGATTGAAAATGATAATGGCGATAGTCTCACGGCCTTGACCGAGAGCTTCCATCTTAATCTAACCGCCATGAGCCTGCTGGCCTTCGTGGTGGGTTTGTTTATCGCCTATAACGGCGTACGTTACAGTTTACTGAAACGCCAAAGATTACTGACCCAACTTCAGCAACTAGGTGTCGATAAAGCCGCTTTGATGTCAGCGCTATTTACCGAGCTGCTGATGTTAGTCATCTTAGGTTCTGTGATCGGATTTATCTTAGGCTTGCAGTTAAGTCACTGGCTGCAACCTATGGTGTCAGTCACTTTAGAACAGCTCTATGGCGCTAAAATTTTACCGGGGAACTGGCAGTGGTCTTGGTTGTTTCAGGCCTTTGGTCTTACCCTATTTGCCGCCATAGCGGCTTGTGGTTCACTGTTATTGCAGCTCATTCGACAACCGCTATCGGGTAATTCCAATCATTTCAGTCAAATAAACAGTACAGTCAAGACTCAAAAACATCAGTTAGTTGCAGCATTAACTTTAGCGACTATCGCTTGCGTACTGCTGCCATTAAGTCAAGATTATCGCTACAGCATGGCATTGATGGGCTTGGTGATCATCGCCATTCCTCTGGCTCTTCCCTGGTCTCTGTCCATGATGGTTGAACGACTGCTTAAACTGTTGAGTAAACTGCAACATCAGATTGGATTCAAAGGTTTACTGCATTATCAGATTGCCGAAACTAAGGAGCTTATCGCTCCCCTTTCACTGGCCATGATGGCTATGTTACTGGCTCTCACAGCTAATATCTCAATGAATACCTTAGTCGGCAGTTTCGAAAGTACGCTTAAGCAGTGGCTTGAATCACGGTTACATGCCGAGCTCTATATCAAACCAGCCTCAGAGCAGATGCTGGAGATTGAGGCCTTCTTAGCCGAGCGCAGTGATGTCGATGCCATCTACAAACAGTGGAATCTTAAGAGCCAGCACCAACAGCTACCAATTAAGCTGGTGACCCGTGATGAAGTGTCCCTCAAAGAGACCTCGGTGCTAAAATCCTCCGTCAATGATCTGTGGCCTGAATTAATGGCGGGGAAACAGGTGATGATAAGTGAACCTTTGGCGATAAAACTTAATATTGAGTTAGGTGACAGTCTAATGCTAGCTGCGATCCCCGATATGCAATTTACCGTTGGTGGGGTGTTTTATGATTACGGTAACCCCTATGGCGAGATCATTATCTCGCCCACGCTCTGGCAATCCCAAGGCTTTCCCAACATCCCTTTGAGTCTAGCAGTGGGCTATAACGGCTCCACGGATAAACTAAAGCAGGCTCTGCAGGATAAGTTTTCAATCCCCGATGCCATGATCTACAGTCAGGAGAAGATAAAACAGCAAGCCATCATGATGTTTAAGAGAACATTCTCTATCACGCAAGTGCTTAACACCTTGACCTTATTGGTCGCAGCGATCGGTCTCTTCAGCGCCTGTTTCATGTTAACTCAGGCTAGAATGGCCCCTATGGCGCGCCTTTACACATTGGGGGTGAATAGAGTTCAATTGACTCAAATGGTGTTCACTCAGATGGCCATTATTGTACTATTGACCTGCTTAATTGCTCTACCTACCGGAGCAATATTAGGTTACCTGTTAATCCATAAGATCACCTTGCAAGCCTTTGGCTGGTCCATTGCCATGGAGTGGGATTGGCTTGCTTATGGCCAAGTAGTTGCTTTAGCGCTCACTGCAAGTTTACTGGCTGTCGCTATGCCCCTGTATCGTCAAACCCGAACCCCGCTTATCTCGAGTTTGCAAAGGGAGGTGTTGTGATGGCGCTATCGACTAAAAAAAGAGCTAATAAAATAAGAGCAATAGGCTTAATTCTACTTTCAATGCTCACTGCCTGTTCAGAGCCGCAAACCTCGAACCAATCTCTCTCTATGGGTAAATTGATGGGTCCCTCTCAAAACAGCGACCAAACAGAGGGTAACGCGACTTACACTCAAGTCGATAGAGACAGAGCCATCATCTTTCCTCAGGATCATTTGGCCCATCCTGACTTTCGGCAGGAGTGGTGGTATCTAACCGCTAATTTGGAAACCGCACAAGGCGAGAAACTCGGCCTGCAGTGGACCCAATTTCGTATTGCACTCTCCCCTGAAAATAGCACTGAAATACCACTCGGTCCCCTTGCAACAGCAAAGGCTTCCGACAGCAAGTGGGTGAGTAAGCAGCTCTATATGACCCATGCAGCAGTCACCACTACGGATAAACATTTCGCCGAGGAGAGGTGGTCCAGGCAGCATCCTCAACTGGCAGATGTATCAACCGACCCACTCACCATCAAAATAGATAACTGGCAATGGACTGGCACCGGTGATACGTTGTTTCCAGCAACTTTGGCAGTGGCTAGCGACCAATTTAGTTATCAGCTAGCACTAGGTTCGAACGCTCCCTATCAACGACAGGGAGAGCAAGGTTATAGCGAGAAAAGCGCTGATGGGTCAGTGGCTTCCCATTACTATAGTCAGCCCTTTATTGACGTCGCAGGTCAGGTCACATTGCAAGGTAAGTTACATCAAGTGACAGGCAAGGCTTGGCTCGATAGAGAGTGGAGTTCACAATTTTTAAATAAGACCCAAGCTGGTTGGGACTGGTTTGCACTTAGGCTAGATGATGGCTCAACCTTGATGTTGTTCCAACTTCGAGGTCAAACAGACACTGACACCCATTTTTACAACGGTAGACGCATGTTTGCTGATGGCTGTGGACGTAACATCGCCTCTAAAGACATCACCATAAAGGCATCTAGCTGGCACAAGATTGACTCGACTCGTTACCCAACCTCATGGCAGATCAGCATCCCCTCAGAGAACATAAACCTTGAGATGGAAGCCCTAAATCCGAATGCAAAAATGCCATTAAGCATTCGCTATTGGGAAGGACCCGTATTGATATCCGGCAGTCACAAAGGCGAAGGATATATGGAATTAACAGGATACTAAATCAAAGTTCTAGGTCCTAGGTTCTGAAATGATACCTAACTTGAATCACCACCAATTAGTTCCACCACCTCTAAATGATAATAACTATCATCTTCAATATGACCAATGACTTGCCTACTAATACCAATCAGTATAAGAAGTTGATCTACTCAGAGTGTTTTTTGGCAAACTAATTCAAGGCGAATGGATGACATAATGGTTGTTCCCTTGTGAGTGCATTCAACGCAGAAATAGGCAGCCAAAAACACTCCTTACAGGCGAGTTTTAGCGGTTCTGATACTGTGTTAACGAGCTTAACCGTAGAATAACTATGCTCTTCACTCGTTGCCTTGCCTCAGGACCGCTAAACTCTCGCTGAGCGATCAAATCTTTATACTGATTGGTATAATAGTTCAAAAATCAATCGCTAAATAAGCTTTTTATCAACTAATCAAACTGTTCATTGCCTAAAAATAATAAAGATCAAAACGTGAAGCCCATCACGCACAAAACATTGATCTTGATCTACTAATGTCATTAATACCTCTTCTTAGGTATACCCACAGTGAATGTAAGGTCTAGACTCAGCTGTAACTTGGTAGGTGGCACTCTTAAAGCTCTTCCCCAATCGCCACCTACCATTTCTTTATATAGGCAGAGTCGAAATGAGTCAGGAATACCATGTCACCAGTTTAGTCGTACATGCGGCTCCCAAAGCAGTCTCATTGGTTGAAGCCAAAATACGTTTACTCGAAGGCGCTGATATTCACGCCGTGACCGATGAAGGAAAATTTGTGATCACCTTAGAGGGGGAAACACAAAGATCTATCTTAGATAACGTCGAAGCAATTAATGCTTTAGAAGGGGTGCTAAATAGCAGCCTGATCTATCACCAAGTGGAGCCGATAGAAGAAGATTAACCCAGTTTGAATACTAGAAATAAAAATAACAAAGAACACCAATAAATTTAAAGCGAGAAAACAAAAGAGTGAGGAACACCATGAGCATTAGCCGTCGCGAGTTTCTGAAAGCCAACGCTGCAGTTGCCGCTGCAACCGCAGTAGGCGTCACTCTGCCAGTGAGAATAGTTGAAGCCGCTGAGCAGAAAGACAACATCAAATGGGACAAAGCACCATGCCGTTTTTGTGGCGTAGGGTGTAGCGTTTTGGTCGGTACCAATAATGGCAAAGTTGTTGCCACTAAAGGCGACCCAGAAAGCCCAGTCAACAAAGGCCTAAATTGTATTAAGGGCTACTTCTTATCAAAAATCATGTACGGAAAGGATCGTCTCACCACGCCACTTTTACGTATGACAGATGGTAAGTACGATAAAGAAGGCGAATTTACTCCAATTAGTTGGGATAGCGCATTTGATATCATGGCTGAAAAGTGGAAGCACACACTTAACACCAAAGGGCCAACCGCTGTTGGTATGTTTGGTTCAGGCCAGTGGACAATTTGGGAAGGCTACGCCGCGTCTAAACTGCACAAAGCAGGTTTCCTCACCAATAACTTAGATCCTAATGCCCGTCACTGTATGGCTTCTGCTGTAGCAGGCTTTATGCGAACCTTCGGCATTGATGAGCCGATGGGCTGTTACGACGACTTAGAAGTAGCTGACCACTTTGTATTGTGGGGCGCCAACATGGCAGAGATGCACCCAATCCTATGGGCTCGCCTGTCTGATCGCCGCTTAAGCAGCCCAACAAGTCGGGTACACGTACTCTCTACTTTTGAAAACCGTAGCTTCGATCTGGCCGACAACCCTATGGTGTTTCGTCCTCAATCGGATCTGGTTATTCTTAACTATATTGCCAACTACATCATTGAAAATGATGCCGTTAACAAAGACTTTGTAAGCAAGCACACTAAGTTTGTTTTAGGCGCCACAGATATTGGTTACGGTTTGCGTCCTGAGCATCCTTTAGAGCAAAAAGCAGCCAATCCAGGCAATGGTAAATCAACGCCGATAAGCTTCGATGAATACGCCAAATTTGTCAGCACTTACACCCTCGAATATGCTGCAGAAATGAGTGGTGTAGAGCCTGAGAAGTTAGAACTGATGGCCAAGGCTTATGCCGACCCATCTATCAAGGTGATGAGTCTGTGGACCATGGGCATCAACCAGCACACTCGTGGTGTTTGGGCCAACAACATGCTCTACAATATTCATTTATTGACGGGCAAGATTGCGACTCCAGGTAACAGTCCGTTCTCGTTAACGGGTCAACCCTCAGCTTGTGGTACTGCGCGTGAAGTGGGCACTTTCTCTCACCGCCTACCTGCCGACATGGTTGTTAATAATCCTAAACACAGAGCTATCACTGAAAAATTATGGCAACTACCTGAAGGCAGCATTCCGCCAAAGCCGGGTTACCACGCCGTACAGCAGAGCCGTATGCTTAAAGATGGCAAGCTGAACTGTTACTGGACCATGTGTACCAACAATGTTCAGGCAGGCCCTAACATCAATGAAGAGATTTTACCGGGATTCCGTAATCCAGAGAACTTCATCGTTGTCTCAGATCCATACCCTACAGTGTCAGCTATGGCTGCCGATCTTATTCTGCCTACTGCAATGTGGGTTGAGAAAGAAGGGGCTTACGGTAATGCCGAGCGTCGTACTCACATGTGGCACCAGCAGGTAAAAGCCCCTAAAGGCGCGATGTCTGATCTATGGCAGTTAGTTGAGTTCTCTAAGCGCTTTAAGGTCTCTGAAGTTTGGCCTGCTGAGTTAATAGCTAAGAAACCTGAGTACGCAGAAAAGACGCTTTATGATGTGCTTTTTGCTAACGGGGTAGTGGATAAATTCCCAAGCTCTGAGTGTAAAGCCGAGCTTAACGATGAAGCTGATGCCTTTGGTTTCTACGTGCAAAAAGGCCTATTTGAAGAGTACGCCCAGTTTGGTCGTGGTCATGCCCATGATCTCGCAGATTTCGACACCTACCATGAAACACGTGGTCTACGCTGGCCTGTGGTTGATGGTAAAGAAACTCTACGTCGTTTCTCTAAAGGCGATCCCTACCTGAAGGCGGGGGAAGAGTTCAATTTCTATGGCAAGCCCGACGGTAAGGCTGTGATATTTGCCCTACCTTATGAGCCTGCGGCAGAGGAGCCAAATGAGGAGTTCGACCTATGGTTATCAACCGGTCGCGTACTTGAACATTGGCACACAGGTTCAATGACAGCCCGTGTACCTGAGCTTTACCGTGCTTACCCTGATGCACAAATATTCCTTCATCCTGAAGATGCCAAGGCCCGTGGCCTTAAGCGTGGAGATGAAGTGATTGTCGCCTCCCCCCGTGGTGAAGTGAAAACCCGTGTTGAAACTAAGGGCCGTAATAAGCCGCCAAGAGGCGTGGCGTTTATGCCATTCTTCGACGCGCGTCAGCTGGTTAACAAGCTGCTACTGGACGCAACTGATCCGCTCTCAAAAGAGACAGATTTCAAGAAGTGCCCAGTCAAAGTGATGAAAGCATAATTTATTAACTCTTTCTTGAGCTAAGCGCTGCTTGAGCCAAGACACAAAAAAGGATACGAAAACGGTCATGAGTAGGGCGAATACCACTAAATCGACAACAAAAGGCGTTAATCGTCGCCAGTTTTTAGCCACTTCGGCCAAAGCGGGTTGCGTTGTCGGTTTAGTGGGCATGGGGTTAACGGCAACCGCGAATCAATCGCGACGACTTGACCCTCTGGCTATTCGCCCACCCAGTGCCTTAGAGGAGAACAGTTTTCTCTCGGCTTGTGTTCGTTGCGGTTTATGTGTCGAGGCTTGCCCCTATGACACTCTGAAACTGGCGCGCTGGTTTGAAGGTGCTGCAACGGGGACACCCTATTTTACCGCCCGTAACATCCCTTGTGAGATGTGCGATGACATCCCTTGTATCAAAGTCTGCCCCTCGGGAGCCTTAGATCATAGCTTGGACAATATTGATGAAGCCAAGATGGGAATAGCAGTATTAATTGATGAGAAAAACTGTCTCAACTTTAAAGGATTAAGGTGTGATGTTTGCTATCGAGTTTGTCCCTTGATAGATGATGCCATCACCTTAGAGCGACAACATAATGATCGCAGCGACCATCACGCCATGTTTTTACCAACCATCAACAGCGACAGCTGTACTGGCTGTGGAAAATGTGAACATGTGTGTGTTTTAGAGGAAGCTGCAATCAAGATATTACCCGCTCATATTGCATTGGGGAAAACAGCATCACACGATACTTATATCAACACAGAAGAGACCACACTTGAGATGTTAAACAAGGGGATCTCACTATGAAAAGACTATCGATAAAAAAAGATAGTTTTGCTCAGGCTGCAATCGATGAATTGGGATGGTGGCGGGCCCACAAGTTCCTTTTTCTAAGACGTACTAGCCAGCTTAGTGTATTTACCCTATTTGCCATTGGTCCTTGGTTTGGACTGTGGTTTCTAAAAGGAAACCTCTCATCCAGTGAGTTATTGGGGATGATCCCCCTGTCAGATCCACTTGTAAGCTTGCAAGTTTTAATGACAGGTCATGTCCCTGAGCTTAGCTTGTTACTTGGTGCCCTCATTATCACGCTATTTTATGTGATAGCTGGTGGCCGGGTATTTTGCAGCTGGGTATGTCCAGTCAATGTTATAACCGACTGCGCAAGCTGGTTAAGACGTCAGTTTAATTTGCCTCGCACCAGCGAGATGCCAAAAAACTTACGTTATTACCTACTGGTTATGGTGCTTGGCTTACCTCTTCTAACAGGCATAACCGTATGGGAATGGGTCAACCCTGTTCCCCTGTTTTACCGCGCTATGCTGTTTGGCGTCGGTAGTGGGTTATGGACATTACTGGCCATCTTCCTACTCGACCTGTTTATCAGCGAACGAGCCTGGTGTAGCCACCTGTGTCCCACTGGCGCATTGTTTGCCTTAATCGGCAAGTTGAGCCCAGTAAAAGTATCCGCCGTGAATGCTAAAAATTGCGATAACTGCATGGATTGCTTCACTGTTTGCCCAGAAAGACAAGTGCTTAAACCTGCACTAAAGGGAAAACAGATGATGATAACCGACAGTGATTGCACTCAATGCGGCCGTTGTATCGATGTCTGCGCCCAACGCGTTTTTCAGTATCAAAATCGAATTGCCCTAAAAGCGGAGAACAAAAAATGAAGAAACTATTCACTGCAGCCGCGCTTATCATAGCGCTGGGTGCCTGCTCTGGTCAGCAAGCTAATACACAAGCAGAGTCTGTGAACGTCAACTCTCTCGGTAAATCTGAGATAAGCGATATTCGTGCAGCCGATGCAATGCCTCTCTACCCGAAGCGTGGAGCATCAATTGAGCGTGATTTCGTGCATCAGCCTCCTATGATCCCTCATAAGGCCGATTACAAGATCACCATGAAGAGAAACGGTTGTATGTCTTGTCACAGCTGGGATAAGGCCAAAAAGCGTAAAGCAACGCCTATCGACATCTCACATGTCAAAGATGATAAGGGCAGCCTTAACAACCAATACTATTCATGTACTCAATGCCATGCTCCAATGGCAGAGAACAAGCAGCAACTTGTCGAGAACTACTTCTCAAATAAATGAATTGCCAATTGAAAACCTGAAATATTAAGACATTATTTAACAACAAAACCACCTTTTTAGGTGGTTTTTCATTTGCCTGAGTCACTGCTAGAAAATAATAAAATGAGCTTGTTCACCTATGTATAATCCTATCGATTGTAGTTATAAATCTGAACCATTACCCTTCGCCACAAAAGTTAACTACCCTTTTTAAGTTAAAACCCACTCCTTTTCGCTCATTTTTAAATCAAGCCTTCTGATATGTTAAATAAAACACAAGGAAGCATCAAATGAGCAACAACCTAAAATCTAAACCAAACAATAAACAAAAAACCGATGATGTCATACGTCTTGGTGTCGATGTAGGCGGAACAAATACCGATGCTGTATTAATTTGTGGCCATCATGTGCTTGCCAGCACAAAGCAAACAACAACCGACAATATCTATCAAGGCATAGAGAATGCAGTAACAGACGTGCTGCAACAGACAGATCTTAGCAGCGAAGAGATTGATTTTTGTATGATAGGCACCACGGCGTTCACCAACGCATTTGTGCAACGCCGTGAACTCAATGATGTCGCCATTATACGACTCGGTCTGCCAACAGCCAAAGCATTGCCCCCTTTGACTGGCTGGCCTCAATCCATGCTCGATAGCTTTAAACAGCAAGTATTTATGTTTTCAGGAGGCCATCACTTCAATGGCGCCGTGAACAGTGATTTCAGCGAGGCGTCGCTGGATCCTGTTATTGACAGTATCTTGGCTAACTCCCTCACCTCTGTTGCGATTAGCTCTGTTTTTTCTCCTATCAATCAAGAGTTTGAACTAAGAGCAAAACAGTACTTACTCACACACTGCACCGATATTTCAGTGAGCATGTCACATGAAATTGGTCGAGTCGGTATTATTGAACGTGAAAACTCCACTATCATGAATGCCAGTTTAGCCAAATTAGCAGAGCGTGTTGTTGACGCGTTTGAAAGCTCGCTGACAAAACTCAATATCAAGGCTCCGCTCTATATCACTCAAAACGACGGCACCTTGATGACTGCTGATGCTGTGCGTCAGTTTCCGGTCATGACCTTTGCTTCTGGGCCAACAAACTCTATGCGAGGCGCGGCATTTCTCAGTGGACAACAAGAGGCTATCGTCGCCGATATTGGCGGAACCACAACCGATATAGGCATGTTGCAGCAAGGATTTCCACGGGAGTCGAGTATGCATGTGGATATTGGTGGAGTACGTACTAACTTTCGAATGCCAGATATTATCGCCATCGGGCTAGGCGGTGGCAGCATCTGTGATCCCATAAAAGGAACTGTCGGTCCGCAATCCGTTGGCTATCTGTTAAAAGAGAAAGCCATCAGCTTTGGAGGTGACGTATTAACCGCAACCGACTGTACATTAAAACGCGACCCCACATTCATTAAAGAGGCTAAACCTGAGCTGATAACATTAAAAGCCGCCCAACTTGACCCCATCAATCAAGCCATAAACCAGCTCATATCCCAAGGCATTGATGAGATAAAAACCAGCCGAGCTAAAGTGCCACTGATCTTAGTCGGTGGCGGCCATATATTAGTCCATAAAATACCTGCCGGTATCTCGGAAATTATCCGTCCTCAGTATGCCGAAGTTGCTAATGCCATCGGTGCCAGCATAGGCATGGTCAGTGGCGATATCGATCAGATTTTTGATTATGACGATCTCAAACGTGATGAAAGCCTTGAGCTCGCCAAACAGATGGCCATTAAAGCCACCATAGTTGCTGGGGCAATTCCTGACACAGTGTCAATACTTGATATACAGGAGATGCCACTAAGCTATATCAAAGGTCAAGCCACTCGAATTCGTATTCGTGCCACAGGCCAACTATTTTTAACCAGCCAGAGGGCATGCTGATGAACTTAAGCCTAAATGACTTGGAAGATTATGCCCGTGGTGCCGCATTACTCGGCGCTGGAGGAGGAGGCGATCCCTATATTGGTCGTTTACTCGCAGAAGAGGCGATTAAAACCTACGGGGCTCCTCGCATTATTTCAGCTCAAGAACTCGATGATGACGCCATCATTATCTCAGTTGCCATGATTGGTGCGCCGACAGTTCTGATTGAAAAAGCCTGTTCTGGCGAAGATATAGACCTGCTGATTAAGGCGATGGAAACACGTCTAGGTAAACCCATTGATGCCTTAATGCCGATAGAGATTGGTGGCGTTAACTCTTGCTTGCCTTTGGTTGCAGCAGCGCGAACTGGACTCCCCTTAGTAAACTGCGATGGTATGGGACGAGCTTTTCCTGGTTTAGAGATGGTGACGTTCAATGTATATGGCTGCGCTATTTCGCCGGTTGTCATGACAGATGAACATAACAATCAAGTCGTCATCGACACCGACAGCGCGGCCAAAGCGGAAAGGTTTGCCCGTAGCGTCGTCGGCGAAATGGGATTGAGCGCCATGCTTTCTTGCTATCCCCTTAACGGTAAACAACTTAAAAAATGGGCAGTACACGGCACCATGACTCTGGCGTTGGAATTAGGCCAAGCTATACGACTGGGACGTAATGGCGACAACGCAGTGCAATCTTTACTCTCAGCCCTCAACCAAACCGATTACTACTCACCAGCTAAGTTACTGCTTACTGGCAAGGTAGTGGACGTTGAGCGTGTGACAAGGGATGGTTTCTCTTTTGGCCACTGTGTAGTGCAGTCCTTTGATGGAGAAAAAGAGGTCAATTTGAGCTTTCAAAATGAGTTTTTAAGCGCCAAAACCCAAGACAGGTTTCTCGCCACCGTGCCCGACATAATAGCGATAGTTGATAGCGACAATGCAGAACCTATCACCGCTGAAACCATACGCTTCGGTCAACGAGTATGCGTCATCGCAACCTCAGTTCCAGATCTTATGCGCACGCCTGAAGCCCTCGCCATTTTTGGCCCACGTTGTTTTGGATTAGACACAGACTACTTGCCAACAACGACTAAATAATATGTGAGATGGAGATATAATAAAATGAAAACAATATATTACCCCCTATTTCTTAGTATGAGCATCATGCCTGTTGGTATGCTTTGGGCTGAGATGGAAGACGCTGATAATCAGATCGATACTCAAGGTATTGAGGTCATTCAAGTCACCGCGCGTAAACGCACTGAATCTCTACAAGAGATCCCCGATGCAGTGACCGCTTTTAGTGAATCTGATATCGAATCAGCTCGTATTGAACACGTTAACGACTTCATCAATCTGACACCAAATGTCATATTTCGTAAAACCTTTAGAGCAGGGGCATCATTTATCACAATGAGGGGCATTACTGGCACCCAACAAGGCCTGCCACCAGTGACTTATGTTGTCGATGGCGTTCAAGTTGGCTCAGCTGATTTCATCAACCAAGATATGGGAGAGATAGAGCGCATTGAAGTACTGCGTGGCCCACAAGGTGCGCTTTATGGCGCAGGTGCCATGGCGGGCGCGATCAATGTGATCACTAAAGCACCTACTGAGGAGCTTTCCGGCAAGATAAAAGCTCAATATGCACAAGGCAATGACAAGACCGTCAGTGGTTATATCAGCGGCGGCGTAAGCGAAAATATCTTTGGTTTAGTCTCCGTGGGTGCCCGTAAATCTGATGGATTGATTGACTCATCCAATGGTGACGATCTCGACTTTAATGATACCAAACGGATTAAAACCCGCTGGCAATATCTTGGTGATGAATTTAGCGCCGATCTTAGATTAGGCTACGCCAAGTATGAACAGGGCGCAGTGATGCAAGATCTGCTGGCCAAAGGGGAAGCGTTCGCAACAGCTCAACACGCAGATCTTGATGACTTTTCAGGTTCAGGCCCAGAACGAAGCTTTATAGGTAAAGAGAATCAAACCTTTAAAGATGCTTCACTTAAGCTGGACTATGATTTCGATGATATGACATTGACTTGGATTAGCTCCTACCAAGATGCGGAGCAAGATCTGATCGGGGATCTAGATTGGAGCTCTGCTAACATCTTCTTACAAGATCTTGTTGATAACTTTGATGTCACCAGCCATGAAGTCAAACTCACCTCAAGCAATGATTCAGATCTCCGTTGGTTAGCTGGGGCTTACTATCAAAAGCGTAATGGTCTCAATCAACTGCGCATCCGACTTGAACCTGAAGTCGGCGTTGTTGGCGATTCGATATTCGATCAAATTGATGTCAAAGAGGACACGATCAAGGCCGTATTTGCACAGGTTAACTATGATATTACCGATAAACTAGAACTGACGTTAGCCGCTCGCTATGATCAAGTTAATTATCAATCAACCCGTTTTAAAACCCCAAAACAACAAGAAGTAGTGCCTTTACCCGATCCAAATGGTCAGTTGCAGAACACGCTAACTCAGTCTGATAACTCTTTTCAACCTAAGGTATCACTGTCATATGATATCAATGATGACAGCATGATATATGCGACCTATGCCAATGGTTTTAGACCTGGATTTTATAACTCAGGCAATCTCACTAAAGCCGAAACAACGCAAAACTTCGAAGTTGGTGGCAAATCAACATGGTGGAATAACCGTATTCAGATAAATGGCGCACTTTTCTATATTGACTACTCAGAACAGCAGATCTCTTTCATCATACCAACAGCGCCATTTAGACAAACCTCAAACATAGACCAAACCGAAATTCGAGGTTTAGAACTAGAAACAATTGTCATGCTGACCGATGATCTTAGATTTAATGCTGCATGGGGTTATACAAATTCTAAGGTAAAAGATACCGGACAAAGGGCCCCTGCTACCCCAAAATATACTTTGAATCTGGGGTTAAATTATGAAAAGGAGTTAGGTAGGGATTGGTTGTTCAATACTCGTTTAGATTACCGAGCACAGGGCAACTTCTTCCTTGGAACAACACAGGAGTCTTTGGAAGTTAGTGCTAAGCAATTTGTGAATCTGACCGCTGCACTTGAATGGCAAGAATGGCGTTTTACACTTTACGGAGAAAACATCACCGACGAGTACGCCACGACCAATGCTTCGTACGTTAATGGGCTATTGGGTACCGTAACCGGCATCATTCGAGCTTATACCCCAGGTCGCCAGATAGGTGCATCTGTCGAGTACAAATTCTAACAAGAACTTTTTGCTTTACCGAAAACAAGGATGTTTCTCCCTTTCTGGAAGCTAATATCGATTGCTATTATGCTTCCAGCTTTTTACTCCTCAACCAAGTTCGCAGCCAGTGCGGTCACAGCTTGCTTTCGACTACTCACCCCCAGCTTTCTGTAGACACTTTTCAGATGAAACTTTACTGTTTGTTCTGAGATATCCAGTTCAATGGCAATCTCTTTATTGCGTCTTTTACACGACACCAAGGCCATTACTGCCGTTTCTTTACTAGAGAGTAAGGTACTTTCCTCCTGCTTTTTGGGTTGCTGAATTAAACGCGTTCTATTATGCCTATCCAATATATCCGTTAGCTGTTCTTTGGGGAGCCAAGCTCGTAACTGCCACACTAATTGCAAATAACCGCTCTCTTCAACAAAGGCTATTTCATGAGCTAGCTGAGCATCATCAACTCGAATGACTGCCAACATCAAACGACACTGGCAGGCTAATAAACAATTTGTTTGTGACTCAGAAAACAGTAAAGCTTGTTCTAATAACGCCTTCGACAAACTCGATAACTGCATCTCTAATTCAAGGTGTAGTTGCAGCAAGCGCCACGGCAAAGTGATGGGATCTTTTGGCAATGGATAAATATATGCATCAAACTTATCACTCACAACTGGATTACTGACTTGAGCTAAGCGTGCCAAGTAATTCAACAGGATTTCTAAATGTGCTAAGCGATGCTTTTTACTGTGTTCCCCGGCCGCCTTTAACCACCGCTCAAGTGATTCAGGCTTATTGTGGTGCAATGCGGTTTTAGCCGCTAACGTATAAACCGCAGCATATAGATCAAACCAAGCCTCGCTATGATTCACTTCTCGCACTAGCTTATCCATCACAGCCAATGATGGCATTAAGCCTCGGTAAAAAGCCAACTCACGTTTAACGGCCAACATTGCCACTCGAATGCTTTTGTCTTGACTGAATACACTTTGCACTCGGGCCGATACCCGGGTCAAATAAACTGAACTTACCTGAGCATCCATCCTCAACATAGAGATATGAGATTGATGAATATCAAGAAAAGCTTCACCGTAATCCGCATCTAACTCTTGTTGGTAATAAGAACGCGCAGCGCTTAAATAGTTCTCCGCCTCCTCTATTCCACCTTGCTGGATAGCAATCAAAAGCAAAATATTGTTAATAAGTGCACCAGCAAAACAGCTAAGGCCATCACCTGTTGAGTGATTATTGTCAGTTAATATTTCTGAACTATCGATCTGCAAACGAATGAAAAAGTCTCGCTGCTTTTGACTAAGGTTTAGCCCTTCATAAAGACACACAAACGCATCAGCCACAGACCAATCAAACGAATCTTGATGATAATGACGATTTATTAACTTTCTCGCTTTGTCGACGTCGCCTCGTTTTAAGCTCACGATACAAGCAAGCCAAGCGACTTCATCAAAAACGAGCCACTCTTGAGAAGTGAACTGCTGTAGTATTAACTCTAGATTTCCTAAGCCATGGCGAACCCACTGCAGTAATCCACCTTGTTGCCTTAACATAGATACAGCTAACTTCACCTCTCCACAGGCCATCATTAAGCGTATCGCATTAACCACATCACCTTGTGCTGCATACAGCTCTGCGAGTGTCAGATAAGCGTGGTGAAAAGCGCTAACATCCTCCTCAAGCCACAGGTTTTGCATCTGCTCTCGTACAATTGGCAGCAAGGCCCAGTCTGTTTCAGACTTTATATGTAAGCCAGAAAATAATCGTTCAACCAGCTCACTCATTGCTAGCTGCTCAAATTCGGTAAATAGCCCCTTGGGTAACAGTGGGTTAATACACAGCAAGCGAACTTTGTCGTTATCGTGTTCATTTAAGTCGCCCAACACTTCCTGAAACAGTAACTGACGTAAAATAGGATGCTGCCCTAACTTTTGCTGGAGCCGCTCAATCGAGCTGGTCACATTGGGTTCTGAGAGTGCTAACATCACTAAAAATGGACATCCCAACGTCATGCTAAACAGTTGAGACGATGTGACTAAATTACCTGAAGCGCTGAAAGATTCTATATCACTATAGGAAAAAGCCAGAACCTCAGGTCCCAATAAAGTACAAGTTTGCAATAAAGAAGCAGGTAATTGATTAAGAGAGTGCATATCTCGACCAGCAAGCACTAATCGACACTGCTTTGATGTAAACAAATGATGCAATTCTCGCCACAGCGCTAACTCGACTTTATCCCAGTCATCTAGGTAGACAGTAACGGATGGATTCGCTCCGACTAAGATCGATTCAATCAGCTCCTGACACTGATTATCTTTGCCACTAATATAATAATTTAGCGCTTGGTTATCATTTTGGTATTGCAGCTGATGTTGCAATATAAGTGTTGTTTTTCCAAAGCCGACAGGAGCAATCAACAGAACTGTTTTCCCAGAAGATTGCTCCAAAGCACCTTCAAGCAAGTTCGCTCTTAAAACAGTTCTGTTTTGGCTCATGATTATCCAGTTTACAAGAACAGATCTACATCAGTAAACACTAATGGTCTATCTGAAATCAGTCAACTCTAGGATACATAGCGTTAATAGCCAACTCAAAATATAATCTAATCTGGCCCAACAATAACGCCTAAAGGCTCTAATAGCAGCTCTTGCTGCCAAAGGCAGATCTTAACGCCACTCAAGTTAACTTTTCGTGGATCTAGCCCATACAATTCAGAGTTAGAAAGATCGCACTCCTTAATATTAAATTGACCCCAACAATCACTAGAAAATACCCCTCGGCTCAAATCCGACCCTTGCAGTGAAGCTCTATTCAAGTTAGCCCCAGTCCATTTGTTTTCAAATAGATCACATTTTTCAATACATTGCAGCTCAAAGTTAGCATACGATAAATTACATCCCGTTATATACACGGAACAGAAATACACTTGTCTACTGATTTGGTTAACAAAGCTTGTCTTATAAAAGTTCGCTCCTTTTAAATCACAGTTTCTAAACTCAGCACCAAAACAGTTAGCACCTTTGAAACTAGCCAACGAGAGTTGACAGTTTTTAAAGCTCGCATCCCGCAAATTAACATATTCGAAATTCACCCCACTCACAGCCCCAGGCTCTATAAATGAACAGTCCACAAAGTGACAATCACTTAAATCCGCTTGGGTAAAATTACAGTTATAGAATTTACACTGATTAAAGTGAGAATTACTCAGATCTTGATGCGTAAAATTGATCCCTTCAAGCACCTCTTTTGTTCTATTCATTTGAAACCCTTGGTATAGGAATAGTGAAGAAGTGTGAAGGCTAACATTGAGTCGCTTTAAAACCTAACAATATAACACCTTAAAAATCAACTAGTTAACTTCGGCGCTTTTCTCGATTTTAAGGAACCAAATAAGCCCATAGAGCTAGGTAAAATTTAAGGAAGAGCTGCCAGGGTTAAGAAAAATGTTTTACTGAACCTAGAGGCTCATAGGAATTAGAGAATAGAGATTTGAAGCTTACCTCAATACACAAAAATGCAGTCATACAAATTTTACTTAAAACCTTCATGGGGTTCATTAAAACGCCATATAGTTCAACAATCAGAGTTGAGCTATTGCTATATCAATTATTTAGGGTAATTTGATTAAAATACCAATTAAGGAACCTGATATGAAGCAAGGTAAACACGATGTGCAATTATTAAAGCTCGCGATGGAAATTGGTGTTGGATATGCAAAGAAAAGAGGGTTTGCTGACTTTGATAAAGGGATTTCACCTAAAGATAAGGTAGAGTGCATCTATCGACTATTAGTCACTGATAAGCTTATTCAACCTCTCGCAAAAGACAAAGAAGATGGTCCGAATATGAAGCATAAATTGGTATTATGGATCACTCGCCAACTTCCTGCTGAACATGAGCTATTAAACTAGTCTACCTAGCGAACATGGGACGGGGGATTAAGTGACACCTTCCCCTATATGTTCATCTACGAGTTAAAATCACTGACAGACAACTCAGGCTGAAAGATACTGAACTAATTTCGCCCAGCTTGTTTAGATTGATACATAGCCAGATCGGAAACACTTAACAGGCTTTCTAAATCATTAGCATGTTGTGGAAAGATAGAGATACCAACACTGACATTTATATCTAAATCAGCAATGTGTAACACTCAAATAGTTAGGCACGAATACCGATTGATATTAGTGATAGTTCTCATCTCAAACTCAGTCACAAAACCAACTGAAATAAAAAAACAGCGATGAGATATGAATCTCATCGCTGTTTTAAAAGAGGAATTATGGTCGAATTAGAATTCGCTTACTTTTTCCAGCCTACTCTCTTCTCGATTGAATCAATCATCGCTGACGCAACATCGATACCCGTTGCAGTTTCAATACCTTCAAGTCCGGGTGATGAGTTAATCTCTAATAATAGCGGCCCCTTACTTGAACGAATAATGTCGACACCCGCAACCTCAAGCCCCATGGTTTTGGCCGCTTTAATAGCAAGTTTTCGCTCTTCCGCAGAGATCTGAACCAGTGATGCAGTTCCACCTTGGTGAATGTTAGCTCTAAATTCGCCCGGTGCTGCTGTACGCTCTATCGAAGCGACTATCTTGCCATCGATAACAAAACAGCGTAGATCTTTGCCGTCCGCTTCCTTAATAAACTCCTGCACCAGCAAGTTCGCTTTCAAAGATTTAAAAGCATTAATCACACTTTCAGCCGCTTTACGGGTTTCGGCAAGTACCACGCCTTTACCTTGGGTACCTTCGAGTAATTTAACAATCAGTGGCGCACCGCCGACCATATCAATTAAATCTGTTGTGTCCGCAGGGGAATTAGCAAAACCACTGGTCGGAATATTTAAGTTGTTTTTCTGCAATAACTGCAAGGAGAATAGTTTATCTCTGGAGCGAGTGATCGCTTCAGAGCTATTCAGTGCCATAACACCCAGGCTTTCAAAGTGACGCGTCAGTGCACAACCGTAAAACGTGATACTTGGACGAATACGAGGGATCACAGCATCAAGATCATTTAACACCCTGCCATCACGGTAATGTACTTCGGGCTGAGACGCATCTAGCTTCATATAGCACTGCTTAATATCGAAGAAGTACATTTCATGGCCCCGTTGCTGGCCAGCCTCAATAATACGTTGATTACTGTATAGATTTGGATTGCTAGCAAGTAAGCCTATCTTAAGACCGCTACTCGGAATATCTACATGCCCATAAAAGGCTTTGACATCCTCATCAGTCATCTCGCCTAAGCAGCACGTTGTTGATGGATCCACTAAGATCCTATCACCCATGGCTTCTCGCCCCAACAACATGCGATAGCCCATGTTTGCGCGGTTAGTCAATGTCAGTTCAATTTCCCAAGACTGCTCACCCAACTGTAAAAGTTCGCGCACAACATAACGCTTCTCTGTTTCGCCATTTGAACTTTTAATCACCCGTCGATCGATAAGTTTAGATTCACACAACAAGGCGACTTTACGACTGCCTTGCAGAGGATGAACCTCATAACTCACCCAAGTCCCATCTTCGCGCTTTGAGGTTGAGATATTGATCGCGTGTATAGCAGAGGTCTTAGCACCAGAATCTACACGAGCCTTAACGGCCTTAATGCCTAAATTAGGTAAAGCGCACCACTCTTCACTACCAACAATGATTTTATTACTCATATTTTTTCTACATAAATAGACTAATTAACGTAAAAAAATACACCGATTTTCATTTTTCTTAAAGAAGTTATTTCTCGCCATTCTATGTAGATTTTTTTCTTTAATATAAGTTTATTTATTCCAAGGTAATTACAAGCTAAGCATTACTAACTGTATTTAAAACACTTTTCATGATTTAAACACTCTCGAAACTGTAAATCACAGCCAAAAAAATGCCTATCAACATGATAGGCATTAAAATGAGTTAATACTTATGTTGTACCTAGATTAACAGGCACTCAGCCATGTCAAATCAGGCACTCGTTTAGATTAAGCCTCGATTGGCGATACCACAAACAGTAGATCTCCTTGAGAAACTTGCTGACCGTTACTGTTAAGTACTCGCTCGATACGATATTTCTTATCTTCAGGATAGAGTACTGCATCTTTACGGTTATAACCGGCTAAATTAAGCTGAGAGAACATCTTCATCGCTTCTGTAAGCGCTAAAGTCTGGTCTGCCGTAACGATATCACCCTCTTGAACAAAGTCAGCTTGACCTGGCGCTGGAGAGGTATAGAAAATACCTGCACCTTGTGCCATCACTTTAAGCTCGTTACTCTCACCAACTCTAAGTGATTCAGTATCAACACCGACCATTTCTGCCGCCGCTTCCATCTCTGCTATCAGCTCTGGAATATCAAGCTCAGCCATCAGGCGCGGAAGGTAGTTCGTATCATAAACACCTTCGTTGAAAGTGCCATCTTTCAGGATACGCGTTAGTAAAGGAATGTTAGTCGCGATACCTTTAATCACTGCACTATTAACTAAGTAATCATGTAGCTTAGTGATCACATCTTCACGACTCTCACCACGGCAGATGATCTGCGCGATGAGGCTATCGTAGTAAGGTGAAACTTCTTTGCCTTCACCTGCAATAGAGATGATTTCGATATCATCACGTTCAGGCATCTTGTACTCAGTGATCAAGCCAGGGTGTGGCAACAACTGAAGAATACCATTGCTGTCCAGTGCTGCTTTCTCAGCAGTCACACGCACTTCAATCGCATAACCTTTATCTTGAGGCTCTAAAGCTTCAATCGAACGACCTGCGGCAATATCAAAACCAGCACTCACGATATCGATACCTGACGTTGCTTCTGTTACTGGATGTTCAACCTGCAGACGCGTGTTCATCTCCATAAAGTAGACTTCGTTGGTGTCTAAGTTGTAGATAAACTCAACGGTACCAGCGCCCATATAATCAGTTGCATTACCTAATGCACGAGTGTATTCAAGCACTTTCTCTTTCAGCTCTGGTGGCAGCATAGTCGAACCTGACTCTTCTACAACCTTCTGATTATTACGCTGAACAGAACAGTCACGAATACCCAATACTTTAGTGTTACCAAACTGGTCACGCAGTAACTGAACTTCGATATGACGCAATGAAGTCACATATTTTTCAAGGTAAAGGTCGCCATTACCAAAGGCTGCGGCAGCTTCTGTCGAGGTCTGTTGGAACAAGCTGATCATATCAGATGAACGTTCAACAACCTGAATACCTTTACCACCACCACCTTGTACGGCTTTAAGCAGTACAGGGTAACCAATTTCATTGGCTACGTTTACTGCTTGCTCTGCATTACTTAAGATACCGTGGCTACCAGGAACAACCGGTACGCCATTGGCCTGAGAGGTCTTAATCGCATTAGACTTGTTACCCATGGTCGTCATGCTGTGCACGCTTGGACCAACGAAGTTAACGCCATTGTTGACACAAAGTGCAGCAAACTGTGGGCTCTCAGATAGGAAACCTATACCAGGATGAAGCGCATCGACATTCTCATATTCGGCAACTTTCAATACTGAATAGGCATTGAGGTAACTTTCATCTGACGTGTTACCACCAATACAAACTAACTTATCACCCTCTTTTAGCATATCAGCAGGGACTGAAGTCATGTCCGGATCCGATGCAACCAATACGACATTGATATTATTGTCGTGCGCCTTACGAATAAGCTTAACCGCAGTACAACCACGGGCATGGATTAACACTTTATTGATAGGCTTCATTAGCTGACGAGGATCGTTCTGGATAATCTCTTCATCGGCAACCAACATCTCTGGCACCAATGTTGATAATGCTTTACCAATTACCTCTTTAATCTTAGCGGTAGGTTTAGGCATCAGTGGGTCGATACCCGACAACTGCTCATCAATCGTGTCACTAAATGGATTGATAACCAAAGCATCCATCGCACCCGGTACTTTCGACAAGTAGTTCGACAATGTCGCAGTTGATGGCAAGTAAGCTGGCACAACCATTTGACCAGCAAACGGCATATTGGTACCCGATAGGTAATAAGTCTGCACAAGGGGATGAGTCACGAAACTCGCCTGAGCACCACCAGTACAGTCTCCATAACCAAACATCAATACAGGCAACTCGTTATCACGGATAAAACGTGTGATGCGGTCGTTAACCACAGCCATAGAGAACAGCGCAGCTGCTCCCTCTTTAGTCTGCATACCACCAGAACTAATAAAGCAGATCACAGGCAGCTTACGCTTAGCACATTCAATCAGTAGCGCAGAGAACTTCTCAGCACTGGCCATATCAAATGCGCCTGCTTGGAATGCAGTGTTAGACACGGCAAGACCAACCTTCATCTGCTGACCATCTTGCTCAAAATCTGCGACACCTGTGATTAGCCCACAAGGACGAATACCTTTATCTAATGCATCTTCAATTGAAAGACGAAAACCTGGGAAGTTCAGTAAGTTAGCTGACATTTTATCAGCATTAAATTCGTCGAAATCGGTAAAGAATTTATTAATGATGTTTTCCCAACTCATCTTACCGCTACGCTTCTCATCACGCAGCACTTTCTGGATCAACAGGTCCTGATAACCCATGGTGAGACGGTTCCAGAAGTCTTTACGACGACCGATACGCACTGGATTAATCGCACCAGTGTATTCGTGATTCTCATTTTCGCTGTCGAAATACTCAGGCAGTAAACGCTCGAAGAAATAAGTAAGAATAACGAACAAACTATCGTTTAGCTGAGGGAAACCCACACTCTTCCACTGCTCAGTCTTGGTTAATAGTTCGGCGCGGTTTGACTGAGACATAAAGAACTTCAGCCACTTGTAGAACTTACCTTTATCATTGGCCGTATCTTGAGTCGATAATGCACGATCGATTGAGTCATGAAGTAAGTTATCCACTGACGCTCGTGATAAGCTCTTCGACATCATGGCTTCTTTCGCGATTGACGCTAGGTTGCCCACAACATTGTCATACAGTGCGTTGAAGATAAGGATATTATGGCACTGCCAGATAAAGTCTTCACGTAACTCGTCGTGAATAACCACGTCGAGTACTGTCAACTCATTAAGCTCAGGCCAATCGACCTGAGTGACTTCAGAAGGCAAGGTTTCAAGGTACTGAATCAGCCCTTTGAAGTTATTCTCGGCATTGCCTTTCCAACGGTGATATAAAGACCAGCCGATGTTAAATAACAGAGCCTTACGCGCCTTCTTATAGTTCTCTTTTGGTTCACCCAAAATCAAACGAGTCAGCATGTTACGTTCAGTCGATACATCATCACGCTTAGCGATGAAGTTACCCCAAAGTTTATTTAACTCTTCATCGTAAACCAGTTTATCTGGGTTTGATAACCAAGACTGGAAGACACGATCTTGCTCTTGCGCAATACGGGCAAGTAGATCACCTTCAGGAACACTGACCTTAGACAAACGACCATACTGTTCTTGAGAGATAGAATGAATACGACTACGCAGTGTCAGATAACGCAGATACCGGTAAGCACAACCAAATAGGTTAAGGTGCATAGTTGGGTTATTTGCTACAGCAAGTTCAGCATGATCTTCAAGCGCCGCTAGATTTTTAGAAGGCATTAAGAAACGGCTTAAACTGCGGTTATAGTGCTCTCGTAAGTCCTCAGACTCACGTACAAACTGCACCGCAGCTTGCTCAACAGCTTCAACACTGCTGATGATCGCGCGACGAAGATTGTGTTGACGCTCATCTTTATCCGATGGCGAGAAATCGATAATTCCGTCGATGCAACCTGAGGTGTATAACTCTTCTGGAGACACGCCTACTGATTTAGCACACTCCTGCCAAGACAAGTTGTACTTACGCGCGATACTCTGTAAGCCTTGTGGCTGGATAGTATTAAAAATACCGTCTCGCACTGAAAGTAAAATGTTAGCAGCGGCTAATGGGATTGCACCGCCAGAATAGCCCGCACCGATCACGATACCCACAGTAGGCACATCAACGTTGACACTTTCAGCAATCGCTTTGGAGATGGTATGAGCTTGGTTTTGGCTGTTAGCCACTTCACCAGCATCAGCGCCAGGAGTATCGATAAGATAGATGATAGGCATTGCCAGTTCAGCAAACTTACGAATAGCCTTACAGGCTTCTAAATGATGCTCTGGTGACCAAGCACCGTTGCTTGTCGTACGTTCTTGGGCGATAAAGCCTAAACGACGAGTACGAGTACCGAAGTTAAGTTCAATTTCAGCACTGTAAAATGGTCCAATATGGGTTTCGGCAATTAACTTACCTTTAAGATCGGCAATGATGCGCCTAGCACCGAGTCGACTCTTATCTAACGTCGGCTGTATCACTCGAGTGACATAACCATCTACATCTAGCTGTTCCAGTTCTTTAAGGTTTGACTGGATAGCATCGTCACCTAAGAGACCTTTAATCTCTTCAGATAAACTCTGTTTACTGTGTTCAGGAAACAGTGAAAAGTCTTGTGCCAAGTGTTCAGCTTTAAGAAAAAGCGGATCGGCTGATTGAGCTTGAGTCATGTTTGTGGGCTTATTGTTGCTGGTCATCAATTGATCCTCTGCTTAGCCTCTAAAATTTTTAGCCCGTAAATATAACTTTGTTACGGTGTCAAATACCATTAAACTAGCCTAGACGCTTTGTTCCATATTTGAGACAGTGACTAAAATATGCCAGATCTTAACGGTATGATGCTGTTTGCAGCGGTTGTTAGAGCCAAAGGCTTCTCACTAGCCGCCCGTGAAATAGGCATGCCAAAATCAACCATAAGTCGTAAGGTTGCTCAACTAGAGGAGCAACTTGGCGTACGATTACTGCAGCGAGATACTCGTAATTTGAGTCTCACTCAGGTAGGTGCACTCTTTTATCAGCATTGTACTAGCATCAGAGATGAGATAGAAGCTGCTAAAGCAACGGTTGAAAATACTCATAACGATGTATCAGGTTCATTACGGATCGCCATTCCCGTGTCATTTAGCCAAGAGCTGATTGCTAATCTGTGCAGCAGTTTTATGCGTCTTTACCCAAATGTTGAGTTAGACGTTCAGTTTACCGACAGAGAAGTGGGTCTGGTAGGAGAAGGCTATGATATTGCGATTAAGTACGGACCGTTGCAATCCTCAGATCTTGTCGCTCGACTATTACTTGAGCGTCAGCCCATTTTAGTGGCAAGTCCCGGTTACCTTAAAGCGAACGGAACGCCGGCTACTCCACAAGACCTGATAGACCATAGCGGTATATTACTAGGGACTTCGCGTTCAGCACCCATTTGGCCTTTAGGCAAAGGGGCTAGAAAAACCATGGTGAATTTTAATCGTAAAGTAAGAGTTAACAGTGCCATTATGGTAAAGCAGCTCGTTCAGGATGACTTTGGTATCGCCATGTTATCTAACTCTGTCTGTAAAAATGAACTAGCCAATGGCTCATTAGTCCCTTTACTGCAAGAGTGGCCAATCGAACCTCTCAAGGTATATGGTGTTTACTCGAGCCGCCGACAACTTGCTACAAATATCAGCGTGTTTTTAGATTTCTTCACTAAGCGATTTAATAGCCATGAATCTCTGCAATCTATGATGGTGTAGCACGTCAATCACTGACGTTAAGCTACTCGCTAAATAAAACAGAGAAAGTCACCTGTATCGAGTTAAAGATCATCGCTTAAATCTACCCCGCCATGATCAAAATACCTGAGTCTCAGCTTTTCATACACGCTTTGGTGTTGCATACTGGTTAATAGAAAAGTTATTAAGTTAACAGCATTGAAATCCTTATTACTTTCCTTAAGACTAATCACTAAATCCCTCATCAATGGACTTTCTATGACCAGAGTAAGTAGTGCACTCCTCTTTATCGGCCTATTAAACCTCTTACCAAGCGCTTATGCACAGGTTGAACTTGATGTAGAAGAGTTAAGGCTCGAAAACGCAGCGACAACACTGCCTAGCGTAGTCTCTCGTTACCAAGGCTTGGTAAACAGTTTAGCATCGCAATATCGACAAAATACCGATGAGTTTACCGTCACTCAACTCGCTGCCAGACAAGGCGAACGTTTATGGCAGCAAGCCGTCAGAGATGTTCAATCAGGTTCCTTAGATGACAGGCCACTCTATTGGAGTCGGCTCGCCATGCTTAAAGAGTTGAAAACCACTAAACCCGCGTTCAATATTGTCCAATGGCAACGAGAGATACTCATCAACGCAATTGAAAAATCATCTCGAGGTTTGAGTAATATTCAGTTTGATGATGATGCTCAAATTAAAATTTTACTCAGTGGCTTCGATCCCTTTTTCCTAGACCGAAATATTGACCAAAGTAACCCTTCCGGTTTAGTCGCTCTAGCACTGGATGGATATAAGTTCACCGTCGCAGGCAAGAAAGCTCAAATAGAAACGGTAATGATCCCAGTTCGTTTTACTGATTTTGATCAGGGGCTTATAGAGTCACTTCTCACGCCTATCTATCGCGAAAATAGTGTCGATATAATTTTTACCGTCAGTATGGGACGTGACGACTTTGATCTTGAGCGCTTCCCAGGTCGTAATCGTAGTGCTGCCGCACCTGATAACCTCAATGTACAGACTGGGGCGAACAAGCAAGCTCCCTTAGCGCCGATGTTCGAAGAAAAGAGCTTAAACGGCCCAGAATTTGTCGAGTTTTCGCTGCCCGTCAAAGCAATGCAAGCAGTCGAAGGCAAATGGAAAGTTAACGATAACCATAGCGTCACCACCTTAGCCAAAGGGGCTTTTGAGGCAAGTTCATTAGCCGAACTACAAAGCTCAATATCAGTTGAAGGCTCTGGCGGCGGCTATCTTTCAAATGAGATATCTTATCGGGCCGTCTTACTCGGTCAGCAGCTAAACAGCAAGATCCCGGTAGGTCATATCCATACACCTAGAGTTACTGGTTATGATGCAGACACTGAAGCACAAATTTTAGAACAGGTTAAAGTGATGGTCATTGCAGCATCTAAAGGCTTATGATTCCTATTTTGACGCTCAGTTTACAATGGATGTATTTAAGCAATGGTCATTGACCTAATGACTACACAAGAGCTTTTGCAGATTTGTTTTCGCCACAAGTTCTATTAATCAATGGCGCGACTTCTGCTCTTTCATATTGATTAGTCGCAAATCTTTTAAAAGACTGATAAAGAAACTCAATTAAGTAATTGGTTTCCTGAGAACCATATCGTGTCTTACTGATATAAAGCCGGTAGTTACATTCGACTGCATCAAGTGCTGCCGGTGCCTTGAGTAAGCACAGACCAGATAGATCCTTAGGTAGAGACACTGCTGAAGTATAGGTAATCGCGTTGCTACCCTGTAACGCACTAAAGATGCTATTTACATAGCCTAAACGCCCGACGAGATTCGCTTTAAGACCATGCTTTTTAAGAACGGTTTCCATAACCGAGTGACCGTTATTGTTCCATCCTGCCAAGTCATTCAAAATAACCGGATACATAGCCAGATCTTCCAGTGTCACTTCACCTTGCGACACCAGAGGGTGCCCATCACGTACCACGCATAGACGATAGCAGGGGCTGACCTCAACATCATAAACTCCTTTGATACCGCTTTGCATTATGTGCAACCCAAAGTGCACCGCACCACTATCTAAATCTTTCAATGCATTTAGATACCAAGGGCGAGCACACAGGTTTACCTTAGGCATCGACTTCTGCAGGTCAACAAATAACTCGCCAAACCAACCACAAGCGGTGTCATCAGCAATTAAGCTCAGCTCCCGCTCAATATGGGTTGCCTCAAAGTCATTGCCGTGGATCAACTCCTCCTCTACACGGTTAATCAAATCTTGGGCAAAATGACCGACTTGAAGACAACGTTCAGTGGGCTTAAGTCCTTTTCCCGTTCGTACAAACATCTCATCAGAAAATATGCTTCGCACACGACGCAGATGGTAACTGATGGTTGACTGGCTCATTCCTAGCTCATCTGATGCAACACTGGCATTTCCATGTTTAATAAGACAGACGATTAGTTGCAGATGTGCAACAGAAAGATCTTTAACACTCTCGTTGGTGGTCATCGTACTTCCTTGAAGACGTTTCCATATTTGGCTAGATATTAACCGCAACAATAGAGGTAAAATAGCATCCGATGCTCTATCTAATAAGTCGTTCACACATATAGAAAAGTTGAGATATGGAGTATGGGATACTCAGTATTTGCGACTAGACTCAGTATTTATGACTAAGTATCCCCTAGCCCTAGAAGTTGTATCCCGCCTCAAATAACAGTTCTCCACCGCCATTCAATGCCCCGCCCCAACTTTGTCGATGCTTATACAAGGTGCTAACGAAGAGTTGCGAATTAAACCTATAATCCAATCCAACCACAGTCTGGTGGCCGTATGAATCGAATCCAAATACTTCCCTATGTTCGTCGCTCCGGTTAAATTGAGCTTCGTAATAAGCCTTAGCAAACCAATGCGGTGTCAAAGGATAGCCAAGCATTATCGTCGCAGCAGTACCTGAGGCCCCATTAAAGGATTTTCCTGTCGGAGAAAAACTACCATACGCATACTGCATACCGACACCAACCGTACCTTTGAGTTTTCCAATAGCGACATCGTAGGAGCCGCCTAAGTAGAAGTTTTGCTCCATCCAAGGTTTATTGGCACAGGTAAATGACTGGCCCCATAGGTTAAATAGTGAGTCGCCAAGGTTATAATCTAACTTCAACCAGGCTTTGGTTGTTGCCCCTGCATCCTCACCTTTCTGATTTTCCGAGCTGTCCAGTGGATTTTCAAACCTCAACCAACCCGTCGCACTTCCCCAATCAGCTAAGGTTGTATGCCCTAATACAAAATAGGCCTGATCGTAGAGATTAGGGTTTTTGTCTTCGGCATCGAGTAAATACTCATAGCCAACAATCACATTATTTTGCTGAAAGTGAACTTCGGCGCTAACCGAACCTATACAGCCCATCCCGATGAGCCCAGCTAAGATAGATCTTGATAATTTCATTGCGAACCTCCTAAATTAACGGGCCCTAACGAGCCCGAAATTTATCTTCTTTACAAACCAAATTGGCTAGTAGGGTTCACAATAATTGCGCGGTAGTGAGGCGAGTTTGCCTTGTCTGACAACACATCAATCTCTACTTTGACCTTCATATCGTCGTAACCAATTTCATTGATTTTACCGACAGTGCGCTCGCCAGGAGTGTATAGGTGAATAGAACCACCGAAGCCGAACATGGTGTTCTTATCTTCCATGTACTCTACGTTGGATGTAATTGGGCTATACCAGTCATAGCCACGATCCTTACCGTATTCCCACGTTTGCTGAACAGTCATATTCTCATCGTCAATTTTGTATTCAACGAAGCGAGTGTATTTCATTGTTGGCAGTGCAGGCTGCTCATGAGCACGGCCGTCACCGTTATCTAATACCGTCAGGTTGCCCGTAGTGTTATTCAGCCAAGCAGTGTGCTGAGTGTAGGTAAAGTCGAAGTCACCATCACACACACCTTTTTCAGTACACTTGATAGGCTTACCATTCTTATCCACTGGCTTAAGCAGTTTCTTTGAAAGTTCTTTGTTCCAGCCTTCATAAGGCGCCAAGATCCACTTTACTTCTTTGTCACGGGTCACTTTCGCTACACCTTGGTGACGGAAAGATAGAATGATGGAGTCATCCTTTGGATCGTATTCGATAGAGTTGATGTGAGCCCAGTTACGTCCTGCAGCAATACCAGGAATATCACCATAAGGGGCATCAATTTCCATCTCAGCTGTTTGACCCATCTGGTCAATATCGACGTTTAGACATACCGCGCCCATATCTAACGCTTCCAACAATGCATCGCGGTATGGGTCCATAATTTCGTTCAGGTTCCACACATCGACTAAGTTACCCTGTTGGTCAATTTGTAGAATATGATCACGTACCGTATGAACGATATCGCCCTGAGGGTTTTTATAGTTAGCTTTAGCCGCACGAACTAAAGAGTGGCCATTTGGCATAAGATTGTGTTCATGCGAGGCATCGATATAACCACGCGGCAGGCGACGAGAGTCAAAATTACCTAACAAGTCGAAGGTGCCATATTGCTGCCCTTGAACAAAGGTAATACGCCCTTCACCATTATCATGCAGTCCCATTAAATAGCCGCGCTTGTTAGCATCGATACCAACACCGTCATAAACAGCGTCTTGATCTAGCCACCAACGAATATCACCGTTTGTATCAATAACGTAAGTCATAGGTGCATTATCAAACGTCATAGATCCCAGAGCTGGCGTCGACTCGAATATACCTGCATCTTTACTTTTTTGGCCTGACCAATGTAAATCTGAGCCTTGCTGGTTGTAGGTATGGCTGTTGACCATATACAGACGATTCTCAAAACCTTTGGCGACCTTCTTTACCTGAACTTCCTGCATAACAGTAATATTTCTGTTATCCATATATTCATTAGTGATAGGCCCTGTCAGCACTTTATAATCTTCTTTAATCGTCTTGCCATCTAACTTGAATTTTACTGAGACTTGGTTGCTGTGATCCGCATACAAACCAAACAAAGGAATACCATCATGGGTATTGATCGTTTGCTGACCCACTGGGTAGCTAATATCGACTCCTTTCTTACCCTTACCGTGAACAGTTACCGTCACATCGGTTGGGCGCTTACTCCCCAAATCTAATACTGCAGTTAACGGCGAGTTACCATATGGATTAACAAGAACCGCACCCAATTGGCCTGCAGCAGGAGCAGGTTTAAAACCAGCAGCATTTGATTCAAAAGAAATAGCGGGTTGGAATAGTGCGGCCACAACAGCGGCAGCTAAGATATTATGTTTCATGACTTCTCCAGATAATAATTATTTTATAAAACTGTAATCAACCCTAAAAACAATAATTAACTACAACAATTTTATTTGAGAATGAAATCACAATAATTAAAGCGCTAACGTTTTTCATTACAACAATATAACAAGCAACAAATAAAAAGCTGTGACTTAAAAAAATACGAATCTGCATATCGATTATATAAATAACAGCAAACAATAAACATTACACTCCTGAAAGTTTATAAATTACAATAACCACACCCGAATACAGACAAACACAAGCAACAACTAACCATATGAAAAATAAACATAAAAAATTACAGCAAATGAAAAACCATAAAAAAACAGTGAAAAAGTCACAATAAAACACCTATAAAACAATACATTAAGCCCCCCCAAATTACACGACACAGGAAAGATAAACCTGATGATATTGAATTTTTTCATAAACACAATTCAAAAACTAAAAATTGAATACCAAACCACAGACAACTTAATATTAATAACATTTATAAATTAGACTGCAAATAAAACGTGAGCACCATCACAACCAAGCTGCAGCATTTAAAAATAAGATAATAATGAATCCAGCCATCACTCAACATGCATTAAATTAATTCCTTAAAATTTAATGCCGATAAATATTTCATTTTTATGTCACCGAAAAATAAAACAATAACGATTAATAATATAAGTTCTCGAAATCTAATAAATTTAATATATCTTTGGAGATAACATGAAAAAAACACTTACCGCCATCGCAGCAACTCTATTCCTATCATTTGGGGCTCATGCAGCCACGGAGGGAGTGGAATATCAAATATTACCAGAAGTAGCTCAGTTTAATGCGCCTAATCAAGTCGTGAAGATCTACTCGATTAACTGCCCTTTCTGCTACAAATATGAAAAAGCTGGGATTCCCAATAAAGATCTTCTGCCCGCTGGTAGCACAATGGATCAATACCACATCACTAGCAAGCCACCCTTTGGCGTAGAAAAATCCACTGCATTAGCCATCGCGAAAGAGATAAAAGGTGATGAGATATT
Organism: Shewanella sp. MTB7; assembly: GCF_027571385.1. Classification (NCBI taxonomy): domain Bacteria; kingdom Pseudomonadati; phylum Pseudomonadota; class Gammaproteobacteria; order Alteromonadales; family Shewanellaceae; genus Shewanella; species Shewanella sp. MTB7. Next base: position 937,932 of record NZ_CP085636.1, on the reverse strand, counting down.
TAAGCAGCTAAAAGCCAATTACTACGATCAGTACCATGTGAAAAAGGTCAAATTTAAAGATGCTGACTCAACCATTGCGTTTACCTTAGACACATTAGCCATGAGCCGCGCTGAGTTTGATACTTACGCTCAAGATCCAAAAGTAAAACAACTTATAACCAAATGGGATCAAGGTAGTGAAGTAGCTAAAATTCAGGGTATTCCTGCAATTACCGTTAACGGTAAGTATTTAATCAATACTAAATCGATTACCAGTATGGATATGCTCAAAGAGCTTATCGCTGAACTGTCTGCTAAGTAAGAGGTTATTATGTTATTGAAGCAACGATTGAAAGCGTTCTGGGGGCAGTTTAAAGCCACCCCTGCCAACAGCTTAACGCATATGCAAGACCATCGCCCAATCTGGTTAGTGATGGTTGGAGGCGCACTATTTCTTATTCTGTCGGCCATCTTCTACTTCCAACTTTTCTTGGCGATGGATCCCTGTGAGCTATGTGTTTACATTCGCTTCAGCCAGTGCTGTATCGTGATCGCGGGTCTGATCATCTTGATCGATCCAAAGAATCACATACTCAAGTTCTTAGGCTTATTATTGGCGTGGTACGCAATCATTCAGGGCTGGATGTGGTCAGTTGAATTGATGAAGATCCATGATGCGGCGCACATGGTAGTCGATGAGACGATGGACTTCTTTGCGGCAGCAGGCGATGCTGCGGGCTCAGCGTGTTCAACTGAACCCCGCTTCCCACTCAACCTGCCTCTCGATGAGTGGCTACCATTTGAGTTTGCTCCAACGGGTGGGTGTGGTGAAGATGATTGGACTCTGCTAGGCATGAATATGGCGCATTACTGCATGATTGCTTATGCCACATTTATGCTCTGCTTGGCGCCACTGACCTTTGGATGGCTTCGCTCACTGAAGCTGAAGTTTAAGCGATAACATTGCTTGTGTAATAAAACCACTGTGGCCACTAATTGTTGTGGCCACAGTTAATAGTGACTACAACCTTTACCTTTTAAACCTTACCATTTGATACTATTATGTATTCTCGACTTCCCCATCAAGTTATGACAGCCTTTTTATTGATAAGAAAAAAACTTGTCACTCATCCAGCATTATTAACCAGTTTATGGGTCTTTTTACAGTATACAAAGGCTCTCAACAACTATTAGGCAGAAAAATTGAGATGTATATAAATTTGGCAAATTTTCTTTTTTGACAACCCAAGTAGATATCAATGATTATAAGGAAAGATCCTAGCAAAAGTTCTGTCTAATTTAAGTTTTACAACCAGCCAGACAGAACTCTTTAATGATTTTTTATGAGGAAATTGATAAGCATCTAACCATACTAGAACTCATACATTTTTGCCCAATGCGGTGGGCAATTTAAAAAAGATTCAACCCATCCTTTGGCTTTATCCAAGTCAATAGTATCAGTTTTGATGCCAAAACAGTCGGCTACAACACTTTGTAATCTTTGGTCTATGCGCTCAAAACTATTACAACCATGAGGGATTAATATATTCAAACAACCTAATAAAATTCCACGTTCATTTTCAAAAAGCGTTTGTTTTATATTATAGAGGTCATTACCATTCAAACCAGAGGTAATCTCCATTAGGTGAGGTTTATCAAGGAAGTTGTAATATATTAAAAATTCTTTTTGCATTTCAGCTAATGTTTGAGCTGAAATGCCATGCCACAACATCCCATTAGGAACAAGGAAAATAGTTCCAATATCATGTTTGTTTATAACTGTTTTATATACACCTAATAAGTGATGACAAAGTACTTTCTCATGACAACTTAATTTGTCGTCACATAATATACTAATACTAGAGTTATTTCTAATTCGAAGTCCCTCGATTATAATAGCAGCAAATATTTCATGTTTACTTTTAAACTTTTTGTATATAGAACCTTTTGGTATACAAAGCTGCTTTGCTACTTTACCAATTGAAAAATTAGCCACCCCGCAATTATCTATTTCTTCACGTGAATAGCATAAAATGCTTTCAGTCTTGACATTCATATCTAATATTTTAAGTAAAGTGTAATCTATACATACTATTCTTAATAAAGTATTTATTTTGTATTGAATATCAAATTTATAATATTAAACCTGTATGAAATTGTAATACTTAGAACTCAAGAGTAAGCGACACATAGCCTGAATCTTCAGTTTATTAGTTCAACAATGCCTTACTCAACACAGGACAAGAACATACTTTGACTGATTTTCAACCAAAGAATAACTGAGCACGATATTCATTATTCCTGCCCGCTTTATTGAGCTTGCTTCGTTGACTCGGTGCGCCGTATTGGCATTGTTTAAGTATGCTGGGAGGCGTTGTTGATCAAATCCCAGTTCAAGATGCTACTACCCCAAGTGTTTTTTCGAATTAAGCAGCTTGTTTCCTAATTGTTTGCAACCTTTGCGTTGAAGCAGTTTGTGGCATGCCTTGGTATCGTATGCTCCATCAGCTAAAACCTGAGTTATACGTCTTCTCAACAGATTGAGCAGTGTGGGCACCACTTCATTATCGGCAACGTTAACTTCATTTGACACAATTTCATGCATATTACTATCAACTGCGAGGTGGAGCTTACCCAAGTACGGCGCTTTTCTTTGCCATGCTTACAGGTTTTCCATTCACCTTTTCCGTAAACTTTGAGGCCTGTAGAATCAATGACAACATGTGCCACAGAAGCGCGACCACGACGACCGTGGTGATGTAACCTTTTATGTTTTTCCACAAAAAAAATGACACAGCATAAGATTTCAATATGAACCTTGAAGTACTTTTCCGTCAAAAGTTATTAGATCACAAGTGTTCATATGCTTAATTTAAACTAAAAAAATGCGTTCCACCCTCCCATGATGTGAAAAGCATTGTTTCGCAAATCGAATACTTCTTTTTACTTAACGTGAACTATTCTCCTATTGAGGTAGTTATTAGCTTACGACATCCCCCTAAAAATTTGACCCTCGATAAATTTCAACACTAATACGTGACATACTTCACTCTATCTTGAACACATGTTTTGGAATCATTGATTTTAATATATTTTTTATACACAACTATAAGATATTGTCTTAAAAACACAATGAGAATGAATTTAAACACAATGAAACGAAATAAATTATATGTATTAATAATCATATTAATTTCAGGTAATGTTTTTGCCGCAGACAATAGTATAAGACAAGCATTGGATGATGATTCCAACTTATTACTTAACTATAAAAACTACTATTGGAATGAAAGCTATCAAGAAAATGAGAATTATTCTGGTAGGGATGTTTTAGAGTGGACTCAAGCTCTCGCATTATCTTATCGTTCAGGTTATATCAATGAATTTATCGGGTTAGATTTTGGAGCTCATGCCGTCTATGATGTTGGTGGCGTATCAAAAGACTTTGATGATAATTACCGTCCTGCGGGTAACCGTGCTATCGATGGTTCAAAAGAGCGTTCAAATGTCGACACTGCATATTTAAAACTTAAATATGATTTTGGCAATGATCTTATTCTAAAAGGGGGATATGGTAAAAAACAACGTCACACATTTACTTACCAAGGTCAATTTAACCGGATTGCGCCTAATGCTTCAAGAGGTGCCGATATAGCCTTAGAGTGGCAAGATCATCGCGCTTATTTTAGCTACATAAATGGCATTTCAAAAGTAAATAGTACTGACTATATTGAAGATCTTCTTAACTACCAGGGTGATGTAATCGATTACATTGGCATTATTGGCATTATTGGTAAGTTCGATAATATAAGTTATGCATTGGAAACGAATAAAAGTGATGAGTTCTTGTCACGAACATTTGCAAAAGTCTCTTATTACTCACATTTATTAGACTCAGACTTCGAATTAAGATATCGCACTGAAAAAGAGAATGGTGATAAATTTGAATTTGAAGATCACAAGTCATCATTCTTTAATTTTATTTACAGAAAAAACATTGAAAAAGTAAAGTTAACCTTAGCCTATCAACAGGTTTTTGATGGTGACCTTTATAATCAAAATGCCGCGAATAGTTATCAATCTGCGACTAACTCAATTATGTTTGAGTGGGAAATGCCTGGAATTGAGGGAGAACAAATAGCATTAATGAAATTTGAACGCCCGCTCGATGATGTATTATGGGGTGGAATTAAAGCTGAATACACTGTGATGCATGGTTTTGAAGCTGACCATGTAATTGGTTATAAGCGTCACGAAAATAATTTTAAAATCACCCAAGATTTTGGTGCTATCGACCCATTATTTGAAGGATTGACACTGCAATGGTATCAAGTTTGGATTAGAGCCGATGGTATTGATGATGGCTTCCGAGATAATAAACATTCAGAACTCTACACTCTATATTCTGGCGATATTACTCGCCTAAATCTTAATTATAACTTTAACTTCTAAAATAAAACGAGATCATAATATGTTTAAAAAATTATCTATTGCAACTGCTGTAGTAATCGCACTTATGGGTACGACAATTTCTATTTCATCTGTCGCGGTAGCGGCTCCAGCTACAGGGATGAAGAATATTCCTGCAGCCGATGCTCCATTAGGTTATCTAATTCATAATCCACATGAAAACGCACCTCTTACTGCCTTAGTCACTCTTAAAAATGCTAATCAAAAACTTACTGATGTTTCAGTTAGAATCCATCCCAAAAAAGGTGGAGCAGAACTAACATATAAAGTTTCGAATAAGCGAATTTTAGATGAAGGCGGTGTCCCTGTATTTGGTCTTTACCCCGATTTCTACAATACTTTCACTATTAGTTATAAAGAAAATGGTAAACATAAAACGCAGGAATACAAACTACACACTCCTGACGTAGATATGGGATTTGCTGGACGCCAATGGAGTAAAATGCCAAAAGTATCAGTCGAAAAAGTAGATAAAGAATTTGAAGATAGATTGTATTTCGTTAACTGGACCGAAATGGATGGAAAAACAGGATTACTTGCTCATAATAACCCAGTAGGACCTGGCGCTTTTGCATGGGACGGCGTACCTGGTTTGTTTATTATTGATACTGCAGGCGACGTTCGTTGGTACATGAACCCGTACACGACCCATGACTCTAAGCATTATGAAAATGCTGGTTATGCGATGGGAATGAACGTCACTAAAGATGGCAATATGATCTGGGTTCAAGGACAAGGCTGGAAACATATGTCAATAATGGGTCGTATGCTTTCAGAGCATTCTTTACCCGGTATGTATTCAGATGCTTCTCATGAAGGCATTGAAATTGAAAATGGTAACGTGTTAATTCGTGCTGCAGCTAAAGAATATCTAAATAATGAGGGTGACTCGGTTAATACAGTACGAGATCAAATTCTTGAAGTCGATAAAAATGGTCAACTTGTCGACGCATGGGATCTTAATGAAATCTTAGATCCATACCGTGATGCTGCATTATTATCTCTTGATGCTGGCGCTGTATGTTTAAATATCGATATTGATAAAGCTGGCCAGCAGACGTCAGCCGATGATCTTGCCAATGCGCCTTATGGCGACATTCCAGGAGTGGGACCAGGACGAAATTGGGCTCACGTAAACTCAGTAGATTATGATCCTGTTGATGATTCAATTGTTATTTCATCTCGTCACCAAGCCGCTATGATTAAAATTGGTCGTGATAAACAAGTTAAGTGGATTTTAGGTCCGAAAAAAGGTTGGACTGGTGAATTTGCAAGCAAAGTACTAACACCTGTAGATGATAATAATAAAAAGCTTGATTGTGATGAAACCGGTGTATGTACAGATACTAACTTTGAATATTCGTATACAACTCATACTTTCTATAAAGTCGATGAAAAGAATACATGGACAGTATTTGACAATGGAGATGGCCGTCATTTAGAGCAACCAGCATTTCCAACTGATAAATACTCTCGTTCAGTTGAATATAAAATAAATGAAAAAGATATGACCGTTGAGCAAATTTGGCAATATGGTAAAGAAGAATTAGGTTATAAAGGATACTCACCAGTCACCTCTATTACTAAATACCAGGCAGATAAAGATTCAATCTTAAGCTACTTTGCTTCTGCAGGTCTATTTGGTATTGGTGGTGGTTATGGCAATGTAAGAATGGATGAAACCACAGGCAAAGTAAAATCAATTCTAACTGAGCACCGCTATGGCGAAACAAAGCCTGCAGTCGTCATTAATATTGATAGTCATAAATTGTTCGCTACTGGCTACAGAGCACAAGTAATTAATGCAACTAATATGTTGAAATGATAATTTAATTGTTTTAATGACTGCTTTTAGCAGTCATTAAACATTATTCCTGCACAAACATTAAATAATTTATGTATGTATTTACAAAACCACAAATCACTTCGAGATCATTATGAAATATCTAACTATACTTGCAACTTCATTATTATTTTCTTTGTCAGCCAGCGCTGCAATCACGGAGGGAGTGGAATATCAAGTATTGCCAGAAGTGGCTCAATTCAATGCGCCTAACCAAGTCGTGAAGATCTACTCGATTAACTGCCCTTTCTGCTACAAATATGAAAAAGCGGGGATCCCCAATAAAGATCTTCTGCCCGCTGGTAGCACAATGGATCAATACCACATCACTAGCAAGCCACCCTTTGGCGTAGAAAAATCCACTGCATTAGCCATCGCGAAAGAGATCAAAGGTGATGAGATATTTAAGCAGCTAAAAGCCAATTACTACGATCAGTACCATGTGAAAAAGGTCAAATTTAAAGATGCTGACTCGACCATTGCGTTTACCTTAGACACATTAGGCATGAGCCGCGCTGAGTTTGATACTTACGCTCAAGACCCAAAAGTAAAGCAACTAATGACCAAATGGGACCAAGGTGTTGAAGTCGCTAAGATCCAGGGGGTGCCGGCGATTACCGTTAACGGTAAATATCTGATTAACACCAAATCAATTCGCTCTATGGATATGCTCAAAGAGCTTATCGCTGAACTGTCTGCTAAGTAAGGGGTTATATGTCATTGCAGCAACGATTGAAAGCGTTCTGGGGGCAGTTTAAGGCCACCCCAGCCGACAGCTTAACGCACATGCAAGACCAAAGGCCCATTTGGCTCGTCATGGCCGGAGCGGCACTATTTCTTATTCTGTCTGCCATCTTCTACTTCCAACTGTTCTTGGCGATGGATCCCTGTGAGCTATGTGTTTACATTCGCTTCAGCCAGTGCTGTATCGTGATCGCGGGTCTGATCATCTTGATCGATCCAAAGAATCACATACTCAAGTTCTTAGGCTTATTATTGGCGTGGTACGCAATCATTCAGGGCTGGATGTGGTCAGTTGAATTGATGAAGATCCATGATGCTGCACATATGGTGGTTGATGCTTCTATGGACTTCTTTGCAGCTGCTGGTGATGCTGCAGGTTCTGCCTGCTCAACTGAACCACGCTTCCCACTGAACCTGCCTCTCGATGAGTGGCTACCTTTTGAATTCGCCCCAACAGGTGGCTGTGGTGAAGATGATTGGAGTTTATTTGGTGGAAATATGGCCCATTACTGCATGATTGCCTATGCATTTTTTATGCTATGTCTGGCACCATTGACATACGGATGGTTGCGTTCGTTCAAAGCAGCTAAGTAAATAACATTCTCTTCGCTCTTACAGGGCGAAGAGAATTGACAATGGGTGTTATGACCAAGAGGAGGACAGAGGTTCCTTGTGTAATTAAGCTATTTAGCAATATGAAGCTTATCCAGGATTCGAAGCGGGACCTTGAACATTAAGACGCTGAGTATTTTTATTGCGGTAAAAAATTTTGATGTGAGATTCAATCTTATCGATAAATATCGAGTTTAATTGCAGTAGCTATCAGAATATGGAGGCGTTTTATATGTAACACTTGCTCATATCCATAAATTGAAAATTTTTCTAGGCTAAAGTAATTTTGACCACTCCCCCTAATATCCCCAATGTCATCTATAGACAACATCACAATAATATAGAGTATCTGTGCTTAGAAGTGCTGTGGAGACGGGGGCAGCAGTATTCACCACCTCCAACAGACTTACATCGAGTGAGCTTTCATTGTCTATACCGAGCAAAATGTTATGGAACTCATTATATTGACTTTGAAAGCTATGACTATAAGCCTGGGGATATGGTGTACATTGCACCCGGTCAAATCCATGCATACGACTCTAAGAGTAAGCTTCAAGGTGAATTGTTAGTTTTTACTGATGATTACTATCAAGAGATAAAGGCTCTGATACCTGATAATTGTCTACAATTGTGTAAACAACGACCTGTTTGGCAACCAGATTTAACTCTTTCTACTGTGATAGATAATACGATAGCACTTATAGCCCTGCAGCAAAATCTACCTTTACCAGCCATTAGTAACCAACTCATATTATCAAATCTATTAATTAGTATCAGTCAAGCTCATAAGCTGGCAGGCGGTGAGCCACGACTGCAGATTAAATATCAAAAATTACTTGAATTGATTCAAAGTCACATGTGTACCACAAGACATGCCAAAGACTATGCACAATATATGGCTATGAGCTACAGCAAGCTTAATAGTGTATGTCTTAAAGTGAGTGGTTATACCTTAAAGAAAACTATAGATAATCAGATAGTGCTTGAAGCAAAGCGACTACTGGTGACTAGCCCTTTGAATATCAATCAGTTATCTGAACGTTTAGGTTTCGATGAAACAACCAATTTCATAAAGTTTTTCAATCGATATCTAGGAATAACACCTAAGAAATTTCGTGATAAGGGCGCACAAGTTTTACCATTTTCAGTGCAGCTTTAACCTGCCACATACTATTTTATTGTCTTAGTATATCGCTATCTAAACCATGTTAATGGCACTCTAATGAAACATATTTTGTACTTTTTATCACTTAGCGCAGCATTATGCGCTCCATTATCGGCATCAACTTTGGTCTCGGTAGATGTAGCTTCCGCCATGCTTAAACAACATGAGCAACACTTTGAGCAGCGGATAGTTAAGGTAGCCCCCAATATCTACACCGCAGTGGGATACCATGGTGCTACCTCATCGATGATTGTTGGTGAAGATGGCGTGATTATCATAGATACGTTAATGGGACCGACTAGCGCAAACAATGCGCTAATTGATTTCCGTAAACATTCTACAAAGCCAGTTAAAGCAATCATATATACACATAGTCATGGTGATCATACGGGGGGAGCTTCGACGTTTAGCCAAGGACAACAAGTGGAAGTGATTGGTCATGCCAATATGGGAAATCATCATGGTACGGACAAGGTGCTTGATGTTGTGATGGCAAAAAGAGAAACTCGGCAATTTGGCAGGTTGCTAGAGCCTGAATATCAAAGCAACCGAGGTGTCGCTCAGGCTATTACTATTGATCACGACAGAGGAAAGGGATTTATCCCGCCGAGTTTAAAAATTCATCAGAACTATAAAACTACAATAGCAGGCATTGATATTGAAATTTACCCAGCGGCTGGTGAAACCAGTGACGCTATGTTTATTTGGCTGCCCAATGAGCAGGTTCTATTTAGTGGCGATAATTTTTATCAGGCATTTCTTAATCTTTATGCCATTAGAGGTACGCCGTATCGAGATCTAAGAATCTGGTCAGAATCTGTAGCAACAATGGCTACATTTGAACCTAATGTACTTGTCGGCGGACATACTAGCCCCATATTGGGACAAGTCGCTGCGACTCAAGCACTATTGGATTACAGTGAAGCGATTGCGTCAGTGTATGAACAAACCACAGCGGGAATGAATAAAGGTCTGGATCCTGTAACCATTGCCCAGACAATTAAATTACCAACACATCTCCAGAACAAGCCCTATCTGACAGAGTTTTACGGAACAGTAAGTCACGCTTCACGGGCTATCTATGCTGGCATGTTAGGTTGGTTTGATGGTAATCCAACCCATCTAAATCCTTTATCTAATAAGGTAATGGCAGAGCAACTTGCACTCCTTGCCGGAGGACATGATAAGTTAATGATACAACTAGATAAAGCTATGAAAATAAAAAATCACCAATGGGCACTCATATTGACAGATCATCTAAGTTACTTAGATGATCTTGATAAAACACAAGTGGTTAAAGCACAGATTTTTGCTTTAAGAGCGTTAGCAGCCCAAGAGTACAATGCGCCAAATCGTAACTATTACTTCAGCTATGCAGCCGAATTAGAACGAAAGCAAGGTAATCTAAATTAAATATCACTACATGTAATATGTTAGATACTTTTTAAAACTCAGCGAATAGTAGAGTAGATATACCTCTACTCGCTGATATAAACCATCCCCCCTATAGTCAACTGCAATGTTCATAGTCAGCAAATTACTAAAAATCTTAATTGCATTACGTCTATGGCTGTCGTATCAAGAATAAAGGCAACCATCTACACTCTGAGTTGTTGTGCAGAACCTTTGGTAAGTTAAAATATTCTATTAGGTAAATAAATCATGGACACTTATAAGCAAATTAGTAATGATGAAACTACCGTGGCCTGAACATGTTCGATGTGTTAATACAGCGCAACATACTAATTGTGAAACAACCCAATGTTTAACTTATTTCCCCCAAGCCATAAAACACAAAAACCTAAGCCTTCTGTCTCTAAGACTAAATTTAAGAGCCTAAGATATCAGTTTGACTCTAAACTACACAGTCATGCAGTTGAGCGAGTACTTCAGTGCTATCTTATCGCCGAATCTCAGCTACAACAGAGCTTTATACGACCTGAGATCAATTTTAAACTTAGAGGGAAAAGCGCTGGCACTGCTCACTTACATCAGAATCTACTCAGATTTAATGCCACCTTGCTCGCTGAAAACCAAGATACCTTCTTTAATGAAGTGATCCCCCATGAAATTTGCCACCTGCTGGCACACCAGATGTACGGCAGAGTCAAACCCCACGGTAGGGAGTGGCAAGCATTGATGATACGGGTCTTTAAGTTATCACCAAGCACGACTCATAGTATGGATACTCAGTCAGTAGCGGGAAAACACTTCTCTTATCAATGTGATTGTGGGCCCGTGAGTCTAAGCATCAGACGCCATAACAAGGTCGTCAGAGGCGAAACTCAATACCGATGTCGACGCTGCAAAAAAGAGTTAACCCTTAACCTCTAATTCATCTGTTTTTAACCCTTACTTTGCTTTCCTCTGTTCATCCCGTAAAATCCCTGACAAGGCAAACAATAAGCTTTGCCAATTAGCATTTGGAGCGATGCTTATACCCGTCGCTCCTTTAGGGATTTAGATTGTCACCGCTTAATAAAATCGGCTCTGCCTTATTGATAGGTTTAGGGCTATCACTGCTGTTTTCAGCATCGGCTTATGCTTCAGGTTCTCATCCAACTAGCTTTTATCAAGCAAAGAAACGTGCAAAAGAGATCTATTCACGCTCTCTACCCGCCACCAGTTTCTATTGTGGTTGTGATATCAAAATTAACGGCAAGAAATGGCAAACGGACTTTTCAAATTGTGGTTATCTGGTCAGAAAACAGCAGAAGCGCGCTGCTCGTATCGAATGGGAACATATCGTACCGGCCTGGGAGTTCGGCCATCAACGTCAATGCTGGCAAGAGGGGGGACGTAAAAACTGTGGCAAAAAAGATCAATTATTCAAAAAGATGGAATCTGATTTACACAATTTAGTCCCCGCCATAGGCGAAGTAAATGGCGATAGAAGTAACTATCGATTCAGCCAATGGAACGCAACACCTGAGCAATATGGTCAGTGCAATATGGTTATCGATTTCAAATCGAGAAAAGCTGAGCCTCCTAGCTATACACGAGGTCAAATAGCCCGAACGTATCTCTACATGCAGCAGGCATACAGTTTAAAAATAGCAAAAAGCCAATTAAAACTATTTAAGGCATGGGATAAAACTTATCCAGTTGATACTATTGAGTGTGTCAGGGATAGAGAAATCGCCCGCACTCAAGGGAATCATAATCCCTTTGTAAAGAATCTTTGTGACGCACAGGCAATTACGCAATCGCTTGCGGAGTAGGAAATAGATGAGAATCCCAAGAATATATCAGGCATCGCCCTTATCAGTTGGCAATGTAATAGAGCTTGATGACGAGCCCGCATCACATATCGGTCGCGTGCTACGCATGAATACTGGCGAACAGATCAGCTTGTTTAATGGCGATGGTCAGGAGTATCTGTCAGAGATCATCTCAGCCAGTAAGAAAAATGTCTCCGTCAAGGTCTTATCTGCGACTCTAAACCAAAGTGAATCACCGCTTCACCTTCATCTAGGACAAGTGATCTCCCGCGGAGATCGCATGGATTTCACCATACAGAAATCTGTCGAGCTTGGGGTTAACACGATTACCCCACTGTTTTCTGAACGTTGTGGTGTAAAGCTTACCGGTGAGCGATTGGAGAAGAAAATACAACAATGGCAAAAGATAGTCATTGGGGCTTGTGAGCAATCTGGCCGCAGTCGGGTACCTGAAATAAGACCCGCTATGACGCTTGAAGCGTGGAGCGCCCAACAAACAGGCTCAGTTAAATTAAACCTACATCCTAGAGCTGCTCATGGCATAGGCGGTCTATCTTTAACATCACCTAAAGTCAGGCTGTTAATTGGCCCTGAAGGTGGACTTTCTGACACCGAAATATTGATGACGGAGCAACATCACTTTACCGATGTTCTGCTTGGTCCCCGAGTATTAAGAACAGAAACAGCAGCGTTAACCGCAATTAGCGCCCTGCAATTAAAATTTGGAGATATGGGATAATCCCTAATCCCTCACATTTAATAAACCCAATTTAAGACCATTGATATTGATGGCACAAGGAACAAATTCATGATCAAACTCGGCATAGTGATGGACCCCATCACTGATATTAATATTAAGAAAGACTCAAGCTTCGCCATGTTACTCGCCGCTCAAAGCCGCGGTTATGAACTCTTCTATATGGAGATGAAAGATCTGGCTATGGTCAATGGCAAAGCAATGGCAACAATGCGAACCTTAAGTGTTCAGCAGGATGAAACAAATTGGTTTGACTTAGGTGAATCTATCGACACACCTCTTGCGGATCTTAACGTTATTTTGATGCGCAAAGATCCTCCTTTTGACACTGAATTCATCTACGCAACTTATATGCTTGAAAGAGCGGAAGAGGAAGGCGTACTTATCGTCAACAAACCTCAAAGTCTGCGCGACGCGAACGAAAAACTGTTTACCGCTTGGTTCTCTGAATTCACACCTGAAACCATCGTTACTCGAGATGAGCTGCGGATCCGTCATTTCCACCAGGAGAAAAGGGACATCATCATTAAGCCATTAGATGGCATGGGTGGTAGTTCCATCTTTAGGGTTAAAGAAAACGATCCTAACTTAGGCGTGATTATCGAGACCTTAACTAACCATGGTCAGCAATACACTATGGTGCAGGCCTTTATTCCCGATATCACCTCTGGTGACAAACGTATCTTAGTGGTCGATGGCGAGCCAGTGCCTTATTCGTTAGCCCGTATTCCTCAAAAAGGAGAAACGCGAGGTAACTTAGCAGCAGGCGGACGCGGCGTCGCTCAACCACTGTCTGAAAGTGATTGGAAAATAGCACGTGCTATCGGACCTGAACTTAAGAAACGTGGACTGATTTTTGTAGGACTCGATGTTATAGGTGACAAGCTCACCGAGATTAATGTCACCAGCCCAACTTGTATCAAAGAGATACAAGCCGCATTTGATGTCGATATTACTGGCATGCTAATGGATGCAATCGAATCTCGAATTAAATCAGCGTAAAGGCATATTCAATGACACTAACTCGTTCCCTCTGTAGCGGTTTACTTATTCTATCTGGCAGCCTATTTGGCTTAGCCCATGCTAATAGCGATAGTCCCAGTCTAACCATGATGGGGACGACACCTAGTGTTCCTAAGAATATCGTCATTATGATTGGTGATGGTATGGGCCCTGCCTATACCAGCGCCTATCGGTATTATAAAAATAACCCGGACACTGAAGAGGTTGAGCAGACCGTATTCGACAGGTTATTAGTGGGTACTGCCAGTACATATCCCGCTAAAGTCAGTGGTTATGTGACTGACTCAGCTGCCGCAGCAACAGCCTTAGCCACTGGAGTTAAATCATACAATGGTGCGGTATCCGTCGATACGCAAAAACAGCCCCTCACCACCATTATGGAAAAAGCTAAACAATTAGGGCTCGCCACCGGTATTGCTGTCACCTCTCAGATTAATCACGCGACTCCGGCCGCTTTTCTCACTCATAATGAAAGTCGCCGTAATTATGATGAGATAGCAACAAGTTTACTCGATACTGATACCGACGTGATGTTAGGTGGTGGTCAACGTTACTTCCCCCCTAAGCTACTCAAAAAGTTTGAGGTTAAAGGCTACCAACATATCTCAGATTTCTCCCAATTAGATACCATTACAGCACCTAAGGTGATTGGTCTATTCGCCGATATCCAACTTCCTTGGGCAATCAACGAACCAGATGCTCATAAGCTGAGTAAGATGACAGCTAAAGCCCTAGAGTTACTGTCACAGAATAAGGATGGATTTGTGCTTCTCATCGAAGGAAGTCTAATCGATTGGGCGGGTCACAATAACGACATTGCAACCGCCATGGCAGAGATGGATGAGTTTGCCAATGCGATCGAAGTGGTTGAGCAGTTCGTACGTCAACATAACGATACCTTGATGGTAGTCACAGCTGATCATAATACTGGCGGCTTAAGCATAGGTGCAAATGGGGAGTATATTTGGAAGACGGATATCATTAACGGCGTATCAAAAAGCCCAGATGTCATAGCTTCATTCGCGCTTGCCAATGGGGATTGGCAGTCACAAGTTAGCACTCAACTTGGTTTCGAACTTAGTCCTCAAGAGGTCACTCAACTTTCTCTGGCTCGTATGCAAGGTATGGATGTTATGACTACGGCGATTAAAAAAATCATTGACCTTAGATCCTATACTGGCTGGACAACCGCTGGTCATACGGGCGTTGATGTTCAAGTCTTTGCTTCAGGCCCCGCATCCACACTATTTAATGGTTACCAGAACAACACCGATATTGCTAATAAATTGATGAGTCTATTACCAAAGAAACCTAAAGCGCTCGCACCAACAGTGGCCCAGTCTCTTGAAGCTAAGCCTCTCCCTAAGAATGAAAAGGTTAAATCTGTGGTAACAGAAACCGACACTGCAACATCGGAATTAAAAGTTCCAGCCAGTAATACAGGCACGATAGGGGATCAAACATAAGCCATGTGAGCCGAATTTACCCTTGTTGTCAGTGATTTGTGAAACGCAACTTAACTCCCTAATTTTCCTAATTGGGGAGTTTGCTCTACAGGCCAAATCCTACCCTCCTCTATCATGCTCAATATCGCGAATACTTTCTCTTCATCTAACGGTTTAGAATAGAGGTATCCCTGAGCTAATTCACATCCTAAACAGGCTAAATAATCTCCCTGCTCTTGTATCTCTATACCTTCAGCGACCACTGTACGACCTAAGTTGTGAGCAAGATCGATAACGGTGCTAACGATATGTGAGTCGATACTTTCATTGAGCACTTCAGAGATAAAACACCTATCGATTTTCAATACATCGAAGGGCAGCTGTTTAAGATAACTAAGGGATGAGTAACCAGTACCAAAATCATCGATTGCGATACGCACTCCTAACTCCTTTAACGACTTCATCGATGACATCGCCAGCTCCACTTGCTCTATCACACTCTCCTCGGTCACCTCTAATAACAAACTCTCGGGAGGAAGATCATACTTAGATAAGATATGCTGAACCAGTGGAATAAGGCCTGTATCCATATAGTGCTTAGCAGAGAGATTTACCGCTAAATACAGATCGTTCCAACCTTGCTTTCTTAGACGAGATAACATGGCTCCTCCCTCTTCCAATACATAATTACCGACCTGAATGATGGCTTCGCTATCCTCAATATCCGGAATAAAATCTCCGGGCATAATCAAACCTCGTTCAGGATGAAACCAACGAATAAGCGCCTCAAAGCCTTTAAGTTCTGCATTTGGAAGAGCCACAATTGGTTGAAGAAAAAGAGACAATTGCTTTTGCTCGATTGCCGTGCCAATGTCTTGCTCAATCATCAATTTATTATTGGCTTTAAGTAGCATGTCTTCGGTAAATACACGATAGTTACTGCGACCGGCATCTTTAGCTTGGTACATAGCCAGATCCGCATACTTTATGAGTTCATCAGCCCTCATACTCATGCTTTTACAGTAGGCAACTCCTATGCTAGTTGTAATGATCAATTTGTGATTCCCTAGGGCTACAGGTTGCTGCAAAGAGGAGAAAATTTGATGAATAACCTTTCGAACATCTTGATCAGAACGTATTCCCCTCAACAGAATAAGAAACTCATCACCACCTTGCCTAAATACGGTATCCATAGCTCTGACATTATTACTTAATCTAGTAGCAACGATTTTTAATAGTTCATCTCCTTGAGTATGGCCTAAGGAGTCATTAATCCGTTTAAACTCATCAAGATCTAGGTACATCAAGGCGACTTGATCTTGGGTGCTTCCCACACAGGCTATCGTCTTATTCAACTCATGCATTAACATTGCCTTATTAGGTAGCCCCGTCAATGTGTCTAACATGGCAAGCCGTTCTAACTCAGCGGTATATTCATCAACTTCTAATTCAAGAAATTGCAGCCTGTCGGCAAGCTGATGAGTAGCGATATTAATCAGATCGACTTCATCTACAAATAATGAAGTCGTTTTAGGAAACAGTTGTTTTAACGTCTCAAACTCATGCTCGGCAAGCAAAGGTAACAGAGTCGCGTGACGACTTAAGCTAACCACTGGCGCCCAAGCCACTAAGATAACCAGACAACCAGATAACAATAGGGTAATTAATAAAGTGCCTAACATACTCTCTTGAAACTCATTTAGGAGTCGCTGCCAATTATCAATGTTATTAATTACCAGTACGACTGGAGAGTTACTACCCTCTGCTAAAGGAAACACCCAGATTGCAGAATGCTCATTATTGACCTCGTAAACACCGCCATTCTTGACAATATGTTCCCATGAGAAAAACTCCGCGACTTGCTCCAACAAAGGTAAGCTAGTGCGTTTATTGCTTAAACCATATAACTCTCGATCCCAATAGTGTTGACCTACGGGATGCTCAACCCTCGAGCCTAGCACAGCTAATTCGAAAGTTTCAGTGACTCTAAAAATGGACAGAATACGAGTTAAACCTGACTCGATAAACAGTAGAAAAGGATCACCATTAATTAAAGTAAGCACTAAGACTTGAATCACACATTCCTGATGGCAAACGATCTGCCAACGAGGCTTACCATTTGTTTGTCCAGTTTCAAACCATTGAAGCTCATCCACATCAATTGATTTTCCAGCATGGGCTAACATATCTCCAGACGGTGTCATAAGACGCATGGTTTCAAGCTCCCAATGAAGCTGAATATCTGCCCAACGTTTGTCCAACATAATCTGATATTGACTGATATCAGATGTAACACTCTTCTGCTCATTAATCAGTAAAGCAATTTGCTCTGCAGCTACCATGGAATTATCAACAGTTAATGAAATAGCACTATCTAGATTTTGAGATAGCTGAGTTCGTTGAGACTCGAGCAAATAGTTCTGCTGATTGAGGAGTTGATTGAATGTAAAAGCGCCCAATACTCCACCTAGCATCGTTAGCATGACTAGAACCGCTATCAAAAGTTTCCATTTTAAACTGAAAAAAAAGCTTTTATTATCAGGGAATGTCATTGATTCACCACTGGAATCGATATGAGATTTGCATAGCAAACATGGACCAATGCTTTGACTGCACGGAGGAGTTGGGCAATATCACTGGCGTAACCCAAGAAGCACCTTCCACTTGATGATACTCGATAGCCAATAACCAATCATGGCTTGGGTACCAGCGCGCGCCAAACGTCCAATCATCGGAGTAAGCAAAATAGGCTGGAGAACCAGTACTCATCTCATAATCATGACCATTGCTATCATTTGAATTGTCAATATGCTTATCAAATCGAACAAAAACTTCAACCTCGTTAGAAAGGTAGCTTCTTAGATCCATGTAGTAACCTAAGCTTGGTTCTTTAAGCTCTCCAAATTCAGCAGGTAAAACGAGGCCATTAATCATTCTATCGCCAGTTAGATACTCGCCTGTTAGCTCAAAGTTTTTATACCTAATCTGACCAGAAAACACCCAATTAATTAATTGGATATCGCCGGGGAAATATCCACCAATAATAGAAGGGCTATAGCTCACCTCTGCATCATAATAGGTCACACCAAGTCTAATACTGTTATTTTGAAACTCGATATCCGCAGCATAATAATGTTCAGAATCAAATTTCCCTAAATCAGTCCCTCCCATCACGTTACGCTCTAAATCTTCGGTTACATCAATTTTACCAAAAGTCAGTTGCCAATTGAGCATGCCATCGAAAATCTGATGCGTCCCAAATAGATCTCCCCCTTCAACGTGCAGTTGAGCATCACGAAAATAGTCACTGTAGATGGATTGAGGCAACATGATACTAGGACGGGTAAAAGGGACGTCACGAGTACTGGAGTAGAAGCCTATTTCAGTTTTAAATAAACCACCACGTACACCTAAGGTCTGCTCACCAAGCTGATGTGTGAACTCAGCAAAGAGGTAATCGAACTTCACTGCAGAGTTATAAAGATCCCCCCATTGTCTAAAACTTAATGCGCTAGCAACTCTAACATGTTCAACAGGCTTCCATGAGACAGCAAAAGCCGCCTCTGTGATATCAAAAGCCTGATCATCGCTACCTACAATAAATTGAGTATCATCTGCAGTAACATAGCCTTGTCCGATAAAGCCACTGAACTGCAGTTCTGTAGCAAACGAAGTTGAAGAGACAATTGATAACATCACTAATATATTGCATTTAACGGGTGTAGACATAACCACCTCCAGTAAAAGATACTCTGTTACTGACATAGCCAATGGCACCTAGGGTTTGTGAAATCAACAATTTCATTTCAGCTTCGGACTTTACTATCTGTGGCCTTTCACCTGTTCCTGAAAAAACCAGACGATCCCATCGCCTTTGCAACATATAAGGCATCATATCCAGCTGTTGAAAACAAAATTCTTTATGCAATTCAGAGCTTGGAGAAAGAATGAAAACATGAATTTTATTGCCATCTGGCCAGTAGGTTTTCTGCATCGAAAAAATAAGGCGTAGCTCTTGTTCTGGAAGGGGATATTCGATAACAGAATCATTCACAATCACTTGAGCCGCAGTCGAATGAGCGCAGAATAAGTAAAACAGTAACATCCATGTAGCCACCAAACGCATCAGAAGAACTCCTTCTCTCAACTATATCCACCACTAAACTCCGTGGTGTTTTTACTATGACTTAAACTTAAGTGGCTACAGAGCCACAATCAATTACAGCTTAGGC
The DNA here is from genome assembly GCF_027571385.1 of Shewanella sp. MTB7. Lineage (NCBI taxonomy): Bacteria > Pseudomonadati > Pseudomonadota > Gammaproteobacteria > Alteromonadales > Shewanellaceae > Shewanella > Shewanella sp. MTB7. The sequence continues at coordinate 918,441 of NZ_CP085636.1, read as the reverse complement.
AAATAAATGCCAAATCGCCTTAATATTTACACAATCAGTCATTGGTTTGATGCTGTTTGATATTATTAATAATTGTTCAGTGATTAAAAATCACAGGATTTAGCACAAGAAACAATTAAATAGAGCCGTGTAACCCCCCTTTGTTTCTAGAACATAGCGACTATACCTTCCAGATAAGATTCTCAACTGAATAAAAATCAACTACTGTACACACACTTTTTTACGATATAATCATCAACAAATTTTTTAACCGTGATCGTCTGTGCTAACTAATCCATCTCAACTTATCCTTAAAAATAGCGACCTCTTTAGCAATCAAAATGTATTAGTTCTCAACTATGAAGGCGATCTGTTGCCTAAACAGTTACTTGAAAGTGCCGCAAGCGTTACCGCTTTATCGCTCGACTATACTCATCATTTGATTATGAGTAAGCACAGTACAACAAATTTGACTCTTCATTTTGGTCACCAGCTACCTACCTCCGATGAAGTATTTGATAGCGTTATTATTTATTATCCAAAAGCTAAAGCTTTAGCTGCTTACCTAATCAACCTCGCAGGACAACACCTGTGCCAAGATGGCGATCTCATTATCGTAGGTGAAAATAAAGGGGGCGTGCGCTCAATCGTTAAACAGATACCAGACTATTTCGACACTCCCTTTAAACGAGACAATGCACGACACTGCTTATTGTTCATTAGCCAACTTATCAAAAAGGCTCCTATTATTAAGTTAGCCGACTGGATCAGTGAATATAAACTCGATACACCACAAGGTGAGGTCACCATCTGTAATTTGGTCGGTGTATTCAGTGAAAAACATCTGGATGAAGGAACTAAATTGCTACTGTCACATCTGCCTAAATTATCTGGCAGAGTATTAGATTTCGGCTGCGGAGCAGGCGTTATAGCAGCAGCACTGCTCAAAGCTCAGCCCGAGCTCAAGCTAGAGTGTGTCGATATTAATGCGATGGCCCTAAAATCTTGTGAACTGACCTTAGCTGCCAATAATTTTACTGCAGAAACGTACCCTTCTGATGGATTATCTCAAACCCAAGGTCATTTTAATGGCATCATTTCAAACCCTCCTTTTCATGATGGCTTAAAGAGCACGACTGATATTGCCAAAACCTTTGTAAGAGAAAGTGTACAAAAACTTGCACATGGAGGTTACTGGCATATTGTTGCTAATCGACATTTACCCTATAGCGACACAATTTCTGAGTTTTTCGGACAGGTAAATGTGCTGGTAGAGAACAATAAGTACAAAGTTTACTCGAACAAATAAGCCATTAAAGAGTCGATTTAACCAACCCTTTGAGTGACATTAGAATTCAATGCCACTCTCGCTTTTCTCTCCCTACCTTCGCACATTACTTCTATTATAAATAAACAGGTTATCTTGGATCACTTTTCGGTTCTCTAGTCCTTCTATGGCCAAACTTTATACTGTTATACTCAAATGAGAAAAATAAAAATAACGAATCATCAAAAATGGAATTAAATATGCTGGCTCCAGAACTCATTGAATTAAGTATTGATAAAGAGTTTGTTGAATTTAAGGTGATCCCCAATACCCACGGACCACTTTCGGAGGGTGCGGTTATGGCACTGCTGGCATTACCAGAATTTAATCAGCTGCATCCGTTACAAAATGTAATTCAAACAGCGGTGACTCAGGTAAATCAACTGTGTGATCAAGAAGACGGTCAATTTGAACAGTTTTTCAAGATTGCAGAACGTGTTGATGGTCAGATTAAAGTTAAAATAGCCGAAGATAGAATGTCAGCGCAGATGGAGCTTACCGCTCCTTGGGGCGGAGAGAAGATAACCATACAAGGTATTCTTCAAGCACTTAAGACCAGTAATGTGTGTATGGGATTGAGCAAGATAAAGATTCAGGCATTACTCAAAGACCTTTCAAAAAAACAAGCTGGTGAAACCAGTGAATCCATTATTGCCACTGGTAAACAATGCAAAAACGGCATCAATGCCTCTATTGAACGCAAAGTTCCCCTTGCCCGAGAACGATTATTACAACCGCAAGAAAGAGAAGATGGGACTGTCGATATGCATAATTTGGGTGCAGTCATCATGGTCGACCCCAAAGATCTTCTTCTAGTCAAACACCCCGCCACTGAAGGAACCAGCGGCTACACTATTCACGGTGAAATTTTAATCCCTGTTCCAGGTAAAGACATATTGCTCACCGTTGGCGATGGCACTGAACTCTCCAGTACTAATTCCAATCACCTTATTGCTTCCGTTGCTGGTCAACCAGTAGAAACCAAAACGGGAATGCAAGTCGATGATGTACTCAACATTAAAGACGTCGATGTTGGTTATGGTAATGTCGACTTTAAAGGCAGTATTTTAGTCACGGGTGATGTTCATGAAGGTATGGTGGTCAAAAGTAGCGGAGATATCACTGTCATGGGCTTTGTCGACTCAGCAACCTTAATTGCAGAAGGGGATGTCATTGTCAGTAAAGGAATCATAGGCAGACAGCTAAAAGAGAAAGAGTTGTCCACCAAAATTCGAGCCAAAGGGCAAATTTGTGCTCAATTTATTCAATATTCAGATTTAGAAGCTGAAGGTGAGATTTTAGTCACCAAGCAATTACTACACAGCTATACCCAAACGAGACAAAAGCTGACGGTTAGTGACCCTAATGGACGACGAGGCGATTTAGTTGGCGGTATTGTTAAAGCTGATAACGGAGTCATAGCGGTTGTAATTGGTGCCACTGCTGGAACAAAAACTGAAGTTTTCTGCGCAATGAAACAGAGCGAGCTAAAACTGCAAGCTAAAGAGTTAGATCAAAGCATTAAAGCTATGGTCGTTAGCGGGCTTGATGTAGAAGCCAGATTACGAAAGCTTCCACCAAAAAGTGAATGGCAAAACGATGAGATGATGGTAGAGCAAGTACAGATGATGCTCGATGAAAAAAATGAACTCATAGCTCGACGAGCCATTGAAGAAGCTGAATATGAAAAACTTCAACAAGACATTGTCAACTACTACCGGGATTACCATGTTGAAGCACATAAGCATATTTTTGCCAACGTAGAACTGCATATTGGACAAGCTTTTAACCGCACCCAACGTGAACATGGAACATGTATGGTCTTCAATCAAGGCCCTGAACTGAAATTCGATTACGAAACTAAACATTAACTCCTCATTTAGAGTAGCGTACTTAAATTCGTTTAAGTACGCTACTCGCTTTCCACTCGCACTCCCCCCTCTTTCGATGTATATTTCCCTGCTATATTAGAATTCACATAATGCTAAGAGAACAGAGTGGAACTACTAAAAATTGATTGTTTAGGAAAAGAGTTAAGATTGGAAGGTTCGATGGCAGGCTGGCAGCAACTGTTTTGGGGCGGTGAACTCGTTTCAGTAAAACAAGCTTCTGCCGATAACGAAGGTCTTAAAAACCATCAATTTGAGCTCTCACCACCGCTTAAAATCACTCATGACAACCCAGTATTATCCCCTGATTCTCTAGCGTTAACTGAACAAGTTAACGCTAGAACGATCAATGTGAACCTTGAGACAGATTTGGTCTGGCAGCCCTTCCATCTGGATTACCGTTTGATTGTCGATGATGTTTTAGTTGCTGAAGGCAGCCGAAATAGCAAGGATATTGAGCGTCAAATACCAGTGATACCTGTTAAAGTAAAGCGACAGTTTAGCATGGTTGGACTGGCCTCTCTTGGCTTCAAACTGCTTAAAAGTGCAAAAGTCATCAAAGTGGTTCTAGCTGGGGCGAGTGTAGCCGCTTACTCTTGGTTATTTTCCTTTCAGTTTGCTCTGGCCCTTATCGCCTGCCTGGTTTTCCACGAATATGGTCATATAAAAGCCATGAAATACTTTGGCATGAAAACCAAAGGGATCTATCTCATCCCATTTATGGGTGGACTCGCGCTCAGCGATGAAAAGATAAATACCCGTTGGCAAGATGTGGTGATATCGATCATGGGACCCACATTTGGTCTCTTGATGTCCATCATGGCATTAGTGGCTTTTTGGATAACTGAAAATCCCTTCTTCGCAGGCTTAGCCGCGTTCAACGCCCTATTAAACCTGTTCAACCTACTTCCAATATTGCCATTAGACGGTGGGCATATATTAAAGAGTGTAAGTTTCTCTATGAACAGCGTTATGGGCTTAGCAGCCTGCATTGCAGGCGCAGCAATAGGTGTATATATAAGTTACACTTTAGGCTTGGCATTATTGGGATTTTTACTCTTGATAGGTAGCGCTGAAATAGTCTTTGAGTGGAAAACCCGCCATCAAAGCCACCTTCTCCCACTAGATAGATATGGGCAGATATTCTCAACTGTCTGGTACCTATTAACAGTCGGCGCACTCATTGGCATTATCTGGTACTTGGCCGGAACAGGCGATGATATGTTGAGCCTGCCTTTACAGATCTTACAAAGTTAACGCTTAAACAGCCCCAAAATGAGCCTTCCAATAAAGGCTTAAAAATCTTTCATCAAATCGCAGACATAAAAAAACCTGCTCGAAGGCAGGCTTTTCTATTTTATTGGTACCGGAGGACGGACTCAGCACCAAGTAATAACTAACTGATTATAATGATATTTATTAAGAGGCAAAACAAGAAGGGTTACATCAAGAATGAATCACATTTTAATTAATAACTAAATTATAACTATTTTACTTACATCGTCCCACACCCGACCTGGTACCGAGAATCACTATCATTTGCATTCTCATCAAGAGCAACTGTTAATTGTTTATTCCTAAAAAGTAACACTATAGCCAATTTTTATCATTCTGAATTAGCACCAATACGTCCGGTAAAATTCAAGACCAGCATCATCTTCTAAAGCAACTTGAAACCATACTTCAGAATATAAGATATCACTAATACTAAATATTGCACTAGTTCCATTGAACACTGTAAAAATCATGTACTACTGAAATGATCAAATTATAAAATCAAAAGACTCAAACACGCCAGAACACATCTATCGCAAAGACATAGCCCCCATATAGGAACCATTAACGTCGATAGCGTCACCGCCTGAGACATAAGGGAAATAGTAAAGGCCATAGCAACTGACCGCCCAGCAATAGCTAACGACATTTAATGGTACATCTATTTCTTATTCTACATTAATTACTGCTCCTGAGCTAAACAGAAACGGCGTGAACGGGATCGATTTCGATAAGTTAAAAACATGCTATACCTTGTTACTTCAACGTTAGAAGGCACTGTTACTCAAGGTCATGTGTACGAAGTTAAGATAGACAATTCATTCAACGTGGCTGGCAACATTGAGCAACAGTCATCTGAAATTCTAGGAAATGGTAATCTAGATGATGTGATTGCACGAAATGGGAGAGTGATGCAAACAAATCAAGTATATCTCTGTTCGACATCAATACTCGTTCTCACATTCACAAAATCAGTGGAAATTTCAAATAGGCAGCAGTCATAACTTTAGACGATAATAAAATTCTTTACACCCCAAAGTTCAATTCTAATATTGTATCGAGTGTAGATTTGTCATTATTAATTCAAGAGCAATCTGCTCTGCAATTTGTTTGTTAGGAGTGTGTAAATCACCTGCATAAGGGTTTATACATGAGGTAATGCAGACTTAACTCTTTACAAAACACAAGCAAAGGTAGGCTTAAAATCAACATATCGATTTTTAACGACCTAGAGGGTCCTATCTCCTCAATTTATTGCGACGAGTTATCAGTTTGCGACAGAACCGTTAATGTTTTACCTGGCACGGGTTGACCTTCTTTTCTGAGTCTATCGCACCAATAATACAAGATTTTAAATGAGACACCTTCACCCGTGCCACCTCTACGACGGTCATACTTAGGCGAGGTGATAACAATCCTTACACATGAGGTGTATAGACCTGTTATGCCTCCTGTATTTATTACACAGAGCAAGGGATCAACGTCCCACTCTGAGACGTTGATATTGCGTAACTGAATATCTATCTACGTTATGGCTTCTTGGTTAACACTTGCTCTGACAACTGAATCAGGTCAACCGCCACATAATCCGCCTTTTTTGTTAGCGCAAACTGATATTGACCGGAGCGCTGAATAAAGCCCGTTTGCATGCCAGCTTTGGCTGCTCCGGCAATGTCCCATGTATGGGCGGCGATAAGCATAGCCTCATCTGCTTCGACCTGCATCTGTTCAAGCGCCCACCGATATACGCGTAAATCAGGCTTAAACACTTGCAGGTGTTGAACGGTTAATGAATCGTCAAAGTACTGGATTAAATTGGCATTTTTCAACTGACTCTCTATGCCTGCATCTGAGGAGTTAGTCAATGTGACCAGTTTAATGCCTGAGGCTTGTAGCTTTTTAAGGCCCGTAATGACATCAAGATGAGGTTGTAAGTCACGAAATGGCGCTTGAATAGCTTGACTTGCTTCAGCCTCAGATATGGCTATACCATTTTGTTTAGCGACTAATTGCAGCGCTGCTACGCCAATATCGCCGAAGTGATGATATTCACCAATAGCGTTACTCACCAAGGAGTAATGCAGCATGGTAGTGAACCAGCTATTCACCAAGTCGTCACGACCATCTAATGCTTGAGTGACAGACTGGGCCACATTGCCTAAATCCAACAGTGTTTCATTAACGTCAAAGAAAATAACTTTGGGTAAAACTTGAGGCGTATTAACAGGGTTATCTGTTGCACTTGCCAATGAGGCGAGTGCGGTTAAGCCGACAAGTATGATGACGGAATGAGTAAGTTTCATATCGTATTCTCTTATATGTTGTAGAGCCACTCTGGCATAATTTCAAGTGCTAACGCTTCTAATGTGCGATCAAATCCTGTGAAAATGGTCAATGACAAAATGATTAAAGATAATCCCATTACTTTTTTGGCTGCCGCGCCACCACTGATCCATTTTCCCAGTGAGTTTTTCATTAACAGGCTGAAACCAATCAAAGGAATTGCAGTACCGATACCAAAAGCCAGCATAATGATGAATGCAGAGCCCATACTTTGACCTGTTGATGCAAGGGCAATAGCTGCCCCTAACGTTGGGCCAACGCAGGGCAGCCACACTAGACCTAATGATGCGCCAACGGCAAACTGTGTCACTACACCTTCGCCATCAACTTGATGATTTGGCAGTCGACTAGTGAGCATTGACAGTTTTATTGTGAGCCAGTCTCCAGCTTTGGGGATTAAAATGGCAACGGCAATAATCAGCAGCAAAGTCGCCGAGAAGTAACGCAATACCTCTGGCGATAGCCCTAAACTAATCAGCGCGAAAGTGAGCACGGTTCCAGCAAACGCAAAGGATAGACTCAGCCCTAACGCTAAGGTAATTATACCCTTGCGAGAACTGCGCATTGCAGAGCTTGCGACAACTGGTATCATTGGTAATACACAGGGCGATAACAGGCTTAGTATGCCAGCGGCAAACGCTAGTGGTATGGCAAAGGTATCCATATTACATGCTCACTGAATTCAAAGCGGAAAAGATCTTTTGCTCACGGGTTTCAGCCACACTGAACCAAAGCTGCTCGCCATTTTTGTATAGATACAGGCTTGATTGGCGTGGCGCCTTAAAGAACTTTACCCATTGAGGCTGATCATCAAAGTTAACGACAAGCACCTTTATCTCGCTATCGGGGTAGGCAGCAAAATAGTCGCCTATAACCTCTTGTTGTTTCTTACACGTTGGACACCAAGGAGCAAATACATCAATTAAAACTGTATCGCCTTGGGCTTGAAGTTGGTCAAATAGTGTTTTTTCAAATGGGAACTTTTCGAAATTGCTGGCGTGAGCCGACAAGCTTAATATTAACGAAGTCGCCAGGGTAACAGTAGCCAGTTTTAGGGAACGAAATAGTGTCATGTGTAACTCTCCTTTGGTGATTTCAAACAGCATAAAGGTTATTGTTTTTTCTTATAATATCTTTAAAATCGAAAACACTTTCAACGAGAAATTGAAAATCATGATGAAATTTTTTGACGTCAGAATATTCGTGCTTGCATGCGAACTTAAGAATCTTTCTGCCGTAGCCCGTGAATTGTCAATTACTCCTGCCGCTACTAGTGCCGCCGTAAAGCGGCTGGAAGCTGAATTGAACACTCGGTTATTACAGCGATCTACACGCAGTTTAACATTAACCCAAAGTGGTCGTAACTTTTTACCTTATGCACTTAAGGCATTGAAAAACCTAGATATTGGAAAGAGGGCTGTTTTAGGGGATAAGCTTAAAGGCAGTATTACCTTATCAGTGCCTTCCGACCTGGGTAGAAACACTTTGCTTAGCTGTTTGATGGATTTCCAACTATACCATCCAGACATCAATTTGAAGGTTAAGTTAAGTGATAAATACGCAGACTTTTATTCTCAAACGGTAGATGTGGGGTTACGTTATGGTGAGCCCGAAGATTCGGCCTTAGTGTGTTTACCCATACTGCGTAATGCTGTCCGGGAATTATGCGCCTCACCTAATTATTTAACCCGCTATGGCACGCCGAAAACGCCGGAAGACTTGGTAAAACATAACTGTTTACACTTTTACAGTGACGACATGTTAAACAGTCATTGGCGATTTTTTAAAGATACCAGTACTGTTTCGGTGAAAGTAAGTGGTAATCATTTATCAGACGATGGCGATTACCTTCGTTTATTGGCCGTTAAGGGAATGGGTATCGTCTATAAAACCTGCTTAGATGTACGTGAGGATATTGCCGCGGGGCGTTTAGTATCGCTACTGCCAGATTACTGCAAAGAAAAGTCACCGTTAAATATGGTCGTGGCACATCGAAAAAGTTTTGACAACAACTTAGTCGTACTAAGAGAGTTCTTAGTTGAAGCCTTGAAGCCTTAAATCGAATAATTATTTAACAGACTAGCCGAATCTGAGAGAGTCATTCTCCTCAATTTATAGCTGCTCGATGTGAGTTTGCAACAAAACTGTTGACAAAAACAGTAATCTACTAAGGTAAGAAAATGAAGTATTTGATTACCTACCTAGGGCTTTCCTGTTACAAAATTTTTAATAAGTAGAAATATATAAGAAACCAAGAAGGATAAAAAACCAATAATAAACAAATCAAGCCCAACGCTATAATTATTAATTGGTAAATAATGCCCCCACCGGCTGTCGCTCTAACTAAAGCATAGCCACCAGTCGATAAACTGTAAGTTGTAACAATACTAAGCCCCACTCCAGATGAAACGGAAGAGACCCATTCCCAACTGATAAAATACTCACTCAGATGCCGCGCCATAAGTCACGACAGCAACGACAATCGCCAAAATAGGTTTCCAATATCTCTTAATCGCTTCCCAAATCCAATCGAAAAAAAACTTCTAACCAAAACCTAAGTCCCACATTTCTTCCTGAGAGAAAAATGTTCTGTTCAAACCCATAAATAACACCCCTTTTGTAAATACAACATCAAAAAAACATTTTTTAAATGAAATTTCTACAATAAAAATAACTCCGTCAGATAAAGGCTCAGTCCAACTATTTTCTTTGCATTTCTTCTCGCCTATTTTGACCTCTTTATCTTTCATACAAAGAGAATTCAATTTATCTAAAGAACTCTGACTGCCGGTCTTTAATTTTTGATCTATATATGAAAACATTTCTTCTTCTAAAACTTCTATTTATCACCCCTTGCTTGGATGTACCCGTTGTATTTTGATTCCTGTAGGGATATGGGCTTTCTTGTATCGATACATCAACTTATACTGGTCAGAGCCATTTTTTCCGCTCCACCCAAATCGGTGCTTGCCGGTAGCTAGGTCGACACAAACAAATATATTTTGAGATATTAATTTGAAGTTCTCCACATGATTATTTTTTTATGAAAATATATCCTCTCATACTCCAAAGGCAATAATGAACCTTTAAATTCAACAGCAAAATCAGCATTCAACATAGTACGCGTAAACTTAAAAAATAAATTATAACAATTGTCCTTATACCCACTCCCGACCAACAGTTCATCTTTATCATTATTAACCTCTACGCTATTATAACTGTTCCCTGTTAGTGCGTAACGATCAAAGCCACAAAAAACAGACGGAGAATACCTAAAAACTTTATATGGCTTAATGTATGACTCAACACCATCGATATTAACCACTAAAGTAATATTCCTTGTGCTTATATCAACATTTTTCTTAGGCGTAACACCTAAGGATAATTTGATTTCATCACTATCGAATACACTGTCAGGCAAGTGGTTCATTTCAATACCAAGTATAGAGCTCCCTCTATACTTGGTTTCATAATTAGAAAGTATCAATGAAAGATCTACACTACCTAACTCTATATAACTCTCCAAACTTTCATCATATTTATACACATGCTCATCCTTAACCAAATCCCATGGTTTGATTGAAGGTATACTTACAACCTCTATAGTGGTTGAGGTACAAGCATTTATGAACAATATATAAATTAAGCACAATAAATATTTCACAACTTATTCCTTGTTTATATTACTGTAGTAATACTTAGAACTATATACACCATAAGCTCCGTATTGAGCCACAAATGAGGGAGGAATGGATCCAATGGTAAATGCAGTTCCATACCAAGTATGCTCGATACCAGCAGCACGCTCCACTACACCGACTAAACTATCATGAGTAATTGATGAGCCACTAAAACCAGGTAAATTCTGAGACAAATAACTCATATACGGACTTGACTCCCCCATTAACCCCAGATTATTTAAAACACTGCCCGGAACAATTCCTTGCCGCAGTAAAATGGTCTTTGCTTGTGACACAGGAAGCCCTACTAGATCCTCATAGTCAAGATTATCTACAGTTACTCCCATCCCTGTATTATCAACATTTTTATCCAACCAATCGACATACTTACCTTCCTTTATCCATTTAGCCTTCAAGCGTCCATCAGGTTTTACGACAGCCTCCCCTTGGGATGTTGCTAGAGACGTATTCGTTCTAGCAATATGATCCAAACCTATCTTTAGTCCCTGCGCTATCACTGCCAGCTTTGCTCCTTCACCACAAGAGCCTCCAGATACAGATCCTGCAGTACACCCTCCCACTGCTGACAATGACAACCGATATGCTGAATCAGAAAAACTGGTTCCTGTACTGCTTAATGCCCCCGTGACTCCCCCCATAATGGCACCAGTTAACGCACCTTTTGCCGCGCCACTTAAACTTCCTGTTGTTATCCCTCCAGCAACAGCCCCCGCTGCCGCACCAGCTAAAGCATAGCCACCAGTCGATAAACTGTAAGTTGTAACAATACTAAGCCCCACTCCAGATGAAACGGAAGAGACCCATTCCCAACTGATAAAATACTCACTCAGATGCCGCGCCATAAGTCACGACAGCAACGACAATCGCCAAAATGGGTTTCCAATATTTCTTAATCGCTTTCCAAATTTTATCGAAAAAGAATCCAGTAGGGTCGCTATAACTCATTGGATTATTCAACACATAAGCATAACGGTTATAGTTTTGCAGGTTCTTCGCCAGCTAAAAAACCATCACTTAGCCGTAAATCGATACTCAACAGGATAAACATATAGGGTATATTCAGTGATTTGTCCCTCTTCTATAAAAGGGAGTGTAAGCGTAAAGAAACCTTGATCTCCCGCTAGGTTGGTGTTCATTGCAACTAATATTCCGCACAAAATATTAGTATCGATTGCAAGTAAGTGTACTGGGAGTAAATTAAAATCAACTTGTCGATAAGGGATACTAATGCTGTCTTTCTGATAGAAATCATAGAAAATATCAAAAGAATTGCTGTCGACTTGAACATCCTCTGGCGGATATTGACACACATCAATACCGTAACTATTCCGCGCTTTACTCGGGTATCGTTTCATCTCTAAAAAATTAACCTTAGCTTTCTTACTAATACGATACTGGTCCATCATGATATGTTGTGTATCTAAGCGAATCCCCTCTTCTAAGGAAGTAATAAATATCTCTATTCTTAGGTTATTAAAGTGTTCTGAATCACTTTCCCCTGGAGGACGACTATACCCACCAGAGAAATGAAGCTTTACTTGAACCCCGTTATCCAGCGTAACAATTGGAGTAAATATAGGGGAGCTGTAACCCGTGTTTTGCTGGTGCCCTAGATATTTTGTCGTTTCAACATTTGTTAACCCATACGCACTTCCAGTGTTGTAAACGTAATACGCACAGCCGTTCAGGATAAGTACAATGGACATAATCGCTAGCAGTTTCGTAACGTGACGCATAGGCTACTCCTCCAAATTATTCATGTAATAATAATAGTTCCCGACACCCAACGCATAATATTGCCCAACAACAGCCGGCGGGATGGTGGCAATTAACACTCCGGTGCTACTGATATCCCAATTTGCCATCCATTTATCATGAAATACCGAAAATGCCCTGACGCCACCCCCTCCCCCTTGAAGTCAAACTTAACACTGGTGAATACTCAGACATCCAGTAGTTATGATTAAAAGAGTTAAACTCCACGCGATTTTGAGCTGCCGACCAGCTGTAAAAATCCATGGTACCTTTGTTAACTAAAGAGGCCTTCAACATTTGAACCTCCTGCACGTTAAGCGTTGAAATATCCCTGCCAACAAGCCCTTTTCGTGCAGCTAGAGAACCCAACTCCACTTCTACCGATGTGCCTGTATTGGACACAGAAGCGATTAAACCCCAGCATGACTCGAACGCCAATACTGACGTTCGATACTTAGGACTGAGTAAAACTCCTTCTAGAAAAATAGTTAGATCTTAATTCCAGTACAATACATACCTAATTTTTAATGCAATAGGTCTAACTTACCATGACTTATAATTAACCTCATAGACAGACGTAATGGGAAGTATGTAGTAAAAAAATGATTTATACCCAATCAGTACGACAGGGCTATCTGTATTTTCGACTACCGAATCCAATCTAATTTGATAATTAAAGAAAAAATACTTTATCTCTTTCAATCTACCGTTAATAGCTATATCGAATAGATTAACTAACATATTTCTATCAAATTCATTACCTGCCTCATACTCGATGTAAGTACTACTTTCTCCTAAACTAACAAACAGTTCGATAGGCTCTATTTTATCTAAAAGGATGTTAATTTCACTCCCTTCATTATTTCGAGGCTTTAATAAATATTCATAATAAAGTTCATGTTCAATTAAAGAAAACACAGCTCTACCATTAAAACTACTGTTACACAGGTTCATAATAAAATCATGCAAATCGGTACTCTTCTCGCTCATATTTACCATTTATCTAGGTCCTTCACTTTAATCATAAAATGACCCTTATCTTCTATATGCTTCCCCGCTCCACGAGTTTCAAAAACCAGTTTATTACTAGGTCGTTTTGACCAACCAGTCCGCTTCATGCCATGATTATAGTGCCCTGGAGCTCCTGAACTTGTGTAAAATCTATACCAAACTGACGCTTATCAATTTAAGCAAAATCAAACCTAATCCCTACATTTTTATTTCCCATGTATTTAAATGGATACCCATCTGTCACTTTGCACCATATATATTCATAATTCCCTATTTAATACAACACCATCAACATTGCTCATCTCATGGCCGTAAGTTCATGCGCAGAACTAAGCATGTTAACCTGTTCGTTTATTGACCGCGACAAGCCTATCAGAATCATTATCTCTAAATATTAAACTCCCTCCTACTTCCTCCACTAAACATTCTTGCAGGGAAGGAGTATATACAAAGTTCTGATAGGAGACTTTACACAGGATCTCTTGTAGGTTTTTGCAGCTGAATTTCGAATTGATTAATAAATACAAATTAGGTGCCTCACCCAAAGAATCAAGCTTTGAGAACAAAAAAGCCGAACAAAAACATTTCACGGGAATATCCTCCTCCACTTTCACAACTCCTTTATTATCAACAGAAATCAATTTCAACCATTTCTCTTCTTCTATCAACTTAGAAAATAAGGCCACTATTTCTTTTTTATAATCATTCTCTATCTCGAAATACAATGGTTCAGGATAGTTTAAGAAATTATTCATTGAAACTCCTAATAGGTTTTCCATGGGGCAAACCAAGGCCTATGATGAGACATGTTACCAAAGTGCATATGTAGCCTTACGGGTGAGGGGTTTGGGTGATAATCTAATCTAAATACTGGCCCGCCTTTAGTTGATCTAATTTGAAAAACGCGACCATTTCCATGACTTAATCCTTTAGAAAAACCATCCACTTTTAATCCTGTGGCTTTATAGAGCTTATAACCACCTCTATACACTCCATATCCACCACCATACAGAGTCAAAGCCCCACCAATCGCAATCCCACCTGCGTCACTCATCACATCTGTATAAGTGCCAGCACCAAACTCGCCATCCAATAGTGCTCGCTCTTGCTGCCGCATCCACGCTGGCTCATAAGCATAAACATCGCCATTATCTAAATCTATCGCGGTCTGGGCCATAGTCTCTTGTAACCAATCTTCATCTGCTTGAGTCCAACCCTCCACTTGATTCGGCCTGCTCTCAGATTCTGTCGTGGCATAGTTTGATAACTCTCCCACAGCTTGAGCAAAGGCTGCACTCTTTGCTCCGTTGGCAAACTTACCCCCAGTCGCTTCTGAAATGGTACCACCAATCACCCCGCGCACCACAACACGCACCACAGCATCATCTATTTTACCTATTGCACCACCTGCTAAGCTACTCAATCCTGCTGCCGCAAAGCCGTGGCCGAAGTTACCTCCAGAAACTTCACTTGCAATACCTCCCACAACCCCATTAGCCATAAATGTCTCAAACAAACCAGAGCCAGCCATCTCAGCCCCCACTCCCGCAGTTACACCTCCAATAAGAGCCCCCATAAAGATATTCCCACCATTCACTGCGGCACTTACTGCCCCCGACGCAGCACCTATCGCTGCCCATATGGCTGTGGTACAAGTTCCGGCACAAAAATAGGAAGCCACAGCAACGATAATTATCGAAACAACTGATTTAATCGCTTTCCAAATCTTATCGAAAAAGAATCCAGTAGGGTCGCTATAACTCATTGGATTATTCAACACATAAGCATAACGGTTATAGTTCTGCAGGCTCTTCGCCAGCTAAAAAACCATCACTTAGCCGTAAATCGATACTCAACAGGATAAACATATAGGGTATATTCAGTGATTTGTCCCTCTTCTATAAAAGGGAGTGTAAGCGTAAAGAAACCTTGATCTCCCGCTAGGTTGGTGTTCATTGCAACTAATATTCCGCACAAAATATTAGTATCGATTCTAAGTAAGTGTACTGGGAGTAAATTAAAATCAACTTGTCGATAAGGGATACTAATGCTGTCTTTCTGATAGAAATCATAGAAAATATCAAAAGAATTGCTGTCGACTTGAACATCCTCTGGCGGATATTGACACACATCAATACCGTAACTATTCCGCGCTTTACTCGGGTATCGTTTCATCTCTAAAAAATTAACCTTAGCTTTCTTACTAATACGATACTGGTCCATCATGATATGTTGTGTATCTAAGCGAATCCCCTCTTCTAAGGAAGTAATAAATATCTCTATTCTTAGGTTATTAAAGTGTTCTGAATCACTTTCCCCTGGAGGACGACTATACCCACCAGAGAAATGAAGCTTTACTTGAACCCCGTTATCCAGCGTAACAATTGGAGTAAATATAGGGGAGCTGTAACCCGTGTTTTGCTGGTGCCCTAGATATTTTGTCGTTTCAACATTTGTTAACCCATACGCACTTCCAGTGTTGTAAACGTAATACGCACAGCCGTTCAGGATAAGTACAATGGACATAATCGCTAGCAGTTTCGTAACGTGACGCATAGGCTACTCCTCCAAATTATTCATGTAATAATAATAGTTCCCGACACCCAACGCATAATATTGCCCAACAACAGCCGGCGGGATGGTGGCAATTAACACTCCGGTGCTACTGATATCCCAATTTGCCATCCATTTATCATGAAATACCGAAAATGCCCTGACGCCAACCCCCCCCCTTGAAGTCAAACTTAATACTGGTGAATACTCAGACATCCAGTAGTTATGATTGAAAGAGTTAAACTCCACGCGATTTTGAGCTGCCGACCAGCTGTAAAAATCCATGGTACCTTTGTTAACTAAAGAGGCCTTCAACATTTGAATCTCCTGCGCATTAAGCGTTGAAATATCCCTGCCAACAAGCCCTTTTTGTGCAGCTAGAGAACCCAACTCCACTTCTACCGATGTGCCTGTATTTGACACTGAACTATTTTGAACCCCATCACCCTCAAGCTTAATAACCGCATTGCCTTTTGAGGTTTTTAAGGAAGACTCATAGCCTGAATAACTGTCCATGGTAATCTTTAACCCCTGCGCTATCACAGCAAGCTTTGCTCCTTCACCACAAGAGCCTCCAGATACCGCTCCTGCAGTACACCCTCCCACTGCTGACAATGACAACCGATACGCTGAATCAGAAAAACTGGTTCCTGTACTGCTTAATGCCCCCGTGACTCCCCCCATAATGGCACCAGTTAACGCACCTTTTGCCGCGCCACTTAAACTTCCTGTTGTTATCCCTCCAGCAACAGCCCCCGCTGCCGCACCAGCTAAAGCATAGCCACCAGCCGATAAACTGTAAGTTGTAACAGCACTAAGCCCCACTCCAGATGAAGCAGAAGTGACCATTCCCAACTGATAAAATGCCCACTCAGATGCCGCGCCATAGGTCACGACAGCAACGACAATCGCCAAAATGGGTTTCCAATATTTCTTAATCGCTTTCCAAATTTTATCGAAAAAGAATCCAGTAGGGTCGCTATAACTCATTGGATTATTCAACACATAAGCATAACGGTTATAGTTTTGCAGATTGTCCGCTTGTTGGATAAAAGGGTCAGCCTGTAAAAAACGACCAATATTGGCATCATAAATCCGCCCATTCATATGAATAATATCCATATGATCTATCCCTTCATGCCCGGTATAGCCCTTGCTGGCCGATGGAGAGATAACCCCATTGAGTCGCGAATTGCTATAGGCCGCGGTTTGTTTACCCCAAGGGTCATAGGTGAATTGTTGCACTACAATGCCCGCAGCATTAGTTACTGTGGTAGTTGAACCTTGGTGGTCTTTGTGCAAATAGAAAGTATCGGTGGTGTTATTACTTCGCTTAGTTATCACCACGTTGCCCACATAATACTTTTGCTCGGTAAGTGCAGCCTTGCCGCCTCCGGTGCGCATCACTTTCTCATAGTGACTGCCCACATAGTAGGTTGTGTAATAGGCATTAACTCCAGCTTCAATTTTGATGTCTGCCCGTTTGTATCGGGCTCGTCCAGCATCATATTCAAAACTACTGGATTCACGACCTTGCGTAATGGTGTCAATTAAGTCATATGAGGTGTAGTTGAAATTACGCTGACTATCGGATGTAATGTTCCCTCTTGCATCATAGGTCATGGCATGCGTCGAACTGGTCTGACTGATACAATTAGAACCATTAAGCGTCGTACCAGCAGGGCATGACTTGATAACCGAAGCCGTTAATGTCCGATTGCAATTCGTTCCTGTTAATGACCAACCAGCAGGACAAGACCAACCACTTGGTATTTGTGTCAGTATTTGCTGACATTGGGTTCCTGATAATGTTGTGCCTGAAGGACATCTCCATGTATTTGGCTTATTGAACTTTGTTGAACAAGTGCTACCAGATAGCGTAGCCCCACTAGGACAGCTATAAGTGACGTTGGCATACACTGTTTTTTCACAGTGACTGTCATAGCCAATTAACTGGTAACCTGATGGGCACTTCCAATTACAACCTCGTTGTTGAACACTCTTTGGGTCCCCTCCTCCCCCACCAGAACATACCCATAAAGGTCTCTTAACGAGCACGTCTACACACTTATTTGAAGTACTCGAATAGTTATAACCTGCTGAACAAACCACAATAGCTGAGGTAGATACCGTCTTTTGACAACTGCTGCCATTCCAAGAGTAACCACTGGCACAGACTGCAGTTGCAGATCGAGACTCAGCCTTAACACAAGCACTGGTTGCGGCATTTAAAGAGTACCCAACTGGGCACGACTTAATCGCTGCCGTTATGGCTGGGGTTTGTGATATGCCCAATAATTTATAAGGGTTGGTCGCATCATACCGATAATGCCCTGTACCCGTCTTGGATACGATATTCCCCCAATCGTCATAACGTATATTTTGCGTCGATTTAAAATCGACAGGCAATGTACTTCCTCCACTACTGACGGTAATAGTGCGGTCATACAAGCGATATAAATCATCATAAGTGTAGTTTTCAGCAAAGGTTGCCGGAGCACTGGTCAATTGATGTTGACGCCAATCCAGATTCCCCATCTCATCAAAGCGATAAGCTAGCTGATGCAACAACCCGCCTTTATTCAGTTGGATAGTATCTATCCACCCCGTATCTGATTGATATGACGTACTCTCTTGAGCACCATTACCGTAATTAACTTCAGTAACCTGCCCGCGAGCATTCATATTACTGACGGTTTGATAAACAAGTCCGGTGGTTTTATCCTTGCGCTGAAATAGGTAACCGGCATCGTTATAACGGTTCTCGATTGCAACTAAGTTCTTGGGGTACCTTAAGGTATCAATTCGGCCAGCCGCATCATAAGTAAATTGTGTGATATACGCATCTGCGCCTATATGTGTTGTTGTTGTGTCCAACCGTCCGTAATTATCATAACCCAATGTTTTTTGTTGCAGGTAACCTCCGGCATTACAATTGGTCGTCTGGCTGCCGAAAATACGCTCAGTCACTAACATGCCTGCATTTTTAGTGGCGCGGTTGCCATACAACCAACACGATGTGCCTTCGAGCTCAGTTCTTCTTATCTTGCGCCCTAATGCGTCATAAAAAAGTGTGGTGACTTGTCCACTGGCATTCGTTTGGGTTAGCAACTCCCCAAATGCATTATAGGTATAACGCCATAATCCTTTATCCAAATCCCTTGATGTCGTTTTGCGCCCATGTTGGTCATATTCAAGAGATGTACGCAGGACTTTCTGACCACCACTTGACTGCACATAACTGCGAAGAAGATTACCTGTCGCGTCATACTCAAAACTCAATTCATTATAAAGCTCATCAATGACTTTCGATTGCTCACCAAAAATATTAACCTGCTTAGTTTGCTGCTTGCCCATACCATCTTGATACAAGGTCTCCAACCCTTGGTAATAGCGAGTACTGACGCTGTCATTTGGCATCCGTTCACTGATAACTCGATTAAAATCATCGTAACTAAGCTGACTATAATACGAGCTAACCGAATCAAAGGCTGGCTCATATTGACGTGACATCCGCCCCTTCTTATCATAAGATTTAGCGGTCACAATCCAATCACCATTAAACCCTTTGACCTTACTGCCCACCTCTCTACCGTACTTATCAGTAATAACTTGCTCTGTCGGACTCCCTAACTGGTTTTTTGTTGTAAGCATGACGCCATTAACCAGCGGGGTACAGTCCGATTGACTGCATAGCTCATAGCGATACGTTATCTGAGTAGCATCGGGATTGACCTCCCTTATGACTCGCCCCCAAATATCAAAATACTTGGTGATTTTTCTACCATTAGCATCGGTCACCGCTGCACTGGTAATGCGACCCGTTACGGAATTTGCAGACTGTTGATTGTACTGGCTAATAGCCACATCTCCCGCACCGTTAGTGGCACTATGAACAAAGCGCCCTCGCGCATCATAAGCGGTATGAGTAGAGCGAGTTTGCGCAGCTGCGCCCGATGCTTGAGTGCCGCCCGTGATATCCACCCGAGTCGTATTGCCAAATCGGTCGTAATGGTTTGTGGTAGTGAGTCTATATCGAGGAATATCAGGAGATAGGATAGAGGTTTTCAATAAACCATTACTGTAATAACTAAAGCTACTGCGCTTTGTAATTGTAGGAGCATCTCCCTCTCCCCAACGAGAAGAGCTCACCACCGAACTGCTTAATCGACCTTTCTGTGCACCACCACCGGCACCATCATAAAGGTTGGTGGTGATGATTCGATTTGAGATACCGGTCGACGAGAGGTCATGTTTCTCCGCCGTACTCTGGGTTAAATTGCCCCACTCATCGTATTCATTGTGCGTTTCTGTCCTGATTAACTCCCGAACCACATCATCGGAGCCGTATTGACGACTAATATCAACGGTCTCCATCTCTGTACGACGATATATCTTGTTATGTTCATTACTCTCCACTTCAACAAAGGTATAGTGATTAGTAGACAGAGATAGACTATTGCCTTGATAATGTTGTTTGGTTGCCAAAGGTAACCCTGTCGCAGGGAACAGTTGTGCGTACTGAGTTTCAGTCACCACTCCCGATTGCTCGTCAATACTTCTTAGCAGTTCAAACCCTTGAAAACCGCGACCTAATCGATTGACCAATAAGCCACCATACTCAAACTTAACACCAACACTCGAATTGGGCCCGGTCTCAGTTTGCACCCGTTTTACGACGCGAAGTGGTGGAATAGTTGAGAAGTTTTTACTTGAGTCTAGATTGGAAGATACCTGTGTTTTATAAACACTTTCAGCCCCTTTACGAGTAACGTGGTCATAGGTAATATTAGTCTTAACCCCAAATCCATCCGTAATGGCATGTATGGTATTATTGTGTGCTGACACTACTGGTCGATTAATCCTCCATCGGTTGTTTTCGGCATAATATAGACTTGTGCGGCCATCCCCTAAGGTATCAGCAAAACGAATTGTTTCTCTCGACCCACTTGGTAATAAAAAATGCCCACGGTCCTCCCAATCTACAGTGTCTACTCGTATTGCAGGTTTAGATAGCCGAACACGGATCGCCTCCGACGTTGTGACTGGATGCAACATATCAGCCCGTCCATCACCATTGACATCCAAGAAATACGTCCCCTTAGCCAAGGAGTCACTTGAGTTGACACCTATATTGGTCTCACCAAGGAAATGAACGCCATTAGAGAGTCGCTGACGCCAGGTACCGTTTTGTACATAGACAATATCAGTTAACCCGTCTCCATTTAAATCGGCAACCCGTAAATGCTTCACATCCTTTGTAGTGGGAATATTCTGTCGTTTTATAAATCTTGCTCCATTGGAAACGAAAAGCTGCCAATCGGTCGAATCATAACTCCGCCACTGCCCCTGCAAATCACCGACACATTCACCGTAGGAAACATCGTATATCAACCCTCCACCAGTACTGCAATAGTTGAACTGACTTCTTACTTTAAGCAGTAAATCCGTTAAACCATCACCATTAACATCCACTGCAGCACTGGTTTTGAAACTGGGAGCACTCTCAATCACATCAGGTTCGAAATAAGCGGTATCCTGAGAACTGAATGTATACAGCGTCCTTGCAACATCAAACCTTCCCCCTAAATTTTTATACCATTGAATTTGACCACTTTTTAAAAACAAGATATCTTCAAGCGCATCACCATTCACATCCACCACTAATGTACTACCGTCATAACCTAAGGCTTTACGCTTTAAATCGGTGAGGGTGTATGCCACCACCCGGTCAACATCTTCACATAAATGAGTTCCACCACCGTTGGGCTCACAGGAAGGAGTAGTCACTATTGATGGCTTAAAACTAATAACATGCCAGTTGCTGGTTTCACTAGTCGCAATAAGTAAATCTCGCTGACCATCACCATTAAAATCAATACTTTGAGCAAAGTGCGCTTTATTACTACCAAAACCCGTTAAACGCTCCTCATCTCCAGTAGCAAGCGTACGTTTATACCATGCTCCGCTACGCACATAAATGATGTCAGTAAAGCCATCACCGTCCATGTCGAACATCTGCGAAGTCAGGTTTTCTCCTATAGGCATAGTGTGTGAAGCGCTTGCCACAAATGGAGTGAATGACCAGTTATTAAACGGGCGACGGGTCCAGTCAAATGCGATAGCACGCGTACAGTCATTCCTATCAACATCGACACAAGCTTGAATACTGTCAATGAAGTTTTTATCTTCTACCTTGTTTGAAGTACTGTAATCTAGAAAATAGGATTTTTGATGCTGACCGTCGAGTTCGACTTCAATGCGATTTAATAACTTGGTTAAGCTGAACTCAGCCCCATAGACGTACCCACTTTTAGGCTTAGGGTTGGTCATATAATGAAATTTCACGCTCACATAGGGAGCTGTACCGTCACTGTGCCCAGCATAATCGATACTTGACAGCATTTGTTCGGAGGCGGTTTGTGTATAATGATAAGATATGTAGTTACCCACATTATCTTCAATGGCCTTGAGCGCCCATAGACGGGTTACCTCACCATTTTCAGTATCAATGGTGATAGCGGAATCACCTGTGATATTGTTTCCATCTACATTATTGAATTGTTTATTGCTGTGTGCGCTGATATTACCGAAGTAATGGGTTTCACCAGCCTTGGTCTCCACCTGAAAAGCCGCGGGGCCGCCACCAGAGGTTTGCCCTAACGCTGTAATGAACGATGCGTCATCAATCTCTTTTCTATACTCTGAATCTGCTTCACCATAAACGCCAGACACCAATACCAAACGCATACCATCTAGGCAAAATTTATCATCCATGGATAAATTTACGCCTTTTAGTAGGCCGTCTTGAGCAAAAGATTGAGGGCAACGTGAAATCACTGAGCTGGCCGATAGACTCCAGCCTTGGCCTAGATACCCGTCACCACCTGAAGAGGAATAAGTTAAAGCAATTCCTGGGCGTAGTCCGCCTCTAGCAGTTGGGGATTCAATGGGTAAAGTATATGTTGCAGCCCCTTGTTCATTGACCTTGAACTGACCAGCTAATGGAACAGTATTAGCATAAGCGTAACCAACAAAACTGCTGAAACACGCTAAAAGGGAGAAGTAACGCACAGATGTATATCGCATGTGAACAATATCCTTATGTTAAACACAACAACGCAAAATATCATTATCATGAAAAAAACAAGGAGACTAATTAATAATTTATCAAACTTAACAACTGATGATTTAGATCAACATTCAACCGAAAACAGTAAGGCGAAAAAAATAACGTTACCGATTTGGTCACACATCATAGCCATTAAATAAGAGCAAACTGGGGAAATAAGTATTTAGCTAGTAAACGTTCTCGTTTCAAATATGTACTTTGTTGCTTGGTTTCTTGCTTTTGAAGCAACCATCGATTTGAGATACTTTGAAAGGTGTTTTCTAAGGCGTTACGTTCTTTGGCCTCGGCCAAAGCTTTGTGTTTTTGAGGATCAACTTCAGCAGCAACTAAACTTCTAGACTCGTCTCTTTTTCTTCTGGCTTGCGCTAGGGTTACATCAGGATAACTACCAAAACTAATTTTAAAGCGTTTTTTAGTTACAGGAACAACATAAGTAAAAAACCAAGACTTACCACCATTAGGTCGAACTCGAAGCGCTAAACCATCACCATCATTGATAGAATACTCTTTATCTTTAGGCTTAGCTTGTTTGACTTGAGTATTAGTAAGAGGGGTTACTTTCTTAGCCATCGATTCTGCTCAACTCTCAATTTGGGGTTACATCGAGGGTTACATAAATGTCTGGATTTCACAAGATGCCTATGGAACCCCATAGACTAAGAATAGGCGTAAGCCCTTAATTTAGATATAAAAAACCTGCTCGAAGGCAGGCTTTTCTATTTTATTGGTACCGGAGGACGGACTTGAACCGTCACGCTCGAAAGCAACGGATTTTGAATCCGTCGTGTCTACCAATTCCACCACACCGGCATCATTAAATAGCCTTATTGACATCCGAGGACCTCAGTAAGTGATGGCGATTATACCTTTGCCGCTAATAATGGCAAGCCCCTAAAAGCCATAAACTTACCAACTGAGCACTTTTTACACTCAACCGATAGCGTTTGATGATAATACATCCATAATGCATCATTTTCAAACAAGCATTAACCACTTCAAAAAGTGATTAATTTCACTCTCGACTTAAACAATAAATAAGTAAAACTCAATACTCATCAGAGATTTAATGTTGTACGCACATTTTAACAACAATTACGTTAACTTTATTGATCGAGATCAGTTCACCCAAATCCAATCAAGGCTAATTTAACAAAAAGAGAATATTTTGAAAAAGGACTTACACATGCTTTTCTGGCTAGATTTAATGTTTGGTAATCCGATAGGACTGCTATCAATGATCGTTATCTTCTGCACTATAGGGATCATGTCATATCTGATGTGGATGTTTATTCAAAAATCTAAACCTGATAAGTAGGGAACCTACCAATATATTTCCAAGCAGAATGCGACAATCACTATCAGAGTTTATCTTTCATTGATATTTGCGCTATTTTAAACGCCAAGGGGGAGTGGTTACCCCCTATTAGTTATCTCAACGGTTTAACAACTTAATCAATTTTATTGATGCAATTAAGCTGCATGCTTACGTGGGTTCACAATATTATTTACAAAGTGAGGTCTGGCCTTAATAAGATTTTTCATCTCTTCCTGGCTAGGTTCACCCGTTGGTAGCCTTAATACTTGACGATTTAAGTAAATTCTAGCTCTCATTGATATTTTATAATCTGCAGTCGCCCCCTGAATAGCGTAGTGCTTTTGATTACCTAAGTTTTCAATAATATGTGTCGCAAGTAAACTTTTAACCGCTGGTTCCTCCTGAGGGAGAGTCAAAATCGTCTCTCCTTGCAAAAAAAACTCCCTTAATAGTGCCCGTTCTGCAGGATCCAACAATCTGACTTTCTCCTCTATTACTTCGATTATGCGTTTACCTTTAAGATAAGTTATCGCTTCATCAAGAAAATAATTAAGAATTTGAGTCAACAGGTAAGCAACACCAATAATGAGGCCTAAACCAATAAAATGTGAATTAGCGGTCACAGATGCATCCAAATTTAGCATCCGCAACAGAGGTTCAGGCATAAAAAGCAGAGCGCCACTGACTATCGCGACCCACAACATTAAGTTGAAGCTCAACTGTTTAGAACTTAATAGCTTAAATTTTTTTGATTTGAGTTCCTGCATATACAGACCTAGTGTCAATAAACTGGACAGGTCTAATACAGTGCAATATTGATGCCATCAAGCCACTGTAAAAACAGTAATCCCTATGTTCTTATTTTCCTTATTGATAGTTAATTTTCACCATCACCAACCTAATTACCCGTCTATGCTTATAACAATAAAAATTAGCACAATCAGAATAAGTATGGAATATTGAACTAAGGTACCTCTTTAGTCACATAAGAAAAGGATTAATGCAGACATTTACTGGCCAGCTGATCCATAGCCCTATCGGTTTTAAGCTGACGCTATCAATTATTATTTTTAGCTCGTTAATTACAATATTAACCACAGGCTTCCAACTCGTTAGTGACTATAAAAGCGATGTCGACAGGATCGAACGGCAATTTACTAATATAGAGAAAGTTAACCTAGATGTACTGGCAGCCAGTATCTGGGTCATTGATGATCGCCTGATCAACACGCAAATCCATGGTCTGATTCAACTACAAGATATTACCTATATCTCAATTAACGACGATAGCGGACAAGAGTGGATTTCAGGGGAGCCTTCACTGGAAAATACTATCGAAAAATCCTTCGAACTCTCATACCGTTCAGGTAACGATCTCATCCCTGTTGGTACCTTACTAATACAAGCCGATCTCAATACGGTTTACGACAAGTTATTGGATCGTACCATTATAATCTTGTTATCCAATGCCATTAAAACCTTCATCGTGGCAGGCTTTATACTCTTTTTAGTTTGGTACATGGTCACACGCCACTTGAATCGCTTAAGCCAGTACTGTCAAAAAATCGACCTAGATTCTCCGTTTGAACCTTTGAGTTTCGATCAAAATGAAAATAAAAATGACGAGTTCCATCAAGTATCCCATGCCATCAATACCATGCAGCAGCAGTTAAGAACCTCATTCTCTGATATCAAACGATCTAAACAGGAACTGCAAGACGCGTTAACAGATAGAGAACGGTTATTGGCACTTGAAACGAGTTATAAAGAGGAGCTATCCAGTCAAGTCAAAGAGCAGACTCAGGAGTTGGAACAGTCATTACTCGTGCTTAAGCGAGCTCAGGAAGTATTAGTCGAACAAGAAAAAATGGCGGCGCTTGGTGGTTTGGTCTCCGGTGTTGCTCACGAAATTAATACACCTATCGGCATATGTTTAACAGCGGCCAGTTCGCAACTTAATCATATTGATGAGTTGATTAAAGTCATCCACAGTGAAAATGCAACGTTAGAGGAGCTCAACTCCATTTTAGAGGAGCACCAAATCAGTTGTGAGCTCATAGTCAATAATATCACCCGTGCGAGTAGCTTAATCCAGAAATTCAAAACCGTTGCAGCTCAGCAAAGTCAAGAGGAGAAACGCAGTTTTAACCTTCAACAGGCACTCATCGACAGCCATGAGTCCGTTAAAATTTTATTCTCTGAAATTCAAGTGGATGTGCAACTCGAGTTAATGCCGACACTCTCGGTTAAAACCAACCATAACCTGCTTAAACAGATCATCACCAATGTGCTATCTAATGCATACTCACATGCATTTAAACAGGTAGAATCTCCGATGATAAGCATTAAAGTTGAACTCGAAGGTGAACAGCTTAACATTTTGATTCAAGATAATGGTTCAGGGATTAAAAAGGAGGACCGTAGTCGTATTTTTGAACCTTTCTTTACCACATCCCGCCATAAAGGTGGCACAGGTTTAGGCCTATCAGCCGCTTTTAACGCGACGACTCTGCTAAAAGGAAGTATCAAGCTCATTCAAGAATGTGAACTCGGTGGTGCGTGTTTCTCTATAAGTTTCCCTGTAGAGGTTGTTGAAGATGAACTATTAGATTCAGATATTTTTTTCGAAAACTTAAACTAAGATCGATAAGAGAGAGTCAGGCTTTTACCAATCGATATTAATAAGCAAGACTCCCCAAACGCTATTACTCAGATAAAGACTCCTGCCCAGTAAGCTTACAGATTGCGATAATCACATCTACTGCCTTTTCCATAGACTCGAGACAAATGTATTCATGCTTACCATGGAAGTTATGTCCTCCGGTAAAGATATTTGGACAAGGTAGCTCCATATAAGAGAGTCGGGCTCCATCAGTGCCGCCGCGGATAGGCTTGATAATAGGCGTAATGCCTTGGCTTATCATTGCTTGCTTAGCAATATCAATAACGTGTGGATAGGGTAAAATCTGCTCTTTCATATTGAAATAGCTGTCGGTGAGCTCAATCTCTAAACTGCCCACGACTAAATCAGTATTATAGCTATTCACCCTGTCAGTTAACCATTGCTTACGCTTTTCAAAAATATCGATGTCAAAATCACGTATAAGATAGGTTAATTCAGCTTCTTCTGTTTGCCCATGCATATTCACAAGGTGAAAGAAACCATCGTAATCTTTGCTCCCCTCAGGGGTATCTTGTAATGGCATCTTAGCGTGAAAACGTGCTGCCATAGTTTGCGCATTAACCATCACCCCATAAGCCGTTCCGGGGTGACAATTATTGCCTTTAGCCCGAATAATTGCTGTGGCAGCATTAAAGTTCTCAAACTCCAGTTCCCCAATCTCTCCACCATCTATGGTGTAAGCCCACTGAGCACCAAAAGCTGGGACATCGAAATGATCAGCGCCTCGCCCTATCTCTTCATCAGGAGTAAAGCATAACCGAATCTCCCCATGAGGGATCTCAGGGTGCACTAAAAGGTAAGCCAGTGCAGTGATAATTTCGGCAATGCCCGCTTTATCATCTCCTCCCAGTAAACTCATGCCATCAGTGGTGATCAGTGTTTGGCCAATATAGTTAAGCAAACTAGGAAACTGTTCAGTGCTCAGCAGATCGCATTCACCGAGCAAGATATCGTCACCATTATAATCTTCGATTATCTGTGGATTAATGTTAGCCCCATTAAAATCGGGAGCCGTATCTAAATGGGCAATAAAGCCAATACAGGGCGCCCCATCGACTGTCTTTGGCACACTCGCCGTCAAGTAGCCTGAACTGTTTAACTCGACACGATAAAAGCCAAGCTCTTCAAGTTCCACCTTCAACATACCCGCAAATTTGAATTGTGAGGGCGTACTTGGGGACTGAACATTACTGCCGTTAGACTGAGTATCAATCTTTATATAACGTAGAAAACGCGTTAATAATGCTTGTCTCATAATTGGTGACCTAAAGTATAAAGTAGCCAGATTCTAACAAGGTCACCCCGGCAATCATTAGACCTACATCAAAGTTTACAGAATTAAAAGCGTGACGTGAGTTAACACTATATAGCGACAGGTGTAGAAAGGAGGCTATTATTTAAAGGCTTAAAACGACTCAGATAGGATAAATAAAAAGGCGAAAATTAAATTACGCCATTCTATTTCTATTCTACTTTTCTAGCTAATTTAATCAACACTCTACTGGCGGCAATAAAACCAAAAGTTCCGGTGACAACCGTTACCGCACCAAAACCTGATGCACAATCCATTCGCATGCTACCGTCAGCGTTCGCTTTGGTATTACATACACTGCCGTCAGCCTGAGGATAAACAAGTTGCTCCGTTGAAAATACCGCTTCAATACTAAAACGTCGCTGCAGATTTTTAGAAAAATGATGCTCGCGTCGCAATATGTTACGTACTTTAGCCAACAAGGGGTCTTGGTAAGTCTTGGATAAATCAGTCACTTGAACCTGAGTAGGATCCACCTGTCCACCAGCCCCGCCAACGGTAACGATGGAAAGCTTTTGTCGCTTACACCAAGCAATTAATGCAGCCTTAGGTTTCACGGCATCAATACAATCAACCACAAAATCTAAATCCCCCTCTTGCCTTCGACCAATAAAATAATCGCCTAAATTTTCTGGAGTAATAAAGTCTTCAATCTGGTTAACCTTACAATCCGGATTAATCTGTAAAATACGCTCAGCCATCACTTCAACTTTAGATTGCCCTATTGTCTCTTTAAGGGCATGAATTTGGCGATTGGTATTGGTCACACAGATATCATCAAGATCAATAAGTGTGATCTCCCCAATCCCACTTCTGGCTAAGGACTCCGCGACCCAAGTCCCGACGCCACCGATGCCTACTACAGCAACATGTGATAGGGAAAATTGCCTTAAGGCTTTTTGACCATACAAACGGCCAATACCGGCAAAACGATTGATATAGGCTTCAGAAAGCACCAACTCTTCCAACACAAACTCCAAATTTTATACCTAACCTCTATACAGCTAAAAACCTAGGTCTCTAGAAAGAAATTAAGCCATGAAAAATAATTAAATTGATTTTATCTTATTTCAACTTTAATAACTCAAACTTGTTTCCACTTCAATAGCCCACACATTGTAACGGCTATCGCGAAAGCCCTCCTAACCATGTTAGTAATCATAAATCATATCAATACCATAACAATCAAGAGAAAATCTTTGCCATAAATATACCAAGCCGCCATTTAATCGGCATTTTGCGACAATAATCACAAAACGAAGTTCCACTTCTGTGCCAAACTCTTACAACAAAATTAATTTGAATAGACCTCAATGACAAAGCTGATCGCTAACAATACTTTGTTATCCTGTCTTTATGCATAGAATTAAAGCAGGCGTTCAATAAAGCAGCAGTCTAAATATAATAATGAAAGAGAATTCTATCAGCATTAACATTTCAATAATTGTGAGTTGTTTTTCAAAATAGCTCTATATTTAGGTTACGATTAAATCAAGCTGTACAATTTCCACTCCGTATATGTGAGTTTATTATACAAATAAACACTAAGCCGTAACTAAGAGCGAAACTTTGATCTTGCACATACTATTTTTATACGAAATATATAAACTTCGACCTCATATTTGTTACTAGATTGGATGCTTGAAACAAATAGACAATCATAAATAACCATTAGTTAATGGATAAGAACCTACGTTCTTGGGAGCAAAAAAAGACATGAAAAAAACACTTATTTCTGCATCAGTTGCATCAGTACTCACTCTGGCTTCATTCGGCGCGCTAGCCGAAGGTCCAAATTTCTATGGTCGTCTTGATCTTGCTGTAACTCATTCAGATCAAAGCACTACCCTTCAAGGTGGTACTAACGGTGCAACTGTTGGCGAAAGTGGAACTTACCTCGAAAATAACTTCTCTCATATAGGACTAAAAGGCAGCGAAAGCCTAACGAATAACATCGACATTATCTACCAGATGGAGTTTCAGGTAGAAAACACTTCAAGTGAAGGTGACGTATTCAAAGCACGTAACACATTCTTAGGTCTTAAAACAGTTGCAGGTACTGTACTTGTTGGTCGTAACGACACAGTATTCAAGCAAGCTGAAGGTGGCATCGATGCATTCGGTAACACTAACGCCGATATCGACCGACTAGTTGCAGGCCAAACTCGTGCAGCAGATGGTATCTGGTACTACTCTCCAAAAATCGCTGACCTAGTAACATTGAACGCGACTTACCTAATGACTGACAACAACCAAGGCGCTGGTTCAGACTCTGATGCTCAGTACGCGTTAAGCGCGACTCTTGGTGACAAGAAGTTCAAAGCACAAAACTACTACTTTGCAACAGCTTACAACAAAGGCATTTCAAACATTGATGCATACCGCGCTGTAGCTCAAGCTAAGTTTGGTGACTTTAAAGTTGGTGGTTTCTTCCAAGACACTGAAAGCCAAAAATATGACAACCTAGAAGGTAACACTTACTTTGTAAACGCAGTTTACAACCTAAACGGTGTTAACTTGAAAGTTCAATACGGTGCTGACGAATCAGGTCTAAGTAAGTACTTTACTAACTCGTTCGGATATATCAATCCAGATGATAAAGAAACTGATCCTAATGAAACAAATGCAGTACTAGCTTCAGTTAGTGATGTAAATGTTCAAAACATCACTGTTGGTGCTGACTACAAGATCTCTAAATCAACTATGGTATATGGTCACTATGCTATGTACCAAGGTGACTACAAGCTTGCTGGCGCTAAGATTGACCTAGAAGACGACAACGTATTCACAGTGGGAATGCGTTACAACTTCTAATTTCACTTAGTGAATAAGCTAAAAAGCGACTAAATGGTCGCTTTTTTTGTGCCTAAGAGAAATGAGACTGTGATGAGTAGACAGAAAAGCGCCTATCCTTTCCTTCTTAGTTTATAAACAGATTCGGTTAACCAAGGCACTTGCTTGTTAACGAAGCGGGGGTTATCACTTAACACATCTTCACAGCTAAGAAGTTCAACATCGAAATAGTCAGCCATATTCTCCATGACCCAATCATTAGAGACAGCAAAAGGCGGGCCTTTCAGTGCTTCTTGAGGATAATCTAACGTAATAAGCAAGCCGAGACTCTGAGGAGGAAGTAGTACCGCAAGCTTTTCGACATAGGCTTGGCGCATCGACTCTGGCCATGCAATCAGAGCGGCTCTGTCATAGAAGCTGTTTAATGGAGGAAGTTCGTCGGCGGTTAACGCGAAAATATCCCCTTGATAAAAAGTTACCTGCTCGGCACTAAACATATTAAGTTGACCATTCGATGTTATAACTGGCTTCATCGAGTAGGTTAACTCATTCTCAGCAAAGAATTGCTTGACCGCAGTCTGACTGAGTTCACAACCGAGTACTGTATGCCCAAGTTCTGCCAGATAACAGATATCTAACGTTTTACCGCACAGAGGAACAAAGACCTCACAATCGGATGATAAGTTCAAGCTAGACCAGTGTTGGATCAACAGAGGATTTACCTCGTTTTGATGGAAACCTATCTGCTTTGCGTCCCACTTACTATGCCAAAAACTGGGTTCCATACATCTGTCCTGTTCAATTTGAGTCGAGAAATGATTTTCTCGATAAAAGAGTCATTATTTTCCAATACTCTAATAGGAACAGATCTTAGATGCAAAGCGTTGTTTTATTTGCCAATCAATCGCGGCTAGCTTGTGAGCTCACTCGATGGCCAATACTTTTTGTGCTCTTCTAAGCCAAACACAATTCTCGCATTCACAGTTTCTTCTAGATAGATGATGTGGCGTCAAACTTGAATCAATAAAATCCATTGCTATCAAAAGTTGTTGCTTGATATCTTTCACCGATTTCTCTTCGACCGCAACGAGCTCATCGTTGTGATTCATCCATACGCACTCCATCCCTTGATGACAAGTCAGGCATTGCTCATCACTGACATTAAAAAATCCAGCATGGGGACAAAATCTCAACTCCATCGATTGAACAATGCGTTTTCTGGGGTAGTCGAGTAGTTCGATTAATAGGGCTTTATTCACTGTATGCCCTCCTTATTTTTTGATGGTGCCTCATAGAAAATCACAGAGACACTTAGTGATACGAGATAATAAAAAACCTGTTAATGAGATTACCTGCCAAAGTTTGTCTCTGAATTGATGTAGGTCAAGGTCATGACCGATATGGTTCGATAGGGCTAATATATCTCTATTAATGCTTTTATAGAGATACATTCACCTTCTAAATAGAACTTAGAATAGCTTTTTATTAAAAGATATTGGCATAAGGCTCTGCTTATTGATTTAATGATAGAGAGCCCTTAATACGAGTGTAAATTGCCCAATATGCCGAACACCCTACCGCCATCTAAGCAGACTGACTCTCACTCACAGTTAGAAATAGCTACACCTCAGCTGCAACATTTCTATATTTCTGAAGAACAGTCTATCTATCTACTCAAAGCCAATGATGCACGCAAACATCGAGCCTGGATCCGCTTATGTAAGCAACAGCTGTCCAAGTTAGGTTATGTGGACTTGGACTTAGTAGGTAAAGGAGCCTATGGATTCGTATTTTCTGGCATAGATCCAAACGGTGTCGCTCATGTGTTCAAATTCTCACGAGTCACTTTGCCTCAGCATGTTCAGGACCGTCTCGAAGAGGAGGCTTTCATGCTCTCTTTAGTCAAGCACCCCAATGTCCCGCCCATGATCAAGTTTGCCCATGGCGGGAAACAAGGGATCTTAGTCATGGCGAGAGCTCGAGGAGAAGATCTCGAACAACTTTGCCTGAAAAGAGGTGCCTTGCCCGCCTACATGGTGATGAACATTGCGAGGCAACTCGCTAATATTCTACAATATCTACATCATGGTCGGCCTATGGTTCATGGCGACATCAAACCCTCTAACTTAGTTTATGATGTGAAGACTAATCACCTCTCCCTTATCGACTGGGGTTCAGCCGTATTCGCACAACGTGATGCCCGAGGCAATCCGGTCAATGGTAATGTGCTGGATCTACTCTCAAGCGATCAACAACACACCAATGCCAGAATGGGAGATGTTTACTTCATCGGTGAAGAGCAGCTTAACGGTGCATTATCAAGCACTCGATTTGATGA
This sequence comes from Shewanella sp. MTB7, assembly GCF_027571385.1. NCBI lineage: Bacteria > Pseudomonadati > Pseudomonadota > Gammaproteobacteria > Alteromonadales > Shewanellaceae > Shewanella > Shewanella sp. MTB7. Next base: position 885,035 of record NZ_CP085636.1, on the reverse strand, counting down.
GCAAGGCGCCGCTGCAACCCTCTACGCCATTGCATCAGGGCAAGCCAGTCGCTTTGGTAGTAAAGTAATAAAAGCCACCAGCATAGGGCTGCCGGTAGAACTTGCCAGAACCCTGGATGGTATGCTCAGCGAAGATCCAGAGCAGAGAAAACGTGCTGGAGACTATTTCCTAAAGAGTATGCTTCACAGTCACAGACTGCACCTACCAGTTATTAATGCTTCCCCCTTAGTTGAGGATATCCCGATTTGGGAGCTCAACCGCGAGCGCGACGTTGAAACCGTTATTTACAGCTCCCGAAAATCCTTTCTTAAGGAGCATACAAATGATGATCCAATTAAGAAGATGGACGATCTGCAACTCGAAAAATATTACCGTAATTTTATGGCGGGCATGGGGGATACCGAAAAAGGGTTTATTGCTGCTGTAGGTCGGTTAAGTCAATATTCCATCGTCGGTGGACTTGCGATACATTGGCAAGAAACAGGCGTATTTATCGATTCAAACCTAGCACTCTATAGCCGAGAAGAGAGAGAACCACTTATTTTAGCGGTTAATAACATGGTGACGCTCGCAAGGGGAATAAAACGTATTGGTGTATTTAAGGCGTGCTTCTTCAATGCCCGCGATACCTTACACTTAGAGCGAGACAGTATAGAGCAGCCTTTCCTCATTGATCCAAATCAACAGCTACCATTTGAAGTTGGCAGAGTCCCCTCCCTCGAGGATAAGTCCCGCCTACACTCTTACTTTGAAGATGGACGCGACCCAGATGAAAACCTCGAGCTCCCCAATGAAATAATGACCGAACTCAGTTGGATTAATAAGATCCATCACACAGGATGTATCATCTTCGAGGTGTTACCGAAACACATGAAAGTTCATAGCTACCTAAGGCTGCTAAACCCTAGGAAACAAGCAGCATTTAGGGCGAGTCTCGACAGAATATTGAGTCATGTGGATAAGATACAAGGAAAAGGTGTATCAGGCTTCATGAAATTGCCATACAAAAACACACGTAGATTCAGTCATATCGACAGTAAAGATGAGTGGTATTATCCCAAGAACCCTAAAGTAGACACTAAAGTAGACACTAAAGAATAGCAGCTAAAGCCTGCATTCTGCTAACGTCTAGAATCCTCTTTATTATCCTCTTTATGTTCAATCTTATGCTCGTTCGGTTCTGCTTTATGCTCAAAATCACCATCGAAGGTATTACCTCCTTGCGGATTTCGGCTATCTGAGTTGAACGAATTTTGGCCGAATGAAGAACCACTTTGTGAATGAGGGCCAGCACCAAACCCTCCCTGAAAACCACCGTTAGCCGCGACTCTTACTTGCATTCTTTTATAGAGGAACCCGGCGACAGGCGTTCGAGTTATAGGCGTCAATAACAGCAAACCAATGGCATCAGTGACAAACCCAGGTATTAATAGCAATAAGCCTGCAAGCGCCAACATCATCCCCTCAACGATCTCTTGCCCCGGAGCTTCTCCACGAGCTAGCTTTTGCTGAACTTGCATCAAAGTGCTTATTCCCTGACTGCGCACTAAAGATACGCCGACAATCGCAGTCAAAAAGACTAAACCTACTGTCGTCCAGCTGCCCAAAGATTCACCAACACGGATCAAAACATTTAGTTCAATCACAGGAACGAGAATAAAAATGACTATAAAAACGAAAAACACATCGACCTCACAAATTCCGGCAGATAAAAAACAATTGTACCCAATATGAAACCTAAATGGGGGTTTACGGGTCTATTTTCAAGTAAAGCGTCTCATTGCTTGTTTTTTAAGACACTGAACATTGGGATAAGCTCACTATTTTAGCGATGCCTTAATGCAAGCGAATATGAAAACACGTAAAGTAGCTTGCATAAAATAGACACATCGATCCTGTAAGTTTACCGCCCTTAGCTTAAGCCAATTTTAAATACTTAATCTAAGGGACTAATGAGATACCGATAAATATGCAAGATGAATTTCTATGAAGTGCCAGAAATTGTCGCCATTTCATTAAACCATGGTCTACCTGACTACCTAAAGTGAATACGCGAAAATAGTAGAGAATCTATCATCTTGGCCACTTTAACCGTAGTATCTGGGCCAGCCACCGATTTTTGATTGGATAAAAGAAACAAGATAAGCATGAAAAAAATAATCACTCTGGCACTTTCACTAGTGCTCACAAGCTCTCTACTACTTTTGACTCCTTTAGCACATAGCGAAGGGGTTTTCAGTAACAGTAAATTCAGTTTCCTTCAGAATGAACCGACATTGATGCCCGTCGATGAAGCCTTCGTCTTCGATTTCAAACAAGAAGGTGATCAATTAAAGATCAGCTGGGTCATTGCTGACGGTTACTATATGTACCGTGATAAACTCAAATTTGAAGCCGAAGGGGCTCAGCTTGGCGAAATTGCTTTGCCTAAAGGTAAAAGTCATAACGATGAATACTTTGGTGAGCAGGAGGTTTATTACTCCTTTATCGAGATCCCAATGGCACTCAAGCAAGCCAATGAACAAGGGACTGTAACCGTCACCTTTATGGGTTGCGCCGAAGGTAAACTTTGCTTCCCACCAACCAAAAAACAAGCCCTATTATCAGAAGTTGCTCCGAATGATGGCCTGCTAAGCAGTCATGCTGAAACTCTAGATGCAGGCAATACCCTAGACAACGAGATAGTCTCCGCGCCGATAACCCAGCAAGATAGTCTAAGTCAGATGTTATCTGGTGACAGTTTACTCTGGACCTTAGTGATCTTCTTCGGTTTAGGTATTGGCCTAGCACTGACTCCCTGCGTCTTCCCTATGTACCCTATTCTGTCCGGTATTATAGTGGGCCAAGGCGAAAAACTATCCACGGCCAAAGCTTTTACCCTGTCTATGGTTTATGTCCAAGGCATGGCAATTACATACTCCCTACTAGGACTTGTAGTCGCGTCTGCGGGAATGAAATACCAAGCAGCGCTACAGCACCCTGCTGTGCTTATCGTCTTAGCCATACTCTTCTTTGTTTTGAGTTTGTCGATGTTCGGCTTATATGATCTGAAGCTCCCCGCTAGTTGGCAGGAGAAGATGAACCGTTTCTCCAATAACCAAAAAGGAGGCAATGTCATTGGTGTCTTCGTGATGGGGATCATTTCAGGTCTAGTCGCCTCCCCTTGCACGACTGCACCACTGTCTGGTGCCCTTGTCTATGTCGCCCAAACCGGTGATCTTCTGCAAGGCTTCCTAGCTTTATACGTATTAAGTATGGGCATGGGCTTACCTCTGCTTATCATCGGCACTTCTGGTGGTAAACTCTTACCAAGAGCTGGCAGCTGGATGGACATCATCAAGACCATATTTGGTTTCCTATTAATTGCCGTTTCGGTTGTGATGATAGGTCGAATTTGGCCGGGTGTTGTCTCCGATATCTTGTGGTCAATTTGGGGCGTTGCTCTGATAGGCTACCTTATGCATCAGAACAAACTGACCGAATTTAACTGGAAACAGTCGACTCGCTCAGTGTTGCTCACTCTATGCTTATTGGCCAGTTTCTCCTATGGGTTCCAAGCCGTAATGACAGAGCTTGGAGTACAAGGCCACAACAAAGAGGGAGAAGTACAACTACATGGCCATAAACGCATTAAGTCTATCGCCGATTTAGAGACTGAAGTGGCCAATGCAGCAGCGCAAGGTAAGCCGGTCATGTTAGACCTATATGCCGATTGGTGCGTTGCCTGCAAAGAGTTTGAAGCCGTGACATTTAAGGATCCACAAGTGCAGGAGCGCTTATCTCAAATAGTCTTCCTACAAGCTGATGTCACTAAAAATGATATGCAAGATATTGAGCTATTGGAACACTATGATGTATTAGGACTGCCCACCCTGCTCATGTTTGATAGCTCAGGTGGGATAAGTGACGAACTCAGAGTCACTGGTTTTATGAAACCTGAACCTTTTGCTAAACACTTGGATCTGTTACTGGCTAAATAAGCCATTTCAAACAAAAAAAAGAGACCTCTATTAGGAGGTTTCTTTTTCCCTTGCGATCACAGCGTCGGGTGCGCTAAAACTCGCCTGTAAGGAGTGTTGTTGGCTGTCTACTTCTACGTTGAATGAACTCATAAGGAAACAACTATTATGTCATCCATTCGCCTTGAATTAGTTTGCCAAAAAACACTCTGAGTAGATCAACTTCTTATACTGACGAGTATTATTTCCTATCCCATCATTTTCCTAAAAGATACCTGTTTCGATTAATTTTTATTTATAATTCATCGAAATATTATACAATAATAGGCAGTTAACTAAATTCCACCTGGAGAATCATGGAACCTGCCATTCTTATTATCACGCTAGCCTGTGGCATGCTTGTTAGCCGAATAGGCCTACCGCCTCTTATTGGCTATCTCGTCGCGGGTTTTGTGTTATTCCTGTTTGGTATTGATGAATCGAGTCTACCTTTATTGCAGCAACTGGCTGAACTTGGCGTCACTCTGCTCCTATTTGCAATAGGTCTTAAACTTGATATTAAAAGCCTGTTTAAAGCTGAGGTTTGGGCCGGTTCCAGTCTACATCTAATGGGCTCCATGATCTTCTTTATCCCTTTGCTTAAGCTGCTGGGAATGCTGGGGCTTGAGCAATTAACTGGGCTCGAATTTAACCAGTTAGCACTATTGGCTTTCGCTTTAAGTTTCTCCAGTACTATTTTTGCCGTTAAGGTACTCGAAGATAAAGGTGACATGCAGTCACTCTATGGCCGCGTCGCCATCGGCATCTTGATTATGCAGGATATCTTTGCCGTTGCTTTCCTCACCATTTCAAAGGGTGATATCCCTTCGGTATGGGCATTTGGACTCCTGCTGCTGCCACTAGCAAAGCCGCTTATCTATCGCGCCTTTGATCGAGTAGGTCATGGTGAGCTACTGGTATTATTTGGCTTAGTCATGGCCTTAGTATTAGGAGCTTGGCTCTTCGAACTTGTCGGCCTAAAACCAGATCTGGGAGCCCTGATTATCGGTATCTTGTTAGCGGGACACGCTAAATCTTCAGAACTGGCTAAATCACTATTTTACTTTAAAGAACTTTTTCTGGTCGCCTTCTTCTTAACCGTAGGGCTTAACGGTTTACCCAGCTTTTCCGATATTGGACTGGCCACGATATTAGTCCTCATCATTCCAATTAAGATTTTGCTTTTCCTCTACCTATTGACCCATTTCAAACTCAGATCTCGTACTGCGTTAATGAGCTCGTTTAACTTAGGTAACTACAGTGAGTTTGGTTTAATTGTGGCAGCCGTTGCGACGAGTAAAGGCTGGCTCCCGCCTCAATGGATGGTGATCCTTGCCGTTGCGTTGAGCATGAGTTTCCTCTTAGCTGCACCACTTAACGTCTTATCAAGTAGAATATATCAAACGTTACAGCGACGTTTAATCAAGCTTGAAAAACACCCGCTACACCCTGAGGACAGACCCATCCCCGTCGGGAACCCGAGGTTTTTGATCTTAGGTATGGGCCGGATCGGTTGCGGCGCTTACGATGAACTAAAGGCTAAATTTGATGGTGAAATCTTAGGCATAGAACATAAGCAAGATCTCGCTGACTTTCATCAAAGTCAGGGACGAAATGTAGTACAAGGTGATGCTTCCGATACCGATTTCTGGGAAAAGCTCGATCACGCGCCGAATCTAGAACTCGTCCTATTAGCTATGCCGCATCATATTGGTAATCAGTTTGCAGTAGAGCAGCTCAACAGACTTAACTATAAAGGTAAATTGAGCGCCATAGTGCAATACAGTGAAGATGCCCAGTCTTTAAGAGAAAGTGGCGTACATTGCGTCTATAATCTTTACGAAGCTGCAGGGGCGGGTTTTGTCGACCATGTTGTCAAAGATTTACTTGCAAAAAACACCATCGATGCAGATAAGTTGGCTCAAGTAGAGGAGGTGCAGCTGCACAGATAGTCCTTATAATATCGAAGGATTAATAGATTAACAGGTGCACTAGAATTCAACTTCAAGCAGTGTTTTCGGTCATCTGTTGCCTCTTAAAATAACGAAAAACCATTCAACTTCCATTTCATCCCTGATTTTACCTGCGTTCATTTACCAGAAATCCCCCCTAGTCGATCACTTTCTTATACCGATTGCTATGAACTCATGATATAAATTAATCAGAAGGTCATATACGAATATCAGTATAAAAAGTTAAACCAATATAATTTAGGATAGTTTTATAGCATGTCAAATCCTGCTCAACGCGCAAACAAGTTGTTTGTGCAAACTTTTGGTACCACCGCAGATGCGCTTTATATGGCACCTGGCCGAGTCAACTTAATCGGTGAACATACAGATTATAATGACGGATTTGTACTTCCAGCTGCCATTAATTTTTATACCATTATTGCTGTAAAACGCCGAGAAGATTCACTATTCCGTGCTATTTCCGATGCATTTCCCAATAGCATAAAAGAGTGGGAATTTGGCAATGAGGGAGTCATGAATCCACAAGACGGCTGGAGCAACTACCTCAAAGGATTTACCGCAGCCATGGCAGCGTCGGGCCTACCAACTAAAGGGCTGGATCTCTCCGTTGTTAGTAACGTGCCCTTAGGAGCTGGTCTCTCTTCGTCTGCCGCATTAGAACTCGCATTTGGAACTGCCGTTAACGATTGCAGTCAGTTAAGGTTGTCCCCCCTAGCTGTCGCTCAAATGGCCCAACGCGGTGAGAACCAATATGTCGATTGTGCCTGCGGCATTATGGACCAGATGATCAGTGCCTTGGGTCAGCAAGATCATGCCTTGCTTATTGATTGTGAGGATTTCGACAGTGAATCTGTCCCTATTCCAGATAGCCTGAGCTTGATCATCGTCAACTCCAACGTGCAACGTGGATTGGTCGAGTCTGAATATAATCGTAGACGTGAGCAGTGTGAAAGTGTCGCCGAGCATTTTGGCCTTGATACCTTAAGGCATCTAGATCTCGCTCGACTCGTAGCATCAAAATCTGAGCTTAGCGACGTGTGTTACCGACGAGCAAGACATGTGCTGACTGAAAACAGACGTACTCAGAATGCTGCCCATGCACTGGAAGCAGGCAATATTGCTAAACTCAGTCAATTAATGGCGCAATCCCATGCATCCATGCGCGATGACTTTGAAATCTCAGTGCCAGAAATTGACACCCTTGTCGATATCATCTCATCGGTAGTGGGTCAGCATGGTGGAGTCAGAATGACTGGCGGCGGTTTTGGTGGCTGCGTCGTCGCGTTAGTCGAGCATGAGTTAACCGATGCAGTCGTCGAAGCAATTGAAGATCAATATCCAAGGAAAACGGGTCTAGAAGCAACCGTTTACCTTTGCTCTGCATGTAACGGTGCTACGCGAGTCGATGAAGATTTTTATTAACCGCAGATACCAATCGGTACATTTCCATTATCAAGGGAGGCTTTTATGATGCGTTTTCGCCCGTTAGAACCTTGGCAAGATCCCCGAGGTGGTCAAATTGAACGAGTCAGAATAGATAACGGCATCATAGCATTAGAGGTACTGAGTTTAGGTGGGATCATTCGTTCTCTCTGGGCACCAGATAAAGATGGCGAGCGGGGTAATATCGTTTTAGGTTGTGACTCTATTGAAGACTACTTAGCTCAAGGTGCACACTTAGGCGCTATTGCTGGCCGTTACGCCAATAGGGTGGCTAATGGTCAGATGAGCTACCAAGGTGAGTCCTACCAGCTGAATGTCAATCAAGCTACCAACTGCCTTCATGGTGGCAGTGAAGGCTTCAACCGTAAACATTGGCATATTGGCCCACTCCCCGATGGGGTCAGGCTCAGTTTAACCAGTCCAGACGGAGATATGGGATTTCCAGGGAACTGTAACCTGCAACTGGATTATCGCTTAGTAGCAAACAACCTCTGCATGGAGATTTTTGCTTCCACAGATAAGGCTTGTCCCATTAGCTTAACTCAGCACAGTTACTTTAATTTAGAGGGAGCGCAGTCAAGCTCGAATCGAGACCACAAACTGCAAATTGACAGTCAAACTCTACTCACTCTCAATCAATTAGGTCTTCCGAGCGGGACAAAGAATATCGCTGGCAGTTTACTGGATTTTCAGCAAGCTAAATCATTTGGTGTGGTACAGGAAGATAATGCATTTCCCACCACTTCCGGTATAGATCACTGTTATTTAACTTCAGCTAAAAGCGCTGAATTAACCCGTTTTGGGTGCCTAAGTGCACCAAAATCCGGTAGAACCATGACGCTATACACTAATCAGCCAAGTGTACAGATATATGGGGCGAATTTCTTACAGGGTGAAAAAGGAAGAAATGAGCAAGTGTTAGCCCGTCACCAAGCTATCTGCATAGAGCCTCAACAGATCCCGGACGGACCGAATCAAACCAAATTGATTAGCGATCCATGGATAAAACCCGATCAGGTTTACCATCATATAAGCCGCTACCAATTTGGGGTAAGTGAATAATATAAGCCTTAGTTCATCTAAGGCAAATAATAAATACTAACAGAACAGACTACTCCTCAAGTCCACCGGACCAGCCATCTGCAAACTCTCTGTCCAGACTTTCTGAACCATCGTCAAGATCGACCTCGGCACCATTGGTTTTATCTTTGTCCGTCTCTTTTTTCATCGTCTTATTTTTGACTAACGATTTCGGTTTAGAAGAGTTTGCTTCTACCCAGCCTTCATGCTTGCTCATAAACTCACAGCGTGTACTGTTCCAGGCTGTACCATATTTATCTTCAGCCGCCTCAACGGACACACGATCGAGATCATGAAGGCTGTTTTTCACTATATCTTCTGCATATTCGATTATCGAATCACGTTGGGTATTATAGAGATAAATACGCCCAGCTGAAGCCTCTGGAAACTGCTTGTCATGAATGACAATGGCATTGCCACGAGCCGTTCTTAACTCGCCATACCAAATTGGTGTTTTCACTGTATTATACATATATGCCAACATCCTTAAATCAACACATACAGGTGGAACACAAGGCCAACGAACAAGTCAGAGACCTTACCAACCTATGCTATTTCAAATTAGGCTTACATCAAATTGATGCGTACCAGCTCATCAAAATATTCATCGAAATCCAGCTTAAGGCACTCAATAAAAAGTGTGTTTCTGAACTCAGATTGAATTTAGTCTAAAAATTGAGTTACCCAAGTTTCATTTTTGAAAGCAACAAACATCAAGCAATAACTCAACAAAACTAATTTAAACCATTTGATAAAAGAGAATTTAAATAATCGGTCTAATATCTATATCAGAACAAAAAATATCTCACTTCAAATATCACTTATATGTCAGTGAAAAATTAACTAAAACAAGCAGGTTTACATATCTGTCTTATCCATTTATAAGCTCAAATGACTAATACTAGCTTCCCCCTATGGTTTCCTGACTCCATCAAACTATGAGCTTTCGCACACTCAACTAAGACAAACTCTGCAAAAACATGCGGCTTAAGTTGATGGAGATTACCAGAGTCATTAGCCAACAATGGCCAGACTTTCTCTAATAATTGTTCTGCAATCTCTGCTTTTGCTGTGACACTCTGCGGCCTTAAGGTTGAACCCGTCCAAGTAAGTCGTTTTGCCATAATGCGAAAAATATCTACTTCAGCTTTAGCACCTCGCTGCATAGCGACTGACACCATACGACCATCCAGCGCTAACGCTTTTAAATTCTGATTGATAAAATCGCCCCCCGCTATATCTAGCACCACTTCAACGCCACGTTCTTGGGTATAGTCCATGACTTGTTCAACAAAATCGTCATGGTAATTGATTGCAACATCGGCACCTAAACCACGACAGTAATGACATTTATCCTCGCTACCAGAGGTCGCTATCACGTGAGCGCCAAATGCCTTAGCCAACACAATAGCCGCGCTGCCTATTCCCCCTGAACCGCCATGAATTAGTACAGTTTCGCCCGCCTTTAATCCGGCGCGCATAAACAGATTCCCCCAAACGGTGAAAAAGGTTTCCACAATGGCGCTCGCCTCTTGGTAACGCCAACCTTCAGGGATTGGTAAGCAATGCTCAGCATAGGTCGCCACATATTCGCCATAGCCACCGCCAGGAACTAAGGCACAAACCTTATCACCAAGCTGCCACCGAGTGACTCCATCACCGACTTTAACTATTTCACCAGCAACCTCTAATCCTAGAATAGGACTCGCTCCTTCCGGTGAAGGATATAGCCCCTTACGTTGAGCGATATCGGGTCCATTAACACCTGCTGCATATACTTTAATTAACACCTGATCACCCTGAATAACGGGTAAGGGAGAACGTACCATTCGCAGAACATCTGGCTGACCTGGCTGGTCATAGGTTATATGAACATAATGTGAAGGAAGTGAATAACCGGACATAAACGATGACTTTGTGGATTAATATACCCTATAGATACACCTCAAACTATCACAGATCAATCATAAATAGTTCCGAAACTCATGGCTAAGAACAAAATTTAACAGAGATCTCCTGTAAGCCAGATTTTTAAAGGCTTCTATACACTCAAGTTTAAAAACGTTCAAAAAAAGAACTAAAACCGCCCATTGAATATTGTATATTTAACTCAATAACTATACTGTTGCAACTATGTTAACTGGAGTTCCCTGAGAAAGACCACATAACAGTTAGCTTAAAAAGATCTGTTCAGCAGACACTTCAGCCCTTGCAGCATGAAGCCGCAAGATAAAATAACAAATGGAGATCCCATGAAATTAACATATCTGGTCGCCGCAATAAGTCTAGCCACAAGCTTTAACGCCATAAGCAAGACAAATATCCCTCAAGATCATCACTTGGGAGCCCAAGCCCTGACATCCACCAACACCTTAACTCAAACACTTTCACCTTGGGTGACTGAGCAACTCATTAGCGCAGCTCCTGGGTTAACTGGACCCAGTGGGCCCGCTGCGGCAAACGACTGCAGCCCCTTTATTGGATTAAGCGGTGCTGCTCTTGTCAGTGAGCTGGCAAAATCATCACCACAATGTGTTAACCCGCTTTATAACCTTAAAGGCAGTGATGCTACCGCCTTATTTAGTGAAGCGAATATGATCAGCGTTGCCACGGGAATTAACTCCCGTGCACCTGAATATACGGGGGTTGATAGCACAGGCATCGAGTCACTTATCTATTTTCAACGCGCTGCTCTCTATGTGCAGTTTTACAGTCCAGAAGATGTCCCCGCCTACAGCAGTGCAGTGAAAGCAAACATCAAAACAGCGGTCACTAGTATCTTTAGTAATACCAATATCTGGACTGTTTCAGAGGAAAATGCTGGCGTCTTAAAAGAGTCATTAATCTTAATTGATTCAGCAGGATTAGGCGCCGACTTCAACCACGTCACTAAGCAAGTATTGAGTAAATACAATGCCGATTGGCAGGCCAGTTGGGGCATGAATGGTGCAGCAAACGCTATCTTCACCACCCTATTTCGCGCTCAGTGGGATGATGCCATGAAGGCACTGTTTGCTACCGACCATAGCATTCTCGACTCTCTCAATAACTTTCAGCTCAACAATCGACACTTAGTCGGAACCGATGCCGAATATGTGTTGCTTAATGGCGTGCGTGAAATGGCTCGCCTGTATCATATTCCCGAGATGACCAGCAAGGTCACCACCTTAGTCAAGGCCGTACTCGATAGCAGCAATAAAAACGATGAATCCAAAGTGATTTGGCTGGCCGCAGCAGAGATGGCTGACTATTACGACCGAGCCAACTGTAATTTTTATGATATCTGTGGTTTTAAAGCCCAACTTGAAGCCAATACCCTCAGCTTTAACTGGCAATGCTCAGACACCCTAACCATGAGAGCTCAGGCACTATACCAAGATCAAGCCAAATGGGCCTGTGAAGTACTCGGCGGGCAAGAAACTTACTTCCACAGTAAGTTAGGCACAAATAACACCCCGGTGAATAACGATAATAATGCCGCCCTTGAATTGATCGTTTTTGATAGTTCAAGTGACTACCAATCCTATGCGGGCACCTTTTTTGGTATCAACACCAATAATGGCGGAATGTACCTTGAAGGTTCACCTGCTGGCATTAAAAATCAGGCACGATTTATCGCCTATGAAGCACAGTGGCGTCAGCCTGATTTCCATATTTGGAATTTACAACACGAATATGTGCACTATTTAGATGGCCGCTATAATCTGCATGGTGATTTTGGACGCGGTATCTCAGCAAACACCATCTGGTGGATAGAGGGACTGGCAGAGTATATCTCCTATCGAGATGCTAATACCACCGCGATCACTATGGGAGAAACAACGGAGTTCCCGATCTCAACGATCTTTAAGAACAACTATGACTCTGGTCAAGATCGTATCTACCGCTGGGGATACCTAGCAGTACGCTTCATGTTCGAAAATCATAAGTCAGATGTGGATCAGATCTTAGCTTACCTTCGTAACGATCAGTACGAGGAATACCAAGTCTTTATGGACAGTATCGGCACACGTTATGACAACGAGTGGACTGGCTGGCTCACCAGTGGGTTGACCACTGCCGAAAATGGCATCATAGATCTAGGTCCATCGGATGCCGATGCGCTCCCAAGTGGTACAGATGGCAACTGGGCAGGCCCTAAATCAACGATTAGCACCGATTACTCCCCTTGTGTTGTCACCGATGAAGCGAACCGCTATAGCAAAGACGCTAGCCTTAAGATCGACATACCGATGGAGTGTATCGACTCGCAAAATGGCAGAGCCAGTTTTGCCATTGCCAATGTAGACAATTCCAATCAAGAGCTCTGGATCAAGGTTGGCGGAGGCTGGGGCGATGCTGACATCTACTACAGCACCACAGGTTGGGCGAGCGGAGAATCTAATGAGGGTTATGGAATAGGTAATGGTAATCATGAGGTGATTAAGGTCACCATGAATCCCAATGAATATTGGCACTATATTACCTTATCCGGCGATTTCGGCGGCGCTAATATGCTAGTAAGTACAACTGAAGTTGTGGCTGACCCAGATCCTGCACAAGGCGGTGACAATGGCGGGGAAACACCACCATTACCTGTTGAAGATTGCGGAGCTGCAACCATCAGCTATGGTCAACTCACACTGGGAACAAGTGAGTGTATCAGTGGAGGTAAAAATAGCCTTTACCTCTTTGTTGAAGAAGATAATACCCAACTAACCATCACCACAGCAGGCGGAAGCGGTGATGCAGATCTTTACTTCCATGCTGACAGTTGGGCCAGTAGCACCAACCATCAGGCTAGCTCAATTAATACAGGGAATAGTGAAACTTTACAGGTCACGGCTAATAGAGGCTGGCGCTATATTACCGTCGATTCTGAGAGTGAATTCAGTGGCGTGACAATCATTGTCAACCTGAACACTAATACAACACCCATACCGCCAGTCACTCCACCAAGCTCAGGCACGATAACTGATGCCTGTCTAACGCTCAATCCGGTCAGTGATGGCCGACTCGCATCAGGTACGGCCATTTGTGCCGCCGATGGTATCAACTACTATTCGCTTTGGATCGATGAGGGCACAAGTGAGCTTACCGTCAGTTCAGCTTATGGCAGTGGAGATGTTAGCCTCTATGGCGGTGCATCTTGGCCTAATGCCACTAATTATGATGCAGCCTCGACTAACCCTGATAGCACTAACGAGAGCTTCACTGTCAGTGATCCAGTCTCAGGTTGGTATTACATTACACTACAAAGCGAAATAGCAAGTTATGGAGTCGCTGTACAAGCAGAGATAAAGTAACTCTCATAGAGATAGAGCAGGCGTTAGAGGTTCTCTTCTAGCGTCTTTTTTATGCCTACAAGTATAAATCTTCATACTAGAAAGTAAGCCTTTAGCTTTCTACAGAGATATAAAAAAGCGGCCCTAAGGCCGCTAATGACAAGTAATTTTATTACTTAGAACTGCGCAGTGATTGGATCTGAGCATAAGCTCGTTCCAGCTTCACAGATTGTATAAACAACCGATGCAGGGGCATCTTTGAAACGGTCACGGTAACGACCATCATTGTTGGTTGTCGCTACCATCTCTCCATCACGGTAGATAGCAACTGAGCTGCCATTTGCACCATCCCAAGTTAGGTCAACTAGTGCACTGCCACGACGAGACAACTTAACGCGAAGTATTTCAGCTGTAATGTCGCTATCAGACACATCAACATTCATGTTAGCGGTATCAGTGTTATCTTCAGAATCTGTGACGGTAAGTGATACAGCATAGCTGCCCGCTGATGCGTAAGTGTGCGCAGGGCTCATATCTGTTGAAGTGCCCATATCACCGAAGTCCCAGCTATAGCTAACGATATCATCGTCAGCATCGGTACTTGTATTCGTGAAGCTAACACTCAAACCATCAACACTAGATTCAAAACTGGCAACTGGCGTCGCAGAACCTTCGGAAACAGAAATCGACTGACTGTCACTATCAGATAAGTCATTGATGTCTGTCACCGTCAACGTCACTTGATATTGCCCTCCAACGCCATAAACATGAACAGGAGAAGTAGCACTACTTGCATTACCATCACCAAAACTCCATTGATAGCTGGAAAGCTCCCCGCTAGAAGGTGAAGAGTCGAATTGGCAATTCAGTTCGTTGCATTGAGTCGTAAAACTGGCGACGGGTTCAATCGGTGTATCGCCAGCATCTGGGTTCCCCATTTCGATAGCAAAACTCAAAGCTAAACGGGCAAAAGGCACCGAGTTTTCGGCTTCTGAATCGCTGTTTGCTAATGTGTCATGTCTTGAGTGAATATTGGGGTTATAGTCATTTAAATTAGATTCAAATGGCATCGTGGTTGGATAACCTTGGTCATACCAAGAGGCGTGATCGGAACAGGCATAACCACAACTATCATCACCGTAAACGATCTGTGGCTGATAAATATCGAGTAGTTGCTTCATATAAAGAGCAAAGCTGCTGTCGATATAATCAGTCATAAACACAATATCTTCAGTTGAGCCATGATAGTTAGTCATATCAAGTTGAAGGGCCGCTAATACTTGCTCGCCCCTCGCTTTATAAGCTGCTGCGATCTCACTTGAACCTCTTAATCCAACCTCTTCGGCGGCATAACCCATAATATGAATACTACGCTGGGGTTGCTCACCACTCTCCAATAAAGCACTGACAACATTGGTAAGCGACGCAATGCCCGACGCATCATCATCTGCGCCAGGGGCCACCGTTCCCTCCCCTGTTCCATAGCCAGCGGTAGAGTCGAGATGCCCGCCCATCACCAATATTTCATCAGGATACTGGCTGCCCGTTATTTTCAAAATAACTGAGTCTTGACCCCAACCACTGTGGTTATATGACTCTACACTGGCCCAAGCATGTTGACTGGCCAGTTGACCCCAGTGGCTCGCAAGCCAATCGGCAGCCTGCTTTCCTGTACTGCTGGTATAGTATCGATTAGTAAAGCCACTCAAAGATTGAATGGTAGTTTTGATCTTTCCCGCTTCGATTTGGGGAAGAAGTGCATTGACCTTATCACTATGCTGAATTGGCGGCGCATTAAACGCCAACTTCTGCTTCGGTCCCTGCAAGGCGTCAACCGCCTCTTGATAACTGCTATGAACAATATAACCGCCACAACGATGCTTCTGTTCATGCATGATCTGAGTCAAGTTTTGCAGTTGTGTTTCATTAGCTTGATAGATAAGAACAGGCAATTGATCTATCTCGGAATACTGCAATGCGGGAGCGAGTTGAGCGCCGACCTGAGTAGCTTGGTACTGCGCATCACTGCCTATGGTTATCCATACTTTCTTCTCCTCTGCAATTGCCAATGTGCTGGCGGTTAGCAGGGGCAGTAAAATTCCTAACGCTGAAATTTTTGTAAATGAATTCATAACAAACATCCTTTCCCGTGTAAGTCTCAAAGTAAATTCCGTTGCATTTCAAGTCAGGATTATTGCCATAACATACTCTGAGTAGATCAACTTCTTATACTGATTGGTATACATAAACGCAGTTCTAAAACAGTTAATGTATGAAGATATCTTGAAATGGCTTTCTACAGAGATAAAAAAGCGGCCCGAGGACCGCTAATGACAAGTAATTTTAATTACTTAGAACTGCGCAGTGATTGGATCTGAGCATAAGCTCGTTCCCGTTTCACAAACAGTATACTCAACCGATGCTGGCGCATCTCTGAAACGATCACGGTAACGACCGTCATTGTTTGTAGTTGCTACCATCTCTCCATCACGGTAAATAGCAACAGAGTTTCCATTTGCGCCATCCCAAAGCAGGTCAACTAACGCACTGCCACGACGAGACAACTTAGCGCGAAGTATTTCAGCTGTAATGACGTTATCAAATACATCAACATTCATGCTGGCTGTATCAGTGTTACCTTCAGCATCTGTGACGGTAAGTGATACGGCATAGCTACCCGCTGCAGCGTAAGAATGAGTAGGGCTCATATCAGTTGAAGTGTCCATATCACCAAAGTCCCAGCTGTAGCTAACGATATCATCGTCGGCATCGGTACTAGTATTGGTAAAGCTGACATTGTAACCATCAACACTGTATTCAAAGCTGGCAACTGGAACAGTAGGAACGCTATCACCGACACCTGAGATAACGATACCCCAGTTATTCAGTGTTCCTAGATCCGCAGCAGCATTATCGCTAACAGCCAGAGTCCAAGTTCCTATCGCCATCTCACCGTTAAAGTCAGCAAGATCCCAACTCATAACCACGTCATCAGTGCTACCGCCAGAACGGTTATGTAGCACGCTTTCCGTTCCTTCAGGAGATGTCAGAGTTACGATAAGATCGCCACTCCAAGTGTGGGTAATATCGACATCTGCAGTGACGCCAAACACTTGAATGTCATCCGTCACTTCAATAGTACTAACGATACCCGTTGGATCACTATCTGGAATATCCATTGGGTCATCATTGCCATAAGGGTAATCTTCAATACCCTGAGGCAGTACACCTAATGACACAGTTTTGCTCTTCTGAATAGTGCCATCATCACCAGAAACGGTAATCGTGTAATCACCCCAAGCAGTTGCAGCTTCAGTCATCACATCAAGTGTAAAGCTATCGCCATCCATTACAGTATCAGCAGATAGAGACACACCAGCAAGCGCTGGAGTCACCTCAACACTTAACGCAACAGACTCATCCCACCCTGCAACACTACCAACGCTGAAGTCATAACTAGCAGACATTCCCGCTACGATAGTTTGTGAAGATGGCGTTACTGTGAAACGATAACTTGGAGATGGATCAGCCATATCCAGTGCTGTTGCTATGTTCAAGCGAGCACCAGAAACGGTCTTACCCGTTAAGTCTGCATTGGCATCACCAGAATCCATCAGCAGTTGCTTCATCTCACCAATCGTGAGATCTGGATTAATTGACCATACGAGTGCAGCAGCACCGGCAACGTGAGGACTGGCCATGGACGTCCCGCTGAATACAGAGTAATTATTACCCGGCGTAGTAGACAGAATGCTGCTACCCGGTGCGCCCATATCCACAGATGTTGGCCCCCAATGAGAACAGCTATCCAGAGTGTCATTACGGGTAGTCATGGAGACAGCCAAAACAGCATCGGAGTCGTATGAAGCCGGGTAGCTTGGCTCCTGATCGATATCACGTGCAGGTGCTCCAGCCCTACAATTACCTGCCGCAGCGACAAACAGAATGCCTTCATCACCACTGGCTTCGATGGAATCTTTCAACGCCTGGCTGAAAGCACCGCCTCCCCACGAGTTATTACTCGCCTTGATATCAATACCATGATTAACTTTAAGATCAGTCAAGTAATCGATACACGCAATCGCGCCTTCAGTAGAACCTGAACCTCCTGCATCGAGGAACTGACAACCAATAATGGACACATCCCAGTTAACACCGACAACACCGACACCATTGTTACCTTTTGCTCCGATCGTGCCAGAAACGTGAGTACCATGGCCGTTACCATCCATCGGATCACCATCATCATCGATAGCACTGTAACCATGGACATCATCAATTACGCCGTTGCCGTCATCATCAATACCGTTACCTGCAATCTCATTTGGGTTAGTCCAAATGTTACCTTGGAGATCCTCATGGTTGTAATCAACACCGGTATCGATCACAGCAACAATGACATCAGTGTCACCTGTCGACGTATCCCAAGCCGTTACTGCATCGATATCAGCACCAGCGGTGCCACCATCCTGACCGGTATTATTAAGCCCCCACATTTCAGGGTAACGAGGATCATCAGGCATACCTAGCGCCTTGATAACATAGTTTGGCTCAGCATATTTTACCGCTGGATGTTGACTGATCATTTTAATTGCTTTTATTACATCAGATCCTGAACGTAGTGATAGACTTGCTAACTTACCATTCATTAAATTGGCAAACTTATCATCAACACCATCAGCATTAGCGTCACGGATTGAACCGCGAACTAAACGTTGTGCAGAAAGACGCTCTGACTGAGTGGCATTATCTTTATAGACAACAAGGATCGAATCTTTAACGTATTCATGTTGAGTGACTTTTGCCTGAACTGGCGCTGCGGAGACCGTAATTGCAGCCGCTATGGCAAGTGCAATCGGTGAAATCTTATTAAACATATTCTGACTTCCTTTTTATCCCTAAATTCTATATCCGGAATCAAATCCAACTAAGACCCTTTTCTCGGTATTAATCCTCTCCCCAAGAAAGTCTCAAAGTAAATTCCGGTGCATTTCACAGTCAGGATTGTTGCCACAACGCTCGCTATTTTGAAAGCTGACTCACGGGCTTTACAACCTTCTTACTACGTCCATTGCCTTAGCACTTTAAGCAAAACGATTAGAAGTCAATCTAGAAAATACTATTAAACAAAATGCAAACAAACAGTTAACACCAATAAGGTTTGATAAAACTTTTTTATTGGAGAGACTTTGATAAATAGACTTTCTTCCGATTGCGGCATTTTCACATGTCTGTAACTTGAACCCTCATCTGGATCTGTTGCCGCAAACTTTAGACAGCAGTTCTTAGGGATAGTAAAACGAGTTCGATTGGGTTTGAAAACGAAACAAGCCTAAAAATCATCAATAGATAAGAGGTATTAAAGTGTCAATACTTAACTCTGTACTCTTACTGTTTATCACTCTTTGTTGCAGCACTTGGGTGTTGGCAGATGATGCGCTAGACACTTCGAGTACCTATGAACTGCCTGTCACTCTACAAACTCTTCTTGAAAGCAATGGCCGAGAAAACCTAGTTAACCTAGTTCAGCTAGGCAACCTTAATACTGCAAATATTTTGCAAGTCGGTAGTTACAATTACACTGATCTGCTGCAGTTAGGGGAAAGCAACCAGGCTGATATCGTTCAATATGGGAAGAATAATCAAGTAGAGCTGATTCAGGTTGGTGGTGATAACCAAGCCTCAATTACACAAGTTGGCAACGATAACTTGGTTAATTTAAATCAACTTGGCAGTGCTAACTTCTCCATCGAGCAGATTGCTGATGGTGCTGAAATAACCATAACACAATATTAAACAGGGAAAGTCATATGAGATCTCAGACTAAAAAAACAATACTTGCGCTAGCGATCACTGCAGGATTAGGCATGACTAGCTCAGCATTTGCTGGCTCAGATAATTCCGCAACTATTACACAAACCACCAATACGGCTGATACTGTTCAAGGACAAGAAGCCTATGTCGAGCAGACTGGCACCCTTAGTGTTGCCGTTGTGAGCCAAGAAGGTGATAACCAATCAACTACTGTCGTGCAAGAAGGTTCTTCTGTAGAAGCTTATGTTAACTCCACTGGTTTAGGTAACAATACTGAAGTTGATCAAGCCGATGAATCACACAAAACCAATGTCGACGTAACAGGTAACGATAACGAAACTTACGTTGCTCAATTCGACTTCTCCAATGTCACCAATATTGATGTCACAGGAAACAACAACAGCGTAGATGTGGCACAAGATGGCTCAGAAAGTGAAGCCGTCGTTGAGTTAATTGGTGATAACAATACCGCAGTCATCAATCAAGATGGTGATGATAACTTTGGTGTCTTCCGAGTACAAGGTGATGATAATGACGGTGCCATTACACAATCTGGTAACAATAACGTTGCTGGTATGGTCTCCCTTGATATCACACCAAACGTAGGCAATAACAACGATGTTGAGGTTTACCAAGAGGGAAATGGCAACCTAGGTGCGGTTAAAGGTGTTGCAGGCGATGACAACAACTTCGTGGTTAGCCAAATCGGTGATGACAATACAGGTTTTGTGTACGGACTCTCTGGTTCTGATAATGAAATCGAAATAGATCAAGAAGGAAACGACAACACATCTTATCTGGCCTTCACTCAAGGCGATGATAATTATATTGAAATAGTTCAAATTGGTGATAGCAACACAATTGGTGACACGCTTATTGCTGAAATTCAAGGTGGTGATAACGATATCAATATCGATCAAGAGGGTGACAATAACGGAGCTGAATTCCAGATTTTCGGCGACGATAATGATGTCACCTTAGATCAAGAAGGTGATACCAACTTTGCTACGTTTGGTGCTTATGGCGACAACAATGATTTCGATCTAAGAAGTGATGGCGATAATGGGGAAGTAACCGCATTCGCTACTGGTGATGATAACAATATTGATATTAGCCAGGAAGGTGACGCCAACTTCGGATATGCCGAGATAACGGGTAACGATAATGATGTCGATATTGAGCAAGATGGCAGTGATAACGAAACGCTAGTCACTGTGGTTGGGATGAATAATAGCGATGTAGAGATGACACAAGATGGCGATCTCAACCTTATTGATCTCATTATAACTGGCGATGAAAACATTGGCTTAATCACACAAACGGGCAACGGTAACTGGGTTGGTAGTGTTGATAATGGTGCCTTTTCCGTCACTGGTGATAATAACAGTCTAACGATTGCCCAAACCGGCAATGACAACCTGGTTATGGGTTCTCAAACTGGAATGGACAACACGATATCTGTGACCCAAACCGGAGACTTCAATACAGCAACTGTTATTCAAAACTAGTGTTAAATAGCAATACATAAAAAAGGGAGCCTATAACGGCTCCCTTTTTTATTATTCGAATAGAGTTAATTTAAGAACATAACTCCAACTGACTCTGATAACTTTGTGCCCATCTCAACAACTCAACTCGATTACGGGACTGAGTCTTTCTGAAAATAGAAGAGATATGTGCCTTAACGGTATGCTCACTAATGCATAGTCTATGAGCAATTTCTTTATTTCTAGCTCCGCTGGACACCAAGCTAATAATCGTTCTTTCTCTGCTGGTCAGCATCTGCATCATCACAGCACTGTCTTGCAAAGTATCATTAGCACTGTCTAACTTTCGCACGAGACGGCTAAAAACCTTGCTGATCAATTGCCGGTCAAAATACAGCTCTCCTTCCACCATATTGGTAATACCTGACATCAGTGAATCCATACCTTGATTTGAGTATAGAACCCCTTTTATGCCCAATAACAAGGCTGACTCAGCCTGCAATGAATTAGGTTCAACCTGATGAAGTGCAACTGGAAACTGTGAAGCAAGTCTAGATGCAATCAAAGGAATACCCTTATTATCTAACGCTTCCCCTTTTTGAGCGATAAAACAAAAGCTATTTGACATTAACCCATTAAATAGTTCTGAAGACTTACTGATAATACGCGTCTTTAATCCGATAGAGTCGGCCAAAATAGCTAAGTGACATGGCGCCTCGATTTGATGAAAAAAGACAAGTTCATCGATTTGGTTCATATAAATTCTCCTTGTCGATACCCTTTATGTTCTTACCCTGAAAAAAACATAAAAATACTCTCTGGTCCATAAGAGTTGATACATTCTATTTACCTTTGGAATTCATTATTATAACAAAACGATATAAATTACCAGAAAATAAACTATAAACGCAGGATTATAGCTGTAAACTTACACATACTAGACTTATCATCTACTAAGGGATATTTTATACAGATAAACTGAATAAAAAACGGGCTAAAATCAATTTAACCCTTGTCCCTCAAGACTCTGAACTCCAGTACCCTAGCTCAATGCCTTTATCCACCATTTCAGCAACGGCTAACTCAATCGCTTGCAGGACACAAAACTGCACAGGTTCATTAGTGGTAAACCCTATCTCAGCTTCGGCTAAGCGGTTCAAACTGGTAAAACGGATCAGACCAGCCCTCATCTCCTGAGAGAACACGCGCTTAGTTGTCGACACAGAAATCATCACTTTACCGCTATGAACATCGACGGCCCTCAAATAGATAGTGACTTGATCTTCACGATAAAGCTCAGAAGCACCGATGCCATAATATTCAAGTCCGATGCCGCCAGTGCTCACATTCGTCTCATAACTGATAATCCCCCCCTCCAATAGCAGTCGTGCATTGGTCAGTAGAGGCACTTCGGACTCTTTATTTTTAACCGGTTGTTTTTTGGTTATTTTTCTTTCAGTTAATAGATTTTGTAATCCTTCACGTTC
This sequence comes from Shewanella sp. MTB7, assembly GCF_027571385.1. Lineage (NCBI taxonomy): Bacteria > Pseudomonadati > Pseudomonadota > Gammaproteobacteria > Alteromonadales > Shewanellaceae > Shewanella > Shewanella sp. MTB7. The sequence goes on along the minus strand of NZ_CP085636.1, from coordinate 862,488 downwards.
CACCGGTATAAACCAACGTGACTCGAGTAAAGTTTGTATTAGCATTGAGGTGGCACCTTGAGTCACCGCGGTAGAGAATGAGCTGACATTCTGTTGAGGTTTATATTGTCCAGTTTGATCCCGAAACGAATAGACAGCGACAGGAATGGGGTATTTAGGACCCTGTTTATCCTGTAACTCTTTCATGGTTTCACTTACTGGATTAATTTCAGCTTGAGTAATGTTCAAATCAGGTTTAGCGATTAACCCACAGGCTGATAAGGAAAATAAGGCAATCAGAATCAATACATTTTTCATCAGTTATCCCCCGCCATATACAGGCATCTCAATCACAGTGACTTCGCCAGTTAGCAGGTTAGTAATCGTTAACATCACTCCACTGCCAATCGTTGCCACTTCGATACGAAAGTCCCCAGTATCATAGGTACCATCAGTAACTTCACCTTGAGCAACCTTTCTGGTTATTTCATTGAGAATATTACGCTCCAATGACTCTTTAAAACGGGTGACAAAATCTTTATCTGAGCTCTCTGCCACATGATCATTTTGCGCATTTGCCTTATTGAGCAAGTAAGATCCATTGAGCGGTGAACCACCGAAACTTGGATTAATGGGGGTATAGACTAACTCTGTCGCCTGAGCGCTGCTAATAGTTATACTTGCAGCCAAAATTAACATCCTGTAATTCATAATTATTATCCTAATCTCTGTGGCTAATAGCCGTCATCGATGCTGACTAATTCACCAGTAACCGCATTCGCCTTTATCTGGGCTATATAATCAATAGTAAGTAAAATCGCTTGTTCCGCTCGCGCTTTTATCGGGTTAGCCCTACGCCCAAAATGAGTGATATAGATGGTTTGTCCATTAACCTCTAATGTCAGCTGAGTTCCTGCCTGTGGAAACACGGTCTCGTATAAAGTCACGTTGAAGCCCTGAGTAAAAGTCAGATCTCGCCAGTAACTTGAATAGTAAAAACCAAAGTCTTTACCAAAACGCGTTAGAGTCCTATCTATAACTAAACCACTGATTTCAATGTCATCTTCAGACGATAATGTTGCAGTAGGAAAAGTTAAAAGAAACAATAATAAACATGTCCACTTTTTCATATGTTATCAACCTCAATCAATACAAAGGCTCACTATATGGCACTCGATACACAGCTAAGTAGGATTTACTCAAGCCCTGTAATACTGTGGCTTGGAGCGAATAACTACACTATCAGCAATACATATTTTTTGACGGACAAAAATGTTCAAAAAATCAAAATACAAAAAAGCGAGAAGAAAGAAGTAATACTTTTGGGCTAGATGATAGAGTGGAGAGGCTAACAATAGACAATAAAAAAGCCTCTTAATTAAGAGGCTTTAGTCTAATTGTGACAGCTTAGATTTTAAGTGCTAAAAGGGGATGTCATCATCCCAACCATCATCAAGATCTGGGGTAAAATTCTGCTGTGGTGCTGCCTTTTGAGGCTCAGGTGCTGGACGCTGCTGCGGCGTGGCTTGTGGCTTAGGCGCGTAGGCAGGAGCTTGCTGCTGACCTTGTTGCTGGCCCTGTTGTGACTGGTAGCCACCTTGCTGTGGTGCTTGCTGCTGAGGAGCTGACTGAGGTTTAGGTGCATAAGCAGGCTGCTGTGGAGCAGATTGAGGCTTAGGCGCATAACCTTGTTGTGGAGCTTGCTGCTGCGGTGCATTGTATTGGTTTTGCTGCTGACCTTGTTGTTGGCCATAATCGCCACCTTGTTGCCCACCACCTTGGCCACGGCTATCTAACATCTGCATTTCACTAGCATTAATCTCAGTCTTATAACGGTCTTGACCGGTAGACTGATCTTGCCACTTACTGGTTTGCAGTTTCCCTTCGATATAGACCTTAGAACCTTTCTTAAGGTATTCGCCAGCAATTTCAGCCAGACGACGATACATAACGATGTTGTGCCATTCAGTACGTTCTTGTGGTTGACCTTGTTGGTCTTTCCAAGACTCACTCGTCGCCACTGTAAAGTTGGCGACGGCATTGCCATTAGGCATATAACGAACTTCAGGGTCTTTACCCAAATTACCGACCAAAATTACCTTATTGACACCACGACTGGCCATTGAAATCTCCTGAGATATACTTACAAATTACAATAAATTCTACACCGAATTCCTGTCAAATGACATGAAATTACGACTTAACTGACAGAGCCTAACACAGCTCGCGCTTCTCTTAAATCGAAATGCTCATCAACTTTTAAATAAGCGACCTTCTCTTCAAGCACCACTATCGCCTCGGCAACACCGGCGAGTTCAGATAACTTAGTTGCCATGGCTCTCGCTTGCTCTTTACCTTCAACTGTTGCTTCAAGGGTATAGCTCTTTAGCAACACAGGATTCTTCATGCCTAAGGTTAAGAATAACCACACCGTCATCAAACCCAATGCGACCACAAACACCCCTTCAGCACCGACTAACTGATAAGCTCCACCGCCTAAAATTCCACCACAGAAGGCGCCGAGAAACTGACTCGTTGAGTAGACCCCCATGGCAGAACCTTTGTCTCCGACAGGACAGAACTTGGCAATCAAACTGGGCAATGATGCTTCCAGATAATTAAAACCGGTAAAAAACAACACAACTGCGATACTCAACACGACAAGATTATTGGCAAACAGTGCCATTGAAGCCAATGCCAGCATCATGATAACCAGAGCAACTTGAAACGTCGCTTTAGTATTCTTCTTCTTCACACCTATGATGATGAGCGGCACCATTAGGAAGAAAGCCCCCATAAAAGCGGGAAAATAAAGCATCCAGTGTTTTTCTTTCGCCAGCCCCGCATCCACTAAGTCCAGCGGCAAAGCCACAAATACGGCAGTGAGCACCAAGTGCAGAATAAAAATCCCAACGTCTAAGCGAAACAGTTGAGGATCGGTCACCATAGCTTTCAACTTAGCCGGCATGGCTAAGGTATCCCCTTTAGGCGCTTGAGTGATCGGATTTGGTACGAGAAATTGTACGATGACCATCCCTAAAACAGCTAGGCCTGCGGTTATCGCAAACAAACCTGACAACCCCAGAAACTGGGCAACAATAGGGCCTACTAGCAGTGATAACGCAAAGGAAAAACCGATACACATACCGATTATCGCCATCACCTTAGTTCTCTGTTCATCCCGAGTTAAGTCAGCTGCTAGCGCCAGAACTGCGGCGGCTATAGCGCCCATGCCTTGTATCGCACGGCCTGCCACTACGCCATAGATAGTGTCCGCATTAGCGGCCACCAGACTACCAAAGGCAAACATCATTAAGCCAATAAGAATAATAGGCTTACGACCAAATTTATCCGATAAAATCCCCATAGGGATCTGTAATGCAGCTTGAGTCAGACCATAGGCACCAATGGCAATACCCACCCATAAAGGCGAAAACCCTTCAAGATGTTGCCCGTAAAGCGCAAAGACAGGCATGATCATAAACAAGCCCATCATGCGTAAACCAAATACACTGGCTAAAGAAAACGCGACTTTCGTCTCAGTCTTTGAGAGTCCGCTATTGGCCATGTTCCGCCCTGATCTGAATACATAAATAAGTCGGATATGGTATCACGAAGCCCTTAATTAGCTCAAAAGGAAAATCAAAAAACTGCGAGTTCATCGCTGCCTAGCAGATGATAGAATCAAAACACTGAAAATAACTTGCTAAGCATTTGGCTTTCTCGTAAGTCCAATGCTCCGTGTATTCAAAAGCCGTTATATCGTCGCTAATATTGTTCGCCTCAAATTTTGGCTTTTATACCCTGCCCACTTTCGATCCTAAATCTTCCCCACACTGCCACTCATTTTATCCTCTCTGCTTTTGTTAATTTTTGTGCGATAATCGATCTCTTTTTTATTTGGCATAGAGAGACAGATGGACAAGATTGAAGTACGTGGTGCCCGCACCCACAATCTAAAAAACATCAACCTGACAATTCCCAGAAATAAATTAATCGTGATCACTGGTCTCTCGGGATCAGGTAAATCATCTCTGGCATTCGACACTCTTTATGCCGAAGGTCAAAGGCGATATGTTGAATCTCTTTCAGCCTATGCTCGTCAATTTTTAAGCTTGATGGAAAAGCCTGATGTTGATCATATCGAAGGGTTAAGCCCGGCAATCTCGATCGAGCAAAAATCGACATCACACAACCCTAGATCGACGGTGGGAACCATCACTGAGATCTATGACTACCTACGCCTGTTGTTTGCCCGCATCGGTGAACCACGTTGCCCAACCCACGGTCAACCTTTAGCAGCCCAAACCATCAGTCAAATGGTGGATAAAGTATTAGAACTCCCAGCCGGCAGCCGGCAAATGCTGCTTGCCCCTGTGGTCAATAATCGTAAGGGTGAGCATGTTAAACTGCTCGAAGGACTCTCGGCACAAGGTTTCATTCGCGCTCGTATCGACGGCGAAGTATGGGATCTCACCGACCCACCTGAGCTTGAGCTGCATGTAAAGCACACCATTGAAGTGGTCGTTGACCGCTTTAAAGTTCGCGACGATATCCAACAGCGACTGGCAGAGTCATTTGAAACGGCACTCGAGCTTTCAGGTGGTATTGCCACCGTTGCCGACATGGACAGTGACTCAAAAAATAAAGATGAAGAGCTGCTCTTCTCTGCTAATTTTGCCTGTCCACAATGTGGCTATTCAATGGCGGAACTCGAACCACGAATCTTCTCATTTAACAATCCAGCTGGCGCTTGTGGCACTTGTGATGGTCTTGGCGTGCAGCAATATTTCGATCCTGAACGTGTCATCGTCAATGGTGATTTATCATTGGCTGGCGGCGCGATTCGGGGTTGGGACAGACGTAATTTCTATTATTTCCAAATGCTCAGCTCGCTTGCGGAACATTACAAGTTTGATGTTGAAAAGCCTTTTGTACTGCTCAGTGCTGACATAAAGAAACTCGTTCTTTATGGTTCAAGAACGGAGAGTATCGCCTTTAAATACATCAATGATCGCGGTGATGTCGTGGTGCGCAATCATCCATTTGAAGGCATCCTCAATAATATGGATAGACGCTATCGCGAAACAGAGTCAAATGCTGTTCGAGAAGAGCTCGCCAAATTTATCAATACCCAAACCTGTCAAAGCTGTAGCGGCTCTCGCCTACGTGAAGAAGCGCGTAACGTCTTCATCAATGATCTCAACATGCCACAGCTAACTCAATGGTCCATCGGCGAAGCCATGGCGTACTTTTCCACGCTTAAGCTCACAGGGAAAAGAGCTCAAATCGCTGAAAAAATACTCAAAGAGGTGGGCGACCGTTTAGGCTTCTTGGTCAATGTAGGGCTTAACTATTTGAGTCTGTCTCGCTCTGCCGACACCCTTTCCGGTGGTGAAGCTCAGCGGATCAGACTCGCCAGTCAAATTGGTGCAGGTCTAGTGGGTGTGATGTATGTTCTCGATGAACCTTCTATCGGCTTGCATCAAAGAGACAATGAGCGACTGTTGCAGACACTTATCCATCTGCGTGACATTGGTAACACAGTTATCGTAGTCGAACACGATGAAGATGCGATAAAAATGGCTGATCATGTGATCGATATCGGTCCTGGCGCTGGTGTGCATGGCGGTGAAGTGATCTGCGACGGTACCTTAGAGGATATTCTGAATTGTGAAGAATCCATCACTGGCCAATACCTCTCAGGTAAGAAGCAGATCCACATTAGTGAAGAGCGCGTTGCCTATAATGGCGATAAGCTTATTGAGCTCTTCGGTGCTAGCGGTAACAATCTTAAAGATGTCGATCTAATTATACCTGTTGGGCTATTTACTTGTGTTACCGGAGTATCAGGCTCAGGTAAATCAACCCTAATCAACGATACCTTTTACAAGATAGCCCATCGACTACTTAATGGGGCAACGGTCGATGAACCATCGCCGTACCGTGAGATCAAAGGCATGGATCATTGTGACAAAGTTGTCGATATCGATCAAAGCCCGATTGGCCGTACTCCACGCTCAAACCCAGCCACTTATACGGGTATCTTTACGCCTATCAGAGAGCTGTTTTCTGCCACTCAAGAGTCTCGAACCCGTGGTTATAAGCCTGGTCGGTTCTCCTTTAACGTCAAAGGCGGACGTTGTGAAGCTTGTCAGGGGGATGGCCTGATAAAAGTTGAAATGCACTTCCTCCCCGATGTTTATGTACCTTGTGATGACTGTAAAGGTAAACGTTATAACCGTGAAACCTTAGAAGTTAAATACAAGGGTAAGAACATCCATGAGGTGCTGAACATGACTGTTGAAGAGGCTAGACCCTTCTTCGAAGCGGTGCCAGCCATAGCCAGAAAGCTGCAAACCTTAATAGAGGTAGGTCTCTCTTATATCAGTTTGGGGCAGAGTGCCACGACCCTATCCGGTGGTGAAGCGCAACGTGTTAAGCTGGCAAAAGAACTCTCTAAGCGAGACACAGGCCAAACCCTCTATATTCTCGATGAACCAACGACAGGTCTCCACTTTGCCGATATTCAGCTCTTGCTGGATGTATTGCATCGATTAAAGGCTCACGGCAACACCATTGTGGTTATTGAGCATAACTTAGATGTGATTAAAACCGCCGATTGGATCATCGACTTAGGACCAGAAGGCGGCGATGGCGGTGGAACAATACTCGTTGCAGGAACACCTGAGCAGGTCGCCGAGAATACTGAATCTCATACGGCACGCTTTCTTAAACCTTTATTGGAAGTAAACTAAAACTAGGCAAATAAAAGCAGAGGAATATAGATGGGTTTTACTGACGAAAAGATCGCGGTTAGGTTCTTGCAGAAAATCCATCTCCAGCACTTATTAATGCTGGCCTCTGTGTTATTACTCAGTGCATGTTCCACGTTTAAACCTAGCTGTAAAACCCAACTAACATCAAATTGGGTCGATACTAAGAGTCTACAAACCGATATTGCTAAACTTGCCTCTGATGAATTGGAGGGGAGAAAAACGGGGAGTCAAGGCGCCGTTTTGACCCGCATCTATATCAATCAACGTTTCACTCAGATCGGACTTACCCCCTGGTTTTATCCGGCATTACCACACAGAAGCAACGACCAACCCCATACTCCACTCGATAATCGAATCGACTCTCAAGTCAAAAATGCAGCCTTTGATGTTCCCTTTATTTATTCACAAGGTTTTCATCATCGCCAAGGTCGTAATGTCGTTGGAGTGCTTACAGCATCACGCCCCTCTTCACATTGGCGGCTTATCGTCGCCCACTATGATCATTTAGGCATAAAAAGAGGCAAAATATACCCAGGCGCCGATGACAACGCATCCGGCATTGCAGCCATGTTACAACTTGCCACTTATGCTGCTGCGAATAGATCACTCTACCAAGACACAAACTTGATGTTTGTGGCTACTGATGCAGAAGAGCCCGGTCTCTATGGTGGCTATGCCCTAGTTGAAAGGTTGAACTTGCCTCATTCCATTCCTAATGCCGAGCAGATAGAGCTAGCAGTTAACTTAGATATGGTCGGTCGACCAGATCGCTCCAATGTGATCCATTTAGAGGGGAGAAGAGGGTTCAGTCAGTTTTCGTTAATTCAGCAAAACCTCATAAAAGAGACTGGGCTTTGTATCAGAGCCTACCATTCCAGAAAACGTACAAGCATGGCGGCTCACATCAACTGGCTCAGGGCTTCAGACCACTACCCTTTACATAAAGCGGGGATCCCTTGGCTCTACTTTGGCGTCCCACCTCATCAAGATTATCATGCACCTAGCGACACCGTAGAAAAAATAGATCTTGAATTTCTGGCCGCTGTAACCGCCTCAGCGCACCAACTGCTAATAATAAACAGTTTACAGCTAGAAAACGTACCATAAATTCGACTAATAAATTATTTTTTTCTACGCTAACTTATTAATTGGCCAGCTATTTACCTTTAAATAGTCGTATTTATCCATTGCTGCCTTATATTTAATTGGTAATACCAATTGCACCCTGCTATAATAATCGGCTTATTAAAGCAAATTTTGTTGCGGGAAGTCGACACGGGGTTGATTTTCTGTCTATAAACCTAAGTGCACTATTTGCACTCTGTTATTCCACAAGGCTACAACCCATGTCATCCGAAGAAAAAACTTTCCGCGAACTCGGTCTTTCCGAGCCTTTGCTGCGTGCTCTTGACGAGCTTGGCTACGAAAAGCCTACCCCTATTCAAGCTGCGAGTATCGCTCCTCTTATGGCCGGTAAGGACATATTAGGTCAAGCGCAAACAGGTACCGGTAAAACCGGTGCTTTTGCTCTGCCACTTTTGAATAGAATTGACCCTAACCTTAATTCTCCACAAATTTTAGTACTAGCGCCAACACGTGAACTTGCTGTTCAGGTTGCTGAAGCATTTGCTAGCTACGCTAAATTTATGAAGGGCATGCACGTACTACCTATTTATGGTGGTCAGAGCATGCAACAACAGCTTAATGCTCTTAGACGTGGTCCTCAGATCATCGTTGGTACTCCTGGCCGTGTTATGGACCATATGCGTCGTGGCACTCTTAAGCTAGATTCGCTTAAAGCTATGGTACTTGACGAAGCTGATGAAATGCTAAAAATGGGCTTCATCGATGATATCGAATGGATCCTTGAGCACACACCTAAAGAGCGTCAACTAGCACTTTTCTCAGCTACTATGCCTGAGCAGATTAAGCGTGTTGCTAGCAAGTATTTGACTGAGCCTGTTCACGTTAAAATTGCAACGACAACAACAACTGTTGAAACCATTGAACAGCGTTTCGTTCAAGTATCACAGCATAACAAGCTCGAAGCACTAGTACGTGTTCTAGAAGTTGAGAAGACTGAAGGTATCATCATCTTCGTTCGTACTCGTAACAGCTGTGTTGAGCTAGCTGAAAAGCTAGAAGCTCGCGGTTATGCTTCATCACCACTACACGGTGACATGAACCAGCAGGCTCGTGAGCGTGCAGTTGATCAGCTTAAGCGTGGCAAGCTAGATATCATTATCGCCACTGACGTAGCGGCCCGTGGTCTAGACGTTGAGCGCATAGGACACGTAGTTAACTACGATATCCCATATGATACTGAAGCTTATGTACACCGTATTGGCCGTACTGGCCGTGCTGGTCGTACTGGTATGGCGATTCTGTTCGTCACTCATAGAGAAATGCGTATGCTACGCACTATCGAACGTGCGACTAACAGCCGTATCTCGCCAATGGATGTACCAAGTCCAGAGACAGTAACTGAGCGTCGTCTATCTCGTTTAGGTGAACAAGTTTCTGAAATCATTGCTAAAGACTCTTTAGATTTCATGAAGGGCGCTGTTGCACAACTTTGTCAGCAACTTGAAGTGGATACTGACGTTCTTGCTGCTGCATTACTGCAACAAGTTCAAAAAGATCGCCCTCTTCAGTTACCATCAATTAACGAACGTCAGCGTGACAGTCGTGATGATCGTAATGCAAGTGATCGTGGTGACCGTAACTCTCGTGATCGTGCTCCGCGTGATCGCGCAGAACGTCCTCGTCGTGATGCTCGTCCGACTCCAACTAATCTTGGTAAAGCCGATGCACTAAAAGACAATCCAGACGTTAAGATGTGTCGTTACATCATCGACGTAGGCCGTGAGCATGGTGTTGGAGTCGGTAACATTGTTGGCGCAGTGGCTAACGAAGCAAACATCGACAGCCGTTACATTGGTCAAATTCAGTTATTCGATAACATAACAGCTATCGATCTGCCTGATGGAATGCCAAAAGATGTGCTTGAGCACCTTAGAAAAGTTCGTGTTTGTGGTAAGCCACTAAACATACGTGAAGCAGATGGCGCAGAATTACCTGCTGGTGGCGATAGCCGCCCAGCACGTCGTCCACGCGATCGTCGTCCAACGGGTGACAGAAAGCCACACCGTAAAGGTCCTGCTAGTGAGTAAATAATTTATCAGTGCACTTTTTATAAAGTGAGCTAATAAACAAAAAAGGAGCCAAATGGCTCCTTTTTTAATACCCGAATGGCTGTAATTTCTCGGCATCAATATTGGGATAATAACGTTTTAATTACACTAAGAAACGTCTGTTTTAAGCTAACTCGGACAGTGGCTATCAATGATACTGGTTGAGGGTGATATATAGACTGAAAACTCAGGCATGCTTGTAACAATCAACTTTCCTATCGATATTGCAACGCTATGACGCATAGTACTTAACTTAGCGGTAATGGCGAGCCCGACAACCCCAGCCCCAACAACAATGACATCCAGTTTTCCATCCCACTCTAACTCCTTGTTTAGTACTCCTTGCCCTATCACACACGACAAAATATAAAACTAGATAACCGATAATTAACAGCGCAAAACTCTAGCGTTGCAACCCGCAACGCAATCAATTATATTATTAATGGCAATTCTCAATAAAAAACAACAAAGAGGAAAGCATGAAAAGGTTAAGTTTTGGCTGCACTATCAACCATTTAGACTGTGATATAGCAGAGGTTATTGTCGACAGCGGAGTTGAGCTAGGTATAGAGATGGTAGAAGAACTTGATAATTACCTCAGCCATTTTTATCCAGGAGATTTTGCGCTGCTCATCAATAAACAAAACCAATACAGTTATACTTTCGAAGCCGAACTTTGTCTGGCTTCTCTTGAGCATCAAAGAGCTCTCGCTATCTTATATCATGACCGACAAAACGAGCATATTCCTCCCCAGTTAAATCAACGGGTCGCTCTTGATGACATCAATATTAAAATATTTCCAGCCACTAAGTTAGGTATAACTAGCGCCATTAATTGGCTTAAAGATATCTTGATTAAAGCAAGGTAAACTCATTTCACTATCGATTTACTCCCTTGTTAAGCGAATACAACAACGAAGTGGGCTTGCGCCAATCCTCTGAACCCTGCATTTCCAAGCTGCACGGCATAGCTTCCCATCTCCTATGCCGTGCCGAAGCGGGGATAACCTCATCAAAATACCTAATATAGCCATCTTTTCAGATGAAAGAATTCATTTTAGTCTATTGTTATATCAAGAACATTCATGAAAGAATCTATGCACATGGTAAATTTCTCTTCAGTAGACAAAAAACGGTTAACCGCCTTACTTCTTATTATTGTTTTTAGCATCACTACTCATCTTAATCAGGCGAGAGCTGACACTCAATATAGGGTGGGGATTGCTGCTTGGTCTGGCTACAATACTAGCATTCAAGGATTTAAAGATGGAATGGCTGATGCTGGTCTCGTCGAGCATATACATGTGAGTTATCTTGCAGGTGAAATAGGCAGTGATAAACAACTACAAAAAAAAGTAGCACAAGAATTTAAGCGCTTAAAAGTCGATCTGGTTTACTCCCTTACTACACCAGGGACAGCCATAATGAAGGAAATATTACCTGAGCAGATGCCTATCGTTTTTTCAATTGTCACCTACCCAGCAGATTCAGGACTTATCGAGTCTTTCGAGTACTCCGGCAACAATCTGGTTGGTACCAGTAATTTTATTCCTTTAATCAACTATATATCTTTACTTAACCTCATCCAACCCAATGTTAAATTGGTGGCTATTTTTCACCGTAAAGGAGAGCCTAATTCCAATATCCAAGCCGCAAACCTTATCCGCTTACTCAAACGAGAAGGGATCACCAGCATCAATCTAGAGCCCTCTGATATTAATGAATTAACACAAATGGCAATGGAACAAGTTGGCAAAGTAGATCTGTTTATTACTACAACTGACACACTATTACAGGGAGGCGGTGAAGCGGCATTAATCGATATATCTCTGCAACACAAACTCCCTATCCTTAGTTCAAATAAGAGCGGTATCGAACAAGGTTCAACATTTGGCCCCGTAGCAGACTTCTATACACTCGGTAAGATGGCGGGTAAAAAGGCAGCTAAAATCCTCTTGGAGAAGATCTCTCCTACCAGACTCGAAACTGAACTACAAAATCCGCCCCTATTTCTAGCAAATAAAGACAGCCTCAAGCAATTAGGTATCGTTCTGTCAAATGAGGCCAGAGATAAGATAATACTGATAACTCCATAGCTCTAAATTGAGCAGTTGAATCTAGGATCACAAGTTATATTGCATGAAGCTAATTACCAAATTAATCGTATCGGCCTCTATTACCGTCATTCTTGTCATAGGCTCAGTGGGATATTATCTCCAGTTCCAAGTCAGAAGCTTTATGTTGGAGATGCAAGCAAGTCATATTGAGGGCAATGCTGAACTAGCAGTAACGAAAATAGATGATAAACAACAGCAGATACTTGATATTCTAAAAGTTGCGGCTCGTAATCGAGAGATTAAAAAGGCCTTAGATCTCTACGACAGTCGTGGAATTAGCCAAGTTCTTAACGACCTTCCCTATATTTATCCATTCATTAATTATGTGCTAGTCACTGAACCTGACGGCTCTGTTTTTTCCACTAGCACTCGAAATCATAATGATAAAAAGCTAGATGGCGAGAATTTACTTCTACACAATATTTTAATCCATCCACTATTTAATGCATTAACAGAAGAGGATACATTTTACAGTACCTACCACATTGATCCATACCTCAACCTTATTGGAGTTGCTAAAGATAAAAGCCAATGGCTAGCTACTAAAATTAAAAAACGTGGCAAGTTTATAGGATGGTTAGTGATTTCAATTGATTGGCATAAGGTCAATCAAGCCGTTCTTAAAACGTTAGTCGAAGAACTCAACTATACAAATAATCATGTCACCGCCGCCTTTATTCGATCTAAACAAGGTCAGGTACTCGTACAACACTTCGCAGCCTCACAAAAACAAACAATGACGAAAAGTCCGTTACCTCAGGAGCTGACCTCAACGAATGCCAAACATAACCACGGAAGTAGTCATGTTCAAAATAATGAAGTTCTGATCGTTTATGACCAGGATAAGGTACTACAACCTCTAAAAGAGATCTCTCAAGTGATCTTAATAACATCTCTATTTAGCGCATTTATATTGGCTAGCTTTCTCTATTTTCTCGTTAAACATGGGGTAGTAAATAGGTTAGATACTTTACGCCTTGGCTCAGAAGCGATAGGCAATGGCGATCTCAGCTATCGAGTACCTAATCTAGGTAATGATGAAATTTCAACCTTAGGAGATGCCATGAACACCATGGCAGAAAACCTGCAATTAACCACAACCAATAAAGTACTTTTAGATATTGAGATCGAAGAACGTAAAAAAATTGAGTTTGAGATAAAACAAACTCTTACACTGTTAGAGTCGACGTTAGAGTCAACCGACAGTGGCATATTGGTCACAGGAACACAGGGCAATATTTTTAAAATGAATAAACGGTTTTCAGCTCTTTGGAAGCTGGACAACTTAACATTAAAAATAGATGACAAAGGGCAAATGCAGCAACACCTCAATGCACAACTACAACATAAAAATACACTGCTAGAAACTACAATATTAAATACCCAAGACATACATCCTACTTTTGATAAGCTCTATTTTAATGATGGACGCATATTAGAGCGAGTCTCCTTACCCATGAAACTCGATGGTCAAATAAATGGACGAGTCTGGAACTATCAGGATATCACTCAGCGGATAAAGTCAGAAAATGAGTTAATCATTGCCAAGAATGCAGCCGAAGATGCAGCGCTAGCCAAAAGTGAGTTTCTGGCAAGTATGAGCCATGAAATACGAACTCCAATGAATGGCGTATTAGGCATGCTTGGGCTCCTGCTCAATGGTGATTTAAAAAAGGAACAAAGACGTAAAGCATTTTTAGCACAATCCAGCGCCCAATCTTTACTGACCTTAATCAACGATATATTAGATTATTCAAAGGTTGATGCGGGGAAATTAGAGTTAGAAAATTTAGATTTTAATGTGCATCAGATATTGGGAGAAATAGCTAAGTCTATGGCTATTGAGGCGCAAAATAAAAACCTAGAACTTATATTAGATCTATCAGGTATAAAACATGCGAACGTAAAAGGTGATTCTGGAAGAATTAGACAGATAATCACAAACTTAGTAGGCAACTCAATTAAATTCACCTCACAGGGTGAGATTGTAATCAGCGCGAAATTAAACTCTTTCGATGATAAATATTGGTGTCTAGAATGCTCAATTAATGACTCCGGAATAGGTATACCCGAAGATAAGCTTTCGACACTGTTTGATTCTTTCAGTCAAGTTGACGCCTCAACTACACGGGTATTTGGTGGTTCAGGACTCGGTTTAGCCATTGTAAAAAAACTATGCCTGCTGATGAATGGAGATGTAAGTGTTACCACAAAACCTAATCATGGAAGCTGTTTTAGCTTCTATATTCATTTGGAAAAAATTGACCACTCACAACTTACCCTACCCAGAATTGATATTAACTCACTTAGCTTATTAATTGTCGATGATAACGAAACCAATAGAGAGGTGCTTAAGGGGCAACTCGAGCTCTGGGGAGCTGAGGTTACAGAAGCAGACAGTGGCCCTCAAGCACTAAAACTCTGTCAGGCTAGGTTACAAAAAGATAAACAGCTCTTCGATGTCGCTTTTTTGGATATGTGCATGCCAAAAATGGATGGCGCCATGTTAGGTAAGCTACTGCAAACTTCCCCGCATTTTAATAAGATAAAACTCATAATGATGACCTCTATGTCCCAGGAAGGAGATGCACAATATTTTGCAGATTTAGGTTTCCATGCTTACTTTCCTAAGCCTACAACCACTGAAGATCTATTCGAAGCCCTATCCATCGTCGTTGATGCTGGTGATACTTTACAAAATGCAGTCCCACTAGTAACACACAACTACCTCACCACGCTAAGCCACAAATATGAACCAGCTCCAACCAAAGTGACACAACAATGGAATCAGACAGCTTCAATACTCCTAGTTGAAGACAATTACGTTAATCAGCTTGTTGTGTTAGGGATCCTAGAGGAGTTTGGTGTCACTCCAACTGTTGCCGCCAATGGCATTGAGGCACTTGATAAACTGAATAACGAGACCAATAAATTCAACATTATTATAATGGACTGCCAGATGCCTGAAATGGATGGGTATCAAACCACCCGAGCAATACGGTTAGGGCAAGCTGGTGTAGAGTATGTAAAGATCACCATCATAGCGATGACAGCAAACGCTATGATGGGTGATAAAGATAAATGTATTCAGTCTGGTATGGATGACTACTTAGCTAAGCCTATCGACCCCGATAAACTTATTTTAAAACTCAAACTTTGGCTTGAATCAAATCAAGCAACATCAAATAATGGATAGTACAGCTAAATAGCCACTCGACTATGCTCTCGTCGCTATCAACCTCTCTCTACGAGAAATTATTGTAGGTAATAGCTGTAACACTATGACAGAGAAGATAATTACTGCTATCCCACTTAAGGATAGAAAATCTAAAGCATCACTAAAAAACATATCAGGCCACAAACCTAAACTCACCATATATGCCGTACAGCTAAAACTTAATACGGGAGTAAGCGCCATCATGGCGCTCACTTGAGCTGTTGGCCAGTACTTCATTGAAGCGCCAAAACAGCCATAGGCAATCAAGGTGTTAATGGCACAAAACATCGCGATACCCCAATGATTCAACGACATGCTTGTGAACTGATTAAGGTCGACAAACCCAGTCATCAACAATACCCCCATTCCATAGATAAAAAGGAGAACATTACTGGGATCTAACTGTTCCAACAGTGACTTTTGCAATAAAGCATAACTCGTCCATGAACACACAGAGAATTGAATGATCATCATCCCGGTCCAAAATGTTGAGTTTTCAGATTGATTAAATTCTAGAAATGGATGAAAGAACATTAACATGCCTAGCGCTAACGTCGCGAAACAGGTCATTTGAATAGCACTCAACTTCTCTTTAAAAAAGAGCATACCACCAAAAGCCAAGAAAAAAGGAGACGTCTGAAAATTAAGCTGCGCAGTGCCTGGGGCTAAGTATTTTAACGCATAGACAAACGAAACATAGTTAAGCACCAGAAAGACTGAAGCAAACAACAGCTTTATCCAAGCCCTTCTGTCTAAAGAGGCAAACTGTTTCAGCCTACCACTAAAATATTGAATGATAAGACTGACGAGTAAAGCGACTAAGAACCTAAACCAAGTTAATGAAACTGGATCGATAAAGGTTGAAGAGAGTTTAAGGGCTATCGGCAATATCCCCCAAAAAAACACCGCTGTTGAGATAAAGAGTAACCCAATTTTGAAATTGTTCTGTTGCAAAGGAACCTACTTGAACACATGAAGAGCACTGAAATGAGGTCAAGGATTTTGCGCCAAAAACTAAGCTGGGTCTATAAGATAAAAATTGAATTCACTGACAAAACTCTTCTTTGTTGGCCTTAAAACGTTACACCTCAGTGCTATAGTCTTTAAGATTGAAAGAGATTAACGATTTATCATCACTAATCCATCCCCACCAAGGTACCGCTTCAACGTTTAATGAGTATATTCCAAGCCAGAAAAAACAAACAGCTATACAATAGTATATTTACAAGTATAATCAGCATGCGTTTATTGGGAGAATTCATGATCTATTTTAATAATTTACAAGGTCGGAATTACAATAGGGCTTATGAAGAAACGGTAAAGTGTCGAGCCCTAGGAGATGATCCCATCATTTTTGATCTGTATGACAATCAGATAGCCAACATCATGAATGAGGATTGGCAATATGTCACCAAAGGCCAAATGGCCATGGTGATTCAAGGCGGTAAAAGGGGGTCGTTACAATATCTCATTTATGCTGCAAGGCGTAACGCATAAACGGCTTATCAACGGATGTTTTCAACGGGGCGTTAATCTGATATCAGCAGCAGATTATTAGTCTTCCCAAGCGAGCCTAAGAATCTAGATATAGCATGTTCTAACATGGCCATTGAGTTAGCAGAGTATGGAACTGGTTTAAAGTGATTGAATAGATAAGAATAAAACCAAAAAAAGAATAAAAACAACATCGATTTCAGTCTGCCAAGGATGGCCTTTCTTACATTTACGCGTTAGTCTACTCTTTTCAAGTCTAACGCCAGCTCCTGTTTAATCCTCTCGAGGCACCCTTGGCAGATACAAACACTGCCATCAAGTTGTTTCTCTATCAGAACAGATTTAGGCGGAAATTTAACACTCTTGCACCAACAAGCTTCAATCTCCTGATTGGAGTTCAGAGCACAGCTATTGGTATTTTGGCACAATGGACAGTTCATGGATTGCGTCTGGTCATCTTCATTCATATTTTATTCTTTAGCATCGGCAGGATGATTGACTCCGTCATACAAGGTTACTCCCTCCTTGAGTAAAGTGCGTATGTCAAAAGGATCCCCCTCTAAACACGCGACATTGAATCCATATAAATGCGGGTTAGATCGTCGCTGATGGTGAGTATAGATCCCACACCTTGAACAAAAGAAGTGTTTGGCACTCATGGTATTGAATTGATATAAGTTTAATAACTCAGCGCCTTTCACCACCTTGAGATCTGCTAGCGGGATGGAAGCGACAATCGCACCTCGTCGTCGACACATGGAGCAATCACAGCGACGTGGATCGACCAAGCCATCCGGCAGTGAAAGTGACAACTCAACTCCACCACAATGGCACAGTGACTTATATGTAGTATCCGTCATTAGCTCACCTTTTCGAGTTTAAGAAGTGTTGACTCTTACTTAGGATTTATTAGGTAAGAGTTAGAGCCAAGTCTCTCTGACCTCCATCAACAGCTTGTCCGTAATACCCTAGGCCATCAACGCCATGGCAGTGAGCTTGATACACCTTATCACCTCATACCAATTACATTAAGTGTCTGTTCATTCAGCGGAAGGCGCTCTTCAAATGAATTCACTTTATCATATTCCCCTTGTATGAACTGTTTCATCTTAGGCTTTAATGTGAAAATTGTAATACTGATTTAATGGGTGACTATACACTGGATAGATGTGTAAGATTTGTCTGCATTAGTGCAGAATCACTCAACAGCTGCGAGTTACAGAGAAGATTAACGTATTGCTCTGAGGCTAGCTCATTATAAGCGGATGAATAAAAATTAATAAAGCCATGGAAGTATTGAGTCAGGCTAATCATCACCAAAGGTTTCTGAGATAAATGTTCAATAACTGCATTAACGTCAAAATGAGTTTCAACAGCAGGAAAAACAAAGCTCACAGGACATGATGGGTTGATGTTCAGATGATGCCGGATTTGACTTGGATAAAATCCAATAAAATGTAATATTGCTTCAGAATTAAGCTTCTCAAGTGCCTTCCAAGTCGCAGAAGCTCCGGCGCTGAAGCCTATTACTACACACGGATTATTAGCAGCTTCAACTTTGCTTTTAACCAAATCACGATAACGCTCATGACCGCACTCAGCCATAAAGGTCTGATACGCTAACGACTCACTAATAAAATGCCGATAAACACCAATATAGGGATCGACCACTTCACAATCATACCCCGAGTCATTAATCCTTTTTTGAAGTTTCAAGAGATGATCCGTCAGACCAAAAATATCAGTGACCAAAATAACGATCAAAGGGAACCATCTGTGACAACATACGCTAAAGCACGGCATTCCATATAAGCGTTACAACTTGCATAAGATGAATTAAAACATTCCATTACGACATAAACATTGCCACCAAGTTGTGTCGTTTTGTAGCGCATATCCGTTGCCAATAAAGCACGAGAAGGAGCTGGAGTTGTGAAGCCGGCTTGGCAATATGATGATCTTACCTCTCCAAGCATCTCTTTATCACGACGTGAGATCTCTTCAATTGTAAACTCTCTAACATCTGAAGCAGCGATAGACCTCGTGGCTACTTCTGCAATATCTGGGCTGATATTAGTTCGAAATGAAACATTACTGCATGCTGCCAGTAACACTACGCAAGAGAATACCAAGCCAGCTTTCCATGTTGTCATTAGCTATCCTTAATTTGTTTTTTAATACCTTATAACAAATACAAGTTGGAAACAAAAATGCTCCACCCGTTAAGGTAGAGCATCAATATTATCCAACCAAACTTATCTCGGCACTCGAAGCGTACTCGTAACTTAAAACTATAAACTTACTGACCAGGTCTCACACCTAACGTATGGCAGATGGCGTATGTCAATTCAGCTCGATTCTATGTGTAAAAATGGAAATCTTTGACTCCTTCACGAGAGAGCACTTTAACCATATCCATCACTGCACGTTAGCCTACTTACCCGGGCGAACACCTAATGTGTGGCAGATGGCGTATGTCAATTCAGCTCGATTCTATGTGTAAAAATGGAAATCTTTGACTCCTTCACGAGAGAGCACTTTAACCATATCCATCACTGCACGTTAGCCTACTTACCCGGGCGAACACCTAATGTGTGGCAGATGGCGTATGTCAATTCAGCTCGATTCAATGTGTAAAAATGGAAATCTTTGACTCCTTCACGAGAGAGCACTTTAACCATATCAATAGCAACGTTAGCACCTACCATCTGACGAGTAACAGGATCATCATCCAAGCCTTCAAACTGCTTATGTAACCAAGCAGGAATGCCCACATTAGTCATGCCAGCAAAACGCTTCAGTTGCTTAAAGTTAGTCACAGGCAGTATGCCCGGCACGATTTCAACATCAATGCCCGCTGCAACACAGCGATCGCGGAATCGGAGGTATGATTCGACATCGAAGAAAAACTGCGTTATTGCACGGTTAGCCCCCGCATCGATCTTCTTCTTTAAGTTAATAAGGTCTGCTTGTGCATTGCGTGCATCAGGGTGAACTTCAGGATAGGCAGCGACTGAGATATCAAAATCTGCAACAGAGCGAAGCAGGCGAACTAAATCGTTAGCAAAACGAGTCGGCTTTGGACTACCATCAGGCAGATCCCCACGTAGGGCTACAATATCTTTAATACCTGAGCTCCAGTAATGCTTAGCCAACTCTTTAAGCTCTTCGTCGCTGGCGTCAACTAATGTCAAATGCGGCGCAGCAACCAGATCAGTCTCTTTTTGAATACGCTCAATCACACCATGGGTACGGTCACGAACCCCTGAGTTAGCACCATAGGTCACTGATACAAATTTGGGCTTCAGTGGCTCTAAGCGACGAATTGAGTTCCAGAGGATCTGTTCCATCTCTGGTGATGCGGGAGGGAAAAATTCAAAAGAAACGTTAATATCGCCATTCAGCTCAGCCAAGCTCTGGTTTAGTGATGTTGAATGTTGTGCATGATTAAAACTCATTTCAATTCCCTCTACTACTTTACTCTCTGTTCTCTTAATCTGTTTTCTTAACCTGTTTCATAACCTGTTTAAGTAGCAGAACTGACTTAGACGTTTGGACGTCTATACATCCATATTAAAGAAGCTGAGATTGAAGTCAATAGCTAAAAGAGGAGTAATTTCAAATAAGATATAGCAAAGCTGCTACTAGAACGTGACTTCGTCACTGCTAGAACGGCTATGAAGCACCTTCGAGTACGTCGCAGGCGACTGCGAGGAAAAGAAAAGTCAGGAGCAAAAAACTTTTCTCGTAGCCAACTTGTTGGCGAGCTCGAAGGGAACTTGTTTCCGCTCTCGATATGAGCTCTCGAACGAACTCAAAGCAAAGTGCCCTTCTTTACAATGTTTACTCCTGCACCAGATCCCGACAAATCTGCGCTAGATCTGACTGAACTGCGGCAGCGGTGACTTCCCTACCAGCGCCTGGTCCACGGATAATTAATGGATTGTCTTGGTAAAAGGAACTACGGATAACAAACACATTATCACCTGGGGTTAAATTAGCATAAGCATGGTCTCTGTCGACCCACTCTATGCCCACTTCAGCCTTTAAAACGCCACCAATTAAATCTAAGCCTGCAACATATCGCAGCACCTTATTCTGTTCCGCTGCCGCACTAAACTGCTGCAACAAGTCATCATCAAGCTCAGCTATTCTCACTAAAAATTGCTCAAGTGAAATATCTGCTAATGCCGCAGGAACAAGCGAGTTTAATTTAATATCGTCTAGCTCAATATTATGACCAATCTCACGGGCTAAAATTAACAACTTACGCTGCATATCACGACCGGATAGATCATCACGAGGATCGGGCTCAGTGATCCCTAACCCTCTCGCTTCTAATACAAGTTGTGAAAACGGTTTTTTAGCATCATAGTTCTCGAATAACCAACACAGCGTGCCAGAGAAAATGCCGCCTACCGCTTCAATACTATCACCACTGTTGTGTAGATCGTTCAGCGCATGTTGCACCGGTAATCCTGCACCACAGCTGGCATTATACCGCCAAAACAATCTGCGATTACCCAACTGCTGCTTGAGCTCATTATAGAAAGCTAAGGGACCTGAACCTGCAAGTTTATTAGCACTAACGACATGGATACCACGCGCAAAGAACGCAGGGTATTGTAAGGTTAAATCTGCACTGGCACTGATATCCAAAGCAATAATTTCATCACATTCTAGCGCCTGAAGTTGCTCAAACAGGTGATCATACAACCAAGGTGTGGCTTGCTGTTCAAACTCCTCTTTCCATGAAGCGAGATTAATACCCTCCTCTTTCAGCAAGGCTTTCTTTGAACTCAACAAGCCCACCAGTTCTACGCTAGCTTCTAACTCTTTATTCAATGCAGCTCTTGCTCGGGTGAATAGCTCTATCCAAGCTTCACCGATATTACCAACCCCAAGCAGCAGCACACCGATACGCTTACGAGGTCCTGCACATCGACGATGCACTTTTTGAGTCAGCAGGTTAACTTGTCCAAAGGGAACCAAGGTCACTAAGCTCAAGCCATCGTTAAACAAGGGTCTGGCATCGCGACTTAACAAGCGAGCAAAACCACGGCGATAAAGGCCTGAGTCAGCACTGACTAGCGCAACTAACCCCAGATCTTCCCGCACTTTGATGTCAGCTATCCCCAATGACTCTGCTTCAAGCTCAAGCAGAGCATGAACTTGTTTACTGTTTTCATTGGTGAAGGCTAATTCAACTCGGTTTTGCGCTAATGTCCAATGGGCTAGCGGGATAAGTCCAGACTCAGCTAGCAGTGCGAGGACGCTATGCAAACCTGCTGTTAACCTTAAATTAAACAGCGAAACCGAAGCAAGGTTAGTCACAACCGGCGCGCTAGCCGATGAACTCTTAGGTGCAATCAAGGTAAAGTCTGTGTGAGAGGCGTAACTAGAACGCACAGCTAAGCTCACATCAGTATCAAACAGTGGCTGTAACGAGCGATTATGCAGTACAGGTGAGCCTAAATGAGCGAGGCGGTTAGCTTCATCTAAAGAGAGACTCTTGAGTAACTTTGCATCGTTGATTTTGTTAGGGTCAGCATTAAATACCCCCTCAACATCAGTCCAAATTGTCACACGACCAATATCAGCAAGGCTGGCAATTAGCGTGGCGCTGTAGTCAGAGCCATTACGCCCAAGCAGTAAAGTTTCGCCTTGGCTGTTCGCACAGATAAAACCGGTAATAATCAAACGTTCGTTAGGACTACCTTCAACACGCTTCTGCACGCGAACACGTGACTCATCAAGCCTGATTTGAGGAATGGCTCCCTCATCGGCAATCAGTAGGCTTCTGGCATCGACATCGCTTGCCGCCACGCCAGACTCCCTCAAAAGAGCAGCCAGTAAACGAGCTGACCAGCGTTCACCAAAGCTCACGACTTCGCTGCGCTTATATTCATTAAGTTCATCAAGAGAAAACAAACTGATCAATTGATACTTATCTATAGATAAGCGCTCACGCAAGCTTCTCGCTTGCTCATTTGATAGCAATTGTTCAATCAAATTCTGCTGAAAACTAATCAGTACCTGTAATTCTTCTTGCCACAGTTGAGACGAATCTTTTAACGCTAGCAACTTATAAAGAAAATTGGTGCTCTTACCTGCGGCGGAGACAACGACAAGATCGTCGCTATTGCCATGAGTGAGAAGGATATGAGCCACACGGCGATAACAATCTGCATCCGCTAGACTAGAACCACCAAATTTATGTAAATGACCACGCGCCATCTCTAACTCCTATAAACCAATTAACAGCTGACTGCAGATAAAGCAGTGAGTCCAACTTAACTATCTACGACTAAATGACCACGCGTCATTTTTAACTCTTATAAACCGCTGACTGCAGATGCTGCAGCGAGTCCCGCTTTAATGTCGGCCACTAAATCATCAGCATCTTCAATACCAACAGAAAGGCGAATGAGGGTCTCTTTAATCCCTGCTTCGGCTCGCGCCGCTGGTTCCATCGCTCTGTGGGTCATTGTCGCAGGAACGGCGACTAAACTCTCTACCCCACCTAAACTTTCTGCGATAGAAAACACAGAAAGTTGCGCTAGAAAGGCGACTAATTCAGCTTCACCACCTTTTAGCTCGAAACTGAGCATGGCACCGAAGCCTTTTTGCTGCTTAGCGGCGATGTCATGTCCGGGGTGATCGTTAAGCCCAGGGTAGTAAACCTTGTCTACGGCGTTGCTGTTAGTGAGTACCTCTAATACTCGCTGAGCGTTGGCTTGATGCTCTCTGATGCGAATAGGTAGAGTTCGAAGGCCACGCAGTGCTAGATAACTATCAAATGCAGATCCAGTCAGCCCTAAGGTGTTTGACCACCAATGCAGTAACTCACCCAATTCAGGATCTTTCGCAACCACGGCACCGCCAACAACATCACTGTGTCCATTGATGTACTTAGTCGTCGAATGCATGACGATATCAGCCCCTAATAAAAGTGGCTGCTGCAAAATAGGTGACAAGAAAGTGTTGTCGACGACCACGATCGCATCAACATCATGGCTTGCAGCTGAAATAGCTTCAATATCGACAACCCTTAGCAGTGGATTAGATGGAGTCTCAAGCCAAACCATCTTAGGTTTAAGCGCTATCGCCTCACTTAAGGCTTGGCTATCTGTTTGATCAACCACCATCAACTTAAACTGACCCTTTTTGGCCAAGTTGGTGAATAGACGATAACTGCCACCATAACAATCGTGGGGAACCAGTAATAGGTCATCAGGACCTAACAAACTCGTGACCAAGGTTATTGCAGCCATTCCCGTACATGTCACCACGCCTGTGGCTCCTTTTTCAAGCGCTGCAATGGCATCTCCGAGAATAGAGCGCGTTGGATTACCCGAACGGCTGTAATCAAAATCTCTTGGATTCTTGTGTCCATCGAAGGAATAATTAGTGGAAAGATAGATCGGCGGTACTACGGCACCATGTTGGGTATCGGATTCAATCCCCTGACGCACGGCAATCGTGGCTAACTTACGTTCGGTCATCTACAGCTCCTAATACTAACTACTACTAAACATCATACCTATTACTGACATCATACTTTATATCATTTAGAAAAATGAGATGTCTAGACGTCTAAATGTACCTAAGAGTTACTTCCTCGTCAACCGATTAGACGTTTAGACGTCCGAACATATGGAAATCTATTTGCATTTAATCGAAATAAGAGGCAATAATTTGACTGTACAAATTAAAGGGTTAAAATCTGCCCCGAATTTTGAATTTACAGGTGAGTCAATGACTGAGTGGAATGGCGATTACATCAGCCCCTATGCTGAACACGGCAAGAAGAATGAACAGGTAAAGAAAATTACTGTTTCTATTCCCTTAAAAGTGCTTAAGGTACTGACTGACGAGCGTACACGCCGTCAGGTCAATAACCTACGTCACGCCACCAACAGTGAACTGCTTTGTGAAGCATTTTTGCATGCCTATACTGGCCAGCCACTGCCAAATGATGAAGATCTTTCGAAAGATAAACCTGACAGCATTCCTGTAGAAGTAAAACGCTTGATGGATGAGATGGGCATTGAGTGGGAAGACGTCGAGTAACCTTATTAATACCCTAACGCTCTAAGAAAGCTCGTTTCAGTGGCTTTGCGCGAATTCCATTCTAAGCGCATTCAATGACCACTGAATCTTGCGGTTCCAAGAGACTTAGATATAGAAAGTACTCTACTCCAGTCAAGAATATCAGTTCTACTAAATATTTGATCAATTCAGAGCCTTTCAAGCTTTTCAATTCAAGGCGTATTGATAAAGAAATGGTTATTCCCTTTTAAATCAATACAACACAGAAGTGGAATGCTTGAAAAGCTCACGTAGTGCGGGCTTCAAAGTACTCCATGCTGTGTTAAGTGATTTAGATATACGACTGCATGGTCTATTTTGTTCCATACAAAATAAGACATTTCCTCCATCCTTGGAGGTCAGATGCAGAAGGTAGGGCGAAGCACGACTGAATGGATTCAGGAGGTAGAGTAACGCAGGAGCAGTTACCGAGGATGCCAGAGCCGAGAATAACTATTAGCGTCAAGTTCCAGTCTTGCCTGCAGCACCTTGAACTCCCGCTGAAAGGTCAAATAATTAATGGAACTGATATAGAGATCGCGATGCGATGCGATCCCTGTTTGTTTTTATTGTTCTTTAATTGCCGTATATATCCAGCTCACTTGGGTATACTATTTATGGACAGAAATGTGTTTGAGTTAATCGCACCGACTACCTTACTACTGGCATCCATTATTATCTTCTTTGGGGCAATCACTCAGAGCTTGATAGGCTTCGGTCTTGCCGTGGTAGCCTCGCCACTTCTCTATCTTGTTGATCCCGATCTGGTTCCGGCCCCCGTCATCGTTATGGGCTTCTTCATCTCTTTGCTTACTCTCTATCGAGAACGTGGGGCACTGGAGTTTAATGGCCTACAGTATGCGCTACTGGGTCGTATTCCCGGCGGATTTATCGGTGCGGCTCTGTTAATATTTGCTCCCCAACCGATTCTCGGCTTAGCCATAGCAGGGATCGTGGCGGCAGCGGTCATCCTAAGTTTACTTAAATTCAATTTAGTGGTGAACCGCAAGAGCTTGTTTGCAGCAGGCGTGATATCTGGTGTGTTTGGCAACATTGCAGCCATAGGTGGCCCACCACTGGCTATTTTGTTATCGGGAAAAGATGCGAGTCAATTTAGAGCTGCGCTTTCAGCCTTCTTCATCTTTAGTTCTGCCATAGCATTAGCCATCTTATCTATCGCAGGATTATTGGAGATTAAGCATCTTTGGCTTTCACTCATGCTACTTCCATCAGTGGTGCTAGGATATTTGGTCGCTGGCAGGTTAGTGGGAAGAGTTGATAAGAGTAAAACCAGAAGCATGACACTGATCTTATGCTCAATCAATGCATTAGTATTGACGGTTAAATCGTTAATGGAATTGTAAAATCGAGATCGCTTCGCTCCGAGAACGTGACTTCGTCACTGTGAGTGCGCATCTGCGATACTTCGAGAAAGAGAATTGCCACAAACCTACAACGTATTGCTTGTCCTCGTAGCCAACTTGTTGGCGCACTCGAAGGGTACTCGTTCCCACTCTCGTAGCAAAACGTTCTCTAAGTTAGCCCGCGAACGCCCTCGAAACGTCATTAAAAATGATATGAAGTTTGTAGCACACCACCTATGGCATCGTCACTGCCGACCATGCCGGTTACATCCAGATAAAAAGCCTGACCAAAAGCGAATCCAGTACCTAAGGAGTAGATATTCGACGTATTATCCTTCATGTCATGTCGATAACCTAGACGTAGCGCCAGCCACTGTGTAGCTCTCACTTCTCCCCCTAAGCGCCAGTACTGAGTACCTTCTATATCATCGAAACGTTCATGAGCGTTAAGGTCAATATCCGTCGTCAATGTAAGACTCCCCCAATCATAGGCAACACCGGCGGTAAACAAAGGTTCAACCTGGTAGGTAAACTTGCGACCTTGTGCTTCAACGGTTTCCACATCTTTACTGATTAAATTACGACCCGAAAATCCAACAATAAGTCCCTCTACAGGCTCCATGGCCACACCGATATCCAAATTGAATGTCGTCTCATCATTACGGTATTTAGCATCGTTAAAATCACTGGAGTCGAAGTTATTCGCACTCACCACATAGTTATAAGTATCTATACGTTGAAACTTGGGCGAAACCCCAACCGAAATGGGCATATTAACGATAGATAAGGGGAAGCTTATTGCCACACCAAAATCAGAAACAGCACCAGCGACTACAGCACCTTGAGAGTCAAGGTCTGAGATCTCTGGGGGATTATTAGGGTCAAGTACGGTTAAATTATCAATATCAGATTGCTCGATTGCGGTGACACCAACAGCATCGATATAGCTCTTATAAAAGATAGCCATTGGCATGTTTTTACTTGGGATCACAAGTGAAAAGCCAAGACCAGCACTTACATATGCGGTGTCGCCTTTTAAGGACTCTAGATCGTTAATTAGCTCAAGACGAAAGCGATCGATTGCCACGACATCAACAGCATTAATTGCGGCCTCTAAACTGTCATAGGAATCCTCCAGCGCATCAAACTTATCGACCATCTGATCTTTATCTGCTCCATCGGCGCCTAATACCGGCAGCAAGAGAGCAAAATCATTGAATTTAGGCCCATGCAATGCAAGAAGAGCGGGATTAATAAAAGCGGCTCCTTCTCGATTAGAAGATGCCACACCTGCACCGCCCATCGCATCACTACGAGCTTCATAATACACTTGTCCAGCAGATACACAGGAAGGTAATAATACAACACAGCATAGCGCTACTTTTAGCAATTTCATCTATTCAACCCTTTATGTCATTCTTATTTTGTACTTCTCATCATTCAGATTAAAAGATAGTTCAAATTAGACATTATGGGACGATAAACTCAGCAAATATTAGCAAGATTAATTACAATAAAACTCACTCCAAATCTTGGGTTTACTGATTAAATACCCTTGGATCATATCGGTTTCCCATTCACTAACCATTTGAAATTGTTCATCTGTTTCAATCCCTTCACAAACTACAATCAGAGATAAATCATGAGCAAGCTTAACAACCGTTTGTGCAATAATCTCATATTGAACATCGACCAAGGTATTGTCGATAAAGCTCTTATCTATCTTAATGATGTCAAAATGAAAGTTAAGCAAGTAACTTAATGATGAGTAACCTGTACCAAAATCATCCATGGAAAGTTTAAAGCCTGCCGCATGGAATTCTGAGAATTTTTCTTTTGTTAATTCATTATCTTGCATTGCCGACGTTTCGGTAATTTCAATGGTAATTCTTTCCGGTGAAATAGCGTATTCATTCACTATCTTAGTGATATTTTGAACAAGTCTCTCATCTTTAAACTGAACCGGAGATAAGTTAATCGATACACCAACATCATTCGGAACTGAAGGCAGTGACAAGCAGCGACATACTTCATGAATAACCCAATAGCCGATAGCAATAATATCCCCACTCTTTTCAGCAATATCGATAAAACGATCCGGTGGGATCATCCCTTTAACAGGATGCTTCCATCGAATCAAAGCTTCATAATGATGAATATCTTCATCCAATTTTGTGGGATTGACGATAGGTTGGAAGTAGAGTAAAAACTCTTGTAATTCAATAGCTCTGGGTAAGCAATGTGCCAACTCTAAATGGAGTCTTAACTCCTGTACTATCTCATCTTGATAGCTAACGGGTTTTCTGGAGGGTGTATTCTTAGCCTGATAGAGTGCAATGTATGCCATTCTAAGCAGTTCATTGGGCTCTGACTCACAACTTGGGTAACAACTATAACCAGCCCTCAACTCACAGGGAACAGGGTGACCATCAACCAACAAATAATTAAGAAATGAATCCATTACATCAGATAGCGTTTTAATCACATCTTCTTGGCTGGAGTCGATCATAATAAAGGCAAATTCACTACTATTTAGAATCGAGAGTGTGTTGTTATCGGGAATAATTGCTTTTAAGCGTACTATCGCCATTTTTAAAAAAACTCTTTTCACCTCTTCATCTAATAGGTTTATCGAACCACCCGACATTTCAAGTGATAAAACAATAACAAAACTGTTTTTCTGTTTTTTGTCCACAAGAAACTGAATTACTCTTAAAAAACCTAACTTACTGTGTAACCCCGTCGCAGGATCCAAATATATCGCCGAGATAGTATTCTCATCTCTATTACTATCATTAAGTTTATCTGCAATATCTTGCAGAGAATCATATACATCTTGTAAATAATGACTCGAAATATCCTTATCTATACAGAAAGAAATTATCGCTGCAATATAAGCTAAAAAAGCACTATCATACTGGGAGAAGACTTTGCTGTCGGAAGGCTTAAATGCGACCCCACCATGCTCTGTTTTAAAACGTTCAAAATGAACACTTCCTTGAGAGAGTAGGTGGAAAATATCTAAATTTGAACCCTCAGCCGCTTTATGACTTACAACTTCATCACGAATTTCAAATAGCGACTCGATGGTACTAACTTGGTTTGCAGGCACTTTCTTCCATTGACAATCATCAATGAACTTATGACCTTCAATGATAGGCATCACCTCCCACCATAGACCATTAACGAAACGAAACAACACGCAGGTATCAATATCGACGGAGAAACGTGTCTTCTGATAGATACTTTTCAAATCTCGAATAAAATTTGAATCAACACTGATGGTACTGCTTAGCTCCAGTAAGCTTGCAGATCTTAACGAGGCCTCAAGAGTTTGTTTAATTGATGTAGAATCGCTATAAAAAAGAGATTTATCAATCTCCTTAGCCCCTTCCCCTTTAGTGGCAGCTTCACAATCCCAAGCCTTTTTAGCAGGCATCAAATTAACCTGCTTCCGCTATGGTATTAATAAAACGTTGATCAATATCAATCCCGATACTGTCCGCGAGATTAACCATATACAGTGAACAGGAGATCATGCCAACAAGCTCAGTTATCTCATCTCTAGCAAAACCTAAACTGGACAATTCTTCATCTATTCGCGCCACTAAATCGAAATTATTATCAACAGAGGCATCGGCTAACTTGATCACCAACCTTAATGCAGGGTTTTTAATCTGTTCCATATCATTAAGGATTATGCTCATATCATCCCCAGTAAACCCATGGTGCAAGGCTAATGCATGGTGTGCAATCATACAGTAATTGCACCCTTTTTTATTAGCAATATAGGAGAACATTAGTTCCTTAGTTATTCTTGGAAGCTCACCTGAGCACAAATTTTTCCGTACCATATTCCAAGAAGACAAAGCTAAGTCAGGATTTAAAACAACCACACAGCGAAAAATAGCAGGTACAAATCCCATACCTAATTCGTCACAGACTTGTTGATGAATTTCAGGGAATTTTTCTTTAAATTCCTCTTCGGATAAAATAGGTAACTCACTCATATTCAATACCATAAAAGATTAACTAGTCACTTGTCTACAGAAGTTCTCAAACTTCCCCACAATAAAGCTCATCGCTAAAATGACACAAAAAATATATTCCTACACCAAATAATAGTAGGTTATTAAGAATAATTCCCTAAGTTAAACCAAGTTTAGCTCACCAGTTTTCGAGCTATAGAGTGGACATACTCTATTATTCATTCAAATGTATAAATACTAGAAAAACTAACTAGCCATCCATATTGCAGCTGCTAAAGTTAAATAAGTATATGTAATAGTTAGATAGATGGAGAATCTATGCACCTAATAATGAAAACCCAATTCGACAACCTTAGACTTAACGATGATCATGAATACTCCACTAATGACAGAGGGGGAAAGAAGGTGGTTAAGATTTTCAAAAATGGAGGGTTAATCGCAAAGAAAATAGCAATAAAACGCTCAGTTCAATATTTTGGAATAACAGGAGTAGAAGATTTTCTCACTTAAACTTAATCCTAAACTTGATATTGTAAATTAATACTTAATACTTAACTACTGACATACTTCATAAAATTCAGAGTGGTAAATGACACAAATGCTCTTAATCTCGCAGGCTGAAACCGATCTTTACAGTAAAGCAGATAAAAAGGCGTATCGGCCACTCGCCACTGTTCAAAGACAGAAATTAACTCACCATTAGCTAGCTCATTAGGACAATATAATTTAGGCAATCTAACGATCCCATTACCTGCTATGGCGGCACTCTTCATCACTCGACCGTTTTTACACTTAAAACTGCCCTTAATATCGACTTCTACTTTACTCTTAGCATCCTCTTTATTCTCAAATAACCAACGGTCAATAGAACCTGTTATACACAAATGCTCTTTAAGTTCTTTAGGATGAACAGGATAACCGCGACGTTCAAGATAGGTTGGTGAGGCCATGGTCATATTCTCAATACTCATTAACTTACGAGCAACAATGCTCGAATCTTCTAACTCCCCCATACGAAATACCAGATCAAACTCATCGACCACAAGATCGACTCTGGAGCTACTAAAATCCAAATTCACACTAATATCAGGGTATTCAGAGATAAAATCATTTACTAACGCGGTAACGATCTCTTCACCTATAATTCCGCCAACACAATTAATATTGATGTTGCCCTGTAAGCGTTGAGCGCTATCTACTGTCATAGCAACCGCCTGATCTATGTTTTCAAGTGCTCTTTGACAAGCATTAAAAAATTCAGTTCCTTGTTCGGTTAACCTTTGCGCACGAGTTGTACGGGTTATCAGCGTTACACTAAGCAGACCTTCGAGTTGTAGCAACTGTTTTGACAGGTGTGAACGGGAACAACCAAGCACTTCAGCCGCTAGCGTAAAACTGCCCTGTTCAGCAATCACAGTGAAGGCTCGAACATCAGCCAAATTCAGATCTTTATTCATTACTTTATCCGCTTTCAATAGCTTGTTTCGATTTAGAACTAGGTTTAGGTGCAAACTTGAGTTTTCACCTAATATTGTACGCCATATGTAAACAATTATGTTCTCTATTAATTATATATCAACAATAAACCCATCACTATAATGGTCACAACTGAAACGAATCGATTCATTTAATTATCTCATTCAGCTAAGTGTTAGCTTAATGACAGAGGAAAAACCATGAAACAACTTATCGTAATTACAGGTGCATCTTCAGGAATTGGTGCGGCAATGGCAAAAGCATTTAGCGCTAAGGGTCATCCATTACTGTTACTGGCTCGTCGTGTAGAGCCAATGCAATCATTAGCATTAGAAAATTGCCTATGCATGAGTGTTGATGTGACAAATGGCGAAGCGATTAAAGATGCAATAGCTACCGCCGTTGAAAAATTTGGACCTGTAGGCGGACTGATCAATAACGCTGGTGTTATGCTACTTGGCCAAGCTGATGTACAAGATCCAGCTGAATGGGCTAGCATGCTTAATATCAATGTAATGGGGGTTCTTAACGGTATCCATGCAGTACTTGCCGACATGAAAGCGCGTAAAACAGGCACCATCATCAATGTCAGCTCAATAGCAGGTCGTAAGACCTTCCCCAACCACGCTGCTTACTGTGCCACTAAATTTGCCGTGCACGCATTGACGGAGAACATCCGTGAAGAAGTTGCTATGGATGATGTACGTTTAATCACTATCGCTCCTGGCGCCGTTGAAACTGAACTGCTCAGCCACACAACCAGCGATGAAATAAAAGCGGGCTATGCCGACTGGAAAGAGGAGATGGGAGGTGTCATCTCACCAGAGACAATAGCTGAAGCCGCACTATTTGCTTTTGAGCAACCACAAAGTGTGTGCGTACGTGAAATCGTACTGGCTGCTACTCGTCAACAGCCTTAATTAATATTTGATATAAGGGGTACGTTCTTAAGCGTATCCCTTTCAACTCAAACGGCTAATATTGCTTTC
Organism: Shewanella sp. MTB7; assembly: GCF_027571385.1. NCBI lineage: Bacteria > Pseudomonadati > Pseudomonadota > Gammaproteobacteria > Alteromonadales > Shewanellaceae > Shewanella > Shewanella sp. MTB7. Next base: position 829,799 of record NZ_CP085636.1, on the reverse strand, counting down.
GCTAATAAGTTACATTTTGTCATGCACAATTCTGCAATCTAGCCAACTTGTCTGATCACCTGTTAAAATAACGGTAAATTACTCCACTAAGCCAGTAAAAAACCTCCTACAAATTGGCACTAAACTTGTATTAGCTTCAAGGATCTTTTCTCACGGCAAGCTATATGACATGCAAAAGCACATTTCTTAACAGATGTGATCAACTCTCAGGTGAACTCAGTGGAGCCTTCGCCGATCTTGGTACGTTTTTACCTTTAGTATTGGGCCTTATTGCCCTCAATCACTTTTCCCCCCAAGGGATATTTTTAGGTTTCGGCCTATTTGCGCTATTTACCGCTTTCTATTATCGACGTCCGATCCCGGTACAACCGATGAAAGTGATAGCAGCACTGGTCATTGCACAGGGGTTAACTCCCGGCATGTTACAGGCCAGCGGCATGATGATGGGCATTATCTTGCTTATCCTCGCCTATAGTGGTGCCATCAGCTGGATGGCAAAACAACTCTCTCCTGCGGTCAGTATCGGTATCCAACTCGCCATTGGACTCCAGCTTATCTGGATGGGTGGACAGATGATGAGCGAAACGTGGCTAATCGGTATCACCGCTTTCGTGGCCCTCTTTGCCAGTAAATTTATGCCTCTGAGGTATTTGGCTATGCCTTTAGTGCTTATTCTTGGCATTATCTGGCAGGTAAATAGCGGCGTCGCACCTAGTTTTGACCTTACTGGCCACTCAAGCTGGCAACCTAGTTGGCCAAGTCTTGATGAGTGGACCTCTGCGGCAGGCCTGTTAGTGCTACCTCAACTGGCACTCACCTTAACTAACGCTGTGATCGCGATTTCAGCGATAGCCTCTGAAAAGTTTCCCTGTGACAAGGAGAAATTTACCCCTAAACGCCTGGCCACCAGCTCAGGCTTAGCCAACTTGTTGTTAGCTCCTTTTGGCGCAACCGCTATGTGTCACGGCGCAGGAGGTCTCGCAGTGCAATATCATTTCGGCGCCAGAACTTGGATAGCCCCAACGATCTTCGGGAGTGCTTGCTTACTCATTGCAGTCACTTGGGGAGACGGGATCGCGACGATGTTATCGCTGATCCCATTGGCAATACTCGGCAGTATGTTAGCCATTGCAGGCACTCAGCTGGCTTGGTCGAAACGCTTAATCGATGGTAGACCTTTCTGTATCTTCGTCATTCTCTCGACAGCTGCTATCTGTCTACTGGTGAACACAGCAGCCGGATTGGCCGTTGGCATCATATTAGAGACAGGTCGTAGACAATGGAAACTGGTCTCCGATTTGATACATTAAAATGGGTTGAACTTGTCGAATCACAAGTTTCACATATCTTTTTGGGGTTGGGTTCATTGGACTGGTTTGGTGTTTGGATCTCTTGATGAGAACCATAACCTCACGCTTAATCAATTAGTTGCAGAAGTTTCCGTGCAGGGATGCACCAATATCGCAGTGGCAGGATGCCAAGGAGCGACCTAATGTGTAAATACTTCTGTGACATCCATGTCACGGACGGTTACAGCCGCATTTTCACTAGGTAATTAATCTCTTCGATGTGGATAGTTTTCATAACGCAGAGTTAAATACTTTATAGCGAGACTCAAAAATAAGTAGAAATTTAGAACCTTAACAATTAACGACTACGAACTCATAAAAGTTTTTACCTTTATCATTTAAAGTAGCTCCACCCAAGTTCCCCATTCGACTTGCACCAATTGGCAAAGTCAGTAAACCTGATGTAGCTAGAGGTTGGAAGTCTAATTTTGCACAAACAATTCACCAAGTAGTTTTGCCTTGAACTCTGTATGAAAACGGTCCAAGTAAATGAGAGTCTGATCAACTATCTTCTCTTGAGTCTTATCATCACCTACAACAAGTAATAATTCTTCAATATCTTCATCTCGATAGTTAACTATTGGTCCAATAAAGTGCGCATACTTTTTTAAAAAGAATACAGACTGAATAGACGAATGAACTTCGTTACCTAAAAAGAGCCATTTTATTATCGGTAACTCTTTAAGTAGCTGTCCATCAGTAACTAGAGGAATAGCTTGGTCTAATCCCATCTCTGAAATATCACGCAAAAACTCATAAACAGGTTTCTTACTTGATCTCTGAATTAAACTTTGATTATTAGACATTCTACCAAACCTTTATTTTACAAACATTTTAAAGCAGCTTACCTTACTAGATTGACATCGAACATCCTAAAAGTAGCTAACATCAAGAAGAATAAAAATCAAATCGAAGAAATAGATAACCAGGTGTAGATTCGGCTGCGAGCTTCCAAAACATGGATGTTTTGGTAGAGCCCACAGGGCCTATTCAGTTCCCTACATTTTTCGACATTTCCTCCGTCCTTGGAGGTCAGATGTGCTTGCGGCGTCTCGCAGAACCCTCTCAAAGAAATAGTGCACATTCGCCCACCGCAGGTGATAGGTAACAATGAAGGTGCAACCTTCAACAGTCCGGCTCAATACCAACTCAGCCGAAAGCCAAACCAGAAAATGTAATCAATCTTCATTCGAAGGCTAACAAGCTGGATCCTGAAACTAGTTCAGGATAACGGCAAAAAAGATTAACCCCAATACCAACTCAGTCAAAAGCTAAATCAAAAAATGTAACCCTGTTCAAAGTAGATTTACCTCCATCTTTACCTCCGTGTACTCCGTGAAGTGAAGCGCAGCGCTCCGTGGTGAGAACAAGCTTTTGTCTTTTTGCTAAACAATCCAAGATAACAGTGAAGGAACGGCCTTCAAACACACCAGCAAATATCAAATCGGCCAGAAGCTAAATAAGAAAATGCAACTAGCCTTCATTTGAAGGTTTAAAGTGATCCCCTCTCCCCTAAACCTAAGTCATCCCTTCAATGCTATTTAGATTCAATATTCTGATAGTTAACAAGATTACCTTACTAGTGTTACTATCTTAGTTCTCAATATTACAATGACATTGGATGTTAGCTGTTGCAGGTTATAAGCTCACTCGGTTTTTCTATCTCTTTCTTCCTTATGGCACTTGTCTCAGTTCAAGCCAAAGAGATTGAGCTGCCTGTTGAAGTGATAAAACCTGAGCCAACGTCAACTAGACAAGCAGAGCCCGTGGCCTTCGATGAATATCCCGACAAGCAAGCTGGCGAGGAGGAAGATCCCTGCTTAACTCAATCTGCTGACAATACCACTTTCGACAACGCTTTTGATTATCTCAATACTAAGTTTTGTCAGCCTGCTATCTGGTTCGATAGTTTTTTTGTTGATGAGCGAACTCAAGATGATGCTCGGGCTGGCACCCTAGTACGTTGGACTAATGACTTTTCCTATTACGATAAAGAAGGCTTCAAATATAGAGCAAATCTTAATGCCCGATTTAATCTTCCTGGTGTTAACAAAAAACTTAAAGTCATCATTAACTCACAAGGTGAGGATGATCCCTTCGCATTCCTAAAAGGGCCAAATGACAACGGAGAACGGGATATAGGACTCAGGTATGACTGGTATGCGCAAGACCGTATCAGTTTTAATATTAAAGCAAATTTCAAACCTAAATTAGAAGCGAGGTGGCGCTATACCTACCCTATTTCACAAAGCACTGTCGCCCGCCTAACCCAGAAGCTCTACCAAGAGAAAAAGATGACAGGGGAGTCTACCGAATTTGATATTGAACACTCTTTCGATGAGGATTTCTTACTGCGCTGGAGCGCCGTTGCTCAATATGAAAATCGTAATAATGGTTGGGAATTTGGCAGCAGTGTGAATCTCTATCATTACATCAGTAACAAACAGGCCCTTAACTATATTGCCAGTATCTATGGTGTAGACACACCATATCATTATGTTGAAAATGCCAGAATTGCCGTAACCTATCGACAAAATTTCATTCGGGAATGGCTGTTCTTCGAAATCACTCCTGAATATAGCTGGACTAAAGAGATCGACGAAGAGAGATTAGATCACACCATTATCACCTTTAGAGTAGAGATGATGTTTCAGAATATGTAACAGTTCATTTGATAGTCACCTAACCGAAAAACCTTGTCCTAGAAAGTTAAACTCCAAATAGATCTAGCGGTTGCGTTGTTTATGCAGCAACATATCTTTATCAGCCTTATCGATTAATGACAAAATATCTGCCACGTTATCTATTATTACCTCGCCAATCGACACGGTGATCTTTTCTGTCACCTCCTTATTATCTGCCTTAGCAAAGCCTGCTGTAATTCGCTGTTTAATCCTCTCCATATCCTGCTCACCATCGATCAAAACCAGAGCAACAAACTCATCTCCACCCATGCGACCTATAACATCCGATTGACGTACACAGGTATTTAGCACTAAAGCCAAGTGTTTTAAGACCTTATCACCACTATTGTGCCCATAAAGGTCATTGATTGATTTAAATTTATCAATATCCAAATACAGGAGTCCCAATTGACTATTTGTTCGTTTGGCAAACCTGATCCTTTGCTCAGCCAAGATTGAAAATCCCCTGCGATTATTGATGCCACACAAGGCATCTGTAAGGGCTAATTTTTGTGCCTGCTCGTACATGCCTAACATGGAAAGATCGGCTTCGAGAATATCTTTAAGATGTCTTATCAGCTCAAGGTAAGTTTCCTTATAATGGGTCTCTTTGTAGTCCATCACACAGAAAGTACCAAAGGCTTTACCATCAGGCCAAAAAACGGGAACCCCAAGATAGGAGGAAAAACCGTCATTATGAACCTCTGGATTGGTGTCCCAACTGGGATCAATGATTGCATTTGAGACGTAGAGTTCCTTACCTGTCTCAACAATCTTACGGCAGAAGATATTTACCTCAGGTTGAATCACGACGCCAGCAGGATAGGGATTAGTGTCTTGCTCACTGGCGATAGTGACCTGAAATCCAGTGGAGGTATGTTGCACCAAAAAACCGGCAGGGGCATCGAATAATTTAGCTAACAGGTTTACTGTTTTTTGCCATTTATCCAGCGAGATTAAATCATTAGGATTGTCGAGTAAGAATTTATTGGTTTCAAATACTGCATTTTTCGTCATCATCAACTCCCTTTGGTGAAATACCAATCAGAATAATCTTCAAAATTTAATTGAAATATCGACTTAGCAGTAACAGACTTTAGCTCTTCCTACATATTGAGGGAAAAGCGGCTTATGGTTTATATAGTATTAGGCTGCTTATTAAGCGTAGAAGAAATTCAGACAAATGCTTAATACGTCTCAGACTTACGGTTATCTAAGGTAGGTTTTTTGAGGAGTTTGCGTTGCAATGTTCGCCTATGCATACCAAGTTGACGAGCTGTCTCCGACACATTGCCTTTGTTTAAATTCAACACCTGCTGAATGTGCTCCCACTCCAGTCTCTTAGGCGTCATAGGCTGCTCATCCAACTCATGAATATCATCCCTACCCGCTTTAATCTTGTTATCCGTTAACGCATTTAATAAGGTGGCGGTATCGACAGGCTTAGCCAAGTAATTATCTGCGCCTAAGCGAATCGCTTCGACTGCGGTGGCAATACTGGCGTAACCGGTGAGCAGCACCATCACCACATCAGGTAAGCTTTGACGTAGAGGATAGATCAACCGCAATCCATTATCCTCTTCAAGCTTCATATCAAGCAGTATGTGGCTGGGTTTAAACTGCCGGGCTTCCAATAGGGCCTGGCTAGCATTATGGGCCTGAAGACAACTAAAGCCATGACGCGACATGCGCCTATCCAACACGCTAGCAAATGCTAGATCATCTTCTATAATCAATAACCTATGATTAATCATCTATAGGGTTCCGTTTAAAGGTAACGTCACTTCAGCCACAGTACCCCCCTCTAAGTGTGCGCCTAAGATTAACTGCCCGCCCAAGCGTTCAAAACTCGCATGGCTCAGCATAAGCGCGACCCCCATACCTGTCGGACTGTCTACCAGCTTATGCCCCAATTGCATCACTAGCCCACTGGGGATCCCGTTACCATAATCTCTGACCCTTAGTCTCAAACAAGCCAGTTCATTATCCACATCAAGCTCAATGTTAACTTTCTGCAGCCCCATATGCTCTGAACTGGCGTGGGCGGCATTTTCGATTAACGATAAAATAGCAGGTAACAGGCTCGTGTCGGTTTGAACTGAGGAGTATTGAATTTCTGGATCCGACGCTATCTCAAGCAACACCTGCGGCATAAACAGACTCACCTGTTGCTCAAGCTGATGTAACAACTCGCGAGCATCTATTTCAAACTTTTTCTGTTCCCGAATCGACTCTGTTGCCAGCCGTAAATCAGCCAAGGTTTTCTCACAACGGCTTAACGCCACATTCATCTCTTTTACTGCTGGCGCATTCACATCGGACTCCTCAGCCACCTCCTCAACCAATAACCTCAGACTAGATAACGGCGTCGCGAGCTGATGTGCCATTTGAGCCGAAGCTGTGCCTAAAGCGAGTAACTTCTCCTGTCTTAACTGGGCTTCACGCATATAGGCCAGCTCAGCATCTTGCCTACGCATACGCTTAGCAATAAAGGCGACACTGGTGGTTAACACCAAAGATGAGATCACAAAATTAAGCCACATCCCCAAGTAATGGGAGCCCATATCCATGCCATGGTGCTGCATCTGTTCTGACGGCACACTGTATAGCATCAAACTATAAGCAAGCGTCGAGATAAAGGTTAATGTCCATGGTGCCCAACGGGGTAAGATCACCGCAGCTATCGCAATAGGCAGTAAAAGGAGTGAGATAAATGCGTTTGTAGCACCGCCGGTAAAGTAAAGCCAAGTGATCCAAAAAACGGTGTCGAGCAAAAGCGCAATAAATAGTCCAGAATCCGTCAACTGCAGTGGCTTACGCACGCTAAACGTTACCGCTAGGTAGAGCGTTTCTAGCATTAACGCATACTTTATCGCAGGACTATCCACTGAAAGCCCAAACGTTTCCGCAACTAAAAAAGTCAGCACCAACTTAAGCGCAAGACCTAAAGTACGTAAAGCAACCAGTTGATCCGACGCGTTTAAATTCGGGAAACCTTGTGGAAAAACACCTTTTAGCATCAATATCACCGACTCAATTCACTGGGTATCAAATATAACAATTAACTCAGTTCAATACCGATTAAAGACAAGGCCTTTGGTGAACTTATTAAACTATCGTGCGAGCCTTGCATGAAGCTCACTTGAGAAACGATCCCAATACTCTCCAACCGTTGGCAACTTAAGGTGCAATCATGTGGTCGCTTAGCGCTGTCTGTTGGCTCGGAAACTGGGGACAAATGTTGGGTATCCAGTTCCAAGAGTTCACCTAGCACAAGTAACATCTGATATTTACTCATCACCTCTTTGGCACTGAAATGATAAACCCCTTTTAGCGTCTCATTATCGAGTTTAAGCGCGATCATCTTCTCGATAGCTATGGCAACATCCTGTGTCGATGTCGGACTACGTATCGCCCAGTGGTCGACATTCTGTGATTGTTTATCCAATAGCTGATTCAGCAACACTAAGACTGCTGATTCCTCTACTTGCTCCACTTGACCATAAAGAATGGGAAGCCTGAGTACTGCAAAGTCAGCGGATGTTTCAAGCAGCAGTTGCTCACCACGCAGTTTAGATTCGCCATAAAAATTCACTGGATTGGGTGCATCACTTTCAATATAACTTGGCTTTGTACCATCGAACACATAATCGGTGGAGATGTAAATAAGCCAAGCTCCTTGCTGCTTAGCGGCCTTAGCTAACGCGGCTGTAGCACCAAGATTCAGTGCCAGCGCAGCTTCAGGGAATTGTTCTGAAACATCTGGCCTGCGCTCCGCAGCGCAATGAACGATGACATCTGGTTGTTGAGAGACGATAAACTGTTCAATGGCATTATTATCGGTAAGATCTAACTTGTATATACCAGCTTGAGCCCGACTAAAACCGGTGGCAATCAGCTCATGCTCACCCGATAATGCCAACTGTTTAACCACAGCCCTACCTAAGAGGCCTGTCGCCCCGGTGATCATAATTTTTGCCACTCCAACTCCAAATTTGATTGTCTTAACTGCCATCTAGTCTAATGATTTTCACATCTTCTGCACAACAATATGAACAGTCAATTGATATAAAGGCAGTAAAAAGCAGTAGGCCCAAAAGTGGCACCTACTGCTATTTCATCTATATCGGTCTTTATGCAAATTGGTATTAGTAATTAACCTGATACCCTAGAGTGAACGTGGTGCCTTGGGCGTTATAGCTATCTTTAAATGCGTAGTCTCGGACTAAACCTTCAAGTTGATCTAACGTAGGATCGCTTGGAAGGTCTATCCCACCATATACACTTCCGCTGCCCATCTGTGCATAGGTTGGGCGATAAACCTTATCGAACAGATTCTTGATACCTAAGGTAAACTGACCTAAGTCACTGCGATAAAATAGACTCAAGTCGACAGTGGTATAACTCTCAGTCGGTGCATTGTAGTAACTGTAACCTTTAAAGGTTCCCCACATGCCATTTTGTGGCAGCGCCAAATCTATCTCTGAACCTTCGTCACGTGAGCCAACATAATTAACCTGCAACAGGCCGCCAAACTCATCGTTCAAGTTCATATCAAGGAAGATATTAGCCTTCATCGGGCTAATCCGAGCGTTATTCATCTTCACCCACCCGTTTGTTGGATGGCGATACTCGCCTTGGGTGTAACTAAAGTTCCCGCCAAGGGTAAAGATATCATTAATGGCATAGGATGAAAGCAGCTCTATACCGTAGGTCTTCTCATCTCGACTCACCACTGCATCGATAGCATCAGGATTTAGCGTCTTAGATTGATCGTATACTAGACGCGGATCTAAAGAAGCTAACGTGCTAAAAATCACCTGATCCAAAATATCGACATAGCTTTGAGCCCGCTCAGACCGAGTATAAAACAAGCCTATGTCAAAACTTAGATTGTCGAACAGCCCTCGGTAACCCAGATCGAAGTTATTGGCTTCGGTTGGCTCCATTTTGTTATCATATTGTTCAACTCCTGCCACATCAATCGAGCGAAGTCGGCGTAGATCACCTAATCCATATCCTTGAGAGAATGCAGCATATATCTCAGTCGTTTCAAAATGATAAACACCACCTAGATTAAATACAGGTTTACGATAACTTAAACTGCCTCCCTCAATTGTTTCGCCACTAAAGGGGGTATAACCATATCGTCCCGTTGCCAGATAGTCCGGAACATCAAGGTCAAAGTTCTCGTAACGCACCCCAAACTGCAGCATGAAATTATCTTGATTAAACTCATACTCGGCAAAGGGCGCAATATTTGTCTGCTCAACATTACAGATCTCGCACACGCCTTTAGCGCTGATCTGCTTTGTTTTATCGACTTGATAATCGATACCATAGATCAACCTATCTTGCTCCCTAGGCAACACAAGAGGCTGCGCAGCAATACGCAGCGCCCATTTTTTAGATTGGGTCAATACCTTGTTGGCCTGAGTATTCTCACTCTCGCTAGCACTTAACTCAATATTGACCTGATGACCCCCCATCGAAGGCGCGTTATAGGTAAACTGAACGTACTTGTTTTCACTGTAGGGCGCATCCCCACTAAAAGGCTTTGAGGTATCGACGACTACGGTTTCATCGAACACGGTTTTTCGTGAAAAACTGAGCTGGTTTTCTAACTTTCTGCTGTGTAGATTGAGTGTCATGGTCGAATCATCAGCGAACAGATACCCTAATTTAACTAAGGCGTCGAAATCCTCAAGCTCACCTTGACCGCCACGCCCAGCAGGATCGGAAGGAATTTGAGTTCCTTCGCCATCAAACAAGGTACCCGAGTCATGCCAATTAAGCTGAGCCAGATAGTTAAACTGGCCTTGGGTCCCAGAGATACGCTGGCTTAGCTGATAACCAATTGAGTCAGCATCATGGATCGAACCAGCTATTTTAGCCTCGCTCCAAAATGCAATTGCCTCACTACTCGCCTGATGAGTGATCAAGTTGATCACTCCAGCGGACTCACCATTACCATAGACAGCACTCACTCCTTGAATCACCTCGATACGCGCGATATTCTCCACCGAAATAGAGGAGAGTACCCGGCTGGTATCCCGTAAGCTGTTCGACACAACCACACCATCGATCATGACAATCGCTTTACGGCCACGAAATCCTTGATAAGTACTCGACATCATCTGAGTTTCAGGGCCATAACTCGGCACCAGATTCGCCAACAAGCTAGAGAGATCAGCGCTCAGACTAATTTGTGCCTGAATCGCCTCCTGATCGATAATTTGAACTGTGCCAGGCAGTGAAGAAACCGGTGTGTCGAAAGGTTTCGCCGTAACATGAATGATCTCCATCTCCCGGTTATCCGAACTAAGTTTATCACTTTCAGCCCATGCTGCAGCCCCAAAAGTGGAGAGCAAAATGGCGGTCGATATTGGGGCTAATTTGAACTTTGACACGATTATATTCCCTGATGATTAATAATATTTCTTGTTTCTGAGACCAGCTTTCCCTCGCCCCAATCTATAATTGATTCCTCCAATGAGAGGTCGAAGTGAGCGTAGCCAAGCATGTCGTTGATGATGGTGGCGCTACGCCAAGCAGTGAGACTAAGTTGCGGCTCTAAAATACCGTGACTATGAACTCCTGCATTAACCGCATAGACCCTGTTGGTTTTAGGTCCATCCCAAGCGACAGAAAACTCACGATTCAGGTTAAACTGACCATATTGATCGATATCCAGCTTCTGCTTAATCGGCGATAGATAACTTGGGATCTGCGACTCAAATCCAGTACATAAAATCAACTCGTCCACTTTGATCAATTCGCTGTTACCTGTGATGCCGTTAACCAATGTGAGTTCATACTGGTCATCGCGCTGACGCATCTCAGTTAAAGTTCTGTGGGGTCGCAAACTCCATTTGTCACTATCTTTTTCACCTTTAATAAACCGCTCCTGATAAAGATGCTGATATATCTCATTGAGTGACACATTGGTAATACCGTCGCTGGAAAGCTTCTGATGTTTCACTTCTTGCTGCTTAACTCCGTCACTCAGTCCATAGAAAATCTGTCCATAGCCCGGCGTATAATATTGGTCGGTAAATACACCTTCATCTAACGCCTGAAAGTTAGGTCGTCTTGAGATCCAGATAACCCGTGTAGGTTCGCCCCATTGACGCTGCAGAAGATTAAGAAATACATCGGCGCCGGTTTGTCCGCCGCCAACAACGGCCACCGTTTTTCCTTGATAATTTCGTTCCCTTAAAGCTAAACGGCTGGCATGGAGGCATTTAGAGCTCATATGTGGCTTAACACACGCTGGCAAATGAGCAATTTTGCCCGTACCAAGACAGATATGCTGACTGGTATAGATCCCCCGCTTACTGTGAATAAGAAACTTATCACCGGAAAACTCCACCGCATCGACGGGGTTATCAAACATGAGGTTATCCACTCTATCCGCGACCCAAGCTAGATAATCGGCAAACTCGATACGACTTATCGTATTCATCTGCGCCGCCATGTAAGCGTAAATCTTACGTTTATTCACCAGATATGAGAGGAAAGAGAGAGGGTTCGTCGGCTCAACAGCCGTCACCATATCTTTTAGGGGGCTGGTCTGCATTCTTGCATCATTAAGCAGTAACCCGGGATGCCAAGTCATCGACTTGTGGGCATCAGCAAATGCAATATTGAGTCCTTTTATGCCTTGAGAGAGCGCGGCAATGCTCAAATTAAAGGGACCAATGCCGATGCCAAAAAGATCGAAATGCTTCATATCTTTACTCATGATTGACTCTCCCGATAGTAACGTGCCATCTGCTCGAAAAAGCGCTCACGTTTACCTACGACTAAGGCTGCATGCTTATGGGGGAAGTGGAACTCTTTCACCTTTTCAAAATCAAAGTATTGCCATAGCTTAATCACATTTTTATTGTCTATTCTGGGCTCACCAACCAGATGTTTTGTCCTGCTATCTGCGAGAAAACTGTATTGGATAAAGTAATTGCCCCATACCTTCCAGTATTGGTTGCCAAGATACCTTTCATTACCGATCAAGAGGTGAATACCGCGATCATAATTATCGGCGTCATAGTAAGGACCAAGTCTGTCCTCTTTAGTCCAGTAATATTCGAAATAGCCAAAAGCATTACCGTTAATCATGCCTATAGCAGGAAACTGATGCTTCAGCGCCACTCCCTTGTGCAGATATGCAAGTAGCTCCTCTTTAGACTTATCAAGCTCCCAAAACTCTGCGATTCGCGCTTGATTCATCCATTGGTGGAAGAGCTCAAGATCAGTCTCAGGATCAACAAGCCGTAAGCTCAGCTCTTGGCCGAGTTCATAGCTAAAACGGCGATAGAAAACACCTTGGGGATGATGGGGCCTTAAAGGGTGGGTAACTTCCTCCTCAACTAGACTCTCGGGCAGGGACTGGTTAGAGATGAGTAGCCACAGATCCGGATTTTGTTCAAATTGAGAGATGCCAATAAACAACGCATTATCATCGACACACATCCAACGTGCAGGCTTGTCATAACAAAGCTGACCCCAATGGGATAACGACAAACTGATGCCTTTGGCTACGCCACAAAAGATACTGTGTTCAAGCAGCGACAACATCTGTAGATAGGAGAGTCGTGACTGTTCACAGTTTGGGCTGGCGGGCAGCAAGATTCTCATGCCGTCATGCTCAGTCAGATAAACGTCGAGTAAACACTCAGCTGTTTCAACGCAGATTCTATTGCCTTCGGTAAATCCCATCAGACTGTGATCTGGCAAGCGTTTCACCAAGCATTTTCCATCCGGCTTTAGATAGAGTGGATTTGGGATCTCTTGATAAATTTCACTTGGATCTTCGATACTGTTTTCATTAATATTGCTCAAGTAAACAAAAAAATTACCTTTAAATATCAACGACTCTGAATTTAGAAGATAGTCGACAAATCCAGGATCTTTATACCCCTTCTGTTGTAGATGTCCCATAAACAATCTCAACTGAGTCAGGAGTACAGACTCTTTCACCAAGTCTGCCGAAGCCATGGAGCTAATCACGCTAAAACTGCTATTAAATATCAGGTAGTAACTAATAAAGGGGTCAACAAACTGGTGTGACATAAAGTTTTCTGGGGTGACATCGCCTAACTGTTCAGCAAAGCACTCTTGAGCTGCACAGGTGAAACCCGTTCCCTGGCAATCCCGATAGAAGAGTCCTACAGGCAGGCCATCTTCGATATCCACCACAATATTTTGCTGGTGGGCTAGAAAAATCACCCCGTAATCACTTCGGGCTGTCACTAAGGGTTCCAATACTTGTTCTAAATACCCTTGGAACCATTGCTGTGCAACCCTTGATGTCGATTCTCCACGCTCCTCTGCGCGACCAAGTACCATATTAGCCAATGCACTGTTTCCGCCTAAGGGATCCGCTTGAGTCAAGGTTGCCAGAACTAAAGATTCACGCTCAGGCTGCTTCCAGAAACTATTGACCCTAAAGGCAAACAAGCTCTCCTCTATGGCCTCACCTTCCAATGTTTGTAGCGCAGCAAAACCGGGCTCGCGCATAATGGTCATTCCCGGGTAACGCTGCTGCAGCTCCAGCCCCTTATCCGCATCCAATATCTGTTCGAGCAACATGCCTCTGCGCACCTCTTTCAACGAAAGATGGCGTACTGAATTAGTTAATTTCACACTCAATGAGTATTTGATCATGAACCGGCAATCGGGATGATAGATAGCCCGCAGTGATGTGGTCGCCCGCCAGCCTTCGCCGTGAATACCGAGATCTAAAATCAGCTCTGATGCGAATAGGTGAGTTATATCATCCCGTTCTCTAAGTACTGCGGCCTGCCAAGGGTGCATCGGCATAAGCTGGAAATCAGCCGGTAGAATGCCAAAATCCAACTTAAGATCTTCAGCAATAACAGCGATAGTCGTCTGTACATCACTGCCGTAAACTTCCCCCTGCCAAGCTGTTCGATGAACCGCAAACCAGTGAAGTCCAAAACTGTCACCACTCTCAGGAGCAAAACGAATGTCGGCACCGCTAAACTCACTGCGGCTTTTAGGCGCCGGATGCATGTTATGTCCCACTAACAGGGCTTGTTCAGCTTCAATAAAGTTCAATTTACCTTTATAGATATGAACAAGATCATCGAATCTGCTGCTGATTGCATTAGCAGTATTCGCGGCACTTTGTATCACTCTGTCTTTAAATAGATCTCTGCTTTCTTCAGACAGCTCACCGACAATCGAAGGCTCATTGAGAATTAAGGCTAAAGCACGCTCAAAGCTCAATGAGCCTTCACGATTACCATCGAGATAACGAATTGGGAAAGTAAACGTATGGGGTCCGCAATGGGATAAATGGGCATACGAAAGCTGCAATTCAACACCGCATTCAGGCAAGTTTATCGATACGAATTTATGATTAGCGTCCTGTCGCCATACATGGAACTCTTTCAGTAATCCATTAAAAAAACATTGAGCGGCCAAATCGACATGCTCACTCTGCTCGTTATTCAACATCCCTATAACACCCGTATCTAATTAACAATATATTAAGTTGCAAATGATAATCATTACCATTAACATGTCAACAAGGTTTACATATTCGAATATGGAAGATGGAAAAACGTCCCTGGCCTCTGTTTGTTTCGGCGCCGCTGTTAGGATTAAGTCAAAGTATCTTAGTTGTATTTACCCCCATTTTTATCGATAAAACAAAGCTCTCAATCGAAAGCCTTGCCATGCTGATGAGCCTAGGCTCAATACTATTTCTATTCAGTATTCCTATCTGGGCCAAACTTTCACTGCGTTTAGGATATGCTCAGGTGTTATTGAGGGGGATATTAGGTTTCAGTGTGAGTTTTATCGTGATGTTGTTGGCACTGTGGGGAAGTGCCTCTTTGCAATGGCCGCTTTTATGGGTCGTATTAATCCTCATCATTTCTAGACTCATTTATGGCATGACAGCCTCAGCAATTGTACCGAGTTGCCAAGCTTGGTTGACCGAATTAAGCCATGTGAAACAGACAATGAAAAAACTGGCAGAACTGTCAGCAACCATGGCAGTTGGCAGGCTTATTGGCCCACTACTCGCTATGTTCCTAATCTGGCTTGGTTGGCTGGCACCTATACTCTTCCTCTGTTTTGCTCCCCTAATTTGTCTATTCAGTGTGTTTAGGTTTAGCCGCTCAATTCAGACACACATAGGCAACACTGAACTGGAAGCGACCAATAAAGACCTCAGGCAAAGTAAGCTCGACAATAAGTTCGCTCATAGCCTGCTTATCTGTATCACCTTAATCTGTATCACCTACAGCAGCGTTACCTTTTTACTAACCCCTATGGTACAAGAGACGATGCACTACTCCAGCGAAGAGACCAGTCAGTATCTCTCTTTATTAATGACCTTAGCCGCTGTGACTATGGTCATTAGCCATGGCCTGACATCCCGATTAAACAAAGTCGACCATTTTAAAATGATGTTGCTGGCCAATATGATGTTACTGCTGTCTCTGACTTTGATGCAACTGGCGATCCCACACATTCTATTCATCGCCGTTCCTCTACTCAGCGGAGCATTCGCCATCTTACAACTGCAGATCACCACCTTGTTGTGCCAGTTAGCTGGCAAAGGATGCAAAGCGATCGCTACCGGATTAGTTTCTAAATATCAAACTGTGGGTTATGGGTTAGGCGCCGGTGTACTCTGGCTTACTGGCTCTGATATCAATACCTGCTTACACATTTTAAGCATACTGGCATTGGTGCAACTGGCATCGCTCATCATCTGGAAGCTCAAAGTAGTAGAACAGGTGATAGATTAAATTTTGGAAACATTTGCCTTCATCATGTAAACAAGCGTTATTATAGAACAAGCTCACCTTCACTCTGACAGACTGCTCATGCCTGAAGCTTTACAACATATCATGACTGAGATGACACCTTGGCTGCAGCAATACGGCTATCTCATTCTAGCGCTTGCTATCGCCATCGAAGGCGTAGGGATCCCAGCTCCCGGTCAATCCTTGTTGATCGTCGCCAGCCTGCTTGCTGCTGCAGGACAGATGTCACTTCCACTTGTACTTATCGTCGCTGGTAGCAGTGCCTTTATTGGCAACAGTTTAGGTTATTTTTTGGGGATCAAATTTGGGGATGTTCTACTAAAAAAAGGTTGGATAAAAGAGAGCACAGAAGCCAAACTCCACGGTTTTATTGGTAAGTATGGTTTAGTCGCTCTGTTACTCAGTCGCTTTATTGAAGGCCTTAAACAGACCATTTTTATTGGTTGTGGTATGGCCAAGATGTCACTTAACAAGTTTCTGCTCGGTAACACGCTTGCCACAGGCCTTTGGCTCACACTCTTTGGCTTAGGGCCGGTACTGATCCGTGATGAACTCACGCCTATACTCGCCTTTTACCATCATCACCAACACCTTTTCTGGTTGATAGTCACAGCCCTTGGTATCATCAGCTTAATGATATTTACCTTAATCCTAAGGCGACGTAGAACTTGTCAAGTTGATGAATAGAAAATGGAATCATCAGGGGGGAAAAGCGAGTCTTATGACTCGCAAAATGATTCAACATCTATCAAATAACTAAAGCTAGTGAATAGTTAGTAAATACGCTTAATTTTGACTTTAGCAACAGGACCACTCCAATCGTACAGTGACTGAGCTAAATCGGCCTCACCGTGAATACCTGGGCTTGGGTATGAGTAACCTTCATCACTGGCATCAGGTGCAGAGAAGGGATTACCACCACACACAGGACCTGGAATGTTCACACATAACTCATCATTTGCTTCTGAACCTGCATCATAGGCACGCATATTGTAGTGAACAGTTTGACCACGTCTTCTAGGTAATTTTTTTGCTCTTAATGAAACCAAAGTGTCATTTGTTGGCAGTAACATCGAAATCAAACTGATACGGCTAAATCTGCGACTCGCACTAATTTCAAAAGTCACACTTTGACCATTGGTCAGCAATCCATCCGTGCTTGTTGTATTGGCGACTCTAGATGAACTGTCTAGTTCATCTTTTAAACCACTAATATCACCACCTTCAGCAACATTAGCGATATTCTCACTGGATGGCTCACCTAGTGTAAACAGCTGCATCTCAGGCTTGTGAGTCGCTGCTAATAATGGGGTAAATGCGATGCCTTTGGTCAAATTAGTCACCGTCACTTCATAAACGGCTTCACGATGATAACCGGCATAACTCTCGGCAAACAAACTCGGAGATAAGCAAATCGCAAAAAGCATTAAACTTAATTTTTTAATATGTTCCATGTCATAGATCTCACTGTAATTAAAAGGATTAAATCTATATTTAACGTCAATATATTAAACTGGAAATATCGACTATAAGCTTTAAATATCACAGAAAGGTCACGAAAACAGGGCATTTGAGTCACATGAAAAAACAAGTTCTAAATAGCCTATTAAAATAAATATACTTTCTCTCTCTTATTTGAAGTTCGCTCAACTTATTGAACATCTAGCTTTTCAAGCAATGATGGATAGCCCCAACCATTTTTACCGGGCACAACAGCTTCTCCAGTTAAAAATTCATAGATGGTTGGCGCCAGTGAACCGTTCTCCTCGATCGTTAACGGCGTGACTGCATCACCTATTGGCGCTCCCCAAAATCCGATAAAGGCGTCTTTCTCGAGATAATCTTCACCAGCATGGCGACCAGGGACTTTAGTGTTGAAGCCTATTCCCGCCTTAGGGAACAGATTGATTGTCCCCGCCCTATCCTCTTCATACAGTCTTGCCACTTGATTCACGGCATCAGGCCTTAAGGTAAATCTTGTTAGTGCTCGCCATTGTTGGACACTGCACCATGACTCTGGCTCCTGCTCTTTGGCTTGGTGCAAGCATCTGTTTTTTAAAGCGGAGTATTTGTTCAATTCTGCTGCTGTCGGCTGCTCTCGATATGGATTGAGAGTCTGGATGTCGAGCAACTTTGGCTCAATATCGGGCTCAGCGCCCCCTGACTCAGTAACGGATACACTGGTATAGAGCAACTTATCTCCCCTTAGCTCCACCAGCTCATCAAGACGTACCCCGTCGCGGTATCCAATCAGGCGAATTTGGCACTGGTTAAACCTACACTGTTGCTCCCGCAACACCATATAATCAAGACTGTCCGCCAATCTGTTAACTGTCTCAGCCACGATATCAATCGTCTGGGATGGATCCGTTGCATTGATGGCTGTCCAGCGAATTAACTCTTTATAAGTCGGCTGCACCTTCCATCCCAATGCAGAATTAAACAGATCCATCATCATGTTGCCGCCAGCTGTCGATGCGACAAGAATATCAACGCCTTTGTTACTCGAGTAATTCAATGCATTGGTGATCTTAGGGCCTTCGCCCTCATCAGAGGATATTTTTTTCACTAAAATTGGGTACCCTAGCTCCTCTGACAACGCTGAAAATACTGATTTTTCGGGGTTGAGTGCATAGAAAACAGGTGTTAAACCATGATCTCCAGCCATGCCCCACAAGGTTTGATCATAGATCCCAGCTTCTTTATAAACTAGCTCAGTTCGAGATAGCCAATAATCCAATCTATTTAGCTCCCCCGTTGGCATGATGATCTCGTCACTAAAGGGGCCGGTAAAATGCGCAAAATGATCCGGCCAGGGGTTATAGATCAAGGTGAAATCTGGCATCCCTTGTCCATCCAGACTTGCCAGTTCAGTTATCCTCTGCTCTATTTTCCATTTTTTAGTTAATTTAGTAAAAATATCGAGAAAATAAATCCCTTGATAGCCCTGTATATCCTCAATCAAGCCCTGACGAAATTGACGCAGTTTAACTTCAACCTTAGCGCGATCTTTTAACTCTCTTAAGCACCGTTTCTCACCATAATCTCGTTGCACTTCACCCAATCCCAGATTCACTAATCCGTCAAAACTGGTATGGGCGTTCCAATCATACTGCGCATTGCAATTAAGGGTGATGAGGTAAGCCAATCGGTCAAACATGGTTTGCACGCCTGAGCTTTCCATTAACCTGTCCAGCTGCAGAGCATCGTTACCAAAGAAGTAATAAGCCCTGTCCTCTTCTCTGTCTACAAAGTGAAAGTTGGGGATCCCCGTTCCTCGCTCTCCAGAAACCTTGGCACCAGTTTTTATGATAGGCAGATTACGCACACTAATGGTTGGCGTCGATGAGATCCCCACCTGAGCAATTGAGTCCCGATTAGTTTTATATAATTGCTTAAAGAAAGGTAAATAATGGGGATCGTCATACTGAGTCTTTGCCAACATTCCCATAAACTTAACTTGCTGCTCATGTTCAGGCTGTTTGACCTCCCCACTTTTAGGTTTAAAACTTGTACGAGATTCGTGGATCTGATTAGCATGTTTGATAAAAGGTGTTGATGGGTCAATTAGGCCTTCAAGCAAGCCCTGTTGCAAACCATCAACGGCCACTTGTACTCCATAACGTCGCTCCTGCTGTGAGGTTAGAAACTGAATTAAGCTATCGGGACTTTCATCAAAGGTATCCTGCATCCAAGCATTTAATGCCTCTTCTCGTTCTTGCTTAAATACAAACTGACGATAAGCTTTAAGTACATTGAGACGAACGAAGTCGATTAGGGTAATGGTTAACGCTTGGGCCTTATTATCCACTCGATTTCGATGCTCAGGCTTACCATCTTCGATGATAGTCTGTAGCGCAGCTTTCATTTCTCCTGCTTCCATTCCCCCAGTCGCTTTTACCATTAGCTCAACAATAATTGGTTGAATTTTACCTATCAAAGCTAGATCTGTTGGACTCTGGGTAAGGTAGGTGTAGTGATGCGGTAATGCGTCCATATCCTGCCACTCACCAATCTCCACTAAAGCATCATAAATGGTCACCATAGAAGGGATAAACCGGCTATCCGTTTTTATCCCTTGGCTATTATCCTGTTCACCAGATGTTTGCTTATCCTCAGGAGTTAGCTTATCTCCGTACTGATACAAACTGTGCTCAAAATCCTTAAGTTGCTCAGAAGAATAAACACGATTCAGATACTGCTTAAACTCATCATCCGCGCTCACGCCGGTATATTGATCGTAAAAACTATAGAGGAAATGACCCAAGGGAATGGCGTAAGTCGGATCGCTAAGCTGAGCGATAACGCTGGCTTTAACCTTACTGTCCAGAGGAAGTGTCAGGATGTACACATCGAGAGAGACACCCGCAATGGTAAACAGTGTGATATCACGAGTCAGCTTAGTAGAAGCACTCAAGGAGGAGACAATTTGATCTCTCATTATCTCACTAGCATTAAACACACCACCGATAACTGGCGTATCACCGATATCGGCGGCGGACGGCAAGCTGATTAATGCCAAGATCAGGTAGAGGCACCGACTTAGTCTACCCATTGGGGTGTTAATTAATTTTTCCATAGTCTCTCAAACTCTATTGATTCTTAATATTATTTATCACTTACTCGCTTAGGCTAAGGTACCCAATAACCTTGACGTCTGACAATAGTGTTCTAACCTCAAAAAGATACCATTTTTTTATTGTTTACTCAGAGACTCCTTATCAGTCTCTACCATTCGTTATGTTTTAACAAAAAGACAAGGAAAGATCATGACAACTCTTTTTGAACAACTCGGTGGCGATGCGGCTGTCGATGCGGCAGTGGATATTTTCTATCGTAAAGTGTTAACCGATGACAGCATTAGTCCGTTTTTTGATGATGTCGATATGGATCGCATGAGAGCAATGCAAAAAAGTTTTTTAACCATGGCATTTGGTGGACCCAATAGCTACACAGGCGCTTCATTACGCGAAGCCCATGCCCCACTGCTTAAACAAGGAGTCAATACTAGCCACTTCACCACGGTAGCCGGACACTTACAAGCAACACTACAAGAGCTAAGCGTGCCTGATGAGTTAATCGAACAGGTCATGACAATCGCTGGTAGCACCCATGATGATGTACTAGGCCTATAGCCAATGTTCAAAGTCTATTGGCAAGGGCAAACCATAGTATTAAATGAACAAGAAAGTGTGCTCGATGCTCTGCTTAGAAAGGGCATTGACCTGCCTTATTCTTGTAAAAGTGGCAACTGCCATACCTGTATGTTGCAAGCTGAACAGGGCGATGTCACAGATTCCCAGCCTGATATACGCGCCAGTTGGAAGGAGTTGGGATATTTTCTGCCCTGTATTTGTCATCCTGAAGGGGAACTCACCTTAGCGGCCATAGAGCAAGATGAGATATTTACCTCTGCCCGTGTCACTGCCATTGAACATTTAAGTGAACGCATCTGTCGCGTCACCTTCGATCCCGCAACACCATTCGATTATCACGCGGGGCAGTTTATCAACCTTAAACGCACCGATGGTCTTAAGCGGAGCTACTCACTCGCCAGTTTACCAACACAGGACAGCATGCTTGAAATCCATGTTCAGCAGATGGAAAAAGGCACCATGAGTCAATGGATCCATCAAGAGTTATCGGTGGGAGACAGCGTCGACATTTGTGGTCCTTTCGGCCATTGTTACTATCAAAAAATGGCAAAATCAGCACCTATACTGCTGATAGGAACCGGCAGTGGACTTGCTCCTTTGATGGGAATAGTCCGCGATGCGCTAGATAACAACCATCAAGGCGACATATACCTTTATCATGGCAGTCGAACCATAAATGGCCTATACGGCCAAGATTTCCTGACCAATCTTGCCAAGAAATTTGGCAACTTTCATTACTGCGGCGCTGTTTCAGGTACTGAGATGAAAGGGGCTGATCGTATACACGCTGACGATCTAGCACTAAAAAATCATAAGAGTTTAAAAGGTTGGCAGGTATATCTATGCGGGCACCCAGCAATGGTCGCTAAAATGAAAAAGCGAGCCTATTTAGCCGGAGCCGAGATCAAACATATCTATGCGGATCCCTTTATCACTAAAGAAGAGTGATCTCACTACAGTTCCTTACAGTACAAGGAACACCCTCTATAAATCCCCAACTATCATTAACCCTTTTTCATTGAATTCCCTTTGCAATTCATATCCACTTGTTTAGTCTGGTAAGTAATAACATAAGTTTGATATATTGAGTTGATGATGTCTGTAGCCCCTCTTCCCCTGTTAATTGCAGGTCCCATGCTCCGTCATTGTGATCGCGACAACTTCACGCTCTGGTTTGTTACCAGTCAACCCATGACATCCCTCACTTTGACACTCAGTTGTCTTGTTAGCGATGTAAGAGAAGAGCAAACATTTTTCAATGAGTGTTTAGATACTGAGCAACTAGATTGCATCAAGTTAGGCAGCCAAGCTTATCAATATATGGTTCATCTTAGTAAGCCAGAACTGCTGCCAATCAATGTTCAGATAAACTACTCTTTAGCAGATAAACAACAGGGTCCTATTTTCAGTGGCATAGATGGCCTGAACTACAGCCAACAAATAACGCCAAACTTTGTCATCAAGCCTGAAATTGATCATATGCTCCATGGCTCATGCCGTAATGCCCACCATCACAGTGGTGATGCTTTAGTGGCGGCAGATAGCCAACTCGAAGAGAATATAGGTCCGCAAGCCAGACCTGCGCTTTTGATGCTCAGTGGTGACCAGGTCTATGTTGATGACGTTGCAGGTCCTATGCTCCACGCGATTGGCGAAGTGATCAAACTGCTGGGTTTACCCCATGAAAAGTTCACCCATGCGCAGCTCTCCGGTAGTGACGCGATTAGTTATCATCCTGCAGCTTTGTATCAACGTCATAAAAACTTACTGCCTAAAACCAACTACCCTGCGAAAACGGCACTAGGTAGTTGGTACCGAAACCACCCCATATTTACCTCTTCAATTGCCGAAAATCATCTAGTCAGTCTTGGTGAGATCATCGCATTTTATCTGCTTACCTGGTCACCTGAACTGTGGAACCGCGTAGATATTCCCAAAAAGGTGGTTGGTTTATCTGTTGTTAATACCGCTAGGTGGCAACGTGAATGGACCCACATACTCGAATTCAAGGCTGGACTTAAGCAAGTCAGACGACTCTTGGCTCACCTGCCGACTTATATGATATTTGACGATCATGATGTTACCGACGACTGGAATCTAACGGCCAAATGGGAGGAAGCCGCTTATGGGCATGCATTTTCAAAAAGAATTATCGGCAATGCACTCATAGGTTATGCACTGTTTCAAGGATTGGGCAATACGCCAAAGAGATTTAAAGCTGAAATAATTCCCAGCCTAAACACCTTCTTTAATCAGCCTAATGAAGCCTACCACAATGAGCTTATCGATAATTTACTGCAGTTTGAGCACTGGCATTACAATCTTAATACCAGTCCTAAAATAGTGGTTCTCGATACTCGAACTCAACGATGGCGCAGTGAGTCCAATTTGGCTAAACCTTCCGGCTTAATGGACTGGGAAGCGTTAATGGAGTTCCAACATGAGCTAGTAGGACAGAAAAAAGTCATCATTATCTCTCCCGCCCCGATGTTCGGCGTAAAGTTAATTGAAACCATACAGAGAACAGCAACTTTATTGGGCGGCTCTCTATTAGTAGATGCTGAAAACTGGATGGCACACCCAGGTACAGCCAACACCTTGCTTAGTATCTTCCAGCACAGAAAAACCCCTGAGCAGTTTGTGATCCTATCGGGGGATGTTCACTACTCCTTTGCTTATGATATTCGTATTCGTTTTCGTAAAGGAGGACCTAAAATATACCAGATAACCTGCAGTGGCATTAAGAATCAGTTTCCAGAAAAACTACTGCCTATACTGGATAAACTCAATGGCTGGTTATATGGACATTTCTCCCCATTAAACTTCTTCACCAAACGTAAGCGTATGTCGATACGAGGACGTAGGCCCAATGGTGCCCCAAGTCAGCGATTATTTAATAAGAGTGGCATTGGTATGGTGAGCTTTGCTCAAAATGGTGCTCCAACAAAAATAGCCGTACTGCACGCTGATATGAGCGAAACTCTTTTCGAAAGACCCTGCAGCGATAAACATGGATCCCATTCGACAGTTAAAGAAACTGACGATTAGTGAATAAGCATCAACAGCAACTGGCAGAGCACTAATTGTTATCCACTAACGATTCAGTTTAATTCGTCGGAGTTGGCTCTGGTGCAGACCTGCTTACTGGAGCCGTAATCGACTGTTCGCTACCCGGTCTTGGGTGATGCGCATAATCTTCTCCAGCCCTAGGTCCTGCCCCCGGAGTGCGCATAGGTTCTAAAGCCTGACGCGGCATTCTTTGCATATCACGGTCAGATTCTCGAGTCGGTATCGAATCAGCTAAATGTTGATCAGCTGAAACTTCTGTAGTTATAGCGTCACTGATAACATCACTCGATGGTAATGTAATGGCTGTTCGAGATGAAGGACTTGCAGCGAATTCGACAACAGCTGGGCTAGCCTGCTTCTGTGACGCTAAATTTTGTTCATTGCCTGATTCTGCATTAGATACGGCGTTAGACACTGTCACCGTGCTACTGTCAGAAAAGCTCTGATAACCCAATGAAGCAGCGACGACTAAAGTAACGAAACCTACAGTGAGGGTCATTTTACTCATTATATTTTCCTTATTCTATGAGCAACCCCTACCACATGCTGAGGTTTCTGCGATTAATGAGAACACTTAATTAACCTTAAGCATAAAGCTAAGCCAGCAGAAATACAATGAAGGTATACAATATTCAAAGAGACCTTAAGATTCAATGGCTGTGTATTCTAGCGCTATCAACTTATTGGTTACAGGATCAGTAAATTTGAGCCGTCTGGCGAGTAGCTTAAGTGGTTTATTGTAGTCATCTTGAGCTTTATCTTGCAGGTGCGGATAACATCTGTCATTTAAAATCGACATGCCTAAACTTTGCATATGCACCCTAAGCTGATGAGTTCGTCCAGTGATTGGCGACAGATTAAATACACCAATCTCGCCTCTCACTTCAATAAGAGATATCTCTGAATGACTATTAGCCTCACCTTCTGTCACTCGCATGGTAAATGTTGGCTCTCCTTTTACCATGCGATTCTTAACAGTCCAGTGAATAGGCAAGGTTAATTCCGTTCTCTGGTGTTGCGCTATCAACTCAGGAGTTAATTTGGCTAATGCCTGATACTCTTTGCGGATCAAACCAAATTTAAAGAGATCATGATATTGCTGACGGTGCTCAGGCTGCAGACAGAGTAAAACCAACCCAGCTGTCGCTCGGTCTAACCTGTGCGCAGGGACAATAGTCTCAATACCCGTCTTCATTCTAAGTCGATTAACTAAGCACTCATTGATCACATTTCCACTTGGGTACAATGCAAGAAAATGAGGTTTAAAAGCGACAATGATTTGCTCATCACGATAGATAACCTCTTCATCGAATGGCACTTTAGTTTCACTCTCCACTTCTCGATAATAGTAGACTCTAGCTCTTGGCCTGTAAGGGGTATCAATATCAATTAAGCTGCCATCCTGCCAATGCACTTTGCCTGCACTTATTCTGGCACACCATACATCAGCACCAATCTGTTCGAATCGCTCAGCAAGAAAACTCAACACAGTAGGTTTGTCGGTAATATGTTCAGACAGAACAACGTAGGAGGCTTGGCTTGCAAGGACAGAAGAGGACATAGGGTTCAAGTAACTCAAATAGCTCAGAGATAAGAAGTGTCATTTTAACAGAATTACCGAAAATAGAGAAAGTGAGTGTAACAGGAAGTAGAAACCTTAATGCTGGATCCTAAAGCGAATTCAGGATGATGACACCAACTAAACAATTGCAAGAGTTAATCCGCATGTGACTTTATCAGCTCTAGCACAAACTCCATTGTTTGGTGGCAATCAGGTTGGTTAATCAAAGTTAATTTATCTTTATTATAGAGGGGTAACACTTCCAACCAACGTTGACTGACCCAGGAAGCATCCTGCAAATAAACCTTAGAATAAAGCTCAAACAGATCAGGGTTTACCTCATAGAACTGTTCCAAAGCTGCGCTTATCAGCTCGAACTCGCCACTGATAGGCTCTTCACGCCAATTACAAGTTGGCAGTGTTCTGGCTATCCAGACACCATTTCTCTGCCGGGCAGCGGATAATATTTTCACTCTCTGCTTACCCTCCAACACTATGTTCAAACTGGTGCCGTTCCCTTGATTAAAATCGATGATCTCACATTGAGTAACGCTAGGATAACAGGGAGGTGTACCATTGGCTTTAAACATACCAAAGGCTAAAGGGTATTTGCCTTTGCATACATCTGCGACCATCTTCAGGTGATTGGGGGTTATTATATTCAGCTCAAGCCTTCCATCGGGCAGCAACAAAGCATCTCGCGTGATTAACGCCATCTCCTGTGTTTTCATAGTAACCTCCTCCCCTTAGGGTAGGTAACGGCTAGAAAGTACCAGTTTTAACTAATTTCATAAAATAAAAAACTAACGATCTTAAAGTGTAGCAGTTGAAACTGTTCTCTGTAGCTAACCATATGTTCCACACATAACAAACAGTACTAAAGGCTGAATTATATTAGACAGCTTATGACAGGTATTTGTTGCAAAAATCACCATAATTTTAAAAGACTTCAAGGTGCCCCATAACATTGCCCTTTGCCATTACATTATTTAATTCATATTTACGGCAAACATAGACAAGGTTAAACTCCTCCTATATACCTCTATCCATATTAAGCCCATTATGATCGTCGATACTTTAAGTAACGCTAAGTTATACTCTCACCTTAGCCCTAAACTCACCCAAGCCTTAGTCCATCTATCCAAGACAGATTTTAGCCAACTTGAAGTGGGAAACTATGAGCTCGATGGCAAAGATATTTTTGTTATCGTCAACGATTACCAGACTAAACCAAAAGAGGGTGAGTCTTTTGAGGTCCACCAGCGATATATCGACGTCCAATATGTTGTCAGTGGCGAAGAGGAATTTGGTTATCTGCCACTCGCAGATCAGACACCGTCACGGCCTTACTTTGCTGAGCATGACTATGCTGAATTCGATTACGAGAGTAATAAGTCTGATGCTACTTTCATCCCTTTTAAGGCTGGGATGTTTGCTATTTTCTTTCCCCAAGATATGCATATGCCAGGCACTTTTCCGACACCAGAAAAAGTTCGTAAAGTGGTCATTAAAGTGAAGATATAACTAACCGACACCTAATTATATTAATTAAAAACCGACCTAACTGTCGGTTTTTTGTTTCCTCTCTCAGTACAAATACTTTCACGGGAATAACAGATAAACGTCAAGAATTTATTGATTTTATAAGCTAATTCACACATAGAACTTAAACTAGGAACTAAACCCCAAGCTGATATTCTAAATGGCATGACACCAATCGTCTTCCCAAATGGAATGAATAGAACATGAATAAATCAGTATTAATGATCGCATTACTCACAAGTATATTTTCGCTCACAACTCAAGCTGCTATCTCCCCCGATACACTGGAAGGAATTAAAGCCATTGAGTTTAATAACGACAACATCATCACTTCAGGTTTACCGAGTAAAGCTGAGTTCTCTAAGCTACAACAAGCTGGTGTCGATCTGGTCATCAATCTAATTCCGGCTGGCAACGCCAGTGGTCATCAAGATGAAGCCAGTTTAGTCACAGGTGCGAACATGGAGTATGTTCACATTGGCGTCGACTGGAACAAGCCAACACGAGAAGATGTAGAGCAATTTTTTAAGGTCATGGATGCCAATTCAGATAAAGATATCCTTATTCATTGCGCAGCAAACTATCGTGCCTCAGCCTTCTATTACCTATACCAACTCAAATCAGGCGCAATAGATAGCGAAGTAATACAAGAGTCCACATTGCGCCCATGGGGCAATCTGACAACCAGTTTTGCCGAATATCCTCAGTGGCACAAACTGATCGAGGAGATTAAAGAAACGCTGTAGCTTTGACCCTAAAAACGATACCTAATAGCCCAAAGTTAATGCCATCGCTTTGGGTTTAGGTAAACGGCTTGAAATTTAACAAAAAAATAACCTTAGTTAATTGATATATGGACCCATATCGTCTCTAATATAGATCTATTCCAACGGAAGGAAATATAATGACTGAGCACAATACGGATCTATCGACTAAACAGCACTCCTTTAACTTTCACGGTAACGCCAGTGAATTTTTCGGCATTTGGATCGTTAATATCTTACTCACCATAGTGACCCTCGGTATCTACTCAGCCTGGGCAAAAGTTAGAACCAACACCTATTTTTACGGTAATACAGAGTTAGATGGTGATCGCTTTGAGTATCTTGCTAAACCTATGCAGATCTTAATTGGACGTATCATTGCCGTAGTCGCACTGATCGCCTGGACTATTTTATCGAGTATTAATCCCATTGCAGCCATTGTATGTGGCCTGCTATTAGCTTTAGCGCTCCCCTATTTATCAGTCAGAAACATCCGCTTTGATGCCAGAATTACACGCTTCAGAAATGTACGATTTAATTTTGAAGGCAGCTACTCCAGCGCCTATCTCAACATATTAGTTAAGCCTTTAGCCACCTATGCACTCATCATTATCTCCTCCTTTGGATTTGCAGCTCTGTTCATGGATAGTCATCCCGCTGTCGCTATTATTGGTGGAATACTGCTATTTACCTTAACCGCGGTATTCGGTTATGCCTGGGTCATGGTCGGTATGGCAAGCTATGTGGTTAACGGCTATCGATATGGCGATAAGCCCTTTAATGCGGGGTTAAATATCAGACAATACGCTAAAATTGCAGCCTTGGGTGGGGCGCTATTTCTTGGCTCATTTATCCTAGGATTTCTCCTGATCATCGCTCTGGGGATGTTCGATACTATCCAAGCCCTTTTCACCGGCGAGGTTATCGATCCCGCAACACAGATGTCATCGGCTCTCACCATTTTTGCAGGCTATCTATACATGTTCTTTATTGGCTTTGTTATCGCTGCATTCGTCAAAACCAGAATTCGTAACTATTTGTTTAGTAAAACCCAGATCGATAATGAGCTGCAACTGGTATCCAACATGACATTAGGTGGGTATCTGACACTGATCATCACTAACCTGCTGCTAACGATTTTCACCTTAGGCTTAGGACGCGCTTGGGCTGACATAAGACATGCCCAGTATATGGCAAGCGTTACCCAACTGGATGGCGATCTCGCCTTAATGGCTGTACAAGATCATAATATTGAAACCAGTAATGCCATTGCCGATGAGATGGTTGATGTCTTCGACATCAATCTCAATATCGTCTAACGTCTCACGATGAACCAAATCGTAAAGGGGCACTTAATGGCACCCCAAAACTCCACAAAACACGCTGCTGAGCTTACACTCAGCAGCAATGGCTTTATTATTCTTAAAAGTGAGCCGCACCAATATCAATGTCAGCTAGATGCAGTCACGTTATCAGATGCTCTCGGCTCTATACCAAGAAATATCACTTTCGCCAGTGGTTGGGTCTTTATCAGTAGTGATGCTAATAAGCTCAATAGCTGGATAAATCGACACAGTAAAACGCCCCTTTTAGTCAAGCTTGAACGTAATTTGCTACTCATCTGCCTTGCCACTGTTATCACCGCATTTACCGGATATGGACTCTATGTTTACGGTGTCCCTAAAGCCGCTAAATTGATCGCTAATCAACTTCCTGTTGAGCTATCTAGAAAGTTAGGTGAGCAAGGGCTCACTATGCTCGATGAGATGGGGTTTGAGGCATCCAAGTTGGAAAAAAAGCAGCAGCACCAGCTTAATTTGAGGTTTAATGCTGTAATAGACAAACTCACAAATCAGGGCATCACCTTTAAACATCCGCCTAAAATGGAACTCAAATATGCTGATGCCGATGCGAATGCATTTGCGCTGGCCGATGGAACCGTCATTCTCACCGATGCCATGGTAAAGCTGGCAAGCGAGGAACACCAACTAGAAGGAGTCATACTCCATGAACTGGGCCATGTTCAGAGTAACCATGTTATGACCAACCTAGTACAAACCGCCATACTCTCCATTACCGCAGCGATGGTAATCGGCGACAGCAGTGGTATATCAGATACCCTTACCAGTGTAGCAGTGCTAGGTGGAGGATTAACTTACTCAAGAATGCATGAGAGTGAAGCCGATGAGTTTGCTGCACAACAACTCTACTTATGGCATCAAAGCGCAAAACCTCTTGCGGATCTATTTGATAAATTAAGTGCACAACAACTCATCGACATGCCCAGCTGGATGAGTACACACCCGGCATTGGGTGACAGAATTGAACACATAAGAAACTATAAGCCAACCCTGCCCCCAATCAGTCAGTAATCAAAAAGGGAAACACCGACATGGTTCTTGGCTATGCAACTTCTTCAATCTGCCTTTTCTCCTGCTCAATCTCTGACTGACACGTTACCACGTAAATGTGACCTTGTTCACTCCTGCAAAGCTGCTAATATAACTTAACGAAATTAGTTATACCCTTAAGTTATATACGGGTTAATGATAATAATATGAGTAACCTATGAGCCAAAAAACTAATTTAAGCCAGATATATCTCGATGCAAACGCAACAACACCTGTACTTCCACAAGCTGCCCAAGCGGCTATGAATGCCATGCAAGACCTCTTCGGTAACCCTAGTAGTAGTCATATTACCGGCCTGAAAGCCAAACACTTAATGGAGCAAACCCGTCAACGGGCTAAGACACTGTTAGGCACAGGTAATGGCAAGCTCATCTTCACCAGTGGCGCTACTGAGGGAATTCAAACCGGCATAATATCAGGCCTAATTAAAGCGAAAACACAGCTTCAAACGGGCAAAAAATACAGTCTTTTATACGGAGCGACTGAACATAAAGCCGTGCCCAACTCTCTGGCGCATTGGAATGAAATTTTAGGGATCCATGCCGAGATCATAGCCATCCCAGTCGATCATACTGGTGAATTGGATCTAGAATTTATAAAAAATGAAGTGAATAACGCCTTAATGATATGCACCATGGCAGTCAATAATGAAACCGGTGTGTATCAAGATCTACAACAGCTTGAGCACTGTATACGCGAGCAGAACAAAGAGGTCTTTTGGTTAGTTGACTGCGTACAAGCTCTGGGTAAGCGACCAATGAATTTAGCAACAACCAGCATAGATTATGCGCCATTTAGCGGCCATAAACTCTATGCTCCTAAGGGAATTGGTTTTATCTATATACGTGATAGTGCGCCATTTACCCCCTTTATTGCAGGCGGTGGACAAGAAAGCGGGCTGCGTTCAGGTACAGAAAACCTCCCAG
Organism: Shewanella sp. MTB7; assembly: GCF_027571385.1. Taxonomy (NCBI): domain Bacteria; kingdom Pseudomonadati; phylum Pseudomonadota; class Gammaproteobacteria; order Alteromonadales; family Shewanellaceae; genus Shewanella; species Shewanella sp. MTB7. The sequence continues at coordinate 798,533 of NZ_CP085636.1, read as the reverse complement.
GTTTAGCAGCCCTTAATGTAATATTTGAGATGCTGCTAGACCAAGATAACAGCAGTTTTTATGATCTGAACACGCTCACTGACTACCGGCGTCAATTGAGCCATAGCCTGTCTCAAGCTTTTCCCGATATCGTATTTAATCACCAGTTTAAAAATAGTGTCCCTACCACACTCAACTTCGCCGTTCCCGGTTTTAGCAGCAAAGAGCTAATGGATCTGTTCGATGCAGCCAATATCCGTGTCAGCTCAGGTTCCGCCTGTAGTTCAAAGGTGACACGAAGCTTTGTACTAGATGCCATGGGTCTACCCGCATGGCAGAGTGAATCCGCTATTCGACTCTCCTTTGGACCTGCGATGACCCAAACTGAAATTGACATAGCTTGCTTGAGGATCCGCTCAGCAGCAAAAGCACTATCCAATAGTTGCCTGATGTTAGATGACTCTCAAACTCTACAAGATAGAGCCCCGTTAGATGGACTGGTTCAATTAAGATCCGGTTCTAGCTGCACTTGGATCTATGCCGATCTGAAGAGTAAGCAAGCCTTGGTCATCGATCCCCTTCCTGAACTTGAGAAGCGTATAGATACTTTACTTCAATGCCAACAGCTCACCCCTATTGCCATTTTAGATACCCACGGCCATGCAGATCATGTGTCAGGGCGTGTTGCATTAGCACAAAAATACCTGGCCAGCCAGAAAACTGATGCGCTAGGCTGGCCGATTAATACAGATAGTTTGCCGCTCGCTGATGAAACATATCACGCGCTGAATCTCGGAGAACTAACCTTAATAAAGGTCCCCACTCCAGGACATACCGATGACAGTATCAGCTTATTACTGACATCCGACCCACACAAACTCACTACCCATACACGCTATGCTTTCTGTGGGGATACGGTTCTAATGGGCACGCTGGGAAGAACTAATTTCGCTTCAAGCAGCGCTATTCTGATGTACCACAGCCTAAAACAACTAAATCGCCTCATAGGTCAACAAACTCTGTTATGTGCCAGTCACGACTACAATAATGAATTTACCACCAGCTTGTCTGTCGAAGTGACACGTAACCCGTTGTTAAAAATAGTACTCTCAGGTGCAATCAGTGAGTCACAATTCACAACTAGAAAAGCTGATTTAGACGCTAATCTACAGGATGAAGTGGGTGGCGAGATCCTATGTGGTGCCTATAATACTAGCGGTGATAAGGCCCAAATTAAGGAGTACAACAGCGAAGATCTCAAACTACGACTATCAACTGCCAATCATGTGACAATTCTCGATATTCGCGAACCCCATGAATATACCCTGCAACATAAGCTAGATACCAGCAACGAGCCAAGTGATACCGAACATGTGCTGAATACAAGTATTAATATCCCGATGACACGCTTGGTACAGTTTATTCAAGAACATCAGAGCGATAAAGAATCCGAGTGGGTACTTGTTTGTCGCAGTGGTAGTCGTTCTATGGTCGCAGCACAAGCTATGCGCCGCCTTGGATTTGCAAACGTGGCTCACCTCAAAGGTGGCTATGCGCTCAACAGTTAAAAATACCTAACTTATAAATCTAGCTTATAAATCTAGCTTATAAATCTAGCTTATAAATCTAGCTTATAAATCTAGCTTATCAACCAGACCTGAACCGAGTAGAGGAATACATTGCTTAGGCTTTATTTTTTTAGGTGTTGGTTTTGCCTTAGGCGTAGGGCTAGTGTCTTTCACTTTTTTCGGTGCAGTCATCTGCTCCCTCCACCAACTTAGCTCATCACAGCCATTCCCCTTGGGTGGCTGTTTTTGCTCCTCACACAGTTCATTACCCTCGGGACATTTAAGTCTGATATGCATATGAGATGAGTGCCCCCACCAAGGGCGTACCTTCTGTAACCAGTCAGAATTCTGGCCACGATTATCACAAAGTTGTTGCTTTATCACTGGATTAACAAAGATGCGGGCCACACGTGAATCTTGAGCTGCGAGATGTATCATGCTCTGATGAGCATCTGACCAATTTGCGTTGACCTTAAAGGCTTTTCGATTGACGACATCCTGCATTTTTGGTACTTCAAGCTCTTGAGTCGATAGCGCTTTATCGACCTGACGCAACCAGATATCGACATCTAAACCACTTTGGTGACTCCTGTGACCCGACGTAAAGTTACCGCCTCTGGGCATCGACATATCGCCGATAAGAAGATCGCCTAAACCCGTTTGTTTGGTTTTTAGTGAATACTCCTCAATAAAACTAACCAGATCAGCGTGACCATAATATCGATTGCGTGAGGTACGCATAACCTGAAACCCTTCTCCCACATTCGCCAAGGCGACACCGCCAGATAAACAGCCATTTGCATAACTTCCTATTGCCCTAGATTCTCCGCTCAAAGGTTCACTCACTCGCCCCCAAGGATTAGCGGATACAACAGAGCCAATAAACAGCAGATAAAAGAAACAAAGAAGAGCTAAATATTTAGCCATAGCGGTTCATACCAATCCGTATCAGAAAATGCGCAACACGATATCTAAAGCTATGCGGTTTCTAGCATCAAGTCCAGTTAACCTAGTCTAGGAGGGGAGTTAGTAGGAGTAAATCCATGACTGACGCAATTCTTATGCAACTGCTATCATTTAGTTAGATGAGTGATAGAATCAGTACCAAGTTAACTTTAACCCCAAGTAGGCAGTGCAATGAACCCAATTCTTGCGATCTTAAAAGAACACGATATCAGTGACACACAAATTAGTGAACTGTTCCAAGCAATGACAGAAAACCCAATGATGGCCATGGGCATGATCGGCCAGTTAGGCATTCCGCCAGAAAAGCTACAGCAACTTATGACCCTTGTTATGCAAAATCCGGCTTTAATCAAAGAAGCCGTTACTGAACTAGGCTTAGATTTCTCTAAAGTTGAAGCCGCAAAAGCTCAGCTACAAAAATAGTCAGTAATTAATATTTAAAAGAAAAAGCCATCGATAAATTCGATGGCTTTTTGTCAAACGCTTAGCGAATTATTATACCAATCGGTATAACTAGCTAACGTTAAAAGTTTACAACTTCAACATCAGAACAGCCGCCGTCAGCGCCACATACTTTATAGCTAAAGCTTGTTCCGTCAACATCTCTAAAGCGATCGGTATGACTACTATTCGTCGTTGTTCCAACTTCAACACCATCACGGTAGATAGTAAAGGTGCCTACGCTATCCCAACCCAATCTGACACGAATTCTTCCACTACGTGACTTATGAGAATTTTTAACTGTTAGGTTAAAATCAGTGACTTCGTCAACTTGAACATCAAACGTCTGAGTCGATACAGCTGTTGCTCCATCATCATCAGTCACGGTGAGGCTCACATCATAAGAACCTGATACAGTGTACTCATAAGAGGTCGTTTCACCAGTTCCAGTAGAACCATCACCGAAGTTCCAGTTCCAATCAACAATGCTACCATCACTGTCAGTACTGGTGCTGGTAAAGCTTGCCATACCTAAGCTAAAGCTCGAATCAAAGTCAGAAACAGGCGCTTCATTGGGAATATCGCTACCTTCATAGCTACCAACAAGCGCTGCTCCGTCATAGGCATTATAACCATGTAGCATTACCCAATAGATTCCCTCTTGTGCAGGGTCAACAGGGCAGGACTCATTATTACCACCGCTATATGGACGACAATCATAGGTCTCCATTGTTGGCGCTTCACCATACCTCACATACAGATCGCCATCACCAGTGCCACCTGAGAGAGCAAAAGCTAACTCTGTAGCATCAGCAGGAACCACTAATGTGTAATAAGCTTTACTACCAGTATTACCACTTACATCAACCGACTCGCCATTAACTAACACAGTAGGCTCAGGAATTGGTTCAGGCTCAGGCTCGACACACGCTTCAACGCCAACAGCCATGAAAGCAGCTTCGACATCTGCTGTGTTATAACCTAAATCTGATGCGGCGTTTTTCACGCCACAAGCACCATCCCAAAACTTGCTATTTGCAGTCCAGTAAACCTGGTTAGCAACCACCATCACTTGGAATGCAGTACGTGTATCCCAGCCATCCATATGTGCTAATGTGTAGAACGCTTTGTTAAATACACCTGAACTATAATGAACATCAATACCATCATAGTAATCAGCCGCATCACCGATTGAATTACCATCAAGCGTAGGATCTTCCATGTAGCGTAATGCACCATCGCCCTTGAAGATATCCGCACCTACAAGCCAATCGTTACTCCCTTGCATAAAGAACTCAGCAGCTTCACCAGCCATATCAGAGAAGGCTTCGTTCATACCACCAGAACGAGCAGCATAAACCAGATCAGAGTTTTGCTGTGTAAAACCGTGACTCACCTCATGGGCTGAAACATCTAAGCTCACTAATGGGTGAAAGGTCGTCGCACCATCACCAAATGTCATTGCAGAGCCATCCCAGAAGGCATTCTCATAGTTGTTACCGTAATGAACACGCATGGTTAGCTGGAAGGTCAGTGGCGCAGTATCGTACCAATCGCTATACATGTTGTAGATAACATTACCGAAGAAGTGTGCATCATTGAGCGGCGCATAAGCCCCGTTAATCTCCTTAACAGTATTGCGTGGGCATTCGTACTCAAACGCAGTGCTACCACTTGTACCATGGTTAAGATTAACTGTTTTTACGTTGGTTGAATCCATGGTGCAATTGGCACCATCTTCAACGACATCCAGATAGCCAAAATCAGTTCCGTACTCATATTGTCCTATTTTGACATTTCCGCCGGGACCAGTGCCAACTTCAGCATGAGTCAAACCTTCCCAACGCTTAAGCACTTCACCGGTTTGGGCATCAATAATAGTAAAAGGACGAGTCGGGTTATCACCATATTGAACATATGATGTGATATAGACTAAACGAGCCTGATTAGCATCATCCTGGTATACCCATAAATCAGCTTGCTCGTTATGACGCTTAAGTTGAGTGGCTAATCTATTTTTGCCTTTCATTGAAGCCGCTAATGCTTGCTTTGAGGAAAGCTTAGGATTAACGAAGCTTTCAGCTTGAGCAATATTGTCCAGCATATTCCCTTTCAATCCAGAGTAAATTCCCATGGATGAAACATCTGAACTAATCGAATAACCAAATACGGGGACACCGTAAAAGTATTGTTGTAGGCGTTGTTTAACCCCATTTTTTCCGAGTTTAATCTCTTTTGCGACTTTAAAATCGCTGCCTTTTTCAAGTGAGATTGCACTATTAATATCGTTACTAGAGTGTATATTTTTTAGTTTTGAAACATCCACACTATTAGCAGCCATCGCTTGAGAACTTAACGCTGCTGAAATTGCGAGAAAAACCAATGAGATCTTGTTATTTAGCATCATGCTGTTACCCATTAAATTTATATTTAGGGAGTTTGCTGCAAGACAATAGCAGCGAACCTGATGACATCCAGTTCAAACAGACACAACAAAAAAATAGACTGGTAATTTAGGAGGTCAAATATCGTTCGTTTCATCTTCGACCAAGTAAAAACCATATAGAATGATTAATACAAGTTGAAACAAACAACAATCCTATAAGCCAAAGGTAGAGGGGACAATCAGATAAATGGGCTATCTTAGGGATAAAAAAGAACTAGGAATATACACTTTTGGGTAATAAGAAACCCTAGAGCTAGGATTGAGCGATAGTGATCAAGCTAGTCGATAACATCCATATTTAAGCTACCAGTTAAAAAGCGCAGCATCCTGCTGCGCGTACTAAATCACTAAATGAGACAATGACCGTAACCAATAAAAGGTGCGACGGCAGACTAACGCTACGCACCTCATCTGTTCCATAAGGAAGAAGACCGTCCTTATTCTTTTAAAATTTCAGAAGATAATAAATATAACCTGCTGAAATAGATTAATTTTCCTCTTTGCGGTACATCCAGCGATAAAGCGTTGGCAGTACCAGCAAGGTCAAGGCGGTCGAGCTAAACAAACCACCGATGATCACCACCGCTAACGGCTGCTGGATCTCACTGCCGACACCACTTGAGATCAAAATTGGAATCAGACCTAAGGCGGAGGTTAATGCCGTCATCAATACCGGACGCAGACGACCTACCGTGCCTTCATACACAGAATCATAGAGGCTTTCACCTTTACCTACAGCCCCCGTTGCTTCACGCAAGGCTTGCTGTCGCCTCTGATTAATGGAGTCCACCAACACGACCCCGTTAAGCACCGCCACACCAAATAGGGTGATAAAACCAATGGAGCTAGGCACCGACAGATAAGTACCACTGACATACAAGGCAACCACACCGCCGATTAAGGCTAAAGGTACGTTCGCCATGATCAAGCCCACTTGTTTAATTGAACCAAATGAGAAGAAAAGTAACAAAGCAATCAAACCGATAGAAACGGGTACCACTAACATCAGTTTTTGCTGGGCACGCTGCTGGTTCTCATATTGACCACCGACCACAACGGTATAACCCGCAGGCAGTTCAGCTTGAGGAATAATGGCATAAATGTCATCCACCACCGAGCCCATGTCTCGACCAGAAACGTTAGCTTGTACTACCACTCGACGTTGAACGTCATCACGACGAATATTTGGTGGCGCCATCTCAACCTCAACGCTAGCCACTTCACCTAAACGCACCTTGGCACCGCTGACACCACTTAGAATAAGATCCCTAAGTACGTCCGGCGCGTTACGATACTCTTGAGCTAAACGCACATTAATATCATATCTAGCATTGCCGTCGATCACTTGGCCAGCACTTACGCCACCAATCCCTTGGCTAACTAGGCTCATCACCTCATCGACACTTATTCCGTAACGAGCAAGCTGTTCACGATTTGGGCGTATGACTAATTGTGCTTCTCCACTCACCTGCTCTAGCGAGACATCCACAGCACCTGGGATCTGGGCAACTAGCGCAGTGAGTTTTTCACCACTTTGGGATAGAACATCAAGATCAGGACCAAAGATCTTAATCGCCAACTGTGCCTTCACACCCGATAACAACTCATCCACTCGAGTCGCAATAGGTTGTGAGAAGGTAAATAATAGTCCAGGGAAGACACTTAGCTTCTTCTCCATCAACTTTTGCAGCTCGATACGGTTTTCAGCAGACTGCCACTCATCAACAGGTTTAAGACCAATATAGATCTCTATGTTGTTAACTGGCTCAGGATCGCCACCTAACTCTGCAGCGCCGATACGACTCAAAGCATATTCAACTTCAGGGAATTCAAGCAACATCTTCTCAAGCTTAGGTGCCACATCCAGTGATGTTCCTAGACTTGCCGTTGGTGCTAATGTCACGCGCAAGTTTATCGTGCCCTCCTCTAATTCAGGGACAAATTCAGTCCCTAAACGAGGCAGCAGCGCCATACTCAATACAAACAGCGTCACTGCAGTAATCGCTACCGCTTTGGGTTTGGCCATCGTCACGGTTAACAGACGACGATAAACCACTTCAATCGGTTTGAGTACTGGGCTCTCTCTTAAGGTGATCCCACGTTTAAAGAGGAATACCGCCAACGCTGGTACAGCAACAAGAGCTACCACTAGCGCAGATAACATGGCTAAGATGATACTGACAGCCATTGGCTGGAACAACTTACCTTCGACGCCTTCTAGCGCAAACAAAGGAGCAAACACCACGATAATGATCGCTGTCGCGAAGAAGATAGGACTACACACCTCTTTGGCCGCCAACATTACTCGCAAGGTAATACCATCTTCAGAGCCAGCGACAGAGCCATCCTCATCCACATGGTGGGGATCTGACTCACCATCGGCTCGACCTTGTGCTTCGCTCAAATGACGTCTATCTGGCTGAGTCAGGTGCTTGAAGATATTTTCAACCATCACCACCGAGCCATCCACCAGCATACCAATAGCAACGGCAAGACCGCCGAGAGACATCAGGTTAGCCGACATTCCAAAGTAAGACATCACCATCAAAGCAAGACAGATAGAGACGGGAATGGATAACAGAACCAAAAGTGTCGCACGTACGTTGACGAGAAATAGCGCTAAGATAACGACAATAAACACAAAAGCCATCAAGAGTGCATCACGCACTGTAGTAACAGCTTGGGTCACTAGATCCGACTGATCGTAGAAAACTTCGAAGGTCACACCTTTAGGCAGCGCCTGCTCAACCATTGCCGTTCTGGCATTGATATCGTCGATGGTCGCTTTCGTGTTCGCGCCCATACGCTTTAAGATAACACCGGCAACCACTTCACCTAGGTTTTGTGCATTACCCGCCTCATCACGACGTGTCATGGTCACCGCGCCGACACGGATTTCACTGCCGTAAGCCACATTCGCGATATCGCTCACGCGAATAGGTGTACCGCCAAACTCAGTTAATGGGATCTGGGCAATCGCCTGTAATCCCGCATCACCTGCTGGCAATAAACCATAACCACGCACCACTAACTGCTCTTGGCCCTGATCCATAAACCAGCCACCCGCGTTGCGGTTATTACTCTCTAGTGCTGTTGTGACTTGCGCCATCGAAAGACCATAACTGAGTAACTTAGTTGGATCGATCTGCACCTGATATTGACGAACATCACCACCAAACGAGAGTACTTCAGTCACACCGCCCACAGGCATCATGATAAGCTTGACCAGATAATCGTTCAGACTCCGTAACTCAGTGGCATCGATGCCAGAATCTGCGCTTGCACGTAGAATATACTGATAAATCTGACCTAAACCTGAAGTATTTGGACCAATTTCAGGCACTCCGATCCCATCAGGAATCATCTCTCGTGCTGCTTGTAACTGCTCAAACACCTGTTGGCGAGCAAAATAGATATCCGTTCCTTCATCAAACACGACGGTCACTAAAGACAAGCCAGTGCGTGACAATGAACGAACTTCCGTTACTGCTGGCAGTGCGTACATTGCCGACTCAACCGGGTAGCTTATTAGTTTTTCAACCTCTTCAGCTGCTAGGCCTTCGGCTTCGGTATTCACTGTGACCTGAACGTTGGTCACATCTGGAAAAGCATCCAGATTTAATTTCGGTAACATGGCGATACTGGCTACCGCAATTGCGATTAAGCCTAGTACCACCAATAAACGGTTACGGATCGCAACCTCAATCAGTCTCTGTAACATGAGAGCCTCTTTCTATTCAAGAATGTTGGATAAAAACTATTTAGCAATAGTGATTAATGGTTATGAATATCAAAACCGGACTTAGCCAGTTCAGACGCTAAGAAAAAGGCACCTGAGACCACAACCTTACTGCCAACAGTTAAACCGCGAACCAGATTCATGCCTCGCTGACTTTCCACCACTTCCACCTCGACGGCTTCAAACCCATCTTTACCTTGAATAAATACCTGCCAATCACCATCCCCGCCACGAGTTAATGCGGCATCAGGCAGAACAAAACCCGTCTCCTGAGAATCTGGAAGGTAAAGCTCGGCAAACTGGCCAGCATGGATCACATGACCTGGATTTTCCAGACTCACTAAGATCTGCTCAGTACGGGTCACACTATCTAGCTCATGAGAACGCCCGATAACTTTAGCTTCGATATTTCTATCACCCACACGCACCAGCGCGACACTGCCTATGCTAACTTTCTCAGACTGTGTCGGCGTCACTTGAGCCTCGACCCACAGATGAGACTCATCAGTTAACTGCATTAATGCTGTACCCGCCGGAATAATTTGTCCCAGTTTGGCCAAATCTTGCTGAACACGACCCTTGATAGGTGCGAGTAACTGGTAGCTACCGATTGTTTCAGGCTTAGTTTCTAACCGTGAGATCTGCTTTGAAGTCATCTTCATCGCCTCTAAAATCGCACGCTTTAACTCGGCATCAACTTGCGCCTGAAGATAACGGCTGGCACTAACAGCACTCTTACTCATGCGACTCACTCGACTCCACTCAGCGGCAGCATTAATATAATCTGCTTGAGCCTGTGCGACAGCGACACCACTTAACGTCAGTAGTGGTTGACCTTGAATCACTTCTTGTCCAGGTACCACATGACGCTGCTCTATTTTAACATCGAGTTGTGGCGCTAATGTCATGGTTCTATCTCGATCGACCACTAAGGTCGCCGTAGCAACCGCTTCTAAGCTAAAAGAAGCGACGGCAAGCTGCTCAACCTTGATATCTGCAAGTTGCATTTGTGCAGCAGATAATGCGATGGGGTGAGACTCCTCCTCTTCTACTGCTGTTTCAGCAGCACCGTGACCATGGCCATCATCAGTTTGCACTGTCGACTCTCCCTCATGATCATGACTCTCTTCATTTTGATGTGCAGTCTCTTCCACATGTGGTTCAGTCGATCCGTTCTCAATAGAGGTATGCTCATGTTCGTCACCAGCAAATACTGTCGTTGAGATTGAGGTAACCATTATTAACGTGATCAGTAATCCAAAGCCCATGGCTTTAGCGATGGCTTTAGTCACTGCGTTAGTCTCGTTGATTTTCAAACTTGTATGATGTTTCATATTGATAAATTCCAATCTAATTAGTGAGCAAGAGTGCTGCGATTAGCAGACCCATGGTTAGTGGCTACCGGAAGCTGAGCGCTGAGGAAACCCTCTAACTGTCCGCTGGCTCCCATCCATTCAAGCCAACTTGAGTAAAGCGCAGTTTCGAGTGACAACCCCACTAAAAAGTTACTCGAAAGCTGACGCTGACTCTGCAGATAATCACTGGTATTGATGTCACCCGCTTGCCACTGCTGACCTAAGGCCGATGCAGCTTCTTGGCCGGAATGAAACACCAATTCACGCCACTCTTGATAACGTTCAGTGAGCCTTGGAAGACTTAAATTGAATTTTTTCTGTTGTTGGATCAGCACACGTTCCCGAGCTAAATAAGTCTGCTCGGCAACCGCTATTTCTTGACTGGCAACCGCTAAGGTATCGCTATAGTTATTACGAAATTGCAAAGGAATCGATACACCTATACCGAGTTTATTTTCCTCTCCCTCTCGTTCAGCACTAAGGCTAATGGTCGGATCCGCAGCCGTATTCGCTTTCACTTGCGTCGCGGCGACTTTCGCCAATAACACCTGCTGATAAGCGCTCTTTAATGCCGGAAGCTCTGGATCTATCTGCGCCGACATAGTGGCGACAGTCAAGGTATCTAAAAAGCCATTGAAGGGCAGTTCGCTATTACCTAACAGCATCAAAACTTCAGCATCCGCAGTAATCGACGCTAACTCAGCAACGGCGTAATCCGCCGATTTACTGGCAACATCAAGCTGAATTAGCTGTAATTCAACCGCTGATAACTCACCCACCTGCATCTGTTGTTTGGCAATATCAAACTGAGATTTAGCGGAGTTGAGCTGCTGCTTTTGAAACTGTAACGCTTTGCGAGCCTGTGATTGATCAACTAAAGCTTGCACTGAATTAGCCAGCATCTGGCTACGCTCTAATGCGATATCAGAAAGTAAAATCTCTGCTTCTAACTGAGCTTGGCGTGTGGCAGCGCCACGCTTGTCACCCCAATCAATGGTCTGACTGATCTCCAGTGAGTAAGTGTCTTCAGTGGCATTTTGATAACCTAAGCCAAGCTCTGGGTTATACACGGCTTGGTCGGCTGCATTGATCTTCAATTGAGCCTGACTGCGTCTGATCTCTTGAGCTCTAACTTCAGGTAGTGCATTGAAACCTTGCATTAGACTCGGTAACCAGCGGCTAAATGTAGCTTCTGGGGTCTCCACTAAGGCAGATCGATTCTGATCCACACTTGGGGTTAAATCTGCAGTTGATGCTTGAACATACAGTGTTCCACCCGCCATGTAGGCAAGCAGTAAACTGGCAATTATAGTTTTTTTCATCGTATTTCCTTTCCCCAAAAGCCGACAATGCATACTAAGAGCGCTGCTTAAATACAGGCTTAGACACAAGACTAAATGAGGGTAAAAAAGTGAGGCGCAGCGAAATGACTAACGTCAGTCCATGCTGTTCCATAAGCTTTTTAGTTGCTATATGCGAATATTGTTCGCGCTAGCAAAGAGAGGTTATACGATTGGGGGGCGGTAATTTAGAACGCCTTCGGGAGGAAGGTAACGAGCGACGCTGGCTATTAGCGCATCGCCTTTAGGAATAGAAGGCACCATGGTCGTGATAGACATAGCCGTTACATGACCACCATGACACTGGCAATCAAGACAAAGATCAAAAGTCTGAGTCTCAGTTTTACTGATAAGGTGATTATGCTTAGCACCCAGAACATCTAAAGTTTGGTTAATACTGATATCCGCCATAAATGGCATGTCAGTATCCGTTTCAGTGTTGCATATGCAATCGACACACTCAGCTAAGCTAGTGATTTGCGCTGTAAACTCGAGATGTGGATGATTTTCACTTTCGTCTTCATGATCCCCAAGATGCAACTGATGTGCGCCTAAGTTGGCGACTGCAAACTGCAGTAACACAACGGCGATCATCATTACGGCGATCTTATGGGTAAATAGACGAAAATAGTGTGGCAAACGATCCCTTATTAATTCAATTCTAAGCTAGAGTACTAGCTGGTTCAAAGTTCTAGGCTAGAGTATTAGCTGGTTCTAGGTTTAGCAATCAGACTGGCATTGTATGCAAAAGTTCAATAGACACAATCATTTCAATGCAAAGATTGTGTCTATTATCTAAAACTTAGATCTCGGTACACTTTAACTAAAATATCAGTCTGTTACATTACTTAAATACGCAGTGTTTAGCATAATCAGCCGCTTCGTTAGCAGACCAATCACCCTTATCTTTTTCGCTCATCTGCTTACACCACTTATCACTGCCCACTTCAGGGGCACAACCACTTAAGCTAATTGCGAACACGCTAGCCATAAGTACAGAGAAAGTCACAGACAGTGTTTTAGTTACCTTAGTAGATAAAGACATCGAATTTTCCTTAAATATTGTCGCTATCAGTATTTCCCTAACTAATAACTTTTTAGAGGTTTACCACAAGCCCATCAGCTTCATGATCCACTTGTTAACGAAATAGAATAAACGATTGAGACTAGATTACAATTTTACTTCCTATTTACTTGTCTAAGCGAGCAGAAATCCAAGCAATCGCCAGTGATTTATCCTCAAGGGGATACCAAGCCACTTCACTTTGCATAAATGGCCCCATCAAGCGTACTGCATTACCGAACCAATCTGGCCCCCCCACCAGCACTAAAGCTTCGAAATGTTCCAACTGAACTTCACCACTACCGGCAAGTGAATTAGCATCCCAACCTTCAAGTAGAACATCCGCTTCAACATACAGAAAGACCTTACCCGCCTCTCCACGATACTGTTCAATCAAAGGTTTTAGTTTTTGCTGATAGTCCGAACTAGAAAGCCGCCCACTGGCAAAAAGACTTAGCACACCCTCAGCAATATCAGGGATTTTACACAACATAAAAAGACTCCGAATGGTTCAATCTAGGGAGAGCATACCAAAAATACCAATCGTGAATAAAACCAATTAAGTATGGGAATACAGATTGGTATAAGATAACTCATCCCGAAGCTAAAGTAGTTTGCCATGATTAAGATTTCAAATAGTGTCACCCTTCAAGAAAATGAAATTGAATGGCAATTTATCCGTTCAAGTGGCGCTGGTGGCCAGCATATTAATAAAGTCTCCACTGCAGCCCAAATCATTTTCGATATCAATGCTTCGTCACTGCCTGACTTTTATAAAAACGCCCTGCTTCAGAAGGCAGATCACCGCATCACCAAGAGCGGAAAGGTCATCATCAAGTGCCAAGCCAGTCGCAGCCAAGACTTCAACCGTCAAACCGCTTTAGCCCAATTTATTGAACTCGTCGCCAGTGTAGGAATCGTGCAAAGAAAGCGTGTGGCGACTAAACCCACCAAAGGCAGCCAGCGCCGACGGATAGATGCTAAAAAGCAGAAAGGGGCCACAAAAGTGTTGCGCCAGAATAAGGATTTTTGACACTTGTCTGATAACAAGTTTCAAGTATCTTTTTGGTTGAGTTCATTAGGCTGAATTGGTGTTTGATGATATCTAGGAAACCATACTTCAATTGTATTTATTGCTTGCAGCATGCTTATGTGCAGATACTTCTGTGAGCCGATGAGTGAAGCATTGCTTCAAACTTACGAACGAGAAGCATGGATGCTGAACTGGCATTTAGATAAGGATATTGTTGTAAATCCTTCCGTGAAGGCTCTAACAAAACATCCTTGTTTTGGAAGCTCACAGCCGCATCTACACTTGAGTGTTTATCTCTTCGATTTGGGTTAATTGGCTACGACCCCTTTTGGTGGCGGCCGTGGAATATCAGATGTAGCAGGGCAAAGCCCGACTCTTACTAAACACCAAGATAAAAGCAATTCACCACGGCGAATATGGCAAAGCCATGTGCTAATAAACCAGAGCTAGGGATAGCGAGCTAGCCGTTTAGCAGGGCGGTTTTTGGAAACCGTAAAGCGGCTATTATTAATCATGAATGATTATATGCCGTAATCTCGCTCAACTTTTGAAATACGAACCTTAAAAGATTCATACCAAGACGTACGACCCGTTTTTTGAGCTTCTAAGTGCTCTGAGTTAGCTTTCCAATTTTTAATTGAGTCTAGGTTTGCCCAGTAAGAAACTGTTATACCGACATCTTCTTTTGCAGATTCTATACCCAAAAATCCAGGTTGCAGCTCTGCCAATTCAACCATTCTATTTGCCATTTCACCATAGCCATTATCACCTTCTGTACGAATAGAAGTGAAGATAACTGCAAAATATGGAGGATTAGGCGTATCTGCGATAACTGACATTGGTACTCCTAAGTATATAACTAGCGTGAAGAATTACTCATTTTCGATTAATTCTTAACATTATATAACCACAATACTTAAGTTATGGTAGCGATTCAAATCCTTCCCTTAGCTTTATATTGTGATGAGTTTTACGAGGGCTTTACCCTCGAGCTGAATTCTATTTTAGCAATAAAAAAAGTTCAGAATGACGGCAGAAAAGCCTGAAAACAGATTATAGCTACCCCAGAAACTACAATCAAAGAGATAGATGAACAGGTGTAGAGCGGCTGCGAGCTTCGATAACATAGAAGTCATCGCAGAGCCTACAAGGACTATAGTCGCGACGTCTCACAGAGGTAGCTGCACATACCACGCTGGAGGCGATAGGTATCCATGAAGATTCGACCATCAATCCCATTTCCAAATAACTAATTCAACCAGAGGCTCAAGCCAAGAAAATGTAATCAGTCTTCATTCGAAGGCCATCTACCACGGGGAGAATAGACCTCCAGCTTTACCTCCGTGTAGCACACACGCTCCGTGGTGAGAAAGAGAAGATCAATTCAAGCATAATTAATCAGAGAGAAAAATCGAACCAGCGAGAAATTAGTGCTTCTGAGACAAGACAGTGATGATGAAACAACCTTGTCATCGTCGCTATCGTTAGTGGAATTACCCCACGATAAATGACATACGCCACACTTCCCTACCACACCACTCTCTGAACTGGAATACAAATTACCTTATATAGCAACACTTTGTGATCAAATTATAAGTTTTGAAAACCTATATTGAATTTGATTAAAACAACATTGCCATTACGAATAACTCTCATTAACATTCCTATTACCGACTTGATGACCTTCTTCTTGTCATCGGTCAGGTACCCTTATTAATTCATACCTAATCCATTTAGAACGTTGCCCTGTAGCTGTGGTTGGAACAATGTCCGTCAACAAAGCGAAGCCACCAAGGGAGTTGCCATTCGCTAAATAGCGGCCATGACATTTACAGAGAGAGCTAACGCCTTCGTTGGATGGGTATCTACCGAGACAAGATCTATGTTTAAGAAAACCTTAGTTGCACTAGCAGTATTTTTAGCCACTCAGACATCTTCTGTGCAGGCCCATACCAAGGTAGAGCCCACTAAAGCTCAGGCAGAAAAAAGCTCAATAGAAAAAATTGAAGTGCGTGGGGTTCGCCAGCGTCTAGAAAAAGCGGGGATGTTATCCGACAGTATAATGAAAACAGAGGTTATCAGCTCCGAGTTGATGGACAATAAAAACGCGGTCAACCTAACTGAGGCTATCAACAACACTCCGGGTGTCCGGGTGTCCAACGAATGCTCCATGTGTGGTGTTAAACGTATAATGCTCAACGGTCTACGTGGTGAACAAACCACCATTCTAGTCGATGGTTTGCCGGTTCATGCCATGATAGCCGGTTACTATGCTGTCGATGCAATCCCCACAACAGGCCTAGATCGCATCGAAGTGGCACGCGGTGCAGGTGCCTCACTAATCGCTCCGGAAGCGATTGGTGGTACCATCAATATCATCACCAAAACAGCGACCGAAAACGGTGCTGCACTCGATGTATCTATGGGTGAAAACGGTAACCGTAAAATAGGTATTCTGGGTACTGGAGTCAGCGAAGATGAACGTACTCGAGCCACACTGATCGCGCAATATGACAGTCGAGAGCAGGCGGATGAAGATAATAATAAGGTTAATGAAGCTCCCAGCCAAGACAACCGAACTTTTACTGTGCGTGTCTCTCACGATCTCACTGAACGGGATAATCTCGTGCTGCGATACTCTAATGTAAATTCAGAAATTTTCGGTGGTCCTATGCTAGGTGAAACTTTTGCCGATGGTAAAGCCGACAGCATAGGTGATGTACTGTCCTCATTCGACAACATCGCTTCCGACGTTATTTTCGAAGGTGGCGATGTTCGCAATAAATTCATAGGCAAAGCATGGGAAACCACTGAGTGGATCCACACTCAACGGGATGAGTTATCGCTGAGTTGGCTGCGCGAACTCAATGATAACTGGAACATGACTCTGTCTGGCAGCTATTCAGACCATATTCAAGACTCTTTCTACGAAGGCTTTCGTTATTATGCCGAAGACAAGATGTTGTACCTAGATGCCCGTTTTAATTACTTTCTCAATGATAACCACCTACTGACATTCGGTTCGGATCGCCGCACTGAAGAGATGCGGTCCAGCTCCAGCGGTGAGGGGAATCCAAACTACGTGTCCGACTCTTTTGACTATGATGTTCAGGGCTTTTACCTGCAAGATACTTGGCAGGCTACTGATGATCTGGAAATCAACATGGCACTACGCTATGACCATGTGCAGGCCGATTTTATCGACCCCAAAAAACCGGGTAAAGAGATCGATAAATCTATCTTAGCGCCTCGCATTGATATGCGTTACAACCACAATGATAGCTGGACCTCACGCTTGTCGGCTGGCCGAGGTTATCGTGCGCCTCTGTCTTTCTTCGAGACGGATCACGGTGTGTTAGATGCATCTTTGGGCTTCGATATTGATATCCAAGAGCTGGAACGTTCTACCTCAGCGACCTATGCATTGAGCTATAGTGCAGACCAATTGACAGCGA
Source organism: Shewanella sp. MTB7 (assembly GCF_027571385.1). Taxonomy (NCBI): domain Bacteria; kingdom Pseudomonadati; phylum Pseudomonadota; class Gammaproteobacteria; order Alteromonadales; family Shewanellaceae; genus Shewanella; species Shewanella sp. MTB7. The sequence continues at coordinate 781,148 of NZ_CP085636.1, read as the reverse complement.
CGACGTCATTTGCTTGGACTCAAGTCGAAAACTTGGCCATGTTGAGTGAAACCGCTGACGGTGTTCCTCTGTTAACTCAGTTGCAAGGCGATGCAAGAGTAACCACCGCAGATCTTGCCTTGGGTTATGACATCACCGATGATCTGACATTAAACTTCACCGCTGAAGGATTCTTCTACGACGATGCCTTTAAATCTTCATACTCTCTCGCCCCCATAGAGCAACGTTTGACCCTTAATGCCGACTGGAATGTTCATGGTTGGGATCTGTTTGCTAACTTAGTCTGGATTGGTGGCCGTGATTTGTCTGAATATGGCTACGAAGGCTATAACCAAGTCGATGTTAATGGCGATGTCATCGCTTCATCGAAGAAGTCTACCGATGCCCCCTCATACTGGACACTGGATCTTAAGATCACTAAGTCGCTTACCGACAATGTCGATTTTTATGCAGGAGTCAATAACCTGCTAGATTACACTCAGGTGAATGAAGGAGAAACACCATTGTTTTTCGATGCAGACGGAGGCTATGACGTCGCCTATATTTGGGGACCATTGCGAGGTCGCGAAATCTACGCAGGTGTCAAGGCGCACTTCTAACTATCATCTTAATCAGATAGATATCAAACATAGGATCTGGGCCACAAATTTCTTGTGGTCCTATAGGTCAAAAGGAGATCTCCTCTATGCGCAACCTGAAGTACGCAATGGTTATACTATTTTTGTTGATATCACTCTTGCTGGGTCAAATAGCACCGACCAAAGCGGCGGAGCCTGATCTAGGACCACAATTATTAGCATACCAGCATGAGAATCTGACTAGCCACAAAGTAGAAAATCTGCAAAAGCTAAAGGGGAAACCCACTTTGATGATGTTTTTCGAACCTCAGTGCTCCTGGTGTTTCAAGCAAGGTAAAGCCTTCAATAGACTGTTACAGCAATGTCCTACTGCCGTCAACATAGTGGCATTAGGGAGCCACGGGGACAAAGTGACACTAAGAAGAGAGTTATGGAGAATGAAGTTAAACTTCCCCGGTTATCTCGTGGGGAAAACCATGATGGGTGAGCTAGGTGCTCTACCAGCCACACCAATGACCTTGATCACCGATGAGAATGGCAACTTAAGCGGTTATCTACGGGGTTATATCAAACTAGAGCAATTACTTCCGCTACTGAGAACTAAGTTTGGACTCCAGTGCTGACACTAAAATCGAAGTTATCTCCCCACAGAGAACAACAGGAAACTTGCTAATACCATAATATTTTCATAATACCCCCCTAATTTTCGTCGAAAAAGCAGTCATGTGTCGACATCGTCGTCAACTTCTGGTGAAATCAGACTATTATTCTTATCAGTGCCTTAATGCACTATTCATCAGTATTCTCAAAGGATTTTGATATGAGTGGCAAAGCAAAAATTCTATTGGTCAACGGGCCGAATCTGAACCTATTAGGCCGTCGCGAGCCTGGTCATTATGGGCACCACACCTTAGACAGTATTGTCCAGAACCTGCAAAGTGTCGCCAATAATGCAGGGATTGAGTTGGAGCATATTCAATCCAATGCTGAGCACGAGTTAATTGACGCCATTCATCAAACAGATGCCGAATTTATCATTATCAACCCCGCTGCATTTACTCATACCAGCGTTGCCATAAGAGATGCGATTTTAGGTGTAGCGATCCCCTTTATCGAAGTCCATCTATCAAATGTTCATGCCCGAGAGCCTTTTCGTCATCACTCCTATTTTTCAGATAAAGCCATCGGTGTTATCTGTGGCTTAGGTGCCGATGGATACCAATTTGCGCTCAAAGCAGCGATAAGTCGCTTACAAGAAACACCTGCCTAGTTCGTAGACATTTTCACCAGTGACTAATTGGAACCACCATGGATATTAGAAAAATTAAAAAGCTGATCGAGTTAGTACAAGAGTCCGGCATCGCTGAGCTCGAGGTCACCGAAGGTGAAGAATCGGTGAGGATCTGTCAATATGTTCCCCATAAAAGCTTGGAGCAGCCAAGTCAGCAAGTCTACTCTGCTTCCTCCTCTCAATTGGTAAACACGACGATGAACACCGGAGTGAGTGCACTAGATACAGAGGATTTAGCCGATTTTAATGAGGCTAACACGGTTATCTCACCTATGGTCGGCACCTTCTATCTTTCTCCGTCGCCAGATGCGGAGCTTCTGTGTAAAGTAGGCCAAAAGGTCCAACAGGGACAGATTATCTGCATTATCGAAGCGATGAAGATGATGAATCAGATAGAAGCGGTACGCTCAGGCATCATCACCAAGATCCTTGTTGAAAACGGCGAAGGGGTCGAGTTCGATCAAGCCTTAATAGTTATCGAGGATGAATAAAAGTAGTATCGAGTATCGAGTATCGAGTATCGAAAAGTTAGCCACATTTTTAATACATAGCCAAGGGAATAGAGACGGATGAAGCCAGCTCCTTTGAAACGCGTATTGATTGCCAATCGTGGTGAGATAGCGTTAAGAATTCAACGCGCCTGCTCTCAGCTTGGTATTGAGACTGTGGCGATTCATTCTACGGCAGACAGAGATCTGCTCCATCTTAAGTACGCAGATAAAACCATCTGTATAGGCAAGCCATCCCCATTATCAAGCTACCTTAATATTGCAGCGATAATTGCAGCAGCATCACAATCGAATGCTGATGCCATCCACCCTGGTTATGGTTTTCTCTCTGAAAACGCCGACTTTGCCGAACAGGTTGAACGTAGTGGCTTTACCTTTATCGGCCCCAATGCCGATGTGATACGCCTGATGGGTGATAAAGTTTCAGCGATTAGTGCAATGAAACAAGCTGGCGTGCCCACAGTACCGGGCTCTGATGGCACGCTGACTCAAGATCATAAACTGAATCAAGCAATAGCAGACCGTATCGGTTATCCGGTGATAATCAAGGCTACCGCAGGTGGTGGCGGCCGTGGAATGCGAGTGGTACATCATCAAGATGAACTGCTATCAGCTATCGAACTCACTCAGGCCGAAGCCAAAGCCGCCTTTGCTAATGGCGATGTCTACATGGAGAAGTACCTTCAAAAGCCTCGCCATATTGAAGTTCAGATCCTCTCTGATGGCCAAGGAAATGCAATACATTTAGGCGAACGTGACTGCTCCATGCAGCGCAGACACCAAAAAGTAGTAGAGGAAGCACCCGCGTTAGGAATAGATAGCCTCATCCGCAACCAGATAGGCACACAGTGCGCCGACGCTTGTGTTGCGATAGGTTATCGCGGAGCCGGCACTTTCGAATTTCTCTATGAGGATGGTGAATTTTACTTTATCGAGATGAATACCCGTATTCAGGTGGAACACCCCATCACTGAGATGGTCACTGGCGTCGATCTGATTCAGGCGCAGCTTGAGATAGCATCGGGCAAACCGCTCACGATTAAACAACAAGATATTCAACTCAATGGCCACAGCATAGAGTGCCGCATCAGTGCTGAAGACCCCAATACATTCACCCCATCCCCCGGAACTATCACAGCTATTCACGCCCCCGGTGGCCTTGGCGTACGTTGGGACTCTCACCTCTATTCAGGCTACACAGTTCCTCCTTTTTATGACTCCATGATAGGCAAGCTGATCACTTGGGCCGCAACACGAGATGAAGCCATCGCTCGTATGCAAACCGCTCTAAACGAGCTCATCATCGAAGGCATAGCAACCAATATCCCACTGTTACAGCAGATACTAAAAGATGAAGGATTTACAGAAGGTGGACAGTCGATACATTATCTTGAGAAGAGTATTTTAGGCAACACATAGAGCGGGCTTCGCCCTGCTAGGACGGCACTTCATGCCTACGAGTATGTTCGCAAGCTCTCTACTAAATACTTCGCTAATATAAAAACGAATGCCACAAGCGGCTACAGATAACGGAATGGCCTACGGCTGCACGGAATGCTTTGCTTACGGGTCAAGCAGAGAAGAATATACGATCAAGCCTTCTTCTATTGTAGGTCGGCATTTATGCCGTCAGGTTTGTATATACGATATAAGTTATTGATGGGCTAAAGCCCTGCCTACTAAGTAAGCACAGAAGAGCTGGAGTATTTCCAAAGGCTTTTAGCCGTTGCCTTTCTCCGTAGTTCTCCTTGTCCTCAGTGGTGAATAGCTTTTATGAGGGCTTAAGAGCATCAAGGATAGCGAGCTACACTTAGCTCGCAAGATGAGGTGTAACTATCAAGTTCGATCAGGCCTTGGAGTATAATGCCGTGATACTTGGCTTTAATTAATTGGTAATCCATTGCAGGAGCAAAGTAGTAAGTGACGTCTTCTGCCCCTGTTTGCACAACAGGAATTAAGGTTAGTTCACCCCATGGTTCGATGTTTGCTGTTTGCACTTCTTCAACATAGAACTGATAAGATTCTATCGCATCGGACGCTTGCCTGATCAAGGCAAACTGCTTTCGACCTTGTAGCAAGTACTCACGAATTTGAATTGCCAAGGTGTCCACATCTCGCAAAGGGATCTCTGCAGATTTATAAGTGTCGATATCACCATCAATATCAACCCGAGACTCGAGGCCATGATTAGCAAAAGTTACCTGCATGTCTCTCGAGCGAAAACCGGTCACTTTTTGATGAAAGGTATCGGTTAGCCATACATTATTGATATTCGACCAAGATAGCTCTGCCCGCTGCTCGTAATGAGTGCCGATGCCTAAAATGCTGGCTTCGCTTGTTGAGGTAACGACCGCTGTCTTTCCCTGCCAAGCCTCAGTTCGATTCATGATTCCAACATTTATGCCACTCAGATAAATGACATAATTCGAGATGCGGCTGCACTTTGTGAACTGATGTTCTTGCTTTTGTTGTTCACTTGCAGAGGCTGTATTAGTCACTAGCAATGGCGCTAACATGAGTAAAAAAGTGAACGTATTCGCAGTGAAGCAATTCTTCATCATACTAGAAAACTTCATTCACATTCAGATAGAAATTGGTTTCATTTTCACCTACGCCCACATCAAGACGCAAATTGATGTTGTCTTTGATTTTAAAACGAAACCCGGTGCCATATGAAGTTAATAACTCCTCAGTCAGATCGTTTATCTTTGGTGCTACGCTGCCGACTGCGCCCCAAAAGACCATGCCATAACGTTGGAATACGGGTAAGCGATACTCAACTTGTCCCATCATCATCTGCTCATCACGATAACGCCCTTTAATATAACCGCGCATGGCATTAGAACCACCTAAATCAGGTAACAAATTCCAAGGCACATCACCATCGGTAAAATGTCCCTGAACTTGCCATGCGATAAGTCCCGGCGCTGAGCTCAACAAAGATGTTGAACTCAAGTCTATGTAATTGGCTAACTCAATGTCATAGGTCGAAAACGAAGCGTATTCACTGTTTTGATATAAGCCGGCATCAATTTGAAATAACCAACCTTTGGTAGCATTTAAGCGATAATCTCGTGAATCATAGATACTGGTTACCACGACACCAGAACTCACGTTGTTAGGCAAAATATCGGTTGAGTCCACTGGAATTTCAGTTTCTGCTAACTGAAATTGTTCTGCACTGGCGTAGATAAAATCAGCGCCAACACCGATAAAATAGTTATCCGCAACTTCTGTCATCCAGCGAGGCTTGAAGCTGTATAACTGCTCCTCAAACTCATGATGATTACGGTCTAGATTACCTTGTGTGATACCTTGACCATAATAAACCGAAGCTTCATTGTGCAGCTCTAACTCCAACAATAATCGTTGCTTACCTTGGTTGAAAAATGTCATGTTTTCAATTGCAACGCCATAGGAGTTGTTCATCGACACAAACGAATTTAACACTAACGAGGATGGCTGCTCTTCACTTGTTGCGTTGTCGGTTTTGTATAACCCGACCATTAACAGGCCTATACCAAACTTTTTCTCTGGCGTGTAATATGCCGTTGGCAGGTAACTCATATCGATGGCTTTGCTGTCATCAAACTCACCATCGGCACCAAAGACTGACAGGATCTCATCAACCCATGTCGGCTCCATATTTTCTGGTGTTTCAAACAGAGGTTCAACGGCGATGGCCGCGCTAGAAAATGCACATAGGGTTAACAGTAAAATCCGTTTCATAAAAACTCTAATCAATGGTAGGAAATAAGGGAGAGGCTTAACAGCCTATCGAGAAGTCAATTGACTTACCGGGCGCATTCTAACATGTGATCAACCTTGAACCATTAATTTGTTTTTAGCTTATGGTCTCTTTAATAGCATCATGCTCAGCTTGGAAGGATTGAGAAAAGAGTTATCATCACATTACGTTTAAAGTAAAGATGGAGGGTTGAGGTCTTGCTTAAAATCAGCAATCCGCCATTCTGAAATTCGTTCGGAATGGCGGTTTACTCTCAAGGTCTTTAACTACTGCAATTATTTTTTGGCTATTTAAGCACTGCGCTTCAGTGGCGCATCATCCAGATATTTAGCAATATCCACTTCATTGATCTGTTTAGGGTCGAGAAACTTGTGAGCATATTCAAGATAGATCCCACTGGTGAGGAATAGCTTAAAAATATCCATATCCAGATGCTGATCCAGAGCCATCTTATAAAGTATATCAATGGCAACACTGAGAGGTTTCGCCTTTTTATAGGGTCTGTCGGCTGCGGTCAAGGCTTCAAAAATGTCGGCAACCACAAGAATTCGTTCAGGAATAGAGAGATCCTCAGCGCTAAGTTTTCGGGGGTATCCAGTGCCTTTTAACGTTTCGTGGTGGGTCGAAGCATATCTTGGCACACGAGCAAGCTCAGGTGGAAAAGGTAAAGTTTCCAATATCTTGATTGTGCTGATCATGTGTTCATTAATCTTAAACCTATCCTCTGCTGTCAAGGTACCTTTGGAGATGGAGAGGTTATAGAGTTCACCTAGGTTGTATTGATGCTCTGGGATATCCATCTTAATACCAAACTTAGGATCAAACTCAACGTTACTGATACGTTTAATAATATGCTCAGGCTTATCTCTTAACAACGACTCGATAACAGGGTAGCTTTCCTCCGCAGTTTGCTTGCTTAGATTAAGCTCTTCGATAGGTGAAAGCCCGAGTCTATCGTCGAAATGACGCTCCCAAGTAATGTTGGCAAGTTGAGCTAAACGCTCTTTGTTTTCTTGCCCCATAAATTCACCGCCAATATTAGCATTAGCGATAAACTCAAAGTCCGTAATCAATTGATTTCGCTTATGGGTTAGCTCTGCAAGATGTAACTCACTCGGCTCAGCCTTAGAAGAGGTAGAGGTGAAGCCAGAAGAGATACGCTTAAGGTAATCAATCTCGGCATCACGCCAAAGCACTTCGAAACGCATACGTACTTCATGAATACGATTATAAACCGCTTCAAGCTTAGTCCCTTTATCGACAATAAATTCAGGTGTGGTGATCTTGCCACAATCATGTAACCAAGCTGCAATTCTGAACTCTCTGTGCTCATCCTCTGAATTAAATTTAAATGCTTTAAAAGGTGCAAGCTCTGATTTCTCTGCTGCATCAGCTAACATCAAACCAAGTTCAGGCACACGATTACAGTGCCCTGCAGTATAAGGAGATTTATCATCGATTGCCTGAGCAATTAACTTGATAAATGATTCCATCAAGGCCTTTTGATTCTCTTCGTAAAGCTGAATAGAGTTAGACATATCCATAATAGAGTTCGCCAGTTCATCCAACTCAGAGATATTAGAGTCAACACGTCTCACTTGATTATATTGACGGTTTTTTATCTTTTCATTTTCAATGGCCAATAGCTTAATCGGACGAATGATTGGTGATGAAAGCAACCAGGAAATAGGCAACACCAACAGCAGACATATGCAGGTCATTAAAATAGATTGTTGGACTTTCTCAATACTTGAAGCGAGCAACTGTTCAATTGGCACTATAATGGCAAAGTATTCACGGCCTCCGGCAGAGGCATCGCCGAATGGAGTCACATAAATGAACTTCTCAATACCATTAAGGTCCCAGCGAATTAATGTTCTCTGATCTTTTGGTTCATTAGCTAAATCAATCAATACTTCAAAAGGAACGGTTCCCTGTGTCAACAAGGTCTTTTTAACCCCTTCTCCAAACCATTTAACTCTTAATGCTTTAATTTGTTCCTGTGTGATATTTGCCAGAGCTAGATTTATTATCTCAATAACTGCTGCTTCCTGTCTTGGCATCACAATATGCAAGCCTGTATTGACCTTAACGGGGGAGAAATCGAGTTGTTCGTGAAATTGGATCTGCTCTACAAAGAATTGATTTGCCGTGTAATGCAGTATGATGCTGTTATCCAAAGCAGCGAACACTTCTCCTTGTTCTACCGCCTGTAATATGGCATAGGTCGAAGGCATTTCAACGACCTCGACCTCTGGATAATCTTGTTTAATCACCTCAATAATTGACCAGCCCTTAGGGATAGCAAGCTGCTTCCCCTGCAACTGCCTTATATGGGTTATTTTTCGAGATCCTTTTTGAGTAACAATCGCAAAAGGAAGCTCTAAAAAAGGCTCACTAAATACACCTAATGACATTGTCTCTTGCGTTTTTATTACTGAATGTAAAAGGTCTATCTCCTGTGCTTTATAACTCTCAACTAGCCCACTCCAACTAAAACCATTGTTATAACGGATCCGTAAGCCTGTCATATCTGCGATTAGATTGATGATATCAATACTATAACCTTGAGGCATTCCTGAGATCGCAAAATCGATGGGAGCCCAATCAGTCTCATTCGATACAAATAGCGGTTCTGTCATCGAGACAAGTTCCCGCTGCTTCACGCTTAGAGACAATGTCTTAGATTCAGGAATTTCAACATCACGAGTCGGCACTTGGTTAGATGCTATCAACTCACCACTCTGTTTATACAGGTATATCTGCTTTTGAGTGACACCCTCTTCATCTTCTCCCTGTACAATAAGGTAGTCAGACAGGGTGGAAAGAGCGATATCAAGGCCGAGAACAGCACCCGATTCTGCCAGTTTTATCGAGTAAGTTTGACCCGGTGATTGCAGATGCTGGAATAAGTAAGGTTCTGTTTTAGAAACTGCTTCACTATTAGCATTAACAAACCAGGGTCTTGTACGAGCATCAGATTCACTCGGTTCACTGCGGGTCACTCGCAGGTTAAACTGAGCATCTAAGTATGATTCCTCTCGTTGACGGAGTTCTCCCTCTCCATTAATAGTGATAACCACCCAGCGATCTAAATGAGATGCACCAAGCTGCTCTCTGATTATCTGATGAGCATCGAGATTAATCAGTTCATAAAAATCCCCATTAGGCATACCGATATAGATAGCATAAAAGAGTGAATTAGTTCGCATCACTTCGGAAAAAGTGTGTAGAACCTCGGGGTTAAAAGCCCCATCTATCACAAAGTTGTCAAAATTAGAGAGCAGTTGAGTTGTATTGATAGCTTGATTGTCAACTTGAGCAAGGTAACTACTGGTATTTTTAGCGGTGAGATTATAAAGTTTAACGGCTGATTCCGTCACCATGGCTTTACTAAAATAATATTGCAAACCTATGGCAATAGAGGCGGTCACAATTGTGACTAGAATAAAGATCCCCACCACAGTGAAACGAATAGTAAATCGCTTACTTTTTACATTAGCCACGGCTCTCATAATATCCCTATTGTATCATTCGTCCTTGAATGGGAACATCTTATAACAAGTCAGCAACAAGTCAATAGCAATTAATGAAGTTAAACAAAAATAATACCCTTACTTTTATCATGATTATTAACAAGTTAGCATCAACTAAGATATCGATTTATATCCACCTCATCAATTTGAGAAGCATTGAGAAACTTATTGGCATACTCAAGATAAATGCCCGTAGAAAGGAAGAGCCTGAACAGATCAATATCAAGATGTTCATCCAGCGCCATTTTGTGCAAAATATCCACGGCCACACTGATAGGTTTAGCCTTTTTATAGGGTCTGTCAGCAGCGGTTAATGCCTCAAAAATATCGGCGATCACTAAAATTCGTTCCAGTATCGAGAGTTCGTCACCGTGAAGTTTTCTAGGGTATCCTGTCCCCTTGAGGGTTTCGTGGTGAGTCGATGCATATCTCGGAACTCGTGCAAGCTCCGGAGGAAAAGGCAACCCCTCCAACATCTTTATCGTGGTGATGACATGCTCATTGATCTTATATCTGTCCTCTGCAGTTAACGTCCCTCTGGAAATAGAGAGATTATATAGCTCTCCCAAATTATACTGCAGCTCAGGCACTTGAACTTTAATGCCAAATTTGGGATTAAATTTAACTGCAGAGATGCGTGGAATATGGTGTTCTGCTTTATCGCTCAACAAGTTTTCATATGTCGGTAGTAATGAGGTCTCTCCACACAGATGGCTCTCCTCAATGGGAGATAAACCCAGCCTATCGTCAAAATTCCTTAACCAAGTGATGCTTGCTAACTGAGTCAATCGTTCGATATGGGATGGCTCCATGTACTCCCCACCAACATTAGCATTGGCAATAAACTCAAAGTCATCTGTAAGTTGTTCATGTCGTACTTTCAACCGCTCAAGCATAAGTTTTTCACTCTTAGGAAATTGTGCAAGCTGTTTTAAGTATTCTATTTCAGCATCACGCCACAACACCTCAAATCGCATACGGATCTCATGGATACGATTATAGTTGGCCTCAAGCTTAGTCCCTTTGTCGACAATATGTTCAGGCGTGGTGATTTTGCCACAGTCATGTAGCCAAGCAGCCATTCTAAACTCTCGGTACTCATCTTTATTCTTAAAACAAAAATCTTTAAATGGTCCACTATTCGCTTTTTGTGCAGCATTGGCGAGCATTATTCCTAGTTCTGGCACCCGATTACAGTGTCCCGCCGTATAGGGCGATTTATCATCAATTGCCTGTGCAATCAATCGGATAATGGCCTCCATCAAGGCCTTCTGAGACTCTTCATAAGCTTTAAGAGCCGAAGCCATCTCCAACATAGAATCGGCAAGCTCATCCAGCTCCTTCACATTTGTCTGAACCTTACTTACTGAGTTATAGCGTCGATGTTTGATCTTTACATTCTCCCTACACAACAAGGTTATTGGTCTGATAATGGGGTTTGAGAATAGCCAGGAGATGGGTAAAATCATTAACATGCAAATTGCGGTGATCACTACCGAAGTTAACACTTTATTGGCACTCGGAGCCAATAAAGCCTCGCTGGGAACCACAATGGCGAACAGGGAGCGTCCCTCAGCAAATGAGGTGACATAGACAAACTGTTCAACCCCCTTAATCAAACGTTGTTGTAATGTCTTGTATTGTTCAGGATTAGCACCGATATCGATCAAGACCTTGTATGGAACAACCCCCACGGTTTTCATCGGTTGGCTTAAAGAGTCCCTACCTAACCATTTCAACCTTAAGGCACGTTTCTGCTCTTTGGTTATTTGAGCTAAAGCCTGATTGACTAGCTCAATAAGAGGTTCATGGTCTTTTTTAGCTAAAATATTCAAGCCACCAGGAAGCTGGTGAGGTAAAAAGGACAATTCATCATGAAAGCTGAGTCCCTGAATAAAAAATCTTCGTGCGGTATAGTGTAAATTGACTCTGGTATCTAGTGCTGCAAACACCTCTCCTCGCTTTACAGCCAAAAGAGACTCATAACTAGAGGCATATTCCACTAACTCAACTTCTGGGTAATATCGCTTCACAGAGGGGATGATTGACCAGCCTGCTGACACAGCAACCTTGTGTCCATTAAGATCTGAGACATGGCCAATTGTCACTACGTTACTTAAGGTCGCCAAAGAGTACGCCAGGGTGAGAAATGGCTCGCTAAAGATACCTAACTGTTTATTATCTTCCGTCTTTATTATGGACTGCAGCAACTCTATCTTACCTGACTTATAGGCACCGATCAGCTCTTGCCAAGTGAACCCATTCACATAAGTCAGTTTTAACCCTGTCATCTGAGAAATGAGATCCATAATGTCAATCCCATAACCTAAAGGTTGACCTGAGATAGCAAAATCTATCGGCGGCCAATCCGTCTCATTGGAGACCCGTAACACAGGCATAGTGTCGATAAAGTCGAGCTGTTTTTGTGTCAGTGTTAGACGCTCAGATTTTGGAATCTCAATCTGATGTAATTTCCGTTGATTAGAGGCAATCACTTCACCGGAAGGTTTATACATATAAACCTCACTTTCAAATTCACTGCTTATACTACGACCAATCACCCCCAGATATCTGGAAAGGCTAGATAGGGTGATATCGACGGCTAAAACAGCATTAGTATCTGGTAGTTTAATCGAATAGGTCTGCCCCGGTGATTGAGTAAGTTCGAATAGGTAAGGTTGAGTTCTCGACACACTCCCATCGACGGCATTAATAAACCATGGCCTGCCTCTTGGGTCATAATCGGTGAACTCATCACGACGAACCCGCTCGCGAAAACGGTTATCAAGATAACTAATCTCCCTTATCCGTTTTGCTCCCTTGCCAGTGACAAATATAAACACCCAACGATCATCTGGTATCGCCAAAAACAGATCCCTTATCAAAGGGGATGAATCGAGGTTGACCAATTGGTAAAAATCACCGTTAGGTAAACCAAGATTAATCGAAAAATAGATAGGGTTTACCTGCATCAACTCGGCAAAAGTATGTAAGGCTTTACGATTAAAGATATCGACTTCAATTAACTGATCTAAACCTGAGAGCAATTTAGTGATATTGACAGCCTGAGTGTCCACTTGAGATAAATATTTACTGGTACGTTCCGCATTAAAATTATAATATTTTAGTGCAGACTGTGTTGCCATAGATTGACTAAAATAGTACTGCAAACCTATCGCTATGGCAGCAGTTAGTACGGTCGCTAAGATAAATATGCTAACCACTGTAAACCGTATTGAGACCCGTTTTTTTTCATATCCCTCCACAGATAGCATCTTATCTCCCTATAATCACAACCCCTAACGAGGCTCACTAGTCTATAAAATAACCAGTTTAAGTCAACAGTCGCAAACAAGAGAAAAAACCAACAAGTATCAAAAAAAATGACGTTAGCACCAAATGAATGCAGAATAAAAGGGGAAGCGTTCGAAAATATCATCTCTAGAACATAAAAAACTAACTGATGTCTATAGGAGATCTAAAGATAAGAAATTAACTTGTGACATTCTCAACGGTCTGCAAATTAAGTGTACCAGCTTAGTATTAACCCATACTTCTGCCACCCAATAAGGGAATTTGAGGGCCATGTTCCTAAAACAAGTAAACGTTAACAATCGTTGCTATTGACAATTGCGTGATTGATAGCACTTTTCTTTTTAAGAAAGCCTTATATACTAGCTACAACTACCTAGTTGTGCCTTACTCGGCACATTATTGATTTCAGGAGTATGACTATGGAATACAACACCTCAGAACTTTGTGACACTTACATCGATGTCGTTGATGTTGTCGAACCGATGTTCAGTAACTATGGTGGTTGTAACTCTTTCGGTGGCTCAATCAGCACGATTAAGTGTTTCGAGGACAACGGTCTGATTATCGACGCACTACAACAGCCAGGCGAAGGTAGAGTGCTCCTTGTCGATGGTGGCGGTTCACTGCGACGCGCGCTTATTGATGCATCTATCGCACGAGTTGCTGTAGATAATAACTGGGAAGGGATCATAGTTTACGGCTCAGTTAGAGATGTCGATGCATTAGAAGATCTTGATATCGGTATTCAAGCTATGGCCTCTATTCCTGTCGGCGCTGACAGTAATTCAGTCGGTGAACTTGAGATCCCAGTGAACTTCGGAGGGGTCACTTTCCTACCTCTCGATCATGTTTACGCTGACAACACAGGTATCATTCTGTCACCAGAGCCATTAGATATCGACTAATGTCTTAGGCTAGATCTACTTTAAAAGACGATAAGATTAAGCTCTCATCGTCTTTTTTGATCTATTCAATTAACCAGCAATACATTATAGCTCCCCCTCTCTAAGCCATTAAGTGGTTCCTCTTCTCCCCCCTTCTATAACCATAAGTTTGTGGAACACTCAAAACGACAATAATTCACTGCACCACTATTTTATTGATAACCCCTAACACATTAGGCCACAATGTAAGCATACGCATCAGAATAAGAACTAAATCAATATGCAGTACTTACTTCCTTTCACCCAGCGGCAATGTCAACAACTGGTCACACATAGAGCGGGCGAAACTAAACTGGCTCAAACCATATTGACACATAAGCAAGATACCAGTTTAGAAGAAACATTAAACACAGCAAAAAATAACCAAGTTCGTTTTGTGATCATTGGCATCGGTGAAGATATCGGCCCCCGTGCTAATTTAGGTCGTGGTGGTGCAAGCGATGCGTTCGAATCTGCGATGGCACAATTTCTTAATCTGCAATCAAATCGCTTTTTTAATGGCAAGCAATGCTTAGTATTGGGTCAAATAAAGACCGATGACCTTCAGTTAGCAGAAGGCACATCTGCTGATGTCCTCAGGGCCAATGTTGAATCTCTGGATAAGCGGGTTATTGAAATTACTGCACAAGTAATGGCCGCAGGATTTGAGCCTATAGTAATAGGCGGCGGGCATAACAATGCTTACGGTCTTTTGATGGCTGCAAAGCAAGCTTACAATAAACCAATAGCAGCGGTTAATTTAGATCCCCATAGCGATTTTCGCCCTCGAGAAGGCCGCCACAGTGGTAACGGGTTCAGCTATGCAGCAGCGAGCGGCGCACTAGGTTATTACCATATACTTGGGATGCATGAACTGAAAAATAGTGAAGAGACACTGTCTCAGTTAAGCGCATTTGGTGGTCATTGGCATACACTTCAATCTATCTGGGTACGCCGTGAAATCAGCTTAACAGCAGCCTTAGAAGAAATAGTCATTAAACTCAATAACAGCCAACTCCCAGTCGCCCTTGAGCTTGATCTCGATGCCATCACCAATATGCCAAGCAGCGCCTCAACAGCTGCAGGGATCCCTTTGATCGATGCCTTACATTATGTCCACACCATCGCCAAAAACACGGCCTGTAGTTATCTGCATCTTGCAGAAGCCGCACCGAGCTGCCATGTAGCTGGAGTTCAAGCTGGTTACCGCGAAACAGGACAAAGTATCAGTGAGCTTATTTATGCTTATATTCAAGCAAGAACCCAAGCTCAGAAACTCGCTTATTAAAGCAGTTTGGGTATAATGCCTCACTGGCAGAATGTCTTAGCGGTATAACGACCAGCCTGTTGGGCGAAACTCTGCGCTAGGACTCATTTTAAGCAAATCTAGATACAGATAACTCACCTAGCTCACACTGTGGTTGATGAGTGATATTGCAACATGATTGAATGGCTTAAACTCATCATTATTTTTTAAGTAAATAGGAAAACATAGATGTCAGAGGGCACACCAAACAGTACCCATTTCGGTTACAAAACAGTTGAAAGCGATCAAAAGGCCGACTTGGTTGCTGATGTTTTTCATTCTGTCGCAGCCAAATATGACATCATGAATGATGTCATGTCCTTCGGTATTCACCGCATGTGGAAGCGATTCACTATCGAAAGTGCTGGTGCTCGTCCGGGTATGAAAGTGCTGGATCTTGCTGGTGGTACAGGTGACTTGACGGCAAAATTCTCTCATATCGTGGGTGATAGAGGTCAAGTAACGCTTGCGGATATCAATGATTCCATGCTTAAAGTCGGCCGTGAAAAACTTAGAAACAAAGGTATTGTCGGTAACGTTAACTACGTACAGGCAAATGCCGAAGCTTTGCCATTTCCTGACAATCATTTCGATATCATTACCATCGCCTTTGGTTTAAGAAATGTCACCGACAAGGATGCGGCTATTCGCTCTATGTTACGTGTACTAAAGCCGGGTGGAAAGCTGCTGATTCTTGAATTTTCAAAGCCTCAGCACGATATTATGCGTAAAATTTATGACTTATACAGTTTCAAGATTTTACCTAAAATGGGATCGTTAATTACTCAAGACGCCGACAGCTACGAATACTTAGCAGAGTCTATTCGTATGCATCCAGATCAAGATACGTTAAAGGGGATGATGGTCGAAGCAGGTTTTGAGCAAGTTGAATACACCAATATGACAGATGGCATTGTTGCGCTTCATAAGGGCTATAAATTTTAATAGAGAAAGCCATGAAACGTGAATTAGCTTTGCTACTCAGTGCTGGTCTAGAAACGGCTTTACAGCACGTTTTAGCCCAATCCCCCGATGAATACGCCAAGCTGCGCTCACTTCATGGAAAAGTGCTCTGTATCCAGCTGAGTCAACTCAGCTGGCCTATCTATCTTATATTTGCACGAGAAATACAAGTCCTTGGTAAATATGAGGGCGAAGTCACCACCAAAGTGAATGCCGACATAACCACGCTCTACCAGCTGACCGAAGGTGCCAACCTCACTGAACTCATTAAACAAGATAAACTCAGTTTAGAAGGCGATCTTAACCTATTACAAACCTTTAGCCATTTTCTGCAAAAAGTCGAATTCGACTTCGCCGAACCTATTTCTAACTATTTGGGTGATGCCCCGACTCATTTGCTAATCACTGGGATTGAGCAGGCAAAAAACGATATAAGACGCGTGTTTCGTAAAAGTCGCGACCATGTCGGTCAATTAACCACCGAAGAGTATAAATTGGCGCCCCATGAAATAGAGTTTATTCATTTAGGTGATAGAATCGATGATCTTGTGGCCGACATTGATGCCATAGAAAAGCGAATTAATGACTTACAAACTAGGACTACAGCGAAAACATGACAGTCTCCAGTATCAAGCGTGCTTATCAGGTTATTAGAACCAGCCTACACTATGGCTTAGATGAGTTAATTCCCTCTAAAATGACGCCATGGTACTTCAGACTCCTACGTTGCAGCCTGTTTTGGGTTAGAAACAAGCACAAAAATAAAGTCGGCGGCGAGCGACTAAAGTTAGCCATGCAGGAACTGGGTCCGGTATATATCAAATTTGGTCAGATGTTGTCGACACGTCGCGATCTACTCGATGATGAATGGGCCGAAGAGTTGGCTATGTTGCAAGATAGAGTCCCTCCCTTCGATTCAGCGATTGCCAGAGAGATGATAGAAACAGAGCTTGGTACCGCTATCGATACTTATTTCGATGATTTCGACAATACTCCCCTCGCATCAGCTTCAATTTCACAGGTCCATACCGCCACACTAAAGTCCAATGGCAAAGCCGTGGTACTTAAAGTGTTAAGGCCCAATGTTGAAGCTCAGGTTCATGCCGATATTCAGTTAATGTCTCAAGTCGCGAACTTTATGGAAGCCATCTTAGGTAATGGCAACCGCTTGCGCCCTGCTGAGGTGGTTGAAGAGTATCGCACCACGATTGAAGGTGAGCTCAACCTTAAGCTCGAAGCGCTCAACGCCGTCAAGCTGAGAAATAATTTCTTAGACTCTGGCTCACTGTACATCCCTTATATGTATGAAGAGCTTTGTTTTACCCGCTTGATCGTTATGGAGCGCATCGACGGAATTTCGGTTTCCGATATGGCGGCCTTAAAAGCACAAGGCACTAACCTTAAAATCTTGGCTGAAAAAGGTGTAGAGCTATTTTTCACTCAAGTGTTCAGAGATAACTTTTTCCATGCAGATATGCATCCTGGCAACATTTTTGTCAGTCGAGAACATCCAGAAGATCCTTATTATATTGGTTTAGATTGTGGCATTATGGGCACCCTGACCGATGAAGATAAGCGCTATTTAGCCGAGAATTTCCTCGCCTTTTTCAATCGGGATTATTACCGTATTGCCCAGCTCTATATTGAGTCAGGTTGGGTATCAGCAGATACTGATATCGCTGCGTTCGAACAAGCAGTGAAAGTCGTTTGTGAGCCTATGTTCAATAAGCCACTGGATGAGATTTCATTCGGCCACGTGCTACTTGAGTTGTTCCGCACCGCCAGACGGTTCGATATGGTCGTCCAGCCTCAACTGGTATTATTAGAGAAGACCTTACTCTATATTGAAGGCCTAGGCCGCCAACTCTACCCACAACTCGATCTGTGGCAAACGGCAAAACCTTTCCTTGAAGAGTGGATGTCACAACAAGTTGGCCCGAAAGGGATGGCGAGTAAGATCAAAAAAGAGTTCCCTTACTGGATCGACAAGTTCCCTGAGCTCCCAGAGCTAGTTTATGACAACCTTAAAATGGGTAAAAACTTCGTCAGATCTCAGAACAAGATGCTGGATCGCTACGTCAAACAACAACAAAAAGCCCATAAGAGTAACTATCTTTTAATCACTTCAGCTGTTTTAGTGATCTGCGGCACGATTTTACTCAATCAACACTCTACACTATGGGCGTCTTATGGCAGTATCTGTGCTGGCACGGTAACCTGGTTACTTGGCTGGCGATCTAGACCAAAAAATAGCAAACTTTAGCTAGCACTAATAAACGATAAGTTCATAATAGAACTATATACATATTTTTGAGGAAAATTTCATGGGTAATATGGGCATTTGGCAACTTCTGATCATCGCTGTGATCGTAATATTATTATTTGGAACCAAGAAATTACGCTCACTTGGTGGTGATTTAGGCGGCGCAGTAAAAGGTTTTAAGAACGCCATGTCTTCTGAAGAAGAGAAGAAAGCACTTGAAGAAACTACTGCTGAAAAAACGGCTCCTAGCGTAGAGAAAACAGCTCCAAACGCAGAGAAAAAGAGTGAGTCCAAGGATAAAGAACAGGTATAACCTCTTATGTTCGACGGTATTGGTTTTATGGAACTGCTGTTGATCGGTATTTTAGGGCTAGTAGTACTAGGCCCTGAAAGACTTCCGGTTGCAGTTCGCTCAATCACAGGTTGGATCCGAGCCATGAAACGTATGGCTAACTCTGTCAAAGATGAGCTTGAGCAGGAACTCAAAATTGAGCAACTGCATTCAGATCTTAAAAAAGCTGAAGGTCAAGGTCTTAAAAATCTTTCTCCAGAGTTACAAGAATCGATCGACCAGTTAAAAGAAGCAGCTCAGTCTGTCAATCGTCCTTATAAGGTAGAAGAAACACCTTCGGCCAGTAGTTCTGTGCCATCGGATAACACTCCTTCAGAGGCTCCAACAGCTGAGGTTAACGCTAACTCAGACAAATCTAACAGGTAGTCCATGTCTCAACAGCAGCCTCTCATTAGTCATTTACTTGAACTACGTACCAGATTACTTCGCGCGGTCGGCAGTGTACTCTTAATCTTTGCCTGCATCGCATATTGGGCAAATGATATCTACCATTATGTGGCAACGCCACTAATGGACGTCATGCCCGAAGCCAGTAGTATGATTGCAACCGATGTTGCCGCGCCGTTTTTTGCTCCCTTTAAGCTGACACTGGTTTTAGCATTTTTTATTGCTATTCCCTATGTCCTGTACCAAATCTGGTCTTTTATCGCACCAGGCTTGTATAAGCATGAAAAACGACTAATGATGCCACTGCTTGCTAGTAGCACTTTTTTGTTTTATCTAGGTATCGCATTTGCTTACTATATTGTCTTCCCTGTGGTATTTGGATTCTTTACCAGTGTCGCTCCAGAGGGTGTACAAGTTGCAACTGATATAACGAGCTATTTAAGCTTCATTTTAAAGCTGTTCTTTGCTTTTGGTTTAGCATTTGAGATCCCAATTGCAGTGATATTGCTCTGTTGGGCTGGCGTGACTACGCCAGAAGAGCTTAAAGCTAAACGTCCCTATATCGTCGTCGGCGCCTTTGTTATTGGTATGTTGCTCACTCCACCAGATATCATTTCTCAGACAATGTTAGCCGTACCTATGCTGATATTATTTGAAGTAGGATTGATTGCTGCTCGTTTCTACAGTAAAAAGGATGATGAAGAAGACGATGAGCAAGAAAAACAGGATAAACCTGGCCAACAAGTTAAATAGGCACATGCTAATTAGCTAAATAATGGCGCGCTCAAATATCATAAGGGAGAATATTAATGCGCAAATTTTGGATCACTACAGCCGCTATCTTGATATCGGCTAATGCCACAGCAGGCATAGAGCAAGAGCTATCAGCTTGCGCGTCGATTACAGATAAGCTTGATAGGCTTATCTGTTTTGACGCACTTGCACAAACAGTGAAAGTAAAGAGTCCGACAACTCTTGCGACTGTGGCATCTGCTACAGTTGCAGCTAGACCCGTTCCCGTTACGCTTCCAACGAATATTGAAGATGAGTTTGGTAGTCTCAAAAAAACGGAAGTAGATAAGATTGATAAGATCTATCTGCAAGTCGCTTCACTCACCAAAGACCCCTACGGCGCACTAAAAATTAGCTTTAGCAATGGCCAAGTCTGGAAGCAAACCGACGGTCGCCGTTACAAGTTAAAAGTGGATCAAACTGTATTTATCGAAAAAGCGGCGCTTGGCTCTTTTATCTTAGGCACAGACGCACACAACTCGACCATTCGAGTGAAACGTCTAAAGTAATGTCTGAATACATAGACATCGCTGTCAACCTCATTGGCAGCGCCCTCGAAAAAAATAGAGACGAGATTATTCAACGAGCGGTGGCCCAAGGGGTTTCACCGCTTATTGTTATTGGCAGTAATCTAAAAGAGAGTGAACAAGCGATAGCTTGCTGCCTTGAATATCCGCAACACCTATATTGCACTGCCGGAACCCATCCACATCACGCCAGTGAATGGGACGACACTAGTGCCGATAAACTGCGATTACTCGCCACATCAGCAAAAGTGGTTGCCATCGGGGAGTGCGGGCTAGACTATAACCGCGACTTTTCTCCACGCTCAAAACAAAGAGAGGCTTTTGTAGCACAATTAGCTTTAGCCGTTGAACTGCAACTCCCTGTGTTAATGCACGAACGTGATGCTCATGGTGACTTTCTAGCTATTCTTAAAGAATATCGTAGCGATCTTAAAAATGCCCTGCTTCACTGTTTTACAGGTAATAGAGAGAGTATGGAAGCCTATCTAGCACTCGATCTGCATTTAGGGATCACTGGCTGGGTTTGCGATGAGCGTAGAGGAGCTGAGCTAGCTGAACTTGTTGGTGATATCCCCAACAATAGAATACTGATTGAAACAGATAGCCCATACTTATTGCCTAGAAGCATGAGGCCTAAGCCTAAATCCAGTAAGAACGAACCTCAATACCTACCTTATATTGCACAATATATTGCCATACTGAGAGGGCAAAACCCTAGGGACTTTGCAGCACAGACTTACCAAAACAGTATTAAATTTTTTGGGTTATAGGTGATCAATGAAACTGATTAATTTAGTTTTTCTCACCCTTTGTCTGGTTTTCTGTTCTCAGGTTAAGTCTGAAACTTTACTCGCCCTCAACGAGGATTCAGATAAAGCCCTAGAGATCTCTTCTTGGCTGTATTATGCATTTTCTACTGATAACCAAGATATTGAACAAGTTAAGAACTTCAGTTCAACACGCTGGGAGCGGTTTCCACAAAATAACTATAACCACATTGATGTCGATCCTTTCTGGGTTAAATTTAACCTCTATAATGCTGGGCCAAACGTTATCGACAAGCTTATCTCGCTGGGGAATCCTCACATAGATAAATTGGATATCTATCACTTTGTGCAAGGTAAACTGGTTAATCACACCCAAATGGGGGATAGCCTTCCTTTTGCACAAAGACTGGTTATCAACAATCTGTTTATCTATCCATTTAAATTAGAACCTGAAGTATTACACACCTTTTATATTAAAATTGACTCCGAGGGAAGTGCCAACTTACCACTAAGCTTATGGTCGCCAACTGCATTTGTGCAATACACTGAAACCCATTCATTATCAACCGGCTTTCAACTAGGTGCGCTTACTGCCATTGGCTTTTTTTGTCTCTGTATCGCGATAATATCGCGCTCATTTAGCTACAGCTATTATGCTGGTTATGTGTTATCGGTCACCTTACTGGTAGCCACACTTCAAGGGGTTGCCTTTCGATTCCTGTGGCCAAACTGGCCAATATTCCAACCTTTAATGATCACACTTTTAATCCCCTTAGGTATGTTTTTTGCGTTACTTTTCACAGAGAAAGTACTGCAGTTAAAATACCACAGTCTCCCTTTACTCAGATTGTGTCGTTACAGTGCAAGCTTTGCACTTTTACTCCTGTTTATCACTCCACTACTTAAGTATTCACAAGCTCTGTATATCAACATAATTGCAGTGCTATTTGTGACTGCGCTCCTTATGTTTATCGCTTGTTTACTCGCAGTGAGAGGACACAAACTCGCTAAACTTTACACCCTAGCTTGGAGCGGAATGCTGCTCGGTTCATTTGTCACTGGTTCCCTATATTTGGGGCTGTTTTCATTGCCGATAGCAAACCTAACCCCGCTGATGATTGGTCTCACTTTCGAGATAATCTTTATGGCTAGCATTCTCGCTATTCGTTATAACGATGAGCGAAAATCAAAACTTAAAACCCAAAAGGAAGCATTACTCCAGTCACAGCGGATCCATAAAACCAAAGAAGAAGCCTTACTCATCGAGGCAAATAGTAATGAAAAGCTCGAGCAGATGGTCCAAGAGCGAACCCTAGAATTAGAGATTGCACTGAGAGAACTAAACGAAGCAAATCAAAAACTAACCGAGCAGACGACGACTGATAGTTTAACTGGCGTAAAAAACCGCGCGGCTTTCGATAAACGCCTGCAAGCCGAGGGGAAATTAAGCCGTAGACAACAAACTCCTATGGCCATTTTAATGATTGATATCGACCACTTTAAATCAATCAACGATAGTTACGGTCATTTAGCAGGTGATCAGACCCTTCGACTTATTGCTCAAACACTAAAAGAGAAATTAAAACGACCAGCTGATCTGGTGTCACGTTTTGGTGGCGAAGAGTTTGCTATTATACTTCCAAACACAGATGAACTTGGTGCAGAAAGGGTTGCAGAGCTGATAAGGAAAACCATTGATAACTTACCGATTATTTGGGAGAACATCGATATTCCTCTCACCATAAGTATCGGTGTCAGTTCGGAAATCATACAATCTGAGGTTCAACCAACCAGATTATTGGAACAAGCTGATAAAGCACTTTATCGTGCAAAAAATGACGGGCGTAACCGAGTAATGGTTTATACGCCTGGGCCTCAAAAAGAGATAAACAACACCCAATCTTAAGTAACAAGCATCCAATGGCAAGTTACATCTAATGGATATAGTTAGGAGTCGAACGTGAATATTATTACCAGTGCCTTCCCACAACGCAGAATGCGTCGCATGCGTAAACATGATTTTAGCCGTCGCTTAATGGCTGAAAATCAACTTTCGGTGAACGATCTTATCTACCCGATGTTTGTATTAGAAGGCAATAATAGAACTGAACAGATCGCTTCAATGCCAGGCATTGAACGCTACTCAATCGACCTACTCCTTAAGGAAGCGGAAGAAATTGTTAAGCTAGGTATTCCACTTATCGCACTATTTCCAGTGACTCCAGCGGAAAAGAAGACCCTATTAGCGGAAGAGGCTTATAACGCCGATGCATTAGCACAACGCGCCGTTCGGGCCCTGAAGGACGCTTTCCCGGAATTAGGTGTGATGACAGATGTCGCACTGGATCCTTTCACGACTCATGGCCAAGATGGCATCATAGATAAAGATGGCTACATTCTTAACGACATCACCACAGAAATTTTAGTTAAGCAGGCACTATCACACGCCGAAGCAGGTGCCGATATCATCGCCCCATCGGATATGATGGATGGACGTATTGGTGCTATCCGTCAAGCCTTAGAAGCTGCTGGTCATGTGAATACGCTGATTATGGCGTACTCAGCTAAATACTCATCGAACTATTACGGGCCATTCCGTGATGCCGTAGGCTCTGCGGGTAACCTTAAAGGTGGCAATAAACACAGCTACCAGATGGACCCAGCCAACAGTGATGAAGCCCTACACGAAGTCGCCCTCGATATTCAAGAGGGAGCTGACATGGTCATGGTTAAGCCTGGTATGCCTTATCTTGATATCGTTACCCGCGTTAAACGTGAACTAGGCGTACCGACTTTTGCTTATCAAGTTAGTGGGGAATATGCCATGCATATGGCAGCTATCGAGAATGGCTGGCTTTCCGAAAAAGCCATCGTGATGGAATCGCTGCTTTGCTTCAAACGCGCCGGAGCAAACGGTATACTGACCTATTTTGCCAAACATGCAGCTCAATGGCTAAAAGAAGATCAAGTGAAATAAACCTTGGCTAGATCTTTCAGCCTTAATTAAAACCTCCATCCGGAGGTTTTTTTGTTTCTAGCAAGCTGCTGAGTATTTTCTATCGAGATACTGATGACACCAAAACCAACTACGTGATCACGCTCACAAATTAATATAGTCTTGTTAATTATTAATACGTTATTTAATTAAAATACCATTATTTTACTTTTATAATGGCGAGACGATTCTCATCCACTGCCTTTACTAAACACTCAAGTTGCAGATGCACCCCAAATAACAATCGGCTTTCATATTTAATGAAAAAATGTCGCATATATAACTGAACGAATAAGAAACAATCTCAGATTAGGACTACAATGAAAAAATCAATTTTGACACTGGTGTTATTGACACTCCTTGGTGGGTGTAACGATGATACAGATCCAGTGATACCACCGACCCCTTCTATCCCCTCAATCCCAATCGGTCCGTCAACACCCATTAAACTTGCCATAACGGTATCACTAGATGGAAAATTATTACTGGGTGAGCCGATACTTTGTAACGATCAAAAACCCAATGGGTTTGAAATACAAATTGGTGATAGCGTCACTTGTTCATATAACAATTTAGCACTGCTTACTTTTAGTGATGTTCGACCTGACGTCGCCAAAACGTCAACACCGACCGAACGCAAACAGCTATTATTGGCTAATGCTGATGAATTTACAGGCAAGCCAGTCGAAACATCAAATGCCCAAACACTGATTAAAACCATGGGTATTGTACGAGGCAATCAGATCGATATTGAACTATCGACATTACAGGCATTACAGTTCGAAAATATCTACCTCAACAGCTTGTCTATGGATCAAGATGAATTCCGCGAATTACTAGAGCAACAAGCTAATGATGCTCAAGCAGATAAGCTCCCCTCTACCCATATTCCTGATATAAAGCCTGAAGTAAGTAGCGGTACATCCACAGATTTAAATGCGCATTTTGTCGCGGCGGATGCAGAAACGGCGTACCAATATAAGCCTGAGAAAAATATTCTATCAACAGCAATATTAACCGACACCCATGGGAAACCAGTTGCAGGCATTCAGTACTTTAATCGAAGTGGTCGTGGGATAACCGACCATAATGGTTCGTTCCAATTTACTTGGGGCGATAGTATCAGCTTTGGTATCGATACTTTTGAGCTTGGAGAGGTTCGCGGTAACCAGCAAAGTTACACGTTAAGTCAGCTCGGCGAAGGCAACAACGGCCTCAACGCCGAAGCGCTGGTATTACGTTATGCCACAACTCAAGGACAAGGCTGGCAATTGCCTGCACGCGTTGCAGAAGTCTTTGCTTCATACCCTAACGTGATAAACGAAATTATCTCTTTATCATTAAATGCTAAAGAGAAAGTATTAAACACAGGCAATGGTACACAGATATTGCCAGCTGAGTTTAGTAATCAGTTTAACTCTGGGTTAGCCAGTGACATAGATAATTTATTGTGTGATATCGACTGCCAACAAACAGTCAGAGAAAGGGAGTTACTAGCTGAAACACAATCTTATCGCACTGATGTTAACGCAGCAGTCAATAATAGCGACGACAGTGGCCAAATTTTAGCTGACATTCAACGTTTATGGGGCACTACATCTGAAGTTGGTTGGAATAAAGTCAGTGCTTTTCATGTGTTTCACGATAGTACAAATTTTTATGGCAGTACAGGTAATGCCCGCGGTCAAGCAACAGTCAATATCGCCAATAGTGCTTTTCCAGTATTAATGGCGCGTAATGACAATAACTACTGGCTACCCTTTGGCGCCAACAAAGCCTGGGACAAAGATACCCTTGCATATATCACCGAAGCACCATCGACAGTTATCCCTGACAAGGTCAGTGGCGAAACGGCAACCTATAACCTGCCTTTTATCAGCATTGGTGAAATAGGTTTAGGTAAAATAATGGTCATGGGGAATGCACGTTATAACTCTATTTTGGTTTGCCCTAATGGCTATAGCTGGCATGGCGGTATCGACGAAAACGGTCAATGTCGAGAAAGTCGTGACAGTGATGATATGAAGCATTTTTTCCAAAATAGCTTCAAATATCTGACCAATAACCAATCAGGCTACAGCGTTGGCACCAATATTCCTCATGTTTACTTTAAACGTGCTGGACAGGTTATGGGAGAGCAAGAAAGCTACGTCATAGACCCTATCTTCGGTGTTACGACTGAGCAGCTAGATAGCTTCCAAAGCATTGACCCTCAAACGATGCCGTTGCTAATTCTTAATGGCTTTGAGTACACCATTAATACCGGCAACAATGGCTATATTTTGCCTATGCAAGCAGATACATCTAAGCCAAAACTAAACCAAGATGATGTCACAGCCTTGATGGATTACGTCAGCAAAGGTGGCAATATCATGATCATGGAGACCTTGGCTGACACAAATAATGCTGGTGCATTATCGCGTTTACTTGATAGTGCCGGTATCGCGTTTGGTATGGGAGGCTCCGTGGTTGCCAATGGTAACGGACCCAGTGGCGGCTATGCAGATCGCGTGCGCAATCAACGTGGCGACGGCATCTGGATTATTGAACGCTATGCCGCTGTAGAAAGTGAAGATGGAGTTCAAACATCTCCCTATATTATTAACCAAGCAAACGGCAGTGTAGAGTGGCTATACCAGCAACAAAATAAACCCGATGATAAACCAAATCTGGCCGTGGCTAAATGGGTAGAAACAACAGAAGATGGTAAAGAATTTACCCACACCGCGTTTATTGATGAGAGCCAAACTGATGATCTAAACGCAGCCAAAACCCGTATTTTAGCTGCATTCACAAAATCTGATGGCTCTCCAGCTTATCAGGAGTGTACAGATCCCAATTTTCACTATGAGATCAACTGCCTTGAATATCGACCCGGTAACAATATCCCAGTTACTGGAACGATGTCAGTCCCTCAATATACTCAGCTCGATCTTGGTGATGCACAAGCCCGTGCTATGGTAAAAGCGGCAGATTTAGGCACCAATATCGAGCGTTTGTATCAACACGAGCGCTACTTCCGTACCAAAGGCGACCAAGGATCTCGTTTAACCAATGTGGATTTAACCCGCATTTACCAAAATATGACCGTCTGGTTGTGGAACAATCTTGACTATCGTTATGAATCTAGCCTTGATGACGAATTGGGTTTCGAACGTTTTACTCAGTTTTTAAACTGCTATACCGATGACCGTGCTCAAGGCGGTACTGAGTGTCCCGCTGAACTGCAAGAGCAGATGCTCACGCAGCAGATGATACTTGGACAAGATCAAGGCAAATACGCAGGATATATGAATCCGAGTTATCCGCTGAACTACATGGAGAAACCACTGACTCGCTTAATGTTAGGCAGATCCTATTGGGATCTGGATGTAAAAGTCGATCCTCGTCAGTACCCCGGTGAAGCGACAAGCTCTCAAGGCGGCGGAACAATTACCTTAGATTTTATCAATAACACTGCAGCTTGGTTTGCTGGAAACCGTCAGCCAACGGGCCAATGGGCAATAGCACAAACACCGTTTACTGTATCAGTTAACGGCACCAATCAACCCGTTACGATCACTGTGGCATTGGCTGATGACCTTACTGGACGTGAAAAGCATGAGTTAGGGCTAAAACGCCCACCACGTATGAGTCAATCATTTACCCTAAACGTCGGTGATATTGGCAGCAGTTATAGTATTACCTCGCCCTATGGCGGTTTAATTTACGCCCAAGGTCAGGATGGACAAGCGGTTACCTTGAATTTCACTGCTACAGTTGACGCGCCTCTTTATCAATATAACGGTACTGTTGGGCAATGGTTGAATCCAGTGGACTCTCCGGCTCCACTTGGTGAAGTTATGTCTCAAAGCTTTACGTATACCGCGCCAAAAGCCAACCTCAAGGCAACCAATTACAAGGGCAGCCCAGCGCTATTTGCTAAGGAACTCGATACCTTTGCCGCGGATATGAATGACTTTTATAGCCGTGAAGAAGGTCTTCAAGGAGATCGTAATCGCAAAGCAACAGACAGCAGTATTCCAACCAATCGCCACCACTTTGTTAACGATGTGGCCATCAGCATAGGTAATGCCCACTCTGGTTATCCAGTGATGAGTGACGGCTTTAATGCCAGCAGTGATAATATTGGGTTATCGCCATTAAACTCTTGGTTACTGTGGCACGAGGTGGGCCATAATGCAGCTGAAGCACCATTTAATATCGATGGGGCAACAGAGGTGGTTAATAATCTGCTCGCACTTTATATGCAAGACAAACACCATGGCAAAATGAGTCGGGTAGAGCAAGATATTCGTATAGCACCTGATTTTGTTGCAGCGGAAGACGGTCATGCTTGGGCTGCCGGTGGTGCAGGAGAGCGTTTAGTGATGTTTGCTCAATTAAAAGAATGGGCAGAAACTGAATTTACGATCAATGATTGGTATCCACAAGGCACGTTGCCTGCTTACTATGACAATGAAAAAGGCTTGCAAGGATGGAACCTATTCAAGCTGATGCATCGCTTAACTCGTAATCCCGATGATAGCCAGTTTTCGCTTAACGGCGACAACCTATGTTACCAACAAGATAACATAGGTAAAAGTGATCATCTCTTACTATGTGCGTCTTACGCAACTCAAACGGATCTAAGTGACTTTTTCCGCGCGTGGAACCCTGGTAGTAAAGCCTTTGTTTATCCTGGCGATCCTACACCTCAATATGAAGGTGGGATCTCTGATGCGGGATTTGCAAAAGTCGCCGCATTAAGCTTACCTAAACCAACGCGTGACCCACTTAATATTGACAGTATTACCGTCAGATAATTAATCGAGGTAGGGAGAGGCAATATTTTCCTCTCCCACACAAGCAAATACAACATTGCTATGTGATCTAACTAACCAATACCAAGTTTGATACTTTTCCAACCCAGCGCTAAATGATTAAATAGATATCGTTCCAGCGCCGAGTATTACTAGCCAACTTTCCAAAGCCTGAGGTATCATCGTGACCAATAACATCAAGGCATTACTTGCCACTACAGCCCTATTTTTTAGCTGCCAGACTCTTGCCAGCAGTGGTTGTGCATTCGAAGAGAATCAAAGCGGCTTAATTGCCACATGCAACGAGGAGATACAGGAAGTGATTTTAACCGGAGCTGTCGCAACACAAACCATGCTTGAACTGGATGATTTTTCACAAGGCTATAAAGAATACCAAGTCGATACAGCCGCCATTACACCACTGAAAAATGTAAAAGAGTTAACTGAAATTGTGGTTATTATCGGCACTTGGTGCGGTGATTGTCATCGTGAAACACCCCGCTTAATTCGTATTCTCGAAGAGGTCAATAATCCGAATATCAAGGTAACTTATATCGGTGTCGACAGAGCAAAATCAGATCCTGAAGGATTAGCAGCCCAATACGAATTCACCCGTATTCCAACCATTATTGTTAGCCAAAATGGTGAAGAGTTAGGGCGGATTATCGAACGACCAGAAACTTCTCTAGAGATAGATTTAGCCAAAATACTGAACTGATTGTTGGTAAGTTATAAACAAAGAAAGGCACTCAATGAGTGCCTTTCTTACCTGTTAGCATAAACTATTTAGAATTCGTAGCGTGCCACCACTGAGAAGAATCGCTCTTCCTGACGATCCGTTGTCATACCATAGTCAGGGCTAAGCTCTAAACCTGAAGATGTATCTGCATAACGTGCTCTTTCTTCATTCACGTTAATTGCAGAATCAGAATTTAAAACATTATAAACAGTTCCTTTTATAGAAAAGTCACCATCAAAAATATCTGTCATATAAGTCAGTGATAAATCGATATTAGTAACCCAAGGTAGATTACCCGCTGTGCCACGTGGTGCAGGATTACCATTTTCATCATAGTGTGAAGCTTGGTCGTAGTAACGGCTTATACAGTCATCCCAAGGACTCCCAGCAGTACAACTACCCACACCATCTGGATGCTGTGAGAAATAACTCTGAGGACGACCCGAAGTGACTCGAGTGACAAAACCAAAGATTAAATCTTCAGTAATGCTATATGCACCACTCACTTTAAATGCATGAGTATGGTCATTTGGTAGGTCACCACTTGAGTGATCCATTAGGTCGCCATAATCGTATGATGTAGTCCAACCTGGGTCAGCCTGATTATTATCGGTTTTAACTAGACCTTCTGTATTACCATAGCTATTTGACCATGTGTACGATGAGTTAATACGTAAATCATCTGTCACAGAACCATCCAAAGTAAATTCTAACGCAACATACTTACGTTCAGCTTCAGGCAATGCCATCTCTTGTGCACTTAAGTTAATGTTATCTACTTGGCCATCGCCATCGAAGTCATATGAAACACCAACATCTTCACCTGGATTAAGGAGCACGTAATAAGAGCTCTGGCCAACATTATCTTCGATACCTAACTCAGCAAGCTTCTTAGATAAAACAGGTCCAATATCAGTGTCTTCAACACTACGTCCTAAATCACGATAAATACCACGCACACCAGCAGTCATCGTTTCAAAAACTTCTTGTTGATAGCCTAGAGTAAACTCGTCTGAGTACATTGATTTAAGAGATGATGATGCTATCAAACCTGGTTCAGTAATACCTTTTTGACGATCCCAACGATCACGAAGCATAGCACCACGGCTTGGCGAACCGTCGGCATTAATAACGGGGTGTCCATCTGCATCGACTTGATCAAGTTCTGAATACTCAAACCACTCAATAGAAGATGAGCCCTGAGTAATATTCATATTCGCAGAAACCGGCTGGAAGTAACGACCATAGGTTGCGAATACTTTCGATTCACCATCACCAAATACATCATAAATAGCTTGAATACGTGGTGCAAATTGATTATCCATTTCCACATACGCACGACCATCAGAAACGGTGTTTTCAAACTCGCTATAACGTAAGCCAAGATTTAACACTAAGTTATCAGTTGCCTGCCAAGAGTCATTGATATAAAACGCAGTAGAGGTCACGTCCGAATCAGTAAAACGTTCACGCACACGGCGTTCAACATAGTCTTCACCCTGAGTTTGACCAGAGTTATCATCAACACCAGCCGTGTAGATTGACCACCAACCTTGTGCATCACCAATACCGTTTTGAGACGAAGAATAATCAACTTTAACCTTGGTATAATCAACACCAAATTGAATTGAGTGATCTTCTAAATCCAAGCTGAAATCAATTCTAGCTTGGTCACGAGTGTAATGTTCTTCTGATACTGACGAGTTAGTATGTTGGCTTAAAGTCGAAAAACCATCACGATAATCCCAAACACCAGGGTTTGCTGACGCCACAACATTTTCAACATCTTCTTGTACTCGACCAATAACAGCTGAAACTGAGAAAGCATCAGTTAAATAACCGTTATAATTCAAGCTATACACTTTACCACCATCTTCACCTGGTGCATTTACGCCTTGCTGTTCACCAACAATATTGGTTTCCCAATCATAAGCATACGTTTTATTTGTCCATGTACGCTTGTTATTCATTGCAGAGAAGCCAATTGAATGGTCATCTGACATGTACCAATCTAACTTTGCAAACCAGCGGTCTTCTTCGCGATCTCGACCGCCTTTAGTTGTTTGTCCAGCCCAATCTTGAGCTTCTCGTCTTGGCGCAAACAAACCATAGAAAAATAGAGAATCTTCAATAATTGCACCACTTGCCCATAACTGTAGCTCTTTAAAGTCATAGCCATCTTGTTGAGTATTAGTATCGACTTCACCATTTGATTGATAAATATTACTATGAGATGAACGTAAAGAACTTGGATCCCATCGTGCTTCAGCACCAAATTTGAATTCATTTTCACCTGATTTAGAAACAGCATTTACAATACCGCCCAATGCGCCACCGAAATCAGGACTAACACCACCTGTTTTTATCTGTGTCTGGGATATCGCCTCCCAAGGTAGGCGAATTGAGCCTAAACCCGTACGAATACTTGTTACATTCAGCCCATTAAAATAGTAAGCATTTTCAGCCGCAGATGAACCACCAAAACTAGATGCACCATCAAAATTTGAACCACCAGGAGCTGCAGTACCCGGTGCAAGCAACGCAATGCTTTCAAACCCTGTATTAACAGGCATAGTTTGTAGCTCATCTTGACTAAAAGTTAAGCCTGAGGTCGATGATGCCATGTCTACACGACGGATCATGCTGCCCATTACAGCAATGCGTTCAACATTGTCGGCACCAGCCGAATATAACTGACTATCAAGAATAACTGATTGCCCGATACTAACTTGAACACCATTTTCTTGGTTCTGCTCGTAACCATCTTTACTAATCGTAATATCGTAATCACCGATAGGCACATTACGTAAAAGATAATCACCTTTATCATTAGTTTCTATTTTAAAAACAAGACCCTTGGTCTTATGTTTAAGCGTGATAGTCGCATTAGATAGGCTACTACCTGAAGCGTTTACAATATGACCTTTTACAATACTCGTATCGGCAGCCATAGCCGCTGGGGCAGATATAAATAACACTGAACCTACGGCAAGAGCCGCTAACGTCTTTTTCGGCGAAAATCGTATAAGCGCATTACTTCTAGACATGATTTAGTCTCCCTTAAACTTTATCTAAGTAAGCACTTGGCAAAATATTATTAGTTGATTTTGGTGTACCAAACACCAAGTGCAACAAAAACATAACACGAACCACATATTATATACAATCTTCAATATCCAAAAAATGTATACTATCTAAACAAAGAGAGATTAGAGTGACAAAAAAGCTACGAATGAGTCGGTAACTTGAGGACAGCTAAAAAGAATGGAAAATAGGTTAAATCTATTATTACGATGAAAAGTATTCATGTTAGATAGAACACAAAGACTTATCATATAAATATTGAACAATAGAGGGGGGGGAACTAATAGCTAAAAATGATATTGCTGTATCAGAGATTGTCTAATTGTTGTTGAGATAACATCTGTAATACACCCTCTCTGAGCGCTCCACCGGATAAATTCAAACTCTTAATATCCAGTAACTCAAACAGAGCCAATAGAATTGAGACTCCGGCTACAAACGTTGGTGCTCTTTCCAAATGAAGACCTGAGATGGCTAACATCGAAGGATCTGTCTGTAATAACACCTCTTTTTGAAGTGCAAGCAACACATCCAAGGTAATGATCGTCGACTGCTTCCTATGATTAAGCAGCTCTACCACAGACTGAACGCTACCTGAGGCGCCTACAACACAATGCCAACCTAACAACTTAAGCTCACTTAGATAATCACCCAGCACAGATTTAACGTCCTTTTTTGCTTCATCAAAATCTAACTGCTGAAAAGGAAAGGAGCTAAAGAATTTATCGTTAAAAGTGACACAACCTACGGCTAAGCTGGTTTTAAGTAAGACTTTATCTCCATCTCCGATAATAAACTCGGTACTCGCACCACCAATATCGATAACCAATCGTCGTCCCTCGCCCGCAGTCGTTGCAACCATACCTTGATAGATAAGCTCAGCTTCACGCATGCCGGAGATAATTTCGATAGGGTGATCTAAGATGGGGAGGGCGCGTCGACAGAAGTCATCTGAATTAACAATATTTCTAAAAGTGGCAGTCGCAATAACAGCAATATTATCGGCAGTGACTCCCTCTTTATCCAGCATCTCGCTAAACATGGCTAAACAATCGAGACCACGTAGTAACATCTCTTCACTTAGGGAACCATCAGTTTGGATCCCTTCGGCAAGACGAACTTTACGTTTGTATTTAGCAATGACTTTTGGCTGGCCTGCCAAGGTTTCAGCGACCAGCATATTAAAGCTATTGGAACCTAACGTAATCGCAGCATAGCGAGCTGTCGACATCGATTATGCTCTAAGAGTGTCTACGAGTAGTATCGTGACGACGTGGAG
The DNA here is from genome assembly GCF_027571385.1 of Shewanella sp. MTB7. NCBI lineage: Bacteria > Pseudomonadati > Pseudomonadota > Gammaproteobacteria > Alteromonadales > Shewanellaceae > Shewanella > Shewanella sp. MTB7. Next base: position 746,992 of record NZ_CP085636.1, on the reverse strand, counting down.
CATTATTACGATTTCCACTTCGGCTTCCACCTTGTGGACGTCCTGAACCTGAGCGCCCTTGTGGACGAGTATTATGCTTTCTATGTATGCGGATTGGTGCAGGGATATCATCCAACAAGGCATCACTATCATAGTTAACTACTGGAATAGAATGAAGAATATACTCTTCAATCGCAGGTAGGTTTAGCGCATATTCTTCACAAGCAAAACTCACTGATATGCCTTTTTTACCAGCACGACCTGTACGACCGATACGGTGTACGTAATCTTCACAGTCATCCGGTAGGTCGTAGTTATATACGTGAGACACGTCTGAGATATGCAAACCACGCGCTGCCACATCGGTAGCAACTAAGATATCTAACTCGCCAGTAGTAAACTGCTCAAGAATACGAATACGTTTCTTTTGCGGTACATCACCCGTTAATAAGCCAACGCGGTGACCATCACCCGACAACCAAGACCAGACATTTTCACAGCTGTGCTTAGTATTTGAGAATATGATCGCCTTTTCTGGCCAATCTTCCTCGAGCAACGACAGTAATAACTTCATCTTCTCTTCCATAGATGGATAGAAGATCTCTTCTCTAATATTTTTAGAGGTTTTTTCATTCGGTGCGATAACGACTTTCTCTGGCTCATTCATATGGTCATAAGCCAGTTCCTGCACTTTCATCGATAAAGTGGCAGAAAACAACATATTCAAGCGTGACTTGGCGTCAGGCATACGTCTGAAGAGAAAACGGATATCTTTAATAAAGCCTAGATCGAACATACGATCAGCTTCATCTAAAACAACAGCTTGAATAGCACTTAAATTAATAATGCCTTGACGTACGTAATCGATAATACGCCCCGTAGTACCGATTAAAATATCGATACCTTTATCCAGCACTTTGCGCTGAACATCATAACTTTCACCACCGTAAACAATACCGACTTTCAGACCAGTGTGTTTTGCGAGTAATGTTGCATCTTTTGCTATTTGGATAGCCAATTCACGTGTTGGCGCCATAATCATCGCTCTAGGCTGATTAATCTGACGTCCTTCTGGAATTGGAGTAGAAAGAAGATGCTCAAAGGTCGCAACAAGAAAAGCTAATGTTTTTCCTGTTCCCGTCTGGGCTTGGCCAGCAATATCTTTTTTCTGTAATAGTATAGGTATAGATAGGGCTTGAATCGGCGTACAAAATTCAAAACCGCTCTCGTTAAGTGCTGTTTTTATCCCTTCATGAAGAGAAAAGTCGGCAAACTTTTGATTTGATAAATGTGTTTCGCTCATAGCGGCAGCATACCAGTTAGGGTTGCAATAAGAAACTCAATCGTTTGAAATAGCGACTAATAATAAAAACTAGCTTTAAAGGCTAAAATTAATGCCTTGAAAAGTTATTTTTCAATCCCAATATACAGGTTAAGCCATTAACAAACCAGCAATGGCAACCTAACTGGAGAACATCATGAGCGACAAAATAGTACATTTAAGTGACGACAGCTTCGAAAATGACGTAATTAACTCAACACTACCTGTCGTCGTCGACTTTTGGGCCGAATGGTGCGGACCATGTAAAATGATAGCGCCTATCTTAGATGACGTTGCTGACGAGTATGAAGGCAGAGTAACTATTGCAAAAATGAATGTCGATCAAAACACGGTTTCACCTGCTAAATATGGTGTTCGTGGTATTCCAACGTTACTTATTTTCAAAAATGGTGAGCTTGCCAGCACTAAAGTCGGTGCTCTTTCTAAGACTCAGCTTAAAGAGTTCATTGACGCACAACTTTAATACTGCACTTATTCGGTTCTGTAGCTTATATATCAAGAATACATAACCAAGTTCAGTATCTAAAAGTGACGCCAGACACAAGTTATGCAATAAATTGTGTCTGGTTTAGCTAAATATCTAGACGCGCAGCGACTATAGTGCTACTTTAATAACCAGACCTATTTCTAATTAACCACATCTCGCTATTCGTTCAATATCCCATCGTTTTATGAACCATTGAATTTAAATAGCCTTATCTCGCATAAAAAGACCCTCCAAGATGAATTTATCAGAACTAAAAGACACACCGATTTCAGACTTAGTATTACTTGCTCAAGAAATGAACGTTGAAAATCCAGCTCGAGCACGTAAACAGGACATTATATTTTCAATCCTTAAAGCCCACGCCAAAAGCGGTGAAGATATTTTCGGTGGTGGTGTCTTAGAAATTCTGCAGGACGGTTTCGGTTTCCTTCGTAGTGGTGACGCCTCTTACTTAGCTGGTCCAGATGACATTTATGTCTCTCCAAGCCAGATCCGTCGCTTCAGCTTACGAACAGGTGATTCTGTTTTTGGTAAAATTAGACCACCTAAAGAGGGCGAACGTTATTTCGCACTTTTGAAAGTATCTGAAGTCAACTTTGACAAGCCAGAAAACTCCCGCACAAAAATCTTATTCGAAAACCTCACTCCACTCCATGCAGAAGAACGTATGCGTATGGAACGTGGTAATGGTTCGACTGAAGATATTACTTCACGTATTCTCGACCTATGTTCACCCATTGGTAAAGGCCAGCGTGGTTTGATTGTTGCACCGCCAAAAGCGGGTAAAACATTATTACTGCAAAACATTGCCCAAAGCATTGCTTACAATAATCCAGATGTTGTATTGATGGTTCTACTTATCGATGAGCGTCCGGAAGAAGTCACTGAGATGCAGCGTATGGTAAAAGGTGAAGTTATTGCTTCTACCTTCGATGAGCCAGCAAGTCGTCACGTACAGGTAGCCGAAATGGTTATCGAAAAAGCTAAGCGTCTGGTAGAGCACAAGAAAGATGTTGTTATCTTACTCGACTCAATCACACGTCTTGCACGTGCTTACAACACCGTTATCCCATCATCAGGTAAAGTGCTTACCGGTGGTGTAGATGCTAACGCACTACACCGTCCTAAGCGTTTCTTCGGTGCAGCTCGTAACATCGAGAACGGCGGTAGCTTAACCATTATCGCTACGGCACTGGTTGATACCGGCTCTAAAATGGATGAAGTCATCTACGAAGAGTTTAAAGGTACTGGTAACCAAGAGTTACACCTTTCTCGTAAAGCGGCTGAAAAGCGAGTCTTCCCTGCTATCGACTTTAACCGCAGCGGTACTCGTCGTGAAGAGAAACTTACAACACCTGATGAACTTCAGAAAATGTGGATTTTACGTAAAATCTTACACCCAATGGATGAAGTTACTGGTATGGAGTTCCTTATCGACAAATTGGCTATGACCAAGACTAACGAAGAGTTCTTCACCGCGATGAAACGCGCTAAGAGTTAATAAGTTCTAGGTTCTAGGTTCTAGGTTCTAAAAAGCATAAAGAAAAGCCGCACTCGTTGCGGCTTTTTTATGTCTGGACTGCTTGTAATAAAGAGTTATGAAGTTTTACCAAGGACTCCTAGATTCTAGCTACTAATTTCCAACCTCTGCTTACATCTCTGCCTAAGCATATCTCTCAGTAACAAGACCACGGGCGTTACATGCTCTCTTCCTGGGCACACTAAATATAGATCAGCCGATTCTCCCTCGTAATCGGTCAACATAGATATTAACCTGCCACTTGCGATATCTTCACCTAAGTCCAGTGATGACTTATAGACAACGCCTTTGCCCGCAACAGCCCAACGACGCGCAATATCAGCATCATTACAGGTACGTTTACCTGTTACTAGAGCTTTGAATTCACGTCCATGTTGAGTAAAACTCCACTGGTCATGAGTACGTTCATCTAACATGAAAAAAAGACAATCATGTTCAGCAAGTTGATCAATTGATTCAACGCTTCCTCGCTTAGCAATATATTCAGGAGACGCACACAACACACGATTAGCCGAACAAATTTTAAAAGCCACTAACGAAGAGTCTTTTGGGGTGCCAGATCGCAGAGCTACATCTATCTTGTCGTGATAAAAGTCCGATAAGGTATCGCCGATGTGTAATCTAAGTCTTAACTCAGGATACTCGTCCATAAAACTATCCAGCCAAGGCTGTAACACATTTCGGCCCACATCCGAAGGAAGCGCAAGTCTAACAACGCCAGATATTTTTTCCTTCACATCATCAATGGCCTGCTGACCTAGTGTTAAGTCAGTAAGGGCTTTGCGACAATGAATAAGATAACGCTCACCGGTATCAGTCAGTCTCAAACTGCGGGTACTGCGGATAAACAGGCTCGTTTCAAGCTGCTTCTCCAAGCGCTTAAGCGCTGCACTGGCTGACGCTGGAGAGATGTCCAACTCAGTTGCTGCAGCCGTTATGTTGCCGCAATCAGCGACTCGAACGAAAAGTTTGAGATCATTTATCTGCATCAGGTCTAACCCAAAAAGTACTTGAGTGTCATGCTATGGGGGATTAAAGAAAAAAGAAAGCCTGCGTTAAACAGACTTTCAATCAATCAATCAGAGGCCTAAACTGATGTTCTAAACCAATGCAACAGCCATCTTGCGGCGTAAATACGCTATCTGTTGCATGTGAGGCAGGTCTTTCGGACAGTTATCCTGACAACCCAGTAGAGTCATACAACCAAAGACCCCGTCTTGATTACCGATCACATGGTAGAAATCCTCGACGCCTCGCTGATCTCGGCTATCGAGTTCAAAACGAGCCAGCTTCATCATGCCGACAGCTCCAACAAAGGTTTCCCGCATCTGCTTAGTCGCACAAGCTGAGACACACACACCGCATTCGACACAGCGCTCTAATTCATAGAGTTTAGCGGCCTCCTCTGGTGCCATAGGCGCTTCGAGACGGTGCACATCCATATCATCCACATTCGGGTGCAGCCACAGCTTTAAACGTTCAGCTAGTTCACGCATAAACTTACCTGTGTTCACGGACAGATCGCCAATCAACTCAAAACCCGGCAATGGCATCAAGGTGATTTCACCTTGCGGATACTTGCTGGTTAACGTACGACACGCCAAGGTGGGAAAACCATTGATCACCATGGCGCAACTGCCGCAGATCCCTGCTCGGCAAACAAAATCAAACTGCAATGAAGTATCTTGTTGTTCACGCAATATATTTAGCGCAATAAACACCGACATTCCTGGCGTCTCTTCAATCTGATATTGAACCATTTTAGGCTTATCGCCGCTCTCTTGCGGATCATAGCGAAAGATATTAAACGTTAATGTGCGACCCTGACTCATAATGCTTGCTCTCCTACGGACTCTTCACCTATCGCTGGAGGTAAAGCCATATCAAATTTTTCAGTCAATCGTTCATTCTTGGCCATTAGTGATTGCGGAACGTTAAATGGCATCAGAGCATGCTGACGTTGATGCCGGTCAGCATCATCGCCAAGCCGACTTAAGATTTGCGTGATCTCATGCTCGCGCTTCCCGGTATTCGGATGAGCTATCGCATTGTTAATGCCATAGCCACGATAGCCTGGAGGTAACTCCATTTTCATCACATCAAGCTGCTCATAACTCAGTTCAGGTGAAAGCGAGTTTTCATCTGGCCAACAGGCTAAGGTACGGTTCAACCAATCTTTATCATTACGTTGAGGAAAATCTTCTCTAGCGTGTGCACCACGACTCTCTGTGCGAGCTGCCGCACCACAGGCCACCGTTAGCGCCACCTTAAGCATGCGCCTCACCCTTAGCGCTTCGACGAGCTCAGGATTGGCATGGCGTTTCTTACATTTCAGGCCTAATGATTTCGCCCGTTTAAGCAAGGTTTGCAGCTCAGACACTGCTTTGTCCAGCTCGGGACCATTACGGAAAATGCCCACGTAAGCCATCATGATGCGTTCCATCTCTTTTCTTAAAACAAAAGGATTTTCGGTGCCCTCGCCCTCGATGAGCTCATCTATCTCACCACGCACCTTATCGACAAAAGACTCAGCTAAATCAGTACTAATCTCTAAGTTGTTTTCTTCACAAAAATCGGCCACATACTTACCAATGATCATACCGCCAACCACGGTTTCCGCCAACGAGTTCCCCCCGAGTCGATTGAATCCATGCATGTCCCAACATGCCGCTTCACCAACGCTAAACAGGCCTTTTAGTTGTGGGCTCTGTCCGGTTTTATCTGTGCGTATGCCGCCCATTGAATAATGTTGTGTCGGGCGAACGGGGATCCAATCTTTAGCAGGGTCGATACCTAAGAAGCTCTCACAGATCTCTTTCACTTCACGCAGGTTAGTCTCCACATGCTTACGGCCCAATAGGGTAATATCCAGCCATAGATGTGGGCCATAAGGACTATCAACGCCCTTGCCTTTACGCATATGCTCTGTCATTCGGCGTGATACTACGTCACGGGAGGCCAATTCTTTCTTTTCTGGCTCATAATCTGGCATAAAACGATGACCATCTTTATCCCTAAGCAAGCCACCATCACCACGGCAACCTTCAGTGGTCAAAATACCCACAGGTACAATGGCGGTCGGATGAAACTGCACCGCCTCCATATTACCTAGCTTAGCCACACCAGTTTCCAGCGCGAGCGCCTGACCCGTTCCTTCACAGATAATGGCATTGGTAGATACCTCATAAATACGCCCATAGCCTCCAGTGGCTATGGTGGTCGACTTGGCGATATAGGCCCTCAGCTCCCCCGTTATCAGACAACGGGCAACCACACCTTGGCAACGCTTGCCATCGTGGATCAATGAGAGCGCTTCGACACGTTCATGCACAGGGATCCCTAACGAGATGGCTTTATTGTCCACGGCATATAAAAGAGAGTGACCGGTACCATCAGCGGTATAGCAGGTGCGCCATTTTTTAGTACCACCAAAATCACGGGCATTAATCAGACCATGAGCCTCTTCGGCCTCTTCGATGGTGACTTTTTCGGCATTAACCACCACCTGACGCGGCCCCTTAGTCACCCGTGTCCAGGGAACACCCCAGTGAGTGAGCTCACGCACCGCTTTGGGCGCACAATGGGCAAACATGCGGGCAACCTCTTGATCGCAGCCCCAATCAGACCCTTTAACCGTATCTTGAAAATGGATATCTTCATCATCACCCATCCCCTTGACGGTGTTGCCTAAACTCGCTTGCATACCGCCTTGAGCGGCAGCAGAGTGCGAACGCTTAGCTGGAATAAGTGACAGCACGACTGCATCCAAGCCACGCTCTTTCGACGCGATAGCCACTCTGAGACCAGCCAATCCAGCACCGATCACCAAAGAATCCGTATATATCAGTTTCACACTTGCTCCTTATATTCCCACTGAATCCTGCATTTCCAAGTGGCTTGGCAATAGGCTTGAGGGCATCATTATTTCTATCAATTAACAACTAAACACTCATCTTTAATGGTTTCATTAACATCAAATAAGTGTCATTCCTCAAAAACCACTAGCTAGGCACATAAGGTTGTACTGGAGTTGATAAATCCGCCCCAATAAAGAGATATGAAACCAAACTAAGCACACCGATGGTGAGCAAGTAGACAATCATAAACTTCGCCACTTTACGTAAACCCGCACGATTGCTCGTCAATCCCCACTTTATCGCCACGCGATAGAGTCCAATCATGGCGTGGATCACCACAGCAGGTAATAAAAGGGCATAGAGTAACCACGCGTTATCCAGATAAACTCGCTCTGCAGAGAGATGAGGCCCGATTTCAGGATTAGTGATCATGGTAAAAATATGAACAGGGGCTAAGAAGAATAAAATAAAGCCAGTAACCAACTGCCAGAACCAAGCATGAGTGTCTTTATGATTGATACCATGCATGTGGCGACGCAGTGCACGCCATTGGCCCAGTTGCACAGGGAAACGCCTCAATGCCATAGCGGCATGCAGTATGACAACGAGAAGAATAAAGACAGAGAAAACCTGAGTGACCCAAGGAAAACCATGGCCAGACTCACTAAACATCCCCCCTTCTAAAAGCTGTACCACCTGGTAGAAAGCTTCCTTACCTAACAGAATACTCGATTCAAAGTGCAGATGAGCCAGTAAAAAGCCCCCTAGCAATAATCCGGTAGCACTCTGTATTTTATCGGCTCTAGCTGACCAAGGATTTCCAGCTAAGTCTGAAATACTTGATGCGGGAAGTATGGTTCTCATTGTCATATTATTATCACGCCTAGTGTCGCCATTATTACAATCTAAGCACCATAACAAGAAGAGTTCTCCTGACAAAAGCGTCTCAAAAAAATCGTGATCAAGCTCACTCATTAAGCGATGTAATTTTGAACTGCATCACAAACAACAGACATAATCCCAAACAAAGGTAATACCAATTAACCACTAAAATTCAAAAGCTTATATTTATCATTAACGCAGAACAACCAGAGAGAATTATCGACATTAATCGAGTAAACCTCATAGAAAAAGCAAATTCCAGATCCTACTTCTTATTTGTCTCACTCTTTAAATGTCACATGGTACAATATGCTCATTGCAGCACTTACCTTGAGATGATCCCAATGCCTTGGATCCAGTTAAAAATTGATACCAACAATGAACACGCCGATGCACTAAGCGATCTATTAATGGAAATAGGATCACTGTCTATTACCTTAGAAGATGGGAAAGACACGCCGATTTATGAGCCGACTTTAGGCGAAGCACCACTGTGGAACCACACTGTTCTTACCGCCCTATTCGACGCTGATCGCGATCTGAACTTAGTCGTAGAGGAGTTAAAGCTACTGCCATACCTAAGCAAAGACTTCAGCTATAAGATTGAGCAAGTAGAAGATAAAGATTGGGAACGCGAGTGGATGGATAACTTCCACCCGATTAAATTTGGCGATCGCTTATGGATCTGTCCAAGTTGGCGTGAAATCCCTGACCCTACAGCTGTCAATATCATTCTCGATCCAGGTCTTGCATTCGGTACAGGGACTCACCCAACAACCGCGTTATGTCTCGAATGGTTAGACGGCTTGAACTTCGAAAATAAAGAGGTGATAGATTTTGGCTGTGGTTCAGGCATTTTAGCCGTCGCAGCTCTTAAACTTGGCGCAACCAAAGTGACGGGTATTGATATTGATTACCAAGCTATCGATGCATCTAAAGCCAACGCAGAGCGAAATGGCGTAGAAGATCAACTTGCACTCTACCTTCCAGAAGATCAGCCAGCCGATCTTAAGGCCGATATCTTAGTCGCCAACATACTTGCAGGCCCACTTAGAGAATTAGCACCACTGATTGCCGAAAAAGTAAAACCGGGCGGTCTGTTGGCATTATCTGGTCTACTCAAAGAGCAAGCACTGGAAGTTGCCGAGTTTTATACTGAGTGGTTCGATATGGATGAGCCTGCTCACAAAGAGGAGTGGAGCCGCTTGACAGGAATACGTAAATAACGGTAACGGCAGCACATCCAGTGCTGCCAATGACTTCTTGCCTTACAAAAGTCAAGCAAAAAAGTTTTGCTCAGGTCATTTATTGACCTTTTCACCAGCCCAAAAAAGTCGTATTATAGCGCCCCTTTGAAGCTCTAGGTATGTTGGAAATGCAGATTGGACCCTATCACCTGAAAAATCAGCTGATCGTGGCACCAATGGCAGGTGTTACAGACCAAGCCTTTAGAAATCTTTGTCTTCGATACGGTGCTGCCATGGCAGTGTCTGAGATGCTTTCATCAAATCCCGATGTTTGGGACACAGATAAAAGTCGCCAGCGCATGCTTCATGCTGGTGAAGATGGGATACGATCAGTACAAATTGCAGGCGCCGATCCTGAATTGATGGCTAATGCCGCTGTTGTCAACGTACAACAAGGCGCACAGATCATCGATATCAATATGGGGTGCCCTGCAAAGAAAGTGAATAGAAAGCTAGCGGGTTCAGCACTACTACAAGACCCTGTGCAGGTAAAAGCAATTTTACAAGCCGTGGTCGCAGCAGTTGATGTGCCTGTAACACTGAAAATTCGAACTGGTTGGGCTCCAGAACACAGGAACGGTGTTCAAATCGCCCAGATAGCTGAAGATTGTGGTGTCGCCGCGTTAGCCGTACATGGCCGAACTAGGCAGTGCATGTATAAAGGTAATGCTGAATACGACACGATTAAGGCTATTAAAAAGAATATCTCGATCCCTGTTATAGCGAACGGAGATATCATCACCCCTGAGAAGGCACTTTTTGTGCTCGAACATACGGGAGTTGATGCTCTTATGATAGGACGAGGCGCCCAAGGACGGCCTTGGGTTTTCCGAGAAATTCAACATTACCTGGAAACGGGTAACAAGCTAGCGCCTGTTGAGGTGGATGAAAAGCGTCGTGTGATGCTGGAACACCTTAAAAACTTATACTCGCTTTACGGTGATTATAAGGGGATCCGTTTTGCTAGAAAACATGTTGGATGGTATTTGGACCAAGATGAACAGCGTCCATTCCGCGCCGAATTTAATCGGCTGGAAACTGTTGAAGAACAAGGTTCCATGGTGGAACGCTATTTTGACGAAATTGCACAGAATTAATTAAAGAGCAGAATACGAATGTTTGATCAGACTACTAACACAGAAACTCATCAGCTTACAGTTGGCAAAATTGAAACCGCTAACGGTACTATCAAGCCTCAGTTATTACGTGATGCAGTAAAACGCGCAGTCACTAACTTTTTCGCCCAAATGGACGGACAAGAAGCTGAAGAAGTATATGAAATGGTGTTAAGCGAAGTTGAAGCGCCTCTGCTAGATATCATCATGCAGCACACTCGCGGTAACCAAACTCGTGCAGCAAACATGCTAGGTATCAACCGTGGTACTCTGCGTAAAAAATTGAAGAAATACGGCATGAACTAAGACTCACGTCTTAGGTTGTTGTATTTTCAGCAATAAAGAAGAACGGGCTTTCAGCAATGAAAAGCCCGTTTTTGTTTTATCCTCTCTTTCATACTGACCAATTAAACAACCAACTTCCAGAATCCACCTTCAACTACTCTTTTATTCTAGGCGTAGTCAAGCATGGCTCTTTCAACTTAAATCCAAGACTCAAGCAGGATTCCTGTACTCATTAAAAATAGTAAAGCGAACCACTATCACGACTGAAATTGACATCATAGTTAAACTTGTAAGTGCAGATAAAAGACATCAATACACACTTTTCTGTCATATGGTTATCGATGCTAGTCAGTAATTGGTTGGGGATGCCTAGATTTTTTGCTTCTTGGGCAAAGCTTCTAGTCTGTTGATAAATCTCTTCAAGCATCTCTCGTAATGGCTTATCACTTGAATAGCCTGCTTGACCAGCCAGTATATTGAGTGCTTGCTTTGGCGAGGGGCTGTAAACAATGTAGTAAAATGGGGATAGTTTTCATCGAACTGAAAATAGCTGCCAGTTCTATTTACTCGTCGCCTTGCCTCAGAGGCGCTAAATTCTCGCTGAGCGATCATATCTTTATACTGATTGGTATGAATCGTCATAACTCTTCTATGAAACACCAATTTTGAGTCGATGCAAAAACATTCTATGATGGTAAAGTCAGCTACTTAGCCCATGGAACACTCATCATATGCACAAACATTCCGCTTTACTCTTATTGTTTTTTCCCTTGCTGGCATCGGCTAATTCTCCCAATGTTAACCTTCCTAATTTACCTGAACCAGTGACCAATAATGCAATAGCCTTGGCCACAAGTGAGGGAGAACACTATCTGTTTAGCTTTATGGGGTTAAATTCAGATAAAGGCCATCAAGCGATACACAACAGAGCTTGGCGACTTAAACTCAATGAGCCCAACACTCAGTGGCAGACCATCGCGAACGTTCCTCATATTGAAGAATTGCCAGGAAGATTAGCAAGCATAGCTGTCGGCATCAAAGACAAGGTATATATCTTTGGTGGCTATACAGTGTCAAAAGATCATCACGAGGTATCTACATCAGACAACTACCGCTACGCACTCAAAGATAACACCTATACTCGAATTGCCGACATGCCTGTCGCCGTCGACGATACTGCAGCTTTCAGTTATCAACAGAGGTATATCTATCTTTTTGGCGGCTGGCATCAACACGGCAATGTGAATTTGGTGCAGGTGTATGACACACAAACTGACCGTTGGTCTCAAGCAACGCCTATTCCGGCACCCGCCGTTTTTGGTCAGGCAGTTGCAGCAGTGAGCAATGAATTAGTCCTCTGTGATGGCGTCACAGTCGAAGCCAGACTTGAGCAAGCAAGAGCATTCACGGCCTCTCCTATCTGTCTATATGGCAAAATCCAAACTGAAGACCACCTGAAAATCGACTGGCAGGCTCTGCCCCATTACTCACTAACGGCCCCTTTTTTACAAGTTCGAAACTCAACCATTAAGCTTGATCCAAAAGCACACTACCGTATGGCAGCAACCGGCGATGCCCCTAATCAACAACTCATCTTCATGGCAGGCAGTGACAATCCATACAACTATGATGGCATTGGCTACAACGGCCAGCCTAGCTCACCATCAAATTCACTTTATCGCTTTGATCTAAAAAGTCACACTTGGCTGACTCCTGTGTATGTAAAACAAGCCAGCATGGATCATCGCGGCCTTATGTTTTATCAAAATAACCTCTTAAGAGTGGGCGGTATGTTGGAACAGCAACAGGTATCCGATGCTGTCTTAACAACGCCGATTAATGATCTAGCACAATGAAAATGTGATTACCCTAGTATTTTAGTAGGGAATAGATTGCACCCTATCAAAGCTGCCAATATGATACATTTAAACATGTAAATATTTAGCAGCTTTGGAGTATGTATGAGCCAGAACCATCAATCTAATGTTTCTCTATCTGAGCAAGGTGTCGGCAGTCTTGTCGCCGCTGATTTTCGTTATGCCCATGTATTTAGCCAGTTTGGTATTGATTTTTGTTGCGGTGGAGGACGCACGTTAGCCAGTGCCTGTGACAAAGCTAACGTCGAACTATCGATCGTTGAAAATGAGCTAACAAAGCTTGATCAACAAGGTCAAAAAGAGGATAGACTCAATCTACTGCCTGTTCCTGAACTCATCGATTATATTGAAGCAAAGCATCACAGCTATATCAGAGAAAAAGCACCTCTTTTGATTGAATACAGCCAAAAGATGGTACGGGCACACGGGGAACGCTATGAAGAGATTAAGCCATTGGCTGGTTGGATTAGAGCATTGGTCGATGACCTGACACCTCATTTAATGAAAGAGGAGCGGATTTTATTTCCTGCAATTCGCACCATGGCTGCTGGTGAAATAGTCAACGGCTGCTTCGGCCATATAGGCAATCCTATCAATGCGATGCAACATGAGCATGATGACGCGGGAAAAATACTAGAGAAGCTACATGAGCTAACCAATGACTTTCAGCCACCTGAACATGCCTGCACCACATGGCGAGTCTGTTATGCCACATTGGCAGAGTTTGAAGCTGACCTAAAACAACATATCCATCTTGAGAACAATATTCTATTCCCTAAAGCCTTGGCACTGGCAGATAAATAAGCCTCGTAAATAGGCAATATAAAAAGCCAGTAATTGCTGGCTTAATCACCTCAACATCCCCCCTGACATATCTATTTCTATCATCGTGGCTGCAAAAATGATGACTAAGATAAAGCAACGCCGTGAACTAAAGTTGTATTTTGTTAATCTACAAAAAAAGTGTCAAAAAAACACCATTCACAGGAAAACTACAAAGCAATAAATAACCAACATATAACACTGATCACCAGCAAAAACCAGTACAACCAACTACGCCAAGAAGCCCATTCAGTTTTACCAACTAGAAGCCAAATAATCAGCGTTAAAACATAAATGTTAAGTTAAACCAATTAGTTGATAGGTTATGTTGCATACCTTGACATTTGAGGATCTATATTTATCCTTGTGGTAACGCTTCATTTTTTCCGTTTTACAAGGCAAGAATCTAACACTCAATAGCTTGGAGTTTTCGAATGGAATCACTAGTCACGACACAACATGGACAAGTTGTATTTGTTAGCGGAAAAGTCACGACAACATTAGATGGCATCACCCAAACGATCTCTTCAGGCGAGTCTTTGCCAAGTGCCTCAACACTGACTATTGAAGACGGTGCCGAGCTAAAAATTCTATATGCCGATGATTCCCTATACTCAAATACAGACTCAGAAGTGCCATTTGATAGCGGTGCCCTCGATGAGATTGAAGCACTCCAAGCGTTAATTGCCTCAGGGGAAGATCCAACCCTAGATCTACCAGAAACAGCTGCTGGCGGAGCCAATGGTAATAAAGCAGGATCAGGGTATATTTCAGTCTCTCGAAGTGGTGATGAAACAATAGCAAGTTCAGGGTTTAATACTTCATTCGAAAACTCAACACCACTGACAACTAACTTGTCTTTGGCAGATTTAGCACCAGAATCAAGCAATAACTTCAGCATCGCACAATTCAGTGATAATTTTGTCAACGGCATCGCCTATAGCACCTCTTCAGGCTTAAAAGGTTTTACTGGTGATATGGGTAGTGACGGTTCGTTTGCCTATCATCCTGGCGACACGATTACTTTCACTATAGGTAACGTGACTATTGCTAGCTTTAGTGCCGATGCAATACAAGGCACGATATTATTCCTACAAGACATCGCTGGTACATCCCTATCTGATAGCAACATGAACTATGTTGAAAATATGGCCATCTTTCTGCAAGCGCTTGATAATGACCTCAGTGATGGCACCGATGATGGCACCTTGCAAACTAACTCACTCCTTAATTTAGATACCAGTTATGCATCTAATATCAATATTGTTTTTGCTATCCATGAATTATTAAGCAACTACATCGATCCTACGACTGGCCAGCCCTTAAATTTAGCTACGGCAGGTAAAGAGATGTTATCGCTTGTACTCGCTGAACTGGGCATTGTGTTTACTCGAGAAAGCGAACTATCTAATGATGGTCAAAATATTTTCGAAACATTAGCGATGGAACATGTTGCTGACACTATTGATGAGCTAGCGGGTGATGGTAGCCATATCACCACAGGTAATATTCTGGATAATGATGCAGGAATCAGTGGCTCTACGGTGATATCCGAGGTAGAAGGTACTACTGCTATTAACGGTATTATCACAGTCACGACTGCACTTGGTGAATTAATTGTGTACACCCAAGACACAGGTGATAACAGGGTGGGTGATTACCAATACACTCTTACGTCTAATAATACTGAGGGGGATATTGCCAGCGAATCATTTAATTACTCTCTTGAAAACGCTTTGGGAGATACCAGCTCTGCCAATCTCACCGTTAATATTCAGGATGATGCGCCTATCGTGCATAATATTAGCAAGAACCTAACGACGACAGCAGACCCAGTCACTACCAACTTGACGTTAGTACTCGATGTCTCTGGCAGTATGGATAATTCAGCTGGTAATGGTAAAACATACCTTGAAACAGCAATAGAAGCGTTAACGGCTTTAGTCAATGAGGTCGATGCCACTGGCAATGTAAACGTACAGATAGTCACATTCTCCTCTTCATCGACAAGCACAGGCTGGTTAGTTGATGATATTGCTACTGTGATAGATACTTTGAAATCGCTGTCAGCAAATGGAGGAACCGACTATAGAGATGCAATCAATACGGTGATGAACAGCGGACCAATACCAGTTGCAGATCAAAGCCTTGTCTACTTCATCTCAGATGGACAACCTAACTCTGGAGAGCACGTAAACACCGAGCAACAAGACCTATGGGAAACTTATGTCACCGCCAACTAGATATCTCTTATGGAATAGGGATCGGTGGAGCACAGCTGACTTACCTACTACCAATAGCGCATCCAGAGGTCAATGGTAATGATGATTACGCCATAAAAGTTAACGATGCCAACGATCTAACCAGTACTATTCTGAATTATTTTGATGGTAATGCAATCAAAGGAAATCTCACAACCGGAATCGATGGCGTACTTATTGGGGCCGATGGTGGCAAAATCAGCAGCATTGTCATTGATGATATCGTCTATCAGTATGACGCAGCCAATCCACTTCAAGTATTCACCACCTTATTAGGAGGCAAGTTAAGCCTAAACTTCGAAACGGGAGAGTATAGCTATTCGATCAATCTCGACCAGAATGTGCTCAATGAAAAAGAATCATTTGAAATAAGTGTGATAGATAATGATGGAGATACTGCATCACTTATTCTAGAAATGAATATTGATTACTATGCTCAGTTAGATGCTAATGCCAATAATATTATTACTAACTCAGCTAACGGTTCTGATTTGAACATCTTAACTCAATATTTAACTCATGGAGACGCTGCGCCAGAGGGGGCAGAGATCACCGCCGTCACATCGGGGAGTGCCAACAATACCTCTTTAGCAAATGGTATTGTCACAATAGTTAACGCAAATGAGGGCGATAGCTTTAATTACACGCTCGCAGGTAGTGGAACTTCTGATACCGCCAACGTTGTCATTGATTACCAAAACGCCTCTAGATTACAAGGCTCCTACGATAATGACATCATCATTGCTAAATCAAGTAAACAGCCTCCATTAGGCACACAAATCAACGCAACAGTGAAAGCAGGGAATACATATGATACAGCTAATCAATTTGGCTTTGAGGTCACCACATTAGCAGCAGGTTTATGGATTAGCCAAATCCAAATCAATCTACGTGGTGGTACAGACGACAATGCTAAGTTTGATATCAGTGACAGTAATATTTCGCTAGGGAGCGATTCTGTGGGTATTAGTGACTCTGCCGCTGATATTTTCTCAACAATGACCTCCGATAACCATGTGCTAACCGCTAATTTCTCACAGAATGACTTTACCAGTGGCGATGCATTCTGGTTCTCATTTGATACCGACAGTCTCAATAACAATACAGGTAAAGGCCTCGGTGAGTCGGGGGTCACATATACCATTACTCTAAGTGATGGCAGTGTCCTTAACGGTGTTTATGTTGTTAACGATGTAGATGGCTCGAGTGGTACGCTTATCTTTGGAAATACCATATTAGATGGTGGAGAGGGTGATGATGTCCTTATTAGCGGAGCCGATAACGATGTGTTAATCGGAGGCGAAGGCAACGATCTGCTCATTGGTGGTTTAGGGGACGATACGCTCATTGGCGGATTAGGAGAAGATACCTTTGTTTGGAATCAAGGCGATACAGGCACCGACAATATTACCGACTTTAACGTTGCCGATGACAAGCTAGACTTAAGCGATCTTCTACAAGGGATAAGCGTTGAAGAGTTGGCACAACACTTAGACTTCAGCTTCGATGCAACCACTAACAGCACCACCATTGCTATCGATGTGGATAATGATGGCGAAGCTGAACAATATATCACCTTAGATTGCGTTGATCTGCGGGATGAGTTTGGCATTACAGAGGGGACACTTGATGTTGAAGGTTCTATTATTCAAGGTCTGCTGGGTAGCAATGGAGAAGGCGCCTTGATCATTGATACAGCGGCGTCAAGCACATCGGCTAGCCCAACTCAATTTGCCAACGCCTCAGAGCCAAGTCAACAGCATGAAGAGTTAACTAATCTACACAATATTCCTTAAATAAATATTCCGAGTTTAACGTAAGCAATAAAATGGCCTATCTCAATAGGCCATTTTATTTTTTCATTTTAATTAAACCGAATTCAGATTAAATGAGTAGTCTAAGCTCTTCGATATTGCTTATCTCTATATGAGGCAGGCTACCTTTAACCTCTCCAGCTTCTGTCACGCCAAAACCTGGATTGAGCCATACTGACTGACATCCGGCTAACCTAGCCCCCATCACATCAGAACTATGACTGTCACCCACATGCAGTAAGTTCGTAGCAGATATATTGAGTCTATCAATGGCTATATTAAACATATCTGGCGCAGGTTTCATTCGTAAGCCGTCACCGGGAGATAGTACAAAATCAAGCAACGAGTCTAAGCCAATACGCTCAGCATCGACATTGCCATTGGTTATACCGACCAAGGGATATTTTTGAGCTAATGCTTGAAGTAACGCTAAAACAGGTTTTGAAACAGTGAAATCAGATCGGTGTTTTAAAAAACAATTTAGTCCCTTACGGGCACCAATTTCAGCCTCTTCTATTGAGTAACCTAAATGACATAATCCTTGTGTCAATACGACGATGCGAGCTAACCCTGTATCATGACAAAGTTCAGGCCGACCTTTAAGTAAGTTTCGTTTAAAAGCGAACCAATCAACTCTTTTAAACTGAGTCGTTAAGGGATATGCATGGTGCATAAAACGCTCTAGTTCAGCCTCAGCCCTTAAAATAATAGGCCGATTATCATAAAGCGTATCATCGAGATCAAAACTAATTGCCCCAATCTTGTTGGGGTTGATGTAGCAACGGATCATTCACTCTTATCCTTTTTCGCTCGTGTCGCCCTCGGATGAGCACCATCATACACTTTAGCCAAATGCTGAAAATCCAAGCTGGTGTATATCTGAGTCGTTGACAGGTTTGCATGGCCAAGTAACTCTTGCACCGCACGTAGATCTGCACTGGACTCCAACATATGAGTCGCAAAAGAGTGGCGTAACTTATGGGGATGAACCCGCATATTCAACGCTTGCTGCTGCCCCCATTTGGTCAAACGAGCCTGAATACTTCTATGGGCCAGGCGAGCACCTTTATTGGTCACGAACAGTGCATCACTGTCACAGGTAATTACCTGTCGACACGCTAGCCAAGTTTCAATTGCGCTTATAGCCACTTTTCCTATGGGTATAATGCGCTCCTTGCTGCCCTTACCCATCACCTTTACCAGACGCTCTGAAAATTCGATATCATTAATATCTAACGCTGCTAATTCTGCTAATCGTAATCCGGATGAATAGAATAACTCCATGATAGCCTTATCCCGTAGACTCAAGGGATCATCCCCCTCAATCTCTAGCAGATGCGTCACAGAATCCAGATCCATGTTCTTAGGCAAAGGTTTATGTTGCTTAGGCGCACTTAGACTAATAGCAGGATTTGCTTGAATCACGCCTTCGCGAACTAGAAATTCGCAAAATTGCTTAGTGGCAGATAAGGTTAATGAGAGTGAACGTGGGCTGAGCCCCTTTCGATGTAATTTACTTAGGACGCTTTGCAGTTGCTCTCGGGAAAGGTTTTTCCATGTTGTTGAATCATCCAGCAGCCGATCGACTCGGTTTAGTTCAAAAAGGTAGTTGCGAACAGTATGTTTCGATAGCCGACGCTCACCACTGAGATAACGCTCGAAGTGTTGGAACCAGTTAACGTCCATACAGCTCCTATGAAAATGATTGAACGCGATCTTCCAGCTAAAAGATCACTTGGGAAATTTGTAATAAAACGCTTAAAGTTTAGGTAACAGATGATCCAAAAGTTGTTTTAGTTGATCCAATAGTAGGTTATCCATCTCTGGATGGAAATGCATAGAGTCTTGGCTTGCGATAGCAAAAATCACTTGACCACACTCCTCTGACAGCCGTGACAATGCCACTGAACCGACTTCACTGCCAAATAATCGTTTAGATTCTCCAATCGTAAGACGTCCAAAGTAATACCCTTGGCTCAGACGCTTACTCCATATTTGAGATAGCTCACTATCGATATCATGGACGGTGATCAAACGAACTTGACTAAATTGGAATTGGGTTTTCAATCCTTCCGATAGCTCTTGCCTGAGCTCGCCGAGATCTTCACACTGCAGCAATTTAAGCGACAGAGACGTATTGAACATATAGATCATCTCATTACGCGACGCGATGCCCAATAAAGAGGTGATCTCCTCCTCAAGCTGCTGCACTCTATTGCGATACATCTCTTGCTTACGCTCCACCAAAGAGATGGTTCCACGCTCGGTATGAGGAATACGCATCGCCAATAAAAGCTCAGGGTAACGATTAAAAAAATCTGGATTATCTAGCAGAAACTCACGAATGAGTATCTCATCGAATGGGGCGGTTTTCTTCTCTTTTGAAACGTCGGTCATTGCGCTATCTGTCCATCATATACGTGTTCAGCAGGTCCGGTCATCCACAAAGGACTCCCCTCCCCATCCCAATTTATTGTCAGTGTACCACCAGGAAGATCGACGTGAACTTGTTTATTTAACTTCCCTTGTAACTGACCTATAGCCGCAGCAGCACAGGCACCAGTACCGCACGCAAGCGTTTCCCCGGCTCCACGCTCATATACCCTTAGTTTGATATGTCCGGCATCAATGATCTGCATAAAGCCAACATTGACGCCTTTGGGAAAACGTTCATTTTGAGTTAGCAATGAACCAATACGCTCAACTTCAGCATTATCAATATCATCAACTTCTAGCACACAATGAGGATTGCCCATAGAGATGGCGCCACAAAGGAATGTTTCCATCGGCACCTCTGGACTACTCGCTTGCAGCAAGTAAGTTTTCTCAACCTTTTTAGCCTGAAAAGGGATCTTGTTCGGTTCCAACACAGGTGTTCCCATGTTAACCGTGACATTTCCATCTCGCTCTAAACGCAAAGTGATTTTGCCACTGGAAGTACTGACTTTTATTTTATGCTTATTGGTCAAGCCCTTGTTTCGAACAAACCTGGCAAAACAACGAGCACCATTGCCACATTGTTCAACTTCTCCGCCATCGGCATTAAAGATACGGTAATGGAAGTCAAGTTCGGGATCGTAAGGAGGTTCCACCAACAACAATTGATCGAAACCTATCCCAAAATTTCGGTTAGCCAAACGCTTGATCTGCTCAGGGGAAAAGAACACATTTTGTGTCACCCCATCGACGACCATAAAGTCATTGCCTAACCCGTGCATTTTAGCGAAATGGATCAAAGTGTACATCCTTCAAAATCGGAGCGTGCCACTCGTTAACAGTTAGCAGCACAAACAAAACCTTATATGTATAGTCTACGGCAGTAACTGCTCACCTTGCCAGAGTTGTGACAATTTTTCTCGTTTACGAATTAAGTGAGCTTGCTCTCCATCAACCATAACTTCAGCAGATCTTGGACGAGAATTGTAATTTGAAGACATGGTAAAACCATAGGCACCTGAAGAGCGAACCGCAAGATAATCTCCAGGTTCAAGACATAACTCTCTGTCTTTCCCAAGAAAGTCACCCGTCTCACAGACTGGACCGACAATATCATAATTTAGGCTTTCTCCCTGACGCGACACCACAGGAATAATCTTCTGCCAAGCGCTATATAGAGAAGGACGAATAAGATCATTCATCGCACCATCAACCAGTGCAAAATGCTTATCGCTATTGCCTTTAAGATACAGTACCTGAGTAACAAAAATACCGGCGTTAGCCGCAATCGCACGACCAGGCTCGAAAATCAATGTTAGTTTTCTATCACCTAAACGTGCGAGTAAAGCACTGGCATAAGCATCTGGCTGAGGTGGAGTCTCATCATCGTAAGTCACTCCGAGCCCGCCACCAACGTCGAAATGTTCAATTAAAATACCAAGTTCAGCAAGACGATCGATAAGCGCCAACATACGATCCATGGCATCGAGAAAAGGCTTTATCTCCGTTAACTGAGAACCAATATGACAATCTACGCCTTTCACCTGCAAACCTAGTAGCTCATGGGCCCGCACAAATATCAACTCGGCATCTTCCATCGCGATACCAAACTTGTTCTCTTTCAACCCCGTTGAAATATAAGGATGGGTTCCCGCATCAACATCGGGATTAATTCGTAATGACACTGGCGCAATTTTATCGAGCCTGAGTGCAACCAAATTCAATTGTTCGAGTTCAGCTGCTGATTCTACATTAAAACAGTGGATCCCCAGATTAAGTGCCATCTCCATTTCGTCAACGGTTTTGCCGACGCCAGAAAAAACGACTTTCTTAGGATCGCCCCCCGCTTTTATCACACGAGAAAGCTCGCCACCGGAAACGATATCGAAACCACTGCCTAAACGCGCCAGTACATTGAGTACTGCCAAATTTGAATTAGCCTTAACAGCGTAACAAATCAGATGGGGATGATTAGCAACCGCACGATCGAAAGCATGCCAATGTCGCTCTAATGTCGCACGAGAATAGATGTAAAGAGGAGTACCGTAAGTGCGGGCAAGCTCTGCAACCTGACAATTCTCAGCTAGCAACTCACCATTTTTATAGAGAAAATGATCCAAACCGTTATTCCTTAATGCTTTGTTTCTTTGGCTGTTCTACTTTTTGCTTTTGGTTATCTTGTTTGTCTGGCGATTTATACAAAGGCCCTTTTTGACCACAAGCAGTGATAAAAAAGCCAACTAACAATACCAGTGAATACAGTTTCATTTTTCTCAACATCTATCTATCCGATTAGTTATCAAATGGTTTCGAGCTAAGCGGCCTAAAAAAACACAGTCTAGAGACTTTGTTCACTTTACTCGTGCAATTCCACCCACCTCCCGATGTTGCAGAGTTAGGCTTTCCACGTCAAGCACATATAGTACTAATACATACAATTCATGCCTTTTCCCATAAAAGATGGGCAAACGAGTAAAAATTTGATTGGAGCATAAAGCGACTGATTGATAGAATCATGGGATAGACAGTTCGCTAGACTTACCAAGGATTAATACAAGATGGCAATGACAGACACAGAGTTTCATCAGTTAGCCGATGATATGTTTCAGGCGATAGACAATGCCATTGAAGTCGCAATCGATGAACAAGATGCCGATATCGATATCGACGCTTCGGGCAATGTACTGCAGATCACATTTGAAGACGGCTCTAAAATCGTCATCAATAAACAGGAGCCTTTACATCAAATTTGGGTTGCCACAAAGTTTGGGGGATACCACTTTTCTTTTATAGATGATAAATGGATAGATGAACGAAATGACGGAGAATTTATGCCGTTTATTTTGGACTCATTTCTACGCCAAGGTGGAATAAAGATTTCACTTTAGCCCAATTAGGTGGATTAGCTTAAACTCAATCTGTCAGTTTAGGATTCAGGATGTAACCGAAATTGACAGATGTCATTACAGCCCTATCAAGATTTTGCACTACGCTTATTACCATCAACAATTTTGCCAGTTTCATCAACCAGTTTTATAATCAATTTTTATGCATGACTTTCCAGAGGTAATATATCCAATAGCTAATCCCTAAAATTAGGCTCATATACATAGGTATCATAACGTCATCACTTGCTATTTTCTGCATGACATTCTGAATAAAAGGATAGAGTATTATAGCTAAATAATTCATAGCCATAACCAATGATAGGTGAAATGTCACTCTCGATATACTAGCATTTTCGGATGTTCTATCATATATTAAAGGTTGTATTACCCCATAGCCTAATCCTATCAGAATAACTCCTACAACAATGCTCCACATTGAGTGAACCATTACACATATTGTTCCCAATATAATGATACCTATCCATATTAGGTTGTTTTTATCTTTAATCCCACTGATTAATTTATTGATAAAAAATCCAGGTAACATAACAGAAAGGAAAAATAGTGATAGTAAAACTCCACTATAGACATTTGAACCAATCTTATAATGTGCCATGAATAACGATAGATTCATAGGTATAGACAAGACGATAATTGTAATTACAAAGTAAAATATCATTAACGATATAGGCCAATCTGTTTTTATCGTGTTTAAAGAGAATGTTTTATTAGAATTTATAAGTGTATTACTTCCTTCCTTTTTTGTTCTATTCGTTTTAGCCATTCGAGATGTTAAAATAAGAGAAACAATAGAAATAGAGTATACTAAAAATGATAAATGCCACTCTATATTAGCAAGATACCCAGCTATTGCAGTTGCTAAAACCAATGATAAATTTGATATCCCAGAGATAATTCCTAGTTGTTGTGTACGTTTTGAACCACTAAAGTAATGAGCAATGAGTCCAGTAGTGAATGGGATAATCATTCCTGCTCCAACGCCAAGTAGTGCAGAGTTAATGAGCATCAAGTTAATGCCAATTGGTAAAAGGTAAATTATGGAACTGAATGTAAATATGATTAAACCCCAGATAACTAGTTTACGTATTGGGGTGTGTAGTGAGAGTTTACCAGATAGTAAAATGAATGGTATTATTATTAAAGAGGGTAGTGATTCCAGCATTTGTAGTTCAAACTCAGATACTTTAGGAAATGCTTTTTGTAAATCGTCTAAAATAGGAGATATCGCTAGTCCTGGTAAAGATGTTACCATTGCCAAAGAGTAGATAGCGATAAGTGTAGCCAGTGTTATTTTTACACTAGCCCCTGTTTTGGTGTTATTTGATGAGTGTAGTTTTGTCATGTTTAGTTTTTATATATTAGGCTTTAATGTTAGAACCTAATATAAATTTTATCACAATAATTATACCGTATAAAGTTAACTTTCATCACATTGTTTTTCTAAAGGCTTAGCTGACAGCATGTCAAGTTCGAAGCTAAAAAAAACTTCCAGGCTTTAAACGTAAGGTGAAGCCATACTCACCGAGAATCGCTGAACATTGTAAGATCGAGTAATAAGTCGGTACAAATAAGAGCCTCTTTAAAAATCAAAATCAATATCATCTACTGACATACCAAAGGGTAACGCCCTTAAGCGGCCATCAACCCGGATCAAACGAAAAAACTGTGGTAAATTAAATCTCTGTTGTGACATTTCAAACTCTTCAAATGCATGATGATGGCTCACTTTACTCACCAGCTCATCAATATCGATATCAGACTGTTGATAATGATCCAACTCATTACTTTCATTTAAAATAAACACATCCAACTCTTTGCCATTTTGCCTTAAGAAATACTGCACGGCTCCACGGGCAGCAAAATCTTGGATAACCTCTGGAATTTTACTAAAAGGTTCATTGCCTAAATCTGGCCGAGGAAGCTCTATTAGTTTCTTCTTAGTCAGTTGTTGAAATAGAGCTTTAGTATCTTTAAGGTTCTGATACACCATCCCTTTACTGTTAAAAAATAACCCGTACTCAGCTCCACTTACTTTCAATGGATACACTAAAGTCGTAGAACTGGACACTTGTAAACTTAAACGAACGGCTCGCTGCATTAAATTGCTCACAGTCCGTTCAAATTGAGACTTTAACTTTACAGAACAACTGATCACTTCAATGGCAATATTACCCGCGCCTCTTCTAATTCCTGAAGTAATAAAAGTGAGCGAGTCCAATATACCAAACTCCCCCTCATAATGATGACAATGCCACTCACCCCATGAGTTTAAGCAAATGACATCAATTGATTCCAACATGTTTCTTTGAGATCGCCCCAGCGAAAAAATACTAGCATTCATATAATCCACCATGATCTCTTGCCCCCGCCATTCTGCAGTAGGATCATGATTAAAGTTAAGTAAGAAAACCAATTTTTTGTAACGCCAAGGCTGACAGAAATCCATTTTAGAGACTTTCAGTTTAGCGCCTTCAAAGAAGGTCACTAATCGTTTTGAAGCCGTCGTTAAACTCGTGGATTTACGTTTACTTTTACTAAACTCATACCAGGTAGTAATGTCACTGGAAACCCCATTCAAACTAGCCCAAGCTACTAACTTAGCTTTACTTTTTGAACGATATACAGCCCTTTCTCCTATAAAATTTTTTGGCTCGGGTTTACACCGATAAAGACAATACTCCTCATCATTCTTGCTAAAAATAATCGTCAAATCCGTTTCACTGATAGAGTCACTCCATAGCTTATTCAGACTGATAATCTGTTGCACATCTGAGCTAAAATAGGTGTGAAGTTTACGGGTTAGCAAGCCTAATTCCGACAACTTCAAACTCTTACTTAACTTATGTGTCGAGGCAAACTGGAGTAATGTTTGATAACTACCCAGCATAAGTTCATTTAGCTGCTCATTAAACCATTGCAGTTGCCCACAATGCCACTCCTCACAATGATCGAGTGTTTGCAGCAAGCTATTCGACCAGCCCCAATCTTCAACTAAAGTAACAAGTTTATGATAACGCCAATCTTTTGCCTGATTTTCATCCGTTAAACGTAAACCACACTTCAAATAAAAACAACGCCTAACAATCTCAAGCCGACGTAGATCGCCTTGCTTTAGCAGATAAGTTTCAATTGATTCATACAACAGAAAATAAGCATCATTAGCAGCAGAAAAATCACCTTCAACTGTTCGCTGCCACACCTGATCGGTAACCAGACACGTTTTAGGGTATTGGCTTGCGTAAGCCTCTAAAAGCAAAACTTTTAGTAACGCTTTATGGGGCTTATCTAATCCCTTGTATAGCTGCCAAAGCGAGGCACCAAAATATTCACTTGCAGGGATTTGGCTCACATCCCCTAAAAAAAGAAGATCATCTGAACGTTCAGCATTTGGCCACCACGCAACCCTCTTTCCAGCAAAACAGATCTGGCTCCGATAAAACTCTTCCAACAAAAGCCAATGTTGGGCGCTACCGCTATGCTCTAATCCTATGGCACTTTGAAAGGTATCTTCTGAGCCAGTATCTTTGTCAAATTGCTCGGGATGAACCAAGTAGATATTAACTTCAAGCCCATATTTATTAAACCAAGCACTTAATAATTGAGACTTTCCCTCTAACAACTGACACTCATTTTTACTGAGTAAGCGATCATGCACTAACCAGACATCCACGTCGCTTTTGGGGTTTTGACCAAAACTTGCCATACTTCCCATGCTATAAATACCCTCTATAGCAGGATGATTAACAACATGAAGGTTAGGTTTGGCTAACCCTAATGTATTGCAGGCAGATAACTCATTATCATCGGGCTCATAATTAAATATACCAGAGGGCGTTAGCGGTCCATTGTAACCAGGATAGTCAAGTCTATGATAATGAAAAAGCAGTGGAATTAAGCGTAATAGATCACGCTTTAATGGTGACAGAATGGCAAGCGCGCGGGCCAGCCGGATCCGATTCAATCTCTGGGCGGTTTCAACAAAATGACCTTGTCCAATAACCATATTTCACTAATCGAAGCGTTTCTTGCAGAATGGGATGAAGAGCGTAATCTTACCATTTTTGCTCTCCCATGGGAATAAAACGAGATCTTGATCACACTTTTAAATACAGCTTAATTCCTTAAAACTATCTATTTCTACATACTTTTAAATAGAAACTCTTTTTAACACTCAAGGGTATAGCTAAGTGTTTCATCGCAGTAGATCATTTTCTATCTGGATATATGGGCTGACTTCAAAGAATCAATCGTCATATGTTACATCTGATCCTGAGCAATGTTAGCATTACTGTAACTAAGACCTCTGATGGAATACCGAGCATGTCCCTAAACGTCATTCGAATCGCAACACGTAAAAGCCCTCTTGCTCTTTGGCAAGCTGAATTCGTTAAAGCCGAGCTGGAGAAATTTCACCAAGGTCTAACAGTAGAGCTTCTACCAATGAGTACTAAAGGTGACATTCTTCTTGATACGCCTTTAGCTAAAGTTGGCGGTAAAGGACTGTTTGTAAAAGAACTAGAAGTCGCAATACTCGAAAATAGAGCCGACATAGCAGTTCATTCAATGAAAGATGTCCCGGTCGACTTCCCTGAAGGGCTCGGTCTAGAAATCATTTGTGAACGTGAAGATCCACGAGATGCATTTGTATCTAATAACTATAAAAGTATTAGTGAGTTGCCACAAGGTTCCGTAGTGGGAACTTCCAGCCTACGTCGTCAGTGTCAGATCAGAGCTGCACGTCCGGATCTACAGATCCGCGATCTACGCGGCAATGTAGGAACCCGTTTAGGTAAATTAGATGCTGGCACATATGATGCGATCATCTTAGCTGCTGCAGGTTTGAAGCGTCTAAAACTAGAAGAGCGCATCGCAAGTTTTATGTCAGCTGAAGAGTCCTTACCTGCAAATGGTCAAGGTGCTGTTGGTATTGAGTGCCGTATCAATGATGAACGAGTAAAAGCGCTTTTGGCACCACTTGAACATGCAGAAACTCGCTACCGTGTTATCGCAGAACGCGCCATGAATACTCACTTAGAAGGTGGTTGTCAGGTGCCTATTGGTGCCTACGCCGAGATCGTTGGCGATACTTTAACCCTTCGCGGCTTGGTCGGTAGCCCAGATGGAACTCAAATTATTAAGTCAACTAAAGTGGGACCTAAAACGGATGCTAAAGCATTGGGTATTGCGCTCGCTGAAGAACTGCTCAGTCAAGGCGCGAAAACCATTCTTGATGCCGTTTACATTAAGTAAATATCATCGATGAATATTTTACTGACACGGCCTGAAGGCCGCAATCAGTCAATGATTGAGATCCTGAAACAACACGGGATCTCA
This sequence comes from Shewanella sp. MTB7, assembly GCF_027571385.1. Taxonomy (NCBI): domain Bacteria; kingdom Pseudomonadati; phylum Pseudomonadota; class Gammaproteobacteria; order Alteromonadales; family Shewanellaceae; genus Shewanella; species Shewanella sp. MTB7. Next base: position 718,805 of record NZ_CP085636.1, on the reverse strand, counting down.
TACATAGTTACGCCGCTGCTGGAAGTTCAAGCAACCGACAAAACACAACATCAAGATGCGATAGCGCATTTTAACCAAGCCGATATCGTCATCTTTATCAGCACAAATGCCGTCGTTTTTTCTTCACAAGCCATCGCGCTTAATACACACACTTCAACTCAATTTTATGCCGTAGGTGATGCCACATACCAAGCATTGCAAGCATTAGGGATCTCGGCATTCAAAGCACCAACAGATTGCCAACAAACCGAAGGCTTACTCACACTCAATACGCTACAGGACCTCTCCAGCAAAAAAGTGGTGATTGTCAGGGGAGTTGGCGGACGAGAAACACTAGCAGAAACATTGACCCAGCGTGGCGGTAAAGTGGATTACTGGGAGACATATCAAAGGACTTGCCCAGCAATTGACAAGCTAATTCCCTATCAGTGGCGAGATGCTAAAGTCGATACTATTATCATCACCAGTGGAGAGATTCTCCATAGTCTAAACAAACTTGTACCAAAAGAGTTATTTGCTTGGCTGCGTGCATGTCATATTATAGTTCCTAGCTCCCGTGTTAAGGAGCAAGCTTTAGCTTATGGACTCAACAAGGTTACCAACGCCAAAGCTGCAAATTGCAAGGCCATGCTTTTCGCTTTAGGCTTATCTATTTAGCCCAACATGGTCTTATACTCGTCATTATTGTAGCGGTATACCGTCAAGGACTGTTTAATGGATAACAAAGAATTAGATGAGAATCAGCAAGAGCCCAAAAATGAGGTTATCTCTAAAGAGAAGACTCTAGGTTCAAGCACTACCGAGCATGTAGATGAATCATCAACCAATCGACATTCAAATAAAAGCTCAGGCGTATCTTGGGGTTTTTTATTCAATCTAATTTTAATCTTACTCTTAACTTTTACAACCTTAGGTGGGGGCTACTACCTGCATCAGGAGCTCAACAGACAAACTGACCAGGCCCAAAGCCTAGCTCAGGAGGTAAAGTTTGCCCTCGCAGAACCTTCAAAACAGATATCCAGACTCGACCAAGAGCAGCGTCAAACAGAAGTTAGACTCATACAAGAGTTAGCGCTCCTCAATGTAGATCAGCTAAGGCTCAATGATCGTGTGGCAAAGCTGGCACAGCGAAATCCTAATCATTGGATGGCAGAGGAAGCTAAATACCTCGTTAGAATGGCCGGGAGTAAGCTATGGCTAGAAAAAGATCCCAGCACGGCGGCGAGTTTGCTAAAAGCGGCAGATCAAAGAATAGAGTCAATGAAAGATCCAGCGCTTACGCCATTAAGAAAAGCCTTAGCCAATGATATTGCCGAAGTGTCTATCATTAAGAGTACCGATATAGCTGGTACTATACTTATGCTAGACAGCATGATTGAAAATCTAGATCAATTGCCATTAAATCGAGCTGATTTAATCAATGCTGCAAACAAGGTTGATAATCCCGACATGACGGAATCGATTGATGACTGGCAGAGTAATCTAGCTAAATCATGGCAAGCATTAATCGAAGACTTTATCGTTGTACGTAAAAGAACCACTGATATTACTCCACTGTTAAAACCTGATGAGCTGTGGTATTTAGTTGAAAATATCAAGAACAAGCTACTGCAATCTCAACTCGCACTCTATCGTCAAGATGAGGTGAACTACCGCCAGTCACTATCACTAGCAAGAAAGTGGATATTTCAATATTTCGATCTTAAGAACATTCAAACACAAGAGACATTAACCGCATTAGATGCCCTAAGTACCCTTGAGATCCAAACGCCAAAGATCCAACAATTTGCATCCACACCTCTGCTACAACAGTTGGTGATCCACGGTAACTTGATGGTATCTGAGGAGCCTTCAATATGATCCGAGTCCTTGCTTATCTAGCGATTATTTTAATTGGTCTATGTATTAGTCCATTTTTTGCAGGAATGAATGGTTATCTCTATCTCGCTTTCTGGGATTACGAAATCGAGATGGGAGTCGCCACAGCAATCATCTGCTTGGTTCTATTTTACGGCCTATTACAACTGGTCGAATGGTGTTTGGTTTTTCTCATCAATCTAATCTTAAGTAGCCGTTTGTTACCTGAAAAGTGGCGTAAAAAAGCTGCACGTAAACATACTTTAACCGGTGCACTGGCATTAGCTGAAGAGGATTGGCCTGTTGCAGAAAAAGCCATGGCTAAGGGCGCTGAAAAAGGCGAGATCCCTTCTCTTAATTTACTCGCAGCTGCGAGAGCCGCTCAACACCAGAATGATATAACGTCTCGAGATCGCTATCTATTAGAAGCAGAGAAAGAACCGATGGCCATCAATGCTGTTGGTACTACTCGTACTCGCTACCTACTTCAACAAGGCGATCTAGCAGGTGCTCGTGAACAACTCGATAAGCTCTCTCCATCAAGCAAGAGTAAACTCCCTGTACTTAGACTTGCTATCGAGCTCTATCAAGCTCAAGCCGACTTTAGTTCGCTGAAACTACTTATTCCTATCATTAAAAAACGACAACTGCTCAGTGACTCGGCCTTTACTGAATTGTTAATTTCAACCAATCATGCCTTATTGATTTCAGCGACAGAAAACAGTGAACAAGAACTTGAAAAAGTATGGCATTGGTTAAGTCGAGCTGAGCGTAAAGAGATGAGTAATCTGGCTCTCTATTGTACCGGTTTAAACCAATACGAAAGAAAAGCCGAAGCACTCAAATTGCTGATGAAGCAACTCAAGCATTCTCCTTCAGCTGAAATATTAACTGGCCTAGGTGAGCTTCTATTACCCAGTGATTTGGATGAGAGAGAGTTGATATTTTCAATGGAGCAGAAGCACAGTGAAGACATCAACTTTCAAATTCTACTGGCCAAACTTCACCAACAAAATAAAGAATATCGTAGATCGATGGAGTACTGGAAGAAGATCTGTCAAACACAACCAACCAAAGTTCATTGGTTAGCACTTGGTGAGAACCAAGAACATTTAGGTGAACAAAACTCAGCTATCCAGAGCTATAGAAACGCCATAAAAGCAGACTGATTTTTATACTCATTTAAAATAAGAAAACGAGTAATAAACTCGTTTTCTTATTTCAACCTACACGCAAAAAGCAAAGACCTGACTTAAGCATTTGAATAACTAAATCTATTTCCTCTCCTCATCTACAACCTCATATCATTGTCGTTCCCCATCAAACAGCGTTAATTTGACAGTTCTCAGATCTGAATCAGACTTTAAAGGATTAGAGAGAAAAGTTGCACTTATCTAATCCCAAGACATATCAAATTTAAAAGAAAACGACTAGCTCAGGATAGCCATAGCAACAGAGGCTCTGATCATGGATGACGAAATAAATATCAAGCTTCACAATATGTAAGGTAATAAGTTATATACGCCAGAATCTCAGGCAAAATAAACACTTGTATCTTACTTTTAAGGTTAACCTAGCACATGGAGCGTCAATAAATTGACTAGCTGCAACATTGACGTTAACATATGCTTTGGTTTGCCAACCATTTCAACAACGTTAAACGCGAAAAAATCTTACAAAGACTGGTAGTGTTAGACTATTCTGGAGCATTGAATGAAAACTATAGTAACAACTCAGCCAGGAACCATTCTTCTTGCCGAAGGAGACGTTAAGCTAAAGTTAGAGAACAGCTCCAAAGCAGTCTCTCAAGGTCAGCTGTTGCCGGTTGGTTCAACTTTAACATTTGAAGACATTGCTAACATTAACATTTTATATTCTGATAACACTCACTTTGAGCATCTAGCTTCGACCAATCAAATCTCTAAAGAAGAAGAGGAAGAAGCAGCTGTTAGAGCACCTAATCTTACTGATGCACAGGAAGTTAAAGCCATTCAGGATGCCATTGCTAGCGGTGAAGATCCCACTATAGATCTACCAGAGACGGCTGCGGGAGAGAGTTCAGGGAATGAAGGAGGTTCTGATTTGGTCTCTTTAGCCAGAACGGCTAACGAAACCATAGCATCAACGGGCTTCAATACTAATTCAACTTCTCAAAGTAACTTTGCTGTTACCAACAATCTTAATGAAACTACAGCAGAAAACCAATCCAACTTACTCAATGACCTTGTAAATATTAATGAAGATGGGACCGCAGTTGGCAATGTACTGGATAATGACTCTGATGTAGATGATGTACTGGCAGTAGTGAGTTTCGAAGTCGACGGGACCACTTATACTGCAGGTACGACCGTTGAACTTGAAGGCGGAACCTTAGTTATCAATCAAGATGGTAGCTATACTTTTACACCTAATGAAAACTGGAACGGCACAGTCCCTGTTATCACTTACACCACCAACACCGGAGCGACCGCAACACTAACGATAGAGGTAACTCCAGTTGCAGATGGCGCTCCTCAGATCACGATTAATCTTGACACCAATAATGATGGATTAATCAGTAACGATGAGTTAAATGGCAATACAGAAATCAGTGTCACCATCAGTCTTGAAGGTACTGGAGCCATGGTCGGTGACGTTTTAATCGTCAACGGTGTTGAAATAATATTAACAGCTGATGATATTTCAACGGGTTCAATTAATGTAAACCTACCGGCACCAGCCGAAGGCGAGACAATAACCGTTGTAGCGACAGTGACAGACTCGGCGGGAAATGTCTCTCCCGAAGGAACAGATTCAGCGACGATAGATACCACAGCCCCAACAATTACTGTCGATGTACCAGACACCACCAATGACACAACACCTACAATCACTGGTACTACTGATGCAGAACCAGGTAGCACCATCACTGTTGTCATCACTGACAGCACAGGCACAGAACAAACGGATACCACTACAGTTAACCCAGATGGTACTTACACTGTTGATGTCACCGATCCTGTCGCAGAAGGTCCTATCACGGTTGTAGTCTCGGTCACCGATCCTGCGGGCAACACAGGTACCGCAACTGGCACTAGTGAAATAGATATCACTATCGGTACACCGTTAGTGATAATTACAGAAGATAGCAATAACGATGGCTACATCAACGATGCTGAACTCAATGGACAGATTGATGCCAACATCACCTTAGGCGCAGGCACGGTCGTGGGCGACACCGTCACCATCACTGACCAAGACGGCAACGTTATCTTCAGCAGTCCCGTCACCCAAGACATGATAGACAATGGTCTAGCGGTCACTATCGACCCTCCAGCGACGGGCACCAACCTAATTGTCACCGCGACTATCACCGATCCAGCGGGTAACACCGCCTCTGGTAGTGACAATGTTCAGCTCGATTACGGCACTGGCAGCGGTGGTCCCGCGGCTCCAACTGTAGTCATTGATGAAGATGCTGATAACGACGGCTTTATCACAGACTTTGAACTTATTGACCAAATCGACATCACTGTCACTCTTGGCGCGGGCACAGTAGTCGGCGACACACTTGTCGTCACCGATCAAGATGGTATCGAGCTGTTCAGTGGTGTAGTCACCCAAGCGATGCTCGATAATGGCCTTGCCGTGGTGATGAATATACCTGTTACTGGCACCGAAATAGTCGTCACTGCCACGGTTACCGATCTGGCTGGTAACACCGCCACCGGCAGTGATGCCGCAACAATGGATCATAATTGGGAAATAACTCCTCCTGTCGCACCGACAGTAGAGATCAACGAAGATGTTAACGACGACGGTTACATCAACAGTACTGAGCTCGACGGGCAGATCAACATCACCATCACGCTAGATCCAATCACTGTTGTCGGCGAAACCTTAGTTGTCACAGACCAAGCTGGTAACGAGCTGTTCAGCGGCACTGTGACCCAAGAGATACTAGACAATGGTTTGCTTCTGAGTATGAATGCACCAGTAACTGATACAAATATCACTGTTACGGCAACCCTAACTAATTTTATGGGCGCGATTGTAACGGGTAGTGACAACGCACTCCTTGATTACGGCACGGGTGCACCCGCTAGCCCAACTGTAGACATCACTGAAGATGCTAACGATGATGGCTTCATCAACAGCGCCGAGCTTGATGGTCAAATCACCATCACCATCACACTCGGCGCAGGTACTGCTGTAGGCGACACCTTAATCGTCACCGATCAGGACAATAACGTCATATTCAGTGGCTCCGTCACCCAGGAGATGATTGATAACGACCTCAGCTTAGTCATGGACGCACCTGCAGAAGGCACTAACTTAATAATCACAGCCGTTATTACCGATGCAGCAGGTAATACCAATCAAGGAAGTGATAGTGCCACCCTAGATACCACCGCGCCAGGCACGGGTGATGGTGAGAACCAGATTAACTTCCTCGATGGCGGCGATGAGCTGGTCAGCGATGCCGAATCAGGTAGCGTGCCGCTCTCTGGCCAAGTGGCCGTGGGCAGCACGGTTAACAGCATCACTATTTCTGACGGCACCACTACGATCACCGTTACTGCAGCCGACATCAGCGTCGCCGCAGATGGCACTGTGACCGTTGCAGGACAAGATTTATCTGGTCTTGCTGATGGCACCTTGACCGTCACCATGAACGTGACCGATTTGGCGGGCAACACCGGCGATGTCACTGACACCACCGTACTGGATACCAGCGCGCCAGGCACGGGTGATGGTGAGAACCAAATTAACTTCCTTGATGGCGGCGATGAGCTGGTCAGTGATGCCGAATCAGGTAGCGTGCCGCTCTCTGGTCAAGTGGCCGTGGGCAGCACGGTTAACAGCATCACCATTTCTGACGGCATCACTACGATCACCGTGGCTGCAGCCGATATTACGGTTGCCGCCGATGGCTCGGTCACCGTTGCAGGTCAAGATTTGTCGAGTCTGGCTGATGGCACTTTAACCGTCACCATGAACGTCACCGACTTGGCGGGCAACACCGGCGATGTCACTGACACCACCGTGCTCGATACCAGCGCGCCAGGCACGGGTGATGGTGAGAACCAAATTAACTTCCTCGATGGCGGCGATGAGCTGGTCAGTGACGCCGAATCAGGTAGCGTGCCACTCTCTGGCCAAGTGGCCGTGGGCAGCACGGTTAACAGCATCATTATTTCTGACGGCACCACTACGATCACCGTGGCTGCAGCCGACATCAGCGTCGCCGCAGATGGCACGGTCACCGTTGCAGGACAAGATTTATCTGGTCTTGCTGATGGCACCTTGACTGTCACCATGAACGTCACCGATTTAGCAGGTAACACCGGCGATGTCACTGACACCACAGTGCTCGATACCAGCGCGCCAGGCACGGGCGATGGTGAGAACCAAATTAACTTCCTCGATGGCGGCGATGAATTGGTCAGCGATGCAGAATCAACCAGCGTGCCGCTCTCTGGCCAAGTGGCCGTGGGCAGCACGGTTAACAGCATCACCATTTCTGACGGCATCACTACGATCACCGTGGCTGCAGCCGACATCAGCGTCGCCGCAGATGGCACTGTGACCGTTGCAGGTCAAGATTTGTCGAGTCTGGCTGATGGCACTTTAACCGTCACCATGAACGTCACCGACTTGGCGGGTAACACCGGCGATGTCACTGACACTACCGTGCTCGATACCAGCGCGCCAGGCACAGGCGATGGTGAGAACCAAATTAACTTCCTCGATGGCGGCGATGAGCTGGTCAGTGACGCCGAATCAGGTAGCGTGCCGCTCTCTGGCCAAGTGGCCGTGGGCAGCACGGTTAACAGCATCACCATTTCTGACGGCATCACTACGATCACCGTGGCTGCAGCCGACATCAGCGTCGCCGCAGATGGCACTGTGACCGTTGCAGGACAAGATTTATCTGGTCTTGCTGATGGCACCTTGACTGTCACCATGAACGTCACCGATTTAGCAGGTAACACCGGCGATGTCACTGACACCACCGTGCTCGATACCAGCGCGCCAGGCACGGGTGATGGTGAGAACCAAATTAACTTCCTTGATGGCGGCGATGAGCTGGTCAGTGATGCCGAATCAACCAGCGTGCCGCTCTCTGGTCAAGTGGCCGTGGGCAGCACGGTTAACAGCATCACCATTTCTGACGGCACCACTACGATCACCGTGGCTGCAGCCGATATTACGGTTGCCGCCGATGGCTCGGTCACCGTTGCAGGTCAAGATTTGTCGAGTCTGGCTGATGGCACTTTAACCGTCACCATGAACGTCACCGACTTGGCGGGCAACACCGGCGATGTCACTGACACCACCGTGCTGGACACGACGGCGCCGGGCACAGGCGATGGCGAGAACCAAATTAACTTCCTTGATGGCGGCGATGAGCTGGTCAGTGACGCCGAATCAGGTAGCGTGCCACTCTCTGGCCAAGTGGCCGTGGGCAGCACGGTTAACAGCATCACTATTTCTGACGGCACCACTACGATCACCGTTACTGCAGCCGACATCAGCGTCGCCGCAGATGGCACTGTGACCGTTGCAGGACAAGATTTATCTGGTCTTGCTGATGGCACCTTGACCGTCACCATGAACGTGACCGATTTGGCGGGCAACACCGGCGATGTCACTGACACCACCGTGCTCGATACCAGCGCGCCAGGCACGGGTGATGGTGAGAACCAAATTAACTTCCTTGATGGCGGCGATGAGCTGGTCAGTGATGCCGAATCAGGTAGCGTGCCGCTCTCTGGTCAAGTGGCCGTGGGCAGCACGGTTAACAGCATCACCATTTCTGACGGCATCACTACGATCACCGTGGCTGCAGCCGATATTACGGTTGCCGCCGATGGCACTGTGACCGTTGCAGGTCAAGATTTGTCGAGTCTGGCTGATGGCACTTTAACCGTCACCATGAACGTCACCGACTTGGCGGGCAACACCGGCGATGTCACTGACACCACCGTGCTCGATACCAGCGCGCCAGGCACGGGTGATGGTGAGAACCAAATTAACTTCCTCGATGGCGGCGATGAGCTGGTCAGCGATGCCGAATCAGGTAGCGTGCCACTCTCTGGCCAAGTGGCCGTGGGCAGCACGGTTAACAGCATCACCATTTCTGACGGCATCACTACGATCACCGTGGCTGCAGCCGACATCAGCGTCGCCGCAGATGGCACTGTGACCGTTGCAGGTCAAGATTTGTCGAGTCTGGCTGATGGCACTTTAACCGTCACCACCATGACGTCACCGACTTGGCGGGTAACACCGGCGATGTCACTGACACTACCGTGCTCGATACCAGCGCGCCAGGCACAGGCGATGGTGAGAACCAAATTAACTTCCTCGATGGCGGCGATGAGCTGGTCAGTGATGCCGAATCAGGTAGCGTGCCGCTCTCTGGCCAAGTGGCCGTGGGCAGCACGGTTAACAGCATCACCATTTCTGATGGTACCACTACCATTACTGTCAATGCAGTCGACATCACGGTTGCAGCTGATGGCACTGTGACCGTTGCAGGACAAGACCTATCGGGTCTTGAAGATGGCACTTTAACCGTCACCATGAACGTGACCGATTTGGCGGGCAACACCGGCGATGTCACTGACACCACCGTACTGGATACCAGCGCGCCAGGCACGGGTGATGGTGAGAACCAAATTAACTTCCTTGATGGCGGCGATGAGCTGGTCAGTGATGCCGAATCAACCAGCGTGCCGCTCTCTGGTCAAGTGGCCGTGGGCAGCACGGTTAACAGCATCACCATTTCTGACGGCACCACTACGATCACCGTTACTGCAGCCGACATCAGCGTCGCCGCAGATGGCACGGTCACCGTTGCAGGACAAGATTTATCTGGTCTTGCTGATGGCACCTTGACTGTCACCATGAACGTGACCGATTTGGCGGGCAACACCGGCGATGTCACTGACACCACCGTGCTCGATACCAGCGCGCCAGGCACGGGTGATGGTGAGAACCAAATTAACTTCCTTGATGGCGGCGATGAGCTGGTCAGTGATGCCGAATCAACCAGCGTGCCACTCTCCGGCCAAGTGGCCGTGGGCAGCACGGTTAACAGCATCACCATCTCTGATGGTACCACTACCATTACTGTCAATGCAGCCGACATCAGCGTCGCCGCAGATGGCACGGTCACCGTTGCAGGACAAGATTTGTCGAGTCTGGCTGATGGCACCTTGACCGTCACCATGAACGTGACCGATTTAGCAGGTAACACCGGCGATGTCACTGACACCACCGTGCTCGATACCAGCGCGCCAGGCACGGGTGATGGTGAGAACCAAATTAACTTCCTTGATGGCGGCGATGAGCTGGTCAGCGATGCCGAATCAGGTAGCGTGCCGCTCTCAGGTCAAGTGGCCGTGGGCAGCACGGTTAACAGCATCACCATTTCTGACGGCATCACTACGATCACCGTGGCTGCAGCCGACATCAGCGTCGCCGATGGCTCGGTCACCGTTGCAGGTCAAGATTTGTCGAGTCTGGCTGATGGCACTTTAACCGTCACCATGAACGTCACCGATTTAGCAGGTAACACCGGCGATGTCACTGACACTACCGTGCTCGATACCAGCGCGCCAGGCACGGGTGATGGCGAGAACCAAATTAACTTCCTTGATGGCGGCGATGAGCTGGTCAGTGATGCCGAATCAGGTAGCGTGCCGCTCTCTGGCCAAGTGGCCGTGGGCAGCACGGTTAACAGCATCACCATTTCTGACGGCATCACTACGATCACCGTGGCTGCAGCCGATATTACGGTTGCCGCCGATGGCTCGGTCACCGTTGCAGGTCAAGATTTGTCGAATCTGGCTGATGGCACTTTAACCGTCACCATGAACGTGACCGATTTAGCAGGTAACACCGGCGATGTCACTGACACCACAGTGCTCGATACCAGCGCGCCAGGCACGGGTGATGGTGAGAACCAAATTAACTTCCTTGATGGCGGCGATGAGCTGGTCAGCGATGCCGAATCAGGTAGCGTGCCGCTCTCAGGTCAAGTGGCCGTGGGCAGCACGGTTAACAGCATCACCATTTCTGACGGCATCACTACGATCACCGTGGCTGCAGCCGACATCAGCGTCGCCGCCGATGGCTCGGTCACCGTTGCAGGTCAAGATTTGTCGAGTCTGGCTGATGGCACTTTAACCGTCACCATGAACGTCACCGATTTAGCAGGTAACACCGGCGATGTCACTGACACTACCGTGCTCGATACCAGCGCGCCAGGCACGGGTGATGGCGAGAACCAAATTAACTTCCTTGATGGCGGCGATGAGCTGGTCAGTGATGCCGAATCAGGTAGCGTGCCGCTCTCTGGCCAAGTGGCCGTGGGCAGCACGGTTAACAGCATCACCATTTCTGACGGCATCACTACGATCACCGTGGCTGCAGCCGACATCAGCGTCGCAGCTGATGGCACTGTGACCGTTGCAGGACAAGATTTATCTGGTCTTGCTGATGGCACCTTGACTGTCACCATGAACGTGACCGATTTGGCGGGTAACACCGGCGATGTCACTGACACCACAGTGCTCGATACCAGCGCGCCAGGCACGGGCGATGGTGAGAACCAAATTAACTTCCTCGATGGCGGCGATGAGCTGGTCAGCGATGCCGAATCAGGTAGCGTGCCACTCTCTGGCCAAGTGGCCGTGGGCAGCACGGTTAACAGCATCACCATTTCTGACGGCACCACTACGATCACCGTTACTGCAGCCGACATCAGCGTCGCCGCAGATGGCACGGTCACCGTTGCAGGTCAAGATTTGTCGAATCTGGCTGATGGCACTTTGACCGTCACCATGAACGTCACCGATTTAGCAGGTAACACCGGCGATGTCACTGACACCACCGTGCTCGATACCAGCGCGCCAGGCACGGGCGATGGTGAGAACCAAATTAACTTCCTCGATGGCGGCGATGAGCTGGTCAGCGATGCCGAATCAGGTAGCGTGCCACTCTCTGGCCAAGTGGCCGTGGGCAGCACGGTTAACAGCATCACCATTTCTGACGGCATCACTACTATCACCGTTACTGCAGCCGACATCAGCGTCGCCGCAGATGGCACGGTCACCGTTGCAGGTCAAGATTTGTCGAATCTGGCTGATGGCACCTTGACCGTCACCATGAACGTCACCGATTTAGCAGGTAACACCGGCGATGTCACTGACACCACAGTGCTCGATACCAGCGCGCCAGGCACGGGTGATGGTGAGAACCAAATTAACTTCCTTGATGGCGGCGATGAGCTGGTCAGCGATGCCGAATCAGGTAGCGTGCCGCTCTCAGGTCAAGTGGCCGTGGGCAGCACAGTCAACAGCATCACCATCTCTGATGGTACCACTACCATTACTGTCAATGCAGTCGACATCACGGTTGCAGCTGATGGCACTGTGACCGTTGCAGGTCAAGATTTGTCGAGTCTGGCTGATGGCACTTTAACCGTCACCATGAACGTCACCGATTTAGCAGGTAACACCGGCGATGTCACTGACACCACCGTACTCGATACCAGCGCGCCAGGCACGGGTGATGGCGAGAACCAAATTAACTTCCTTGATGGCGGCGATGAGCTGGTCAGTGATGCCGAATCAGGTAGCGTGCCGCTCTCTGGTCAAGTGGCCGTGGGCAGCACGGTTAACAGCATCACCATTTCTGACGGCATCACTACGATCACCGTGGCTGCAGCCGACATCAGCGTCGCCGCAGATGGCACTGTGACCGTTGCAGGACAAGATTTATCTGGTCTTGCTGATGGCACTTTGACCGTCACCATGAACGTCACCGATTTGGCGGGCAACACCGGCGATGTCACTGACACCACCGTACTGGATACCAGCGCGCCAGGCACGGGTGATGGTGAGAACCAAATTAACTTCCTTGATGGCGGCGATGAGCTGGTCAGTGATGCCGAATCAGGTAGCGTGCCGCTCTCTGGTCAAGTGGCCGTGGGCAGCACGGTTAACAGCATCACCATTTCTGACGGCATCACTACGATCACCGTGGCTGCAGCCGATATTACGGTTGCCGCCGATGGCTCGGTCACCGTTGCAGGTCAAGATTTGTCGAGTCTGGCTGATGGCACTTTGACCGTCACCATGAACGTCACCGACTTGGCGGGCAACACCGGCGATGTCACTGACACCACCGTGCTCGATACCAGCGCGCCAGGCACGGGTGATGGTGAGAACCAAATTAACTTCCTCGATGGCGGCGATGAGCTGGTCAGTGACGCCGAATCAGGTAGCGTGCCACTCTCTGGCCAAGTGGCCGTGGGCAGCACGGTTAACAGCATCACTATTTCTGACGGCACCACTACGATCACCGTTACTGCAGCCGACATCAGCGTCGCCGCAGATGGCACTGTGACCGTTGCAGGACAAGATTTATCTGGTCTTGCTGATGGCACCTTGACCGTCACCATGAACGTGACCGATTTGGCGGGCAACACCGGCGATGTCACTGACACCACCGTGCTCGATACCAGCGCGCCAGGCACGGGTGATGGTGAGAACCAAATTAACTTCCTTGATGGCGGCGATGAGCTGGTCAGTGATGCCGAATCAGGTAGCGTGCCGCTCTCTGGTCAAGTGGCCGTGGGCAGCACGGTTAACAGCATCACCATTTCTGACGGCATCACTACGATCACCGTGGCTGCAGCCGATATTACGGTTGCCGCCGATGGCACTGTGACCGTTGCAGGTCAAGATTTGTCGAGTCTGGCTGATGGCACTTTAACCGTCACCATGAACGTCACCGACTTGGCGGGCAACACCGGCGATGTCACTGACACCACCGTGCTCGATACCAGCGCGCCAGGCACGGGTGATGGTGAGAACCAAATTAACTTCCTCGATGGCGGCGATGAGCTGGTCAGCGATGCCGAATCAGGTAGCGTGCCACTCTCTGGCCAAGTGGCCGTGGGCAGCACGGTTAACAGCATCACCATTTCTGACGGCATCACTACGATCACCGTGGCTGCAGCCGACATCAGCGTCGCCGCAGATGGCACTGTGACCGTTGCAGGTCAAGATTTGTCGAGTCTGGCTGATGGCACTTTAACCGTCACCATGAACGTCACCGACTTGGCGGGTAACACCGGCGATGTCACTGACACTACCGTGCTCGATACCAGCGCGCCAGGCACAGGCGATGGTGAGAACCAAATTAACTTCCTCGATGGCGGCGATGAGCTGGTCAGTGATGCCGAATCAGGTAGCGTGCCGCTCTCTGGCCAAGTGGCCGTGGGCAGCACGGTTAACAGCATCACCATTTCTGACGGCACCACTACGATCACCGTTACTGCAGCCGACATCAGCGTCGCCGCAGATGGCACTGTGACCGTTGCAGGTCAAGATTTGTCGAATCTGGCTGATGGCACTTTGACCGTCACCATGAACGTCACCGATTTAGCAGGTAACACCGGCGATGTCACTGACACCACCGTGCTCGATACCAGCGCGCCAGGCACGGGCGATGGTGAGAACCAAATTAACTTCCTCGATGGCGGCGATGAGCTGGTCAGCGATGCCGAATCAGGTAGCGTGCCACTCTCTGGCCAAGTGGCCGTGGGCAGCACGGTTAACAGCATCACCATTTCTGACGGCATCACTACGATCACCGTGGCTGCAGCCGATATTACGGTTGCCGCCGATGGCTCGGTCACCGTTGCAGGTCAAGATTTGTCGAGTCTGGCTGATGGCACTTTAACCGTCACCATGAACGTCACCGACTTGGCGGGCAACACCGGCGATGTCACTGACACCACAGTGCTCGATACCAGCGCGCCAGGCACGGGTGATGGCGAGAACCAAATTAACTTCCTTGATGGCGGCGATGAGCTGGTCAGTGACGCCGAATCAGGTAGCGTGCCACTCTCTGGCCAAGTGGCCGTGGGCAGCACGGTTAACAGCATCACTATTTCTGACGGCACCACTACGATCACCGTTACTGCAGCCGACATCAGCGTCGCCGCAGATGGCACGGTCACCGTTGCAGGACAAGATTTATCTGGTCTTGCTGATGGCACCTTGACCGTCACCATGAACGTGACCGATTTGGCGGGCAACACCGGCGATGTCACTGACACCACCGTACTGGATACCAGCGCGCCAGGCACGGGTGATGGTGAGAACCAAATTAACTTCCTTGATGGCGGCGATGAGCTGGTCAGCGATGCCGAATCAGGTAGCGTGCCACTCTCTGGCCAAGTGGCCGTGGGCAGCACGGTTAACAGCATCACCATCAGTGACAGCGCCGGTGGTAGTATCACCATTCCCGCGGCAAACATCACAATCAATTTAGTGACAGGTGCTGTTACGGTCATGGGACAGAACTTATCAGGCTTAATCGACGGCACCTTAACCGTCACCATGAACGTCACCGATGCAGCCGGTAATACGGGAAGTGTCGTTGATACCACCGTGCTCGACACTACTGCGCCGAGCACTGGCGATGGTGAGAACACCATTAGCTTTCTCGATGGAGGGGATGAGCTATTGTTAGGAGTAGAATCCACGAACGTAGACTTCACCACTTCAGTAGAGGCCGATTCTACCATTAATACTATTATGGTTACTGATGTAAATGGCAACAGCATTACCATTCCATCCAGTAATATAAATGTCGCCCCCGATGGGACTGTCACGATAAATACTCAAAACTTATCAGGGTTAGATGATGGAGTACTGACAGTTACCATGAACGTTACTGACTTAGCGGGCAACACTGGCGATGTCACTGACACCACAACACTTCAGCACACAGTACAGGGCGAAAATACTCCGACCTGGACCACGACGACTGTCAGTATAAATGGTGTCCCGTATATCATTGCAACAGCTTGGGGCGTAAATGGGCTAACCACTATTTCACGTTTGAACAACGATGGCTCACTAACTGAAGTGGATCGAATTACCTATAATAGTGCGAATGGTACCGTTATCACCACCAGTGATGGCGATATTACGGCCCAGCTTACTGCCGCTGGTTTGTCCGCAGGGGATTTGGGTAACGGACTAACACAATCCAACCTAAGCTATATTGATGGTGTGCCAACCCTATTTGTTACCTCGCAAAACTCTGCGGCAATTACCGTCTGGCACTTGGGCTCAAATGGTACTGTCACTTTCCAAGGGGGTGAACATATAGACAACTCTCAACACTTTATCCGAGAGAATGCAGTTTATGAAACCACTGACGGTACTGAATATGTCTATGTCGCCCGTCCGGCAGATGACATGATCACCCGCCTTATCTACGACTCTGTAACGGGAGAACTGACTGAGCAGCCTGCAGCGTCGACTCCAGCAGGCGACTTAGTCAGCTCCGTGAATATTGTCTCTGTTGATGGTATAGATTACCTATTGTCATCCAGCTTAAATGGATTATCACTTTACAGCATCAACTCATCAACTGGTGATCTTACCTTACAACAAAGCGTGACGGTGCCTGGCGCAGGAAGCTCAAATAATGCGGTTGAAACCTATACAACAGCTGATGGAAGTGTTTATGCCATTTTCTCCAGTCAAGGTACCCATCAGGCTGATATTTACCGCGTAGAAAATGGCTCTCTGGTACGTACCGATGGTCTGAGTGATGTGAACTTCTACTTCTCATCAGCAGGCTATGTAAACGGTACCCCTGTTATCGCAGCCCCTCAAGAATCAGGTGGCGTCACCCTCTTTACTTTGAACAACAATGGTGACCTCACTGAGTGGTTACATATCCCAGAAATAGAAAATGACTACACGCCACCAGTTATCGTACAAACCCCGGATGGTAACTATTGGCTAGTCGACGGTGATGGTAATACCAGTGCGACATTGCTACCTTCTGTAACCCCCAACAGTATGCCGGTATCAGGGGATGAGGACACAATAATTAACGGTCAACTGCTTGAGATTGATGGCAGTAACGGTACAAGTATCATCAAGTTCACCTTGGCGGGCAATAGCGCAGAGTATCAACCTGATGCTGACGGTATCACAGTTGATGTTGCTGGCGGCAGCCTTATCATTTACGCTGATGGCAGTTATAGCTTTACACCAGATGCCGATTGGAGCGGTAGCATACCCGATATCACTTACACTACGAATATTGGGCTAACAACCAAACTAGATATCAATGTTAATGCAATAGCTGACGCACCAAACATCACTGTTCAAGAAGCGGATTGGAAACTAGAGAGCAGTTTTGAGCGTGAGGTACTACCTGGTGATACCCCCGTACAAGGTATCGTTTTCTATACCGATGAAATGGAAGGTTGGACACCCGCTGTAGATGGACAGCAAATCGAGGTTAGATATGCAGTCATCCCAGCCTCTGATGGCAACCAAATGATTGAGCTTAATTCTGGAAGTAACTCAGGTATTCAAAGAGACATCACAACGGAAGCGGATCAACTATACACTCTCAAGCTTGATGTCATGCCCAGAGGTGGCTACGGCATCGAACACAACACGTTTGAAGTCTTTGTTGACGGCGTTTCCATAGGATTATGGGAAACAAGTGATAGCGCAGGATACCGCACCGTTCAGTTTTCGTTTGTGGGTGATGGCAGCTCTCAGAATATTGTTATTAAAAACACTGGTACAGCTAGCCCTGGCGGAAAAGGGCCTTTCATTGATAATGTCATTCTTGAAGAGCACAACGGTGTTATTGCCGGGAATGCGCAAAATGGGAGTAAGACGGACATCACACTGAGTGATTATATTCAAGGCTCCCTCAGCGATACGGATGGTTCTGAAGTACTCACCTTCAAAATTGGAGGTCTACCAGATGGGGCAACAATTTTAGTTGAGAACCAATCTGTGGCGATTTCTGACAATAGTGTTGAACTCACACAACAGCAGTTAGCCAGTGCGGTACTCAGGCTCGATAATGATGTTTATGGCACCCTTGAACTAAGTATTTCAGCGATAGCCAACGAACAATCCAACAATAATACAGCAAGTGCCTCTGATACCCTTTCATTGGTGATACTCACTCAAGATGGTGAGCAGATAATCTCCCATTCAATCAACCAAGTATTCAGCACCTCGGTGACAGGTATCGGTCAAAACGGTAGTCCCATTGGTCATAAATTCACACTCGACAACAGTGCCATGACCTTAACTGTTCAAGATAATGATGGCCTGCTTGAAGACAACAATGGCTCCATCCCGGTTGAAGGAAGTCAATCTCGCGATGGCAGCTTCCAAACATTACAAAATTCCTTTGATGGCTTAGCTGCAGGCGCCTATATCCACTCCCGTGCCTTCCAACTTGTGCGCAACCTCACCACAGGTGAGGAGGGAAAGATTTATCAAATCCGCATCATGGAAGACTACACAGGTGGCATGCCAGGTGGTACCAGTTATTGGGCTTTCTCAAATGATTTTGATGTAAATCTAGGAGATGAAATCGAGATTATCGGCAACTTCAGTGCTGGAGGAAACATTGACTATGCTGATCTCTATCACATTGATACCAATGACGTAAACGAGGTTTCAATTAGCCCTAATAACATCATCAATGTTAAGTCTGCACCTAATGACTCAATAAGCAATATTGACAGTAGCCATGAATCGACCGAGGAAGTGGATACCTTTGTCTGGAGTAAAGGAGGGGCTGGAACGGATCATATAGTCGACTTTGATATAAACCTCGACAAGCTCGACCTAAGTGATCTATTACAAGGTGAGACAGCTAAGAATCTGGATCAGTACCTTCACTTCACTATTAATGATACAACAAATACAACCATCATAGACATTGATGCAGATCATAACGGCACATTTGAACAACATATTGTTTTGGATGGTGTAGACCTTAGTGATGCCTTCGGTGACACTGAAAGCGACATTATCAATGGTTTATTAGGTACTAATGGAGATGGCCCATTAATTATCAATACTATAGGTGATGTGTCATCCCCATCGCCGACAGGATCAGGTTCGAATCCAACATTAGAGGAAAATCAAGTCACTCACTTGATACCTTAGAAAGTTTAGTACTTTATATAACCCAATATAAAGATAGTTCCAGCTCTAGTGAATCAATGGAGACAGGAGCAAGACTATCTTTATCAGGTAATACTAACACTATCTCTAGTTCCTCAAACTACAACGTGATTGATATCGAGAAAGATAGACTATTATCCAGCGAGCTTAAATCGGTGATGAAGGTCGTCAGTTACTACCTAATAATCAGAGGCAAGAACAAAATTAACCATGCTCTTGTTCTTGATAGATGATTAGACTTGCGTATAGAAGTCAGTCGAATCACTCCATGCAATAATAAATACATGCCTTATTTAATGACGCCAACCCATTTTAATAACAGCACTTAACTAGCTTTAAGCTATATTTGTATCAGATGCATAGTACATTTTTTGTTATTGAACTCTTGTTATTACAATCTGACAAAATAGACTCACATAGATAACAACTATTACAACAAATTCATTACTACAAAAAGTACCAATCCTCTACCAAAACCCTATAATAAGTTATATAAACCAACGAATAGAATAAAATTGGCACTTATTCCTTACTTTTAAGGTCTTACCAGTTTATATATCGACAACAAAATTGACCCCAAAGTGCGTTGCGGGTAACATATATCTCTACACAACCATAGTACAAGCAACATTTGGCGCTAGATAATTTCACATTGGCAGATAATGTCAGGCTATTTTTACGGAGTATTGAATGAAAACTATAGTAACAACTCAGCCTGGAACCATTCTTCTTGCCGAAGGAGATATTAAGCTAGAACTTGAGAACAGTACGAAAGGTGTCTCTCAAGGCCAACTTCTGCCAGTTGGTTCGACTTTAGCTATTGAAGATAGTGCTAGAATTAATATTTTATATTCTGATGGCACTCACTTTGAACATCTAGCATCGACTAACCAAATCTCCAAAGAAGAAGCAGAAGAAGAGGCTGTTGTTACAGACCCAAATAGTGCCGATGCACAGGAAGTTAAAGCCATTCAGGATGCCATTGCTAGCGGTGAAGATCCCACTATAGATCTACCAGAGACGGCTGCGGGAGGGAGTTCAGGGAATGAAGGAGGTTCTGATTTTGTATCTTTAGCCAGAACGGCTAATGAAACCGTAGCATCAACGGGCTTCAATACTAATTCAATTCCTCAAAGTGAGTTTGCTGTTACCAACATCCTTAATGAAACTACAGCAGAAAACCAATCCAACTTACTCAATGACCTTGTAAATATTAATGAAGATGGGACCGCAGTTGGCAATGTACTGGATAATGACTCTGATGTAGATGATGTACTGGCCGTAGTGAGTTTCGAAGTCGATGGGACCACTTATACTGCAGGTACGACCGTTGAACTTGAAGGCGGAACCTTAGTTATCAATCAAGATGGTAGCTATACTTTTACACCTAATGAAAACTGGAACGGCACAGTCCCTGTTATCACTTACACCACCAACACCGGAGCGACCGCAACACTAACCATAGAGGTAACTCCAGTTGCCGATGGCGCTCCTCAGGTCACGATTAATCTTGACACCAATAATGATGGATTAATCAGTAACGATGAGTTAAATGGCAATACAGAAATCAGTGTCACCATCAGTCTTGAAGGTACTGGAGCCATGGTAGGTGACGTTTTAATCGTCAACGGTGTTGAGATAGTATTAACGGCTGACGATATTTCAACGGGTTCAATTAATGTAAACCTACCGGCACCAGCCGAAGGCGAGACAATAACCGTTGTAGCGACAGTGACAGACTCGGCGGGAAATGTCTCTCCCGAAGGAACAGATTCAGCGACGATAGATACCACAGCCCCAACTATTACTGTTGATGTACCTGACACCACCAATGACACCACGCCTACAATCACTGGTACTACTGATGCTGAGCCCGGTAGTACCATTACTATTGTCATCACTGATAGCACTGGTACTGATCAAACAATTACCACAACAGTAAACCCAGATGGTACTTACACTGTTGATGTTACCGATCCTATCGCAGAAGGCCCTATCACGGTTGTAGTCTCGGTCACTGATCCTGCGGGCAACACAGGTACCGCAACCGATACCAGTGATATAGATACCACAGCCCCAACTATTACTGTTGATGTACCTGACACC
This sequence comes from Shewanella sp. MTB7, assembly GCF_027571385.1. Classification (NCBI taxonomy): domain Bacteria; kingdom Pseudomonadati; phylum Pseudomonadota; class Gammaproteobacteria; order Alteromonadales; family Shewanellaceae; genus Shewanella; species Shewanella sp. MTB7. Next base: position 697,809 of record NZ_CP085636.1, on the reverse strand, counting down.
ACCAATGACACCACGCCTACAATCACTGGCACCACAGATGCTGAGCCTGGTAGCACCATCACTGTTGTCATCACCGACAGCACAGGCACAGAGCAAACGGTTACCACAACGGTTAACCCAGATGGTACTTACACAGTTGATGTTACCGATCCTGTCGCAGAAGGTCCTATCACGGTTGTAGTCTCGGTCACCGATCCCGCTGGTAATACAGGCACGGCAACTGACACTGGTGATATAGATACTACAACGCCAACAATTACTGTCGATGTACCAGACACCACCAATGACACCACGCCTACAATCACTGGTACTACTGATGCTGAGCCCGGTAGCACCATCACTGTTGTCATCACTGACAGCACAGGCACAGAACAAACGGTTACCACTACAGTTAATCCAGATGGTACTTACACTGTTGACGTCACCGATCCTGTCGCAGAAGGTCCTATCACGGTTGTAGTCTCGGTCACCGATCCCGCGGGTAATACAGGCACGGCAACTGACACTGGTGACATAGATACCACAGCCCCTACAATTACTGTCGATGTACCAGACACCACCAATGACACCACACCTACAATCACTGGTACCACAGATGCCGAGCCTGGTAGCACCATCACTGTTGTCATCACTGATAGCACTGGTACTGATCAAACAGTTACCACAACAGTAAATCCAGATGGTACTTACACAGTTGATGTCACCGATCCAGTTGCTGAAGGCCCTATCACGGTTGTAGTCTCGGTCACCGATCCAGCGGGCAACACAGGTACCGCAACCGATACCAGTGATATAGATACCACAGCCCCTACAATTACTGTCGATGTACCAGACACCACCAATGACACCACGCCTACAATCACTGGTACTACTGATGCAGAACCAGGTAACACCATCACTGTTGTCATCACTGACAGCACAGGCACAGAGCAAACGGTGACCACTACAGTCGATCCTGATGGCACCTACACTCTTAATGTCACCGACCCTATCGCTGAAGGCTCTATCACCGTTGTTGCTACCGTTACAGATCCCGCTGGAAATACTGGTACTACAAGCGATACCGGTGAAATAGATATCACTATTGGCACACCATTAGTCGTCATTACCGAAGATAGTAATAACGATGGTTTTCTCAACGACACTGAATTAGATGGACAAATAAATGTCTCCATCACTCTAGGTGTTGGTACTGAGTTGGGTGATACTTTCACCGTCACCGACCAAGATGGCACTGTTTTATTCAGTGGCCCTGTGACCCAAGATATGATTGATAATGGCATGCAACTAGCCATCGACCCACCTGCCACAGGTACAAATTTGGTTGTCACTGCCACCACTTCAGATCCATCCGGCAACACCGTTTCTGGCAGTGATAGCTCGACACTTGATTACGGCGTAGGCACTGGTGCACCAGCTGGTCCAAGTGTCACGATCGATGAAGATACTAACGAAGATGGGTATATCAACGACACTGAACTGAATGGGCAAATCAATATCACCGTTACACTTGGCGCTGGTACTGTGGTGGGCGACACGCTCATCGTCACAGACCAAGATGATAACGTGCTCTTCACTGGCACCGTCACCCAAGAGATGCTTGATAGTGGCCAAGCAGTGCTCATGGATGCCCCCGTCACTGGCACTGACATTGTGGTTACTGCAACCGTCACAGATCCTGCTGGCAACACTGCGAGTGGCAATGGCGCTGCGACCCTCGATTACGGTGTTGGTACTGATGCACCATCTAGCCCTACTGTCACTATCGACGAAGATGCTAATCAAGATGGTACCATCAACGGTGCAGAGCTTGATGGTCAAATAAATATCACCGTGGAATTAGGTACAGGTACTGAAGTAGGCGACACTTTAGTCATCACCGACCAAGCTGGCAACACCCTATTCAGTGGCCCAGTGACTCAAGAGATTATCGATAACGGCCTAACATTAGCGATTGATCCTCCGGCAACAGGAACTAATCTAGTTATCACCGCCGACATCACTGATCCTGCAGGTAATACAGCCACTGGCAATGGCAGTGCAACTCTTGACTATGGCAGCAGTTCAGCTCCTGCAAGCCCAAGTTTGAGTATTGATGAAGACATCAATAACGACGGCTTTATCAATAGTGCAGAACTCGATGGTCAAATCAACATCACTGTTGAATTAGGTACTGGCACTGAAATCGGCGACACCTTAGTCGTCACAGATCAAGATAATAATGTGCTCTTCACCGGTACAGTGACACAAGAGATGCTTGATAACGGCCAAGCCGTTGTGATGGATGCTCCAACAACGGGCACTGATATAATTGTCACGGCCACTGTAACCGATCCAGCAGGTAACACAGCAATAAGCAGTGATGCTGCTACACTCGATTATGGTACTGATGCACCTACTGCGCCGACAGTGGATATTGTTGAGGACACCAACGGCGATGGTACCATCACCGATGCAGAGCTTGATGGTCAAATCAACATCGCTGTCACTTTAGGTTCAGGCACTGAAGTCGGTGACACTGTCACCATCACCGACCAAGATGATAATGTGCTCTACATAGGCCCCGTCACCCAGGAAATGCTCGATAATGGTATCGACGTGGTCATCGATGCACCAGCCGATGGCACTAACCTAGTCATTACGGCCACTATCACCGACCAAGCTGGCAACTCTGCCACTGGCAACGATAGCGCTACCATGGATTACGATGACAGTGTCACCGTACCAGCTGCACCGACTGTCACGCTCGTTGAAGACACCAACAGCGACGGCTTTATCAACGACGCAGAACTCAGCGGTCAGATCAATATTACCGTCGAACTAGGGGCTAACACGCTAGTCGGCGACACCTTGGTTGTCACCGACAATGCAGGCAACGAGCTGTTTAACGGCATAGTCACTCAAGCGATGCTTGACGACGACTTGGCACTAACTCTAGATCCTCCAGCGACTGGTACTAATTTAGTCATCACCGCCACCATCACCGATACCTTGGGCAATGAGGCCTCGGGCTCAGATAATGCCCTACTCGACTATGGCTCAGGCACAGGCGCCCCAGCCGCGCCGGTGGTTAATATAACTGAAGACAGTAACGGTGATGGCTATATCAACGATGCCGAGCTTGATGGTCAAATCAACATCACCGTCACCTTAGGCACAGGCACTGTCGTGGGCGATACCGTCACAATTACCGACCAAGACGGCAACGAACTGTTCAACGGACCAGTGACCCAAGCTATGCTAGACAACGGTCTGCAACTAGGCATTGATGCCCCATCTACGGGTACTAACCTTATTATCACAGCCACGATCACTGATCCTGCAGGCAACAGTGCCACGGGCACAGATGCAGCGACACTGGATTACGGCACTGGCACAGGCGCGCCTGCTGCGCCGATGATTAAGATTGATGAAGACAGTAACGACGATGGCTATATCAACGACACAGAGCTCGATGGTCAAATCAATATCACCGTCACTTTAGGTGCTGGCACTGAAGTCGGCGACACCTTAGTCGTCACCGATCAAGCGGGTAATGAGTTGCTCAGCGGCGTGGTCACCCAAGCCATGCTCACCAACGGCGTCTCTGTCACCATGGACGCACCAGCCACGGGTACTGATTTGGTGGTCACCGCCACCGTCACTGATGTGGCCGGCAACACCGCCACAGGCAGTGATGCAGCGACGCTGGATTATGGCACTGGCGCACCGGCGGCGCCAACCGTACAAATCACAGAAGACAGCAACAATGATGGCTTCATTAACGATGCGGAGCTTAACGGCCAAATCGATGCCACCATCACCTTAGGCGCAGGCACGGTCGTGGGCGACACCGTCACCATCACTGACCAAGACGGCAACGTTATCTTCAGCAGTCCCGTCACCCAAGACATGATAGACAATGGTCTAGCGGTCACTATCGACCCTCCAGCGACGGGCACCAACCTAATTGTCACCGCGACTATCACCGATCCAGCGGGTAACACCGCCTCTGGTAGTGACAATGCTCAGCTCGATTACGGCACTGGCAGCGGTGGTCCCGCGGCTCCAACTGTAGTCATTGATGAAGATGCTGATAACGACGGCTTTATCACAGACTTTGAACTTATTGACCAAATCGACATCACTGTCACCCTTGGCGCGGGCACAGTAGTCGGCGACACACTTGTCGTCACCGATCAAGATGGTATCGAGCTGTTCAGTGGTGTAGTCACCCAAGCGATGCTCGATAATGGCCTTGCCGTGGTGATGAATATACCTGTTACCGGCACCGAAATAGCCGTCACTGCCACGGTTACCGATCTGGCTGGTAACACCGCCACAGGCAGTGATGCCGCAACAATGGATCATAATTGGGAAATAACTCCTCCTGTCGCACCGATAGTAGAGATCAACGAAGATGTTAACGACGACGGTTACATCAACAGTGTTGAGCTTGACGGTCAAATCAACATCACCATCACGCTGGATCCAGTCACAACTGTCGGCGAAACCTTAGTCGTCACCGATCAGGCTGGTAACGAGCTGTTTAACGGCACTGTCACCCAAGATATGCTTGATAATGGCCTCGCCGTTACCATGGACGCACCTGCTACAGGTACAAATGTTACCGTCACCGCCACCTTAACTAATTTCATGGGAGCCATTGTAACAGGTAGCGACAACGCACTCCTTGATTACGGCACGGGCGCACCCGCTAGCCCAACGGTAGACATCACTGAAGATGCCAACGATGATGGCTTCATCAACAGTGCAGAGCTTGATGGTCAAATCAACATCACCGTCACACTCGGCGCAGGTACTGAGTTGGGCGACACCTTAGTCGTCACCGACCAAGACAATAACGTTATCTTCAGCGGCCCAGTTACCCAGGACATGCTCGACAATGACCTCGCTTTGGCCATTGATGCACCAGTCTCTGGCACCAACTTAGTCGTCACCGCTAACGTCACTGACCCTGCTGGCAACACCGCCACGGGCAACGACAGTGCAACACTTGATTACGGCAGTGGCACCGGCGCACCCGCCGCGCCAAGTGTTGAAATCACCGAAGACACTAACAACGACGGCTTCATCAATGAAGCGGAGCTCGACGGTCAAATCAATGCCACCGTCACGCTCAGCGCTGGCACCGCGATAGGTGACACTGTCACTATCACCGACCAAGATGGTAACGAATTGTTCAGCGGCCCTGTCACCCAGGCCATGCTCGATAACGGCATTAATGTCAGTTTCGATGCACCGGCCACCGGCACCACCGTCTCTGTTACCGCAACCGTCACTGACCCAGCAGGCAACACCGCCACGGGCGAAGACAATGCCACCTTGGATTACGGCACTGGCACCGGCGCACCCGCTGCTCCAACCGTCATCATCACTGAAGACACCAACAACGATGGCTTCATCAACGACACTGAGCTATCCGGCCAAATCGACATCACCGTCAGCTTAGGCGCAGGCACCGCCGTCGGCGACACGCTCATCGTCACTGACCAAGCAGGCAATACCTTGTTCAGCGGCCCAGTGACCCAAGCCATGCTCGACAGTGGCTTAACCTTGGCCATCGATGCCCCCGCCACTGGCACTAATCTGGTGATCACCGCCACCGTCACAGACCCTGCCGGCAATACTGTCACGGGCTCTGATGCTGCAACACTCGATTATGGCATTGGCAGCGGCGCCCCCGCGTCACCCACTGTCACCATCGATGAAGACACCAATGATGATGGTTTCATTAATGACGCCGAACTAGACGGCCAAATCAACATCACGATTAAACTCGGTGAAGGCACCGCTGTCGGTGACACCTTAGTCGTCACCGACCAAGGCAATAACGTTATTTTCACTGGCCCTGTCACCCAAGCCATGCTTGATGACGACCTCAGCTTAGTCATGGACGCGCCAGCAACCGGCACCAACCTCGTCATTACCGCCACCGTCACCGACCCAGCTGGCAACACTGCCACCGACAACGACAGTGCAACCTTGGATTACGGCAGCAGTGTGCCATTAGCACCGACCGTTGACATCACGGAAGATGCCAACGGCGATGGCTTCATCAACGATGCGGAGCTTGACGGTCAAATCAATATCATCGTTAAACTCGGCGAAGGCACTGAGCTCGGCGACACCATCGTCGTCACCGACCAAGACAATAATGTTATCTTCAGCGGCCCCGTGACCCAAGATATGATCGACAGCAACCTTCAACTGGCCATCGATCCGCCAGCCACAGGCACCAACCTCGTCATCACTGCCACCGTCACCGATCCCGCTGGCAACAGCGCCGCAGGCACTGACAGTGCCACGCTGGATTACGGCGTCGGCACCGGCGCACCTGCCGGCCCAACCGTTGAAATCGATGAAGACACTAATGATGATGGTTACATCAACAGCGCTGAGCTCGATGGCCAAATCAACATCACCGTCACCCTCGGCGCTGGCACTGCTGTCGGCGACACCTTAATCGTCACCGACCAAAACAGTAACGTGCTCTTCACTGGCACCGTCACCCAGACCATGATAGACAGCGGTCAAGCTGTGCTCATGGATGCACCAGCCACCGGCACAAACATTGTCGTGACTGCCACCGTCACTGACCCTGCTGGCAACACCGCCACGGGCAATGATGCTGCAACCCTTGATTACGGTGTGGGCACGGGCGCTCCAGCAGCACCGACTGTCGACATTACCGAAGACACTAACCTAGATGGCACCATCAACGATGCCGAGCTCGACGGTCAGATTGACATCACTGTCACGCTCGGTGCGGGCACGGCCGTCGGCGACACCTTAGTCGTCACCGACCAAGGCAATAATGTGATTTTCACTGGCCTTGTCACCCAAGCGATGATCGACAGTGGCTTAAGCTTAGCTATCGATGCACCCGCAACGGGCACCACTGTGGTTATCACTGCCACCGTCACCGACCCAGCAGGCAACACCGCCACAGGCGATGACAGTGTCATGCTCGATTACGGCACTGATGCCCCCGGTGCCCCACTGGTTGAGCTCACTGAAGATGTTAACGATGACGGCTTTATTAATGAGGCGGAGCTTGATGGCCAAATCAATGCCACCATCACCTTAACCCCCGGCACTGCACTCGGCGATACCATCCTCATCACCGACCAAGACGGTAACGAGCTCGTTAACGAAACCGTCACCCAAGACATGCTCGATAACGGCATCAACGTCAGTTTTGATGCCCCTGCAACGGGCACCAATGTCATCGTCACCGCCACGGTCACCGACCCTGCTGGCAACACCGCCACCGCTTCTGATAATGCCACCTTGGATTACGGCACGGGGGCTCCCACGGCGCCAGTGGTGGATATTACTGAAGACACCAACGATGATGGCACCATCACCGATGCAGAGCTTGATGGCCAAATCAACATCGCTGTCACTTTAGGTTCAGGCACTGAAATCGGTGACACTGTCACCATTACCGACCAAGACAACAACGTGCTCTACACTGGCCCTGTCACACAAGCCATGATTGATAATGACATTGCACTTGTGATTGATGCGCCAGCTAATGGCACCAACCTCGTTATCACCGCCACCGTCACAGACCCTGCCGGTAACACCGCCACAGGCTCAGACAGTGCAATACTAGATTACGATGACAGTGTCACCGTTCCTGCTGCGCCAACCGTGGAGATTGTGGAAGACACCAACGATGATGGCTTCATCAACGACACGGAGCTGTCCGGTCAAATCAACATCACCGTCGCGCTTGGGGCCAACACCGTCGTCGGCGACACCCTAATCGTCACTGACCAAGCTGGTAACGAACTGTTTAACGGCGTCGTCACTCAAGCCATGATCGATGACGATCTGGCACTCATGATGGATCCGCCAGCCACGGGCACCAATCTGGTTATCACTGCCACCGTCACCGACACCTTGGGCAATGAAGCCGCAGGCTCAGATAACGCCCTGCTCGACTATGGCTCAGGCACTGGCGCACCCGCCGCGCCAGTGGTGGACATCACTGAAGACAGCAACGGCGATGGTTACATCAACGATGCTGAGCTTGATGGACAAATCAACATCACCGTTACCCTCAGCGCCGGCACGGCAGTCGGTGACACCTTAATCGTCACTGACCAAGACAACAACGAACTCTTTAGTGGTGTGGTCACCCAAGCGATGCTTGATAACGGCCTTGATATCGCGATAGATGCACCGGCTACCGGCACTAATTTAGTGGTGACCGCCACGGTCACTGACCCTGCTGGCAACAGCGCGACCGGCACCGATGCAGCGACACTCGATTACGGCACAGGCGCGCCTGCTGCGCCGATGATTAAGATTGATGAAGACAGTAATGACGACGGCTTTATTAATGATGCTGAGCTTGATGGTCAAATCGACATCACGGTCACGTTAACTGCAGGCACCGCCGTGGGCGACACCTTAGTCGTCACTGACCAAAATGGGGTTGAGCTGTTTAGCGGCACTGTCACGCAAACCATGATAGACGATGGTCTTGCGATTGCGTTTGACGCACCGGCAACCGGAACGAATTTAGTGGTGACCGCCACCGTCACTGACGCCGCGGGTAACAGCGCCAGCGCATCTGATAATGCCACGCTTGATTACGGCACAGGCACCGGCGCGCCAGCGGCGCCTCTGGTTGAAATAACCGAAGACGCCAATGACGATGGTTACATCAACGATGCCGAGCTTAACGGCCAAATCGATGCCACCGTCACTTTAGGCGCAGGCACGGCAGTGGGTGACACCGTCACCATCACCGACCAAGATAATATCGTCATCTTCAGTGGCCCTGTCACTCAGGAAATGATAGACGATGGAATCAATGTCACTATTGACCCACCGGTAACTGGCACCAATTTGGTTATTACCGCCACGGTCACCGACCCAGCGGGCAACACCAGTACTGGTAGCGACAGTGCCACATTGGATTACGGCACGGGCACCGGCGCTCCCGCCACCCCGACCGTTGAAATCGTGGAAGACATTAACGATGACGGCACCATCAATGACACTGAGCTTGATGGTCAAATTGACATCACCGTCACGCTTGGCGCAGGCACAGTAGTCGGCGACACCTTGGTCGTCACCGACCAAAACAATGTCGAGCTGTTCAGCGGCGTGGTCACCCAAGCCATGCTCGACAATGACCTTGCGGTGGTGATGAATACCCCACCAAGTGGTACCGATATCGTTATCACCGCCACGGTCACCGATGTCGCGGGCAACACCGCCACCGGCAGTGATGCAGCAACCCTCGATTACGTCGAGGCGCCAGCCCCTATCGCACCGGGTGTGGACATTACTGAAGACATTAATGACGACGGCTACATCAACAGTGATGAGCTCGATGGTCAAGTCAACATCACCATCACGCTTGATGCCAGTACAGCGGTTGGCGACACCTTAGTCGTCACAGACCAAAATGGGGTTGAGATATTTAATGATGTCGTCACTCAGGCGATGCTCGATAACGATCTTCTGCTCAATATAAATCCACCGGCCACGGGCACGGACATCACCATTACAGCTACCATCACTAACGCCAATGGTGACAGTGCAGCAGGCAATGACAGCGCAACCTTGGATTACGGCACAGGCACGGGCGCACCCGCTAGCCCAACGGTAGACATCACTGAAGATGCCAACGATGATGGCTTCATCAACAGTGCAGAGCTTGATGGCCAAATCAACATCACCGTCACACTCGGCGCAGGTACTGCCGTAGGCGATACCTTAATCGTCACCGACCAAGACAATAACGTCATCTTCAGTGGCCCCGTCACCCAAGAGATGATTGACAATGACCTCGCTCTGGCCATCGATGCACCGACCACGGGGACCAACTTAGTGGTCACCGCCAACGTCACTGACGTCGCCGGTAACACCGCCACGGGCGCAGATGCTGCGACACTCGATTACGGCACGGGCTCGGGCGCACCGGCTGCGCCTCAGGTTGAAATAACCGAAGACCTCAACGATGACGGCTTCATTAATGATGCTGAGCTTGATGGCCAAATCAATGCCACCATCACCTTAATGCCAGGCACTGCACTCGGTGATACCATCCTCATCATCGACCAAGACGGAAATGAACTGCATAACGAAACCGTCACCCAAGACATGCTCGATAACGGCATTAATGTCAGCTTTGATGCCCCCGCTACCGGCACCAATGTCGTGGTTACCGCCACCGTCACTGACCCAGCAGGCAACACCGCCACGGGCGAAGACAATGCCACCTTGGATTACGGCACTGGCACCGGCGCACCCGCTGCTCCAACCGTCATCATCACTGAAGACACCAACAACGATGGCTTCATCAACGACACTGAGCTATCCGGCCAAATCGACATCACCGTCAGCTTAGGCGCAGGCACCGCCGTCGGCGACACGCTCATCGTCACTGACCAAGCAGGCAATACCTTGTTCAGCGGCCCAGTGACCCAAGCCATGCTCGACAGTGGCTTAACCTTGGCCATCGATGCCCCCGCCACTGGCACTAATCTGGTGATCACCGCCACCGTCACCGACCCGGCGGGCAACACCGCCACGGGCTCTGATGCTGCAACACTCGATTATGGCATTGGCAGCGGCGCCCCCGCGTCACCCACCGTCACCATCGATGAAGACACCAATGATGATGGTTTCATTAATGACGCCGAACTAGACGGCCAAATCAACATCACGATTAAACTCGGTGAAGGCACCGCTGTCGGTGACACCTTAGTCGTCACCGACCAAGGCAATAATGTTATTTTCACTGGCCCTGTCACCCAAGCCATGCTTGATGACGACCTCAGCTTAGTCATGGACGCGCCAGCAACCGGCACCAACCTCGTCATTACCGCCACCGTCACCGACCCAGCTGGCAACACTGCCACCGACAACGACAGTGCAACCTTGGATTACGGCAGCAGTGTGCCATTAGCACCGACCGTTGACATCACGGAAGATGCCAACGGCGATGGCTTCATCAACGATGCGGAGCTTGACGGTCAAATCAATATCATCGTTAAACTCGGCGAAGGCACTGAGCTCGGCGACACCATCGTCGTCACCGACCAAGACAATAATGTTATCTTCAGCGGCCCCGTGACCCAAGATATGATCGACAGCAACCTTCAACTGGCCATCGATCCGCCAGCCACAGGCACCAACCTCGTCATCACTGCCACCGTCACCGATCCCGCTGGCAACAGCGCCGCAGGCACTGACAGTGCCACGCTGGATTACGGCGTCGGCACCGGCGCACCTGCCGGCCCAACCGTTGAAATCGATGAAGACACTAATGATGATGGTTACATCAACAGCGCTGAGCTCGATGGCCAAATCAACATCACCGTCACCCTCGGCGCTGGCACTGCTGTCGGCGACACCTTAATCGTCACCGACCAAAACAGTAACGTGCTCTTCACTGGCACCGTCACCCAGACCATGATAGACAGCGGTCAAGCTGTGCTCATGGATGCACCAGCCACCGGCACAAACATTGTCGTGACTGCCACCGTCACTGACCCTGCTGGCAACACCGCCACGGGCAATGATGCTGCAACCCTTGATTACGGTGTGGGCACGGGCGCTCCAGCAGCACCGACTGTCGACATTACCGAAGACACTAACCTAGATGGCACCATCAACGATGCCGAGCTCGACGGTCAGATTGACATCACTGTCACGCTCGGTGCGGGCACGGCCGTCGGCGACACCTTAGTCGTCACCGACCAAGGCAATAATGTGATTTTCACTGGCCTTGTCACCCAAGCGATGATCGACAGTGGCTTAAGCTTAGCTATCGATGCGCCCGCAACGGGCACCACTGTGGTTATCACTGCCACCGTCACCGACCCAGCAGGCAACACCGCCACAGGCGATGACAGTGTCATGCTCGATTACGGCACTGATGCCCCGGTGCCCCACTGGTTGAGCTCACTGAAGATGTTAACGATGACGGCTCTATTAATGAGGCGGAGCTTGATGGCCAAATCAATGCCACCATCACCTTAACCCCCCGGCACTGCACTCGGCGATACCATCCTCATCACCGACCAAGACGGTAACGAGCTCGTTAACGAAACCGTCACCCAAGACATGCTCGATAACGGCATCAACGTCAGTTTTGATGCCCCTGCAACGGGCACCAATGTCATCGTCACCGCCACGGTCACCGACCCTGCTGGCAACACCGCCACCGCTTCTGATAATGCCACCTTGGATTACGGCACGGGGGCTCCCACGGCGCCAGTGGTAGATATTACTGAAGACACCAACGATGATGGCACCATCACCGATGCAGAGCTTGATGGCCAAATCAACATCGCTGTCACTTTAGGTTCAGGCACTGAAATCGGTGACACTGTCACCATTACCGACCAAGACAACAACGTGCTCTACACTGGCCCTGTCACACAAGCCATGATTGATAATGACATTGCACTTGTGATTGATGCGCCAGCTAATGGCACCAACCTCGTTATCACCGCCACCGTCACAGACCCTGCCGGTAACACCGCCACAGGCTCAGACAGTGCAATACTAGATTACGATGACAGTGTCACCGTTCCTGCTGCGCCAACCGTGGAGATTGTGGAAGACACCAACGATGATGGCTTCATCAACGACACGGAGCTGTCCGGTCAAATCAACATCACCGTCGCGCTTGGGGCCAACACCGTCGTCGGCGACACCCTAATCGTCACTGACCAAGCTGGTAACGAACTGTTTAACGGCGTCGTCACTCAAGCCATGATCGATGACGATCTGGCACTCATGATGGATCCGCCAGCCACGGGCACCAATCTGGTTATCACTGCCACCGTCACCGACACCTTGGGCAATGAAGCCGCAGGCTCAGATAACGCCCTGCTCGACTATGGCTCAGGCACTGGCGCACCCGCCGCGCCAGTGGTGGACATCACTGAAGACAGCAACGGCGATGGTTACATCAACGATGCTGAGCTTGATGGACAAATCAACATCACCGTTACCCTCAGCGCCGGCACGGCAGTCGGTGACACCTTAATCGTCACTGACCAAGACAACAACGAACTCTTTAGTGGTGTGGTCACCCAAGCGATGCTTGATAACGGCCTTGATATCGCGATAGATGCACCGGCTACCGGCACTAATTTAGTGGTGACCGCCACGGTCACTGACCCTGCTGGCAACAGCGCGACCGGCACCGATGCAGCGACACTCGATTACGGCACAGGCGCGCCTGCTGCGCCGATGATTAAGATTGATGAAGACAGTAATGACGACGGCTTTATTAATGATGCTGAGCTTGATGGTCAAATCGACATCACGGTCACGTTAACTGCAGGCACCGCCGTGGGCGACACCTTAGTCGTCACTGACCAAAATGGGGTTGAGCTGTTTAGCGGCACTGTCACGCAAACCATGATAGACGATGGTCTTGCGATTGCGTTTGACGCACCGGCAACCGGAACGAATTTAGTGGTGACCGCCACCGTCACTGACGCCGCGGGTAACAGCGCCAGCGCATCTGATAATGCCACGCTTGATTACGGCACAGGCACCGGCGCGCCAGCGGCGCCTCTGGTTGAAATAACCGAAGACGCCAATGACGATGGTTACATCAACGATGCCGAGCTTAACGGCCAAATCGATGCCACCGTCACTTTAGGCGCAGGCACGGCAGTGGGTGACACCGTCACCATCACCGACCAAGATAATATCGTCATCTTCAGTGGCCCTGTCACTCAGGAAATGATAGACGATGGAATCAATGTCACTATTGACCCACCGGTAACTGGCACCAATTTGGTTATTACCGCCACGGTCACCGACCCAGCGGGCAACACCAGTACTGGTAGCGACAGTGCCACATTGGATTACGGCACGGGCACCGGCGCTCCCGCCACCCCGACCGTTGAAATCGTGGAAGACATTAACGATGACGGCACCATCAATGACACTGAGCTTGATGGTCAAATTGACATCACCGTCACGCTTGGCGCAGGCACAGTAGTCGGCGACACCTTGGTCGTCACCGACCAAAACAATGTCGAGCTGTTCAGCGGCGTGGTCACCCAAGCCATGCTCGACAATGACCTTGCGGTGGTGATGAATACCCCACCAAGTGGTACCGATATCGTTATCACCGCCACGGTCACCGATGTCGCGGGCAACACCGCCACCGGCAGTGATGCAGCAACCCTCGATTACGTCGAGGCGCCAGCCCCTATCGCACCGGGTGTGGACATTACTGAAGACATTAATGACGACGGCTACATCAACAGTGATGAGCTCGATGGTCAAGTCAACATCACCATCACGCTTGATGCCAGTACAGCGGTTGGCGACACCTTAGTCGTCACAGACCAAAGTGGGGTTGAGATATTTAATGATGTCGTCACTCAGGCGATGCTCGATAACGATCTTCTGCTCAATATAAATCCACCGGCCACGGGCACGGACATCACCATTACAGCTACCATCACTAACGCCAATGGTGACAGTGCAGCAGGCAATGACAGCGCAACCTTGGATTACGGCACAGGCACGGGCGCACCCGCTAGCCCAACGGTAGACATCACTGAAGATGCCAACGATGATGGCTTCATCAACAGTGCAGAGCTTGATGGCCAAATCAACATCACCGTCACACTCGGCGCAGGTACTGCCGTAGGCGATACCTTAATCGTCACAGATCAAGACAATAACGTCATCTTCAGTGGCCCCGTCACCCAAGAGATGATTGACAATGACCTCGCTCTGGCCATCGATGCACCGACCACGGGGACCAACTTAGTGGTCACCGCCAACGTCACTGACGTCGCCGGTAACACCGCCACGGGCGCAGATGCTGCGACACTCGATTACGGCACGGGCTCGGGCGCACCTGCTGCGCCTCAGGTTGAAATAACCGAAGACCTCAACGATGACGGCTTCATTAATGACGCTGAGCTTGATGGCCAAATCAATGCCACCATCACCTTAATGCCAGGCACTGCACTCGGTGATACCATCCTCATCATCGACCAAGACGGAAATGAACTGCATAACGAAACCGTCACCCAAGACATGCTCGATAACGGCATTAATGTCAGCTTTGATGCCCCCGCTACCGGCACTAATGTCGTGGTTACCGCCACCGTCACCGACCCGGCGGGCAACACCGCCACTGCCTCTGACAATGCACTGCTCGACTACGGCACGGGCACCGGTGCACCGCTCTCTCCTGTCGTGGACATCACTGAAGACAGTAACGATGATGGCTTCATCAATGATGTTGAGCTCTCTGGGCAAGTCGATATTACTGTCACCTTACAAGCAGGCACCGCCATCGGCGATACCTTAGTCGTCACCGACCAAGCAGGCAACGAGCTGTTTAATGGCCCAGTGACTCAAGCCATGCTCGACAGCGGCTTAAGCTTGGCCATCGATGCCCCCGTCACTGGCACTAATTTGGTGATCACCGCCACCGTCACAGACCCTGCCGGCAATACTGTCACGGGCTCTGATGCTGCAACACTCGATTATGGCATTGGCAGCGGCGCCCCCGCGTCACCCACTGTCACCATCGATGAAGACACCAATGATGATGGTTTCATTAATGACGCCGAACTAGACGGCCAAATCAACATCACGATTAAACTCGGTGAAGGCACCGCTGTCGGTGACACCTTAGTCGTCACCGACCAAGGCAATAATGTTATTTTCACTGGCCCTGTCACCCAAGCCATGCTTGATGACGACCTCAGCTTAGTCATGGACGCGCCAGCAACCGGCACCAACCTCGTCATTACCGCCACCGTCACCGACCCAGCTGGCAACACTGCCACCGACAACGACAGTGCAACCTTGGATTACGGCAGCAGTGTGCCATTAGCACCGACCGTTGACATCACGGAAGATGCCAACGGCGATGGCTTCATCAACGATGCGGAGCTTGACGGTCAAATCAATATCATCGTTAAACTCGGCGAAGGCACTGAGCTCGGCGACACCATCGTCGTCACCGACCAAGACAATAATGTTATCTTCAGCGGCCCCGTGACCCAAGATATGATCGACAGCGACCTTCAACTGGCCATCGATCCGCCAGCCACAGGCACCAACCTCGTCATCACTGCCACCGTCACCGATCCCGCTGGCAACAGCGCCGCAGGCACTGACAGTGCCACGCTGGATTACGGCGTCGGCACCGGCGCACCTGCCGGCCCAACCGTTGAAATCGATGAAGACACTAATGATGATGGTTACATCAACAGCGCTGAGCTCGATGGCCAAATCAACATCACCGTCACCCTCGGCGCTGGCACTGCTGTCGGCGACACCTTAATCGTCACCGACCAAAACAGTAACGTGCTCTTCACTGGCACCGTCACCCAGACCATGATAGACAGCGGTCAAGCTGTGCTCATGGATGCACCAGCCACCGGCACAAACATTGTCGTGACTGCCACCGTCACTGACCCTGCTGGCAACACCGCCACGGGCAATGATGCTGCAACCCTTGATTACGGTGTGGGCACGGGCGCTCCAGCAGCACCGACTGTCGACATTACCGAAGACACTAACCTAGATGGCACCATCAACGATGCCGAGCTCGACGGTCAGATTGACATCACTGTCACGCTCGGTGCGGGCACGGCCGTCGGCGACACCTTAGTCGTCACCGACCAAGGCAATAATGTGATTTTCACTGGCCTTGTCACCCAAGCGATGATCGACAGTGGCTTAAGCTTAGCTATCGATGCGCCCGCAACGGGCACCACTGTGGTTATCACTGCCACCGTCACCGACCCAGCAGGCAACACCGCCACAGGCGATGACAGTGTCATGCTCGATTACGGCACTGATGCCCCCGGTGCCCCACTGGTTGAGCTCACTGAAGATGTTAACGATGACGGCTTTATTAATGAGGCGGAGCTTGATGGCCAAATCAATGCCACCATCACCTTAACCCCCGGCACTGCACTCGGCGATACCATCCTCATCACCGACCAAGACGGTAACGAGCTCGTTAACGAAACCGTCACCCAAGACATGCTCGATAACGGCATCAACGTCAGTTTTGATGCCCCTGCAACGGGCACCAATGTCATCGTCACCGCCACGGTCACCGACCCTGCTGGCAACACCGCCACCGCTTCTGATAATGCCACCTTGGATTACGGCACGGGGCTCCCACGGCGCCAGTGGTGGATATTACTGAAGACACCAACGATGATGGCACCATCACCGATGCAGAGCTTGATGGCCAAATCAACATCGCTGTCACTTTAGGTTCAGGCACTGAAATCGGTGACACTGTCACCATTACCGACCAAGACAACAACGTGCTCTACACTGGCCCTGTCACACAAGCCATGATTGATAATGACATTGCACTTGTGATTGATGCGCCAGCTAATGGCACCAACCTCGTTATCACCGCCACCGTCACAGACCCTGCCGGTAACACCGCCACAGGCTCAGACAGTGCAATACTAGATTACGATGACAGTGTCACCGTTCCTGCTGCGCCAACCGTGGAGATTGTGGAAGACACCAACGATGATGGCTTCATCAACGACACGGAGCTGTCCGGTCAAATCAACATCACCGTCGCGCTTGGGGCCAACACCGTCGTCGGCGACACCCTAATCGTCACTGACCAAGCTGGTAACGAACTGTTTAACGGCGTCGTCACTCAAGCCATGATCGATGACGATCTGGCACTCATGATGGATCCGCCAGCCACGGGCACCAATCTGGTTATCACTGCCACCGTCACCGACACCTTGGGCAATGAAGCCGCAGGCTCAGATAACGCCCTGCTCGACTATGGCTCAGGCACTGGCGCACCCGCCGCGCCAGTGGTGGACATCACTGAAGACAGCAACGGCGATGGTTACATCAACGATGCTGAGCTTGATGGACAAATCAACATCACCGTTACCCTCAGCGCCGGCACGGCAGTCGGTGACACCTTAATCGTCACTGACCAAGACAACAACGAACTCTTTAGTGGTGTGGTCACCCAAGCGATGCTTGATAACGGCCTTGATATCGCGATAGATGCACCGGCTACCGGCACTAATTTAGTGGTGACCGCCACGGTCACTGACCCTGCTGGCAACAGCGCGACCGGCACCGATGCAGCGACACTCGATTACGGCACAGGCGCGCCTGCTGCGCCGATGATTAAGATTGATGAAGACAGTAATGACGACGGCTTTATTAATGATGCTGAGCTTGATGGTCAAATCGACATCACGGTCACGTTAACTGCAGGCACCGCCGTGGGCGACACCTTAGTCGTCACTGACCAAAATGGGGTTGAGCTGTTTAGCGGCACTGTCACGCAAACCATGATAGACGATGGTCTTGCGATTGCGTTTGACGCACCGGCAACCGGAACGAATTTAGTGGTGACCGCCACCGTCACTGACGCCGCGGGTAACAGCGCCAGCGCATCTGATAATGCCACGCTTGATTACGGCACAGGCACCGGCGCGCCAGCGGCGCCTCTGGTTGAAATAACCGAAGACGCCAATGACGATGGTTACATCAACGATGCCGAGCTTAACGGCCAAATCGATGCCACCGTCACTTTAGGCGCAGGCACGGCAGTGGGTGACACCGTCACCATCACCGACCAAGATAATATCGTCATCTTCAGTGGCCCTGTCACTCAGGAAATGATAGACGATGGAATCAATGTCACTATTGACCCACCGGTAACTGGCACCAATTTGGTTATTACCGCCACGGTCACCGACCCAGCGGGCAACACCAGTACTGGTAGCGACAGTGCCACATTGGATTACGGCACGGGCACCGGCGCTCCCGCCACCCCGACCGTTGAAATCGTGGAAGACATTAACGATGACGGCACCATCAATGACACTGAGCTTGATGGTCAAATTGACATCACCGTCACGCTTGGCGCAGGCACAGTAGTCGGCGACACCTTGGTCGTCACCGACCAAAACAATGTCGAGCTGTTCAGCGGCGTGGTCACCCAAGCCATGCTCGACAATGACCTTGCGGTGGTGATGAATACCCCACCAAGTGGTACCGATATCGTTATCACCGCCACGGTCACCGATGTCGCGGGCAACACCGCCACCGGCAGTGATGCAGCAACCCTCGATTACGTCGAGGCGCCAGCCCCTATCGCACCGGGTGTGGACATTACTGAAGACATTAATGACGACGGCTACATCAACAGTGATGAGCTCGATGGTCAAGTCAACATCACCATCACGCTTGATGCCAGTACAGCGGTTGGCGACACCTTAGTCGTCACAGACCAAAGTGGGGTTGAGATATTTAATGATGTCGTCACTCAGGCGATGCTCGATAACGATCTTCTGCTCAATATAAATCCACCGGCCACGGGCACGGACATCACCATTACAGCTACCATCACTAACGCCAATGGTGACAGTGCAGCAGGCAATGACAGCGCAACCTTGGATTACGGCACAGGCACGGGCGCACCCGCTAGCCCAACGGTAGACATCACTGAAGATGCCAACGATGATGGCTTCATCAACAGTGCAGAGCTTGATGGCCAAATCAACATCACCGTCACACTCGGCGCAGGTACTGCCGTAGGCGATACCTTAATCGTCACCGACCAAGACAATAACGTCATCTTCAGTGGCCCCGTCACCCAAGAGATGATTGACAATGACCTCGCTCTGGCCATCGATGCACCGACCACGGGGACCAACTTAGTGGTCACCGCCAACGTCACTGACGTCGCCGGTAACACCGCCACGGGCGCAGATGCTGCGACACTCGATTACGGCACGGGCTCGGGCGCACCTGCTGCGCCTCAGGTTGAAATAACCGAAGACCTCAACGATGACGGCTTCATTAATGACGCTGAGCTTGATGGCCAAATCAATGCCACCATCACCTTAATGCCAGGCACTGCACTCGGTGATACCATCCTCATCATCGACCAAGACGGAAATGAACTGCATAACGAAACCGTCACCCAAGACATGCTCGATAACGGCATTAATGTCAGCTTTGATGCCCCCGCTACCGGCACTAATGTCGTGGTTACCGCCACCGTCACCGACCCGGCGGGCAACACCGCCACTGCCTCTGACAATGCACTGCTCGACTACGGCACGGGCACCGGTGCACCGCTCTCTCCTGCCGTGGACATCACTGAAGACAGTAACGATGATGGCTTCATCAATGATGTTGAGCTCTCTGGGCAAGTCGATATTACTGTCACCTTACAAGCAGGCACCGCCATCGGCGATACCTTAGTCGTCACCGACCAAGCAGGCAACGAGCTGTTTAATGGCCCAGTGACTCAAGCCATGCTCGACAGCGGCTTAAGCTTGGCCATCGATGCCCCCGTCACTGGCACTAATTTGGTGATCACCGCCACCGTCACCGACCCGGCGGGCAACACCGCCACCGGCTCTGATGCTGCAACACTCGATTATGGCATTGGCAGCGGCGCCCCCGCGTCACCCACTGTCACCATCGATGAAGACACCAATGATGATGGTTTCATTAATGACGCCGAACTAGACGGCCAAATCAACATCACGATTAAACTCGGTGAAGGCACCGCTGTCGGTGACACCTTAGTCGTCACCGACCAAGGCAATAATGTTATTTTCACTGGCCCTGTCACCCAAGCCATGCTTGATAATGACCTAAGCTTGGTCATGGACGCGCCAGCAACCGGCACCAACCTCGTCATTACCGCCACCGTCACCGACCCAGCTGGCAACACTGCCACCGACAACGACAATGCAACCTTGGATTACGGCAGCAGTGTGCCATTAGCACCGACCGTTGACATCACGGAAGATGCCAACGGCGATGGCTTCATCAACGATGCGGAGCTTGACGGTCAAATCAATATCATCGTTAAACTCGGCGAAGGCACTGAGCTCGGCGACACCATCGTCGTCACCGACCAAGACAATAATGTTATCTTCAGCGGCCCCGTGACCCAAGATATGATCGACAGCGACCTTCAACTGGCCATCGATCCGCCAGCCACAGGCACCAACCTCGTCATCACTGCCACCGTCACCGATCCCGCTGGCAACAGCGCCGCAGGCACCGACAGTGCCACGCTGGATTACGGCGTCGGCACCGGCGCACCTGCCGGCCCAACCGTTGAAATCGATGAAGACACTAATGATGATGGTTACATCAACAGCGCTGAGCTCGATGGCCAAATCAACATCACCGTCACCCTCGGCGCTGGCACTGCTGTCGGCGACACCTTAATCGTCACCGACCAAAACAGTAACGTGCTCTTCACTGGCACCGTCACCCAGACCATGATAGACAGCGGTCAAGCTGTGCTCATGGATGCACCAGCCACCGGCACAAACATTGTCGTGACTGCCACCGTCACTGACCCTGCTGGCAACACCGCCACGGGCAATGATGCTGCAACCCTTGATTACGGTGTGGGCACGGGCGCTCCAGCAGCACCGACTGTCGACATTACCGAAGACACTAACCTAGATGGCACCATCAACGATGCCGAGCTCGACGGTCAGATTGACATCACTGTCACGCTCGGTGCGGGCACGGCCGTCGGCGACACCTTAGTCGTCACCGACCAAGGCAATAATGTGATTTTCACTGGCCTTGTCACCCAAGCGATGATCGACAGTGGCTTAAGCTTAGCTATCGATGCGCCCGCAACGGGCACCACTGTGGTTATCACTGCCACCGTCACCGACCCAGCAGGCAACACCGCCACAGGCGATGACAGTGTCATGCTCGATTACGGCACTGATGCCCCCGGTGCCCCACTGGTTGAGCTCACTGAAGATGTTAACGATGACGGCTTTATTAATGAGGCGGAGCTTGATGGCCAAATCAATGCCACCATCACCTTAACCCCCGGCACTGCACTCGGCGATACCATCCTCATCACCGACCAAGACGGTAACGAGCTCGTTAACGAAACCGTCACCCAAGACATGCTCGATAACGGCATCAACGTCAGTTTTGATGCCCCTGCAACGGGCACCAATGTCATCGTCACCGCCACGGTCACCGACCCTGCTGGCAACACCGCCACCGCTTCTGATAATGCCACCTTGGATTACGGCACGGGGCTCCCACGGCGCCAGTGGTGGATATTACTGAAGACACCAACGATGATGGCACCATCACCGATGCAGAGCTTGATGGCCAAATCAACATCGCTGTCACTTTAGGTTCAGGCACTGAAATCGGTGACACTGTCACCATTACCGACCAAGACAACAACGTGCTCTACACTGGCCCTGTCACACAAGCCATGATTGATAATGACATTGCACTTGTGATTGATGCGCCAGCTAATGGCACCAACCTCGTTATCACCGCCACCGTCACAGACCCTGCCGGTAACACCGCCACAGGCTCAGACAGTGCAATACTAGATTACGATGACAGTGTCACCGTTCCTGCTGCGCCAACCGTGGAGATTGTGGAAGACACCAACGATGATGGCTTCATCAACGACACGGAGCTGTCCGGTCAAATCAACATCACCGTCGCGCTTGGGGCCAACACCGTCGTCGGCGACACCCTAATCGTCACTGACCAAGCTGGTAACGAACTGTTTAACGGCGTCGTCACTCAAGCCATGATCGATGACGATCTGGCACTCATGATGGATCCGCCAGCCACGGGCACCAATCTGGTTATCACTGCCACCGTCACCGACACCTTGGGCAATGAAGCCGCAGGCTCAGATAACGCCCTGCTCGACTATGGCTCAGGCACTGGCGCACCCGCCGCGCCAGTGGTGGACATCACTGAAGACAGCAACGGCGATGGTTACATCAACGATGCTGAGCTTGATGGACAAATCAACATCACCGTTACCCTCAGCGCCGGCACGGCAGTCGGTGACACCTTAATCGTCACTGACCAAGACAACAACGAACTCTTTAGTGGTGTGGTCACCCAAGCGATGCTTGATAACGGCCTTGATATCGCGATAGATGCACCGGCTACCGGCACTAATTTAGTGGTGACCGCCACGGTCACTGACCCTGCTGGCAACAGCGCGACCGGCACCGATGCAGCGACACTCGATTACGGCACAGGCGCGCCTGCTGCGCCGATGATTAAGATTGATGAAGACAGTAATGACGACGGCTTTATTAATGATGCTGAGCTTGATGGTCAAATCGACATCACGGTCACGTTAACTGCAGGCACCGCCGTGGGCGACACCTTAGTCGTCACTGACCAAAATGGGGTTGAGCTGTTTAGCGGCACTGTCACGCAAACCATGATAGACGATGGTCTTGCGATTGCGTTTGACGCACCGGCAACCGGAACGAATTTAGTGGTGACCGCCACCGTCACTGACGCCGCGGGTAACAGCGCCAGCGCATCTGATAATGCCACGCTTGATTACGGCACAGGCACCGGCGCGCCAGCGGCGCCTCTGGTTGAAATAACCGAAGACGCCAATGACGATGGTTACATCAACGATGCCGAGCTTAACGGCCAAATCGATGCCACCGTCACTTTAGGCGCAGGCACGGCAGTGGGTGACACCGTCACCATCACCGACCAAGATAATATCGTCATCTTCAGTGGCCCTGTCACTCAGGAAATGATAGACGATGGAATCAATGTCACTATTGACCCACCGGTAACTGGCACCAATTTGGTTATTACCGCCACGGTCACCGACCCAGCGGGCAACACCAGTACTGGTAGCGACAGTGCCACATTGGATTACGGCACGGGCACCGGCGCTCCCGCCACCCCGACCGTTGAAATCGTGGAAGACATTAACGATGACGGCACCATCAATGACACTGAGCTTGATGGTCAAATTGACATCACCGTCACGCTTGGCGCAGGCACAGTAGTCGGCGACACCTTGGTCGTCACCGACCAAAACAATGTCGAGCTGTTCAGCGGCGTGGTCACCCAAGCCATGCTCGACAATGACCTTGCGGTGGTGATGAATACCCCACCAAGTGGTACCGATATCGTTATCACCGCCACGGTCACCGATGTCGCGGGCAACACCGCCACCGGCAGTGATGCAGCAACCCTCAATTACGTCGAGGCGCCAGCCCCTATCGCACCGGGTGTGGACATTACTGAAGACATTAATGACGACGGCTACATCAACAGTGATGAGCTCGATGGTCAAGTCAACATCACCATCACGCTTGATGCCAGTACAGCGGTTGGCGACACCTTAGTCGTCACAGACCAAAGTGGGGTTGAGATATTTAATGATGTCGTCACTCAGGCGATGCTCGATAACGATCTTCTGCTCAATATAAATCCACCGGCCACGGGCACGGACATCACCATTACAGCTACCATCACTAACGCCAATGGTGACAGTGCAGCAGGCAATGACAGCGCAACCTTGGATTACGGCACAGGCACGGGCGCACCCGCTAGCCCAACGGTAGACATCACTGAAGATGCCAACGATGATGGCTTCATCAACAGTGCAGAGCTTGATGGCCAAATCAACATCACCGTCACACTCGGCGCAGGTACTGCCGTAGGCGATACCTTAATCGTCACCGACCAAGACAATAACGTCATCTTCAGTGGCCCCGTCACCCAAGAGATGATTGACAATGACCTCGCTCTGGCCATCGATGCACCGACCACGGGGACCAACTTAGTGGTCACCGCCAACGTCACTGACGTCGCCGGTAACACCGCCACGGGCGCAGATGCTGCGACACTCGATTACGGCACGGGCTCGGGCGCACCTGCTGCGCCTCAGGTTGAAATAACCGAAGACCTCAACGATGACGGCTTCATTAATGACGCTGAGCTTGATGGCCAAATCAATGCCACCATCACCTTAATGCCAGGCACTGCACTCGGTGATACCATCCTCATCATCGACCAAGACGGAAATGAACTGCATAACGAAACCGTCACCCAAGACATGCTCGATAACGGCATTAATGTCAGCTTTGATGCCCCCGCTACCGGCACTAATGTCGTGGTTACCGCCACCGTCACCGACCCGGCGGGCAACACCGCCACTGCCTCTGACAATGCACTGCTCGACTACGGCACGGGCACCGGTGCACCGCTCTCTCCTGCCGTGGACATCACTGAAGACAGTAACGATGATGGCTTCATCAATGATGTTGAGCTCTCTGGGCAAGTCGATATTACTGTCACCTTACAAGCAGGCACCGCCATCGGCGATACCTTAGTCGTCACCGACCAAGCAGGCAACGAGCTGTTTAATGGCCCAGTGACTCAAGCCATGCTCGACAGCGGCTTAAGCTTGGCCATCGATGCCCCCGTCACTGGCACTAATTTGGTGATCACCGCCACCGTCACCGACCCGGCGGGCAACACCGCCACCGGCTCTGATGCTGCAACACTCGATTATGGCATTGGCAGCGGCGCCCCCGCGTCACCCACTGTCACCATCGATGAAGACACCAATGATGATGGTTTCATTAATGACGCCGAACTAGACGGCCAAATCAACATCACGATTAAACTCGGTGAAGGCACCGCTGTCGGTGACACCTTAGTCGTCACCGACCAAGGCAATAATGTTATTTTCACTGGCCCTGTCACCCAAGCCATGCTTGATAATGACCTAAGCTTGGTCATGGATGCACCAGCAGAAGGTACTAATCTAGTCATTACTGCAGTTGTTACTGATGTAGCAGGCAACATCAACCAAGGAAGTGATAGCGCCATAATCGACACGACTGCACCGGGCACCGGTGATGGTGAGAACCAAATTAACTTCCTTGATGGCGGCGATGAATTGGTCAGCGATGCTGAATCAACTAACGTCCCACTCTCCGGCCAAGTCGCTGTGGGCAGCACCGTCAACAGCATCACCATTTCTGACGGCACCACGACGATCACCGTCAACGCTGCCGACATCACGGTGGCTGCAGACGGCACTGTGACCGTGGTGGGCCAAGACTTGTCTGGTCTGGCGGATGGCACTTTAACCGTCACCATGAACGTCACCGATTTAGCGGGCAACACCGGCGATGTCGTTGACACCACCGTACTGGACACAACGGCACCAGGCACGGGCGATGGTGAGAACACTATTAACTTCCTCGATGGCGGTGATGAGCTGGTCAGCGATGCAGAATCAACCAGCGTGCCACTCTCAGGTCAAGTGGCCGTGAGCAGCACCGTTAACAACATCACCATCTCAGATGGCACCACGACGATCACCGTTGCTGTAGCCGACATCACGGTCGCCGCTGATGGCACTGTGACCGTTACCGGCCAAGACTTGTCTGGTCTGGCGGATGGCACTTTAACCGTCACCATGAACGTCACCGATTTAGCGGGCAACACCGGCGATGTCGTTGACACCACCGTACTGGACACAACGGCACCAGGCACGGGCGATGGTGAGAACACTATTAACTTCCTCGATGGCGGTGATGAGCTGGTCAGCGATGCAGAATCAACCAGCGTGCCACTCTCAGGTCAAGTGGCCGTGGGCAGCACCGTTAACAACATCACCATCTCAGATGGCACCACGACGATCACCGTTGCTGTAGCCGACATCACGGTCGCCGCTGATGGCATTGTGACCGTGACGGACCAAGACCTTTCTGGTCTAGCTGATGGTACTTTAACCGTTACCATGAACGTGACTGATTTAGCAGGTAACACCGGCGATGTCACTGACACCACCGTGCTCGATACCACTGCGCCAGATACTGGTGATGGTGAAAACCAGATTAACTTCCTCGATGGCGGCGATGAGCTGGTCAGCGATGCAGAATCAACCAACGTTCAGCTCTCTGGTCAAGTTGCTGTGGGCAGTACCGTCAACAGCATCACCATCAGCGATGGCACCACCACGATCACCGTTAACGCTGCCGACATTTCGGTTGCCGCTGATGGCACGGTCACCGTTGCAGGACAAGACCTATCTGGTCTTGCTGATGGCACTTTAACCGTCACCATGAACGTGACAGATTTAGCAGGTAACACCGGTAATGTCACTGACACCACCGTACTGGACACGACGGCACCAGGCACGGGCGATGGTGAGAACACTATTAACTTCCTCGATGGCGGTGATGAGCTGGTCAGCGATGCAGAATCGGGTAGCGTGCCGCTCTCTGGCCAAGTGGCCGTGGGCAGCACCGTTAACAGCATCACCATCTCAGATGGCACCACGACGATCACCGTTGCAGCTGCCGACATTGCAGCTGCTGCCGACGGCTCTGTCACCGTTGCAGGACAAGATTTGTCTGGTCTTGCTGATGGCACCTTGACTGTCACCATGAACATCACCGACTTGGCGGGTAACACCGGCAATGTCACTGACACCACCGTGCTAGATACCACCGCGCCAGGTACTGGCGATGGCGAGAACACAATTAACTTCCTCGATGGCGGCGATGAGCTGGTCAGCGATGCTGAATCAACCAGCGTGCCACTCTCAGGTCAAGTGGCCGTGGGCAGCACCGTCAACAGCATCACCATCTCAGATGGCACCACGACGATCACCGTTGCTGTAGCCGACATCACGGTTGCTGCCGACGGCACGGTCACCGTTACAGGACAAGATTTGTCGAGTCTGGCTGATGGCACCTTGACCGTCACCATGAACGTGACCGATGAAGCCGGTAACACTGGCGATGTGGTTGATAGCACAGTGCTCGATACCACTGCGCCAGGTACTGGTGATGGTGAGAACCAGATTAACTTCCTCGATGGCGGCGATGAGCTGGTCAGCGACGCTGAATCAACTAACATCCCGCTCTCTGGTCAAGTGGCTGTCGGCAGCACAGTTAACAGCATCACCATTTCTGATGGCACCACGACCATTACCGTGGCTGCAGCCGACATCACCGTCGCCGCTAATGGCACAGTCACCGTCACAGGCCAAGATCTATCAGGTCTTGCTGATGGCACCTTGACCGTCACCATGAACGTGACTGATTTAGCAGGTAACACCGGCGATGTCACTGATACCACCGTGCTCGACACGACGGCACCAGGCACGGGTGATGGTGAAAACCAAATTAATTTCCTCGATGGCGGCGATGAGCTGGTCAGCGATACAGAATCAACTAACGTACCGCTCTCAGGCCAAGTGGCCGTGGGCAGCACCGTTAACAACATCACCATCTCAGATGGCACCACGACGATCACTGTTGCTGCAGCCGACATTTCGGTAGCTGCTAACGGCACGGTAAGCGTCACTGGACAAGATTTATCGAGTCTGGCCGATGGCACCTTGACCGTCACCATGAACGTCACTGATTTAGCGGGCAACACCGGCAACGTCACTGACACCACCGTGCTCGACACGACTACAGACAATGATGGCGACGGTAATACCGTCACCATCGAAAGCATCACCAATGATACAGGGAGCTCAAGCAGTGATTACATCACCAGTGACAATACCTTAAGCATTTCAGGTACTGTGGACTTGGATGATAACAACACCCTATCAGTTACATTTAATGGCACGACTTACGCTTTGGCTGATACTGAACTCACCGTCGACACCAACGGCAACTGGACGTTAGACCTCACTGACACCACCTTACCAGATGCAACCTATACCATCACTGCCACCGTAACCGATGTAGCAGGTAATACCGCAACTGCGACACAAGATGTAGTGGTTGATACCAGCGCAGACAATGATGGTGACAGTAATACCGTCACTATCGAAAGCATCACCGATGACACGGGGAGCTCAAGCAGCGATTACATCACCAGTGACAACAGCCTGATCATCTCAGGTACCGTGGACTTGGATGATAACAACGTCCTATCAGTTACATTTAATGGCACGACCTACGCTTTGGCTGACACTGAACTCACCGTCGACGCCAACGGCAACTGGACGTTAGATCTCACTGGTACCATCTTGCCAGATGCAACCTATACCATCACAGCCACCGTAACCGATGTAGCTGGTAATACTGCAACTGCAACACAAGATGTCGTGGTTGATACTACCGCAGACAACGATGGTGACAGTAATACCGTCACCATTGAAAGCATCACCGATGATACAGGTAGCTCAAGCAGCGATTACATCACCAGTGACAACACCTTGAGCATCTCAGGTACCGTAGACTTGGATGATAACAACACCCTATCAGTTGCATTTAATGGCACAACCTACACTGTGGCTGACACTGTGCTTACCATTGACGCCAACGGCAACTGGACGTTAGATCTCACTGGCACTATCTTGCCAGATGCAACTTATACCATCACAGCCACCGTAACTGATGTGGCCGGTAACACTTCAACAGCGACTCAGGATGTTGTAGTTGATTCTGATACTGATAATGATGCCCAGGCCATAGCCGAGGATACTCAAGCTACAGGAAACGTGCTGGACAATGATGAATCCACCAGCACATCGGTAATCAATTTCACTGTCGATATAGATGGGGATGGAGATCAAGACAGCTTTACCGCTGGCCAAACAGCTTCCATTACTGGAGTTGGTACTATTTTAATCAATAGTAATGGTACCTACACATTTACACCTGCCAGTAATTGGAATGGCCTAGCACCTGTTATCACGTACACAACTAACACTGGTGATACTGCAACCCTCACCATTACGGTTACCGAAGATAACCTTGATGCTGTCAATGACGCGAAAACGATTACTGAAGACACTACTGCAACTGGAAATGTTCTAACCAATGATGAATCTGGTAATACATCAGTCGTCAGTTTCAGCGTAGATATTGATAATGATGGCGATCAGGATAATTTCACAGCGGGACAGACCGCCACGATTGCAAGCGTAGGTACAATTGTGATCAACGCTACAGGTTCTTATACCTTTATCCCAGATGATAACTGGAACGGCATCGCTCCTATAATCACCTACACCACCAATACTGGTGACACAGCGACTCTAACTCTAACAGTGACTCCTGTAGATGACCCCGTTGTTGCTAACGATGACAGTTACACGCTCAATGAAGATGGCTCAATTGCGATTAATCTGCTGGGTAACGATGTCGCTAATGATGGTGGCCTAGCAATTCAAAGCATTAACGGAGTCACCCTAACTGGTGGGGCTCAAAACATTACCGTAGACAACGGTACGGTGGTTATTGCCGCTAATGGCACCATGACCTTTGAGCCAGATACAAACTTCAACGGTAATATCAACTTTGATTATATCGCGACCGATGCAGATGGAGATACTGACACTGGCTCAGTGACTATCACAGTGAACAGCGTCAATGACCCAATTATCGCTAACGATGACAGCTATACGGTCAACGAAGATAGCTCTATTGCAATTAACTTACTTGGCAACGATATGGCCAATGACGGTGGCTTAGCAATTCAGAGTATTAATGGTGTCACACTGACTGGCGGTGCTCAAAATATTACCGTGAGTAACGGCACTGTGGTGATTGCAGCCAATGGCACCATGACCTTTGTTCCGAACGCAAACTTCAACGGTACCATTAACTTTGATTATGTGGCGACAGATGTAGATGGCGACACTGACACAGGTAGCGTCACTATCACAGTGAACAGCATCGATGACCCAGTTGTGGCTAACGATGACAGTTACACAGTCAACGAAGATGGCTCTATAGCGATTAACTTGCTTGGCAACGATGTTGCTAATGATGGTGGTCTAGCAATTCAAAGCATTAACGCGGTCACCCTAACTGGCGGCGCGCAAAATATTACCGTGAGCAACGGTACTGTGGTTATTGCTGCCAATGGCACCATGACCTTTATTCCAAATGCAAACTTCAACGGCACCATTAACTTTGATTATGTGGCGACTGATGCCGATGGCGACACTGACACTGGTAGCGTCACGATCACAGTCAACAGCGTCGATGACCCAGTTGTGGCTAACGATGACAGTTACACGGTCAACGAAGATGACTCTATTGCAATTAATTTGCTTGGAAATGATGTTGCCAATGATGGTGGACTCGCACTGGTTAGCATTAACGGCATCACGCTAACTGGCGGCGCTCAAAACATTACGGTAAGTAACGGTACTGTCGTTATTGCCGCCAATAGCACCATGACCTTTATCCCCACAGCCAATTATAACGGTAGCGTCAGCTTCAACTATATAGCGACTGATATAGATGGAGATACCGATACGGGTACAGTCAATATCACTGTTAATGCCATCAATGATGACTTCACCGATCCAAATGAAGTCGTCACTATTGTTGAGGATACCGGCCCAACTTCCGGAAATGTTATCGGCGGCACAACCAGTGTTGATGGACCAGTTACAGTACAAAGCTTTACAATTGCAGGTGATGGCACTGTTTACAATGCAGGACAGATTGTAAACATCAATGGCGTAGGCAGCATAGTTATCAATGCTAATGGTAATTACACCTTTACACCGGTACTTAACTTCAGTGGTACCGCTCCAATCTTCTCCTATATATTAACCGATGGTTCGAGCACTGATAATTCAACGCTAACCATAAATGTAACGGCCACAGATGATCCTGTATCTATCACAACACCGGCTAAAATAACCTTGGATGAGAGTGAGTTATCAGGTGGAACAGGAACTGAGGTTGACCCTGTAGTACAAACACAACAGTTTACTGTTTCTGCACCTGATGGATTAAATAAACTTGAGCTGACTAATGGCAGTGTAACGACGACAGTAACCTTAGTCATGCTACTTGCAGCAACTCCAGCGGCGGCAATTGTCATCGAGGGAGAGCACGGAACATTAAGAATCACTGATTATGATGCCAGCACCGGCACAGTGACATACAGCTATACACTCAATACAGCACAAACACATAGCTTAACGGATGATGAACTCAGTGATAATTTTGGTGTTACCGCTTACGACACTGACAACGATACCAGTTCTACAACCCTAGAAATTGGAATTCTGGATGATCATGCTAGTGCAACTTTAGACACTAATGGTGTTGATGTTCTAACAGATGGGTTTGTTGCTTCCGGTATTGTTGGCGAGTGGAGTAGTTGGACGGGTGGTGGTCCGCACCTCACTCGTTTTGATTCAAATGATAACGATACAGGTCTCGACCAGATGCGCTGGGGAGTTGCGGATGTTAATGCTGCTTCCGGCTACAGTTTTATCGATAATGATACAGGCCTTGATGGAGTACTTGAGCTCAACCAAGATATAGTGTTAGGTGACTTTACTCACTTTAACTTCCCTGTGTATTCATCTATTACGCAAGCGACATTGACGGTTAACTTTACCATCACCGACTCCTTTGGTGTAGTAACTAACATACAGATAGATATTAACTTTGACCATAACGAGACGCCGAATAACGGTGATGCCGAATTTAATAGAGATATTATCAATATCGGTCAACCTGAAGTCACCTTCGAGTATGAAGGTGAGTTCTACACGATTAAAGTACTTGGTTTTATTGATGAAAATGGAGATCTAGTCACAACAGTTAGAACTTTTGAAGGCCAGAGTAATACTTATCAATTAATCGCTAAAGTCGTTGAAGGAGTGGGCTACCACCTACCAAATAAGGAGGGTAATGTACTCAACAATGATTTGGGCTCTGATGGCCTAACAGTTGTTGGTGTCGCCTTTACTAATGATGACGGTACTGACATCTTCACTGGTGTGGGCAGTATTATCCAAGGTACTTACGGTAATTTAGTCCTCAATGCAAATGGAGTATATGAATATCAATTGACCGCAGGAACCAATGTCATACCTGATAATGCGACTGATACCTTTGTCTATACCATCAGGGATGCAGATGGAGATCTGTCGACGACAAAACTGATTATTGGTGTAACGCCAACAGACTTTAATGGTGTACCTGTTGATATTGATCTCAACGTAGATGGTAACGACGGCAATGACTCTATTATTGTTGTGGATGGCGAGAATGCTGCCAACCCTGAACAGATGAATGTTAATTTCGGTGGTGGATTACAGGGTACGATAACCAATCAATCTGGTAGTGATGTGCTCGTTACATCCGGCACAGCCTACAGTACCCATTCAGGTCAAAATGTCAGTTCAGGTGCAGGTCAAGATCACATTGAATCAGGCAGTGGCAACGATATAGTTTATGCAGGATCAACGGGGGATTCTACAAGTGGCAATACTGACGACGATATAGAGTTGAGCACTTCAACTTTGCTCAGTCATCACATTATGACCGGAACATTGACAGGCTCGGACAGCATCATAGACAGTGATGGTCTGCTGTTATCTGCTGATGTCACCAGCGAGAGTGCGGATGTCATCAATGCAGGTAGTGGTAACGACATGGTCTATGGACAGACTGGTAGCGATATTATTTATGGTCATACCGGAAACGATACACTCGATGGAGGCAAACATAATGACGCCATCCGAGGTGGTGCAGGAGATGACACTATTATCGGCGGACAGGGTGATGATGTATTAAGAGGCGACTCTGGCAGTGATACCTTTGTTTGGAATAAAGACGAAACTGGAACAGACCATATTGTCGATTTCGACCTTGCAAATGATAAATTAGATCTCAGTGATCTATTACAAAGTGAAACGGCCGACAACCTTTTCTTGTATCTTCATTTCACTATCAATGATGCAACTAACACCACCACAATAGATATTGATGCAGACCATAATGGCACTTTTGAACAACATATTGTTCTTGATGGGGTGGACCTCAGTGATGCCTTCGGTGATACCGAAAGTGAGATAATCAATGGTCTGCTAGGCGCGAATGGGGATGGTCCGTTAATTATCAATACAATCGGTGATGCTTCGTCCCCATCACCAACTGGACCGGGTTCAGATCCGACTTTAGAGGAGAATCAAGTGACTCATTTGATCCCTTAATAAGTAAATCAAAATAATGATTTACGTCAAATATGAGCGTTTTTGTTAAGATCCGTGTAATATAATGAAATCATATTGATATAACTTTAAGGATAAGCTTTTAGGTGTCCGTAACAGCCCCTAAAAATACTGAACAGTGGACGGTGTCAGCCTCTCAACGAGTAACTGTCGATCCCTTACTAGACAGTTTAGTACTATTAACCGAATATTTCGGTAGCCCCTGCTCTAGCGAATCTATGGCAGCAGGGCTGCCTTTGTCCGGCAGTGTACTGACACCCGATTTAGTGCCTCAGGCCGCTGCTCGTGCGGGGTTAGCGGCTAAACTAACTCAAAAAGGTCTAAACCAGATTTCACCTATTTTTTTGCCCTGTGTATTACTCCTTAAGGATAAAAAAGCCTGTCTTCTTCGTGAGTTAGATGTCGAAAAAGATAGAGTGGTTATCCAACTACCTGAGACCGGTGGGGAACAGGTATTAACACTTGAGGATTTAGAAGCCATCTATGTTGGTTATCTATTTCTTGTTAAACAGCAGTACCGTGGAGACATGGGCTTCGACGTTCATCTCCATGACAATAAAACTCATTGGTTGCTACAAACCCTTAAAGATTCAGCCCCTATCTATCGAGATGCACTACTGGCTTCAGTTTTGGTCAACCTATTTGCCTTGGTCTCCCCGCTTTTTATCATGAATGTTTATGATAAAGTTGTACCAAATTTAGCTTTCTCATCACTATGGGTACTGGCCATTGGTGCCAGCGTCGCTTACATATTCGACCTAATATTGAGACAACTACGCTCCTACCTTATCGATGTGGCAGGCAAGAAAGTCGACATTATCGTCTCCTCAAGACTGTTTGCTAAAGCCATAGGGATACCACTCGAAAAACGCTCACCAAGTGTGGGAGGTATGGCTAGACAGTTGGGCGAGTTTGACAGTATTAGAGAGATTTTAACCTCAGCAACGATAACGACACTGGTTGATCTACCTTTTGCTCTATTTTTCTTGATTATTATCTATGTAGTAGCAGGTGATCTTGCTGTCATTCCCCTCATAGGAAGCATCATTATCATTGGTTACACCCTAATCATGCAGCCAAAGTTAAAAGCTGCAATTGAGGAGAGTAATAAATTTTCTAGTTTAAAACACGGTCACTTAATTGAATCTCTGGCGTCATTAGAGTCTATAAAATCAAGCGGTGCTGAGGGTTTGGTGCAGAAAAGCTGGCAACAGATGATAGGTCATACCGCCAACTGGCAACTAAAATCTAAAAAGATTTCCACCGCAGTGACTAATCTCGCGAACTTTGTCGTACAACTCTCAGTGGTCTGTGTGGTGATTTTAGGTGTATATCGAGTCGCAGACAATGAGATTTCTATGGGCGGTATTATTGCCGCGGTGATTTTATCAAGTCGTGCAATAGCGCCTATGGCACAACTAGCTGGCTTGATGACTCGAGGAAATCATACAGCCAGTGCTCTACGTCAGCTCAACGAGATCATGACTCAAGAAGATGAGTTTGAAAATAAAGGCCACTTGGTTAGCCGACAACGCTTAGAGGGAAAGATTAGCGCCGATAACATTAGCTTCAGTTATCCTGGTTCAGAAAAACCTATTTTGCATCCCATGTCTCTCAATATCGAGCCAGGTGAACGCATTGCCATCATAGGCCGCAACGGTTCAGGCAAGAGCACATTGGCTAAGATGCTTGTGGGACTCTATCAGCCCACAAAAGGAAGTCTGAGATACGATGGACTCGACTCTGCTCAGATCCATCCAACAGACCTAAGGCGTAACTTTGGTTATTTACCTCAAGATATAACGCTTTTTCACGGCACAATTAGGGACAATATTCTCTTTGGCACCCGTCAGGTAACTGAGCATCAGTTAATTAGGGCTGTACAACTTTCAGGCATAAATCACTTTACTGATCTTGACAGTGAAGGCTTAGATCAGCAGGTTGGAGAAGGTGGCCAGTCCCTATCCCGCGGTCAGAGACAAACCGTAGCACTGGCAAGAGCAACGTTAAATGACCCTCCTGTTCTGCTAATGGATGAACCCAGTGCCAGTTTAGATGCTCGGGCGGAAAAGCAATTCATTCATGCTATGCAAAATGTCACTCGAGATCGAACACTACTACTGATCACCCACAAGATGCATCTGTTAAAACTCGTGGACAGAATTATCGTGTTAGACAGAGGACATGTGATTATTGATGGGCCAAAAGCTGAGGTACTCGATAAACTAAGTAAGGGCTTACTCGCTGGAGGACAAACCAATGAGTAAGCATTTAACTACCCAAGATCTAGAGATGGTCGATGATGTGTATGGTGCCATGATGACAGATGCACCAACCAGTCATAGATTAATAATCTGGGCCCTTACCTCCTTGGCTATATGTTTTTTTGTTTGGGCATTTTTTTCCAAACTTGATCAAGTGACAACAGGTATGGGAAAAGTAATTCCCTCTTCACAAATACAAGTAATTCAGAGTCTTGATGGTGGAATAATGCAAGACATGTATGTGAAAGAGGGAATGATAGTCAAAAAAGGACAAGCACTTGTTCGTATTGACGCTACTCGCTTTCGTTCTGACTTTGCACAGCAGGAGCAAGAAGTATATAGCCTACAAGCCAATGTAAAACGATTAGAAACTGAATTAAACAGCATCGTCATTACCGATATGACATCTGATTGGCGTGAACAGGTCAAAATCACTAAGTTACCTCTGACATTTTCAGTTGAACTCACAGAACTCGAACCTGAGCTCATCAAACGCCAACAGGAAGAGTACTCGGGTCGATTAG
This sequence comes from Shewanella sp. MTB7, assembly GCF_027571385.1. Lineage (NCBI taxonomy): Bacteria > Pseudomonadati > Pseudomonadota > Gammaproteobacteria > Alteromonadales > Shewanellaceae > Shewanella > Shewanella sp. MTB7. The sequence goes on along the minus strand of NZ_CP085636.1, from coordinate 661,210 downwards.
ACAGCCTCAGTAACCAGCTCGAAATTTTAGTTCGACAGATACAACAGAGACAACAAGAGACACAAGAATTAGCATCGAAAATAAAAACCTTAACCAGAAGCTACCAGTTAATTTCCCGAGAGTTATCACTGACACGTCCCTTAGCAGATAAAGGCATTGTTCCTGAAGTTGAACTACTTAAACTCGAACGTACTGTCAATGATATCCAAGGTGAATTAGCCACCATGAGATTATTACGCCCTAAAGTAAAAGCTTCACAGGATGAAGCCATCTTAAAAAGACGCGAAGCCGTTTTTACCTTTGCAGCCGATACACGAACTGAGCTTAACGACTTACAAACTAAACTTTCACGGATGAGTGAAGCGCAAGTTGGCGCTCAAGATAAAGTCAATAAAGCAGAGATAACATCTCCGGTCAACGGTACGATTAAGAGCATTCACATAAACACCTTAGGAGGCGTTGTTCAGCCTGGTGTTGATATCATTGAGATTGTTCCATCTGAAGATCAATTATTGATTGAAACAAAAATACTACCTAAAGATATCGCGTTTTTACACCCAGGACTACCTGCTGTGGTTAAAGTCACAGCCTATGATTTTACTCGCTATGGAGGGCTAAATGGGATCGTCGAGCATATCAGTGCTGACACATCACAAGATGAGGAGGGAAACAGCTTCTATCTTGTTAGAGTTCGAACTGAACTATCAAGTTTAATGAGGGACGATGGCACAGAGATGCCAATTATACCAGGGATGTTGACTTCAGTTGATGTGATTACAGGGCAAAGATCCATTCTAGAATACATACTTAATCCAATTTTAAGAGCTAAAGATACCGCCCTTAGAGAGCGATAAGCCTCAAAATTCAACCTGGAGGGGTTAACAATGAATACCAGTACAATTCGGCAGTTGAAACGCAGTGCTCTAGCACTGACATTTAGCGCGCTGTTCATTCAAGTATCGGCTTATAGCCAGACACTGGAACAAGCTGTAGCACATACTTTAGATACGAATCCTGAAATTCGTATCGCGTTTAACCGATTTAAAACCCGTGAAGAGCAAGTTAACCAAGCTATCGCTGGTTATATGCCAACCATAGATCTAACTGGCGGATATGGGTGGGAGCAAACTAATAGTCCTTCGTCTCGTAGGAAAATCAATCAAGGTAATCCTGATGTTGATTCTGACGGTATCATCGGACTAGAGCGTGGTGAAGCAGGCTTTAGCATTAAGCAGATGCTTTTTGATGGCTTCTATACCAGTAGCGAAGTTGATAGATACAGCTTCGAAGCCAGCGCGGATCAATGGGCACTTTTCTCGGCTGCTGAAGATATGGCTCTCGATGTAGTCAAGGTATACATTAATTATATTCGTACTGATCAAGTCGTAACGCTAGCTGAAAAGAACTTGCTCAGCCATCAAGACATCTATGAACAGATCAAACAAAGAACCGACTCCGGTCTAGGTTCAATCGCCGATCTATCTCAGATAACGGGTCGTTTAGCTCGCGCAAACGCTAACCTGATCTCTGCCAAAAACAATTTTTTTGATGCTAAGGCTCAATTTATAAAAGTAGTTGCATCAGAGCCTGAATATTTAATCGTCCCCGTGCCGGATGATGAGATGCTGCCAGAGGACCTGAGCACCAGTATTCTCCTCGCTCAAGAAAACCATCCGATATTAAAATCTGCTAGCAGTGATATCGAAGCGGCTAAAAATGAAAAATCATCAGTACAATCAAATTATTACCCTAAACTCTCTTTAGATTTGGCAGGTAATTGGAACAATAACTTAGACGGTGAAGATGGTTTCAGTGTGATACCAACCTCGAATGTTTCTGGTTACAGTAACGATCTCGTTGCCATGGTCAGAATAAAGTACAACCTATTTTCTGGTGGCAAAGATCTGGCGCGCGAGAAAGAAGCTGCCTACAAAATAAATGAAGCCAAAGAGATCCGTCAGCGTGCGCATCGTCAAGTTGTTGAAGGCGTCACTCTTTCTTGGAACGCTTATGAGCTACTCGAACCCCAGAAGATGTATATCCAAGAACATGTTATCGCAGCCAAAGATACACAAGTTGCTTATAGCCAACAATTTAACTTAGGCCAACGAACATTGCTCGATCTGCTCGATACCGAAAATGAACTATTTGAGGCTCGTAAAGATTATATAGAAACGGAATATGACCAAGTCATCTCTGAGTATCGTGTATTAAATGCAACGGGAAGACTTCTGGAATCACTAAGAGTCACTCGCCCTGATGTATGGCTAGGTGAACGCAACTACGAAGGAGGGGTAAACTAATGAGAGCTTTCATTCTGATATTAAGCATAATTTTACTTGCCGGTTGTTCCATGAGAGACATAGTCACTATGGATGGAGCGACAACCCAAGTAAACGATCTCAATGATAATGATACCGATGGTGTTATCGTTGCCCGTGAACGCTGCAACGATACTTTTGTTGGCGCAACCATTGATAACTATGGCTGCGGAAAGATCAAACCCATTAACAAACGTCAGGAACTTAAGATTTTATTCCCTAATGACTCTTTTTACATTGACCCTATGTACTATGATCAAGTTGAAGTCATCGCAACATTTATGCGCCAGTTTCCTAATACTAAAGTGACCATCGAAGGACATTCTAGTAAGACGGGATCTTACGATCATAATTTAGTTCTCTCCCAAAACAGAGCTAATGCGGTCACAACAACACTAAGTGAACGCTTTGGAATAGATACTGACAGGTTAACTGCTATTGGCTACAGCTTTGATCGTCCAATTGATTTTAGTGAGACCGCAACAGCCCATACTCGAAATAGACGTGTTATCGCTGAAGTCACAGGTGAAGATACAACAGCAGATATGAAGTGGAATATCTATACGGTAGATGAAGAAGTGCAATAAGGAATAAAATCTAACATCATGAAAGACAGGCTTAATAATTTACCTTATATCAAAGTCTGTCGATTCTTGTTAATCGCAGTGATGTTAGGCACTTCTTGTCTTTATGCTTCCCCTACACAAAAGCTCAATAAGGAACATATTACCTCAACGCTTGAGTCTCGCTACGGTGAGCGAGCGGGAAAACGAGTTAGAGCTTGGTTTAGAGTGCTAGATGAAGCAAAAAACCTAAACGAAAGAGAGAAGATCACTAAGGTAAATAGCTTCTTTAATCTATTTCGTTTCGTTGATGATATTAAGCTTTGGGGAGAGAGCAACTACTGGGCCACACCAATGGAGTTTATTGGTGTTAACGGTGGTGATTGTGAAGATTTTTCAATTGCCAAATATTTCACTCTACTCCAACTTGGTGTAGCAGAAGATAAATTGCGGATCACTATGGTAAAAGCAACCACGGTTAATCAATACCATATGGTGTTAGCTTATTACGAGACTCCTGGGTCTATCCCGCTAGTGCTGGATAATTTAGATCGCAAGATAAAACCTGCAACTCAGAGAAAAGATCTGCTGCCGGTATACAGTTTTAATGGTCGACAGCTTTGGCTTAACAAAGAAAAAGGACGAGGGGTTCTTGCAGGTTCATCTAAGAAGCTTGCTAAATGGAACGACCTCAAACACAGATTGGGTGTCGAAAGACTCAGAAAACCCAAATTAAGATTGGAGTAGCTAGAAAGATGACACTGTTTCGACAGATATACTCACTACTGTTCGGCCTATTCTTACTGGTGGTCGCGAGTTTAGGCTATGTACAATTCACTGAGACTCAAAGCTTTTTAACAAAGCAGATGGAATCAGATCTTAACAACACCAGTAATTCACTGGGCATAATGTTAGTTCCTGATCTCGAGGCTGGTGATATTGTTGGCGCTGAAACCCTGATCAATGTCATCTTCGAAGGTGGCTACTATCAACAAGTTAAATTGACTTGGTTAGTGGATGGTAAACAACAAATCTGGAATAACCCCATCCACATAGAGGGAGTTCCCAAGTGGTTTGTTGATCTTGATTTTTTTCACACAATAAAGAAAGAAAGCACAATAACATCAGGTTGGATCCAGTTAGCAAATTTAGAGATCACTGCCCACCCAGGATTCGGCTACCATGAACTCTGGCGAACTTTGACGAACGCTATTATCGTCTTCTCAATCCTATTTCTCATCGCCATTGTGATGGCTCGGGTTGGTCTTACTTGGATATTAAAACCGCTCAACGAAATAGCTAAACATGCAAAAGAGATCGCTCAACGTAAATTTGGACCTGATATGCAGATCCCCAAAACTGCTGAGCTTAAATCTGTTGTTTTAGCCTTTAACAGTATGTCAGATCAATTAAAGCAACTGTTTAACTCTCTCGATGAAGAAGTGGGTGAACTTCGAAAGAAGAATTTAGTTGACCAAGCTTCCGGCCTACCAAATCGACAATATATGATGGGGCGATTGAACAGTTGGTTAAATGAGCCAGCCGGCGGTGCCTTAGTCATGGCTAAATTCGATTGGCTAGAGGAAGTTCATAGTAAATATGGTTATCAAGTTAGAGATGAAACCATCAAACTACTTGCAGAAAAGATGAAAGAGCAGCTAGATGAAGTCGCAAGTTCAGTTATCGCAAGAATCGCGGCCTATGAATTTGCCTTTTTAATTACCAGTTCCGAACATGATCAGACCAGTAAATATTTACAGACCTTGATTCGAACCATAAACCAAGAAATGTCTAAGGCTGGTTGTAAACCAAATGAAAACTTTGCTATTGGTGTTGCCGAACGCATTGGGCAGATGTCTGTTTCTGATATTTTAGCCCAAACAGATAACGCTCTTCAAAAAGCCATTAAAGAGGATAAAGTTTTCCACTGGTTTGAAACCAATGAAAAGCAGTTATTCACTCGAGAACAGTGGCGTGAACACTTAAGCGCAGCGATTCAAAAACGTCAATTTAAGTTTAAATGGCAACCTGTTCATCTCAATAACAGTAACAACATCTTACAAAGAGAACTTTATTGTCAACTTAATATGGGAGATAAGATAATTCATGCAGGCCAATTTATGCCCTATGTGGAGTTATTGTCTCTAGGCTCTTTACTCGATAGATGCTTAATCGAAGATATACAAGAGAAGCACCTACTCAGTAAAAATCACGAGCCCATAGCAGTAAACCTAACGTTTCAGAGTTTAAGCGATCCTAAGTTCCATGAATGGCTCAATGCCTTCTTGCGATCCACCTCTCTACCAGAACGTATCTGTTTTGATATTCCAGAGGCTGCAGTCTACAGCGATCCTGATGCCTGCCACTCAATCTGCAGCATCATTCGGGATAACGGGGCGCATTTTGGTATCGATCACTTCGGTCGTCAGTTTGGCTCTATGTCCTACCTGCAATCACTCAGACCTAGCTACGTTAAGTTAGACCAATCTTTCGCCTACTATGATGACAGTGAGCACAGTGGTGAACTCTGTCGAGCAATTATCAATGTAGCACGAGGACTCGACATTAAAGTCATTGTGACTGGTATCGAAGAGATGCGTCAATTAGAGCGATTTACGCCACTAAAAACTAATGCCTTTATGGGCTATATCTTCCCGCCAACTGAAATTGAAGATTAACTCTTAAAGAGTAATGAGTTCCCATTGATATAAGGCCTAGGTACTACCTAGGCCTTTCTATGTACGAGAAAATAGCTTCCACCTTTGGTTTCAAAGGCTCAAAAAGCTTTCGAATTTGATTGGCTGATTTAATAAAGAGCAGGATTCGAACCTTTGACTTCCATCAGCTAAAGCTAAAAAGCCCTTAGATTTCTCTAAGGGCTTCTAGTAAATTTGGTCGGTGATAGAGGATTCGAACCTCTGACCCTCTGGTCCCAAACCAGATGCGCTACCGGGCTGCGCTAATCACCGAAACTAATATTTAAAGAGGTTACCCTCTGTTCTTGCTATATCAAATAAATTCAATACATATATAATTTGGTCGGTGATAGAGGATTCGAACCTCTGACCCTCTGGTCCCAAACCAGATGCGCTACCGGGCTGCGCTAATCACCGAAATTGATATTTAAAGAGGGTCACCCTCTGGTCCGTTCTTATCACAATCTGGATACACTACCAAGCTGCGCTAATCACCGAGACTGATATTTTAAGAAGTCACCCTCTGTAAATCGTCGAACTAATGTTAATTGAAATGGGGTGACTGATGGGGTTCGAACCCACGACAACCGGAATCACAATCCGGGACTCTACCAACTGAGCTACAATCACCACTGACTATTTCAATAACATTCTTACGACTAACTTAGCGTTCATCACATTCAGAGTGCTGGTGCACCCAGAAGGATTCGAACCCTCGGCCTCACCCTCCGGAGGGGTGCGCTCTATCCAGCTGAGCTATGGGTGCCTGCCTTGTTAGCGAGGCATATAATATGGATTATTTAGCCTGCCGTCTACAGATTTATTCAATTAGCTCGCTCGTTTGCTCAACTTTTAACTCATTGTGCTTATTTTTACGCATTAAGCCTGTTTTATCTGCAATGCTTGATGAGTAAATACCTTGGCTGTGATGCTTTTTCATGCTATTTATACCACAATAAAAAATTAGTCCAAATCCTAGCTCCATAAAATAAGAATAGCGATTGGCGGATATTATGTTTAGGGATGAATCAACTCAATATTCACACCGTGAATTTGAGCTTATGCAAAAAAGGATCACACGCTTAAAGAGCCTAGCTCTTAAGTATAAGCGAGCTGAAGTCACGCAAAATATGTTGCTGGAGTTATCCAACTTAGCAGCGGAGGTGAGTTCCCCAAGCGAATTTTATTCGCAGGTTCATCGATCTCTCAACATTCTTCTCCCTGCTGATAATTTCTTTGTCGCCTTGCTCAATCAACAAAATAACGTACTTGAAGTGCCATTTTTTCTCGATGAAAAAGATGACCACCCCATTAAGTTATTCTCCAAAGAAAGCATCTCAGAAAAATTGTTTAGCGGCCTTACTGGCTATGTGCTCAAAACGGGAAAATACCTCCTTTGCGATCAAGATAAATTTGATCAACTGATCTTAGATAAAGAAATAGAAAGTCTTGGCGCACCTTGTCACCAATGGCTTGGCACGCCAATCAAGATAAATCATAGCGTAGTGGGTGTACTCGTTATTCAGAGCTATTCTAAAAATATTAGTTTCACTGAGATGGATATCGAGTTACTCAGTTTTGTTAGCCATCAAATATCCAATATTATGGCGAGGCTTCAACATCAAGAACAACTAGAGCAGGCCATAGCACAAAGAACCAAAGAACTTAGTGTTGCCTACGACAAGCTGAAACAGGAAGTAAATGAAAGACGTCGTGCAGAACAACTACAGAAATCGCTATTTGAGATAGCCGACTTATCAACCTCGAACATTGACACCCATACCTTCTATTCCGAGCTTCACCGAGTTATTAGCCATTTGATCCCCGTAAGCAACTGTTACATTGCTTTGCTCAATGAACAATGCACCATGATTCACTTTCCTTTTTATGTCAGCCAAGCTAAAGGCCCCGAACCAAGCACTAGAAACATTAGTGATGGATTAACTGAGTACGTAATTAAGCACCGTAAACCATTACTTCTACAACGTAGTGATATTCAAGCCTTAGTCAATGCTGGTGAAATATATTCAAAAATGCCAGAGATTGATAACACCAAAGATATCCATCAATGGATTGGTATCCCTCTGTTCATTCGAGAGCAAGTTCGTGGTGCATTAACTATTTATAGCACGAGCAAAACACGAAAATATCAAGAAAACGATCTCGATCTTCTCACCTTCGTATCTCAACATATCGGCAATGCTATTGAACGTAAATTATCAGCCGAATCATTAATCTCAAGTTATGAACAACTCGAAGAGAAGGTCGTTGAGCGAACACAAGCGCTGGCATTACTTAATCAAGATTTAGAGAAAGAGATAACCCAGAGACGAAAGGTAGAGCGACAGCTCACCCATGATGCAAATCATGACTCATTAACCGGACTTCCCAGTCGCGCTATGTTTATGGAGAGACTTGCTCAAGCAGTCAAACATACCCGTAGACATACACTCGATCGATTTGCTCTCCTGTTTATCGATTTAGACAGATTCAAACTCATCAATGACACCTTAGGTCATCTTGAAGGCGACCGATTTCTAGTCGAAACCTCAAGACGGCTCAAATTGTGTATCCGAGATAATGATACCTTAGGTCGAATTGGCGGCGATGAATTTGTCATACTACTCGATAGAATAAATGGCTCTCACGATGCTGAAGAGGTCGCAGAGCGTGTATTAACTGGTTTATCAGAGCCTTATAAATTAACAAATCAACAATTCAAGTCTGGTGCAAGTATTGGTATTGCTTTTAGTAATAATAAGGCAGATACCAGTGAGTCCCTATTACGGGATGCTGACGCTGCTATGTATCAAGCAAAATCAAATGGCAAAGGTTGTTATGTTACTTTCGATGATAAGTCTCATAAACAACTGGATAAAGATATCGAGCTAGAACAGGAGCTTCAAAATGCTATCTCGAACCGCTCACTGTTGATAAGTTACCTGCCAATTCAAGAGCTATCCACTGGGGAAATACTAGCACTAGAACCCCGCCTCTATTGGAATCACCCCTGCTTAGGCAAAATTAAACAAACCAAACTATTCAATATCGCCGAGCATTGTAATTTAACCACAGAGCTTGATATCTTCCTGCTAGAAAGCCTCAATGATGAGTATTCAGGGTTACGGAAAAGAACATTAGACCACCTGCCTTTGCACCTCAACATCTCCGGACAACACCTAAAGCATAAACACGCCTTAAGGCAGCTCAAAAACAAACTTAAACAAAGCCATTTTAATCGCCAGCAAATATGGTTATTTTTCGATGAGCAAGGCTTTATCTTCGATACTGATAACCATATATGTGCTTTTGAACAACTCACTAAATTAGATGTTAATTTAGCGCTGAGCGGATATGGAAGTGCCCATAGCGCACTAAGTAGCCTAACCTTCTTACCTCTTCAAGGTTTGAAACTCGATCCAAGTTATGCCAACCACCTTGATAGTGAACAACATACTAAGCTACTCAACGCTCACTTCTTAGCAGCGCAGGCTCTCGAGTTAAACGTTTTCGTTGACGGCATTAGTACGACAAATCAGAAAACTGCGATGCAAAAAATAGGATTTGAGCAAGGGCAAGGACAAGCCTTGGGAGAAGTCATTCATCTGAGAGAAATATCTGAGCTCGTTTGTGCCTAGGTATACTCAAACCACGTCAAGATGCAGAATTCAAATAGTTTGGTGATAAACTCCTCCGTTATAATAAAAGAGGAGTCCTCAAGTTACTTCTTAAACATATCTCTTAGGTTGGCGATGTTCGACTTTCCCGTCTGTTGACGTTGATCTTCGCTCTGAACCTGCTTACGGTTCTCCCAGATCAAATCATCTTGGGGTAACTCAAGCAAAAAACGACTAGGCTCACAACGCATGGTTTCACCAAACTGGCGCCGCTCACGACACAATACAAACCAAAGTTCCTTCTGAGCTCGAGTGATGCCAACATAAGCAAGACGACGCTCCTCTTCAACGTTATCTTCATCGATACTGCTCTGATGTGGCAAGATCCTCTCTTCAACACCCACCATAAACACATAGGGGAATTCAAGACCTTTAGAAGCATGCAAGGTCATCAATTGCACCTGATCTCCTCCTTCATCTTCGCTGTTTCGCTCCATCATGTCTCTTAGCGTTAAACGTGTCACCACTTCAGACAAGGTCATCCCTTCATCTAGTTCATCCCCCTGAAGCATCTCAGTCACCCAGCGATATAATTCCGAGATATTCTTCATTCTCATCTCAGCGGCTTTGGCGCTAGTACTGGTCTCATAGAGATAGTCTTCGTAATTGATATTACGAATAAGATGTTTAACCGCATCAACCGGATCGCCTCGAGTGGCTCTTTCACCGGTATCGATAACAAACTGACCAAACTTATACAATGCTCCCATCGCAGCGGGGGTCAGATGATGATTAAGCTCAGCCTCAAAAATCGCCTCAAACATGGAGATATGACGCCCGTTGGCGTAATTACCTAAACGTTCGAGAGTGGATGGACCAATGCCTCGTTTAGGTAAGTTCACCACGCGCAAAAATGCATTATCGTCATCTGGATTAACCACCAGCCTTAAATAAGCCATAATGTCTTTAATCTCGGCTCGACCAAAAAATGACGTACCACCACTTAATTTATAAGGAATTCTGTTGGTCATTAATGATCGTTCGAGCAGACGAGACTGATGGTTACCACGATACAATATGGCGTAATCACCAAATTGGGTTTTCCCCATAAACTTATGGCGGATCATTTCAGCGATCACTCGCTCAGCTTCCTGCGCCTCATTCGCCGCAATCAAGACTCTTAATGGCTCACCGTAGGCAAGCTCACTAAATAGCGCTTTATCATAAACATGAGGGTTATTGGCAATCAGTATATTGGCCGCTCGCAGAATACGTTGACTCGAGCGATAATTCTGCTCGAGTTTGATCAATTTAAGGGTAGGAAAATCTTTACCTAGCAGCACCAGGTTTTGCGGTTTAGCGCCACGCCATGAGTAGATTGATTGATCGTCATCTCCTACCACAGTAAAACGCGCTCGTTCACCCACAAGCAGCTTAACAAGTTCATACTGACTGGTGTTGGTATCTTGATATTCATCCACCAGCATATATTGAATACGCTGCTGCCATTTATCCCTTACCTCTTTATTGTGCCTAAGCAAAAGAGTAGGAATTAAGATGAGATCGTCAAAATCCAGCGCGTTGTACGCCTTCATATGTTTGGCATAACGTTGATAAAGATGAGCAAACAATTTTGATTGCTCATCTGCAGCAATCTTATCGGCTTGCTCGGGAACAATCAGATCCCCCTTCCAGTTCGAAATCGCCGTCATGAGGTTCTTTAACAGATCTTTATCACCGTCGAACTCATCTTCGGTCAGCTCTTTCAAAAGCGCCAAAGAATCCTGATCGTCAAACAAGGAGAAGCCCGGCTTTAAACCAATGACCTTATGCTCACGCTTAATAATTTCTAACCCTAAGGTGTGGAAAGTCGAGATCCACAAACCACGCGCTTCTTTGCGTCCCATAGACTGAGCAACACGCTCTTTCATCTCACGCGCCGCTTTATTGGTAAACGTGACCGCTGCAATCGTTCTGGCTTTATAGCCACACTTCTGCACCAGATAGGCAATCTTATTAATGATCACGCGAGTTTTACCACTACCTGCACCCGCCAATACTAGGCAAGGGCCAGAAACATAGTGAACGGCGTCATTTTGTCCGGGATTTAGCTTCATCTGTTAACTTTTACCAAAACACTGTATCCAAACCTCTTCCATATGCAGAGTCCTGCATTTGGAGATTCATTGGATATAAACAATATTGAATGATTGCCGATCATACCAGAATTTCCCCTACATCCTCTATTTCATGATTGCCATCTTTAAACAGGTAACATAGAATAGTGAATGAACATTCATTCATTCCGTACGCTATACTGAGAATAATATGGATAATAAGCGCGAGCTTATCTTCAGAGCCACCGAAAAAATTATCGCTAGTAAGGGGTTGCAGGGGCTTTCGATGCAACAGATTGCAAATGAAGCCGGTGTTGCCGCTGGAACGATTTATCGTTATTTCAAAGATAAAGAGGAGTTAATCTCTGAATTAAGGAAACATGTGCTCCGCGAAGTGGCGAGTAATATTTTAGTCGACTGCCAAGAGGGCAACCTAGAACAGAGATTTAAACGGATCTGGTTCAATATCGTTGATTTTGGCCGACAACGCACGCCAGCAAACTTGAGCTATGAGCAATATATACACCTGCCAGGAATCGATTCAGACCCACATCAAGCTTTTGAAAAAAGCACTTTTCAAGGACTGCATCAGCTATTCGAAGCGGGAAGAGTCGAGGGCATATTTCATAATTTACAAAACAAGGTCATGTTTGCTATTTCACTAGAGCCGTCAATGGCACTGGGTCGAAGCATACGTCGAGGCCAAATAGAATACGATAAGAACGAATTAGAAGTTGCCTGCGATATCTGCTGGAAAACCTTACTCAAATAACCAAAATAAACTTAAAAAAGGAACGATCAGGAAAATGAAAAAATGGACCCTGATAATGCTCATCATTGCACTTCTCACATTCGGCTCGGTCATTGGTTTTAACATCATGGTTAAAGGCAAAATTGCCGATGCCATTGCCAATATGCCTGAGCCTCAATCCCCTGTCACAGCCATGACACTGATACCACAAAATTGGCAGCCGACTATTGATGCAATCGGTTTTGTCGAGCCTAATCAAGGTGTGACCATCGCCAATGAACTTGCAGGTGTGATCGATAGCATTAACTTTGAAAATGGCACTGAAGTCAAAGTAGGACAGAACCTCATTCTGCTCGATTCAACGGTTGAAAAAGCAAACTTAAAGAGCAAAATGGTTCAGTTACCTGCCGCCGAAGCTGACTACCAAAGGCTCAGTCGCCTTTATAAGAACAGCTCAGTGTCTAAGCAAGATTTGGATAACAGCGAGTCTAAATATTTGGCTTTAAAAGCTGACATTGAAAGTCTTACTGCCACCATAAATCGTAGATCCATCGATGCACCCTTTGCAGGCCTAGTGGGTATTCGCAGTGTGAACTTAGGTCAATATCTTCAGGCTGGCACCGATATCGTTCGCTTAGAAGATATCAGCACCATGCAGATCCGCTTTACTGTGCCACAAACTCAACTGCCACGTATTTCTAACGGACAAACGATCCACGTCTATGTAGATGCTTACCCCACTCATCCCTTTGAAGGTAAAATATCAGCCATTGAACCTGCTGTTTTCTACCAGAGTGGTTTGATCCAAATACAAGCAACAATACCGAATATAGATGCAAAATTACGCAGTGGTATGTTTGCGCGAGTGTCTGTTTTATTACCCGAAATGACGCAACAATTTGTGCTGCCTCAAACAGCAATTAACTTCACTCTTTACGGTAACTCTATCTATCTGATCCATGAGAGCCAAGAGCAAGGAAATACGGTAAAGCGTGTACAACAGATCAATGTTGAAATACTGGAGCGTAACGGAAATAACGCCTTAGTCACCGGAGCACTCGCCGCCAATGACCTCATTGTGACTTCAGGTCAGGTCCGACTCAGTAACAAAAGCAAAGTCAAAGTGACCGAGGATGATGCATTGACTCCTCCCGCCACTATGCCACAACTATAATAGGAGCTGGCAATGCGCTTTACTGATATTTTCATTCGCAGGCCGGTCCTCGCCGCCTCGATAAGCTTCCTACTATTGCTCTTAGGTTTTAACTCCCTAAGTAGTATGCAGGTTCGTGAATACCCAGAGATGACCAACACAGTGGTCACCGTATCCACCAGCTATTATGGTGCCGATGCAAATCTCATTCAGGGCTTTATTACTCAGCCCTTGGAGCAAGCCTTAGCTCAGGCTGATAACGTCGACTTTATGACCTCAGACAGCTCATTGGGCACCTCTAAGATCACGGTCTACATGAAGCTCAATACTGATCCTAATGGGGCTCTGGCTGACATACTTGCCAAGGTCAACTCCGTCCGCTCTCAACTGCCGAAAGAGGCCGAAGATTCCACTGTTGATATGTCAACGGGATCGCAAACATCGGTACTTTACATCTCCTTCTCCAGCGTTCAAATCAACTCGAGTCAGATAACCGATTATCTAGAGCGAGTCGTTAAACCACAGCTTTTCACTGTCAACGGTGTCGCAAAAGTTAACCTCTATGGCGGTATCAAATACGCCATGAGGATATGGATCGATCCCGCTCGTATGGGGGCGTTCAATCTCTCTTCAACTGAAGTAATGCAAGTTCTACAAGCCAACAACTACCAGTCGGCAGTGGGTCAGGCAAATGGCACATTTACCCTCTTCAATGGTACGGCTGATACCCAAGTGGCCACCGTCGAAGAGTTGGAAAAACTGGTTATTGCCAGTAAAGATGGCTTGGTTGTTCGCCTAGGTGATATTGCCGAGGTGAGTCTAGAGAAAAGTCACGATGTCTACCGCGCACTAGCCGACGGTCAAGAGGCCGTCGTTGTTGCACTCGATGTAACACCAACCGCTAACCCTCTGATTGTGGCTGCCGATGCTCGTGCACTTATGCCTGATATCCAACGTAGTCTGCCCGTGTCAATCAATGCCCGTATCCTCTATGATTCCTCATTGGCGATCGATGAGTCGATTCAAGAGGTGATTAAGACCATAGGTGAAGCGTCGATCATTGTGATTATCGTGATCACGCTTTTCCTCGGTTCACTGCGTGCGGTCATTATTCCAATCGTAACGATTCCACTCTCATTAATCGGCGTGACCGTCATCATGCAGATGTTCGGTTTTACATTGAACCTAATGACACTACTGGCGATGGTGCTGGCCATCGGCTTAGTGGTGGACGATGCCATTGTGGTGGTGGAAAATGTCGACCGACATATCAAGTTAGGTGAAACCCCCTTTAGAGCTGCCATTATTGGTACCCGTGAAATTGCGGTGCCGGTTATCTCCATGACCATTACACTGGCGGCAGTGTATGCACCCATTGCTTTGATGGGGGGGATCACAGGTTCACTCTTTAAAGAGTTTGCTCTCACCTTGGCCGGAGCGGTATTTATCTCCGGCATTGTCGCGCTGACGCTGTCGCCAATGATGTGTTCAAAAATCTTAAAGCCTCACTCAGCACCTAACCGTTTTGAGCGCGGAGTAGAGCACTTCCTATCTGGGATGACAAACCGTTACCAACGCATGCTCAATGCCGTAATGGAACGTCGCCCTGTTGTGCTAGCTTTTGCTATTATCGTGTTTGGTACTCTGCCTGTGTTGTTCAGTTTCATCCCCTCTGAGCTGGCACCGAATGAAGATAAGAGTGTGGTCATGATGATGGGCACAGCGCCCTCGACAGCAAACTTAGATTACATTCAATCGAATATGATGCTAGTAACCGATATCATCAAGTCACACCCAGAAAGCGAGGCTTCACTCGCCTTTGTGGGTATACCAAACTCTAACCAAGCCTTCGGTATTTCGCCATTGGTGCCTTGGAGTGAGCGTGACCATAGCCAGAAAGAGATGCAAAAAATACTGGGTGATGAACTCAAACAGATCCCAGGCATAGCAGTAACCACCTTCCAAATGCCAGAGCTTCCTGGTTCATCTGGTGGCCTACCTATCCAGTTTGTGATCACCACATCTAACTCTTTCGAAAGCCTGTTCCAGATAGGCAGTAACGTGCTCGAGAAAGTGCAGAATAGTCCGTTATTTGTCTACTCAGAAATCAACCTCAAGTTCGATTCTGGCACCATGAAAATCCATATCAAACGTGATCTTGCCGGCAGTTATGGCATTACCATGCAAGATATAGGTGTAACGCTAACCACCATGATGAGTGATGGTTATGTCAATCGAATCAATCTCGACGGCCGTTCTTATGAGGTGATCCCACAAGTTGAGCGTCAGTTCCGAGATAACCCTGAAGCGCTCAATGGCTTCTACGTTAAGGCTGCCGATGGTCGCTCTATCCCGCTATCTAGCTTAGTGGACATAGAGATGGTCGCAGAACCGCGCTCTTTGCCTCACTTTAACCAGATGAATGCATTGACCGTAGGCGGAGTTGCCACACCAGGCGTCACGATAGGTGATGCTATCGACTTCCTCAAGAATATAGGCGATAACGACCTGCCTAAAGGGTACGACTATGACTTCCTAGGTGAAGCTCGCCAGTACGTCACCGAAGGCTCAGCGCTATTTGCCACCTTTGGTTTAGCACTGGCAATCATCTTCTTAGTCTTAGCCAGTCAATTCGAGAGTATTCGAGATCCCTTAGTGATATTGGTCTCTGTGCCTCTGGCTATCAGTGGTGCATTAATCGCACTTGCTTGGACACACGTCTTTGGACTCTCATCGATGAACATCTACACCCAAGTCGGTCTCATCACCTTAGTGGGGTTAATCACTAAGCACGGGATTTTGATGTGTGAAGTCGCCAAAGAGGAACAACTGCATAACGGCCTCAGTAAGATTGATGCGATTAAGCTTGCAGCCACAGTGCGTTTACGTCCTATCTTGATGACCACAGCAGCCATGATAGCGGGTCTTATCCCTCTCTTATTTGCCGTTGGAGCGGGCGCAGTGGCTCGATTCAATATTGGTCTGGTTATCGTCTCTGGTTTAGCAATAGGCACAGTGTTTACCTTATTTGTTCTACCAGTGATCTACACCTATCTAGCTGAAAGACATGTGCCTCTTCCTGAGTTTGATGAAGAGATAAAAGTCACGGCATAGCAGTGATAGCCCATCTAAAAAGACCCAGTTCAGTTATTGAACTGGGTCTTTTTGTTACTAACCTAAACCTATAATCCTGAATTGAGGTTAACCCGTTACTGATCTCACAGGTTTCTTAAAATGACACCCTCAGGTACACTCTTAAGTAATATACATTCATAGCTAATGGCGGAAATAAACCATGTTCAATCCAAAGAAAATCGAAGAGGTTGCTAAGCAACTGAGCGAAAACCTACCAAATGGCTTGAAGCAGTTTGCCGGTGAATTCGAAGAGAAGAGCAAACAGATCCTGCAGAACCAGCTAATGAAGTTAGATGTGGTTTCCCATGAAGAGTTTGAAATACAACAACACGTATTATTGAAAACCCGCGAAAAACTTGAAGCACTGCAAGCACAAGTCAATGCGCTTGAGAAGAAGCTTAACGAACGTGAAGAGTCTGCAGAATAATCTGTCCAACTCAGAGAAAGTAAGGGAACTTATTCGCTAACTCCCAACAGAAAAAGAGTGCTTACGCGCTCTTTTTTGTTTTTATGATCATCACAAAGCCTCTTTTTTGCCACTATTGATCATCGCCTTGCCCCCCTCCCCTCGCACTATTCTGTTTCAATACCGACAGGAAATATTACTCAATAAAGGGAAAGGTAATCAGCAATGCTCAACTTATTCACAACAGCTGCCAGCAATATCACCCACAAAATAATCATCTTGGTCGCCATATCACTGCTATCGGCAATCCCTTTAGGGATCGTGATGAACATGACCTCTGACCGCCAATACCTCTATCATGACGTCATCAATGAAATAGGCCAATCATGGGGACCACAACAACGAGTCTCTGGGCCTGCGCTTGTCATCCCTTATCGTTATCAAGTGATAAAAGAGAAAGTGAATGATGCTGGGGAGCCGGTAAAGTTCAAGTCAGAATACCAAAGTGAGCTTGTTATACTCCCTAAACATTTAACCTTAGCGATGGATCTTAAACACGATTTTCGCTCCAGAGGCATATATCAGTCACTTGTTTATGGTGCGGCTGTCACTGGCAAGGCTAAATTTGTGATACCTAAGCTGGACATCGAAAATCTCGTTGAACTCAAAATTGATAATGCCCGTCTTGTTTTCGGTATTTCAGCCAATCAGGCGATTGAAAAAATTGAACAGTTTACCCTACTCAACACACAAGGTGAGACGCTATCAACTCTAGTCGATAATGGCATCATGCCCGGCACAGGACTGGATCGTCTGCAAGGGTTAGAGCGTGGATTTCACCAGCCTATCTCAGTGGATCTAACACAGAAAAAGTTTGAAGTAGAATTTGTCATAGCACTACGTGGGTCGCAGTCCATTAGTGCACTACCTTTAGGTGAACATACCGATATAAAGATCACCACAGACTGGCCCCACCCTAGTTTCAACGGGATCTTACCCACCAATAGAGAGATCTCCGATACTGGCTTCAGTGCCGACTGGCAAATCAGTCACCTGACCCGTAACTATCCTCAAGTGTTTAGTAGTGATCAGGATATCGACCTCACCGAAGTTCAGGCAAGCAGCCAGCTTTTTGAACCCGTCACTCACTATGGTAAAATTAAACGCTCTGTAAAGTACGGCATGCTATTTATCGCCCTCACTTTTATCATGCTGCTGATCTTCGAATTAAGCCAGAATACACGCCTTAATTTAGTTCAATACCTCTTAGTAGGCTGTGCTGTCACGCTATTTTATCTACTGCTTCTCTCGCTCTCTGAGCATTTGGCTTTTAACTATGCCTACTCTATTGCCGCCAGCATTCCGATTTTATCAATATCAGCCTATGTTGGCAGTGCCACAGCCAGTGTAAAGAAGGGAAGGATTATGGCCGCCATGTTAGTGAGTCTTTATGGCGTACTTTATTCAATACTCAAGCTTGAAGATTACGCACTCTTAATGGGCACAGGCCTACTGCTTACAGTCCTCTTAGCACTCATGTTCATTACACGTCATCGAAGTGTTGAAGCGTAAATGATTTATCCTCAACGTCGCTTGTGAATATCACCCGTTATAATGTTGTTTATGTAAGGAGTCACTAACATAAGCAACATCCCATCTTTAAAAACACGGTTTTGAAGCCCCAATGGCGTAATATGGTCATAGGGGGTTTTCTCAGTCATTTTTACGTTAATAATTTACACAAGTGTTAATGACCAGTTAAATCCATGATGTTAATTCATTCGCTTTGCTTGTTTATCAAGCTATCTGCTTGGCAATATGATTTTTGCAAGTTAGCCTAAGCGGCTTGCGTTTATAAACTGTACTAAAAGGCATTCTTTTTGATGAAAGCACCTTCTGCAATCATTCGTTCCCCTATTGTCCCTATGATTTTTGGCTGGACCATTCTCGCTATCATACCGGCCATTTTACTGATGCTTAATACGTCACTCTTTCCGCTGATCCCCTTAAATTCGACACTGGCTAACCTTCTGTTTTGGCTAACCTCAACAGGCACTGCCCCCTATGGTGTTACCACAGTATTGCTGGTCTTACTCTTAAGCTATCAGCTGTTATCTAAACCGCAATTCATTAGCCTGTTTCTCGCTATTTCATTAGGCATGTGTACCACACTCACCTTAAACAGCTTTCTTAAGCCTTACTTCAATGAACCTAGGCCCAATGCTGCCTGGTTAGCGTCACAATATCAGCTTGATATTGACAATTTTTACTCGTTACCTAAGTTGCAACGAAAAGCTGAGATGAGCAACGCACTAGATAGACTCGAACATGCCCATTCAGAGCATGTCCTCTCTCCTTTGGTTAAACAGCATTGGAAACATGAAGTGGGTTTTGCTTTCCCCTCTGGCCACACACTATTTGCGCTGACCTTAACCATGATCGCCAGCTACTATCTTCTACTCGCTGGTAACCTTGTTCTGCCTGGTTTGTTGTTTCTCTGGAGCATAGGCATGGGGTTTAGCCGTATGCTACTTGGCATGCATTGGTCTCAAGATGTGCTTGCCTCTACAATTCTTGGCGGTGGGATTGGTCTACTTTCAATCTTCGTGGTACATAAAGGCTTTCCCTATTTGAGCATCTTCTACTCAGAGTTGATCAAAAGCAGAAATAAATTGGAAAACACTCAATAAAATGACAAGAGCCAGCTCTCTTCATTTTAAATTTAACGGTATGCTTAACTAATACCTATCGGTATAAGGTTAAAATAAATAGAGATCTACTGCTATGGCAGAGCTACAACTCGATAAAATCGATCTAGCCATTTTAACGTTACTTCAAAGCCAAGGTAAATTATCAAATCAAGAACTGGCGGAAAGAGTGGGATTATCAGCTTCACCCTGCTCCAGACGTGTAAAAGCCCTAGAGGAGTCTGGCTATATCGCTGGATATGCGACTCTACTGTCAGCTGAACATTTTAATCTATCACTCACCGCCTACGTTCAAGTCAGATTGGAAAGACATTCTAAGGCTATTTTAGAATCCTTTGAAAATACCATTGCAGGGTATGACGAAGTTCAGGAGTGCTGCCTATTAACAGGAAGTGATGCCGACTACCAACTCAAAGTCCTTATTGCCGATATGAAGGAGTTTAAGTTTTTCCTGCTTGAGAAACTCACAACGAATCCTCATATCTCAGGGGTCAAATCCAGTTTCGTGCTTAAACAGGTAAAGAGCAAAACCAGTATTCCACTGCCCTCTTAATCTATCTTCGGCAAGTTTAAAAGCTTGCCGGTGTGAGTTAACGTCCCGGTTATGAAATTAATTGAAACGCGATAATCTTGCGTCGTTCTCCACCACACCACCACCAAGGCAAGAATGTTTCACAAATAACACTCTAGAAGCAAAGATGAATCACAAAAACACGAATTAACGAGATTAAAGCCTAAGCACAAACACTTTCAAGCTATAAATCCTCATTGACCTAGCGTAGTAAACCTCTATCATGCCCCCTCTTGAAGAGAGAAAGAAAGTAAGTGAGATAAGCATGAGCAGTACAGAGTCCACCCATTTTAGTTCCAGAATAGGTTTCATCATGGCAGCCGCAGGCTCAGCCGTTGGTGTCGGTAATATCTGGGGTTTTCCCACACAAGCTGCAACCCATGGTGGCGGCGCTTTCCTGCTTGTGTATCTGGTGCTTATCTTAATTCTGGGTTATCCCATGTTGGTCGCCGAGCTGATGATTGGCCGCCACGGACAAACCAATCCCGCCGATGCAATGGCTAAAATAGGCACCGGAAAAGTCAATAGAAAAATAGGGAAAGCCATCGGTTTTATTTCAATTATTACCGCCACATTGATCTGTACCTTCTACACCATACTTTCCGGTTGGTTTGTCAGCTTTGCCTTAGCGCCGATAGCTGAAATGTTTGGCTTTACAGAGGTATCAGCATGGTTGATGGAGTTCTCCCTCTCCCGTAATTTAGTGTTCACGACACTGTTTATCCTGATGGTGATCTGGGTAATACGCCAAGGAGTACAAAAAGGTATCGAACTGTGGTCAAAAAGGTTAATGCCGCTATTGCTACTTATCCTAGTCATGGGCGTGATCTACATCCTAACTCAACCAGGGGCGATGACTGGATTAGAGGCATTGCTAGTACCTGACTTCTCTCGAATTTGGGATGCCGATGTGCTTATTGGTGCACTAGGGCAAACCTTCTTCTCATTAACTATCGGCACAGGTGCCATGATGGTTTACGGGGCATACCTAAATAAGAACGAAAACCTTGGTAAGCTTACTGCCTATGTCACGTTAACTGACACCAGTGTTGCTTTCCTCGCTGCCATGATGATCATTCCAGCCATGTATGTGGCGCAACACAATGGTGTGCAAATTTTTGCTGAGGATGGCAGTTTACTCAATTCCGATACCTTAGTGTTTACCGTACTGCCCGCACTATTTGATACCTTAGGCGGCACACTACAATACCTGTTGGCTTTTGTATTTTTCGTCTTGATGACCATAGCAGGCCTTACTTCCGCCATCTCGATTGTCGAAGTCCCCACCAGTTATCTGATGGAGAGAAAGTCGATAAACCGTAACAAAGCCACCTACTTAATTGGTGCCCTAGTGATCGTGTTATCTCTGATTGTGGTATTGAATTTCGATCAGCTGTTTAGCTTTATGATCACCTTGACCACGGAGCGAGCTCAACCTCTTATCGCACTGGGTATTGCTATCTATCTAGGCTGGGTATGGCAACGTAATGACTTACTCAAGGACATACAAGCTCAAGAGGGCGTTAACAGTAACAGCTTGTTCTGGCGCATCTGGCCACTGTATGTAAAGTACGTGTGTCCAGCATTGATCACGCTGATCATTATTCAGCTATTTACTTAGTAAGACTAAATAGTCTTAAATAAAAATGGCCCTATAGCGATATAGGGCCATTTTTTTATCTGTGAAGTCAAAACTGACTAACTTGTCGGAGAACAAGTTTAAGTATCACTTAGGTGGGTTCATTGGATGGTTTTGATGGTTTTGATGGTTTTATTGACGTCCAGATTTGGGACAAAGAAGCATGTTCACACTGACCCCACATGTTTCCCCGATTAAAGCAGTATCCCCCGCCTTGCCTATCCCATATTGCAGATAACAAAAAGCCTGAACGAAAACGCATCAAGCTGTTTTAATTAGCAAAAAAGCACCCACCCACTCAAGTGACTACTTATGAACATGGCATTTTATTCGAGTGAATACTTATTCAATTGATTATTCACTCGAATGACTACTTATTCAAGCGATTACTTTACCAACCAACTGCTTATTAAGTAATCTGTAAGATATCCCACTTAAATAGCTTTGTCTAGGTAGCTTAGACCGCTGCCACTTCCGCTGAAATAACCTAAAAATATATAAGGACAAGCATGGTTAACGCCCTGTATTTACCCGTTTCGATTTAAGCTCAATTGGCTACGCGATCCCTTTGTTCAAAAAAAATCTATTCACCACAGAGAACACGAAGGGCCACGGAGAAGTGCAACAGCAACAACTAAAGCCTTTATCTCTTGAATTTATAGCTGCCCGCCCTTCATCGCTTAAGTTCAAAAGAATGGATCCCGGAACAAGCCCGGGATGACGGCAATGGCAAATGCTCAGTGTTGCTTTTACTGTAAGCAACGCGTTCCTGTAGCCATAGGCTATTCCGTAAGCGAAGCGTTCCGTACTCAAGTGAGTCGCCCTAGCAAGTGAGCCTGCGAGCGATCTCGAAGCGTAGCGTCCTAGCCTCGCAGGCACAAAGTGCCGCCCTTCTTAGCCTCAACTCAGCTTATCTGACTTGCGTCTAAACCAGGTGGCGATAGAGTAGCGGTCACACTTAGCCGGTAACACTTCATGGGGGAACTCTTCACTCATGAAGACCACAATAGTACCGAAGTGTGGAGTAACTTTGACCAACACTTCATCTGAGTCATCGGGATAAACAAGAAGCTCGCCGCCACACTCTTCGCTCCAATCCTCATTCAAATAAGCTACCAGAGTTAAAATTCGGTTTGATTCACCGTGGAACGCGTCCTTATGCTTTTGATAAAAATCCCCTTCGCTATAGTGGGCGAAGTGACTTTCAAATTCTTCGAGCCCAAGAAAGAGAGTTCGATTTACATACTGCTTTAGCCCTTCTACCCAATCAAACCAACTTGCACCAAGCTCACTATCACCGACAATCCAACAGATTGCATCAGTGCGGATCTCATTATTCAGCATAAGCTCACTGCTTCGGCCTATGCCTGCCGCTTTAAAGTGAGTATCCGTTATCGCTTGAGCTCGAGCACTTAGCTTTCTAGCTAACTCAACTGGTAAGGCATTAGGTTTAATGCTGTAACCGTTAACAGCAATGTCCTGTGCAATAGATTCAAATAACGAGGTGTATTGATCCACGTTAGGATCTATCTCTAGCCCTGTATGTAGCGCCATGTTTTACTCATATGAAAGAGAAGAAAACGGAGTGTCTTCTTACGAATTCGAAAAGGACGTGGAGAGTAGTGATACTAGCATTTTTAAGCAAGCTTTTTAGATTAAAGATTGATCATCAATTTCTAACCTAGACTCTAAAACTGTGAGCCCCATCATTATCAGCTGTGACACATTGTCGCACTCAGTGGCTTAACCTTTGTTAACAAGCTGAAAATCTGCGAAAAAGAGCACACATTTTAAGAACCGAGTCTGGCAATGAACCGGCACAACCTGATATTAGCGTCAATCTTATCCTCTACAAGCTGCATGCTACTTCCCTTCACCACCTCAGCAGAAGCTCAGGGGTGTGACAAAGGTAGGTGCGATGAGCATATTGTCGTGACGGGAGAGCTGATGCGTGAACCGACTAAAGTGGTCACCGATCCCAAGAAGCCCAGATTGCCTTTGCCCGCCTATGATGGCGCAGGTTTTCTCAAAACCATACCCGGCTTTAGCATAGGACGTAAAGGTGGCGCTGGCGGCGACCCTTCCCTACGAGGATTAGGTGGATCACGTCTGAGTATCGTCGATGATGGTCAGCATGTTTATGGCACCTGTGGCGGACGAATGGATCCGCCTACGGCATATATCTACCCAGAAGCCTACGACAGCATTACTGTTATTAAGGGGCCACAAACGGTGAAGTATGGTCCCGTAGGATCGGCAGGAACCGTGCTATTTGAGAAAGATCGTCACAGCTTTACCGAACAAGATCTAGAAGGTCGAGCTAGCATCACAGGGGGAAGTTTCGACCGCAGAGATTATCTGGTTGAGTTAAAGGCAGGCGACGAGAAGTACTACTTTGATCTCGATATTAATCAATCGAGCAGCGATCACTACCAAGACGGTGACGGTAATACCGTGCAGTCGAGTTATGACCGAAATAACTATAATATTGCACTTGGATGGACGCCGACAGATACCAGTGTTATCGAACTCGCCTATGGTGAATCCAGTGGTGAAGCAGAGTATGCCGATCGAGCCAATAAAGCCCGCGAGATCAGCAATGAAAATCTCACGTTATTGGCTCAATTCGACTTTGATCTTGAACTCATTAGCGGACTTGAATTTCAAGCTTATGCCAATGAAAACGATCATATTATGGATCAGTTCGATCAAGGGATAAATTCAGGCAGTAATGTTAGTCGTAGTACCTCTGGTGGTCATTTTTGGTTAGACCTAACACCAAGTGATAACTGGCAAGCCACTGTTGGTATCGATTATATGCTGAGTACCCATAAAGGACGCGCCATCACCCCCGACGTCGATTTTGGTCTCGATGATCTGCTCTCAAAACCGTTTAAAGACAATATGCGTTATGAAAATAGCGGTCTGTTTATTGAGGCAAGTTACCTGATGCGCGCAGGAACCTTGTTATCAGGCCTTAGATTCGATCATTGGCAGACTGAGCTTTTTGTGGCGCAACAAGGCAAACGTACCGATGAGCTATTCAGTGGTTTTGTGCGTTATGAATACCTAACAGGCAACAGCCAATACTACCTTGGCGCTGGCCATGCTCAAAGGATCCCGGATTATTGGGAGATAATGAAATCAGGCTCTGATAATAGTACTGAAAAAGCCTTTGAGCTAAAGCCGGAAAAAACCACTCAGATGGATATAGGCTGGATCTACCAAGGTGATGTAGAGCTTTCAAGCTCACTCTTCTACGGCAAGATTGATGACTACATTCTTATTGACACTAATACCAAGAGTGCTTCAGCATACAATATCGATGCAACAGTCTGGGGCGGAGAGTTCGGCATTAGCTATCCCTTTACCGATAACTTATCGGCGCAAACCACCCTCAGCTATAGTCGTGGTGAAAACAGCAGTCAAGATACACCTCTTGGACAGATCCCACCATTGGAGGGACGCATCTCTCTCGACTATCAATACCAAGATTTGACCGCAGGTTTACTCTGGCGCATGGTCGCCGCACAAGACAGAGTCACACTTGGGCAGGGCAATATCTCAGGACAGGATCTGGGGGAAAGCAGTGGCTTCGGCACGTTAGCGATCAACGGTACCTGGAAACATGGTGATGCCATTTTGGTCAGTCTTGGTATCGAAAACCTATTCGATATCACCTATGCAGAGCATATCAGTCGATCAGGAGCTGGCAATGATGTACCAGGCAGTGAACCCATGTTTCAGGTTAATGAACCCGGCCGTACAGCTTGGATAAAACTGGATTACACTTTTTAAACCAATTTGAACTAACTCGCTGCGGGATACAGGCAGCGAGCTCATGGTAGTCAAAGCCTAACGAACCCGGCCGAACCGCTTGGACAAAACTAGATTACACTTTCTAAATCTATTTGAACTAACTCGCGGCGGGATACAGGCAGTGAATCCATGTAATCAAAGCCTAACGAACCCGGCCGCACCACATGGATTAAACTTGATTACACTTTTTAAGCTAAATCACTGCCAAGTAAAGACTTGTGAATTAAGATCCATCAACCATCAATAAGCTGGGAAATTCCCCAGCTTATTGCTCACAAACTATTGATAATTGAACTCAAGTATATTGCTTCAATATCATCTTTACCACAGTCTGCTTAATCCTGACGATCTCCTCATCAGAGGGGAATTCAGCCCCCTGCACCATCTGAGGCCAAAAACAGAAAGCTTTAATAACCCCAACGAATTGAGTCACGATAATCTCTGTATTTTTACAGTTAAGTGCACCGGTATCCATGGCACTTTGAAACCAAGTGTTTAGAGGTGTTTCCTGCTTACTGAACTCCTTCATTGCACCTTGGATAAGTTCTGGTGAATGCACCGCTTCAGCAATAATCACTCTAGCCATATCGATAAATGCCTGAGATCTTAAATGTTCAATCTCTATATCCACCAGCTTGCGTAGCTGTTCTTCAACAGAGATATCATTAGAAAAGCTAAAATACTCAAATGTACATAACAGTGCCATCATCTCCAATGTTATTGCGCTAAATAGCACCTCTTTACTTGGAAAATGGTTGTAAACCGTTCGCTTAGACACCTCAGCACACTTAGCAACATCATCCATACTGGTCGCCTTAAACCCTTTAGCCTGAAACTCAGACATAGCGGCACGTATGATCGCAGCACGCTTCAATTCAGAACGTGATATTTTTTTATCCATAATTTTCAATCTCTTGCTTTAAATACCTTGACTAAACAAATTTATTTTACACTGACCAGTTTACTTTTGCATACATTTAAGTAAACTACACTGTGTAGTTTTCTTAAATGTATTAATAATGAAACGACTTATTGCTATTACTTTACTGCTAATTTTTGGAGGCGCTATGCTAACTATGATCACTCCCTCAGATGAACTTAATCATCAAAAAGACAGGAGTACCCATCATAACGATAAGGGTGGCTACGTTAATACGGCTGCTGATTTCAGTGAAAACACCGCGATCCTGCCGCTGCCGCTGCCGCTGCCGCTGCCGCTGCTGATGCGTTACGTAACCGAGAAGCGAGTCGATGCTGAGCCAACTAAAATGCAGCCTATTATGGCACTGTCACATGAGCAGTTAACTAACCTGTCCAATGATAAAGATTTGGTGATCCGTCTGGGACACTCAAGTATTTTTATGCAGTTAGATGGTAAAAAATGGCTTATCGATCCGGTATTCAGCGAGCGCGCCTCCCCCTTTAGCTTTATTGGCCCTAAGCGTTTTCATCCAACGCCTATCTCACTTGAAGATCTGCCTGAGATAGATGGCGTTCTTATTAGCCACGATCACTATGACCATTTAGATAAGGCGACCATTAAACATTTAGCCTCAACATCTACTCAATTTATTGTGCCTTTGGGTGTTGATAAGCATCTATTGAAATGGGGCGTGTCGGCAGATAATATCCAGACTCTGGATTGGTGGAGCTCATTTAATCTTGGCTGCGTTAAGATCACAGCCACCCCGACTCAGCACTTTTCGGGTCGTGGTTTATTTGATAAAAACAACACTCTCTGGGCCTCATACGTGATTGAGTCTCAAGAAAACAAGATCTATTTTAGTGGCGACTCTGGCTATTTTGCAGGCTTTAAGGAGATTGGCGATCGCTTTAGTCCCTTTACCCTCACTATGGTAGAAACTGGCGCCTACGATGCTGACTGGCCCACAATCCATATGACACCAGAGCAGAGTCTTCAAGCTCATATAGACCTAAGAGGAGAGACCATGATGCCAATCCATAATGGCACCTTTGATCTCGCCTTTCACAGCTGGTATGAACCACTAGAGCGAATCGTTGAACTGGCAGAGGGTGCCGATGTAAAACTGGCAACCCCAATGATAGGACAGGTCTTTACTATTAATGATGCTAACCCACTAATTGAAAATCAGTATTGGTGGAGAACTGAGGAGCAAGCTGAATTGGCATTGGCGTTATAAAATATTGAAATTGATACAATTATGTTCTATGGCAGTATTTCCACATAGGGATTAAAATCTGTACACTCAGAGTCATAAATTATCAATCTATGACTCTTTTATTTATGGCTAATATGGGAGCATTCACCAATTAATTTTACTCCGGTTTAGGGAATAAACTAAGTGAAACGAACACACATTCATCTCATCTTAATCATCACTATAATAGTGACGATTGCATTGTATTTTTTATGGCCCAGCCCTCAAATAGCGCCGACTCACTCTACTCAGAATCATATTGAGACGAAGTTAAGCAAGATTGATATTGCTAAGAAAATAACAAAGAGTACGATTAATCAGCCCATTATCAGTTATCAGGAATGCAAGCAACTCATTGAAAATAACGATGTTAAAAGCAATGATTTTGGGCGTGAACAAAATTGGAGTAAATATCTAGATGAGGGGTATTCGGTTGATGAGATCACATCGGCAATCGATCACTTCTCCAATTCTAATTTCGCCGCGAGCTGGCGTGACGAACAATTAAAAAAACAATCAACACTTAGCCTAAATAATGTAAAGATAAATGCATTGTTAAGAATCGAAGTCCCTGACTTACCTGAAGATTTTATCGTTACAATCGCAGTTCCCATTCCGGCATTAGAAAACATTGCCAATTTAACCGAAAAAGCAGCACTACAACTGATAAAAGCAACTGAGTTAAACATTGATGATGTCGCTTGGTTAGTCGAGCAAGAAGGAATATCTCAACAAGTCTTAACTGAAGCCATAAATAAATTAGGTGATATGAACCAAATACTTGGTGATGACCTTATAGGACGTGAACAGCTGCTATTGATTGATGTTGCTGCATTTGAGGGACGGGATCATGTTGTCAGTCAACTATTACAACGACACAGCACTACGTCTAACGATCCTTACCTTGGTTCAACCATGGAACATGCTTTAGCCAAACTAACCTACGTACTAGGAAAAAACATTGAGAGTGATGCTGTTATTCGTCAGGTCAACATTATTGAACAACTACAAAGCCTAAATGCACCCGCCTTTTTCGATACACAAACCGATCAACTAGTATCAGGCTCCTACCCAAGAAATTATTATCAGTTTACTGAGGAACAACTCACCTCACTATCGGCTCACTATCAGCTAGACCTAACTCAAGTACAAACTAGAAAAAGATTAGCTTTCGACCCTGATGCAAAATTGGTCGTTAGACTCAGCCAAGAGCGAAATCGATTACTTGAGAAAGAGGCTTCACAAGAACAATTACTTTCCTGCCAAGCTAGAATTTCGGGAATTGATAAGAAATGGCAACCTGAAACATTTAACCACTATGTTATTCAACTCAAAAATGAAAATAGAGAAGTGAATGCAATCAATCTTAACGGTATCGATCCGGTATTAGCGCATTGCTTTATGGCAACTCAAACATCTCATCTTCGATTCTCCTACCCAAGAGATAAAGAGCTAAAGTCCGAAGTCTTTGATATACACCTTCGCAAGAATAAAATTCACGAGGCGATAAAAGCCATTGAATCAGCTAACTTAACAGAAGAGCAGCTACGATGGTTTTTCTACCAAATTATCCCGTGGGATGCAGCGTATTATCAGCCCCTTCAGAGTAGTCAACTTAGACAGGAACAGGTAGAATTCAAGCTCTTAATGATGTTTGGCCGTAACAATTCAGCATACTTCGAAAAGTTACATATCAATGGACTCGACATAACTGGAGCGGATCACACAGGAAAAAGCCTTATTTACCGTAGTGTAGAAAAGCGGAACCTAGAGCTACTTAGCTACCTAGTCAGTCAAAGAGCTGACTATCACTTTAACTCTATCGGCATAGACCCTTTGTACCTAATAATTGATTCAAGCTATTACTTCAAGCCAAATGCAGTATTAGATTATCTAAAGCAATTAATGCAGCTCTCACCACCTGTACACGACTACCATAGAAGAGCATTAGCACTGCTACGACTCAAATATCCTGAACTCTACCAGCAAATATCAGAACAATTTGACGAATTAACGATAACTGAGGATACCCCATTACCTCAGGCAAGCTGTTATGGTAACAACCTAAACTCGAGGTAAGCTGAACATATAAAAAATGCCAGTAAGTCTAACTTACTGGCATTTGAAATAGGGCTTATCTGGATAAGATAAGTACTAATTCAACACATCTTCCAATGCCTTAAGACACAGTGCGACGTTTTCGCGGCGAGCACCGTAACCCATTAGGCCGATACGCCACGCTTTACCAGCGAGGGCGCCAAGACCTGCACCAATCTCCAAATTATACTCCTCTAACAGCTGCTTACGCACTGCGGCATCATCAATACCCTCTGGGATATAGACGGCATTGAGTTGCGGCAAGCGTGAAGCCTCATCAACCACGAACTTAAGCCCTAGCCCTTCTAAACCTTGGCGTAATACTTGATGCATATCAGCATGTCGCTGCCATGCGGCTTCTAACCCTTCATTAGCAAGTAGACGAAGCGATTCATGCAGTGCGTAAAGCGCATTCACAGGGGCGGTATGGTGATAACTTCGCTTAGCGCTGTTATCGGCAGTACCACTCCAGTAACCCATGACTAAGGTTTGATCTAAAAACCAACTCTGCACTGGGGTTTTGCGTGATTTTATCTTCTCAACAGCAGCAGGGGAAAACGACACAGGTGACAGACCCGGCACACAGGATAGACACTTCTGGCTACCCGCATAAATGGCATCGATGCCCCACTCGTCAACCTTAAGCTCAACACCACCTACTGATGTCACAGCATCAACAATAGACAAACAATCATGCTGTTTGGCAAGTGCACATAAACGCTTTGCATCCGATAACGCGCCAGTTGAAGTTTCTGCGTGAACAAAAGCCAAGAACTTCGCGTCCGGATGCGCAATCAAGGCCGCTTCAACATCGGCAACCGAGACAGGCTCACCCCATTCGTTATCGACCACGACAGCGATAGCACCGACTCGCTCGACGTTTTGACGCATACGTTCGCCAAACACACCATTACGACAGACAATCACTTTCTCGCCCGCTTCGACCAAGTTAACAAAACAAGTTTCCATGCCAGCAGAACCTGGCGCAGAAACAGCGAGTGTCATCTCGTTTTCAGTCTGGAATGCATACTGTATTAGCGATTTAAGCTCGTCCATCATGCCAACAAATAGCGGATCTAGATGGCCGATGGTTGGGCGCGCCTGCGCGGCAAGCACTTCAGGATAGACATCGGAAGGACCTGGGCCCATCAAGGTTCTACGTGGGGGATTAAATGCGTCGATATACGGTGCTACTAACATCTTACTTCCTCAATAAAGCCTTCTCTAACAGAAAAGGATTAACTATTTGATGAGTATCTTGTCTAAAAACTTCATACTCGTTCCCTACGTATTAGATCGTTAAATCTAGAATCATTTTAGCTATTTACATTGTACCTTTTGGCATCTTATTGAACCTGAACGTCTTTCACAACTGGACTTAAGACTAACTCTATCGTAAAACCGTTAACAATTTCAAACTAGTGTTTGAAATTTAAGATAGCATAAAAAAGGACACAATTGCGTCCTTTGTCACTAACATCACCTAGTCTCTATTATCGAGGAAGAGCTTATAAGCTGGACTTTGCGTCTCCTCCTGATAAACAAAACCTAGCTCAGTTAGAAACTGCTGAAACCCAGCATAATCAGATTCAGGCACTTCAAAGCCCGCTAACACTCGACCATAGGCCGCACCGTGATTTCGATAATGGAACAAACTAATATTCCACTTACTCTGCAAGGTGGTTAGAAACTTGAATAGGGCACCAGGGTGCTCTGGAAACTCGAAACTAAACAGACGCTCCTCAAGCTCCTCTGGAGGATGACCGCCGACCATATAGCGTACATGCAGTTTAGCGGTCTCATCATGGGAGAGATCTTGCACTTCAAAACCGTCATTTTCCAGCCGAGCGATGATCTCATCTAACTCAACTTGTCCACCAGACAAACGAATACCCGCAAACACAACAGCTTTATCTCGGCTGCTGAAACGATAGTTAAATTCAGTCATTACTCGTTTTTCGAGTAATTCACAGAACCTTAAAAATACTCCCGGTCTCTCTGGCACTTTAACCGCTAAAATCGCCTCTTTTTGCTCACCGAGTTCACAGCGCTCTGAGACGTAACGCAAACTATGAAAATTCACATTGGCGCCACTCAAAATGGCGGCCACTTTCTCACCATTACCTTGAGTGCCCATGTACTTTTTAAGCCCTGCAAGTGCTAACGCGCCCGCTGGCTCGGCAATCGCACGGGTATCTTCGAAGATATCTTTCACCGCGGCGCAGATTTCATCAGAGGTTACTGTGATCATGCCATCCACATATTGTCGCGCCACTTTGAATGGCTCAACGCCGATCTGCTTAACCGCCACACCATCAGCAAATAAGCCCACTTGAGGCAATACCACGCGCTCACCCGCATCGAGCGCCGCTTTTAAACAGGCAGAATCTTCTGGTTCAACACCGATAATTTTAACTTGTGGCATCACAGCTTTATAAAACGCGGCGATACCAGCAATCAATCCACCGCCGCCCACAGGCACAAATACCACTTCGATATCGCGCTGCTGTTGCAACATCTCCTGCGCCACAGTGCCTTGACCGGCAATCACAGCTTCATCATCAAATGGGGCGATATAAACCCGCCCTTCAGTTTTTGACAACTCTTGGGCATAAGCACTGGCCTGATCGAACGCCTGACCGTGAAGTATCACCTCACCACCCAGACGCCTTACCGCATCCACTTTAATCTCTGGCGTGGTTTCGGGCATCACAATAATAGCGCTAAGTCCAAGTGCCGAGGCAGACATCGCCACACCTTGGGCATGATTACCTGCCGAAGCTGTCACCACGCCACACTCTTGCTCAGCTGAGGTTAGCTGTGAAATACGGTTATAAGCGCCGCGCAGTTTAAATGAGTGCACTGGCTGCATATCTTCACGCTTAAGAAACACTTGGCAGCCCAGACGAGCCGACAACTTATTCAAGCTTGAAAGTGGCGTCACTTTGGCAACATCATAAACAGAAGACAATAAGGTTTTCTGTAAATAATAATGGGCCAAATCTACTTCTGTGTGCGTGGCTAACTCGGTCATGTTAATCCTCCAGCATGGTGACATCTCTAACTGCACCTTTATCGGCACTGGTCGCAAGTAGCGCATAGGCTTTAAGGGCTAATGAGACTTCCCTTACACGACCCACTGGCTTCCACGCTTGCTTACCGCGCGCTTCCATTGCACTGCGACGAGCCGCCAATTCAATATCACTAATGGCTAACTTAATTGAACGTTCTGGAATATCAATCTCTATTCTGTCACCGGTTTCAACTAAGCCTATGGTGCCACCTGCCGCAGCTTCTGGCGACACATGACCGATAGAGAGGCCAGAGGTACCGCCGGAGAAACGACCATCTGTTATAAGTGCACACGCCTTACCTAAGCCGCGAGACTTAAGATAACTGGTTGGATACAGCATCTCTTGCATACCTGGGCCGCCTTTAGGGCCTTCGTAGCGAATCACCACCACATCACCAGCAACCACTTCACCATTTAAGATACCTGCTACAGCATCATCTTGGCTTTCATAAACTCGCGCCGAACCAATAAAGGTATGATTTTCTTCATCGACTCCCGCTGTCTTAACGATACAACCATCGATAGCAATATTACCGGCAAGCACCGCTAGGCCACCTTCTTGACTGAAGGCAAACTCACGCTTGCGGATACAACCAGCCACGCGATCATTATCGACGCTATCCCAGCGACAATCTTGGCTAAAGGCCTTCGTCGTAGGGATCCCTGCTGGGCCTGCTGAGAAAAACTTATGCACCGCGGCATCATCGCTTTGAACAATGTCCCATTTGGCCAATACGTCTTTTAAAGACTTACCTGCAACATGGTATGCGTCGTTATGGAGCAAGCCCGCTCTATCAAGTTCGCCCAAAATTCCCATTACGCCACCAGCACGATGCACATCTTCCATATGATATTCAGGCGTTGATGGGGCAACCTTACAAAGATGCGGCACTAGACGTGACAATCTGTCGATGTCGGCCATAGTGAAATCGACTTTAGCTTCGTGCGCCGCAGCTATCAGGTGCAATACCGTGTTACTCGATCCGCCCATGGCGATATCTAACACAGTGGCATTTTCGAAAGCATTGAAGTTAGCGATGTTGCGGGGCAGTGCGGACTCATCGTCATCTCTATAATAACGGGTCGCGAGATCCATGATGCGGCGACCCGCGTCGAGGAAAAGCTCACGTCTATCGGCATGAGTTGCGAGCATTGAGCCGTTACCCGGCAGCGATAAACCTAAAGCTTCAGTTAAGCAGTTCATTGAGTTGGCAGTAAACATGCCAGAGCACGAACCACAGGTAGGGCAAGCACTACGTTCGATTTGTTCACTGTCAGCATCAGATACGCGACTGTCGGCGCCAGCCACCATGGCATCAACCAAGTCCAGTTTGATGATCTTGTCAGAAAGCTTGGTTTTACCTGCCTCCATTGGACCACCGGAGACGAAGATGACAGGGATATTAAGACGAAGTGCCGCCATCAACATGCCTGGAGTAATTTTGTCACAGTTTGAGATACACACGAGTGCGTCCGCGCAGTGAGCATTAACCATGTATTCGACGCTATCGGCGATAAGATCACGAGATGGCAAGCTGTACAACATACCGCCATGGCCCATCGCGATGCCATCATCGACAGCAATTGTGTTGAACTCTTTTGCGATACCGCCCGCTTCTTCGATAGCACCCGCAACCAGAGAGCCCATATCTTTAAGGTGAACATGGCCTGGAACAAACTGAGTAAATGAGTTAGAAATCGCAATAATCGGCTTACCGAAATCATTATCTTTAACACCGGTTGCACGCCACAAAGCGCGGGCTCCAGCCATGTTACGACCTTCGGTACTAGTAGCTGAACGTAATTTTGGCATTGCGATTAATCCTTTTTGATAAGGTTCGAGGCTTTGATACTAGGTTCTAGGCTAGATTACTAGTTGGTTCTAGGTTCTAGGTTCTAGGTTCTAGGTTCTAGGTTCTAGGTTCTAGCATCAAGCTACCTGGCTGTGACCTTCAATTTTAATTTTACGTACTGAGATATCGATCTCAGCTTCTATGTTTGGTCTTAATCTTTCCGGCTTTCCGTGCGTGAGCCTGCGAGCGTTCCGTGATCCGTAGCGAAGCATTCGTCTCAGCTTTCGCTTTTCTAGTACCTTTCTTAGCTTTTCCTAGGGCCTAGCTCCTGCTTTCCTGACTTTTCCGTCAGTGAGCTTACGAACGTTCCGTTATCCATTAGCAAAGTATTCGTCTTTGCTATTAATTTATAACGGCTCTAACCAACCCCACTTGTCTTCGGTTTGACCAGTAAACAGGCCGAAGAAAGTGTCTTGGATCTGCTTAGTCACAGGGCCACGCTTACCCACGCCAATATCGATTCTGTCGACACTGCGCACAGGGACGATTTCGGCGGCGGTGCCGGTCATGAAGATCTCATCAGCAAGATAGAGGAACTCACGTGACATGGCCTCTTCTACCACCTCGTAACCTAAGTCACGGGCAAGCACTATAATGGAGTCTCGGGTCAGGCCCATTAAAATAGCAGCAGTTGCGGGAGGAGTGTAAATTTTCCCTTTTTTAACAACAAATAAGTTCGCTCCAGCGCCTTCACTCACTAGGCCATTTACATCGAGCGCGATCCCTTCATGGAAACCATTTCGTTTAGCTTCAGTGGAAATCTGGATAGAGGATAAGTAATTACCACCCGCCTTAGCACCAGTTGGTATAGTATTGGGTGCTAAGCGATTCCAAGAGCTCACAGCAACATCGACGCCAGCTTCCATGCTGTCTTCACCCAGATAAGCGCCCCAAGGAAACGCCGCCACCATCACATCACACACAGCGTCGATTGGCGGTGTGATCCCCATCCCTACATCACCATAAAAGGCCAACGGACGGATATAAGCACTCTTTAAATTGTTCTTATTGACGATATCACTGCAGGCTTTCATCAACTCATCGAACGAAAATGGAATTGGCATGCGGTAAATTTTAGCCGAGTCATACAAGCGCTCAACGTGAGGCGTGACACGAAAACCAGCAGGCCCAAGATGAGTATCATAGACACGGATCCCCTCGAAAACAGAAGAACCATAATGCAAGCCGTGGGACATCACATGGACCTTGGCATCGCCCCAAGGCATGATTTCACCGTTAAACCATATAAATTCTGCTTTCTTCGCGGTCATATCCTTTCCTCTATCTCTTATGTGCCAGTTTCTTCTGGCTTATAGGTTTATCTATCGACTAGAACTAGCTAACGAGCCTTTCAGATGTATGATGCACTAATGCGCTGCACTCAATCACATCGATAAGCTTATCCAACTGCTTAGTGAGTAGTTCTATACCACGCTCACTCTCAACCGTTATATCTAAGCCAGCGGTTTTATCGTTCGCTAACTGCATATTCATCTTGGTCACTTTAAACCCACGATGGCGTACGACTCTCAATACTCGCTCAAGCACCTCTGGACGCTGCTCTAAGATTAAATTCACCGTATGTTTCATCTCTGTATCTCCATCATGCTGTTCTTATGCAGGCCATTTTTTATCTGACAAGCTCACCAATATCTTTAAGCGACTAACCTAGGTCGATTTATCCATTTCTTCCATCATGTCACGATTCGATGCCCCTGGTGGAACCAAAGGCCAGACGTTATGAGCCTCGTCAATCCTCACATGTAACAAATAGGGACCTTCGCAATGAACTAGGTGATCTAACGCTGCTTCAACTTCGTCAGTATTGGTAATGGTGCGGCCAGGGATATCGAATGCCGATGCTAATGTGACAAAGTCAGGGTTATCGGAAAGATCCGTTTCGCTATAGCGTTCTTCAAAAAACAGCTGTTGCCACTGCTTAACCATACCCAACTTTTGATTGTCGATAAGCAGAATTTTAACCGCAAGTTTACGGCGTTTAATAGTCGTTAGCTCTTGGACATTCATCATAAAGGAGCCATCACCCGACACTACTACCACTGTAGCTTCAGGACGAGAAACCTTCGCGCCAATCCCCGCCGGCAAACCAAAACCCATGGTACCAAGGCCAGCACTGGATAGGTGATCTTCAGGCTTACGGAACCACATATGTTGAGCCACCCACATCTGGTGCTGACCCACATCGCAGCACACCACGCTGTCTTCTGGTAACTTCTCAGCCAAACGCTTGAGCATAGCCGGAGCAAATATCAACTCCCCAGGCCTGTCATAGTTCCACTGGTGTTCCTCTTTTAAGCGTGCGACTTCAGCTTGCCATGGAGCAATCTCAAGAGGTGTGGCTAACACGCGCAAGACCCGACGAAGATCACCATCAATGGCAACTTCAGGCATGCGAAGCTTGCCCAATTCAGCGGCATCAATATCGAGATGGATCACTTTGGCATGTTCAGCAAAAGAAGCTAAACGGCCGGTTACTCTGTCATCGAAGCGCGCACCAACAACAATCAATAAATCACACTCCTGTACGGCAATATTAGCCGCCTTAGAGCCGTGCATCCCCAACATGCCAAGATAACCTGGCGTATCATTGGCAATCGAACCGAGTCCCTTCAAGGTAGCCACCGATGGAACCCCGGTCACTTTGATAAATTTTCGCAGTGGCTCAACGGCGCCCGCCATGCCTACACCACCACCGACATACAACATAGGTCGCTTCGTTTGAGTTAGCAGGGTTAGCGCTTCATCTAGCTTACTGGTATCAAGCTCAGGCTCCTCAACACGCTCCTGAACTGGCGTTTTATATTCAAGCATACCGATCTGGATATCTTTTGGAATGTCCACTAATACAGGACCTGGTCGACCCGAAGCGGCGATCTCAAACGCTTTATACAAGGTTGGTACTAACTCATCCATTTCGGTGACCATAAAGCTATGTTTAGTGCATGACAATGACATGCCAAGCACATCGATCTCTTGGAATGCATCGGTGCCAATCACAGCAGTGGAAACTTGCCCAGTAATGGCAACAACGGGAACTGAATCAAGGAGTGCATCGGCCAAAGAGGTCACTAAGTTTGTCGCTCCTGGGCCTGACGTTGCGAAGCAAACCCCGGTCTTGCCACTTGCTCTGGCATAACCAAGGGCAGCAAAAGCGGCGCCTTGTTCATGACGACTTAGTAGATGTTCTACCGGTGCGCCGTAAAGGGCATCGTAGATAGGCATTATCGCGCCACCAGGATAACCAAAGATGTTGGTCACACCATGAGCGGTTAATACCTTGATCACAGCATCGGCACCGCGCATCATTTGACCTTGTTTATTCTGCCCTTGTTCCATCTGCATCTCTCACTCTTCTGAAGATATCGTCAATATTTGTAGGGTAAAGCCTTTGTCGTCCACTTTTCAGTGAGGCTTTAAACGAAAAACCCCCCGGTCCTTTCGGAGCGGGGGGTTGGTTGCAATCTTTACCTTAATTAGGTTGGTCGATATGCCATGCCTTGCCCCCGCTGTGATTTAATAATCACGACGTTAATAATCACAATAATGAGCAGGGCAGCTTGGTTAAACATTGTTGACCAGTTTCCTAAATAGTTTGCTTAAATTCAGTCTCTTCAATTGAAGAGCCATTAATCAATAACACAAAGCCAATAAAAAACACAACAAAAACCTTTTAACCTGAGTGAGAAAGTGCGCAGAGAGATAACAAAACTTGGCACTTTCACCCTAAAGTAACATCCTAACCTCTTCATGA
The DNA here is from genome assembly GCF_027571385.1 of Shewanella sp. MTB7. Lineage (NCBI taxonomy): Bacteria > Pseudomonadati > Pseudomonadota > Gammaproteobacteria > Alteromonadales > Shewanellaceae > Shewanella > Shewanella sp. MTB7. The sequence goes on along the minus strand of NZ_CP085636.1, from coordinate 622,739 downwards.
AATTATCTTTTACTTCAATGACTAACTTGATATTTTTGTTTATTTTTATGATCAGATCCAATTTTCACATTGGATCTGTGTCTTTTCGAAATAGATTACTTCTCTTCAACAATAACTTGCATCGCAGTCATGTAACCGCGAAGTTCGGCGCCGATTTTCTCAACACCTGTTCCGCGAATCGCTGCATTAACTTCAATCAAACGCTGGTTATCAACACCATTACTGCTGTCATCTAATCCACGACCTAAAAGCTCAGAAGACATATTCTGTACATACTCTCGTAGCATTGGCACTGCAGCGTGGTTAAATAGATAACAACCGTATTCTGCAGTATCAGAGATAACAACGTTCATTTCATATAAACGCTTACGCGCAATAGTATTCGCGATAAGCGGTGTTTCATGCAGTGACTCATAGTAAGCAGACTCTTGGATAATACCTGCCGAAACCATCGTATCGAAAGCAAGCTCAACACCGGCTTTTATCATGGCTACAAGGAAGATACCTTTATCGAAGTAAGTTTGCTCGTCGATGTTTTCATCACTTAGAGGCGCATTTTCAAATGCTGTTTGACCGGTCTCTTGGCGCCATTTAAGCAGGTTTGCATCGTCATTTGCCCAATCAGTCATCATAGTTTTAGAAAATTCACCACCTATGATGTCATCCATGTGCTTTTCAAATAACGGCTTAAGAATAACTTTTAACTCTTCAGCCATCTCAAACGCTTTGATTTTAGCTGGGTTTGATAGGCGATCCATCATGTTGGTAATACCACCATGCTTAAGTGCTTCAGTGGTTGTTTCCCAGCCTTGCTGAATTAATTTAGCCGCATAACCAGGCTCTACACCATCGGCAACCATCTTCTCATAACCGAGAATAGCGCCAGTTTGTAGCATGCCACAAAGAATGGTCTGCTCACCCATAAGGTCAGACTTAACTTCAGCAATAAATGATGAATGCAGTACACCAGCACGGTCACCACCCGTTGCACTAGCGTAAGCCTTAGCAATATCGAAACCTTGTCCCTTAGGATCATTTTCAGGATGAACCGCGATAAGTGTTGGCACACCAAATCCACGCTTATACTCTTCACGAACTTCGGTACCAGGGCACTTAGGTGCAACCATGATAACGGTAATATCATCACGAACTTGCATCCCCTCTTCCACGATATTGAAACCATGAGAGTAAGAAAGCGTCGCGCCTTGTTTCATTAACGGCATGATGCGAGTAACAGCATCTGTGTGTTGCTTGTCAGGTGTTAGGTTCAGCACTAAGTCTGCATCAGGAATTAACTCTTCGATAGTGCCAACGCAAAAGCCATTACCCGTTGCTTTTTGGAATGAGGCACGCTTCTCTTCGATTGCTTCTGGGCGAAGTGCATAGGCGATGTTCAGACCCGAATCACGCATGTTCAATCCCTGGTTTAGACCCTGTGCACCACAACCTAAGATGACAATGTTCCAACCCTTAATGAAGTCACAGCCTGCACTAAATTCATTACGATCCATAAAGCGGCATTGAGCCAGCTGTTCTAATTGTTGACGCAAATTCAGAGAGTTAAAATAGTTAGCCATCTGATATACCACCTTTCGATTCGAATTTAGGAGAGTCGCTCAAACCAACGTGTTCGAGCAGCGATTGAATTCACTATAACGCATGCTTTTGATTGCTTAAAATGATATATTCGGGACACCACGTTGCGTTAATTGCAACGTAAAACAAAGTAGAAGGTAACTCTGTTCTGTGGATATAAAAACCATCAAGCTCTATCTACACCTATCAGAAAGTCTGCACTTCTCACGTACTGCTCAGGCGATGCACGTGAGCCCATCGGCCCTCAGTCGAGCCATGCAAAGGCTGGAAGATGAGGTGGGTGCCAAGCTGTTCCAGCGGGATAATCGCAGTGTTGCTTTAACCAGTGCAGGGGTCGAATACCGCCACTTTGCCGAGCAGACACTCGATCAGTGGACCAAATTAAAAACGAAAATAGATCCAAAACAAGACCTGCTACGTGGCAGACTCAATCTTTATTGCTCAGTCACTGCAGCTTATAGCCACCTACCCGGCTTATTAGATAGATTTAGACGTGAGCACCCGCTAGTCGAGATTGCCCTCACCACTGGAGATGCGGCGAACGCAGTTAATGAAGTGAAAAACAATCGTGCTGATATTGCCATCGCGGCGCTGCCAGATCCTTTTCCTGACAGTCTTCATTTCGCCAAGATAGATAATATTCCCCTCGTCATTATCGCCCCAACCTATCGATGCCGAGTACAAGAGTTACTCAGTGAATCTTATATCCCTTGGGATCGACTGCCTTTTATCGTTCCCGAACATGGACCAGGGAGACGCAGAGTCGATAACTGGTTTAAACAGCTTGGCCTCAGCCCCAACATTTACGCTCAAGTTTCAGGTCAAGAAGCGATAGCCTCTATGGTTGCCCTAGGCTGTGGCGTCAGTATCACCCCAGAAATAGTCATCGCCAACAGTCCTGTACGAGACCGCATACAAGTGCTCCCCTCCCCAATAGATATTCCTCCGTTTGAGCTCGGATGCTGTTGTAAGACTAAAAGCAAAGAGGATCCAATAATCTCCGCGTTCCTTAAGGTTGTTTAAATACCGAGTCTCACATCAGATGTGAAAAACAATCAAAATCAATCACTAACAAGAGATCCAGGTTCCTTAATAGTGTATTTAATCACGCAACGATCAGAATCATAATCTTCATCTATACTTATTTATCAGATACCATTTAGTTGTAAAATCGAATACTTAACAACACAATATGCTTATGAGTTATATCGCTATCACACTCGTATCCACAGGCTTGCTAGGGCTTATATTGGCCATCTATCCAACCCGTCAAATATGTCATATCCCTGGCCATCAACATAATGGTTGGGTATTACTACTCACCATGATTTTTATGTTTATTATCGGCTACTTGGGTTATATCTGGATGTTGATAGACAGAGATGTCGGCAATCTGGAGCTTATCGTCGCTACTATATTCTGCGGAGGAGGAGGCTTTGTCTTTGTCATTTCCAGAATGAGCAAGGAGACCATATTTAAACTGCAACAAACAATACACGAGAAGCATTATCAGGCCCACCATGACCCCCTCACCAACTTGCCAAACCGTCACCAATTTTATGATGAGTTAGATAAGTTAATCGATACTGATTACCATATTTTCAGCTGCTTAATGATGGATCTTAATGATTTTAAAATGGTCAATGACACATTAGGACACGCCGAAGGTGATCATGTACTTCAAGTCGTCGCAGAGCGTATTCGTGACACTCTTCCTAAACGAGGTATTGCCGCACGTCTAGGCGGAGATGAATTTACGGTTATGCTTCCCGGCATGACAACTAAAGGGGCTCTGAAGGTCGCTAAAGCCATACAGGAAGCACTAACTAAAGATATTCAATGTGAAAATCACACCTTAGTAATAGGCATAAGCATCGGCATCGCCGAATTTCCGAAACATGGTATAAATAAGAAAGAGATAATGAAGCACGCCGATATCGCGATGTATAAAGCGAAGGCTACCGACGGCTACTCTCAGGTATATTCAAATCATATGGATTAACGCCTACATATTTGGATATAAACCTAAATACGTAGTCTTAATTAAGACTGACGTTGGCACCCGTCGGATTCATAGAAAGTCTGATCCATGGTTTCAGCTGGACAAGCCGATACCGGTTTCCCCACCACTTTAGCTGGCACTCCAACCACTGTAGTATGGGCAGCCACATCTGTTAATACCACGGAACCTGCACCAATCTTGGCGCCTTCACCGACTTCGATATTTCCTAACACCTTAGCCCCAGCCCCTATCATAACACCAGCGCGGATCTTAGGATGACGATCTCCCTGCTGATTACCTGTACCGCCTAAGGTCACTCCCTGCAACAGAGAAACATTATTCTCGATAACGGCGGTTTCACCGATAACAATACCCGTTGCATGATCGAACATAATTCCAGTGCCCATCTTGCACGCCGGATGAATATCAACGCCGAACACTTCAGAATTTCGACTCTGAATGAACTGAGCCAACTCAGTACGCCCTTGATGCCATAGACAGTTGGCTAAACGATGTACTTGGATTGCTTGAAAACCTTTAAGATTAAGCAGGACAGTCAAATAACTCACCACTGCTGGATCTCGCTCTTTCACCGCCTTAATATCAGTCGCGACATTGGTCAGCATCTGTTCGCAATGAATAAAGGCCTTGTCAAACAGCTCACGAAAAGTAAAAGGGGATACCACGCCATCGGAGAGCTTATTAGCAACAATAAAACTCAGTGCAGAGCCTAGACACTCATGATTTAGCACAGATGAATATACATGACTGGCCAATAATGGTTCTTTTTGAACTAAGGCTTCGGCTTCGGTTCTCAACTGTTCCCAAACTTCATAACGCATAGTGTTTAGCTCTTTTTGTGACAACATAGTTTGCAGATTGCAGATCTTAACCTAATCCACAGATAATGCATCTGCTTATCAGAGCAATTGGCTATATGGCATAACATAAACTTAGATTTATCAGTCGTAATCTAAACTCAAGCTGAAACTCGACCTCCTTTCCCATCTTAAATCAATAAATATCAACGCTGGAAAAATGAGGATTAGGCGTTAGGGCTTTCATGTTCTTAATGGTGTCTAACACCACTGCCAATCTGTGATCGCCTTGAATAATGTGTAACAACTCCTGCTTGTCACTATTGATACTTGTGGTACTCGCCACTCCTTTTTCCTCCTCACCTGAGTGCTGTGTTAACAGAACTTCAATCTTGTACAGGCAAGCGATTTCAATATAATCATGTATGTCGCACTTTATCATCGATAATATCCTCAATTTATTTGTAGAGGGATAATACAATAACCATATTGCTCTATTGTTGTTATCACTTCTGGATTCGCTATTTCAGAATGGCAAAAATTACACTGTAATTGATTAATACGATCTGAATTAATTCCTAATGAAGACAGATAAATCTTGGCAAATTCTTTTACTCTATCTTTATTGTTACTATCAACAAGTACGTCAAAATATGTATATTGCAAGCTTGAACTTGTTGCTCGTATATCAAATACATGAACTTGCATAGGAACTCCTTATATTGCTCACCTTGCCAGTTATAGCAAGGTGATGACCTTAATTAAGACCACTTAGTATTTCTTTATCAACTTAAACTTACCTTTGGAAAGTCCACTTCGACATCAAATGCCACGTTGGTGTAATTAGTGAAGATATTCAGGGCAACATGAGCCAAAATCTCAGTCACTTCGGCATCAGAAAAGCCTGCCTTTTTGACCAATTCAATGTCATCTCGGCTAACTTGTCCATGTTGAGTGACAAGTTTTCTGGCAAAGTCTAACGCTACTTGCACCTTAGGATCATGCGAAGTACCACGTTGAGCCAACGTCATCTCCTCCTCAGTCACTCCGGCATTTTTGCCTAAAACGGTGTGTGCCGAAAGACAATATTCACAACGATTAATATCTGCCACTAACACAGCAATCTGCTCCCCAAGTGCTGGAGAAATACCGCCCTTACCCAATGCGCCAAAAGAGGTCCACATGCTCTCAAGTGCAGCTGATGAATGTCCTATCGTTTTGAACATATTCGGCACTGCCCCAAACGCGCCCTTCACTTCATTAAATAATTGCTTCTGTTCATCAGAAGCATTCGCTATATCAACCGGATTTAAATTTGCCATATCAACCTCATTGGTAGTTTTAAAATAACTCGAAACAATAGCCTTGATCAATTCGTTTCGAATCGATACTAGTAATTTATAGACAAATATTGTACATGTCAAATACGTTTCGAGTCGAAACTAAATTCGAATGTGTTAAGCGAGTAATACCTAAATATTGATAGAGAAAACAAAACAAGAATTCATGGACTTAGCTAGTCCATTTAGCCAATAGCTTCAGCGACCAGACTATCTGTTATTGAGACTATCAGGGAGAGGTGGTCCCACCTTGAGTCGCTCTTTAGCGATGGCTCTTTGACGATATTGAGTCGGTGTCATGGATGTCCAGCGTTTAAAAGCACGATTAAACGCGCTCGAACTGGAGAAATTTAAAGAACAATACACAGCTTTAATTTGTACGATGGGATTTGTGACCATTTTAATCGCCAAATTTTTCCTAATTGAATCACAAATTTCAGAATAGTTTCTTCCTTCTGACATCAAACGCTTTTTAAGGGTACTTAAACTAATATTAAAGTTGCGAGCTGCTTGCTTCGCGCTAGGTATACAGCCTCTACTATTAGTCACATAGCAGATAACCTTATGACTGAATGTCAGTCCTAAGGAATAAGATTTTACCGCTTGATCTATTTTTCTTATTAACATGTCCAATATTGCAGAATTTGCCGATCGAACCTGCAGTGCCAATACACTATGAGCAATAATAATCTCGCTCTTATCCTGATAAAAGTGAACAGGACAATTAAATACCCGCAGATAATGAGAGGGAGAGCTCAATGGACCATGTCGAAAATTAACTTGGCGTAACTTAAGTTGGGGCAGATCTTGTTTATCCACTAGCAACTTAGCCAGCTGAATACCGGATGCAAAATCTAGCTCAATTAATGAAGCAAGGTATTCATCATCAAGAACCGTTTTAACTTGATAACTTGAGTCAGTTTCTCCTTTGATAAAACAAGATTCAAATGCCTGATTCATAACTGACTTGTATTTTGAAGAGAGGCTTAGCGCGGTATTCAGATTGGGGCAATTCATTAACGCATAACCCACCAGGCCGTAATCTGAAGGGTGAATATTCTCTCCAATATTCAAGCCAAAAGAGAGATCATTGGATATTAAGGTGATCTGCTTAATGAGGCACTCAATATCATCAATCACATAAACCGGCTTCAATTCGCTTAGCTGAATACTCACGGTTCCGCTATCGGACAGCTCATCTATATCCGCATGCTGTCGTTTCAATTTATTTAAGTAACCAGATATCAGGGCAAAGTAATTATTTGAAACGATGAGGTTTTTCACCTAACACCTCTATCCAATAAATGACAAATGTCGGTTGTTTTTTGTTGCACCCAATATCACAGAACTTCTTATTCAATGCAAGATTGAATAAGAAAGTAACCTCAAGGGATATTTTTGCCGCCTTTTGAGCCATTTATCCTCTATTGCGTACTGTTCGTTATTTATTCTTGCTAGGTTAAATATTGTTAAATAGACAAGCTTAATAATAAAAACAAACTTAATACTCTGGGGAATAATGGACGAGACTCTATGATGAAAAATTTAATTAATAGTCAAAAATTCAAAAGCATATTCGCAGTCAACATTTTAATGTTATCTGGTCATGCATTCGCTGCAACAGCATTAGAAAACAGCACAACAGTCAATGGATTAAGCGGAGCATCAGCAAGCGAAACTTTCTTCACTTTAGTGGTACCTGAAGGCGCAACAAATTTAAATTTTAACACCAGTGGCGGCAGCGGAGATGTGGATCTCTATGTGAAATTTGGCAACGCCCCCACAGACGCAGTCTACGATTGCCGTCCATACAATAGTGGTAATAATGAATCCTGCGCCATCAGCAATGTTCAAGCTGGCGATTATTATGTCATGTTAAAAGGCTACTCAGCCTATTCAGCATTAGCACTAACTGCAAGTTATGATGAGTCAGGCACAACGCCACCAACATCAAACACCACAATGCTAGAAAATGCAGTCCCGCTAACTAACTTAACCGGCAATAGTGGCAAACAACTCCTATTCACTTTTGAAGTCCCAGCTGGAGCTCAGGATCTCAATATTGTCATGTCTGGAGGCTCTGGAGATGCTGATCTCTATCTCAGGTTTGGCGCAGAACCAACCACGACGACCTATGACTGCCGCCCATATAAAAGCGGTAACAATGAAACCTGTACCGTCACCAACATCCAAGCAGGCACCTATTATCTGCTGATGGACGGTTATTCCAACTTTAGCGGTATTTCATTGGTAGAAACGTATAATGAAGTGACCACGCCTCCACCGGGACCCGTCGCTGGAGTCGCCAACATCGCCGTCGTCGGAGACAGTATCACCCGCGCCTTTGGTGCTGATTGTACTTATAACAGCTCTTGGTGGTCGCTACTATGCCTTGCTGGCGGCGATCAACCCGAACACTCTTGGTTTGATGGTTCAAGCTCTGCTGTTAACAGCGTCTATGACCGCTACAAGGTGCTCGACAGCTCAATCAATACCAACAATAGCGCTGCCACAGGTGCTGAACTGACGGGGATCCGAGAGGATGGATCAGAGCCAAGTTTTGCCGCTCAGGCTAACACCATTGTCGCCCAAACGCCGACACCGGATCATGTTGAGTTAATTTTTGGTGGTAACGATCTCTGTAGTCGTGACTGTATCGATCCGGCTAACTGTAACGATCCCATCTATAGCGATGATGAATGGCGTCAAGCGATACGAACTGGCCTGAACACCTTAGTTGCCGGCATGCCAGAAGGCGCCAGTGTCCTACTTGGTAGTGTCCCTAGAGTGCAAGATATTCGCCAAGCGGGGATAGATAAACAAGCGGGCGATCCCTACATCAACTGTGAATCTATCTGGACCAGTTACGATGTGTGCTCAATCGTAACCAAATCCGGCACCTTAAACGGTGAATCCATGGCATCGAGGATCGCCGGTGTTGCCGCAGCTCAAAAACGCTATAACGCCATCCTCGCTGAAGAAGCGACCGCTTACAACACGAATAGCAATGGTCAAAACCCTAATGGTATTGAGGTTGTGGCTGAGTATGTTGATGAAAGCACTCCATCTGGCGGTACCTTCCAATTCGGTGCATCACATATCAATGGAGGTGATTGTTTCCACCCTAATGTGGCAACCCAGAGTTTAATCTCTGAATTGATGTGGAACTCAAATACAGATAAGCCTCAATAGGCAGTGCATGTACGCCATGGACGCACGTGTGCGTCCATGATTTTATCAGGAATAAACCCGCAGTTAATTAGGTTCAACATCATGCAAATAGGTCTTTTCTCTCTCAGTTTTTTACTGCCCTTGCTTTTGATTGGATGCAGTGATCCGGAGCAAGCTAAACTCAATGACAAACCCACTGCTGCACAAACAAATTTAGGCTCACAATCCCAGAGTCTCGACATCGTTGCCAAGGTTGACAATGAGCTGATTTCGATGGCAGAGATAGATGCCAATATTCAACTCAAACTTTTCGATCTCAAGTGGCATAAATACCAATTGAGAAAGGCTGCCCTCAATGTCACTTTAGCGGCAAAAATAGAGCAACAGCTCTCAAGCACAAACAGCTCAGCCCCTGCAGAAATAGAGATACTACTGACTCCCCCTTCTGCGCCAAGAATACACCTGCCACAGACAGATAAGCCCATTAAAGGCGACCCAAATGCAGAGATAACACTGTCTCTGTTTTGCAGTTATCAGTCCTCCCATTGTGCTCGACTACAACCTGAACTCAGGGAGCTAGAAGCCCGCTATGGTCAACTGGTTAATCTGGTTTTTTACGATCTTCCGCAAGCCTTCCATCGCTACGGGAAAGCCGCGGCTAATGCCGACCTCTGTGCCATGGAATCCGATACGAAGTGGGCATATCAGGCAGCCTTATACAGCAATATCAACCAGCTAAATAGAGAACGATACCTTATCATTGCCAATCAGTTGGGCTTAGATAAAAGCAGCTTTACGCATTGTATGGATCTCAACCAATATCAGGACAAAATAGACGCAGACCGTGAGCTTGCTCAGCGCCTAGGACTGGGTAATGTGCCGGTATTATTTATCAATGGTCTCTATACCAAAGGGGCGAATACTGCCGACGGCTATGGTTACTATATCAATCAAGAGTTGCTACGTTTAGGCCTACCCATTCCTTCAAGCTTACCTTTGGGGTTAATTTCAATCTCAATTAATCAGTCTAAACAAGATTCAAGCGCACACCTTAGCGATCTTAAAAGCCAAACGGTCACTGAGTATAAGCATAGCGACACTATTGCTAAGCAGGTAACATTAACGTCCATAGAGCCTAACCGAGTCCTGCTGAATAATAACGGTCAGATGGAATTTTTGTTGCTCAAACAGACTCCAAATGAACGGGTCGCGTCAACAGATGTGACGAGTTCGCCAAGTATCGAAAGCAAGCAAAACCATCCACACCGTGGAGTAGACTCCAGCGCCCAAGCCGAAAGATTTAAACAACTGCCCATCACAGCCAAAATGCAGCTGTCCAAGAATTGGCTATCGCAACATTTGCAAAACAAAGAGAAACTGGCGCAACATTTTCATGCCACTGAGCATCAAATTGAAGGGGTACATCTGTTAAAGCTCACCGACATCGACAGGAATGAGTTTTACAAAACCTTAGGACTCCAATCCGGTGATGTGGTATTACAGGCAAACAATCAGTGGGTACATGAAGGTGCTAATCCACTGTGGGATGCGCTAGCCCAAAAGGAGATCACCCTGTTGGTGATGAGGAAAGGATTGCCCATGCGCTTTGACTACAAGACTAAACCCTAGTAGATATCCATAGATTCAGTAACCTAGGTTCTAGTGCTAGCTTTCTAGCACCTGGGGTTTTGCTTTACCCATCAATTTTCATCTCTGCAAACCCCTTCACCACTTGCTGCGCTAACTCCGCTGAAAAAGGCGAATGAGCGCGGGAGGAGATCACCAATGCAATACCAACGCTGGGTAATGGTGGCAGACGATCAGACTCTATAATTAAGCTATCACTACCCGCACTCAATTTTGCCATCACTCCAAGTCCAATCCCCTGCTTAACCATGCCCTTGATTGCCGTTGCACTGCTGCTCGAAGCCATCAAACAATATTCCCTTCCCAGCTTCATCAAACCGTCGATGGCCGCTAAATGAAACTTACAATCTTTTTGAAACAGAATTATAGGTAATGAGTCTTGCGCAATAAGCTCGAACTCTTCACTCCCAATCCACACACCGACATCAGTTGTCAGCAGATAACCTTCATCTGAATCTGGCAAACGGGTCACAATGGCCGCATCAAGCTCACCACAGTCCAACATCACTCTAATAAGATAACTGGAGGCACTGGTAACGAGTAACTCTAACTTAGGTAAATAGAGGTGCAACAGCTTGACGATGGACGGTAAAATCGTATCGGCGTAATCATCGGGGCAGCCAAGGTGCAAACGTGGCCTCACATCCGATGATTTCAGTGCCGCTACGGTTTGGTCATGTAATTGCAGTATCGGCTTCGCGTACAAAGCCAGCCGTCGACCTTGAACTGAGAGAATTAAGTTTCTCCCTTCCTTTTCAAACAAGCCTTTACCCAACTCCGCCTCCAAACGTTTCATCTGCATGCTCACCGCAGATTGAGTTTTGTGGGTTTGTTTTGCTGCTCGGGTAAAACTCCCTGTCTCTACAAAGGCGATAAAACTTCTTAGCGAATCAATATCCATAGTTCCTCGTAAATCGATTAACCCATTCGAATTATTAATAGATAATATCAAATCTATTCGTTAGTCACCATAAGCACAAGCTCATATAGTAGCAAAACAGTTACAACACTAATGGCAAGATTAGGGAGATGAGATGGAACTTTATATAGGTAATAAAAATTACTCTAGTTGGTCACTAAGAGCCTGGTTAATGCTTGAAAAATCAGAAATAGCTTTCAATGAGGTGAAACTACAGCTCTTTACTCCCGACTTTTATCACCAACTAGAAGGCATATCACCTAACTTGAAAGTACCGGCCTTAGTCGACGGAGAGATCAGAGTATGGGATTCGTTAGCGATTTGCGAATACATCAATGATACTTATATATCAGGCGCCGCTTGGCCCAATAATCCAAGCCAAAAAGCTAAGGCCCGCTCCATCGCCTGCGAGATGCATTCAGGCTTTAACGCCCTGCGTGATGAACTGCCGATGAATGTCCGCGCCACCCGCTGTATCCTGCTCAGTGACGCTGCTAAAAAAGATGTTCAGCGCATCGATGATATCTGGTCCAGCCAGATGGAAGCATTCGACACAGACAACACCGGCAGCTGGCTATTCGGCACTTGGTCTATCTGCGACATGATGTTCGCCCCTGTTGTGATGCGCTTTCAATCATACGGCATTCCAGTATCCGACAACGCACGCTGCTACATGAAACATGTGACTGAAAGCCCTGAAATGCAACGCTGGATCGCAGCAGCACTAGAGGAAACTGAGATAGTTGTTGAGGATGAAGCAGGCGTTGAGCTTTAAGTGTGATTAAACTTAATGGTGAAGATACTTCTTCGAGACGCTGTAAAGCCATCCTTGGCAGAGAATTAGCTTGTACCTTATAAAAGCTAAGGACTATGTTAAATTTATACTCAAATAAAATAACCTCCGTATAGACAGGTTTTCTTTAATTTTAAAGGAGTATGAATTGAATGATATTACGAGTCTAATTACCGTAATAACAAGTTTGCTTATTGCAATAGTTGCGTTGGTCAAAGCCATAAAAAATCAAAAGTAACTTTGCAAATCTCAAGTCTAAAATCTAGGAGATAAAGATGAAAATTGGAACACCACTATTATTGATTAATAATAGTGGTGTTCCAATTAGCTAAGTCAAATCGAAGAGGTCAATGAGCGGATATAGATGTGACTGCAAGCTTTCATGTTTAGCAAAAAATTCAGTAAAACTGATCCTGAGCGTATTACATGTGTCATACGCTCAATAAGTAGATTATTCCGCTTTATCAATTTTGCTTCCATCATCCATCATTTGGTCCTCAACATTATCTCCATTATGGTAAGCCTCTTCACCAAACTCAGCAAAATCAAGACCTTGCTCCTGCTCATCATCCGAAGTCTTTAACTCACCATTATAATTGACAAGCTTAAGGATCAAGGTCGTCAGCAACCAGGCATAAACAGTAATAAAAATCACAGCGAATAATTGTACAAAAAATTGCGGCATACCAGCATCGACTTTATCTATTGCATCACTGGCAAAAATACCAATAAGTAGCGATCCAGTGATCCCCCCAACACCATGGGCACGCCAAACTTCTAGCGCATCATCAATATCCAGCTTTTGTTGCACATACTTGGCGAAGTAACAAGCCGTAGCACCTATAGCCCCAATAAGCAGTGCAGAACTTGGCTCCACATAACCTGCTGCGGGTGTGATCGTTGCTAAACCAGCAACAGCACCGACTAATACGCCTGAAAAAGAGGGTTTACCGTGTTCGCGCCAATCCCAAAACATCCACACTAACATCGCGGTAGAACCTGCTAACGTGGTATTGGTAAAGGCATAAGCCGCCAGCTCATTGGCAGCATAAGCACCGCCAGAATTAAAGCCAAACCAACCAAACCATAGGAGTCCAGCGCCTACAGCAACCAGTGGTAAGTTTGTCGGAGCCTCTTTCTTGCCTTCTTTAGTACTTTTGCGTTTACCCACATACATAGCCACTGTCAGCGCAGAAATACCCGCGGTAGTGTGGACCACCAGGCCACCAGCAAAATCAACCACCCCCATAGATGCCATAAAGCCGTTGCCCCAGACCCAATGAGCGACAGGAATGTAAACCAGCAAACTCCATAAAATGATAAATTTGAGATAAGCTGGGAACTTGAATCGTCCGGCAAAGGCACCTGTCATCAATGCTGGAGTAATAATGGCAAACATCATTTGATAGGCAAAAAACAAAATAAACGGCACACTTTTAGCGTATGTATCATTAGGCTCAGCCCCAATATGGTAGAACCCCATAAACTCAGTCAACGAGCCAATAACGCCACCTATATCACTACCGAATGCAAGACTAAAGCCGCCAAACACCCATAATATGGCTATCACACCCATGCAAATAAAGTTTTGCATCATGATAGTTAGCATATTTTTTTCATTGACCATTCCCCCATAAAAAAGCGCGAGTCCAGGGGTCATTAATAATACTAATGCTGTACATAACAGCAGAAATGCAGTATCGCCAGTATTGATCATAATCATAACATTACCTTATGAAGTACTTTTGACTTGATTGAATTAATAGTTCTTGGTGGTCCACTAATTATTGATATTAATAGTGAAGTCATCAAACCGTTACTTGTACACTTTCCGTTCAAGCTATGGTAAATAGTGCCACTCCTCATCAACAAACGGAAGGCATTATGGAAGAAGAATAGGTTTAAGTTGAAACCTAACGAGGATAAAATGGATTATTATTTTAAATTACAAGGAGATAAAAATAATAATGTGCGACACAAAAACACATCTAAATAAACAACTAAAATATACGTAACCATTGATCGAACATATTAAATAAACTTAAATGACTTAATATTCTACAAACTTAAAAATAAGTTCGACAGTAAAATTATAATCTTCTAGAAGTAAAAAAATTATATTCAGTAATATCAAACTTTTAAATCCCATTCCTGTTATTGCGCCACTGTAATGGTGCCGAGCCATAACGCTTTTTAAAAGCTCGAGAAAAGGCACTAACGTCTTTATAACCAAGCGTTTCACTGATTAACGTTACGCTCATTACACTGGCACTTAAATACCAACATGCCCTTCTCCCCCGTAAATTTGAGAGTATCTCCTTAAAATTAACATGTTGAGATTTCAGGAGCCGCTGCAAGGTTCTTTTATTGATATTGAGTTTATCAGCAACACTATCGAGGGAGGTGTTCTGTGAACCAATTTGTTGGATTAATATCGCTGTAATTTCACGTTCAATATTATTATAAGGTGTTGAAGCTTTATTGACATACTCCTCTAAAAATTCATTCCTATTGTGGCTATCAGAATTAACGGCTTCCGCTAAGTATCTTTTATCAAATAAAATCTGATCATACTCTTGGTTAAACATCACATCAGCTTTGAATACTTTTCGATACAGTTTTAAATCAGAGATCGGGCTATGGGAAAGCTCTATCCTTATCGCGGTAAAATGCTGTCCAGCAAACAAGTTTAACATATTAGAGCAAGCCCCTAATGACAGCTCCTTTATCTGTTTTAACGGCATCATATTGGTTTCATACTCAAATCGAGTAAGGTAAACAACATCGTTTACTTCACTTAACACCCAGTTTTCAGCTGGAGAATGCACAGCCATGTATCTTTGGGCTGCTAATATTGCATCTTTCACTGTGTTACAGCTCGTCATAAGCAAACCTAGTGGACCCAACATATCAATATCTTGAAGTTGTGATAACTGTAAACCAAAATGTGGAACCTTAAGTCTATCTGCAGTGATTTCTAGCAACTCTTGCATCGCAAAAAAGAGATAAGTGTTTCGTGCCTCTCTAGCTCGCCAAGGGAGATGCCCACCTCCTTAAGTAATCCTGTAGGACTAGCAGAATAGGATTCAACCAGCTCTTTAAAGCCTTGTAACGCACCACTTCGAATCAAGTATTGTTCATCCATTCCACTCTCCGCCGTACCTAAACTTTGATGAGAAAAGTGTACGAACACTCTCCAAAAGCAAATGAAACAACGTGAAACCAAACACTTATACCAACTATCACAATGTCGTCAAATGATAAGAAATGAGGATTACTACAGCGTAATCTAATTAACATTACCTCATAGAATACTAATAAGAATAAGAATAAGAATCAAAATTAGAAGAATTAGACTATGGCTGAGTTCGACATAATCATAAAGGATGGACTTTACTTCGACGGTACAGGTAAAACTGCCACAATCCAAAACATCGGGATAAAAGCGGGAAAAATTACCCAAGTCAGCAGTGAACCTCTTAATGAAACCCATTGTAGCAAGGTCATCGCCGCTAATAACATGTGGGTAATGCCTGGATCTATCGATACCCATACCCATTACGATGCTGAACTCATCGCCAGCCCCAGTCTTTCAGAGTCTGTTCGTCACGGGGTAACAACGGTGATGGTGGGTAGCTGCTCATTAAGCATCATCTGCAGCGAACATGAAGATGCATCAGATATTTTTACCCGTGTTGAAACCGTTCCACGAGAAAAAGTCTTACCCATTATCAAGCAACATAAAACATGGAGTACACCTAAAGGCTGGGTTGATTTTGTCCAAAATCACCCGCTAGGACCCAATGTCATCTCTATGTTAGGTCATAGCGATCTGAGGGCTGGCGTGATGGGGCTACTGAGATCAACCGATGCCAAGGTTGTCCCAACTGAAGCTGAAATGCAAAAGATGGAGGCGCTGCTTAAAGAGTCATTAGATATTGGTTTCTTAGGTTTATCAACCATGCGTCTCAAGTGGGATAAACTTGATGGAGACAGAGCATGGTCAAAAAGCTTACCCAGCACCTATGCGCGTTGGAAGGAAGTTTCACGTTTAAATAAACTGGTTAGGCAATACGATCGCGTTCATCAAGGGGCTCCCAACGCCGCCGCTATATTACAGATAAATCGATATATGCGTGAATGTATGGGTATATTTCACAAGCCGCTTAAAACAACGCTCATCAGCCGCATGGATCTTAAAGGCAGTGTCTACCTAAGTAAAATCACCAATATAGCCGCAAGGGTAACTAACTTTTTTAAAGGCGATTTTCGATGGCAAGTACTGCCAACCCCTTTTACTGTCTACGCAGATGGCATCGATGTCGTCTTTTTTGAGGAATTTGGTGCGGGTGAGATGGCATTAGATTTAAAAGATCAAATCAGCCGAAATAAGCTATTGAAAGATGAGAAATATCGTCGTGATTTCAGAAAGTTTTATGGTGAGAAACTCAGCCCTAGAGTTTGGCAGCGAGATTTTGGCGATGCTATTATTTTGGACTGTCCAGATGCCAGTATTATTGGCAAGAACTTTTCTGAGGTGGCTAAAAAGCGTGAAGTTCATGTGGTGGATCTGTTTCTAGATCTGGTGGTTGAGTTCGGTACAAGCTTAAGGTGGTACACCACCGTTGCTAATCATCGAAAGCATATTTTAAAAAATATGGTAAAGGATGATAAATCACTCATCACCTTCAGTGATGCAGGGGCTCACATTCGCAATATGGCTTTTTACAATCTGCCATTACGCATGCTTAAACTCATTAAAGAGAGCGCTGACGAAGGCCAACCTGTGATGAGCATGGAAAAAGCGGTATGGAAAATGACTGGCGATCAAGCTGATTGGTTTGGTATTGATGCAGGTAGAATTCAGCTAGGAGATCGAGCCGATGTCACTATTATCAACCCAAAACACTTTGATCAAAACCTAGAAGATGTTTGCTGGAAAGAGATGGATAACTTTGAATTACAAAGGTTAGTGAATCGAAATCCCGACCTAGTTAACACTGTACTGATTAATGGAAAATTGGCATTTGAAAATAACACTTTAGCGCCTGAGTTAGGTACCGACAAAGGCTTTGGCACTTTTTTACCTGCCAAATAAGTTTATCTGTTTATCGATCAATATTAGCTCCCGAAATATGCTCGAATCACCAAATACGATAAAGCACAACTTGGGCAAAGGAAGAGATACCCATGCAAATAACCAAAAAAAATCTAATGACAACGGCGATAACAACCGCGTTAAGCAGTTGTGCTTTACAAGTTTATGCTGCTGATAAACCAAATATTCTCGTCATCATGGGAGATGATATAGGTTATTGGAACCTAAGTACTTATAACCAAGGTATGCTCGGCTACACCACGCCGAACATAGATCGCATCACCAGGGAGGGAGCTAAGTTCACCTCTTATTATGCTCAACAAAGCTCTACAGCCGGTCGTTCGGCATTTATCACTGGACAAATGCCCATTAGAACAGGACTGTCAAAAGTGGGCTTCCCCGGGGCTAAACAAGGAATATCAAAGCAAGATCCCACCATGGCGACTCTACTCAAGACCTTAGGTTATGCCACGGGACAATTTGGCAAAAACCACTTAGGCGACCTCGATGAGTATTTACCGACAAATCATGGGTTTGATGAGTTCATGGGCAATTTATACCACTTAAATTCAGAGGAGGAGCCAGAGCATTCAGATTATCCAAAAGATCCCAGTTTCCTTAAGCACTTTGCTCCTAGAGGCGTATTAAAATCTACGGCTAAAAACATTGAGAAAGATAACCCACAAGGCAGTATTTCACCAAGCCAGGCTGATGTTATCGACACAGGCCCTTTAACGCGAAAACGAATGGAAACCATTGACGATGAATTTATGTCAGTAGCCAGTGATTTCATGGCGCGACAAGTTAAGAGTGACACGCCTTTCTTTATATGGGTAAACCCAAGTCGCATGCATAACTTTACCCATGTCCCTAAGCAGTACAAAGGTAAAACAGGTTTAAATGAATATGCTGACGGTATGCTGCAACATGATGACCAAGTCGGCAAGCTACTCGATAAAGTTGAAGCGTTAGGAATAGACGATAACACCATCATTATCTACACCACAGATAATGGCCCTATGCTCTCTACTTGGCCAGATGCTGGCATGGCGCCATTTAGAGGCGAAAAGAACACCGGATGGGAGGGCGGATTTCGCGTGCCGACACTCATTAAATGGCCTGGACATGTACAACCAGGCTCAGTGATCCGCGAAATGTTCGCCAGTGAAGATTGGTTACCCACCCTGCTCGCGGCAGCAGGAGATGCTGAAGTTAAAAATAAATTACTCAACGGCGACACCATCAACGAGCTCACTTATAAAGTTCACCTAGACGGTTTTGATCAACGAAAACTCATTGAGGGAATAGGACCAACAGCTTGACAAAATTTCTTCTACTGGAGTGATGATGGTGATCTACTCGCCATGCGATATAGCCGCTGGAAGTTACATTTTAACATTCAAGAAAGTACCGGCATTGATGTTTGGCGGGATCCATTTACCAAACTTAGAGCACCACTGCTATTTGATATGGAAACAGATCCGTTTGAACGTGGTGACACTGGATTTGGTTATGATAAATGGTGGTATGAGCATTCCTTCATCATGATGCCAGCACTAGCGGAAATCGGAAAAATGAAAGCCACTTTAGCTGCATATCCTCCCCGACAAAAACCTGCAAGCTTTGTAAAATAAAATACTGCCAAAGTAGGGCAAGCTTAAAATATATTAAAAATTAGGCGGTAGTGTATGGCACAAGGTTCAATGAAACAGAGTACCTATATGGACGCAGTCCCTCTGATCAGTGCAGAGAAAGATCTCAGTCCTCAACCCGCTTACGTTCGGCGCTTCCATGCGATGGCCAAACCAACTGGAGCAAGTTGTAACATAGATTGTCAGTACTGTTTCTATCTGCACAAAGAGGACTTATTGAACCAACCAAAACAGAGTCGCATGTCTGATAAAACGCTTAGCCTGTTTATTCAAAATTATATCAACAGCCAAGATGGAGATGAGATCGTTTTTTCATGGCAAGGTGGCGAGCCAACGCTGATGGGGTTAGACTTTTTCAAAACAGTGGTTCAACTACAGCAGCAATACTCTCCTGCTGGAGTGACCATAAAAAATGACTTGCAAACGAATGGAATATTACTCAATGAACAATGGGCTATTTTTCTAAAACAACATGATTTTTTAGTTGGACTGTCGATCGATGGACCACAGTATTTACATGACATATATCGAGTAACTCGTAGCGGTAAACCCACTTTTGAATTAGTCATGGTGGCGGCCAAAATATTAAAGCAACATAAAATCCCCTTCAATGCATTAACCGTTATCAACCGTAAAAATGCGCTTTATCCTAAGGAGATTTATCGCTTTCTAACCCAAGAATTAGGCGCGACTTATATTCAATTTACTCCCTGTGTAGAGAGTAATAATTTCACTCAAACAGCGCCACAATTTTGGAATGAGCACATGCTCCCAATCATGGGCAGCGAACTAGCAAAACCTGGTCACCCCATGTCTGTTGTCACAGATTGGTCTGTGGATCCTGACGATTGGGGACAATTTTTAATATCGGTATTCGATGAATGGGTCAATAACGATCTAGGGCGAGTACTGGTTAACTTGTTTGAAACTGCCGTCGCACAAACAATGGGGTTACCAGCTCAAATCTGCGTTATGGCTGAGTTTTGTGGTAAAGGCGTAGCAGTTGAGCATGACGGTAAAGTGTATTCTTGCGACCATTATGTTTATCCCGAATATGAGCTAGGCAATATACATCAAAGCAGTTTAAATAATTTGGTGTTTTCAACTCGCCAAGAGACCTTTGGTATGGCTAAACGTGACAGCTTGCCAAATTATTGTAAAGAGTGCTCCCATCTAAATTTATGCTGGGGAGAATGTCCTAAAAACAGGTTAATTCGTGCCCCAGATGGTGAGTTAGGCTTGAACTATTTATGTTCCGGTTTCAGTCGTTTTTTCACACATGCTAAGCCCATTCTCAATGGAATTTCAGCTGTCTTAGAGTGAGTAGAATAATCAAGGTAGTTTAGTTAAACTTGATACGCTTACGCCCCAACGATGGGTCTAATTCAACCTTATCGTAATTGTCCAGATGATGGTGCTCGATTAAGCTACGTAGGTTATTCACATAAGCCTGACCACGAACTGAATAGTTTGCTAACGCTGCAACCAGTTCATATCCGGTGACAGGCTTGCCTTTAGCACGCAGCTCCTCACGCAGTTGCCATAACTCATGGTAGGCCCGGCTTGAGTTGAGGTTATAGATATAGGCCGCAGTTCCCTGATATAAACTATCGAAGGCAGCGACTTTGACATGACCTCCTGGTGTAGTAAGATATTTCCCACCACCTTGCGGTAAGTGTTCACCATAAAGTGCATTACCTTGAACCGCAAAATGACTGGTTCCCCAACCACTTTCATCAATCCCTTGAGCTAACACCATGCCAGTTGGGATCACATCAATATGGAGGAGTAATTGCTGAATATTGACCCCGGGATTATCACCACCTTTTGACAGCCCTCCTTTTGCACTGTCTTTAAGACCGTAGTCATTAGCTAAGGCTTGTAACCAAACTTGATCCTTAGAGGTTAAACTTGCGCTTGGTCTCTCTACCATCTGTTTTAAGGTGGCCCTCACTTTTAGGATCTGCTGATTTACCGCCAACACGTTAGGCAGTAACAGACGCACAAAGTTATCTATCTTATTCTCGACCGTTTGATTATTCAGATCGTCCGGCAAATTCATCACATACAGCTCAGGGACGTTAAAGTTTTGTCTGACTAAATCCAATTTATAACCAGATTGGGCAAATTCTTTGGTTAACTGGGCTGCGCCAGTTAGGGTGATCTCATCCTTAACCTCGACATAAGGCTGTTTAATGTTCTCAGGCATTAAAGTAAGTGAATAACTATCTGAAGTACCAGCTGTAGCATTAGTCACGGTAAAAATGCCAATGAACAACAAAGCGTTTAGGGGGCGGTAAGATGTCATAATTATTCACTCCATAGTTACTTTAAACAAGAGACTAGTATGCCAAACATTAGGCTTTACCCAAGTACTCTATCCGACCATTTTACCAAAAATATAGCAATGACCAAGGGCAATCATTTCGGCTAACTAAGCTATGAAACATTTCCCCTGCTACACTCTATATAATTGATATTTTATTAAAATCAACTCTCTATATTGCGATATAAATAGAGATACACAGTAGCTCTATTTGCAAAAGGATTTGTTTATGGCCATCGCCTGTGTCGCCACACGAGCCAGCAAAGGCGTCGACGCTCCTCCCGTTACCGTTGAGGTTCATCTAAGTAATGGACTACCTGCATTCAACTTAGTTGGTTTGCCAGAAACCTCAGTCAAGGAAGCCAAAGAACGGGTACGCAGCGCTATCATCAACGCTGGCTTCGAATTCCCCATGCGTAGAATAACCGTCAATTTAGCGCCAGCAGATCTGCCTAAGCAGGGAGGTCGTTATGACCTTCCTATTGCCATAGGTATATTGGCAGCCTCGAAACAGATCCCTAAGAAAGCACTTATCGATCATGAATTTGTCGGTGAACTCGCACTATCCGGTCACATCAGACATAGCCATGGACTCTTACCGGTTATTGTCGAAGCTCGTAAGCAAGATACCAAACTCGTTATACCACTGGATAACCGCGCCGATGCTGAGCTTGTGGGATATAACAAGGTTCACTTTGCCTCTCATCTGCAAGGGTTAAGTGAATACCTCCATGGCCAATCTCCCCTACCGGGTATAGAGCCAGGCTTAGAGTGGATAGAACATGAGGCTGTATCAGAGCATGGTTGCTTCAGCGAAGTAATAGGCCAATACCATGCCAAGCATGGATTAGAGATAGCCGCAGCTGGTAACCACAACATTTTACTGCTCGGTCCCCCAGGAACAGGAAAGAGTATGCTGGCCAGCCGCATGATGCAGCTCTTACCACCTCTGGGTTACGATGAGGCACTGGAAGTTGCCACTCTTCATTCGGTCGCTGGTCATGAGATCCAACCTAAACAGTTTTATACTCGCCCATTTCGAAATCCACACCATACCAGCTCAGCTATCTCACTTGTAGGTGGAGGCAGCATACCGAAACCCGGCGAGATATCATTGGCCCATCGCGGTGTACTATTTCTTGACGAGGTGGTTGAGTTCCCCCGAAAAGTACTCGACTGTCTTCGTGAGCCTATGGAGGCTGGTGAAGTAGTGATCTCCCGCGCAGCCGCTAAACTCACCTTCTTAAGTCGCTTTCAGTTAATCGCAGCCATGAATCCCAGTCCTTGTGGTGATATAGACAATGCCAGAGCCACGCCGGATCAGATACAGCGCTATCTTTCACGCCTGTCAGGTCCTTTTCTCGATCGATTCGATCTCACCATAGAGGTACCACGACTACCTGAAGGGGCACTAACCCAAACTGATACCAAGTCGGAGACCAGCGCCAAAATAGCACAGAGAGTAAAACAGGCCAGAGAAATACAGCTTAGTCGTGCCGGATGTCTCAACAGTGAGTTGACCGGTAAACAACTCAAAGAACTGGGTCGCTTCAAACAAGCAGATCTGCTTTTTCTGGAACAAAGCGTCAATAAACTAAATCTGTCGATACGCAGTTTTCATCGCCTACAACGGGTATCACGCACCATTGCAGATCTGCAACAGAGTCAAACCGTAGAGCGTAACCATATTGCTCAGGCACTCGGTTACCGTGCAATGGACAGGTTGCTAAACAGCCTAAAAAGCAGTTATTAACATAAACAGCTATTAATATGCCATAAAAATGAAAATTTCACTGATCTGACACATCAATATTGAGCAAAAGCCCTACTGAGAGTAGTATGAGTCTCCAATTTGTATCAGGGGATGTTACGTGGGTGGAATTTGTTCTTTAATCAAGGGCTCTCTGGCTTTTGTCTGTTGGGTCATTAATACGCTGTTTTGGGTACTCCCCATTGTTTTGTTAAGCCCGATTAAATTAATTCCCGTGCCTTTTATTCGAACCGCGATCTCATCGTTACTGGATAACTGTGCTACTGCTTGGATCTCTATCAATGGGGTTATCGAGCGTATTTTTCATCCGGTAAAAATTCATCTACATAGTGACGCGGAACTCACCCCAAAAGAGTGGTACATGGTCATTGCCAACCACCAATCTTGGGTTGATATCTTAATTTTACAGCGAGTCTTAAATCGAAAAGTGCCCTTTTTGAAGTTTTTTCTCAAGAAGGAACTTATTTTCGTGCCCTTTTTAGGTCTAGCTTGGTGGGCACTGGATTTTCCGTTCATGCGCCGCTATAGCCCAGCTCAACTCAGAAAAAACCCTAAGCTGAGGGGCAAAGATATTGAGATCACACGAAAAGCTTGTGCCAAGTTCAAATCTAAGCCTGTTAGTGTGATGAACTTTGTTGAAGGCACTCGCTTTAAGACAGAAAAACATCAACAACAAAACTCTCAATTTAAACATTTACTTAAACCAAAAGCGGGTGGCCTTGCCTTTGCATTGTCAGCCATGGGCGAACATATTAATAAACTGGTGGATGTCTCTATCTATTATCCAGATAAGGTGCCGAGTTATTGGGAGTATATTAGTGGTCAAATGAAAGAAGTTCATGTTCATATCACAGTCACTGAGATCCCAGCCGAAATGCGTGGTGATTATATGAAAGACAGGGCTTTTAAGATCGCATTCCAAGAACAGCTTAATCACATTTGGCAAGAGAAAGATCAAACGTTGGAGCTGTTAGCCAAAGACAATAAAGTAAATCAGAAGGTGTGACTGTACAATGCTAAATTTTTTACCAGCTTCAATGCTATACCTTATGAGTTCACTGCTTTTAGCCATTAACACTACCGTGTGGGCAGGTCTAATTAGCATAGGCGGCATTATCAAACTATTCGTGCCTTTTACTGCGGGCCGAAATATCCTCACGAATATCATGAACCGATTTATGTGGGCATGGGCCACCTGTAATGGTGGTATTCTCTATCTACTTGCTGATATCGAGTGGGATATTCAGGGACTAGAAAATTTAAATAAAAATAGCTGGTACTTACTTATCAGCAATCACCTCAGTGGTTTCGACATTGCGGTGCAAACTTATGTGCTGCGTAATAATATCCCCATGCTCAAGTTTTTCCTAAAGCGAGAGTTAATGTATATACCATTTTTAGGCCTAGGTTGCTGGGCACTGGATATGCCATTTATGAGCCGTACCAGCCCCGCTAAATTGAAAAAGAACCCAAAGCTTAAGGGCAAAGATCTGATCTCTACGCGTCGCGCCTGTCAAAAGTTTAAAACTATGCCAACGTCAATTATCAACTATGTTGAGGGCAGCCGTTTTACCGAAGATAAACATACCCGTCAGGATTCGCCTTATCGTTACTTGCTAAGACCTAAAGCCGGTGGAATTGCCTTTACGCTTTCTGCTATGGGAGAGCAGTTCACTCACCTGCTCAACTGCACACTAGTTTATCCAGAGGCTAAGTCAGACCCTTTGTCTGAGGTGATGCATGGCAAGATTAAGAAAATCATCGTTAAAATTGAAATCTTACCTGTCCCAGAAGTTGATAATAAACGTTACTTTTCTGAACCCGCATATCGCGTCGAATTCCAGCGTTGGTTAAATCAATTGTGGGAAGAGAAAGATGAGCAGATACACCAAGTGATGTTAAAGCATGGTGTTGCTAAAAAAGATAAGTAATAACCTCCCAGCTTGATATTGAAATAAATACTTTAGCACTTCAATATCAAGCAATTCATTTATTAGCAATAAGCTAAATACTTACGCAAATAGAAAATAAAATACATTTGACTGACTGTAGTTAATAACTAAATAACTAATGTTAAAATATGAGGTTTATCATTTTATTAACTCGCAATGTCAAGTGCAAATCATTAGTATTGCGTCAAGAATATACCAACTTACTAATATTGTTAGATTGGTACAAATCAATATGTTTTATACCATATCTAAAAGTGATCAAAATGAAACAAACCTCAATGAGAACCCCAGCTATTTTACTCGTCGCACTCATTACATTAGTATCAGGCTGCTCCAACAATTCTCAACCTTTTGTTAGCTCTTCGAATGAATTGAAGGTCAATATCACTGAACTAGGAAAATATTGGCTGGTAAAAGACGGAGTATTAGATTGGTCTTCTCTGCTAAATGAACATAATAATCGAAGCAGCTTTACCGCCACGTTTACCATTAACCACGATGGTCAAATAGAGAATCTACATCTTGACAAAGTTATCGGAAATTTTAAAGTTGACCAACAGATGTATGCAGACTTTTCTAAGCAAACTTTTATGGCGACGAAAATGAATCATCGACATCAAGCAGTGAGCATTACGGCTCAAATAAATTAATTCCATTAATATTGTAGACACAAAAAAAGCGCTCAAGGCGCTTTTTTTGTGTCTAGATATAATACTAATCTGTATAAGATTAGCTTAGCCTCCAGAAGGAATACGCTCTACATGCTGTATCCAGCCGTCAGGCCCCTGAATGTTGCCCTTTTGTATGTCAGTTAACACCTGATATAGATGGCGAGTATGTTTACCCACTTGGCCATCACCAACGGTAACGATTCGGTTATCTTCGAAGATATATGATCCCACTGGCGAAACAACTGCAGCCGTACCAAAACCACCGGCTTCGATAATTTCACCCGACTCGATATCATGAATGAACTTATCTAACATCACCGTCTCCTGACGTACTTCACAACCCAATATCTCACCTAAATCTAATATAGATTGAGAGGTGATTGATTTAAGAATCGTGTCAGTAAAGCTAGGAATGATCACTGTGCCATCTTTCAATATATGAAAATGGTTCATCGCACCCACTTCCTCTATCTGCTTGTTGTTCGCATCAAGATAGAGCACTTGAGCTGCGCCATACTCTGCAGCCGCTTTACCCGCCTTCAATGACGCGGCATAGTTACCTGCCGCTTTAGAAGCACCAGTTCCACCGGAAACTGCACGATGGAAGCGCTTGCTGATTAGCAAACGGATTGCTTTATCAAATCCATCTGAATAATAGGGACCGCTAGGACTTAATATCACACAAAAAGTATATTGCTGACTTGGACTCACTGACAATCTATCTTCGGTTGCGAAAATAAAAGGCCTGATATAAAGGCAAGCATCCTCTTGCATCGGAAACCAGAGTCTATCCACATCAATTAACGCATTGATGCCTGCAAGTTGCATGGCTTCAGGCAAGCCTGGAATACATAAGATATCGGCTGAGCGATTGAGTCGCTCGGCATTCTTATCTAAACGGAAAGTATAGATCTCACCATCATCATGCCTAAAGGCTTTAGCCCCTTCAAACACTGATTGGCCATAGTGTAAAGCGATTGCACCTGGCGCTACCTGAAAGGGTCCATAAGGTACAATTCTAGGATCACGCCACTGACCATCGAAATAATCCATTAAAAACATATGATCGGTTCTGAGATTACCGAAGCCCACATTTGTTTCGGGCTCGAACTGCTCGGTACGGCGATCTAACGCAGATTTTAAATTATAGTTTATTTGCATTGCATGCCACCTTGAATACTGATTGAGCAGCCTATTCAGTGGTCACAATAAAGTCAAGTAAAACGGGGGCTAGCACAAGAAACTTAAGCTGGTAACAAAACAAGCTTAGCCATCTATTCACCACATCGAGAATGGCAATCAGACTGTTTCCCTATAGCAAGACAGGTGTCACAAGTGCCTACCCTACCTTTACTATGATCGAGAAATACCTTGATACGTAGTGACAAGCTTAACATCATCTCCTGTGTTATAGGCTTACGCCAATGATATTGATTTATTAATCGACTGATATGCCTAAAGCCAGTGTTATCATCAGCAATGAAATATTGAGCCTCCATCAAACGACTTTCATAAGATGAAGCCGCTCCAGCAAGGAAAAAGTACAATGCTTGACTAAGATCGCGGATATCTTGCTCGTTCGCCTGTAGCTCTCCAGCTAAAACGGCATCTTCTAACGGCCGTTTAATTCGACTCCAAAATAGGTTTACACGATGCCTTAAAATCTCAATTTTATCTGAACTAGCCAATTGCCAAAACATACTATTAATGGAGACAACTCTAAGAATATTAAATATTGGGCTGCGTTTCACAATTTCAAAAGTAAATAAAATAGCTAAAACGGCACGCTCATTAATATTTAGATTAGAGTTATCTTCTAAAAAAATGGGGATTTGACTTGAAGCTGTGTTTCTTAAAAACAAACAAATGAGAACATCTTCTTTAGATTCAAAGTATTTATACAGTGTATTTGTAGAACACTCTGCGCCCTTTGCTATCTGAGCAAACCTGAATGACACAACACCATGATTATCAATAAGTTCCTCTGCAACATCTAATAGCTGGTTACATCGAAATGCATCAAATTTAGTAGCCGGACACTTCATATGTCAGTCCCAAGTATTATTTCAACTATCATCCTAATTCTGGTTTTTATAATTAGATACTTAAAAGAAAGATTTTCTTGAACACGTCCACAAAAATCTTTACCCCCAAATCCAAAGTGTGATTTCAAGCATATTTAGTCATTGGTAACAGGCCTATTCTTATTCCAAGTTAATTGGAGACAATAATATGCAAACAAGACGTTCATTTTTAAAATTTGGGGTTGGAGCTGCTGCCATTGGTGCATTAGCCCCATTATCAGTAAGTGCCAATTCATCCGATGTTATATGGGATGAAGAGCATGAAGTGGTTATCGTTGGTTCAGGCTTTGCTGGCCTTGCAGCTGCCGTTGAAGCGGGTAAGCTCGGCGCTAAAGATATCGTCGTATTTGAAAAGTTGGGCGTTTATGGTGGTAACAGTACCCTCAATGCTGGCCAGGCTTGTTTTGCCGATACCGATCTGCAGAGAAAACTCGGTATCAAAGATAGCGTCGATCTTATGGTGCAAGATCAACTTGCTTCCGGTCGCGGTTATGCCAGTGAGATATTACTCAGACACAGTGCTGAATTAGGACCATATGTATACCAGCTCACTAAAGATTGTGGCTGTGTTTATCGCGATCATATTATTAATACTGGTGGTACCAGTGTGACCCGTAGTCACCAAGTCGTAGAACGTAGCGGTGCTGGCTTTATCCGCCCCATGCTCAAGACAGCGCGGAGCTATGGTGTGAAGACGAAGACACGTCATAAATTTGAAGGCCTTATTACCACCGAAGATGGCACTGTACTGGGAATTAAAGTACGTAAGAATTACCAAACAGATCATGAAGATTCTGGAACACTCATTAATGTAAGAGCCGAAAAAGGCGTGTTAATTGCTACTGGTGGCTTCGCAGCCAACGTCGCATTTCGTCAGGCGCTCGACCCAACATTAGGCGATGAAGTAGGTCACACCAATGCTCGCGGTGCCACCGGCGATGGCCTTATCGCCATGCTTGCCGAAGGGGCGATGCCGATTCATTTAAGCTTTATTCAATCGGGTCCATGGGCATCTCCCGATGAAGGTGGCTTTGGTTACGGAGCAGGTTTCTCCCTGTATAACTTCCCTCACTCTATCGCCATTGACCGTAATACTGGTGAGCGGTTTATGAATGAAACTGCAGACCGTAAACATCGCGCAGATTTAGAAATACAACGTCGTGACAAAGACGGCAAGCCACATCCTGCACTCTTGATTGCACCTAAACATGAAGCGCAGAAAGATCCATCGATGGATAACGTATTGCGTTACAACGTTGCTTGGGAGTTTGACAGCATTGAAGCCATTGCCAAACACTTTGAGCTGCCACTAAAACCATTTCAGAAACAAGTGGATGACTGGAACAAGTACGTTAAAGCGGGAGAAGACCCACAGTTTGGCAAGCGTATGAATATGGGCACAGGTATTTATATGACAGCTCCGTTTATTGTGCAACGTTTATGGCCAAAAGTGCATTACTGCCAAGGTGGTATCCAAATTAACACTAAAGCAGAAGTCATCGCAGCTAAAAATGGTAAACCGATCCCAAATCTTTATGCTGCCGGCGAAGTCTCAGGCGGGGTGCATGGTGTTAGCCGCCTTGGTGGTTGCTCAACACCAGACTGTATGGCCTTTGGTGTAACAGCCGCACGCTCGATGATGAAAGCATAAGGAAACCAATATGAAACCAATGACTACTTTACTTGTGCTAGCACTAGGCGGCTTTATCGCTCTTTCAGCACAGGCACGAGACAAACGTGATTACCACGAAACGGTCTACGACTCTGGTTGTAAAACCTGTCACGACCAAGGACTAAAAAGCTTTCCATCTGATGAGTCTTGTTTGCAGTGCCATGACATGACTAAACTCGCGGATCAAACCAAACGCGAAGGTCATGATGCTAAGCAAAACCCCCATGACAGCATGCATTACGGCCAAGAAGCACCTTGCATGGAATGCCATGGTGAACACACTAAAAAACATGCTATCTGTATGGATTGTCACAATTTCGACTATCCCAAATTCAATTAAAAACAACTAATAAAGAGAATGAGAAGATGAAAAAACTACTATTTTTGTCAACCATGCTGATAACAGGTATGGCTACCGCAGGTGACAAACCTGCCGATAAGCCTTGGCACAATGCTCAGCCATCGTTATCGACCATTAACGCACCCACTAAGGCTATGCCTATGGTGTGTAAGCAAAAGCAGGCGCTGGCTTATCTCAAAGACTTCCAGTCTGGCGCCAAAGATATCTATACTGTTAAGTCAAACGACCACGGCGGTAAAGGCGCGAACGATTCAGGTTGGTTAACCTGGAACGTCGATGACCCAAGTAACCTTATCTCTTGTCCAAAAGGCGGAGCCAGTGATTCAGAAGTGGGCATGTGCTGGAAAGAGCTAAACGATGAGCCTACCGTTATTGGTTTGGTACGTGTGGCACCGGGTACTGCTGCGCCACATTATCACCGTGAAATGGAATGTTATTACGGTCTAACAGGTGCTGGATTAACTTGGGCTCAAGAGCGTATGCAACCTTTTGGCGCTGGCGATTATATTGAGATCCCAAGTAAAGCAATGCACTACACGCCAAACACATTTGATGATCAAGACCTAATCTACATGTACTGGTTCCCACTCGATGGCAAGTTCTCAACCTTTAAGTACCAGTGGCCACAAGATGTAGGTCCAGGTGAACAGTTGATGTTTGACTTCATCCCTTACACCAACTCTAAGCTCGTGCGCTCAGGCAATGGTGGTTACGGTTGGGACGTTATTCAAAAATCTAAGTAAACAAACTTAATCTAACCCAAGGAGTGAGGCCAATAATAATTGGCTTCATCATTCACCATGAAAAAAACAATTCTGGCCCTTAGCTTACTCTTTAGTTCCAACCTATTCGCCGAAGAGAGCATGCCTATCCTATGGAACAACTTAGCACCAGGACCTGCAGAGTTACCTGTCGCGACAAATATTAATAAGGAGCTAGAGGGTAAAAATGTCATTATTCCTGGCTTTGTTGTGCCATTAGACGGTAAAAAAGGGGTGACTCGCCATTTTTTATTGACTCCACAACAAGGTGCCTGCTTCCACAAGCCCCCATCTCCTGAAAACCAATTAATTCATGTTGAATTTGATACCGCTATCGCGATACCGAATCCACAACAACCTATCTATATATCCGGTACTCTGAGTGTTAAAAGTAAGCAAACAGGGTTTGCGAAAACGGGATATTACATTAAAGGCATTGAGGCTGTTGCCTATCCAGTGCAAAATTTAGCGTCAAAAACACCCTGTGATGAAGAGCAACATCAACATTAGCATGATCGAACTGTTGGCCAACTTCATGGCTAACAGTTAATCTCACCCGACCTAAAATAGAATATTAGTATTCATTTTAATAATGTAACAACAAAGCTAACTCTATCAAGTCACTAGCGCAATGCTGTGATCTTATTTCGCGAACAAGCCGTCGTCGTTTGGCAACTCAATGCACTACAAGCAGCGCAAGACATGTGATCACGATAATGTTTATCAAAAAAGTTTGATGAGCGAGACTCAAGTGAATCAAACAGCTCATGGGTGAGCGGTTTACGCCATTTATATTGTCCCATTAACTTAGCTAAGTGTCGGTAACATGTTTCTCGTCTGTCACCTAGATATTTAGTGTCGATCAATTGACTCTCGAATTGAGTTAACGAGCCCGTTAGGTAAAAGGTGAATCCTTGTACCAGCTCTTTAACTTGCAGTTCCGTGGCTTCTAATTCTCCATTTTCAACAGCTTCATTAAGAGAGTCTGTAAACCATTGCCAAAAAGCATTGATACGCTTTTTAAAACGGTTCACTTTTTCATCGCTGGCTAATTGCCACACCATGGTATTAACCGACACTGAGCGAAGTGTAAAAAAACTCTTACTGCGTTTTATTGTTTCAAAGGTAAACAATATCGGCAAGAGTACTTTTTCTTGGGCTGTCAAATCTGGATATTTATCAATGAATATCCGCAGATGATTCGAGGTCGCACTGCGTAAAAACAAGCAGACTAATACATCTTCTTTACGTTCAAATAATTTATATAACGTACCAGTAGAACACCCCACCTCTTTCGCCAACTGTGAGAACTTAAATGACACAATACCTTGCGTCTCAATCAGCCGTTCCGCCGCATCAAGTATTTGATTGCAGCGTAGCATTGACAATGTTTCAGTAGGGCATTTCATCTATAAAAGGTCGGTTGTACAAATTTAGGCAATTATGCGCTGTCTGCAATTGCTGATTATAGTTTCACTTCACTAATCGGGATTAAGTTCACGCTAATACAGCTTTATTAGTAACCTTTGTGAGTAACATCATACAAGCAAACATTAACGCTAATGAATCTTGGTTCACATTAACCTAGCCACGTCACTTAGCTGCCAATCAATACGACCCCCTTTAGTGAGAAAAGATCTTCGAGATCTAACTCACGAATAAATTTGTCACTGAAAAAATGACGTGACTCAGTTCACCTTTAGCCATTGAAATTGTGTTTATCGTTACCTCATTCCCATTTTGAGGATCACAGAATGCAAAGTAGAAGAAATTTTTTAAAACTCAGCGCAGGAGCTGCTGTTGGTAGTTTGGCGGCCACATTATCTGGAACTGTACAAGCGAATACTTGTGGCGAGATTAACTGGGATGAAACCGTCGATGTCATTGTCGTAGGTTCTGGCTTTGCCGGCCTTTCAGCAGCGCTAAATGCTAGACGCAAAGACGTGGGATCAGTACTCCTTTTAGAAAAGATGCAAGTGATTGGTGGTAACTCAGCCATTAACGGGGGATGGTTAGCGATTCCTAAAAACCCAATCCAATTAGCACAAGGTGTCAATGACGACTCGCCTGAAGAGCTAGTGAAAGATCAGATCATCTCTGGTCGTGGTATGCACAACGAGGCTTCGTTGCGTCTTATCGCTAACCGTGCTTTAGATGCTTACCATCTTTGCATCGACACCGGCGTTAAGTTCCGTGACGGTTTCAACATTCAAGTCGGTGGGCACAACAAGGCTCGTGCTATTCGTACCCAACATGGTACCGGCGGTGATATCACCACCAAGCTATATGAAGCAGGCGTAAAGGAAGGTGTGGATTACCGTCTACAGCACTATATCGAAGACTTCATCATGGATGGTCAAAAGATCATCGGTGTAAAAGTGCGTAAGCATTATCGTTTCCCAGATCTAAAAACAGGCAGTAGCGTTTTCATTAAAGCTAATAAGGCTGTGATCTTAGCTAATGGCGGTTTTGCTCGCAATATGGCGCTTCGAGAAATCGTTGACCCATCACTTGATCCAACATTAGATTGCACTAACGCCCTTGGCGCAACGGGTGAAGTGACGCTAACAGCAATGGCTTATGGTGCACTGCCAGTGCACATGAACCTAATCCAAACAGGTCACTGGGGTTCGCCAGATGAAGGTGGATTCGGTTGGTCAAACGCATTGCTTTCAATCGGCTGGCACCAAGGTGTTGCGATTAACGTACTTAACGGCAAACGTTTTATGGATGAGCGTGCAGACCGCAAGACCTGTTCTGAAGCCATCATGAAGAACCGAAATGCCGATGGTAGCCCAGCTTATCCAGTCGTACTCTTTAATTATAACAACTATGCCAATGACGACCGTGTTGTACGTGCTCTAAGAGACAAGATGGCGTGGAAGCTCGACTCTCTAGATGCAATAGCGACCCAGTTCGATATCCCAGTAGCTGAATTATCGCGCAGCATTGTTGAATACAACCAGCATGTTAGAGAGCGTAAAGACCCACTATTTAACCGTAAAATGGATACAGCCGAAGTACTAACTGGCCCGTTTGTTGTCTCGCGCATTTGGCCAAAAGTGCATTACTGCATGGGTGGACTAAAAACGGATTTAGGCGCTCGCGTGATTGATGGTCGCTCAATGGAACCAATCAAGAACCTGTATGCAATCGGTGAAGTCACCGGAGGGACACACGGTGAGGCTCGTTTGAGCTCTACATCCTGCCTAGAGTGTCTAGCCATGGGTATCGTTGTGGCTGAAACCATTAAAGCCGATCTTCAAGGAGCCGTTTAATGAACACGTTATTACTAAGCACATTACTTAGCCTTGCTGTATCTGGCAGCGTTATGGCCGGTGACCTAGTTAAGATGAAAGGTAGCACCCAAGGGCGTGTAAACCATGAATTTATCTACCAAGATGGTTGCCAAACTTGCCATCAAGGTTCTGGTAAAAAGAATGCAACTGACGCCGCATGCGTTGAATGTCATGGCGACATCAACAGCATAACAGTGGACGAAAGTAAATTGGCGATTCCAGAAGCCCATCCTCACAAGTCGTTGCACTACAACCAAGGAGCAAGTTGCCTAGCATGTCACGGCGAACACGAGAAAAAAGCCCCTGTTTGTACTGAGTGTCATCGCACTTGGTTTGAAGTGATGTAATTAGGCTAGTTTATTTTCAATAATATAAAATATGAATAGGTAATGACGATGAAAAAAACCACTAAGTTTATGTTGTCTATAGTGGCTACAGCAATTGCACTTTCTGGCTCAACAGCAATGGCTGCCGAGCAAGAAGATGGTATTAAGATTGGCGGCGCAGTGCGCGTTAACTACGCTTACCGCGATTATGATAAAGCCAATAAAGATAAAGGCGGCGACTTTAACTTTGATATGGCTGCGATCAAGTTTGATGGCAAGCATGGCGATTGGGGCTTAGCGGCTGAATATCGTTTTACCTCAGGCAGTAATTACATTAAGTATGGCTATGGCTTTTACGATGTTAACCCTGACTGGCAACTGCAAGTTGGTATTAACAAAGTGCCATTTGGTAACCGTGATTTCATCTCAAACAGCTACTGGTTTGGCATCCCTTATTACCTAGGTTTCGAAGATGATCATGATACTGGTATCAAAGCTGTTTACGAAAAGAATGGCTGGCACACAGATTTAGCCTTCTACAAGAGTGCTGAATATGGCGCTGCTGAGAACAAGCGTTACTCAACTGATATATACACAGGTACCATCAATGGTACTGAGTATTTCAATGAAGAGACCAACCAGCTCAACCTACGCCAAACTTATACTGCCACACATGAAGGTGGTCAAACAACCTTTGGCGGTTCTGTACAGTATGGTCAAATTTATAACAGTAAAACCGCCAATAATGGTGACCGTTATGCCGTCGCTTTACATTTAGATAGCAGCTATAAAGGCTGGAATCTACAGCTGCAAGCTATGCAGTATGAATACAATGCGGCTGACGCAGAAGATGCCAACAAAATTGGCGTATCGGTTGTTAGTTGGCAGTATGAAATAGCCTCAAAAGGCCAAGCTTATAACCTTAACCTCGCTAGAACTTTCGTTACCGATTGGGGCAGTGTGAAATGTTATAACGACTTAGGCTTGATGACACCAGATGTGGATGACGACAGCTACGATAACAGCTTACAGAACGTAACAGGTTGTGCCGTTTCAGCAGGTCCTACTTACACCATGATCGATTTCGTCATGGGTAAGAACATGACGTTCTCTACCGCTAACAACGACCACGTGGGTCTTCCAGAAATGGGCGACAGCTGGGACAAGCGCGTTAACATTAACTTTGGCTACTACTTCTAACCACAATCGCAATTGATGAAGTAAGCAAAGTGTTTACCGGCAGAAGCGAGACCATAGTCTCTTGCTTCTGCCACGCTATAAATAGTTTTAGATTCTCCCAGCTTGGGGACAAAACGGCCCCCTGCTTGCTATTCCCTCAATAGATCGCGCCCTTTTTAGGGCTTTTTTATCTCTCCTCTCGACAAGAAATAACCATGAAATCGATAACAACAATCTCCACTTGTGTTTGCTTTATTGCTGGCTTTTCATCACCACTAACAGCAATGGAATACCACTTTGGTGGCTTCCTAAAAACCAATGCTCGCTATGTTGACGGTAACATTGCCTATCAAGACAGTTGGACCGGTGGAGGTACCATCACTGAATCCGCTAAACGAAGCCAATTCAGTGCAGCTGAAAGCCGCTTCAATATAGCAATAACCCGCGGTGAGGTCAGAGGATTTGCCGAAATTGACTTCACAGGTTCCACACAGGGCAATGCCATATTCTCTAACTCCTATAGTCCGCGCTTACGTCATGCTTATATCGGTTATCAAGACGTTATCGCCGGACAAACTTGGTCAACAATGGTCAATACCAGCGCCTTTGCCGAAACGGCAGATTTAGGTGGCCCCTTAGTCGGACAAACTATGGTGCGTCAAACATTAGTTCGCTACAGCACTGACAACTGGCAACTCTCACTAGAAAACCCTTACACTTATGGCACAAGAGTAGGCAGTACAATCACTGATAAGTTATGGATCGATACCAATAATGATTACGTCCCCGATGCTATCATTCGCTATAACCAGCAAGGCGATTGGGGTAATATTTCCCTATCCAGCCTATTTCGCTATTTAGACCCTTCTGAAACAACACAACTTGGCACAGGCTTTTCATTGGCAGCCAAACTCAACACCTTTGGCAAGAATGATATTAGATTGCAATTGCACCATGGAAATTTAGGTCGTTATGTCGGTACCGACGCTGCTAGAGACATCATTAATGGTGAAGTTGAAATCACCACCGCTGCGATGTTTGCTTACCGCCACTTTTGGTCGACGCACACTCGCTCAAGTTTTTTCTATGGACGTACGGTCACTGATGTCGAACAGACAGATCGCTTTCATGCCGGAGTCAATTTATTCACTAATTTAACGCCGGCCTTAGCGCTTGGTTTTGAAGTAGGTCGTTATCAAATAGATGATGAACCTATGCCCTATGACTCAGTTTCAACCGTCCAAGGCGCCTCGAATTATGCCCAATTAAGCTTGCAACTTCACATTTAAAATACACCAAAGGAAAGAATATTCGCGACCAAGTTCACGAATAAGTTTGCTGATAAAAACGCGGCGTGATCCAATTCAACTTTACGGCGTAATTATCTCTTTATTGTTAGTTCATGCAAATAATTACAAGCACAATACGGCAGCTTTAAGCTGGGCTTGATTTTAATAGGAAGAGAGTAATGAAACTAAAAATGATGTTTGGGATTGCCGCGATAGCTTCGACTTCAGTCATGGCAGAAGGTCCACAGTGTAACCACGCACAACTGCCCTACCAACAGATGACGCCAGTGCCATATGACAGCACACCATATTCGCCACAAAATACCATGCCTGAGCAGTGTAGCAACCCAGAAGTTGAAGCGTATATCGCAGCTTGGGAAGCGGGTGAAATTGACTTTAGCACTATTAAATCAAACAGCAGTATCGCTGCCGATCAGCAATTTTGTAAATCATTAGATGATGACGGTAACGTACTAGAAATTCAAGACTGTGATAAATCAAAATCACCTGTTGGTTATATTTGGAAAGAGCTTTCAGATAGCCCTATGGTTATCGGCATCACTGACGGTGGGAAATCAGACCACGCGCCGCACTTCCATGGTCAACCTGAGTGCTACTACGTAGTAAACGGTGAAGGTCAAACACTTGCCGATAACCAGTTCAAGAAGCTTGGCACTGGCCAGTACTTCTACATCCCTGGTGCTACGATCCACAACACACCTATTGTGTCTGACAAAGGCTTAGGTGTGATGTACTGGTACCCGAACAACGCACACTTTAACGGCTTTAAATACTACTGGCGTAAAGACGTTAAAAACCTACGCGTAGCTGAAGAAGCATTTGATCGCGTTGATGAAATCCGTAAGCGTGACCTAAACTTAGGCCCATACGGCACTAACGAAGCTTATTTTGCAAAATAAGTAAGTCACACGTCGATAGAGCAAAAAAATGGGCTCACTTGGGCCCATTTGGGTTATTCATGTCAGTCAGCAGATTAAAATGCTTCATTAACGTTAAAGTAGAAGCCAGAATCCCCATCGCCAAATGCCATATCCAGCCTTAAGTTAACCCGAGGTTTAACCTCAAATCTGTAACCCACTCCAGCGTTAGGTAAGACTTTCCTAGCGTCAAATTTACTGATATCGTTGGCTATCGCTCCAACTCCAGCCCAAAAAACCATACCGTGACGCCCAGTAAGATTGAGCCTGTACTCCACTTGCGTCATCAGCATCTGTTTGTCACGATAACGTCCCGAGGTATAGCCTCGTAGTCGATCACCGCCACCAGCTTTAGAAAGCTGATCCCAAGGTAGATCACCTGAAGTGAATCGACCACGCACTTGCCAGGCTAAAATATCTTCGCCACGGCCCGTTTTCATGTATTCACTATATAAGGCGTTATACACATCAAAGTCGGTTTTACTGCCCAGATATTGTCGATAAAATGCCGCATCAATTTCGAGTATTCGCCCAGACTGTGGGTTTAAGACATTGTCTCGACTGTCGTGACTAAGCAACACGTTAACGCCAACACTGCGCGAACTTTCATTAAGAATATCAGTATCAACTCTGGAATCTAACCGGTCGACTTTACTCGCATCAGCATAGCTATAATCAACGCCAACACCAACAAAACTGGTGGCACTCATACGTTGTAAAAACTTGGGGTTGATCGACACGATCCGCTGATTAAACTCAACTTTATTAACTTCATCATAGTTATTGTCATAGCCCACACCGTAGAATACATCTGGCGCATCAAAAATTTCAGCGTTGAGATAGAAGCGCTGCTCATCTTGATTGATAAAGGTCTTGTTTGCGATGGTAACCCCCAGCGCTCCATTGGTTGAAGCCAGCCCATTGATCACTAAAGAAGAGAGTTGGCTCATCTCATCCTTAGGATCATATTGATACAAACCCACCGCCGAGATACCAACACCTAAATCCATCTCTGGATTGTAAAAAGGTCCAGGCAAATAACTAAAATCGATCAACTTATCTGGATTGAATTCACCATCCGCACCCAATGCTTGCAAAAAGTCTTCGATCCAACCTTCTGATTCTGGAACAAGAGTTGGTTCACTTTGAACAGACTCCGGCACTACACTTGGTATTATCGACGCGAGAGCGTGAATATCATTAACAATAGGCGTGTTTTCCACAGCGAATACAGGCGTCGATAAACTAGCCCAGATTATTGTCAACGTTGAGAGGAAAGTTTTCATCAATAAATTGGCTTTATCATTTTTCCTGTGACTTAGCCATATCAGTGGTTTGTTGATGCTGCTGTAACTCAAGATTATCTTGCTCCTGGTTATATTGACTAATTTGATAGAAGTCGACTTGAGTAAAGCCACTCCGCCAAAGTTCAATTGGAATATGCTTAAACGAATCCTTAAATTTATCGGCAACAACGAGCTTTTGCTCAGCAACCGCATCAATATCAATCCCATGAATCGTGCGACTTATAGATAAGTGATGTGCTTGATGGGTTTGTTGATAGAGAGCTTCGACTTCAGTCCACTTGATGTGGGACTGAGCTAAGGTTTCTGGAACTAAGAACGGTGACTGCTTGTCGCCCAACTCATAATGACGTTTTAGCAGCATAAACTTATTCGGCAGTGCTTGCTTCGAATCCCACCAATGACCATCAACCACATCAAACAAGGCATTGGTTTGCTCAATAGTAACGGGCATTAACCAGTGTAAACTTGCCGCCAGCCATTGACTCATATGTTGGTTATACAGCTCGGTGCTCATCGCTAAATTATTGTTTAACAAAGCCAAAGCTATCTTAGCTCCTAACATATTGGAGTAGAGATCTTCTGGAGAGTAAGCTGAAACGGTTTCAGACCATGGCGCCCAACTACGATAGCCATGCCACTGCGCAATTTCATGGGCCTCGGCCATAAAATACGCCAACCTCACCGCCATAGCGGCAGCGACTTCCCAGCGTTGTCGACCGTTTAATTGTGAACTATCAAATTCGCTTAATTTAATAGTTCTTGGGCCAATCTCCTCTGGAAGAGCAATGACTTGTTCCTGGCCTAGTTTTGGGTAAATACGGTAAAAAAGCGCAATGGCATTATCGGCCGTATCACGCACATGTGCCAAGTCAATAAAGCCTCCTCGAAGCGTGTACATCTGACCATTATTTTCCGTGCCTCGACGGCCATCGGGGGCTCCTTTTTGAAAGCTAAAAGCCCCAGCCTCATAGGCGTGTGGACCAACGTTATCCACCGCTAGCGTATTGGCATATCGAAAAAAAGGCACTTGTACTGAACCAATTTTTACCTTTTGCGCATTGCCAAAAGCACAACAAGGGCGGACAGCTTCAGGCATCTGCAACAAGGGCAATTCTTGTAGCTCTAACCCATGTAACAGATTGAGATCTGGGTCGTTATCTAGTGCTGTCTCTATCGCAAGTTCACTCGGTAATGCCCGCACTTGCCAGTCACTGCTACAAGCACTAACGAACATAGCGCTAATGAATGCAATCAAGCTATACAGTGAGATCCGACGATTCATCATTGTACAAATGCCTTAATGGTTTAACTGACCATTTCGGTCCAGTTGTGGCTGATCCCATGTACACCTTGTGGCACAACTGCTAATCAATAGCATCTGTTGATAGAGCGCATACCCATCGCCGAAGTCTTTTAACGATTAAAAACGGTAGCCTAAGCTCATCATGAAGCTACTACGCGTCCCAATGCCAAATTCCACCAGTAAATCAATGTTCTTAGTCAATCCAACCTGACTTCCCAGCAAACCGTTCCATTTATCTTCAAGGTGTTGGTTAACTTCAAACTTAGCATCGCCAAGAGGAAAACCGATGTCCCGCATGTTGCCACTAAACGTCTGCTCTACGTTTTGATACATAGTGCCGATCCAGATTTGAATATCATGCTTGTTGTAGCTTGTTCGATAGCCCGCGCGAGGAGACACAACAATACTGCTGATCTCACCATCTAGGATGTTCAAGTTGGTATTGGTATAGTTGACATCAAGTAACGCGAACCAATTGCCGATACCACCGACGATTGTGCCACCTACACCGTAGGTCGTGCCTTTAAAGTCCAACACAAAACCGAAAGGATCACTGGTGGCATTACACGGATTTACAGTGCACATCCAAGGCGGTAACAGTGAAGACCAATCAGCCTCTAGCTGGACATTTGCCACACTGCTGCCTTTGGTATGGCCAATCACGCCATAGAGATTCAAAAATGGTAGCACCCAAACATCGCCTCTCAAGGTCAAGGTTTCTGAGTCTTGTACTGCCTCACTCCCCTTAATACTGAGCATCTCATCCAAAGTGCCTAAACCTGAGAAACTGACGGAATCTACAACCAAAGGCTGATCCATATTCATGTAGTTCAAAGAGAAGCCATAAGGTTTAGGTAATTCGTGACCTAGGTCGATAGCCTCCTGCGCCCAGATAGGAAAAGTTCTATTGTATTTTTCACCGACGACTCTCTCACGTTCTATAGCATTAAGCGAACCACTCAACACCAAGGTGAATAGTAGAGAGAAACGAATACAAACTTTTTGCATATTAATAATGAAC
Source organism: Shewanella sp. MTB7 (assembly GCF_027571385.1). Classification (NCBI taxonomy): domain Bacteria; kingdom Pseudomonadati; phylum Pseudomonadota; class Gammaproteobacteria; order Alteromonadales; family Shewanellaceae; genus Shewanella; species Shewanella sp. MTB7. The sequence goes on along the minus strand of NZ_CP085636.1, from coordinate 581,443 downwards.
CTAATTGATAGTGTATATAAAGCAGATAGAAGTGGCGTTAAACAGACTGGATCTGTTGTCTATATTGAATGAAAGCACATAAGGATGAATGAAGGTATATTTGATGTCAAGCACATGAAATAAAACTAGAAAAACATTACAGATAAAAGTAAACAACATAAAAAAATTGGCTATAAAATTAATTAAGACAAATAATAACTCAAACAAAAAAGAAAACAGATCAACAACACAAAGACACCAATAACCCCAATCGCGCAACAAAAAGAGCAGCGGTTAACATCTATTTGATACAAACACTTGTACTAAACGACGGTTCAGTTGTTGTTCAGCAAATCACATCTACTATGCACTCAACGAAACAAACACCTTATTATTCAGAGAGTGAGAGTCAATTATGAAAAAGCAATCTTTAGCACTAGTCGCCGTTTTAGCAACCGCCATTGCAGCTCCAACAATGGCAGCAGATTGGTTTGTCGGTGGTACCGTTGGTGCTCAGCAAAACACCTATAAGTCTTCATCAACAGCAGCTGATATTCTTGACCCGGCATATAATGCGCAAACTGATTACTGGAAAAATGATGACAAGAATGCGGTATATGAAGTACGCGTAGGTGCTTACTTAAATGATAACAACCGTATTTATAGTACTTACTCATATAACTCTGATGATTATTCAAAACAGCAAAGTGTCTTAATGTCATATGACTATCTAGTAGGATTAGGCGCTTCTAATAAACTAAACTGGTTCATCGGTGCAAGTGCAGGTGTAAATCACACAAGCCCAAGTACAGACCAAATCAGCTCAAGCAATAACTTCGTTTGGGGTGGTCAAACGGGTCTGATGTATAAGATAAACGATAACTTAAGTACAGAGATAGGTTACCGCTACCTTAAGCAAGATCTTAATGAGACAAATCAGTACAGCATCACTCAAGGTATGGGTGGTATCACCAATGTGACGGTTAATAATTCGCTCAACGACAGCCAACAGTTATACCTTGGTGTTGACTACCGTTTCTAAGAAAAAACAGTTGTAGAAAAAAGCCCCGCAAGGGGCTTTTGTATATCCATCAATGATCTAACTCTTTACTTCACTAACCAATCTCCCACTGCTTGAATCGCTTTACCATTACGCTCTATCCAGACAACCAATGCCAAGCGTTCAGGGTTACCTTTCTTAGCATTAACGTCCTCTAAGATCCCATTAAAGGTCACTTCTGGCCAATGGGATGAGATGACACTTGATTCAAATACCTGATGATTCAGCACTGTAAAATTATGCAGCAAACGTGAATTACGATTTTCTCCAAGCCTAACATAAGTACTCATCTCTGATCCGACTAAAGCTAAATGCAGCTCCAACTTATCGCTTTTGTCAGTATCCGTACCAGAGAATGTTACCTTTAATATTTCATCTTTAATCATGACATCTAAAATACCGACCTTTTGCTCTTGCCTATTAAAACCAAGCAGTAGATCTCGAGCAAACCATCCACGCCATTCCTCTCCATTGATGATAAATTGTGGAGTATAAACTTGAGCTGTATTTTTTAAATTAAGGTGATCGTATTGGCGTTGACTGAAACCTTGCTGACCGAAAGGATCATTCCAACCTATGTAGTCCCAATAAGTAACATGGAAGGCCAAGGGGAAGTAATCCTGCCATAATGTGTCACGCTCAGTAAAACCTGAAAGCCAACTCTCAGCGGGTGGACAACTACTGCACCCCTGTGAAGTGTACAGTTCGACAATATAGGGCTGAATACTTGTACTCTGCTTTTTAAAGTCAATTAATGACTGCTCAGCCTGAACATAACCAGAAAAAATAATAAATAATAAAATTGAAAACCCCATGACGGCTCCTTTATCTTTTATTAAGAGACCTGTGATAGGCCGTCAAACATTCATATAAAGAAAAGTTGGAACTAGAATAGGGCTATAATGGTGAGATTTATTGGAAGATAAAGAGAAGAATACTAACGACTTAATAACAATTATAAAAAAAATACAATCTTAGCTAAATTATCGATATTTTTTTGATCACTCAGCATAATTAACTGTTCACTACTGTACTTGCCCTGATAGAATCACTCTACCATCCAGAAACTACTAGGACTCCCATGAGCCTTGAACTACTGTCCAAACTGGAGACTAAAATCCAGGCAGCACTTGAAACTATCGAGCTACTAAAAATGGAGCTTGAAGAAGAGAAACAAAAGAGCACCAGCCTGACTGAGCAAAACCAGCAATTAAGTCAAGATCTCAACTCTTGGAATGAAAAAGTGACCGGACTCGTTGGCTTGCTCAATGATGAAGTGAACTAAAAATTCAGTATGGTACGAATGCGAAGATTTACGCTATCTTCGCTTCGCTACTTTGAGTCTCAATCAATTCATTTAACTCAAGTACCACCAGCTTTACCTCTGGTAAGCTTTTTCTTGGCAATAAAAACCTCCCTTTATCAAACTCTAATCGCCCCAAATCTTTAACCCAGATCACTCCAGATAAGAATATACGTGCATGCTTGACAATAAGCTTAGGTGCATAGACAGGAAAAACTCTCACATTGGCCTCCTATTACCGACTTTGTTATTAATTATGGATAATACTGCAGAATTTGACAGGTACTTTTGGTCATAGTTGCATTAAAGAATATTTATAATTGTAAGCATTTGAAACCAATCTTATCGAACACCCATTTTTTACCTATCAAACTCAGCGATAACAAAGAATCTTAAACTGGCACTTGCCAATAAATTGACACCCTGCTATGTTAGCTTTGTTACTCAGGGTAAAACTGAGCCGTATGGTTCAACAGCCGTATTTCTTGCGACCAGGAAATACGGTTTTTTTATGTCTTTTAAACAACTAATTAAGTCGATACCTGAATTCTAAGCGACGTAACTTTCTGCTCAAAATCTCCTGATGTCACGCAGATTGCTGAATAGACACCAGACACAACGCAGATTTGTTGCCTTGATCGACGTGGAAGTAGGAAATGCCGTAATGATGTCGGGAACATCATAGGCCCTTGGCAATCTGCATAATTCTTGATCACGAGAAGCCTGACACAAATCCCTTTTATCGCTTTGACCTACATGGATGTAAGAAATGCCAATAAATGCAGGGAGCATTTAAGGTGCCCTGCGATCAGGGATAAGTACATCCAAACACAAATCCCTTCAATCGCTATCCCTGCGATCAGGGATAAGTACATCCATGTACAAAAAAGGAGCCGTTAGGCTCCTTTAATCAACTAGCAATAACTTGTGCTTACTTTTTACTTGTTAAGTAATAAGCGATATCAAGTAGTTCGTCATAAGACTTAATAGCCCCAGTTTCTACACGGTACTTACCGTTAACTACAAGTGCTGGCACACCTGAAATTTGTGCATTTTCAGTCGCACGCTTCATCTGTGACATTTGAGCACTCACCATAAATGAATTCGCTGCAGCATCGAAATCTTTACCATCGACGCCATTATCAATAAATATATTACGAACATCATCACGATTAGTGAAATGCTGTTTCTTCTCATGAATTGCACTAAAAATCGCTTTTTCAATCTTCTCATCAACTTTCAGCTGGTGAGCGACAGCAAAAGCACGTGACATTTCAGTCCCCATCTCTCGACCTATAAACTCAACATGATTCTGTTTAAACACCACACCTTCTGGTAAATTCGCTTTTATTTGAGGAACTTGTACTTTAGAGAAGTTAAAGCAGTGACCACAATAAAACGAGAAAAACTCTGTAATTTCAGGTTTAGCCGTTGCGGGACCGTCATTGATCACAGTGTAATGCACGCCCTCTTTGTAATCGACAGCGACTGCTGCCATCGGCGCCATTAATAGGGCTAGAGCAATCAGTAATGCTTTTTTCATGATGATTCCTTTTTCTTTGCGCAATACGCTAGGTAATTTTAATAATTTGATGGATAACATAATGTTCTTTCGAGTCTATCTCAAGCATATTAGTTCATTTTTCTGTTACAAAATAAGAGCCATAAATGCAAAATTAGCATTAATACCCTGGAATAAGGCTCAGCGCTGGCTCGTCCAGTACCGCTAGTTGCTCCTTAAATGAGAGAATCTGCTGCTCCCAGTATTTCTCTTCGCCGTACCAGGGAAAGTTCATAGGAAAAGCGGGGTCTTCCCAACGGCGACTTAACCAGGCATTGTAATGCAACATGCGCATAGCTCTTAACGGCTCAATCAAGGTTAACTCTTTAGTATCAAACTCGCAGAACTCCTCATAAGCTTCAAGCAAGATTTCTAACTGGAGTAATTTCTGTGGCCTATCACCTGTGATCATCATCCAAAGGTCTTGAATCGCAGGCCCGGTACGCGCATCATCTAAATCGACAAAACCGGGTCCATCGGGTGTCCACAAGATGTTCCCTGGGTGAAGATCGCCATGTAAACGTATCTGTTTAGGATTCTGTCTAGCCCAGATCTCTTTTGATTTATCTAACACTTGTTCGACAATCGTAAAATAAGGTAAAACTAACGAAGAGGGTACATGACCGGACTCCTTCAGCCAAAGCAGCGACTCGTCCCCTAACACCTGTGGATTCACTAAGTCACGATGTTTAAACTTCCCCTGCTGTGAAAACTGATGAATACGACCAATAAAACGTCCAGTCGATTCCAGCTGTTCTAAGTTATCCACTTCAAACGATCGGCCACCAATAGATGGAAACAGAGCGAACCTAAAGCCTTTATACTCATGCAGTGAACGGCCATTGATGATTATTGGCGTTGCCACAGGGATCTCTTCATCAAAAAGGGATTGAGAAAAATCATGTTCTTCTTGGATCTGTTCATTACTCCAACGCTCTGGGCGATAGAATTTCACCACATAACGAACGCCATCATCACTGCGAAATTGATAAACTCGATTCTCATAACTATTGAGTGCTAACAGACCCGTTTCTGGGTAGATCCCCAGACTTTCAATGGCATCCAGAATAAGATCAGGCGTTAATGCCTGATAATGAAACGCCGCACCTCGATTTTCTTGGTTCATTTTTGTAGCTCCAACAGGCTAGCAAGAAACTCTAGCACTTCAAATTCATCATTCCGATCCACCGATAACCAGCAGATGTCACCATAAAACTCATAGTTAAGCTGCAGCAAGGTATCTTCAAACTCCAGTAACCACTGGTGCCGATCAGCTCCCCATTGACGCGCTAAGATTTTGGCATCAATAGCGGTAGCTAACGACTCAGCAAAAAGCGCAAAATCGTCAAAGTCGATGTGGGCCTGAATCGACAAACTCTTCGACATAGGATCAAGTTGTACTGATGCTAACTTCATTAACAAGATCTCTTAACATACTGATACACACCCAAATCACTTGATTTTAACATGGGCTAACTAAAAGAAACAAAAATACAGTTCTCCGATTAATTTGGCTTAGAAGATTAATGAATCAACGAATGCCTGACAAGTTAATGACCCCTTGTCGTTTGCCACACATAACTGGCCGCACTGAAAACTGCCGACACCAGAATCACTCAATTTGACCATACCAGCCCCTTTCAACAGACACTGTTCTGAAGTCGAATAGTAGCCAGAGATATACTCACCAGGATTTGCAGCGGTGGGAATATTCGGCTCATCAGCGTAGTAGAACAAGGTCCACTCAGGGTTTTGCGTACAAGCCGTCAAAGAAGAGATAATTAAACCCAGTAAAACCAACCTCATAAACACTCCTAAATGGCGTTAAACAGCAACCAATAAAAAAGGCGAACCTAAGTTCGCCTCATTTTACACAGCTTACGCCGATACTAATACGCCGTTTTACTTACTTTTTCGCTTTAGCCTTAGCTTTTTCGATCCGAACAATTCGTCCTTCGAATCCGGTCACAGTACCATCATTCAAACCGTAGTTTGTGGCCTTTTGACAAATGCTTATCGCTTCATCGAACAGACCTGTATCATTAAGCAAGGTCGAAAGGTGCATGAAGCCAACCCCTTTTTCACTCGACGGCGATTTTAGCGATGCGAACAATTCAATATACGCTGGCGTTAACCCTGCGCCGTAATTCGCATATTCGGCTTGTTTACGCTGTTTATAACATTCGCCAATTGCCGCAAGCAGGGCTAAATGCTTAATCGCACTGTCTGAAGATGCACGGTACTCTACCAGAGAGTGGGTTAACTTATCATTAGCCCACGATTCATCCGATACAACCTCTGGCTCTGGCTCTGGCTCTGGCTCTGGCTCTGGCTCTGGCTCTGGCTCTGGCTCTGGCTCTGGCTCTGCAGGGTTAACGTCCGACAAAATCGTAGTAATGGCTACTTCTTCTTGAGTTCCCCCAAGCTTGTCACTTGCAAGAGTCTCAAGTTTCTCAGCTGAAGAAGTCTCAATAACCTCTATAACTTTATCTTCCTCAACTTGAACCTCATCTGCTGGCAATTGCTGGGCAGCAGGCGTTTCATCAATCTCTTTTTCGCCAGGTGTCATTATTTCCTGTTCGTTTTCCGCCAGCCGTTTAGCGCGTCTATAAAGATAAACACCTAAAACAACTAGTAATACAATGGCTATATATTTCATTGTCATCCACCAGTGATTTCCTACTAAATCTAAATAATTTGGTTAAGTTTAACTCGTCGTAAATGTACAACTAGCAAGCGTTATTATTAATGCATTCTCTTGCTATAAATCAAGTGTTTATCAGATTTTTTATTTGAATTAGCCAAATTATTCAGTTTTGTCACTATCAAACTCCATTTACTCGAAGCCATTATCCAATAAATAATTTGTACAAAACAAAGAAATAGCCTAACACTTGCGCCATTATATCTAACAATTTGACGAGATGGGCATCACAAAACATTAATTAACGAACAGATAGTTAATCAATGAAGTGTTAAAGCTCTATTTTGTGCGCACCTTCATGGATTATACTGCTCGTTTATCTAAAATGAAGCAATGATATAAATGTTTTACTCACAAATCCCTTTCGATAACGCTGAACATCGAATTGGACTAATTATTTGGAGCTAGAGATGACGGTTCAAGAGTTGTTAAGCGATAAGTTACTCTACGAATATAGGACCATCGCAGCGATGGTCAAGATCTATTGTCGAACCCATCATAAGCATGTAACACATACTCACTGTGAGGAGTGCCTATCATTTTTAGAGTATGCTCACACTCGGCTTGATCGCTGTCCCTATGGTCAAGATAAGCCCACCTGTAATAAATGCCCTGTACATTGTTACAAACCACATATGAAAGTAAAAGCTAGAGAGATCATGATTTTTTCAGGTCCCAGAATGCTTTTGCCTCATCCAATCATGGCTATTCGCCATCTACTCGCTGAACGTTCAGCGGTTCCCGGTAAGCCTCCCCTGCACGCTTCTAACAGGCACTTACGAAAGTTTGATAGTACGATTAAATAAACATTCAATGATCTAACTCTCCTACAAGCAATCATCACCATTCAAAAGCTTTTGTAATCATGAGTTGAAGTTAAACAAACACATCAATGTTTTTTTACCCCCTCTTATTTAAGCTCCTATCAGTTTAAGTTATTGTGTCTGAAAATAATTAAAAAGAAGGGAGCATCATGGGAAGTCTCAATAATCTCAGCATGCTAGCGGTCATTACAGCTAGTCTATTCGTCACAACCTCATCAATTGCAGCAACGCAAAGAACACACGCCATTACCACCGATGACTTTTTTGATATTGGTGGCATGTCTAATGTCCAACTCAGTCCTAATGGAAAACAAGCCGTTTGGCTCGAATCTCGCTGGGATAAAGAGCTAGATAAAAGCCAACGAGACCTTTGGCTACTCGACACTAAAACCCGTCAATCAAAACGCATGACTTTTACCAATGAAAGTGAGTCCAGTCCTCAGTGGAGTCCAGATGGAGAGTACATCTACTATCTGGGTAAAATTAAACAGGATAAAGCCAAAGCCCCCTACAATGGCAAAGCCCAAGTGTTTCGACTCTCCGTCAACAGTGGCGACAGCCAACCGATGACGAAAGAAGTGGACGGTGTTAGCAGCTTTCAATTAAGCCATGACGGTAGTAGCCTCTACTTTTTAGCCACCAAGACAGTCAAAGATAAAGATGAATGGGCTTCGATGCGTTCTGCCCACTCAACCCCAGAATATGGTCATGGGGAGCGTAAAACAAACCCGCTTTATCAACTGGATCTGCAACATTTTAAACAACAAGTCCTACTCGATGACGATAAAGTAGTTTGGGAGTTTAAGGTCAACAATGATGGCAGCAAAATAGCCCGTATAACGACCAATGATAATGAGCTTGTTCGCCTAGAAGGTTGGTCAGATATAGAGGTATTTGACACAGTAACACAAACCAATAGCCTCCTTGCTGATACTCAATGGCGAGACAATGCCCCGTCACCTTATGGCTGGTTACTTGGACTAGCTTGGCAAGATAACAATACCAACCTGGCTTTCAGAATCGATTTTGACGGGCATCCAGGTAAGTTGTTTATTGCTGACGCTGAAGCAACCGATGAGCCCTCTTTAGCCATCACTCGTACCGGTGACATGACCTTAAACTCAGGTGATATTAAATGGCGCCCTAATAGCGATGAGATCTGTTATCGCGGCAGCGATCATGGTCGAGTAAAACTCTTCTGTACTGAAGTCGATGATGGTAAACAAGGCGACACCCGTAACCTCATCAAGGGGGATAGAGTTATCGGTAGTTATAGCTTTACCGAAAATGGCAAAACAGTGGCTTTTAGTCACAACGGACTCGATCATTTCTCAGATATGTTTGTTGCCGACGCTAACCGCAAAAATGCCAAGGCTAAACGCCTGACCAATATCAACCCACAAGTCGACAGTTGGGCGTTACCACAGATATCTATCGTCAAATGGACAGCTGAGGACGGCACGGTTGTCGAAGGCATTTTAGACTTGCCAGCAGGCTACAAAAAAGAGGATGGCCCACTGCCCTTAATCGTACAGATCCACGGTGGCCCGACTTCAGCAACGCCCTATGCGCTACAACATAGATCCTATGGGCGCTCTACTTTTACCGCTGATGGTTGGGCACTATTATCACCAAACTATCGTGGTTCAACAGGCTACGGCGACAAGTTCTTAACCGATCTTGTCGGTCAGGAACATGTTATCGAAGTCAATGACATCATGGCGGGAGTTGACCATCTTATCCAAGCAGGCATTGCCGACGGCAATAAGATGGCCGTTATGGGCTGGAGTAACGGTGGCTACCTGACCAATGCATTAATCAGTACCAATACTCGATTTAAAGCGGCGAGTTCAGGCGCGGGGGTATTTGATCAACGTTTACAGTGGATGCTCGAAGATACACCAGGTCATGTGGTGAACTTTATGCAAGGACTGCCTTGGGAGCAGCCTGACGCTTATAGCCATGGGTCATCCTTAACTCGTGCCGATAAAATTAAAACCCCTACGCTTATTCATATTGGCGAGAACGATCAGCGCGTTCCAGTGGGACACGCACAAGGCCTATATCGCGCTCTGAAGCATTATCTTAATGTACCCGTTGAGCTTATCGTTTACCCAGATGAAGGCCATGGTTTAAGTCAATATCAGCACCGAAAAGCAAAGATGGAGTGGGACCAGAAATGGTTCAATCACTATGTTTTGGGCAAAGAAGTCTCGGGGGAAGAGTAACTGAACCTAAGCTGACAGCTTTGTAAAAAAGCGCCTTAAAAGGCGCTTTTTTTATTTTAGATACGTATGCTGAGACATGAATTTTGAACGGAGTCCATTATGAGAAAACTTATTAGCCTGATCTCTGCAACATGCTTGGTCGCCACGCTTATGTTTTCACAGGCCACTCTCGCCGATGAAGAGTATGCCAATACTGTTGCCAAATTTAAGCAGGCCAATGACACATATAAATTTTTCGACAACGCCTATGGTTACGCCATCTTCCCCACCGTAGGTAAAGGCGGTTTCGGGATCGGAGCCGCCTACGGTAAAGGTAAAGTATTCCGCAACCAAAGCTACACGGGGGACACTAGCCTGACGCAGATATCTTTAGGCTTTCAAATAGGCGGTCAAGCCTACAGCGAGATTATCTTCTTTAAAAATGCCAAAGCCTATGAAACCTTTACTAGTGGCAGTTTCGAATTTGGCGCCCAAGCGTCAGCCGTCGCCATCACCATAGGTGCAAACGCCCAAGCTGGTACCACAGGGAATTCAAGCGGCGCCGGAGGCAAGGTGGCTAAAGCTTCATATATCAATGGAATGGCAGTCTATACCATGGCCAAAGGCGGCTTGATGTTTGAAGCAGCGCTTGCAGGACAGTCATTTACCTTTGAAGAGAAGTAATAAGGGGAGGTTCTAGGTAAACTCTTCTGGTTTTATGTACATATGCCACACGTTAGTGACTGACACATCTAAGCCTTTGTCTCTGAAATTATTGATCGAATAGGCATCAACAGGAAACGATTGCTCGGTTGTACTGCCCATGGTTGCGGTTACACCGCCGTACATGGTCACTTTATCTTCACTGTCATCTTTTATGACGATGATCATGAGCTAGGTGTAAACCATGCAGTGTTAACGAGCTTAAACCTAGAACAACTATGTTCCTCACTCGTAGAATTTCAGCTTGATCCGAGTTGATGTAAGTATTTCACTGCATAATCTAAAACTGAATCGGACCCAGAGGTAATGTCGTTAATCGTAGGCCGTTTATCTATATCAACTTCGATACCTCGCCCCTCAATCAGTTGTCCATTATCTCTAAAAGAAAGTGCTGCAGAAAACCTCAACTTCAATTTACTATTGGGTAAAGTATATCTGCGAGAACTGCCACTTTTACCATAGCTTGGTTCACCAATTAAAGTGACATTATCAAGCTGTTGCCAGAAGCTTGCAAAACCATCAGCAGCGCTTCCTGACCCTGCATCTGTTAACAATACTACTGGCTTAGAGTAATAATATTGAGATACGGCTTTACTGCGACCAAGTAGTTTGTAATGCAATTGGCTAAAGTGTTTTCCCAGCGACTCGCTCCCGCTCCAAACAGGCGAAAACTGCGTTGCAAACCGATTAACAACAGCGTGCTCATCATCACTTCTAGGGCCACTACCTATTAAATAAGCATTTCGATAATCCAGCATTCCGGGTTTAAAATCCGGTGATAACTTATAGGCTCTGACATTAACAACTTTAGCCGCCTGCCCGGGAGGCAGAAAATAGCCAAACAATGCATCACTGATATGATATGAACCTCCGCCGTTACCACGAATATCGATAATCAACCCTGAACTATTCTGATATTCAGTCATCTTTGCAATAATTCCCGCTAACAATGACTTATCCATCTTTTTAATTCTCAGATACGCCACACCATGACTCAGATATCGGCTCTTCCCCAGTGCAATTCTTTTAACCCTCAACGGTCTTGCTGACTTCCGCACTTTCACTTCTGTTATTATTTTGTCTCCATCCCCTAACCCAATGTTAATCAGCTCAGCTTCAGGAAAATCAAACCTTGCCCTGATTAGAGGATAATATGCTGCAAGATTGGATATAGCCTTTCGTCTCTTCCCTTGCAAAGAGCAATCTTTTGACATCGAAGCGGCAATCATAAGTAACTTATCTAAAGGAATACCATCAATACTCATAAGCAAAGGAGCATCTTGCCTCAATAGGTTGTCCCCTTCTTTATCCAATGCAACCACACCAAGGTCAGAGTCTGCCAAACGAAAAGGCAGATTCCTGTTAACTTCAATGGAATAAGGAGAAATAGAGCTAGAATAATGACAATCTCCCATACTGTTGAGCACTGGATTGATTCGCTCCAATAGCTTAATATTTGACAATTCAGTGGGGAATGTTTGAGCGACTGATTCTAATTGTGATATCACATCATCATTGCGCAAGGTCAAATATGCTGCCTTATCAACAAGTAGGTATTGCAATGAACGTAAATCTTCTAGGGCTTGAACTCGGCTCAACCGAATTTCATTGCGCATTCGTAAAAATGAAGCTGTTGGCAAATTATCATCTGTAAGCCATGGTTCTAGGCTTAAATCGCTACTGTTTAGGGCATGATTATCCCCCTCGATAGCCAATAAGTTGGTACCTCTTTTCAAGCTTATCCGACTTTGAAACAATTTAGCATCGGCTAATCCCACAGCTTTTCCGCGGTGATAATTAAACGCTTCTATCAGCTCACCATTGAGATAAACTTTAGCGGCATCATCAATAAACACTCTTAATCTATACACGTTAGAGGCTTGCTTTTCAGTTAGCTCAATGCCAGTTCTTAGGTAGACTTTGGAATATTGACCACGCATGTCAGACAGAATAGTCTGGTCATCTTCGTCACCATAACCGAAGCCTGGTTTTCCTACTGGCCATAGGCTGTCATTAAACTCCGGTGCCATCCAACCTTCAGCTACAGTTTCTGTACTAGCCCAATAGCGCCACTCAGTATCCTTTGTCAACAATAGGTCTGATGAGTCGGCCAGTAAGTCTGTGGTCGAAAAAAAGAGGGTCAGTAGTAAGTAGATAAAGTACTTTCCATATTTCATTCGGTATATTCGCTATTTTAAAGAGAGGTTCGAATACTCTATCCAGAAAGTCATCCAGATAAAAATCTATTTAAGTCTTTTTTCAACAGATAATAAATAGATGAAAATTTCACGGATGCCACATTCAAATTAATGCAGCTCCCAAAGTTATACCCTGTAAACGAGAAGCATGGATAATGGAATGGACCTATCCCCTTTTAATCGACCTCGCAATGGGCCACGATGTAGTTGCTAAAACTCATCAGAAAGAGGACGGGTCCACTATGACGATTACTACAATTGGTTTAGATATCGCAAAGTCTGTTTTTCATTTTGTTGGCGTAAATAAAGCAGGAAAGTTAGTTAAAAAGAAAATGTTGAAACGCAGAGATGTTCTGCAGTTTGTTGCCAAGATAGAGCCGTGTCTTATTGTAATGGAGGCTTGTGGTGGCGCTAACTACTGGGCTAGAGAGTTTGAATGCCTAGGTCACCAAGTGAAACTAATCGCGCCTTAATATGTTGTTCCGTACAGGCAAGGTAATAAAAACGACTATAACGACGCATTAGCTATAGCTGAAGCAGCTCAAAGGCCTAACATGCGTTTCGTGCAACCAAAGCCTGTTGAACAACAAGATGTGCAGATGCTTCATCGCATGAGAGAACGTTTAAATAAGCAGTCTACCGCCTTAATTAACCAAGTTAGAGGCATGCTGGCTGAGTACGGTATTGTGATAGCAAAAAGCAAGGCTGCTTTTAGGATGGCTTTTCCAGATATTTTATCTGATGAGTGCAGTGAACTTACAGTGAAGGGGCGGTTTATATTTAACCAACTGCACGAGGAATTTATAGATATCGAGAAACGGCTAAAAAGCTGCGATGCCCAAGTGCTAGAGGAGATGAAAACAAATCAAGTCTGCCAGCGTTTAGAAACCATTCTTGGTATTGGTCCTGTGACTTCAACCGCTTTTTACGCTGCAGCTGGAGAGGGGAAAGATTTTACCAATGGTAGACACTTTTCTGCTTGGTGTGGCTTAGTACCAAAGCAACATAGTAGTGGCGGTAAAGACAATCTGTTAGGGATAAGCAAAAGAGGCAATGCTTACTTACGAACATTGTTTATACATGGTGCAAGAGCGGTCTTGCAGCACAGCGGAGGTAAAGAAGACAGGTTAAGCCGCTGGGCATTCGCTCTGGCAGAAAGAAGAGGATTTAATAAGGCTTGTGTTGCCGTTGCCAATAAACTTGCACGAATGGCGTGGGTTATTGCAGCGAGAGAGGATGAATATAAGGCATTTGTATAGCTTGTAGCCATAGAGTAAAACGAACCGAGTTAGCATAAACAACATACCACCAAGTTGCTACGACACTTGATTTGATGATGAGACAGTCAGACTGCTCTACTTAAAACCTTACGACAGCATAGGCTCTTTAGAAGCCGCAGGGAGATAAGGAAAGTAGAGGCACATATCCATCAGGGCCAGAGGTTAACCTCATAAACAGGCCGAATATATGGGTGCAATGAACTCTTCTCAAAATTGATATCAAATGTCTTGCAAACGGGATGGGGCCATATATGCTGAACTGGCTTTATATATGGATTTACATGCTGAAATACGTAGTTAAAAATACTGTAGGACCATCATGGCGACCCTCATGGATATAGGTCAAGATCTGGGATGCATGGGTGAAGGTCATGTGTATGGCCTCTCTGAACGAGGTGTATGGAATACCACCGCGTTAATTTCAGACGAAGTTTGAACAAAAAATATGATACAGATGAAAGATGTGATTAAGCTAGGACTTAAAAAATTTCTTCAAAATCAAACTCCGCCAGAAAATATAATCAACCTTCATTAAAAGGCAGTTACTTATGTCCCCAAGGTACCGGTGGTAGCGCTACTGGTTTGGTGAGATCAAAATCTACTCTAAAATCACGATTATCACGAGTTAGTCGATAGGTAAACTCCTCTGGTTTAATGTACATATGCCACACGTTAGTGACTGACACATCTAAGCCGTTGTCTCTGAAATTATTGATCGAATAGGCATCAACAGGAAACGATTGCGACGTTGTACTGCCCATGGTTGCGGTTACACCGCCGTACATGGTCACTTTATCTTCAGTGCCATCTTGATGACGATGATCATGGGCTAGGTGTAAACCATGCTGAGTCTTAGTGATAACCCAAGTACGAGAATGATCATCGCCCACATGAAATGGCACTTTAAGCTCGCTATCACTGCATTCACGAACATGCATAATCAGCTTCTTACCACTGAAGGCTGAATCTGCCGAAGTACCACCAATCACAGTGCCTTCGAAAGCTTTACCACAATGCGCAGCTAGGTTATCGAAAAAAGCATCCTGTTCGGTGGTAACGGCCAAAGCTGGCAAGCTAAAAAATGAAGCCGTTAGCAGACCAATGTATGAGTATTTTATTGTTTTCATTATTATCTCCGATGATTTGTGATTAACATTACCATAAGCAGATAAATTTTAGCTTAAGCTGTGGGAGATATTTTTATCCCGTTCCAAGACCGCTCACCCGACCAAACGCCATCTTTAATCGTTCAACAAATCGTCTTAACACCAATGGTAGTTGCTGTTGGTAGGAGTGAAGCGCATACACATCTCTTATCTTTCCCTGATAATCTGGTAACACTCTCTGCAGTTGTCCTGAAGCTAGGTCATCTTCTACAAAAATGGAGGGCATGAGGCCGACTCCTACACCGCATTTGACGCTATTGATCCCGCTAATTGAGGTATTCACCTTTAACTGTTTATCACTATGAAACAAAATACTCCCACCATGACGACTCTCCAGTACGGCTTGCTGCTGCCAGGGTAAAACGACCAGATGTTGTAAGTTAAGCGATGGGCCAGTGATGCTGTTTCTTGCTAGGTATGCGGACGATGCCACCAGTATACTGTCTAGTTTGCCAATCAATATCGCGTGATAAGCGCTGTCTTTTTGCGGCCCCACTGAGATGGCAATGTCTAAGTTATTTTGCAACAGATCCAACCGCTCATCACTGAACACCAGTTCTGGTACCAACTTAGGATACTCATAGCAAAGCTGAGCAACGATTGGCGTTACTAAACTCGACTCAAAAGCATGAGGAGCCGTAATCGCAATACGCCCCACTGGCGCAAGTTCATGGGACTTAACCTCTTCCACGGTTGTCATCAGCAGATCGAGCAGTTGCTCACTTCGTTTTGCTAGTAGCTGTCCAACCACAGTCAAATTTAACTGCCGTGTACTGCGATTAAGCAGGCGCACACCGAGAGCAGCCTCTAGCTGGCTCACGTATTGGCTCACTGCAGACTTGGTGTGGCCTAAAGACTCGGCCGCTGCCGTAAAAGAGCCTTTCTTAATCACCTCATCGAACACCAACATCTGATAGGCCAACCGTCTTTGTTCATTTTTTATGAACATTAATTTCACTTTTTGATTAATTATCAAAGAATCAAATAACAATAAACTGCCTAGCATAGAAAAACAAATCGATTAATCAGGAGTAACACTATGAGTCAGTCAATACGCCTATCAGTGATGCAAGCAAGCCGTGAATGGATAGCCAACTTTAACCAAGGTGACGTTCAAGCGTGTATCGAACGCTATCTGCCTGAGGCCACGATGCAGGTGTCTCCATTTGGCCGTTTTGACGGAATTGATGCAATAGCTGCCTTTTGGAACGAATTTGCCAAAAGTGGCCCAACTCAACTTGTTTACCGTAATGTTGAGATTAAAGTGCTAAGCGATAAACAAGCCATATTATCAGCCAACTGGTCGATGAATATTGCCAGTGGTTTTATCAGTAAAGAGCTTTGGACATTGGGTGATGATGGCCAATGGTATTTAGCAGAGGATGATTTCAGTGTCTTGAGCCAATTAGCCACACCGCTTGATCAACACAAGCGCACAGCACTGGTATTGGTCGATCTGCAAAATGACTATTTCGCCAGTGGACGCTTTCCACTAGACAATACTGACAAAGCGACTGAACAAGCTAAAATTCTGCTGACTCACTTCAGAGAGCAGGTGCTGCCAGTGATCCATATTCAGCATATTTTCGAAGATGAGAACGCACCATTTTTCAGCACTGATACGCCTGGAGTTGAAATTGAGCTGAGCGTAGCACCACTGAAAAGTGAACCTGTTGTCGTAAAACATCAGATAGACAGCTTTATCGACACCTCTCTTGAGCAAACTCTGGTTGAGCTAGGAGTTGAAAAGTTAGTGATCGTTGGCGCAATGGCTCAAGCCTGTGTACAGACGATTTCTCGCAGCGCCACCAACAAAGGCTATCGCTGTGAGGTCATTAGCGATGCCATTGCAGCACCGACATTGGATTATGGTAAACATAGCTTCAGTGGAGAGCAGCTGGTTGCGGCCAATTTGTTATCTCTTTCATTCGGTGGAGCAGAAGCATTCACTACGGCGCAGTGGTTGAATAAAAACAGCTAGAAAATCAGTATATTTAAATGTTTTAATTAATCGAGCCAAGCCGCTGTTTTTTCAGCAGCTTGCTGCTGCACGCCATCATCGACATACATAGAGACCATAGCTAATGCGGCGGCGAGTGCGCCAAGATCGTCGGTAAAACCGACAAAAGGGGTCAAGTCTGGGATCGCATCCAATGGCGTGATGAAATAGGCCAACGCACCGAAGATGATCGTTTTGGCCCATCTAGGTGTATCGGGCTTTCTTGCCGCATAGTAGAGACAAAGGGCATTTTCGATCACTTCTCGCCCCGCTTTCTTTGCAAACTGTTTTATCTTAAGCCAGAAGCCATCTTCACTATAAGCTTCATTAACCGTCTCATCTGAATTATCTACCATCACTGACTCCGCAACAGAAAAAGAAAAAATAAGGGAATATCATTGATATTCCCTTATTCCATTATATTTAGCTAGTGCTCACTTTACTGAGATTATCTTTGATACTTAGGTGTGGTTCCCCAAGCATTTTTCTTCGGCGGACGTTGCTTAGATGTTGTAGAAGAATGACCTTGTCCACCAGCAGCTTTTCCTGCTCCCGATTTCGCTGTTGCGCTCGACTTGCTGCCTTGGCTCTTTGGCTTACGATCGGCAAATTGATCTTCAGAGAAACGCGTAAAGGCTTTCTTGCCCCCTTGCTCTTTATTGGCTGATGGGCTCTTATTACCGCCCTTAGCTTTACTGCGATTTGCTTCACGCTCCTGACGCGACTCAGCTGGCACTAAGCAATTAAGCCCTCCGCCTATCAGCTTCTCTTTGCCCATCTCTATAAGCGCTTCACGGATCATAGGCCAACCTAGCGGATCATGGTAACGCAACAAAGCCTTATGCAGCTTGCGCTGACGCCCCCCCTTCGGCACTGTCACCGTTTCACTGGTATGTTTTACGTTTTTAAGCGAATTAAGCTCAGTGTGATAAATCGTCGTCGCATTCGCCATTGGCGATGGATAGAAGTTTTGTACCTGATCTAACTTAAACTTCTCACCCTTGAGCCATAAGGCCAAGTTAACCATATCTTCATTGCTGGTTCCAGGGTGAGCCGAGATAAAATAAGGGATAAGATACTGTTTCTTACCCGCTTCTCTAGAATATTTATCAAACAGTTCTTTGAACTTGTCGTAAGTGCCCATCCCCGGCTTCATCATCTTGTTCAGCGGGCCATCTTCAGTATGCTCTGGCGCGATCTTCAAATAACCACCAACATGATGGGTCGCCAACTCTTTCACATAACGAGGATCTTGGGATGCTAGGTCATAACGCACACCCGATGCGATTAAAATCTTCTTAATGCCGGGCACTTCACGCGCAGCTCGATACAAGTCGATTGTTGGCTGGTGATCTGTATCCATATGGCCACAGATATCTGGAAAGATACAGGAGATACGACGACAGGTTTTCTCTGCCTTCTCACTCTTACAGCCTAAGTGGTACATGTTAGCCGTTGGACCACCGAGATCTGAGATAACGCCGGTAAACCCAGGCACTTTCTCTTGAATATCTTTAATCTCTTTCACAATAGATTCTTGTGAACGGCTTTGAATGATCCGACCTTCATGCTCGGTAATAGAGCAAAATGAACAACCACCAAAACAGCCTCGCATGATATTGATTGAGGTCTTGATCATGTCGTAAGCGGGAATAACCTCTTTGCCGTATGAAGGATGCGGCACACGGGCATAGGGTAAACCAAACACACCGTCCATCTCTTCGGTAGACAAAGGCCATGCCGGCGGATTAACCCAAATCGCACGCTCAGCATGTTTTTGAAATAGGGCTCGAGCACAACCTGGGTTCTGCTCTTGATGCAAGATACGTGACGCGTGGGCGTAGAGGTATTTATCTTCCGATACCTTCTCAAAGCTTGGCAGCAACACATAAGTGTTCTCCCATGGCTTAGGCCTAGCGGGTTGTACGCTAATGGCTTTCGGTGCTTCGTTATCGAATATTTTCAGATCCGACGGCCCAGATAGGTTTTTACAGCCAACATCATCGGCACCGTAAGGATGTGGGATCGGATCGATCTTATGCAGCTGATCGATTTTGCGCGAATCCATGCCTTTCCAACCCGGCATAGGTTCTTTGCGAATAACCGTGGTGCCACGAATATTGTGCAGTTCTGACATTGGCTCACCGGCGGCAAGACGATGTGAGAGCTCAACCAGAGGACGCTCGGCATTTCCATAAACCAGAATATCGGCCTTAGCATCTAAAATAACGCTACGGCGTACTTTATCGGACCAATAATCATAATGAGCAATACGACGCAAACTTGCTTCGATGCCACCGATAATCACTGGAACCTGTTTAAAAGCCTCTTTACATCTCTGAGTATAAACTGTCACTGCACGATCGGGACGTTTGCCACCAATGTTACCTGCAGTATAAGCGTCATCATGACGCATACGACGCTCAGCCGTATAGCGGTTAATCATCGAATCCATGTTGCCAGAAGTCACACCAAAATAGAGATTCGGCTTACCTAACTTCATAAAGTCATTTTTGTTTGACCAGTCAGGCTGAGAGATAATACCCACTCTAAAACCCTGAGCCTCAAGCATACGACCGATAACGGCCATGCCGAAGCTGGGATGATCCACATAAGCATCACCAGTGACGATGATAATGTCGCAACTATCCCAACCTAATCTGTCCATCTCTTTACGAGACATAGGTAGAAATGGCGCTGGTCGCTGCAATTCAGAGCGATACTTGGGATACGTAAATAGCGTAGATTCAACTTGCATGAGTTTTACAGCCTAACTATCAATATCAAACATGAAAAAATAATTCGTGCCCACGTCATTATCAGAGCTGGAAAAATGGAAAGTAACAATTCAAACATACACTCTCACGCCACCGATAAATGGGACGCGGAGTATAGCAGGTGAGAGAGGTAAAAGGCGAACAAAAAACAACCAGCCGAATGAGTTTAAGCTGGAAATAACAGTCCTTGGCTAGTAGCCCCAGAAGCTGTATGGATGTTTACTCTAATCGGTTTTAGGAAGCGATGACTTACTGCTTATAGTAAGCTATCGATAAAATACCCAAGATTGATGCCCGCCAGCGTTAAGATCATCAACCAACTCAGTAATCCGCCCCAAAATCGGCCTAAATGATAACCTCCACGTCCCTTGGTTAATCCTATAGCGTGTAGTATTCGTCCAATAACCCACACAATGCCTAACAAGTGTAAAACCATGGGGTTCAAACCATTAAGTTCAGCCACCAGCAACAAGATCATAGCTATCGATGCATTTTCAACTAAGTTTGCATGTACCCGACTGGCAATTCTCAACTCTTTATTATCAGAGTTGCCAATACCAATTTTATATTTACGGCGTAACTTGACCACTCGCATCGCTAACATCACCACTAAGATAGCAGTGATACTGATATAGAGCCCAGATATAGCAACTGACATACACTTCCCTAATTATTAATCACTTCCAATACCAAGATGACAAGTTATCGCTTTGAAGTAAATATTTTCCATCTGATTAACCTTTTCCACACAAACTAGGTTACTATGCGCTCGTTTGTTACTCACCAACCTTTGATACTCATTTTAATAATAATGGACCTTGCTAGTGGACAATCAGGCATTTCTTGAAAAGCGCAAATTCATTATTAAGTTAGGTAAATATCTTCATAAGTTTGGTACCCCAGCTTATCGACTCGAAGCGCACCTTCAAGCCGTCTCCAATTTCTTAGGTTTAGAGGGTTACTTCTTAATATCCCCAACCGCTATGACCTTCGTACTCCAGCGTAACGATGAACAGGAATATAACCATGTTGCTAGGGTAAAACCTGGCGAACTGGATCTGGGCTCACTGGCAAGAACCGATGAATTAGTCGAAGAGTTAGTTTCCGGAAAACGAAGCCTTAACGAAGCCTTAGAGCGACTCGACGAAATAGCCAATAAGCCCCCTCCCTATGGCCCGCTATTAACCTTATTAGCATTTGGTAGCTCAGCAGGCGCTTTTGCTATGTTGATGGAAACCAGCTGGAACGATGTATTCTGGTCTGCCCTGTTAGGCATTATGGTGTTTGGTCTAGTCTATCGCGCCGAGCATTCCAAACGTATGGCTGAAATGCTCGAACCTCTGGCTGCGATATTATGCGCCTTTATCACCTGTGGCATAGCGCAACTCGATCCCAGTATTAATATTCCCGTGGTGATCTTATCTGGCATCATTGTCTTTATCCCCGGACTAGCACTCACTTTAGGGTTAGCTGAACTCGCATCCAGAGATCTCATTTCGGGTACCGCACGCATAATGGACGCCTGTATGCAGCTTTTCAAGCTCTATTTTGGCGTCATTTTCGGCATGGTAGTTGGTACTGCTATTTTCGGTGAAGCGCTCTACCTTGAGCCCGACTCTCTGCCATCACTCGCTATCTGGTCTGCTGTGCCCATCTTATCAATGGCATTAGTCATCATCTTTAAAGCACGCATGAAAGATGCTCCTTGGGGGGTGTTAGCTGGTATCGTAGCCTTCTGCTCATCGATGTTAGGCGGGATCTATTTAGGCGACTCTATCGGTATTTTCTTTGGCGCTTTTGCTGTTGGCGTCTACTCGAACCTGTTTGCTCGTTGGATGAAAGCCCCTGCCTCCATTGCTTTACTGCAAGGCATAGTAATACTCGTCCCAGGAAGTAAAACCTACATTGGCTTGAATACCCTCATTTCAGGTGAAACCATGCTTAACCAATCTCATATCGGTAGTCAGATATTTCTGATATTCATGTCTCTCATTGCTGGACTGATCTTTGCCAACGTCGCAGTTTCTCCCAGAAGAACACTCTAATCACAAACAGACTCACTTAAAAAAATTCAACAGCAAAGAGCTCTTTACTCACTGCGGCATTTCACTTTGCTTAAATTAAATCATCACGTTATTTTCATTTCTTGCTTGACTAACCCTTCACCTAGGTGTGTTATTAACTTGTAATCAGCTTGTTTAAGCCTCACTTCGAACATACTAACTTAAATCAAATTAAGGTGTATCTAACGTGACATACAAGGCGTATCTAATTTCTACCAGTATTTACCTCCTCGCTTCTCAGATCAGTATGGCCGAAGAAGTGGCAGGAAAAACAGGTACGCTAACAGAAAAAAAGTCATTACATAAAATTATAGTTACCAGTCACCCCATCTTCGATGAATCTGATCCAGACAGCTTTTTTATCCATGACTGGGCCAATTATCTCCATATTAATACCCAAGAATCGACCATTTTATACAAACTCACGTTTACCGAACAAAGCATCGTAAGTCAAAAAGATATCGAAGAGGCACAACGAAACTTAAGATCTGAGCCCTATATTCGTGATGCGAAAATCAGTTTTGCCGAGAGGGATCCCGATGCAGACGCTCCTGATGAGGGTGAAGTTGTTTTAGTAGAAACCTGGGACAACTGGTCTCTTTTGCCGACAGTCAGTGTCGGTCGAAGCGGCGGAGACAGTAAATTTTCTATCGGACTAAAAGAGGATAATCTACTCGGCTTAGGCATCCGCACTCGGATCAAGTATAAATCCACCAATGACAGAACTGGCTACAAGTTTGCGGTGAAAGTACCAGTGGATCGTTTGATAGAGCATTCAACTATCGCGGCAAGTTTTCATGATAACAGTGACGGGCAAGCGACTCAGTTCCGTTTTGATAAACCTTTCTATACCTTAGATACGACTAACATGTATGGTGTTAGTTATCTTGATGACTTCAGAACCGACACCATTAGACAAAATGGCATGAACATCAACGAATTTGAACACAAACAAGATTATTTTAATCTTCAATATGGTTGGCGAGTTCATAACACTCCCAACTCACGAACTCGCCTTATCGCAGGTATCACCCGTGATAGGAATGAGTTTGCCAATCTTGATAACTACCCAGATACCACTCTTCCTAAGAGTAGAAATTTTCTCTACCCCTGGGTTGCCTACGAATACCTGCAAGATGACTATAAAGTGCTCAACAATGTTCACTTAATTAACTACAACGAAGACTTTAATTTAGGTTGGCACCACTACTTTAAACTTGGCTTTGAAACCGAAGATTTAGGTGATTCATCACTTGGTTACCATATCGACTGGAAGACCACTCGGGGTTACCAAGGTAATCAAGACTTAATTCTGCTCTCTTTCGATGGTATCGGTATATTTTCCACTCAACAAAAGGACGTTTACCAGGTTAATGCCATGGCAGAGTACTTCTATCAGATCAGTCCGAAATGGACTGCCTATGCCAAAAGCCGATTGAGTACCTCTAAAAATAATTACCTAGATAAAACCTTTGCCTTAGGGGATGACACTGGCATTCGCGGTTACCCCAATGACTATCAGCATGGCGATAATCAATGGTTATTTACCGCTGAGTTACGTAACTATCCTAACATTAATCTATATCAACTCGCTGAACTTGGTTGGGCCGCCTTTGTGGATGTAGGTCAAGCGACAGGAGGCCAAGATGCGGGCAATGAGATCTCTGGTCCCATTGGTAGTGTTGGCATAGGAGCCCGCATCTACTCCTCTCGTTCCAGTTATGGCAATGTCGCCCATATCGATATCAGCATGCCCTTCACCACCGGCGTCGAAGTCAATGAGTGGGAGTGGCGATTTATTGTAAAGAATAGATTCTAATAGCCTATGTTCATAATACCGATAACTTCATTTTATCGCTCCAAGGTGAATTGGTGTCCTTGGAGGACTCCTTTAACCGACTCGGATTATCTTTACTGTAAATAAAGGTTAGTGACGGTTATGACGCCTTATGTTACTTGTACAACCGCATTGGCATGGGAACCAATTTAAACTGATTAACTAACACCATTTCGAAATCTTCCGCTAATAACGCTACCCCTTTATAGAAATCTGTTTCAGCATGGGTCTTAGATAACACTAAACAACGCCCAGACCAGAGAAGCATATGCCGTTGCAGCAGTACGACTAAGGTGTCCTGTGCCCGTTTATTATCTGGCTCAAGGATTAACAGATCTAACAATTGATCGATCACGCCATAAAACAGAGCAATATGATCCAGAGGCTGATGATAATCCAGCTTAAAGCTGATCTCATGGTGCTTATAGAACGCCATTAACTCTACAGTCGATTTATCGTTGAGCAGTTGCTGTTCACCTAAGTAGACTGAACCCCAAGGCATAGCGGCGGGCTCTCCAGGACCAAAGAAGAGTTGGCCATAATCGAGTTTCAGTTCGGTTATTTTCTCAGGCTGCCACTGGCTAAAAAATGATTTAAGTAATGCTATACCCTGATGGTGAGTGTCAGAGCTTGTCAGTTCAGGCCAAGTTTCATCTAATTGACTTACAATAAAGTTATCCATCATTGCCTCATCTGGGTAACTCAAGAAAACATTATGCAATACACGTGCAATAGCTTGCAGCTCTGGATAGGTATTTGTGAGATCTGTTTTCACTATCAACTCTCGATAAAATGATGCTCAAATGACACCGAATAAACATAGGCATCAATAAAAAAGGGCTCAATAAAATAGAACCCTATTAAAATAGAAGCTATAAATGGCGCTCAATAGAATTGGCGCCATCTATAATTTAACTACACTTCTGCTGGATTAAGGATCTTACCTTCACCACCAGCCGGACGACCGTGTACATTAGCCTTGATGATCAGGTTAGGTGAGGTGATTGAAGGCGATGGCAGTGGTGCTATATGCCCATCACCGTCACCATATTTAGCACGTAGGTTATCCATGGTATCGAAGTCTAATGCACGCAGCGGACAAGACTCGACACAAATAGGCTTACGACCTTGGACGATGCGCTCAAAGCAACCATCACACTTGGTCATCACCTTACGTTCCTGATCTAACTGAGGTGCATCATAAGGGCAGGCTTGAGCACAGCTCTCACAACCGATACACAAGTCTTGGGCAACATGAACTAAGCCATCTTCGCGACGCTTATGCATGGCGCCTGTCGGGCAAGCCTTAACACACACAGGCTCAGAGCAGTGGTTACAACCAAGCGACATATAGTAAGCAAAGATACTTTGCTCGAAACTGCCATCGGTATTAGTGCTCCAGCTACCACCGCCGTATTCATATACCCGACGCCAGTTAACACCTACCGGCAAATCTTTTCTATCTTTACATGATACATGGCATGCTTTACAGCCTGTGCACTTACTAGTGTCTACATAGAAACCATATTGAGTTATTTCGGTCATTTCTTATTACTCCATCAAGCTTTTGCAATCTGTACACGGTTGGTATGTTGTGGGTTCGCTTTTGCCAATGGGCTTGGTTGATAACGGGTCAATGTGTTGATACAACCCCCCGCATCGATGGCGTGTCCAGAAGGACCTATACGGCTTAGATCTGGCTGATACCAGGCACCTTGCCCCAAAGCCACAACCCCAGGCGTAACCCTTGGAGTAATACGTACCGGTAACTCAATGGTACCGCGATCGTTCCAGACATGAACCTTGCTACCTTGAGCAAGCCCGCGTGCATCGGCGTCGAGCGGATTCATCCAAATTGCATCTTCTGCAGCTTCACGCAACCAAGGAACATTATGAAAACTTGAGTGTGTACGTCCCTTAGTGTGATACCCCATAAGTTGCAGTGGATACTCGGTCTTGGTATCTTCATCGTCATAACCATCCCATGTTGCTTGGTACATAGGAATCGCCGAAATGTAATCACCTTTGACTGTGTCATCGAAGGTCCATTCACTGCCTTTTTGTGCCATAGAAAGTGCATAGATCTCAATCTTACCTGAAGGAGTACTAAGTGGTTTACCACCATTAATGTAACTATCTAAGGCCAGTTTAGGGGTGCCATTGAAAGCACGGAAAACACCTATCTTTTGTGCTTCTTCATAGGTAGCGGGTAAAGCAGGTTCAGCCGCAGCATTATTTGCATTGTTACGTGTACGCTCATACAGCTCTGCTAACCAGCCCGCTTCATCTTTACCTTCTGTGTATTCGCCTTTTTTACCCATTTTATCGGCAATTAGCGCACACATGTCATACATGGACTTGCAATCCCACATAGGTTCTACAGCCGCTTTCATCGCCACTAGATAACCCATGATGCCAGAAGCATAACTGTCATTAACCAGATCATTAGATTCCAGCCAGCTGGTGTCTGGTAATATGATATCGGCAAACTTAGCACTCGGCGTCATCCAGCAATCACATACCACGATGAGTTCGCAATCCCCTTCTTCCTCGAGAATTTTCGCGGTACCGTTACAGTCTGAATGTTGATTGATCAATGCATTACTGTTAATTGCAAATATTGCTTTAACATTTGCCCCTAGCGGTGTATCTAGATCCTTGAGGCCACGCACCCCATCTTTTCTTGCTGTCATCTCCTTACCACGCACGATGGCGTCCGCCCAAGTAAAGAAAGAGATACTCTCTTTGACAGGATTAGATAAGCCCGACATACCACTGCGACTCAAACTGCTCTGACTTGGAAGTGCACCATTACTCACACCTGGTTGACCCACCTTACCGGTCAAGAATGAGAGCATGTAACAAGAACGCATCGCCTGCTCACCGTTAGCATGACGGTTTACACCTGCACCAGTGATAATAAATGGTGCCTTAGCATTCATTATTTTATTGGCTACGGACTTGATATTATCCTCTGATATACCACAAACCGTAGCGGCCCACTCCGGAGTCCTTGGTCCTTGAAAGGCAAAGGCCCCTTCACCTAAGATATAATCCTTGTAGTTATCTTCCGGTTTAATGTAGGGAATATATTGAGTCTTTGATTCATCACCACTGGCTTGAAACTGTTCGATCAACTCCTCGAGTGAGGTTTTATCATAGCCTACGCAATACTTGTCCAGAAATTCCTTTGAATTACGTTCAACCCAGCCTGAGCTGATCATTTCAAAGGCAATACCTTCGGCAAATGCTGCATCTGTGCCGGGGCGTATCGCATACCAATGATCTTCTTTACCCGCCATAGAGTCGGTATAACGAGGATCGACCATGATCACTTCAAGATTATTATTGCTCTGTAACGCCTGGAGGTAATCATAACCTTCGCCAGAACCACTTTGACGCATCTCACTTGGGTTATAGCCAATCCCGAGGAATAGGTCACTGTCTTTAAGCGCTAATAAATTAGAACCTGAAGTACTGCCAAACCCCGTCGCTGATGCAGCTTCATTTTGCTGCGCCCATGAATAGTTACCATAGATGTTTAAGAAACCACCGTTTAGGTTCAGTACACGATTAAAACAGGACGAGCTGGAAAATCCATAGTAAGCACCCGTACCATAGAGTTTAAGTATAGATTTATTCCCATATTCGTTGGTGATTCGCTGTAACTCACTCGCAATCTCTGCTGCGGCATCATCCCAGCTGATTGGTACAAATTTACCTTCACCACGTTTACCAACACGTTTCATTGGCGTTTTTAAGCGATCGGGTGCATAGGTGCGCTGCTTTAAAGAGCGACCCCGAGCACAAGCTCTTATTTGATGATTGACACCATATTCATCTGTGGTCTCATGATCTGTTTCGACTCGAGTGATCACCCCATCGCGGCTAAACACTTTAACCGGACAGTTAGAGCCACAATTCACTAGACAAGCAGACCAGTTCATCTGCTCTTCCGGTAACGGCGGCTGTGGCGGTACCACATTCACCTCATCCGAGTCCGTCTTACAACCCACCACTGTCGCCGCACAACCCAGCGCCGCACTCGCTTTCAAAAAACTTCTACGTTCCATTGATATATCCTCTTGCGATTTATTACACCAACTGCGCCTTAACGCAATCTGTAGCTAAACGACAACATCACTTGGTGTGCGTTATAGTCATGGTTGATATCACCCAAGGTCACCAAACCCGGGACACTGTTTACATCCGTTACCGCACCATCGGTGTCGTAGTAACGCTCATACCGATAACTCAGTTTCAACGCCATCTGCTCATTCAGCGCATAGTCCGCATACACACTCGCACTGTGGTTGTAGCTGTAGTAATCACCACTCGGGTAGCTCTTTTCTAAAGCGTTCGCATCTGCCGTCACATAGGTGTCACTTATCGAGTTACTAAACAGGTAATCAAGCCCTAAAGTCAGCTTGTCTTGCATTAAGCCGCCGTAGCTTAATCCCGCCCCTAAGTTGATAAACTCATCCTCAATGTCGCTGTACCAGTCCGGACTGCTATAGGCTTGGCTTCCCGCTTGGTTTGAGTTAATCCACTGCTGACCCGCAAAACCATAGCCGCTCACATGCTCACTCAACTGCACGCTCACATTGATGTCATAGCCATAATCTTCCGATTCGGTTAAGCCGATTTGCGTCTCGTCATAGTCATCCTTCGCGTAGCGGGTACTCACATCCACGCTCAGCCAATTCAGTGGCGTATGGTTGATGCTCAACTCCACCGCATTTCTGCTGCGGTCGGCTAAGTAGTACTTGCGCATCAAGGCGTTCTCTTCAGAAGAGGTCAGCGCGTTAGTCTCATACTCAGACCCGCTGCGATTGGCATGCTCTGCTTTGAGCTTGATGTTGAAATTGTCGAACGCCCGCACGTTAAAGCGCATCCACAAACTGTCATCCTCAGTCTGCTCACGCTCACTGAAACTGCGCTCCACCTCTTTACGCTCATAGCCCGCTTGCACACGGTAACCACTGGCGATGCGGTAACTACCATTAACCTTGTAGGTGTTGCGCTCGATATCTTGGGGCACATTTTGTCTAAACGCGCCAGTGACACTGTTGAAATGGTACTGGGCGAATTCTGCTACCGAACTTTGATTGTCACGCTCGCTGTAATCGATGCTGCCGCCTAAGCGCAGGCGCGGCGTTATCATCGAGGTCACCGCCAAATGACCGTCTAAGGTATCCACTTGACCGTCCCAGCTTTGCAGCGGGTTGCCACTCATCTGGATAAGGTCTTCATCCTGTATCATGCGGCCACTGATAACACGGCCGCTCAGCACTGTGCTGTTTAATCGGTATTGACCCGATAGCGACACTTGGTGCGCTTGGTTATCTGGGGTGGCGGCAAACACATCATCGAGGTAGGGCAAGCTCAAATCGCCTATCTTGTTCTCATAAAAGCTGCCGAAATAACTCAACTCGGTGAGCCAGTTGTCACCACTAAGTCCCAGCCCGGCATCCCACTGTTTCGTTGTCGAGTCCACCGGCAGGCCGAAATTAGTTGGGCGTGGCGTCACGATACTGCTCGACTGGTACCCCGTCTTCGCTTCCTGGCTGTAGTGCACAAAACCGCTGTAGAAATCACGGCCGTACTCCAGCCCTAGGCCCACCTTCTCCCGCTCAAGGGCCAGGTCAAACACATTAATGTGCTCACTTGGGGTTAACACCCCGTCGTTGTGCCACAACTTACTCTGCACATCCCCCGCATCAAACGTCTTGATGCTGCTGTAATCCAACCCGAGCTGGTAATGCCCCGCTTTACCCACCGCTAAGGTCGCAAAGCTGTTGTCCATCCCCAGCTGATGGGCCTGCATATTGGCCTGATAGCCAGTACCGCTGCGATAAGCCACATCCCCACTGACCGCGCCTATCGCGCCATCTTCACCCGTGCCCAGCGCATTACCCGCATGTGCATCGTCAATGTCGTTGTAGCCCGCTGACACCGACACTAGGCCCCGGTATCCACTATTATCACCACAGCGTTGGCACTCGTACTTGCTGGTATTAACCTTGCTCGTGTTGGCCTTGCTCACCGCAAAGTCCGCCGCCATGCTTGACCCTGACATCGCCAATATCGACAGGGTTATCACATTCAATTTAAATGACATACTCAAAGCTCCATTAACGTTGCAGCAAGCTGCCTGAAGGATGGTTAGACCCGTGGATTTGACTGTGGCAATTCAAACAACTCTTGCCACCACCGAAGGCGTCCATCCCCGGCTCCACCACCACTCGACTGGCATGACCGTCGTTGGCGTGACACTGCTGACACAACTGCGGCGCACGACTATTAAGCAACTCCTCGTTCACACTGCCGTGAGGGTTATGACAGGTCACACAGTTTTCCGTCACCGGGGCATGCTCCCACAAGAATGGCCCCCGCTTTTCAGCGTGACAGCTGTAGCAGGTATCATTAATACTCGGCTTGTTTAAGGCACTCTCGCTCATCGAGCCATGGGGGGAGTGACAGTCGATACAGGTCATCTGGTCCCACTTAAGTGGATGCGATGAACGCTTACTCATGTCGGCTTTTTCTTGGCTGTGGCAAGACGTACAAGTGTCATTGACACTCAGCTTGTCCATCACAGGGTCTGTGGCACTGTGCACCACATGGCAGTCGGCGCAGGCTATCTCTTCTAAGTTATGAGTACTGCTGTGCCACGCCATCTGCTCGGCATCTTGATGGCAACCCTGACACACGCTGTTCTGCGCACTGGCAGACAATTGACTCTCAGGACCAAAGCTAATCATCGGCTCTTTGCCGCCCTTAAAGTGTTGACCTTGAGGACCGTGGCAGGCTTCACACTGCAGCCCAGCCATCGGAGAATCGACCGCACTCTCTTGGCCATGAACCCCATCAAAAAGAGCCATCACAGCCTCATTTTTGCGGTGACACATCAGGCAGGAATCCGCCCCTTTAGCAGAGTACTCACCCGCTGCAAACTTCTGGGTTAATTGCTGTTCAAGTTGTTCTGCCGACAACTCATCCCAAGGAGCGGCATGAACACTTGAATATGAGAGTAATCCACAACTAATTAAAAGCATGAATTGTAAGAAACATCGCATTTAAAAATCCCCTCTTCGAAATAGAGTCATCTCTATTCATCAGACTTTAATGTTATTGATATGTGGTAAATCAGTAGGCTTAGCCTTTTTCAGCAGCGAGAACATCGCTGATAAAAAAGTAACTTTAGAGAGGATTATTAGGTTTGCAGCGCTCTTACATGTTGAACAAGCAACCTTTAACTCAGAGTAACCGATTGAATTTAACGACAAGTTAAACCGTACCGAATAATCGGGCTATTACAGTTACTGATTAACACATCTAATCATCTCTGAGGTTATTGGAACAAATACCGTGATTAAAAACCTTCATATCGATATGTAAGATCTTTAAAACTATGTGATATGCGTAACATAATTGAAATAAGGCTTTTCTGTGTTCACCACATTCAAGCTCACTTCATACTTTGATTCTTTACGTGATTACATTCACATTCTGGAAAGCTAGCGGGTAATTGTGAACTTTAAATTTCGATTTTAACTTATACTGCCAAATACATTTACATGTAGTTCATATCAATGAATATTGATTATTGCGGAGCTGGATCATGGTTCAAGCTATATCACTTAATACTGAAATGAAGGAAGGGTCTACTATCTTCTTCCCTGAAGTAGTTAAAACCAATATTGCCAAATTCTTAATATCTCACGGCACTCACCAAACAATAAAGAAAGGCAGTAATATATCAAAGAATATACTGTTGAATAACTTTATCTATGTTGGGTCCGGACTACTTTTCTATATCAAACGAACTAATGATTATTCTAGGCCTAAATTCATAAATGTTATTCTACCCAATAGGCTGACTGATTATCACTTGCTATTAAAAGATAATTGCACCTGTTGCAAAAATATTAAAGCGGCAAGAGATAGTGAGATAATCATCATCAACAAGTCAATAATAAACAACCTTGCAGAAACAGACACCGCCCTATTCACCGAATTCATGTTTGACTCTAACTATTTTATGGAGAGACAAACTGCACTCGCAATATTTCTACTGACATCATCACCAGAAGATAAGCTAACCAAGTTTTTATTTGATCTATTAGTT
This sequence comes from Shewanella sp. MTB7, assembly GCF_027571385.1. NCBI lineage: Bacteria > Pseudomonadati > Pseudomonadota > Gammaproteobacteria > Alteromonadales > Shewanellaceae > Shewanella > Shewanella sp. MTB7. The sequence continues at coordinate 549,631 of NZ_CP085636.1, read as the reverse complement.
GTGCTAAAGGTTGATTTTTCAACTCCATGGCTCGAAGTAAGTTTAAAGTTAACCAGAGAGGAGATTGCGGACATACTCCATATTAGTGTGATTAAGCTCGATATTATGTTTGGTCACTTAAAAAAGAGGGGGGTGCTGAAAAGGGAAGATAATAAACTTTACGTTAAATCCTCATTTTTCTACGAACTATCTCCTTGCCCATTAGGAAGGGAAGATGCAAAAGGCTGTCAATCTAACAATATGCTTAAATTTAAGCCGAATAACATGATAGCGGCAAACAACATTTGAGCAACGAGGAACAATTATCTCTCATACTTTACGTTCTTAGAATTATACAAATTCACAAGATAATTAATATAATAACTATGATAAGTTATGGTGCTAAAGGTTATAAGCTAAGCGAGAGAAAATGAAAACAGTGGTGATCACCGGAGCGAGTCGTCGATTAGGACTCTACTTAGCCGAACAGTTCATTGCTAAAGGTGACAGAGTATTCGCCATTTCTCGCAATAAACCTGATGAGTTTACTTCCATCGACTCAGCACATTTCCATCCGGTTCAAATTGATAACTACAACAAACACGGTGTCGAACAAGCCGTTACTGCTATCAGATCAAAAGTTGAACGTATCGACCTCCTCGTCAACAACGCCTCCATTTTCGAACAAGATCCTGAAAATAATCAAGATATGGAAACCAAGTTTGTGGCTTTTTTTCAAGTTCATATGCTTTTCCCTAACTTATTAATCCATGCACTAAAACATCATATGTTTGATGAGGCAAACCCGGGAGTTCTAGTTAATATGACTGATATTTACGCCGACAACCCTACCCCAGAATACTCACTCTATTGTTCAACCAAAGCTGGTTTGGAAAACTTAACTCGCTCTTTCGCTAAAAAGTTTGCTCCTGGTATTCGTTGTAACTCTATTATGCCTGGACCACTACAGTTCCTTCCACAACATACACAAGAGCAAAAAAAACAGGTTCTTAAGGGAACCCTATTACCTTTTGAAGCGGGCTTTCACCCTGTATTTCAAACCATTGATTTCATCATGACAAACCACTTTGTGACTGGAACCTCAATCAAGGTTGATGGCGGTCGTTCCATTTGCCGTGGATAGATATTTAGTATTAATGGTTAGACACTAAAGACATATTTGACATAACTGTTAACAATTCTCTATGTTAAAAATTCAATATACGCAGTATTTATTTTGCTAAGGTGCTGTACATAATAACATCAAAGAGAAGCAAGCATGACTTCCAAAATTACTCCCTTAAGCCGCTTGTCTATTATCGCTATTGCACTGTCACTATGGTCAACCACTAGCTCAGCTAATCTCATCGCACCTTCACAAGAAGATATGCGTTTATATAATATTGCAACCTCAACAAGCCCTGAAAGGCTAAGATCAGATGTTGAAAAGTTAGTAAGCTTTGGTACTCGTCATACCCTGTCACAGACTCAGTCCGATACCCAAGGTATCGGCGCTGCTAGGCGTTGGATCCAAGCAGAGTTTGAACGTATTTCAAAGGAGTGTGGAGGGTGTTTAAAGGTCATAACCTTAGCCGATACCGTATCCGGAAAACGTATTCCAGATCCGACTGAAGTGGTCAATGTGATAGCGATTCAACATGGGAATTTAGATCCTAAACGCGTGGTGATAATGAGCGGTGATATCGATTCACGGGTGAGTGATGCGATGAATTCAACCTCGATCTCACCGGGAGCAAACGATAATGCTTCTGGAGTTGCTGGGGCAATTGAAGCTGCTCGAGTGCTATCCAAGTATCAATTTGCAGGAACAATTGTTTATGCAGCCCTGTCCGGTGAAGAACAAGGCTTATATGGTGGCACAACTTTAGCTCAATACGCCAAAGATCAGGGTTGGCAGGTCGAGGCGGTATTAAATAATGACATGATCGGCAATATTAAGGGCATTAATGGCATTATCAACAACCATTCTGTGCGGGTATTTTCTGAAGGTGTACGCATAGCAGAGACCCAAAAGGAGGCCAAAGAACGCTATTTCAGTGGCGGGGAGAATGATTCTGCTTCGCGAAATCTCGCTCGAAAAATTAAAACCTTGGCCGATCAATACATGACTAACTTGGATGTCATGCTGGTGTATCGTTTAGACCGTTTTGGCCGTGGCGGACACCATTTCCCTTTTAATAAGGCGGGTCTCCCTGCAGTGCGAATCATGGAAACTAACGAACACTATCACCGCCAACACCAAGATATTCGTGTTGAAAGTGGTGTTGCTTATGGAGATGTGATTGAAGGGGTGGACTTTAATTTTAATGCCAAGATCACGGCGTTAAATGCTATTAGTCTGGCATCAATGGCTTGGGCACCTGCGCCGCCAAATGCAGTAACTATTGAGGGTCAAGTATCGCCAAGTACTCGTTTGAAATGGCAGCTAAGTCCACAAAAAGAAGTCGCTGGATATCGGGTTTACTGGCGCCTAACTACTGAGTCTGAATGGACTCACAGCCGTTATGTCGGCAAAGTTGAATCTTTCACTCTGGAGAATATGGTGATCGACAATTACCTGTTCGGTGTCGCGAGTGTGAGTGCCAATGGCAACGTCAGCCCAGTGGTATTCCCCGGCGCAACGGGCGCTTTTTAAACTCCGATAAAAAAGGGCTAATCTTAGCCCTTACCACTGCGTTTTAGTTCACTCGCTTGGCGCGATCATTGATCACTGGCGATGCGATGGCATCTTGAGTGCGGATCAATTGCAGCTCATAGGCTTGTTGATTAAACGTTTCCAGTAACACTGCATCCACAGCTGCATTTGTACGCTCAAACGCTTCAACAGATGGATAGCCAGCTTGCAGATTAGCCAGCATCAAACCACTGATTAAGTCACCAACACCAACAGGCTGCTTGTCAAACTCATACAATGGACGAGACACTAAATAACTGCCGCTCTTATCCACCAACAACATTTCAAATTGCGCTTGGTTAGTTGCTGCTTTGGCCAAATGCTTAACCAGCACCATCTGCACACCCGCTTCTAGTAGACTCTCACAGGCATCAATAACCTCATCGAGATTATGCAACTGGCGCTCCGTCAGTGTTTCAAGTTCTAGAAGGTTAGGCGCGAGAATATCAGCTGCTGCTAAGGCTTTAATTTTAAAAAACTCCTGCACTCCAGGTGTAACAATACAGCCCTTTTCAGGGTGTCCCATCACAGGATCACAAAAATAGATTGCCTTGGGGTTCACCGCTTTTACTTTTGCTACGGCCGCAATAATCTCGGCACCTTGTTCCGCACTACCCAAATAGCCACTTAAAATAGCATCACAGGTTTTTAACTCTCCAATATTATCCAGCCCTTGCACTAACTCAGTGATCTGACCGGCTGCCATTACTGTGCCTTTCCACCCTTGGGCATACTGGGTATGGTTAGAAAACTGCACAGTATTAATTGGCCACACTTCCATGCCGAGCCGACGCATAGGAAATACTGCACTGCTGTTACCGGCACAGCCAAATACCACATGGGATTGAATGGATAGGATCCGCTTCATGGTCACAACCTTTATTTCTTTAAGCGATTTGAAAATAGGGAGCACTCTCGTGGCCGTCTGTTGACTCTACCTCGAGGTCTCGTCACGTGATTATACCAACCAGTATAAGAAAGTGATCTACTCAGCGTGGTTTTTGGCAAACTAATTCAAGGCAAATGGATGATGGAATGGTTGTTCCCTTGTGAATTCATTCAACACAGAAGTAGGCAGCCAAAAACACGCCTAAAAGGCGAGTTTTAGCACTTCTGATGCTGTGTTAACGAGCTAAAACGTAGAATAACTATGTTCTTCACTCGTTGCCTTACCTCAGAAGTGCTAAATTCTCGCTGAGCGATCACATCTTTATACTGATTGGTATTATACCAACTACATTACACATTTGTTCAGCTGCAAGTAACAAAAAGCCCTGAACACTCTCATGTTCAGGGCTTTTTACTACAGCTAACCTTTACAGGTTAACCATAGTTAACGAAGCAATAACTATCGGTTGTGACGCTTACGCTCGTTCTCTGTCAAGAAACGCTTACGAACACGAATGTTCAGCGGCGTTACTTCAACCAACTCATCATCATCGATAAACTCAAGCGCTTGCTCAAGTGTCATTGTGATAGGAGTAGTCAGAACTTGCGCTTCATCGGTACCCGATGCACGCATGTTAGTTAGCTGTTTACCTTTCAAACAGTTAACTGTCAAATCGTTTGCACGTGCGTGCAGACCAACAACTTGACCTTCATAAACTTCTGCAGCGTGACCAATAAATAGACGACCACGTGCTTGAAGGTTAAACAGAGCGAAAGTCAGTGCTTTACCGGTAGCGTTGGAGATCAATACGCCACGAGCACGTTGACCGATATCACCGCCTTTCACTGGACCGTAATGGTCGAATGAATGGTAAATTAGACCAGAACCTGAAGTAGCAGTCATAAAGTCAGTTTGGAAACCGATTAGACCACGACTTGGGATAACGAAATCGATACGTACACGACCCTTACCGTCTAACTGCATATCCTTCATGTCACCTTTACGGATACCCAGTTGCTCGATAACAGAACCTTGATGTTGCTCTTCAACGTCAACAGTTAAGTTTTCGAATGGCTCACACATCTCGCCATCGATCTCTTTAACGATAACTTCTGGACGTGATACGGCTAGCTCGTAACCTTCACGACGCATGTTTTCAATCAAGATTGAAAGGTGAAGTTCACCACGGCCTGATACGCGGAAACGATCTGGACTTTCAGTTTCTTCAACGCGTAATGCTACGTTGTGAATTAATTCCTGCTGCAGACGCTCAAGGATGTTACGTGACGTGACGTACTTACCTTCTTTACCAGCGAATGGAGAAGTGTTGACCTGAAAGGTCATAGTCAGCGTTGGCTCATCTACAGATAGAGCAGGCAATGCCTCTACGTTAGTAGTAGCACAAATTGTGTCAGAAATTAGCAGCTGGCCAAGACCAGTGATGGCGACGATGTCACCAGCGTTACCGACTTCAACTTCGTTGCGGTCAAGACCCATGTAACCAAGAACCTGACCAACTTTACCGTTACGCTTAGTGCCATCGGCACTAATAATAGTAACTTGTTGGTTAGTCTTAATGCTACCACGCTTGATGCGACCAATACCGATAACACCTACATATGAGTTGTAATCGATTTGAGAGATTTGCATCTGTAAATCACCTTCGCTATCAGCGTCTGGTGAAGATACTTTCTCAACAATAGTTTCGAACAGCGGAGTCATATCACCTTCAGTGATATCTGGATCCAAACCTGCGAAACCATTCAACGCAGAAGCGTAAACAATAGGGAAGTCCAACTGCTCATCAGTTGCACCTAAGTTGTCGAATAAGTCGAATACTTGATCGATAACCCAATCAGGACGTGCGCCTGGACGGTCAATCTTGTTGATCACAACGATAGGCTTAAGGCCTAGTGCGAAAGCCTTCTTAGTCACAAAGCGAGTTTGTGGCATTGGACCGTCAACAGCATCAACAAGTAGCAACACTGAATCAACCATAGATAGAACACGCTCTACTTCACCACCAAAATCGGCGTGACCTGGAGTGTCAACGATGTTGATACGGTAATCATTCCACTTGATGGCAGTATTCTTTGCCAGAATCGTGATTCCACGCTCCTTTTCAAGATCGTTCGAATCCATCACCCGCTCAGCGGCTTCTCCTCGAGACTCAAGAGTTCCAGACTGTGATAGCAACTTATCTACCAAGGTTGTTTTACCATGGTCGACGTGTGCAATAATGGCGATGTTACGTAAATTCTCTAACACAGATAAACCTCTTATCCATCAAAATATAGGGGGTATTTGTAACAGCTCAAATAATAGCTGTTGCAATAAAAAACGTGTCATTCTACTCTAGCCTAGGGCTCTCGCACAGGATTATTTTTTAGACAGCCCTGAATAATCAGTTTTATCTCACCCGCACCAAGATGGGTGCCGCACCAACACGGAACAATGGCTGCACCACATTGGTGCTCTATTTTATATTTAATAATGATATACATCAACTGAATACAATAAAATCAACCAGTTATAAATATGGCACAAGTCTAGCTTATTCTTTACCAAAATCGCGATACGTACTTATTTAAATTAAAAAACCTTTACTCTACTCGGAGACTTAGAATGTCAGCTGAATCAGTTTTACAACAACTAGAAGAATTAGAAGTTAAGTTTGTTGATCTGCGCTTTACCGATACCCGAGGAAAAGAGCAACACGTTTCTATCCCGGCACATCAAGTCAATGCCGATTTTTTTGAAGATGGTAAGATGTTCGATGGCTCATCTATCTCTGGCTGGAAAGGCATTAACGAATCAGACATGGTATTAATGCCAGATCCTGAAAGCTTCGTACTGGATCCTTTTACTGCTGATACCACTGCTAACATTCGTTGTGACATTTTAGAACCAGCCACAATGACAGGTTACAACCGTGACCCACGTTCAATCGCTAAGAAAGCAGAAGATTATCTTCGTTCCACTGGTATTGCCGATACCGTTTTAGTGGGCCCAGAGCCAGAATTTTTCCTATTTGACGACGTTAAATACGGTGCAGATATGTCAGGCTGCTTCTACAAGCTAGATGCCGAAGAAGCCAGCTGGAACTCAGGTAAGAGCTATGAAGGTGGTAACACAGGTCATAGACCTAGTGTGAAAGGCGGTTACTTCCCTGTACCTCCAGTTGATTCATCACAAGATATTCGTAGTGCAATGTGTCTGATCCTCGAAGAGATGGGTCAAGTTGTTGAAGCACATCACCACGAAGTGGCGACAGCCGGTCAGAACGAAATCGCAACACGCTTTAATACGCTAACGCTAAAAGCTGATGAAGTTCAGGTGCTTAAGTATGTCGTTCATAACGTAGCACACGCCTACGACAAAACAGCAACCTTTATGCCTAAGCCTATCGTTGGCGATAACGGTAGCGGTATGCACGTGCATATGTCACTAGGCAAAGATGGCACTAACCTATTTGCTGGTGATAAGTATGGTGGGTTGAGCGAAGTAGCATTATTCTTTATTGGTGGCGTCATTAAGCACGCACGTGCTATCAATGCTTTCTCTAATCCAGCAACTAACTCGTACAAGCGTCTAGTGCCACATTTTGAAGCGCCAGTGATGCTGGCATATTCTGCTGCGAACCGTAGTGCTTCAATCCGTATCCCTGTAGTACCAAGTCCGAAAGGCCGCCGTATCGAGCTACGCTTCGGTGACCCAATGGCTAACCCATACCTAGCATTCTCAGCTATGTTAATGGCTGGTCTAGATGGCATCCAAAATAAGATTCATCCTGGTGAGGCTATGGATAAAGACTTATATGATCTTCCTCCAGAAGAAGCTGCTGAGATCCCAACCGTAGCAACATCACTAGAAAATGCACTTGAGTGTTTGGATGCAGATCGTGAATTCCTGACTCGCGGTGATGTATTTAGCAACGATTTCATCGACTCTTACATCAAGCTTAAAACTGAAGATGTTCTTCGTGTAGCTCAAACGACTCACCCTGTTGAATTCGAGCTTTACTACAGCTTATAACTCTTCAACTATATCCAAACCAAAGCCCTAATTTTTTAGGGCTTTTTTTTCTTCATAAAATCAATCTTATGACTAGATTTAGGTTTCTTTCAATTAACAGATCTCGTTGGCGATTCATCCTTCCCTCTACTAATCTAATAACTAAATTACACTTATTCAAGAATACAGTCATGCTACGAATCACAGTCAGCCTGTTGCTTTCTCTCATGCTTACCGCTTGTAGTCATGAGCCTCTGACAAATAAAATCACTATCACTATCACTATCGCTATCAACCCTTGGTCTGGGTACGAGTTACTCTATTTAGCTGAAAAAAGGTTTTTCAAAGACGTGGGACTAAATATAGAACTGGCTCATTCTGATGCACAAAGAGCTTACATTAGTGGCCGAGTTGATGGTTTTGCTAGCACTATAGTCGAAGCGGTGCAAGCGCAAGAGTTTGGAGGAGCACCTTTAAAAGTGGTCTTATTGGCGGATTATTCCAACGGAGGTGACGTGATATTAAGTCAAGCTCCTTATCAATCATTAAGCGATTTAAAAGGCAAGAAAATTGGTTGTGAAGTCAGCTCTCTCGGTATCTATATTTTAGCCAGAGCGCTTACTGTACATGGTATGTCTTTAAATGATGTAGAAGTTGTTAATGTCGAACAAGGAAACGCTCTACAATCCTTAGACAGCGGCTTAATTGATGCCATGGTATCTTATCCTCCCTATTCATTTGAAATACTCAATGACCCGCAACAAGCCAATCATAAAATATTTACCACCGCCGAGATCCCGAATGAAATATTAGATACCGTCTCTTTTTCAACAAAAGTCATTAAAGAAAACCCTAACTTAGTCAGCAAGCTTGGCAGTTATCCTACGATTTTCTAAAGCAGCATCCTAATGAAGCTATTCGACTCATGGCTGAGCGTCAAAAAATATAAAAGCTGAATTTAATCAATCGCTTGAAGGTATGCATTTACTGAACAAAACTGAACAAAACTGAACAAATTAGCTTGCTAAAAAATCAAGCTGATCTGACAGCACTCGCTCAATCAGTTTGCGATACCCTCAATAAGGTAGGCGCATTTGATAGCTCACGTGATCATATAAATACACTTTTCTATTCAGGAAGATAGTATGAGTGAACATTCCCTTAATACAGAACGGAGCAGCCCTTTTATACCGAGAAGTATCGCCATTAAACTCAATATTAGCACTCTAGTTATTGGGGTATTAATCTGCGGAATTTTAGGTATCTACTTTGTTCAGGTGACTCAAGAAAGAATAGATATACAGGCTAATATCGAACTATCACAGATCACTGATACCTTAAAACTCGCGCTAGAGACGAATTCAAATCTATCTAATATGATACTAATTGTGGGTGTATTAGCGACCTATAAAAACATTGATCGCCTCTCAGTAATTAAATTATCAGATATGCGCATCAATGCAGATAGCCAAGCTCAACATAACGGTAAGCTAGCTTCTGAAGTTTTTCCTACATCTCTCATGAACATGCTCAAAAAACATTCTAAAAATAATCATCTACCGTCAACAGAATTTAGCGGCAACAACTTGCATCATGCCACTCTATTTCGCTTAATAGATCCTGAAGTCAACCGCCTAAGACCTTATATCATTTATTTCAAATATGACAAAACTGCACTTGAAGCAGGAATTAAGCAAAACAGAAACAACTACCTTTTAATCATCATCTGCGGCTTTATATTGTTACTGCTCATCAATCTTTGGATACAGAGAATTGTCATATTAGCTCCTCTATCCCAGATCACTAATCAGCTAGAACATCAATCCAATCATGATGCAATGCCTAAGCCATTAAAAAGCTCAACTAAAGATGAATTTAATATACTGGTCAATAGCTATAATCACTCTATTCATAAACAACTGTTACAAAAGAAAGAGCTGGAAAAGTCACACCGCTATATTAAAAATATGACCAGTGTTCTTCCAGTACATTTAGCCTATGTAGATACAGACCAAAAAGTCCAATTTATTAACCGTCACTGTTTAAATTGGCTAGATCAAAAAATTGATGATGTACTTAACCGAACTTGCAAAGAGATCATCCCCGCCAGTCTATTTAAAATGATGCAACCCTACATCGAACAAACACTTAATGGAAAATCGATAACGTTCGATGTTGAATTTCAAGATACCAATCTGGTATACCTTTTATTTCATATAACTCAAGTGCCTGATATCGATACTGATGGCAATATTAACGGTTTCTTCATCTGTATCGAAGATCAGACCTCAACAAGAAATAATGAAAAGAAGCTTGAAAAATACGCTCTCAATCTTGAGTTTAACAACTGGGCTTTAGATGAAGCACGTGAAATCGCCGAAGCAACCGCAAGAGCAAAATCTGAATTTCTTGCTTGTATGAGCCATGAAATACGTACACCAATGAACGGCATTCTAGGCATGTTAATCCTATTAAGCAGAACGCAGCTCGATCCCAACCAACAACATCATTTACAGATGGCCCAGGGCAGTGCTAAATCTTTGTTAAAACTCATCAACGACATTCTAGACTTTTCTAAAATTGAGTCAGGAAAGCTCGATATTGAGTCAATCGAATTTAATTTACAACAAACCTTGGATGAATTAATACAGCCCTTAGACATTCGTGCACAGGAAAAAGATCTTGAATTTATTCTCGATATCACCCAGATCAAACCCGTTTATATCATCGGAGATCCAGGCCGTATCACACAGGTGCTAACGAACCTTTTAGGTAATGCGATAAAGTTTACTCAAACTGGCAGTATTACCGTAATAGGAAAGCTTTCATCAGCGAATAATGAACATCGCCTAACTTTTTCCATCGAAGATACTGGCATAGGTATGGGAGAGGATAAGCTCGACAATATATTTCAACCGTTTAGCCAAGCCGATAGTTCAACCACGCGTCACTACGGTGGTACTGGATTAGGACTCTCGATTGCAAGGCATTTAAGCCAACTTATGGAAGGCAACATTTCCGTTACGAGCGCAGAAGGTCAAGGGAGTACCTTCAAATTAGATATGAGTATCAAGCTACCGACCTCCCATCAAAAAACTTCGTTGTTAGATCTGAATAATCTCCCCATACTGCTACTTAGTCATAATACCCTTTCAGACAATATATTAGAGCGGGTGCTCATAGCATTAAAGCCACAGTAACAAGAATCCTGATGGCGGCAGATACAGACTCATTTGATTTAAAAGAAAATCAGCCAAGATTGCTTATTTTAAGTTTACCTGTAGGAAAACATGCCATTGAAACTGTACTTATCAAGTTGAAAAACGAGCCCTCTCTTTCCCATATTCCAACCTTACTAAATTACAGTTCCCACGATGCCCCGATTATTCATCATTATATAAAAGATCAGATATACGGTTCTTTTACTCGACCGATTTCTCAAGTTAAACTAATAGAACAACTTAGAAAACATACTAGCCCTCAACGATCAAAAGATAAAAATACAAGCGTAAATCAATATGATAATTGGTTTTTAAAAGACTACTTTACAGATTCTCAACCTCGATTACTCCTAGCAGAGGACAACATGATTAACCAGCTTGTTGCTGAAGGAATAATTAATGAATTTGGACTCGAAATTGAAATTGCCAATAATGGCATCCAAGTTCTTGAGCTTCTTGCTAACTCCAACTCTAACAACCCTTATCATCTCATTTTCATGGATTGCCAGATGCCAAAACTCGATGGCTATCAGACCACACAGAAGATTCGTGCTGGAGATGCTGGAGATATCTATAAAACAGTCCCTATAGTCGCAATGACAGCAAATGCTATGATCGGTGATAAAGAGAAATGCCTAAATATTGGCATGAACGACTATATATCTAAGCCTTTAGAGCCTGAACATATCAAAGTGGCACTATTAACCGCTTTAGCCTATCTTATCGATGAAGATAAAATCCCCCCTTCCAGTTAACTACTTTTGGTACATATCCCCCTTCCTGACTAGAAGTTATATAACAACGTCGTAAGTTGACTCCTGAGATAACCCCCTATAACGTATTTGCTAACAGTAAGATTTCAATTATATAAATGGATTACTTATGTGGAACAGGCTTCAGGCTTATCGAACGTCAATCATACTACTCTCAGCACTTGTGGTTGGTGGGACCTTAGGCCTAACACTGCCAGAGTTCGCTTTAAAGCTAAAACCAATCGGTCAAATTTTTCTAAATTTACTCTTTATGATCATTGTGCCCTTAGTCGCCGTTAGTGTTACCTCCTCAATTGCACGCATGACCGATCTCAAGAAACTTGGCCTGATATTGGCCAGTATCATGCTTATCTCTATTATTATGGCTATTATCCCCGCTGTCGGTATCCTTGGGTTGGCTATGACATTTGATCCCGCACAGGGAGTGACCCTGAATCTGCATCAAAATATGCAAACAGAGCCCGGCAACATGGATTTTGTATCTCTATTAACCACCAATGACTTCGTTGGCCTACTGTCAAAATCCAACATCTTAGCCTTAATTATAATGTCAGTGATTTCAGGGATAGCCATAGGTCAATCAGGCGAAGATGGTAAACGAATCTCATCGATGCTCAATAGCTTAAATACCGTGATAATGAAGATCATTTCTATCCTTATGGTGACAGCTCCCATTGGATTGGGTGCCTATTTTGCCTCAACAATGGCCAGTCAGGATCCTGAGCTCCTCATCACCTTTGCTCGCACCATAGGTTTATTTTTTATCGCTTCAATTATCTATTTGACACTGGGGTCCTCTTTTTATGCTTGGATTGGAGGAGGAAGATCTGGCGTTAAGATTTTTTGGAAGAATGCCATTGAACCGGCAGCAACAGCCTTAGGAACCAGCTCTTCACTAGCCAGCCTTCCAGTCAATATCAGAGCGGCAAAAAAGATGGAAATTAAAGAGGAGATCGCAGATATTTGCCTCCCCCTACTGGTGAATCTTAATAAGGGTGGAGCTTCGATGATCACGGCCCTGAAAATCATCTTTATCTATTCACTATTAGGACTTGAGTTTACTGCTGACATTTTTGCTATCACAATTTTGATCTCTGTTTTATCAGCCTTTGTCATCGGAGGCGTTCCTGGTGGTGCCTTTTTGGGAGAGATATTTATCGTCACGACACTAGCTCTTCCCTTAGAGGTTATTCCGATCTTAGTCATTATCGGCGCAGTAACAGACGCTCCCTCTACAGTAATTAATGTCGTACATGATCTTAATGCAACTCAAATTATTGAGCGCATGACTCAACGACGTGCTCAAGCTAAGCTGACCTCAACATGAATACCACTTGAAAATACAGAGAGTTATTTGCCAAACCATGTTTACGGTAAGCTAATTCAGTAAAATAAACAGCCATAGTTCATTTTCACCATGATTTTGTTATGAAAAAAAGCTAACCTTTAGTAGGTTACAAATGTATAACATAGGAAAACAGATGCGCTTAACTTTAATGATTCTCCTTATCGCAGTGAGCCTTATATCCCATGCCACCGTTTATAAATGGATCGATAAGGACGGAATAGTTCACTACTCTGATGAGCCTGTAAATAATTCAGAAGTTGTCCAATTCAAAAGTAATACTCAAAATCTGGTAACGCCTTTGCCTTCTCAAACTATGCCTATCACTAATGATAACCAAGATGAGATAACTCCATCTACACAGTACACCATCGGTATACGAACTCCTCGAGAAGAGGAGACGATAAGAGACAATAATGGGGATATCACTATTATGGCGAATATCTCACCGGACCTGAGATCCGGAGATGTACTGGTTATCCTAATGGATGACAGAGTAATGGGAACCGCTCAAACCACACCCATTTTTCATCTTAAAAATATTCCCCGTGGCGAACATGTCTTTGTCGTAAAGGTGGTAGCTCAAAACGGCAAACAACTTGCATCATCACTCCCGAGAAAGATCTATCTTCATAGAGCCATAGTGAACAGCAGCATGAAACCAACACCGTTTGGCAAGGGAAGTTAGCTAACTCACTAAAATACATGCGGTTACATTGTCAGTTCACGCAAAATGACTCAATAAAAGATAGTTGCAGCTCGCACCAACTTGGTGCACCATAGTAGTGCAATGAGTCTAAAGGAATACTGATGGATACTAAACACCTACTCGATAATCTAGTCACTGCAGTAATGGTTATAGATGCAGATCTCAAACTCTGCTATGCAAATGCAGCGGCTGAACAACTACTGGGAGTGGGAAGTCATCGCTTAACTGAACATTTCCTTGCTGATAGTTTCCAGATCCTTGGTGTTAGTACAGATCTACTATCTAATTCAATTAAAGATAATCAAGGATTAACCGTTAACACAGCCTCATTAGTCACTCTAGATAATCAGCATCATACTGTAGACGTGACACTATCACCTTTAGAACAAGAGCAAGGATTAGCCCTACTAGAGTTACGTCAGGTGGATCAACAACTGCGTATCCACCAACAACTGACATTAGATGCACAACAACAAGCAGCACAATATTTAGTACGAAATCTGGCACATGAAATCAAGAACCCATTGGGTGGTCTTCGTGGAGCCGCACAGTTATTATCAAGAGAACTGCACGATCCACAGCTTAATGAATTTACCGATTTAATCATTGAGCAAGCAGATAGACTAAGAAATTTAGTTGACCGTTTACTTGGCCCACAAAAGCCTACCAAACATAGTCTACACAATATTCATGAGGTTATTCAAAAAGTACTAAAGCTGGTCACCATGGCTATACCCTCGAATATTATCTTAGAGCAAGATTATGACCCTTCTATTCCTGACATTCAGATGGATCCAGAACAGTTGCAACAAACCGTACTAAATATCCTCCAAAATGCCATACAGGCGTTGGATGTTCAGGGAGGTAATATATTACTCAAAACCCGAACACAGCACCAAGTGACGATAGGGACCCAAAGGCACAAAATTGTCATAGCACTATCTATTATTGACGATGGCCCAGGTGTAAAACCAGAACTCCTCGATACACTTTTTTATCCCATGGTAACCGGTAGAGATAATGGTTCAGGGCTTGGCTTATCTATTGCACACAACTTTGCCAGATTGCATGGTGGAAGAATTGATTGCCAGTCTAGTTCAGCGGGAACTGATTTCACCATCTTGCTTCCCATTGAAAATAGATAACAGATGAACAACTTTAAAATCAGCGTAATAAAGCGAGAGGGAATAAGAGTATGAAAGAACAAGTATGGGTACTCGATGATGATAGCTCTATTCGCTGGGTCGTTGAACGAGCACTAAAAGGCGCAAACATTAGCAGTGCAAGTTTTGCTGCAGCCGAATCATTATGGGATGCGCTAGAGCTCAGTCAACCTAAAGTGATTATTTCAGACATCAGAATGCCGGGCACCGATGGATTAAGTTTACTTGAACGCATCAAAGTTCACTATCCGCAAATCCCAGTCATCATAATGACAGCCCATTCAGATCTAGATAGCGCCGTCAGCGCATATCAAGCAGGGGCTTTTGAGTACTTACCCAAGCCATTTGATATCGATGAGGCTATCACCCTAGTTGAAAGAGCACTCACCCACTCTAGCGAGCAGACCATTAAGCAACCTGAAGAGATCAGTGTTAAGGCACCAGAGATCATTGGTGAAGCACCAGCTATGCAGGAAGTGTTTAGGGCCATAGGACGGCTGTCGCGCTCCTCTATCAGTGTCTTAATCAACGGTCAATCAGGAACAGGCAAAGAGCTTGTCGCCAGTGCCCTACATAAACACAGTCCTCGTAAAGATAAACCCTTTATTGCCATAAATATGGCTGCGATCCCTAAAGATCTGATTGAATCAGAGTTATTTGGTCATGAAAAAGGTGCTTTTACTGGCGCAGCTGCAGTAAGACAAGGTCGATTCGAGCAAGCAAATGGTGGCACGCTATTCTTAGATGAAATTGGCGATATGCCACTCGATGTTCAGACTCGTTTATTACGTGTCTTAGCAGACGGACAGTTCTATCGAGTCGGTGGCCATTCTCCCGTCAAAGTGGATGTGAGGATAATAGCGGCCACCCATCAGGATCTAGAACAGCTGGTCCAAAAGGGAGGCTTCAGAGAAGATCTCTACCATAGACTGAACGTGATACGCGTCCACTTGCCACCTCTTTCACAGCGTAGGGAAGATATTCCACAGCTAGCACGTCATTTTCTCAGTTCAGCAGCAAAAGAGATCTCAGTCGAAGCCAAGGTACTCACCAAAGAAACTGCAGAAAAATTATCTCAGCTCCCTTGGCCTGGGAATGTAAGACAACTTGAAAATACCTGTAGATGGTTAATGGTCATGGCCTCAGGCCAAGAGATCCTCCCCCAAGACCTACCACCAGAGCTACTCAAGGATCAGGCAAAAAACAGACAAACTCAAACAGGGTCAGGCACGGATTGGGAAGAGTCACTAAAAATCTGGATAAACGACCGACTTCAAGAGGGCGAAAGCAACCTCCTTACAGAAGTTCAACCAGCATTTGAACGTATATTGCTAGAAACAGCTTTAGCCCATACCAACGGGCATAAGCAAGAAGCAGCTAAACGACTCGGATGGGGGAGAAACACTTTAACCAGAAAGCTCAAAGAGCTTTCTATGGATTAAGACATTAAATTAAAAATGAAGCCTACTCTAATGAGTAGGTTTTTTGCGGGCAGACACAGGAAATGCTGCGGTGCATTTCTAAATGACAGACGTAAAAAAGCCCGCTACATCGTAGCGGGCTTAAATACTACTCTTTACGAGTAAAATAGGCGCCTGGAAATGACCTACTCTCACATGGGGAGACCCCACACTACCATCGGCGCGATTGCGTTTCACTTCTGAGTTCGGGATGGGATCAGGTGGGGCCACAATGCTATGGTTTCCAGACAAATTTGCTATTACTTTCAGCGTTTAAAAAGCTAAAGGTAAATAATTTCGAAAGCTGTTATCTCACATTCGCAAGATAATTCTAAATAATTGGGTTTTAGTACACGGAGGTACTGTATGTCATAAATGCAGAAGCATTTTATGACCAACTTAAATCAAGTTCGTATTCTTTTGTCGCTAAGTATCACCTAGCTACATAAAACCCATCTGGGTTGTATGGTTAAGCCTTACGAGTCATTAGTACAAGTTAGCTCAACGCCTCACAACGCTTACACACCTTGCCTATCAACGTCCTAGTCTCGAACGGCTCTTTAAAGAGATTTAATCTCTAGGGATGACTCATCTTAGGACTCGCTTCCCGCTTAGATGCTTTCAGCGGTTATCGATTCCGAACGTAGCTACCGGGCAATGCTATTGGCATAACAACCCGAACACCAGCGGTTCGTCCACTCCGGTCCTCTCGTACTAGGAGCAGCTTCCTTCAATCATCCAACGCCCACGGCAGATAGGGACCGAACTGTCTCACGACGTTCTGAACCCAGCTCGCGTACCACTTTAAATGGCGAACAGCCATACCCTTGGGACCGACTTCAGCCCCAGGATGTGATGAGCCGACATCGAGGTGCCAAACACCGCCGTCGATATGAACTCTTGGGCGGTATCAGCCTGTTATCCCCGGCGTACCTTTTATCCGTTGAGCGATGGCCCTTCCATTCAGAACCACCGGATCACTATGACCTACTTTCGTACCTGCTCGACGTGTATGTCTCGCAGTTAAGCTGGCTTATGCCATTGCACTAACCGTACGATGTCCGACCGTACTTAGCCAACCTTCGTGCTCCTCCGTTACTCTTTGGGAGGAGACCGCCCCAGTCAAACTACCCACCAGACACTGTCCTCAACCCCGATTCAGGGGCCTAAGTTAGAACATCAAAACTACAAGGGTGGTATTTCAAGATTGCCTCCACAAAGACTAGCGTCTCTGCTTCAAAGGCTCCCACCTATCCTACACATGTAGGTTCAATGTTCAGTGCCAAGCTATAGTAAAGGTGCACGGGGTCTTTCCGTCTAGCCGCGGGTATACGGCATCTTCACCGCAATTTCAACTTCACTGAGTCTCGGCTGGAGACAGCGTGGCCATCATTACGCCATTCGTGCAGGTCGGAACTTACCCGACAAGGAATTTCGCTACCTTAGGACCGTTATAGTTACGGCCGCCGTTTACCGGGGCTTCGATCATGAGCTTCTCCGAAGATAACCCAATCAATTAACCTTCCGGCACCGGGCAGGCGTCATACCGTATACTTCCTCTTGCGAGTTTGCACAGTACTGTGTTTTTGATAAACAGTTGCAGCCACCTGGTATCTGCGACTCCCGTCAGCTTAGAGAGCAAGTCTCATCACCAACAGGAGCGTACCTTCTCCCGAAGTTACGGTACCATTTTGCCTAGTTCCTTCAGCCGAGTTCTCTCAAGCGCCTTGGTATTCTCTACCCAACCACCTGTGTCGGTTTGGGGTACGATCCCTACTAACCTGAAGCTTAGAAGATTTTCCTGGAAGCATGGCATCAACTACTTCATCACCTTAGTGACTCGTCATCAGCTCTCAGCATTGCAACTTAATGCGTATTCCCGGATTTGCCTAAGAATACTGCCTACCACCTTAAACGCGGACTACCAACGCCGCGCTAGCCTAGCCTTCTCCGTCTCTCCATCGCAGTTAGTAGAGGTATGGGAATATTAACCCATTTCCCATCGACTACGCCTTTCGGCCTCGCCTTAGGGGTCGACTCACCCTGCCCTGATTAACATTGGACAGGAACCCTTGGTCTTTCGGCGAGGGAGTTTTTCACTCCCTTTATCGTTACTCATGTCAGCATTCGCACTTCTGATACCTCCAGCGTGGGTTACCCCTTCACCTTCAACGGCTTACAGAACGCTCCTCTACCGCGTACACAATAAAGTGCACACCCGTAGCTTCGGTGTATTGCTTAGCCCCGTTAAATCTTCCGCGCAGGCCGACTCGACTAGTGAGCTATTACGCTTTCTTTAAATGATGGCTGCTTCTAAGCCAACATCCTAGCTGTCTAAGCCTTCCCACATCGTTTCCCACTTAGCAATAACTTTGGGACCTTAGCTGACGGTCTGGGTTGTTTCCCTTTTCACGACGGACGTTAGCACCCGCCGTGTGTCTCCCGAGTAGTACTCATTGGTATTCGGAGTTTGCAAAGGGTTGGTAAGTCGGGATGACCCCCTAGCCTTAACAGTGCTCTACCCCAATGGTATTCGCTCGAGGCGCTACCTAAATAGCTTTCGAGGAGAACCAGATATCTCCCGGTTTGATTGGCCTTTCACCCCCATCCACAAGTCATCCGCTCATTTTTCAACATAAGTCGGTTCGGTCCTCCAATTGATGTTACTCAATCTTCAACCTGCCCATGGATAGATCACCGGGTTTCGGGTCTACACCTTGCAACTAAACGCGCAGTTAACACTCGGTTTCCCTACGGCTCCGCTATTCGCTTAACCTCGCTACAAAATGTAAGTCGCTGACCCATTATACAAAAGGTACGCAGTCACGGCCTCTCGCTCTCGAAAGAGCTGAACCGCTCCCACTGCTTGTACGTATACGGTTTCAGGTTCTATTTCACTCCCCTCACAGGGGTTCTTTTCGCCTTTCCCTCACGGTACTGGTTCACTATCGGTCAGTCAGGAGTATTTAGCCTTGGAGGATGGTCCCCCCATGTTCAGACAAGATGTCACGTGTCCCGTCCTACTCGTTTTCACGTAAAGTTAGTTTTCATGTACGGGGCTATCACCCTGTGCCGCTGTGCTTTCCAACACATTCCACTAACACCCTCTACGCTTAAGGGCTAATCCCCGTTCGCTCGCCGCTACTAGGGAATCTCGGTTGATTTCTTTTCCTCCGGGTACTTAGATGTTTCAGTTCCCCGGGTTTGCCTCACATACCTATGTATTCAGTATGTGATACTAGCTTATGCTAGTGGGTTTCCCCATTCGGACATCGTTAGCTCAAATGCTTGTTACTAGCTCGCCAACGCTTATCGCAAGTTACTACGTCCTTCATCGCCTCTGACTGCCAAGGCATCCACCGTATACGCTTAGTCACTTAACCATACAACCCACATAGGTTTTTCTCGCTTGCGATTTGCTATTTTGTCTGTATTGCAAGCTTCGTTCGTCAGTCATGTAGCACGCTACACTCCTTCCTCTCTCAACTTACGGCTTAGACAAAAACGCAACTTGCTGCGCTGATATTATCTATCGTTCAAACGGGTAAGTTTGAACGAGATGTATCGCAACTAATGGTGTTTACTTTCGCCAAAAGAATACTCTTGAACCATCGTTAAGATGATTCGGCACTTGATTTAAGTGTTTGAGAACTCAATTATTTATTTTTCGCGCTAATGCTATTAACAATAAATCACTTACAAATAAGATATTTACTGTCCCTTTCACATTAACACTATCAGCTTTCCAAATTTTTAAAGAGCGGGCTTAAAAAAGCCAAAGATAAATTTTTCATTTATCTTTGGCGTCTCTATATCCATGTGCATGCCTTACTTCTTGCTGGAAAAGTAAGTCTACTTAAATAATCAAAAAACCTTTTTTTATTATTTAGCTAAGTAAATGGTTCATATACGAGAGTGTAGTGAACCAAAGTTCAAAACAATCAAGTAAATGGTGGAGCTATGCGGGATCGAACCGCAGACCTCCTGCGTGCAAGGCAGGCGCTCTCCCAGCTGAGCTATAGCCCCATTTACATGCAGTCAAACAAAATATATACGTTTACTTATTTCTAAGTCATTACCAAATCAATTGATACAAGGCTTGTAGTGAGGACGTTTAGCTAGCTAAACGACGAACTACATAACGCAGTAACACAAAGATTTTGGTGGGTCAGAGTGGACTTGAACCACCGACCTCACCCTTATCAGGGGTGCGCTCTAACCAGCTGAGCTACAGACCCATTTATACTTGCAGCCTTATTTATCGCTTATCGCTTTAAACAAGAGTACGTCGTCTAAACAGACACGTATATTTTTGCTCTTTCTTTCTATCAAGTAATCTGTGTGAACACTCAACAAGCATTGAGTTAGTCGTATAGGTAAGGAGGTGATCCAGCCCCAGGTTCCCCTAGGGCTACCTTGTTACGACTTCACCCCAGTCATGAACCACACCGTGGTAAACGCCCTCCCCGAAGGGTTAAGCTATCTACTTCTGGTGCAGCCCACTCCCATGGTGTGACGGGCGGTGTGTACAAGGCCCGGGAACGTATTCACCGTAGCATTCTGATCTACGATTACTAGCGATTCCGACTTCACGGAGTCGAGTTGCAGACTCCGATCCGGACTACGACCGGCTTTGTGGGATTAGCTTGACCTCGCGGCGTTGCGACCCTCTGTACCGACCATTGTAGCACGTGTGTAGCCCTACTCGTAAGGGCCATGATGACTTGACGTCGTCCCCACCTTCCTCCGGTTTATCACCGGCAGTCTCCCTAAAGTTCCCGACATAACTCGCTGGCAAATAAGGATAAGGGTTGCGCTCGTTGCGGGACTTAACCCAACATTTCACAACACGAGCTGACGACAGCCATGCAGCACCTGTCTCTCAGTTCCCGAAGGCACAAGTCCATCTCTGGTCTCTTCTGAGGATGTCAAGAGTAGGTAAGGTTCTTCGCGTTGCATCGAATTAAACCACATGCTCCACCGCTTGTGCGGGCCCCCGTCAATTCATTTGAGTTTTAACCTTGCGGCCGTACTCCCCAGGCGGTCTACTTAATGCGTTAGCTTGGGAGCCCAGTAACTAAGTTACCAAACTCCGAGTAGACATCGTTTACGGCGTGGACTACCAGGGTATCTAATCCTGTTTGCTCCCCACGCTTTCGTACATGAGCGTCAGTCTTTGTCCAGGGGGCCGCCTTCGCCACCGGTATTCCTTCAGATCTCTACGCATTTCACCGCTACACCTGAAATTCTACCCCCCTCTACAAGACTCTAGTCTGTCAGTTCCAAATGCAATTCCCAGGTTGAGCCCGGGCTTTCACATCTGGCTTAACAGACCGCCTGCGTACGCTTTACGCCCAGTAATTCCGATTAACGCTTGCACCCCTCGTATTACCGCGGCTGCTGGCACGAAGTTAGCCGGTGCTTCTTCTGCGAGTAACGTCACAGCTGTCGTTTATTAAACGACAACCTTTCCTCCTCGCTGAAAGTGCTTTACAACCCGAAGGCCTTCTTCACACACGCGGCATGGCTGCATCAGGCTTTCGCCCATTGTGCAATATTCCCCACTGCTGCCTCCCGTAGGAGTCTGGACCGTGTCTCAGTTCCAGTGTGGCTGATCATCCTCTCAGACCAGCTAGGGATCGTCGCCTAGGTGAGCCATTACCTCACCTACTAGCTAATCCCACCTAGACTCATCTAATCGCGAAAGGCGCTCTCGAAAGTGCGTCCCCTCCTTTCCCCCGTAGGGCGTATGCGGTATTAGCAGTCGTTTCCAACTGTTATCCCCCACGACTAGGCAGATATCTAGGCATTACTCACCCGTCCGCCGCTCGACAGCAAAAGTAGCAAGCTACTTTCCTGTTTCCGCTCGACTTGCATGTGTTAGGCCTGCCGCCAGCGTTCAATCTGAGCCATGATCAAACTCTTCAATTAAAGTTTTTTGCGTCATCCACCTTAACAAGTAAGGCTAAATCAGCGGCTCAACGAATTATACTGTTTTTCACAAACCCGAAGATTCATGAAGTTCACATATTATTGCTCCGTAACCTCATTTTCTCGAAAGAAGTGAAGCCCGTTGCTATGGTCACTCAGTGGTTCATTGAGTAAATTTTTGATTGCCTCAAAAGAGACAATTTCGAATAACTCAACACCTGTGAGTGCCCACACAGATTACTTGATAAATTGTTAAAGAGCGTTGCACTTACTAGTGCAGCCGTGACGCTAGGTCGTTGGCTTGAGGAGGCGTATTCTACACTCTCCGTGGTTGGCGTCAAGCGCTTATTTTAAGAAGTTTTTCAAGCGATGCATTCTTATACAGAAGAGTTACACTCTCATATGTAAGGCACATCTACGAACCACTTAAATCGCTTTCAACCCGATGAATCATCATTAGATATTTCATCGTACTCTCACATTACATTAGGCTATAAGCCTGCTGCGTTGTGTCAGTGGTTGCGCATTATAGGCAGTTTCTGGTTGAGCACAAGTCCTTTATTCATAAAGGACGATCTTTTTACAATCTTTATATATAGCCACAAGCTACACACTATTTACCCCCAAACTTATCCACAATTATGCCTGCAATAGCCAAATTTTAAACTTGGTCTCATAGAAAATCAGAATACGTATCTCAGCATCGGTAAAGCCTAAGATCAAAAAAGCCACCTAATATGTAGGTGGCTTTCATTATTGCGGTGAAGATTCACTTATTTAGGTTAGTTTACCGTGACACTGCTTATACTTACGGCCTGAGCCACAAGGACAAGGATCATTACGTCCAACCTTTTCACCTTCGCGCACTTTTGGTGTGTGTCCAGCTAAAGTTCCAACTTCTTCAGCACCAACTAATGCTTCTGCAGCTGCATGTTGGTAATCGCGCTGGATCTTAGCATCCTCTTGACGACGATGCTCTTCCATCTCTTCAACATCAGATTGAGCTTGGACTTGTACCTTAGAGAGTACACTAATAACATCATGTTTTAATGATTCCAGCATCTGCTGAAATAACTCAAACGATTCACGCTTATACTCTTGCTTAGGATTTTTTTGTGCATAACCTCGCAGATGAATACCTTGGCGAAGGTGATCCATTGCAGATAAATGCTCTTTCCATAAACCATCTAAAGTTTGCAGCATTACCGCTTTTTCAAACTGACGTAATACAGGCTCGCCTACCACCTCTTCTTTAGCTTGATAAGATTTGACCCAAGTATCAACAATGCGTTCGCGCAACGTTTCCTCGTGAAGATCATCCTCGGTGTCTAACCACTCCTGTATTGGCATTTTCATCCCATACTCTTGCGTTAAACGTGTTTCTAGACCTGGAACATCCCAAAGTTCTTCAACCGATTGCTGAGGAATATACTGATCAATTAAACTATTGACGACATCGGCTTGTATATTAACGATGGTGTCTTGAATACTTTCAGCATCCATCAACTCATTACGCTGTGCATAAACCACTTGGCGCTGATCATTGGCGACATCATCAAATTCGAGAAGTTGCTTACGAATATCGAAGTTACGCGCCTCGACTTTACGCTGCGCATTTTCGATAGCACGTGATACCCACGGGTGTTCTATCGCTTCACCTTGCTCCATACCTAACTTCTTCATCATTGAAGAGACACGCTCGGAAGCAAAGATACGCATTAAGCTATCTTCCATGGAAAGATAAAAACGTGATGAACCCGCATCACCTTGACGACCTGAACGACCACGAAGCTGATTATCGATACGACGAGACTCATGCCGCTCTGTACCTAGAATATGTAAACCGCCGGCAGCCACAACTTCATCATGTCTTACTTGCCAATCGGCTTTAATCTTTGACTTCTGTTCGGCTGTGGGGTTATCGAGAGCTTCGATTTCCATGTTCCAATTACCACCAAGCACGATATCGGTACCACGACCTGCCATGTTAGTCGCAATGGTTACGGCACCAAGTCGGCCAGCTTGGGCGACAATATCAGCTTCACGTTCATGAAACTTGGCATTCAAGACTTCGTGTGGGATCTTCTCTTTTTGCATTAAACCAGCAAGTAGTTCCGATTGTTCGATTGAGACCGTTCCCACCAGCACAGGTTGACCACGTTCACGACAACTTCGAATATCTTCGATAATTGCAGCATATTTCTCGTCTGGTGTTAGGAACACAAGATCCGCATGATCTTTACGAACCATAGGTCTGTTTGTCGGAATAACAACAGTATCTAAACCATAGATGTGTTGGAACTCAAATGCTTCGGTATCAGCAGTACCTGTCATACCCGCTAATTTTTCATATTGGCGGAAGAAGTTCTGAAAGGTAATCGAGGCTAACGTCTGGTTTTCATTTTGAATATGAACCCCTTCTTTAGCTTCTACAGCTTGATGAAGACCTTCAGACCAACGACGACCAGGCATAGTTCGACCTGTGTGCTCATCGACAATAACCACTTCATTGTCTTGTACTATATAGTCGACATCTTTTTCGAATAAAGTATGAGCACGTAAAGCCGCATTCACATGATGCAATAAAGAAATATTAGCAGCAGAGTAGAGTGAATCACCTTCAGCCAACATTCCGCGTTCAGTCAAAAGAACTTCAACTTTCTCCTGACCACGTTCGGTCATATGAACTTGTTTGGCTTTTTCGTCAATAGAGTAATCTCCCTCGCCGATCACTTCTTCCGTATCCTCTTTATCTTGACGAATAAGGTGCGGAATAAGTGTATTTATTTTGGTATAGAGCTCTGAACTATCTTCTGCGGCACCAGAGATAATCAAAGGTGTTCTGGCTTCGTCGATTAAGATCGAGTCAACTTCATCGATTAGGGCATAGTGCAGTGGGCGTTGAACACGTTCTGCTGGCGAGAAAGCCATATTGTCACGGAGATAATCGAAACCAAACTCGTTGTTGGTTCCGTATGTAATGTCGGAGTTATACGCGTCTTTTTTCTCTTGCTGCCCAAGACCTGCGACGTTGATACCAACTGAGAGTCCTAAAAACTCAAACAGTGGACGGTTATTTTCGGCATCACGACGTGCTAAGTAATCATTAACTGTAATGACGTGAACACCTTTACCAGTCAAACCGTTTAAATAAGCGGGCAAGGTTGCCGTTAATGTTTTACCTTCACCAGTACGCATCTCTGCAATACGGTTACTATCGAGCACCATGCCACCCAGCATTTGAACGTCAAAATGACGCATATCAAATACGCGTTTAGAAGCTTCACGTACCACGGCAAAAGCTTCCGGCATAACATCGTCAAGCGTCTCACCCTTCTCTAATCGATTACGAAGATCAGATGTCTTAGCCTTTAACTCTTCGTCAGTTAACTTTTCATAATCATCTTCAAGAACATTAATCTTAATGACATTTTTGCCAAGAGATTTAAGTGTACGATCGTTGCGACTACCAAATAATTTTGTCAGTAATTTACCAAACATCTGAACCACTTTTAAGTTGTTGGCTTAGTCCCTGTCGAGTCTGAAAGCCTTATATTATATTAACCTGCCTTGCGGTAGACGTATTTTTGCGGGTCTATTTGTTGTCCACCCCGCAACACTTCATAATGCACATGGGGCCCGGTCGAACGGCCGGTACTACCCATTTTGGCAATATTCTCACCTTTAGCGATGACATCACCTACAGTTACTGACAAAGACTTATTGTGTCCATAGCGAGTACGTAGACCATTGCCATGATCTATCTCTACTAATTCACCATATCCAAACATTTTGCCTGCCCAAGTAATCACACCGCCAGCAGTTGCGACCACATTGGTTCCCTCTGTAGCAGCAAAGTCAATGCCTTTATGCATTGTTCTGCGTCCATTAAAAGGGTCATTGCGTAAACCGTAGGGCGATGATAACCATCCTTTCTCGATGGGTCGCCCTGAAATATAACGTTCTTCATCTATATGGAGATTAGATGAAACAGTTTCAAGTATTGAAAGCTGAACATTATTATTATCTATTCTTGATACTAACTTATCCATATCGGCAATAAGTTGTTCGAGTTCGATATTTGCGCCTAATTCACTCAGGCCACCAACACCAACTGCGGAAGAGAAATCGAATTGATCTTCTAATTGATTATTTTTAGCAACTTGTTGGCCTAAAGCCTCAAGACGAGTCACTTTGGCTTGCATATGAGCAACATGCGTGACGAGCATAGCCAATTGTGACTCAGTTGCACTTTTAAGCCCTATAAGCTCTTGCTTCTGAGCCTCTCGGGCTACACGTTCACTGTCTGCATTAGATTGCTGTTGTTGAACTTGTTTGGCGTTGTGCTGATAAAGCCCTGTACCTGCTGCAATTAACAGTATAGGTAATAAAAGCCAACGTTTGCCGGGCTGCCATCGCGTGGCGCCATTTCGACCTTGAATAAAAACTGTTACACTCATAGCCTAACTAAGCCATTTTATTATCATATGAAAAAGCCCCCACAAGACCTAAGTCAGTTACTTCATCAGCGAGGACAACTGCCTAACATAGCTGAAAAAGCTGAACTATTAATACACTTAGATAATTACGTCAAACAAGTGTTATCTGGTCCAGTCTCGGAACAACTTAAAGTCGCTAATTTCCGGCAGGGTGTTTTAGTTATTGAAACCACAACTGCTGCATGGGCCGCAAGAATAAACTTCCAAAAGACCAAAGTATTACAACAGTTGCAAGCCGAAACGTTACCTATGCTCTCTGCTATCGAAGTTAAAGTCAACCCGAGTCTGTTAATGTACGTAACAAAAGCGAAAGTAAACCATAATCAAATAACTCAAACCGCCGCCTCACATATAGAAGCACTAGCTGAACATACAGAAGGCACTCTTGCGATAAAACTAAAACGGCTAGCTGCATTAGCCAGCCGTCCTAGGCAATCTTAAGAGCAACCTTTCAGTGTCAAGTAATCCTATACCGCATTGACAGAAACAGAAAAACTAACTGACACTACAACTATCCCAACACCCACAATATTAAGCGAAAACCACACCAGCAGGAACAGAGAAACTCACCGGCGCGTCGTCTTTCTCAAAGCTAACTAGCTCCCAAGCATCTTGCTGAGCTAGTAGGGCACGCACTAGCTGATTATTCAGTGCATGACCAGTTTTAAAAGCACAAAACTCACCTACAATTGCATGACCGGCAACATATAGATCACCGAATGCATCTAAGATTTTGTGCTTAACGAACTCATCCTCATAACGCAAGCCATCGGGGTTAAGGACTTTATATTCGTCAAGCACTACCGCATTGTCCATGCTTCCACCTAGGGCTAGATTGTTAGCTCTTAAGTACTCAATATCGCGCATAAAGCCAAATGTTCTTGCTCTACTAATATCACGAACGAATGCTGAAGTTGAAAAATCCATTACCATATGTTGTTGACTACGGGCAATTTCAGGATGGTCAAAGTCGATTGCGAAATCTACTCTAAAACCATTATACGGTCTTAACTCCGCCCATTTATCGCCATCTTCAACACGTACAGTATTTTTGATTCTTAGGTATTTTTTAGCTGCTGATTGCTCTTGGATCCCGACTGATTGCAACAGGAATACCCACGGACTAGCACTACCATCCATGATAGGGATTTCTGCTGCATCAACTTCGATTAAAGCGTTATCTATGCCTAAACCAGCTAAAGCAGCAAACAGATGCTCAATTGTCGAGATACGTACACCGTCATCATTAACTAAAGCCGTACACATGGTCGTTTCACGGACTTGGTCAGCCTTTGCTGGGATTGACACTGCTGGCTCCAAATCAGTACGCACGAGTACGATCCCAGAATTAACGGGGGCGGGTTTGATGCTCAAAGTTACCTTATCGCCAGAGTGTAATCCGACGCCGGTAGTTTTCACCATTTCTTTAACAGTTCTTTGAAAAATCATCGTGTTACCCATTTCTCTCAACAATAAAAGCCCAAATCCTGAGCAGCAAATCATACGCGCACAGGCGTGGCTGGTCGAATATGCTAACATATCTTTGCAAATTCACCAAAGTTCGCCTACTAATCCTGCTGTCGTTACTCATCAAATCGGCCAATTATTTTACATAAAGCTTATTTAATCAGCTTGTTTACGCAAAAAAGCCGGAATATCTAAGTAATCAGCTTCATTCTTTGGTGCTAAAGTTGGCGTCGACTGTGCAACTGGCACAACATTTCCTGCAGCCATGGACTGATTTAGTACTTCATCGATAGCTTCAACACGTGGTTCAGAAATCACGCTCGGCTCAGGGCGTGAAATGGGCTTAGAAACTAGCTGAATATCAGCCTTCTTCTCAGCACCAATACCCGTTGCAACAACGGTGACTCTTAGTTCATCGCTCATTTCAGGGTCGATGACAGCACCAACAACTACAGTAGCGTTATCTGAAGCGTATGCTTTAACATGGTTACCCACAGTCTCAAACTCTTCAATACTCATATCCATGCCGGCAGTGATGTTAACAAGCACACCACGTGCACCAGCTAGATCAATATCCTCAAGCAATGGACTTGCTACAGCAGCTTCTGCTGCTTCTTCAGCACGATCTTCACCACTAGCAACACCCGTACCCATCATGGCATTACCCATCTCAGACATAACTGTTTTAACATCGGCGAAATCGACGTTGATCAAACCAGGACGAGTAATAAGTTCAGCAATACCCTGCACGGCGCCAAGCAATACGTTGTTTGCTGCAGCAAAAGCATCTAATAATGAAGTACCACGGCCTAAAACCTTAAGCAGTTTTTCATTAGGGATGGTGATCAACGAATCAACATGCTTAGCAAGTTGTTCTATCCCTTGTTCTGCATAGGCCATGCGCTTCTTGCCTTCAAAAGGAAATGGCTTAGTCACAACCGCAACCGTTAAAATCCCCTCCTCTCTTGCTACTTCGGCCACAACAGGGGCTGCACCGGTACCGGTACCTCCGCCCATACCCGCAGCAATAAAGATCATGTCTGATCCTTTAATCGCATTACGAATATTTTCTTTATCTTCTTCAGCGGCTAGACGTCCAATCTCAGGGTTTGCTCCAGCACCTAGACCTTTGGTGATGTCGCGCCCTAATTGAATGGTTGTTCCAGCAGACGACTTTCTTAATGCCTGAGCATCTGTATTGGTTGCAACAAACTCAACACCTTCAATATTGTGTTTAACCATATGTTCGATGGCATTACCACCACCGCCACCAACTCCGATGACCTTAATCACCGCTTCATCAGTATGACTATCCATGATCTCAAACATGGTTTTTTCTCCGTTTTGCCTGCGTTATATGTTCAATATCTAAATTCAAGCGAACTCTATGTTGCTTTAGTTATTAGCTATTAAAACTCACCTTTAAACCAACTTTGAACCCGATTCCAAAGACTGGTAACCCCTTGACGTTCAGGACGCTCGAACTGACGTTCAACAACCCTTCTCGCCCCATAATGCAACAAACCAACTCCTGTGGAGTAGATAGGTTGGTCCACATATTCAAATAACCCTTTCACAGGTAACGGTGATGCAACTCTGACTGGCATACCAAAGGTTGCCTCGGCGATATCAACCGCTCCCTCGATAGAAGATGTACCACCTGTAATAACAATACCGGCGGCAACTTGATCTTCTAATCCTGAATCCCTTAACTCCTGCAGTACTAATTCAAATAACTCTTGGTATCTAGGCTCAACGACTTCTGCAAGCGTATGCCTAGACATGGTCCGCGATGGTCGACCGCCAACTGAAGGCACTTCTATACTATCTTCCCGACTAACCATTGAGCTGCGCGCACTGGCATACTGAACTTTAATTTGCTCTGCATGAGCAAGTGGTGTACGGAAAATTTTTGCAATATCATTAGTCACTTGATTGCCCGCAACAGGCACCACGGCGCAGTGACGTAAGGCTCCATTGGTATACACGGCAAGATCTGTCGTTCCCCCACCAATATCAACTAAGCACACACCTAAATCTTTCTCATCATTAGTTAATACAGAGTCTGCCGATGCGATAGCTGAAAACACCAGATCATCAACTTTCAGCCCACAACGTTCGACACTCTTAGTAATATTTTTTGCCATATCGTTAGCACAAGTCACGATATGAACCTTTGCCTCCATGCGCATCCCCGACATGCCAATTGGACTTTTTATACCGTCCTGCACATCGATTGCATATTCCTGTGGTAGGACATGTAAAATGCGTCGTTCTGTCGGTATTTTTACCGAACGAGCCGTATGTATCACATTATCGACATCGTCTTGAGTAACTTCTTCATCATTAATGGAAACCATGCCATTTTCATTTTGGCAGCTGATATGCTTACCTGAGATTCCCAGATATACAGATGAAACTTGGCAATCGGCCATCAGTTCCGCTTGATCTAATGCTCTCTGTACACTGCGAACAATGGAATCAAGGTCATTCACACCACCTTTATCCATACCTCTGGATTGATGATTACCTAGCCCTATGATACTGATCTCACCATCGGGCAGCACTTCGCCTATGATCACTGCAACCTTAGAGGTTCCAATGTCCAATGCAACGATCAGATTTCTATCTTGATTCTTGGTCATTATTTAATGGCTCTCTTTTTGTGCATTTTTCCAACCTACGGCTAATCCAGTGTCGTAGCGCAAATCAACTGTGGCAACTGGCTTTGATTGCTTGACCAATGTGGGGTAGACGTTAATAAATCTTTGTACCCTTGCCATTTTATCTTCTCGCCCTAATTCAAGCATGATCCCGTTATCTAACGAGGCGTGCCAAGCATGCCGTGGACTCAAACTTAAACGATTTAAATTCAAACCATTTATATCTAATAGTTCACTTAGTTGTCGAAATGTGGTTAACACTCTTTTCGACTGACCTTCTGGCCCAGCTAAAAATGGCAGGGAACTGACACTATCCTCAGTAGGAGCATCGAAAACCTCTCCATGGACATTCAACCAAGCATCACCATTCCAATGCGCAATCGCTTGTTGCTCAACAAGATAGACCTTCAATTTCGCTGGCCACTCTCGTCTTACTGATGCCTGATAAACCCAAGGCAGTTCCTCTAACGCTGCTTGTACCTGATTAACGTCGGCAGAGAAAAAACTTCGTCGCATTAAATCTTGTAGCGCCGCCTGTATCTCTTCATCCGTCGTCTTGTCACGTGTGCCTTTGATCACAACGGCCTCAATGGGCAATGTATCGGCGTCATTAACAACCAGATTTAATTTCAAAGCTGCCATTGATAAACCTAATAGCACAAAGAGCAGAAACATCAGCCCAAAGAACAGATACCAATCAACCTGATCTAACTTCAACTTCCATCTGCGACCAACCTCAGCCCAAGACACAAGCTTTGACTCTTAAATAATCTATTGGCTTCACAGCTATTGCATTCATTATCCACGGAAAACCAGCCATTATATAGACCTTATTCCTAGGATCAAAACCTGATATAACTGCAATGAGGTGCTATTCAAACTTATCCCTTATTTGGTTCATTATTTATCGGTCCAAAACCTAATCTGTTTTCTGCTAACAGCTTAGAGAGTACACCGATATTTCCTGCACCTTGAGTCAGCAAAAGATCTCCCTCTTGTAATACATCCGGTAGCAAAGTGAGTAATTGCTCCTGATCAGCCACAAAGATAGGATCTAACTGACCACGTAATCGAATTGAACGACACAAAGCTCGGCTATCAGCTCCTGGTATCGGTGCTTCTCCAGCTGAGTAAACATCAAGTAACAGCAAACAATCGACTTGAGACAGAACTTCAACAAAGTCTTCGTAGAGATCCCGTGTCCTGCTATAGCGATGTGGTTGATATATCATAACTAAGCGTTTCTCAGGCCAGCCCAACTTTGCTGCATTGATTGTCGCGGCAACTTCACTAGGGTGATGACCATAATCATCAACCAAAACGACTTCGCCTTTCTCTGTATTAAAGCAACCTAATTGCTCAAAACGACGACCTATCCCTTGGAAATCAGCAAGTGCTGGTATAATGGCGCTATCATCAATGTCGTCTTCACTTGCAACAGCAATGGCGGCAAGTGAATTAAGCACGTTATGCTGACCGGGTAAGTTCACCACGATCTCAACATCTTCAAGCCCAGCTCTTCTTAAGGTAAAGCGGCTACGATAGCCCTCTTGTATAAAATTAAGCGCTTGAACGTCAGCATCTTCACTAAAGCCATAGGTGACGATCTTACGACCTACTCTAGGCAGCAATTCCCGCACCACAGGATCGTCGATACACATAACCGCGACCCCATAGAAAGGCAGGTTATGCAGGAAGTCGATAAAGGTAGATTTTAATTTTTCAAAATCCCCTTCATAGGTATCCATGTGATCTGCTTCAATATTGGTCACAACACTAACCATAGGTTGCAGATGCAAGAAGCTAGCATCACTCTCATCGGCCTCGGCTATCAAATAACGACTGTGGCCCAATCTGGCATTCGTTCCGGCACTGTTTAGTAAGCCACCAATGACAAAGGTTGGATCTCGCTCTGCTTGCCCATATACACTGGCAATCAAACTGGTTGTGGTGGTTTTACCATGGGTGCCAGCAACGGCAACACCATGACGATAGCGCATCAACTCTGCTAACATCTCAGCACGCTGCACAATCGGGATCCTTAACGCCTGAGCCTCTAATAGCTCTGGATTATCAGCCTGAATCGCCGTCGATACAACAATCACATCAGCACCGTGTACTTGCTCAGCACAATGTCCAATATGGATTTTTGCCCCTAAAGAGGCCAATCTTTGTGTCACTGCATTTTCAGCAATATCTGAACCGGATAAACGATAACCTTCGTTGACAAGTACTTCGGCAATGCCTCCCATACCAGCACCACCTATCCCGACGAAATAGATGTTCTTAACACGTCTCATCTCAGGGATGATATTTCTTAACTTTGAATACTTTTCTTGATCGTTACTCATTTCACTCTTTTCCCGCTAACCGGATGCAGACATCAGCAACTTTCTGTGTTGCGTCTACAACACCAACACTTTTTGCTCGCAGACCCATCTGATTCAATTCATCT
The DNA here is from genome assembly GCF_027571385.1 of Shewanella sp. MTB7. Taxonomy (NCBI): domain Bacteria; kingdom Pseudomonadati; phylum Pseudomonadota; class Gammaproteobacteria; order Alteromonadales; family Shewanellaceae; genus Shewanella; species Shewanella sp. MTB7. The sequence continues at coordinate 516,368 of NZ_CP085636.1, read as the reverse complement.
CTATCTGAAGCTAAAAGCTGCAACTTTCCGAGTAGTCTATTTACATCTAAAATGGGCTGAGGCAATAAAAATGCTCCTCCCGCCTGCACTAATACTTGTGCGTTCTTAGTTTGATGGTCATCCACTGCATGTGGATAAGGCACTAATAAACTGGGCAAACCAATCGCGGCTAACTCAGATACGGTTAACGCACCTGAACGGCATAAAACCACGTCAGCCCAGCGATATGCTGATTCCATATCATCGATGAACTCGGCAACACTTACGCTACCCTCCAAACCTAAACGTTGATATTCACTTTTAACGGACTGCTGATTTCCCTTGCCAACTTGATGCCATACTGTGATCAGATGTGTTTTACTCATCTCAGCAGTAACCGTCGGCATTAAATCATTAAAGATTTTGGCGCCTAAGCTGCCACCAACAACTAATACTTTGAGCGCATCAATAGCACCGACTTCTCTGGGTGTTTGACCTAAAGCAATCAACTCTTCCCGAATAGGGTTACCGACCACCTCCGCCTGAATCTGTTCAAAAGTTCCCTCGAAAGCGCACAAAACTTGAGACGCTATACGAGATAATATTTTATTGGTCATCCCAGGAATCGCATTTTGCTCATGTAACACCAGTGGAAGTCGAGACAGTCTCGCTGCCACCCCACCAGGACCACTGGCAAAACCTCCCATCCCTAGCACGACATCTGGTTTAAACTCTTTAATCACTTCACGTGCTTGTACTATCGAACGTAACACCTTAAATGGTGCAGCGAGCTTACGCAGAATTCCGTTGCCCCTAACGCCTTTAATATCGATAAAATCAATATCGAAGCCATGTTGAGGAACCAAACGCGCTTCCATACGCTCTGCAGTGCCTAACCAGCGAACCTTCCAGTCTCTTTTGCTTAGATACTTGGCTACAGCTAATGCGGGGAACACATGTCCTCCCGTACCTCCTGCCATAATCAAAATGCGTTTCTCAGCACTGACACTCGTCATTAACTTGTTTTCCCTTGTACTGCTTGTATAGAACTTAATCGACGCTCATGATCGATTCTAATTAATATCATTGCCGCTGCAGTCATAACCCATAAGCTATTGCCACCATAACTAATAAAAGGGAGTGTTAGCCCTTTAGTAGGTAACATACCGATACTAGCGCCAACATTTACAACGGTTTGAAAGCAAAACCAGATCCCTATGCCATAAGCGAGATATCCTTCAAACGCTTTATCTATTCTCAAACAAGAATTGCCGATTTTAATCGCTCTCAAGGCTACAAATAGCAACACTGAAAGCACGACAATAATGCCAATAAATCCTAACTCTTCACCTATCACCGCAAAAATAAAGTCAGTATGAGCTTCAGGTAAATACTCCAATTTTTGGATACTATTCCCAAGCCCCTGACCAAACCAATCACCACGGCCATAGGCCATCAAAGATTGAGTTAACTGATATCCGCTGCCAAACGGATCTTGCCAAGGGTCCATAAAAGAGGTGACGCGTCGCATACGATAAGGCTCTAGAAGCACGAGTCCAACAAACGCCGTTATGCCTGTTAATATCAGTGCAAAAAAGTCCAGTAACCGAGCACCTGCTAGAAAGAGTAAACCAACGGTGCCCACAAACAGCACGACAACACTCCCCAGATCCGGCTGCATTAACAGTAAAAAGGCATACACTGCAAACACGGCTATCGGCTTATAAAATCCCTTGGCATTCTCTCTTATTTCCTGATGGCGCCTGACAAGGTAACCAGCCATGTAAATCACGAAAGCAAACTTTGCTAACTCAGCAGGCTGAATACGCATAGGCCCGATCATCAACCATCGTGTAGCACCATTTACCGTATGACCAACAAACAGTACTGCAATCAACATAATGCCAACCAATAACAGAAGCACCGGACTAAATTGCTGCCATCTTGACATCGGCATTCCCAGAACTAGAACTGAGATAATCACACAACCAAAAACAAAAATAATATGTCTCACGACAAAGTTATATGGATTACCGGTTAGGCTCTGCGCTTCGGGCATAGATGCAGACATCACCATAACAAAACCGAAACCGATCAAACCGATCACGGCCATCAGTAAAGTTCTGTCATACAACTGCATACCAGGCGCTTCATTCTCTTTAAAAATATTTGGCCAACGCCAGGTAACACTAGATCCAAAAAGATTAAGTTGGCGCTCTTCGCTACGCATCGAACAACTCATCACCCAATGCATTCACCTCGGTTCTAAAATCTTCACCTCTGGCCATAAAATTTTTATACATATCTAAACTTGCACACGCTGGCGACATTAAAACGATATCGCCTGTTTCGGCAAGTTCACGCGCTTTCTTAACCGCTTCAGACATAGAGTTGACACGAATAGCGCCCTCGTACAATGACGCGATTTTATCGCCATCTTTCCCTAAAGTGATAAGATGAGAAAGCCCTTGGAGGGCTTTCTCAAGAGGCAGAAAATCAGCCCCTTTACCATCTCCGCCGGCGATCAAAATAATACCGCCTAGATGATTGTCAAACCCTTCAAGTGCAGCAACTGTCGCCCCAACATTGGTGGCTTTAGAGTCATTAATATAAGACACACCATTATGAACTGCGACCAACTCACATCGATGTGCTAAGCCTGTAAAGGTCATCGCAACTTGGATCATTGATTCTTTATCAACACCTGCGCGATAAGCCAGTGCCATGGCTGCTAGCAAGTTCGAGTGATTATGACTGCCAGCTAATGCAACATCCTGTAAGCTCATGATTTCACTTGCACCATGGACTATTTTCCCCTCACGAATCCCCCACTCATCATCACATGGTATAGATAAACCAAAGCTATTCTGGTTCATCGGATCGTTTGGCTTAGTCTGTTCATCGTCTCGATTAAACAGCGCGTGCTTAGTTTGACAATACAATGACAATTTAGCTTGACGATAAGCTTCAAGATCAGTGTAACGATCCATATGATCTTCACTAATATTCAGACACGTTGCCGAAATACAGTTCAAACTATGTGTGGTCTCTAACTGAAAACTCGATAACTCTAAAATATAGAGATCCTTTGGATCTTTTAATAAATCTAAAGCCGGAATACCTATATTACCGCCAACGGCATAATTAAAACCTGCGGCCATTGCCATTTCACCGACTAAACATGTCACAGTCGATTTACCGTTTGAACCGGTTATTCCTATAACACATGGCTCTCGGCCTTGAAGCTCTCTAGCGAATAACTCTACATCGCCAATGACTTCGATACCCATATCAATGGCGGCACGAATTTCAGGTGTGTCCACAGCAATACCTGGACTAATAATAATTTGGTTTGCTTGCACTAAATAACGACAATCAAAACCACCGGTGAATAACTCTACATCCGGGAACAAACGAGTAAGATCATCCACTCCCGGAGGTTGATGACGACTATCCATCACTAAAGGCGTTATGCCTTGTTCACACAGATAACGCACCACTGAGAGCCCTGTGGCTCCGAGCCCTAAAACCACATGAGACCGCTTATTCTCCATGGGTAACCATCCTAACATTGGCAGGCTTTGAGCCTTTAGCAAGATGCGATATCTGGTTGTTCATACGTAATTACCTTAGTTTCAACGTGGCTAAGCCAAGCAGGACTAAAAACAGAGAGATAATCCAAAAACGGACAATCACTCTTGGCTCGGGCCAACCTTTCAACTCGTAGTGATGATGTATTGGCGCCATACGGAATATCCGCTGTCCGCGTAGCTTGTATGATCCAACCTGTAAAATCACCGACACCGTCTCCATCACGAAGACACCACCCATGATCACTAACAAGATCTCTTGACGCACCAAGACGGCTATGACACCCAAGGCTGCACCTAAAGAGAGTGAACCGACATCACCCATAAAGACCTGAGCTGGATAGGTGTTAAACCATAAAAAACCTAAACCCGCACCTACTATGGCCGTACAAACAATTACCAGCTCTCCAGCACCTGGCAGATATGGAAGGTGAAGATAATTTGCAAATTGGACGTGACCAGAAAGATAAGCGATTAACGCAAATGCAGCCGCAACCATCACAGTAGGCATAATGGCCAAACCATCTAAACCGTCGGTTAAATTCACCGCATTGCTCGTACCCACGATAGTAAAGTAGGCCAGCACGATAAAGAAACCACCTAACTGGGGCATGATATCTTTGAAAAAAGGCACAACGAGTTGTGTCTCTCCAGTCAAATCTGCCGATGCATACAAGTAGAAAGAGATAACAAGCGCTGCTAGGGATTGAAGAATGTACTTCCACTTAGCAATCAAACCCTTAGTGTCTTTACGCACCACTTTACGGTAATCATCGATAAACCCGATAAGACCAAAACTTGCCAGTACAAACAGTACCACCCAAACATATCTGCTACCCAAATCCCCCCACAGCAGTACACTAATAAATACGCCAGCTAAGATAAGAATACCGCCCATTGTCGGCGTACCACGCTTGCTGAAATGTGATTCAGGTCCGTCATTACGTACAACTTGACCAATTTGCAGCATCTGCAAACGCGCAATCATCTTAGGTCCCCACCAGAGACTAAACACAAGTGCAGTCATCAGCCCTAAGATAGCTCTGAAAGTGACATACGAAAAAACGTTAAACCCAGTATAAAACTGGGTTAAATACTCCGCCAGATAGACCAGCATTAAACAAACTCCCCTTGCCCATGGGCAACTTTTAAGGCTTCAACGACACGCTCCATTCCAGCACTGCGTGAACCTTTAACCAACACAGTCACATCACCTTGTAACTGGTTAATTTTATTAATTAAACAAAGTACTAGCGGTGCTAGTACTTGCTGATGTTGTCCACCGAAGGCACGGCTGCTATTGACACTTAGCTCACCCAAAGAAAACAAGGCATCAATACCCTGCTTTTTTGCATATTCACCTAGCTCAGAATGCAAAAGGGACGCATTGTCACCTAATTCTCCCAAATCACCCAGTACTAAACATCGAAATCCATCAATTTCTTTAAGCCAGTCTATTGCAGCGCCAACTGAAGCCGGATTGGCGTTGTAACTATCATCGATAATTCGAACACGCCCTAGATCGTGGGGCTGCATTCTGCCTTTAACGGGGTTAATTAACACTAAACCTGCCAATATCTCTTCAAGAGGCAAACCAAGAGAAAGACAAATAGCCGTGGCAGCAAGAGCATTGCTCACTTGGTGACGACCAGAAAGAGGTAAACTCACTAGCACAAAGCTGCCAAGATAGTTCAGCTTGAAAGTATATCGACCTAATAAATCTGACTCGAGTTCACTCGCCTTTACATCGGCCGGAGTGTCGATACCAAAGCTCAATTGAGTAAACTGGCTTGCGGCTTCTCTCATAAAACGAGCAAAAGGATCATCGGCATTGATCACTGCAATACCATCGGCATGCAGATGATTAAAAATTTCAGACTTAGCTTTCGCAACTCCAGCAAGTGACCCAAACCCCTCAAGGTGTGCAGAAGCGACATTATTCACCATCGCCACATCAGGCTTTACCAAGGACGAGGTATAATCTATTTCACCGGGATGATTTGCGCCTAATTCGAATACCCCAAACTCTTCATCACCTTCTAAACGAAGTAAGGTTAGAGGGACACCAATCTCATTATTAAAGTTTCCAGCGGTATAGAGCACTTTATGCTGCTGTGACAAGATACTAGCAACCATCTCTTTCACGCTGGTTTTACCGTTCGATCCTGTCAGTGCGACAGATTTAGGCTCAACCAACTCTTTTAGATAAGCCCCTATCTCACCCATGGCTTTTTGAGTGTCACTAACCAGAAGTTGAGGGATATCCAAATCAAGTTGTCGACTCACAAGTAGTGCGCTGGCACCATTTTCCAGTGCTAATCGTGCAAAATCATGACCATCAAACTTCTCACCTTTTAAAGCAACAAACAGTGTTTTCTCCGGAATCGTCCGACTGTCACTACACACATTACGTATCTCTCTATCACTGCCAATCAGGCGCGCTTTGAGTTGTTGACTCAACAGAGATAAGGTTAAGCGGATCATCTAGCTACCTCAACATTAGTACGGGCTAAATTTCGGGCCAATGCGCGTTCATCATAATCACGTCGCACGCCACCTGCCTCTTGATAGGTTTCATGTCCTTTACCTGCTAACAAAATAAGGTCACCAGGTTTAGCTGCAGCCACAACTTGCCTAATAGCTAACTCTCGGTCCACTTGAGTCAGTGCATTATCAGGCTCAATAAGACCAGTAATGATGTCATTAATGATGTCATCAGGAGATTCACTTCTGGCATTATCACTGGTTATCATAATGCGATCTGCATAGGTTTCAGCGGCCTTTGCCATCAAGGGGCGCTTGCCCTTATCTCGATCACCACCACAGCCAAACAAACACCAAAGTTTCCCCTCACAATGCCCCCTTAATGCCTTGAGTGCCTGCTCGATAGCATCTGGAGTATGAGCATAATCAACCACAAGTGTGACGCCATTTTCGGTCGTAAATTGTTCCATACGCCCCGCAACAGCCTTCAAATTAGGCACAACTTTAAGCAGCTCATTCATATCAAAACCAAGTTGATATAGACCAGCTAAAGCGGCGAGCAAGTTTGATAAATTGAATGCGCCTAATAAAGGCGAATCGATATCACCTTTTCCTTCAGGCCACACAAGATTTGCTTTAACACCTTGATTGTGGAAGTGGTTACTTTTAGTGTAAATAGCTGCTCTTTGGCGCACCGCTGCGTTATCGCCAACAATGCTGTAACCGATTAGCTTGCCGGAATTACTTTCACTCAACCATTGCCGACCCAAGTCATCATCAAAGTTGATCACACCTGATGCTAAAGAGGGAAAATTGAATAATCTTTTCTTTGCATCACCATAAGCCTGCATTGTGCCGTGATAATCCAGATGGTCTCGACTTAAATTGGTAAAAATAGCCACATCGAAGGGTACAGCCTCGACTCTGGCCTGTATTAACCCATGGCTGGACACTTCCATCGCACACAGATCAACGCCTTGATCATCAAAATCGTTAAGTTGAGTCATGATAGTGATGGGATCTGCGGTTGTATTGCCACTGTCGACCAAATCTCCCCATATGCCATTACCCAAAGTTCCCATAACGGCGGGTCGTTTATCTAAGCTCACTAGTAATTGCGCCATCAATTGTGTTATCGACGTTTTACCGTTGGTCCCGGTAACGCCAACCAACTTTAAACGCTTAGCGGGTAAGGGATAAGCTTGAGCAGCTAAAGCAGAGAGTTGACGTTGTAACTGAAAAAAGAAGATCTGAACACCAGAACCTACTAATACTTTGCCATGTTTAGTTGGCTCATCCGTATGTACCAATGAAACTTTAGCGCCATTTTTAACAGCAAGATCAATATAGTTCCGACCATCTACCTTATGTCCAGGCACGGCTACAAACAGGTCACCTTGAGTTATAGCACGACTATCCAAACTCAATTTATTAAAGCTCTCAGGTCCAGAGTAATGAAACCAGGGGGCTAATAGATCCCGTAATAACATTATTCAGCTCTCCTTATCGTCCTGGCTAACCGAACTTTCTCTGTTGATGAAATAGGCTCAACATTGAGCATCTGCAAGGCACCTGACATCACTTTTGCAAATACTGGCGCGGCGAGATCGCCACCATAATACTTATCACCTTTTGGCTCATTGACCACGACAGCGATTGCCAATCTCGGGTTATTGACTGGGGCTACTCCAGCAAAAATAGCGACATAATCTTCACCATATCCGCCCGCCACCGCCTTTCGAGCCGTGCCAGTCTTACCAGCTACTGGATAACCTTCGATATGAGCTTTAGTCGCTGTCCCCCCTTTTTCAGTCACACCAACCAGCATCTCCATCACGCTCTGTGCGACATGGGGAGAGATAACCTGTACCCCCTCAGGTTGCTGCTTAAGCTTCAAAATGGATACCGGATAAAGTACGCCTTTACTGCCTAAGGTGGCATAAAGCCTAGCTAACTGAAGCGGGGTGACCATAAAACCATAGCCAAATGAGAGTGTGGCCCTTTCGAACTCAGACCAACGTCTGCGATCGTGAATAAGACCTGAGCTTTCCCCTTCAAGATTGATACCTGAATAGTTACCTAGACCCATAGTCTGATACGAACCCAGTAACTCCTGCACCGGCATAGATAAACCAATTTTTGCCATGCCCACGTTGCTGGAATGCACTAAAACACCAGAAAGGGAGAGATCACCATAATAGCGGCCATCACGAACAATCTTGCCACCAATTCTCATACGTCCTGGGTAGGTTTTAAATATTTGATCTTCTTTTATCGTTCCTGCATCGAGAGCAGCCGCCACCACGAAAGGCTTAATCGTTGATCCCGGTTCATAGGCATCAGTCAGAGCTCTATTACGCATACGGTAACTTTGCAAATTTTCTCGAGAATTTGGGTTGTACGATGGTGTGTTGGCCATAGCCAATACTTCGCCAGTGTGCACATCAAGCACCACGATTGAAGCTGACGTCGCCTGATTAATCTCTGTGACCTTCTTTATTTCACGATACGCTAACTGTTGAATACGTTGATCGATACTTAACACAAGATCATTCGCCCTTTCGCCTTCCTGCACCATATCAAGACGTTCCACAACATTACCATCGCGTGATTTACGCACTTTCTGCTTAGATGGAGTCCCCGTTAACCAGTCGTTATAAGAGTTTTCAATCCCCTCAATACCCAGATCATCAATATTAGTGAGTCCCACTAACTGCGCAGAGATTTCACTGGTAGGATAGTAACGACGAGATTCAGGTTTTAGATATATACCGGGTAATTTTAGCTGTTTAATATATTCAGCTACCGCAGGTGTTACCTGACGTTTAAGATAGGTAAATCGCTTTCTTGGATTAGATTGGACACGTTTAAGAATCGCTTCTTTAGGTTCATGTAAAACATCCGCCAGTGCTTGCCAACGACGCATATCTTCAAAACCATTTTGCTCATGCACAACCTTAGGATCCGCATACACAGCTTTAACTGGCACACTAACGGCTAACATCTCTCCATTTCGATCAGTGATCAGCCCACGCTGCACCTCACGACTGGTTGTTCTTAACGTGCGCATATCACTTTCATGACGTAACTTTTCTGGCTCAATAATTTGAATGTAGGCAGCTCGACCAATAAGACTGGTAAACAACATGCATACAAAAGCCACCACAACGTATAAACGCCATTGTATTAATTGTGGTTTCTGCTTACGTTTTGCCTGCTTACTCATACACTCTCACCGATGTGGTTTCTTCAGGTACACAACAAACAAGACTAAGGCTATCCAATAGAATCATGCTCATGGCACTCTAACTACGATTTCTTCTTTCGGTAGCGGACGATTCATCTCTAACTCTTTAGATGCAATCCGTGTAATACGACTGTGTTCAGACTGTGACTGCTCCTCAAGGAGTAAATTCCGCCATTCAATATCCAGCTTGTCCCTATCTTGTAATTTCTGATCCCACTGATTGATATATTTACGCGTCACATGACTTGTATATACAACTGTAATCGCACTTCCCATCACAACACAAGCAAGGAGCAATAACCATTTATGGTGCCAGAGATCCTGTAACACGATCTTAGGGAGGTTAAACTGAAATTGAGTCAAACCAGCCCCTTAGCATAGACTTTTTGCTTAATAGCCAACGTCATAGCAATACAGCGGCTATTACGTTATTCATTAATATTCTAACCGCTCTGCAACTCTCAACACTGAACTGCGAGCTCGGGTATTACGCTCAACTTCCTCCTCAGAAGGTTTAGTCGCTTTACCAACGCCCTTAAGTAAGCGTGTTTTGTTAATCTCTTCCTCGGTGATCGGCAATCCATGAGGCACACTTACCCCTTGGCTATTACGGCGAATAAAACGTTTCACCATTCTGTCTTCAAGCGAATGAAAGCTGATCACAGACAATCGACCATGAGGAGCCAATACAGCCAGCGCCCCTTCCAATGCTTGATCTATCTGCTCTAACTCACTATTGATATAGATTCTAATCGCTTGAAAAACCCGTGTAGCTGGATGCTTATTACGCTCTTTGTTTTTAGAGATCCGCGCGATAAGGTCGGCAAGCTCTTTAGTCCGTAAAAATGGCATTTTTTCACGATCTGCAGCGATACAACGGGCAATATGACGGGAATTTTTCTCCTCACCATAGGTTTTAAATACCCAGGCCATATCCTCGATCTCAGCACGAGCTAACCAATCCGCAGCGGTCTCCCCTTGTGAGTTATCCATACGCATATCAAGTGGACCATCACGTAAAAAACTAAACCCACGCTCGGCATCATCCAGCTGAGGAGATGACACTCCAAAATCGAGCAAGACGCCGTCAACCTTTCCTTTTAAACCAAGATCTTCAACGTAACTGGCTAATTGTCCAAAACCACCATGAACGATGCTAAATCTTGCATCATCAGCAAACTGTTCAGCAGCGGCAATGGCTTGTGGATCACGATCAATAGCAATCAACCTGCCGTTTTCACCCAGATGCTTTAATATTTCGCGAGAGTGACCACCACGACCAAATGTGCCATCAATATAGATGCCATCTTCTTTTATATTTAGCCCTGCTACGGTTTCTGTAAGCAGAACTGATAAGTGTACGAATTCTTGGCTCATGATTTTCTTCTATCTAATTTATTTAACTTCACTACTTAAAGTGAAAAATCGGCGAGACGTATATTATCAGCGAACTCTTCGCTTTGAATCGTCTCCCGGCTTTGCTCTATCTGATGCTGCCATGCAGTTTCATCCCAGAGCTCAAATTTATTTAACTGCCCTACCAACATAACCTTTTTGCCTAAATTGGCGTATTGACGCAGCGGCAAAGGCAGTAATAATCGTCCGTTACTGTCCAGATCACACTCATGTGCATAACCTAGGAGCATCCTCTTCATCGCTCTCTCAGCGGGTAAAGTATCAGACAACAAGAGTAATTTTGCTTCTATCTTGCTCCATTCATCTAATGGATAAAGCAGCAGACAAGCGGATTGGATATCAACAGTGATCACTAACTGACTGTTATATTCGGCATGCAGAGGCTCTCGGTAACGCTTTGGAATAGCGAGCCGACCTTTTGTATCAAGGTTAATAGCACTGGCACCACGAAACACGTTAGTTTATCCTTAACTCCAAAAAAAGATCCACAAAGATCCACTATTTCCCACAATATCTAATTTTAGAGATAGAACGCAAGCATTGTCAAGCGCGGAACTATTTATAGGCCCAGCATTCAAGCGGGTTAGCAGCATATTTCAAATATGGATAGTTATAGAAATAACAAGGGGTAAAAGTGGACCCCCTACCCACAAGCTGCTGAAAAAACAGACAGAATAGTGCTTCGTTAATCTTTATTTATCTTAGAAGTGGTTTTATTTCCCAAGATTTTACTTTTAACAGCTTAGTTTTATAATTTACACCTCGAAAGTTACTAATCTTTTGATGAAATGGGGAACACGACTCAATTAACTCACACTTGTATATACAGGCTTCAGAGTCAATTATCACTATAACTACCAAATATCACTGTAAAAGTAAGTACTCTGCACTGACAGCTCTGCCAGATTAAATATTGACCACATTGTGCCGATATAGGAGTATAGAAATGGTAAACGGAGGTATTATGATAGGTCTAGACAGTCTTTACGCCATGCTTGCACGCCCGGTACAAGCTAGTATCAAGCGTAAGCGCATTGTTGAAGAGACTGAGAATGGTTCAGGAATAGCTGAAGATAGTCATGAAGCACCACAATCTCAGCTACCACCAGATCTTGAACGCCGCCACACTATTGAAGATAGGCGAGGCGCTTCTCGTGGTGACCGTCGCAGGCAAACAAAACAAGCAACTGAAAAGCGCAAAGCTAACAAAGGGAAATTTGAAACTCTCCTCCCTCATATTGATATTGATGTGTAATCAATGATTCATCGTTTGGGAGACCGCTCTTTGCCAACCAACATATAACGCATCTCTTTTTTCTGCAGATATTGAAGGGATAAACGTCTTATCAGTATCCGATCGATGCTTAAGCTCTGAAGTCGAACTCCAAAAACCGACAGCTAAACCTGCAAGAAATGCTGCTCCCATGGCAGTGGTTTCTGTCACTGCGGGGCGTTGTACTTCAACAGAAGTAATGTCTGCCTGAAACTGCATCAAGAAGTCGTTAGCCACCGCACCACCATCCACTTTTAGCTGTTTGAGCTCGACTCCGCTGTCTTTTGCCATGGCATCGAGAAGATCTCTGCTCTGATACGCTATCGCTTCCAAAGCGGCTCGAATGATATGGTTGCGATTTGAGCCTCGGGTTAATCCAACTAAGGCCCCCCTAGCGTTAGGATCCCAATAAGGAGCACCTAAACCAACAAAAGCAGGGACAAGGTATACTCCATTAGTATCATCAACTTTCGATGCAAAGTACTCAGTATCCTGAGCATCTCGAATCAACCCAAGCTCATCTCTGAGCCATTGAATCGTAGCGCCGCCCATGAACACCGCTCCTTCAAGCGCATAATTTACTTCGCCTTTAGCACCGATCGCAATGGTCGTCAGCAAACCATGACTAGACGCTACCGCTTTTTCTCCCGTGTTCATAAGCAAAAAACAACCGGTGCCATAGGTATTCTTTGCCATACCGGGCTCAGTACACAGCTGACCGAAGAGTGCAGCTTGCTGATCTCCGGCCATACCCGCAATACTGATCTCAGCTCCTTCACCTGCAATACGTGTTTTACCATACACACCACAGGAAGGTTTTACTTGGGGTAATAGCGATACTGGAATATTCAATGCCTCGAGCATTTTCTTATCCCAAGTTTGGGTATGGATATTAAACAATAAGGTTCGGCTAGCATTCGTTGGGTCGGTGACGTGAACCTTACCTTCTGTCAACTTCCAGACCAGCCAGGTATCGATGGTGCCAAACAGAAGCTCACCTTTTTCAGCACGCGCTCTTACTCCGGGAACATTGTCTAGTATCCACTTAATTTTAGTGCCGGAAAAGTAGGGATCCAGAAGTAAGCCAGTAGTATCACGAACATACTCCTCTAGGCCTTGAGCTTTAAGATCTTCACAGATCTCACTACTGCGACGACACTGCCAAACAATAGCGTTATAAACTGGTTTTCCTGTTAATTTATTCCAAATAACGGTTGTTTCACGCTGATTTGTTATACCGATGGACGCGATTTCATCGGCGTGGATCCCACTTCGAGCAATGACTTCTATCAAGGTTGAACTTTGCGATGCCCAGATCTCCATAGGATCATGTTCAACCCAACCAGCTTGAGGATAGATTTGACCAAATTCACGTTGTGAAACAGCAACAATATTCGCATCATGATCGAAAATTATCGCCCTAGAGCTTGTTGTTCCTTGATCTAGTGCCACTACATATTTTTTAGTCACAAATCTATCCTATTCCGATCAGCCTCGGCTAAATCTTGGCTATTAATATTGAGTTTGCTGTAAAACACCTACTTCAGGTTCAACTTCAGGCGTTAAACTCAGCTCATCACAAGCATGTGCAGGGAAATACCAGAATTCTGCCAGTTTTCCCTCAGTAACTCTAAACGTACCGATACTGCACTGGCTATGTTCTTCACCATCATTATCCCAAGTCACTCTCTCAACCGTACTGACATAGCTGCCTGACTCCATGATATCGAGGATGGTGGCATTAGCCCCCTTAAGACTTTCAAAGTAGTCAGTCATCGCCGCACCAAATTCAGCTTTGTTGGAGGTTTCGACTTTAACGTTTTCACCTATGATATGCATCCAGGTAACCTTATCTGTAGTGTGAGACACCATCAATCCGACATCATGCTGATTGTAAGCTTGTATAAAGCTTTCAACCACTTCACTGGATGAAGGAGCCGCGCTTAAAGTGAAAGGTAAAACGGATAATATTGCTGCACATAAAAAGGGCTTCATGGTACACCTCATAGGATATTGACCTAGTTCAGACCTAGGCTACGATAATATTATGATTAGATAAATATAATCTTATGAAGTTCATTTTACTAATAAATAATGTACCTAAGTATTTTCAGTACTGAGTTGTAAGAAATAACTAAGCCCTAAAACAAAAAAAGGGCCAAAGCGTTAGCCCTGACCCTTTTCAGCAAATGCTGTTCTAGAAACGATAGCTAGCCTGTACACCCACTAGCAAGATGTTGCCGCTAACTTGACCTTCAAACGTCCCACCAAAAGGAAGTGAATCTGTCTCATTTTCATCCATTGGAGACTCATCAGCAAAAATGTATGTCACACCGAAATCTAAATCTAAGTTATCACTGTACTGATAGCCATAACCCACGCTCAACCAAAGACGATCAACCTCTGGAATGGTCGCCGTACGATTGATATCATCAACTGCAGATTGATCATAAGCAACACCTGCTCTTAGGGTAGACTTTGAAGATACAGCATAAGTCGCACCAACAGCAAAACGGTAGTTGTCTTCCCAGTTTTCCTCTTTTACTAAGATTGGTACATTACTCAACTCTAGAATTTTAGCTTCTAACTTTTCAAATGAACTCCAGTCAGTCCAGTTCACACTCGCGTGAACTGCAAACTTGTCAGTCAATTGATGGAAACTGGCAATTTCAGCCGTTGCAGGAAGCGTTAAATCCATTGATCCAGCATAAACTTTATTTGCATCGAAACTGCCTTCAAGTGTACTAAAGCCTAAGCCATTAGCTTCACCTTCCAGAGTCTGCTCTACTTCTGAACGGTAGTTAACCCCGATGCGATGATCGGCATTAATCTGCCATGCACTACCTAACTGCCAGCCCCAAGAAATGTCATCGCCTTCCATATACTTTAACGTCGTTCCTTCAGGGACGATTAAATCTGAAGAGCTCTGAGCACCGAAACTACCTTCACCTATAACAAAGCGAACACCAGCACCGACACTAAACTGCTCGTTAATTCGGTAAGCGACGTTGGGATTAATCTCTATCGTTGTAACAGCGGCTTCATTACCAAACTGATTACCGCGAAAGCTATCATCAAGTTCAGTCGCCATACCAAAGTTACTGCCTAGCGCCAAACCCAAGAACCATTGCTCGTTCAACTGATGAGAGACATAGAAGTTAGGTACAACGGCGTCACCGGCAATATCTTTCGCTGATGTTGGGCTTGTTCCGTCAACAAATGAAACTTCACCATCTACATCAATGTTAGGTATCACCAAGATAGCGCCCGTAGTCACTTGAGTGCCCTGCAGATAGGTTAGCATTGCGGGATTACGAAATTGTGCCGCAGCATTATCGGCCATTGCAGCTTCACCGGCATACGCACGACCTAAGCCAGTAGCAGAGTATTCTGCTAATTGAAAACCAGCAGCTTGAATTTGAGTCGTTGTTGCCATCATTGCTGCAATTACAGCTACAGATAAAATGCGCTTGTTCATTATGTCTCTCATCTATATTTTACGCTTAGCGTTATTGTCATCGAGCTAAGAACACCAATCGATATTAGTTAGAGTAATAGCTCAACACTTTTCAGAGGCGCAGTGTACTCACGCAGCACATCTTTGCAAGCAAACAAGATAAAACAGTGAAAAACTCTGAACTTTTTATCTTTTTTGGATTAAAAACAGGTGGGATGACTTTTTAAACAACTTAAATGTATCAAGATGCAGAAATTGATTCGGATTTACGATTAGAGACATTGAAAAATATTGAGCAAAGCACTTTTAAATCAATGACTAACAATAAAGAAAACCAAGAACAACTGTTCACTGAACATTCTATTAATGGCTAGTGCAAACCGCTAGCATTTTACATCAGATGCCAACGTATTAATAAGGTGATTTGAATATCCATAAATTTCATATAGATACGATTACATCGAGTGTAATTAAAACAGAGGCCAAACATGCCTAAACTTGTCTGGCCCACTTTTTACAAGACGCTAGTACAGATGTACGCTTAAACCCCGCTATGCTTTCCAACTAGGTAATTGAGATTCATAGCTAGCGATCTGCTCCCCATAGGCCAAAGTCAAGCCAATCGCATCTAAACCATTAAGCATGTTGTGTCTTGCCGCCCCTGCGATCTCAAAGCTAAAAACGGATCCCAAAGGAGAGGTAACAGTGAGCGCTTCCAAATCGACTACAATCTCAGCACCTTCATTAGCCTCGACTTCATCCATAAGCTGTTGCACTTCCACATCGCTCAAGCGTACTGGCAGTAAACCATTATTGATGGCGTTACCATAGAATATATCGGCAAAGCTTGGCGCTATAATGGCGCGAAATCCAAAGTCAGCTAAGGCCCAAGGTGCATGCTCTCGACTGGAACCACAACCAAAGTTCTCTTTCGAAATAAGTACTGACGATCCTTTATACCTTGGCAAATTCAAGCTAAAAACAGAATTAGGTTCATCACCAGCATCATCGAGATAGCGCCAATCATGAAATAGATGAATCCCGAAACCATCCCGAGTCACTTTAGATAAAAACTGCTTAGGAATGATCTGATCGGTATCAACATTAGTGCTGTCAATCATCACTGCTAGCCCAGTATGTTTAGTAAATACTTGCATGATAATCTCCTAAAGAGTTTGACGGATATCGACGAAATGACCGGCAACCGCGGCAGCTGCAGCCATTGCTGGGCTAACAAGGTGAGTTCGACTCCCTCGTCCCTGACGTCCTTCAAAATTACGATTACTCGTTGACGCGCAGCGATCGCCCGCATCCAATCGATCATCATTCATCGCTAAGCACATAGAGCAACCCGGTAAACGCCATTCAAAACCCGCTTCGATAAAGATCTTATCTAGGCCTTCAGCTTCTGCTTGCTCTTTCACTAGACCTGAACCCGGTACCACTATGGCTGTGACACCTACCGCAACCTGCTTACCTTTTGCATGCAGAGCCGCATCGCGTAAATCTTCAATACGCGAGTTAGTGCAAGAACCTATAAATACCTTGTTGATGCTCACATTTTTCATACTGGTGCCCGCAGTCAGTGCCACGTACTCCAATGCTTTTTCTATACTAGCTTTAGCCGTTACATTCGGCTCATCAGCAGGATTTGGCACTAAGCCATCGATAGCGACAACTTGTCCGGGGTTAGTTCCCCAAGTGAGCTGAGGCGCGATATCGGCAGCTTCAAGTACCACTGTCGCATCAAAAACGGCACTTTCGTCAGTGTGAAGTTCGCCCCATGCTGCCATCGCTTGATCCCAAGACTCTCCTTTAGGTGCGAATTCACGCCCTTTAAGATACTCGGCTGTTTTCGCATCCGGTGCTACCATACCCGCCTTGGCGCCCATCTCGATCGCCATATTGCACACCGTCATGCGGCCTTCCATAGAGAGCGCTTCAATCGCATCACCACAGAACTCAACAACGTAACCTGTACCGCCATCCATACCAATTTTGCCGATAATGGCCAACACTATATCTTTGGCGGTAATGCCTGGAGTCACATGGCCACGAACCTCAATTTTCATCGTCTTCGCTTTGCTTTGACGCAAAGTTTGCGTTGCCATCACATGCTCGACTTCTGAGGTTCCGATACCAAATGCGAGCGCACCAAATGCACCATGAGTTGCGGTATGGGAATCACCACACACAATAACAGTACCCGGCAAAGTAATACCTAGCTCTGGCCCCATAACATGAACAATACCCTGATTTTTATGATGAATATCATATAGTCGAACACCAAACTCTTTACAGTTATCCTGCAAGGTCTCAACCTGAATACGCGCCATTGGGCTTAATGCATCTAGGCTAGCACTCTTGGTTGAGGTGTTATGATCCATCGTGGCGAAAGTTTTCTCTGGGGCGCGTAATCTACGTCCCGCCACCTTCAAACCACTAAATGCCTGAGGTGACGTCACTTCATGGACTAGATGTCGGTCCACATAAATAAGCGGCGCTTCGCCTTCAGTAGCAACCACAATATGGGTATCCCATACTTTTTCATACAATGTCTTAGCCATGAGTTAACAGCCTCCCACTTCTAACCAATTCATATCCACAACAGAGGCATCCATCTCACACTGCCCATACAATATTTTAGCCATGGGTTATGCACCCTCTCTTATAACTTGAGCAATATAATCACCCATTTGTGAGGTTGTTTTAGCATTGTTACGCTCATCAGCAGGTAACAACTCACCCGTCAGATAACCATCACTAAGGGCTTTACCTACAGCAGCTTCAATCGCCACAGCCGCGTCTTCAAGCTTTAAACTGTGACGTAGTAATAACGCTGCTGATAGAATTTGAGCCACAGGGTTTGCGATACCTTGTCCAGCGATATCCGGCGCACTGCCACCAGCAGGTTCGTACAGACCAAAGCCTTTGCTGTTCATACTCACCGATGCAAGCAGTCCCATTGAGCCCGTTAACATAGCTATCTCATCGGAAATGATGTCGCCAAATAAGTTAGAGCAAAGCATGACGTCAAATTCATTAGGGCGACGAAGTAGCTGCATGGTCGCATTATCGATATAGATATGTTCCAGCTCCACGTCAGGGAAATCTTTAGCCACCTCTTCGACCACTTCACGCCACAGTACCGAACAAGCTAGAACATTGGCTTTATCGACTGAGGTGACTTTGTTGCGACGTCCTTGGGCAGCTTCGAATGCTATCTTAGCAATCCGAGTGATCTCTTTACGGCTATAACGCATGGTATCGAAGGCTTCTTCATTCTCACCCTCACCTTGACGTCCTTTAGGTTTACCGAAGTAAATGCCACCAGTGAGCTCACGTACACACAGGACATCAAAACCTTTCGATGAGATATCACTGCGTAGTGGAGACATATGCTCAAGGCCTGAATGCAGCTTAGCTGGACGCATATTACAAAACAGTTCGAAGTGAGCTCGAAGTGGCAACAAAGCACCACGTTCAGGCTGATCATTGGGCGGCAAGTTTTCCCACTTAGGACCGCCCACCGAACCAAACAGTATGGCATCAGCAGCTTCACACCCTTTTAATGTTACATCTGGTAGCGGACAACCATGGTGATCAATAGCAGCTCCACCAATATCATATTCGCTATATTCAATAGCAAGCTCGAATCGCTCCTCTACAGCACTTAGCACTTTGCGTGCCTCAGCCATCACCTCAGGCCCAATTCCATCTCCGGCTAATACTGCTATTTGATAACTCATACGACACTTAACTCCTGCTCTTCAATTATAATATTCTAATAATTTTTTCTGTTACTCAGTATTAAACGCCACCAAGCGATCTCGCTTTTTGCTGTATCTTTTGCTTACAGTCAGCCACTTTATCTGCACGGGAGGTTAAGTTCATCACATGTATTAACGCCTGCACCGAAGCTTCAACTACATCGGTTGCCAGTCCTACACCATGGAAACTTTGCCCTTGATAGCTAGCCACAATATCTACTTGGCCTAAGGCATCTTGTCCTTCACCCTTGGCACTTAACTTATAACTGGTGATGTTGACTTCACAGTTACTCGCACGAGCAATGGCGTTATAAGCGGCATCGACAGGACCGTTACCCGTAGCGGCTTCGGTGACAACCTCACCGTCGAGCTCAATTTTTACAGTCGCTGTTGCATTACCTTGAGTTGAATCTGAGTGAACAACTAACTGTTTAAGCTGATAATATGACTCATCTTCCGCTTGAGCTTCCATAAAGGTCAAAGCCTCAAGATCGTAATCGAAAATCTGACCTTTTTTATCGGCAAGTTTTAGGAAGGATTCATATAAAGTGTCCATATCATAATCTTGCGCACCATACCCCATCTCTTCCATGCGATGCTTAATCACATGGCGACCAGAACGCGATGTCATATTCAGATTATTACGCGGAAGACCAATGCTTTCAGGTGTCATGATCTCATAGGTATTTTGCGACTTAAGCATGCCATCTTGGTGAATACCTGATGAATGGGTAAAAGCATTCGCGCCAACAATTGCCTTGTTAGGCTGCACAGGCATATTACATAGCTGACTGACTAGGTTTGAGGTGCGGTGAATCTCTTTGGCATTAATCCCAGTTTCTAACCCAAGTGCCGCTTTACGAGTCGAAAGGATCATGGCGATCTCTTCAAGTGAACAGTTACCCGCTCGCTCACCAATGCCGTTAATCGTACATTCGATCTGACGTGCACCATGTTGAACCGCTGTAATTGAGTTGGCTACCGAAAGACCTAGATCGTCATGGCAATGCACTGAGATCACTGCTTGATCGATATTAGGCACTCGATTAAATAGCGTTTGAA
Source organism: Shewanella sp. MTB7 (assembly GCF_027571385.1). Classification (NCBI taxonomy): domain Bacteria; kingdom Pseudomonadati; phylum Pseudomonadota; class Gammaproteobacteria; order Alteromonadales; family Shewanellaceae; genus Shewanella; species Shewanella sp. MTB7. The sequence continues at coordinate 496,090 of NZ_CP085636.1, read as the reverse complement.
TAATGCCACCGAACTCACTCGGAATCGTATAACCCACAGTATCAGGAATATTAATCGTGCGCGCACCAGCTTTAATAGCCTCCTCGACCATGCGACATAAATTATCGATAGGTGTACGGCCTGCATCTTCACAAGAAAACTCAACATCGTCGGTAAAACGACGGGCATACTTGACGGCAGCAACAGCCATCTCCAACACCTGTTCGAAAGAGCGTTTCAGTTTGCTCTCAACATGAATAGTCGAAGTGGATATAAAAGTATGAATACGAAATTGGTCTGCAACAGATAATGATTGTGCCGCTGCATCAATATCTTTTTCGAGCGCTCTAGCTAACGCACACACTCGACTGTTTTTAATTGTTCGTGCGATTGTCTCTACAGATTTAAAATCACCTGGAGAGGAGACGGGGAAACCTACCTCCATGACATCGACACCTAAACGCTCTAAAGAGAGTGCTATCTGTAGCTTTTCTTTAACCGTCAAACTGGCCGCTAGGGCTTGCTCCCCATCACGTAGGGTTGTATCAAAAATAATCACTCGGTTAGACATCTGGTTTCTCCGTGGAATAGCTGTTTATTTTTATGCGCTACATTCTCGTTGGGTATATAAACAAAAAACCCCGCGACTCGTAGCGCGGGGTTTTGAATGTTGGTGACTCTATCAATCGTGCAACACTATATCCCCCGAGCAGAAACTGCCAGAATGAGAATGAGGAGGTTGAGTAATGCACTATTAGTATTCATTTGTCTTAATTCGTTGTTATATTCAGTGTGCGTAAATAATTATGCATTCACTTTCCATTTGATAGGTTAATTTTTAACGTGTGGAGCCGCAAGTGTCAACCCCATTTTTTTCATTAAGAACAGATTAGACCAGAAAAACACGGTTCCCCCACCTTTTAAGCCGAACAAATTGTCTCCTATTACATATCGTTTATTAGTTCACAGGATTAATCTCGCCCCCCTGAATTGCCCCTTGTATCACGCACTGCTGTTTTTTAATACAATACAAGAGAATAATTAGTTATAATGCTGATATTCAAAATACTGAATGCGAATTGGAACTTAAATAAATGGATTTTCGTCTCATAGTACTGTGCCTGTCATTCTGGTTTACGCCAGCATGGGCAAATACTATGGATAGATTGGACTCTATTAATACCTTACTTTACGAGTACCCAAGCAGGGCGCTTGAAGAGATAAACAGCCTCGACCATATTAGTTCCCCGATAAAACTTTCCGAAGCCGAGAAGCTAAGATTATCTCTCCTACGATGTGAAACTTATCTTCAACTCGGTGAAAATCAAGCGGCCATTAACATCGCGAGAATGAGCGAAGCTAAAGCTAAAATATTGAACATCAAAGAAGCGCGACCTTACTTTCTAAACTGTATGGCGGGCGCATTTACTCAATTTGGTGACTACCGGCAAGCATTACCGCTGCTAGATACCTCTATCGAACTGTCACGGAAATACAAGCAACCCCAATCCCTAATCAATGGTCTAAGGATCAGAGGCGTAATAGACACTCACATCGATAGTTATGGGAATGCTTTTGAAGATTTACGTTTAGCCATCGCAATTTATTCGGAAATATCAAATCAACCATTTAATTGGAGCTGGCCCCCTCAAGCCTATATTCACTTGTCTTTAAGCAAACTTTTAGCCCAAGGAGGGGAGTTTAAACAAGCTTATGAGATCATAGAGAGCGCCCTAGCTTCCGAACCTCTCCAAGGTAAAGTCAAAGCCATGGTCCTGAGTCAGGTAACTTACATGGCACTACTAACTCACTTACCTTCCAGCGACACCTTGATACTCAAAACTAAAAATCAATTACCGCAACTCGGTACAGCCTTTGAGCTAGCTCAGAGTTATACACAAATGGCTCAGCTTGAATTTATTCGCGGCAATTTACGACGGGCAATCCAGCTGTTAGATATCAGCCTAAATACCTTTAAGAAAGAGAATAAATCTCTGGAAGTAATCCGCACCCAACGTCAACTCGCCGAGGTTTTGCTTGCCCATGATGTTACCGATAAGGGGTTAACCCTTATGCAGCAAACTATAGACATGGCAAAACGTAAATCACGTTACGATGAGCTCGTACTCTGTTACCAAATATTGAGTTTACATTATGAAAATATAGGTAATTTTAAACTTGCTTATGAATATCAAGTATATCGGTTTAACGCTGCGGAAAATTCATTTGATTTCATAAAGGACACACGACTACGGCAACTGAATGCCAAGTTAAGCCAACAAAATCAGCTACTTAAATTTGAGTCGAGTGAGAGTATAGTATCAGCTAGCCAGAGCTTTAGTTTTCAATCAGGTTATATTGTTGTTTTTATTCTGTTATTTTTCACTTTACTATTAAGCTTTCTGATCTATAGATCTAAACAGCAAACAAAACAAATTTTTACTGCGCCAGAGACTAATAGCAAAGAGCAAAAGATCGAACACCTATTAAGCAACAGTAAACTCAGTGGTTTTCCCTTGAGCCTTATCCTCATTAACACCCTACAAGTTTACCGTGATGATCTCCCTATACTGAATGAGCAACTTGCAAAGTTGCTCAGAGAGCAAGATCTAATGTTCAATAAGAGTGATGAGGAGATAATCTTGCTCCTTCCTTATACTAAAGAAGAGGGAGCTTTAAAGGTGATTGAACAGATAAAAGAACTAATGTTGCCCCTTTTACGAGGTAACATTAGCAAGATCGGTTATTCAAAATTACAACAGCATGACAACATCAGTTCATTAATAAAAAGAGCGAATGTTCAGCAATTAAGGCAAAGAAAAAAAGAGAAACTAATTCATGTTAGATGATAATAGATTTACCCTTCTGTTAAGTAACTACTGATCTCGTCAAGAAACTCACCACCAAAACGGCTCAACTTACGTTCACCTACACCGTTTACAGCCAACATCTCACCTGGACTTGTTGGTAATATTGCAGCCATTTCGGCTAAAGTGGCATCGTTAAATACCAGATAAGGAGGCACATCTAACTCTTCAGCCAGCTTACGCCTAAGCTGTTTCAAACGTGCAAATAACTTACGGTCATAGTTAAGCGGTGCACGTGTGTTACTGCCTCGACGCTTAGTCGTGCTTTGTAGCACCATTCTTGGCTCAGCTAACAGCAACTCAACATCACCTTTCAGTACCGATCGCGCTGATGGGTTAAGTTTAACCGAGGAACCACGAGTAATATCTTGACTGGCAAATCCCAGATGTATTATCTGACGTATGATACTCAGCCAGTATTCATGGCTTTTATCTTTGCCTATCCCCCAAGTTGACAACTTATCATGGCCACGGTCTAGTACTGTTGCCGCTTTAGACCCCCTTAGTACCTCAATGAGATGGTTAATACCAAAGCGCTGACCTAAGCGATAGACACAGGACAGCACCTTCTGCGCATCTTGAATACCGTTATAACGTTTAGGAGGGTCTAAACAGATATCACAGTTGCCACAGGGCTCTGAAGCACTCTCATCGAAGTAGTGCAGTAACACCTGACGTCGGCAGGTCTGTGCCTCAGCGAAAGCCGCCATGGTATTAAGCTTATGAAATTCCACTTGTTGCTGTGGACCAGGTTCAGACTGTTCGATAAGATGACGCACGCGACCTATATCAGCAGGATCGAATAACAATAGGGCTTCAGAATCTAGGCCATCACGACCTGCTCTTCCTGTTTCTTGATAGTAGGATTCAACACTTTTTGGAATATCATAATGCACCACATAACGCACATTAGACTTATTAATTCCCATACCAAATGCGACGGTTGCCACGACAATATCAAGTTGATCTTTTAGAAACCGGTCTTGGACGTCTGCTCGCTCCTCTTGGGTCCTCCCGGCATGATAAGCCTCTGCATTATGTCCTTGCAGCCTAAGTCGTTCAGCAACTTCATCAACACGGCGGCGGCTACTGCAATAGATAATTCCGCTGGAACCATTTTGAGCAATAATAAATTGGCGTAATTGATTTGCAGCATTAAGCTTCTCTGCCACTGTGTAGCGAATATTGGGTCTGTCAAAGCTAGTTAACAGTGAATAGGGCGTGATGGTTAATCGATCACAGATATCTTTACGGGTAGCCTGATCTGCTGTTGCCGTTAACGCCATAATAGGCACATGAGGAAAGAACTCTCTGAGTTTACCCAGTGCAGCATATTCAGGCCTAAAATCATGACCCCATTGTGAGATACAGTGGGCTTCATCGATGGCAAAAAGGGAGATATGCAGCTCATGCAGCCGATCGATAAAATGCCCTTGCAGTAAACGTTCCGGGGAGACATAAAGTAGCTTTAATTCGCCACTGTGCATCTGCTGTAAAATTTTAGCGCTCTGCTCTCTTGGTAAAGAGGAGTTTAAATACGCAGCGCTGACCCCCATCTGCATCAAGCTATCAACTTGATCTTTCATTAATGAAATAAGTGGCGATACGACGATAGTTAACCCAGGGAACTGTAGAGCAGGCAACTGATAACAGAGGCTTTTACCGCCCCCCGTTGGCATGATAACCAAGCAGTCATAACCGGAACAGCTCTGTTCTATCACCTCTTTCTGACCATCTCTGAATGTCCGATAGCCGAAAACAGACTGTAGACTTAAGGAGAGTGGATCTAATTGAGCTTTATCTATCGCTTGTTCCATTGGGCTTCAGAGTCAGAAATTGGGCTGCCTATTCTAATACCAAACTCAGTAAATTGCTTGTCTATTACACTGGTTTTCTGCCGATGTATTCTCAATCAGCCGATGCCGATTTAATTCGCTTTATAGCGTTTTAAATCTGATTTTATTGATATGTTTCAGCTTGCCACCGCTTAAGTTTATGATTACCGCTTGCCTAACCACCTAAGTTAGGGATAGATTAATTGCTCTAATAATCGACAAAAAGAGACGTTAACCTCTATGACTAAGCCTATTCAAGCCGAGATCCTACAAAGAGTCGCAGAGGTCTTCGACAAACAGATCCCATTCCACAACTTATTAGGTATGGATATTAAACGTTATGACCTTGAGGGTGTCGAAATTGTCGTCAATATGAAACCAGAACTTATCGGCAATATTCACCAACAGATCCTTCATGGAGGCGTCACAGCCACAGTCCTTGATGTGGTCGGTGGGCTGACCGCTTTTTCAGGACTGGTTGCCAGTCGAGATGATTGGAGTATCGACGATCTGCAGACCCGGATTCAAACTTTAGGCACTATTGATCTTAGGATTGATTACTTACGACCCGGTAGAGGAACGGTATTTACTGGTACCGGCACAGTAATACGCGCAGGTAACCGAGTGTCCGTTTGTCGTATGGAACTACATAACGAACATGGGGATCATATCGCTTTTGGAACTGGAACTTATATGGTTGGCTAAATCAGAAAGTTCAGTGGAATGTAAGTTTAACTTTCCTGTTGTCACAAACCAATGACAGCTGTAATAGAGATCGAGTCAAAACCAAGCTTGAGCCCACTGATTATGAGGCATACAATACAGGCCTCTCTCCTTTTGTAGCTTGATTAATGCTTAGTACTGAACACAACAAGGGTATCGCATTCGCCATTTGCGCATACACATTATGGGGCTTTGCTGCCCTCTACTTTAAATTACTCAGTCATGTGTCTGCCCCGGAAATCTTAATCCACCGAGTGATCTGGTCGTTTATTTTTGTCACGCTGCTTATGATGATGTTTGGTGGTTTTTCGCGCCTCAGACAAGTGCTTAAACGACCAAAGCAGTTGATGGTCCTCACCATCACCTCCATCTTAATTGCGGGTAACTGGCTGTTATTTATTTGGGCTGTTAATAATAACCACATGTTAGATGCCAGTTTGGGTTATTTTATCAACCCCTTAGTGAATGTTATGCTCGGCATGGTATTTCTGAGTGAACGATTACGTAAGCTCCAATGGTTTGCCGTTGCTTTGGCTGCAACTGGCGTATTAGTACAAATAATCACGTTTGGTTCTATTCCACTGGTGTCACTTGGGTTGGCCTGTTCCTTCGGCCTGTATGGTTTACTGCGAAAAAAGGTCAATGTAGATGCAAAAACAGGTCTGTTAGTAGAAACTGCAATTCTATTTCCTGTTGCCTTGATCTTCTTGTTTGCTAACTTTGATGGCTCTCTGACTAACTTAATGAGTAATGATCTATCACTCAACCTTCTCTTGGTAGCGGCAGGTATTGTTACTACCATACCTTTGTTATGTTTCGCTGCAGCAGCGGTAAGGATCCCTCTTTCTATGCTGGGATTCTTCCAGTATATCGGCCCCAGTATCATGTTTATCATGGCCATCACTCTGTTTAATGAGCCCTTCAATCTAGAGAAAGGAATCACCTTTGCCTTTATCTGGAGCGCGCTGTTCATCTTTACTATCGACATGTTTTATAAAAGAAAACCTACCATTCAGACATAAAAAAAGCCCCTTCATGGGGCTTTGTTGTAAAACAATCTTAAAGCTAGTCGAATTTATAGCTAAATTGCAGAGTTGCACTACGTCCAGGCTCGGTATAAACCACATACCCACCTGGGGTAAATGGCATATCGTAGGAGCTGTTAATGGTGATCTCATCAGACAGATTTTTCAGTATTAGACCAAGCTGCCAATCTGAATTTGTATTAATCAACGCTATTTGCGCATTGTACTTTGCAAACGCCTCTTGCTCAGTAAACGGGTTCAGATCCGCATTGGTATAATAGCTAGACTTAAATACGGTTTCAGCCATCACTCTGATGTCATAATCACTACTCAGTTCACTGCGGTATTCTAACGAGGTACTCCCAGATGCCTTTGGCGACAGCGCATTTGGCTGGCCTGAGAGATCGCAAGAACTACCATTCGCCTCAACATTGTCAGAGGTTGCAGTTAAGCTAGTAAAACATTTCGCTCCACTAAATTCATCCCAACTAAAATCCAGTAAACCTAAACTACCGGACCACATCCAGTCATCGGCAAATGCCCATCGACCATCAAGCTCTAGACCATATGAAGTGGCCTTAGCACCGTTTTCCACATAGAAGCCGGTATTGCCATCGAAGGTTGAAGTTTGCAGATCACTAAACTCCATATAAAAAAGTGCCAGATTAAGATCCGCAGCACCATCATCTAAGGTTAACTTACTGCCCACTTCATAGGACAGAACAGATTCATCATCGAACTCAAAGTTCTCCGGCAAGTTAGCCCTTGCGTCGAAACCGCCAGACTTAGCTCCCTGCGCAATACTGGCATAGAACATCGCATCTTCAAGTTGATACTTTATCGACAATGCAGGAGTAAAGCTCTCCTCTGTGCGCTCGGCGTGGATATTATGATCACTCCCAATACGATAAATTGGATTCACAATATTTTGAGTATTACTGCCCAATAATAATGGATCTAGATAGGGATAATCAGCACCTAACATCAAACAATAAACGGAGCCAGGGATTCCAGCTAAGCCAAACTTATCCAACGCAGGTTTAAGTGCGGGAGGTGAGATTAACGGCACTTGTGAAATAGGCGTTCCTGAGATCAAGTCCACTAGGGTCAGCTCTCGGCGACCCTTTTTCTCTTCCTGGGTATACCTAAGCCCTAAACTTACACTCCAGTTATCATCAATCTGCCAATCAAACTTACCAAATACGCTCATCACTTCTGAATCGCTACTAAAGCCACGCACGCCATCAAATTGCAGCGCGTACGCTAGAAAATGCTCATCATAAGTAAGCTCTGAGTCTTGATAATAAGCCCCTAAAATATAATCGAAGGTCTCTCCTCCCGATGATGCTAGACGAAACTCTTGGCTAAACTGCTTATACTCCTCGTCACTAACACTTCTGTAGAGCAAAGGCCTTGGGGTTCTGTCACCATCATTTGAGGTATCGACTTGATAGGATTGCCAGCCACTAACCGCACTTAACGTATGCTCATCGAGCTCATACTCAACCTTCAATGTCTGATGGCTTGCAGTAAACTCACCTCCCTCCGCCTCCCCTAATGCAGGCGCTGTTTTAGCCGATGTAAGACTCACACCGTAATCACCCAGACTGGCCGCTAAAGCAGGATTTGCAGCGGCAAGTGCTGGCTCTAGTATCCCTTTGGTATTGCTGTCTCCGACAAACTCATCCTTATCTTCTTGTAGCTTAAGTTCAATGCTTAGATTATCTGTTGGTTGCCAAGCTAGCGATAAGCGTCCCAACAGGGTTTCATGCTGCACTTCATTTTGTTCTGTGACGCTATTGGTCATGTAGCCATCACTATCTAACGCTCTGAATGCAAAACGAGCTTGAAGATTATCAGCTAGAGGACCAGATACCGCCCCCTCAAAAGTCAGTCCCTGATTGGTCATGTCATAGTAACCATTGAGATAACCACTGAAATAATCCGTCGGCGCCGCTGTGGTCAAATTTAACGCCCCTGCAGTGGTATTCATACCAAACAAGGTACCTTGGGGGCCTCGAAGCACTTCCACCATCTCGAGATCGAGAAAAGTACTGCGCATCAAATGTCCACGCCCGCGGTAAATCCCATCAACATAGGTTCCCACCGTCTGTTCAAAACCTTGATTGGGTCCAGATCCTAGGCCGCGCATATAGATATTAAATCCCTGGCCTGACTGACTCACACTAAAGTTACCAATACGGCTCGCCAACTCCTCGGTATTGCTGATGTTCATATCTTCTAACGATTCTCTATTGATCGTCGCAACCGACAATGGCACCTCTTTGACACTCTCAGTACACTTTTGCGCTGTCACAGTGATCACTTCGAGTTGCCTTTTATTAGCCTCACTTTTCTCATCTATTTCATCATTAGCGTATGACGCCAGCGGTGCGCCAATCAAGGCACCAATAATTACTTTTGATAACAGTGTTAATCGCATAGTCCACTCTCTTTTTTAGCTCTTTATTTAGTTATTGGAATACGCAGATGAATACAGCTAAACCTCACCTGTTAAATTGGCTCGCCCTCCCCGGCGAGCCAAGCTCATTAAATGCAGGGAAACACAGCCTCAAGCATAGAGGGCATCATGTAACGAGACTTAGGAAAGTACTCTTGCATTACCGTTTGTTCATCACCCAGTTTGAGGATTTTCTGCACCGCATGAGGAAAATCTGGCGAAGCGAGTAAATTACGGATCTGTACTACAGCCATATCTTCATCTCCTAAACCATCACCATCAGCAGCCATCTCAAGCCATGCGATACCACATTCACGCTTAGCATTACGAGGGCGATCTTCTTCTCGCGATACCACCACTGTGTAGTAACCGTTTTTATCTAATGGCACCTCTTCATCGAACAAGCAATCTGTCACCCGAGTATTGGCAAAGCTTTGGTTTGAACAGATTGACCAATAACGAAGATCCGCTTCAGTATGTTTACGCTCACCATAAAAAGATTTACTCACCTTAGGCATCTTGGCGCGGATCACTAACACCTTGCCAAACTTTCTATTTACTATGGTTCGAATATAGTTGTTGTCTAAATTGGGATAAAAGCCGCCCTCTGAACGACGCCCCATCTTCACCTTCTCACCTGAGTACATCGATAGTAAAAACTCCCTATCATATTGGATATACCAAGAAGCGGGGTTTGTCGCAGGCCAAGTGGCTGGCTTATCCGCTTGATCTCTCAGCGCCACGTATTTCTCAGCACTGATATTGAGAGCCCCCGGATCTATTTTCAGTTGCTGACCTGCTTTTAGTGCCTCACAAGCATCACTGCCCTTTAATCGTTTACCATCACTCAAAGTCAACACTGGCGACGGCAAAGGCACGCCACCGGTAATTGAGGCTTGCTCATCTGGTAGATAGATCCGATAGATCAACAATTGCTGATCTTTCTTATAGCTAGGGGCGTAGATGCTGGAACGAATGGTATTGCGTTGCATCACACCACGCTCAATCTCTGGTGGTGTACCGGTTTGTACATGAATACTGTAACTTCGATTTTCGACCTGACGGTCTGCACCAGCTTGATAGGGATTAGCATTATTCAACTTAGGAGCTATCAGGTAATCGGCAACAGAGTCTTGAGGCCTACCCCGCTCATCATAGCTGATCAAAGATTGATAACGAGCGTGGGTAAACTCTCCATCAACCTCTAACTTAGCCCCTTTTGGGATAGTAAAGGTGGCAGCCCAATAAAAGACATTGGCGTCGGGGTATGCCACATTGATATAGGGGTCAGCACTAAAAGGACCTCGATTCCAAAAGCAGGTACGCGGTCCCTCAATATCTGCAGTCGGCTTCTCATAATCCAGCGGCTTAGCCTGAATATTAAAACTCACACTGGTCAGTAAAAAAACAGATACCCATTTTAGGCGTTGCGTGTTTATTATATTAGTGATGTCGTAAGTCATCTTTCTCCCCATAGGATATGAAACAGACTTGTTTCGTATCTGTTAATAGATTTATAGTATTAACCTAGACGATTAAGGGAGGGTCAATTGTCGCCAAACAGACAATCTATGAAAAAATATAGTCGCGAGGAGTTAACTGAATTTCTAAGTTGCTCTGGCGTTTTTAGTACCTGCAATAAAGATGAAATAGATTATATTCTGAGCCAGCTAAAGACCTCTCACTATAAAAATGAGACGGTTGTAGCCCATAGAGAAGACATTGGCGATCAGGTTAGGTTTGTCATTAAAGGCAGCCTAAATGTTGTTGTCACCAGTTTAGATGGAAAAGAGGTGCGATTTCCCCCGATAGGCCCACACCGTTGGATCGGATGGATCTCTTGTTTCAATAACCAAGCTCTCTCCCATGATTGGGTCGCTACCGCTAAATCTGACATTATAGCGATACCCGGTGGCGTGATTCGAAGACTCTGCGAAAACAATCCCGACCTGTATCCCAAAGTGATGACTGAAATTAATAGTCAGTTTAAGTTATTAATGAATTGGACCGAGTTTGTGAGTCTACATTCTCTTACCGCCAGAGTGCGTATGTTAATCCAAATCTTAGCTCAGATTAGTGCCGCCACAATGGATGATAAACCAGGCTGGTTACAGGTCGATGTCACCCAAGAACACCTCGCTTCATTTTTGAATCTATCCCGACAAACTGCTAATAAACTACTTGTTGAGTTAGAGAAGGAGGATCTCATTAGTATTGGCTATCGAAAGATCTTGATCAACGCCAGTAAATTAAACAATCTAACCAGCTGACACAGACAAAAAATACCAGCAAAGGCGGGTATTTTTTGTCTGGATAGAGAAAAGCCTAAAGCTTTAACGCAAGAATTTTAGACTTTCTTTGATAGTTGTATAGCTGCTTCTTTTTATTGGGTAACTCATCCACTTCAACGATCTGAAAACCGTGTTCCAAAAACCAATGAATGCTACGTGTCGTTAAGGCAAACAGGCGGGTATAACCACGCACTCTGGCTTGGCCTATTATGTTCTTCAGTAGTAAGCTGCCCCTGTCTGCATCTCGGTATTCTGGATGTACCACTAAACAGGCAAACTCTCCGGCACTGTCCTCTTCAAAGGGATAAAAGGCAGCGCAACCAATAACTAAGTTATCACGCTCAATAAGCATAAACTGCTCAATCTCCATCTCCAATTGCTCACGAGAGCGCCGCACTAAGAACCCCTTCTCCTCTAAAGGACGAATAAGATTAAGTATGCCACCAATATCACTAATACTCGCTCTGCGCAGCCGTTCTGCACTTTCTGTGACTATCTGAGTTCCTATGCCATCTCTGGAAAAGAGCTCTTGCAATAGAGAACCATCATCTAAATAACTGACAAAGTGACACCGAGCGACGCCATTTCGACAGGCATCAATACTGGCCTTAAGAAAAGCCTTGGTTCCCACACAAATATTTATCTCATCATCAATGTGATTTAAGATCGCTTGCGCTTCGTTTGGCATCAATTCCGCCAATACTTCACCTGAGCTATCTAAAATTCCCTTTTGCGAACTAAAACCGATCATCTTGTCAGCCTTGAGCTTCACCGCAATTTGAGTTGCGACCTCCTCCGCTGTTAGATTAAAACTTTCTCCCGTGACTGAAGCTGCAATAGGCCCTAATAGTACGATGCCATTACTGTCCAATTGCGCTTTAAGTCCCTGCACATCAATTCGCCTGACCTTACCACTCAAGCAATAATCGACACCATCATCGACCCCTAAAGGCTGTGCGGTAACAAAATTACCACTGACCACATTGATCTGTGCACCTTGCATAGGGGTATTACTCAAACTCATGGAAAGTCGTGCCGTAATATCAAGTTGTAAGCCACCTACAACCTGCTTAATAACTTTAAAAGCATCCTCTTCAGTAATACGAATACCGTTATAATATTCAGGAATTAATGCTCTTTCAGCGAGCGCCTCATCGATCTGCGGACGAGCGCCGTGCACTAAAACCATCTTAATCCCTAAGCTATGCAGCAGGGCAATATCATTAATAATCGAGCGAAACTGGCCTTGTGCTAAGGCCTCTCCCCCCAACATAACCACAAACGTTTTTCCCCTATGCGCATTCACATAAGAGGCCGAGTGACGAAATCCTTCAACGAGTTCTGTGGTCCGCACGCTAATATCTCACTTAATTCATCGTTTGATCGAATTACGGTAAATGACCGCAACAATAATGACACCAAGGAATAGTATTGCATTTTAATTCATAATAACAGCATTTATTTTCACTTTGAGTTTTAAAAGTATTAGCCATAAAGCTCAGTAAAGGCATGCATGAACAACAATTAGCTAAAATATTAAGAATATGAATTTTATTGCAAAATGACCAACAGAGAAAGGATAAATTTCAGCCAAAAAAAAGCCCCTGAAACAGGGGCTTTTAAGAAAACTAGTTTTCAAGTTATTACTTGATTTTAGCTTCTTTGTACATAACGTGCTGACGGATAACTGGATCAAATTTCTTGATTTCCATTTTCTCAGGCATGTTACGCTTGTTCTTTTCAGTGGTGTAGAAATGACCAGTTTTAGCGCTAGAAACTAGCTTGATCTTCTCACGATTACCTTTAGATTTAGCCATGATTTATTATACCTTCTCGCCACGGGCACGAAGTTCAGCAACAACAACTTCAATACCTTTCTTATCGATAATACGCATACCTTTAGGGGTAAGACGTAGCTTAACGAAACGCTTTTCACCTTCTAACCAAAAACGGTGGTTTTGTAGGTTCGGTAAAAAACGACGACGTGTCGCGTTTTTCGCGTGTGAGCGGTTGTTACCAACCATTGGTTTCTTGCCAGTTACTTGGCATACTCTTGACATGTCAAACTTCTCCAAAACAATATATATATAACGCTCGAGCATTAATGTACCTCGAATATGGCCGTCGCCTGAGGCACACAACAGAGGGCGCATTTTATACAGGATCTAAAAGTAAAGATCAAGGGATAGTTAATCTATCCATCCCCGTTCTGCAAATGAAACTATCTCGCGATCACCAACAACCATATGGTCTAGCAAGGAAACATCTATGGTTGCGAGTGCACATTTCAATCGCTCAGTAATTCGTCTATCGGCTTGGCTTGGCTCCGCAACTCCTGATGGATGGTTGTGGCAGACAATCACAGCCGCAGCTTTTTTTTCTAGAACAAGACTCACCACATCACGGGGATATACTGAAGCCGAGTTTATGGTGCCACGAAATAATTCGACGAACTGAATTACCCTGTGCTGGCTATCCAGCAATAAAATTGCAAATACTTCATAGGCACGATCCCGTAATTGTCTCATTAAATAGTCCCGAGTTAAATCGGGATCACTCAATATTTTGCCTCTTTTTAAATTTTGTTGTGAAATTCGCTTACTCAACTCGACCGCAGCGTGAAGTTGCGCATACTTTACAGGTCCCATCCCTGATAACTTACATACCTGCAGTTGTGATGATATCAACAGCTCTCTAAGGCCACCAAACTCATTAATTAGATTCCTAGCCAGCTCCACAGCACTTAAGCCCTGTGAGCCGTTCCTAAGAAGTACTGCTAATATTTCAGCATCAGACAGTTGGGACACACCAAATTTAATGAGTTTATCTCTGGGACCTTCGCCTTCAGGCCAATCTTTAATTCCCATCACGACTTCCTTGTGTGATTTAATCGCAGATCCAGAGTATGGTCTAGTTTTTAAAACTTGTATCCTCTCAGTGCTTTGGTTTGTGATATCTTAAGCGCAATTCATTTTAACGATAGCATCGTTTCTTATTGAGCCATCTCTTATGAACCAGAGTCAGAGCCAAACTAACAAGAATATCTTACTCGCCATTGGTGGCGGTATTGCAGCCTATAAATCTGCCGATCTTATACGCCGCTTAAAAGAACGCGGTTTCGATGTTCGTGTCGTCATGAGTCAAAGTGCAAAAGCGTTTATCACTCCGCTCACTTTGCAGGCGCTATCAGGTTATCCGGTAGCCTCAGATCTGCTCGACACCACAGCAGAAGCTGCGATGGGTCATATTGAGCTTGCCCGCTGGGCTGATCTCGTTGTTGTGGCTCCCGCTACCGCAAATCTGATCGCACGTATTAACGCAGGTATGGCAGATGAGCTCATCACAACCACGTGTCTTGCCACTGAAGCCCCTGTGATTATCTGCCCAGCCATGAACCAGCAGATGTACCGTAATCAAGCAACCCAAGATAATCTTGCTAACTTAGCAAGACGAGGTTTTACCATCTGGGGACCAGCAACTGGCAGTCAGGCCTGTGGCGAAGTAGGCCCTGGTCGAATGCAGGAACCACTCGAGATAGCTCAACAGGTCGAACAGTTTTTTGCACCTAAATTACTTCAAGGTCAGTCAATATTACTCACTGCCGGGCCAACCCGAGAGGCGATTGATCCTGTTCGTTACATCTCTAACCACAGCTCAGGCAAGATGGGTTTTGCCTTAGCTAAAATGGCCGCAGCTATGGGGGCCAATGTTACCTTAGTCACAGGTCCAGTGCACTTACCAACACCGGCTGGTGTGAACCGTATCGATGTTGAGTCAACCCAAGATATGCTAAATGCTGTAATGCAGCATGTTGATACTCATAAAATTTTTATTGGCTGTGCCGCGGTTGCAGATTACCGTATTGACAAGGTAGCCGAAAATAAAATAAAGAAATCAGCGCAAAACATGCAGCTTGCACTCGTTCGAAATCCTGATATCTTAGCCACGGTTGCCAGTCACAAACCGCGTCCATTTACCGTCGGTTTTGCCGCTGAAACTCAAGATGTCGAACACTATGCTAAAGATAAACTGATCAGGAAAAAGCTCGATATGATCGCGGCTAATGACGTGTCCAATCCGGAGCTAGGTTTCAATGCAGATCAAAATGCACTTAAGGTTATCTGGGCCAATGGACAACAAGATCTGCCAGCGACTGACAAGCAGATATTAGCACGACAACTGCTCACCCTGATTGCAGAGCACACCGCCCTTTTACAAGACGATAAGTAATGAAAACACCGATTGAAGTTAAAATCTTAGATTCACGCATTGGATCAGAATACCCTCTCCCTTCCTATGCCACACCAGGTAGCGCTGGTATGGATCTTCGAGCCATGATCGATACCAGCATGATCATTGCACCAGGAGAAACCGTATTAATTCCGACAGGAATTGCTATCCATGTCGCAGAACCAAGTCTTGCTGCCATGATCTTGCCTCGTTCAGGGCTAGGACATAAACATGGCATTGTATTGGGTAACCTTGTCGGCCTAATCGACTCAGACTATCAGGGACCGCTTATGGTCTCTTGCTGGAACAGAGGAGATAGTCCATTTATCTTAGAAATTGGTGACCGTCTAGCTCAATTAATCTTTGTTCCTGTTGTACAGGCTGAATTTAAGCTTGTGGATGAATTTGATAACTCTATGCGCGGTGAAGGTGGCTTCGGTCACTCGGGCACTAAATAGTTAGCACAACAGCAAATTTGGGGACTTACACAACGAACTAAAGTAAGCCTCATAAAATAAAAATACTTAAAGTGATTTCGACAGAATACGTTTTGATTCTATTTGCGAAGATATCACCTAGCTCCAGTTGTAAAGAGTGAAGGAAAAACAGATGGCTGCAAGCCCAAAAATCAATCGCCGTGAACATATACTTCAATGTCTGGCAACGATGCTAGAAACCCACCCAGGACAAAGAATTACCACAGCGAAATTAGCAGCAGAGGTTGGTGTATCCGAAGCAGCTCTATATCGTCACTTCCCAAGTAAAGCACGGATGTTTGAAGGGTTAATCGATTTTATTGAAGAGTCCCTTTTATCACGTATCAACCTCATCATGGATGAAGAAAAAGATACCATGAAACGTTGCCAGCATTTACTGCAACTGTTATTGATTTTCGCCGAACGAAACCCCGGGATCTCACGTATCCTCAATGGTGACGCGTTATTAGGCGAGCATGACAGATTACGTAGCCGAATTAATCAAATATTTTCTAAAGTAGAAACTCATTTGAAACAGATATTACGTGAGAAAACCCTAAGAGAAGGCAAAGGTTTTAAGCTTGATGAAGCCATACTCGCCAATCTTCTGCTCGCGATTGCTGAAGGACGTATTTCTCAATTTGTTCGCAGTGAATTTAAACAGAAACCAACTCTGCACTTCGAACAGCAGTGGGCATTTGTTCAACAACAGTTGCTTCAAAGCTAAAACAGCCAAGTGACGGCTTTGCCGTCACCTGTTTGCATCACACCCTCAAAGAATCAACAACCTAACCACATCTATTTAACTCACGTAAACTCTGGCATACTCTCAACTTCAAATTAACCACATTGGGTTTTACAAGGAAGTTGTATGACGTTTATCAAGCACTTGTCCATTGCACTAGTAATCAGTATTGGTCTATTAATCCAAGTCGTTACTGCTGCCCCGCTAGCTCCTGAACAGTTATTTAGTCGTGGCGCTGAATTTAGTAATGTAAAAATCTCACCTGCAGGCGATTACATTAGTGCGATCACTAAACACGAAGGTAAAGATAAACTACTTATTCTCGATGCTAAAACAAAAAAGCTTCATCATGCAGTATTCTTTCCCGGTAATGCGCAGGTTGGCAACTATGCATGGGCTAACGATGAACGAGTTGTATTACAAAAAGAGTACCTGAAAGGCTGGCAGGACCATCCTCTTTATTACGGAGAACTGTTTGCCATCAATGCAGACGGTTCTCGCCCGACCTACCTGTTTGGTTACAAAGCAGGAGGAAATCAAGTCGGTTCCCGAATGAAAAAAAATACCCCAATCCGCGCCACTGCCCATATCCTAGATCCACTGCCTGAAAATGAGCGCTATATGTTAGTTCAAGCATTGCCCTGGGGAAATGGAAGCAGTAATTGGGAAGAAAACTCACAGAAGGTCTACCGTGTCGATATCTATAACGGTAAACGCAAAAAAATAGCCAGCTCTCCTATCCCCTATGCAAACTTTCTTACCGACCATGATGGTGAGGTTCGTTTTGTCAGCGGCACCAAAGATTACATTAACTATGAGCTATTTTATCGCCAAGATAATAAATGGGTAAATATTGAAAAACTGTCACACAACTTGGATAACCTAACTCCTATTGCTTTTGGTGATGATAAACATAGTGTCTACGTCACAGGTAGTGAGTCAGGCAAGCCTGCTGGTGTCTATCTGCTCAATATCAAAACAGGTCAACAACAGTTAGTCAGCCAAGATAAAATGGTTGACCCAAGCAATGTGTGGATTAACAAAATTAGCAAAAAACTCTATGCCGTTGAGTATGAGAACGGATATCCAACCTATGAGTTTATCAACTCAAAAGACCCCTCAGCTAAATATGTAAAACAGTTACTGGCATCACTCCCTGGCCATCAAATACACTTAGTCAGTCAAACCAATGATGCTGAAAAAATCATCATCAAAGCCTTTAATGACCGTAATCCAGGAGATTACTACTTATTCAATACCAAAACAGTCAAACTTGATTATCTGGTATCAGAGAAAAGTTGGCTCGATCCAGACAAAATGGCAGAAGTTAAACCTATCAGCTTTACCAGTCGAGATGGAGTCCAGATCCACGGTTACTTAACACTTCCTTATGGGCCTGAAGCCAAAAGCTTGCCCTTAGTCGTTAACCCCCATGGCGGTCCACATGGGCCCAGAGATTGGTGGGGTTTTAATCCTCAAAATCAATTAATTGCCAGCCAAGGCGCCGCAGTACTGCAAATAAACTTTCGCGGTTCAGGTGGTTACGGCGCTAGTTTTGAGCATGCAGGTCATCAAAAATGGGGCTCCGAAATCCAATATGACATCATCGACGCCACTAAACATGTTATCGCCGAAGGAATAGTAGACAAAGATAGGGTTTGCATTGCTGGTACTAGTTTCGGTGGCTATTCAGCGCTACAGAGTGCAATCATTGAATCTGATCTATTTAAATGCGCCATTGGCTTTGCTGGTGTCTACGACCTCCCATTGATGTTTGAAGAGGGTGATGTACAAGGTCGTCGAGCTGGAGAGCGATATCTAAAACAGGTGCTCGGTGAAGATGAGCAAGTCTTAAAATCAATGTCACCCACTCACAATGTCGATAAGCTTAAAGCCAAACTGCTATTAGTTCATGGTGGTGAGGATGAACGAGCTCCCATCGAGCAATTTGAAGCGTTAGAAGAGGCTTTAGAGAAGCAGAACTACCCATTTCAAAAGCTAATTATGGATGACGAAGGCCACGGTTTTTATAACGATGAACACAGAGCGAAATATTTTGCAGAGATGATGAGCTTCTTAAAAGAAAACCTCAATCTATAACCTTATGTAGCTGTGGTGAAGCCGGTAACTGCTATCGGCTTTTTCTTATCTCCTCACTCCTTTTATGGTATATATTTACACCAAATAACGGTATCCTCCCGCTCTCTCCTAATTCAAGTGCCCAAAAACGAATTGACCTTGGCGCTAATTATGAGATAACTAACTCTCCCAAAGAGACTTGCAGTCCACGGACAACAAATACTGAATATCACCACTCATGGTTATAGTGGAGGAACTTATGACATCAAAAGAAGCAATCCTAAGTGAATCTGCACTATTAGTGCAAAAGGCGCTATTGGAACGTGGTCTCGAAACACCTATGCTACCGAGCGAATTTAGCGCAGAGGAGCGTAAAGTTAAGATTGAGCAACATATGCGTGAGATCTTAACCTTAATGTCTCTCGATCTATCCGACGACAGCCTCACAGATACACCTCGCCGTATCGCTAAGATGTACGTTGATGAGATATTCTCAGGCCTAGATTATGCCAACTTTCCCAAGATCACAGTGATTGAAAATAAGATGGGCTTTGATGAGATGGTCAAGGTTAATGGCATTAGCCTAACCAGTACTTGTGAGCACCATTTAGTCACCATTGATGGTTTGGCTACCGTTGCTTATCTGCCTAGAAAGAACATTATTGGTTTGTCTAAGATAAATCGCATTGTGAGATTCTTCGCCCAGCGTCCTCAGGTTCAAGAACGCCTAACTCAGCAAGTATTAGTCGCTCTGCAGACCCTGCTCGAAACCAAAGATGTAGCGGTAAAGATGGACGCGGTGCATTACTGCGTTAAATCCCGTGGCGTAATGGACTCAACCAGCTCAACCACAACCACGGCTTTAGGTGGGATTTTTAAATCTAACCCAGCCACGCGAGCGGAATTTTTAAGCAACTAGGTTTAAAAGAAGGTTCTAGGTACTAGGACGCTTCGCTCCGAGGACGGCCTTCGGCCTGCTAGGTACAGCAAAAGATCGAGGACAGAACACTCGTAAACTCGTTCACTGATAACGGAACGGCCTTCGGCCTCACGGTAAAACAGCATAAAAAATGCCGCGATTATAGTTAACTATAATCGCGGCATTTATCTTTTCCGTGAGCGCAGCGCTCTGTAGCCGAAGGCGTTCTAGGCTTTAGATCCCGTACTGATCGCGATAAGCACTTACCGACTCAAGTTGCACTTCCATACCCGACTTTTCAGACAGGTAACTGATCAAGTCGCTTAACTTGATGATCGAAATAATTTCACAACCAAAATCACGCTCAACTTCCTGAATAGCCGACAGCTCACCTTTACCTTTCTCTTGACGATCTAATGCGATCAACACACCAGCGAGTTCAGCGTCATGTGCGGCGATAATCTCCATCGACTCACGAATTGCAGTGCCAGCGGTGATCACATCATCGACTAACATAACGCGACCTTTAAGCTCACTACCGACTAAGCTGCCACCTTCACCGTGCTCTTTCTTCTCTTTACGATTAAAGCAGTAAGGAATGTCGATATCATGATGCTCACACAAGGCTACAGCCGTTGTTGTCGCGATAGGGATTCCTTTGTACGCAGGACCAAATAACAGATCGTGCTCAATACCTGAATCCACTAAAGCTGAAGCATAGAAACGTCCAAGACGAGCCAAATCACGGCCAGTGTTAAACAAACCAGCATTAAAGAAATAGGGACTTGTACGGCCCGATTTAAGCGTAAATTCGCCAAATCTTAATACCTGGCGCTCTAATGCAAACTCAATAAACTCACGCTGATAGGCTTTCACAATCTCTCCTTAAAAAATGTAGAGGCAATATATTAAAAATATGATATTTGATTTTCTGGGCTTACAAAAAGGACCCCGTAGGGCCCTTAAATGGCAATGCAATAAATTAACTCAATGCCGCTTTCTGTACATCGACGATTTCACGGATACCGTGTTTAGCGAGCTCTAGTAAGCTAAGTAGCTCTTCATGAGTAAACGGCTCACCTTCTGCCGTACCCTGGATCTCAATCATCTTGCCAGTTTCAGTCATCACCACATTCATATCGGTCTCAGCTTCGCTGTCTTCGATATATTCTAAATCGCAAATAGGCTCGCCTTTATAGATACCAACGCTAACTGCGGCAATAAGAAACTTAAGTGGGTTATTTTTCAAAATACCTTTGCCACGCGCCCAGTTCAGAGCATCAACTAACGCAACACAAGCACCGGTAATAGCCGCAGTACGCGTGCCACCATCAGCCTGAATCACATCACAATCGATAACAATCGTATTTTCGCCTAGCGCTTTCATATCAACAGCAGCACGAAGTGAGCGACCGATAAGACGTTGGATCTCTTGAGTACGACCTGATTGCTTACCGCGAGCAGCTTCACGATCCATACGCGTATGAGTCGAACGAGGTAACATGCCATATTCAGCAGTTACCCAACCTTGACCTTTTCCTTTTAGAAAACGCGGAACCCCTTCAGTGAAGCTAGCAGTACAAAGCACTTTGGTTTCGCCAAATTCAACCAAAACAGAGCCTTCAGCATGAGCTGTAAACTGACGTGTAATTGTCACTGGGCGAGATTGAGCTGGTGTTCTGTCACTTGGGCGCATAGGAAATTCCTGTATTCATAAATCTAAAGGCGATTTGAGCTGCATTATTTTGGATCGATATTATAGGGGGTTGCGCCCTTGGATGCCACGATATTCCGATCCAGAACGTAAACCTCACCGAGTTTACTTTGACGCGCACCTTTAGACGTTTATAATCTCTATTCACTTTGACGACTTAAACAAACTGGAATACTCACCCATGATCCAAAGCATGACAGCCTACGCTCGTATCGAGCACAAAGCAGAATGGGGCACAGCCTCTTGGGAAATTCGTTCAGTCAATCAGCGTTATTTAGAAACTTACCTGCGCCTACCTGAACACTTCCGAAGCTTAGAACCTCTGCTCAGAGACCGTCTGCGTAAACGTCTGAATCGTGGCAAAATTGAAGTAAATCTGAGATATGATCTCGCCGATAATAAGACAAGTGAACTGCAACTGAACCAAGACTTAGCCAAGCAATTAATCAACGCAGCTAACTGGCTAAAGCAGGAAGCGGGTCAAGGTGAGCTTAATTTAGTCGATATCCTAAAGTGGCCAGGTGTAATGTCAGGTTCAGAGCAAGATATGGACGCCTTAAGCAAAGAGCTACTCGGCGCCTTTGACGATGCTATCGACCAATTTATCGAAGCTCGTGGCCGTGAAGGTGACGCCATCAAGGTCATGCTACAAACACGTCTTGATGCCATCGTCGAGCAAGTCGCTATAGTACGTGAACATATGCCGACCATTATGCAATGGCAGCGTGACAAGCTAATCAACCGCCTTGCCGAGATAACAGGCGAACTAGACCCTGCTCGTATGGAACAAGAGATGGTTATCTTAGCCCAGAAAATGGATGTCGCCGAAGAGATGGACAGACTCGACGCCCACGTCGCTGAAACCCAACGCATCCTCAAAAAAGGTGGCGCACAAGGTCGTCGTCTCGACTTTATGATGCAGGAGTTCAACCGTGAGTCGAATACCTTAGCCTCAAAGTCTATTAGCGCAGAGATCACTGCCGCAGCAGTAGAGCTTAAAGTGCTTATCGAGCAGATGCGCGAACAGATCCAGAACGTGGAATGATGTTTTAAGGTGTTCTAGTTAGTTTGAAAAGTCGTTATAACACATGTTATTACGGCTTTTTTTGTTTTTACAGGTTTCAAATTGTTTGCTATTGTTTAATGCAAAGTGGGACTAAAATGGTGACTAAACTGATTAGTCACCATTTTAAAAGAAGTTAGTCACCAATTTGGACTTAAACTAATGAATGATAAACAAATAAAAAGTTTTATTAAAAGTAAGGTACTTGGCCGTAAAGCTGTAGGAGATGGGCTGTATATTCGTGTACAGACTGAAGGTGTCGCTTACTGGGAAGTTAGATACAGCATCAACGGTAAACGCCGTTCAATGATGTTAGAAGGTGGTCTCTACCCAGCGATGCCTTTGGTTGAGGCAAAAGCAGAAGTAGCAAAGATTAAACTGCTAGCTAAACAAGGAATAGACCCCCTGGCTGAACGGGAACGCCAACAAGAAGAAACGATCATCACCGTTAATGATCTCTTCGACGATTGGTATCTGTGCATAGCTTCACGTTTGAAGCACCCCGAAATCCCATTGCGAATGTACACAAAAGACATCAAGCCGACCATAGGTCAGCTGCGGGTTACTGATGTCAACGCACGAGACATCAGAGCTATCATTCATAAAGTGGCTACCAGCAATCGCCCTACCGTTGCCAATAAAACCCTGCTGTGCTGTAAACAGCTCTTCAATCATGCATGCAAACTGGATCTCATAGCAGGTAACCCCGCCACCGCTTTTAAACCTATTGATGCTGGGGGAGTTGAAAAGAGCAGAGAAAGAGCACTTAAGGCTTCGGAGCTGATTAGCCTTTTCAAAGTATTAAGAGACAACAACCAAATCTTCACCCGAGACAACTATCTAGCCGTCGCTTTATTACTTTCTTTAGGCGTACGTAAAGGAGAACTAATCGCAGCTAAATGGAATGAGTTTGATTTTGATAATCTGCTTTGGCATATGCCAAAAGAACGAAGCAAAACTGGTGTCGCTATCACGGTCCCCCTCCCAACTTCAACAATGGATTGGTTTCAAGAGCTCCATGCAAGAGCTGGTAGCTCTGAGTTTATTTTTCCATCACGTCGCGCAAGTAAACGCAGAGGTTACATCTCTAGCGATACTTTAAATCATGCATTGGCAAAACTCTTCGGTAAAAAAGTCGACAGCCACAAGCTGCCCTATGACAACTTACTAGGCCAAGCAGGTATCGAACACTTTACTATTCACGATTTACGCAGAACTTGCCGCAGTTTACTCGCTGAGTTAAAAATCCTTCCCCATATTGCAGAGCGCTGCCTCAATCACAAATTAAAAGGTATTGAAGGTGTCTACAATCAGCATGACTACTTAGAGGAGCGAAGAGAGGCGTTAGGCAAATTATCGAACTTATTAGCCCCAGTGATTAATGGTGATAGTAACGTAACCCCATTTGTTAAGCGTGCTTAACAAGCTAAACCTCCATTTGCAGAGTTCAAACAATGTCAAAAAAACTTGAAAGAAAAATTACGAAAAATTTCGACAAAGCCTTTAACTTTGGGCACTTCATGAGCCAAAACCCACTAAACACTGAACCTGTTGGGCGTGACTTCCTGAACCAGTTTGTAAGCGAGGTAGTTAGATTAAGCAGCTTATCAATCCCCTTAACAACAGATCACATTGAAAACGTAGACGGAATCCCTACACCTGTTGAGTACCCAACACATTTTAAAAATATAATAAACCAACTGAAATGCATCCAATTCTTACATGAATGTTTAGAGCAACTGCAGAACACATTAATCAACTTTCCCCAGGAAAGTGAGATTATACTCAATGATATAAAAGCTTTGAATAACCTACACGAAACATCAGCTCAAGCCATGTTTCAGTTAGGCATTCTCGTTGGAGCTCATAATCAAGAAATGAATAGTTCTTATTATACTGAAGCGGGAATTACAAAGCTCCAATCTGATCAAAGAAAATTAGATGTTCGATATAACAATGCATATGTCAATGCTCTTATTCTAACCCAAAAAATACTTTCACATTTCTATAGCATTGAAAGCAACCACCCTTACAAACCTAATTTAGTGATCGATCATATTGAAATGCTGTGTTTAAAAAAAGGCATAGACTACCCCAAGGATAGAAAATCAGAAATATTTAAAGATTTAATTGACTCTTTCCTTAAGCCAATTACACCTCATAAAAATTGGGAAGGTTCAACAAAAAACATTTATAAACATATAGATACTAAAAACTTTCAAAGGGAGTACAAGCCATTTATTGAGAAGTTGATGAAAAAATAAGTAGGAGGTCTCACAGAGACCTATCTATTCATCATCCTCAAAACAGCAAAATCACTCCCGAACAAACTTAAACGGGAGTGACCATGACAACACCTAATCCAACATCACCAGACCGCATCA
Organism: Shewanella sp. MTB7; assembly: GCF_027571385.1. Taxonomy (NCBI): domain Bacteria; kingdom Pseudomonadati; phylum Pseudomonadota; class Gammaproteobacteria; order Alteromonadales; family Shewanellaceae; genus Shewanella; species Shewanella sp. MTB7. The sequence goes on along the minus strand of NZ_CP085636.1, from coordinate 471,299 downwards.
TTCGCGAGTCTGAACGAAGAGCAATCACATCAATATCACGCACTACTGCCTGGTCTCTTGAACGCAAAGGCCTTTTCCCAAAGCGCCGCCAGCTATATCCCCAAAGTAGCTCTGTAGGCTGGTTATTATCTGAGCTCAATGAATGGGTAGCTTCTCGCCAAGTAATCAACTAGGAGTACTTGTAATGCAACACATTCCAAAAGATCACTTAGCAATGTACTTAGATGAAAATCGACTCGTGAAGAAACCTGAGATTCAAAAGCTTTTGGGGATCAGTCGTTCAACATTAGGCAGAAGAGTTAAATCAGGACAATTTCCACAACCAGCACTAATTCAAAATGGCCGCTCATGTTGGCGATTTAAAGATATCCATAAATGGTTATCTAGCAAATAACAGAGGAAGCAGGTTCAGGCCTGCTTTTTTTATCAAGATGGCTGACACACTTTGAATCACTGCGACACACCAAACTACCAACTAAAAAGCCTTGAAACCAAGACGAACTGGATAACAACGGCTAGAACAGACAAGGTAAACGTGCGGATATTAAATAATATATCGCTGCCAAACTAAACGAATGTCCATTATTAGAAAATATCCATGCCAGAAAAAGCGAATAAACATAACATTAATAAAGCTAAATCTCATAAACACCCATTTTGTATAAATGAGCATAATTCGTCTTTGTTTGCCTACAAAAAACATGGCTATCATGTTTACAAGCCTAAGCAAAACGGTTTAATAAAAAGCATCCTCAATACGATAATCTCTGACTACGAAATCATGCTTAGTCATTACAGTCGAGTATTGGTTGCCAGAATTGATCTTCACCCTAGTGTTTACTCGGCAGATAACCAAGTTATTGAGCAGTTCTTAAAACAACTAACGATCTTGCTGACGAACCAATACCAATGCAAGGTGCTTTACCACTGCGCCAGAGAACAAAACACTTCAAACATCGAGCATTACCACCTTGAATTCATGCTCAGCGCCCATAAAATTAACCACTCCTATCGATTGCTATCACTCGTTAAAGCTATGTGGGAAATGCATATTAATGGCACTGTATCATTCGTCGATAACCCCTTCTGCATAGTATATCGAGGCAATAAAGCCTCGCTCAAAGACGCTATTTACCGTTCAAGCTATCTAGCAAAAGAGCACACCAAAGAGCTAAATGGTAAAGCTAGAAGCTTTTTAAAGAACAAGCTCAAACCAGCCAAAGAGTTCGAGCCTACAACAGATCTAATGCTGGTGGATCCAAGCATCACATTTGAAAGAAACAGACGAAAGCTAGCATTTCAGCTTGATCAAACAAATGATCCACAGCCAAGAAGCCAATCAAGTAAACCATCAAAACATGGCTGGTTTAATATCCTTTCTCATGCTCAACAACTTAGAGAGTGCATAGCATCAAGGACCACCAGCTTAAATCATCTAACCAATAACACCCCAATTGATGACGAACAAAAGTATCGCTACAAAGACGCATTAATCAATGAACAGAACAACGAGGTGATCACTATCCACACAGAATTGATCACTCGAGTAGCAGCCCATGAACCGAAAAGTGATCACTCTTTTTTTGATCACTAAGACCATCAATGATCAAGTCATAAAACAGAGGTAAACAGCGGAATACACACTCTCCACGGGGTTTGTGAATATTTCAGTGAACAATCGTCACTGCATATTTTCAAAATGCAAAACAAAGCCCATGAACCGAAACAAATCTAAAAGATGATCACTGTTGTGATCAAAAAAGCAGGAGCAATAATGGCTAAGTTTAATCTAGACAGCCTGCCTAAGTGCGGCGCTAAAACCAGAAGTGGTAGACCATGCCAACGCTATGGCAATAAGACAAATGGCCGCTGTAAACTACACGGTGGGCGCTCAACAGGCGCAAAGACAAAAGAAGGAAAGTTAGCTGTACGTGTTAACGCATTGCTCAATAGTTTTATCTGGTACTTTGACAACCACTTTTACATGAAAATTAAAAAGTCTGATCTTAAAAGGGCCATTACTGCTTACCTGCACTTAATCGATCTAAGTGACCTACAATCAGATGAACTTGAAGATAAAATTCGCGATGTCATCAGCCAATATCGAGTTGAACTAGAAATGTGTAAATATCGTATCGCTGAATATGAAGGTGCGAATGCTTTACTCCTTATTCAATCGGCATTAGATCATTATTACAAAGACACAGCCAGCGAACACTTGCTGTTCCACATATACACTCCCGTATACCCTACTCCTTTCTTCCACAGAACTTTTGGTTCTGCTGCTGAAGCCAAACAACAGATGAGGCTACTCATAAACACTACTAGAAAAAAAGGCTCCTTTTACACAGGGAGAGTGTACCCAAGCCCTTTACAAAAAGAGATCAAAAAGCAGCTTAAAAAAATATAAAACCACACCCAATAAAACAAAGGGACATCCCACCCGAATTCAACTGTCCAACTGTACCAAGCGATTTCTCGCTAAAAGCCAAACACCCCTCTTAATATCAAATAAAGAAGGTTGTTTTCTATCTCCTCTTAAAGCAAAGTGATCTCGGTCTACGTTCTTAGCTGTACGTTGCCGTTTTAATTAATATAATTGCTATTCCCTAAACATTGGACGTTATCGTTGCAAAGAGGAAGTCATGACAGGATCAAATAGCATTAACGCTACCACAGCGGTAGGTAACTTTGGTTTCCTCATAGAGCATGACCCCATCTTTCTACAGCTAGCACAAAGTGCGGAGCGGGCTTTCTCTAGCGACCCTAACACCACACTAGTTAAGCTGCGCCAGTTTGCCGAAGCGATAGCGCAAGATCTAGCGATGCGTTGTAGCATCGAGTTTGACGATAAAACTAATCAAGCCGATCTGCTGTTTAGGATAAACCGTGAACTACGGCTAGAATCGCAAATCATTAGCCTGTTCCACGGTCTGCGTAAAGCGGGTAACCAAGCAGTACATCAATTCAAAACCGAGCATAAGTCTGCACTAGCTGGCATTCGAGTCGCTCGTGATATTGCCATCTGGTACCACAGAGCCTTTGGAGAGCAAGGGGTCGACTTCAGATCGGGCGAGTTTGTTATCCCACAAGACCCTAGTAAGCAACTAAGTGAGCTGCAAACTCAAATCCAACTGCTTAAAAGTCAGCTCATAGAACATAACGAGCAACTTGAATCTAATCAGCAGCTCACATCGCTACTTGAGCGCGAGAAAGAGGAGTTTGCTGTTCTTGCCGAGCAGATGAATGCAGAAGCCAGAGAACTGGCTATTCAGGCCAAATCACATGAGCAAGCACTCGCCAAGCAACAAGCTGAATTTGATAACAAGCTTACAAAGCTTCAAAAGCAGTTAGCCGAGCAAACAGAGGAAACACTCAAGGCGATTAAAGCTCAGCGCAAAGATGTGAATAAGCGTACCAACACCGCCAGCAGTCGCTTTACCCTTAATGAGGAACTAACCCGTATCCTCATAGACCAACAGCTAACCGATGCAGGCTGGGAAGCTGATAGCCAAGAGCTAACATACCAGAAAGGCATCAGACCCGAAAAAGGTAAAAACCTCGCAATTGCAGAATGGCCAACCAAACATAACGGCCAAGGCGGGCGTGCTGATTACGTCCTATTTTGCGGTTTAACGCCTATTGCAGTGGTTGAAGCTAAAAAAGAGAACACCAATGTAGCGGGTAAAATCCCCCAAGCAGAGCGCTACTCTAAAGGCTATAAACTCATCTCGCCTCAAAAGGGAGCATGGGAGCTAGAAAATAGAACCGTAGCTTGGGCTGATGAGGAAGATGGGCATTACCACATTCCATTTGTTTACTCCTGCAATGGACGCCCCTTCAACAAGCAGCTTGCTGAGCTCTCAGGCACTTGGTTCCGCGATACCCGCAAAACAAGTAATGCCAAAAGACCACTGCAACAATTCCATTCTCCCGATGGACTTATCGATAAATTAAAGCGCAGCAGAGAGGAAGCAGAAAAGTTGCTGCAGCAAGAGGGTTTCGATTATTTAGGCCTGCGTGATTATCAGCAAAAAGCAATCGTGGCGGTAGAATCTGCTCTTGAACAAGATAAAACTCAATGCTTGCTAGCAATGGCTACAGGTACAGGTAAAACCCGAACCATCATCGGCTTGATGTATCGCTTTCTTAAGGCCGAACGCTTTAAACGCATCTTGTTCTTAGTAGACAGAACCGCGCTTGGGACTCAAGCCTGCGACTCGTTCGATGAAGCAAAGCTTGAACAGAATAAGACACTATCTTCTATCTACAATATTGCCGAACTGGGTGATATGAGTAGTGAAGCCGAAACCCGTATTCAAGTTGCCACCGTGCAAGCAATGGTGAAGCGCATCTTTATGTCTGACACGCCACCGTCCCTCGATGAGTTCGACTGTATTATTGTCGATGAAGCACACAGGGGATATGCACTCGATCAGAAAATGACTGAAGGCGAACTCGCTAACCGTGACGCTAGCCAGTACCTCTCCAGCTATCGCCGCGTACTCGATTACTTTGATGCTGTTCGCATCGGCCTTACCGCTACTCCAGCAAAGCACACCAGCGAGATCTTCGGTAAGCCAATATACACCTATAGTTATCGCGAAGCCGTGGCAGAAGATTGGCTCATCGATCATGAGCCTCCTATTCGCTATGAAACCCTACTAAGCAAAAATGGCATTAAGTTTGAAAAAGGCGAAACCGTATCCGCCATTAATACTCAAACCGGAGAAGTTGAATCAGCCGACTTAGAAGATGAACTTAAGTTCGATGTAGAATCTTTTAATCGCCGCGTTATAACCAAAGGATTTAATGACGTTATCTGCGATCAGTTAGTTAACGAGCTTGACCCTTTTGGTGATGAAAAAACGTTAATATTCTGCACTACAGACCTGCATGCCGATATGGTTAAAACCGCGCTAGATAGTGCCTTTAACAAGATGTACGGTGATGATTACAATCAGGCTGCCGTTGCAAAAATCACCGGAAAAAGTGATAAGGTCAGTCAGCTCATTCGGCAATATAAAAATGAACGTTACCCTAATATTGCCGTGACCGTCGATCTACTCACCACTGGTATCGATGTTCCTACAATCAGCCACCTGGTGTTCCTACGCCGCGTTAAATCCCGTATTTTGTACGAGCAGATGATGGGCCGTGCAACACGTCGCTGTGACGAAATAGGCAAAACCGTCTTCAAAGTCTACGACCCTGTCGATCTCTACAGTGCACTAGAAGCGATCAACACCATGAAGCCGATTGTCAAAGATCCTAATATCACCTTAGAGCAGCTGGTGGACGAACTGAGCGATGATGCTCACTTAGAGCAAGCGCTAAATACACCAGGTGAGCAGACAGAGACGAGTCACGCCAATGATGTGCTGAATCAACTGACCCAAAAAGTCATGCGAGTTATGCGCAAAGCCGTTAAAAAAGCAGAGAGTAAACCAGAGCTTAAAGCCAAGTTAGACCAACTTGAAGGAATGTGGGGCGTTGCCCCCGATAAGCTCCACCAGCACCTACATCAAATAGGGCCTAAACAGGCAGCGCAGTTCTTCAAACAACATCAAGGCTTAATCAATCAACTCGCTGAAGTACGTTTCTTGGCAGGTAGCGACAAAATGCCTGTTATCTATGAAGGCCATGATGAATTCTTAAGTCGTCAGCAAAGCTATGGTGTACATGAAAAGCCTGCTGATTATCTCGAGAGTTTTAATACCTTTATCAAAGACAACATCAACCAATCGGCAGCACTGTCTGTCGTGGTGAATAGGCCCAAAGACCTCACTCGCGAGCAACTCAAAGAAGTTAAGCTATTGCTAGATGAAGCAGGCTACAACGAAGCCCACCTACAAAGCGCATGGCGCAAGAATACCAACCAAGATATCGCCGCCAGTATTATCGGTTATATCAGACAGGCCGCCATCAATGAGGCCTTAATCCCCTTTGAGCAACGCGTAAGTAACGCTATGCAGCGCATCTACAGCGAACATAATTGGACCCCCAATCAGCGTAAGTGGTTAGAGCGCCTTGCTAAGCAGTTGATCCATGAAGCGGTAATTGATAAGTCCTTCGTTAACCTACGATTCGCCGATCATGGCGGTGCTAAGCGCTTTAACAGTGTGCTCGATGATCAGCTAGATACAGTACTCGATGAACTTAATGAGTACCTTTGGCAAGCTGGCTAGTACTTAGTCTCTGGAATATGGTCGCAGGGATATGTATAGGAATTCGTGTTTTCTATACATATAAATTTTACCTGTATAGATATCGGCACTTTCTATACATGTCGATACAATCGACATAACGACTCAAAATACGCCATTCATGTCGATTAAATCAGTTTTTATAAACATGTTTTCTTTACATGTCGATTGAATCGACATAAGCTCACTGCAATATCTATTTATGTCGATAAAAGAAGGTTTTTTAAACATGAAATGGCAAGCTGAACAAGCATACAACCATTTACCCCCACTGCCGCTAGGGAGTGATCTTGGGGAGTTAGCCGAAACCTTACTCATACTAAAAGCCTGTATTCCAGCACGTGCCGCCCTTGCCGAACTAAAGCAAGCGGGAGAGTTATTGCCAAACCAAGGGCTACTCATCAACTTACTGCCACTGCTTGAAGCGCAAGGCAGTAGTGAGATTGAAAATATTGTCACCACTACCGACAAGCTATTCCAGTACGCTCAGGAAGATAGCCAAGCCGACCCCATGACCAAAGAGGCGCTGCGTTATCGCACCGCCCTATACCAAGGCTTTACAGAACTGACCAGTAGGCCTTTATGTGTTACCACCGCATTAAAGATTTGCAGTACCATTAAATCGGTACAGATGGATGTGCGTAAAGTACCAGGTACTAGCTTAACCAATCAGGCCACTGGTGAAGTTATCTATACCCCACCAGCAGGCGAGAAGGTTATTCGTGACTTGCTAAGTAACTGGGAAGCTTTTCTACACAATCAAGATGATGTTGATCCACTGATTAAAATGGCCATGGCCCATTACCAATTTGAAGCTATCCATCCTTTTATCGATGGTAATGGCCGTACAGGTCGTGTGCTGAATATCCTCTACCTTATCGACCAACAACTGCTTAGTGCGCCGATCTTGTACCTAAGTCGTTATATCGTCGCTAATAAACAAGATTATTACCGATTGCTATTGAACGTAACCACCAAGCAGGAGTGGCAACCGTGGATCATCTTTATCCTCAATGCCGTAGAGCAAACCGCCAAGTGGACTACCCATAAAATCGCAGCTGCCCGCGAACTAATTGAACACACCACTGAATATGTACGGCAGCAGCTACCTAAAATATACAGCTACGAGCTAGTACAGGTGATCTTCGAGCAGCCCTACTGCCGCATTCAAAACTTAGTCGAAAGTGGCTTAGCTAAACGTCAAACCGCCTCAGTCTACTTAAAGCAGCTATGTGATATTGGTGTGTTACAAGAGGTGCAATCGGGTAAAGAGAAGCTATTTGTTCACCCGAAATTTGTAACTCTGATGACCAAGGATAGTAATCAGTTCAGCCCTTACTTTGATATTGAAAGCAAAAAGCTTGATGCCGATAGCGCAAAAGAAAGTACTAATGCAACCACAAAGTAAGCCACTGCATCAGTAACAGAATTTAATCCAAATTATTTTAAGATTGAGAAATATTATGAGCAACAACGATATAGTACAAAAGCTGTGGAACCTCTGTGACGTACTGCGTGACGACGGCATTAACTATTCTGATTACGTTACCGAGCTAGTATTACTGCTGTTTATCAAGATGGTGCATGAGAACACAGAAGCTGGGCTACTGAATAAGCATACCTTACCTGAAGGGTGTCGCTGGAGTGACTTAAGTGACAAAGATGGCATCAACTTATTGAACGACTATAAAAATACCTTGATGGCACTATCTACAGGTAAGCGTCGTGAAGTCGATCCTGACGATCCAAAAAATACCATCGAGAAAATAGTCGTCACAGATCCATTAATTCTTGCTATCTACGCCGATGCACAAACACGCCTGCGTGAACCACGCCACTTAAAGCAGTTAATCAAATCACTTGATTCTATCGACTGGTTCAGCGCCCAAAAAGATGGCTTAGGTGACTTATACGAAGGCTTACTAGAAAAGAACGCTAACGAGACTAAATCCGGTGCTGGTCAGTACTTCACTCCGCGAGCCTTAATTGACTCTATGGTGCGTGTTATCAACCCACAACCTGGCGAAGTCATTCAAGACCCTGCCGCAGGTACCGCAGGTTTCTTGATAGCGGCTGACCGTTATATAAAAGACCAAACTGACGATTTATATGATCTAAAAGATAATGTAAAAGCATTTCAAAAACACAATGCCTTTGTCGGTGTTGAGCTAGTACCCTCCACTCGCCGTTTAGCCTTGATGAACTGCCTACTGCATGGCATGGAAGGCGATGACGAAGGTGTGGTACATCTAGGTAACTCACTCGGTCAAGTGGGCGCCGCTCTACCAAAAGCGGATATTATCCTCGCTAACCCACCGTTTGGTACCAGCAAGGGCGGCGATGCCTCCATTACCCGTGATGATCTCACCTATCCCACCAGCAACAAGCAGCTAGCCTTCCTGCAGCATATCTATCGTAACTTAAAGGCTGGTGGACGTGCTGCCGTAGTATTACCTGATAACGTCTTGTTTGAAGCAGGCGTGGGCACCAGTATCCGTGCGGATTTGATGAACAAGTGCAACCTGCACACAATTTTACGTTTACCAACGGGTATCTTTTACGCCGCAGGCGTGAAGACCAACGTACTGTTCTTCACTAAAGGCAGTGAAACAGACAAGTTACAGGAAGAGAACTGCACTAAGAATACTTGGGTTTACGACCTACGAACCAACATGCCTAACTTTGGTAAACGTACCCCGTTTGGTGAGCAACACCTTAAGCCATTTGAAACTGTGTGTAACGTCGCGTTAACTGACCGTAAGGAAGGTGAATGGTCGTTTAATGCCGAAGAAGCTGAAGTTGATGATTCAGTGGTTAATCAAGGGTTAGATATCAGCGAGAAAGCGCAGCAAAGAGTAGCGCACAGCCGTTGGCGCGTATTTAGTCGTGAATTCATCCGCAACAGCAAATCAGATTCATTGGATATCTCATGGCTTAAAGACGCTAACAGCGTCGATGCTGCGGACTTAGGCACACCAGAAGAGTTGGCAGGCGAGGCCATGACAGAGCTCAAAGGTGCATTAGCCGATCTTGAGGCTTTAATGAAATCACTAGGTGCAGAGTTAGAGGTGAAGGGATGAGCCAAGTGATTCCTGAGGGGTGGTTAGAACAGCCTATTGGCAATATAGCTAATGTGGTAGCAGGAGGCACTCCCAAAGCTGGTAATCCAGACAACTTTGCAACTCCAGGTAGTGAGATTGCCTGGCTTACGCCCGCAGATTTAAGCAAATATAAAAGCAAATTTATATTGCATGGTGCTAGAGATTTAAGCCAAGAAGGCTACGACTCAAGCTCTGCTAAATTAATGCCTAAAGGAGCTCTGCTATTTAGTAGTCGCGCCCCAATAGGCTATGTTGTTATAGCTGAAAATCCAATCTGTACTAATCAAGGTTTTAAGAACTTTGTTTTTACGGAGCAAGTTGATTCAACTTATGCTTTTTATTACCTCAAAAGTATTCGTGATTTAGCTGAGAGCTTAGGTTCTGGTACAACATTTAAAGAGCTTTCTGGGGCTACAGCTAAGACGATACCATTTCGTTTAGCCCCGCTAGCCGAACAAAAAGTCATTGCCGACAAGCTGGATGAACTGCTAACGCAGGTGGATAGCACCAAAGCCCGCCTCGATGCAATTCCTGCCATCTTAAAATCATTCCGCCAATCCGTCCTCGCCGCCGCAGTGAGTGGCAAATTAACAGAAGAGTGGCGTGGAGATTCTGATTACCAAACTATAAATAAGTATTTTTCCGTTCCAAGAAGCTGGGAGCAAAGCAAAATAGAGCTTGTAATTGACTATGTCACTAGTGGTTCTCGTGGCTGGGCAAAGTACTATTCTGACTCAGGTTCATTATTTATCCGCTCGCAGGATATTAACTCTGACGAATTAAAGATCGAAGACGCTGCATTTGTCTCTCTCCCTGATCAAATTGAAGGAAGAAGAACGAAAGTGCAGAAGGAAGACTTACTGATAACGATCACTGGGGCAAATGTTACTAAGTGTGCACGAATAAGGAAATCAATCGAAGACGCCTACATAAGCCAACATGTGGCTCTTTTGAGGTTGAAAGACACTTCTAACTCAGTTTTTATCGAGTTGATGCTTAAAGCTCAAAACGCTGGAAGAAAACAACTCACAGATATGGCGTATGGTGGTGGCAAGCCTGGATTAAACTTACAAAATATTAAAGATGTAGAGTTCGCTTTACCTACATTAAAAGAACAAACCGAGATCGTCCGCCGTGTCGAAGAGCTGTTTGCTTTCGCCGATAAAGTCGAAGCTCAGGTCAATGCCGCCCAAGCACGAGTTAATAACCTCACCCAGTCGATACTCGCTAAAGCTTTCAGAGGCGAACTCACCGCCGACTGGCGCACCGAGAACCCGTCCTTGATATCAGGTTCAAACAGCGCCGAAGCCCTGCTTGATCACATCAAAGCCGAACGTGAAGCCCTTGCTGTTAAAAAGAAGCCAGCTAAAAAGCCCAGAGCGAAGAAGGCAACAGTATGAGAATGTGCATCCAGCTGTATGTATTATAAATAATCTTGATTTGTGTCATAGTGCTTTTGAGTTCCACGGAAGGATTAAATGAGTAAAAATAAATGAAAAACATTCTAGTTATGATGGCTGAATTCTTTACATCAGGCATTGGTATCGCATTACAAATTGCGATAATTGTTGGTATCGCATTAGTTAACTGGCACCTTTTCAAAAAAAAATGTAATTCACTGAAAGCCCAGTTACAGCCTGTTGTTGATCATTTATCTCGTATCGAAGGTGTGGAACAATTCCCTGAAGAGTTTTATGAGCTTGAGGATACGATTGCTAACTCTCCAATAATGAAAAACCCATGGCGAGAATTTAGCGAGGTTTTATTGCGACCAGGAGAGCATCACATTACAGATAGTTCGGTAATTGTTAATACAAGCAGACCGCAGCAATTTTTCTCCGACCAAACGATTATTAGACCCCATGTTAATGTGCGTTACTTTAATTCTGTCCCTAACAAGCTAACAGGGTTAGGGATTTTAGGCACTTTCTTAGGGTTAGTCGCAGGCATCTACCTTGCGTCTTCTGGTATTGGGTCTAACAATATCGATGAAGCTAAAGGTGCCTTATCTCATTTACTTGATGGCGCATCTCTCGCCTTTTTAACCTCTATTGCAGGCTTAATTACATCGATGGTTTTCTCATGGCGGGAGAAAAAGCATAGTTATGAACTAAAACATTTACTCAGTGAATGGAATGACTTACTTGAGGAGCGTTTGGAGTTTATTAGTGCCGAGCGGCTTAATACCTGCATATTAATTGAGGCTCGCAGTCAAAGCCAAGCATTGAATAGTTTCTCTACAGATTTAGCGGTTAGCCTAGGACAAGTCCTTAACGAGCAAGTATCGCAGCCTTTAAACGAAACGCTCGGTAAGATTCAATTAGCATTAGAACAACTCAATCAAAACCAATCGAAAGCCGCAGACGAAACAATTGAGCGTCTTATCTCTGAGTTTAGTCAGAGTATTTCAGGTGCCGCGGGCAAAGAGATGGAGGCATTTGCTACCACGATGCAATCATTATCAGGCGATTTGCGTGAGCAGATGAAGGCGATGAATGACAATCATGAAAGTATGCAGAAGAGCACCAAAGATACGATTGGTGACTTAAGCAAAGCCTTTACAGAAGGCTCAAACCAGATGCGTGAGGAGATTAGCGCTGGTGTTGCAAGCATGGTAAATGGTGTCACACAATCTGTCGGTGAGATGACGACTATGCTGAAAGAAGCGACGCAAGAGTCTGCAAATAATATGCGTAAAATTGCCACTGAATTCGACTCTTCTATCAGTAAGCTACGTGATAGTACTAACGATATTGCTGACATTACATCGAACAATAAAGCCCTAGCAGAAGAAATTCGTCTTGTGGTTGTATCTTTGTCTGAAGTTCATCAGCGTATCGCAGCTGTTGTAGAGCCAATAGCTGACTTAGCTGAAGATTTAAATAACTGTGGCGATGCATTGAAAACTGGAATTTATACACTTTCAGATTCCGCGCAAACGAGTCAACAGGCAGTAGCACAATTAAAAGAGATGCAAGATGAAGTGCGTAGTTACTGGCAAAGCTACCAAGATCGCTTTACCGAAGTAGATGAATCATTAGGCAAGACTCTTGAGAGCCTAAACCAAGGCTATGCTACTTTTGCAGAGTCAACCACCAGCTACTTGAACGGATTAGATAGTAATGCTGCGCAGATAGTAGAGAAGCTGTCCGGCGCGGTGAGAGAGCTTGCTGACGTTGTCGAAGACTGGCCTGCGACGGCATAGGATAACCCATGAACAGTGACAACGAATGTGAAATTGACGAGGACTCTGGCTACCTCGTTTCGGTAAGTGACTTGATGTCTGGCTTGGTATTTATCTTTATTATTACTTTAGTGGCTTTCATTCTTAACTTTCAGGATGCAGCGCAAAGAACCGCACAGGTTCAGAAAAAGATGGAAACTGAAATTGAGCGTCTAAATGCCGTGAAAAAACGCATGGAAAGTAACGACTATATTCGTGCTCAGTTGCTTCAAGAGTTACAGCTAAGATTGAAAGAGGAACATGGGATTATTGTTAATATAGACGAGGCTCATGGTGTGTTACGTTTAACTGAAAACGCCATTACTTTTGCATCTGGTTCTGCAGAGTTAAATGAAGACAACTTAGTTAAATTAACGGCCATTCGTCATGTCCTAGAAGATGTTTTACCTTGTTTTGCAGTGAACTTAGCGCCATCGATTTCATCTTGTAAAGAGTATATGGCAGAGGAACACGCCTATTTAGAAGCTATTTTTATTGAAGGACATACAGATAATACTCGATATAGAGGTGATGATAGTGGCCGACTAAACTGGCAGTTATCGGTAAACAGAGCCATTCGTACTTATATGGAGTTAGTCGGGGCGTCTAATCGCTTGAAGTCTATGGATAATAATAACAATGAGGCAATTTTCAGCGTATCAGGTTATGGCGAAGAGAGGCCCTTAGATGGTCACCGCCATCAAGTCGCAACAGATGATCAAGCAAATCGTCGTATAGATCTTAGATTTATCATGACCCCCCCAGAGTTTACCGATGCAGAAAAGGCGCTGTTGATGAACGGTTTTAAAGGCTAATTTATGTCACTTAAAGCCAAACTTAATCAATTGCCTATCGCATTTAACCTCAATCGCCATGCGTTTGAGCATAGTAAGCTAGATATTGCGACTCAACGAGCTCTGATCACTCTGGGAGAGTTTGATGCTGCTAAGCCATCAGAGTTTGAACTACAAGCTGAGTACCGTAAGGCCATAGCAGCAATTGCAGAGCCTTTTTTGTGGCCAAAATTGTCTAAACGCAGTCTGCGAACATTTGCTTGGATGTTATTTTCTGCTCCCTCTCAAGGTCGGGATAACTTGATGGCCATAGACGGATTCTGGCTTTCCTATTCACAGGAGTTAGCTAGAAGACAGTATAAGCGTGGCTGGCTGACAATTTACTATGTATTGATGCTGACTTACCCATACCAGAGGCAGGGATTTGAGGCAATTCGACAATCGCTATCTTACGCTTTGCGTTACTCTTTCGATCATAAATCAATGACCATATGGGGACGCTGTGAGGAATTTGATCTACTTGAACCCAATGGGCATAAAGCCCTACTTCATTACCTTGATGATGGTGAATCACTCGATGAGCTGTACGAACGAGCTGGTCTGACTGGTGCGCTAGCGACAGGAAAGTTAGCTCAACTTACCTACCTAGAGTTTTTAAACAAAACTAAACCATTATTAGCCTCACATGAGTGGCAAAAGCAAACTGTCGATCAAATACTCCGAGAATCGATTACTCAGCAAAGAGCATTGAAATATCCTTCATATCGAGCGCATTTGATTGAAGCATTGCTACTTCCATTTCAACAGCAAAAGCCTCGTAGCGATGTAAAAGAAACAATAAAAGGCTTTGTGCTTGGATACTTCAAAGATCCACGTGTTCACAATGGTTTATGGGCAAATGTGAGCGAAGTGGCGAAGAAAGTATTTTTGTCCTGGATGGTTGAAAGCACACTTGAAGACTTCTTCTCACTACTTGATTACGTCTCTCGTGGCGATGAAACCGCTGATAGGCATTGGAGATACCGTAAGGCCTTCTGGAAAGCCTACCTTGATGTTGAGGCTATTGATGAAGCCTGGTTGGTATTGGGCCCATATGCGAAGTCCATGTCCAATCAGTTTTTAAAAGGTGGTTCTAGTTACGGTGCGTTTATGCGTGGGTCAGGCGTAAGCAGTCGGCATTCAGCTTTGATATTGAGAATCGGAAACCTGATCATTACAGAATGGAGCCACTCAGGAAGCTATCGAGCATGGTTAGATACGAGTAAGTACACACCACGCTTCTACTTGACAGAATATAGCAAACAGATGCTGGTCCAAATGCCCTACCTCGAAGAAGGACATCACGGGTCTGTAAATGGTGGCTGGCAAAGTAAATTAAGTGACTTTATTAAGAGCTACACCGGAATAACCATCAGATATAACAACTATATGCGGGTCTAGAAATGAGCAAGGCAAATTTGAGTTGGCAAAAAATTGATGACACGTTTCGTTTTCAACTAGAAGCTGGTGGTATCACTGTACCTACGACGAATTGGGGCAGTTTTGTTATTCACACTACCCATAATAGGTTAGGCTCTGTCGCTCCCCTGCTCAGCTGGCTTGAACAAGAGTGTGTTAATGATGGAACATCTTATATTGACGTTAAAGAAAGTGTAATTGCTCAATGTGATGCTACAGAAGTTCTTCAATTAGGCTTGCCAGCTCTTGTTCCCTTCAAAATAAAGATATCTGGTATCGGACCTATACATACACCAACATTCAAATTGAATGCTATATGGTTGGATACGCGTTCTAGGCCTATGATGGGGTTAAAACGCGATGGTGCAATAATTAAACAGGGAGCTAATAGTTATCTGTTAAACGAGCCCCTTTTCTCTTTAATTAGCCATATTGATGCTTTTCAACAGACTAACTTTGAAGATATTGATAGTAAAATGTTGGCTTGGGGGATCTTACAGCAGTTTTTACCAAAGGATGCTGTCGTAGATGGTCAACTAAACACGATTACCGTATCTTCCGCAAATCGATTTACTTTAGATATTGACTCCAAAGGGCGAGTACATCCGGTACTGGTTACGCCAGTGACTGACTTTGATGGTGATATTACCGAATACAATTCACTGCTTCCTAGACAATATGAGAAAACTTTTTCTAAGCAGTTTTCAGGCAAGAAAAGCTGCGTCCCCCATTACGCACTAGGACAAGGACAATATGTAATCTTGTCACCACGTATGGTCGAAGCGATGAACGTAGTAAGAGGTGTTCAGAAGGGGACTGTACAAGAGAGACTCGCATTTATTGCCAATCCAGCAGGAAAAATAACTCAATCACTCGAACAGCAATTTAGTGAAGAGGAAGTTGAGCAGTTTTTTGTCGAAACACCTGAGTTTTTAAGCCTTCGAATACAACAATTGGGGGTTTGGGAGCCAAAGCTCTGTGCCTATAGACTGGAAAATTCGACTAGCTGGGTACCTGATGATGAAATCCTGACTCTTATCCTTGGTGAACAGGTAATTGAGATCACCCCTGAGGACGCCGTTGGCTTGAGCGAAAAAATAGAAGACGCAATAGCAAAAGGCGATTCTACCGTTCAGCACGGCAATCAAGAGATCCCCGCAAACCCAGAAACTTTGGCTGCGGTTCAAAGAGTTGCTAAAGCGGTATCTGGTGATTCTGATAAAGATAATAACGTTGAAGCTGAAGGCCGATCCATTGAAACATTGGTTCCTATAACTACGGATAATATTGAAGAACTTGAGTATCAGATCCGCAAGACTCCAAGGGCAGGCTTGAATTGTGAGTTACCCGAGTTACTTCAAACTGTATCGTTATACCCACATCAAAAAATCGGTGTTTCCTGGCTTCAAGAACACTGGAAGCAAGGTAGTAATGGGGTGCTTTTAGCGGATGATATGGGGTTAGGTAAGACATTGCAAAGCCTTGCGTTTATGGCTTGGATAAAAGAAGCAATGAACGATAATGTATACCCCAACAAGCCTATGTTAATAGTTGCTCCTTCAGGTCTGCTGAAGAACTGGAAAGATGAAGAGGCGGTACATTTAAACAAACCTGGTCTAGGCCGTATTTTCGAGGCATACGGTCCAGGAATGAAGTCACTTAGTGGCATGTCTGCATTAGAGCGTAAACGAGCTTTTGAAGGCGCGGACTGGGTATTGACTACCTATGAAACGTTAAGAGATAAGATTTTATATTTCCTGCCTATCCAGTGGGCATGCGTCACTTTTGATGAAGTTCAGAAAATTAAGAACCCTGTATCGAGAATGACTGAAATGGCTAAGTCGTTGTCTTGTGACTTTTCAGTAGCAGTCACTGGCACACCTGTTGAGAATGAGCTGAAAGATCTGTGGAGTATTATTGATGCTGTAGAGCCAGGCTATCTAGGTGCGTTATCTGAGTTCCACAATACTTATGTTAAAGCTGATGACCCAGTTGCTGCCGCAGAAGCTTTAAAATCAAGATTAGTCGATGACGTTTCACCTGCGATTTTAATGCGAAGAATGAAAGAAGAGCACCTACAAGGGCTACCTAAGAAGCACACTAAACATTATCAGCGCGAAATGACACCACAACAGGCCCAAGACTATTCTGTTATTGTCAGCAATGCCCAAGTTAATACCGAAAAAGGGCGAGTACTAGAAGTGATTCAACAACTCCGTAAAGTGAGTTTGTTTTCAGTTGAAGTTGGAGCAGAAGGGTTAACTAACGATCATATTGAAAGCTCCGCAAGACTTAAAGAAACCATTGGTATTTTAGATACCATTCATACGGCTGGAGAGCGAGCTCTGATCTTCATTGAATCACTGAAGCTTCAGGCCTTATTGGTTCCGTATCTTCAGCAGCGCTATCAAATGCAGCACCCACCAGCTCGAATAAATGGCTCGATCAATGGTGCGAAGCGTAAGCAGTTAGTTGATGTGTTCCAGCGTACTCCGGAAGGTGAGTTTAATGTCATGTTGCTATCTCCTAAAGCTGGTGGAGTAGGTTTAACACTTACTCAAGCAAATCATGTGATTCACTTGTCTCGCTGGTGGAATCCCGCTGTAGAAGATCAATGTTCGGATCGTATATATCGAATTGGTCAGCAGAAACCTGTGCATATACATTACCCGATGGCCGTACACCCAAAGTATGGTGAAGCATCTTTCGATATCAGGTTGAATGAGCTTTTAGAGCGAAAGAGAGAGCTCAGTAGGAACCTGCTTTTACCAGCGGCAATTACAGCCGCAGAGATTGAGCGATTGCTAGGTGATGCAGTAGGAGATAAAACATAATGGCAAGCAGACCCGTATTTAGACCATCAGATGATTACCCTTATGTAACTGAAGATTTAATTGAGTTCAAATGGCACTCTGGTTTTGCTGCGACACAAAAACAAAAGTCAGTAGAAGAACTACATACAAGGATTATTGAAACTAACTTAGCGGTTAATCCGCTCGAGGTATCATCCAAAAGCTCACTTGGGATTGGGGTATCATTGAGCGCATTTAATTTAATGGTTAAGCTGGCTAACGGCAAGGACGTAGCAGTTGAGAACATATTTCAAGCTGCTAAAATTTTTCAAAGTGGCGGCCCCTATAAAGACCTACTTCAAGTCAGTCCACTTGATGCTAAGCGAGATATAAGATTAAAAGAATCAGGTAGTTTGATTGGGTTCCAGGGTAAGGAAGGAATTTGGCCATTAGAACCTAAAACACTATTTTATGATTGGATTTACTTAAATGCTTTAAACAGAAATCCAAGTTTGACCGATGCTATTAAGAAATTTGATAGTTTTACTGACATAGAGTTCAATCCGAGCAAGAGCTTCAACTGCCAAGCTCGCTCTTTGGCTTTATATGTCAGTTTGTCTAAAGCGGGCAAAATTGAGTCGCTTCTAAATAACTCAAAAAAATATCAAGATTTGTTTCTTTCAGGCTTAGATAACAAAGACAAACTACCGGCACAGCAAAGTCTTATCTGAATATAGGGCCTGAAAAGAGTTCTTGGTTCACAGAGAAGGCATCTGAATTTAAACCTAACATATTGAAAGCTGAACGATATTGAGAAAGTTTATTTTGATTTGGTAGGAAAACTGTTTTTATGTTTTTAGTATCAATTGAGTCCTTAATTAAAACCTCTGCTTGAATGTCTGTAGTGAAGTACTGCGGGAGATTGTACCTAGTATAAGTTCTACTTGGTGTAACAACCTCTTGCATAAACATCTGTTCAAACCCTACAGCTCCACCACAAACTCCGTAACGCTTAGCCGTACTTGAGGCAGCGTTACAAACGGAAAATAATGTGGAATCATCGAACATAGGCGAGATCTCAACGCATAATATGCACCAATCTAGGTGACATAATTCAGGACGTTTTTGGTATTTATTCAGAAGATACCAATTCGGACGCGATAAACTTAAATTCACATAATTTCTTAAGCCATCAAAACGTTCCTCATCCATATGATCTGCGTAATCAGCAGTAAAATAACCATCGTCAACTAGCTTTAGCTCATCAACTTTTTCACGAGAGTAGAGATATCCTCTCTCCATAATACTCATTAAATTTTCAATAGAAGTGAAGTGGTATAAACTTTGAACACCTCTATTGTGAGCTTTTTGCTTAACCGTCATACATTAATGACTCTCTAGTAAATTTGAATCTATCTCTTTAAAGTAGCGAGAGGGCGTTCCACTATATGTTAACGTCAAGCTTTTCACTGCTCTAGTCATACAAGTGTAAAGTAACCTTCTTTCAGTCGTGATATGCAAATCATCATCAGGTTCACTAAATCCTGATTTAACAGGTAGGTTATCGTCATGGAGGTCGCAGATAAGAATGTGATCAAATTCTAAGCCCTTTACGGACTGCATAGTTGATATTTTTATATCAGCCTTTGAGTAATGAATATCTGCATTACCATTAATTTTTTCATGTTCTAGGCCCATCTTTTCGAGGCTTTTAATAATTTTATATATGCCCTGATGAGTACGATGCAAAATACAAATTGAATCCTGAGGATAATCTCTACGAAGCTCCTGAGCCCTCGTTGCAATGAATACCTGTTCAGAATCTGAATTAGACAACTTTTTAAGCAAAGGTTTCTCCCCTGGAACTGTTCCAAGCTCAACCTTTGTGAAATCATCTGAATCATTATCTTTTTCTAATAGAGATAATGCGGCTTTTGCTATCGCTATAGTATTTCGATAGTTTTTCTTAAACTCAACAGTTCTTCCACCTGTCACGTTGAGACCCACCTCTTTCCAGTTAAAGCCACTTTTGTAAATTCGTTGTGCGGCATCTGCGATAATGGTAATACTACTAGTATTAGGAGACACAACCTTAGTTAAAACAGAAACTTGAGCCTTATTTAGATCTTGAGCTTCATCAATAACCAAATGAGTGAAAGGTGGTATAAATTTATCACCTTTTTTCTCAATAAGTGCTAGGCATAGTAAGGCATAATCATCAAAATCACACTTACCAATCCTTCCAAGCTCTTCTTTATACTTACTAAATACTTCCCAAATAACAGGCCTATCAGTTTTCAATACTCTATCAGTCTTGCCTCTGCCTACTCTTGATACGTTGATGTATTCATCAAGAGAATTGATACACCGGCCTTTCAGCCAAGATATCTCATCACAAAAAAAATCAGTGGATTTAGTTAAAATTCGACTATTTTCTGAATTTAAAGGGATTGAGCTAACTATGGGCCTAAGAATACTTAAAATTTTATTATCAAAGAGTGTTTTATCGTAGAGGTCTATTCCATTTTCCTTTATAAATGCATATGCCCATTTATGAAAATTAATGATCTTCATGCCTGTATAGTCGTTTTTATTCAGGCTATGTGTTAACTCATTCAAGTAGCCAGAAAGCGACTTATTGAAAGTGAATATAGCAACTTTGCTCGGTTCAAACATATCCGAATGAGAATCCATTAAATGACAAGCTCGGTAAACAGCCACTGTCGTTTTACCACTTCCCGCAGCACCTTTTATCTGAATTGGTCCTTCATGGCTAAGGGTTAAAACTTTTCTTTGTTCACCAACTAGAGTAATAGGCTTCAACATCCAATGAACCTCATTAAAAATATAATAATCAACTATATAGAGTGTATATTTTTATATACTGAATTGTTAATGATATCTATATAGATTTCTTTAATTTTTGCCATGTAGATCACCATTACCTCTTCTAATCTAACTAAAGACTATCCTTTAGCCATGTGCACGATGAAGGCCTATATAGGAAAAATAGGTTTTGATTATCAATTCCCCCCCCAATTGTCACACCATACTTAACACGGAAGTGCTGCGATGGAGATAATGCAGCTTAAAGATAGTATTAAGCTTGTGATAATTCCGTTGACGGACAAGTTTTAGGTAGAAGATATTTTTATTGACTCTTCCAGGCTTATCCACTTGATTCATTAGAACAAAAGCGCAATGATATGACCGTTTGGAAATGGGGTCCTTACCAGCATTTCCGTGTTATCAAGGATGAAAAATGAAATCAATTTTGAATACTATCGATATTATTCTCGGGCACCTTGCGGCAGGGATCATGACCTTCTTGCTTTACCTCAGCCTTGGTATTGTTGCAGCTCTATCTCTCATTGCTATCCCTGCTAGTTTTTTCGAATATGGAACGGGTATCAACGAGTTGGATTTGACAGAAATAGGCTCACTTGCTCTGTTATGCTTGGTTGTTTGGCGTTTTTATCGTCGAGGTACTCAATTAAATTGGACCTGGTGGCAGATGATCCGACGTTTCGTATTTGCCGTTTCAACTGTGGTTTTGCTTGCATCTTTCATCGAGTTAATTGCAATGTGGATGGAGCTCACGGAAAAAGGGCGATTAGAGGCTGAGTTCTTATATAGATACGAGGAGATTGAAACTTTTGCATCATGCCTTCTTTTTATTTTGACAATCTATGCGGCAACGCCTCTTTCGCCGTTTTACAAAGAAACCCAAGATTCAACATTGTCTGCACCGTCCTCTATAAAAGAGCCAATACCAGAGACGAGTTCTGAACCTGACGCCACCCAATCTACCGATACAGGTGACTTTGAAGAGAACCTGAAAAATTATAAAGCGCCAGAAAACCCATGGGAGAAAGCGTGATGAATGCTTTTAAATATGTAGTATTTATCGGCTTAATATTTAGCTGCTCGCTTCAGGCCAAACAAACTCCCTTTCAAGACGATGATGCGGAACTTCTGCAGCAATCCTGCCGTGAAGTGGTAGAAATATTTGAGCATAAAGATAAAGTTGGGCCTTATGCAGCGCTTCACACTTCTATGGCTGAAGCGATGCGTGCAGGTTACTGTATTGGTGTGTTACAGCAGTACAGCCAACAGTCGCACAGCTGTTATTCGAGTCGTTATGCAAGTAGTAATTGGTTTGAGATGGCAAAGGCCATTTCGAACTTATCTATGGGTGTTCAAGAGCTGCAGCGGCTCCGAGTGAGTCAATTACTAGAACAGGCATATTGCAATGGCTAGTCGTTTAACTGTACCGCAAGCTATCCGGCAGCTATTTGGCATTGATGTAGCGACCCAGAGTCAGCTACTTAAAACTAAAGCTGATTCACTTGTCAGAAATAAGTTGATAAAAATTGAAACGGAACAGAAGGTACAGCGAAAGACAAAGTATCTAGCCCCTGGTCAAATGACAGTGCTCTTTAATGCTTTGCTGCTCAATGCTGTATTCCATGATCCCAAGGATGTGAAGCGCATCTTTGAAGATAAATCTTATCGCGAGGAGTGTGCTAAGGCGGTGAGGGTTATGTTTGGCGAAAGCAATTCTTTGATGGGGATAGCTTTGAGCAATGGTTTAGCACTCAAGTTTGCAGATTCATTGGCTGGTGACTTTGATTTGTATAGTGACAAGTTGCCTAATCCTTTCGCTGTTTTGCCTCAGCTTGCGTTGGGAAAAAATCAAAGTTTATTACACGCCTTGCTAGCTCAATCTGCCACCTTAGAGCCAAGCGATAATATACTGCTAGCTTATTTACAAGGTGATCTCGATAGAGCTGTAGAAATGTCATCCCTGATGACAACTGACAATGAGGCGGTAAATCAATTAAAACTTCACGTTGAAAGATCGCGGCGCGAAGCCGTTGAATTTGATGATTTGCTAGATCAATTCAGAAAAATGTAATTTTTTTATATAAAGTGTTGTTAGTGCATTGCACTAGGTGAATCTGTGTTGGTCATCAACAAACGGAGAGCACCATGACACAGATTCAAGAACTCGTTATCAACTTCCATATGACCGAAGCGTGCAATTACCATTGTGGATATTGTTATGCTACGTGGGAAAATAATTGCTCGTCTACGGAGCTTCATCATAGTGAAGTAAAGACTAAGCAATTGCTAAAGGATTTAGCCTCGTATTTCCTTTTCGATAACCCCCTCAGACAGCAACTCAATTACCGCTCCGTGAGGATCAACTTTGCTGGTGGCGAACCATTGATGTTGGGCCGTCGCTTTGTCAATGCGCTGCTTTATGCAAAACAGCTCGGATTTAAGACTTCTGTTATTACCAATGGCCATCTTTTAAATGCATCTTTGATGCTAAAAATTGCTCCCCACCTCAATATGCTCGGTATGAGCTTTGATACTGCAGATAGCTTACTGGCCTCAAACATTGGGCGCACTAACCAAAATGGTGACTGGCTATCTCCTGAAGATTTGATGGAAATAGTCCTAGCATATCGCACGCTAAATCCAAATGGACGCTTTAAGGTCAATACGGTTGTTAATGCTTATAACTGGCGAGAAAATATGGTTGAGGTTATGCAGCAACTGCAGCCTGATAAGTGGAAATTACTACGCGTTTTACCCGTTCATGAACACAATCTCACTATCACCTCAGAGCAGTACCGTTCATATGTTAAGCGTCATTCAATCCTCTCTCATTTTATTGTTGAAGAAGATAACGATGCTATGTGGCAATCCTATTTAATGGTTAACCCTGAAGGTTGTTTTTATCAGAACAGTAGTGAGGGAAAAGGCCATTCGCACAGTAAACCAATCTTAGATGTCGGCGTGGAACATGCTTTTGCCGAGATTGACTTTAACCTTAACGCATTTGTCGGTCGTTATCCTTTAGCAACTAACGTTGCATAACGTCATTGGCCCATTTTAGGGGATACCTCTGAGTTTCCAGGCAATCTATGGATGTTCCAATGAAAAAATACAGTAGCGATAAGAATATTAACGTATTGGTTAACAGGCTGGTTAATCACTATGGCTGGTCATGTAAAAAAGGCCGACACCCTAAGTTGATCACTCCCTCGGGGAAGCGCCTGAGTGTTCCGTCTACCCCCAGTGATAAGAGAAGGGCATTTCAAAACTTTAAACATGATGTTCGTCGATTACAGGGGTTTTAACTGTAACGGTTGAAACCCCTTAGCAATCGATAATCAACTAACCTTGAGGAAAACTAAAATGTCCGACAAAAACCATAAGAGCAATCAGTCAAATGATAACAAAGGCACTAGCGGTACTAACCATGCCTACCAGAAGGCGCTAGATAATAGGAGCAACCAGCTCAACCCCAATAATTCACAGTATCAACCCAAGAAATAAGGAGTAAAGTATGCCTGATTCATCTGATATGAGCGATGATGAGCTTGACCTTTGGTCTGATATTAATAATCCAAATAATGATGCGGATATGGATGATTGGGCCGATGCCCATAATCCAAACAATGATGATTATTTAGAGGATTAGTAAGGCCATATAGATAAATGACTTAAAAGCTTATCCCTTTAAAGGCGCTACTGTTGTAGCGTCTTTTACCGCTTTAGAGAGCGAAGTGCTCAATGGTTAGCGGTACCATTGTTTAGCGTCAACAAGTGCTAGCTGAGATAGTGTCGCTCAATATCACTATTTACAAGGTTTTGAGCGCGGCGATCCTATCAAGCCACAGCTAATATTTAATTAGGATTAGCAAGCTCTTAATACCTCACGTGAAAGTGCTTGGAAAGGTATAGGTAATATTCATGGTTAAAACAGATTACATTCCAACGGTTAAATCTCTCATTGACCAAGGAGCCATTGCAGTCTCTGGCAACGAAGAGTTGATAAGAGAATTTGCAGAGTTTATCTATTTCAAAGGTTTTCATTTTAATGTATCAGAGCTCAATTTTTATTGTGGGCTCTTAGGCTATTTAGAGATTGATGATAGATATAATTGTTCAGAACTTTTAAGTAAAAGCCCTAGAAGTAGCCAATCTATAGGGGTGTTATATTCGTTAGATTTAAGTGGAAAGATTAGCTTAACCGTTCATCGTAATAATGATCAGCGGGATAACTTAGAGCTCATGCTTGTTACTAATATAGGCGATGCTAAACATCGAGAAAATGTATTTGAGAAGATATATGATCTATTAGACAACTCTGAGTATTTCTATGTTTGCCAGCAGTGCAATCAGCTGGTGGACTCGAGACTGATTGATATCAGTGATATACCCGTTTGCGCAGCAGACTCATGCACAGGAACATATAAACAGACCTTTGACGTTAACCAAATAGATAGAGTGACAAGCTCAAGGTTTGACGAAATTAGAGTTGCTATTTTTGAAGATGAGATTCGGCTGTTCAATTCAACGACCTTTTGGCCTCACCCACATGAATGCCACTCTGGTTACGCCATTAAAGCCACACTTCCATTATCAGCAAGCCCTGCTGAAGTGAGAGAGCTAAAAACTAAAATAGAGAGTGAGCATAAATACCCTACTGATTGCTTCTATTGCAAAGGTGAGGTCCATGAAGGTATGGGAATGAGTCGTTTGGTCAATGACAGCATCGAGGCTATTGTTTGTTACGGTTGCGCGACTGAACATCACGGCGTCATATATTAACCCCCTTAACAGTTGATATTTCATCTCACTGGGAAATGGCTTACACACCTTACAAAGTGGTACTAAAGTGGTGACTAAAACAATAAAAAACCAAATAAATACAATGTAAACCACTGTTTTTAAATGAAAATGTAGATTTTTACTACATTCAGATCCAAAACGTGGAATAACATTTTTACCTATTTGAATTAATGTGTCCAAGCCCAGTTTATCGCTGGGCTTTTGTTTGCAGGTGATCTAGCTTAATGGAATATCAACTCAGCATATGTCGATACAATCGACATATGCATTCAATACTCGCCACTCATGTCGATAAATTTTGATTCTATCAATGTTAAACTGACAGCGATGGTCTACTGCAAGTCATCTTCAAGCACACATCGAGTAGCGAATATTGCTGTCCTTTCAGATATATGACTCAGCTATCAGTCGCTTTGCTCTATCCTTTAAACCATCGAGAATAGAATCCCTTATATGTACAGGAAAGTCTTCGGGCAACTGAGCCTTTACCCTCATAATCACATCATCAACTGAATCTGCCACCTCTCGCAAAATATCAACCATAGCATCGAGATCAAAACCTACCGCCTTCGCTGTTTGCAGAAAGTGCCGTGGAAAAATCTGAGCAATTTGATACTTCTTACCTTTGGTCGCCTTAAGCCCCATAGCCAACTTTGCATCGCGAATATTTAACCCCTTGCCGCCTATCACTGGGTACATGGATATAATGTCGTAAAAAGGGGTTAATCGATATCCGCCACCAACCTCGATGAAAAGAGAAAAGTTTTTAGCATGCCCATCTGTAGCTGCTAATAACCAAAACAACACTTGTGACTTCATTAAGTTGTACCTATCTCGCTCTGAGTTCATAGAGCCGAGTAGATAAAGCATGATTTGTTCAATACCGGGACCACCATGACTTTCATATTTTTTTGCAGGTGGAATATTTAACGTCTGACAAAAATCCTCTTGCGGCAATCGCATTATCCATTGGCCATCACTGGATAATTTACGATCAAAGCGCGCTACTGCTAGCGCTTTAATATCACCCACTTTGAGTATTGAGCAATGAGGTACATCTAAGCCAAACTCCCTCACTATCATCATGCACAGGTATTCATTTTCAACGCTGTCATTCATATCGATGGTATATGAATGGCTCTGTATCTCACCGATAGGCAGCTTAATGATATGCGTAGTCGGTGTAGCTTTAATAGGGAGTTGCCATCGGCCATCTAAATTAAGTAAGGCGGTCTTCTCTTGGGCACCTGCAATCGATATTCGAAAATCATCTTCATCGACTAGCATGCCTAACGGAATATCTGACTGATAACCTTTGAGCACTTTTTCCAATGCCTCATCGGATAAATCTTTAGCTTCAATCTTTTTAACATCAAAAGGGTGTTGACCATGAAGTACTAACTGCAATGCACCGACACTGTCTTGGCCGACTTTAGCGAGTAGATCGAACGCTTGTGTCGATTGCGCATTATGACGAGCAACAATCCTGTTTCTCACCTCCATGTTATCTGGTAGTAAGTTATCAAAGAAGTTATAAACTTCATCGCCTTTATACGCTTGCGATCGCAATGGCATCGACAATGAAATAGGCCGACTTCCAGGTGTTGTTAGCCATTTGGGGGCGTACTTAAACAGATGAGAGCCTGTGGTCGATTTAGTAAATTCACCTACCAGATAGCCATTCACATAAACATCCAGAACAGCCATTACCACTCCTCCTTCCACTCTTGCTCGGAGGCGGCGCTTTTATCATCATTAAGCTGCTCCGTTAGCTCTGAGTTTCTAACCTTTATATCCAACTCTAGATTCAGTGCTGACAGGATTTTAAACAGCGTCTCTAACTTGGTGGAGTCAGGGTTCTGTTCAAAGCTTGAAACGGTATCCTGACGGATACCGACTTTACTACCCACTTTGCTTTGCGAGAGCTTCATATTCAATCGTGCATCTTTGAGATACGCGCTAAGCTGCTTTGAGTTCGTCACCTTCATGATCACTTGCCTATAGAACCTATTCTTAGTTCTATTTTACACGCTAAAGCAGGTAAATCAAGTTTCACACGCTTCAACCGTTAAACCCTATATTACACGCTAGAAGCGTTAAACTATAAATTGCACGCTATAGCGTGTAATTTAAGTGCTAGATCCGAAATATATTAAGGAATATGACAAAGTAGTGCCAAGGTGTACTGCTGGGCTTTTGTTTGTCTTCTGTCGAAGGTTGGCCTTTGACTGGAAAATTAAGCTCTATAGACTGATATAGCCTCAAATAACAACCTAATCTCTGTTCTACTCCAACGCCTTTAACACTGGCTTTTGTGGGTAGGGGCTGGGGAAACTCCCCGGTTTAACATCGGGGAAGTCATCGGCACTAATACCTGAGGCAAAACGGTATAGGGCATCGTCGATAAAACGCTCAACCGGGATGAACTGGTGTTTTTTACTGCGCAGCCCATTAATCTTTCGCGGCTGCTGATTGATAAACATACTCAGTTCCCACGCCTCTTCGCTGTCAAAATAGCACGGTTTATGGTCATCAAAAAGTGAGTGTAAATAGTACTGTATTTCAGCAATATGGGCGCCTATGCTGCGATCTAAATTACGAAAACTCGTAACCTTAGTTTGTTCAAAGTAATACTCGATATTGTCGAGTATCTGCATACCATCATCATCGTTTTGAATAAAACCATTAGATCGCAGCCAGCCAATAGCGTGTAACTTCCAGTGACGATAGAAATCTTGCTGCAACGTCTCCCAATCTGGCTTACGCGGATAATGAATTATCATGCAGTAGCGGCTATGGGACTCCATAAACACCACCAGCCAACTACCATCATCATAGGGTTGCCATTGACGGCCCGATAGCTGAATAACCTGCCCTTGCCAACTCACACGATTAGCATTAGTGCTAATCGGCTGCACTCCAGGGTTATTACCATCGGCATCAGTTATCCGCTCAAGTGGCACTTTCAGCATTTTACACATTTGGTTAGATAGACTTAAAAACAACGCCATCAAGATCCCTTAAGCAACTGAGTAGATTAGTATCATGTTATCACCTTTGCTGCACAAATTTACCGTTATATATTAAACACTTCCTATTTGATTAACCTCACGCCACAGAGTCACTGCTAGCAGAGATACAAGCTGCATGAGCATACACGCTAAGCTATTTTGGGCTAGACTCAGCAAAGCCAAAGGATTAATGAAGTATTCAGGATGAATAAAACCCTAATTGAAATTGCCTATGACGATCGAGAGCATGCTGAAACGTTATTAGAACAACTGTCACTTCACACGAGTCTCTACCTAGTAAAAAAACGATTAACACTGGGTGATTATCGGAATGTGACTATAATACCGCACTGCTTATTGAAGGTTCTTCTCGTGATATAGCCTCTTATGACATTACTCGTGAAGCATTAATTGGGGCGTTGTGCTCTATTGCTATCAACTTCAATATGCCTATTCTTCGCAGTTTATCCCAAGCTGAATCGGCTAAAATACTCTACTTTTGTGCTACTCAATTAAACAGTAAAGAAACTGGAGTTATATCAAATGGCAGAAAGCCTAAGCGCCAAAAAAACCGCCAACTATTCATACTCCAAAGCCTGCCACAAATAGGGCCTAAATTAGCTAAACGCCTTTTAACTCATTTTGACAGTCTCGAATCAATCTTTACCGCGCCAGAAGAGGAACTCATCAAAGTCGAGGGCATAGGACGAGAGAAAGCTCAACAAATACGTGAAATATTAACATTATAATCAATCAAGTTTTACTCACTTTCACCAGTACACATATTGAAACACCTTCCTATCAAGAAATATTTGGCACAAACCTTAGCTGACTTCCACGCTTAAAAAACCAACAAGTTAAATAACAAATTTGACTCTTTTTATTGCGGATCGTGCCCTACTACCAATCTCCCAAAATAGTGATTGATACCAACCCATGACACTAATTAGTCATGATTACTTTACTCATAAAAAAATGGATATTCCAATACCCCATCAAGATCAATGGAGCGATTTGATGAACACCAAACATATACTCTTTCTATCTTTAACCCTCCCAATCCTTAGTGCCTGTGGGGGAGGCAGTGACAGTAATGACATACTCCTACACCAGAGCCACCGCCTGAGCCCACCCCAATAGTGATGAGCGGTAAAGTTGCCGATGGCTATCTTGTTGGCGCTAAGGTTTGTTTAGATCTGAATCAAAATAAACTCTGCGATGAGGGTGAGCCTAGTGCCACCAGCACAGCTGGGGGTGACTTCTCTATCACTGATGCGACTCAAGAGCAGATAGAGAACTTCCCGTTGCTGGTTGAAGTCACAGCTGGTGTCGTCGATGAGGATACCGGTGAAGCAATTACTCAACCCTATACAATGACTGCCCCGGTAGGATATGAATTCGTCAGCCCATTAACCACTATGGTGCAAAATGAGGTTGAACAAGGTAATGAACTGGCAGATGCAGAAGCAAGCTTACAAGGGCTGCTGGGAACGACTTTAGCACTCAGCCAAGACTATGTTGCCCAACAGCTCAATGCCGAGTTGGAGGCCGATGTTCAAGAGGAATATGAGCGACTGCACCATGTTGCCCAAGTTACCGCTCAACTTATCGCCAACAATTTCGATGCTATTCAAACAGCCGCCGATGACGCAGGTATTTCAGCCGACGATATCATTGGTCTTATTGTCGATCAGATCATCGAAGCGCTGGATGAGATCGTCAGCGAAGTGGAATTTGTTAACGAACAAGGAGGCGAATTTGATCCCGAAGATGTGCTCGAGTCAGACACTGTTGTCGATGCCAGCACTGTCTCTACGGAGGATCTCGAAGGTCAAGTTCAGATCCGTAACACCGAAGCCACCGCAGCAGCAGCTAATTTAACCGAGTTAGTCAGTGGCGATGGAATTAACTTTTTCGATGATGGTTATTACGACGATATGTTGGCGCTATCCTATGGCACTTTAACCTATGGCACTTTAACCTATGACGCTGAGACTCAAACGTCAGCAGAAGTTAGATTTAAGCTGCTTGACGGTGAGTTTGTTACTGAAGAAGAGATGAATGATGAAGATGATCTTATTCTCACCGAATCAGGCTGGGTTGTCAGTAATGATAACTTTGTCATTGGCGATCTAAATGATGACGGTAGCATTACCTTAATCAATTCAGATCTAGCCGTGTTAAGTGAGCTTATTTTTGCCAAACAGATCTCTGTCATCGATCTAAAGATAAAGCTATTTTTATCAGAGCAAGTAGACACTGATATCTGGCATAAAGTGATCCCAGAAACAGTTACTTTTAGTACTGGAGCTGAAGCATTCGAATTAAGCTTCAGTAATATCAATGATGTTTACTCTATCTTCAACTGGAATGGCTGCCATGAAGACGAGATGTTCGAGGGCATGTGTAATAGCGTGTGGGCACATACCGCGGATAGTGAGATGGATGGGCCTGTAGTTACTTTGAGTAGTCTTATATCCACCACAGCATCAGATGGAACAGTCGATAACATTATCGGCCCTCATGTGGGTTGGGACGGTAGTCGTTCTATCATCGCCGAGATGATCGATGGAGGTGCAGCTAACTACTACAAAATTGAGTGGCAAGCTCAAAGCGACTCAGGAGAAGTCAGCAATGTCGCCTCCCTTTTTGCAACAGGGACCTGGCGTGATGTAACCGTTTTGGATCAAAGGTTACTCCTATTGGCATTGCCTGAAAGTGTGCGGGATTTTGGCGACAGTGATGACGATGATATAGGAGAATTGTTGTTCACCGAATTTGAAGGTGCAGTCAGAAGAGGTGAATATACAGCCGCTGGCCAGATATCCGATGATGACGAATGGGTATTTAATCTCGCCGCTAAAAATGACATTTTAGAAAATCTAGATCTCACTCTTCTCGACAATGTCATGCCGTCAGAACCGGAACACAATGACTTTGTCTGCCGTGACGGGGATTCCGATTGGGATGATGAAACAGATCAACCTAAAGAGGGCACAACTCGCTCATATAGCGAATACCTTGCCCTAGTCGCTAACTGCAGAGCAGGCGAACCTCAACTATTCAATACTGAGATGCTAGCTGGTCAAAAGCTTAAATCTTTTGACTCAGATGGCGAGATAGAAAGCATTTTGACATTCAATGTTGATGATACGGGCAGCCATACCGACAATGACAGTGATGAGCCTATGGTTGAAAACTATCATTGGGTCGTCAATGACGCAGGAGAGTTAATCCTCGAGGTGGGTAACTCAACTGGCACTAACGACATCAGGGCAGTGATCAGCTTGATTAAGCAAGATGGCGATCACTTCTCTATCAAGGGATTTGTCGAAGACAATGACTGGTCGCCTATGGATGGAACCGCTGGTGAGGTATGGAGTGATAAAATGAAATTATTCCCTCTTCCAGAGCCTGACAATAGTGACTTTGTCTGCCATGAAGGCGACTCGACTTGGGACGATGAAACCGATCAACCTGTTGCTGAGACTTTGGTTTCCTTTAGCGAGTATTAGACCTTAGTGACAAGCTGTAGAGATGGCAGTGAAGCCAGATTTACCTCTGATATGCTCGCCAATAGAATGTTGAAAAGTTTTGATTCAGATGGCGCTATCGAAACCATTTTGCTCCTAAATATAGATGGTAGCGGCACCTTAACAGAAACTGACAATGGTGAGACAACAGTCGAAGAGCTGATCTGGGAGGTGAACTCAGTCGGCGAGCTCATTATCGAAGTTGCCAACGCTAACGGCAGCAATGATCTTAGCGTTGTCATCAGCCTTATCAAACAAGATGGCGATCACTTCTCGGTTAAAGGTTTCACCGAAGAGCCAGAATGGTCACAAATGGATGGCACGGCGGGGGAAGTATGGAGCGATAAGTTACAACTGCTTACCCCTTCCTAATAACATAGTCATTCCAATCAGTCGCCCATGCCTATCAGGTATGGGCTTTTTTATGATTGTCTCATCGTCAAATCAGAATGAAATTTGCTATCAGGTTCAAATCTTTACGACAAACAACTTCATATACAAATGTCTAATTGAGATAATAGATAATAGTAAAGTACTAGAAAGGTAGATCAGATGAATCTCATTCAACGCCAATATAGAATAGTAAAACTCTCAAAAAAACTTGAATTTTTCATCAGTCAAGAGCTTAATATCACCCAAGTA
Source organism: Shewanella sp. MTB7 (assembly GCF_027571385.1). Lineage (NCBI taxonomy): Bacteria > Pseudomonadati > Pseudomonadota > Gammaproteobacteria > Alteromonadales > Shewanellaceae > Shewanella > Shewanella sp. MTB7. The sequence goes on along the minus strand of NZ_CP085636.1, from coordinate 438,889 downwards.
TTTAAACATGTCACTCTGACTAAAGTGAGCAACTATATCGCCACTTGTGCACTCGAAAAATCTGAGGATTGTGAGGATTGTGATGATTTGACGCAATGCTTAATCGCATTAGCCTATTGCGCGGAGCAACTCCCCACCGAGAGAAACTCAACACAAGTTATAGCTCTATTTATCATTAAAACAGCCTCTGAAAAGTATCCGCTATTACAGCCTATGCTGGATAAGTGCCCAAAAACACAAAGTTACTTAAATATGCTGAGCTAGCAGGCGATCATACAGTCACGCTCAAACTTTCCAATCGCCTTTAGTACCTTGTCATACTCGACTGTTTTATGATCTTCATGCCACTCGAGCTTATCGGTATAGAGCATCAGGTTTTCATACACATCGAACAGCGAACGGTTGATGTGGTTACCTAAGGTCATAATACTTTGGGGAATGAGTACACAACCTCTCTGATAGGGGTAAACGGCTGCCATCACCTTAACAAGCTGCTCTTGAGTCGTAATCAAGGTGCCTTTTTTCATGGGTGTCATCCAAAACTGAGTGTGAATATTTTTTAGCTGCTCGATGAGCCTTTCCAACTCCTCTTGCTGACTTTTTCCTGCAAAAAGGTAGATACCAGGGTTTGCACTCAGAAAAGTGATACCTAAACGATTCTTGCTATCCGATGAGATCGATACAGGAGCCAATAGTGCCGTGATTAACTTTTCACGATCGTTTAATGGCTCATAGTCTTGAATATCCAACAACATCTGCCGCGTATTATTCGCATCACGAACAAACAGAGACACAAGCACATCTTCTTTACCTGAAAAATATTTATACAGCGTCGCTCTAGAGACTTCTGCTCGTTTGGCAATGTCAGTAAATGTAAAAGAAACCATACCAGACTCAAGAATCAACTCTCTCGCCACTTCTAATAATAGTGATTCTCGCTCTAGCTTAATCATTGCTTCATTTCATCCCATATTTAATACACTCTAAAGTATCAAATATGAGTTTTAAAATCAGTCGAGTTACAGAAAACTGTGATCTTATTCGTCATTTGTACAGCATATGACTAGACCCTATTCACTAGGGCACTTTTGAAATATGAACGAAATTTATCTGATATATGCAACCTCTATCACAATCCATCAGTAAAACTGTCCAGTTGTTCTGATTCCACAGGTTTATTGCCCCTTGATGTGACACTATCTGTTGATCGTTTATACTGTTCCCCTATGATTTAAACTATCTAAGAATAATGCCTAAAACCGATAATATTCAACAACCTCTTTCTATTAGAGCCATCCTAACAGGCATGTCACTTGGCAGCCTACTCGTGTTGTGTAACCTCTATATGGCTCTACGCATTGGTTGGTCCATGAACATGTCGATACTGGCCACGTTACTTGGCTTTGTTAGCTGGAAAACAGTAGAAACTAGCATAGGATGTAGAGCTTGGAGTCCTCGAGAAACCAGCATTCAGCAGACTACTGCATCGGCAGCGGCAGGAACCGTATCGGCTGGACTTGTTGCCCCTATTCCCGCTTACCTCATTCTTACAGATTCCCCGTTTGAATATTGGCCCATGGTGTTCTGGATGATAGCGATCAGCTTACTAGGGATCTGCGTAGCATCAGCGATTCGTCCCGCCATGCTCAGTAACACACGTCTCAGATTCCCCGCGGGTATTGCAACAGCTGAAGTGATCACCGATATGTTTAGCAGTGGTCGTATCGCTCGTCAACGAATTATCGCACTACTGTCAGCCATGATAATCGCCATTAGCCACCGTATATTCATTCCAGTCAGTTATAAATTACCGTTAAGTTTTTCAATTCCCGGCCAAGGCGAAATGGCAGGATCCAGCATCAGTGTCAAAAACCTTGGATTTATCATTGATCCCTCTTATATGTTATTAGCCTTCGGCACCATCATAGGAACAAGGGCAGCTATCAGTCTGTTTATTGGATGTCTGATTGCATGGCTCGGATTAGGTCCCTATATTCTTGGTCAAGGGTGGGAGCAAGCAGGTCCCATTGATAGCAGCTGGTTTACATACATCATAGATTGGCTCGTCTGGCCGGGTGTTGCCATGATGCTAGCTTCAGCAATTACCACAACAGCGATAACATTGTTTAAATCAGATAAGAAAGGCCGACTTTCCCTGATGTGGGGCTGGCAGGAGTTTTTACTACTAGGCACGCTAACCCCTGTCATTGTGATTCTTCAGGTCAACTTATTCGATATCAGCTGGTTTGCCGCCATACTTGCCGTTCCTCTCGCCTTTATATTTGCTATTGTTGCCGCACAAGTCGTTGGTGAAACCGGGATCCCGCCGATTGGCGCACTCGGAAAACTATCTCAACTCTCATTTTCAGTAATTAGTCCTGGCAGTGTTACCACTAACTTGATGACTGCCAATGTGGCGGGCGGAGCGGCTGGCCAAGCAACCGATCTTCTTAATGACTTTAAAGCCGGACATATACTAGGAACCAATCCAAGACATCAAGTATTTGCACAAACTATGGGGATTATAGTTGGCTGTTTATCGAGCGCTGCAATTTTTATGTTACTGATCCCAAACCCTGCCGAACAACTAATGACAGAGCAGTGGCCAGCACCAGGTGTCGCGACCTGGAAAATCATTGCCATAGCACTCACAGAGGGATTAGACGCTATCCCTCAATCGGCACGATATGCCATGTTTATTGGAATTGTTGCGGCGACAATTAATGAATTGCTGCCACTTATAGTGCAGGATAAATGGCACAGATACCTACCAAGTATGTCAGCGATGGGGCTCGCCTTTGTTCTGCCCGCTCAAATTAGTATTATGCTATTTATCGGTGCTGTCTTAGCGTGGTTTCTTCGACTACTGGCGCCTAAATGGTCACAACGTTTTTTACTCGCTATTGCAGCGGGTTGTATCGCCGGTGAAAGTATTGCTGGGGTGTTTGGATCAATTTTCTCTCTTCTGTTCTAGTCCTTTTAATAAAAGTTGATGCATCCCTACATAGACAGTTATGATCAACACCAGATTAGGCTGGAGAAATTTTATATGTGCGGTCGCCTCAACATGATAGACGATCTTTTTATGCGTACATTAATGCAGGATTTAGGCGTTTCTAATCCTAATGAAATGAACTTCAATCGCTTTAAAATGCCCACCAACGAGATCAGCATAGTCAGGGAACAAGATGGCGTAAGAAGACTGCAACCTGCAATCTGGTGGCTATTACAAGAGATCAGCTATGAAGGATTTAAGCCCAGCAAATACACTTCATTCAATACTCGTTATGACAAGCTTAACCAGATAGGTTCAGCCAGTTATCTCCCCTTCCGTGAACATCGCTGTATTATTTTAGCGAAAGGTTTCGGTGAGACAGAAAAACGAGGCCGCTCAGTAGAATATTACGACTTTATTGCCCAAGATTCAGCTATCAGCTTAGGAGGCTTATTTCAGGAGTGGCATCATCCTAAAACCGGGGAATATAAAGTTTCTTGCTCCATAATCACTAACCCTCCTCATCCAGACATGGAAGAGTTTCACAGCAAAGCCAGTCCACTTATACTGCCGCAGTCAAGTGCAATTCAAGATGCCTGGTTAGATCCCCACAATCATCAGGTCAATATATTCGAGCATTTGCTAAAACCAGCCCTTCGACATAATTTTTTAGTCCAACAAATTGAAAAACCAAGTAGTTATAAAAAAATAGGCGAAGCACAACTGCTTCGTCCCTATGACGATTAACCTATCAGCCCTAAAGAGCCAATAAGTTAGTTAAAATACTTAATTAATTCTTGTTCTTGCGCCAACAAACTTTGATACAAGGTGAACTGATTCGCTGCCCGTTCTAGATTATGATTTTCATGGTGAACATGAAAATAAACGTCGCCATTGAGGTGATCGGTTAAAAAGCGAACCCCAATCATCAAGCAGATAACCCGAGCACCTAACCATAGGCTTCTCTTCTCATCTTCACCCAGTACAGCACCGAGTTCGCTCAAATATCCACGACAGATAGCAGCAAAGATAGACTCACGCACATGGACGTTATCCAATGCCTTAGAGTCCTCCTCCTCCGGTGAAGTAAAGGTTCGCACCATGTCACCAAAATCGTACATCAGGTAACCTTTCATGCAGGTATCAAGATCAATAATCGCCAAGCTACTCATATCGCGCTTGTCGTACAACATATTGTTAATTTTAGTGTCGTTATGGCAAGTTCTTAAAGGCAGCTTAACGGAGATCTCAGCTAGCTCCTGTAACAGAGACTGTTGTGAAAAAACCAGTTCAACCCAATCACGACACCCCTCTAATCGATGCAGCTTATCTTGGGCAACGGCCTGCTCTAGTTGAGTCATACGACCTGGGAGATGATGAAATTGTGGGATAACATCCTCAAGCCCTGTAGCGTCGAGGTCGCTCAATGCTAACGAGAAATGGCCAAATGCCTTAGCGGCCGCAAATGCCTCCTCCTCATTAGTCACCACTTCAATGCTATGACTATGGGGAAGGTAGTTAATTGCCCGCCAAAAACCTTGTTCACCAAGATCAAGCGCAAGCTGCTTATCATGAGTGCGTAGTGGACCAACAACTTTTAATTTATATTCATCATTAGCGTGCTTTTCGGCAAGATGAACTGCTATCTTGTCAGCGTTTTCAACTAGCGCATTGGGTGTCTTGAACACATCAGTATTTATTTTCTGTAGTACCAGTTCGCCCGAGCCCCAGCGAACCAGAAAAGTTTCATTAATGTGACCATTTCCTAGTGGAGACACACTTGCATCCAAAGTTGGAATGCCAAAACGTGGCAGGACTAGCTGCCTAACAAGATCAATCACTAATAACTCCATTACGCTTGTTGTATACGAGCTTTGAAAGCTTCAGTTTTACCCTCTCAGCATCCTGAGGATAGGTCACACCAAACCAAGATTCCTGAGCTGTTTTCACTCTAATGCATTTTTGACTTAGCCCATGATTCTCAGAGATCACCTTAACCATACTATGCTGAACCACATCCGGGAGAAAACACTCAGATTTGGCTTCCTGACCATGGGCGACAATAAAATGAATTAACTCAGCTTCAATGGCCAAAAATATATCTGGGGTAAAGCCCCAGCAGGTCATAGACACAGGAACCGAAGGTGACAACATACCTTCTTTTCCCTTACAGCTTCCCACTAAACCAGCAGCCTTCTGTCGAATATCCGTCCACTCGGCAACACTCTGCAGTTGCCCATCTTCAACCAAACAAACACCGCGATTGACACCGCCATGTTCAGACAGCGTCAATGACAAAGGATAAGCCACTAACATCCAATCGGTTTTAAATTCATTTAAACCGGAAAAAAGTAGTTCAAAAGCGCTATCACCATAGTAATCATCGGCGTTTATCACCGCCATTTTACCTTTAACTTTATCCCGTGCGCACCAGAGTGCATGCGCTGTCCCCCAAGGTTTTACCCTATGGCTAAAATCAGATAGAGCCGCTAATGCAACTTGTGGAAGATCATCCATCGCCTGATAGCAAAAGTCATAGCTAAAGTCTGACGGAAGCTTGCTTGCTAACCTCACAGAAAAGATAGCTTGCAACGCATCCTCTAATTCAGGCCTTATGACTAACACAACGCTAGAAAAGCCCGCTCGGCTAGCGGATAGAATGGATAACTCCAGCATGGTTTCGCCATTGGAGCCAAAACCTGCTAATTGTTTATCCCCTCCAAAACGGCTACCTAGGCCTGCGGCCATAATCACTAAAGTCAGAACTTCATCTTTGATATTTATAGTCATTAGCTGTAATCATCTGGTATTTCAGTCAAAATATGACTGCGACTCGCATAGAGCCGTGCAGTCTAAAGAGAAAACCTGCCTTTATCCAGTTCAAGTTAAATAGGGCACAAATGCCCCACTTTTTGCTAATGCAGACTGACTGCCTTTTAAACTAAAATTATAACCACACAGTTTCAGACTGCCTCTAAGGGCTATATCGTTAATAATTTCTGCTGTATCGAGTGGCGTAAAGCGCGCCTCAATACTCGTATCAGCCATAAGCGCAACGGATACAGGCCGATACTGACTGCCATTATTAAACACCAATTCCGCGCAGCTATTATCACCCTTTGCCGTTGCTAGTGACCAGATAACACCAGGGGCGTCGGCTTCACCAAGCCAGCGCATGATGAGTAGGTCCTCTTCTAACACTAAGCTAAAGCCATCGGGCAACCTGACCTCACTACGTTCAACCGGGTTTTGAGGTACTTGCTCAATTGGCGTCAGCTCAGGGGCATCTTCAGATGAGGCCAATATTGACCAGAGGCCACTAAACAGCATCAAGAATAAACAGCTGCCCACAAGTCCTAATAGCAATTTCTGATTTCGCTTGGCCCAAATAAGCCAGAGTGTAAAGGTCATTCCCTCATCAGAGTCTCGACTTAATCCCGTGTTCTGATGGGATGACGTGGTACGATCCTCATCATAAGTCCTCACTTCTTCAGCTTCTGGAACTGAGCCATCTAACGTAGGCTCGACCCTAGAATAGCGTCGAGCTTTTTGTGGTGAAGCCAGTGGGCCAAAGTAGCCTTGATAATAAAATATTGCGCGCTGTGGCGATTGTTGCAGCGCCAAAAAGAGCGTGAATCCCCCCCCAATAACGATACTGATCAATGAAACCATAACGCTTTCGTTAGCTAAAGAGAGCGAAAAAAGCATAAAAGGAAACAGACCTAGCGCTACAAACCAAGATTGTCGCTCAATATCATGTGTTCTCCTTAACGTACTCAAACCAAGAATAGGTGCAAGTAACAAGGCTAGAAACAGAGTTCCTCCGCCAGCGCCAATCAACACAAAACCCAATAGTAAAACCAGATAAAGCGAGCCACTTATGACCGAAAACCTCAGCCAATTATCTCGTCCCCTCACACAAAAAAGAGATTTATACTGCATTAAATTAAATACCTAAAAGTAAGTTCAAGGAGAAAGGCTCAATCAAACCTTAGCAGAAGATAAGTTTCAGCCGCCAACAGACTAACTAATTTACCCGCCAAAGTCAGTCCCAGCATGACAAATCCTCTCTACAGACACCAATAAATAGCACTAAAGATGCCCACAAAGCCGAAAATAGCACAACTGACACTAGCGCCAATGGGGAGCTGGCTTGTATAATGAACGGCTCCCTCTACATATATATTGGGAGCCACCTTCGTTTTAATCTTTTTGGATACTTAGCAAATGACCGTACGCGGAAATCTATTTATCGTATCTGCGCCAAGCGGTGCGGGTAAATCTTCACTCATATCTGATCTGCTTAAAGACAAGCCAACAGATAAGCAAGTATCGGTTTCACATACCACCCGCAAACCGCGTCCGGGCGAAGTTGATGGTCAGCATTACCATTTCGTCACAACCGAAGAGTTTAAGGCATTAATCGCCGAAAATGCCTTCTTCGAATGGGCTGAAGTATTCGGTAATTACTACGGTACCTCGCGCAAAGTGATAGAGCAGACCCTACACCAAGGTATCGATGTATTTCTCGATATCGACTGGCAAGGCGCTCAACAAGTAAAAGAAGTGATGCCTGAAGCGGTTGGTATTTTTATTTTACCACCATCGAAAGCCGAGCTAGAAAAGCGCTTAACAGGCCGTGGTCAAGACAGTAAAGAAGTGATCGCTTCCCGCATGGCTCAGGCAACATCTGAGATATCTCATTATGCTGAGTATGATTTCATCATTATTAACGATGATTTTGATACTGCACTTGGCGACTTTCTCGCTATAATTCGCAGTCAGCGCTTAACTGGCGCTGGTCAAATTCATACTCAAAATGATATGCTTAAAGATCTATTGGCAGAATAGCTGCCTTAGTGTACAATTTTGCGTCATTTTTCATCCTAACACTGGAGTTCCACACATGGCTCGCGTAACCGTAGAAGACGCCGTAAATAAAATCGGCAACCGTTTTGATATGATCCTGGTTGCAGCGCGTCGTGCTCGCCAAATCGCCGTGCAGGGTAAAGACCCTATGGTTGAGGAAGAGAACGACAAGCCAACGGTTATCGCTTTACGCGAAATCGAACTTGGTCTAGTCACAGCAGATACTTTGGACGCCGATGAGCGCCAAACTGTTCGTGAACGTGAGGCTGCTGAAATAGCTGCTGTTGCTGCGATTGCCGAAGGTCGCAACAATATAATATAAGGAGTGTTTCCACTTGTATCTGTTTGAAGGTCTCAAAGAGTCTGCATCGGGGTATTTAGAACCCGATCAGGTAGAATTACTCAAGCAGGCCTACCAAGTGGCGCGTGATGCCCATGAAGGTCAAATGCGCACAAGTGGTGAACCTTATATCACACACCCGGTTGCGGTCGCCCGCATCCTGGCCGATATGCGTCTCGATCATGAGACGCTTATGGCTGCTCTCCTGCACGACACTATTGAAGACACCTCGGTAACCAAAGATGAACTTGCTGAATTGTTCAGTGAATCAATCGCCGAATTGGTCGAAGGCGTCTCAAAACTCGATAAGTTAAAATTTCGCGACAAGAAAGAAGCTCAGGCTGAAAACTTCCGTAAAATGATGATGGCGATGACTCAAGATATCCGAGTTATTCTTATCAAATTAGCCGATCGTACCCACAATATGCGCACCCTTGGGGCTTTAAGGCCAGACAAGCGTCGACGTATTGCGCGGGAAACCCTCGAAATTTATGCTCCTATAGCTAACCGTCTTGGTATTCACAATATCAAGATTGAACTGGAAGACCTTGGTTTTCAAGCCTATTATCCAATGCGTTATCGTGTACTTAAAGAAGTCGTTAAAGCTGCTCGAGGTAATCGCAAAGAATTGATTCAAAGTATCGAGGCCGCAGTTCATACTCGTCTCGAAGACACTAAGATCCCTGGCACCGTTAAGGGCCGAGAGAAAAACCTCTACTCCATCTATAATAAGATGCGCAGTAAAGAGCTCCAATTTCAAGAAGTGATGGATATCTACGCCTTCCGCGTCATTGTTGATTCCATCGATACCTGTTATCGCGTAATGGGCGCCATGCACGGTTTATATAAACCACGCCCAGGCCGATTTAAAGATTACATCGCCATCCCAAAAGCCAACGGCTATCAGTCACTGCATACTTCATTGTTTGGTCCACACGGGGTCCCCGTTGAGATTCAAATCCGTACTGAAGATATGGACCAAATGGCTGATAAAGGCGTGGCAGCACACTGGGTTTACAAGAAAGACAGCTCTACAGAACAAGGCACCACCACACAAGTTCGTGCACGCAAGTGGATGCAGAGCCTGCTCGAACTGCAACAAAGTGCCAGCACCTCATTTGAGTTTGTTGAAAACTTTAAAACTGAACTTTTCCCAGAAGAGATTTACGTTTTCACCCCTGAAGGTCGCATCTTAGAGCTTCCGGTTGGCGCCACGCCGGTCGATTTTGCTTACGCAGTGCATACAGATGTAGGTAATACCTGTGTTGGTGCTCGAGTTAATCGTCAGGCATACCCACTCAGTCAACCTTTAATTTCAGGTCAAACCGTCGAGATCATGACCGCTAAAGGTGCTCGTCCTAATGCGGCCTGGTTGAACTTTGTCGTCACAGGTAAGGCGCGAGCTAAAATACGTCAACTGCTGAAAAGTCTTAAAGAAGAAGACGCGGTGATCTTAGGTAAACGCCTACTTAATCATGCATTGGGTGAAACCAAATTAGACATGATCCCAGCAGAGCGAATAGACAAAGTCGTCAGTGAAACAAAACATAATACCCTTGATGAACTCCTCATCGACATCGGCTTAGGTAATGCCATGAGCATAGTGATCGCCCAGCGTCTTAAAGGCGATCAAGCGCAGATCCCACATGAGCACAAAGAGTCCAACATGATGCCGATCCGTGGCGCTGAAGGTATGTTGGTCACATTCGCCAACTGTTGTCGCCCTATCCCCGGAGATGCCGTCATTGCCCATGTGAGTCCAGGTAAAGGCTTAGTCGTTCACATGGAAAGCTGTGCCAATATCCGTGGGTATCAAGGTGAACCAGACAAGTATATTCCAGTGCAGTGGGACAACACTGAAGGTGCCGAATTCCAAGCTAATTTACGCGTAGAAATCGTCAACCACCAAGGCGCACTGGCAAAAATCACCTCTATTGTCGCCGCCGGAGGCGCAAATATTCACAACCTGAGCACAGAAGAGCGTGACGGTAGAGTTTTCTTAATCAATTTACGCATTTCCGTCACAGATAGAGTTCATTTAGCCAACGTGATGCGACGTATCAGGGTGCTTCCTGAAGTACTTCGCACCTCGAGAAACAGGTAACTACTTACAAACTCAACACTAAATTAGAGAGAGCGTTATGGCAGAAAAAATCATTATCGCAACCGATAAAGCACCACAGGCGATCGGAACCTATTCTCAAGCTGTTAAAGTTGGCAGTACAGTCTATCTTTCTGGTCAGATCCCGCTAAACCCTGAGAATATGCAGATAGTAAGTGATGAGTTTGACGCTCAGGTTGTTCAGGTTTTTGAAAACCTAATCGCGGTGTGTGAAGCTGCAGGTGGATCACTCGGTGACATTGTTAAACTCAATATATTTATGACAGATTTAAGTAACTTCGCCACCGTCAATGAGATCATGGGACGCTACTTTAGCCAACCTTATCCAGCTCGCGCTGCAATTGGCGTGAAGCAACTGCCGAAAGACTCTCTAGTTGAGATGGATGGCGTGATGGAGATTTAACTCTTCCTCACCTTCATACTAGGGCGCTACGGCGCCCTTTTGTTATTTAATAGAACATATCAGAAATAACCATGAGCCCAGAACGTTTTGCACGCATCAATGAGATGCTAGATAACCGCCAACCCGATCTCACTCTCTGTTTAGACCGAGTCCATAAGACCAATAATATCGCTGCAGTTATCCGCACCGCCGATGCCGTTGGCATCCATCAAATTCATGCAGTTTGGCCGGATATCGAGATGCGAGTGTCGGGTAATACCGCTTCTGGCAGCCAGCAATGGGTCAACACAATCAAACACTATCATATGGATGATGCCCAGCAAGCACTACGCGCCCAAGGGATGCAGATCTTAGCGACCACATTCTCAGATAACGCGGTGGATTTTCGAGACATTGATTACACCCGTCCAACCGCCATCATTTTAGGCAATGAACATGACGGTGTAAGTCCTGAAGGGATCGCTGCCGCCGATCAACATATTATTATTCCCATGATCGGCATGGTGCAGTCACTCAATGTCTCGGTCGCCTCAGCACTCGTGATGTATGAAGCTCAAAGACAAAGGCAAGCAGCGGGACAGTATGGTACGCGAAAACTCGATGAAGCATACTGCCAGACAATGCTTTTTGAGCAAGGCCACCCAATCTACGCCAAGGCTTGCAAACGCAAAAATATTCCCTATCCTCAGGTCGATCACGAAGGGCAAATTTTAGCGGATGACTTATGGTGGGAAAAAATGCGATCCCCCACATATCATCCTATCGAAGCTTAACGACTCTCTTCGCAGCCTAAGACTAAACACTTGTCGAATAACAAGTTTCAAATATTTTTTAGATTGGGTTCATTGGACTGGTTTGGTGTTTGGTTTGTTTGCTGAATACCATAGCTTCATGTTTACCAATCACCTGCCGTGGGCCTAAGTGCAAACACTTCTGTGACACGGTGTGGAATATGTCCCTATAACCTCGGCCGTGACGTCCTTGTCACGGACGGTCACAGCCGCGTTCACACCTGAATGTTTGTCTCTTCGATTTCGGTTTCTGGTTTCTGGTTTCTGGTTTCTGGTTTCTGGTTTCTGGTTTCTGGTTTATGACAACTAAACACGTTTTTGGACAAAACTTGCTAGAACAGTATCTATAATTTCAGCTTTTTGATCCCCTTCATTACTAAGTGAACACATTCATCCACAAACGGCGTCACCATTAGCTTGCGATAGTCATTCTCGCTAAGGCCTGCATTAGCCGACAATGAAGCAATATCTAAAGTGAGTAGTGTATCTTCAACTTTAAGAGAGTCGTAATGCTCGTTGTTTGCTTTAGCTAAGGACTGTAACTCCGAGTAACCGGCCTGATTATCTTGAATCCATATTTGAGACAACTTCACGATTTTTTGCTTATGCAAAAGTACATCTGAGACTTCACCCACTACACCGCCAAAACCACCAAGAAGATAGAGCGGCTTATCAGAGTCCAAGGCGAGCATAATTTCCTCAAGAACCCCAGGCATCTTCCCTTTGAAATTAGAGAATTTTCCACCTGCACAAATACGGACTCCTGATTCGCTTACTAAGTCCTGCCTCATTTGCGTCAAACTTCTAGACCAATGCAGTAAATTATCTGGAGTATCCGGTGGTAAAAACTTTTCTGCATCCACACCTTCAGGAGCTATGCACTCTACTAAAGTGATTGCATCACCATACTTAGCTCTGAATTGAATTGTCGACTTACTATCAAGGTGCAGTGGCCAGGCGAGGAAGTTCTTAACCGGAGAAGCTACTTGCTTTAAACGCTCCTGAAGTACCCTTGCCTCGTCTAGTATGAACTGTGTAAAACCATTATCTCTTAGGTCTCCGCCGTAGATAAGAGAAGCTGACCTAGCAAGCAGGTGTCGAGCAAGATCCTGTGATAAATGAGTCAAAGAATCAGGGTTTATGTGGTCAGTTGCCCCACTATCATAAGCAGGGTCAGAGATCGATATACCAATACTGAAGCTCTCAAATATATTATTGTCCTCTTGGCGCCATAAAGGGGTAAACGCTTCCATATTAAAATAAGCTAACCACGTGGTTTCCTCCTCATACATTGGAGGTTCTGGGTAGCAAATTTTGTTGATTGTTGTCCCCTCACCCTTGAGCTCTACAACCTGCTGTATTTCGGGAGGCCTTGCTAAAACTAAGCTTTCAGACGGTATCCATCTTGCCAGTTTGAACCCCTCAAGTTTCTTATGAGCATAAGTACACCGAAGTGATTCCAGCAATGCAGTAATGAGGATTCGCAAAATATCGTCGAGACTCAAATCTGAGCACGCTTCAACGTGAAGAGAAGGGACGTTTGATGAAGCAGGAAGAATTCTATCTTCAAAACTCTCCAAGCAATTGACAACAATAATTGGCCGGCTTAGTTGCTTAGCGAGTAGGACTTCACGCTGACACCAGTAACGTGAAGAGTATTCATCAGTTTCTAATATCACCAAGGTAGATGAAGCGATGTGCTGAGAAATTTCACTTTCAAAAGGAAACCCAGGGGAAATTTCATCCACATCAAAAAAACGAGTCATGTTGGAGTCGTCAATATAACGCTTAAGTGCTGTAGCATAACGAACCCCAGTGTTTCCCGTTTTACAATGGCTCAAAAACAGTTTCAAAGATGAATCTGTACCTACTGCTTCTTTAGATAGATCACCAGAGCAATTCAACCCTCGAGTTATTTCATGAATCATTGAAACAGATACCGACATAACTGCCTGCTCTGGTGATAAAGCTTCGAAGTCACCTAAGCGTATGCAATTTATACCTGCAATATTGCCACCATGACTTAAGCCAAAATAATCAATCGCAATAGGGACAATAAAAGTTGAATCAGTAACTGGAGATTCTTCTATATACGCTTTCCAACTTGGAACACCAATTGTATGTTTGCTCGTAAAAACAAACGTAATGCTGGTGCTTGAGTTTGCATGAGGAAAAGTGTTGGGAACGGTATTTGCAGACTGAGAGCTGTAGAAAAAAAGGGGAATATTTAGTGTTCTAGAAAAGGGCTTATCTTTGTTACGTGCCAAATTTCGTTGTAAGAAATCTAAAATAGGTCGTACAACATCCTTATCTGACGGATGCCAAACAAAACTTACAGATAGGGGGGGTAAGTAGTCCATTTGGGTTTCCATGTTTGTTAAGAAATCTTCCCTGTTTCCTGATTAACTCGCTTATGAGAGAGTTCAAAACTTATAGGGTCTCCAAGGAGCATATTTTTGCTAGAACGGTACTCTGAAGCCATTTTCGTAATCAATTTGTAACCACCTACTTCAGGGCTTAAAGAAGTTTTTTTATGACCACGTATTCTTTTATAGCCTATCAAGTCAAGATCTACCGGAACGGCATTCTCTCCAAAATAAAAAAAGTAATCTGACAGGAGAACATTTTCAGTAGAGCCCGTATCACGTTCTACATTGAGCTCATTGATTGAGCCATCTTCATTACTATGATGAGAGTCTTCTTGAACCCAACTTCCGTCTTCAGCCTTATGATAAATATTATCTCCCAGTAATTGTACCTGACTACCATTTCTGCATGGCTTCTTTAGAGAGAATCTAGGGTCATTCCAATACTGCTGAAATTGGACAATTTCAGATACTCGCATAAGAAAAATACACTTTCGTTTGCATTGTTTGAGCTGACTTCCACCAACGCCCATAACCCAATCGCCAACTTTCGCATGCTTTCTGATTTGAGGCTTGCACGTGGCAAGTGAACAGATACCGTTAAAAGGGTTAGGAGCAAAACCAAAATCCCTTGTGATTGCATAACTAAACAGTGAAGCTCCTGGTTGAATCAACATGTAAAATGCCCCCCCTCATTCTTAGGCCAAGCAGTACCATCAGGCTTTTGAAAGTTGCTCTCCCCATCTAATGCACCTACAACTGAATCAGCTCTCCAACCGACGACAGCTGATGCGTATTTTTCTAGGTTTTCCGGAATATCAACTTGGCCCTTTAAACCATCTTCAAACACGCCGATGATCGGTATTCCTAGTTGATGGGCAGTTTTAATCTCCCAATTGACCCAATCTCGACTATGAGTTTCTTTCCCAATAACAACGATAACCTGACTTGCCCATCTCATCTTCATTCGCAATAAACGTGCGATAGTCCTATCGCTTAATTGCTTAGCTTTTATTCTTGCTTCATTTTCAGGCTTTACCCGTATAGAGCTATTCCTAAACACATAATCCTTTTTCGAAACCAACTTTGTTAATCCATCAACACTAGAATCATCCTTGTGGTGATGACTTATAAAAACATTCTTTATCGTTTTAGCCATACGTTTAACCTAAAATTGTTGATATGAGATAGTAAAATAGCTTACACAGATAAATGTTCCATTCAATAACCGTATACGCGCACAAATTTTATTCTACAGTAACTCGCCCATTGAATAAAAATAAACATTTTCAAACAATTAAAAAAATGTTCATTATTTGATTAACGTCAAACATCCAAAATGTTGGTGACATATTCTCCTATTTAAAGGTTGACCAAAAAAATTAGGTCTATAGAGTTTCCGCTAGAGAACAATATAATGTTCCTTTCATTGGTATTGATGTAACACTATGACTTTAAGGAAAAAGTAGATGATTGAAATCATTAAAGGACAATGCATCAACGAACTCACATACAGGGCTCTAAAAAAAATCACATCAGATGGTCATAGCGTGCCTTCCAGAAATGGAAACACTCTTACCCTATACAATACTGAGTTAATTCTAGAAAACTCACGAGCGCGTCACCTTAATTTGGTGGGAAGAACAAACAATATCTTTGCTGTGATTGCAGAAACGTTCTGGGTCTTGGCCGGCAGGAAAGATATCAAGCCCTATTTAGAGTTTTTTATACCCCGAGCTCCAAACTATTCTGATGATGGTATGACTTGGAGAGCTGCCTACGGCGAAAGGCTGTACGCTTTTGGACAATTGGAGAACATCTTAGAGTGCTTCAAAAAAGATGGTGTATTCACCAGGCGAGCAGTGCTGAGTTTGTACTTTCCATCTGAAGATACTCATACATCTTTGAGAGACAAGTACAACTTAGAAAATACTCTCGACGTTCCTTGTAATAACTTACTAAATTTCTACGTTACTCCAAATAAAAAGTTAAATTTAAAAGTAACACAAAGGTCTGGTGATATCTTATTTGGTGTTTGCAACATCAACATATTCGAGTTCACTGTGATACAAGAGCTTGTTTTGCAACATCTGAAGAAAGAAGTAGATGATACGTTAACAATGGGCTATTACAACCACTCTGTCACCAATCTCCACTTATACGATGTTACTGAAAAACAAGCCTGTAATGTCATAGAAAACCATGCCTTACAGCAATTTAAACTTCATGCATCGTGCACAATGGCATTCCCTAGCGAAATAAAGTTAAACAAGGAATTCTTTGAAAATCTCGTTGATTTGATTACAGGATTTATCACCAGTGACGAATTTGTATTTGACTCTGGAGTAAAAGAAGCAAGAGCTGTTTTCGATTACTACAGTGTTAAAACTGTAGGTAATTTACTCTGGGACTATACAACTAGCGTCCTTTGTTTCGTGTACGAGAAAAAAGCAGACCAACATCAAGAAATAGATTTACACCACACTTCTGAAGAATTTAGGTACAGCGTTCTTAATAGTGGCTTTAAGAAACAGCCTCAGGTAGAGCGATGAAACTAGCCTTGATGGGTATATCTGGAGCTGGCAAAGACTATCTTGCTGAACATTTGTGCTCTATTCACGATTTCAAAAGGTTATCCTTTAGTGATCAACTGAAAGAGCTTGCCACTAACATTTATCCTTGGTTAAAACGTGACTACCCTCCTTTAGTGAAAGAAGAGCCATTGGATATTTTGACCAGCCAGAATGAGAGGATAACCACTTCCCCCAGAAACATTTGGCTTCATTTGAATCATCTTCGCGAGATAGAGAATTTAATATTTATTAGGATGTTAGATTCTAAATTTCGAGCGGGAAAATATAGTAACGTTGTGATTAGTGACCTTAGAACTAATGAAGAGTTTGTTTGGTGTAGAAATAATGATTTCAAGATAATTTATCTTCAGCCATCCGAGCCTATCTATCAGGATTACGACTTTGATAATGAAATAGAGAAGAACAAACCTCATGCAGACTACGTTTTTGAGAACAAGTTTGATGGGATCGAGAGCTTTGAGCACTTTTTCGTTAATGAGGTAAAAAATGAACTATAAGAAAGATACCTTATTTTGCAATATTCGCGAAGATAAGGTTAAGAATGCCACCCCTACCCTAAACCCTGAAGTAGTCAAAGAATGGTTCCACCACCAAAGAGAGCGAACTGCAATTTTCTATAAGAAAGAGATTCTCAAAGAGCGACCCCCTTGGACGACGGACCCGATCTTAGCCAAGTACAAATTTGTTAATACCAAGAGAAAGTGGGATAAAGAAACTAGGTGGCTGCTATCTAATGTAATAGACAATCCATCGATGTCATTTGAAGATAAATTACTTAATTGTTTCCTGTTCCGTGTAATCAACAAAGGGGAGACCTTAGACTTATTGGGAGGGCCTATTGAGTTTGAAAGACTGACCCTAGCCCAAATTAATAGTGAGTATAGAAATCGTTTAACAGAGAGAGAGAGAATTAATTCCAACTATGTATTTTTCAGTGCAGCCTATATTTTAGGGGGCCCAAAGGTAAACTTTGGGAAAGCAGTCCTGGCGGTTGAGGGGAAAACTGAAGAAAACATGATACTGCGGATGATCAAGTTTGTTTACTACAACAAGAACAGTATCCTACAAGGTGTATCTAAAGCTCGTTCACAATTAGATGTTTACTCACACCTAATGAGTTTCTCTGGTATTGGGAAATTTCTCGCCTACCAGATCTTCATTGATTTCACTTATCTGAAAGAATTTCCCTTTACAGAGCATAATTTTGTTATTTCAGGCCCTGGGTGTGAAAGGGGTATTAACTGGATATTTTCTGACCGAGATGACATGACCAGTGAAGAGTGCCTCTTTTGGTTTACTTTAAATCAATTCGAGATTGCTAAGAAGTACAACGAAATCTGGCTTATGGATGAGTTATTCCATTTCCTGCCCAAAGATGAGCGCATATACACCCTTATGGACATGGAAAATAGTGGAGCGTGTGAGGTCGACAAGCGCTGTAGAACGATATTTAGCGGTAAGAGGCCAAAACAGAAATATAAGTATGCTGAACCTTTTCAAACAAGTTTGATTTAAGATCCGCTCATCTAAATTTCCCTAAAAATATTAAGCGTATATACAACTTGGGGCGTACCAAATGTTTAATTTAGTGTCTATGGCTTAGTAAGCAGAATAACAAAATTAAAGGAGCGCCAGATGTCTCTAACTATCAGGCAAATCGATAAATACGTTAAGGCTTTAGTAGATAATGCGCAAAACTTGCACCGAGGATCAGAAATTCTCTTTAAAAAATGGCTTATGTTTGATCATATACATTATCTCACATAGCTAGGGAAGAAACCGCCAAGTGAGATATTCTATATGCTGCTGGTCGTAGAGTGATTGCAGGTGTTGAAGTTGATTGGAAACAGACCATGAAGCGTCTGAGAGACCACAAGTCTAAGTTAAATCAAGAGACTATTAGTCATACTGCAACAATTTTCATATCTGGAAATGAAGAATATTTCGATGATATTATGAAAAAAGCACAAGCATCTTCCGATCTGCGGAACAACCATAAAAACAATTCTCTATATGTTGGAATTTCATCCGATGGGAAAGTTGTTAGCCCTAGCACTTACATCGATAAAGATAAAGCCCAACGTAATATTGAACTGGCTCGTTTTATTATAAGAGACGAAATAAAGTTACAAGGGATGGTTGGTAAATTAGAGAATATGGAACCTACTCGGCTAGCTGACATATCTTCAGTCGACTTAATGACAGAAGAACAGCATAAAGAGTTATTGAGAAAACTTGCAAATCAGACTTAGTGATAGCACGAAGCAATACACAGTTAAATTTAGAGGGAGAAAGAATGAGTAATCGTCACAATGTATTTATTAGTTACCACCACAAAAATGATGAACCTTATAAACTTGAATTTGAGAGGCTCTTCTCTGGAGTTTATGACATTTTAGAAACTAAGGCTGTCAACGATGGTGACATTGACCTATTTATAAAAACAGAAACCATACGCCAAAAAATTAGGGATGAATTCATCCGTACAGCAAGCGTAAGTGTAGTTTTGATTGGCTCGGAAACATGGAAAAGAAAGCATGTTGATTGGGAAATATCATCCAGTATTCGCGATACAAAATTGAACTCAAGAACAGGCCTAATTGGTATTATTCTTCCCACTTACCCAAGAACAGATACAAGTAAATACAATAAAGGAACTATACCTCCAAGGCTGCAAGACAATTTGGATTGTGGTTTTGCCAAGATCTACAATTGGTCAAATGATCCATATACCGTTCAACAATGGATTCATGAAGCTTTTATTCGTCGTAGACAGCTCAACCCTGATAATTCACGTGAAATGTTTGGACAGAATCGTTCTTCAATGAGTTGGAGCTAAATATGAAGTGGTCAAAGTGGTTAGAAAACTGGGACATGACCTCCCTCAAAATCAAAACGCCTTTTCTCGAAATGGACTGGAATCCTCAAGATGAGGATAAAGCAGCCGCTTGGGAGCTATACATTGAACTGCTTACAAGAATTACCTCACAACCATTAGATGCTGCTCATGGTGACGAGAAGGCTGCATTAGCTAGTGTTTTTTCAATATTTGAAACTACACGCGATGTAATGAAAAACAATGGCCGCTATTGTGTCGAGTTTACTAAGATTGCAATTGTCGTACTAAACCAAATAGTCAGGCCGTTTACAGCCAAGTGGCATAGACTCTCGCTTAATGGTGCTTTTGATAACCCTGAGCAATGCAAAGAATTTAGAGCTGAACTTGCCGAAATCCAAAACGTACTAATAATATATACAAAAATGTTAGCTGATATGGCTGGAGTTGAAGATCTTACTGAGCTTGAGAACGGTGATCATTAGGAAAGGGAGTTTGGTGCATTTGAAACATGATATTTTTATTTGTCACGCAAGCGAAGATAAAGCTTCTGTTGCTAGGCCATTAGCTACTTGCCTATCTGATCGAGATCTTAGCTATTGGATTGACGAAGCAGAAATTACAGCAGGTGATAGTATAACTGAAAAGGTTAACGAAGGGATTAGAGCCTCTGATTTTGTTGTAGTAATTTTAAGCCGTGCTTTTATGGCAAAACATTGGCCAAAAAAGGAGTTGTGGGCAGTACTTGACATAGAAGCTAAATCTGACAGAACAATCATAATACCGGTTTTAGTTGGGACGCAGACTGAAGTTGATGGGATCATCGAAGAGTTTCCTCTATTAAATGATAAACTTTTCTTACTTTGGAACGGTGATGCTAATCGCGTAGCAAATGCTATTCAAAGAACGATATTGAAGACAAATGGGCAATCTGCAGAGCCTGAAGTTGAAATGCATGCCTGTGGTCATTGTGCAACCCCGTTTCAGCACGGCGTACATGTGTGCCTTGGTTGCCAAGGCACTATCAAGTATGGTCTTACTCCTCAAGAGAGGCTTCAAGTAAGACAAACAGCTGCTGGAGCATTTGGTTTATTGTCTTTGGTTACAATGGTTCTCTTGCCTTCCTATTCAGAATCATGGTTGGGTATCAAAATCCCGATGATGTGGGGAATAGGATTTTGGTCTTTACCTATAGCTGGGATACTTGCGCTAGTTGTTGGTTTTTACGCTGAGGCTCGTACTTCTGCATGTAAGGCTCATCTAATTAGAACTTACCGATGAATTTAACAAGCGCGTTAATTAAGGGCTCGCAAAGTCGCATCTATTAAGCGAGCGTTACTTTGCACCTTTGAGGTTCTAAAACAAAGAAAAAACAGAGGACAGCCATATCTTTTGTCTTTTCAGCTATCCCCTACTTAGCTTTAAGTTACCTCAGTTTCTCTTTATATGGGATAGCGACTATGACTTCAGCTCGCAGGACCTTAATTGATGCACAAACAACCCCGCTCTATTATGTGATAAACCGTTGTGTCAGAATGGCTTACCTCTGTGAAAAAGATGAACTGACAGGTAAAAGTTTTGAACATCGACGTGACTGGATTGTCGATAAAATCAAGCTACTCTCTTCCATATTTTGTATTGATGTTTGTGCTTATGCGGTGATGAGTAACCACTACCATCTAGTGTTAAAAATTGACTTGAATGAAGTTAATGCATTAAGCCATCGAGATGTGATTAGTCGCTGGCAGCAGTTGTTTCACGGTAATGAAATCGCCACTAAATACATGAAAGGTGAAGCTCTTATTGAGGGAGAGAAAATACTACTTAATGGTTTGATTGCAGAATGGTAGGAACGCTTATCAAGTATTAGTTGCCCTTGATTTAATGAAGAGGTGCGCTGCCTCAATGAAGAGATAGCCCGCAAGGCAAATAACGAAGATGAGTTCAAAAGTTCATTCTGGGAGGGACGTTTCAAGTCGCAGGCTCTGCTCGATGAGCAAGCGCTACTCGCCTGTACGATGTATGTGGATTTAGACCCCATAAGAGCAGAGATTGCAGACACACTTCAAACCTCTGACTTTACTTCGATTCAAGAGCGTATTAGCGAACTCAATGTAGATTTCAGTGTGGCAATAAATTATGGTTAACTTCATTCCTCTTGCTGCCTGCTGCAGGTGATTCGTAACCATAAAGCGACAATCCAAAAATTAATGTAATCATCCTTCATTCGAAGGCTGACACCAATTTGTAACGATTCATCTCACAGTTATTCAAACCATTTGTCTTAGATCACATTTTTCGCCATACTCAATGAGCTCATAAATCGTCAAAAGCTTAGCCAAAACTAAAACAAAAACAAAAACTAAAAACATTTCCTTTTGAAAGTAACCAATTAAATCATGGAGTCGCTGATGGAATCGACAATGAAAACCCCGGTAGAGATGTTGTCCCAGTGGGTAGAAAAGCAAGGGGATAGCACTTATCTCAGACAACCCATCAACGGCCAATACCAAGATTTCACCTGGCGTGATGTACAGCAACAGATGCAAAAAATCGCTGGGGCACTACGACATTTAGGCCTTGAGCCCGGCGACAAAGTCGCTGTGCTTTCAAAAAACTGTGCCGAATGGTTTATTACCGATCTCGCCCTTATGCATGGCGGCTATATTAGTGTGCCTGTTTACCCTACAGCAAACGCCGATACCATACGCTATGTGCTTGAGCACAGTGAAGCGAAAGCCATTTTTATCGGCAAACTCGACTACTGGGCCGATCAGGAAGCGGGCGTCGGCGGTGATATTCTCAGAATGGCGATGCCCTACGACACCATGCCAGCTCAATACTCGTGGAGCAGCTTACTTAAACTCGGTCAGCCATTAATCGACACCCCTTTTGCCTTACCAGAGCAGATGATGACACTTATCTATACCTCAGGCTCAACGGGCAAACCTAAGGGCGCCATGCTGACATTTGCCGCCTACGGCTGGACCTGTAAGGCTGTTGTCCGCGATCTTAAAACAGATGTCAAAGACAGGCTACTCTCCTATCTACCACTCGCTCACATCACAGAGCGTGTCGCCATGGAAGGTTCCTCTTTCTACTCAGGTAGTAGTGTTGCCTTTGTCGAAAGTTTAGATAGTTTTGTCGCCGATGTGCAGCGAGCTCGCCCAACAGTCTTCTTTTCAGTGCCACGTCTTTGGAGTCTGTTTCAGCAAAACATTATCGATAAAATCGGCTACGATAAGCTTAATTTTCTGCTTAAGTTACCGATCATCAGTGGCATAGTGAAAAAGAAAATCCATGCTGGACTCGGACTTGAACATTGCCGCCTACTTGGCTCAGGCTCTGCACCTATCCCGCCCTCATTGATCGCTTGGTATCACAAGATAGGTTTGAATATCAGTGAAGCCTGGGGAATGACAGAAAACAGCGCCTATTCGATCATTAATTACCCATTCGATGCCAGTAAAATTGGCACCGTCGGTCGAGCCATTGAAGGCTGTTCACTCAAACAAACCGACAATGGTGAGTTACTGGTTAAGAGCCCAGGTTTGATGACGGGTTACTACAAGCAAGATGAGATCACCGCCGCTTCATTCGATGAAGAGGGCTACTTTCGTACCGGTGATCTCTGTTCTATCGATACCGATGGCTGCGTGACGATTACAGGGCGAGTTAAAGATAACTTCAAAACGTCCAAGGGAAAATACGTAGCCCCTGTACCTATCGAGCGCAAGCTGGCCCAAGACCCTCATATCGAACTGTTATGCGTAATAGGCTCAGGTCTACCTCATCCGATAGCCTTAGTTCAGCTATCAGAAGGCGCAAAGCTGCAGCCTAGAGAGGAGGTGCGCAGTTCACTCAAGGCAACACTCGATAGTATCAATCCAAACCTCGAATCCCATGAAACTATCGATGCCATCATTGTCGTCACAGAGCCATGGGATGTAGATAATGATATACTCACGCCAACCTTGAAAATTAAGCGTCATGTTTTAGAGAAGAAGTTCAGCGATATCGCCGATGGTATTCGCGGTGGTAAAATTCGCTGGGAAGAGGAGATCTAAAACAGATAAAGTGACTCGAAAGCACGCCCTAAAGCGTGCTTTCTCAACTCCTCCTCATATACCAATCAGTATAAGAAGTTGATCTACTCAGAGTGTTTTTTGGCAAACTAATTCAAGGCGAATGGATGATAGAATGGTTGTTCCCTTGTGAGTTCATTCAACGCAGAAGTAGACAGCCAAAAACACTCCTTACAGGCGAGTTTTAGCGCTTCTGATTCTGCGTTAACGAGCTTAACCGTAGAATAACTATGCTCTTCACTCGTTGCCTTGCCTCAGGACCGCTTAACTCTCGCTGAGCGATCAAATCTTTATACTGATTGGTATGGTGTTAGGATGAATTAAGATTAATGCAGCCTTTGCTTAAGTTTATTGCCTTGTCATGAAAAATCCTTAAGCTAGCGTATCCAAAATTCTATCCCCCCTTAATCAGATGGATCCAACATGTTAATTTTTCTTTCTATTGTCGGTGGCTTTGTCATCCTAACTTTAGGAGCCGAAGCCTTAGTTCGTGGTGCCAGCGCTATTGCCTTAAAACTAGGAATAACGCCTTTAATCATAGGCTTAACCATAGTTGCTTTCGGCACAAGTGCACCCGAACTGGCCGTTAGTTTAAAATCAGCCATCGCTGGTAACAGTGGTATCGCATTGGGCAATGTCATCGGCTCAAACATCGCCAACATTGGCCTTATTCTAGCGATTACCGCGTTAATTCGTCCAATTCAGGTGCAATCTCAGATGGTGAAGCGCGACATTCCTATCATGATCGCAGCTTCGATGCTGTTTTGGGGACTATTACTTGATGGTGGACTCAGTTTCTGGGATGGCGCACTACTCTCTAGCTTATTAATCGCCTACCTAAGTTTCAGCTATATCAGTAGTCGAAATAGCAGTGAAAGTGCAGAGCTAGATACCAGTCCACAAAACCCTATGCTCTCGGTGCTCTTTATCATCGTCGGCATAAGCATGTTGGTTGGCGGCGGAATACTCTTCGTCGATGGTGCTGTCGAACTGGCCAAAACCTTTGGCATCAGCGAAGTCATCATCGGCTTAACGATTGTGGCTATCGGTACTAGCATGCCTGAACTTGTCACCTCCGTCGTTGCGGCTCGCAAAGGTCAAAGCGATATAGCCATAGGCAATATCGTCGGTTCTAACCTGTTTAATATCTTGGGTATCCTTGGCGTTACAGCACTTATACATCCAATCGCAGCAGCGGGTATTCAAGATTTTGATCTACTCGTTATGTTACTGCTTGCACTGCTGGTGCTCCCTTTTGCCTGGACCGGCTTTAGGATTGGTAGACGTGAAGGCGCGATCCTTTTAGTCAGCTATCTTGCCTATATCGGTTACCTGATCGTTCAAGCCTCAGCGTAAATCTGGTTAGAGCATAAACAAACTAACAGCCACCGACACCGCTCGGTGGCTTTTTTACAATAAGAAAGTGACATTTGTCATGCGGATCTCATGACCTTTGTCTCTGCAAAAACACCTCAGCAATCTCCATAATTGTTCTGTACCCAACCAAAGGAGATTGACATGAAATTAACGACTCTTATCGCAACTATGGCACTTATTTCTGGGCTTACTCACGCTAATGAGATCCCGGCCATTGATGCTGCTTCCAATACGATGAACCTAGAAGCACTTCATAACCTAAGTCAACAAACCCAAGGTTATGACCAAGCTTATGCCAATTATCGTTTAGCCATAACGGCTAACATACTCAGTCAGCGAGATACAGCATCTGACGCCTTAACATCGGCCCAGTCGACACTCGAGAGCTTAATTCAGGCGAATGTTGACAGCTTGGAGCAAACAGATGCGGACAACTTAGCCCTACTGGCATCGGTTTATGGTATGCAGATCGGGCTTGATAGTACCCTTGGAGCAAGCTTAGGCCCTAAACTTGGACAAGCACTCACGCAAGCTCAAGAACTTGATCCTTATAATCCTCGCATCGTGTTAGTAAAGGCGATATCCGCATTCAACACACCAGTAATCTTTGGTGGTAGTATGCAAAAAGCGTTGAATTTAAGCACTAAGGCGATAGATCTATATAATAATCCCTGTGACAATATCTGTTGGGGACATGCTGAAGCCTATACTTGGCGTGGATTGGCAAAACAGAATATGGGGGATGCACAAGGTGCGATTGCCGATTGGCTGGCAGCTATTGAGATACAACCGGACTATGGCTGGGCCAGCTTCCTTCTACAACAGAACTAAACAATAATCTATTGATGATGCCTCATAAAATGTCGCTTATTATTCAGTTAAGCGGCTTTGACAATACGCGATACGGATAAAAATGATGAACGAGACTAATGTTGCCCCAAAGGAATCGGTTCAAACAACGGAAGATAAATTCTCTTGGATCTATCTCATCAATCTGGTTTTCTATTTTATCCCCCTTGTCCTCAATGGCATGCCTGCGTGGAAAATAGGCTTAAGTCTGTCGGTCTTAATCCCTTTTATCTACTGCTATTTCTGGGCTTATCGCAGCCCGAGAAATAAAGCAATCACCCCAATATTGGCAATGGTATCGTTAGCAGCCTTAATCACCCCTATTAATCCAGGCTCACTGTCGCTATTTACTTTTGCGGGTTTCTTTATCGGCTTTTACTACCCATTAAACAGAGCACTATTAGGCTTTTTAGCCTTAATCGCGCTCTTGGGCTTACTCAATGTCGTTATCGGGTTCAATCACTACTATTTTGTTGGTTACGGTAGCATGCTCATCGCCAGTATCGGCCTCATTGGTATCGCAAGACGTAAGCAAGTCGAAACCCAGTCCAACGAACGCCAAAGTCAAGCTGAAATCAGCCAACTAGCAACGATGTTAGAGCGAGAAAGAATCGCCAGAGATCTGCACGATATCATGGGCCACAACCTCTCAAGCATCTCACTTAAGGCAGAATTGGCAGAAAAACTCTTGGATAAAAACGAGCTCACACAAGCACAAGTACAACTGAAGGAGCTAAATCAAATAGCCCGAGATAGTCTGAGTCAGATACGCCAAACAGTCTCCGGCTATAAACACAAAGGGCTGACATCCAGCGTCATGTTGTTGTGCCAAACTCTACGCGACAAGGGCTTAAGCGTCAGCCTAGAAGGTGATATCCCCCAACTAAAACCTAAGGTTGAAACACAAATTATCTTAAGTTTAACTGAGCTCTGTAATAATGTTATCCGCCACAGTCAAGCCGACCACTGTGCTATTCGCTTTTCTGAATCCGCGACTGAGATCAGTCTCAATGTAGCTGACAACGGCAAAGCAGATGCTATCAAAGAGGGCAATGGCTTAAACGGGATCAAAGAGAGATTAGCTGAATTTCAAGGCAGACTAGATTACTCTTTAAATCAGGGTAGCAATTTCAGTATCACAATACCTAAACAAGGAAACCTAGCCGAATGAGAATTTTACTGGCAGAAGATCAAGCCATGGTCAGAGGTGCACTTGCGGCTTTACTCAGTTTAAATAGCAAATTCAACGTCACTCAAGCATGCGATGGCAATGAGGCTTTAACCTTGCTGAAAGCTCAAGAATTTGACCTGCTGCTGACAGACATTGAGATGCCAGGACTCTCAGGTCTCGAACTCGCCCAGTGGTGTCAGCAACAAAACTCCCC
This sequence comes from Shewanella sp. MTB7, assembly GCF_027571385.1. Classification (NCBI taxonomy): domain Bacteria; kingdom Pseudomonadati; phylum Pseudomonadota; class Gammaproteobacteria; order Alteromonadales; family Shewanellaceae; genus Shewanella; species Shewanella sp. MTB7. The sequence continues at coordinate 411,877 of NZ_CP085636.1, read as the reverse complement.
TATCAAGATTATCATTCTCACGACATTTGGTAGAGCCGGTTATGTCAAACGCGCCATCGAATCTGGAGCCGGTGGTTTCCTACTAAAAGATGCCCCATCGGATAGCCTTATTCTTGCCATTAACCAAGTGATGGCAGGGAAACGTGTTATCGATCCAGAACTTGCGGTCATGGCCGTCGGCGAACACGATCCACTCAATGATAAGGAACGCAAAGCCCTTCGTCTTGCCAGCGAAGGAAAGAGTACCGCCGAGATAGCCGCTTGCCTATTTATCGCCGAAGGCACTGTGCGTAATTACCTGTCCGAAGCCACCAGTAAACTTAATGGTTCAAATCGAATCGACGCAGCACGGATCGCCAAGCAAAAAGGTTGGCTATAACCTCTACCTGTCTAAATAACATTAGGATTGCCATCACCCATTTATCTGATAGTATATGTATATAAACACAGTGCTTGAGTGTCTAGCATAAACAGCACTCAACAATATAATGGTATCAGCCGTGAATAGACTCGATCTTGTTCCTGTCACTGAACTTAATGGCGTTGCCAAGAAAATGGCTGAACGCTTAGCTAAGCTCGGCATCAATACAGTGCAAGATATCCTGTTTCACCTGCCACTGCGTTATGAAGACCGCACCCAAATTTATCCCATCGCCTCACTGTATCCAGGAAACTATGGCACCATAGAAGCCATTATCCAATCCAGCCAGATAATTCAAGGTCGCAAGCGCATGCTGACCTGTACTGTCAGGGATGATACTGGCTCATTAGTCCTCAGATTTTTCAACTTCTCAGTTGCACAGAAGAATGGTTTAGAAAATGGGGCACGGATTCGAGCTTACGGAGAGATACGTCGCAGTGGCCATCAAGCTGAAATTGTTCATCCCGAATACAAGCTAATCAATGAACACGATCCAGAGGTGTTAAGCGATATTCTTACCCCTGTCTACCCAACAACAGAGGGACTTAAGCAAGCAAGTTGGATAAAATTAACCGATCAAGCCTTATTAATGCTAGCAAACGGCGGTCTTCAAGAACTCCTTCCTCCGCAACTTCAGCCCAATAATTTAAGTCTTAAAGAGGCCCTGCAATTGCTGCATCGCCCCCATCACGGCGTGGCTCTATATGAACTGGAACAGGGCATACACCCAGCACAGCAAAGGCTTATTCAAGAGGAGCTACTGGCTCATAACCTCAGCATGTTAAAACTGCGTCAACGTAGTAATCGTGATAAAGCGATCTCAATGCCGGCGACCGGACAGCTGCTCAACCCTTTTCTAAAGGCGCTGCCATTTAAACCCACAGGCGCGCAAAACAGAGTCGGTGTCGATATCTGCAAAGATCTTGAAAAGTCCTCTCCCATGATGCGCCTTGTCCAGGGTGATGTAGGCTCAGGAAAAACCTTAGTGGCCGCCCTTGCTGCACTGCAAGCCATTGAAAATGGTTATCAGGTTGCCATGATGGCACCAACCGAACTACTCGCTGAACAGCATGCGACTAACTTTAATCAATGGTTTGAACCTTTAGGTTTAAAAGTCGGTTGGTTAGCGGGTAAGCTCAAAGGCAAAGCAAGGGCCCAATCTTTAGCAGATATTGAAAGCGGTGATGCTCATATGGTGATCGGCACCCATGCTATTTTTCAGGACAAAGTGGTCTTTAACAAACTGGCCTTGATCATCATAGATGAACAACACAGATTCGGTGTCCATCAACGTCTAGGGCTTAGAGAAAAAGGCATAAGCCAAGGCTTTCATCCCCACCAGTTGATCATGACCGCCACGCCAATTCCCCGTACGTTGGCAATGACAGCCTATGCCGATCTTGATACTTCAGTGATTGACGAGCTTCCACCGGGAAGAACACCGGTCACTACTGTGGCTATGCCCGATCTACGTCGCAATGAAGTGATCGAGCGTGTCAGACAAGCCGTGACAAATAATGGTAGACAAGTCTATTGGGTCTGCACCCTTATCGACGAATCAGAAGTTCTTGAATGTCAGGCAGCAGAAGATACCGCAGCTGAGCTCACCTTAGCTTTAGCTGAACTAAAAGTAGGGTTAGTCCACGGACGCATGAAATCCGCAGAGAAGCAGGCCGTCATGGCTGAGTTTAAATCTGGAAACCTGAACCTATTAGTTGCAACCACAGTGATAGAAGTTGGGGTAGATGTACCCAATGCCAGCTTGATGATAATAGAAAACCCCGAGCGATTAGGCTTAGCGCAACTGCATCAACTTAGGGGACGCGTGGGACGAGGTTCAATCGCCAGTCACTGCTTATTGATGTACAAGGCACCACTTTCTCAAATGGCTAAAAAACGCTTAGGTGTGCTCAGAAAAAGTAATGATGGCTTTATTATCGCCGAAAAAGATCTTGAAATTAGAGGTCCGGGTGAAGTGCTTGGTACTAAACAAACTGGCGTCGCCGATATGAAGATTGCCGATCTAATGCGAGATCAAGCCCTTATCCCTCACATTCAGAAACTCGCCGTCCATGTGATGCAACAAGCTCCCGACAATGTCGATGCGATAGTGCAACGTTGGCTAGGAGATAGAGAGCAGTACGTACAAGCCTGATTAATTTAAAAATTGTGAGCATATTAGGTTAATTATTTTTTATTTAGTCTAACTTCGCTAGACAAGTGCGGTGATTATTGCACAATGGAGACCATGTACAATTAACGCCAACTTCACAAATAGTTCGTTCAAAGGATGCTAACTAAATGCAAGTCAATCAAGAAGATAGAATAGCACCGCAGGAAAGGCCTGCTGGGGCTAATGCGCTCGCCATCGTGGCTATCGTTGTTGTATTACTGCTCTGTGGTGGTGCGTACTACTATTTTAGCTCTCAGGAACCTGTCGAACCTGAAATGGTAGAGGTTATTGAACTGCCAGATATTATTCCCAATGAGCCACTAATAACAGAGACACAGATCCCAGAGGTTATTATCGAAGCCGAGCCTGTGATCGTTGAAGAGGTCGTCATTGCACCTCAAGTCGAACCGCTACCAAAATTGTCTGAAAGTGATGAGTTCGTTAACCTAAAAACCATAGAGATGGCTGACGGAATGAAGATCGAGCCATTGATGGTTGAGAAAGATCTTGTCAGACACTTTGTTGTTTTCGTCGACAACTTAGCTCAAGGTGAACTGGCTCGTAAAGTCAGCCCACTTAAAGCCCCTAATCGAGTATTTACGGTTTCTGAGATCACTAACAAAACCTATCTTAATCCAGATAGTTATCACAGATATGATCTCTATGCTGACTTCGTTAGTAATCTAAACGAAGAGCAACTGACTAAAACGTATAAGGAGTTAACGCCACTGCTAAGTCAAGCATTCGAAGAGCTTGGATATGGAGATATGGACTTTAATGATCGCATGGTTGAGGCCATCGATATCATGCTCGACGCCCCGATTATCGATAGCCCAATAGAACTCGATGGCGTGAGTGTGAACTATCAGTTTGTTGACCCACAACTCGAATCTTTACCCAATGCTCAGAAATTACTGATTAGAATGGGACCAGAGAATAGTAAAAAAGTGAAAGCGGCACTGCGTAAGTTGAAAAAAAACTTAGCGGAATAACCTCCCTTCTCCCAACTTATCTTCTTTAACGATAACTTGCAGTTTGTTAGTTGCAGGTTATCAAAAATAAACCCAACAAACCCTACACGTATCAGCAACACCTGCAACCAAAAATGCTTCATAAAAACGACTTATTTAGTGTAGAATGAGTGGAGTTTAAGAATATTGATCACTTATGACAACAAGCTAACTCACAGCAAACTTTGCACATAGTGATGAAAATATCGGTTGTAATACCCATTCCACTAATAATGTGATCTTTCAGCGGGAGTTCAAAGCTCTGTAGGCAAGGGCTGTATTTGCTCCTGCAATACAGACATTCGCCACATCCATGTGGCTAGCGGAGGCTTGAAGCTAATAGTTATTCTATATCGAAAGCATCTAACGTAGCATAAAGGGCTTTGCCATTTGCTTTGAACATCAGCCGCACTACGTGAGTCTCTCAGGCATTTCACTTCTGCTTTGCATTGACTTAAAAGGGAATAACCATTTATTCATCAATGCGCCTTGAATTGAAAAACCTGAGTGACTCTGAATTGATCACTTATTTAGTAGAATTGGTATAATACCGAAAACGAGGCTGTACGGTGCAATTAACATTTAACATATGCTCTTGGGGAGCCTGGTCACCTTATTATCAACAGGCCACAGATTGGAAAAATTGGCATAGCTCCGTCACTCATCTTCAGGAAGAGCTATCTCGTACCCCAAAATTAACGCAAGTGCCAGCCATGCAACGCAGGCGCTATAGCAGCTTGACTAAGATGCAACTTGAAGCCGCATTTCAATGTAATGCACCAACACCATGCCGCTCCATTTTTGCCTCTAGACATGGCGAACTTCATCGCACCATCACTTTACTCGATAACCTAGTAGAGCAAGAACCTCTATCCCCCATCGCATTTAGCCAGTCGGTGCATAACACCGCCAGTGGCATTTACAGTATTTTGAAAGAAGATCAGTCACCTTCCACCTCGATTGCAGCAGGTGAAGAGACACTGGCTCAAGCCCTTATTGAGGCATATGCCCAACTGCAACAAGATCCCTTTCCGCTTATGCTGGTCTTCGCTGATCAACCTGTACCTGAAAGATATCGTCAATTCACTGATGAACCTGAGCTGCCAATATCAATGGCGTTCACCTTAACCCAAGAGATAGCTCAGGGCGCAACACTGAACATCACTCATGGTGACAAGAGTAAATTGCCTCCATTAAGTTATGATGCTCTGCTGCATGGATTAGCGAATCAACAAGCGGTATCTGGTATTTTATCTAAACATCTCTGGACGCTTAGTTTTGGATAACTCGCTATTAGCTTCTGACCCACTCCCCACCAGACTAACAGGTTTAGCGTATCTTCCTCGCTGGCTAGGTGGCGTTAGCTGTTATTTTGTATTTGGTTTAGGAGGCTTATTAAGTTCGCTGACAATTTTACCTCTGTTAAGGCTTTGGCCTGGAACACCTGAGCAAAAAATTAGTCGGGTACAGAAAGCTGTGCATATCATGTTCCGCGGCTTTGTTCTGATGCTAACCTCAACAGGTGTCATTAAAGTCACTCCAGTAAACATTGAACGCCTAAGCCTAGCGAAAGGAAAAGTCGTCATCGTTAATCACCCGACGTTAGTCGATGTGGTCGTCCTGATAAGCTTGATGCCAAATGCTGGCTGTATCGTTAAACAAGGGATCTGGCGTAACCCCTTTATGCGAGGAGTCGTTGCCTGCGCAGGCTATATCCCTAATCGGGGAGCTGAACTGTTACTTAAAGACTGTAGCCAAGTATTAAACAGTGGCACAAATCTGATTATTTTTCCTGAAGGTACTCGAACAGTTCTTGGTACTAAGATCAATCCTTTTGCCCGAGGCGCTGCCAATATTGCGCTGAGAACCAAGACCGATCTTCTCCCTGTGGTTCTACGCACCGACAGCCCTGGCTTAACTAAACAACAAGCTTGGTATCAAATACCCCGCCGCACCATAGGGATGCGCGTTGAAGTAGGCGAATCCCTTTTGCATATCAGGTATGATGAACAAGAGGGAGGAGATGCTAAAATGGCGCGTCAACTTACCCGTGACCTTGAAGATTATTATAATAAAGAACTTAATTAAATTATGAACTTAGATAACGATATAAAACAACTTATTATTAGTTGCTTAGACCTCGAAGACGTCACTGTTGATGACATTGACACTGATGCTGCGCTGTTTGGTGAAGGATTAGGCTTAGATTCAATCGATGCTCTGGAACTCGGCTTAGCGATAAAGAAACAGTTCGATGTAAAAATCGAAGCTAATTCTGAAGCAACTAAAGCCCATTTCTACAGTGTGGCCAGTTTAGCTAGCTTTATTGAATCTCAACGAGCTTAGGAGCCTATTATGCAAATAAGTATGCAAAGTCGTGAGCAAATTCTTGAAGCGCTAACACAGATCTTAGTTGATGATTTTGAGATAGATGCCGAGGATATAACCCCTGAAGCATCACTCTACCAAGATCTTGATCTAGACAGTATAGATGCGGTCGATTTAGTGATTAAGCTGCAACAGATGACGGGCAAGAAAATTAAACCCGAAGAGTTCAAGGCTGTACGCACCGTCAATGACGTAGTGACCGCTATCGAAGGACTCGTATAAGCCAAATGCGTTTATTTTATGACAAGCTGTTATCGAAAGGATCCTGTAAAAGCTGATGCAACTGTTTTTTAAAAAAGTGTTGCTAATAGTCACAGGTATAGTACTGCTTGGTTACCCTTTAGCCGTATATTTTGGGCTCAACTATTTGCCTGCAGGCACCATAGCGATAGTATTATGTCTGCTGCTAACACTGCGATTAATTGTGCAGAAACAGCAGATAAAACCGATGGTTTTACCTGTGATGGTCGGCATAGGATTAACTGCAGCGAGTGTTATCGCTAAACGGCATGATTGGTTACTCTATTACCCTGTTGTGATCAATATCAGCATGTTTGCCCTGTTTGCTTACTCGCTCAAATTAGGTCCTAGCATGGTAGAGAGATTAGCCCGATTAAAGGAGCCTGACCTACCTGATGAGGCGACTCCTTACTTAAGGAAAGTCACATTAATCTGGTGTGGCTTATTTGTTTTTAATGGCACAGTAGCACTATACACAGCGCAATATGCCAGCTTAGAAGTATGGACATTGTACAACGGCCTAATCGCCTATCTGCTTATCGGTTCGCTACTGGGTGGCGAGTGGTTATATCGAACTATATGGTTAAAAAAGTCATGACAGCGTTATTAAAATCTTGGTTATCCAAGGGCCCTTCAAGCCAACAACTGATCAGCTTCAATCACCACGATATTGTCACAGGAGCAGTGTTTACAGGCCAAGTGGCTCATCTCCATCAACAGTTGATGCTGTCGCCTTCAAAACGTTGGTTATTGGCCAGTGAATCCAGTGATCTGTTTGCCGTAGGCCTATGTGCTGCACTGCTTGCTGGAAAAGAAATAATACTGCCAGCAAACACGCAAACTGGCACCTTAAGTGAAATAACCCATGAGTTTGACGGCGTCATATCCGATCAAGCAATATGTGAAGGTAAATGCTTCATCATGTTGAAAAAAGATCTGACTCAATCATCAGGAATTTGGCCCACTTGCAAGCAGTTTGGTCAACTAGTTCTGTTCACCTCTGGTAGCAGCGGACATCCAAAAGCGGTACACAAAACCCTTGAACAACTCGATGCTGAAGTGACTGTTCTTGATCACACTTTTGCCCAACACTTACCACACTGCAGTGTGATCTCAACCGTTTCTCACCAACATATATATGGACTCCTGTTTAAGATACTCTGGCCATTAGCCACCAGTCGCCCATTTTTAAGTAATTTAGTAGAATATCCCGAGACCCTGACTTATTACACCAGTCTGTTCCCAAATCTATGTTTAATCAGTAGTCCAGCCCAGCTGTCTCGTTTGCCTGATGCACTGGATAATGAACCACAATATCGCTCACCTAGCTTAGTCTTTAGCTCTGGCGGCCCGCTCCATTATGATGCTGCTCAGGGTATCGCTCACTGTTATGGTAAGCAGCCTATTGAAGTCTTTGGTAGCACAGAAACCGGTGGTATTGCTTACCGCCGTCAGACAGAGAAAAATCAGCCTTGGCAGACTTTCCACGGCATTGAGATTAAGCAGGACAAAAAGGACGGTGCACTTAACGTAAAGTCGCCCTATCTCGAAGATGCTAACTGGCTAAGGTGTGAAGATAAGATAGAGTTGGTTGATACCGGTCTGTTCCATCTACGCGGACGTTTAGATCGTATCGTCAAGATCGAAGAGAAGCGTGTCTCTCTGATCCAGATGGAAGCACTACTCGAAAGCCATCCGTTAATCGAACAAGCGGTATTAGTGAGTTTAGAGCAACCAAGAACACAGCTTGGCGCAGCGATAGTCCTTTCAGAACATGGTATCCAAGAGTTTAAAAGCCAAGGTAAATTAAATCTAAACAACCTTTTTAAAGCACACTTGTTAACTCAATTTGAGCGAATTACCTTACCGAAACGCTGGCGCTACCCCGACGCTTTGCCTGTCAATCAACAGGGTAAGCACGTGCAAGCTCTGTTACTCGAGTTATTTAACCATGATTAAATCCTGCCTACCTCGTATCCTTTCGAGCCAAATCATGGAGGAGACCATAGAATGGCGCTTATTTATCGATGCTGAGTTGCCTTTTTTTAACGGCCACTTTCCTGAACAAGCCGTGCTTCCAGGAGTGACGCAACTCGACTGGGCCATTCGTATGGGCTGTGAACATTTCGGTTACCCAAGCGAAGTAGCCAGCTTAGAGGTACTAAAGTTTCAACAGCTTATGTTGCCAGACTCAGAGGTCACATTGCGTGTGACGCTGAACTCAGCAAAAAATAAGCTTGTCTTCAGCTATTTTAATGGTGACAAACGCTTTGGTTCAGGGCGCATAGCCCTAGGCGACACAAGCTTAGCCAGTTCAGAGGCCAGCTAATGTCCTTGGCCTTAGTGATCCCCAATTACAATCATAGTGTCGCCATCAAGGAGACCCTTGAAGCACTCGAACATCTAAATCTGCCCTGCTATTTAATCAATGATGGTAGTGATGATAAGACACGCTACCTTCTCACTGAACTTGAAACGACATTCCCTTGGGTCACTTTAATCCATCACCCGTTTAATCGAGGCAAAGGCGCAGCGGTTACCACAGGATTAAGAGCAGCATTTAAAGATGGATTTACCCATGCTCTGCAAGTCGATGCCGATGGTCAACACAATTTAGCTGATATTCCGGCCATGATAGCAACGTCAGAGCAACATCCGCTGGCATTGATCTCAGGACTACCCCAATATGATGAGTCTGTGCCTAAAGGTCGCTATTATGCACGCTACCTCACCCACTTTTGGGTCTGGGTTGAGACCTTAAGTTTCGATATACAAGACTCCATGTGCGGTTTTCGAGTCTATCCACTCGCAGCGACAGAGGCCCTATTTCTCAGCCAATCCTTAGGTGAGCGCATGGATTTCGATATCGAAATACTCGTCCGCTTACACTGGCAAGGTGTCGAAGTACTGCACCTACCGACTCAAGTGATCTACCCTGAAGATGGCATCAGTCACTTTCAAGGTTTGTGGGACAACGTTCGAATATCAGCAATGCATACCCGTCTAGTATTTGGCATGTTAGCGCGTCTGTCACAGAAGTTATTTAAACCTAATGACAATCAACACTGGTCACACATTAGTGAGCGAGGCAGTTACTGGGGCATCAAGTTTCTAGCCGCCAGTTATAAACTCGGTGGTCACTGGCTCTGCCGCGCAATCATGTATCCGGTCATCTTCTACTTCTTCTTAACTGGACGCCAAGCCCGTGAAGCCTCACAGGCATTCCTCAAGCAGGTTAAAGAGTTTGATCCTCAGCATCCCCAACTCCAAGATGAGATAAGCTGGCGCCATAGCCTGAAACACTTTATTGCTTTTGGTAACGCCGCACTAGACAGAATTGATGCCTGGTGCGATCGCATTCAGCTAAGCCAGATAGACTTTCCCAACAGAGAATTGTTAGCCGAGCAGCTTGAGGCGGGACAAGGAGCAGTTTTACTGGTGTCCCACTTAGGTAATCTTGAGCTTTGCCGCGCCATCTCTATTCACCAAAAAAGGGTGAAAGTGAATGTGATGGTGTTGACTCAAAATGCTGAAAATTTTAATCGCGTGCTTAAGCAATTAAATCCAGACAGCTCACTTAATCTCATTCAAGTGACAGAGCTCGGGCCAACGACTTCAATGCTACTGCAACAGAAAGTGGAACAAGGTGAACTCGTGGTTATCGCGGGTGACAGAACTTCATCCAATACCCAAGGTCGAGTGGTTTACTCCCCTTTTATGGGTAAAGAAGCACCTTTTCCTCAAGGACCATTCATTCTTGCTGGCTTGTTAGATTGCCCGGTTTACCTGATGTTTTGCCTTAGAGAACAGGGGATCTATCGAGTACACCTAGAAACATTTTCAAATACCTTAAAAGGGCCACGCAAAGGCCGTATGCAAAGGCTCGAAGAAGCCGTCCATCACTACAGCGCACGACTCGAATATTATGCTAGGCGAGAGCCACTGCAATGGTTTAATTTTTTTGATTTTTGGCGTAAGGATTCAGAGATCCAACGGACCAAGTATCAGGCTGAAGACAGGACAGATAAATAGATGACTCACACTAATCAATCAACCTCTAAAGATACGGTTGTCCACTTTGGCCATAGAGCGTCATGTCAGAATGAAGATGGGACAGTTAAATAGATGACTCAGACTAATAAATTAAACCCAGAAGATACGGTTGTTCACTTTGGCCATAGAGCCTTGAGCCTTGAAGATGTGGTAGCAGTAGCCAAAGGCGCCAAAGCTCAACTCAAACAGAGCAGTGACTATCAGGCCTATATTCAGAAAGGGGCTGATTTTATCGACAGTCTGCTAAGTGAAGAGGGGGTTGTCTACGGCGTGACCACAGGTTACGGCGACTCATGCACTGTCACTGTCGGGCTAGATCTGGTCCATGAACTGCCTCTGCATCTCACTCGTTTTCATGGTTGTGGGTTAGGTGAGATATTCTCACCAATGCAAGCCCGTGCCGTCATGGCTTGTCGCTTAAGCTCGCTAGCCGTTGGAAAATCTGGCGTGAGTTATGAGTTGCTGCAGCGGATCGAAAAGTTACTCAATCTGGACATAGTGCCAGTGATCCCAGAGGAAGGTTCTGTCGGTGCCAGTGGCGATCTGACACCACTGTCTTACCTTGCCGCGGTGTTATTAGGTGAGCGTGACGTGTTCTACCAAGGTGTACGCCAACCCACTGCTGATGTGTATGCAAAACTCAATATGACGCCACTTAAGCTACGTCCTAAAGAGGGACTCGCACTGATGAATGGCACTGCGGTTATGACGGCGCTGGCATGCTTAGCCTATGACAGAGCTCAGTATCTGGCTCGACTGGCGAGCCGCATTACCGCCATGGCATCGCTTACTCTTAAAGGCAATTCTAACCACTTTGATGATATTTTGTTTGCTGCTAAGCCCCATCCGGGACAGAACAAAATTGCCGCTTGGATACGTGAAGATCTCAACCATCACGAGCACCCAAGAAACTCCGACAGACTACAAGATAGATATTCAATTCGCTGTGCGCCGCACATTATCGGCGTACTACAAGATGCACTACCATTTATGCGTCAGTTTATCGAAACGGAGCTAAACAGTGCCAACGACAACCCCATTGTCGATGCCGAAGGCGAACACATCCTCCATGGTGGCCACTTCTATGGCGGCCATATCGCATTTGTGATGGATTCGATGAAGAACACCGTCGCCAATATTGCTGATCTTATCGATCGCCAAATGGCATTAGTCATGGATCCTAAGTTTAATAACGGCTTACCTGCCAACCTATCAGGTTCAACAGGGGCTCGACGCACCATCAATCACGGCTTTAAAGCGGTACAGATTGGCGTATCAGCCTGGACCGCCGAAGCCTTAAAAAATACCATGCCGGCCAGCGTATTCTCTCGCTCTACCGAGTGTCATAACCAAGACAAGGTCAGTATGGGCACCATCGCCGCCCGTGACTGCATGCGCGTACTGCAGCTCACCGAACAGGTCGCTGCGGCGGCTCTATTAGCCATGACACAAGGGATTCATCTGCGTATCTTACAAGACGAATTATGCCCATCTTCCCTAACACCTTCTGTGGCTAAAACCTTAGAACAGGTCAAAGCCGATTTTGAATTCCTCACTGAAGATCGAGCTTTAGAAGCAGTATTGAGACAAACAGTAGATAAAATCCAGCAGAGGCAATGGGAAGTCTGTTCATGAAGGCCATTTTGACCACCGAACTCGACATTTTAATCCCCTTTCATGATGTCGACTCCATGGGGATCACTTGGCATGGTAACTATCTCAGATATTTCGAGATGGCGCGCTGCAAACTACTCGACGAGATCAACTATGGCTACCGTGAAATGCTGTCCTCAGGATATTCATGGCCCATCATAGATTTGCAGATAAAATATGTGCAGCCAAGTACCTTTGATCAAAAAATCAAGGTGATTGCCTCTTTGGTTGAATGGGAAAACCGTCTTAAAATCAACTATCAGGTCAGGGATGTCGTCAGTAACCAAAGACTAACTAAAGGTTACACCATACAAGCGGCTGTCGAGATGCCAAACAATGAGATGTGTTTCGTTACGCCGCCGGTTTTCAGAGAGAAAATTGCCCATTTAATCGGTGAGCAGGCGATACTAAACACTGAAGTTAGCGAGGTTCAGCTAGGCGATAAGGATCCAAGTCTATGACATTAATGCCGAAGCTAAACACCATGTTATTCCTAGCTCTGCTTGGCTTACTCAACACTCAGGCTGTACAATCAGCTTCATTTGACGCTCTTTTTGAATCGAAAGCTCTGGTTGAATCGAAAGATGGCAATCAGCAACTTGAAAACCTAACCCAACGTCTTGAACTTGGGGATAGTGCCAGCGGTAAATTCACTCAATATCGACAGCTGAAAGTCCTTAAAAAGCCACTGGTGAGCCAGGGCCTATTTGCTTTCGATACTAAACAAGGACTGATATGGCAACAAACACAGCCATTTTCATCGAGCCTGATACTAAAAGACGACGAGCTGATACAAGTAGACAGCTCTGGTCATCGACAAATGATCAAGGCGAGCGAAAGCCAAGGAGCTGGCGCCTTAGCTGAAACAATGCCGACGTTATTGAAGGCGCTGCTGAGCGGTAATATCAGCGCATTGAATCAACAGTTTACCCTCTATCTTGTACAAAGTTCCCCTGATACATCTGCATCAGATATTGCCAATAGCTGGCAGTTAGGTTTGGTGCCTAAAGATCCCTTAATGCACAAAGTGATCCCACAGATGGTGCTTGAGGGAGATGCGCAACTGACTAGCCTGACGTTGCTCAGCGGTAATGGCGACACGAGTCGAATCGAATTTGAACAGATCAACAGCGAGCCACTTAGTGAAGAGATGCAACAACTGCTCTCTCCACACCCGAGTGTAGATCAAGCTGATAACCCTGAATCTCATCATGCTATACCTAAGCCACTCCTGAAGCATGACCTAAGCAAAAGTTATGATAGATAAGCTTGCCCTTCGACTGAGCCAGTGTTCAGCTAAACTCAAATTCTCTCTTTGGTTACTGCTACTGTGCTCAAGCTTAATCACTGGATTGCAACTCTGGCAAGGCGGCGCCAAAATTCAGAGTGATATTTTGGCCATGCTGCCAAAAATCCAACAAGATCCATTAACCCAAACAGCGCTAAACCGCGTCGAACAAGCGCTATCCAATAGCATCTATCTCGCGCTAGTGGCAGACAATAAAACCCAAGCTATCACCGCCGCTCAAACCTTGATGTCGAGTCTTAACAGTGGCAACCACGTTGCTTTTACCCAGGTAAGAAGTGCCGATATCAATCAAGCCGAGGCGATCAACAGCTACTATTTCGAGCATAGATTCAATCTGCTGAGCCCAGCTCAAGCAAATTTACTTGCATCAAGTAACTTAGATGCATTGATCATGCAGGCACAAGAGCAGCTCTACAATCCATTCGGTTACGCTAACAGCGGCTTAATCGCTAACGATCCCCTGCTGCTTTACCCCACAAATTTGCAGGCAATGGCGCCTAAGCAGACATTAACCGTTCAACAAGGGATCTTACTCGGTAATCATCATGTAGATGGTGCGCTCCCCCAAGATAAAGTCGCCGCCATTGTGATGGCCAAAGGGATCGGTAGTGCGTTTAATCCTAATGCCCAAACATTACAGCTCAGCGCTCTGCAACAGGCAATCGATAAGGTCCATCAGCAAGACCCCAAGGTGGAAATACTCAAAGCTGGCGCTCTGTTTCATGCAAGTGTTGCCACTCAAAGTGCTAAAACTGAAGTCTCGACTTTAGGACTCGCTTCACTTATCGGTGTCAGCTTATTAGTCTGGTTAGCATTTCGCTCAGTGATGCCACTGAGCATCGCGATACTAACCATTAGTACTAGCCTACTCACAGCCATAGTGACGACGCTACTGGTTTTTTCTGAGCTGCATCTACTGACTTTAGTCTTTGGCACCAGTCTTATCGGTATTGCTATCGACTACAGTTTTCACTTCTATTGTGAAAGACTTGCTCAGCCTAAATCCAATGCTACCCAAGTTATCCAACAAATATTCCCAGCTATTACCCTGGCATTAATCACCAGCGTACTGGCTTATTCAGGCATAGGCTTAGCCCCATTCCCTGGCATGCAACAGGTTGCAGTATTTTGTGCAGCTGGCCTTATTGGTGCCTACGTTACCTTGATACTGGCTTACCCGTTATTAGCATCGGGCAAGCTACCTAACCGTGAGAAAACACTGCAACTGGCTGAGCGCTACTTAACCGCTTTAGCTTGTTTTCAGAGTAAGTTAAACCGAAAAACTGGCCTACTCTTACTCATTATACTGACCTTAATCTCAGCAGTAGGGATAAGTCAGCTAACTACAGATGATGATATTCGAAACTTGCAACAGAGCCCCGCTCACCTGCTCAACGAGGAGCAACAGCTTAGAACGATTCTCAGTGGCGGCACCGATAATCAATTCCTGCTAGTCAGAGCGAAAAATGAAGAGTTACTGCTTCAATCACTCGAAGCACTGACACCTGAGCTAAACAAACTGATTGAAAAAGGGATAATGGGTAATGCTTTTAGCCTCAATAGCTACCTTCCCAGCCAGAAAGAACAAGAACAGAACTATCAGCTACAGAGTAAAATCTATCAGCAACTACCCGCAATTTTAGCCAGCCTGGGCCTCGATGAATCACTGCTTGTGCCTCTCGAAAAGGCTTATCAAAAGGCCCGTAGCCAATATATAGATGCAGACTCCTTTATCCATTCAGAAGCAGGAAAACTTTTTGCTCCACTCTGGATTGCACCATCAGAGCAACAAACTGAGTTTGGCTCAATTGTCCTGCTAGGCGGAATCACGGACTTAGGCACGTTGGCCAAACTTTTCCCCCACGGCAGTGATATACAGCTGATCGATAAGGTTGGTGATATCTCAAATATCATGGGGGAATATCGGCAGTTAACCTTAATTTTATTAGCCATAGCCATGGTCATTGCTGCTGTGATATTCAGCACTCGTTTTAGTATTAAACAGGCAACTTTAGTGGTTGCAGTCCCTGCTCTATCAGCCATATTCACTCTGGCACTGCTTGGTATTATGGACTCACCTTTAACCCTTTTCCACGCACTAGCATTGATCCTTGTTTTCGGCATAGGGGTTGACTACAGCCTCTTTTTTGCCGAATCAAAGCAACAGAGTAGAGGCGTAATGATGGCGGTCTTTATGTCCGCTTGCTCGACCATTTTAGCCTTTGGACTACTGGCGTTTAGCAGTACTCCCGCCATACATAATTTTGGACTCACACTTCTATTAGGGATCGTTTTCACCTTTTTACTTTCCCCATTTGTGCAAATTTTCACAAGGACGATTAGGTGATGCAACCTTTCACAAGGAGTATAAAGTGATACAAATACCCTCTGCAACACTGAATGCCCAAACCGATATTGATGTGGTGATCATCGGTGCAGGGCCGTCAGGAAGCATCGCCGCAAGCTTGTTACATCAGCAAGGTAAACGTGTTGTCGTGCTCGAGAAGCAACACTTTCCCCGCTTCTCTATTGGGGAGAGTTTACTTCCCTGCTGTATGCAGCTAATTGAAGAAGCCAATATGCTTGATGCCGTCAATGCTGGTGGATTCCAATTTAAGAATGGCGCCGCATTTCGCTATCAAGATCAATACACTCACTTCGACTTTACCGATAAGTTCACCTCTGGACCGGGAACAACATTTCAGGTTGAACGAGCAAGCTTTGACAAATTACTGGCCGATACAGCCACCGAACAGGGCGTTGAGATCCGTTATGGCCAAGCCGTTGAATCTGTCGATCTCAGCACAACGCCCAAACTCACGGTCAGAGATGAGACAGGGAAGTTATACACAATTGCAGCTAAATACCTATTGGATGCTAGCGGCTTTGGTCGTGTACTGCCTAGATTATTAAACCTTGAAAAACCTTCCAATCTAGCCAATCGCAGTGCGGTGTTTACCCATATACAGGATAATATTGGCGACAAAAAAATTGCTGGTAAACCTTTCGATCGCAATAAGATCCTTGTCAGTGTTCACCCTGAAAATAAAGATATCTGGTATTGGCTAATCCCCCTCAGTGACAATAAATGTTCACTCGGTGTGGTGGGTGAGCCTCACCTTCTGGGCGACACTGATCATAACTTACCAGATCTATTAATGGCGATGGTCAAGCAAGAGCCAAGCTTGAGCTACCTGCTTGCTGACGCCGAGATGCTACGTGATTGCGCCCTGTTGAGTGGTTACTCCGCTAACGTCAGCACCTTAGCGACAGATAAGTTCGCCTTGCTGGGCAATGCTGGTGAGTTTCTTGACCCGGTATTCTCTTCCGGTGTCACCATTGCGATGCAATCAGCTTCTATGGCGGTTAAATGTGTAGTCAGACAACTCAATGGCACTCAGGTTGACTGGGAAAATGAGTATTGTGCTCCCTTAATGCGGGGTGTGAATACGTTCCGTACTTATGTCGAAGCTTGGTATGATGGCCGCTTTCAGGATGTGATCTTCTATCAAGATCCCGATAATAAGATTAAACAGATGATCTGTTCTATCTTGGCGGGTTACGCATGGGATGAAGCGAACCCATTCGTCAATGACTCACAAAAGCGCTTAAATTTAATTGTTGAGCTATGTAAATAATGCAGATGAAGGACAATATGAGTAACCTGAGAGACTTGTATATACAAGCAAAAAAATGGCCAACACTAATTGCACTGTTAATCATATTCACGACAGCTTGTAGTCACACACTTCAGCGGCAAACTTGTGTCGCCTTAGCCAGTGATGTGAGCTACTGCCTAGCCCCTATTCCTGCAGCAGACCAAATTCGATCTATCACTCAGCAAGTATCGATTCAGGTCGATGGAGCTCATCATGAACTCTTAACCCAACTTGAACTGGATAAACTAAACCTAACCCTAGTCGGCTTGGCACCTTTAGGACAGGCACTGTTTACCTTAACCTATGATGGCACTAGCCTCAGCAGCCAACAAAGCATGTTATTAGGGGATGAATTTAAGGCTGAATACCTTCTTGCCCTCATTCAATTAGCCTACTGGCCCGTTGAAGACGTAAATCTTCATTTACAGGGAGCTAGCTTCATTGAGCAAGCCTGTAATGCAGCACAATGTCGAACACTATATGCTAGCGAAACAGAGGACATTATGCAGATAAGCTACGATCAGCAAGATCCATGGCAAGCCGAGATAAACCTAGCGATCCCAAGTGCAAAATTTAAACTTAAGATAACCCCAATTTAAATTCGTTATGCAGATGACTCCTGCGATAACCAGCAAAGTTTGATGAAGATATAATGACAAGAATAGCTATCTCACACATAGGGTTATGTACCCCACTCGGTCAAAGTCCAGCAACTGTACTCGCTAGACTCAATCTCGGCGATACCAGCGCGATGCACCTAAGAGATGACCTGCTCCTCGACGCCTGCACCTTAGTGGGCGAGGTCAGTGAGCCACTTGCTCCACTTCCTACTCCACTGTCGCATTTTGAATCGCGTAATAATCGTCTTCTGTTTTGTGCTGCCAAGCAGATAACGGCGGCGGTAGCTCAAGCTTGTGGCCAATACGGTTCACAGCGTGTTGGTATAGTGATAGGCACTAGTACCTCAGGTATCGCCAGTGGGGAGCAAGCCTTAACGCATAAAGCTGAACAAGGCGAACTCCCCGAGCACTATTACTATTCCCAGCAAGAGCTTGGCAATTCGAGTGATTTTTTAAGGGCGTTATTTAGCACCTCAGGTCCCTGCTATACCGTTTCAACCGCTTGCTCGTCCAGTGCAAAAGTCTTCTCTAGTGCAAGACGACTATTACAAGCGAACCTGTGCGACATGGTCATAGTAGGTGGCAGTGATAGCCTGTGTAAATTAACCCTCAATGGCTTTAGCTCATTGGAATCGGTATCTAAAGGCCACAACCAGCCTTTTAGTGCCAACCGAGACGGCATCAATATTGGCGAAGGCGCCGCGCTGTTTACCTTAGCGCTAGGTGATGCTGAGATCATGCTAGCAGGTATTGGCGAGTCCAGCGACGCCCACCATATCTCGGCGCCACACCCTGAAGGTCGCGGCGCAATATCGGCCATCAAAGCTGCACTCGATGATGCTGGAATAACCCCGCAAGATATCGACTATATCAACCTTCACGGCACCGCTACTCGAAAAAATGATGCCATGGAGAGTCGCGCACTGCAGCAGGTATTCGGTGAGAGTATTCCCCCCTGCAGCTCAACGAAGCCTCTTATTGGTCACACCTTAGGAGCGGCAGGCGCTATTGAAGCAGCATTTTGTTATCTGCTACTGTCATCCTTCAATAAAGAGCAAGCGCTACCGCCACAGATATGGGATCAGCAACAGGATCCTGACGATCCTAGCCTGCCTTTAGTCTCCAAGGGGCAAACCGCTGATATACAATACGTGATGAGCAACTCTTTCGCCTTTGGCGGCAGCAATGCCAGCCTGATATTTTGTCGTGGTAAGATGCCCTTATGACCCAGAGCCAAGAAATGTCTCTGCCAGAACCTTTGTCGCAACTGCCAGTTGCAGAAGTGGTTCCCCATAAAGATCCCATGATCCTTATCGATGAGCTTATCGCTTATAAAACGGATACCTTGATCACCCAAACTAATATCACCACCCTGAGCCCCTATCTCGATGACAAGCTTAACGCTGTGCCAAACTATGTTGGCATCGAATACATGGCTCAGAGTGTTGCAGCGCTTGCTGGCGTCGAAGCAAAATTACGTGGTGATATCATACGCGTCGGTTTTCTGCTTGGAAGCCGAAAACTAAAGATGCATATCCCGTATTATCAGCTGGGTGAAAGCTACCAAACTCACGTCACTCGCCTCTACCAAGAGGAGAGCGGACTGGCCGTCTTTGAGTGTAAAGTATTTCATCACCAGACCTTAGTTGCCGAGGCCAATGTGAATGTATTCCAGCCTCAAGATACCCAGAGTTATATTTCACAGCGCCAGCAGGAAGATAAAAAATGAATGAGCAAAACAAAAGAGTACTGATCACTGGTTCAAGTCGTGGTATTGGCAAAGCAATAGCCTTACAACTTGCTGAAGCAGGTTTCGATATCGCGCTGCATTTTCACCGCAATCACCTTGCCGCAGAGCAAACAAAAGAGGAACTAATCAGTCATGGCGTGCAGGTATCTTGCTTACAGTTTGATATTGCCGAACGTGAGAAGGTAAAAGCTGCCATCGAAGCTGATATCGCCCAACATGGTGCTTATTATGGCGTGATCCTCAATGCTGGCATCAACTGCGATACTGCTTTCCCCGCCATGACTGAAAATGAGTGGGACAGTGTTGTTCACACCAACTTAGATAGTTTTTATAACGTGATCCACCCAACGGTCATGCCGATGATTCAAACCCGTATTGGTGGACGCATCATCACCATGGCTTCTGTGTCTGGCATTGCAGGTAACCGTGGTCAGGTCAATTATAGCGCCTCAAAGGCGGGCATTATTGGGGCGACTAAAGCGCTATCTTTAGAGCTGGCTAAACGTAAAATCACCGTTAACTGTATCGCACCAGGTTTAATCGAAACCGATATGGTGGCTGATATTCCCAAAGAGATGGTGAAAGATTTGGTGCCTATGCGCCGTATGGGCAAACCTTCAGAGATCGCCGGACTGGCTAAGTTTTTAATGTCTGAAGACGCAGCTTATATTACTCGCCAAGTTATCTCGGTAAACGGTGGCATGATCTGATGCAACTTAGACAGATATTTAGGTCATTAAACAGAGAGGTAAACCAATGAGCAGACGTGTAGTTATCACCGGATTCGGCGGAATATCTTGCTTAGGCGATAATTGGGACTCCATTGCAAATAGCCTCAAAGCCCAGAAAAACTTTGTGGTTAGAATGGATGAATGGGACAAGTTTGACGGCTTAAATACCCGCTTAGCCGCGCCTGTCACCGACTTTGAAAAGCCTGCTCATTACTCCCGCAAAAAAGTACGCTCTATGGGCCGAGTATCCCTAATGGCCACACGCGCCAGTGAACTTGCTCTCATGGATGCCAATTTGCTTGACGATCCTGTGATCACGTCTGGCGCCATGGGCATCGCTTATGGCTCCTCCACGGGCAGTACTGATCCGCTTATCGCGTTTGGCGATATGCTAAGAGACGGCGATATGTCCGGCGTGACTGCCACTAGCTATATTCGCATGATGGCACACACCACAGCGGTCAATGTCGGTGTTTTCTTCGGTCTTAAAGGCCGCGTCCACACCACAAGTAGCGCCTGTACTTCTGCGAGCCAAGGCATTGGTTATGCTTATGAAGCGATCAAATATGGTCAACAAGATCTTATGTTAGCCGGTGGTGGAGAAGAGTTATGCCCTACCGAAGCGGTGGTTTTCGACACCTTGTTTGCCACCAGCACCAAGAATGACACACCAAAGCTGACGCCTAGCCCGTTCGATAAAAACCGTGATGGTTTGGTCATAGGTGAAGGGGCTTGCAGCTTAGTGCTTGAAGAGCTCGAACATGCGACAGCCCGTGGCGCAAAAATCTATGCTGAAATCGTTGGATTTGGCACAAATTCAGACGGAATGCATGTCACCCAACCTAATGCCACGACCATGGAAGTCGCTATCAGACTCGCCCTTAAAGATGCCAAGTTACTCCCAGATGCCATCGGCTATGTCAGTGCTCACGGTACGGCAACAGATCGCGGCGATATCGCAGAGACCCAAGCCACTAATGCCGTCTTTGGCCCCAATATGCCAATCTCATCACTGAAGAGTTATACCGGGCACACCTTAGGTGCCTGTGGCTCGCTGGAAGCTTGGTGCACTGTTGAGATGATGAATGCAGGCTGGTTTGCCCCAAGCCTAAACTTGACTGACATCGATCCTGAATGTGGTGAGCTCGATTACATCAAAGGCGAGATACGTCATATTGAGACCGACTATGTCATGAGCAATAACTTTGCTTTTGGTGGTATCAATACTTCGCTGATTTTTAAACGTTGGTCTGAATAGGCTCTATCCACGATAAGCAAAGAGCCTGTTTATTTAAAATAAACAGGCTCTAACGATATGGGGGAAATCGGCACTAACCTCAGATCGGATTAACAGTTCTGAGGCTATTTACCTAGGTAAGCTTGCTATCCGATACTCATAAACAGACCTGCGATCGTTGCCGCCATAAGGTTGGACAGTACACCGGCAAGCAAGGCTTTAAAACCCAGAGAAGCGATTTCAGAGCGACGCTCAGGAACCAAGCCTCCAATACCTGCAATCGCAATTGCGACGGTACCAAAATTGGCAAAACCACATAGGGCGAAAGACAAGATCACCTGAGTACGCTCAGACATTGGCAGACCCGTCGCCGCAACAATGGACTCACCAGTCAGGTAAGGTGCCAGATTGATGTAAGCAAAGAACTCGTTGATGACAATCTTCTGACCAATAAAAGAGCCAGCTAACATCGCTTCGTCCCAGGAAACACCCATCAACCAGGCTACAGGGGCAAACATATAGCCTAGAATCATTTGAAGACTTAGATCCTCAATACCAAACCAACTGCCTACTCCGCCCATCATACCGTTCAACAGAGCAACCAAACTGACAAATGAGAACAGCATAGCACCGACAGCCAGCGCCAAATAAAGACCGCTCATTGTTCCTTCTGTTGCAGCGTCGATAATGTTGCTTGGCTTAGTTTCTTCGATGATGGCGAGGTTGTCGTCACATACAGGCTCAGTTTGTGGAATGAGTAACTTGGCAAACAGCAAGCCACCAGGCGCTGCCATAAAAGAGGCGGCCAACAGGTATTCCATCTTGATACCCAACTGCGCATAACCTACCAGCATCGTCCCGGCAATGGATGCCAAACCACCACACATCACCGCAAACAGTTCTGCGCGAGTCATATTCGGGATATATGGCTTAATCAGCAATGGCGCTTCGGTAATACCCAAAAATATATTGGCGCTGGCAGACATGGATTCTGCTTTACTGGTCTTTAGTAGTTTTTGAAGTGCTCCGCCCACCCATTTAATCATCCATTGCATCACTCCTAGGTAGTAGAGCACGGCAGACAAGGCAGAGAAAAATACAATAATCGGCAGCACTCGCAGCGCAATAACAAATCCACCCGCCCCGAATAATTCATACATTTTGTCGCTGACTAGGCCACCGAACATAAACGACATGCCGTCGTTACTGTAGCCGATGACAGTAGAAACACTCCCCGCCATACTAAGAATAATGGCTTGTCCAACAGATGAGTACATGACAAACGCACCCAAGGTTAATTGCAGCAAAAAGGCCAAGCCTACTGTTCTATAATTGATTGCTTTACGGTTTTCCGATGCCAGAAAAGCCACGGCAAGTAAGGCAATAATGCCTATGATACTGATTAAAGTTTGCATTGATTTTATCTACATTTACGAGGGAATTTAAAATTGCCAATAATTACAAATTTTTAATTAAGGCGTTAATGACATTCAAAACATAGCACTGACAATCAATAGCAGTTTGTGGTTCAAAGTCCTGCCCATGTTGATCAGTATTTGACAGTACCCGAATGCTGACAAAAGGGACTTTGTAGGCTTCGGCCACCATTGCAGCGGCAGAAGTTTCCATCTCTTCAATGGCGGTGTTAAAAGTATTATGGAACCAGTTAATCCGGTCTAGCTCACGGTTCCATTCGTCACCGGTACCAATCACACCTGTCACAACTTGGCCCTTGGTGTAGCTGCCGGACAAAGACATGGCAAGCTGCACCAAAGCGGGATCGGCTTTGAAATGATTATGCTTAATAACCTCACCGTTATCGCGCAGATACATGGTCATATCGAAGTTCTGCCATGTAGTCGGGTGAATGCCCTTACCCTTTTCAGTGTACTCAGTCTTATATGAACCCATATTGAAACTGGTTTCACCAATCACAATATCACCACGAAACAGCTTTGGATCATGACCACCTGCAGTGCCTTGGTTGATAATAAACTTCGGCTTATAGTGCTCAATACCCAGAGTGGTTGCTGCTGCAGCATTGGCTAAACCTATTTCGGTACGAGACACCACAACAGGGTAACCGTTAATTTGGCCTTCCCAAAAAGTCCATGACCCAAACGTTTTCTCTACCACGTTATCGAGAGCTTCAACAAGGGCTTCTATTTCTACATCCATCGCACCTTGAACTAGAACTGGATTTTGTTTATTGGCGGGCGAAATTTGATCATGATGTGGCATAAGAATTAATTCAAAACTGAAAGTGCGGGGATATTATCAGCGACCAACAATGGGAACAACGGTATATTATGTGCGTAACTTGTTTCCATAAATAGCATTTTATGCGCTAAAAACTTTAACTAAATTATATACTCACTAGGTTAGCTGTTGTTTTGAAATGACTTTGATTTTCATTATTTGTTATATGAGGTTGTGGTAATTTAACAACGGTTACTTTACAAAACACAGTGTTCAGGAAAGCGTGCTATTAAAGACACCTATGAGCCATATTTCACTATAAACCTAATGGTTCATCAAATGATGCCCCCCGCTCAACTTAGCCGTATTGGCCAATTTTCAATCAGAGTAAGCTCAATAGTTTTAGTTCGCAGGCTTACTTATATATACCCAAGTTACTTGGAAATGCAGGATTCAGTGGGAATTCTCAGGTAGTTTGGGTATATAACCCTGTAAATGTCGCGCAAAGCTTATCGTCACAATAAAGGTTAACTTCAAGCTTAACCTTCAATCGACGACCTCGACCCAGTGTTGAAATATCAACATCGGGCCAAGTCACTTTGGCAATAGGTGTCGCTGAAATAGGGGCTAAATAACGGATGTGGCCATCGGCTAACACTATGCCCCCCTTCACTTCTGCCAGAATTTGTTGCAACCAAACCATGCCCCAGCCCGTCAGGGTTGCTAGCGTATAAATACTGCCGGCAAACATGGTGTTGTGGAGGTTGATATTGGGGGCTAAGGGAGCTGAAACCTGCAACTCGGTCCTGTTAAAAGCAGTAGGCGTTATCTGCATAAACTCACTCACAGGGATAGTTTGATGCCAAGTTTGTTGCAGTTCTTTAAGCAGACTCTTTATCTGCTTATCCGTTCCTGTAGCCTTATCCAATGAAGTCACCCATTACACCTGTAGGTTAAAGGTCACTGGCCCATCATTGACTAGGCTCACTTGCATGTCGGCGGCAAACTCCCCAGTCTCAGTAGTCACCCCTTTTGACTGACAAAAAGCGATAAATGCTTCATATAAGGTCTTTGCCTGCTCAGGAGTACCAGCACCAGAGAAGCTCGGTCTCAATCCACGGCCAGTATCAGCAGCCAAGGTAAACTGAGAAACTACTAACAGCGAGCCGCCAGCCTGCTGAAGATTGAGATTCATTTTGCCATTCTCATCACTGAAAATACGGTAATTCATCACCTTAGTGGCCAGTTTTTCCATCTTGGCTAAATCATCATCCCGTTCGACACCCAGCAATACCAGCAACCCTTTGTCAATTGCACCAATAGTAATGCCATTTACATCGACTTTAGCTTGAGTAACTCGTTGAATTAGGGCTATCACTTAACTATTTTCTCCAAAAAAATGGGGGACTACGAAAATTCAGGAATTTATATCCGTTACAAAGAATGTGCTTACTGCCCTGTTGCTTGCATTATGGGGATCGGCTTAATCATCTCTTCGGCACCTTTTGGTAGAGAGTAACCCACTTGACGTAAACCTTCGTCTGTCCACAACATAAATCTGCGGATCTCTTCAAGCTCAATAATATCAACAAAAGTAGCAGCACCTTGTACCTGGATCACCGCACCATTTTCACGCAAAATAAACTTAGCAAAATTAAGCTTATGGTTGAGACCACCAATAAGTATGAGCAGATCTTTACTGCCCACCAACTTAGGATGTACCGCATAAAAACGGTTCATCAAGATACGGTCGATACCATCAGGATTGATACTTGGTTGAAGTAAGAATTGATTATCACCAAACAACACTGCAATGCGATCTGTTCCTGACATTTTAGCTAAGTAGTTGTTTTTTACCAAGGCTTGATAGAGCTTTTTGGTCGCATCAGCATTTGTGACTCCACCTAACGTCACTCGCTCAGGTGCTAAACCTACACTTGCCTCTTGCTCACTATTTTCAGTCGCAGCACAAGCACAAAGAGAGGTGAGCATTCCTGCAATAGTAAGTTTCTTCATTTTATTCACATTCCTTTATCTTACGTGTTTGATATTACATGCCATTTCTCGTACGGCAAAGACGACCTCTTCAAACATCCTATCATTGGCTAACCCGTGATACCCACCTTTAATCACTGAATAATGGATCTGCTCAGTAGCATATTGTGAGAGAAATTTCTCTCCTATCATGACAGGACAAACCCAATCCATCTCACCTTGTAAAATAACCGTTTTAGCTGTGATTTTATTAGCGTTTACACACATAAGTTGATATGAATTAAAATACTGGTGGGAAGCAAAGTGTAACTCGATTTGAGCTAGGCTTTTCCCAAAATGAAGCCCGATGTCAGGCAATTTAGTACTGGGTAATGACAAGGCTAACTCCCAACTTAGCCAGTGATAAACATAGGCATTATGGGTGTCAATGTCAGGATCATCTAGCCCCTTTCGATAACCCACAAAGAAGGTATCTAAACAGGGAGTAAAATCTTGTAAGGAAGTAAACGCTAAGTACTCTTGAGGAAATAAGTTGGCTGCACCATTAGCGCCGTATAGCCAAGTCACAGCCTCATCACTAGGCACGAATAATCCCCACAAAACTTGTGACATCACTCTATGGGGAAATAAACCACTGTAGATAAACCCTAAGGTGGCGCCATATGAACCACCAACCACACACCAACTGTCGATATTGAGTTGAACTCGCACCGCTTCGATATCATCGAGTAGTGCCTGCAGATTGTTATGCCTTAGATCTCCTTTAGGGGTCGAACGACCTGAACCTCTCTGATCTAACATCAAAATACGATAGCTATGCTTATCAAACAACTTCAGATCTTCTGCCACACAACCGCCACCGGGTCCGCCATGAAGATATAACAACGGGATTCCATCAGGGTTACCATATTGCACCAAATGAAGCTCATGCCCATCACCAACATCTAACCAATCTCTACGAAGAAATACAGGAAGCTCATGACTCATCTATCGAATACCTCCCCACACAACCACTCCCACACGGGTCCGCCATGAAGATATAACAACGGGATCCCATCAGGGTTACCACATTGCACCAAATGAAGCTCGTGCCCATCACCAACATCTAACCAATCTCTACGAAGAAATACAGGAAGCTCATGACTCATCTATCGAATACCTCCCCACACAACCACTCCCACACGGGTCCGCCATGAAGATATAACAACGGGATCCCATCAGGGTTACCATATTGCACCAAATGAAGCTCGTACCCATCACCAACATCTAACCAATCTCTACGAAGAAATACAGGAAGCTCATGACTCATCTATCGAACATCTCCCCACACAACCACTCCCGACACGGGTCCGCCATGAAGAACAGCGACTCATCTATCCGGCGCCTTCTCTGTCGACTCCTGCGGTGGCTCAGTGATGGAAAAGCTCATATGAGGCAGATCAGTGACGTCTAAGTTTTGTACAAGTTTCCTGTCACTATTTATCTGTTTACTGTTCATCTGTTCACTACCTAAGAATTCAGGCAGAGACGCGGTGATCACGGCACCAAATAAGACGATTATCCAAGATAAATATACCCATAGAAACAAAATTGGAATAGTCGCCATGGCACCATAAATAGCTTCATAAGTTGGAAATTTTGTCAGATAAAAAGCAAACCCTTTCTTACCAAACTCAAACATAAGCGCCGCCATTATGGCACCTATTAATGCATGGAAAAACTTAACTTTAGTATTTGGCACCACCATATAGATCAACAAAAAGGTGGCCACAGAGAAGAACAGAGGCAGACGTTCAACCACCATGGATACTAATCCTGAAAGTTCACCACTATTAAAAACCTTAAACGACACCACATAAGAAGTCGCGACCAAGCTCGCCCCCATCAATACGGGTCCTAACGTTAATACCATCCAATACATAGAGAGCGACACTGCCAAAGAGCGCTTCTTTTTGGTACGCCAAATGCTATTGATTGATTTGTCGATACTGGAGATCAACATAATGGCCACCACCATCAAAGCTGCGATACCCACCGCGGTCCCTTTTGAGGCATTGTTAACAAACTCATTGATATAAATTTGAACACTCTCACCCGCTGAAGGCACGAAGTTACCGTAAATAAACCCCTCAACTTGCCCTCTAATCCCTTTAAAAACAGGAAAAGCTGACAACATAGACATGGTCACAGCAATCATCGGCACTAATGACAACAGCGTCACGTAAGCCAAGTGACCAGCACGAATATTAATCTGATCTTCCGCTAATCGATGCTTTAGATGTATCATGAAGTGCCAGATACTTAGCATTAATGTTTGAAACTGGGTCAAACTGAACTTTATTTTCACAGCGCTCTCGATTAAATAATTAGAGTATTGGCGTTAAATGTGTATCCTCGTACAATAAAGCTTATAACCTAAGATATACAAGTGTAAGGAATAAATAGATGTCACAACAAGGATCTGCGGGCAACGTGATTGCCGCAATTGCTAGCTTTTTCTTTCCCGGTCTTGGCCAACTAGTACAAGGTCGTATTCTAGCCGCACTGCTATTCTGTGTTATCACAATTGTGGGCTATGCCATGTGGTGGCTTATTTTCCCTGCGATAATTGGTGGCTTAGTTCATCTTTGGTCTATTATCGATGCAGCTAGATATAAAGCAGATTAACTGACACTTCAATCGGTTCATTCGGGCATAAACAAGGACACCCTACTTGATGAATAAACATATCTCAATTGCCATTATCGCTACTACTCTTTTGTTGAGCGGCTGTCAGAGCGCTTACTATGGTGCGATGGAAAAAGTCGGTTATCACAAACGTGACATCATGGTCGACAGAGTCAACGATGCCAAAGAGTCACAAGAGGAAGCCCAAGAGCAGTTCAGCTCGGCACTCGAAGAGATGCAAGCACTGCTGAACCACGATGGTGGCGATCTCGAAACAGCCTATAACAAGGCCAAAGATGAGTATGAATCTTCACAAGATGCCGCCGACGATGTGAGCAATCGTATCGAAAAAGTCGAAGATGTTGCCGAGGCCCTATTCGATGAATGGCAAACTGAGATAAGCGAGATCAGCAAAGCCAGTCTGCGTCGCAGCAGCGAGTCTAAGTTGCGCGAAACCAAACGCTCTTATGAGCAGTTAGTTCGCACCATGAAGCGTGCAGAGGGCAAGATGGCACCTGTGCTCACCGCGATGAAAGACAATATGCTCTATTTAAAACATAACCTTAATGCCCAAGCTATTGGCGCCATTAAGGGAGAGTTCACCAGTCTTCAAACTGATATCTCAAGCTTAATTAAAGAGATGAATAAGTCTATCGCAGAGTCGACCAAGTTTATCGCCGCTATTGAAGGGACAAAATAGCTCTCACTATATAAACTATATTCCTAAGCCTGATCCACACTACAACTTGTACTATAGCTGTATTAGTGTTTAGGAATATCTCTGCTCCAACCTTCTGCTAAATTCAATATCATTGCCAATCTCTTCTCCTCTTTGTGATCGCCTTAAAGTAAATAACCTCATAACGGCATTTAATTTAGATCTATCGCACGAAACCAGAATGACTGAAGAACTTAAGCTAAGATGCTCGCCTCTAACGAATACGAACTATTATAAAGCCAAATAAATATGAGTTTCATTGAGTCATTAACGCTTATGTTAGCGTTAGCCTATAGCGCCAGCCTACTTTATTGGAGTGGCAAAAAATCAGGCGCCATTATCACCATCTTACTAGGGATAAGCGCATCGATTATTTCACTCTCTTGGCCCTTAATGGTTACCACAGCTATGGCTGCGGTATCACTGACACTCTTAACTAAACTACGACCAGATCTTGCGAAGGGAGAAGTAAGAGCCAACCAACTGAGAGATGGTGTGCAGCACTTATTAGCACTGTCGATGTTACTGGTTGGTGTACAGTTCGCCGCCAATGCTTTTATGCTCAACGCTGGGATCACACCTTGGTTGATGCGACCCGATGTGGGCGATGCCTTCTTGCCTATTGCTGGCGGAATTGAGATCAAGGCAATACTGACATTAGGTCTATGGGATCAAACTCATCCAGCTGCAGCTGTCATGCTAGCAGTAGTACTACTCACAGGTTTATTGTGCAAACGAGCATTTTGTGGCTGGGCTTGCCCACTGGGAATCGCAGGCGAGTACCTCTACAAACTGCGCAAACGTGTTATCAAATCGGAGTTTATGCCACCAGCCTGGTTAGATTGGCCGCTAAGAATGCTAAAGTATCTGCTATTAGCCGCCCTACTCTACATCATCATCGGTATGCCAGTTGAGTCGATCCCACACTATTTAGCGGGCAACTATCACAAGATAGCCGACCTCAAAATGGCGCTGTTCTTCTTAACGCCAGGCATCATCACCTTAGCCTGTTTCGGCTTCATCTTGGGGCTTGCAGCTTGGCGACGTCAGGGCTTCTGTCGTTATATCTGCCCCTATGGTGCCCTGCTCGGTTTACTCAGCTTCTTCAGCCCATTTAAGATCCGCCGTAGCACACAACATTGCCTAATCGACAGCAAAGGGATGAGCTGCGACAAGTGTACCCGCGCCTGCCCGGCAAGCATCTCAATTCACACCCAGAAAACTATCCACTCCGATGAATGCCAAGCCTGCATGCGTTGCGTCTCTGCTTGCCCAAAACGTGAAGCGCTGCAATTCAGCACTCGCAATGGTTGGACGTTATCCGCTAGAGGATTAACCATCATGCTGTTACTCATCATGTTCCTCATTCCTCTTATCGCTTATATCAGTGGGTTTTGGGTCAGTCAAACTCCGACTGAAATGCGGATGTATTTGATCCAGCATTTGAATGCAATTGGACATTAGTAACCTGAACTCGGGATAAGTCGATTTGAAGTTGATATTTGAGATGACCCTGACACTCATTATCCCGAGTTCAGGTTAACTATCAAACCAAGAAATGTTCGAAACTAATGTAGAATACCGTAATATTATGTTCCTACAGAGTAGAACTCTGGTATATTCCCTGAATTCTGAAGCCTCTAAGTATTAAGGGGCACCAAACGTTCAATTGTCAAATATGTTAGCAAAACATGTAAATATTTTGGATAGTTATTATGCAAAGAGCATGCGCGAGTTATTCACCCAATGATGGTCAACATTGAAATACCAGCTCCAATGATTCAAACATTATTATTAAGATCGCTAAATCGTGGTTTAACGGTAGAACAACTTATAGTTTGCGAGTTATCTACAAGTTTAATTATTAACCAAAAAGAAACACTCACAATTGATGAATTGATGTTCATAAGCTCGTTATATCAAATATAAGTATAGAGACACTGATATTTAAACCAGCTCAATAAATCAATTTAGTCACCCTTACAAAAAAGGATATGTGGGGTCAGTGTAAACTTTATTTTATTACCATACATTTCCTAATGGTACGTACCTACAACAGATCCTTTGCACTAAATGGTTTTTGTCCATAAACGTGCTACGCCTCTTGTAATCGGTGGTGTGAACACGGCTATGACCTTCGACAGCAAGGACGCTGTCGTAGAGCCCACAGGGCAGAAAATGTTCTAGACATTTTTCTGCATTTCCTCCACTGACCCATAGGGATATGGGAAATGTCTTTAAAGCGTCAGGAACGCTTAAGACCCTGGAGGTCAGATATACTTGCGCCGTGTCATAGAAGTATTTGCACATGGAACGCACCAAGTAGCAAACACAATTTGAGCTGTAGGTTTACGCTTGGAGATAGAGCAGTCACACCTTTACACAACTAACTCTCCCCCAGTAGAAGTACCTTCAGCTTTTCTCCGTGAACTTCGTGTAGCGTAACGCTTTGTGGTGAGAACTTTATTTTGCCTTTTCACTAAAGTACAAACAAAGCTATTAACCACGGAGAACACTGAGAGCACAGAGAGAAGCAATTACGAAAAAGACGGGGCACTGTGATTGAAGTGGTCAACTAATTTTGGCCACGGACTTGGAATCATTCTGAAATAACCGTTCAGACTCCACTGGAGTCAGCCCACCGTTATACTGATGTGGCCTGACTTGATTATAATATCTCACGATATAATGGCTTATTGCCTTCTTACCATCATAAAATGAAGGGTAACCCGCCCTTGGCATCCATTCTGTTTTAAAACTTCTAAAAAATCGCTCCATTGGGGCATTATCCCAACAGTTACCTCGCCGACTCATGCTTTGTTCTATCTGATATCGCCACAATAGCTGCCTAAATTGTTTGCTAGTGTAATGGCAGCCTTGATCTGAATGATACATAACGCCTTTCGGCTGTTTCCTAACAGCAAGTTCCATTGAAAGAGCTTTCTCTGTTAACCCTGTATCAGGCGATTTAGAGGTGGCCCAGCCGATGACTTTTCGAGAAAACAAGTCAATAACGACTGCAAGATAGAGCCACTGGTTTCCTGCCCAGACGTACGTGACATCGCCACACCAGACTTGGTTAGGCTCTGTTACTGCAAATTGTCTATTTAATGTATTAGGGATTTCCAAGTGTTCATTTGTTGCTTTCTTATAGCGATGAGCCTTTACCTGACAACTTACTAAATTTAGCTTTCTCATCATCTTATCTGATTTGTAGCGGCTTAGTAATATTCCTCGTTGAGCTAATATGCTTGAAATAGTTCTTGCGCCAGCTGAGCCGCCACTTTCCTTATGTGCTATTTTCACCTCACTCTGAAGTTTAATATCACTCAAGCTTACTTGCTTAGATTTTGAATGCCAATAACGATAACTACTTCGATGAATCCCAAGCACATCACACACCTCTTTAACTGGATAGCTCTGCTTGATATTCTCAACAATTACAAATCTTTGAGAGAGTCTGACACCAAGAGAGCAGTAGCCTTTTTTAGGATGTCGTTCTCTCTTTCCATCCTAATTATTTTTCGTTCTAACTCCCTTATTTTTAACAGTTCAGGCATCAATGGGGTCGCTTTCGGTTTTCCGCCATTCCGTTCATCTTTGAGTTGACGAACCCACTTATCCATTGTTGATTTACCGACTTCCATAGCGTTAGCAGCTTCTAATCTGAATTCGGGAGTAAAGTTACGTTTTAAGCGCTTAGTCATACGATCACCTAAATAATAATGAGGCTATGATATCAACCTCTAACTAGGTGGCCAAATTAACTATGCCACTTCAGTCCTCATCAGTTAAGAGAACAGGCTTGAAAGGGAGTGTTCCTCTTTGAGCTACATACTCAAGAGTTTGACATAACAATTCAGATGGCATGGACAAATATAAACTGTAAGCCAAATCCAAGAGATACTTATGTGATAGCCAGAGTTAGGTGTGAATACGACTGTAACCTTCGACAGCAACGAGCAACAAACACAATTTGAGCTGTAGGTTTACACTTGGAGATAGATCTGCCACATCTTTACCCCACTAACTCTTTCCCAGTAAGAGTCTCTCCAGCTTTTCTCCGTGAACTCTGTGTAGCGCTCTGTGGTGAGAACTTTATTCAGCCTTTTGTCTAAAGCATTCAGATGAATATGGTAAAGCCATGTGACAATAGTCAAGAGATAGGGGGGGGGCAAACTGGATGAACACTAAGGGTCACAGATAAAAGGAACAGCGAGAAAACAACAAAGCCAATATTCTTGCGAATATTGGCTTCCAATGATTAAGCACTTCGGCAACGATTACTTACGACCGTAAACTCGAACGCCAGCTTTTGAACCGTAAGGCTTACCAAATACTTCCAGACTAGTGACACAGCGTGAATAAGCGAATTTTCGCCAGTCGGTCTTCTGATTTTCAGCTAGACCACGATTAAAGTGAAAAGTACGGCTCTCACCATTTTGAAAATTTACTTTCACGCGCTTCAGGTTCATGCCTCTTTCGGCCTTAACACGGATCGATTTAGCCTTACGGCAAAGGGGAACAGGTATCACGGCCTCGTTACTACCTTTAAGTACTATAGTGCGACCTAAAGTGAATTGATCCGCTTGAGCAGTAGTCGCGCCCAGCAACATTGAACTTACGAGGATGCAAGCCAAAATTATTTTTACAGTCATTTATATTTAATCAGATAATTAAGAAGTCGCTACCCTAGTGAATGTTATGGATTAACGCTAGCGCTTAAAGCCAAGTTTTACCTAGTTTGAGCTTTATTTCTTAATTAATCTTACATTTGTTTGCATCTATTTTTACCCTCAACTAATGCTTTCTTGCTTGATAACATAATAGCAAAATGTTAACGGCCTATAGAACAACCACAATTGATGGACACTAAGCTGGGCTTGAGGATCGGCGCTTTCAAACCTCCAGTTATACCAATCATTTAATACACGGAGAAAGCAAAAGCTAATTCCCTTTATCATTCTTGAGTAAGCTAGTCGAAGACTCAATGACATATGACTCGATGATTTGGGCGAGTCGCTTGATGCCGGCTTGCATTTTATCTGTCCAAGGTAGACCGAAGGTGATGCGGAAACAATCTTGATACGCTGCCGCTTTTTTATCGCCCTTTTGAACATCAGCTTGATGGCTAAAGGTAAACATCTGTCCTGGCGCTATCGATAAATTGTCGGCAATTACGAGTTGCCACAGGGCTTCACTGGATAGTTGATTAGGCAATTTGAACCAGATGCAAGGGCCGCCTTCGGGTTGGCTGATGTAGAGGCCTTTGGCTAATGCTTGTGGGAGGTATTGAGTCAAAATCGACTGCGCGGCGATGTAATTTCCCATCAGCTGCTCTCTTAATTTAGACATGAGCTTATGGTATTGGCCAGTTTCCATTAACTTATGCACCATCAACTGCAGTGCAATACTGGGCTCCTCTCCCGCCGTTTGCTTCGTAAATTGACACTCACCGAAGGTATTGCAGCAGATAAGATAACCTAGGCTAATCGTTGGCGATAAGGTGTCATAGAAGTCGCCTATCGAGATCACCTTACATGGCGATCCTTGGGGGACTAGCGCGACTAAGCAGCTAGGCCGTTGCCGGCCAAAATAGAGCTCAGAGCGATCGTATTCGATAAGCGACACCTTATGGGATACGGCCCAATCGATAAGCGCAAGTTTATCGCCGTCCGATAGCACTCTGCCTGTCGGATCGGAGAAGCTAGGGTTCACTAACAAGCTTGTAAAAGGTTGAACTTGATAGGCCTTCGACAGTAAAGCCAGCTCATCTCGATAATCTATCTGCTGTGGCACTTCAATGACGTCGATATTTAATTGGGTCAATATCGCCTGAAAATAAAATGACACCGGAGACTCTACCGCCACGGTCTTACCAATCGCTTTCGCCGCCATCAATGCCTGTAATAGCCCATCCTGTCTACCGTTAGTGATTAACACGTTATCTGGAGTCAAGACCTGCCCAGAGCTAGAAAGATGGCGACAGATCTCATAACGCAGCCCATCTAGCCCCTCGATAGAGGTATCCATCAACAGCTTATAGGGACGCTGAGCGACCACTTGCCTATGCAAACGATTGAGCAGTGCCTCATGATCAATCACCGAGCTTGGCGCCGTGCAGGAGAGGGGCAAAATATCGGGATCGTTAAATGAAAACTGCACCGCCTTAGCCAGCGATTGCCCGGCCTTAACCCGATTAATAGTTTGACCGTAATTAGGCGTGTGCTCACCTGAACTTTGCATCCGATGATCGACAAAATAACCGCGCTTGGGCTTGGCGTAGATCCAGTCCTGTCGCTCCAACGCCAAATAGGCTTGAGTGACAGTCGACACCCCGACTCGGTGATCTCGGGCATATTGCCTCACCGAATCCAGCTTACCCGTCAGCAGACCCGCTTTAATCGCGGCGGTCACCTCATCGACAATTTGTTGGTACTTAAACCCCATGACCTTCACTCTCCCTAGACAACGAATAAACATTGCCTATCTGTATTGGGTTTTATTTAAACAAACTGTATCTGTTTTGTTTTTAGATTTCCAGATAGAGTGGCAACTCAAATCTGCCACTAAGGAAACACGATGAAACTTATCACCGAAACAGAGCGCCTTATCATTCGCGAGTTTAATCTCGGTGATGCGCAGGCGGTACTGCACTTCAATACGCCTGAGGAGGTGAACCGCTTTACCGGAGATGCCGGCATGTGTGCAAGCCTGAGTGACGCCGAAAATATCATCACCGAGATCTGGCTAAAAGAGTACCAACAACATGGGTTTGCTCGCTGGGTAATCGTGCTTAAAGAGACTGGCACTACCATAGGGTTTTGCGGTTTCAAACAGGAGACTCGCATCGAGGCTGTCGACATAGGTTACCGATTACACCCTGACTATTGGGGCAGAGGTTACGCCACCGAGGCCAATTTAGCCTGCATCGAATACGCCAATAAAAATATGGACTTAGACCATATATTAGGCGATGTTGTCCATGAAAACACAGCTTCTGCCAATGTGCTGCAAAAGCTAGGCATGCGTTTTCAAAGCCAATATCAAGATATGGGCTTCGATGTCGACCGCTATGAGATTTTTTTAAACGATTAACCAAAAGTATCAAGCTAATACCTTGATTGAAAGCTAGCGACTTTCAGTTAAACCGTGACGTGTTAAGGATGATTTGTGCAGAGTGACGTTTCAATAAAACGATTTAAACAGTTCCCCCGCTTAATGTGGATCTTCCTGTTCGGCTCATTTATCACTCGTGGTAGTTATTACATGGTGTGGCCTTTTTTAGCGGTCATTTTATATGAAAGATTTGCCTTATCAGCAACGGAAGTCGGATTAATCTTGTCCGGTGCTGCCATGATCTCGGTATTCACCAGTTTTATTGGTAGCGCGTTATCCGATCGCATTGGTCGTCACCGGTTAATGTATTTAACCGGTGTACTCTATATCATCTCATTCTCACTGCTAGCAGAGGCCGATACCGTTACCTCCTATGTCATAGTGATGACCCTATGCTCCATTGCAACCTCACTTTGGCGACCACTGACATCGGCGGCTATCGGCGACATTATTGCCGATCCACAAACCCGTGAACTGGCGATGCAATCACTCTATTTTATCGTCAATATGGGCTGTGCCATCGGTCCACTGGCTGGGGTGTGGCTAGGGCTTACTGGTGAGCAGTCGAGTTTTTACATAACTGCAGGTGCCTTTGCCATATTGTTAGGCTTGCTGTTTTGGGGATTTAGAGACCAAGCAGCGCTCAAGTCATCCACTGATAATCAAACAATAGGCAAGCAAACAGACAAGCCAGCTGATAGCGCACAACAACCGGCGACACGCAGACAGATCATCGCAGTGTTGTGGCAGGACAAGCTGTTTCAGTGTCTGATATTCGCCAATATTATCTGCATGTTTATCTATGCACAGATGGACAGTTCACTAATCCAATACCTAACTCGCGCTGATGCCCCTCATCTGCTGGAGCTGATCTCAGCGATGATATTTACTAATGCCATGGTGATTATCTCAACCCAGTTTTTATTATTAAAGCTCATGTCAGACTTTAGCATCACAGCAAGAATTCAGTTTGGGTTAGTGTTGCTGATGATCTCGCTGGTGTGGTTCGCGGTGAACCCCATCGATCTATTTTGGGGTTGGATAGGGGCGGTGATCGTGATCAGTCTCGCAGAGACCATTACCTTCCCCACCATGAACGTGCATATCGATAGGCTAGCACCACAACATCTGCGTGGCGCCTATTTTGGCGCAGCTTCCTTCTATGAGTTTGGCTTTGCATTTGCTCCACTGGGAGGAGGTATCATGCTGGATCATTTTGGTGGCTTCTGGTTATTT
The DNA here is from genome assembly GCF_027571385.1 of Shewanella sp. MTB7. Taxonomy (NCBI): domain Bacteria; kingdom Pseudomonadati; phylum Pseudomonadota; class Gammaproteobacteria; order Alteromonadales; family Shewanellaceae; genus Shewanella; species Shewanella sp. MTB7. The sequence goes on along the minus strand of NZ_CP085636.1, from coordinate 374,699 downwards.
ATGACTTGCGCTGCACTCTCTGTGTTGGTGATCTATCTCTATGGCACACTCGATAGATTACCACGGCCAGATTTTGAACAAGTTTAAGTTGAGGTATTAAGCCTTCACCCCTACCTAACTCAGATGGTAGGATTTACCCATTTTTTTGATAAAAAAAGCCGATCAACTCAGTGATCGGCCAACTTTTTATATCTTCGATTATTGGGCAGCGGCTTGTTGTCCGGCGATACGACCAAATACGATAATATCAGTATAGGCGTTGCCACCTAGACGGTTAGAGCCATGAGTTAGACCTGTAACTTCACCCGCAGCGTATAAACCTTTGATGATGCCGCCATTGTTGTCTAACACTTCGGCTTTAGTTGTGGTCGCGATACCACCCATAGTGTGATGTACAGATGGGGTAGCTTTTAAGATCCAATACTTGCCTTCAGACATATCGACTAGGCCTACACGGTTGTTGAATGCTAAGTCCTTACCTGTCGCTGCATATTTGTTAACATCCCTGATCGTGTTTTGCAGTGCTTCTAAAGGAATATTGAATTTCGCAGCGGCTTCTTCGATGCTGTCAACTTCAAACATTAAACCACGAGAGTTCAGATCGTTAAACTCGCCCGGATGCATGTCGATAGTCTTAGCAAGATCATCAATCTTTTGATTCCATATCACATAAGTGTACTTGCCTGTTTGATTCAGGATAGCGTTAGATATGACATCGCGGCGATCAAGCTCTTCAACAAAGCGCTTACCCTCTTGGTTAACTAAGATAGCACCAAAGAAACGCGCATCGGCGATCAAGGCGATAGCACCTGTTTCAGCGTTACAGATTGGGTATGCTTGGATCTCGCCTAGGTTAGCAGTTTTAGCGTTAACAGCTGCAGACATCACGATACCGTCACCAGTCGCTCCAGCATGGTTAGTCGTGCCATAACGCTCATCGTATTCTGGATTGAACTTCTTACGCATTTCGATGTTAGCACCAAAGCCACCAGCAGCCATTACCACCGCTTTCTTAGCGTAGTAAGTGATAACCTTGCCATTCTTCATCGCCTTCACACCGACAACTCGACCCGCTTCATCTTGGATAAGGTTAATTGCGGTGGTGTTCGTGTGAACAGGCAAACCAATCTCTTCAGCCTTAATTGCAAACTTGCTTAGCACTTCTGCGCCTGTGTGCCCCTTAGGGATAACAGCACGTTTAACTGAATGACCGCCAAACTGGAAGATCTGATCTATGTAAAAATCAACTTTGATGTCGTCACGCAACCATTCGGCTGCTGCAACCGCATTGTCAGCCATTACGCGTACCATTTCCGGGTCACCTTTGTAATCGCCACCCTTTAGCGTATCTTCGATAAACAGCGCCTTGCTGTCTGTGATACCCATGTTTTTTTGAACCCAGCTACCTGCAACGTTCATTTCCCCGCCTGAGATCAAAGAGTTACCACCTATGATAGGTTGCTTCTCGATGATAACGGCAGAAACGCCTGCTTCAACCGCTTCAACACCAGCAGAGAATCCCGCGCCACCCGCACCGATAACAACAACGTCATAAGTATATTCAGATGGTTGTGCAACTAGTTTTTCGCCATTGATGACAGCAGTCGCCACAAGCGTAATACCTGCTAGTTCTGCAGACTTAGCAACCGCATTTTTTAAGCCATTAGATGTTGCTGTTGCACCAGAGATACCATCGACGTTAACACTGTTGTTATCTATAATTGCTTGCCTAACGTCTTTATAAACCGCAGCCGATAACACTTTATTCTCTTTTTGTTTTACGATATCAATTGCTGTTACTTTACCATTTTCGAAAGTCGTCTCTACAGTGATATCACCATGCCGACCTTTAGCCGTACCTTGTGATTTAATAATTTCACTTGTTACTGCACAACCAACTAATACTATTGGTAGCGCAACTGCTACACCTAGCACTGACTTTTTTAACATAAGTTTCATAAAGATCTCTTATAAGAATAACGAGTGTTTAATCGAACGGTAAATTATATTTACAACTATAATTATTAATACGAAAAGGCATCGAAGCATAAGTTCGATGCCCTTTATTAGAAGCTAAATAATAACTTACTTAACTTTTATATTATTTATTCTTAGTATTTCATTAAGAATTTTTGTGATGCTTCAATGTCGACTGTGAAAGTACGGGTATCATCAGCATAGAACTCTACAGTTTCACGTAAACCTTTTAATAGCGCCTTGTTAGCATCAGAAAGATCTCGATTATAAACTTTCTTCTGCAGATCTAATGCTTGACCATAAGTCATTAACTCGAATGCGTAGATGTAAGAAACACCATCAACAACAGTGGTCAAGTTCTTAGAAGCCTGATGGAAGTTACTGAAGTTATCTTCGATACCGCCTTGGTTAGCCTGTCCATAGAAAGAGACTGGATTAGACGCGTGGGCGATATTAACAAATAGTGCAGTGAAACCATTTTGCAGCGTATAGAAACTCTGGCCATTGGTATCATCTGGATTCACAAGCGAACGTGGTAGACCGGTGAAGTATGGATCGATCATCTTAATTTGACGATTTGATGAGTATTTACCTAACTGAGCCATCGCGATGCTGAACGCTTCAGTCGTCGTTGCTAACTGAATAGTGTCAAAGTTAGCAGACGAGTTAATCGCACCAGATACCTTGCCATCAGTGAAGTACTGTTCAACTTGTGGATACTTGTTGAAACGTGAGTGCTTAGCATTCAGGTATACCGTTGGGTTATCGTCAGAGCTATTGATCTGAATGTGTACCAACTCTTCAAGGTTGTTGTACTGGCTGATAGCATTAGCTACAGGCCAATGGGCGCCACGAAATGACAGACTGTCTTGTAGAGGACGATTTTCGTCACGTTGGAATAGGTAACCACCTTCAAGGTTGTTAAGGATGTCGTTACCCACTTCCTGTACATGTGGCATAGGACGAGCGTCTAGCGTATGGGGAAGAATTGGGCTGATATTACCATTGATAGATTCGAGACCCGCAGCAATAAGCTTAGGAGAGAACTCAAGCAACTGCTCCGCTTGACCCATAGCATGTACTAACTGCGCTGTTGATATAGCGTTGTTAGAAAGGATAGATAAGCCATCTTTACCAAATGGTATTAGCGGCTTAATACCCGCAGCTTTTAGCGCCTTAGCAGCTGGCATGCGTTCGCCTTTATAGAACACTTCATGCTCGCCCATCATAGCTGCACCTATGTGCGATGCTAATAGGATATCTGAAAGGCCCACTGAACCATTTGAAGGAACGACAGGGATGATGTTCTTGTTGACGAACTGTTCGTACAAACGAGCAACGTCAGACTGAACACCAACATGACCAGTAGCAATTTGGTTTAGGCGAATAGTCATCGCCATACGCACTACTGATTGATCGATTGGCTCGCCAGATGCTGCGGCGTGAGTGAATAGCATGTCACGGTTGAAGTCTTCAGATAGCTTTACAGCTTCATCAGACATCTTGCCATCTTTACCGAAAACCTCGGTATCTTTGTTCTTACCAACGCCAACAGTTAGACCGTAAACAGGTGTTCCTTGACGAGCAGAATCCATCAACAGATCAAAACTGTCCTGAATGTTCTGCTTACCTTTTTGACTTACTGTAACGTTCGCTTCACCACTTTGAACTTTAAGCAGTTGCTCAATAGTTAGATCTGTACCTGTTAGGCTGATAGTCTCAGCCATAACACCGAATGTCACCATCGGAGCGACACCACAGCTTAATGCAATAACCAAAGAGCTTAGTTTCAACTTATGTTTAACAATCATTTTTATTCCTTTGTATATTACGGTGTGATGTCACACTGGCCCGTATAAAATTTATTTTAGAACTATGATGAGAATTTCAATTTAAAAATTGAGCATAGATTAACGTATAACAAATATTATGAAGTGATATCGCTCACTATAATATTTCATGGTTTAAAAACAGTGTGGAAATGAGCAGTAATTTAAAAAACAAACAAAATAAATTACAACGAATGAACAATGGCTAATAGATAAGTACATGCACCATACACAAGGAAAATAATGTGACCTAGCCACTATCTATTAATAAATAATTAATCCTGCTTCACAAAAGCACTGCAATATATTTATTGATTAGAATGTATAATTAATCTAGCCCTGAAGTAATTATCACCATTGGATGTCGAATAGCTCCAATTAAGTTGTTTGGTTAATCTCTCAACTAACATCAATCCAAGTCCAAAACCGCTAGTATTATATTTCGACAAAGGGTTAACAATATCGATCCTGTTACCTATCTGCTCAATTTTTATCCCCTTAGCACCATGCTCTAAGCTATTACGGATCAAATTATTCAACACTATCGTTAAGGGCTCCTTGAGCACGTGAATCTCTGTTTCATCACATATTAAATCAACCTTGACATCACTCCCTTGAGCATATTTTTGATCATCAACAATCTCAGTAAGTAATCGTGACAGTTTCACATCACAGCTATTCATAGGGCTACAGTCTGAGCTCATTAACCAAAGTAGGGTCTCTGTGATTGATTTCATCTGGGTTGTCGCCTGGCTAGCATGTAAGGTTGGGCCTGTGAGCTCGCCTTGTTGCAGAGATAAAATTTCAAATGATGACTGACATATGGCAATAGGAGTTCTTAGTTCATGACTTGCGAATCGCAGAAAAGAGAGCTCTCGCTGCTGTGCTTCTTTCAGCTGCTTAATGGAGCTGTCCAGCGCATCCACAATGGATTGGAGTTCGGCGTAGCATTGCTTTGGAAATTTAAGTTGCTGCATACCTTGCCAGTCGTGTTGTTTGATTGCATCGCTAATCTGATGAACCGGCAAGATCACCCGACGCTGCAGGTACCAGGCGAGAATAGTATTTACCGAAAATGTCATGATAACTAACAGGAGAATAGCTGCCATGTTCTTGGGAGCAAATTCTAACTCATGGGTAGCGTTATAATGCAGCCAGACATAATAGGCTTTGCCCTCTTTGGTAGAGTAAAGCATCAGCCCATCGATAAACTTTCCGTCTGAGTGCTGATGCTCAACATCAAGTGCCTGCTCTGGAGGCAAGCCACCACTGATCGCCTTTACCTGATCTGGCACTAAATCCCAACTGGTGTAGACCGTGATATTTTCAGTTTCAATGGCACCTTGGCTAGCACAGGCATAAGTTTCTGCCACCTGACCAGCGTTTCTCATGGTGATTTCATGCATACTGAACATTCCAGTACACATCATGCACAGGGGAATAAGAAAGTTTATAAGCAGGGTGATCGCTAAAAAACATAAGCCGTAAACTTGATATACACGCTTCAAACTCAGCTTAGGCTTCTGCATTTTCTACCCTTAAACACAAGCCAACACCACGAATAGTATGAATAAGTTTTTGTTCGAATGGCTTGTCAACCACTCTTCTAAGCAGGTGCATATGACTTCTCAAACTATCACTATCGGGTAGACTATCTGGCCACAACAAGCGCTCGATCTCCTCCCGTTCAACGGTTTCAGGACTCCTCCGAGCTAGAAATGAGAGGATCTGCCATCCCGTGCGCGACAAAATAAGTTGCTGGCCTTGGCGATAAACTAGATGTGCACCAAAATCAAATTCGAGATCACCAATAGTGAGCCGTTTTGGCGATGGACGTCGTTGAGACACTACCCTAAGGCGTGCCACTAACTCTGCCATCGCAAAAGGTTTAACGAGATAATCATCGGCTCCAGCCTCGAAACCTGAAAGCCTGTCTTGTAAATTGCTCCGTGCTGTTAGCATGATTATTGGAGCCATAACACATTGCTCTTTCCATCTCTTACATGCAGTGATCCCATCACCATCGGGCAGATTAAGATCCAATATTATCGCATCAAATTTATTGTTAAATATGCTCTCTTCAGCCCTTTCAAGAGTCTCTGCGTAGTCACATTCAATCTCATTTAACTCCAGATACTGAATGATATTTTTAGCTAAAAGTCGATTATCTTCGACAAGGAGAACCAACATGATCTATATAATTTCCAATTGATGGGCAATATGAACTAAATTGGCCCTATTGCTGGCAGACAACTTATTTCTCAAAGACTCAAGGTGGTATTCCACACCACGAACTGTAATATCCAGTTGCACAGAGATCTCGTGGTTGTGTAACCCGGTAGCAGCCATTTTTAATGCCTTTATTGCCGTTTTATTAAACAAATTGTATTGCCGATAAGGATTTATTTCATTATGAAAATGTTCAAATAGTGTCAGTTGAGTTTGTTTTAATGTCTGCTCTAATTCTGCAAGTCTTAACTCTTCATATGAGTATTTTGACAATAGTGTAAATCGACCGCTCCAAGTATCCGATGCAAAATGCTTCAACGGCCAACTAAGGACTGTATTGATACCATGGCTATTAAACAGTTTTTGAACTTTAGTCGGCTGACCATCTTGGGAGAGAACATAGCAATAGGGAGAATCAAGCTTCAAGGCCGCACCAAAGTTAATATCCGTAGACGCGACACGCGTCACGTATTGTTGATGCAACAGTTTAACTTTCGGTGAGGAAGCAAGTACGCCGCCACTGCTTCTTAACACTTTACGTGTCAGCAAACTTTTACGGTTGTTACCTAAATAGTCTTGATAAGCGCTATTGGCTATTCCTTGAAACCAAAATCCACCGAAACCCAGTTCAGCAATTGGAGATTTTATATTATTGAGGAGATCTTCAGCTAAAGGATTTAGATCAGACTTACTTTCATCTATTAACCATGCACTGCTATTCATCTGTCCCATCATTCCGAAACCAATCAAAACTATTCAAGGTCACAAGCGACCAAACTACAAACTGATAAACCAGTAGCAGTAACTTTACTCAAATAGCGGTAACGGATAAACGTTCTTAATGGAGATTTTCTAACCACACAACAGAAACGTAAAATTTAATTTATAGTGCAATTATTTTGACGCAATTTTGACGTAGCTTACTCTATAATTATTTCCGCTTTTCAAAAACGATACTGATATTATAACAAAGTCATAGTCACAAAGAGAGATGACTACATCACGGACGAAAGTAGATAAATAGAGAGGTACAGACATAACTAACTATAATTGACTTGAGCACAAGCTAATTAAGGGACGTCTAAAAGATCTGCATGCTTTTTTAAACTCCACTTTAACAATAGCGGACCAACGAGAGTGGTAATAGCAATAATCACCACTAATTCGGTAAATAGCTTACTGTCAATAATGTTCATTTGTAGCCCCAATTCGGCAAACACTAAACCAACCTCCCCTCTTGGTACCATAGCACTACCTACCACAGCTTTGGTTTGCCATTGCCCCCCAGCAAGCCAACCAGCTAATAATTTACTTAGAATGGCCAACAAGGATAACCAAAGTAATAGTAATATCCCACCAACACTGTAATCGAGCTGACTTAAATCTAAACTAATGCCTACATACACAAAAAATATCGGAGCAAATACATCCACTAATGCAGCTGTTGATAACTCCATTTTGTGAGTGAAAGCAAAGGGATTAACTAAATAACGATTAAGAGGAGAGATAAACTGCCGGCTGAGGGCTAAGCCGACAGCAAAACCACCGAGTAATGCCGGCGCACCGAATAAGTGGGCAAGCCATGCAAAAAAGCAGATTAAAATCATAGTAATGATGACTTCGTAACCTGAACTATCAGCAACGGGCTTCAACGCTCTTGCTAAGTACATGAGTGCCCGAGCCAGTGGGGGAGTCAAGATTAAAAACAACAGTACTTTGGCAATAAGTATAAAGGTGCTGGCAACGTCAAGCTCACCATGGCTAGCAAAATTGAATAGTACGCTAAGCAATATCACACCAGCGATATCATCAATAACCGCAGCACCGAGAATGATGTTTCCTACTGGGGTTTGTGCTTGTTTAGCTTGATTCAGTACCCGCAATGATATGCCTATACTGGTCGCGGTTAATGCACAACCAAGATAGAGCGCAATAAAAGGTGAATCCGTCAGATAATATGCACTGCTAAAACCGATCACAATAGCAGGAACGATTATGCCTAATGCAGCAACACTCACTGCACGACCACCCGCTTGATATAAACGTTTAATGGACGTTTCACACCCAATGGAGAATAGCAGCAAGATCACCCCTAATTCAGCCAGTACAGCTAAAGTCGGGTTAGGAGTAACAAAATTTAGGAGTGTTGGCCCTAACAACAGACCAGCTAAGATTTCACCTACAACAGCAGGTAATGCTAGGCATTTAAATAAACTCCCAAAAAGTTTACCGCAAAATAGGATTAAGCATAACGAGATAATGAACTGGTCTACCGCCATTTTCGCCTCGCAACAACAGCACTACCTGAATGGATTTTGAGCGTTTTAATGATGAAGATCAAGGAGTAAATATGGAAATTTGATATGTTGGATATAAGTCATGAAAGGAGATGCACATGGATAAACTGTTTATCATTTCGCACAAGCATCAGCAACAAACTGATGCAATCAGTGCTGGGGTTTTATTGGCTAATCAGTTGGGATTACATCCTGAGATTATTGCTTACAGCTATGAGTCATTTAGTGGCGATGCATATTATAATCCTCGTATCGCAGCGGCAGCACGTGCACAAGTATTGGCCAAAGATAAAACCATCGTGCAACAACTACTCGATAAACTTAATGCCCGCAATGTACCTTTTACCAACATGTGGTGTAAGAACTTATGTGAACATGCTTGCGAATATGTACACCCAAGTGAATATGCCATGATGCTTAAATCAATACATGAGTCGACGCATTTTCTTCCTATGGATTGGCAACTTATTCGTCATACTAAGGTGCCACTCATGCTACTAAGTAATAATCCTCTTAATCGAGTGAAGTCTATTTTGATGGCTGTGGACTTGGGCAGTAATAACTCCTCGAAGCAAGCACTCAATCAAGCCGTCATCACTCAAGCAAATCGACTTGCTGCAGCAACAGATTATGACCTACATCTAGGGTTTGTGATCCGTTTACCTAAAATATTACGAGATATGGATTTAGTAAATAGTCACAGCCTAATCAAAGAAGCCTATCAAAAGCATCAACAGGTAATTGACCAAATAGGACTCGATCGCGACCATGTACACATAATGGCTGGGGACGCCGACATGTGCCTATTTGAATTAAGTTGCCGTTTAAAAGCCCAATATCTAGTCATGGGAGCGCGCCAAAGACAAGGCATACTTGGTCATGTTATTGGCAATACTGCCGAGTCAATTTTAACGCGGATCCGAAGTAATGTACTGGTGGTTCCATATTATTCTAAGGATTAAAGAGTGTAGGCACCTGCAGTTAATACCTCCCCCCAACCTCTTACTAAGTTGTATCAATAAACTTAGTAAGAGGTTGTAATACCAGGTAAAAACCAAGCCTCCCATATTGCCCTGTTCTATGGGATGGTAGGAAGCGAGGTTTATCCCTAAGGAATGGGGCAAAATCCTACTTATTAAATCGACTGATTTGCTGCAATGCCTCTTGTAGGTATTGAACATTTAAGTCTTTCCCTTTCAATGGCTGGTTTGTCTTATCTAGATAATTGATATTGACCTGTCGCCCCCACCTCTAAAATAGAATCGTCTTCAATAATGGCATAGCCACTGTAGTTCGAAGATAAAATCCATGAACGATCCACCTGCTCGCCAAGTAAGTCTTCACCAACAGAATAATCTTTGCTGTTACTCGTCACACCTAAGTAATTCTTCATCAATGTGGGGACTACGTCTTGATGGCTAGTGAACACATTAGCTTGACGGTCTAATTCATTCTGATGAATTTTGGGTCCAAAGATGGCAAAGGGAACTTTCACTTGTGCGTCGGTATAATTACTATTATGGCCCCAGAAATTCATGCGATTATCATTCATCTCTTGACCATGATCGCCAGTAATAATGACGAGAGTATTGTCTAAATCACCTGTTTCTTTTAGCTTATCTAATACTTGTTTAACTAGGCTATCCACAAAATGAACACTGGTTTTATAGCGATTAAAGAAAGGAGTCGGTGCACTATTATTATCCAGCTCCAAATAATTAACATGCTCTAACATGGGCTCATAACGATGAGAGTAATCTTTAGGAAAATCATATCCGTGTGGCGCATCGTAAAATAAGAATGAAAAAACCGGTTTAGAGGTATCGCGTTGAACGTACCATTCCAACCAGTCCTTGGTTAAATCCTTATCTCGCTCTGATGGTGAGTTACCTTCTGATTTAATACGTAGATTAGGAACATTTCTAAATACCGTTTGATTAAATTCAGGCTTCTCAAGTTGTGCAGCGGTGAATATGCCCATGTCATAATTCAGCTCTTGCAAACGGTCGATTAAAAGTGGTGATTTTTGATTCGCTAAAAAACCATGCCAGTAAGTACCCGGAATACCATAAAACAAGCCGAAAATGCCGGTACGTGTTGAATTACCTGTCGCGATATGATTATCAAACACCATTCCTGCTTGCGCATATTGCCACATGTTTGGGGTGTTTTCAGCGTTAAAGGTATCCGCACGCCATGAGTCGACGACCAACATCATGATATTAATTGGCTGTTCAACCCCCTCTTTTTGTAATGGTGATAATGGGTAATTTAAATCACTTTTACGATTCATTTTCATCGAGTTTTGACGCGTCATCGCCTCTTCATCTATCCAGCCGTATTTTTTCATCATGCTATTTGATGTCGCTGGATAAAAAGCCGGTAAATAGCGTTTCACCGTGGTTACTTGCTGATAAGCATTAGCGGCAGCCCAAATGTGAATACCATGAGTGGCTATTAACGCAAATAATGTCATTACTGCAAACTTGCGCCCCAATTTATGTTGAGTCACTGCGGCGGGGGTTTCTAACCACCTGATCAGCACATATTGACCAGCAATAAGCATCCCCACACCAGCAATTACCGTAAGCCAAGTGATTAATGGAAAACTGACTACCTGTCCCGATAACACTAGCTCTAGTACAACTGCATTAATATGAAATCGATACTGAGCAAACACCAGTGTATCTATCAATAATACCGCTATGCCAAGCGATGCAACTAGAGCTTGGATACCATTACGTGCCTTTGAGTTCTTAATAAAAATAGCAGGTAATGCAATTAAACCAATAATGCCTGCTAACAGCACCATTTGGCTGAATGTGCCAGAAATAATGAAACTTAAGCCTAATGGATCGGTAGGGATCTCTGGTAAAAAAGCAAAGTAACGCGTTGCTACTGCCATCGCTATAAGACTATTGATTAAAATGAACCAGCCATGGCAATGAAACCTTTGTTTTAATGTCAATGTATTCAACACAATGTGTCCAGTTATAATAGATTAATGAATGTCTTATTCAACGGTATGATAGACAAGAAATGCATTTTGCCATGTATTATTGAGCAGAGTCATCAACAACCGTAGTTTCCCTCGAATACTAGTTCGCACTGACACCATCCATGGTGTTCGCGGATAACTACATCCATGTACGAAAAAAGCCCCGTTGATATCAACGAGGCTTCCTAATCACACAACACCGATTAATCGATACTGCTAGCGGCTCACATGCTAGGTAGCATTATCCTTTAGGATATACGTGTGCAACGCCTTTATGACAGTCTACACAGGTCTTACGCTTGTCAGCATCTTTCTTGAAATTGTTGCTATGCATTCTTTTCGCCATCTTCTTCATGGTTTCTGGCTGATCTTCGTAAATGCGGGTGTGACAGTGCTGGCAGTTAGCAGAATCGTTACCTTTAAAGTACTTAAGCGCTAGATCAGCTTGTTCTTTACGGTTTTCATCTAACCACTCTTGCGTGTTAAAACCATCAATCGTTAAGTAGCCGTATAGATCTTTAGATACGATGATCTTCTTAACTAAATACTTAACTGGATTGTGTGGTAAATGACAATCTTGACACTGTACAGTCACACCAGCACGACCTCCGCCATGAGCAGAAGCAAGCACTTCATCTTTCAATGAATGGTTGCTGTGACAACTCATGCAAAATTCATCTGTACTTGTCGCGTGTAAAGTTTGTTGTGTCGCAAAATAGCCAACTACACCGACAACAATACCTACCACTAATAGGGCTAATATTGAGTACTTTGCGCTTGGTCTAAACAGTGCCCGTAAGTTCATCACTCTTCTCCAGATATTTAAATTATTATATCGAAATAAATTTTACGTCATCTCGTTAAGCCCGAATTATAAACCAAGTCTTGCTCATTGATCTGACTGTAATAGTACAAAATGAGACCTAGATCTAACTCTAATTTGATAAATATAGAAATTAGGTCTTTGTTCGATTTACATTCGTATTAGCTAAATTAATCTAATCTATCAACAACTGCACAGTTGCAACCTTAACTATTTGATACAAATCAACTTTTATATATTTTTATCTATTTATTATCCTTACTTCATCTCTCAAATCATATAAATTGGCATTAAATTGAATTATTTTTTACTTAATGTGAAACTTTTCCTGAAGCTGTTAGGTCTATTACGACAACACACTCACACCATTAGCGAATGACGAGAAATATGTCGAAGCAATTAACATACTTGGTATTAATCATCTCTCTGGTTGGGCAACTTTTGCTTACTCCAGCGATGGCGATGCCCAGCTTATTGCACGCATTTAGTCATGTTCAAATGATGACAGTAGATAATCATTCAAGTGAGATGATCAAACTACTAAGCACACCACACCAGAGCACACTTCTCGTTCCGGTGTCTTCTCACAGTAATACGACCGTCGAAAGCATACACAACCAACAAAGCTGTGGCATGATAATATCCAACATACCGATGCCTGCTGATGTAGGGATTACGATTGATTGTGACGCTCTATGTGAAATGATGGGTTCTGGAGACTGTGTATCGCATTGCGCAAATGCTACTGGCATTTTAATTCAAGCACAATTTGCACTCGTATTGCCAGAATCTAGCGCTGCAATTCAAACCCGTTCATGGTCGACACAAACCGCTGAACCAGTTCCCTTTACTCCCCCTCCGATGCAAATCGTATAGCTATATCTATCTATTTCGCACCACTGCCTATAAAGCATGCGAAAAATACAATTTAACCATACTTTTTATTTTAAATAGAAATCGACATCTGTGTCTGTATTAAATCATGCCTATCTTATTGGCTGATTATATCAGTACCATTTGCACTCGCTCTGTTTAAAGCTAGTTTTAATTTGGAGTTTAATATGAAAACATTCATTACTGCTGTAGCCCTTACTCTTGCCAGCTTCACATCTCTTGCTGCCAGTGTTTCGTTCCCTGAGTCTTTGGATATCACCGGAGTCAATGGGCAAACTAAATTCAATAATCACCAGGTGCAGCTCAACCAAGGAAAAAATCTTATTGAGCTTAAATATTATGATACTTTTGAGGTCAACGCCGATGATTCCGGTGCCTGGGTAAAGTCTCAACCTCTCTATCTATTAATGACTTCAAACAATCAAGAGCAGTATCGAGCTTTCACCCCTGATATCGAGTCGGAAGAAGAAGCCTATGAGTTTATCAATAACCCAGTGATCACACTGACCAATACTGCCGGAATGGAGAAAGAGATCGCCTTGCTCACTCACCATCAGCTTATGGCTCAGTTACTATTTGCTAAGCAGTAAATTTACATGTGGGAGCAACAGTTATTATTCTCTGGCTCCCACAATATTAGTGTAAGTGGCCACTGCATCGGCAAATTGAGTGAAGTTCACACCAAATGCTTAATAAGATAAGTAAAAAATGTGAATTAGGTCGATGTACTAATTCACACTCATGGTAAACTAACATCAATTCATTATTGGAAGCTCTATGTTAATGTTTCTGCGCCGTCATATATTATTAGTCTTTACCCTGCTCGCTATGCTGAGCCAAGGGGTGTTTGCTAATGGTTTAATGATTGATAATCCGCAGTCCCATAAAGCTATGATGTCAGGTTCACACCATGGCACAATGATGAACATAAAAGATGGAGCGACTTGCCACACTGAGCAGACAGTTGAATTATCCCTTTGCTGCGAAAACGAGCAGAACAGTATGCTTCCCGGCGCTGCTCAAAATTGCTGTGACGGTGACAACTCCTGCAAAGGTGACTGCAGTCATTGCCTTGTTATCTCGATGACAGGTACTCTATTCAGTTCTAAATCTTGGTCAGGATTTAGTCCCTCTGAGTTTATTATGGCCACTCAAATGCCTCATTTTCACTCTATATCTTTGCCTCAAGATATCAAACCTCCAATAGCATAATTTAAGCGGCTTTTGCCCTTAACACTTCAGTCTAACTGGACTGAATACATGCTTTATATTTAAACAATTAATTTATCGCTTCAATTGATAATGTTGGTATAAACTCGGTCAGCCGAACGCTTTCTATATTAAGCGGCGACTCTGTTCATCTAATACTGTTATCTGTTGTGATTGCATTTATTTTAGCCCTTGCTTGGCATGACTATCTTTATCGCTTAAGCGGTGAACAGTCATAAGTAAGCGGCAAAATGGAGTTATTCAATGAAAATCCTTTTAAGCCTAATTTTATCGGCCTTTATCTTAGTATCTGTTGTTCCGATGACGATTGCCCACGAGCACTCACAACATCAAGAACATGCTCAACACCATGAAACTAAAACAGATCATACCTGCCCTATGCACCCAGAAGTTACAGGTAAACAGGGAGATACTTGCCCTAAATGTGGGATGAACCTCACCAAATCTCAAGTGACATCTAAGCAACATAAAAATTGCACATCTTGCCCGAAAAGTAAGACGCACTCTCACATGCATGGTAAAACAGCCAATACTCACGCATGTCCCATGACTCCATCCATTACAGGAAAAGAGGGGGATACTTGCCCTAAATGTGGAATGAACTTGGAACCGATGCAGACCAAGGCTGATACTCAGTCTACGCATCACCACAAGCACTAATTTAGGCGGAAGATGAGGCATTATGAGTCAATTAAATATGAACAATAAACGTAACAAGTTAGCCTACCTGCTTAGCCTATTTATGGTGGTTACTCCGCAGTTAGCGCACTCTCAATCACTATCAGCTCAGGCAATGCCCGAGGCAAAACAAGTGATGCATGATCACAATCATGCATCAAAGACTTATGTCTGCCCTATGCATCCAGATGAAACCAGCCATGAAGCTGGCAGTCGTTGTTCTATCTGCAACATGTTCCTTGTTGAAACGGAAGAAGAGGAGGAAGAGAAAGGCAAAGTTGATCACTCAAGTCATGATATGAGCCTTATGTCTGCTGAAGATCACTCAGGCCATGCAGCGCAAACTGCAACCTCACCCGCTGACAAAGTATTTAATGCAGCTAAACCGGTCTCATTAAACAATGGAGATAACATCAAGTATGTCTGTCCTATGCACGCTCACATCATCAGTGACGTTCCTAGTACCTGTCCAATCTGTGGTATGAACCTAGAAAAAGTTGAACTTAGTGGGAGTGGGACGGAGATACAGATAGAGGTTTCTGGTGGCATGCAGCAAGCACTCGCCTTGAAAGTTGCCCTAGTTGAGAAAGATACTCTGTGGAAATTTGTTCAGACTGTAGGCCAGGTTGATTACGATGAAAGTCAGATAAATCACCTCCATGCACGCGTCAACGGCTGGATAGAGAAGTTAACCATCACCTCTGTTGGTGACAAGATAACCAAAGGTCAGCTACTTTATGAGATCTATTCTCCAGAGCTTATCAATGCTCAAGATGATTTTCTTTTAGCACATGACACCCTCAAACGGGCAGGCAATGATGCTAGTTACCAAGATTTGGTTCGAAAAGCAGGACTAAGACTAGAGCTACTTGGCTTTCAACCACAACAGATAAAGGCCTTAGCTAAATCGAAGAAAACGCAATACCGCGTCCCCTTTTATGCCAAAAATGATGGCATTGTAAAAGCATTAAACGTCAGAGATGGCATGTATATACAACCCTCAACCGAAGTGATGTCGGTGGTGGATCTCTCTAAGGTATGGGTGATCGCCGAGGTTTTTGAAAACGAACAGAGTTGGCTGGCTGTAGGACAAAGAGCTGAAATATCAGTACCCGCGATGGGAATTAAAGGAATTGAAGGCAAGATTGACTACATCTATCCAGAGCTAGATCCCGTCACTCGAAGCTTAAGAGTGCGTATTGTTGTACAGAACTCGGACATTGAGCTCAGACCTAACACATTAGCCAAAATAGGGATCTTCGGCGGGCCAAATAAAGATGTACTCGTTATTCCTCAAGAAGCCCTTATTCAAACAGGCAAAGAGAACCGAGTCATAGTGAAACTTGAAGATAATAGCTTTACTGCTCGAAAAGTCACAGTGGGCATGCTAAGCCAAGGTAAAGCTGAGATTAAAGAAGGACTTGAAGAGAATGAGCGCGTGGTCACTTCGGGACAATTTCTTCTCGATTCAGAAGCCAGCCTTAAGGGCAGTTTAATGCGCCTTAGCAGCGGCCACCAGCACTAAGAGGGGGAGTTATTATGCTTAAGAAAATAATAGAAGCCTCTATTAAACAGAGGTTCATGATATTAATTGTCACCATAATGATCACTGTTTGGGGCATACAAGAGCTAAGAAATACACCACTAGATGCCCTACCGGATCTCTCGGATGTGCAGGTGATTATCAAGACCCCTTTCCCAGGTCAAGCCCCTAAACTGGTCGAGGAGCAAGTGACCTACCCACTCTCCACGGCCATGTTGGCAGTTCCGGGCGCTAAAACAGTTCGTGGCTACTCCTTCTTTGGTGACTCCTATGTCTATGTCATCTTCGAAGATGGTACCGACATCTACTGGGCGCGTTCACGAGTATTAGAGTACTTGAGTCAAGTTAGCAGTCGCTTACCTCAAGGGGTTCAACCTTCGCTTGGGCCCGATGCATCTGGTGTCGGCTGGATTTTTGAATATGCCTTAGTCGATCGTTCTGGCAATTTAGATCTATCACAACTCAAAAGCTTACAAGACTGGTACCTGAAACTTGAACTGCAAAGTGTTGCGGGGGTCTCTGAAGTCGCGACTGTCGGTGGCATGGAGCAAACCTATCAGATAGTGATAGAGCCTGATAAGTTAGCCATCTATAAGCTTGATATTGCGTCGATAAAAAATGCGATTTCCAAGTCAAATACCGAAGCTGGTGGTTCCGTTATCGAGATGGCTGAAGCTGAGTATATGGTTCGAGCCAAAGGTTACCGTCAAACCTTAGATGACTTTAGGGAGATCCCACTGGGGATAACCAGTCCTTCAGGTACAGGTCTGTTACTCAAGGATGTGGCGACAGTGCGAAAAGGCCCAGCCTCACGACGTGGTATCGCCGAGCTTGATGGTGAAGGTGAAGTGGTCGGCGGCATCATAGTGATGCGCTATGGTGAAAATGCTTTAGCGACCATAGAAGCAGTTAAAAATAAACTTGAGCAATTAAAGTCAGGCTTGCCAGAAGGGGTGGAGATCATCCCGACCTACGATCGCTCACAACTTATCGAAAGCTCTGTCGATAACCTATTTAATAAGGTTATCGAAGAGATGTTCGTCGTTGGTATAGTCTGTCTGCTTTTCTTGCTACATGCTCGCTCAACCTTAGTTGCCGTTATCACTCTCCCTTTGGCTATATTGATCGCCTTTATTGTGATGAATAAGATGGGAGTTAATGCCAACATCATGAGCTTAGGTGGTATTGCTATTGCCATCGGTGCCGTTGTCGATGGCGCGATTGTGATGATCGAAAATATGCATAAGCATCTGGAATACTTCGAGGAGGAGCATCAACGTCCCCCCAACAATGTTGAGCATTGGAAAATCGTCTCCGAAGCCTCTACCGAGGTTGGGCCGGCACTGTTTTTCTCGCTGATCATTATCACTCTGAGCTTTGTACCTGTGTTTGCACTCGAAGCACAAGAGGGCCGTTTATTCAGCCCGCTTGCCTACACTAAAACCTTTGCCATGGCAGCAGCTGCACTGCTCTCTATCACCTTAGTGCCTATTCTCATGGGCTTCTTTATACGTGGAAAAATCCCCAAAGAAACCAGCAACCCTATTAGCCGGGTGTTGATTGCTATGTATAAACCCTCACTAACACTGGTATTAAAATTTCCTAAAATGACGCTAGTCGTCGCCTTAGTTGCCTTAATGAGTGCTTGGTATCCATTAAGTAATATGGGCAGTGAATTTATGCCTGAACTCGAAGAGGGGGATCTGCTTTATATGCCTACGGCTCTGCCGGGGATCAGTGCCAGTAAAGCGGCTGAGATTTTACAGCAAACCGATCGTTTGATAAAAACAGTCCCTGAAGTCAAACGCGTATTTGGCAAAGTTGGCCGCGCCGAAACCGCAACAGATCCAGCCCCTCTAACTATGCTGGAAACCACCATCATGCTTAAACCGCGAGATGAGTGGCGTGAAGGTTTTGAACTTAAAGATATCATTGAACAACTGCAACAGACGGTCAAAGTGCCAGGACTGACCAATGCCTGGGTTCAACCCATTAAAACCCGTATTGATATGCTATCCACAGGCATTAAAACACCAGTTGGCATTAAAATTACCGGAGCAGACGTTAATGAGTTACAGAAAATAGGCACCAGTATTGAAGCCATCCTGAGCAAATTGCCCAACACTAAATCGGCCTATGCTGAACGCGTTGGCGGTGGCCGATATATTGATATCACCCCTAAGTTAGATGTGGCTTCTCGCTATGACATGACTTTAACCGATATTCAGGATGTGGTTCGCTACGCCATTGGCGGTATGGATATTGGTGAATCGGTGCAGGGAGCTGAACGTTACCCGATTAACCTACGTTACCCACGTGAGCTAAGAGACAACATTGAGAAACTCAGAGAGCTGCCAGTGATCACGAAAACAGGTCACTATTTGCCATTGCGTAATCTAGCTGACATCGAGATAACCGATGGTCCACCAATGCTTAAAAGTGAAAATGGTCGTCTTATCTCTTGGGTCTTTGTCGACATAGAAGGCACCTCTATTGGTGAATATATTGAGCAGGCTAAAGTCGCACTGGATAACGAACTTGTCGTCCCACCACGATATAGCTATGTATTTGCTGGTCAATATGAATATATGCAGCGAGTGGACGCCAAGTTGCAAAAGGTTATCCCGATGGCGCTTGGGGTGATTTTCATATTGCTTATGCTCACTTTCAACTCAACGCTGCAGGCTAGCATCATAATGTTAAGCTTACCTTTTGCTTTAGTTGGTAGTACTTGGCTGCTCTACTTCTTAGATTTCAACATGTCTGTTGCGGTCGCTGTCGGCATGATTGCTCTAGCTGGTGTAGCAGCCGAATTTGGTGTAGTCATGCTGGTGTATTTAAATAATGCCATTAAACACAGAAAAGAGACTGGCGGTTATGAATCTGTGAACGATCTCAAAGAGGCTTTGATAGAAGGCGCCGTCATGCGTATACGACCTAAGGCGATGACTGTGGCAACCATCTTTTTTGGACTCTTACCCATTATGTGGGGCTCAGGCGCCGGAAATGATGTAATGCAGAAGATTGCCGCACCTATGGTGGGCGGTATGGTTACAGCACCGCTGCTGTCACTTTTTGTTTTGCCGGCACTCTACCTACTAATCTATTCTCGTAAACTTAAGCAAACATAAAGCTAATATTAAAGGTATTACAATAAAAAAACGCCTGTTCATATGAGCAGGCGTTTTTGTCTTTATAAAGCTTGTACTCATCAGAACTAACTTGCAGAGCCAAGCGCTATCACAGAAAAGAAGCCGCCTTGGGGATCGCTAATCACACTAAAACGACCAACACCGGGAATATTAGTGGGTGGCACACAGACTTTAGCCCCCAATTTGATCGCCTTATCTGCGGCTTTATCACAATCCTCAACGGCAAAATAGAGCATCCAATGTGCAGGCATAGCTCCCCACTCTTCAGTCATCTCCATCATGCCACCAAACGGAACATCTTCCACTGACCACTGGGTATATTCAAAATCTGGCATCGCATCACAACGAGACTCCCAACCTAAGGCTGCAGCATAAAATATCTTTGCATTTTGGCTATTACGACTCGCGAGCTCAACCCAACACAAACTTGAATTTTCACCATGACGCTTAGAACCTATATGCTCCCCAGCCTGCCAGATAGCAAACCTAGCCCCCTCAGGATCGCTAAGCAAAGCCATTTGACCCGCAGTTCCCACATCATGAGGCCCTAATACCAAGTTGCCTCCACTAGAGATGACTGCGGCTACGGTAGCATCAACATTATCTACCGCAAAATAGACTGTCCAGGTTGTCGGAACTCCCTGCTCTGACGTTTCAGTTGGCATCTGATATGCGGCGCCAATGTCATAAAGTTCCCCTTCAACCTCTAAACTAAGTAAAGAGTAGACACCATCGGGTATCGGCATATCCTGCACTTTCCACCCAAACAGATCGCTGTAAAATTGCTTTCCAGCAAGTGCGTCCTGACTCGCGAGCTCAACCCAACAAGGTTGTCCATGGACATATTGATTCACCTTCATTGATCTACCCTCTGTCGACATAAACATTTGTATTTCACTGCATTTAGTTAAGCTTGTTTTAGGTTTTCTGTCTATGCTAAATGTGATGGGGAAAAACTCAACAGTTAAACAAGCTGAAACATAGCCCGCTATAACTTACATAGTACTTCTATCTCCACGTTCAACTTAGGACACAATTAGAGATTAAATTGAGGATAGATAAATGGCATTAACACAAAGACAAGTTCAACTCGTTCAACACTCATTTGGTTTAGTTGAGCCTATCTCAGAGCAAGCTACTGATATTTTCTATGATGCACTGTTTAAAATTGACCCCTCGCTTAAACCACTCTTTAGAAATAATATGAAAGTTCAAGGGCGAAAGTTGATTGCGATGTTAAAAGCGGCGGTTGAAGGCTTAGATGATCTCGATGCCTTAGTACCGGTCTTAAAACAGCTTGCCCAAAGACATAACGCTTATGGCGTCAAAAAAAGTCACTTCACACCGGTAGGCAATGCCCTACTCTATACCCTAAAAACGGGTTTAGGCAGCGAATACACCGATGAAGTAAGGCAAGCATGGATCTTAGTTATCCACGTTGTGTCTGACACGATGAAAACAGAGGTTCAAAACTAGCAAATTATCGAAATTAAGCACAAACTCCTTACCAAGCTTTATCAATTGAAAAAAATGTCGACTTATAACGCTATCGCTAATCGATATCTGATTTGAGCAGCTTTTACGGATCTGCCATCCCAGAGTTAAGTGTTTAACTAATTTAATTATTGGGGTTTGTTTTGTCTGCTTTTTACCACCGATGTCGTTATCTCTTTCTTCCTCTATTCTTTACAGGCTTATCGCTGATCGTTTTTCAGCTCTCGCAATCACGCTTCCAGGCTTGGCAAGGGATTATAGAAGAGCTTCCTTATTGGTTACTCACAATCGGTATAGTGATTGCGATACAGTTTAATCGAAGTCGCTTAGCCTATCTAGCCACCTTACTGCTCGCTTATTATCTATGCATGACCGACCCTAGATTTGCCATAACGGGTCTAAATCAGTTTTCAGATCAGCTCTTATTAGGTGGCGCATTTACCATCACTTGGTTTGCTTTCATTAAGGACAGAGGACTGTTATCTCCCCATACCTTAGTGCGAACTATCGGGATACTTTTTTGCTTCATTGCTGCTTTTGGTTGGATTTGGGCCAACACACATTTCAAAGGACAATTAGACACCCTTCTCCCTAAATTCATGACAACAGAAATCCGTGTATTACTCCCTCTTTATATATGTGTCTTGTTGGCTTTCTCTCGGGGGCTCTGGCTATCAAATTTAGCGAGTACCGCCATTTTAATCACCTTACTTCTCTGGGGGGGACACTTTCTACTGCCTAACCCACTCCCCATCTCAGTTTCTGTATCAACGTTAGCGGTTATCTTTTTATTAACAGTGCTGACTGACTCCTATTTTTTGGCTTATCGAGATGAACTAACCGGATTAGCCTCCCGGCGAGCACTCTATAATTTAGTACTTTCTTTAGGTCGAAAATATTCTGTTGCTATGCTGGATATCGATCATTTCAAAAAATTTAATGACACTTATGGCCATGATGTTGGCGATCAAGTACTGAAACTGGTTGCCAGTAAAATTGCAAAGGTTACCGGTGGTGGTAAAGCATTTCGTTATGGTGGAGAGGAGTTCACTATCGTCTTTTCCCGCAAAGACACCTCATCGGTATTAGCCCATCTTGAAGAGGTACGCCAAGCAATAGAAGAATACGATATCGTACTGCGCGATGAGAAACGTAAAAAGCAAACGAAGTCAAAGCGCAACCAAGCCCATAGCAAAAATGATAAGAAAATTGTGGGAGTCACCATCTCGATAGGAGTAGCCGAACATCAAAATGGTGAGAGCTTCGATCAAACAATGAAACAGGCTGACTTAGCCCTATATAAAGCTAAAAAGAAGGGCCGAAATCAGATCTGTGCTTGATAGCATTAGTTTGCCAAAACCATTCTGAGTAGATCACTTTCTTATACTGATTACTATGATACAAAAAAGCCCTCACAAAGAGGGCTCTTGGTTCAAACATGACTTTAATTAACCATAAACAGGTAACATATCGGCCATTGCTAAGAGGTGACAGGCACCAGTGATAACGCCGAACATCATCACTATAGCAATCACCAGATTACCACCTGGCACTTTAAAACTAGTCGCATCAGGAAACAGCTTTCTGATCCGATACGCCATCATAGCTGGAACGATAGCAGTCCAAATTGTCGCTGCAAGCGCTGCAAAACCAATAGCCACCAAGAAACCGTTAGGGAATAGTAGACCAAGTATTGTTGGGGGTAAAAAGGTCACCGCCGCCGTTTTAAAGCGTCCAGTCCTAGACTCGTCAAAACCAAAAAGGTCAGCAAGAAAATCGAACAAACCTAAGGTCACACCAAGAAATGAAGAGGCGACGGCCAAGTTAGCAAAAATGGTCAACATACTCGTTAACCAACTACTGCTCATGACATCCGATAGTGCAGACACTAACACGCCCATATTACCGCCTTGAGCAATAATACCGACAAAATCACTGCGAGCAATATTTCCCATGGTTGCCACTAACCAGCAGACATAGATAACAAAGGCTATCAAGGTGCCAATAACAATGGCTTTAATAATAGTATTGGGATCTTTACCGTAATATTTAACTAGACTTGGTACATTGCCATGATAACCAAAACTTACCAGACCAAATGGGAGTGCTGCCAACATATAAGGCAGATATGAATCTTCTCCACTTGGCATAAACAGTTTTGTGGTATCAATATCAATAAGCAGATCACCTATCGCTAGGAAGAAGGTAATGATCATCCCACCTAGCATCACCGTTGTGATCCTATCGACAGCCTTAGTACTGATAAAAACGATAAACGCCAAGCCCAATGCAAATACTAAACCTGCAACACTTTGTGGCAACTCAATACCTGAAGCTTGCAGACTATGGTTAACGATTGAGCCACCACCGCTGATGTAAGCATAGGCAAGAATATAGAGGACAAAAGCGATAGATAACCCATTCACAATCCTCCAAAAATTACCTAACGTTTCACGCGTCAAAGTGTCAAAACTAGTACCAGGTTCGAAATGAAGATTAGTCTCAAGCAGTAATAAACCTGACACTAACATACAAAACCAAACCCCTAGCATCATAAGAATTGAGTAGCTAAACCACATACCCGCACCGACAACGGGCAGAGAAAACATACCTGCACCGACAGCAGTACCCGCAATAATCATCGCGCCACCAAGCAACGACTTACTAGCAACCTTATCTTTGGCTGCATTCATATGATTGGCCATATAACCCTATTTCTCCAAGTTTGAACTATGACCAGTAATTGTCAGTATCATTATGTGTAAATCTAACTCAACGAACTTTCTCAACACTCGCTTATCTTTGGCTGCACTCATCAAGCAGATCTCTCCGCAGCGACACTATCAACAATGGTTTGCCTAACAGAAGCTCTTAATAAACCATTGGCGTGAGCCCTAATCCTCTGAACGTCAGCTTTATTGCCATTATCCTTTAAATACCCAAGATCTTTTAACTTAACGCTCAAGGTTCTATACAAATTTTTATCATAGAACTCAGGTGCAGTAATTCCATGCAAGGCACCTAACCGCTTGGCTAATCTATGACTTTCAGCCTCAAGAGCTGAACGTTCCATCTCTGGAAAATCAGCAAGCAGGTTAAAGATGATAGCGTAACGCTGCAGCGTTTCACTAACAGTCCCTGCAAGCAGTAACAACTGATTAATCTGAGTCTCAATAACAGTAAAACCTGCGTCTTCTGTGATCAAGTTCTGTTCAATAAACAGATCGAGTATCTGCTCAACTAATCGAGCCGTATCCTTTACTCCCATGAACAGTTCAGCCTGAAGCAGAGGGTAGAAATCAGCAATAATATCGATAATTTCAGCTCTGGTTATCCGTTCATGTTGAGTCAAACAGCTAGCAACAAGTGAAGGAGTGATCATAAGGTGAATAATATTATTACGGTAATAGGTCATCGCGATCGAGATACTCTCATCGATTGAGATAATATCACCTAATGGATCGCTCTCCAGCTGAAACTTCTTAAGCTCCAAACCCTGTGTAACTAGCTGCTTACCATCACCTTCAACAACTGAAGTATATGAAGTGTATGGTAGGTCTTTTAGCAATTTAAGATACAGATCCAGTTGCTTTTCAAGCTGAGTTCTTTCTAAAGCATTCTGCTCAGAGGCTAACAAAACTAAGCTGGTCAGGGTCACTGAACTCACTGCTGCTGCATCGTTAATATTGGTCATCACTTGATTCGCAAGCGTGTTCACCACTGGTGTCAACCAAGTTGGTCTCTGCTCAGGATCGTTAGCGATCTCTTCACGCCAACCAGGAACCTGTTCATTGAGAAAGTTATGTAATGTGATCGGTTTGCCAAAGTTGACATAGCCTTGGCCAAAATTACCCAGCTTGCGTAAAGCCCCAACAAGCTGCCAAACAGACTCTTTCTTTTTCTTCTTACCACTTAACTCTTTATGGTAGGTTGCCACTTCCATCACATGATCATAACCAAGATAGACTGGCACAAGTGTTACAGGGCGTTCCATACCGCGCAGCACACTATTCAGTGTCATAGCGATCATCCCGGTCTTAGGAGCAAGTAGGCGTCCAGTGCGAGAACGACCACCTTCGGTGAAGTACTCAACCGAATAGCCTTTTGTAAATAGTTGATCCAAATATTCACGGAAAACAGCGGTATACAACTTGTTCCCCCTAAAACTACGACGAATGAAGAATGCACCACCTCGACGGAACATAGGACCTGCAGGCCAGAAATTTAGGTTAATACCGGCAGCGATGTGCGGCGGCACCATACCTTGATAATAGAGAATATAAGAGAGCAGCAGGTAATCCATATGGCTACGGTGACAAGGAACATAGATGATTTCATGACCATCATGGTGCAACTGCCTGATCTGCTCAGCACCTTTGATATTGATCCCTTTATACAGCTTATTCCATAACCAGGTTAGAAAACGTTCTGCAATACGCACTAGACTGTCTGAATAGTCCGCCGCTATTTCATCAAGATACTCCATCGCTTTTGATCTAGCTTCAACTTCGGAGATCTTCTTGCTGGCAGCTTCCTCTTGGATCGCTTTCTTTAAGGTGTCAGAGTTAATCAAGGCATGAAAAAGTGCTTGCCTCTTAGGTAAAACCGGGCCTGTCATCACTTTACGCTGACGACTAAAATGCACTCGTGCTACCCGCGCAAGTTTTTGAGCAATACGTTTGTCTGTGCCATGTTCATCGGCCATATAACGGATCGACACAGAGTTAGAAAACTGTACAAAGTTATGTCGACCTAAAAATAAGATCATCAAGCATTTACGCAACCAGGTTGGATTTTCACGTTCAAGCACCGCGGCTTTCATGGTGTCATCTTCTTTACCCGGCGTTCTTCCCCAATAAAGACTCACTGGTACGAGTTGTATATCCAGATCTGGGCTATTTTTATGCGCCTTTAATAGACCCATAAAACTGCTCATAAAGAATTCGTTACTCTTCCTTTTACCCATTAGAGGCTTAGCCCCTTCTAAGCAAACGACTCTTGGAGTCGATTCCCCCTCAACCACAAGCGGATCATAAGGACTAGGCAAACCTAACTCACCGGTGATCTCACTGAGCGCAGCGATATCACTTAGAGATTCAGTTTTCATAACGTAAACCAAGGGCTTTTCAGGATCTAAATTAAGATCTTTAAAAGGTTCATGAGGCACGACAATAGTGTGCACCAACTTTTTCTGAAGCCAGCGTAGTGATTTAAACCAAAGAGAGTCTTGTTTGGACATTATTCTTATGCAATGTGTTTTATTTAATAACTGCATAGAGTACCAGATATTGAATAATTCCACCAAAATTAGCTAGCCCTATATCTGAGTGCCAACTGAAGTTATGTATATATGAGTTCCATATTGATGATTGATGACTTCACGGCTTTCATACAGCAGTCCCTGAATATACCCAAGCTACTTAGAAATGCAGGATTCAGTGAGAACTTAATGTGCTTTAGGCAAGATATTGATTGTTGGTAATGGTTGTTCCCTTGGCAAAATCAATAACGCAGAATAAAGTGCACTCTAGATTACAATAGTAACCCATCAACGAAAGCTTTGCGCAAGCCCACTTCGTTGTTGCATCAGCCTAAATAAAGAGTAAAAAGAAAGAGAAAAATAGATAAAATGTGGTTAATACTTGCACTGCACAAGATACTGTATATACTGACAGTTACTGTATAGAAAGACAGGATCACCCATGAGACCATTGACACCACGACAAGCTGAAATTCTTGAACTAATTAAGTGCAATATTGCCGAGACAGGTATGCCTCCTACCCGTGCAGAGATTGCCAAACGTTTGGGTTTTAAAAGCGCCAACGCCGCAGAGGAACATCTAAAGGCCTTAGCTAAGAAAGGCTGTATTGAGATTATTCCTGGCACATCTCGTGGTATCAGGTTAACTCAGGTAGAAGAACCCGGTCTACCTTTGATAGGGCAAGTCGCCGCTGGTGAGCCTATTTTAGCCCAAGAGCATGTAGAGCAGCACTACCAAGTTGATCCAAACATGTTCCACCCCAGTGCTGACTTTCTACTTAGGGTACGTGGTGATAGCATGAAAAACATCGGTATCCTAGAAGGCGATCTTCTTGCCGTTCACAAATCTACTCAGGCAAGAAACGGTCAAATCGTTGTTGCTCGAGTTGAAGATGATGTCACCGTTAAACGTTTCGAGAAAAAGGGCAACACTGTTTATCTTCACGCTGAAAATGAAGATTATAAACCGATAGTCGTTGATCTCACTAACCAAAGCCTAAATATCGAAGGATTGGCAGTCGGTGTTATCCGCAACGGAGGTTGGCAATGAATAGATTAATCGGTAACGGTCCTAGACACCCTGGACTATGGTTAGATCACGAAAATCAGTATTCGAATCAGTTACGATCAAGCACTATTTCGACGGTGGCAACCCACACCCATGGACGCGATGAGTTACGACAGGTAAGTGCTCAACTTGCCACATTAAGTCTCCAAGGACAGTGGATCGTGTTAATCAGCCCACCAAATATTGGTTACAAACAGGTGTTAGCAGAAGCAGGAGTTAGGATGAACCGAGTCCTACTCGTCCATGCCAAAGATGAAGTCGAAACACTCTGGGCGATGGAAAAAGCACTAACAAGCGGCACATCAAGTGCAGTACTGTGTTGGACTCAATCTTTAGATGCACGTGATAGTCGCCGCCTGCAAATTGTTGCTAAAAGTGCCAGAGCTTTAGGTATTGTGATTGAAGATGCTAATGCCGGTTTGCAAATAGAAGCGCATAACCACGTACTCGATTCCACTATAAAACCAAGTTTGTTCGGCTCTGTTCACTAAATACAGCCAATAAATAATAAGCTAATAAACTGACTTCAAGCCCCTTATTGGGGCTTTTTTGTATCGAATTATTTTTAAAATAAAGAAAAAGTGATCTTGATCAATATTTCAACACCAAGTAGGTTAGAGATATAACAACGATAATTTGTTATATCCAAACGATTTAGTCGTCTGCAAAGTAAATCAATTCACAGTGATATAACTGCATTGTTTTGCCTAGATGAAATCGGATCAGATATAGCCAGTAGTTGGTACAAATGTGGTTATCCTGGCAGCAAACAACAAGACTGCTTACTTTTTACAATAAAAAAGTAAAACCACTAATGTACTTTGAAGTCATCGTTGCTTTGTTGGGAACTTGAAGAGTTTGCATAGAGCAGAGACTTACTGTGTGACTCTTCTTTGTCTTATATTTTGACAGAGGAGAAGTCTAGTGAAGAAAGTGTTGTATTGTTTTTTGGCGTTGCTGTTTACGCCATCCATGTTGGCATCAGAGATGCCCTTGAATATGACTCAAGGGGTCACCGATATCAGTGGTCAGGTTTATAACCTCCACATGATTATCCTATATATCTGCTGCGCCATCGGGTTCCTGGTTTTTGGTGTCATGATCTACTCCATGATCAACCACAGAAAATCCAAGGGAGCGATTGCCTCCAATTTTCATGAAAGTACAAAAGTCGAAATAGCGTGGACAATTATACCTTTCATCATCCTCATTTTAATGGCTATCCCTGCTACTAAAACATTGATTGCCATGGAAGACTCCTCCGATGCCGATATAACAATTAAGGTCACCGGATCCCAATGGAAATGGCATTACAGCTATTTCGATCAAGATATTGAATTTTACAGTTTACTCTCGACTCCAAGAGCACAGATTGAAGGAACGGAAGCTAAGGGAGTAAATTACCTCCTTGAAGTCGACAAGCCTTTAGTGCTGCCCATCAATAAAAAAGTACGTTTCTTGATGACCTCTGATGATGTTATCCACTCTTGGTGGGTACCCGCTTTCGCCGTCAAAAAAGATGCAAACCCAGGATTTATTAATGAAGCTTGGACTCGTATTGATAAGCCCGGTGTTTATCGCGGCCAATGTGCTGAGCTATGTGGTAAAGATCATGGCTTTATGCCCATTGTTGTTGAAGCTCTTACCGAAGCTGATTTTGATATTTGGTTAGCTGCACAGAAAAATGCAGCGAGTAATGCAGCCGCCGAAGCACAAGCCGCACTATCTCAAACCTTAAGCATGGAAGATCTCATGGCTCAAGGAGAACAAGTGTATATGGCTCGCTGTGCTGCATGTCACCAGCCCAACGGTGCAGGCCTACCTGGCGTGTTCCCTTCCCTTATTGGCAGTCCCATTATTAAAGGCGCTGTCTCTGGTCATCTCGATATGGTCTTAAATGGTAAACCTGGTACTGCTATGCAGGCATTTGCTAAACAGCTAACAGCAACAGAAATTGCCGCCGTAGTGACGTTTGAACGTAATGCTTGGGGCAATGATTCAGGTGATGCAGTTCAAGCATCGGATGTCAGCTCGGCGAGTTCAAGTGCTGCAGCGTCAAGCGAGTCAAACACCGACATTCCAGTGACCTTATCTGAGACAGAACCTGCTAATACAAGTGTGATTGGTGCTGTAATTGATGACGTTAAAGAAGATCTAGAAGAAGTTGATTTGTCAGACTTAACCATGAATGAGCTTATGACTCTAGGTGAAAGAGTGTATATGACCAACTGTGTTGCTTGTCATCAAGCAGCAGGAACAGGCCTACCAGGTGCTTTCCCCTCATTAGTGAACAGTCCTGTCATTACTGGGACTGTAACGGGTCATCTTGACATGGTTATGAATGGCAAACCCGGCACTGCAATGCAGGCATTCGGAAAACAACTGACGGCGCAAGAGATTGCAGCCGTGATCACTTACGAACGAAACGCATGGGATAACAATACAGGCGATATGGTTCAGGCGGCTGATATTATTCAGCACGGCCAATAGGGGGGAGGCGCAATGACTAGTTTAACGCACGAAGAACATGACAAAGTTGAGCCAGAACTCAATGAAGCAGATCATCATGATGAACATCATGAACCACTACCAAGCGGTATCAAACGCTGGCTTTTTACGACTAACCACAAAGACATAGGCACACTCTACCTTTGGTTCAGCTTCATCATGTTCCTGACGGGTGGCGCTATGGCAATGGTTATTCGAGCTGAACTCTTTCAGCCCGGGTTGCAACTTATCGAGCCTAATTTTTTCAATCAGATGACCACGGTCCACGGGCTGATAATGGTATTTGGCGCGGTGATGCCCGCTTTCACCGGATTAGCTAACTGGCTAATTCCGATGATGATTGGCGCTCCAGATATGGCTCTTCCCAGAATGAATAACTGGAGTTTCTGGATTTTACCTTTTGCCTTTGCCATCTTATTGAGCTCGCTCTTTATGGAAGGTGGTGGACCCAACTTTGGTTGGACCTTCTACGCTCCACTGTCGACAGCATATAGTCCGGATAGTACGGCTCTGTTCGTATTTTCAGTGCACATTATGGGAATGAGTTCCATCATGGGAGCCATTAACGTAATTGTCACAATCGTCAATATGCGTGCCCCTGGTATGACTTGGATGAAGTTACCTCTGTTTGTCTGGACCTGGCTTATAACCGCCTTCCTCTTGATCGCCGTGATGCCTGTTCTCGCTGGTACTGTGACCATGGTACTGACCGATAAATACTTCGGCACCAGCTTCTTCGATGCCGCTGGTGGTGGCGATCCTGTGATGTTCCAGCATATATTCTGGTTCTTCGGCCATCCCGAAGTTTACATCATGATTTTACCCTCCTTCGGTATCATCTCAGCCATCGTGCCCACCTTTAGTCGAAAACCGCTTTTTGGTTATTCATCTATGGTGTATGCAACGGCGAGTATCGCAATACTTTCATTCCTAGTCTGGGCACACCATATGTTCACCACAGGTATGCCGGTATTTGCAGAACTCTTCTTCATGTACTGTACGATGCTTATCGCAGTCCCTACTGGGGTAAAGGTATTCAACTGGGTTGCGACCATGTGGCGGGGATCGATAACGTTCGAAACCCCCATGTTATTTGCTATCGCCTTTATCATTCTGTTTACCATAGGCGGCTTCTCCGGCTTGATGCTCGCCATTACTCCAGCTGATTTTCAATATCATGACACCTATTTTGTCGTTGCCCATTTCCACTACGTACTCGTTACCGGCGCCATATTTTCAATTATGGCGGCGGTCTACTATTGGATACCTAAGTGGACAGGCTATATGTACGATGAGAAGTGGGGCAAGATTCATTTTTGGTGCTCTGTCATTTCGGTCAACGTGTTGTTTTTCCCCATGCATTTCTTAGGCTTAGCAGGCATGCCACGACGTATCCCTGATTATGCGGTGCAGTTTGCCGACGTAAATCAGATTGTTTCAATTGGAGGTTTTGCCTTTGGTTTATCACAGTTCATATTACTTTACGTGGTAATAAAGTGCATTCGTGGAGGCGTTAAAGCACCGGCAAAACCATGGGAAGGTGCAGAGGGACTCGAGTGGACAATACCAAGCCCCGCTCCATATCACTCATTTACTACTCCCCCTGAGGTGAAATAGTCATGCCGGATGAGAAGGTTAACTCAAACAAGAAATTAATTACTATGCTTATAGCGGGTGCTATCGGTATGTTTGGGTTTGGCTTCGCCTTAGTTCCTCTCTACGACGTATTGTGCGAACAACTTGGTATCAATGGAAAAACCAGTAGTACGGCAAGTAGCTATAAACCGATGATCATAGATACAAGTCGTACAGTAACCATAGAGTTTATGGCGCAGATACAAAGTGATATGCCTTGGGAGTTTAAGCCTGAAATGAAGCGTATGCAGGTCCATCCTGGCGAGCTTATCAGAACAAACTTTAAGGCTGTTAACCTCTCATCCGAAGAGATACTCGGTCAGGCGATCCCATCTGTATCACCTGGTCAGGGAGCCGCCTACTTCAATAAAACTGAATGCTTCTGCTTTAATCAACAAAGGTTAACAGCTGAAGCCAGCGCAGAGTTACCGCTGATATTTTTTGTGGATCCGGATTTACCAGAATCCATATCAACGTTGACTCTCTCTTATACCCTCTACAACATCACAAATCGTGGATATGTTGATGATGTAGAGCAAGGAGCGACAAGATGACAACGAAGCACGAAAATTATTATGTTCCGGCTCAAAGCGCCTGGCCTATTATAGGGGCCGTTGGATTATTCCTTATCGCGTTTGGTGCAGGCAGTTATGTACAACAGCTTAAAACCGAAGGTGGTAGTGGTGGGTACATTTTACTCGCTGGAATAGCCGTTATTATCTATATGATTTTTGGTTGGTTCAGAACCGTTATTGCTGAGTCCATGAGTGGACTCTATTCCAAACAGATGGATCGTTCATTTAGGCAAGGAATGAGTTGGTTTATTTTTTCTGAAGTCATGTTCTTTGCAGCATTTTTTGGTGCCCTGCTCTATGCCAGAATGATCGCGGTACCTTGGCTAGGAGGAGACTCTAACAATGCCATGACCAATGAACTTCTTTGGCCAGGCTTCGAAGCTGTTTGGCCTCTGGTTACCACACCTGATGGAACAAAAACCGAAGCTATGGGCTGGACTGGTTTACCTCTTTATAACACTATAATCCTGCTAACATCTTCTATTACCCTACATATGGCCCATGTTAGCCTTGAAAAAGGCAAGCGTTCTGCAATCGCAGTATGGCTTGGCATAACTATCTTACTTGGTATCTGCTTCTTAGGCCTTCAAGTCGAAGAGTATATTCATGCCTATCAGGAGATGGGGCTTACGTTAGACTCTGGTGTTTATGGCAGTACTTTCTTCCTGCTTACTGGCTTCCATGGTATGCATGTTACGTTAGGCACCGTGTTCTTATTTGTGCTGTTTGTACGAGTGTTAAAGGGACATTTCACTCCTGACAAGCATTTTGCTTTTCAGGCAGGAAGCTGGTATTGGCACTTTGTCGATGTAGTGTGGTTATGTTTATTTATCTTTGTTTATGTCCTCTAAGAATAGATCTGTTGCGCATCTCTATGTGAGCTACTGCGTGGTGGTTTTTATAAAGAACAACTTAACGTTGAAGATCTAGGACTTAGTTCGATCTAAATTAAAAGAGACTGAAATTCGTCCCTGTTATTGGATTTAATAACGGGGCGGCTAATGCAATAACTAAGATGCTAGAAGTCGCTTTGCTTAACACTTAGCGATTAACGATTAACGATTAACGATTAAGTCAGTAGGGTCTTGGATTGGGAGTAATGACCCCTGTTGCTAAGGCACCTAACAACAATAGCACCACCAACACTGAGAAGATCACCCTACGACCAAGATATTGACTCATAGGAACCTTACTCTCTCCTTTCACGAGAACCAATAGGGCTCGAGCAAGATTAAATAAGATGAAAAGCAGTAGCAGTACTAAGATAAATTTAAACACTAATAATGTATTCACTCGCAATCCTCGACTTTTTTGGGTAGGCACAAAAGTGCTGCTCACTATTGCTACTGTGAGTCTGTTTCTGCTTTTGGTCAAGTTAGGTTTCTGGCAACTATCTCGTGCTGAGCTTAAAGAAGATATCCAATCACAACTTACTGCCAGACAAGTTTCAGTGCCACTATCATTTGATCAACTACTCGATCTTCCGCCCTCGGAACCGCTGACAGGGTATCGGCTCAACACTAAGATACATCCCATTGGAAACAAAGTATTCTTACTGGATAATCAAACATTTAAGGGACAAGTTGGCTATTTAGCTATTCAAGCCTTACAGGTCACACCTGATACTCCTTGGTTACTGGTCGAATTAGGATTTGTTCCTGCTGGCAACGATAGACGGTTACTTCCCCAATTCCCCCATATAAGCCAAACTCAAACCTTGGAGGGACGTTTATATCAAAAGCAAACAAACCCAATGAGTTCAGCGCTTATGGCAGAAAACGGGTGGCCTAAAAGAATTCAAAATTTAAATATTCCTCAAATAGAAGAAATGTTAAACCACGCTGTCGCATTAGCTGTATTTCAACCCACAAGTATCTCAGGGAGCTCCCTACCACATCCATGGAAACCTATCCCAATGTCAGCTCAAAAACACTTAGGATACGCCTTACAGTGGTTTTCACTGGCATTAGCTTTTGCTTTACTTATGATCTATTTCATTAGAAGCGAATTAAAAAACAAATAGTAAAAACAAAGAGATGACAATAAACCAAAATGACTATTGCCAATAGAAACAAGACCACGTAGGTTAGGGAATAAGCATTGTTTATCGTCATAATTAAGTCTATAAATCGTTTCCTAGCCGTCTCGGGAAACAAGATGAATATGATCTTATAGATCATATTCCTTCTTATTAGGCCCGTTTAAGGTATCTCACTAGAGGAGAGAGTATGAACTCCCCCAAAAAGAGCGGCACAAAACCACTTATCATTTTGCTATTGGTGTTTTTATTACCCGTAGTCGCAGCCAAAATTGTGCTGAGCATGAATCTATACCAAGGTGGAGCAACCAATAAGGGAGAGCTTCTGTCCACTGGGACCAGTTATGCGTCTCTGGCCATGGATAATCCGAAACCCAAAGAGTGGCAACTGCTCTATCTGCTTCCTGAACATTGCGATCAATTATGTCTAGATCGCCTATACATACTGCAACAAAGTCATGTCGCCTTAGGCAAAGAGCAAGACAGAGTTCACACCCTAATTTTACTTGACGATAACAGTGATACTTCAGCTTTATCTGGCGTTTCATTCGAGACTGTCAAAGTAAATCCTCCTTTAAGTGAGATGCTTAATCAACAGCAGATGATTATCGTTGATCCACTTGGTAGTCTGGTTATGCGATACCCACCAGTATCTGGTCGAGATAAGCAAATATTACAAGCAAAAGCCTTAATCTCTGATCTCAGAAAAATGCTAAAACTATCGAGAGTGGGCTAATGAAGCTCTCCCCATTACTTAAAATTACCATCATATTCACCTTTTGTGTCATCTTGATGGGGGCCTACACCCGACTATCGGATGCAGGTCTTGGCTGCCCTGACTGGCCAGGGTGTTACGGTATGATAAAAGTGCCAAGCCAAGCCCATGAACTCACCCAAGTTCAAAATAACTTCCCAGGTCATGAAGTCAAGCCTAAAAAGGCTTGGTTAGAGATGATACATAGATATATCGCTGGGGCCTTAGGTCTATTAGTCCTGTTGATATTTATTCTTTGCCTTAAAAATAATGAAACACCTAAAAAACTGCCTACCGTTATTGCACTACTAATCGTATTCCAAGCGGCACTCGGCATGTGGACAGTAACGATGAAACTAATGCCCATTGTGGTCATGTCTCATCTTATTGGTGGCTTCAGCTTAGTGTCTTTGCTTCTTTTACTTTACTTAAGAACAAAACCTTTAAGGATCCCCGGAGGAGATGCGATCGCTCGAAAACTAGCACCTCTGGCGCTAACTTGCCTCGGTGTATTGATTTTACAAATAATGATTGGTGGCTGGACCTCTTCCAATTACGCTGCACTTGCTTGTACCTCGTTGCCTATTTGTGAGGGAGATTGGTATAACAACCTCAAGCTCACTCAGGCTTTTAATCCCTTTCAAGAAGTTCACGACAGCTATGAATTCGGGGTATTAGATTATGCTTCGAGAATGACAATACATGTAGTGCATCGATTTGGGGCGATAGTGACGGCTGGTATGTTGTTTTGGTTAGCCTTTAAATTATATAAGCAATCTCAATCATCACTGTTAAAACGTTCGGCAGTACTACTTGTTTTGCTCGTATGTTTGCAGGTTGGATTAGGGATCAGCAATGTTGTACTTCACTTACCTTTAGGCATCGCCGTTTCTCATAACGCTGGAGCAGCCTTCTTGCTTCTAAATTTAGTGTTTATCAACTATGCCCTATGGCGTAAAGCATAACTCAATATCTTACCTACAAAAAAGAGTACGGGTAAAAAATAAGAATTTAATTACGCAATAACTCAAACAATATGGCGTAACACCAAAGAGAGGAATGAGCATGGCAAAACCACTTTCGATTTCATCAGCAAGCAATGCAGCCCAAAGCCAACCACTTCAATGGCGCGCCTATTACGAGATGACAAAACCTAAAGTCGTCGCTCTTATGTTACTCACCGTTTTGGTTGGTATGTGCCTTGCTGTACCAGGCTCAGTTCCTCTACAAGCCTTAATCTTTGGGATGCTAGGCATAGGAATGATGGCGGGAGCTGCGGCTGCTTTTAACCACTTAATTGATCGTAGGATCGATGGGTTAATGGCTCGAACTTATAACCGGCCTTTGCCAAAAGGTAAAGTGTCTATCACTAAAGCTCTTACCTTCTCAATATCTTTAGCGGTTATCGGTTTTATCTTACTCTACACTTTAGTCAATGAATTAACAGCTTGGCTAACCTTCGCCAGTTTACTTGGTTACGCCGTCATCTATACTGCTTACCTAAAACGAGCAACACCTCAAAATATCGTCGTGGGTGGACTCGCAGGAGCCATGCCGCCTCTATTAGGCTGGACAGCGGTAACGGGTGAGTTTCATGGTAATGCTCTGCTACTTGTGATCATTATCTTTGCTTGGACTCCGCCCCACTTCTGGGCTCTAGCCATTCACAGAAAAGCAGAATATGCCAAAGTAGACATTCCGATGCTACCAGTCACTCACGGCACTGAATTTACCAAAACCTGTATCTTGCTATACACCATCTTGCTCGCCATCGCATGCCTTTTACCAGTGCTAGTTGGCATGTGTGGACCCGTATATTTAGTGGGTTCTACCCTACTTAGCTGTGGGTTTATCTATAAATCCTGGGAGCTAAAATATGATGATAAACCAGGTCTTGCAATGCAGGTTTTCCGTTTCTCTATCTATCATCTGATGTTGTTATTCATCGTACTCTTAGTCGATCACTATCTCTGGGTTTGATGTTTGAGTTTTCTAACCATGATTAACAGGATTATCCTATGAGCAAGCGACTGTCTATTCTAGTGTTTGCAGTATTTAGCCTAGTGTTATTGGGCTTAGGTGGCGTGACAGCAGTCCAATTTAGATCAAATAATGCTGCGCCCGAACTTTCAACCAGTTTTCTCTTTCCTACTCCTAAAAAATTAGCTCCGTTTACACTGAAAGATCAACATGGCGAGTTGTTTTCTAACCTACAACTAGCCAATAAATGGAGCTTGTTCTTTATTGGATACACCGCGTGTCCTGATGTGTGCCCTACAACCATGGGGAAACTAACGGCTGCATATCCTGAACTATTGAAAGATATAGATCTGCAAATTATCTTCCTCTCAGTTGATCCACAAAGAGACACTCAGGATAAATTACTTTCTTATATGGATTTCTTTAATCCAGAGTTTACAGCAGTAACTGGGGAGCACTCCCAACTGTTTCCTCTAACCCGCGATTTAGGCTTTGTCTACGCCATGGTCGGAGAAGGACAAAATTATCAGGTAGATCATAGTGCCTCTATGGCACTAATATCTCCTCAGGGAAACAAGGTTGCCGTCATCAAACCTAAGTCTTCAACACCTGGAACCTTGCCACAAATTTTGACCAAGGAACTCATCTCAGACATACGCAAGATCAGCAAAATCAAAAACATGTAATCATCTGTTATATAAGTAGTTAATCTATCCCCTCTGCACATTTCTTAGCCCGCCCTCCCTCTAAATAATATTTTTTAACTAAATGTATTCAAAAAATATTATTCCAAAAGAGGAAATACTCCTATTTGCCGACTATCTTTTGATCTTGCAGGGATGGACAAAAGTAATCCAAAGGAAAATTAAATGTCAGATCAAACTATTAAATTGGATTCGGAAATAACGATACGAAATATTCAGCCGGTATTCTCTCAACTTTCTGAGCTATTTACACAAACTGAAATACTTCATATCGACGCAAGCCAATTATCCAGAGTTGACACAGCTGGTGCACAGCTGCTTCATCTATTTTCCAGAACATGTGATGCCCGCTCTCTAAAAGTCGACTGGCTAGGTTGCCAACCGGACCTTTTGACTAACTTAAGAGAGTTAGGAATCATACTTCCACACCTGCAAGTGGATACACTTGAGGAGAATTCCCTATGAAGAAAATACTGGCGGTCGATGACTCGGCTTCAATGCGCCAAATGGTCGGATTTACATTAAAAACAGCAGGTTTTGATGTAACAGAAGCTTGCGATGGAGACGAAGCCCTTAAAGCGGCACAAGTAGGTGAATTCGATCTTGTCATTTCCGATGTAAATATGCCGATTATGGATGGATTAACATTGATCCGTAATTTGCGAACGCTCCCTGCTTACAAGTTCACTCCATTACTCATGTTAACCACTGAATCTGGAATCGATAAGAAGCATGAAGGCCGTTCGGCTGGAGCGACAGGATGGATAGTCAAACCATTCAATCCAGACCAATTACTTGCGACGGTACGCAAAGTACTAGGTTAATCACAATAAATGGACCTAATGGTGGCATCTAAATATGGAAATCGATCTCAGTCAATTTAGTCAGGTATTTTTTGAAGAGAGCTTAGAAGGACTGGAAAGCATGGAGTCAGAGCTCCTCAAGCTGGATGTCAGTGAGCCCGACGATGAATCTATTAATACTATTTTTAGGGCTGCTCACTCTATTAAGGGAGGCAGTGCTACCTTCGGATTCTCACAAGTTGCAGGTTATACCCATCTATTAGAGACGCTTCTCGATGAGATTAGAGATGGCCGCCGACAGATGACTAATGATCATCAAGATATGCTACTTCTATCTATCGATCTGTTACGTAATATGATCGATGCATTAATGCGTAAAGTCGATTTTGAAGACCCTTTACTAGCAGAGTTAGAGAGGCGATTCAATGCAGCATTAACGGGTAACGCCAGTCATGAAGAGCTAGATGAGAGTGCAATAGAAGAAACCATTGATGACAATGACCATCAGATGGCAACATGGACCATAGACTTCAAACCAGGCATAGACATATTACGCTGTGGTAATGATCCTAGCTTGATGTTCAATGAGTTAAGGCTTCTTGGTCAATTAAGCGTCACGTTAGTGGATTCTACTCTACCTGACTTCTCAGATCTGGATCCTGAAGCCTGTTACCTCAATTGGCAGCTTACTTTAATCACTGAACAACCTTTAGATAAGATAAAAGAAGTATTCGAGTGGGTTGAAGATGAGTGCATTATCAATTATCACAAACAGGCTCATTTAACTGAAAAAGAGCAAACGTCATCATCAGAGGCTCAAGATAAAGATAAACCGCTCTCTACTGGAACAACAGTTACTGCTAAGCCTAAAGCCGTAACCACGGCTAAAACGCCAGAAGGCGGTTCAATACGTGTCAGTATTGAAAAAATAGATATCCTTATCAATATGGTCGGTGAGCTGGTCATTACCCAGGCCATGTTAGGCCAGATTGGTCAGCAAGATTCTATAGAAGAAGAGTCTCTCCTTTCTCTTAAACAAGGATTAGAGCAACTAGCATCCCATACTCGAGACCTGCAGGAAAGTGTCATGCAGATCCGCATGCTTCCCATCAGTTTTGCCTTCAACCGCTTTCCCAGACTCGTTCGCGACATAGGTCAACAGTTAGGCAAGAAAGTCGAGTTAGTCCTTAAAGGAGAAGAGACTGAGCTAGATAAAACGGTAATGGAAAAGATTGTCGATCCCATGGTCCACCTAGTCAGAAACTCTCTTGACCACGGACTTGAAACCCCCGATATAAGAGTCAGTAAAGGTAAACCAGAAATAGGTACTATCACCCTTAATGCGTTCCATCAGGGCGGTAACATCATTATTGAGATCATAGATGATGGAGCAGGATTAAATACGCAGTTAATCCGTAAAAAAGCACTAGAGAAAGGGCTTATCAGTGAGGATGAAGAGCTCAGTGAAGATGCGATAAATCAGCTCATTTTTAAAGCAGGCTTTTCAACTGCTGAAGCGGTATCGGATCTGTCAGGTCGTGGTGTTGGCATGGATGTAGTCCGCCGAAACATCCATGAACTCAATGGTACGATTGAACTGAAATCCACCAAAGATAAAGGCAGTCGCTTCACCATCCGCTTACCACTAACCTTGGCTATACTTGATGGACAGCTGGTCAGAGTTGGAAAGCATACCTATGTTGTCCCCTTAGTATCCATTCATGAATCTTTACAGGTAGAAGAGCAAAGAATTAATCGCATAAGTGAGGATCACGAACTCATCAGACTTAGAGATGAATACCTTCCCGTCATAAAAGTATTCCAAGAGTTTGGACATGATGCGGATTATCAAGAGATCAAAGATGGCTTAGTCATGGTCGTTGATTCAAACAACGAAAAAATAGGCTTACTTGTCGATGAACTTCTTTCACAACAACAAGTTGTCATCAAGAGCCTTGAAGATAACTACAATAAGGTAGCTGGAGTCTCAGGAGCGACCATCTTAGGTGATGGTACGGTTGCGCTAATTATCGATATTTTCGGATTAGTAAACTTAGCTGGAATAACCAGTACGAAAGAACATGCAGCTTAACGCCGAATGGAATTTGAATCGCATATAAGGAACGACGGAGCTTGAGATATGACACAGTTAACCCAACAAGAACATGCCAACACCGATGATATTAGTCAGCAATACCTTACTTTCATCATGGCGAGTGAAGAGTATGGGGTCGATATTCTTTCAGTACAGGAGATTAGAGGCTGGGAAGCAACAACCATAATACCCAACTCTCCCAGCCATGTTAAAGGAGTTATTAACCTAAGAGGCACTATCGTTCCCATTATAGATCTAAGACAAAGGTTTGGAATTGAAACCTTAGAATATGGCGCAACGACCGTAGTCATAGTCGTGAAAGTCGCAATTTCAAACAATCACAAGGTTATTGGTATCGTTGTCGATGCCGTATCTGATGTCTTTAGTGTCAATGATACTGATGTTCGTAGTGCCCCAGACTTTGGTGATGAAACAGATTTAGGTTTTATAAAGGGATTAACCAACACACAAGAAAAGATGGTTATTCTTTTGGATATAAACAAGCTTCTTAGTAGTGAAATCCTGCCTGAAGCATCTCAACTTTCTAATTTAATTAATAATATTGATGCTCAACAGCCACAAGCTGTCAATGAATAAGCAGCTATAACGAGGACACACGAATGGAAGCAAATTACATCAACAACGCCAACACTAAAAGCTTGCCCATCGCGGGCCTAGTTTTCAGTGCTTTCGCCTTAGTCTTATCCCTATCTGGGCAAACAACGAGCTGGATAGCTGGACTGCAAATTATCGCTATCGCCCTACTTGCAATTGGTTTTTTGAAACTCATTCAAAGACAAAACCTAACAGAGCAAGCTTTCGAAGAGGTGAGCAAGGCATTAATCAATAATGAACCACCAGAATTTTCAGCTGTTAACTTATCAGGCTGGGAAACACTGACTAATAGAATCAAAGAGTTATATCTAAAACGGCAAAGTGATGAAACCAAGATTCAGGCTCTGGATATCTGTCAAGCCAATGTCATGATGGCCGATGATGACTTCAATATTGCCTATATGAATGATTCCGTAATGAAAATGCTCAGCCAAAATGAGAAAGCATTGCAAAATGACCTGTCAAATTTCGATGCTAAAAACCTTATAGGTAAAAGCATTGATATATTTCATCGCAACCCCGCTCACCAAAGAAGAATTCTCGAAGGCTTAACCGCTAGCTACGAAGCTAATATCGATGTAGCAGGTCTTAAATTTAACTTAATCGCAAGTCCCATATTCGTCGACGGTAAGCGTACAGGCACTGTTGTCGAGTGGTTGGATATGACCGCTAAACTAGCCAAAGAAGCTGAAGAGCAATTAACCGCGGCAGAGACCGGACGCATTAAGCAAGCATTGGATGTATGTAAGGCCAATGTCATGATGGCCGATGCTGATTACAACATTATTTACTTCAATGATTCTCTCAAGGAGATGCTGGATCAAAATGAACGTAAATTACAAGAGAGCTTAAGCAAGTTCGATATGTCTACCTTGATGGGCAGTAATATTGATATATTCCATAAGAATCCAGCCCACCAGAGAGGCATGTTAGACAGACTTACCAGCACCTATGAAACTGATATAGAAGTATCCGGACTCACCTTCAGCCTGATTGCGACCCCGGTTTTCGATAACGGAGAGCGCACTGGAACCGTCGTTGAATGGCAAGATATTACCGCCAAGCTGGCCAAAGAGGCCGAAGAACAAATAGCTGCAGCAGAAACTGGACGTATTAAGCAAGCATTGGATGTATGTAAGGCCAATGTCATGATGGCCGATGCTGATTACAACATTATTTACTTCAATGATTCTCTCAAGGAGATGCTGGATCAAAATGAACGTAAATTACAAGAGAGCTTAAGCAAGTTCGATATGTCTACCTTGATGGGCAGTAATATTGATATATTCCATAAGAATCCAGCCCACCAGAGAGGCATGTTAGACAGGCTCACCAGCACCTATGAAACCGATATCGAGGTATCTGGACTCACCTTCAGTTTGATTGCGACCCCGGTTTTCGATAACGGAGAGCGCACTGGAACCGTTGTCGAATGGCTGGATGTGACCGCGAAACTGGCTAAAGAAGCCGAAGAGAAACAGCAAGCAGCCGACACCGGACGTGTCAAGCAAGCACTGGATGTATGCAAAGCTAACGTCATGATGGCAAATGCAGATTATGAGATCATCTATTACAATGATTCTCTAAAAGAGATGCTTTCTGATAATGAACGTCAGTTGCAAAAGACATTAAGCCGATTTGATATGACCACTCTGATGGGTACTAATATCGATATCTTCCATAAAAATCCAGCCCACCAAAGGAATATGCTAGACAAGCTCACCAGCACTTATGAGACCAGCATACAAATTTCTGGCTTGACCTTTAACTTAATCGCAACACCGGTATTCGATAATGGTGAACGTACAGGCACAGTTGTTGAGTGGCTAGATGTAACCGCTAAACTCGCTAAAGAAGCCGAAGATCAACAACTATCCGCCGAAAACGCACGTATTAAACAAGCACTTGATAGTGTGTCAGCCAATACTATGGTGGCAGATGGCGACCTAAATATTATCTATATGAATCAAGCGGTTACAAAAATGTTCAGAACTGCGCAATCCGATATAGTAAAAGACCTGCCAAACTTCGATGCCAATAATCTCATTGGAGTCAATATCGATGGCTTCCATAAAAACCCAAGCCATCAGCGCAACTTACTCGGCAACCTAACCAGTACTTACTCAAGTCAACTTATGGTCGGAGGCAGAACCTTCAAAGTTGTAGCCAACCCCATCAACGACAT
Organism: Shewanella sp. MTB7; assembly: GCF_027571385.1. Taxonomy (NCBI): domain Bacteria; kingdom Pseudomonadati; phylum Pseudomonadota; class Gammaproteobacteria; order Alteromonadales; family Shewanellaceae; genus Shewanella; species Shewanella sp. MTB7. Next base: position 331,334 of record NZ_CP085636.1, on the reverse strand, counting down.
TAACGGAAATAGAATAGGCACCGTTGTCGAGTGGACAGATCGCACAGCAGAAGTCGCTATTGAACATGAGATCGATACCATTATTTCAGCGGCGGCGGCCGGAGACTTAAGTCATAGGGTGTCAACCGAAGGTAAAGAGGGCTTCTTCCTCAATCTATCAAATGGACTCAATCGCTTAGTCGGCATTGCCGACAGTGTAATTTCTGATGTCGTTAATATGTTTGATGGGTTAGCTAAAGGTGATTTAACTCGCCAAATAAATGGAGATTACGAAGGCCAATTCAGCAAGCTACAGACAGATGCAAACGCAACCGCTACTCGATTAACGGAAGTGATTGGTGGCATTAATGAATCTGCCAATACAGTGACATCAGGAGCCGAAGAGATAGCACAAGGTAACTCAGATCTTAGCCAACGAACCGAAGAACAAGCGGCGTCACTTGAAGAAACGGCATCGAGCATGGAAGAGATGACAGCAACTGTGACCCAAAGCGCCCAAAATGCGACACTTGCTAATGAGTTGGCCCAGGAAGCAAATACCAAGGCCGAGCATGGAGGTAAAGTTGTTGAACAAGCTGTTACGGCTATGGAAGCCATAAACGACTCCAGTAAACGCATATCTGACATCATTGGCGTCATAGATGAGATTGCTTTTCAAACCAACCTACTGGCATTGAATGCTGCAGTTGAAGCTGCAAGAGCTGGGGAACAGGGACGTGGCTTCGCTGTCGTTGCCGGTGAGGTGCGTAACCTTGCCCAACGAAGTGCAGGGGCGGCTAAGGAGATCAAAGAACTGATCCGCGACAGCGTTGGCAAGGTCACCGATGGCACTCAACTGGTGAACCAATCTGGCGAAACACTTCAAGATATCGTACAAGCTGTCACGAAAGTTGCCGATATGATAAGCCAAATAAGTATCGCATCGGATCAACAATCATCCGGAATCCAAGAAGTTAATAAAGCGATATCTCAGATGGATGAGATGACTCAGCAAAACGCCGCACTAGTTGAGCAAGTATCGGCTGCTGGTGATGCGATGGCCGAACAGGCAAGAAATATGAAGAGCCAACTCAGCTTCTTTCAAGCCCAAGAGATGACAAGTTCAGGACTCACCTCTGCTCCACTGGCTTTAGTCTCTGGTGACTCTCATGGCAACTTAAATATTAGCGACGAAGAGTGGAATGAGTTTTAGGAGAGACAATTGGAAATCATAGACGAAAAGGAATTCTCTATGACGAAGGCTGACTTCGAATTTATTCGAAGTCTTGCCTACGACAACACAGGGATAGTACTTCCGGAAAGAAAGAAACATATGGTGTATTCGAGACTGAGTCGTCGATTACGTCAACTAAACTTGAAAGATTTCACTCAATATTGCTCATATGTTACTAATATTCCAGATGAACGAATTAATTTTATTAACGCACTAACGACCAACCTAACTGCATTCTTTAGAGAGGAACATCACTTTAACTACCTTGAACAAGTCATCGTGCCGGAATGGAAGAGTGGACACAAAAAACGGCTTAGGATCTGGTCATCGGCTTGCTCTACTGGCGAGGAACCTTACAGTATTGCTATGACACTAGAAAAACATTTTCCTTCGCCCCAATGCGACTTAAAAATGTTGGCTACCGATCTGGACACCAATGTACTAAAGAAGGCGTCTGCTGGCTGCTACGCAAGAGATTCGGTGACCAACTTGCCTAAACGCTATACTGAAAAGTATGTTAAATACTCCGAGGATAACCAGCATATACAGATTCAACCAAATATTAAAAAAATGGTTCATTTTAAACAACTTAATCTATTAGGAACTTGGCCAATGAACGGACCTTTCGATGTAATATTTTGTCGAAATGTGCTTATCTATTTTGATAATGTGACCAAGCAAAAGATTATTACAAAGTTCAGAAAAATGCTCAGCCCTCAAGGCTATTTATTCATTGGCCACTCGGAAACATTAATAAATATTTCAGAAGAGTTCGACCTTATTGGCCAAACCATATACAGACCCTTAGGCCATGGAGGTACGAAAATCACGGCAAAAAAATCAACGGGAAATAATCTTTAAGGTGCTAAACCTAAGAGATTTTGTATTCGTTTTGACATGCGTAAATTAGAATAAATAAGATTTAAATGATGGGATGCATGTACAAACATAAAGGAAAAAGTGATGATAAAAGTCTTAGTCGTTGATGACTCCCCTTTGGTAAGGCAGTTACTGACTCACCTCTTAAGCGATACTCCAGACATTAAGGTCGTCGGTACGGCCGAAGACCCCTATGAAGCTCGGGATTTAATAAAAAAACTCCATCCAGATGTACTCACTTTGGATATAGAAATGCCCAAAATGGACGGCATTGCATTTCTAAGAAATCTAATGAAACTAAAACCTATGCCCGTCATTATGGTATCAACCCTCACAGAAAAAGGGGCCGCGGTGACCCTTGAGGCTTTATCAATTGGCGCCGTAGATTTTATTCTGAAACCTAAATCCGATCTTACCAATAGATTAATGGACTACCGTGAAGAGCTAATTGAAAAAATTCGTTTAGCATCTAAAAGTAAGATTCGTCCACATACTACGATTCCTAAACCAAGTATAACGAGCTATAAATCTTCATATTCACAAAATAAAATAATTGCTATTGGGGCATCAACAGGAGGAACTGAAGCGATTCAACGCTTGATATGTCAACTTCCTAGTGACATCTCGCCTATCGTTATTGCTCAACACATTCCAGCCGCCTTTAGCGCCTCATTTGCCAAACGTCTAAATAACAATGCTGCTATGACAGTGATAGAGGCTCAAGGTGGAGAGAAATTAACTCCAGGTACCGCTTACTTAGCCCCTGGTTGCGCGCACTTAGTTGTCGAAAGAAGAGGCATGTCACTTTATACCAAACTATTAGATAGCGCCCCCGTTAACCGACACAAACCCTCTGTCGATGTACTTTTTGATAGTGTGGCTGAATCAATAGGAAAGCCAGCCTTAGGAGTCATACTAACCGGAATGGGTAAAGATGGTGCTAAAGGCTTGCTCAATATGAAAAACAAAGGCTCCTACACCGTAGCCCAAGATGAAGCAAGTTCCGTCGTTTGGGGCATGCCAGGGGCTGCCGTCGATATAAAAGCCAGTAGAGATGTACTACATATCGATAGGATCCCAGCAAAGCTGCTCTCTTTGTTAAACAAACCGTGAGCGAAAAAATAAATATACTAGAAAGCTTCACCTACACTTCTTATCCAAGCTTGTGAAAACCAATAGTAACCAGTGTTACTTTTACTTGGTACGGTACAATTGTATCGGGATCTTCCTACTGGGAGATCTAACTCAGCTCGAATGCTAAATTCATTACCACTAATCCAAAGCGGCGCTTTAGCTCCTTGCCCTTGAATGTAACACATCATTTGATGAGGGTAGATATCACTCACATCCAATGTCACTTTTAACTCTGGCCTCCAGTGACCGTTCTTTAATTCAGGATCACGAATATTCTGTGATAATACTGGCATATTTAGACTATGTAGCTTCACTTTCAAACTCGCTAAATCGGCGTAGACACCAGCGACTGGAAATCGAGGTAAAGCAGTGAGCGATGAATAATGTCCGACAGCTCCAGACTGTTGTCCTAACCCGATAAAACCATGACTTGCTAGCATAGACTCAATGGCCTGATTATATTCCCCATAAGGGTAGGCCAACATCTTATGATTTTGCCCAGTCGCTAAAGATATTTCACTCTCAGTCATTAAAATATTGTTCTCAATTCTCGCAAGCCACTCAACCTCGGATTCACCTTCAAGCTTACGAATGAGGTATTCATGTGCCCAACTATGATTAGCAATTTCCGCTCCCTCTTTCGAAAGTAAAATGAGTTCATCCCAACTCATCATTTCACGGTATTTAGCCTTAATCGGTTCAATAGAGACAAATAGGGTGTAGGGAAAACCATATTCCTTTAAAATAGGATGCGCTGTCTTGGCGATACTTCGATACCCATCATCGAAAGTGATAACCACGGTTTTTGCCGCAATTTTCTGATTACTTTTAATTGCATGCACTACCTCTGAAAGTGGTTTAACAATAAAATCATTTTCAGCTAAATACTGCATCTGTTCACGAAACTGCTCTGGTGTCACACTCGTGCTCGCTGGTGTCGATGCCGAAACATGGTGATATTGTAAAATCACCGCTGCCTGAGTCGAAAAGCCAATCATGACAAGCAGAATGACTAACATGCTTTTAAACATAAAATATTAAACCTCTGAGATAATATGACCACTGTCGAACTCCTATTTAATAAACAGAAAAACAGACAATTATTGGCACTGGCTCTACCTATGATATTGTCCAATATTACTGTTCCATTATTGGGACTGGTCGATACTGCAGTAGTGGGGCATTTAAGTAACGCCTACTATTTAGGCGGAGTAGCCGTTGGCTCTACCATCATCACGCTTATACTATGGATGCTTGGGTTTCTAAGAATGGCAACAACAGGCTTAGTTGCCCAGTCCTACGGTGCGGGCGATACACAAACCCAATATAAGTTATTACTTCAAGCAGGTAGTTTAGCGCTTATTTTAGGGGTAAGTGCTGTAATACTGCAACTCCCTATTCTGAATGGCGCGCTCTCGCTCACAGATGCAAGTGCTGAAGTTCAGCGGTATTGTCGTGAATACTTTAATATCAGGATCTGGTCAACCCCCTTTGCACTGCTCAACCTTGTTCTTTTAGGTTGGCTACTGGGTCGACAACAGCCGAAAGCGGCTATGTGGCAGCTTATCGTGGCAAACCTAGCGAATGTTGGTTTGGACTTACTCTTTGTCTTAGGTTTAGGCTGGGGAGTCAAAGGCGCGGCTTTAGCTTCAGTATTTGCCGATATAGCAGGTTTCCTCGTTGCATTCACTATGGTTTATAGACAGATTCAAAAAACGGGAGAATTCAATCTATCTCATCTCTGTAAAAGTTTGAACCTTAGCAGCTACCGCAAGTTACTTAGCTTAAATGCCGATATATTTATTCGCAGTTTATGTCTGCAGATCTCTTTTGCCTTTATGACCTTTCAAGGTGCAGGGCTAGGAGACAACACCGTTGCCGCAAATGCTGTTTTACTCCATCTATTACTGCTTATCTCTTACGCCCTAGACGGCATTGCTTACTATGCTGAGGCTGAAGTAGGTAAAGCTTATGGGCAGAAGAATAAAATATTAATGCAGCAAAGCGTAACCTTAGCTTGGCTCTGGTCCGCAATATCAGCCATCTTATTTACACTGTTTTTTGCCTTTGGCGGAGAGAGTATTATAAGTATGCTGACCAGTATCGAGGATGTCAGAATCGTCGCTAATGAGTTTCTATTTTGGATTGTACTTCTCCCTCTACTCTCCTTCGGATCTTACCTTTTTGACGGAGTATATATTGGTGCTGCAAAAGGAAAAATAATGAGAAACAGCATGATAATATCCACTTTTGGCATATTCTTCCCTGTATGGTTCTTATTACAAGATCTAGGAAACCATGCATTGTGGGCAGCCATGAGCGCCTTTATGCTAGCCAGAAGCTTAACGTTAACCCTGCACTATAGATACAAGCTAAGTAAAGTCATCTCATTCTAATTCAGACACAAAAAAAGCGAGTAGGTATAAAACCCACTCGCCTTTCTCTTTATCAGCTTTTACTGATAAGAATGCGAACCTGCTTGGTGCTCGGTCACATCTTTAACACCCGTTAACTCGCCAGGGAACATCTCAAGCAACTGCTTTTCGATCCCATCTTTTAAGGTCACATCAACCATAGAGCAACCATTACAACCACCGCCAAATTGTAGAACTGCAATGCCCTCTTCTGAAACCTCAATTAATGAGATATTACCGCCATGACTAGCAAGTTGAGGATTGATTTCAGACTGAATGACGTATTCAATACGCTCATTAAGAGACGCATCAGCTGAGACTTTACGCATCTTAGCATTTGGCGCTTTTAGCGTTAATTGTGAACCTAGCTGATCGGTAACAAAATCTATGGTAGCGTCTTCGAGGAAAGGCGCTGATTTCTCATCGACCATGGCATTAAAGCCATTGAATTCGAACTCCATATCATCAGCCTCTACGGCATCAGGCGGACAATATGAAACGCCACACTCAGCTGTCGCTGTACCAGGGCTAATTACGAATACACGAATATGAGTTCCTTCGGGCTGATCTGCTAACAAGGTAACAAAATGAGCCTGAGCGGTTTCGGAAATGGTGATCATTAAGACAAGCTCCGTCAGGTAAAACTTGAGTGTTTTAGTATGGATTGTTCTATGATACTCCGACTGAGTTCAGCTTTGTAGCCCTCAATCAAATTGGTTTACCCTTTTTATTGAAAGTATTAACTAATAACTTAGTTCATATAAGGATCTATTATCCATAAAACATATGGAAAAAACAGCATCTAAATGCTAATTTAACGTTACATTACAAGTATAAAGACACTCACAATGTTAAGAGCTCTGCTTTATTTTTTTACGGTAAGCTATGTATTCATTACTCTGTCACCAGCATTAGCTGTGACCAGTCAAAATTTGAGCTCTGTCGCAAATCTGAATCCTCATTCCCAACTAACCTCACCAGAAGCATTCCTAGGTTACCCACTGGGAAAATGGCACCTGCGCCATGATCAGATCAATTACTACCTAAAGCAGCTAGCAGGTGAAAGCGACAGACTGTCCATAGAAAAAAGTGGCCAGAGTTATGAACATAGGCAACAACTCACCCTTGTTATTACCTCAAAATCAAACCAAGCAAACCTCAAAGATATTCTAGCCCAACGTAAAGAGGCTAAATCAGGTAAAAAGCAACATGGTCCCTTAGTGATCTGGCTGGCCTATTCTATACATGGCGATGAGGCCAGTGGAGCCCATGCTGCCTTAGCACTGAGCTATCAACTTGCCAACAGCAATGTGGCCTGGGTCAAAAAGCTGCTGGATGAAGCCATTGTGCTTATCACTCCGACCCAAAACCCCGATGGTTTTGATCGATTCTCTAACTGGACCAATAATTACCGTGGTCAAGTAGAGGTCAGCGACCCCCAACACAAGGAACACAAGCAAAATTGGCCTACTGGAAGAACCAACCACTATTTTGCCGATCTCAATCGAGATTGGTTGTTTCTACGCCACCCGGAATCTAGAGGTAGAGTCGCCCTTTTTCACAAGTGGCAACCCCACTATGTGGGTGATTTCCACGAGATGAGCAGTAACAACAGTTATTTTTTTCAACCCGGTGTTCCTGAAAGAACTCATTCCTTAACACCTGAGAAAAACCAGCTTTTAACCGAGAAGTTAGCTCAATTTCATCGCCAAGCTCTCGATAAAAAACAACAGGAATACTTTAGTCGTCAGATATTTGATGATTACTTCTATGGCAAAGGGTCAACATACCCAGATATTAATGGCTCCATTGGTGTTTTATTTGAGCAAGCAAGTCCTAAAGGTCAAACCTTGATGACAGAAAATGGCAAGCTTAGACTAAGCGATGCCATCGATAACCATCTAACCACTTCTATATCTAGCCTACGTGGAAGTTTAGCCCTCAAGAGAGAACTACTCGATTATCAGAGCCAGTTCTACAAGGATAAAGACAAAACACAGAAAAAAGGGCGACAATTAGGTTACTTAATCGGAACACTAAATAATGCTGGCAGAATAAAAGATCTCGCCGACTTATTTAAACAGCACAACATTGAGTTTTACTATCTAAAAAAAGAGACGACTAAGGGAAACAAAAAGTTTTCAGTTAATAGCAGCCTTTTCATTCCTCTAAATCAAGCACAAAAAAGCTTATTAATCGCTATGTTCGATAGCCGTAACGAATTTGTAGACCCCACGTTCTACGATGTATCGAGCTGGAACCTAGAGCATGCTTACCATCTAGATATGATAAGAGATGCCAAGCTAGATCTTAGTGATCTATCACCTCAGGCACCAAATAATGATAAGTTCGAGGCCGATCGTCAAGCCGTAGCATTGCTCATCAATTGGCAGCAAGATGAAGCAGCTCCAGTGCTGCAACAATTGCTTAAGGATAAAGTACAGGTAAAGTTTGCAGCGATTCCCTTTACGGTCAAAATTGACAATAAAGAACATGATTTCCCTGCTGGCAGTTTACAGATCCCACTTAAACAGGCCAATGTCTCTAGCGAAATGATCAAGGCTAAGATAACGAGCTTAATGACCCAGACTCCTTTGAATATCACCGCAGTAAACAGCAGTACAGCAGTAACAGGAATAGATTTAGGCAGCCCAGATTTTCATTCAATTAAGCCTATTAAACCTTTAATCGTCACCGGATATGGCGTTGATGAATCAGAAGCGGGAGAACTCTGGTATTACCTAGATACTAAACTTGGCTCGCCTGTCACTTTAGTCGATGTCACCCGCCTATCTCGACTACCACTGAATGAATACACCCATGTGATCTTACCTGATGGCCATTACTCATCATTAGATGAAGTATTCGCCCGAAAACTAGGCTTGTTCATCAATAAAGGGGGGATCGTGATCGCTCAGAATGGCGCCTTAAGCTGGCTCAATAAAGTGCACCTATTAAAAGCCGAATTAAAGGAACCTCGCTTCTTTAAACTGCTTTTCGACAGCAGCGACTTAACGTTTGGCGAAAAAGAAAAACTCACGGCTCGTCAATCCATAGGGGGAGCTATACTCGAGCTCACGCTAGATAGCAGCCATCCACTGAGTTTTGGAATACCTAATGCCCGGCTGCCCATACTAAAGAATAAAGCACTCGGACTTGAGGATAGCGCGATGCCTTTCAGTGTCGTCGCAAAATATGCTGAACAACCACTTTTAAATGGTTACCTGGCTAAAGAGTACCAGCGCAGCTTATCTCAAAGTCCAGCCATCTTAGTCGAACCTAGAGGCAAAGGAGCTGTTGTCGTAATAGCCGATAACCTCATGTTTAGAAATATTTGGTTAGGCTCTGAAAAGGTTTATGCCAACGCGCTCTACTTTATTCCCGCATTACACTAATACATAAATAAAAAGCAGAGATACTCTAGTTTATCGCTGCTTTTTATTTTCGACTCCAAGCTTGGAGTAACAAGCTATTGGTTAATCCAATAACCCAGGTGCCTCGGCTCTGGCTAAACACCAAACCTGCACATGGATATGACGTTGCTCAAACATAATAGCGATCTCTTTCACTGTAGTTCCAGTCGTCACCACATCGTCAATTAATGCAATTCTCTGATAGAGAAAATCATCTGTAAGTGTGAATGCCGCCGACAAATTTTGACGTCGCTGCTTACCTGTAAGTCCAGCTTGTGATTTAGTATCTAAAATACGTTCTACACCTTGAGCCACTACCGGTATATGAAGTTGCTGATGAATCGCATCAGCAATCAACCAAGCTTGATTAAATCCACGCTTTCTTTGGCGATTTGGATGTAAAGGTACCGGTACCAGTACTTGGGGAAGTTGCAGCATGCCCAAGGACTCGAGCTCCAAAATTCGATTAACCAATGCTTGAGACAAAACAGGCAGCGCTGCAAATTGTCCCTGATATTTCATTAACCCTATCCACTCACCTAAGCCCTGATGATAACTACAAGGGGCGATAATGCTAAGAGGCAATGTCTTCATACATTGACCACAAAATTTAGCCTGAAGCTGCATAGTGCAACCACAACCTTGACATATAGGCTGCTGATATAGGCCGCTATTGAGGCACACAACACACAGCCCCCTCGACGGTAGAGAGACGCTTTGATGGCACATCAGACATCGATTGGGTAAACTGGCAGAAAGCCACTGCATTAACTTCATAAGTACTATAAACCTGCTTTATGTATATGATATGCCCATAGCGCATTGGATTATCATTTAAGTATTAGGAAGTCGACTCCATGAATTCAACCTTACATGTAGAATCTCTTGGCCAAGGCCAAGAGATAGTCATGCTCCATGGCTGGGGCATGAATAGCTCAGTATTCATGCCGCTTCACTCTGCTCTCTCTGAGTATAGAGTTCACTATGTCGACCTGCCCGGTTTTGGGATCAGTGAAGCAATTGATGGCGACTTAAATACCTGGGTTGACGTTATTACGGCAAGGCTACCTAACAAGGCTATCTGGGTGGGGTGGTCACTGGGAGGCTTAGTCGCAACACAAGCAGCTTTGCGATTCCCTGAGCAAGTGACAGGACTCGTAACTATCGCTTCCTCCCCCTGCTTTATGGCTCGAGAAGATGAATCTTGGCCGGGGATCCCTCCTCAAGTATTGGCACAGTTCTCCACTCAGTTACAAGACAATATAAGTAAAACAATCGAACGATTTCTGGCGATCCAAGCCATGGGAAGCTCAACGGCAAAAGAGGATATCAGACAACTTAGGGATCGAGTCCTCTCAAAGCCTTTACCTAAAGGTTCATCGCTACAACAGGGACTGGAAATGTTAGAGAAAGTCGATCTTAGATCGCAACTAACACAGATAGAACAACCTTGGCTCAGAATATGGGGGCGTATGGATGGACTTGTACCTAGGCGGGTACCAACTTTAATGCCGATCAATCCAGATCGTTATCAAGATTTAGTCCTTCAAAAAGCATCACATGCTCCTTTCCTTTCCCATAAGGATGAGTTCCTTGCAGGATTTACCGCTTGGTTGAATAATTTTACTCACTAGACACTTTATCTTATGCCTCAATACGGTTATTATTTAAGCATAGGTCAGAGGTAAATATCATGCTGGTTGTCACCAACTATCCCAATGTGCCCATCGCGACAACTAATGCCGCTACCGATGCTGCGCGCACAGATAATCTGCAAAGACCCCCAGTCATCCCACCGCAAGAGTTAACCAAAGGTCATGATGAACGCTCCTTTAATCCCCAACATGAGCGCACTGCGCAACAGGCTGATGTACTCGCTAGGTTAAATGAGAAAAATCAAGGTAAACAACAGGGCGCAGCCCAGCAACAGGAAAGTGCACAACAGCAAGTTCAACAGACGAAACCTGTTGAAGCTCTAAGAGTTAAAGATCTGCTTAGGGGTAAGCCGGCGCTACAAAGACGGGATATTCGAACTCAACAAGTTGATATAAGTATCCCCAAAACTGAAAGCACAAAAGAGACAAGGCCAACAATACTTGGTCAAGCACCAGAGTTTTATCGAATGTTTGGCGAATATATAGAAATATTTTATCAGCAGCAAGCCGAACCTAAGACTCAGCCTGCTGTTTCTGCACTAATTTAACGCTTCTCTCCATTAGATTCTGATCGATACAAGCCTTTCTGGTAAGCCATGCTACCCCATAATGCCCAACTTAATGCCGATTGCTTCATCTCATCACTCTGAGGACTCGCCGATAACGTCTCAGTATTTGAATCATATTTAAAGCCTACAGGATCACGCTCAGGTTGAAGGATCACCACATCATCGCCTCGAATGTAGGCCATATTCTTATCGTACTGCATCAAAGCGCGACCAGGCCAATCTTCACTGGTCTGGGTTAGATCTCGGCCCAGCATAGGGTAAGAATCAGAAACGCCGATTAAAGAGAGCAAGGTCGGGGCTAAATCTATCTGGCTAACAACGCGTTTATCATGCTTCACCTCGATCCCCTCTCCTAAAATAATACCAGGGATCCTAAAACGCGGAATAGGCACTAAGCTTGCTCCACCCACTCGGCTATCGTGATCCGCAACCACTAAGAAGATAGTATCTTTCCAATAATTCGATTTTTTTGCCAGTTTAAAGAACTCTCCCACTGCATAATCGGCATATTTAGCGGCATTATTACGTGTCTGTTTAGGTTGTTCATATAACTCAATTCGATCATCAGGGAACTCGAACGGATCGTGATTACTCGAACTAAACACTAAACTAAAGAAAGGCTTACCTTCACGATAAAACTGTTCAAACTCGCTATTGGCTTTATGCATAAGATCTTCATCAGACACCCCCCAAGATCCGACAAAGGCGGGATCTTGAAAATCATTTTCTTCAACGATGTCACTAAAGCCATTACCTAAGAAAAAGCTCTTCATATTGTCAAAGTGGCTCTCACCACCATAAACAAATTGAGTCTCATAACCATGGTTTTTTAATAGTTCAGCAATCGAGAAAAAGCCATTCTGACTCTTTCCCAACTTAACCACAGAGCGAGCTGGTGTGGGAGTAAAACCGGTAACTACAGCTTCAATTCCCCGTACTGAACGCGTTCCTGTCGCGTATAGATTCTCGAATGACCAGCCCTCTTTAGACAACTCATCTATATTCGGCGTCAAAGGTAAGCCACCTAAGCTCCCCACAAATTGGGCTCCTAGACTCTCTTGTAAAATGATAACCAGATTTTTTGGCTTACCTTGATAACTTGCCTGATTAAACGACATGCTTGGTAGCTCTTTGGAAGTAAACGCTTCCACAAGACGACCACTGTCACGGCGAACATTGTCAATAACGGCTTGCTCATCCATATGACCATAAATTTCTGCTGCGTGCGCTTCATTTCCCATCTGGTTAATTGCAAAAATTAAAGAGTAAGCTGAATTGATCACCAATGAATTAACTAAAGGATCATCATTAAAAGCAACCATGGCAGGATTTAGAGGACGATGCCCTAAGGTCGATCTAGCCCCCATTAAGGTTATAGCTATCACAATCAATGCCATCACTGGGCGCCAATACCAACGTGGGTATGTCAGGTTTTTAAGCAGAGCACCGCTTAGTTTCCAGCCTCCCCATAACGCCAGTCCGCTAACAAGTCCCCCTAAAAGAAGTTCAAATTTACGTCCGCTCCACAACATGGAGAGAACTTCTTTCGGATAGATAAGGTATTCTACATAGAGACGGTTAGGACGAATGCCATACTCTTGAATAAATGACGGTGTCGATATCTCCAAAAACACGATCAACCATAATCCTAACGTTAACCAGACACGTAAGATCTTGTTCCATGACCGTCCGATAAAGTGTTCACCTGAAAAGATAGCAGTGCCCAGTGCAGCGATGCCCCATAGCCAACACAGACTCGCAAAATCAACCCGCGCCCCTTGTATCAACAGATGTGACCAGCCATCTACGGCCGCAACACGATCGGCTTGCCATATCCCTAAGCCAATGCGGCTAACAGTCAGAAAAATAAACGCAGTAACGCAAAAGATGAGAATAGAGCGAAATGGCCCTAAATGTGAGTGTCGAAGGTTCATAAATGTTCCAAAATTTTTATCGACCCACTTATTAGAGTCTATATCGACTCATATTGACATATTCAGCAACATTTAGTTCAAAAAAACCAACCTAAAGCTTCACGCATGCACATAGAATGTGAATTTTGATATAAAAAAACCAAAGCCGTTACCCGCTCTGGCTCAATAGTTTCAATTTGTATCTACTTTTTGAGTTTAGCCAGCGCATCGGCAAAAGCATTACCCATTGCAGCGTTTGCTGGCTGAGTCTTCTGCTTAGGGCGGTTTTGTGTTTTATTACCAGTGTAAGACTTACCACCTGAAGTAGAACTTGGGCGACTCGCAGACTTCTCTCCCACTTTTTCATCAAGACGCATGCTAAGGGCAATACGCTTTCGCTCTACATCAATCTCCATCACTTTGACTTTGACCACGTCACCGGCTTTTACAATCGTATGAGGATCGCTAACAAATTTTTCAGTCAAAGATGAGATATGCACCAAACCATCTTGGTGAACGCCTATATCCACAAAGGCACCAAAATTAGTCACATTGGTCACAACGCCCTCTAAAATCATCTCTGGCTTTAGATCTTTGACCTGCTCTATGCCCTCTTTAAATACAGCTGTTTTAAACTCGCCACGTGGATCTCGACCCGGCTTATCTAACTCTGCAAGTATATCGGTAACGGTTGGCAGTCCAAAAAGGTCAGTAATAAAATCTTCTGCTTTTATACTTTTAAGGAGTTCAGAGTTACCCACTAAGGTCCCAATTGCTTGCCCTTTCGCCTTAGCAATCGACTCAACCAAAGAATAAGCTTCTGGATGAACTGATGATGCATCTAATGGGTTAACACCATTAAGAATACGTAGGAAACCAGCTGCCTGTTCATACGCCTTAGGGCCTAAACGAGCAACTTTAAGCAACTGCTTACGCTCCTTAAATTCACCATTATCATCACGGTAAGTGACAATATTTCTCGCCAACGTCTTATTTAATCCTGCAACTTGTGCCAGTAAAGGTGCAGATGCCATGTTCAAGTCGACCCCGACACTATTTACACAATCTTCCACTACATCTTCTAGTGATAAAGAAAGCAAGCTCTGACTCACATCATGCTGATATTGTCCGACACCAATAGCCTTAGGCTCAATTTTAACTAATTCAGCAAGCGGATCTTGCAAGCGACGAGCAATAGACACAGCGCCTCGAATCGAGACATCCAGATCTGGGAACTCATTCGCAGCGAGTTCAGAAGCCGAATAAACCGATGCTCCCGCTTCGCTAACCATAATTTTGGTGATTCTAGGCAGTTCATTTTTCACGCTAGCAATAAGTTCAGCAGCTAATTTGTCTGTTTCTCTTGAAGCAGTACCATTACCGACAGCAATCAACTCAACTTTATGGATTTTAGCTAAATTAGCTAAGGTGCGAACTGACTTATCCCACTGATTCTGAGGGGCGTGCGGGAAGATAGTCGTATGAGCGACAAACTTACCTGTATTATTTACAATCGCGACCTTTACGCCACTTCTTAATCCAGGATCTAAACCTAATGTTGCCTTCGCTCCCGCTGGAGCCGCCATCAATAGATCGCCTAAATTACGGGCAAACACTTTAATAGCTTCGGTTTCTGCCATCTCACGCATTTTAGAAATAAACTCAGTTTCCATCTGCAAAGCAATCTTTATTCGCCATGTCGCAGTAACAACGGTTTTCAGCCAAGCGTCTACATCACTACTGCCTAAATTTAGCTTAAAGTGATCGGCAATAATCACTTCACAATAGCTACCTTGCTTAGATTCATTGCTTGGGTCTGCATTCATATTTAAACTAAGCACCCCCTCATTACGACCACGAAGCATAGCCAATGCACGGTGTGAAGGGATCCTATTCAGCGGCTCAGTGTGCTCGAAATAATCTCTGAACTTAGCGCCCTCTTTCTCCTTTCCTTTCACCATTTTACTTTCAAGGACGGTATTCTGGCTTAGGTGCTTCCTGACTTTTTGTAACAGTGCAGCATCTTCAGAAAAACGCTCCATCACGATAAAACGTGCACCATCGAGTACTGACTTAGTATCAGCAAAATTAGCTGCTGCATTAATAAATTTTTCAGCTTCCTGCTCTATATTTACCTGACGATTATTCAGCAAAAAGTCGGCTAAAGGCTCGATGCCAGCTTCAATGGCAATCTGCCCTTTCGTGCGACGCTTAGGCTTATAAGGCAAATAAAGATCTTCCAGAAGCGTCTTACTGTCAGCATCAAATAGTGCCTTTTTCAGTTCGGGAGTCAGTTTTCCCTGAGTGTCGATGCTCGACAGGATAACAGCACGTCGCTCATTCAAATCTCGCAGATATCCCAATCGGCTATGCAATGTTCGCAGCTGAGTATCATCTAACCCTCCAGTGGCTTCCTTACGGTAGCGAGCGACAAATGGAACCGTAGCACCATCATCTAACAAAGCGATGGTAGAGATGACTTGTTGCTCACGAACATTCAGTTCTTGAGCTATGATTTGGGCGATATTGTGCGTCATTTGCATAGGAAGTAGTGCCGAGCCTAGAGTAAAAATCGTAGTGGCGCCCAAGATAACACAGGCTATATACCCAAACCACTTCAAAATGCAGGATTAAGCATCTCATAAAGTGACTAAGTTCAAGCAATGAAATAGCAGAGTTCAGGCATGCTCTTGTATCGCAATTAACGCTTTCTTGCCAATACCCTATGCTCAGGCATACCTCTGCGGTTTATCAACACTTCAAAGCCATGTTTATTCAATAAAGAATCGATATCTTGCTTGTGCCAGGCTGGTACAAAGGGCTCATAAACATGACCTGCAAGCCATTTAAAGTACAGGCCAGTAAAACCATACCCTTTAAACATCTGCCACCAACCAGCCTTAAATTGAATAAATGAAGGCTCGCAGATCGCCAATAAACCGCCATCATCGAGTACACGATGACACTCATTAAGTGCTTTATCTATATGTTTTGGGGGTATCTCATGGAACAAAAAGCTAGCGGTAATACCATCGAAGCGCTTATCGGCAAACTGCAGATCTTCGGCTAAACCTTGGACAAAATGAACCTTAGGATTTGCCTTGGCTGCATGCTTCAACAAGTAGGGCGAAGGATCTAATCCCCAGACCTCCTCAACGCCTCGATCTTTTAATGCCGCGGCCATCTGACCACCAGCACAGCCGATATCAAGTACAGATGCGTCTGAGTCAAACCAGTAAGCCATCTCTTTGCGCACAGGCTTCATCTTGCCTAACATAGTGCCATCAAACGTTCTAATATAGCCTTGGGTAATATGGTTTGAAAAATTACCATTAGGAATGCCGTGAAACTCCTGCAGCAGATATTTAGGCAGCAGCTCTTTACTCATCACACTATCAGGGAAATCATCGGGCAACTCTATTCGACCATTACCTTTTTTTAACATAGAGCACCATAAACGCCCCACATTTGTCCAAGTCTTAAAATTAATCTCGTCAGCCCAAGTGTTAGGTAACTCTATGCTGTCCCAATCGAGAACAAGCGGGTCTTTTACTCCCTCTTTAGCACTAGCTACCACAGGCTCACTCATCCTTAAACGCCTTATATTGGATCTTATTCACATACCACGCCTTAGCTCCTGACGGCGTTTTAACGATAACATCATCGTCAACCTGTTTACCGATAAGCGCACGGGCCATAGGCGAGTCGATAGTAATGTAACCTAGCTTAGTATCCAGCTCATCTTTACCGACTATACGATACTGAACAATATCACCAGCTTCATTTTCAAGTTCAATCCACGCTCCAAAAAAGATCTTACCTTCTTGCTGAGGTGAATAATCGACAATAGTGAGATTCTCAACCCGTTGCACCAGATAACGAACCCGGCTATCGATTTGTCTCAGCAGACGTTTGTTATAAGTGTAGTCCGCATTCTCTGAACGATCTCCTTGGGCAGCCGCCTCTTGCACCTTTTTGGTGATCTCCGGGCGGTACTCTTTCCACAGGTATTTGAGCTCTCTATCTAAGGCCTGCCAGCCTTTCCTTGTGATCAACAAAGCTTTCATTATTATCTCAATTTTTACAACACGCGATACCGTGTAAAGAAATGACAGCGACGAATTTTATTTCGTCAAATTATCCTTAAATCCAACAAACATAACATGGATCTACTGTCGTCTTATTTTACACAAAATATCAGCAGAAAAATGGTTTGTTTTATTAGATTGAAGTAAAGTTATACAATCGAATAAAAGGATATATAAATCAGCTCCTCAAGATAATTTCATCCCCACCAGTCACCCTTTTTAATCCTATATTATCTCCAACAAAGCCGGTGATTAAACACAAGCAGGGCAGTCAATATCGTGCTGAAATGGTCATCATCAGCTCTAATTTACTCGATTATTTCTTGTGCAATTATTTGATTATTAACCATTAAAATTCCTTGCCAAATCCACAAAGCAAGCTTATTTACTTAGAAAACAAACAAATACAGCATAGCTGGCAATTAGTTAGCATTAGGTTAATTAAATTGACATTTAAAAAAAACCAATGGCATACTGGTATAACACCTTAAGAGTGTGACCGCTTTATTGTAATTCAGTTTCAAGTGATAACAGTGTCGTATGCGGTAAGTAGAAATAGCTCAATTAAAATAATTGATAATAGGATTTAACTATGACCTTACCAAATGCTTCAACTTCACCTCAAAAACGTTTTATAACATCACTGTTGGCCGTTGGCATTGCGTCTGTGACAAATCAAGCTCTTGCTGTAGACGGTGTGGAAGACAACGTTGAACGTATTGCAGTAACAGGCTCTCACATTAAAAAGGGAGACTTTCAATCTGCATCCCCAATAGCAATACTCGATGAAAAAGATATTGAAGGAGTCGGCGCGGTCAACGTTAGTGATCTTCTTGCTCGCATCCCTTCGATATACGGTGATACCACCGGTGCCAGTTCAAATATTAGTGAGCAAGATTCAGGCCTAAATACAGTCGCATTGCGTAATTTAGGCGCTTCGCGGACCTTAGTCTTAGTCGATGGCATACGCTACGTATCTGGTACTTCCGCAGGATCGGGATACGGTGTCGACCTCAACTCTATCCCTTTGTCTATGGTTTCACGCATTGAAGTATTAACGGGTGGACAGTCTGCTTCCTATGGCTCAGATGCCGTTGCAGGTGTCATTAACCTTATCCTCAAAAAAGATTTTGAAGGTGTCAGCTTCAAGGCTCAAATAGGCCAATCAGCAGAAAGTGACAAAGATAAGTCAGATCTAGAACTGACGCTAGGTACCAATTTTGAAAATGGTAACGCTTGGTTTTCTGTAGGCTACTCTAGCGATGACGGCTTGATGGCAAGTGACCGTGATTATTCTCGAGTACATAAAAGTGCAGTCGACAGTGACGGCGACGGTATCTTAGATACGGCTCAGTTTGTTGGTTCATCACATATTTTAGGTGGCCGAATTGGAGGCTATAAAGGCGATGGAACGCCTTTTGTGCGGACCGCCGATGTCGAAACATCTGACGCTTTTAACTTCCACGAATACCGCTCGATGTTGGCCCCCACAGACCGTATATTCGTTGCCAGCGGGTTGAGTTTCGATATCAATGAAAGATCACGTGCAAGCTTCAATATTAACTATGCTCGAGTAGAATCAACAACCTTCTTCGAACCTATCCCATTAGATACCCGTAATGATGTATTCAAGCTATCTAAGGGTGGCACGACAGGCATTGATATTGCCACCCACCCTTGGTTTGCAGGTACAAATTTAGGTAACAATTTACTAAATGATGGCATAACCAACTTAGACGACGTCAGCCTTACTTTTAGACGTTTATATGAGTTTGGTGGTCGAGGAGCTGAAAACACTCGCTCAACATTTCGTATAGCTGGAAATTATGAATATGATTTAACTGACAATATCTACCTCACCTTAAACGGAACTTATGGTGTTACCGATCAATATCAAAAAAATAACGGCGATATCAACTTAGACAGGGCACGTAGCGCATTAACCATAGAAGAGGATGGATTTGGCAGTTACCAATGTAGTGATGATATCGCCCGCATCCAAGGTTGTGTTCCCTTTAATCCATTCAAAATTGATGGAATCTCTCCTGAAGCGGTTGACTATCTTGCCGCTGATACCAATCTATCAGGGACAGTTGAGCAAACTGTTGTAACAGCGATTGTTGCTGGAGATATAGATTTTGCTTTCAGCGATGATGTTGACTCTTTGGGTTTTGCCCTCGGTATTGAATACCGTAAAGAGGAGGGTAAAGAGACACCAGATCCACTGCGCCAGGCAGGGATTGTTCGAGGAGCAAAGATTGCGAAAACTCAAGGTTCATTCGATGTCGTTGACGCCTTTGCAGAACTCCATGTTCCTATTATTGAGCAACTCAACTTAGACTTTGCTGTCCGTGTTGGTAACTACTCTTCTGTCGGAAGTATCACCAACTGGACAGTTGGCTTCAATGCTCCAGTACATGAATCACTCCGTTTCCGTGGTGCAATCGCTACGGCAGTACGCGCCCCCAATGTCAGCGACCTATTTGCAGGAGGAACCGCAACAGCCGCCTTCGTTTTCGATCCTTGTGATGGTATCGATAATAGCTCCAGCGGAAATATTGCTGAAAACTGCCGTTCGATTGCAGCAATACAAAACCGTATCAACACTGACGGTTCATTTACTTTAACTCAGGTAGAACAACAGAATACTTCCGGTCTTTTGGTTGGCTCTCCGGACGTAAAAGAGGAGACCGCAGACACCATAACCTTAGGTGCTATTTTTACACCTGAGTTCCTTGATGGTCTTTCAGTCTCCGTTGATTACTATGATATTGAGATAGACAACGCGATTACCAATACAGACCGTACCGTGATCTTAGATCGCTGCTACTCAGCCAACCCAAGTCAATTTGATCCTTTATGTGGCGGCAATGTAGTACGCGATGGCCGCTCAGGGGCTGCACTGGAAGTCAATTCAGCTTCCGGCAACGAAAACAAAATTGAAACCAGTGGGTTTGATGTAGAAGTTGCCTATGAAACAGGGCTAGGCAATGGCGAGCTATACGTTGGCCTAAGCGCAAACATTCTCGGAAAATATGACATTACAGGTATAGAGAGTGGCGACACTCAAAGTCTTGCCGGGGAGATAATGTACCCAGATCTTAGATTTAATATTAACACCTCCTACACCTTAGAGAGCTTCAATGTCTACTGGCAGTTACGTTACTGGGATGAAACCAAAGACCGTAACGATAATAGCAATATGACTGAAGAACTTAACAGCATAGATTCCGCAATTTATAACGACTTACGTTTTAGTTACAACATTTTAGAATCAACCAACCTATTCATTGGGGTAAACAATATGTTTGATGTGCAGCCTCAAGAACTCACTGCAAACCACAAGTATCAACAGGCAGGAACACTTACTAACGGAAGTGCTTTTAACCTAACGGGTCGCGAGTATTACGCCGGCGTGAAGGTACATTTCTAACCTATGAAGAGTCGATAAATAAAGAGGGAGAGGCTTATTTTCTCCCTCCATATTGTCCAATCCTATCCGAGAGTTTTTAATGATAACAACCCTTATCGCTGACACGCTATTCGACGGTAAACAGCTCCATATACAGCGACCTGTCAGTTTTGAAGATGGCCGGATTATCGCTATGGACACGGTTAGAAATGCCAAAGAGTACCAGCTAGATGGCTTATTAACTGCTGGATTTATCGATACACAGGTCAATGGCGGTGGAGGAAAACTCTTCAATCAAACGCCAGAGCTAAACACGCTAATCACTATGGTTAAGGCCCATGCCCAATTCGGTACTACATCAATGTTACCCACACTGATCACCGATGAAATAGGCAAAATTGAACAAGCAGCAGATGCGGTTAGTTTAGCCATACGAGAGAAGACATCTGGTATTATCGGCATCCACTTTGAAGGCCCACATATCAGTACTGCCAAAAAGGGGATCCACCATCAAGATAAAATCCGTCCATTAACGTCACAAGAGATGGATCAATATTGTCGCGATGATCTAGGGGTAAAACTTATCACTTTGGCACCTGAATCCGTTGATAGCTCAACGATAAAAACACTCGTAGAGCATCAGGTGATTGTCAGCCTTGGTCACTCAAATGCCAGTTTCGATCAGGTTAATCTTGCCCTAAAAGCGGGAGCGAGTGGTTTTACCCATCTATTTAATGCCATGTCCCCCATAGAATCACGAGCACCAAATATGGTTGGTGCAGCCCTACTCGACCCAGACAGTTGGTGTGGACTTATTCTCGATGGGCACCATATCCATCCAGCATCAGCCCGCCTTGCTTATCAAGCAAAAAACGAAGGCAAAATAATATTAGTGACCGATGCGATGTCAACCATAGGCTCACCGCAGACCCAGTTCTATTTCGATGGTCATGACATCGAATTAAAACACAATAAACTCACCAGTAAAACGGGCTCATTAGCTGGTTCGGCACTGACTATGATCACTGCAGTAAATAATGCCATCGCTATGCTACACGCTCCTGCATCACAAGCATTGAATATGGCCAGCGCTTATCCGGCAGAGTTCTTAGGCTTAAACGAACAAAAAGGCAGTATAAAAATCGGAAATATAGCCGATTTGATTCTGTTAAATGACTCACCTTCCACCACTCCAATCCACATTAAAGATGTGTGGATTGCAGGCTCACAAGTTTTTTAAAGAGGCTTTACATGGAAAGAATTAACGGATTAATCAATGCACCTTTCACCGCGTTTCACCCTGATGGTTCAATCAATTTATCCTTGATACCAAGCTATATTAATACCTTAATAAACAGCGATGTTGCAGGTGTATTTGTTAACGGTTCATCCGGTGAAGGTCACCTTCTCACAGAGGAGGAGCGTATGATATGTGCACAAAAGTGGGTTGAGTCCGCCCCAACGAATTTTAAAGTGATCATCCATATAGGCAGTAACTCAATCAATGCAAGTAAAAAACTTGCTCTACATGCAGCCAAAATTGGCGCCTGGGGCTTTAGTGCCATGGGGCCCACATTTCCAAAAATAAACCGTGTTAACGAGCTTGCTGATTACTGCGCAGAAATTGCTGAAGCAGCGCCAAACCTTCCCTTTTACTATTACCACATTCCTGCATTTACTGGGGTTTATATCTCTATGGTTGAGCTACTGAGAGCTGTTGACGGACGCATAGAGAACTTTTCAGGTATAAAGTACACCCATGAAAGCCTGTATGAGTACACTCAATGCCGTCGTTACAATGAAGGGAAATATGATGTGCTTCATGGGCAAGATGAAACCTTACTCCCATCCCTTGCCCTCGGTGGAGCACAAGGCTGTATCGGCGGTACGTTTAATTATGCTGCAGGCCTGTATACTCAAATTCGAACTGCCTTCAGTAATGGTGACTTAGACCAGGCCCAACTGTTGCAGTACCAATCACTGGACCTTATCGATGTGATCTGCCGCTACCGAGGGAATATCGTCGGGGGTAAACAGATAATGAAACTTATTGGTCTGGATCTAGGCCCTAATCGGACTCCTTTTCAAAACCTTAGCCCCGACGAATTTTCATCCATGAAGCAAGAGCTCGAATCGATAGGCTTCTTTAGTTACGCAAATGAAGTCACCCATATCTAATGAGCGATTGGTATAATGACTCGGCCCAATCTACATCTTAGACTGGGCCTTTCTCTAATTAAAAACCAAACAAGTACGCCAGATGATCCAACTCACTCGCAGCCTATTTATCGAGTTAACGATAATCTTGTCATCGATTAATTTGAGAATGGCGAATGTGCATTTTAGCTCGGGAGGAAACAGAGTTGATAATAGAGGAAGCGTAATTTAAAAGGGCAAAATGACCCTATCTTGTTATATGAAAGCTATTTTGAAGAAGATAAATCATAGGCTTTTTGCAAATGCTGCATCAACACACTATCAGCCCCCTCCACATCATGGGCCTTAATTCTCTCCACTATGGCAGCATGATCCTCATAGCTTTTCAGGTTTAATCCTTTAGAATCCGCTCTTTCAGGACGAATATCTATCACCCAGTCGACTAACGCTTGGTGGATAGCTAAGAAAATAGGATTGCCAGGAATAGTGGCGATGATTCGATGGAAGTTAATATCGGTTTTTTTAAACTGAGCATTAATATCAATTGCCTTATGATTCAATGATAGCGCATGTTCCAGCTCTTTTATCTGCTCATCTGTGGCGTATTCGGCTGCATAACGGATTAGACTAGACTCGAAGAACTGCCTCAGTTGATCAAAGTAACGTGTTCCATCGGGTTGACTCAAGAAATCTTTAGACATTCCGGATAACTCAGCAATGATAATGTCGGCAGAGGGCCGCGCAACCCGAGTTCTCTCTCCACTGCTAATTTTTACCAAACCTTTACGAGATAGCGATGACAAGGCATCACGAATGGAAGGCCTGCCAACACCAAACGCCGTCATTAAGTCACGCTCAGAAGGTAGCGCATCGCCAACAGCAAACTCCCCTTGACGGATCATATCTTCAAGTTCTTCCTCAACTCTCTCTGATAATTTTTTGCGTTCCACGGGTCGTTTTATCGTGATCGACATCTATCTTCCCTTCTTTTGCTTGCGTCACCCGCACTCAATAGCATTATGCTATTTAGCTATCATACCACTTACTTTAGCTATGTATATATTTGGATGAAAGCATCAAAAAGCACCACATTAGCGGCATAAAATATCCGACCCAGACTTAACAGCTGTGAATTAAACGACTCGTTTGCGACTAACTCAGTGAACTTGACTCACCTCTGCCATACTCAAAAATAATCGGTTTTTTAATCCAAACGATATCTGTTCCAATTTAGTTACAATTTCGATAACAAGTAGATAAAACAATATTTTATATTTATAATTTAATAGCTTAAGCGTGATATCACCGTTAGGGAATAGTCAACAAAGTATACCTTGTCTAAATCACTTCTGGTCTTCAACAGGAAAAAACAGCTATATTAGCTTAGATAAAGAATATTAATATCAGCCAGTTGGCTAGCATAGTCATCGAATCTCTATCAGAAAGGATAATAAGCATGGGACAGGAAACCTCTAAAATACTCGTTGTAGATGATGATATGAGGCTAAGAGCCTTACTCGAACGTTATCTTATGGAGCAAGGTTATCAGGTTCGTAGTGCTGCTAATTCAGAGCAGATGGATAGATTGCTTGAACGAGAAAACTTTCACTTGCTGGTTTTAGACTTGATGCTTCCAGGTGAGGACGGACTCTCTATCTGCCGCCGACTTCGTCAAAATGGTAATCCAATTCCTATCGTCATGTTAACCGCGAAAGGCGATGAAGTAGACCGCATTATTGGTCTAGAACTTGGTGCCGATGATTACTTGCCAAAGCCATTTAATCCTCGCGAGCTTCTCGCCAGAATTAAAGCGGTCATGCGCCGCCAAGTTCAAGATGTGCCTGGTGCACCGACTCAGCAAGAGGAGGAGATCACCTTCGGTGAGTTTACTCTTAATCTAGCAACACGCGAGATGTATCATGGCGAGGAAGCTATCTCACTCACCAGTGGTGAATTTGCCGTATTAAAGGTTCTAGTTAGCCACCCACGAGAGCCACTGTCTCGGGATAAGTTAATGAATTTAGCCCGAGGACGAGATTATTCCGCTCTCGAACGCTCTATCGATGTGCAAGTATCACGCCTGCGACGCTTGATTGAGAAAGATCCAGCGAATCCAAGGTATATTCAAACGGTGTGGGGTTTAGGCTATGTGTTTGTACCCGATGGGTCTGCTCGTCGATAAGCCAACAGATGGATTCTGCTAGATTAAATCTCAGCCAAAAAGGTAGACCTGCGTGAAGTGGTTTAAAAATATTCTTCCCCGTAGCTCATTCAGTCAAACTGTGATGCTAATTGGCAGCCTATTGCTGATAAACCAATTAGTATCTTACCTTTCTGTTGCCACTTACTTTATTCAGCCTACCTATCAACAGATCAATCAGCTCATCGCTAGACAAGTAAAATATCTCTTCGTCGATGGCGTCGATGTGGGTCGTGAACACCTAACCATGGTCGACGCTCTCAATGCCAAAGTCCGTGGCGATGGCATGAAGATATATAACCAGAAACAAGCTCGAGCTGCCGGCATAGAACAGACCACCTACTATGGTTTTTTATCATCACAGATGTCCGAACATTTAGGCGGAAAAGCAGAGGTCAGAATCGCTCAAGGTGACGACTTCGAGATCTGGATCCGTCCCCCTCAAGCTCCTTCGATCTGGATAAAGGTCCCCTTAACCGGCTTCAATGAATATGATCTTTCTCCTTTAACCCTCTATTTGATGGTCATAGGCGCGCTTAGTGTCGCTGGTGGATGGTGGTTTGCGAGGCAACAAAACAGACCACTGAAACGATTACAAAAAGCGGCAATATTGGTCTCCATGGGAGATTATCCTGAACCGCTCCCACTAAAGGGATCCACGGAAATTGTTGAGGTCACCAACGCCTTCAACCAGATGTCCCACAGCATGAAACAGTTAGAGCAAGATAGAGCCCTCTTAATGGCTGGGATCTCCCATGACCTGCGTACTCCGTTAACTCGCATTCGACTCGCCTCAGAAATGATGGTTGAAGAGGACGAGTATCTCAAGGACGGTATCGTTCATGATATTGAAGATATGGATGCCATCATTAATCAATTTATTGCTTATATACGACAGGATCAGGAGAGCGTTAGAGAGCAGGAACAGATCAACTACCTTATTCAGGACGTTGTGCAGGCAGAATCTAACCGTGAAGGAAAAATAGAGATCGAACTCGCCAGCTGTCCGGATATTCCTATGCAGGAGATCGCCATCAAACGTGTACTCAGTAATCTGGTTGAAAATGCCTTTCGTTATGGCGAGGGCTGGGTAAAGCTAAGCTCTCATTTCGACGGTAAGCGAGTTGGATTCAGCGTTGAAGATAATGGTCCAGGCATACCAGAAGATCAAATACCTAAGCTATTTCAGCCGTTTACTCAAGGAGACATCGCCAGAGGAAGTGTTGGTTCTGGTTTAGGACTTGCCATTATCAAACGCATTGTCGATCGCCATCAAGGAGAAGTTGTATTAACAAATCGAGCAGAAGGCGGCTTACACGCCCAAGTCTGGCTTCCACTAAGCTAATTCCTTCAACTCACGCCCCCAAATATACCACTCGGCAATATCCAACCTGTGTTAAATCTGAGTAAAAACGAATAAAAGAGACTTTTTATCACTCATATCCTAATGATATAATAGATAAAAATATACCCTTCCATTTGAATTAGGGACGTCAAAGGAACATGATGAAAACAACGATACTATGTGCCGCTCTCGTACTAATCTACTGTTCAAATTTCGCCAATGCCCAAGAAACAGACTCGCCAATGGCCATCTCGCTATTATCTGGCATTGAAGCCTATGAGGACTCCCCACACAGTTCACTTTCCAAAGGGGTTGGTATTTCATTTATTTGGGATGACCTAAAGTATGATCAAAAATACCAAGTAGGTGAACATTATGTTCGTGCACGTGGGACTTACTATTACGAAAAAGATTCAGAAAAATATGATGAAGATAGGTATCGTGACTCAATGGATGGCAAACTCCACTACCAGTACCCATTTATGTCTATCAATGACAATGAGGACTTCACCTTAAGTGTTTTTGGTCACTATGAAGGACACTATAATAGCCAACAACTCGAAGAGTTCGAACATCTCGCCGCCTCGGGCCTAGCCATCAATAATCGCTTCGGCGACCTAAATTACTATGATGTAGGCTTTAGCTTAGGTTTAGCCTACAGCGCAGAGGAAAAAGATGACGACTGGCCAAGAGAAGAGCAGGGGATAAGCGAAGATGAACTAAACCGCAGTGGTTTTGGCTATTATTTTCAGTGGGAAAATAGCTATACTTTCAGCCACACAGGAGTACAGCTTGCCTTTAATTATCGTCGTTACGATGGCTTATGGAAATACGATGATAATAAGTCATACACCTTCAACGACATCGCTTTCAGTGTTGTTATTCCGTTAGCAAATCAGCACAACCTATTACGTTTTCAAACTCAGTATATCGACAGAGAATCAGAGCAAGATTTAATCGGGTTCGAAGACACCTTATACCGAGCCAGCGTCGAGTATATTCACTACTTTTAACCGTGATGAATACTAATCGCTATAAAGTAAAAGGAACCTTTATGGTTCCTTTTATTATCTTAGCTGACAAAGTTATAGCAAATCTAACACCACTTCAGCCCTACTCACTTCAAACATTTTAGGCGCCTCGACATTCAGTTCTGTCACCACTCCATCCTCCAGCACCATGGCATAACGTTGTGAGCGTATACCACCAAAACCAGCCGTATCCATCTGCAAGCCTAGCGCCTTAGTAAAACTCGCATCACCATCCGCCAGCATCATAATCCCAGCAGCATTTTGGCTATCGCCCCAAGCTTTCATCACAAAGGCATCGTTCACTGAAACACACCCAATGATATCAACCCCTTTAGCCCTAAACTGTTCCACTAAAGCTACAAAACCAGGCAAGTGTGATTCAGAACACGTCGGCGTAAACGCACCAGGAACCGCAAATAACACCACTTTTTTACCCGCACACAAATCAGTCACGCAGTGAGTTAACATCCCCTCATTGGTTAACTCCCCTAGCATGACACCATCAGGGATTTTCTCACCTTGTTTTATCATCATCCACCTCAATCAGTAATGAAATTCATAGCTTAATATTAGGCTATTTCTCTAGCTTACCTAAAATCAAAGCTCACCTGTTAGTTACCGCTACCTTGTAAGGTATATCAATGACTGTTAGTACAATAGCTTTGTTCGCAATAATTCATTTGAGCCGCTTATTTTATCAAGACACCCACTTTAATTTCCACTCAATTGCGTCCCCCCTTTTTCATCCAAAATGATCCTTTACCTATTCTTACTTTAACAATCTCACAGAATGCTAATAGAAACGGATTCAAAAGAAGCGTTAATGCCAATTTACTGAAAAATAGCCAGCAAAAACATCAAACATGAGCTTGATACTAAATAAAATCATAATCTAAACAGTGGAACAACTAAGTGGGATCTAGCCAACGACGACAATTCCCTGCGCCCTGTCTGCGTTTTTTATCTAAATGTTCAAAATAGGTATCTAACTCTTGAAGTGTTCCTGCCGGTCCTTTGAATAAACGCCCAAAATCAGTAGTGAGTTTCAACCAGTTCTCTTGAGGGATATTGAGCCTATCGAGTATCTGCTGTGAGCTTTGGCTAATGAAACCACGCTTATCACCTCTAATCATACGTCCGGTATCATCAACTAATTGCAGATAATCTTGAGCACTGAACATCAGGTCTTTTGGCATATCCTTGCGCTCATTACCCACAAATGGCAGCAGTGATTTAGGCTGTTCACCATTCATCGCAGACTTGATTCTAAGTTGAATACTCGTGTGGTCTGATTGCTCTAATGTCTTAGCCATTTTGGCTCTGATAGGGTTGAGGTCAACATACGCCATGCAGGCCAGTACTGCGGACTCATCTAACAGTGCTTGAGATTTAAATAGCCCCTCCCACCAATTCATCAGGAATGAATTGGAACAGCTTTAGCTGGCCCGAAGGGTGAGCGCCATGGATGGCAGCGAATAGAATCGCCCCGTGCATTTGTCCTCTTTATTCGCCATTCGAGCAATCGGCTCATTGAGCGCTCGCATAAACCAGGATATGTCACATAGCCGACTTCGAAATAACGCAATAGAATGCTGTCAACTGTCTACTTCAAAGCTTTCAATCACTTCACCTTTGGCAAACTTTTGAGTGATACTCGACCCCTTGAACAGTCGATGCCAGTGTTCCACGACTTCTTTATCGGTCCAGCGATTAAATTCATAAATATCAACATTAAGAACGAGGTGCAGATGATTGGACATCACGGCGTAGGCAGCAACATCAATAGCAAACACGCTCGCTAATTTAAGTAACTGAGATTCAACCCAATCACGTCGATGGTCATAGTTTTTGCCAGTAAGAGCGTCATCGCCAAAGAGAAATGCTCTTCTAGTGACGCGACTACAGCAATGATACATAGAGGTATCTTCTAAGCTAATTTGAGTTCTTCTTGGGCGTGGCATAACAACCTCCCGTGTCTACCAATAATCAAAGCTTAGTAGGGGGAAGAAAGTTACGCCATTAACGATGGGTGGCACATATTTAGCATTAATTGCTTAGGACCTACCGGTCTCCGAATCAACTCCAGTAAGCCAGGCCTTGCGCACGCACCTTGAAACTGCGTGATAGAAAGGCGTGTCTTCAACACTAATTTGAGTACGTCTAGGGCGGGGCATATTAACCTCCTACTTCTACCAATAACCAAAGCTTAGTAGCTGGGCGAAAAATGCACCATTTATTGTGGGTGGCCTGATTTATTGTTATTGGGCGTGGCATAACAACCTCCCGTGTCTACCAATAATCAAAGCTTAGTAGGGGGAAGAAAGTTACGCCATTAACGATGGGTGGCACATATTTTTGTGCATATTTTTGTGGGTGGCACTATAAATTTTCAATTGCACACACCGCTGCTTCTAACTGACAGCTTATACTGGTGTGTAATGCCCTGTGTACTGGTCAATTTACAGGCAGTAAAAAGCCCCAATGATATGGGACTAATTAAGAGGGCTGCTCACGAACTACCTATGTTTAATTTATAAAGGCCAATCCAAGTAAATGTTGACGAATAACCTATCCATCAAATTAAGACTATATTTTAACTATTATTTTTTGAGCTTCTTCAAATATTTTGTCAAAAAGCTCATCTTCATGAAAAGAAAAGTTAGCATATTGAGATACAGAACCTGAGCTACAGAGTAGCTCAAGAAAGATCTTCAACTTCTTGTTATTAGTTTCGTTGATAATCGTATCTATAGCTTTAAGAAAGAAGTTTGCTGTAGCTTCTTTTCCTGAATTTCGTAGTTCATTTTCTAGTTTTTTTATTGCGTCAATTAACTTTAATGTATCAATCATGACTAAAAGGCCTTATCGGTTCTTGTTACCCATTGTTTGGGTAAATTGGAAATGACAGTTTGGTAACCACCTCCAGGGTATCCGGCTCCCTGCGCAGCTGCTACACCCTCGCTAATCCATGTGCCTTTTGGTACTCTGAATGTGCTAACGCGATTGATATTTACGCCCCAATCGTGTCTTATAGCAAGACCTGCACGCAAATCAGCTTCTGAAGCATATTTATTGTTAGTGAGCCAAGATATTTTTTTCCCTGTTCGATTATCAACACCGTGATATTTAAAAAAGTTCGTGGCTTTTTCTAGTTGTCTATTAGTGTAAGAACTATCTTTAAATGTTGCAGCTGTTCTAGCTGATAATCTTGGGCCAGGCAACCTAGCCATTGCTACTGACTCTATATCACCACCAGATCCCGCAATGAATACGACCCCAACAGCTTCAGCACCAATATAAGCCGATAATGCACCGCCAGTTAATAACACTGCACCAGCAAATCCAGCTTTGCCAGAGGCATCACTTCTTATCGCCTGATCTTGTTCAATACTAACACCACCAGGAGGGAGTCTGAAGTCCCCACCTGCGTCATTAATAAACCTCATGCCAGGCATGAATCCCATCGAGGTTAATTCGCCATCGGTATAACCTCCAGAGTCACTAGCAATCGCCTTTGGCCCACCAATCTCATTAACTTTAAAATCGACTTCCAGTGTCGTGTTTTTATCCAGCTGGAAAGTAGCGGTATAGTTATTACCACCGTTACTTTTAATGGTTCCACTAACAGCTGCACCGCCACCTTTCTTACTCGCCTTTGGTAAATCTTGCGATCCATAACTAGTACAGCCCGCAGCAGATTCCCCTTCTATTCGAGATCCACAATACCCAGTCGGATCCGTCCCACTCAGCGGATTATTCATGATATACGAATACGGATTAACACTCTGTGTTGATGTAGGCGATTGGATCAAAGGATCCACTGACATAAAGCGACCCATGTTGTAATCGTACACTCGACCGTTCATATGGATCAGCTTTTGCTCGTTGAGGTGCTCATGGTCGGTGAAGCCGCGGCGATTACGGTTAGTATCGAGCAGGTCACCAAAGCTACCAGAGACACTGGCGGTTGCCGTGCGACCAAAGGGATCAAAATAACGGCGACTGATCACATTGCCCAGATGATCCACCATGGTAGTAGCACTGCCGAGCCTATCTCGCAGGGTATAGAGCAGTTGATGGCTCTTCTGCGGGGTATAACTCAGCACCGCAATATCTGCGATGTAGGCGCGCCAGCTGCCGTCGTTGTCGGTTTCAAACAGCTTATCGACATAGTGGGTCTTGGTAGTGGTGCCGCTCACTGTGCGGGTTTGCAGGGCGCGCATATTGTCGCTGCCGTACACAAAGGCAGTATTGGTATTATTGCCTGGCCCTCGACCACTAATGGTTAAGGGTTTATCCAGCGCATTGTAGGTCATGGTGAGGTCGTCACCGCTAATCAGGTTACCGCGTCTGTCGTAGCTGAAGCTGACCTTAGTGCCATTAAGCTTAGTGATGGCGCAGACGGCATTTGGCCCCGCGTTGCTACCAGTGGCACAGCTGCTGTTGTACTCATAGGCGTTGGCAATGTTACGACTATAATCGGACTTTTTAAGCAGATTACCCACGGCGTCATAGCCATAATCGACGGTGGCTGCGAATGGGGTTGCACTGTCATAAATAGCAAACCCTGCGTTGCTAAAGCTGTACTGCTCTAGGCGGTTGAGGTTGTCATACTGGTAGCTTTTTTCTAGTCCGCTAACCGCATTGCGCTCGGCAGTCAGGTTCATCAAGCTGTCGTATTGGTCATAATAGTGCTGATGCAGCAGGCCTAAACTGCTGGTGACTTGGGTGCTCGCCATGGTGCCTTCGCTGTTATAGCTGCTGCTTTGGGTTAACAGCGCGTTAGCCATCTGGCAGCCAGTTAAGTGACCGGCGGCGTCCATGTCGGTGACTGTTCGGTAGATGTACCCCGATGCCGCATTGCGAGTTTGATTGAGGTAGCCCGTATCGTTATAGCGGTATTCCAGCGTTAAGTTGTTGGGGTAGGTTAGCGCTTTAGGACGACCGTAGAAGCTGTCGTACTGGTGCTTGACAGTGCGAGTGACATTGTCGCCGCCGTGACTACTCGCCACCTTGACCGAGCTTGTGGCCAGCTGCAGATTATTGGTGTAGGTGTAATTGCGACTGATGCCGTTTTCACTCTCACTGCTGAGCATGCCTTTTTTAAGGGTATCCCAAGTGTAATTGGCTGTGCCATTGGCATTACTGCCTGTGATGGTTTTACTGGTAACACGGCCTAGTGTATCGAGGGCAAAGGTTTGAGTGACGCCGTTGTCATCGGTTTGGGTATCGAGCTCACCTAAGGAGCTATAGCCAAAGGTGGTGATGCCTTGGTTAGGGTCATCCACCTCAGTCTTATGGCCAAAGCCATTGTAGCTGGCCTTTATCTTACTGTTGTTGGCATCCTGAATAACCAAGGGGCGTCCGGCGCCGTCATAGGCAAAGCGGTTACTGTTATCTGCGGCATCGATGGTTTCATAGAGCAGCCCCTGCATGCCGTAGGTGCGTGACATGGTGCGGCCTTCAACGCTGATATCGGTTTTAAGGCCTGTGTAACTATAGGTGGAGATTAAGCCGCCTGACTCACCATTAGGTAAACTGCGATTCGTTGGTCTGTCGAAGCCATCGAAACCACTGAAAATAGTATATTCCGGCGTATTTCCGTCGTAATAGGGCAGAGATTCATGGGTTAAGTGACCTAAACTGTCATACTTTTTATCGAGATATTGATAGTTGCTACCATCAAATGCTTGAGTTGCACTGCGCAGACTGCGGCCTAGGCTGTCTAGGTAAGTTTCTTGGCTTGGCATACCTGCAGATGTTGTGCGAGTCATCAGTTTGGCATGTGTTGGTGCATGGCTACCGCTGGAGGCTAACAAGTATCTTAGGTATCTTGTTGGGCTGCCAGTTTGGCTCACCTGCACTGGGCGGCCTATAGCATCATATTGAGTTTGGGTGATGATGCTATTCGGCGCAGTGACCTTAATCGGCACACCTAAGCCCATGTCGTATTCAGTGGTCGTCACATGCCCCTTAGCGTTAGTGACTTTATAGGGCAGGTAACCGTCATCGGCTTGACTGCTACCGTTTTTGGTATAAGTGAATGAGGTGCCTCGCGCCGTTAATGCGCCACAACTACTGCTTTCACCTGTGACACTGACCTGTGTCGGCAAACCATAATCGTTGAGTGTGGTCGTTTCTACCCGATCGCAACTGCTGCCGCTGGCAGTGTAGGTCGCTTGAGTTGGTTTGTGGTGCTCTGCATCCCAACTGTCGACGGTGAGGGTTTGCCACTGCTCGGTGTCCGTATTTGCATAGGGGTCGCTCGCCCAGCCACGCGCCGTGACGCTAGTGGTGGTGGTTTTAGACTCGAATTTACCAAGGAACCAGTTATTTGTGTCTGGGGTGAACACGGTATCAACCACCGTTTGGTAACTGTTAGCGCTGCCATCAATATAATCGGTGACGGTTTTGGTGCGCTTTTTGATATTGCCATGCTGTGTGACATCAGCAGTATCAATGGTTTGCTCGACGCTGGATCGCTGCTCACTGGACCCGCTTAGGCCATAGCTATGAGTGACCGTGCTGGTGTTGATGTTGTGATAGACACCGCTAATGTTGTGTTGAGGATTTTCGGCCCAAGTCTGCTGTGTTGTCGCAACAGTCGTGCCATCGATTTTAATCGTTTGGGATTCTAGTAGGCTGACCTCGGGGAACTTTTGTTTAAAGACGCTAGTAGTGACGCGATTTCGCGCGACATCTTTCTCGATTATCTCCCTAAAGCCGGTAAAGCCTCGGCCTTGCAGGTTATACATGGCGCCTTTGTAGGCATATTCGGTCTCGTTAGTGTCACTTATACCATCACTTTGCTCAAAGGATTGCACC
This sequence comes from Shewanella sp. MTB7, assembly GCF_027571385.1. Classification (NCBI taxonomy): domain Bacteria; kingdom Pseudomonadati; phylum Pseudomonadota; class Gammaproteobacteria; order Alteromonadales; family Shewanellaceae; genus Shewanella; species Shewanella sp. MTB7. The sequence goes on along the minus strand of NZ_CP085636.1, from coordinate 297,086 downwards.
ACATACATGCTGGAGCCAAAGTGGATGTAGCCATCGCCGACATAGTCGTGGTCAGTGTGGTACATCTTGGTTTGACCTGCACTTCCTTCACCTGTGGAGAGTGGGCGGTAGCGCCATTGGCTTTGGTTGCCTATGCCATCAGTGACGGATTGCAGGTAATCGGTTGCAGCGTAGTCGCTGCTTGTTTGACCTGTTCCAGCACCATAGTTGCGGTTTACAAAGGTTCCGTCTCCCACAAATCCATCAATGTCATGGTTTGATGGCTTACGCCAGGTAAACTTAGATGCAGGATCTGGTGATACGAACATAAAATCATTCAGCCCATCACCATTTATATCTGTCACAGACGCTTCACTAGAAGTCGCTATAATCGAAGTAGGTATAAATTGACCTGTTAACAAAGCTATATCGATATTACTGGCTGATAATTTTAGGGCTTTATATGAGTAAACTGAACTATCTAATCTTTCTACTGGAATTAAAGAGGTTTCCCTAACTAAAATGTCTCTATCGAAAGTATATGAAGGATAATATTCACCGTATAGCTCATCTCCACACATGGCCTTATCAACCATCCGGTGTTGACTCCAGGAAGGCACTTTTATATTCGCACAGCCTTCAATTAATCGTTCATCTGGAACCAGTAGTTCAGGTATAGCATCGCCATCAATGTCCATAACATGGAAGCTACTTCCAAATTTAGGAACAAAAAAACTATATCCTTCACTAAATTCATTACTACTACCTTCAAACCCAGCAATATAGCTTCTAGAGGGGAGAGTAACGTCGTCTAACGCCTTATACTCACTTAATATGCCTCCTTTATTGATTCTATAGTGAATAGGCTTACTACCACCCCCAATCCACTCAGGTTTCCAGCCTAACCAGTCAACCAAGCCATCAGAATTCAGATCGATAAACAAGTTAAAGAAATATAAATTATCTATTGATAATGGCGGGGAAAAATCCAACTCTACATACTCAAAACTTCCTGAGCCTTTGGATAAGACAATTCCAATAGGCATACTAGAAGGAGTGTTAATCGTCCCAGTGGTATTTGAATAGATAACTTTTCTAGAAACTAATAAATCGGGTAATCCATTGCCATCAAAATCCCCTACAGAGCTTACTTCATTTTTTAACAGTGGATCTGATTCAGACGTGGGAATTGCCCCCAAATTAAAAACGACTTGTCCATTATCCAAATATGGGGAATTGATATTCCCTGTATGCTTGTATAAGTAAACTTTTGGGTTTCCATCGTCATATCGATATATCGTTATATCTGTGAACCCATCCCCATTATAATCGCTGGCATTAAGAATGGTGTCCTGTTGAATCCCTGTCTGTTGAAAATTCAACTCAATATTGGTGGCAATATTTCTAAAGTTATTTTGACCAGCTAATGTTAAGCGAATATTGAGATAACCATTCACCACAAATTGACTATCCGTACGGCCGTCATTATTAGCATCCCAGGAAATGCAATGCCTCCCAGTCATCACAAGATTTATATTACAGCTCTTGTAATACTCACTATGATTACCAGTAACACTGGATTCAGCATTAATATAAACCTCTGGCAGATCTTTTACGCCGTCCCCATTTACATCCCCTTTTGGTAAAACTGTATCTATTTTTTGCGCAGTATTAAAAACATCACTATAAGCTAGTTTATCTAATACAAAATCAGACTGAGATTGATTCCAAGCAAAATTTGTAAGTGGTTTACATTGTGAAGTTGCAGAGTATGTTGCGCATTCTTTAATTGATGTAAGCAAGCTACGCTGGCTAGCATCACTTTGAACATAATTGAGATAATAGTTACGTACATTAGTACCTGTTTGATAAGTTGCTATTCTTTCAAGCACTCTAGTTTGTTGTGAGTAGCCTTTGCTCTGATAGGATCTTTTTCGATCAGTTCTATCACCATAGATTAACCTTACATTTCGGTTACCTTTTATCCCATTGCCTCCAGTGTAATAAATATCACTTAACAGATGCTCACCAGCCACACTGGTATCATATTCATAATCTATGGTGTTGTTACCATTGGCCCAAGACTCTTGAGTGACCTTCCAAGTTAAGCTTGTTGTTAAGCCAGCAGGAGCAAATCGACTATTTGCGTCAGCACCATAAGTGGCTGTTGAACCATCGGGACGAGAGACGGTGAAGCTAGTTGAGGTACCATTAATCTCGCCTGACTGGACAACTTTAACGAAACTGTCCATCTCGGTGCGGTATTCAGTACCACTGGTACCGTAACTACCTGAGGTTATCAATCGCTGGCCATTGAAACAGAGCCTGTCTGTATCGGCATTGAAGGTGACTGCTCGGGTGAAACCATCTTGTGCGTATGTAGCACCACAACGACTAATGGCAGAGCCTGCATTGAGTGACCAACCAACTCCCGCTATGCCATTGCCCCCTTGAGAGCTATAACTTAAAGCGACTCTAGGTTGAATGCCACCACGCCCGGGAGGTAAATCGATAGGGATTTGATAGCTTGCTTGGCCGCCAGAAACCCCTGCTTGGCCTTTTAAGACAGAAGCAGATAAATCGATAGTCTCTGATGGGGCCGTGTTCGATCCAGCTGCGTTATCAACGGCGGTATAAGCGATAGAGCGCCAAGCTTCTGCACTAATATCCTGTTCAGTAACAGTATGCACATTGGCATTAATATCACTAACCACAAAACTGTTATTAAATTGGCCATCGAGAGAGATAATAAGATCGAGATCGGCTCCCCTCTCTAAGTTTTGATACTTGACTGCAGCTTGCTCTTTTTTGGCTGCATTAGTCGCTAAAAACTGGTCATAAGAGATCTCTGATAATGCCCAATTGCCGCCACTTTCAGTCATAACAATGACGTTGCCTTCATCCGCCAGAAAGATAGGTATGAATATTTCGCCGGCTATGGGGACAAATATGGGAGGGCGAACCAGATAGAGCTTGCCGCTAGAATCTTGGTAAATATGATAGGAGAGCTGTTCTATGACTATTGAAGGAGTTGGTGGTGGGGGAGGAGTTGTTACCTGACCCAACTGTAATGTGCTTCCGTATTGGCCGCACCGTCCTAATTCACAGGCTCGAATTTTGTAGTAGTAAACCGCATTTGTTCTGCTAGATAATGATATAAATCGTGGTCCACCACTGACAACATTACACCCTCCACCTATAGCTTTGCTCGCCGAACGTGTAAAACTGGCGCTACCACCTCCTGAATTTCCTGCACCCGTGTAGACCGTAGACCATAGGCTACCATTGGTTGATTCTTGAATTTCATAAGTCGCAGAGTTACAACTATTAATGCTGTTCCAGTCGAGCTGAACACTGGTGGAATATTTAATGCCTGTTAGTGATGGGGTTGTAGGATTACCAATTGGGATCGCAGTAACTAAAAATGAAAACAGAGTAAGTGCAGCGAAGAGAAGCTTCATCATCCATGAAGTCGGGCGCATAAATATCCAGTTACCAATCGAAGGTTATGCAAAACGTAAACATTTAGAAACATAATGTCAACAACGGTTGCGTATCGCCCTTGCGGCCACACGCAACAAATAACACTGCACCAAGTTAAACTTCCAACATAAAAAGCCATAAGTGACAGCGTACAAAATAAATACCACTACTTAGATCGTCGTAACTTTTAATTCTCATAAAACCTTTGTCTTATTGAAGTTCATTAACATTAAACCTACTAACATCAAACCTCATAAGCTGGACAAACTCACCTCTTCCTCCTAATTTTAATAAACAATCATTATATATCTCGCCTTTTTGCTAACTAACAATAAACAAAACAGTGAACTTGAACTGAGATATTAGTTATTACAAAGGGGTAACGTCATGGATTCTGCTCAACTCTATCGGATGCTGGTATTTGCCAACGTTGTCGAACATGGTTCTTTAACTGCGGCAGCAGACGAGTTAGGGATAAGCCGCTCTATGGTGAGTCAGCATCTTAAAAAACTTGAGCAGAGGTGTGACACCAAGTTACTCCAGCGGACCACACGTAAGATGTCACTGACCGAAGATGGTCAGCAGCTCTACCACCATTGTGCAGAGCTATTGCTGCTGGCTAAACAAGCGGAAGAGACGACTCAACCTAAGAATAAAGAGTTAAGGGGACGCATTACGATTTCAACGCCCATCTGTTTTGGAGAGCAATTCATTACCCCGCATATTGGAGAGTTCCATCAAGAATTTCCCAAAATACAGATTAATGTGCAGTTAGATGACAGACGCATTAACAGGTTAGAAAGCAACGTCGATATCGCCATTCAGCATGAATCCCATCCGCCGGCCGATTCTACTTTCATTAAACTGGGTCAATTCGATGAATACATGGTTGCTACCCCAGACTATGTAAAACAACATGGCTCCCCCCTGCACCCCGATATGCTGCTAGATCATCAATGGCTGCTGCAAACTGCAAGTTACTTACCTCAATCCTTCCTACTTAAAAATAGTTATGGAGATACATTTACCATTAAAGTGCCACCTTTTATCTGCTGCAATAGCAGACACGTCATCGCACAAATAGCGAAACAGGGAGTCGGTATTGCGATACTTCCAAGCTACTTAGTGGATGTTGAGATCGCACGAGGGGAGTTGACTCATATCTTGCCTGATTATCACCTTAATGAAGCCGATATCTATGCCATACATCCCTTCAATAGCGCTATCCCACCGAGAGTTAAGGCCTTTTTAGAATTCATCCAATTTAAGATGAAAACCGCGTATAATGTAGGGGAATAGGTTTCGAATAAGTCTAATCCATCCATAATAAGCTAGAGTTATGGTAATAAACTTATTTGTTAACTAAAAGAAAGCATATCAATTAGGGGGGATGAGTGATGGAGTTGTATTATCATCCATTGTCCCGTTACTCTCAAAAAGTACTGCTTGCACTCTACGAGAAACAAGCAAACTTTTTTCCTAGAGTGGTGGAACTCTCAGATCCGCTATCCAGGCAGGAATTTAGCCTTTTTTACCCTCCAGCTAAGGTGCCACTACTGAAGAGTAAACAGGGATATTTAATCCCTGAATCCAGTATCATCATCGAATACGTTGATAATGAGTTTCCACAAAAAGGCACCCGATTAATCCCACCAAACACATCTATCTCCTTGGATACCCGGCTTCAAGATAGATTAATCGATCTCGAATTGAGCAATGTACTTTTCGAGTTTGAGCGTCAGCAGCTCAATCCCGAAGATACCAATCAGATAAAGATTAAACAGCTGGAAAAACGCATTAGGCGTTTCTTACAATACCTAGATAATATTCTTGAAAATAATCACTGGTTGTGTGGAGATAGCTTAACCTTAGCCGATTGCGCCTTGATCCCTTGCCTTCCCTATGCCCGAGAGCATTTCCAGCTTTTTAAATATGATAACCTAAGCCGATATTGGGCTCAGGCTCAGTTACGGGGATCTTACCAACAGGTGCAAGAGGAGATAGAATTAGCACTAACAGAGGTATTAGTTGGGCGCAGACCAATACCTTAAAAGAAAGTTCTAGCAGAAGATGGCTAAAAGCTTACATATTACGCTCTTTCTTTAACTGCAGAAACTGCTTCCACTTCACGACTTCTGGCGGTAATTCAGGCGCAGGACCTTCAAAGTTAACCTCTTTTACCATGGTATCAATCGGCACTTGTTTACCCTTGCACACAAATACACCACGTACATGCACTATACAGTGGAGCGTATTCTCACTAACAAACCTTTGTTCAATATAAAAATACTTCTCATCCCAACCGACTAACTTAGTTTCTATCTCAAACTTAGTGAAAGGTTTAATATCTCTGATATAGGTGAACTCAACCGCATTCACAATCGGCATCCACTTAAGCTTAATAAAGCGTTTAAGGAACCCCATCTCAGCCAACATATACGTTCTGGCCAGATCCATTAATGCTGGATAACGTGAATTGGTCACATGGAAATTGATATCACAATCCAAGGGTAAAGCACGATAAGTAATACGACTTGTACCTAAAAAGCCGATAGAATTACAGTGCCGTACACGCCAAAAAAACAACCAAAAAAGCCTAAAATAGAGATTCATTTGCCGTTTAACCTACACCCTTGAGAAATAAGAGCCGAAAGGCTATCAGAGGTCATACCAGATAACAAGTTTTCAACAAGGTGACTATATAAAAAATGCCAATCGGTATAAGCCGATTGGCATTGATATTTCAATTCAAAAAAGAGCTTATTTAAGCAATAATTCCTGAATAACGTAGTTGTGTATCTGTTTTTGATTCGACGACCACTGAAACCTAAAACAGACTCATTTAGCTGTTATGTTTACGCATTAATTCCAGAGTGTCTTAGCAGTGCATCTATCTGAGGTTCACGGCCACGGAATCGTTTAAACAGCTCCATAGGCTCTTCGCTGCCACCCATCTGCAGCACGTTTTCGAGGAAACTACAGCCTGTTTCAGCGTTAAATATCCCCTCCTCTTCAAAGCGTGAGAAAGCATCCGCGGAAAGGACTTCTGCCCACTTATAACTGTAATAACCAGCCGCATAACCACCAGCGAAGATATGGGAAAAACTATGCTGAAAACGGTTGAAATCAGCAGGCTTTATCACAGCGACCAGACTACGGACTTCATCAAGCTTACCTTGAATATCAGCGCCAAGAGTCGGGTCAAATTCCAAATGCATAGCAAAATCAAACAGAGAGAATTCAATCTGACGCAACATTCCCATACCAGATTGGAAGTTCTTCGCGGCTAACATCTTATCTAGCATCACTTTCGGAAGAGGCTCACCAGTTTCATGGTGACCAGATATTTCAGCTAAGGCCTCCTCTTCATAACACCAGTTTTCCATAAACTGGCTTGGTAGCTCAACGGCATCCCAAGGCACACCATTGATACCCGACACACCACCAACATCTATCTTAGTCAGCATATGATGAATACCGTGGCCAAACTCATGGAATAATGTCGTTACCTCATCGTGAGTAAACAGTGCAGGCTTACCATCAACGGGGGCATTAAAGTTACAGGTTAAATAAGCAACGGGGTCTTGCAGGCCGTTAGGCGTCTTGCGACGACCACGACAATCATCCATCCAAGCACCGCCACGCTTGCCTTCACGGGCATAGAGATCTAAATAGAAGCTACCTCTGTGCTCACCTTCACTATCTTCGATACTGAAAAAACGTACATCTTTATGCCAAGTATCGAACTCTTTCAGCTCAGTGACCGTAAGGCCAAACAAGCGGTTAACGGTATAGAAAAGACCCGATAACACCTTATCCTCTGGGAAATAGGGACGTAGCAACTCTTGCGATATCTCATATCGGTGATGCTTAAGTTTTTCAGCGTAAAAAGTCAGATCCCAAGGAGCCAAATCTGTGGCTTGAAACTCATTTTCCGCAAATTCGGTTAGCTCTGCCAATTCAGTTTTACCTTGCTCCTTCGAACGTAACGCTAGCTCATTGAGGAACTCAAGTACCTGCTCTGGACTTTCAGCCATTTTAGTCGCCAAAGACTTATGAGCAAAACTATCGAAACCCAATAGTTGAGCTAATTCATGACGAAGCGCCAAGATCTCATCCATAAGTGGACCATTATCAAATTCGCCGGCATTAGGGCCTTGATCCGAAGCTCGCGTCACAAAGGCACGGTAGCACTCTTCACGTAACTGACGGTTCTCGCTGTAGGTCATCACAGGTAAATAGGAAGGGAAATCTAAGGTAAATAACCAACCATCTTTCTCTTTAGCGACGGCCATCGCTTTTGCGGCCGCGATAGCTGACTCAGGTAATCCAGCGAGTTCCGCCTCATCAATCACTAGCTTACTCCAGGCTTGAGTCGCATCAAGTACCTGATTTGAAAAACCACTGGTTAATTCCGACATACGTTTAACCAGTTCACCGTAACGTAGCTTATCTTGATCGTTAAGTCCTATACCCGACAACTCGAAATCCCGCAAGCTATGTTCGATAACCGTTTGTTGTGCTTTGCTCATCTGTTCAAATTCGGCAGAGGCTCTTAGGGATTTATACGCCTGATACAGGGGCTGATGCTGGCCGACGAAGGTACCATATTCAGAAAGTAATGGCAGACAAGCATCGTGAGCTGCGCGCCACTCTTCGGTGCTGACCACTGAGTTCATGTGAGATATAGGCGACCAAATCTTGCCTAGGGCGTCATCAGTCTCCTCAAGAGGTACGACTAAGTTGTCCCAAGTAAAAGGAACCGTTTGCGCTAATACTTGATCAATTTGACTACGGCAATCTGCAATGCTTTGCTCAACAGCAGCTTGAATATGTTCAGGTTTAATCTTAGAAAAAGGCGGTAAAGTGGAGCTGGTTAGCAAAGGGTTGCTCATGGTTATTCCTCAGCATCGGGTAATAGAGTGATCAAGAGCGCTGAAAGTGAGCGCAAAGAAATTGTTTATCAATTAGATATGGGGCTTTTGTTCCAATATTCAAGTCTAGCGCCAATGTTCACAAAATGTCTGGCTATCAGGCTAAACGAGGCAAAACTTTGAGCTAACTCACAAAATCACTTTACTCAATTCTAGCATTGCAAGGTTTGATAACTTGTTCGCAAATGCAAAGCGTTATCATTTACATGTCGTAATTAAACCGTACTATTCGACCATTGAAACAATCACCCGTTTGTAAAAGCCTCTGATGAAAAAACATGTGACATTATATTTACTTACAAGCCTAAATATCTTGGCATTTACTGCCTATGCTAATACAAATTATGCTATCGATGATTCACATAGCACCAGTACATTTACCGCACCAGAATCGAACGATATTCAAAACTTATTAGATCTAGGCTGGGATTCTAATTATATTTCAGAAGGGAGAAACAACCTTGATAAAGGCGGGATCTTCTGGAGTACTGCGGCGGTTCAATATAAAAATATCAATGTTTATACCATCGTAGGCCGTGGTGATAGCCAACACTATACTGAATGGAATTTTGGTATAGAGTATGGCTTCAACTTAACCGAAAACTTTGCGGCTAGCCTAGGTTATCAGCGCCTAGAATTTTATGGCGATGAGCGTGCCTTTGATAATGAGATCTTTGGCTCACTCGAATACACCGCAGTTGACTGGTTAGTTCCATCAGTCAACTACACTTATTCAACCCAAGCTGCGGGATATTTTGTTGAAGTAAGCCTGCACAGTAACTGGGAACTGCTACACGGGTTAACCATCAGCCCCTATGTCACCCAAGGATTTGATTTTCAATACACTACCGAAGAGTACGACGGAGCAAACCACTTTCAACTTGGTCTAGAAGCTGAGTATCTCTTAAGCCAAAATATCAGCCTATCTGGACACATAGACCGCACATTCGCTCAGGAAGATATTAAACTTGAAGCTAAAATGAATAAGCTTATATCAAACTTAGATCAAACCTTTGCAGGCGTACACCTAACTTGGATTTTCTAATGAATATAAATCAATAACGGGATCAGTCCAAAGCGACTAATGACGTTGAAATAACCCCCCTTATTAACTAGATTTAGTAAATAACGAAAAGACAGGAATAGTCTTTATCATAGCCATAAATATTCAACCTTAGAGGAACATGGAATGTCACTCTTGCGCACAGCAAAACCTATCACCATTCACAGCATTCAACTGCTGCTCACTCTATTTATTGCCACTCTAATCGCACCATCATATGCAGACTCCAACGCCCCTCTTCCACTTGGTGCAGTACTCGATAGCCAAGGCAATCCTATACCGCTGCCGTCCAAACAGGAAAGTGCACTAGAAATCCCCTCTCTTAAACCTTCAAAAACAATCAGATCAACTCAGCACAAACTCACCAACAACACCCCACGCACTAAACCTAAGAAGCGATCCCTTTCAGCTAAACAGCGACTCGCCAGTCGAGTCAGAGTGGCGAATGACCCCAGCTGTCGCTGGTTAGATACCCGCATGGTTCAACTTGAAAGAGAGCTCACCTATAAAGGTAATTCACGATCCAGAGGCTATCATCAAAAAGAGTTAAATATCAGAGAGCGTGAGTGGAAATGCATGAAGTGCAGCACTGAAGGGCCTAGCCTAGTCGAACGTGATAAATGCCAATATAAGCGCTAGCATATTCAGCAGTAATAAAGTGGTGCCCCATCAGGTCTGATGTAAACGGGAGTATGCAGCAGCAATATTCAGACCTTGCTTTCAACCTTTTGAATCTTCACTGAATCAACTGATAGTAATATCATTGGTATTGCTGGTTTGCTCTATGCTTTCCCCTTACAATGTGAATAATGCTTTTTTAGAGCAACGTATATAACCCTTTTGGAGATAACAATGACCCAACATTTTGACTATATCTGTCTTGGCGCAGGTAGCGGTGGTATCGCATCGGCAAACCGTGCGGCAATGCGCGGTGCTAAGGTACTATTGATCGAGGCAAAAGCTCTAGGTGGAACCTGTGTCAACGTCGGTTGTGTCCCTAAAAAAGTGATGTGGTACGGTGCGCAAGTCGCCGAGGCCCTTCATCTATACGCCAAAGATTATGGTTTCGATGTCACCGTCAATAAGTTTGACTGGAACACCTTAGTTGCCAGTCGTGAAGCCTATATCGACAGAATTCATGGCTCATACGATCGGGGTTTAGAAAGCAACAAGGTGACCTTAGTACGAGGCTATGGTCGCTTCGTTAATGAACGAACCATAGAAGTTGATGGTCAAGAATACAGCGCCGATCATATCCTTATCGCCACTGGTGGCTCACCTAGCATTCCCAATATTCCAGGTGCCGAATTAGGTATCGATTCAGATGGGTTTTTCGCACTCAGAGAACAGCCAAAGCGTGTTGCAGTCATCGGCGCAGGTTATATTGCAGTTGAACTTGCTGGCGTACTGCATTCTCTAGGCAGTGAAACCCAGCTTTTCGTGCGTAAACATGCACCGCTACGTAGCTTCGATCCTATGTTAAGTGAAGCACTAATGGAATCGATGGCAACTGACGGTCCAACGCTTCATACCAATAGCACACCAGAATCGGTCACCAAAAATAGCGATGGTAGCCTGACGCTTAAACTGGAAAATGGCCAAAGTTTCGAAGTAGATACCTTAATCTGGGCGATTGGCCGTAAACCTTCTACCGGTAACATAGGTCTAGAGAACACTCAAGTTAAGCTTAACGACCGTGGTTATGTGGTGATTGATGATCAGCAAAATACTACCAACCCAGGGATCTACTGTGTCGGTGACATTATCGAAGGCGGCGTAGAACTAACACCTGTTGCTGTTAAGGCAGGACGACTACTTTCAGAACGCCTATTCAATGGCATGACTGAAGCAAGAATGGATTACAAGCTCATCCCGACGGTCGTCTTTAGCCACCCCGCTATCGGCACCATGGGCCTTTCTGAGCCTGAAGCCGTTGCCCAGTATGGCGCTGATAATGTGAAGTGTTACAGCTCAGGTTTTACTTCAATGTACACCGCGATCACAGCGCATCGCCAAGCTTGTAAGATGAAGCTGGTTTGTGCTGGCCCTGAAGAAACTGTCGTCGGTATCCACGGTATCGGCCTTGGTATGGATGAAATATTGCAAGGCTTCGGTGTGGCAATGAAGATGGGCGCAACCAAAGCTCAATTTGATTCTGTTGTCGCAATACACCCAACGGGTGCGGAAGAGTTTGTCACCATGCGCTAGTATGAGATAACAGCTAGCGATGTCAGTTAAAAGCAGCTTTATAGCGACTTTTAACTGACGAAGATTCTTTAAAGACACAAGCATTGTCAAAACCTAGACGTTAATAATAACGACAAATCACCCTAATCCCGTTAGTTTTATTCTCGCTCGCAGTAGAGAAGATCAGCCTGATCATGATTGGTTTAATTCAATACATAGAGCCAGTATTCAATTCTTATTAGCGGTGATGATATTTGGTGAGGTGTTACTGCCGGTAAAAGTCCCAAGTTTTAGTTTGATCTGGTTAGCCCTACTAATTTGTATTGCCGATATTGCATATAAGAAACGAACCTTGTCTAAGATTCTGGGCTAAACCGATTAATCTTGGGACTTAGATTCAGTTGGCTAACAGTATTGTGAAACAAAATCCAGCCAACTAAATTTAATCTAACCAACAGATTCTGAGAATTGATTATCCACTTCGCTTAATTCGATACCCAATAGAGTAAATAACATCTGCTCCACTACATTGACTCTCTTCGAAGGTGCGCAGCTCCGAGCAATGTCCATCTCCAGTTTCTAAGCAAAACTGAAACTGAGTACTGGTTTTAATAGGCTCTAACGCAATACCTTTAGGTAATTCAGACCATTTCCATTGTTTTACATTGAGACTTGCTGCTTTAGCAAAATACTTACCACTTGATGCGATAACTTTTATATCCCTAATGTCGTAATCAGGAGTAATAACATACTCAATTGAGGCACAACCCTCATTTCCTCTAATAGCATCTTCAATAAGATACAAAGGAGGTATTCGCTCTAAATCTTCCCAATTTTTTGAGAGTAATTCAGCTTGAATTAACGGCAATAATGGGTATTGCTCAGTGGGTGTGGATTCACAACCTGCTAAAATAATTATCCCGACAATTCCTGTCATGTATCTATTCATACCAAACTCCTTTTGTATGCCTAGTCTTTGTATAGTTTCACTTAGCGCTCGTTAATAAGCAGCAATCTAACACTTACTACCTTAATTAACCACTATTGAGCAATTATTCAAAGGTTATATAGTCTGCTAAGTGAAGCTATAGGGACGAATAAAATCACCTTTTTCGATTCATTCCCACTGAGTGAGTGAACTCTTTAGGTATAACAACATAGAAAGCCCCTTTGAGCGATACTCTAAGGGATTTTGGAATAGAACTTGTTTGCTTCCCTGCAAAACAAATCTTGGGAGAGTTACGAATGAATTCTTTATTTTTTAGCTTGTGATTACACGCACTTTAATCTCATCTGGTTTAATGAGCCGTATTCTCTGCTGTTTTATGCTGGGAAGCATCATACGGAATAACATCATGCAATTCTAATGTATAAGTGCTGGTATAAATATGGTCAACTGTTTGTTCTACGCGGATCTTACCAAACGCATAGAATGGTTGTTCTTCGCTGGCTACCAGTTCAATGTTTTTAGGGTTCTCAACAAGTATTACCTGGGTTGGTCTTGGTATGCCCGTGTGCTCACATATTGTTGGTATATTGGCGAATACCCAGTTGTATGAATCGTTATTCTCGGCATCCATCCAAGTTTTAGTAAACCATCCTGCAAGAACAACCTCTTTACCATCAATATCTTTGTTGATTTTTTTAAGCGGATTAGTTTCCCCATCTGACTCAACATGTAACTGTGGGAATGGTAATGCCAAATAATCACTATGACTGACTGACTCAGAAGCCGCAAAGGAGGATAATGAAATTGCTGATAATGCCAAGAATGCTATTGTCTGAATGACTTTCATGTTATTTACTCTTAAAAAAAAGGAAGGCGATACCTTGAGGTATCGCCTAACTATTACAACAATTAGAAGCCGTAAACTGCGTTACCGCTACGAACTTCTTTAGAGTAGTTGTAAGGCAACAATTCGAACATCATCTTGATGCCTTCTTTATCTTCTACCCACTTACTTTCTGGCCAAGTGTAACCGAATGTAGCAAAGTCACCATCCATTGGGAACCAGTAAGGCCACACCATGTCGCTGTTACCCGTTACGTTAGTGTAGTGCATTGCCTTAGACTCTAAGAACAAGAAGTCACCCTTTTCAAAGTGGTTCATCTTGCCGTTAGCCCAAGTGTGAGATGTACCATCTAGGCCGTAGTAACACTCAGGCTCTTTGTGGTAATGTGGATGCAGTTTCTTTCCTGGTGCAACAGCAGCGATGCCCATAACGATTGGCTTGTCAGACAGCTGTAACCAACAAACACCATCATCAGAATCAATAGCACCGCCTTCTGGACATGCACGAAGTTTGTAGATGTCGTCTGCAGTGCCCCATGTTACCCAGCCGTCGTTAGGTACACCAGATGCTCCATGACGGTTAGGCTGGATGTCACGATAATGAACTGTTTGAAACTCTTCTACATAACCTACAGCAACTGGGTGCTTACATGCAGTAGGCATGGTTTTTGTCAAGTTATGCGGAGTTGACAAAGTAGGATATTCCGCGTGGTGCGGCTTAACTGGAGTATCAGGGGTCGCCATAGCTACACCAGAGAATAATACTGCTGCGATTACAGCGGAAAGATTTAAAACTTTCATCATCATTTACCTTAATTATTTTATTTGTTTAATATATTTTATTTATTCGATGCATTTGATTTATATTATTAATTAAATATGTTTTATTTATTAAATACATTTAATTCAACATATTTAATTAACTCAATATATTTGATTCACCTAAACCACTTAATCCATCCGGCCTACTTAATCCTAAATTCATTTATTACTTAATGCGTTTCCATATAACCAAGAATTCATCTCGATTGTAAATAACACCAACTAAATTCAGAAGTGATTTATTACCACTTCGAATCTGAGTTGATTTTTATTTAATTACGGCATGAATAATGTGACGTTAGTCAAATATGGCGAACTCTATTTTTTAAAAAGAGTAAAATACGACTATCCATTACAAAATAAATGACTTTATGACAAGGAAATACTCGATCTAGGGCCGGAATATTCTTTTCACACGAGATAATTATGTGTATCAAAAAGGAACGACAACCTGTACAGAAACTGCTTTCTGATAATAACTGAGACACTAATGGAAAGGCGCAAAAGTAGCATGCTGTATACCCAAACTACTTGAAAATGAAGGGTTCTGTGGGAATTTAATGTGCTTTAGATAAGATATTGACTATAGGCAATTGTTGTTCCCTTGGTAAAATCAAGAACGCAGAATAAAGCGCACTCTAGATTACAAGAGTAACCCATCAACGAAGGCTTTGCGCAAGGACTCTGAAACGAGCATTTCCAGCTTGTTTAGGTATAAACTAAGACTAACGACCTTTTGAGGCTATATTAAGAGAGGCTAAAGAAAGCGCTGTACATGAGGTTTATGTAAGAGATTTACAAAACAATGACACAGGTTAGTTGTGACCAAACTCCATACAGGAAGGTTCAGCCACAAGGGTGCAAATTAATCAATTGATCGCAAAACTCCATCCATAGAATTTTCTTGAGTACTCTTAAAGTATAAACAACGTTCACAGGTTATATCCTGCCGATATTGTTCAAGATAAGAAATGACTAATCCATATACCATTTTAATATCTTCCAAGGTTGCAGGCTCTCGCCAAGAGAAGCGGTTCACTTGTGCCAGCAATCCTTCAAGCTCATTATTTCTCATACGTTCTATCGGTCTATAGCCAGACACTGTAGAAGCAATCGCAAAAATTTTACCCATGCTGTAAAGGTAAAGTGCATCGCCTAATTGCCTGACTTCCTCTTCATCGCTATGTTCTAAATACCCCTCTAACGCCACTCTCTCAGCTACATTTTGCATGCTGTAAAAGTAGCGACCTTCTATATTTCTCATGGTTTTTACTTTGTCATCGGAGGATAGCTTCCATACCCCACAATTCGTAGCAGATAAACATGCAGTAAGATAAACCGGATCTTGCCTTGATATCTCCACACTCAACAACGCGGGGGCAAAAATCAAAAAGTTTGAAGTTAGTTCATGATGAACTCTGAAAAAGTTCTCGATATCATAAGTAATACTGCGTCTTAATAAAGAACAAACTAAGAGGTCTTCTTTTGAATTAAAATTATTATAAAATGTTCTAGATGAGCATACTTGCTGATTAATGATGCTAGTATGAGTAAATGAAATAACACCATGTTCAAGGATTAACGCCTCTGAAGCAGTGAGAATTTTATTACACACTTCACGACTAGCCTTAGAATCAAAACACTTCAATTTTTCCTGCCGCTGACTATGTAGTTATTATTTGTGAAAATAGTTTATATTTAAACTTAATTCCAAAATGAGATAGAAACGACACAATCATTTGTAGCTAGCCTCATTTAATCCCAAGATATACAATGCCTCACAAATAATCAAAATTAAAGATACTCTTCACAAGCTGCAGATGTTTTGTCAATTGTCCAAGAAAACTGTAATGGATAATCCTTGCCACGTATCAATAGTTCCTGAAACTGCTTGTTGACAACATTAAGTCAGCCTACTTCTAGAGCAAGGTATAAAGACTTCCAATAACATCACTTAAATTTAAATCAAATTCATCGTGGAAGCGTCTTCATTTAAAGACGATGTAACTTAGCCCACCAGTCCCATAGAGTAAAGAAAGGTTATGAACCTAAATTCATAGCCTTTCTTTACTCGAGCTGCCAACACTCACCTCAAAAGGTTATGCGGCTAGCACTTCAGACACTCTACAAATTACTTAGCAATGCACATTGTTCAAGCTTTATTCAAACGCTGCTCTACGAGTGTCTGCCAATATCTCAAACCGGCATTCAATATATTGTCATTAAAATCATAAGTTGGCTTGTGCAATGCAACACTGCCACACGATGCGCCACTGCCGTTGCCCACTAGAATGTAACAACCTGGAGCTTCACGTAGCATGAACGAGAAGTCTTCGCTGATAGTAAATGGCTGGCAGCTACCGTTCACTTTATCTTCACCCGCAACCGCTTGAGCGGCCTGAACTGCATACGCCGCTTCATCTGGTGTATTGATAGTCGATAAGAAGCTATTGTTGAATTTATAGGTGTATTCAACACCTGCAGACATACATTGGCCAGCAACTACACGTTCAAGTGCTTTTTCGATTTTATGCAGGGCACCATCGGTAAAGCTACGGGTATCACCTGTGATGGTAACTTTAGTCGGGATAACGTTAACGGTACCGTTAGTGGCAAATTCAGTCACTGAAATAACGGCGGTTTCATCAATCGCGCTTAGGTTGCGTGAGACAATCGTTTGGATTGCTGTAACGATCTGTGCGCCAACCACAATAGGATCGGTGCCCATGTGCGGCATTGCTGCGTGGCCACCAGTCGCAATCACTTCGATTTCAAAACTACTTTCACTGGCCATTAATGAGTGTGGACGCGTCACAAAGTGGCCTGCAGGAATACCGGGTAAGTTATGCATCGCATAGACAGCATCAATCTTCCAACGAGTAAACAAACCATCAGCGATCATCGCTTTCGCGCCTGTGCCACGCTCTTCATCTGGTTGAAAGATGAAATAGACTGTGCCATCAAAGTTTTTGCTGAGCGCCAATTCGTGAGCAGCAGCTAACAGCATTGCCGTATGACCATCATGGCCACAGGCATGCATTGCACCTTCATTAACCGATGCGTAAGAGAAGGTATTCTCTTCATGAATATGTAGCGCATCCATATCTGCACGTAAGCCAATTGAACGCGAGCTATCACCACATTTTAAAATGCCGACAACACCCGTACCACCGATACCTCGATGCACCTCAAGACCAAACTCTTCCAGTTTGTTCGCCACAAATGCAGCGGTCTCATGTTCCAGGGTACCAAACTCTGGATGTTGGTGAATGTGTTGACGCCACTCAATAACTTTCTGTTCGATGTTCATTTTATTTTCTCTTCTAACAAGAACCGGTGACTAGGTCACCGGTGATAAAAATTAATTTAATTTGCTAACCAAACAGCTCAGTTACTGACTACGACAAGGCTTAGTCGTATTCAACACTTCTTCCTCTACCGGTTTGTCCTGCTTTCTCTTACCTAGCTTCATGAAGGCGATCATTGAAGTGATAACCACTGCGATAGCCACTAAGCGCATCGGTGTTACCTGCTCACCCAGAGCAAATACCGCTAGGATGAATGAAGACAGTGGCATTAAGTTCAGTGCCATACCAGTACCATCAACACCTACACGCTCCATACCGTAGATGTAAACTAGATAACTCATACCTGAGATACACACACCTAAGATAACGATACACATAATACGCAGAGGAGAGCTAAACACATTCAATGCTGAGCTGAAATCTGCACCAACCACGAACAGATATAAGCCAAAACCTAATGCTGCAAACACAAACTGGTGGAACATGGTCGCAACAGAGCCATACTTTTCAGCGAGCTTGGCACGAGCGTAAGCCATACATGCAAAGCTTGCTGCAGAGCCAAAACAGATTAAGTGACCTATGTTAAAGCCTTTAGTTTCAGACTGTGGGTCCATAACTAAAATCGCTACACCTAGGAATGCACCTAGCGCACACATAATTTGCATAACGGTGAAACGCTCACCATGACGTAGGAAACCAACACTCAAGATAAGGATTGGGATCAATCCTTGGATCACGCCATTTTCAGAGGCCGTAATATAATCCAAAGACAGGAATGATAGGAAGCTAAATGCACCTTGGCCTATGATACCGCAGCATGCCGCCCAAAAAATATCATTACGGTTTGCCCAATTTAACTTAAAATCAGTTTTCTTTTTCATCTTGCCAGAAGCAAGGCCGATGTTGAAAATTAGACCTAATGTGACAAATGCAACGGTGTAACGTAACCAAACGAGTACTTGAGGATCCATCACCTCAAGAATAGGAGTACCTACGATCCACGGGATACCCCACAATAGACCTACGAAAATAGCAGCCAACCAACCTTTCTGTGTATTAGTCATTATTCTTCTTCCTAACAGTGCTGAATCTGGTGTAAATAGCTTTAAGCTGTTTAATTATTAAGTAATTTGCCGAAACCAGGGCATTGCGCGACCTTGCCGGTCAAATGCATTGCGTGCCAGAACATGGCTGAGTTGCTGCATACAACTGGTATACCAAATCGTGCTTCAATCTCTTCGATATAATCTAAAACTCGTAGGTTGGTGCAAGACATAAACACGAGTTCAGCGTCTGAATCTTTGAGCATCAAATCTAGTGCTTCGAACATAGATTCTTTAGACACTAAGGTGATGTCAGTATCGCGCTCGATCCCAAGTGAACCTAGAGTTACTACCTCAAAGTCTGCATCAGTTAGTTGCAGATACAGTGGGTAATTAACACTGGTTGGATAGGGAGAGAATACCGCAATTTTTTTCGCATTAAGGTGCTTGAACGATGCTTTAGCTGCTGTCCAAGGGTTGGTAGCAGGAATGTCACCGCGGTTTTTAGTCAGCAGTTCCGCCACTTTCTCTTCACCGATAATAATAGAAGCCGACGTACAACCGAATGCCATCACATCCATCGTTAAACCGGTTGCAATCAAGTCAGACGCTTCGCCGATTCCTGTGGCTATTTGATCAAGCGCTTCTGGGGTCATTTCACTTGAGTAGTACACCCGAGAGCTAAACACTCCTGCTTGGGTACCTAACAACTTAGCCCAATCCATTTCAAGACTGTGGTCTGTACTCAGTTGCACTAAACCGATGTGAACACGATTAATTCTTGGCGCCTGCTTATGCTTTAGCGGCTGTTCGAACGATGTAAATGCTTCAAAACTCATCATAATGAGATGCTCTATAAGTAATGATTTCTCTGGTCCCCTCCAAAGAAATCAATGGCTGTTAAAATTATTTGATGATCAGTAGTTCAGGTTCTGCACGCTTACTTAGCCACTCAGCACCATTTTCAGTGATCACAATATTCTCTTCATGCACCATGGACTTACCCGGTGCGTAAACCATGCCTGGCTCCAGTGTCATCACCATGCCTGGCACTAAAATAGTGTTGTCCGTTGCTGTGTTTGATGGACGTTCAGTCAACTCGATACCTAGGCCGTGACCTAGACGACCCACGTCATTACCCAATGCACCATTTGCTTCTAGCACCTTCCACATCGCGTTATAGATGTCTGAAGTGGTGTTACCTGGGCGAGCAGCCTTGAAGCCCATAGTGGTGGCTTCATAAGTTGCGCGGTAAGCGGCTTTAGTTTGCTCACTTGCATGACCGAAAGCCCAGTTACGGTCGAAATCAGAGAAGTAACCGTCACGAACTGCACCTGTATCGATAATCAACACGTCACCGGTTTCAATTACGCGATCTGTTGGTCCCATAATGATGCTGTCGTAACCGTCTTGACCTGAACCTGCGATGATATATGGACACTCATCGGCGCCTTCCATCAACATGTCGATGCCAAACTGCTTACAAATTTGACGCTCTGTCATACCCGCTTTGGCATAATCAGGGATCTTATCGAAGCCCACATTGGTGATACGGCAAATTTCGCGTACTTTTTCGATTTCAGTCACTGACTTAACTTGACGGATATCGTGGATAGCTAATGAAACGTCAACAAACTCTTTGCTCACTAACGTCGTCAGCTGTAAATAATTACTCACTGGCATACGTAAGTGAGATTCGATACCTAGCGTTGCGCCAACACGGCCGAAACGTGAAGGTAGGCTATTAAGCACACTGGCTACGATACTGATACCGTCGTCTTCTGGGCGAGGTGATGCCCAAGTGTGAATATCTTCTACCCAAGTACTTGCCATGCCGCTGGCACCAATTTCAGGAATAACCGCAATCGGCTTACCTTCTGCAGGTAAGATTAAAAACCAAGGACGAGTTGGACTGTGCCAGAACTGGGTGTGGAAACCTGAAAAGTAACGCACATTAGGCTCAGTCGTTAACAAGATGGCGTCAACTTCTAGTTCACGCATCTTTTGCTGAGCTTTAGCTGCTCGCATTTCAAATTCAGCTGTTGTAAATCCACGCTGTAATATGCTTTTCATTTTTATCTCCACATCTCACACTACTGGCCTATTTGCCAAAAGGTCACTAAAGTGACCGGAAACCTATTTTAGTCAACTATCGTTAACTTGGTGCGCATCATACTGTTTGCTGAATTTAAAAATGTGACGCAGATCTCACAGTTAAAATTTGTTAACTAGAGATGGCTCCTCAAAAATAAATTTCATGATCAAAGTCAAATAAATTAAACTGCAGTTAAATAATTCTTGCTTAAAGCTCTCAAAAAACGTCACATAGTTACATAAAGTTGATTTTAAGCTTGTATTGGAAAGCTAAAAAGTTGACAATAACGACATCTATAGTTCACAAAAGTAATCTACAATGATTAAAACGGCAGAACAGGCATATAAAACGGAATTTACATCTAAAGATCGTGAGTTACTGCAAGGCTATTTCCATTTAGCTGAAAGCATGGCCGATCTGATAGGTCCTCACTGCGAAGTCGTTATCCATTCTTTAGAGAGCTTTGAACAGTCAGTCGTAAAAATTGTTAATGGTCACCATACAGGTCGGAAAGTGGGCTCCCCAATAACGGATTTGGGCTTAAAGATGCTACGTCTTTATGAGCAAACAGAAGAGGTCACTCCTAAGAGATATTTTAGTAATAACAAAGATGGCGCAATGCTTAAATCGAGCACTTGTATTCTTCTCGGTGAGAATGGCAAACCCATTGGAATGTTTTGCGTCAACATGAATTTGTCGTATCCGTTCCCAGAGATCATCAAAACTTTAATGCCAGATACATCACAGCATCACAGTTTTGATATGACCGAAAACTTCAGCTCTTCGGCTGGAGATGTAGTTGAGCAAGCATTACGTCATGCGGTATCTGAGGTCGATGCTGACACTAGCGTTAATCTTAAAGGTCGCAATAAAGCTATTACCAAGATACTGTTTGATAACGGTATTTTTGAATTAAAAGAAGCAACCAATATCGTTGCTAACCATTTAAGTATTACCAAGCATGCGGTGTACAAGTACATCCGTGAATTTAAATCCTAATGATCAGAGATAACTAAGCTATGAAAACTGTAATCCATACTGAAAATGCTCCTGCTGCAATTGGTCCATATTCTCAAGCACTTGCTTTTGAAAAGTTAGTATTTACTTCAGGTCAACTACCACTGGATCCTGCGACTATGGCTTTCGTAGAAGGTGGTATTAAGGAGCAGGCTTTCCAGTCACTAAAGAACCTTAAAGCTGTGCTAGAACAAGCTGGTGCAGGAATCGATACCGTACTGAAAACGACTTGTTTCCTAGCTGATATGGAAGATTTTGTTGCTTTCAACGAAGTGTACACTGAAGTATTTGGCACAGATGCTGCGCCAGCACGTTCATGTGTACAAGCTGCACGTCTACCAAAAGACGCACTTGTTGAAGTTGAAGCAATCGCATTCATTAAGTAATTAAACTCTGGCTAGCTTCCAACATTAAATGGAAATGGCCAGTCGTCCTCTTTGTTCACAATTTATAGTGGTTACCATGCTAAAGCTGACTCAAAATGAATTCTTTAACGGCGAAACTTCTGATCTGTTTACAGCTCAAGTCGCTGAACAAACACGTCAATTCCATCAGCAGATTGAAGCTTACCAACCAACACCGCTGATCTCTTTAGAACAGCTAGCAGCACGCCTAGGCGTTAAAGCTATTCTGGTAAAGGATGAATCTTATCGTTTCGGCCTAAACGCCTTTAAAGTACTCGGAGGCTCATACGCTTTAGGAAAACAACTAGCTGAACACTTAGATGTAGATATCAGCGAAATTGACATGAAAACTGTTGCAGCCAAACTAAGCCAACCGCTAGTTTTTGCTACCGCAACAGCGGGTAACCATGGTACAGGCGTCGCTTGGGCTGCACGTGAAATGGGCCAGAAAGCCGTCGTTTACATGCCAAAGGGATCATCTCAAGCCAGCGTTGAGCGCATTAGAAATCTAGGCGCAGAGTGCATTGTCACTGATTGTAATTATGACGATACCGTTCGTTTCGCGAACAAAACTGCTGAAGAAAATAGCTGGATGTTAGTACAAGATACCGCTTGGGAAGGTTATGAGAAGATCCCAACTTGGATATCTCAGGGTTATATGACCATGGCTGTCGAAGCCCAAGAGCAAGCTGATGCGATGGGTCTTAAACCAACTCACCTAATGCTACAAGCAGGGGTTGGTGCGATGGCTGGCGGTCTTCTTGGTTACTTTGCCGATAAGTTAGGTGCTACTAATTTCAGTACTATTATCGCAGAGCCAAGCAAAGCAGATTGCATCTACCGTTCTGGCGAAAAGGGCAAAATGGTTGCAGTTACTGGCAGTTTGAATTCAATCATGGCAGGTTTGGCGTGTGGCGAACCTAACCCTATCACTTGGCCTATCCTTAAGCAGTGCAGCCGTTTCTTCGCCTCAGTTGATGACCAAGTGACAGCAACGGGTATGCGTATTCTTGGTAACCCGCTAGCTGGCGACACTAAAATCATCAGCGGTGAGTCAGGCGCGTTAACCTTAGGCCTACTGTACATGATAGCTGGCCGTGAAGAGTTCACCCAGCAAAGAGAACTTTTGGGATTAAACCAAGATTCTGTTGTTATGCTATTTAGCACTGAGGGTGATACTAACCCAATACGTTATAGACAGATTGTTTGGGAAGGAATGCTAAACACTGCGAGTTAATTTATTTCCATCACCTAAAAAACCGCCTAACCGCGGTTTTTTTTATTTGAGTCTTCAATAGAGATTAAATAATATTTAACCTCTAACTAAAATGAATTGAATTTAATAAACCCATTATCTCTCTATAATGATGGCATCATTGCCTAACCTATGGCCTCTTTACGCCAAAATGAATTCACTTTCTAACCAGAGACAAAGAAACCACATCCTGCTCTTTGTTGCGATTGGCACACTCTGCCTGTTACCTCAAGTGTCTTCACCGATCGCCTTAGTGTTGGGCTTTACGTTAGCAAGTCTAGGCCTAGTTCCCACCAATATTGATCTTGGGAGCTTAACAAAAAAACTCTTATCCTATTCGATTATTGGGCTTGGCTTCGGTATCCAGCTACAAACCGCAATAACGGTAAGCTTAGATAACTTGCCACTCATTTTAGGATCGATCATCTTCACCTTAGTGTTAGGATTTTTGCTCACTAAAGCACTTAAATTCGATACCAAAACCGGTCACCTTATTTCAGTCGGTACAGCAATATGCGGCGGCAGTGCTATCGCGGCAGTATCGCCAGCTATCAATGCAAAAAGCGATCAAATCGCTATCGCATTAGCCACTATATTTATCCTAAACTCAATCGCCCTTTTCCTGTTTCCGGCTTTGGGGCATCTGCTGTCAATGAGCCAATATGATTTTGGTGTCTGGAGTGCCATTGCAATACATGATACTTCTTCCGTCGTCGGCGCAGCATCAGCCTATGGTGAAGAGGCATTGGTTACAGCAACAACCATCAAATTAGCTCGCGCACTATGGATCATTCCTATCGCGCTCATCAGCGCCATTCTTTTTGGCGGGGATAAGAAACGTATCACCATTCCTTACTTCATCGGCTTCTACTGTTTGGCCATAGCTATAGCTTATTTTCTGCCACAGGGACAGCCCGCCTATGAGGTTATATTTGGCCTCTCTAAACGCGCCTTGGTTCTGTGCTTGTTTTTAATCGGAGCGGGGATCACAGTGAAAAAAATGCGCGCAGCCGGGATAAAACCACTCGCGTTAGGCGTCATGCTCTGGTTAGCAATTGGCATTAGTTCTCTGCTT
The DNA here is from genome assembly GCF_027571385.1 of Shewanella sp. MTB7. Taxonomy (NCBI): domain Bacteria; kingdom Pseudomonadati; phylum Pseudomonadota; class Gammaproteobacteria; order Alteromonadales; family Shewanellaceae; genus Shewanella; species Shewanella sp. MTB7. Next base: position 272,629 of record NZ_CP085636.1, on the reverse strand, counting down.
TATATTTTGTATCTGTAATTTTGCGATTTTGTGATTCTGTGAGTAGAGGAAAAGCTGGATCCTGAAACCAGTTCAGGATGACGTGATTAGAGATCAGGGTGGTGAAACTAGAGATGAAACTGGGGTCATTCAATCATTAGAGCCAGACACCTTCTGCTGTGACTGTGACTCTGGCTTAGATTTCATTGCCAGAACTATCCAGAGCAAACAGCCAAAGGCAACAAGATCGATAAGAGCACGAGTTAATCCGCTAGTAAGCAGAGAAGCGACAACGAATACAGTACAAGATAAAACAATTAACCACTTCTTCATGTCAGCCCTCCAGCAGCACTATTAGAAGGGCTTATTATTTCTTATATATGGGTTACTTCACAAATACTCATTTTTAATAACAAATAGCTATAACAGCTAAGGGGGTGCTTTAATTAGATCTCAACAATATAAGGGTCTCATACCTCTTCTGATCTAGCCTGTATAAGCTCAGGTTCTTCCATTCTTGTCTTAACTAGATAGGTACTAAAGATAGAGAATAGGCAGTAACCAGTGAAATAGTAAAAACCGACTTCAAAATTCGCGGTGGTTTTAAGCAGTTCCCCCATTCCCGCAGAGGCATTACCAGCCATATAGGTCACAATAAGCGCAACCACAAAAACATCGGCCATCGACCACTTACTTATCAGCGCAGTAAAACGGATGATTTTTTGTCGAAAGGATACCGTGATAGGCAGCTGCTGCAGCAACATCAAACTGAGTTTTAACACAGGAATAATAATGCTGAATAGCATTACTAAAGTGGCAACAGGTGCATTTCCTGACGTAAACAGCTCCTCCACTGTTCCCCAGATACTGCGTGTCTTCTGAAAGACCTCGACTTCACCCTTAATATCATTGAGCCCTAGCATGTCACTGAACATGGAGAGCATGCCCATAGTGCTGCCATTAGCTGAGTTATCTCCCAAGCTAGTTGCCAATTGGTCAATGCCCGCTTTAGTCAGCTCAGACTTCTCAATGGTTCCACTAATGCTCAAGATAGGTTGAGTCACACCAGGGATCAATAATGCAAGAGAGATGAGTAAGATGATGATGGTAAAAATGCGATTTTTTGACAAAAGAAAGACCTGAAGGGGACCCAAATGAGAGTAAATGATACCAATTTTCGGCTCAAAAGACGAAAATCCTCAGAAAAAGATAAGACTGCCTCTTAAAAATGACTAGCAACAAGTCCTATTTGTTAATAAAACGGAGTGCAATCCACCTCTAGGCTACAGGGTGATACACCCCGTTCGATATGAGCCTCACTCTCAAGCAGATCGACGAAAATAACAGCAAGATAGCGTTTTTGTTTCAATGAATAAAAGCATTTAAGTATTGGATGTAAGGCATCCCTTCCTTTGGCATACCACACAATTCCAATACGTCCATCAGAGAGCTCCACCAACGAACCGACAGGGTAGACACCGACACAACGAATAAATTGGTAGACCAAGGCTTCATCAAGATGAAAAGGGGTTAAACGGAGTAGTATTTTAAACGCAGAAGCCGGGCTCATAGAATCCTTGTAACAGCGTTTTGCGGTCAAAGCATCAAAAATATCAACGATACAACTCATACGTCCGTGGATAGGAAGCTCATCACCCTTTAAACCATTGGGATAGCCACTACCGTCGAGCTTTTCATGATGCATAAGACAGACATCTTTACTGATTTTAGACATACCCACTGTCTTATCCATAATCTCTACAGCAAAATTTTGATGCAATTTCATATGTTCGAACTCTTGCTGGGTTAGTTTTCCTGGTTTATGCAGCACACTATCGTCAACCTGAGTCTTACCGACATCGTGTAAGATCCCCCCCACAGCCATCTCTTTAAGCCGTTCTTTATCAAAACTAAGATATTGTCCAAAGGTAATTAATAAAAAAGCCACATTAACAGAATGTTCGAGCAGATAAGCATCCTTGTTTCTTAACGCCGACACACACTTGAGTGCATCTGAGTCGAGCAATGCCGATTTGATCATATTATCGGCAAACTCTTCAAAAGGACCAATTTCAATCGCTTTACCTTCGAAGGTTTCAGACAAGACTTTAGCCAATAGATCTTTAGCTTCAGTAATAAGCTTTTTAGCTTTTTGTTGCAATGCATCTCTTGAAGGTGGAGGCTTCTTTACTGTCGGGGGTGGTAATCTTGTCTTGTTAAATCCACAAGAGTCACAAGAGCGATCAATATCAACCCACACATGTTTAATGCCATTATTAAGCAGCTTTTTAATCGATTCATTATCTTTTATTTGACCTGCATTTGTGATGGCTACTTGTCCATCATTATCAATGGAAGCGACAAACATTCCAACTTTCAATTTTGATACAGCAAACTTAACATGGGCCCTAGACTCTACCAACCTCACCATATATAAAACTCTCCAAATAAGATAAAAATCAGCAAGCACTTATTGATATATTTATGTGGCTTACTTTCTTTAACATTTGCTTAGAAGATTACATACTATCTAGGTTAAACCAATTAATAAACTAAAATATCAGTTAAAATCAAAACATAACCCTTTATTTACAATAGATAAAAGCGATTCGCGTCAAGATCATGCATTTTAACATTGGATTATTTCTTTGGCTTCCTTATGTGGGGCTTATTTTTAAGCACTCCATACCGTCGACGAGCCAACGTCTATTCATGCAGTTATAACAAGAGATAAGCGTATCATCGATCTGCTCATCTTCATCATCGGGCATAAAGAAACGACACTCATTGGCAGAATCCCGCGATGCAGGCTCATTGTCGACACCAAACTTAAATTGAAATATCCCAGCATCAAACTCAAAATTACTCTTCACAGTGTCCATTATTAATAGGCCTTCAGGTGCTTTTTTAGTGCATTGCACCAACGCTGTTCATGTCGGTAAACCAACAAGGCAAACTGATGACGACAATAGACAGCTTTTATCTTTTGGCTCAAATGCACTGTCTCATTCAAATCCAATACCTCCCCCTCTAAGTTGATAACAATATCCATCCCGGTTTGCTTAAGTAGATCGCCAACACTTAAGTCTATCCCCGCTTCACACTCCTCTTGACCTAAATTAATCTGACCTTTAACCCGACCATCCTGCCCATATAAACGTAAACCAAGTCCAGCAAGTGCACCTATCACTCCTTGGCCAGTTCCGCCGTGTTCACTCAAATCAACACCGAGTCGCTCAGCTAATTCATAAGCTTGCTCTTTAGTCTTCACCTCTTTTTTGGTGGCTAAACCAAACTCAATCAAGGCATGACGATCAAACTCACAGTCCAAAGCTATAATTGCCAACCCCGGATCTGAAGCCGGTGCACTTTGTGCCAGTAGATGAGTGACCGCAATCTGCTTTATCTCATCGAGAGAAGCTCGGCTCTGCAATTGAAAACACATGGCACTGTTGTGAGACGTGTAGGGAATATCCGGATGGACAAACAACTGATGTCGGGTCACCCAACACCGCTGCTCTTTATGCTCAGACAGTAGGCAGGCAATCTCTTCAGCAATCTCTCCGGTGCCTTTAGTGCCAATATCATCTGTATCATCGATACAGATCAACCAAGATTTCAGTGGAGCTATAGTCATCTTTTGTTCCTAGGAAACGGCTAATAAGTTCTATTTTATTTCTTCATTAAATAGAAGGTCATGTGCTCTTAAACGATTCAATACAGGCGGTACCATCAGGGCTGCCAGAAGAGTGAAAGCGCCCCCTCTAAGCATACTCAATCCAAATTGTACTAAGGCCACTTGTATGGTCATCCCCATTAATAGGTTTTCTACCCACACCTTCGCAGCCCAAGCAAAACACCCCACTAAACCAACAACAACACAGCGCAACTTTAACGTCAGCAAGCCAGAAAACAGCATCATACTCAGATCCATCGCTAACGCGGGTAAGCCAAACTTAAGCAAGATTAACGGTCCGCCTTTGCCCACGCTCAACATCATGGCGACTAATCCGGATAAAAAGCCACAAGCGGTAATGCTGCCTACGCGGCCAACCACCCCATAGCAAATAAGGTAGAAAAAAGTCATTAGAAACATGGAATGTCCAGCGATACCTAGCTTAAGGCGTAACATGCTCTTTAATGCCACCAGTAGCGTGGCGCAAAAGCCAATAAAAAGTGCATCTTGTAAACTAAAATTGAAAACTTTACGCATAACATTCTTCTTTGATTAATAGAGTCGCTAGGTATTTCTAACGCCAATGAGTGGGTTTCTTATGTTTGCCAAAATGACGTAATTGAGCGGCCATCGCAGTTTGTTTAGATAACTTGAGTAACTGAATAAGCAGAGGGAAAATCACACAATGGATCAATTCAGACCAGTTTCTTGGATCTTTCAAAGCCTTTGGAGTAATACGCGCCCCACGTAAACATTGGATTTGGTATATCTCACGGATCTCTCGCGTCATAGTGGGCAATAAACTTAATGATGCTGCGATCACAAAGGCCCACTTAACCGGCAATATCCAAGCCAATACCTCTGCTATTTTTTCCGGTAGACAGGTGACTGACAGCCACCAGCCAGGAATAAATGCCATTAACACCCTAAGCACCACAGTTGCACCTTCAACCAGCTGCTCTTTGCCATGCATTAGGTAATACAGACTTAATGTGATCACCAGCTGAGCGAAAAAGACACGCCCTATCACCCAAAAATCGCCACGGCGATAGACCCCGTGAATAATCAACGCGAGATTGCAGATAATGAGGCCAAGCAGATACTCTTCTGCGATAAAAAAGGCACCACTGGACAGCACAAGCGCTAAGATAAGTGCAGCGCCAGTCCAACCAATACCTTTGCTACTCTTTATGTCAGTTTCAGCCCCACTAACATTGTTAACTGAGTGACGGAAATGCCTACCTCCTCTAACTTTCATCAGTCACATCCACCTAAGCTGACCATAGATTTTGCTTTGGGCTATCACTGCATAAAACACCATCAGAGATCTGCCAGTGACGTGTTACCGGTAGTGCTAGCATCTGCCTGTGGCAGCTTAATAAAATGGCACACCCATCCCGACTTAACTGAGTAAGCAGATGCCATACTCGATTAAGATATTCACCATCGAGCCCAGCGAAAGGATCATCGAGCAACAAGACTTTAGGTTTTAGTGAAGCTAAAGATGCTAAAGCCACCATATGTTGCTGACCATAAGATAGCGTGTGTGGAGAGTGATCTTTAAGATGCAACAGTCCCAACTCATCCAGCAGTTGTTCAGCCCAGAGCAGAGGAAGAACAAAGCGTTTGAGACTGAATCGAACCTCTTCTATAACACTACTTTCAAATAACTGCCGATTAGGACGTTGTAACAAAAGCCCTAGATCTGCTCCGAAAACACCTAGCTTTGCTTGCTTACCCAACACAGTTAAAGGGAGCTCGTTGATATCAGATTGGATACCAGCAAGGCTCTTTAAAAAACTGCTCTTACCTGTACCATTATCACCAATCAAAGAGACGATCTCACCACTGTAAAGATTCAATTGATGCAAACTTTTAAACAACGGATCTTGATTGATAAATCTAAATTCAAACGGTTCAATTTGCATCACACTGATATCAAGTCGCACAGGTCCCGCTTGAATATTATCAATACAGACAGGTGGCGAACACCCAGCAACTAACGCTCCCTCTTTGATATAGTAGAAGTGGTCGACAATCTGACTAAATGCCTTTGGGTTATGATCCACCAGCACGATTGCAACGCCATCCTCTTTAAGTTGTGACAAGACTAACAAGAGTTCTTCAACACCAGTATTATCAAGCTGAGCCCAAGGTTCATCGAGCAGTAAAATATCAGGTTCAGACACCAATTGAGATGCAATCATAACTCTGTATTTCTGACCCAGTGATAGCTGCTCAATTGGCATATCTAAGCTAACGAACAAACCCACCCTTCTTAATGCTGATTGCACCTTAGTCCGCATAAGTTCAGTAGCAACACATAAATTTTCCAGTGCAAAAGCGATCTCGGCGCCAACACTCTGACGGATAAACTGCACATTTGGATCTTGCATCACAAGCCCCAAAACTAGGTTGTCGTCAATATGTAATTCACCTTCACATGGTCGTGATAAGGCACCCATAATCAACTTAATTAAGGTAGATTTACCTGAACCCGTTGGCCCACTAATGCAGTGACACTCTCCCCGATTAACCTGAAAGTTGACATCCTGAAGAATCAACGCCTCATCACATCGATAACGATAACTGACCTGATCTAGCTCAAGTAAACTCATGAATAATAAATCAACCTAAGGTAGTGCATATGTGCAGGTATTGTTCCTTCGCTTCAGGCTGCTCTCAAGCAATAAAAAGCTAAAAACAAACTTAGATCGACTAATTCACATTTTATCTTAGAGATATCAGATATAAGCGGGACAAAATGTCCCGTAAGGAAAAGTGAGCGGACAAAAGTATGCATAGCATACTTTTTAAAAACTTTAGTCTTGAATTTATGGCGAACCTCACAGCTTACTAGGCTGCAACTTGACACTTTTTCTCCTGCACATTACTTTGTGTTAAAGATTATTATTCACAATCTTAATGGTTTGACTATTCTCGATGTTCTTCGAGGCTCTTCCCTAATCATAATCTTCATTTTTTACTGATATGTTTTGGAGTTTTAATTGGCTGTCTACTCGTTGTCACTGGCTGTTTCATCCCTCACTGACACTATAAAACAATTGAAATTTCAAGCACAAAATGATCCTATCATTCAGCTTTCATTGCCGATAAAATCTGTGCCTGCAATTGCCTGGTTAGCGGCTCAACCTTGCTATCCGAGGATCTATTGGAAAGGAAGAGATACCGAAGAGGAGGTCGCCGCGGTAGGTTGCTGTAAAGATTTTTTTTATGCTGATGATATTGATGACAATCAACTTTCTTTTGAATATCAGAAACAACGAGCCCTCTCGAATAACCAAGATATTCGTTACTATGGTGGCGTCGCCTTCGATAGAACCACAGAGTGTTGGCCTGAATTTGGTCGAGCACACTTTGTCCTGCCACGTATTGAGCTAAGACGCGATGGTAATGACTACAAGCTACTGGTTAATCTAAATTTTGACAGCGAAAATGCAGAGTCTGAGCGTAACAAAGCCATAGAGAGTTTAGCGGAATTGGCAGCGCCAAAACCTCTCCCTCCACCAAATAAGATCAACTTATTGAGTCGAAGTGATAGACCAAATCGTTACCGTTGGACTGAATTGGTTAATCAAGTCACTCATCAGAAGTTTATTCAAGAGACACCTAAAGTCGTGCTCTCTCGCTTAACCCAGCTCGAGGTGAATCAACCCGTTGATCCATGGATGCTACTTGCTTGTTGGCAGGGACGTAATCAGAATAGTTTTCAATTTGGTTTTCAATTTAGTGCCGACAGTACTTTTATCTCATGCACCCCTGAGCGGCTTTATCGTCGTCGGCAAAGAGAGCTCTTCACTGAAGCCTTAGCAGGCACGACAACTCGAGGTTTAAACCTTGAAGAAGATAGGGTTCTTGCACAGAATTTACTCGAGGATAATAAGAACAGTCACGAGAATCGGCTCGTTAAAGATCATATTGTCGATGCCTTAACACCATTGAGTAGCTACGTCGGTGCCGATAGCACGCCTAAAGTCTTTAAGTTGAGCCATATTCAACATCTGCATCGCTCTATTCGTGCCGAATTAAAACCTGGTATCGATGATTTTCAGGTACTTCAAGCCCTCCATCCTACTCCAGCAGTTGGTGGCTTACCTAGAGAACCTGCAATGAGCTTCATTCGTCAAAGTGAGGGGTATGCCAGAGGTTGGTATGCCGGCGCTTGTGGCTATTTCAATAAACATGAAAGTGAGTTTGCCGTTGCGATCCGCAGTGCACTTATCGAACCTGGTCGTATCAATTTGTTTGCTGGGGCTGGTATTGTCTCAGGATCTGAGGCCGATGCTGAATGGGTAGAGCTTGAAAACAAACTAACGACTATTCTCTCAATACTCACCGAACTTTAAAGTCGATTAGCATTCGGACCGACATATTGGCGAAACAGTAGATCTAACTCTCCACTGTCGATCAACTTTTGCAACTCAATATCAAAATGTTTTTTAAGCCGTTGTCCTTTTGCATTTTCGGCAAATACAAAATAGATCTCTGTCCTAAATACATTTTCTATGATCACAAACTGTCTAGGCTGACTTAAATGAGCCTCCTTAGCCAACATAGTCGGTTTATAATCTAATACCGCGTCAATATGCCCCCTATTAACACGGTCTAGCATCTCCAGTAAACTACTGCTCTCCTCGTAATACATAGGAACATCAATAAACTCATCATAGCGATATTTCAACATGGCTTGTACTTTCTTAAATGAAAGACTCTCGACACCACTCCAACTCTTGGCCATCTCAGGCGTCAACGCGACATCAACGCTATCAACTTCAACCGGCTGATCACTATAAATAGCCTTGGTCTTATCTCCAGCATAAAAACCTAACGCCATGTCAGCTCTTTCATGATTAAGCAGGTATCTCACTCTTGAAAAGGGCGCGATATCTATCTCGACGTCCCAAGTATTTTCGGGGAACACCCGTTTTAAAATGTCGAAATAAAAGCCGGAGCCATCCTCATTGGTGTAACCCAGCCAAGATTCAGTCACTATGTGTATTGTTTGGGGAGCCGCTATTAACTGGAGAGGGAACCAGCTTAAACAAAGGAGGGGAAAAGACTTAATCAGTTTATTCATAAACACACAGATTTTCCGTTTTAAAGATGAGAATGGAATATCGTCACCTTATTTTAGAACAATTTATGACTTTTTGAGCTAAATCTTAGCAATGCTCTTGTTCATAGCCAAAAGATCTCTATAATTCTTCGCCCCTGACGGGACAGTATCGATTTGATTGCAGCCATAGGCATTATGATGTCAGCTAGCTAAGCGATACCTAAATAGCGGGTTCCCTCACCCCGCGATCTTCAACACGTAATTAAAAAGGCCACAAGATGTTAACGTTAACGGCAACACAGATCCGTCGCGCACTATTGCTGCTCGTCGGTTTTCATATTTCAATTATCTGCGCCAGTAACTATCTGGTTCAACTTCCATTCCAGATCTTTGGTCTTCATACCACTTGGGGAGCCTTTAGCTTTCCGTTTGTCTACCTAGCAACCGATCTTACCGTACGGATATTTGGACAAAGCTCAGCGCGGCGCATTATCCTCAAAGCAATGATGCCAGCTCTGCTTATCTCCTATCTGATGGGTGTATTATTTCATCAAGGTAGTTTTCAAGGGCTAGCCTCTTTATCTGAATTCAATACCTTTGTATTTCGTATTGCCTTTGCTAGTTTTGCCGCTTATCTTATCGGCCAGCTAATGGACATCACGGTATTTGCCAAGATACGCAATACCCGCTCTTGGTGGGTAGCCCCTGCAGCATCGACATTAATAGGCAATTTAGTGGATACTCTGGTTTTCTTCGCCATCGCCTTTTATGCATCAACAGACAGCTTTATGGCCGAGCACTGGCCTGAGATTGCCAGTGTAGATTATGGGGTTAAACTGCTCGTTAGCTTAGGCTTATTCCTTCCTGCCTACGGCGTACTGTTAAAAGTGCTCGAACGAAAAATTATTTCACCTTCTCAAACATCAAGTAACGACCGTAACCTAGTTTAATGACAAAGCAGATCCAGCAAGCATTCGTTCCGATTGGTATTAATGCTTGCTGATTAATGACTTATCAAATACCGCCTTTTAAGCAGTTTACTCTTACATTAAAAACTGGACTGACCAGTTGTTTTTATCCTCTATCTTCAACTAAAATAACCCACTTTCCATTTTCTAACCTCGCGAACAGAGAGATTTAAGATGTATCAAGTTGAGATAGAGCAAACTACATTAGCCACCCCTGAACTGCTAAATCATCTTTTTGAGCTTAATCAGGCGATCCCTGAATTTGATAATCCATATTCGCTCGTTGAGTACCAATTACGACTCTCAAACAAACCCATGTTGGCACTCTTTATCAAGGTGGAAGGTGAAGTTGCAGGCTTTAAGTTGGGATATGAACAAACTGACGATAGATTTTATAGTTGGCTAGGTGGGGTTTTGCCCGAATTTAGAGGACTAGGTTTAGCACAGCAACTATTACAAGCTCAAGAGAGCTGGGCAAAGCAACAAGGCTATCAACATATTGAGGTTAAAACCTTGAATCATTTTTCTTCCATGCTCAAAATGCTGATCTCAAACCAATATCAGATAACTGAACTTAAGCAAGATATTGATAATCCATCATTTAATAAAATAAGTTTGCAGAAGTCTCTGACAAGCGAATGTAAAGATCAGCTTAAGAATAAATAAAAACTTGCCACATCAAATAGTAATGATTACTATTCGCATGTGTTCCGAGAACTCTAAATATATAACTGAGCAATAAGCACTTCATCTCTGCCTATTTGTTCACTCCCTGCAGAACCTTGTCGGGATATGTATGAGGAATTTGCAAAACACAGCACTGCTCACACACTCTTATCGCCGAGAATTTTATTTTTCTCGGCATTTTTTTATCTTTTTCCAACAAGCTATCCTTCAGATAAGACTCTTTATAATTAAATTACCTACCAATATAAACATTTAAATTCAAATAGTTAACTTGTAATCAAGCAAATGATACAACTTAATCCTATTGAAATTGAATAAAACAGTTGCAAGCTTAAATGATAATGATTATTATTTGCATGCGTTCCAAGGACTCTAAATACATAACTGAATAAATAAGCACTTCATCTCTGCCTATTTGCTCACTTCCTGCAGAATCTTGTCGGAATATGTATGCTGAGTTTGCAAAGTACGATATTGCTCACACACTCTTATCGCCGAGAATTTTCATTTTCTCGGCATTTTTTTATCTTGTGTTCAATCAATACTTGTTAGCTAGGTTTCGTTAAAATATAAGCCGTTATAGGGGGTGTCGTTCTGATCTTCTTTAGCTTTATGATAAAGACCTACGGTAAATAATGTCCCCTTGCCTACGGTCGAGTTGACCTCTATGGTGCCGCCAATTCGTTTAATAATCCCATAACTAAGCGATAAACCTAACCCCGTACCATCGGCTCGAGTGGTGTAGAAGGGATCGAAAATACGGCTGAGTTGATCCTTTGGAATCCCCTTACCTTCATCTTCCACCTCAATTTTCACACCGATAGGCTCATCATTATGTACCCAGTCATAGGTACGGATCCTAATCCGTCCCTTCTCATCCATTGCATGGGCGGCATTAACAACTAAGTTAATCAGCACCTGCAGTAATTGAGGACGATTAACCTCAATGGGAAAACTGGCATTCAGTTCTTGACTAAGCACCACTTGCTGCTCTTGTATAGAGTGACGTACTAGTACTAGCATCTCCTCTATAATCGGCGTCAATTGATGCATCTCTAAAGGCGCGTTGAATTCACCTGGGCGACTGTATTGCAACAAACTGCGGATAATGGTGCTAATTCGGCCGACCTGTTGAATAACCAACTCAATCTCCTCCTCTACACACTCAGCATTTTCCCCTAGTTCGTATTTCAACAACTCCATATTGCCTAAGATAACCGCTGTTGGATTATTGATCTCGTGAGCAATACCGGCAGTTAATTCTCCCAATGCCGTCAGTTTTTCATTCGTCACTAACTGCTGTCTGGTTTCATTGAGCAGTTCGACGTTATTTTGTAGCTCGACCGTCTTCTCCTGCAGGCTACGAGTACGCTCCTCAACTTTAACTTCAAGTTGCTCTGCTGCGGCCTGAATTTGAGTATTGCGTTTTTGCAGCAGATCCAACATACGATCAAACTGTTCAGCTAGATTAGACAACTCATTATCACGCTCAAGCCCAAGGGATCCGATCCGCACATTTCTCCCCGATTGAACCGCCTTAACCACATGATGAATTCGTTCAATAGGTTGAAGTAAACTGTAAGCTCCCCGATAAACAAGAAGTCCAGAAACCAGCAATACCAACATCAATATAGTGCCTAACTCTATAATATTCAGTAGGTAGTCATGAATAAAGGGCGACTCTGAAAAACCGGTATAGATCATACCGACCCGTTTGCCATTAACATCTTCAAGGGGAGCGTAAGCCGAAATAAACCAATCATCAAACACAAAAGCGCGGTCGACCCATTGCATCCCCTGAGTAAGCACTTTAGATTTAACTTCATCGGATACTAGGCTGCCTAACGCTCTGCCCGCGGTTTCACTACCTTGAGGAAAAAAGCGCAAAGGGACATTGGTACTGATACGGGTATTGTCGAGAAAAATAGTAACAGTGCCGATTGAACGTTCAGGTAATGTTCCCTTGTCGTAAACCAGATCTCGAATATGATCAACAATGCGGATATCACGGTTAAGCAGTATGCCACCATCAAGATACCAAGACACATGACCATCGGCATCAGGAACAGGCAGTAGACTGCGGCTTAGCATGCCCCTCTCCTCCACGCTCTTGTTTGGTTTTTGTGCTCGAGGCGTATCGACAAGAGTGATACTGGCATGGTTAACTAAATCAGGATCGATTCTGATCAAACGTTCTGGAGACAACACCATCAGTCCTGATAAAGGAACCAAGCCACCGACTTTTTGTAGCATTTGACGAAGGTCGGGATCGGCAGAAGCTTCTGACACGCTCACCAAACGCAAAAAATCCAGATTAAGTTGCTCTTTCCGCTCTTCAAGCAAACTATCTATCTGATCTCTGTATTTTTGTTTAGTTCCACTAAACAATCTAAAGTCATGTTGAAACTGCCAGGACTCCATCACGAGTTCTAACTGCTTTTCCTGACTTTTTTGAACAGAGATTAAGGTATTATTAGCGACAGTAAGATCAGCTTTAACCTTCATAAAGAGCTGCTTTCCGGTATAACTGATATTCCAGTAAATGGTGATAAACACCAAACTCACTAGCGTCAACAGTATCGGCAATAAGGTTAGGATAAGAATACGATAACGCACTTTAGCCTGCATCTGCTGCCAATTAATACCAAAAATACGTGGGAAAAAAGACATTTATACCATTCCTATTAAATATATATTCATTCAGCGTATTTAATGAGAATGCTATGAAGCATCTCCGGGATGTTCGATACCGAACCACTCTTTGTATTTTCTATCTAATGTTTTTCTTGATACGCCTAAGTCTCGTGCCGCAGCAGACTTATTGCCGTTATGGGCATCAACAACTTGTGTTACATGGTGCTTTTCCACCTCTTTAAGACACCACTCTAGCGGGTAACCAGATTCAGCTTGTACCTCGGCTTTAGGTTGTTGCTTCCAATACTCTGCCGGCGGTTTGCCCAATAGGATACAACGCTCAATCATGTTTCTCAGCTCACGAATATTACCCGGCCACTCATGTTGCTGTAGCTTCACCATATCTTCATGGCTCCAGACAACTTCTTTTACGCCAAGCTCTGCCGCTAACTGTCTGGTAAAATGATGAGTCAGCTCCACCACATCTTCTGGTCTGTCTCTCAAAGGGGGAATTAAGATATCTAGCACATTGAGTCGATAATATAGATCACGCCTAAAGTGTCCGGCTTCAACCTCTTCGGCAAGCTTCCTATTTGTGGCGGCTAATACTCTGACATCAATTTTAGTTTCTTTTTCACTCCCAACGGGACGAATAGTACGCTGCTCTAGCACACGTAACAGTGCCGTTTGCATCTTCAGCGGCATCTCACCGATCTCATCCAAAAATATAGTACCGCCAGATGCAAAGCTAAATAGTCCCTCACGGTTACCTTTAGCCCCGGTAAACGCACCGGCGCAATGACCAAAAAGTTCACTTTCGAGTAATTCTGGAGCGATAGCACCACAGTTAACAGGAACAAATGGACCTTGTCGGCCACTCAATAGGTGCAGTTGTCTGGCGACCAGTTCTTTACCTGTACCCGACTCACCTTCAATAAGAATAACGGCATTAGTGGGTGCGACGCGTTCGATAATATGCTTTACCTCCTTCATGGCCTCACTGCTGCCGATGATAGTAGAGGATTGACCGATTGAGACTTCACGACGCAGCATCAGGTTTTCACGTTTCAACAAACGACGCTCGATACAACGATCTACCGCTTTCATCATCTGTTCTAGATGAAATGGTTTCATGATGAAATCAGATGCACCAGCTCGCAATGCCTTAATAGCCACATCCATATCGGCATAACCCGTCATAAAGATAATGTCTGAGCGACGCTCCTGATCGTTTAAGGCTTCATGCCATTCGATGCCCGATCGTCCAGGTAGACGTATATCGACAATAAGCAGATCAAAGTGGCACCGACTTCGCAATTGCTCGGCATCTTCAATACTGGAAGCGGTCTCAACTAAAGCGAATTTTTTCGAGAGTGCTTTTTTTAAAAAACTACGCATTCCAGGCTCATCGTCAACAATAAGCACGGAAACGGCTGAAGGAAGTGGTTTTAATGCTTTATTCATCTGGCTCATATTGTCATCTTTAGGACATTTTGACTCATTTAATGATGATTCTACCACCATAGTTGGGCAAATAGGTCACTGTGAACCAAAGAATGAGGCCTGTGGGACAAAATGTCTGTATTTGGCAATTGCAGTTTGCGACGGAGATCACAAAGCCTGATGATTTGCGAAGCCAATCTGGTGTGTAACAAGTTGGCATTCAAATTGCTTATAAAGCATTAATCATAATACAAAATTTCAAATGACTCATCTTGGCAGATGGGTCGTTTTCAAAACGCCAAGGAGCAAGAATGTTAAACCTTAAATCTATCTTCAGCTTAGCCTTAGCTGCGACGTTAATGACAGCAATGCCAGTGCAAGCCGAAGAAGTTATCAAATTAGCCACTACCACGAGTACTGATAACTCAGGTCTGCTGAATAATTTACTGCCTAAATTTGAAGCTGAAACAGGCTACAAGGTACAGGTAATTGCTACGGGCACAGGTAAAGCATTGAAACTTGCTAGCCAAGGTGACGTCGATGTCATCATGACTCACGCACCTGCAGCAGAAGCTAAATTTGTCGATGAAGGCTTCGGACTTTTGCCTCGCGGCATAATGGAGAACGATTTTGTGATCTTGGGCCCTAAAAATGACCCAGCTAAGATCCGTAGTAGTAAGACAGTTGAAGAGGCTTTTGCTAAAATAGCAGAATCTGGCGCACCTTTTATCTCTCGTGGAGATAACTCAGGCACCAATATGAAAGAGTTGATCATCTGGAAAAATGCTAACATCGATCCCACTTTCTCAGGCTATAAATCTGTAGGTCAAGGTATGGGTAAAACCCTACTTATGGCGGATGAATTTCAAGGTTATACGCTATCTGATCGCGGTACCTTCGTAGCTTATAAAGCTAAACTTGATATGGCAATTGATTTTGATGGCGGAGAAGCATTAGCTAATCCATATCAAATTATGCTAATTAACCCTGCTAAATACCCTGAACTTAACCATAAGGGCGCAAGAGCGCTTAGTGATTGGTTGATCAGTGCCGAAGCTCAAGGCATGATCAATAGTTATAAAGTTCATGGGGAGCAACTATTTAAGGCAACTTATAGCGAATGACTTTAAGGTTCTGGATAAGCCATTATTTAACATGGTATACACAGGGAACACCTAAGATTGTAGGTGTTCGATTATTAAACTGGGTATACCACACATGAATGAAGGCTGGTTAGCCCTTATACAGCAGGCCTTTGGTCTGCTGTTTTCGTTGGACCCAGATGTGTGGGCCATTGTTTCCGTCTCTTTCTCTGTGTCTTTCGCAGCACTTGCTATCACCTTGCTGCCCTCGATGATATTGGGTTTTATGCTGGCTTTCGGCCGATTTCCCGGCCGCTGGTTTATCACCAACATGATTCAAACTTTGCAATCTATCCCCACTGTGGTTATCGGACTTCTTGTTTATCTTATGTTGACTCGTATGGGTCCCCTAGGTGATCTAAGATGGCTATTCACTCAAAAGGGCATGATACTAGGCCAGATGTTAATCTGCGCTCCCGTACTTGTCTCTATGAGTCAGGCTGCTTTTACCAGTGTGGATAGACGTGCATGGGAAACATCTCGAACCTTAGGAGCCTCTTGGCTTAGGGCTATTTGGACTCTATGTCGAGAGCTGAAAGTTCCTCTGCTACTCGCCGTTGTCGCAGGCTTTAGTCGGATATTAACTGAGGTGGGTTGCTCCATGATGGTCGGTGGTAATATTGCCGATGTTACCCGCAATATTCCAACGGCTATAGCCCTCGAAACTAGCAAAGGCGATTTTGCACAAGCTATCGCACTCGGTCTGGTTTTGCTTATTTTATCGCTTATTCTCAACTTCACCTTAGGTACCCTAAGAGGAAAAGCTGAGCCGAGGAGCCATTAAATATGGTTAAAGTGATTGCCAACAATATCGAAATGCGATTTGGTGAGCGCACGCTTTTTTCTGTCGAAAGATTGCAACTTGCACAAGGCCAAACCATACACCTGCAAGGCGATAACGGCAGTGGTAAGAGTACCTTAATGAAGTTGCTAGCCGGATTAATCGCCCCTACCAAGGGAACTATCTCAACCCAAGGCTTCGCGCCATTACCTTGGTGGCGTTCAAACCCACTATTGGGTAAGGCGGTTTACCTGCATCAACACCCTTACCTCTTTGACGGCAATGTCGAATATAACCTCAACTACCCACACCCCTTTTGTGAAATGAGCAAACAACAGCTCGAACAAAGAACCCAAGATGCGATAGAAAAGGCTGACTTAGCACATCTAAGCAAGCAAGCTGCATCGAGTCTATCGGGTGGAGAGAGGCAACGCTTAGCTATTGCCCGAGCTTGGATCATGCAGCCTAAACTACTGATGTTAGATGAACCCACATCCAACATGGACACCTATTCTCAAGATCTAGTGCTAAGTATGGTGCAAGATCTTCAACAAATAGGCACAGGAATCTTGGTCAGTAGTCATCAATCTTGTGTACTAACGAGCTTATGTGATCAAAACTGGCAAATAACCAATCAAGGTATTCGTGCATCGACCCCTTCAGAAGAGGATTTGAGCAGCGACCAAACAACGTTACAGGAACCAAGGTATGTCATTGCGAATTGATGCTGTGATCTTAGCTGGCGGCATGGCCAGACGTATGGGTGGAAATGATAAAGGTTTAGTCGAGCTTTTAGACCAACCAATGATCAAACATGCGATAGATCGAATTAAACCTCAAGTTAAAGAGATCATGATCAACGCAAATCGTAACCAAAGCCGTTATGCTGATTTCGGTTACTCGGTTTTCAGTGATGAAGACTCAGGTTATTTAGGCCCTTTAGCTGGAATGATTACTGCGATGGGGAAAACTCAAGCCGATTACCTACTTGTGGTTCCATGCGATTGCCCGCTTTTACCCTTAGATCTCGTCGAGCGTATGTTGACTCAAATAGAGAGTGAAGATGCTGAACTTGCTGTCGCCAGTGACGGTAAGCGCGAACAACCCGTAGTGCTGCTGCTAAAACCCAGTTTACGGAATTCAATGAAGGAATTTTTAGACAAGGGTGAACGTAAAATCGATTTCTGGTACGCCAAACATCACTACGTGGTGACTGATTTTTCCGATCAAGCTAATGCTTTCGTCAACGTCAACACGCCAGAACAGAAACAACAACTTGCTGAGGCAATAGCCAAATAATATTCGAGGTATCAATGTCTACTCCCTTTACCAATCCGTTGTCGATCCCAGTCCTCGGATTTTGTGCCTATAGCGGCACAGGAAAAACCACACTGTTAAAGAAACTCATTCCTGAGCTAAGTCGTCGCGGCGTCAAACTCGCTGTGATTAAACATGCTCATCATAATTTCGATGTGGATACTCCAGGTAAAGACAGTTACGAGATGCGTAAAGCAGGGGCTCGTCAGATGTTGGTCGCCTCACACATTCGTTGGGCCTTAATGACTGAAGATGAGGTTGATGGAGATCCACAACTGCCTCACCTACTTCAACAAATAGAGCAGGACAAAGTCGACATCGTCTTAGTCGAGGGCTTTAAAAAACTCGAACTGCCTAAGATAGAGTTGCATCGTGCCGCCCACGGTAAACCCTTTATCCATACCCATGACACCAATATTCAAGCCATAGCCTGTTGCGACGAAACTGTGCTTCCTGGTGAACTGCGCCGTCTTGATATCAATAATGTCGAGCAGATAGCCGATTTTGTTATCGAATACGCCAAAAGTTGGCAACCTAACGCCACAAGTGTGCCACTGGCACCACAAGCGCCCGAATGTGGCTGTGAAGTCGATAGCAGTAAAACACTCTCGGTACGCCAAGGTATTGATAGCATTCTCTCCTTCGTCAAGCCAGTGAGTGAATATGAAGTCATTGAACTCGATGAACTCAATGGTCGAGTGTTAGCCCAAGACGCGATCTCTCCTGTGGATGTGCCACAACAAACTAACTCTGCGATGGACGGTTATGCCTTCAAGCATTCAGTGCCAATGTTGCCAAGTTACACCGTCGTCGCCGATGTCTTAGCGGGCCACCAGTACGCTAAAACACTCCAGCAAGGCGAAGCGGTACGCATCATGACCGGTGCTCCGGTTCCCGCTGGGGCAGATACCGTACAGATGAAGGAACTGGCAACCGATAATGGTGACAGCATTAGTTTTCAAGGTGATATCGCCTTAGGTCAACATGTCAGGCTCGCGGGTGAAGATATTGCCAAGGGTAAGACAGCACTCGCTGCCCATAATCGCTTACAAGCACCTGAACAAGGTATGCTGGCATCCCTTGGTTTCGGCCAACTACCAGTATTTAGACGCCCTAAAGTCGCCGTATTCTCAACCGGTGATGAGGTTTGCCAACCCGGTGAGCCGCTAAAGCCAAGCTGCATCTACGACTCAAACCGTTTTACCATTAAGTCGATGGTGAGAAAGCTGGGGTGTGAGGTGATCGATCTTGGCATCATACATGACTCGGAAGAGGTCCTAGTAGCAGCACTGAGCCAAGCGGCTGTTGATGCCGATGTGGTCATAAGCTCTGGTGGTGTTTCCGTTGGTGATGCCGACTTTATCAAACTCGCGCTTGAGAAAGTGGGACAGATTAACTTTTGGCGCATCAATATGCGTCCAGGCAGACCATTAGCCTTCGGTCAAATTGGTAACAGTCTTTTCTTTGGTCTACCGGGTAACCCCGTTGCCGTTATGGTCTCCTTCATGCAGTTCGTGCAACCCGCACTCAGAAAACTGGCGGGAGAGAAAGCGTGGACTCAAACCATGGTACCTGCGATTGCTGATTGTAAAATGCGCAGCCGAATAGGGCGTACCGAGTTTATCCGAGGTATTTTCCACTTAGCCCAAGATGGCAAGCTACATGTTACAACGACAGGTGCACAAGGTTCTGGAATGTTGAGCTCAATGGTGCAAGGAAACTGTTTCATCGTAATAGGCGAACAAGATGAACAATTGAATTCAGGCGATGTCGTTTATATTCAACCTTTTGCCGATCTTTTATAGTCTGCGGTGTAGGAAGCTAATATGAGTTTAATCGTCGACACCTTCGGACGTAAGGTAGAGTATTTGCGCCTTTCCGTTACCGATAGATGTGATTTCCGTTGTGTCTATTGCATGAGTGAAGAACCTTGTTTTCTTGAACGAGAGCAAGTACTTAGTTTAGAAGAGTTGGCTTGGGTTGGCCAAGCCTTTACCGAATTAGGCGTGAAAAAAATACGCTTAACCGGTGGTGAACCTCTAGTGCGTACCGACTGTGACCAATTGGTGAAACGATTGAGTGTTCTTCCCGGTTTATCTGAACTGTCCATGACCACCAATGGCTCCAGACTGACCAAATTTGCGCAAAAGATGAAAGGCTATGGCCTTGCCAGATTAAATATCAGCCTAGATACATTAAAACCCGCTCTCTTCACTGAGTTAACTCGAAATGGCAAGATAGAGCGTGTTATAAATGGGATAGATGCCGCAAAAGCAGCGGGATTTAAACGCATCAAAATCAACGCTGTCATCTTACGCGGTCAAAATGATGATGAGGTGTTAGATCTTATCGAGTTTTGTCGCGAACGTGAACTCGATATCGCCTTTATTGAAGAGATGCCTCTGGGCGTGATCGATGAGCGCAAAAAGAGCCGTCACTGCAGCAGTGAGGAGGTTAAGGCAATCATATCCCAACGATATGAACTACAGCTTTCCGATAAACGCACCGGGGGGCCAGCTCGCTACTACACTATGCCGGGCAGCTCGATACATGTGGGCTTTATCTCCCCCCACAGTAATAATTTTTGCCATGAGTGTAACCGAGTTCGTGTCACAGTCGAGGGACGCTTACTCCTCTGTTTAGGTAATGAGCATTCGGTGGATCTTAAAGCCATCGTGCGAGAGTTCCCAGGGGATATAGATAAGTTAAAAACCGCCATTTTGGATGCCATAAAACTTAAGCCTAAAGAGCACGTGTTTGGGGAAGAAGGCGAGGTGCAGATTTTGCGCTTTATGAATACAACAGGGGGGTAATGACTTGCCTGATCGTAAGTTATAAATATCTTTTCTTTAGTTTATAGGTATTTAATTAGCTTATTGAGAACCTGAACTTCACTGTTATCTATCGCCTGCAGCGACTTTATATAACACACCATTAGAGTGGTCTTCCTAATAGTGAGTTTGAAATATCTCTTAGCTGGGTTCATTGAGCAGTTTTGGTGTTTGGCGATACTCCGAACACCAAGACAGTATTGATATCTATTGCCCGCAGCAGGCTTTCATGTAACTACTTCTGTGGGACGCTATAAATATATCCCTATACGCTCTGCGATTTCATCCCTGAAACCGAAGCCCACAGCTGTACCTACATCGGGTATTCATCTCTTCGAATTAAGCTAATTGGCTATTACCCTTTGTTTTCTTCGGATAACAAGTTATAAGTATCTTTTTGTTAGGTTCATTGGGGGAATTGATGTTTGGTTGGTTTACTGGACACCATGGCTTCAATGATGTTTATCACCTTCCGTGGATGCCGTGCAGGGTCTTGTATGTTCCAGACATACATAAGACATTTCCTCCATCCGTGGAGGTCAGACGCACCAATGTCGTAAAGGCAGGATGTCGAGGAACGACCTCAATGTGCAGATACTTCAGTGAGACGGACGCCCACTCTATTAACGAAAAGGGTTCTTGTAGTCTCTACGATGACATCTGACCCACACGGATAGTAGGAAATGCCGCATAATGTCGGGAACATTATGCGCCTTGTCATCGAAGATCACTGCCGCATCTACACCTGAGTGTGACCTCTTCGATTTAAGCTACAGCCACTTTGTTCAAGTCGAAAATCAATATCGAGAACATATTAACTGGTATCCATATTTATGAAATACATCTTTGTTGTTAGACAGTTAGAAAGCGGTGGAGCTGAAGCAGCGACGATCATTCTTGGAAAAGAACTTTTCCGTCGTGGCCACCAAATAGAGGTATGGAATACCGGCAAGGAGGCACCTGAATCTCTAGTTAACTGGTGTGATTGGGCTGATGTAAAACAAATAAACAAACTGAGTCTAGTAAACTATAAAAAACATAGAGATGAAGTGCTTATTCTTATAGATAATGTTGGTCAAAAATATGTGGGAGTTGATCAAAGCATCTCAATTATTCATAGCGATCGTACACGCCGGTATAAACAAGCTAAGTCATCTTTAAAACAATTTATTGAGCGATGCAAAATAAAACGAAAGCTTAGTCGTGGTCATAATATTATCATCTCAAAAAAACTTGGCATCGAACTCGCCCCTTTTACTGTCCATAAACCTGTCTATATACCCAATCCCTTTGACAGCGAGAGAGTCAGAAGACTCTCTAAGCAGGCTGTTGAATTTCCTCATGGCAAATTGCCTGATTCATTTATCACTCATATCGGTCGTTTCACCGAGACAAAACAACAAGATTTGCTTCTATCAAGTTATCTCAACAACCCGACTCTCAACACTAGTGCTGATTTAGTCTTCATCGGTGGTGAACTCAAAAAACACAAACCTTTAATGACACAATTAAAGTCTGAAGCGAAGTTAGCCAAGCTAGATCACAAGGTTCATTTCACAGATAACTGCAATAATCCATTTGCTATTTTATCTCACTCCCGATGCTTAGTTTTATGTTCAAAAACCGAAACTATGGGTTATGTGCTACTTGAAGCTATGACTTTAAATATCCCAATTGTTACGACCGATACCATTGGAGCAATAGAGGTATTAGGTGAAGATTTCCCCGGGATTGTGCGTGAAGGTGAATCATTAACTGAGCGCATAAACCATGCTCTGTCTCACCCGGAGAAATACATTAAACCACTTACAGCTGAGTACCAATTAGAGCAAGTCGTCGATCAAATTCAAGCTTATGTTAATGACTTTCTAAAATCATGACTTCAATGAGAAGACTTCGTTCACATAGAGTTCATTGAGCAGAATGGGGGTTTAATTAGCTTGTTGAAAACTATCGCTTAACGGTTATCTATAGGATTCACCTATGTCGTGAAGACAGGATGTCTAGAAACAACCTCACATGTAGTGACTTCTGTTGGACGTTGTAAATATAACCCTATGTGCTCTATGGTTTCCAATAACCTCCATGTTAAACGGCCAGTTCGATATCTGCCAGACAGGAAGTCTCAATGTCGTAAAGGACAGGAGTCCGAGAGCGACCTTACCTCCCGCTCAAAGAGTTCCACTGGGTGAAACTTCGCCCTAAAATCGAAGCCCACAGCCGTACCTACACCGGGTATTCATCTCTTCGAATTAAGCTAATTGGCTACGGGCCCTTTATTTGAGAATAACCATGAGGATTATCATCCTAATTTTGATCATGAAACCAAACAAAAAAAATAAAGATTCGCTGCCTTTATGTTGATTTTGTTACAACTTATGATGACTCATATTTGTTCATTGGGGCGTGAGAAGCTTCGCAAACAATAAAAGTATATCTATAAAAAGTAATTTAGATGAAGTTACTATCCACATTATTTATATTAACAGCAGCTCAATTTTCAACAGCCGCATTTGCTAACAGTACTCATCCAGAAGATCTCCAGAGCTATCATATTGAATGTGAAAGCTGCGTGACAGAATCACAATTTACTCAAGCAGCAAAAGACAATGCAATACATAAAGAAACTGTATTTATTAATGTGATGAACATTCAAAATAATGGATCCCGGAACAAGCCCAGGATGACGGCAATGGCAAATGCTCAGTGTTGCTTTTACTGTAAGCCAAGCGTTCCTGTAGCCATCGGCTATTCCGTAAGCGAAGCGTTCCGTACTCAAGTGAGTAGCCCTAGCAGGGCAAAGCCCGCCCTCTAAACACCAATATACGCCAGACCTAAAAAGAATGAATGCATTAAGTCTTCATTTGAAGACTGGGTAACTAACCGATACACTGATTAACTAACCAACATTAGATGACGGGCTGAAGTAACCACTATGGCGCTATCACGTAAAAAATGGAATAACATCATCATCTTTAGTACATTGATGATGATAGCCATACTGACTTTGCTCGATGACAAGACGTCCAAATTGCCCTCGGATGCACATCCACTTTTCGACGAATTTTCACCCTTAGCACAGCTACAGGTCAATGATCTTTGGCTCAGTAAAGGCAGCCAATGGCAATGCCATGAGAGCGTGCTTAATTGCCAAGTTTGGGCCAATGCATGGAGCGAGATACAGCTGTCACCCGCTGCTGATCAACAAGCCTTATTTGAACATGCCAATGCCGACAAGCCCCTTGAGGTGATGATATTGATAGCCGATAACAATCAGGCTCAAACCTGGTACTGGTATCAAAAGCAGGGACTACTGCGCTCTTCGGCAAATAACTGGTATCTCATCCCTCCAAGTTTAAGAGAAGCCTTGAACCCAATCATTAAAATTACTAGCGCTCCGGTTTCCGAGACCGCTGCCAGTATGGATAAAGAGAGTTAATATGCCCGAACTTCCAGAAGTTGAGGTGACCCGACAGGGGATCTCGCCATACTTAATTGACCAAGAGGTTACCGGACTTACCGTACGTAACGCTAGTCTGCGTTGGCCTGTGCCTGAACTTGCCCAGCAGATTGTCGGTCAAACCATACGTAGTGTACACCGCCGTGCTAAATACCTGCTTATTGACACAGATGCTGGCACGACCATCGTGCATCTCGGTATGTCTGGCAGCTTAAGGATCGTGACAGCCTTAACTCCAGTGGAGAAACATGATCATATCGACTTAGCCTTAGCAAGCGGTAAGATATTACGCTTTAACGATCCTCGCCGCTTCGGAGCCTGGTTATGGTATGAACTTCCCATCGATGCTCATCCCCTACTTACTAAACTGGGACCTGAACCGCTAACAGAGGCATTCACCCCAGGTTATTTGACTGAAGCATTAAAGAATAAGAAGAAGGCGATAAAGCTCTGCCTCATGGACAACCATATCGTCGTCGGAGTGGGAAACATTTACGCCAATGAAGCCCTGTTTGCTGCGGGAATACACCCAGAGACAGAAGCGGGCAAGGTAGATTCAGAACGCCTGATAATCTTAGTGTCTGAGATAAAACAGATCTTGGCTAATGCAATTAAACAAGGTGGGACAACGTTAAAAGATTTCACAAATGCTGACGGTAAGCCAGGATATTTTGCTCAAAAGCTGCATGTCTATGGCCGGGGCGGCCAAACCTGTACCCAATGTGGCAATCTGCTCAGTGAGATAAAACTGGGACAAAGAGCCACTGTGTTCTGTGGCTTATGTCAGACGAGATAAGGAAAGAGATTAGGTTCTAGGTTTTAGGTCCTAGGACCTAAAAAATCTCGAACCTTCTCCTAAAACCGATACTCATAAGTGCCAAATAGTGTCGCATCGGTCTGCTTGTCTGCAACTTCAAACTCAGATTGAGATACCGTACCACCAACACTCATCATACCTTTCCAGATCGACATGCGATAACTCAGTTCCAGCATCAACAGATCTTCCTTAGGCGACTGAGGTGCCCAGCCATGACTTGGACTTGAGCCATCATTATTGAGCTGCGCATACCTTAGTATCGTCGTGATGCCACGGCTGTTAGCAAATTGGCCGATTAACCCTAGCGCATACACTTTGGCGTCACTGTCATAGGTGCTGCCATAAGCCCTGCCATAATAGCGTGAACCACTTTGGTAATCACCGTGCTCGTACATGCAGTTAAAGGCATTTTCATCTTCACCGCAGGCAACCATGGTATCTGTATACTCAAAAAACAACTTGTATTGAGCTGAGTCGAAATTAAAGCGTGTATCGATACCACCGGCGTGTCCACAGTCGACAATATCCCAAGGTGCAGAGCCAGTAGCATCTTCACAAGTTTGTTCGTAATAGACACCAAAAGGCACATTGAACCAGGTATCACTGAAGCGAACATCATAGCCTGCGATCTGGTTACCATAGTTAGTACAGCCACCAGGTCCAGCATCACGACAGTCTCGCTGGCCAGTTATCGATTTAAGTGCGCTTTCCAGTGAACACTCTTGGCCTTCACCACAAAATTGGGTCGACCAAGAAAAACCTATCTCTAACTGCTTAAAAGGACGCAGTGAACTTCTAAAGTTCCATAGCAGAGGATTGGCAATAGCACGCTCCTCCTCTAAACGACTAATCCCAGCTGTAAGTGTCCATGGGCCTAACCAAGAGAGCCAAGGCGTCTCAAATGCAGCAGCATTATTACGACTCAACATGACTGAAGGTTGAGGTCGAGCATTATTCGATCTCGCCATCGCCGAATCAAAACCAGGGCCCCACCACTGTTCGACAGCACCGACAGTCACCATCCAGTTACCTAATGCCATTGCCAAATAGGAGTCATCGAAACGGAACTCTTTATTATCTGTCGGCTCATAATTAGCCGATGCTGCAATCTTATAAGCGAAGCGCTCACCCATATACTCATGGGAAACCTGCAGTTCGCCCTTTTCTCGGTAGTCAGAACCAAAATGCTGAAAACGAGCAGGATCAGTGGCAGCTACCGCTTTAATGCGTGTATTACCTCTATTGCCTACTGCATTACGATAGTAAAAATTCACGCGAGCAAAAGCTTGTGCTAAGGCTGGGGTCAAGGTTGATGGCTCTGTCTTAGCCAAATCAACTGCAATACCTGACCACATTAAGGGATAAGTATTAACAGGAACCGTGATCACTCCTTCATCAGCTAGAGCTTGAATATCAGCACGTAAATAGATATCAGAAACATCTACCCAAGGTGCTGATAAAACTGAAAAAGAGCTTAGAAACAGAAAAGCTGCAGTGAACTTTATACTATAGAATTTCAACATAAAAACTGACTATTATCCTTTGCTTAAAAGTGCTTTGCTCACTTGAGGGTGAACAAACTGACTGACATCACCACCATGTAGCGCCACCTCTTTAACTAAGGTCGAGGAGATAAACGAATTCTCCTCCGATGGTGTTAAAAATACGCTCTCTAGATCAGGGCTCAAACGACGATTCATATTCGCTAACTGAAATTCATATTCAAAATCAGACACCGCCCTTAACCCTCGAACTAGCACACTCGCTTTTTGTTCTTTAGCAAAGTCCACTAACAAACCACTGAAACCAACAACCTCGACATTATCGAGATGGGCAGTCACCAGTTTAAGTAGTTGAACTCGCTCATCTAAGCTAAACCTAGGCAGCTTAGATGGATTAGCCGCTATACCAATCACTACATGTTTAAATAGCTTAGCGGCCCTTTCGATAAGGTCGGTATGTCCATTTGTCACGGGATCAAAGGTCCCTGGATATATTGCTCGTTTATGCATATAAAAAGCCTAACAAACCTAATTAGAAACCGACAGTTTACCCACTTTAGTTTCACGAATGAACCATATTAACCAATTTGTTTTTAGAATGAGTATAATGACGGCAAAATCACGATACAGGTATAAAGACACTAAATGAAAAGAATCGCCATTTTCTGCCATAACCTCTTCGCTAATGGTACTGTCAAAGTCGCTTTGACTCAGGCCGAAGTTTTACAAGAAGCTGGTCAAGAGGTGCACCTTTTCATTTTTAATCAGGAGGGCGACTTTACCCCACCTAAAAATGTCCATATCCATTATGTCTTTGACTCTCAAAAATCATTATCCCTAACTGCACAACAAAAGCAGTTACAGGCTTGCGTCCAGTCGGTAGAACATAAAGCGGGTCCATTTTCTCTTTTTCTCAGCAACTCAACTGACTGCGATCTTGTCGTTAGTGGCTGTGACTTCTCCCCTTGTTATTACTTTTGCCACTGTGCGCTCAAACAAGAACTGATTATGGAATTAAAACGTGGTCCAGTTCATTTTTTTCGACGCTGGCACAAAGCAAAAGCTCTGATTGGAAAAAAGATAATCACCGTATCCGATGGCATAGCAACTGAACTCAGAGAGACTCGCTGGCTAAAACCTCACAGTGTTCAGGCCATCTACAATCCCTTTAAACTCGATGAGATAAGAACAAAGGCAAAAGAGCAACCAGTGGGACTTCCCGATGAACCTTATATGATACATATAGGCCGTGTGACACGTCAGAAACGCTTAGATATTCTTTTCCAATCCCTTCAAGCTATGCCGTCGGCGCCTCGGCTGGTATTACTCACTAATCGACCAGATAAAGCCCATAAACTGGCAAGAAAATATGGGGTAGAAGATCGTATTATCACCCCAGGTTTTCAAAGTAATCCCTATGCATGGATCGCCAGAGCCGAAATAATGCTGCTCAGCTCAGATTTTGAAGGCCTACCAACAGTGCTTATCGAATCGTTAATTTGCCAAACACCAGTAGTCAGCACTGAATGTCCCCATGGACCAAGTGAAATATTGACCGGAGAGCTAGCTCAGTACCTTGTTCCCCGCAGGGATCCAATAGCATTGGCCAAGCGAGCTTTGGAGTGCTTGGCTAATCCTCCTTCATTGGAGAATTTAGAGATAAAAGCCAAGGTTGAAAGCCAATATATCGCGCAGCAATATATCAATTTATGTGCAGATTAATGGATATCAAAAAAGGGATGTAATAGGTTAACTATTAGATCCCTTTTTAGTCCACATTGGCGAGTTTGAGATAACTGTCTTTTGTCACTTATAGCTTCCAGTAACTAAGCTTTTTACGCATTTTCAAATGACGCAACAAATTCATTGGTTTAGCTTTAAGATCACCGATCCCATTTTCAATTAGCTTATCTGTTGCAACCAATACTCGTTCACTAGAGTGTCCATCCCTAAAGGGGTGGATCTGATTACAATACTGTTCAATTTCAGACATCAGCTCAGGAGGCTGAGTTAACGCTTTAGCTAATGCAGCTTCAATCTCATCAAGTTCAGTCACGTTAACTAGATGTGAACTCTGAGTGCTGTTATTGAAAGTAACGACAGGTTTACCCTGCAATAAGAACATGATCAAAATTGATGATGTATCACACAGCATCACATCAGCAGCTTGCAAGAGAGGCAATACATTATCAGTTTCAACAAACTGTAAGTTATTACTTTCAAGTGCTTTATATTTTTCAACTACCTCTGATTTCATCTTTGGATGAAACTGTACCAACCAACGCCAATTCCCTTTCTCTGAAAGCTTTTTTATTTGTTCATAAACAATAGGAGCGCAAGATAAACTTTTTGAAAAAGTAGAGCAAAATAATACTGTTGGCCTTTTATCTTCGCGACTTAAATAGGGATTATTGTTAATGTCTTGAAACATTGGATCTAAGGTCGGCCAACCTGTTTCGGCGACATTAAAGGTACCAAACTTCTCTGCAAGTGCAATAAAAGGTAAAGTTGTGGCTGGTCCTTGACTGCAATAAAGATCGAAACAATCACGTATTTCAAAGTGATCTTCACGGCCTCTATGATTCATCTTACCTGCATTAAACCCATGAAACACCCCAACTTTTATACCAGGAATAAAACTAGGTACTACATTTCCGGGCACAAACACAGCATCTGGCTGCCATTGTTTTACGGCATCGATTGAAGTTAACCGTTCCTCATTAGGCGTCAAAAACTCTCCATCAACTTCATTGCCCTCTAAAAACCAACAAACCTGATCGCCCCTCGCCAATATAGCTTGTTGCAAGGGCCTTAAAACCGCGTATGAATAGTTTTGAGCGATATACATCAAATACCGCTTACTCATTTTATTCGACATCGTTATCACCAAACTCAAAATTGTTTCGCTAAATTTAAATATTCTTGAGCAATCTTTGCAGCATCAACTTTGTGCAATATATCAATTTCACTTAACTCCGGCGGAGAAATTAACACTTCATCCAGTTTGTTAGCAAGGGCTTCAGGATCTCTTCTTGGCACCAAAAAGCGGCTCAACTCACCCGTCAATATCTCCTTCGGACCGTGGGGGCAATCTGTGCTCACGACGGGAATACCACACGCTAACGCTTCAATCAGTACCGTAGGAAGCCCTTCAAAATCAGAACTCAAAAACAAGCCTTTAGAGCCCTTGATCCAGGGATACGGATTACGTTGAAAACCGAAAACTGAAACCCGTTGCTTTACGCCATATTTCTCAGCCATTTTTAAGGCTTTCCGAGGATGATGGCACAGGAGCACTACAGGTATCTTATTCTCCATTTTGGCTATCGCCTGAAACAAAATGTCATGCCGTTTCTGCTTAACTAGCCGACCAACATGGATCAGATAATCACCAGCGGGTATATCGGCGACCTCATGTGAGGCAAGCTCAGTAATATCGTTAAACTCAAAGGGATTATAGATAGTCCGAATAGAAAGGGGAGTGATCCACTTAGAAGCTTGAATCTCATCGGCGATACCTTGTGAGACAGTGATCAGTCGCTGGCCATTTAATGCTTTTTTCGCCTGACGTTTCTTAAAATAGGCAAAGGGTCCCAACTTAGCATTACGTTGCAACTCCTCTTCAACTGAAGCGTGGACGATAACATATAGCGGACTCACCCCGACTTTAGTCATTAGTCTATTGGTTTTATCTAAATTGGAGAGAAAAAGATCGAATTTTCCGACCTCAGCTTCAATCATCGCGATTTTAGCTTTTAATCGAGCAACAGCAAATTTCAAACGAAATGCACGATCAAAGTCCTTGTCTTTTTCATCAAAACAGACATGAATAGGGAGCGCTGGCGGCAGCTCGTAAACCACACTCGAGTGCATAACAATAAAGTGGGTTTCATGGCCCATCGCCATAAACTGTTTAGCCAGTGTAAGCATCACTTTTTCTGCTCCCCCTCCAGCTAAACTATCTATTGCAATTGCAATCCGCATTTCAGGCCTCCGTAGCCAAGTAAAAAGAAGAAACTAAGATAGAGTTTCTAAATGTATGCCTTGATGGATAATTTTTATGATTAGATGCTGAGACGACAAGGTGTCTATTTCGATGGTAAATCGGGCAACTGATTCCTGTTTAGCAACAACATTACTTCAAATCTTATTTTTTGCCAAATACGCTTAAAAGGTCGTTTTTGCACAAAACGCCGATCACCAGCAATACTGATGTCACTCGAAAAATCACCAGTAAGAACAGGAAATGGACTCACAACGAAGCAACGCAAAGACTTTTCAAACCAATGCTGAATATCCATGTCGACGGGTCGAGAGATAGGTAATGCAGTCGACACTAACTTTTTAGCTCCTTGGAATGAGATAAATTGTCCGGTAGTCGTAGAGTTTAGCTTCAGGACTTTTTGTAACCAAAGACCATCGCCCATATCCAAACTGTCGATGACAGGTTTTATTTTTCTGCCGTGGGACAGAAGAATATAATCCCAATGTTCAAACGACTTTGCCAGTTTAGTGATGAATAACGGCAGCTCATCGGTAAGAATACCGTCATCCTCTAACACCAAGGCATAGTCCAACTCTTCAGCAAGCAATTTTTCCCAGCATCGAATATGACTCAGATAGCATCCAATTTCGCCATCATTCAGCACTTTGTCATACTTTTTTAGGTTCTGTTCCAGACTATAAATTTTTGATTTATCGCCTTCTGATAGTTCACTGCCTCTAACCGCCGAGACGCGTTCAAATTCAAGCCCAAGACGATCACACTGCTCTTGCATGCTACTCAGTCTATCAAGGCTAGAATCCAAATTAATAACAAAAATTTTAAACTTCATCAAAAATAACCAAATACTTAAATGCTCAATGAAAGAGCTTGTATATTAACATGATTCAAAGTTGATTTATCTAGCCTATTCGCATCAGTTTTATCCCTACAGCCTTCTTGAAATGCCATATCTAATGTTATAATAACGCCATTAATCTCACAATTCACTCTACATAAATCCCCTATGGCATTACCTATTAGCGTCTTTATTATCACTAAAAACGAAGAAGAACATCTAGAAAAGACGTTATTAAGTATATCCGACATGGATGAAATCATAATTGTGGATTCAGGAAGTACTGACAACACCATAAAAATTGCTGAGCAGTACGGGGCTAAAATTCACTACCATCCGTGGATGGGGTATGCGAAACAAAAACAATATGCTATGTGTTTATGTCGTAATGAATGGGTACTGAATTTAGATGGGGATGAAGTGATAAATGAGAAGCTGATCCAAGCCTTACAAACCATCATGGAACAAGATTCAGCAGACAGTGTTCGGTTTTGGCGCAACGATATATTTATGGGAAAGTCACTTTCTTCTTGGAGTAAAAAGCCTAACAACCATAGATTCTATAAACGAACTAAATCTCACTTCGATGAGTCTCTATTAGCCCATGAAAGCGCCACAGTAAATGGCACTGAAATGTTTATAGAAGAAACATTTGACCACTATGGTTATGGCTCAATTGAAACCATCACCAAGAAAAACAACACCTACTCAACGCTAAAGTCGAATGAGAAATTCAACAAAAACAAGCGTTTTTCCTACCTTAAACTTGTCACTATATTTCCCCTCATATTTTTCAAAGAATACTTTCTTCAGCGTAAAATATTTTCTGGCATGAGGGGATTTATACTCGCTATTATGGACGCCTATTATGCTTTTATTAAAGAGGCTAAATTATATGAACTCTATTATTACCACAGTGAAAGCTTAGCTCCCCCAAAAAAAGAGTGAAATAATTAAGTCTCAGCCCCAATCCGATCAAACACTTGCAAAACAGGTTCGAGTTGAATCAACTCCATCAAATCAGCACCTTTAGCACGTGTTCCCCATGAGATTAGCTTATCTGGATGTTGTTCGGCTATGACTTCATCATACACACTCACGACATTATTCAGACTCAAATAGGGGCCTGTTCGTCCTGGGTTAGAGTGAGCATAAAGGCCAATAACGGGTGTGCCTTGGGTTACAGCCATATGAGCTGGACCAGTGTCCGGCGCTAACACGATTGTGGCTTGTTTTAATATAGCCAACAGCTGAGTGAGAGAAGTTTTACCCACCTGATTTTCCAGTGGTGCAGAACAATGATTAATGATCTGCGCTGCCAATACTTTTTCTAACTCTGTTGGCCCACCACAAAGCATCACTCTATAGCCTTTCGATATTGCATGTTCGGCAACCGCAGCATAGCGTTCAGGTAACCAGTTACGTTCAGCCTTACTCGCAGCAGCACAGATCACTAAGGTTTTATCCCCATCAGGGATCATATTCTTGGCAAATTCTGTATCCGCAGCTGGCACAGGAATATTCCATCTAGGAGTCAGATCAGTCACACCAAGTAACTTAGCAAAGCCCATAAAACCTTCAAGCACATGAGGAGTATCTAAGGCTTCAACTCTCTGGTTGGTCACCAGCCACTGCCCTTCTTTGGCACGGGCACGATCAAAGCCAATGCGAACCTTGGCTGAAATGGCTAACGAAGCTATCGTTGCTCTCAAGGCTACTTGCATATGCAATAGCACATCAAACCTCTGACCAGAGAGTGCTTTTCGTAGGTTGAAGTAACTTTTCCAACCCTGTGACTTATCAAAAATAACAAACTCGACATCAGGCAGATGCTTGAGCAGTTGATATTCAACCTTACCTATCACCCAAGTGATTTTGAGATCGGGATATTGTTGCTGTATCGCTTGCACCATAGCCACTGCATGACATACATCGCCAATAGCTGACAAACGAAGTAAGCAAAGAGAGTTAATACTATTCAGGTTTAAAGTCATAGAGTTCGTGTTGATCTTGAAATAAAAACAAGGTGAGTTTAAAGGAGAATCACCAAGGTGCCAAACTTATCAGGATTTAAAGAATCAACCTAGGTTAAGTTACTGTAGAATAGTGTCAGTTTTCCAACCTAAAACAAAGATAAGCCAGCCCCTATGCCCACTCAAACTCCTGTGACAGAGCGAACAAAAATGCAGTTCAAAGAAACGCCACAAGGTTCAATCGCTTTTTGCCCCCCCACACCGGATACGATCTGCAGAGATTGGTTTACCATGGAGTTTTGGCTGCAAAAATCGGCAATAACAGGCTCATCAAAAGGCCGTTACACCACGTGGTTTGTCAAACCGAACCTGACTGAAACAGGTGACAGCCAATGGGTACTGCGACATTACTATCGTGGTGGAATGATGGCGAAATTAAGCAAAGACAGCTATTTCTATACCGGCCTAAGCAAAACCAGAGCCGTATCCGAACTTACATTGCTGGCTCAGCTTTATAGTGAAGGCTTCCCTGTTCCGAAACCTATCGCTGCTAACGTAGAACGACACGGCCTGCATTATCGTGCCGATCTCATTATAGAACGAGTGGCGGGAGCACAAGATTTGGTGGCTAAACTGAGTCAAACTGCTATGTCAGACACACAGTGGCAGCAACTGGGCACCTGTATTGCCAAATTCCACCAACGTGGTGTCTACCATGCCGACTTAAATGCCAAAAATATTCTTATCGCAGATGATAACTTCTATCTCATTGATTTTGACAGAGGCGAGATCCGCACACCTGATACCACATGGCAAAATGCCAATTTGGAGCGCTTATTACGCTCATTTAATAAAGAGAAAGGGATACTTAGCACCCTTGAATTTACTCAAGATAATTGGCAACACTTCATGCTAGGTTATCAATCAGTTCAGCCACTGACATAAGCAGTCAATCACTGGAGCATAATCAAATTGATTTATGCATTGTTTTTACTGTTGATAATATCTGCAATTTCCCCAGCGGCTGAGTGTAGCAAGCCGACATAACCTAACAATTGATCTAAGCTTTTTCGGATTAAAGGCGCATGACAAAACAAGCAGGCAAACAATTTACCGTCATCGGAAAAAATAGGCACAGATACCGCTGACATACCATCAATAAACTCTTCGTCATCGAGTCCAACACCCGTAGATTTAATGTTTTGTAACTGTAACTCCAACATTGCAGGATCTGTGATGGTATTTTTGGTCAGTTTTTCCAATACCATATTTTTAATCACAGCATGACGTCGAGCTTCGGGCAAGGTGCTTAAATAAAGCTTGCCACTGGCAGAGCACCATGCGGGAACTTTACTGCCTACAGGAAGATGCAAGCGCAGTGGCCAATTTGCTTCAACCCGATCGTAATAGACCATCTCAGCACCAGATGGAATCGCAATTCCGCAAGTTTCACCTATCTGATTGGATACTTTTTTCAGTATCGCCTGACGCAATGCCTTATGGCGGCTACTGTACAAGACCCCCAATGAGATAGAATGCAACCGGTCACCGGGCATCACATTGCCACGCAAATCAGTATAGACAAAGCCCTCTTCGATTAACGTGCTGACCAAACGGTGGGCCGTTGGTTTAGGAATATCCAACAACATGCCAAGATCGGTCGGCGACATAGGAGACTCACAGGTAGAAATCGCTTCGACGATCTCAAGGATCCGGAGAATTGTAGAACTCTTTTCTCGTTTTGTTTCACTCATAAATACCACTGTAGCCCTGTTTATTCTCTATTTATTATTCATTCAGTGAACTTAAATTCGACATTTACAATACCGAAATTTCCATCAGCTTTGAAGCGATCAGCCTGATTATTTATTGACTAAATCCCCGCTATTGTTCTGCAATCTACAGCAAAATTAATTTAAGTAGACCATAAACCCAATATCTGGTGAGACCTCCTTGTCTCTAGAAACCGAATATTATTTCATGGTCGGCATCGAAAACTCAGCCACACTGTCTGAGGTTTGTGGCCATCGCGAAGTCACGGTCTTCATTCTGGTATTGAACCGTACTCCATCGGGACCATGCATGTTCAATGGCCCAAATATCGAGCGCTTCCAACCGCCAAAACTGTGGAACGACATTGGAACAGGAATAGGCACGTTCACCCCAACCATCCCGACCTTAACCTCTTCCTGATACCTTCTTGCGGCCCGGCCATTTTGAGTAAAAATAGCAGTGCCATTGCCAAACTCATGATTATTGACCAATTCCAAGGCGGCATCCAAATCCTTCACTCGTACAACAACAAGCACAGGGCCAAAAATCTCCTCTTGATAAATAGACATGTCTTGAGTCACATGATCAAACAGAGTCGGTCCAACAAAATAGCCGGTTTCATAACCTGCGACCGACAACAAGCGTCCGTCAGCAAGTAACTCAGCCCCTTCGGCAACACCTTTATCAATGTATTCAAGCACTTTATTCTTATGCTCAATACTGACCAAAGGCCCCATATCAGGCTCTAACGTTTGATCCGACCCGTTTCCCACCGTGAGATTATTAATCGCAAGTAACAGGGTCTCCGTAACCATGTCAGCAGTCTCATCACCAATACAAACAGCAACTGAAATAGCCATACAACGTTCACCGGCCGATCCGTATGCCGCCCCCATTAAAGCATTTACCACCTGATCGATCTCAGCGTCCGGCATGATAACCATGTGATTTTTTGCCCCGCCCAATGCCTGACAACGCTTACCATGGGCTGATGATTTGGTATATATGGCTTCAGCAATAGGTGTTGAGCCCACAAAGCTCACCGCTTCTACCCGACTATCGGTAATAAGAGCATCGACCAGTGTTTTATCGCCATTAACGACATTAAATACCCCATCAGGCAAACCAGCTTGGCGCAATAATTCCGCCATAAATAATGCAGGCTCAGGATTTTTCTCTGAGGGCTTTAAAATAAATGTATTACCACAGGCGATCGATACCGGAAACATCCACATTGGTACCATCACAGGAAAGTTAAACGGGGTGATCCCCACACACACACCCAAAGGTTGCATCATGGAGTGACTGTCCACGTTTCTGCCAACATTCAATGAATGCTCGCCTTTTAACAAATGAGGGATGCCGCAAGCAAACTCAACCACCTCAAGCCCTCGGGTTATCTCCCCCTGCGCATCGGACAATACTTTGCCATGTTGTTCGGTGATCAACTGCGCCAATGTGTCTCGGTGCTCCTCAATCAGTGCTTTAAACTTAAACAGTATCCTCGCACGCAGTAATGGCGGGGTTTTCGACCATGGCATAAAGGCATTGCTGGCAGAGGTTAGCACATGCTCAGCAACCATATCATCGGCTAATTCAACTGTTGCAATCTGCTCACCAGTAGCGGGATTATATACCCGCCCTTGCCTTGAGCCACGCTCGCCAGAGATCTGATTATTAATAAAATGTGTCAACTGCTTCATGGATAATGCTCCTATGCCCATATGTTTTGATAAAGTTCAATTAAAGTCGTGCTATCTGGTATACGAGGGTTATTGGCAGGTGAACCCGATGCCAATGCTTGCTCTGCCATCGTCGAGCAAAGAGCCAAATATTGATCTTCCTTGATGCCGAATTCTGCCAACGTGGGCACATCGAGATCAACATTAAGTTGCTTCAGTTCTTCAATCAGTAATCGACTCGCGTGTTCATCCGAAACAGTATCCTTCGCCAACCCCATAGCTCTGGCACAGTCGGCATATTTTGCGATATTGCCAGAAACTGAATACTCGGTGATTGTTGGCAATAACATGGCGTTTGATAGCCCATGAGGCACATGAAAGTTAGCCCCTATTGGTCGACTCATACCGTGTACCAAAGCAACGGATGCAGCAGAAAAAGCGATACCAGCAAGTGTCGAACCCAACATCATTTTCTCTCTGGCTTGAATGTTACTACTGTCACGGTAAACAGCCCTCAAACTCGGCGCGATTAACCCCATTGCAGATAACGCTAGACAATCACTGAATTGATTGGCTTTGCGGCTTACATAGGCCTCAATGGCATGGGTTAACGCATCGATACCGGTATCAGCAGTCACTCTTGAGGGTAAGCTCAAGGTAAGGCTATAATCGATGAGGGCGGCATCTGGCATAAAACCAGCGCCAACACAGAGCATTTTTTCTCCCGCAACATCATCGGTAATAATGGTAAAACGGGTCACTTCAGACCCTGTGCCTGCTGTCGTTGGTATGGCAATGACTGGCACTCTTTTTTCATCAACTGAACGGGGAAATTTATAGTCCCGCATCTCACCGCCATAACTTCCCAAAATGCCAATGGCTTTGGCAGAATCAATCGGACTCCCACCGCCCAAAGCAATAATCGAATCATAACGCTTGCCACAAAACTGATTAACTCCAGCCGTGATTGATTCCACCGTCGGTTCTGGAACCGTATCTGCAAACACATCGAAATCGATGTCCCCTTTCCTGAGCACGTCTGCAAGAGTGTCGACATAGCCTAATTCCACCATCACATTGTCGGTGACGATTAAAGGTTGTTGGCAACCCAGTTTCCGCAACACCTCGGTGATCTTGTTACTAGCACCAGCCCCTATTTCCATTATTTTGGGTAAATAAACTTGATAACTCATAGTCTGCAACTCCATTAATCAATACCCGTAGGTAACGCTTGGTAACCAAGTAACCAATTGTTTAAAATTAAAAATAGCAATTAAAGCAATAACTTGTAATATCACAAAAGGAATGACTCCTCGATAGATATCTCCGATAGAGATCTCAGGAGGGGTTACCCCCTTCATATAAAACAGAGCAAAACCAACAGGAGGTGTGAGAAAAGAGGTTTGTAAGCAAACAGCAAACAACACGGTAAACCAAATAAGATCAAAACCAAGAGCAGCAACAATGGGTGCAACTAACGGCAAGATAATTAAGGTAATTTCAATCCAATCTAAAAAGAAACCCAATAAAAATACGCCGAAGAGAATAGCGATAATGACACCTGTCGGACTCAGATCTAATCCCAGTAACATCCCTGAGATCAGCTCATCTCCGCCAAGTCCTCTTAACACTAGTGAAAAGGCTGAAGCTCCTACAAACAGTGCAAAAATAAATGCTGTTGTCTTACAGGTTGCCTCACAGACCTCTACCATCACCTTGCGGTCAAGATTGTTATGCCACCAGGCAAGCAAAGTCGCCCCTGCGGCTCCCACTCCAGACGCCTCAGTAGGCGTTGCAATACCAAAGAAAATGGATCCCAGCACCAGAGTAATTAACCCCGCAGGCGCCAGAATAGCCCTAAATACCTTCAAAATAACGATAATCGACACAGGTTTTGCATCGGCGGGTACGGGTGCTTTGGAGGGTAAAATAAAGCCGACAATCAAGATGTAGAGCACATAAAGTGCAGCGAGTAATAAGCCTGGGAATAAAGCCCCCAGAAACAGATCACCAACAGAAACTCCTATTCTGTCGCCCATCATCACAAGCATAATGCTCGGTGGGATCAAGATCCCCAAGGTACCCGTCGCGCAGATAGTGCCGCTGGCAAGTGACTTACTGTAGCCCTCCTTTAACATCAGAGGCATACCTAACACAGCAAGCAAGACAACCGCAGCACCAATAATTCCAGTAGACGCAGCCAGTAACAATCCAACGAAAATAACTGATATTGCCAAGCCACCTCTCACCTTGCCAAAAAGCTTCACAAGATTAACCATCAGGCTTTGGGCCATGCCAGATCTGTCCAACATTAATCCCATATAAATAAACATGGGCAAAGCAACCAATACCCAGTTATTCATGGTGTCCCAAATACGAGGAATAACAATGGACACATATTGCCAGTCGATACCAATCCAAGTGCCTCCCCAAGTATCAAAGGCCATCGAAATAATAGAGAAAATGATTGCAACACCCGCGAGTACCCATGCAACAGGGAAGCCAGAGAATAACAACAGCACAAAACTGGCAAACATGGCGATAACTAAATACTCATTAATTTCCATCTTCACTTCCTTTACCGTTAATTAACGTATCTCCAGAAACAAGATATTTAATAACCCGAGTTAATTTAGCCACTACGGCAAGAATTAGAAGTGAAAAACCAAAGAATAAAAATGATTTTATAAACCAACGATACGGTAAACCGCCAGGTGCTGCTGACACCTCGGATAACTCCCATGAATATAGAATAAATGGAACAGAATATATAATAACGACGATTAAGAATGGTATTAATAAAAAAAGCATTCCAAGTAATTCGACCCAACAACGAGCTTTAAAGCTAAATCTTTCATAAAGCACATCAACTCGTACATGTTCATCTTGCACAACACAATAACTCAACCCTATAATCCAACCGATAGAATACATATGCCATTGCAACTCTTCAAATTCAACTCTACCCACACCAAACAGATAGCGCATTAATACGTTGAACACAATAACAACCATTAATATTGGCCATAACCAGATCACATAACTATTTATTTTTATAATTAACCATTCGATCCATGAAGATAATTTTGTATGAGGTAATTTAGTCATTATTGACTTAGGCTCAACAATATTAATCATTTTCTCAGTGGGCATAATATTCTCCGAGACAATATTAGGTTAAGCGGCCAAAAGGCCGCACCTAATTAATATTCGTTTGGTAAGTAAGCGAGCTTCTTCCAAATTTTATAGTTTTCATAAAACTTCTGCTGGGATTGATAAATCTCTTTAAAATCTGCATCAGATTCTGAAATATCCATCATCACTTGATCTGTGTATTCCTTTAATTCAACCAATACTTCTGGAGGTAAAGTTCGAGCTGTCACGTTCTTCGCTGGGAACCCCTTAATGACTTCACCTTGGAGCGCCTCACCTCGTGTTAATGCTCTTAAAGTTCCGGCTGTACAAGCCATGTCAATAAGTGACTGCTGACTACTGCTCAAGTTATCCCAAGTTTGTTTATTCACTACCAAATGCGAGGCTGTAAAAGTTTGGTGCCATCCTGGGAAGTAATTATTCTTGGCAATTTTGTCAAAACCCATCATCTGATCAATCGCAGGCATTGAAAATTCAGTGGCATCAATGGCGCCTTTTTCAAGCGCAGGAAAAATCTCTCCACCAGGTAACACTGTCACTGATGCGCCAGCCTTTTGCATCACTTTGCCACCTAAACCTGCAAAGCGAATTTTAAGACCTTTGATATCTTCAAGGGATTTGATCTCTTTTTTAAACCAACCTGCAGTCTCTGGACCGATAACAGAACATAAGATGGGATGAATATTATGTTTTCCATACAGTTTTTCGGCCAATTGTTGGCCTTCGTCATCATACCACCAGGCTGAATATGCCCAGGGCTCCATGCCAAATGGCACTGCTGCAAACAATGCTGATGCGGGGATTTTTCCTTGATCATATCCTAACCAGGTATATCCAGCCGCTATCTGGTTATTCTTAACGGCTTCAGTAATACCAAAAGGTGGAACAATCTTGCCCGGTTCATAGATCTTAAATTCAATATTTCCATCACTGGTACTTTTAATATTCTCAGCAACAAATTTAATCGGATCACCTAAGGCTGGTAAGTGAGTACCAAATACAGCCTGTACTTTCCATCTAACTTTATCCTCAGCAAAACTTTGAGAACTAAGAACTAAACCACCTAATAGGAAAATTCGGGTCAGTAATTTCAAAGTTGAACAGTCAACTTCTATATTTTTTAGTTTCATGTCACAAACTCCATTATATACACTTTAAATAACACATTAATTACACTTTCTTAATTTAAGAATTATCTATGCACGCAAACTTATACAGCCGCCATTGCACAGAGGCAAATCAATAAGTATGAAGGTGGGCTAATCTAACTGTCATAAAAATGCGATGAATTTAATTAACAACTTCTTATATTAATAATATAATTATACGCATGAATAATTTAGACAATGAAATAGATAAACAAACTACCCACTATTAACTTAACATTATGGAGACCTATAAATTAAGATCGTCAAGTAAACTTGGAAGTGAATTTATTGAAAAGTTTAGTTGCCACAAAAGTATATCTAAGGTGTCATCTGTAAAGTCAAAATAAAATATACTTGTATTGGGATTGATATCATTATCTATCGCATTATAGTTATATGGATTATTCCTGAAAACGGGTTGAGCTAGAAACTGAAGCTCCTCTTTTAAAGGAGTAGTAAAATGGCGACTTAATCCGTTATCAACCAAAAACAATGGCGTGAATCTATCATCCGATACATAAAATATGTCCCCATATTGTCTTGATGTATCTCCAAGAGTGTCTGCATCTTGTTGGAGATCGATGTCCGAGACAAACTCCCCTTCCAAGTTAAAATTCGTCACCTTAGCGGCATTAATACGCCAAATGTTACTTGGATTTCCCTCATTAGATAACTTTTGCTTTATCCTGTTGAGCACTGCATCTGCT
The DNA here is from genome assembly GCF_027571385.1 of Shewanella sp. MTB7. Classification (NCBI taxonomy): domain Bacteria; kingdom Pseudomonadati; phylum Pseudomonadota; class Gammaproteobacteria; order Alteromonadales; family Shewanellaceae; genus Shewanella; species Shewanella sp. MTB7. Next base: position 231,038 of record NZ_CP085636.1, on the reverse strand, counting down.
AAACCAGAAGAGTCAAATACTGTGGCCGCATCACCTGTTGTGATCGCTGCGGCTGTAGCCAGACCACCGCCGAGGCTATGCCCTGTGTAACTGATATTATAACTGCTATATTTTGCCTTTAATCGGCTCGCTTCATCAATAGCCTGTTGATATTGTGGCGGTACAATATCCTGAACCATAATGCCATTAGTAACCCAATCAGAAGTGCCTAATTCACTGCCTCTAAAAGAGATAATCACCTCTGAATCTTTTTGATAAACACCAGCATAAAATCCTGATGAGTAACTGATATTCTCGACTCTTTGCCATCCACCAGGCGCACCCAAGGATTCATTAACTTGTTCTGCAAAAGTTAAATAGTACAATGCATTGCGAGCTTTATTAATTGAAGTCGGTTGATGAGATTTATAGGTTGTTCCAGTACTATTTTGGGTGTCATTTAAGTTGGGTTCCAATACCGCATTAATATAGGCTCCTACATTACTGATATCACTTTGTGTAACTGAAGCGACAGCAAGTGTCGGCATGCCCAACACACATAGATATAAAGGAAGTGTCACTATAATATTTTTGCGTTTCATATATGCTCCTTTGTCGTGATTATATTTATCGATTAAATATTTTTAAAATGATAAGTTTTTCAAATATCAAGCTTACAAACCATACTTGACTGATAGCTGCAAATAATCTGAGTTGCCATTTTTTCCTAAATCGGAAACGTCATAATTTCCATATTCCAAACCAACTGATAGCTGCTTTGTCAGATTAGTGAAAATATTGGCACCATAATGACTACGAGCTGCATTCGTGAGTTCGGCTTCGCCTTTGCCATAAAACACAGTGGACCTTATGTCCTCAGTCCAGAAATGACGATATGCAAACGTATAAGCGGTAGTCTCTTCCACTTGATCACCAACGACATCCTTCGCAACAGTCACACCAACATAACGTCCCAGTGAACCTTTACTGAATTGAAAACGAAAATCATCCTTACCAAAGGTCTTAATTTTTCCCGCAATCGACATCCCTAATGTCACCTCATCCACACCTACAGAATCAAGTTTACGTATTAAGGCTGCAACAGATACGCCCCCCCAATCACCATCGAAACTATATTTACCGACAAAGTCAGGCAGTTTGTCATTCTTGTTTTCTCCCCCCCAATTTTCAGGATTCTCAATCGCCAGTTGCAAGCCACCATTGGTATAACGTAACTGTCCCTGGCGAACAAAAACCTCGCCAACCAGAGGGCCGCCAAAATCAGCAGTCTCAGGAATTGCACTGGTATTCATAAACGTGGTCCAAGTCTGACCTATCAACCAATCTTCATATTTTATAAATGCGTGGCGTAAACGCGGAGCGTAAGAGTTGGAAATAACCTCATTACCGACATTGCTATTACCGCCGTATAAATCAAACTCCAAAAAACCCACTACATCTCCATGGGTGTATTTAGTATTAAATCGTGTCTCACGTGCGCTAAACCTAAACTCTGAGCTATCAATTGCTGTAGCACCCGAGCCAATCCAGTAATCCCGGTAAGGTACTGTACCGGAAACATAACGCGCATCGGCCTTGAGATAGCCACCAAATTCAATGACATTTCCATCCCCAAGTTTAATTTCATACCCTGCATGAGTTGCGAACGCAGAGGTTAGCAATACAAGCCCTGTGAGATGTTTAGAGACACTTGATCTCATTAAAAGCATTTCCTGTCCTCCTTTATTTTTTGTAAATCGCTGCATAAATGCATTAAGAATTCAGTACTGCAATCTCTTGTTCCCTAACGTCAACAGACAAGCGATAAAAATGAAGAATTGAGTTCATATGGTTTGCCACTTTTTCAACCTACATCGTGAAGCTCACTTTCTCAATTAATAATGAGACAATTAGTCTCATTCACATAAACATAATCTTAAATAAAACCAAAATCAACAAAAATGATACAATTTGTATCATTTTAGATTGATCTTTTGTTATCTAAAAATAATTATCAACGACATCAGTGGCGATAACGTAATGAAAGGAAAGGAAAGGAAAGGGGAAATATACAAATGATCTGCACAGTTAACATTCAGTGTGAGGGACAGTTCTCGAGCGGACTAAAAAAATGCCACTAAAAAGCCAGCTGCAGATGATTAAGCTTGAATCATCTGCAGCTGGCTTTTTGTCTCTTAAACCTGTTTGAATCTTACCTAGCGTTTGTTGGAGCGATTAACACCGCCTTTTCGATTACATGTTGTAGAATGTAATAGCCAGCTAATGCGCCAGAGGCATGTTCAGGGATGGTTATCTTGTCGGTATCTAACGCATATACAGTCAGCGTATAGTGGTGCGGCTTAGCACCTTCAGGAGGGCATGCACCACCATAACCAGCAAAACCAAAATCATTGGTTATCATGCGGGCACCATCTGGCAGTTTAGGCATTTTAAGGTTTCCGGCACCACTGACTAAACCACGTGCGGCAGAATCAATGTTAATGACCGACCAATGCCACCAGCCACTTCCCGTAGGCGCATCGGGATCATACAAGGTGACGGCAAAGCTCTTGGTTCCACTCGGCACACCTGACCAATTAAGTGTTGGTGATATATTATCGCCAGTACATCCCCACTGATTAAACAATTGTGTATTTTTAAAGGTGTGACCATTAGTTACTTCAGGACTTGTTAGTGTTAACGCGGCTATCGCATTAGTGCTGCACATCAGACAAAATAGATAAAATAAATTACGCATTTTCTGATCCTTTCATATTTATAGGAGATAGCATTGTAGACCAATCATCAATCAAACTCATCAGGGATAAGTATCATTATGGTCACGTTCCTCCCCCCAAATACCGCGATTATATATCTCGAAATAAATGACCCCACTAGAATTTTATCCCATGCAAATTTAAATACAGTGGTGAATAATTAGCAAGATAAGCGGTATTTTTTTAACTTTCGGTACAAGGTAGCAATGCCAATGCCCAGCTCCTTTGCTACCAGCTTACGATTTCCCAACCTATTGATGCACTTCTCAATTTTAATTCTCTCCATCTCATCAAGGCTAACGTTATCATCATTAATACTCGCCATAGGAACATCAATCTCTTGTGGGGTATCAAAATATGGTGGTAGCAAATCGACATCAATCTGATCACCATTAGGGACTATATTAACCAAATACTCCACTAGGTTGCTTAGCTCACGAATATTTCCCGGCCAGTGATAAGCATTGAGACTTTTAATCACCTCTTCTGTAATGCCGGGATAGCTGGTGCCTATGATCTGAGAGTGTCTGTCGAGAAAGTAATAGACCAAGAGTTCGATATCACCTTCTCGCTCTCGTAGAGCGGGGAGATAAAGCGGGATCACATTGAGGCGATAGTAGAGATCTTCACGAAACTCATTTTGCGCTATCATCTCTGCAAAGTTACGATTAGTGGCCGAGATAATACGAATATTAACTGGGATTGATGCATTAGATCCCAGTGGCATCACCTCTCTTTCTTCTAGTACTCGCAGCAACTTAGATTGCAATGTCATCGACATATCGCCAATTTCATCAAGGAACAAGGTGCCATTGTTAGCCGCCTGAATTAAGCCCACTTTGCCTTTAGTAAGGGCGCCAGTAAAGGCACCTTTTACATAACCAAATAGCTCACTTTCAAGCAATTGCTCTGGAATAGCAGCGCAGTTAATGGCGACAAAACTTTGCTCACTGCGATCGCTGTATTTATGGATTGCTTGGGCAAACACCTCTTTACCTGTACCGCTCTCGCCACTGATCAAAATACTCGATGGACTTTTGGCTACCCGCGCTATTAAGGTTTTCAATTGCATCATCTTCTTCGATTCGCCGATGATATTAGAAAATGGACTCGCTGGTACATCATCATTCTTGATAGCGGTATTGGGTTGATAGAAGGACATTAAAAACAGCTGTTTATTAGCAATAACATGAAACTGGCCGACCACGAGTTCCTGACGTTCTCCTAAGGTGACTATATGTTGTTCTGGACCTTTTAATTTATTGTTATGCAGTAATAAGGGTTGGATCTTAACTTCAATACTGGCCAGCTCACTGTGACTGACATTCAAGTTGGCCAAAGCCTGGGGGTTACCATGAAGCACGCGATTAGCATCGTCGAGCACCAGTACGCCTTGATCCATATTATTGATCAGGCTAGAAAAAATATCATCAAGTCCCGAACCATTGTTCTTGGCCTCAGAAACCTTGATAACCACAATCTGGGAGATATGCTCCACATAATCGAGAAAAAGCTGAATATTATTTTTAATTCTATCGCCAGACTCTTGATTAAACGCCACCAAACTTACCACGCCGATGCAACATTCATCGAGTATAATTGGCACACCAAGAAAAGCGGTTTCACGGCAACTATCATGGGTAGGGCAGCCTTCACATATCGGATCTGTGCGCGTTTTTACCACCACCTTGCTCTGCTTAGTCTCAATAATATATCTGAAAATCCGCGAGCTATTGTTGAGCTTCTTGCCTAAAGACTTATTGTAGGGGCCAGTGCCAGCAATACGAACAAGATCAGCATCGACGACTTCAGCATCGAGTTGCAGCACCGTGGATAATCTCTCTGTGAATTGTATTATTGTCGGCTGAAGCCTCATCAATTCAGATATATATGCTGTATTCAATTCTATGATCTTATTCTTATTATGGTGCGCTACATATTATGTGTTTGGTCTTATTTTATTGTGATGTGAAATAACTTTAAGTTGTTAAGTTTGTTATTTAGGTAAAAATGTTATCTACATCACATAAACATATCAGAATGATAATTTCCCTGTGTTGGCTATCAATATCATCACTATCAATGATAGTAATTGTCGATATCATGTCATCTCTTCCTACGGATTAAAAAAACAAAAAAACCATTAATTTACAATTAGTTAAAATTAACCCTCATTTTTTGGCATCCAATTTGCTTTATTAATAAGTAACTAGAATTACCTCGTAAAAAATTCCAGGAAAGCACCTCTTATTTATATGCGCAAATGACAAAATACAGGAAATAGGAACAAAAATGAAAAGCATCAATAGCCTTATCAAGGAAATCAATGAACTTGAATCTCAATTAGATAAAAAAGACTTTTTACTCACTTGGGAGCAAACCCCTGCAGAGCTAGAGTGCGTACTGAAAACGGCTCAAGTTTTAAAGACTATGCGTGCAGAAAATATTGCCACCAACGTATTTAATAATGGTCTGGGCATCTCGTTATTTAGAGATAATTCGACTCGAACCCGTTTTTCTTATGCATCAGCTATCAATATGCTGGGCCTAGCACAACAAGACCTAGATGAAGGCAAATCCCAAATAGCTCACGGCGAAACAGTACGTGAAACAGCCAATATGATCTCATTTTGCGCCGATGCCATCGGTATCCGTGACGATATGTACCTAGGTGCAGGTAACGCTTATATGCGTGAAGTGGGTGCAGCACTAGATGAAGGTGTTGAAAAAGGGGTGCTACCAAGCCGTCCAGCCCTGATTAATCTGCAGTGTGATATTGACCACCCAACACAATCAATGGCAGATCTCGCCTGGCTGGAAGAACATTTTGGCTCTATAGAGCAGCTGAAAGGTAAGAAGATTGCTATGACATGGGCTTATTCGCCAAGTTATGGCAAGCCGTTATCTGTACCCCAGGGCATTATCGGTCTGATGACCCGCTTTGGTATGGATGTCACCTTAGCCCATCCAGAAGGCTATGACTTAATTCCTGAAGTGGTTGAACAGGCGAAAGTAAATGCGAAAGCATCGGGTGGTAGCTTTACTCAAGTTGCTTCTATGGCAGAGGCCTTCGAAGGTGCAGATATCGTTTATCCCAAGTCATGGGCTCCTTATAAGGTAATGGAGCGCCGCACCACTATGCTACGCGCCAATGACCATGAAGGATTAAAAGCGCTAGAAAAAGAGTGTCTCGAGCAAAATGCTAAGCACAAAGATTGGCATTGCACCGAAGAGATGATGCAGCTCACCAAGCAAGGTGAAGCCCTGTATATGCATTGCTTACCCGCTGACATTACAGGCGTTTCTTGTAAAGAGGGTGAAGTGGCTGAGTCAGTATTTGAAAAGTACCGTATCGCCACTTACAAAGAAGCAAGCTGGAAGCCATACATCATCGCCTCGATGATCCTCAATCGTAAGTATACCAAGCCAGGTCAGGTGTTAGAGCAGTTGCTCCTCGATAGCAAAAAGCGAGTCAAATAGCCACGATCGACTTATTCAAACTTCTGTACCAAGGAGATGTTTCAGCCATTTATTTTAAACGTTAGTTTTTAATATTGGTTTCAAACATAAGTATCGGGGGCAGTCTCTGCCCCTCTACCGATTTCGTTTATGAGGTATGCCCGTGTCTACATTCTCTCTCAATATGGAGATAGCTGATAACCGTCATTTCAATGGTCAACTTTCTCCACTTTTTACCGCTGCGGAAGCTGATAAAGCCCGCGCCTTTCATCGGGGCATAGAAGGCTATCAAGCGACGCCTCTGCAATCTCTTGACTGCCTAGCCAAGGAGTTTGGTCTAGGTAAGATATTGGTTAAAGATGAGGCTTATCGCTTCGATCTTAACGCCTTTAAAATGTTGGGTGGCGCATACGCTATCGCCCGTCTTCTATGTGATGAGTTCACATTAGATATCAATGCGTTTGATTTCGATAAGCTCAAAAATGACATCACCGAGAAGATGACTTTTGCAACCGCCACCGATGGTAATCATGGACGAGGTGTCGCTTGGGCCGCCAATAAACTAGGTCAGCACGCCGTTGTCTATATGCCTAAAGGTGCCGCTATTGAGCGGGTTAACAACATTAAGGCCTTAGGCGCCGAGTGTATTGTCACCGATATGAATTACGACGATACCGTACGTTTAGCCATAGAAACTGCCGAAAAGAACAACTGGAAAATTGTTCAGGATACGGCTTGGGATGGTTACACCCAAATTCCTACTTGGATTATGCAAGGCTATACCACCTTAGCCGTTGAAGCCGTGGAGCAGATGAATGCTCAGGGCATCAAGGCACCAACCCACGTGATATTGCAGGCTGGTGTCGGCGCCCTCGCTGGCGGCGTACTGGGGTATTTATGCTCTCTTTATGGCGCCGATAAGCTGCACTCCATCATAGTAGAGCCTAAAACAGCTGATTGCATCTACCGCTCAGGTGTCAGTACTCAAGGCGAAATGGTCAATGTGGATGGCGATCTTAATACCATCATGGTGGGTCTCGCTTGCGGTGAGCCTAACCCTATCGGTTGGCCCGTTTTGCGCGATTGCGTCACTCAATTTGTCTCTTGTGATGATGAAGTAGCAGCGTTAGGTATGCGCGTCTTAGGCAGTCCACTGGATGATGATCCTCGCGTGGTGTCTGGTGAATCTGGAGCCGTAGGTCTAGGTCTGTTAGCGGCAATACATTTCCATAAAGATAACAGCAAGTTGATGATGAAGTGCGGCTTAAACAAGGATTCTGTCGTACTGATTATCAACACCGAAGGTGATACCGATCCGGTTAATTATCGCGATATTGTTTGGGGCGGTAAGTACCCGACATTATAAGTGTAAACGACATAAACAGCATAAATAATTTAAAAAAATCAATACAGCCTAGTCTAGTCATCAATTATTAAGCTGTATCTCTTAGCAATAATTTAAACACTGGATGTGATGACCACCATTCAAGTATGGAGATATATTATGACAGTTCCATTTTCAGCCGTATTAGAAAAAGCCCAAGAATACAAAGCAGATATGACTCGTTTCCTGCGCGATATGATAGCCATTCCCAGTGAGAGCTGTGATGAAGAGAAAGTCGTACTTCGCATCAAGGAAGAGATGGAGAAAGTAGGCTTTGATAAAGTTGAGATTGACCCTATGGGCAACGTTCTGGGCTGGATTGGCCACGGACCCCACCTTATTGCTATGGATGCCCACATCGATACCGTCGGTGTCGGTAACTTAGATAACTGGAATTTTGACCCCTACACAGGCATGGAAGATGATGAAATCATTGGTGGTCGCGGCGCATCTGATCAAGAAGGCGGCATGGCTTCAATGGTTTACGCTGGCAAGATAATCAAAGATTTAGGCTTGGAAGGCGAATACACCTTGTTAGTCACAGGTACCGTGCAAGAAGAAGATTGTGATGGTCTATGCTGGCAGTACATTATCGAAGAAAGCAAAATCCGCCCTGAGTTTGTCGTTTCTACTGAGCCAACAGATTGTCAGATTTATCGTGGTCATCGTGGCCGCATGGAGATCCGTGTTGATGTGCCAGGCGTAAGCTGTCATGGCTCTGCGCCAGAGCGTGGCGATAACGCCATCTTCAAAATGGGTCATATCTTAGGTCAGTTGGAGAATCTGTCTCAAAATCTAGGTGATGATGAGTTCTTAGGCAAAGGAACATTAACGGTATCTGAAATCTTCTATACCTCGCCAAGTCGCTGTGCGGTCGCTGATAGCTGCGCCGTTTCTATCGACCGCCGTTTAACTTGGGGTGAAACATGGGAAGGTGCATTAGATGAAATTCGTGCACTGCCAGCGGTAGTTAACGCCAAAGGTGTGGTCTCGATGTATGAGTACAACCGTCCAGCTTACACAGGTTTAGTCTACCCAACTGAGTGCTATTTCCCAACGTGGAAAATCGACAGCGAGCATGTGGCGACTAAGACGCTCGAAGCTTCATATGAGTTGCTATTTGATAAGAAGCCGACTGTTGATAAGTGGACTTTCTCAACCAATGGCGTGTCTATCATGGGCCGTTACGGTATTCCCGTTATTGGTTTTGGCCCAGGCAAAGAGCCTGAAGCCCATGCGCCAAATGAGAAGACTTGGAAAGAGCATCTAGTGACCTGTGCAGCTATGTATGCAGTCATCCCTATGATGTATCTATCTCAGCTTAAGAAGTAATTTAAGAAGTCATTATTCGTGCTTAAGGGCGAGCATTACGCCCCTAAGCACATTTTCGTGTGAGCTTAGTGTATGAGACATCTTTAGCTTAATGATGTCAGTTCGCTCTTTTTATTTTCGGTTTAGTTTTCTCTTTTTTTTAGCTTTTTCACCTTTATCAATTTCGTTTGCGGAGAGCGGTTGCGATGGCGCCCAGAGTCACATTGATAGTTAACGGCACACTTGTGGATGCTCATGGCCAATCACAACAAGAGTTATTGATTATAGATGGCAAGATTGCCGCTATTGGCAAATGCATTTATAAGTGTGCTAGCGATATGCCAGCAGACACCAAGATTGTCGATGCCGCAGGCCTGTACGTGATGCCTGGTGGTATCGATGTGCACACTCATTTTAATATCGATGTGGGTATTGCCCGCAGTGTCGATGATTTTTATAGCGGTACTCGCGCAGCAGCTTGCGGCGGTACCACTATGATTGTCGATCATATGGGGTTTGGCCCCAAGGACTGCAACCTGTTTCATCAGCTCAACGTCTATAAAGCGTACGCCAAAGATAAAGCGGTGATCGATTATAGTTTTCATGGGGTGATCCAACATATCAATGATGACGTGATCGAAGATATGCATGCCATGGTACATCGTGAGGGTATCTCTAGTTTTAAGCTTTATCTCACCTATAATTATAAGCTCGATGACACTGACACCCTGCTCGCCCTTGCTCGCCTCAATCAAGTTCAAGCCTTAACGGCGGTGCATCCCGAAAATGATGCCGCTATCGCCTTAAAGCGCAGCCAATTGATAAAAGCGGGTAAAACCAGCGCGAAATACCATGCTGTCAGTCGTCCATTAGAGTGTGAAGCCGAAGCCATTGCCCGCATGATTAATTTGGCAAAGCTTGCTGATGACGCGCCGCTTTATATCGTTCACCTATCTAATGGCCTAGGGCTAGATTATATCCGCCTGGCAAAGCAAAATTGCCAAGCAGTATGGAGCGAAACCTGCCCGCAATATCTACTACTTGATGACAGCCTTTATGCCGATGATGACAGCGTTAAATATGTGATGAGCCCACCACTGAGGCCCAAGGCAGAGTTAGAGAAACTCTGGCATGGCATCATTGACGGCAGCATAGATACCGTAGCAACCGACCATTGCGCTTTTTCCTATCAAGAGCAAAAACTACGGGGCCGTGATGACTTTACGCTTTGCCCTAATGGTATTCCCGGGGTTGAAACCCGCATGCCCCTACTGTTTTCAGAGGGAGTGAAGACAGGGCGAATCACTCCAGAAAAATTTGTTGAAATTACCAGTTTTAAGCCTGCAAAACTATTCGGCCTATATCCACAAAAAGGCTGCCTTCTACCCGGTTCTGATGCGGATCTTGTATTATTCGACCCAGAACTTAAGGTCAATATCAGTCATGAAAATCTACATGACAATAGTGACTACACCCCTTATGAATCACACCAAGTTAACGGATGGCCCGTCATGACGATTAGTCGTGGAGAAGTCGTGGCATGCAATGGTGAGTTTCTCGGGAAAGCCGGTGCCGGTCTATTTGTGCATCGTTTGCCATTCGATAAAAACAAAATCTAATTCGTCATTATTTTTATTCTCAGCACTTAACTTAAGATGCCACCGCTGTCATTTGTGATGACGGCAGGCTCAGTCGCAGAGAAATCAAGGAGTATCTATGAAACCTATTGTCGTTGTTGCTCTCGGAGGCAATGCCTTATTGCGTCGCGGTGATGCACCAAGTTTTCAAAATCAACTGGCTAATATCAAGATAGCCGCCATAGCTATCGCTGAAATTGCCAAAGAATATCGTGTGGCGATTGTTCATGGTAATGGACCGCAAGTGGGGTTGATTTCACTGCAAAATTTATCTTATAAGGAAGTAGCTCCCTATCCGCTGGATGTTTTAGGCGCCGAGAGTGAGGGTATGATTGGTTACATGCTAGCCCAAGAGCTGCAAAATGTGATGCCTCATAGTGAGGTTTCCACCATCTTGACCCGTATCGAAGTTGACCCACAAGATCCCAGCATGTTGGATCCAACCAAGTTTGTCGGTCCGGTATATAACGAAGATGAAGCAGGCCTCTTAGCCGAAGCGAATAACTGGATCATGAAGCGTGATGGTGATTACGTTCGCCGCGTGGTGCCCTCACCAAAACCGATAAGTATCTTGGATCGTTCCTCTATCCACACCTTGTTAGGTTCTGGTCATATCGTTATCTGCTGTGGCGGCGGTGGTATTCCAGTGTGCAAGAGCGACCATGGTTACATCGGTGTCGAAGGCGTTATCGATAAAGACTTATCTGCCACCTTACTTGCTAAGCAGTTAAAGGCCAATAAGTTGCTTATTCTTACCGATGCCGACGCGGTGTATCTCGATTGGGGCACTGAAAATCAACGAGCACTGCACCATACAACACCAGAAGAACTGAGCCAGTACAGTTTTGCAGCCGGCTCTATGGGACCAAAAGTTGAAGCGGTTACCGACTTCGCTTTATCAGGTGGTAAAGCCTATATCGGCGCCCTCGAACATGGACTCGATGTCTTGGCCGAACGCTCAGGAACCTGCATCAGTGTTAAGAAAGTCGCGAGTTACGTAAAGGCGTAATTGATAACTAGGGGCTAATATTTCGAAGCAAGCTAACACCCAAAAAGGTGTTAGCTTTCGAATGAAGACTGATCACATTCTCTGTGCCTTAATCGTCATCCTGAACTAGTTTCAGGATCTAGTTTGAAAGTGTTTAGCTGAATGGGTATTGGATTTTACCGGTAAGACTTAGTAAAGAGATTGAAGCATTTCTGTTTTTCAATATTGACCTGAAATAATACAAAATTATGATCACTGCTAAACCTTACTCTCAGCCTGATTGACAGTCTTCGGGATGTCTATCAGAATGCTCGCTAAATACACTGTTATGTCCCCTATTAGTCCAACATAAAGGAAAGTAAATGGAGTTTAATGCACTACTATTGTTTGTCGTAGCATGCCTAACAATTAATTTAATTCCAGGACCAGATGTCATTTTCATCGTATCGAATACAATGAAAGGTAAAATGGCGAATGGAATGAAAGCTGCGTTAGGGGTAGGTGTCGGTTACTTCGCTCATACTTTAGCTGCTTGTTTAGGCTTATCTGCCATCATTTTAAGTTCCGCTGTAGCTTTTAGCATTGTGAAATGGTTAGGTGCAGCTTACTTGGTGTATTTAGGTATTCAATCGTTAATATCTATGTGGAGGGGCGGCTCTCAAATTATGGTGAGCGACAATGAACAACCTAGCGCCGACGTATTTGTACAAGGTATTTTGGTTAGCATTCTAAATCCTAAAGTAGCTTTGTTTTTCTTATCTTTTCTTCCACAATTTATTGATGTATCAACAGGTTCGGCTTCAGGGCAGCTTTTGGTGCTTGGTTTGATATTTAGTGCACTAGCTACAGTATGTAATGTGTTGTATGCCACCGCAGGTAGTTGGCTATTCAGTCGTCCTAATTCTAATAAATACACTCGTGTACTTGAGGGAGTTTCAGGCGTGTTATTGATAAGCTTGGCGGGAAAGATCGCATTCAGCGATCGATAGTGCCTAAAAAAAACTATATCGATCTATTAATAATCAACAAAATAACCAACGGCCCTCTAGAGATCAATGCTCAGCGATTTTCAACATCTCTTCTACTGACATTCTAGTAAAATAAAAAATTGAGCCAGAAGTTTATCTTCTGACTCAATTTATACTCTCTATCCAAATTAGTTATGTAGCTGACAAGCACAGTCCATAGATGTAATCATCTACATATTTATTATTCAAGATTGAGTTTTGCTGTAAACAACCTTCTCGTGAAAAACCAGCTTTTTCGAGAAAAATCAAGCCAGCCATTAAAAATCAATAAGATAACGAGTCTCCAAAAATTCATCACAAAGGGTTCTCGGAGCTAATAAAAAGTGACTTTTTTGTAGATCTACCTGTCCAGTCTGCGTCCTGTTTTATATTTCATATATCTCCGGAATTAATATCGAATAACGATACGGTAGAATTTGTAATTAAGTCTTACAATTTGCAAAATGAGGCATCAGTTCAGAATATTGCTCTTAGAATAAATAGATGTACCAGTGCATGGGACTTCATCAACTGAACATAACTAAAGGGCAAAGGGGTCGCAGCCAATTAACCAAAATCGAAGAGATAAACACTCAAGTGTAGATACGTCTGTGAGCTTCGATGACAGGGATGTCATCGTAGAGACTACAGGGATTGTACTCGCGTTGTCTCACTGAAGTATCTGCACATAAGCCCACGGCAGGTAATAAGCTAAATTTGGATTATGGCATTCAACGAGCTAAATAGAGAGATACATAGCCCAATGAGTCCATCTAAAAGATATTTCAAATCTGTTGGCAACAAGTGCGATGATTCTATGGTACTTAGCAAGCTGGCTAAGTACCAAATGAACTAAAACTAAAAAACACATTGATAAATCTATTGATCAAATCAATAGAATATTAACCTTGTATCTCCAGATGCAACAAGGCTTCTAACACGCTGCCACCTATGGCACGGGCCTTATCGGACACGCTGAGATGATCGGTGTCCTCGCCTCTTGGGTCGATATCACCAATCTTTAAGCCTTCATGAACCTCTAAGCCCTCGTTAAGCAAGCCTCTGACCTTACCTGATAGTGGCGCATTGATGGGGGTATCGTTAATTTGCGCGATAAGCTCGCCCTCTTTTACGATATCGCCGAGTTTGACATGGCAATGCATAACACCAGCATGGGGTGCTCTTAGTACTCTTTGATGGGTGTAACCGGCGATGTTACCTGGAATGCCGGTATTAGGCTCAGTTTCACCTTGATAGATGATGCGACCTAAATTGTGGCCTCGATTTGTCTCGATAACGGCGTCACAATCCACACCAGCCATAAAGCCTGGGCCAAGAGCGACCGTGTGTGGAGCGAACGCTTTGGATAAGCCTAAGTTACGCTTGGCCAAGATGGCATCCACGACAAAGGTGGGATGTAACTTAGCCGCAGATTGACACTCCCCATCCACCAGCACTGGGATGAATCCTTGATCGATAAGATCATAAATCGTAGTACAGCAATCTGCTTTTTTAGCCGTAACCCCTTCTACGGTAACACTATAGTCAAATAAACATTGGGCAAAGGCCACACTGCGGCGAATAACGCTGGGCTTAGCGATATCGGTCATCACCACTTTAAAGCCTGAATTGTGTAATCGAATCGCAACGCCTGTGGCAATGTCGCCAGCACCACGAATGAGTACTAGCCGTTTACGATTGATACGTGTGTCATCCTTCATCAAGCCACCAGCAGCGCTATTTTTCACCTTTAGTATTTCAGCCATGATGCTAATGGCAATCTCTTCGGGGGTTTCTGCGCCTATGCTAAAACCAATGGGCGAATAGACATTCCCAATGCGCTCATCACTGATGCCTATATTTCTAAGGTGGGTAAACAGGGTTTGTACTTTACGTTTACTGGCCATAAGACCGATATACTTGGCATCTTGTTGGACGATTTTAGAGATAGCATCTTTATCTTGGTGATTAGTGGCGATAACCAGATAGCTTGCACTGTTAATAGTGAGTTTATCGATAGCCTCTTCCATAGTATTGCCAAGGATGAGCTTACTGCCTTGAGGGAAGTGTTCCTCGACTAGACTCTCGGCAAAGGCATCCGCGACTGTAATATCAAACCCCAAAACATGCGCAGCCTTAGCCACGGCGCGATTAACATGACCAGCACCGATAAGCACCAGGGGCGGCCTTAAACCAAATACATCGATATGCACGGTCATTGAACCACCACAATCCATCCCCATAGCATCGGGGCCCGTGCGAGTCATACGCCCTTTGACGACTCTGGGTTCTCTTTGCTGTATGGCTTCGATAGCTTGCTCGATGATGTAGCGCTCAATCATGCCACCACCGACGGTACCTATGATGCTGCCATCGGATTTAACGATCATCTGCCCTTGATGTCTGGGCGCTGAGCCAGATGTTTCGAGAATATTGGCGAGAGCGAAAGGCGTATTAAGTTCTTCTAATTGGGCCGCGTGAGCAAAAATATTCATAAATCTACCTTGTACCATGGAAGCGATTAGTTGCTATTACTCTGATATTGTCGTGATCGAATCTCTCGTCAATACCTCAATCATAGGGTTGGCTGCTTGCATACTCGCGAGCCAGATGGCATCAAGCGGTACTCCATGTTTAACTAAGTCTTTTACAAGTGTTTGGACTGCAACATAATTACTTGCTAGGTCGACTTTATTGATCAACCAGACTCGCCTTGCACTCGTTGGAACCTGCTTGAACATGCCATCTTTATGGGCGATTAACCTAGCCAAAACCTGGTGGGCTAGCTTATCGCCAGCCTGACATTGAGTGATGTATTGAAAATCAGTCCAGCGATGTACCAGCGCAGGCTCAATTTCCTGATTGATCACTTCACATCCGGTGACCGCTATCACGATATCAACATTGGGAGGAATGCAAGGCTCATGCCTAGAAGGAGCTTTGATCGGTAAGTGTTTTGCGCCGTCGGCTTCTATAATGATTAGATCAAATATTGCCGCATTTTTTATCATCTCTATCTCAACGAAAGACAAGCCAGACACTTTGATTTCTTTTGTGTTTTTATCTTTATTTTCAATCAGTTCAAGTTTATTTTGATAACAAAAGCAGAGGCTTGCAGGGAGAAATGATAAGGGAGTATAGTGCGTTGACGATATTGATCTTGAAGCAGAATTTATGTCGCAATAGGTGAGCGTCTCTGATGCAGCAGATTCTGCAATGTTGAGATGGCTCCCAATAGCGCTTTTTTTGTTACCTGTATCGCTCTCAGATGAGGTATCAAGAAAGTCACTAACGCTATCAATTTGATAGATTAAGTTCTCAATATCGATAATGGTGTCACACTGACTTTCACTTGGTAGGTACATCTTGGTGGTTGTAGTAATAAGGACCTTCATTCCCCGAGATTGAGCTTGTTGAGCCAAACGAAAAGCCGTACTACTCTTGCCGCCACCGCCGACTAAAGCGACCAGTAAGCTAGATACTGGTGCTTGGTTCGATAACTTAGGCTGCGGGGTCGTTGTATGATCATTAGCACAGACATTAATAAGCGCGTCAAATAACATATCGTCCTCATTTTGGAGAATGAACATGCCATTGCAAGAGACTCCCCCCCTAGAGGTAGATTGCATAATACCCGCCGCAGGCTTGTCATCTCGCATGGGAGATTGGAAGCTGATGCTAGCATATAAAAATCACACAATACTTGATCAATGCATTGAAAATGCACTGAGTTTTTGTTCTCGGGTTATCCTAGTTGCAGGCTTTAGAGGCAAAGAACTGATGGCTAGATATCAGGACACGCCTAATATTCTGGTGGTTATCAATGAGCACTTTTCCATGGGCATGTTTGGCTCAATTCAACTCGGCGCTCAGCAGGTTAATACCGAGCACTTTTTCATCACCCATGGTGATATGCCTCTGATAGATAGTGAGGTTTTTCATGCTCTGTGGCAGCGAAGAGCTCAAGTGGTATTTCCTGGCAATATTGAACGTTCGGGTCACCCGGTATTACTGCCTCAGTCTATAGTACCGCTAATTGTTAGTGCCCCAATCAAGAGTAAAATGAAGTCCATTATCAAGTCGCAAAAGGTTGAGCATCTAGGCTTAACCACGACCAGTATTCATCTGGATGTCGACACGCCAGAAGCGTATCAAGCACTACTAAACTACCATAGCGCTGCGGTGCTGCGTCACTTATCAAATTGATACCACTTTGCGTAAATAATAAACACTTAACGTCTAAATACTGATAACGCCTCGAAATCAGCTCCATTTATCATCGCTTTTCTACTGTTTCTCTTAGGTTTCCCCTCCAAAAAAACACTTAATTTTGACCAAGGTCACGCTTTGGCTTGGTTATCACTGTAAAGCCATCAGCTTGGCGTGTTAGTTGCTCCGATTCAAAACAAAGCGTTATTACAGACAAAAAATTATAAATATGAGTCCAGCATTGCTTGATGAGATGTAGTGGCTTTACAGATAACAACAGCACAGAATCAAGGAGATATATCATGGCAGACATTATGCGTCCCGTTCCGTTCAGTGAGTTGCTAAAGCGGATGTTCAGTGAGTATAAGTGCAGTGGGTCGATTTTTGGGATCCCAGCTAAGCAATTCTATCGTAAGACGGACGCAAATAAGCTTGCTGTTTGGGGCGAAAATTGTCAGACACCTGTAGGTCCAGCAGCCGGCCCTCATACCCAGCTCGCGCAAAATATTATCTGTTCTTGGTTGGCTGGCGGTCGCTTTATGGAGCTTAAAACCGTCCAAAAACTTGATACTTTAGAGATAGCGAAACCTTGTATCGACGCCGAAGATGAATGCTTT
Organism: Shewanella sp. MTB7; assembly: GCF_027571385.1. Taxonomy (NCBI): domain Bacteria; kingdom Pseudomonadati; phylum Pseudomonadota; class Gammaproteobacteria; order Alteromonadales; family Shewanellaceae; genus Shewanella; species Shewanella sp. MTB7. Next base: position 213,670 of record NZ_CP085636.1, on the reverse strand, counting down.
AATACCGAATGGTCTACCGAATTCACCCTAGTGAAGGCCTATGACGAGTATCTGAAAGCCTGGATTGCACTGTATCTACTCGAAGAGGTATTTCAGCCGTTGGCGGAAGATGAGCCTAAGTCATTCGTGTTCAATATGAGTGTAGGTTATGATCTTGATGGTATTAAGACTGCGCCTATGCAAGCTTATATCGATGACATGATAGATTCGAGCCAGCATCCATTATTTGCTCAGTATCTGCAGGAGTTGCGCGAGTTTATCTCCCATAATGAGTTGGAACAGCGTTATGGCGTGAACATCGCTAATCTGCTTAATTCCATTTCACCGCATTTATCTAAAGGCGTCACGTTGTCGACCATGCATGGTTGCCCTCCCCACGAGATAGAAGCTATCTGCCGTTACATGATTGAAGATAAGCACCTCAATACCTTCGTTAAACTCAACCCTACTTTGTTGGGTTACCCAAGAGTTAGATCAATTTTAGATAATGCTGGTTTTACCCATATCCTATTGAGCGAAGAGGCATTTGGTCATGACCTAAAATTGACTGATGCTAAAGCCATGTTGGGCCGTTTGATGGCACTAGGCAAAACGCTTAATGTCGGCTTTGGTGTCAAGTTAACAAACACCTTAGGCACGATTAATAAGAAAGGCCGCCTGCCTGACAAAGAGATGTACATGTCTGGCCGTGCCTTGTTCCCCTTATCCATTAATGTCGCGTTGGAGCTATCCACTGAGTTTGATGGCCTATTACCTATTTCATACTCAGGCGGCGCGAGTAAATTCAATATTAAAGAGATATTTGAAACGGGTATTCGCCCCATCACCATGGCCACTGATCTGCTTAAGCCTGGCGGTTATATGCGTTTAACCGACTGCATCAATGAGTTAGCTGACAGTGAATTTTGGCAGATGGAAAAAGTCGATCTAGTCAAGCTGGCTATTTTGGCTAAAAAATCATTAACCGTCGATTACACCCAAAAAGAGTGGCGTGGCCCGGAAGATATTTCAGTCAACAAAGCCCTGCCGTTGACTGATTGCTCGGTAGCACCCTGTGTTACCGCCTGCCCTATCAGCCAAGATATTCCTGAGTATCTGCGCCTTATGGGCGAGCAACAATATGCCCAGGCACTCGAACTTATCTATTCTCGTAATGCACTACCTGCCATTACCGGAGAGATCTGTGATCATCAATGCCAATTTAACTGTACTCGCCGTGACTATGAAGGTGCGATTAATATTCGCGAGATGAAGAAGATTGCGCTGGAAAAAGGCTGGGATGAATACAAACAAAAATGGCATAAGCCAAGCCTTGAAAATAAAGCCCCAGCGGCAGTATTAGGCGCAGGTCCCGCGGGTCTATCGGCGGCTTACTTTTTAGCAAAAGCGGGTCACCCGGTCACCATATTTGAAAAAGAGGCCAATGCTGGCGGTGTGGTTAAAAATATCATTCCTCACTTTAGAATACCCGCCTCAGCGATTGAGCATGATATCGAGTTTGTCACCTCTCACGGCGTCAATATCGAGTACAGCTGTGGCGATAATCTTACTGTGTCAACGTTACAGGAGAGCGGTTTCAAATATATCTGTCTCGGAGTCGGCGCAGATAAAGGCAACCCAATCAAGCTTGAGGGCGACAATACTCGTATCTATAAGTCACTGGAGTTTTTATCTCAATACAATAAGGGCGAGTTTGACGTCAGTTCATACAAGGCGCCGCTGGGTAAACATGTGGCCGTAGTCGGTGCAGGAAATACCGCGATGGATAGTGCCAGAGCAGCCCTGAAAGTCAGCGGTGTCGAGCAAGTTACAGTGCTTTATCGCCGCACATTGGCTGAGATGCCAGCTTATAAAGAGGAGTATGACGAAGCACTGGCTGATGGGGTGCAGTTTATGTTCCTCACCAATCCCGAAGCTTTCTATGCTGATGGCAAGCTAATTGCTCGCGTGATGGAGTTAGGTGAGCTTGATGCTAAAGGACGTTGCAGCCCTGTTGCGACCAAGGATACTGTTGAGCTTGAAATTGATAGCTTAATTACCGCAGTGGGTGAGCAAAGTAACACAGTTGTACTTAGTCGTATTGGTATCCCAATGGGAGAAGATGGCTGGCCAATCGTATCGAAATCAACCGGTGAGACAAGCCTTGAAAATGTCTATCTAATTGGTGATGCCAGCACTGGGCCATCAAATATCGTTTCTGCCATCTCAGGTGGTCGCAAAGCCGCATCAGCGATTCTTGCCAAGGAGTCGGTCAATGAGCCAAGCCAGATAATCAAATCGAATGTGGATGTCAAAGACATCTATGCTCGTAAGGGCGAAGTTCAGGTGAAGCTTCTAAGTAGCTGTGACGATCAAATAGCCTTTATCCAACAAGAGTCTAAGCGCTGTTTAGAGTGCTCTTATGTGTGTAGCAAGTGCGTCGATGTATGCCCTAACCGCGCGAATATCTCACTGCCAATTCCCGGCTTTAAGGATAAGTTCCAGGTGCTGCATATCGATGCCTACTGTAACGAATGTGGTAATTGTGCTCAGTTCTGCCCATGGGACGGCAAACCCTATAAGAGTAAGTTCACTATCTTCAATCGCCTTGAGGATTTTGAGACCAGTGAAAATTCAGGTTTCCTCGTCGAAGGCAAGCGTTTACAGGTTCGCGCCAATCAAAATATATATAGCTGCGAGCTCAGTGATGACAAACAATTTACCTTACCTGAGGCATTAGATGACGTATCTACCATTATCAGTTATGTGCTTAATGAGCATGATTATCTACTGGGCCATGTGGATCAATAAGGAATAATATTATGATGTTATTGAAAAATGCGACGGCCGTTCAGTTTGAACCTTGCTTCGTTAAAGAGGGTGTAGATATCTTGATTGAGGGCAGTACTATCAAGGCGGTAGGCCCCAATCTGCAAGCTCAGTACCCGGCAGCTCAGATCATCGATATGAAAGGCAAGTTAGTGATGCCTGGCGTAGTCTGCTCCCATAACCATTTTTATTCGGGCTTATCAAGAGGAGTAATGGCCGATATTAAGCCAAGTCCAGATTTTATCTCCATCTTGAAGAACTTGTGGTGGCGTTTAGATAAAGTGCTTGATGAAGAAGCGATCTATTACAGTGGCCTTATCTGCTCCCTTGAAGCGATCAAAAGTGGCTGCTCCAGTGTCATCGATCATCATGCTTCACCGAGCTATATCGCCGGCTCTCTTAAGACCTTACGCAGCGGCTTTATAAAGGCGGGATTACGCGGCATGACCTGTTATGAAACCACAGATAGAAATGGCGGAATTAAGGAGATGAGTGCCGGAGTTGAGGAGAATATCGCCTTTGCTCAGCTGATCGATGCAGCTAAATTAAAGGGCGATGAGCCCTATCTTGTCGAAGCCCATATTGGTGCTCATGCACCTTTTACTGTGACAAATGATGGTTTGTCTATGCTTGCCGAGGCAGTTAAAGCGACAGGTCGTGGCCTGCATATCCATGTGGCAGAAGACAAATATGATGTAACTCACAGTCATCATCATTACGATCAAGATATCGTCGCACGCTTGGACAGATATGGCTTGATCAACAACAAAACCTTACTGGCTCACGGCTTATTCCTGTCCGATAGAGATATTGACATCTTAAACGCTAGAGGCGGCTTCCTGGCCCATAATGCTCGCTCAAATATGAATAACCACGTTGGCTATAACGAGAAATTAAGCAAGTTTAATAATGTGGTGTTAGGCACTGATGGTATCGGTGCCGACATGTTTGAGGAGCTTAAATTTGCCTTCTTTAAACATAGAGATAGTGGCGGCCCATTATGGCCAGATAGCTTCTTGCGTCACCTGTGGAATGGCAACCAGATATTAGCCAACAACTTTGGTGCCCAATTTGGTCGACTCGAAGCGGGTTATAAGGCCGATTTGACTATATTGGATTACACAAGTCCAACGCCATTGGTAGCAGATAATTTCCCTGGTCATATCGCCTTTGGTATCAATGCCGGCAATGTAAACTCGGTGATGGTTGAAGGACGGTTCGTGTATCAAGACCGCACCTTCCCATTCGATGTAGCCCCAATTTATGCCGAAGCTCGCAAAGTCGCTCAACGTATCTGGACCAATATGGATAAACTAGAATAGCTAGGGTTAATAGGGTGTATCGAGGACATCAAGCCCTCGATCTAAGCCCATTCGCTGTAGCACCTATATACGCCGAAGCTCGCAAAGTCGCTCAACGCATCTGGACCAATATGGATAAACTAGAGTAGCTAGGGTTAATAGGGTGTATCGAGGGCATCAAGCCCTCGATCTAAGCCCATTCACTGTAGCACCTATATACGCCGAAGCTCGCAAAGTCGCTCAACGTATCTGGACCAATATGGATAAACTAGAATAGCTAGGGTTAATAGGGTGTATCGAGGGCATCAAGTCCTCGATCTAAGCCCATTCGATGTAGCACCTATATACGCAGGTCGCAAAGTGGCTCAACTCATCAGGACTAATATGGACGAGCTTGAATAGTTTAAATTAGGTGAGTTTAAGAGGGCATCAAGCCCTTAACTCAAGCCCATTCGATGTAGCACCTATATACGCTGAAGCAAGAAAAAAGCGTTGGACTCATTTATATCCGTAACCGGTTTATTAATATAAATGACCAACGTTTTTTATATTTAATGAGTAAACATGCCGCCATAGCCTTAGGAATTAGCCGCAAAATATTTCAAATATCTTAAACATATTCCTTCACGGTTAATGACATCTAAAACAAAGGAAATATATATGACCAACAAGATTATAAAAGTATCAAGAAACACCGTAAATGCACCAAAAAGTTCAGTCTCAACCCAAACAGTAGCGTTTTCTCATTATAATAATATTTCAGCTCAACTGCCTGTAGACCCTAAAACTGGTGAGATTGTTGTTGGTGGTGTAAAAGACCAAGCGAGGCAGTGTTTATTAAATATTAAAAGCATTATAGAAAGTATCGACCACGTTATGGGCGATGTAGTTAAAATTAATGTCTTCGTTAAAAACATCTCCGATATTACTGCTATAGACGAGGTTTATGCTACATTCTTCCACGATGCTCTTCCTACACGCACGACAATGGCTGTGGCAGCTTTACCGATGAATGATGCGTTAGTACAAATGGATGCACTAATTTCAAACGGTGAAGGCACTGCGCCACAAGCGCCTTGTAAACTCATAAAAGTGTCAAGGAACACGGAAAATGCTCCCCAAGGTCTATACTCACAAACGGTGGCTTTTTCTCATTACAATAACCTTTCATCGCAATTGCCTATCGATCCAAAATCAGGAGTGCTGGTCACTGGTGGGATAGCGGAGCAAGCAAAGCAGTGCTTAACCAATATTAACGCCATTTTAGAAAGCATCGATCACGTCATGGATGATGTCGTTAAAACAACGATATTCCTGAAGAATATCTCAGATATTGAAGCCGTAAACCAGGTTTGCGCAACATTCTTCTCAAGCTATATTCCTGCTAGAACAATCGTTAACGTTGCAGCTTTACCTATGGATGCTTTGGTACAGATAGATACCGTTGTAGCACACGGGGATGGTACTCCACCCCAACTTCCAGAAGACACACGTTTACTCGTCATAGAAGCCAGCAATACAGACAATGCGCCTAAATTGCCCTACTCACACACGGTCGCTTTCTCCCATTACAATCATATTTCAGGGCAGTTACCTGTAGATCCAAAGACCGGAAAAATAGTAGCTGGTGGTATCAGTGAGCAAGCTAGACAATGCCTAGAAAATATCAAGGCAATTATTGAAAGTGTTGACCACGTTATGGATGATGTCGTTAAAGTAAATATTCAAGTTAAAAATATCGCGGATATTAATGCTATTAACGATGTTTACAGCACATTCTTCAACAGCGAACTTCCTGCAAGAACAAGCTTTGGCGTTGCTGCGATACCTATGAATGCTTTGGTACAGATTGATGCCGTTGTGTCTAACTGTGAAGGCACACCGCCACCAGCATAATCGGTATTACTACATCAGATATCGATTAATAAAATCTAGGCTATCATATGGAATTATCTCAATATGATAGCTTTTTTATTATTTTGATACCTATTATCATCTTTTATCCTCAGCGTCCTTCATTTCAATCATTAGCGTTTAGTTATTTACCACCGACATATATCATTTATCGACTAAAATAGATAAAACACCTACAAACTTTACGTTTTTCACCTCGATAAATATGACTCACATCATAAAAGATTTTTTTTAATAGGCTTAATCTTATTTTGGCTTAATAGTTGCTTTCATGTGACGGAGAGGCAATTCATTTGCAGTACCTAATATACCAATCAGTATAAAGATTTGCTCGCTCAGCGAGAGTTTAGCGGTTCTGAGGCAAGGCAACGAGTGAAGAGCATAGTTATTCTACGGTTAAGCTCGTTAACACAGTATCAGAACCGCTAAAACTCGCCTGTTTAAGGAGTGTTTTTGGCTGCCTACTTCTGCGTTGAATGAATTCATAAGGGAACAACCATTATGTCATCCATCCGCCTTGAATTAGGTTGCCAAAAAACACTCTGAGTAGATCAACTTCTTATACTGAATTGGTATTAAAGCCACATTTATAGTGGCTCAGCGCATTTGGAATAACATGACGAGTCAACTCTAATATTCCAAACCATGAAAATACGTTGCACTCATTTTATTTAATATAAAAACAGCAGCGTTTATTAACTTTTTTGCTTTTCGTTAAGAGAAGTGAGAGTGTGAGGCATTATGGATAGGGGCAATATTCCATTTAAATGGCAAGAAGCGACGGGACGAGCTCAATTTATTAGCGATCGCCATTTCGATAACCTGTTAGAAGCGCGGCTGTTTCGCTCAACATGTGCAAGAGCCAAAATTATTGATATTAAATTACCCAAGCTCCCCGCTGGGTATTTTATCTTTGGTGCAAAAGATATACCCGGGAAAAACGAGTTACTGATGGTGCAATCAGACTGGCCCGTATTCGCCGACAGTGAAGTTCGTTACTTCGGTGAAATCATTTTGTTGCTGGTAGGGCCTGAGCTTAAGGTACTTGATAGTTTAGCTAAGTTAATCCGCATAGAATATCAACGGCTAACCCCAGCGTTTACCCCTCAAGAATCCCAACGACTTATTCAGGGTGCCATTCATAATAAAAACGCGATTGATGAACAGAAGAATGTGTTCGACAGCCATAAGCTGAACAAAGGCGATATTGAAGCGGGATTTGCTCAGGCAGAGCACATATTTGAAGAAGCGATAAGTACTGGATATCAAGAACATGTATATCTAGAAACTCAAGGCATTGTTGGCTATCCCAAAAATGGGAAAATCGTTATCGAAGGCTCGATGCAATGCCCTTGGTATGTGCACCACTGCATATCTGCAGTGCTGGGAAGCGAAGATGTACGCGTGATACAAGCCCCCACAGGCGGAGCATTTGGCGGTAAAGAAGATTACCCGGATGTGCTGGCTGGTGCGCTTTGCGTTGCTGTGCAAAGATTAAAACAGCCGATAAGACTCGTGCTTTCGCGCAGTGAGGATATGGCTTTTACACCTAAACGTCATCCTATTAACTTTCACTATCGAACCGGTGTCGATAGCCAGGGCAAAATCGTGGCTATGGACGTCAAGATAGATATCAATGCTGGTGCTTACCTTAGCCTCTCAGGGATCGTATTACAGCGGGCCATTACTTCCTGTACTAATGTCTACGACATTGCCAATGTGGCAGTGGAGGCGACGGCTTGGGCGACCAATACCGTCCCTTGCGGCGCCTTTAGAGGATTTGGCTCACCACAGACTTGTTTTGGTATCGAAACTCACCTTAATCATATTGCGAATAAATTAGGCCTAGATGCCGCTGAATTTAAGCGTGCCCATCTGCTCACCACTCAATCTAAAACACTCACTGGCGCCGATATCTTTGGTGACTTAGTGCTGGAGAAGATGTATGCCGAGATTTGTAAGACCAGTGATTATCACGCCAAAGTACAAGCCTACCGCCAGCAAGTAAGAACTGCTGACAAGTTATCTGGTATAGGAATGGCCCTGTTTCAACATGGCTGTGGCTTTGCTGGCGATCTTGAAGCCACCTTAGTTAAGGCCGTTGTGCGTCTAGTGAAAGATGCCAATGATAAGATTGAGATCCAAGTATCTAATACCGATATAGGCCAAGGCTTAAGCCTGACATTTTGTCAGATAGTGGCGGATGCACTCCAGTGTCATTTGAGCTCAGTCCGACTCGGTGTTGCCGACACTGAGCACGTACCAGACTCGGGTCCAACGGTGGCTTCTCGCTCCATTGTGATTGTGGGTTACCTATTAGAAAGAGCAGCAAAAAAATTGGCTGATATTTGGCTAACTGGCACAGCACAGAATGTCGAGGAAAGATACAGTAAACCTGATTACCATCAATGGGATCAGCAGACATTTAAAGGCAATGCTTATCAGACGACCAGTTATGGCATCAATGTGGTCGAACTTGAAGTGGACAGCGCCACAGGCGTCAGTGAGATAACAGGCCTATGGGCGATTTATGATGTGGGACATGTCATCGATGAGGCTGTATTCAAGGGTCAGATAGACGGTGGCTTTGTACAGGCATTGGGTTACGGAGGTCTTGAGGTGATGACCCTCGATAACGAGGGTCGATTCCAACAAACTAATATGGCTGATTACGTTATTCCTACCGCCTTAGATGTACCAGAAATCCACAGTTCAGTGGTAGATAACCCCTATCAATATGGCCCTCAAGGAGCCAAAGGTGGCGGCGAGTTAACCCATAATGGTGGCGCAGCAGCTTACTGCGCAGCAATTGAGTGCGCCATTAATCATCCCATCAATGCTATTCCAGTGACTCCAGAAGTAGTGTGCTCGATACTTTATGGCAAGGGAGATGATTTAGCGTCAATGACTCAAGAGGAGCAAGGCAATGAAGATTAGTTTTAAACTCAATAGCCAATTGATCAGCGTCGATGTCGACCCACTGCAATCTTTACTTGTCACCTTAAGGGATGAATTACACATGCAGGCGGCGAAACAGGGCTGCGGCGAAGGTGAGTGTGGCAGCTGTTCTGTCATTATGAATAATGTAATGGTCAATACCTGTTTGATGCCCACGATTCAGGCCAAGGGAGCCGCATTGGTCACCCTTGAAGGATTAAGGGATACCGCTAAGGGACAGTGCGTTATCAATGCACTGCTCGAGGCCAAAGGCGTGCAATGCGGATTTTGCACACCCTCTATGGTACTGGCGCTTTATCATCTGCTCGACAATCGCACTTATGCGGATATAACGCCGACGGATAAGCAAATTCGTCAGGCTTTAGCAGGCAATCTTTGTCGTTGTACCGGTTACGGGATGATTGTTGAAGCGGCCAAGATTGCTGCGAAGAAGTGGGAGGAGATATGGTAAAGATCTATCGTCCAACTCAATTAACGCAGGCGTTGAGCTATAAAGCGCGACACGACGCCACACTCTTTGCTGGCGGTACCGATATCATGGTGCGCGGTCTGGAAAACCGAATTGATAGTGATGCTCCGGTACTGTTTCTCGATGATATTGCAGGCCTTAAAACGATTAAACTGATGAATTTAGGCGTCGAGTCCAAAGTAATAATCGGAGCTGGGGTGACCTTGCAGGAGTTGATAGCCCATGAATCAGTTCCCTTTATGGTCAAAGACGCCGCAAAACGTATTGGTGCCCCTGCGCTTCGAAATCGGGCAACCTTGATTGGTAATGTGTGTAACGCCTCTCCAGCAGCTGACATGCTACCTGTGCTCTACTTGCTTAACGCTCATGTAGATCTTGCCAGTGAGCAAGGTAGCAGACAGTTACCCATAGAGGCGTTTATTTTAGGACCGGGTAAAACAGCGCTGAATGCCGATGAAATTGTGATCAGTGTTAGTCTGACATTGCCATGGTTCGATGATTATTTTTATCATAAAGTAGGTACTCGCGCCGCTAATGCTCTGACCAAGCTGTCAATATTGGCTGCCGTAAGAGTAGAGTCAGGTATTATTATGGATTGGCGACTGACATTTGGCGCTGTAGGGCCAACAGTGGTAAGAAGTGTTGAGTTTGAAAATAGCCTCATTGGGCGCAAAGCCACGACATTAACAACTGACAAAATACGTAATGAAATACTCGACCACTATAACAATCAAATTTCGCCTATTGACGACCGGCGTTCCAGTGCCGAATATCGCAGGTGCGCGGCAATGAATTTATTACGTCGTTGGATATACCAATTCCATTAATATAGGTGATCAGTTCAGAGCCACTCAGGTTTTTCAATTCAAGGCGCATTGATGAAAAAATGGTTACTCCCTTTTAAGTCAATGCAAAGCAGAAGTGGCATACCTGAATGACCACATTATTAACGGAGTTGGTATTAGCATTACTTAACGAGTATTAATACCAATCAGAGCAGAGCAAGTCTTTACACTGGTTGGTAAAAGATCAGATATACATCTCGAACTAGCAGGATATATCTATACTCATTGGTGGTAAACGAGTACAATTTCACTCCGATTTCACTATCGGAAAAGGACGCTGCAAGAATGAGTAACCCTCTATTTAACAAAGATATTATATCAATCACCGACTTGTCTCGCGCTGAGCTAGAATTGATAGTCTCTACCGCAAATGAACTGAAACAACACCCTCGCCCAGATTTATTGAAGAATAAAGTCATCGCCAGCTGTTTTTTTGAAGCCTCGACCCGAACTCGTCTGTCTTTCGAAACAGCAGTACAAAGATTGGGTGGTAGCATTATTGGCTTCCCTGACGGTGGCAATACCTCTTTGGGCAAAAAAGGTGAAACCTTGGCTGATTCGGTGCAAGTGATCTCTTCTTATAGTGATGCATTTTTTATGCGTCATAATCAAGAAGGCGCTGCGCGTCTTGCTAGTGAATTTTCATCGGTTCCTGTTATTAATGGTGGCGATGGCTCGAATCAACACCCGACTCAGACCCTGCTCGACCTATTTAGTATCTATGAGACTCAAGGGACCTTAGATAAGCTACAGGTGGCGTTTGTCGGCGACCTAAAATATGGCCGTACCGTTCATTCACTGACCCAAGCCTTATCTCTGTTTGATTGTGAATTCCACTTTGTTGCGCCTCCAGCACTATCTATGCCTGAGTACATTATCGATGAACTTAGGGAGAAAGGCTGTACATTCACTCAGTATGACAGCTTAGATGGCGTACTCACGGATCTGGATATTCTGTATATGACTCGAGTGCAGAAAGAGCGCTTCGATGAAACTGAATACCAACATATGAAATCAAGTTTTATCTTAACAGCTCAGATGCTTGAAGGCGTAAAGGATAACCTTAAGGTATTACATCCCTTACCTAGAGTTGATGAGATCACCACCGATGTAGATAGCACTCCTTATGCTTACTATTTCCAACAAGCTAAAAATGGCGTTTATGCACGTCAGGCCTTGCTTGCCTTGGTATTGACCAACGAATTTGGAGATCAGTAATGAAAAAGCATTTAAAAGTTGAAGCTATTGAACAAGGTACTGTTATCGATCATATTGCGCCTGGTCAAGGTATCAAAATTTTAAAATTCTTTGAACTTTCAAAGGGACATCAGCGTATAACCATAGGGTTGAATCTACCTACGTATGCAGGTGAACATAAAGACTTAATCAAGATTGAAAACACGGTTTTCGATCAAAATCAGGCCAACCAATTGGCCCTATTTGCGCCTCAGGCGACCATCAATGTGATTGAAAAATTTGAGGTGGTTAAGAAGTTTAAGGTCGCCATACCCAAGCAGATCGCTGGCGTTCTAAGCTGCCCTAATAGCAACTGTATCAGTCACAATGAGCCTGTAGATAGCCGCTTTAATATCAAACAAGAATCAGATGTAGTGAAACTTAAGTGCCATTATTGCGAAAAGTCATTTATCTCAGGCGTTTTCAAGGAACTACACTAACTCTATCTACTTCTCTGTTTGAATAGTGGGTGTTGCACAAACTGGCTTATAACGAGCAGATTATTAGCGAGTCCCCTTCTAAAGGCTATCAGTCTCAATATGATAGCCTTTTCTTATTTTGATACTGAAAACCCCCTCTTAGCCCCACCTTCGCTTTTATATCAATCATCTATTACGTGGATAATTTACCAACATATAACACTTGTTGCCTCAACTAACTCATACCACTACAAGTTCATATTTTGCGCATCGCTAAATTTGACCCGGGTCATAAAAAATAGGCATTAATGAACTTAATCATGATTTTGGCTTAATAGTTGCTCTTATCTGTTTATTTGCAGCACCTCTTTAAGCTGCATTTTATTGATGGTTTCAAAATAAGAAACTCTGAGAAGGAAGTATCATGATTGAGCAATTTTTACAGCCTGACAATACCGATCAGGCATTGGATTTGATGCAGCAATATAGTGCCAGTGCAACCTGGTTTGCTGGAGGCTCGAAACTCAATGCAAAGCCAGCCTTAACTGAGAAAACGATAGCGATATCTTTAGATCATCTATCACTCGACAAGATTGAGCTACAAGGCCAAGCTCTATATATAGGCACAATGTGCCGAGTTCAAACGCTCATTGATAGCGAATTAACGCCTTATGCGCTTAAGCAGGCAGCAAAGTTTATCTATTCAAAACATCTACGTAATCAAGCCACACTCGGTGGCGAGATTGCCGCTTACCAAGACGAATCTTTATTATTACCCACACTGATGGCATTAAAGGCCCACGTTATTACCGCCGATGCCGGCGATATTTCAATCGAAGAATATCTGCAACAAGATAGCCGTAACTTGATTGTGCAAGTGGTTATTCCAGATGTAAACCTTGTTTGTCTGGCTTTCAATATGACGCGCTCAGCAGCAGGTTTATCGATAATTAATGCCGCGGTGTCACTATCGCAAACAGGCGAAACGATTATAGCCATAGATGGCGTGTCTCCCCGCAGATCTGGTTATAGCATCCCCGTCAGACTGACCGATATCGAAGCCCAACATTTAGATGAAGAGGCACTAGAAAAATCCGTCGCTCAAGCTGTATTCCCAGAAGCTGATATTCGCGGCAGTATCGAATATAAACAGTATATTGCCGGCATCTTAGTGACGGATCTGTTTATCGAGTGCCAACGCTTAGTAAAGGAGGTTTAATTATGAGTATTAACCTAACAATAAACGACCATAAAACGGTGTTGACTTGTCGTGTTGGTGAGAATGTTCAGACCTTGCTACATAAGCTCGGTTACCACTCGGTGCGCAACAGTGATGATGGCTTTGGTTTTAGTGGATCGGATACGATTTTAGTTAATGGTCAGTTGATGAACGCCTCCTTGCTTATAGCGGCTCAACTTGAAGATAGCCAAGTTTATACCGCTGAATCATTAGGGAAGTGGAATAAACTTAATCATGTGCAACAGGCAATGGTTGATGTGGGCGTGGTGCAATCAGGTTATAACGATCCCGCCATGGCGCTGATACTAACTGAGCTGCTTAAACATAATCCTAACCCAAATCGCGCTGAGATTGATGATGCGTTAACGGGAATATTTAGTCGAGATGCGGGTTATCAACAGTATTATCAAGTCATTGAACTCGCTGTCGCGCGACTAACAGATCCAGATCTACAATCCAGTTATGCCCCAGAATTTAGGGATGACTTGACCTTTATTGGTAAGAACACTCCTAAAACTGATGCTGCCATAATGGTGCAAGCTAAACCTTGCTATGTGGAGGATAGAATTCCTGACTCAGCTTGTGTCATTAAGATGTTACGTAGCCCTCACGCCCATGCTTGGATCACCCATCTCGATGTCAGTAAGGCCGAAGCTTTAGACGGGGTAGTGACCGTTATTACCCATAAGAACTGCCCCGATATTGCCTATACCCCTGGAGGACAGAGCGCTCCTGAGCCTTCACCTTTAGATCGACGCATGTTCTGCAAAAAATTGCGTCATGTAGGGGATCGCGTCGCCGCGGTGGTCGCTGAGTCGGTAGAGATAGCTGAGCAGGCGCTTAAACTTATTGAGGTCGAGTATCAGGTGCTTAAGCCAGTGTTAAGCATAGATGAGGCTCGCGCTGCAGATGCTCCTATCATACACAACGGTCCGATTGAGTATCTTGTGGGGGCACCGGATGATCTTGAGGCGCAAAACGCTAATGCCGATATTAATGAAGGCAAGATCATCGTCAACTTCCCCATCGGCTGTTTTCCTAGAAAAAATATTGCTGCCAGCGTACGCGGTCATATTGGCGACCTAGATAAAGGTTTTGCCGAGGCAGATCATATTATCGAGCGCACTTATGAGTCTAAGCAAGTGCAGCAACTGCCGACGGAAACTCATATCTGTTATAGCTATATGGATGGTGACCGCTTAGTCATGCATGACTCAACTCAGGTGCCTTGGCATGTGCGTCGTCAGGTAGCAAAAATCATCGGCGTAAAACAGAATAAAGTCCACATCATTAAGGAGCGCGTAGGGGGTGGATTTGGCTCTAAGCAAGATGTGTTATTGCAAGATGTCTGTGGTTGGGCGACCTGGATAACCGGCCGTGGCGTCTATTTTCACTATACTCGTGAAGAGGAATTTATCGCCAACACTAGCCGTCACGTAGCTAAAATCAAAGTAAAAATCGGCGCTAAAAAAGATGGCACACTCACCGCCATCGATATGGATTTTCTCGCCAATACTGGCCCCTATGGTAATCATGCCTTGACGGTTCCTTGTAATGGTCCAGCACTTTCACTGCCACTATATCCTTGTGAAAACGTCGATTTTCGCGTGACGACCTATTACTCCAACATCTGTCCAACAGGGGCATATCAAGGTTATGGCGCCCCTAAAGGGAACTTCGCGCTAACAATGGTGATGGCAGAGATGGCAGAGGAATTGGGTATCGATCATCTGGATATGGTTGAGAAAAACCGCGTACGTGAAGGCCAAGAGCTTAAAATTCTTGGGGCTATCGGTGAGGGCAAGATGCCCACCTCTATTCCAAAAGCGATGAGTTGTGCCCTTGAGCCCATTCTTAAACAGGGCCGTGCGCTGATTAATTGGGATAGTGACAAGCCAACCGATGGTGACTGGCGAGTAGGACGAGGCGTGGCCATCATTCAACAAAAATCAGGGATCCCCGATATCGATCAGGCTAACTGCGCCATCAAGATGGCATCAGATGGTACCTTTATCGTCCACTCTGGTGGCGCCGATATCGGCACAGGACTCGATACTGTACTACTGAAACTCACCGCTGAGGTACTTTGTTGTCCATTAGATGACATTACTGTTCACTCGGGTGATACCGATCATGCTCCATTTGATAAGGGCGCCTACGCTTCATCGGGTACCTGTTTCTCTGGTAATGCCGCTAAAATCGCTGCCGAAAACATGCGCACGAAGATCTTAACCTGTGGCGCCGAGATGTTGTCCGAACCTGTTGAAGATGTCGCTATTGTAGCGCCTGGCTTGGTGAAAGGTAAAAAAGGTAAAGTGAGCTATTTTGATATCGCCCACCGCGCCGAAAGTGGCACAGGCTGGGGACAGTTGCTTGCTAGTGGTTGCTTCATCACCCCACTCTTTGCCTTCCCTTATGGCGCAAACTTTACTGAAGTGGCCGTCAATGTACGCACCGGAGAGATCAAGCTAGAGAAGTTCTATGCTCTGCTCGATTGCGGCACACCAATCAATCCGGATCTGGCTTTAGGACAGATCTACGGCGCCAGTCTGCGAGCCATCGGTCACAGTTTAACTGAAGAGCTCATCTATGATGCTAGCGGCAATCCATTGACTCGAGATCTTAAGAGCTATGGTGCACCTATGATAGGTGATATCCCGACAGACTTTAGGGCTGTTTTGGTTCCAAGTGACGATAAGGTCGGTCCTTATGGTGCGAAATCTATCTCTGAAATTGGTGTCAATGGCGCTGCCCCAGCAATTGCGACAGCCATCCATGATGCTTGTGGTGTCTGGATAAGAGATTGGCCTTTCACATCTGAAAAGGTATTAGCTGGACTCAATAAACTGTAACTCTTGTTTTAATCGTTAGTGTTAAAAAGCTGGACGAATTCGAATTTCTCGAGTTCGTCCCTATAACTTTGCCGTTTACATATCACGTTAGTTGTTTGGCCATTTTTCTATAAGTTGTTTGATCTGAAATTTACCTAAAACGTCGAGTATTGATTGTTACTGAACCTCAATTGAACTTGTTTAGGCACCAAACTCGCCGTTTAAGAGCGAAGAAAAGGATTCGAGATGAAACTGTTATATCAAGTTGAAGATAAACCACCTATGAGCGTCAGTATTATTTTGGCGCTACAACATATGCTTGCAGCTATGGGGGCCATCGTTGCTGTGCCACTCGTTGTCGGTTCTGCCATAGGCTTGCCCACCAATGAAATGGTCATTTTAGTTAATGCGGCTCTTATGGTGTCAGGCGTTGTCACTATGATCCAGTGCAAGGGGCTAGGACCTATCGGAATTCGACTTCCTGTGGTGATGGGCACCAGTTTTACTTTTGTAGCCATATCGATTTCCATCGGTTTGGAATCCGGTGTCTCTGCCATTTTTGGCTCAGCGCTTATCGGATCTCTAGTGATGATTATCGGCAGTTATTTTATGCCGCAAATTCGTAAATTATTCCCCCCAGTTGTATCAGGCACAGTCGTGCTACTTATTGGTTTGACTATTTTACCGGTAGCCGTCGACTGGTTTGCAGGGGGATTTGTGGGTCAAGAAACCTATGGTCAACACGGTAATTTGGCGCTAGGTTTCTTGGTGCTGGTGGTGGTTATTGCTCTGTCGCAATGGGGTAAAGGTATCTTTTCAGCCGCCGCTATCGTTATCGGCATGTTCGTCGGTTACCTCGTGGCTATGATGCTAGGCATAGTAGATTTCACCCCTGTTTATGCCGCCGAGAGTTTTGCATTACCAACGATATTGCCCTTTGGCATTAGTTTTACTATCAGCGGCATTATAGGCATGTCGATTGCCTATCTGGTCACGATTATGGAGTCCACAGGGGACTTTCTGGCCCTAAGTGATGCCACTCACACCAAGCTCACGGGTAAAAAACTCTCCAGAGGTATTCTTTGTGACGGCGTGGGTAGTGCACTCGCATCGACGGTTGGCACCACGCCGTTTTCATCATTTAGTCAAAACGTCGGCATTGTATCTATCACTGGGGTTGCGAGTCGTCACGTGGTGGCATTAACAGGGTTTATTATGTTGTTTGCCGGATTATTCCCTAAGATTGGCGCCTTGGTTGTGACCATTCCATCCCCCGTACTTGGTGGAGCGGGACTGGTGATGTTCGCCATGATCATCTCATCAGGTATCGGAATTCTAGCTCGCATCAACTTCACTAAACGTAACATGCTGATCATAGCTGTAGGCGTTGCCATTGGTATGGCTGTGACCATGCGCCCAGAAATTCTGGCCCATTTCCCCGATTCTATTAGAGTGATTTTCAGCTCAGGCATTACTGCTGGATCCTTGGTTGCACTGCTACTTAACGTGGTACTTAGAGTGAGTCGCTCCGATGAGGCTCAGTGCGCCGAAGAGAAACGTGAGTCATTGAGAGAGCAGATAAAGGAGTGTGAGTCATGCAATACCGCGCTTGCCGATAAAGAAGCTGCCCAAATAAAAGTAACCCGTGTTTAGCGTTCAATTTAATAAGCAAAAAACATAAAAATAACACCTGTCGATAGTGCTCAACCACCAATCGAGATAACACTCGATGATGAATAATATTAGAGGTCACCATGGAATATAGCCATACAGTCAAAGCAATCAGGGCATCGATATTGGATATCGCTTGTACTGTTTCAAACCCTAAAGATATAGAAAAGAACTTACGATTTATTGAAGATGGTTTATTGCTCGTGGCCAACGGCCGTATTAAGTGGGTAGGCACATGGGAGGAGGGGAAATCTCGAATTCCAGCTAACGTTAGAATCCGCACTTATCCAGGTAAAATTGTGATGCCTGGATTTATCGATACCCATATTCACTATCCTCAAGCCGAGATGGTCGGCGCCTATGGCGAACAGTTGCTGGAGTGGTTGAATAACTATGTTTTCCCCACCGAGGCTCGTTACAAAGATAAAGAATACGCTAAAGAGATGTCTGAGTTTTTCATCAAACAACTGCTGCGTAATGGCACCACGACAGCGCTGGTATTTGGTACTGTGCATCCGGAATCCGTTGATTCACTCTTTGAAGTAGCGGAAAACATCAATATGCGCCTGATTGCAGGCAAGGTGATGATGGATCGCAACGCACCAGATTACCTCGTCGATACCCCTGAAACTAGCTATTCAGAGAGTAAGGCCTTGATTGAGAAGTGGCATAAACGAGGGCGCTTACTCTATGCCATCACCCCGCGTTTTGCACCGACATCTACGCCTGAGCAACTGGATATGGCTGGCAAGCTTAGGCGCGAGTTCCCTGATACTTATGTCCATACACATCTGTGTGAGAACAAGTCGGAGATTCAATGGGTAAAAGAGCTATTTCCTGATCGCGCTAGCTACTTAGATGTTTATCATCATCACGGGCTTACTGGCTCTAAGAGTGTATTTGCCCACAGTATTCACCTCGAAGACTGTGAATGGGATTGTTTGCAAAAAACCGATTCCGCCGTGTCATTTTGTCCGACCTCTAACCTCTATCTCGGTAGCGGCCTGTTTAATCTCAAAGAGGCATGGAAACGCAATGTAAAGGTTGGCATAGGTACAGATATTGGTGGGGGAACCACCTTTAGCATAGTGCAAACCTTGAATGAGGCTTACAAGGTGATGCAGCTACAAGAGTATCGCCTATCGGCATTTGAAGCCTTCTATATGGCAACCTTAGGTGGAGCAAAATCCCTGTCGCTTGATCACCTCATAGGCAACTTTGATATTGGCAAAGAGGCTGATTTTGTGGTGATCGATCCCTGTGCTACGCCGTTGCAACAATTGAGATATGACAATTCAAAATGTTTAGCTGAGAAGCTGTTTGTGCTGATCACCTTAGGAGACGATCGCAGTATTTATCGTACCTATGTCGATGGTCGTCTGGTTTTCGAGCGCACATAAATTACCTACTAATTTAAAAGGCATGCCTAGTTCTGTTTACTAGGCATATTTGGGAAATATGGGCTGAAAATAAAAATCAATATTAAAAAATTGACACGCTATTTAAACATCAAGTCACGGATTAAATCCTAGTGTGCTTTGCCGTGACGAGCTTGCTTGAAGTCAAATAGACACTTGCGAGGTGATGTTAAGCCCATTTCTGTGGCAATAAAGGAAGAGATGAGATGTCAGATACTAATACGGTAGACAATGAATCATTAAAACAAAATGAGTTAGTTTCACGGAATCGTTTAGACAATTATTTTGAAATAACCAAACGAGGGAGCTCGGTCCGGCAGGAGTTAATTGCCGGAGTGACCACTTTCTTAGCCATGGTTTATTCGGTCATAGTGGTACCGAGTATGCTGGGTGCGGCGGGGTTCGATCCCGGCGCGGTGTTTATTGCCACTTGTTTAATTGCCGCGTTTGGCTCCTTGTTAATGGGCTTGTGGGCAAAACTGCCTATGGCGATTGGTTGCGCTATATCACTGACCGCGTTTACTGCATTTAGCTTAGTATTGGGTCAAGGAGTGAGTGTCCCCGTTGCGCTTGGAGCAGTATTCCTGATGGGGTTAATCTTTACCGCCATTAGTGTGACTGGAGTGCGGCAGTGGATCTTAACTAACTTACCTTCCGGTATTGCTCATGGTACTGGTATAGGTATCGGATTGTTTTTACTTTTGATTGCCGCTAACGGTGTTGGCCTTGTAGTTAAAAACCCTCACGCAGGCTTACCGGTGGCGTTCGGTGACTTTACCTCCCTGCCAATTTTAATGTCAGTGTTAGGTTTAGCAGCAATTTTGGGACTTGAAAAACGCCGCATCCCCGGTGGGATCCTATTGGTGATCGTCGCGATTTCAATTTTTGGGCTTATCTTCGATCCTAAGGTGGTATATCAGGGACTCTTTGCTATGCCTGACTTTGGCGGCGAGAACTCCTTAATCGGCACAATGGATGTGATGGGGGCGCTCAACCCGTTGATTTTACCTAGTGTTCTAGCCTTGGTGATGACGGCTATTTTCGATGCTACTGGCACCATTCGCGCCGTTGCAGGCCAAGCCAACTTGCTCGATAGCAAGGGCCAAATCATCAATGGCGGTAAGGCGCTGACATCAGACTCGATCAGCAGCATTTTTGCTGGCGCAGTGGGTGGTGCACCTGCAGCGGTCTACATCGAATCTGCAGCTGGTACTGCAGCTGGGGGCAAAACGGGCTTAACAGCTACGGTTGTTGGTGGACTTTTTGCTTGTATGCTTTTTCTGGCACCGCTGAGTTATCTGGTTCCTGCTTACGCCACCGCACCAGCCTTGATGTATGTGGGACTGCTAATGCTATCCAATGTTAGCAAGCTGAATATGAATGACTCAGTCGATGCCCTTTCAGGCCTAATCTGCGCTGTGTTTATCGTGCTTACTGGCAATATCGTTACCGGTATCATGCTTGGTTTTACTTCACTTGTAGTAGGACGAATTATTTCCGGTGATTGGCGCAAGCTCAATGTAGGCACTGTTATTATCTGTATAATTCTAGTGGTATTTTATGCTGGCGGATGGGCAATTTAATTTAATGCTTAGTGAATAAATAAAAACAATCAAATATTAAAAGGTTATAAAAATGAATAATAAATGGATCTTTGCAACTTTACTACTAACACCACAGGCTTTTGCAGGCGATATCATCCACTGGTGGGATGTGAGTGTCACTGCACTATATGGCGAAAATTATGACCTCGCTCCATCAGAAAAGCAAACCACGCTGACCTTTGAAACCGCCGGCGGTTGGAAATACGGTGATTGGTTTGCCTTTCAAGACGTCACCTACTTTAATGGCTCTAATGTGGATAAGGAACAAACCACCTACGGCGAAATAACCACGCGCTTCAGTGCCGGGAAAATTTTTGATACTAAGGTAGGCTTTGGACCGGTAACGGATCTATCCCTAGCCTTAAGCTTAGAAGAAGGTGAAGGGCCAGTTAAGAGCTTTCTTTACGGTGTTGGCTCAGATATTGATATCCCATATTTTAGTTTCTTTAATTTAAACCTATTCCGTCGCTCGGCGATCAGTGATGACAACATCAGTGATGGCTGGCAAGTATCTCCCTCATTTAAGATTGAGTTCCCTGTTGGCAATTCAAGCATAGTCTTCGATGGCTATGTGGACTGGGTCTTTGCCGTAGATGATGCCAATTACTCTGAAGGGATACACGTTAATCCACAGCTTAAATATGACTTAGGCGCAGCCATTATGGGCGAAAGCAGCAAAGGCCACCTTTATGTCGGTATCGAATACGACTACTGGAAGAATAAATACGGTGTCGAAGGGATCGATCAAAACACCTATTCGGTGATTGTGAAATATCACCTTTAACGCAATCAGGACCTTTTAGACTTAATAAGGAAAATGACCTCCGGCAAAGCCGGAGATCATTTTGATGACATCCTCAAAGAGCTAAAGTAAGCCCTGAAACACACTAACCACCTAAGTTTCAATTATTAACGCAAGCTGTCTTCTTTTTCTTGATCACAGGTATGCTCGTACCATCTCCTCATCAAAGCCAACTGTCGAGATGGAATAATTAAGGTAACGCCATGAAAAAAATTACAATTGATGGTAAACGGCTCACAGTTAGTCCACAAGCAACCTTATTCGACATTGCAAAAAGTGCTGGGATCACAATTCCTAATCTATGTCATCAACATAGTGACGCCAGCTTTTCCACAAACAATAATCAGAAAAGCCACTGTAACTTGTGTCAGGTGGAAGTACATATTTCAGGGATTCACCAGCAAGGTAAACCTGTTATTGTCAGAGCGTGTGATACCCAGCTCAATTCTCTCTATTCAAGTGATGAACAGACGGTAAAGGTTATCACCCAATCAGCCCAGCTGAGTTTACTAAGACAAACCGCACTGACCGAAATTCTAAGCGATCATTTTGCCGATTGCGAAGCCCCTTGTCAGCAGGCGTGTCCCGCTGGCGTCGATGTACAGTCTTATCTTTTTCATATCGCCCAAGGAAACCATAGAGAAGCGATTAAGGTCATTAAGCAGACTTTACCACTGCCGCTCTCAATCGGACGAGTTTGTCCGGCATTTTGCGAAGCAGAGTGTCGTCGCGGCTTAGTCGATGAGCCCGTTGCCATAAGACAACTTAAGCGCCACGCCGCCGACTTAGACCTTAACGATAGTGAGAGCTATGTGCCACCAAGAGCCCCAGCCACTGGTAAGAAAGTCGCCATTATTGGTAGCGGCCCTGCAGGCATTAGCACCGGATACTTTCTGTCAAATGCGGGCCATGAGGTCACCATTTATGAAATGATGCCCAAAGCAGGCGGCTGGTTACGGTACGGCATTCCTGAATGTCGCCTGCCTAAAGCGATCCTCGACAAAGAGATCGATCTCTTATGTCAAAACGGCTTAAACATTGAAACCAATGTCAGGTTGGGCCACGAAATTCACCTCACGCAACTGGTAGAGGACTTCGATGCGGTTTGTCTCGCCATTGGCGCACAAAAAGCAGTACCGATGAACTACCCAGGCTCCGATCTTAAAGGCTGCTATTTAGGCGTCGACTACCTTAAAGATCACTGCTTAGATAAAACCTATACCACAGGCAAACGTGTGGCTGTTATCGGCGGCGGCAACACCGCCATCGATTGTGCCCGCACCGCCAAGCGTGAAGGCGCCGACGTCACCTTGATCTATCGCCGTACCAAGGAAGAGATGCCAGCGGAAGATTACGAGATAGTCGAAGCCGAACACGAAGGCATAAAGTTCCATCTCCTTACCAATCCAATTGAAAACCACGGCGATGAGCATGGCCGCGTTAAGAGCGTGACTTTTGAGAAAATGGCCCTTGGCGAGCCCGATAGCTCTGGCAGACGCGCTCCCGTTCCTACTGGTGAAACCTTCACTCAAGCGTTTGATACCGTGATCCCTGCGGTTTCGCAAACCCCAGATATGGATTTCCTTAACGATCCCCAAGGTCAGCTATCAACCGGCAAGCTTGCCCTCACCCGCTGGAACACTTTCCAAGGATGTGACTACACCATGTCTGCAGGCCAGTCATCAGGCACCGACAAACTGTTTGTCCTCGGTGATTCTCGCACCGGACCAGCCACTGCTGTTGCCGCTGTCGCCGACGGTCGTAAAGCCGCCATCGCCATCGAGAAGCTGCTCAATCAGGGCCTGACGTGTGAACTGACAAAGTTTGAATTCAATGCCACTAAGGCGACCAAAACAGCCTCACTGTCGGCAGACTTGTACCCCCACACCAAAGTCGAAGCTAAGGCAAAAATGCCAGAGCTTAACCTGTCACAAAGACTGGGGAGCTTTAGCGAAGTCGAGCTAGGTTTTGCAAACGACGAAGCCATGAAAGAGGCCGCGCGTTGCCTTGAGTGTGCCTGCCAGGCCAATACCGATTGCAAGCTGCGCAATTATGCCACCGAATATAAAGTCGACAGTAAGTCGTTAGCGCCCCAAAGCTCAGCGGAGGCGCCGCGTCAGTTTAGCGTCGATAACTCCAGTCCCTTTATCACTTTCGATGCTAACCGCTGTATTAGTTGCGGCGCCTGCGTCGATATCTGTCATAGTAAGTGCGGCCATAGTGCCATTAGTTTTGAGTCTGAAAACCACTATCAGGCATTACCCAGCTCAAGCTTATCATCAGAGCGCCGTGCACCACGTGTCGGCTTTAACACCAGCATGAAAGACAGTGATTGCGTGCAGTGTGGTAGTTGCGTGCAAGTGTGCCCAACGGGCGCACTGGTCGATGCCAGAGACAAGACTCAGGGCGTGACCGATAAACTCAACCAAGTATCCACCGTCTGTACCTACTGTGGAATAGGTTGCCGTCTGATCATGCATGTGGACACAGCAAACAACACCATCAAGCACATCAGCGGCGATAGTAACTCGCCTGTTAATGACGGTATGTTGTGCGTTAAGGGCCGCTTTGGTTTTGATTTTATTGGTAGTGAGCAAAGACTCACCCAGCCACTGATCCGCAAAAATGGCGAGCTTGTTGAAGTGTCTTGGAATGAAGCCATCGATTATATCGCTGACAAACTCAGTAACATCATAGCTACCCACGGCGGTGATGCCGTTGCTGGACTAGCCTCAGCCAAAGCCACCAATGAAGATAACTACGTCTTCCAAAAGCTGTTTAGAAGCATTATCGGCACCAACAATATCGACCACTGCGCCCGTCTTTGTCACGCATCCACTGTAACCGGCTTGTATGACGTACTCGGCAGTGGTGCGATGACCAATGATATTCCTGACATTAAAGAATCGGATCTGATCTTTATCCTTGGATCTGACACCAGCAATGCCCACCCAATCATTGCTTCAAAGATTAAGCAAGCGATCCACAATCATGGTGCGCGTTTGGTCGTGGCCGATCCTAAGCGCGTCGATATCTCTGATCACGCCGAGCTCTATATGTGCCACAAGCCAGGCACCGATGTGATGCTACTTAACGCTATGATGCAGCAGATCATCAAGCATAACTGGCATGATAAAGCCTACCTTGAAGCCAGAGTCGATGGTTTTGAAGCGCTCCGCAGCGAGGTTATGAAAGAGAAATACTCGTTAGCCAATGCACAACTCATCACCGGCGTCGATGGGGCTGAAATTGCCACCTTGGCCAAGATGATAGGTACCGCCCAAAGAACAGCAGTCTACTATGCCATGGGTATTACCCAACATACCTCGGGTCATGACAACGTCACTGCCATCGCCAACTTGCAACTCTTGTGTGGCAATATCGGCGTACGCGGCGCAGGTATCAACCCACTGCGCGGCCAGAGTAATGTTCAAGGAGCCTGTGATATGGGCGCCCTACCCAACTACTTCTCTGGCTACCAAAAGGTCGACGACCCAGCGGTGCAGCAACACTTCAAGCAAGCTTGGGGCAATGAGACGCTGCCAAACAAAATCGGCTTAGCCGCCACAGAAGTGATGCAGGCACTGACGAAGGGCAAGCTCAAAGCGCTCTATGTTATGGGTGAGAACCCAGTGCTAAGCGATCCCGATCAGACCCATGTGGTCGAAGCGCTAAAAGAAGCCGAGCTATTGATCGTTCAGGACATCTTCTTAACCGAAACCGCCGCCATGGCGCATGTGGTCTTGCCGGCATTGTCGTTCGCCGAAAAATTGGGCCACTTCACCAACACCGAGCGCCGCGTGCAACAACTGCAGGTTGCCGTAAAGGCGCCAGGCATTGCCAAACACGACTGGAAGATAGTGCAGAGCATTGCCAATGCATTGGGGGCCAATTGGGACTATACGGATGAGAAACAGATTTGGCATGAGATCACCCAAGTCACGCCGCAATATGGTGGGATTAGCTGGGAGACGATGGATCCAAACACCAAAAAGGTATCGCAGGCCTGCAATGGCCTTGTCCAGAGGTAGGTCATCCCGGCACACCAATACTGCACATGAAAACGTTTACTCGCGGCCGCGCCCAGATGAGAGCCATGGATTATCGATTGCCTGCCGAGCCTCCTTGTGGTGAGTACCCGCTAACCCTGTCAACCGGACGTTTGCTGGAGCAGTTCCACACCGGCACCCTGACCCGCAAGACAGCCGGACTCGATGAGCTAGGAAAACCACGGGTGATGATCTCAGTCTATGACGCCGAGAAGCTAGGTATCGCTAATGGTGATATGTTGCGCATTAACTCACGTCGCGGTGAGATTGAGATAGCCGCGTTTGTGACTAAACGTGCCCAAGTTGGCGTCTTATTCCTGCCGTTCCACTTCGCCGAGGCTGCAGCGAATAAACTCACCATCAACGCCCTTGACCCCGTTGCCAAGATCCCCGAGTTTAAGATCTGCGCCATCAAAGTCGAAAAGGTTAAAGAAACCAATAAGCTTGAAACTGAGCTTGATAAGGAGAGTGAATTAGCCCTGGTATAAGCACAGTCGAGCAACTCAGTCAGACAGGCTTAACACTCTGTCTGACTAAGCTTTATTAACCTTCAAATGATGACGAATAACATTAGGAATATAATAATGAGTGACGATATTAAAAGTTCTACAGGCGTGGGTAGTAATGGTTCTTTAGACACTACAGATTCCGCAGTAACACTGATGTCTGCAACTAGCAGTACTGCATCAAGTAGGACCGCTCTCGATACCCCTCCTCCAGTATTCGAAGTAGGAGCAGTGCTGTATGGCCTATGTTTTATTCATATGGTTTAAAGAGTGAGAATAAAGCAAAGCCACTTAACAGTGGGTTTTCTATGTTCTAAAATTCAATAGCTTACCTTTTAAATCAACAAGATAAGCTATTTCCCAACCTAACAAAACCTCTTGAAAACTAACTAAGTTTGTCAAATTGTGGTCAATGGTCTGAATGTGATTGCATCTTGCAGATGATCAGGTGCAAGGTGCGCGTAGGCCATTGTTTGAATTATCGTAGAGTGTCCTAATATCTGTTGTAACGTTAAAATATTCCCTCCATTGATCATAAAATGGCTTGCGTAAGTATGCCGTAAAACGTGAGCTGCTTGACCTTTTGGTAAATCAAAATCTAGTCCTTTAATGACTTCCCTAAAATGATGGTAAGACGCATTAAACAGTGTGCCATTTTTCCCCGTATACAGCTCCTTGAACAGATCACTTGTTATTGGAATCGTTCGGTTCTTGCCATTTTTAGTATCAACAAATATTATTTTGCAATTAACCAGTTGACTGCCTTTTAATTTCGAGGCTTCACTCCATCGAGCCCCAGTGTCAAGGCACACTTTAGCAATCTTTAGTGCATCACCAGATAGATTGTTGAGCAACATGTGTATTTCATCTAATGATAGAAACGTCATGTTTTTAGCTCTAACCTTCATTTTTGCCAACCCTTTAAGTGGGTGGTCTTGATAAAAATCACCTGCTTTTATCAACACTGTAAATACACTACTAAGTAGCATTTGATCGCGATTGATAGTACTTGGGCTTACGTTCTCTGATGTCAGCACATTACGGTAATCAAGCCAGTGACTCTTTGTAAACTGGTAAACTCGTAGGTAGTGCAGATATCTATCAATTCGTTTCAACCGATTTAAATCTGCCGCGCCGCTCTTTAGGTACTGCCCATGATGCTGATACCACAAATCAATTAATATACTTAGTTGCCGTGCATCTCTTGGTTTTTCTAACCACTCAATAGTATTTTTAGTGGAAATAACCCATCGTTCATATTGAAGTGCTTCCGCTTTAGTTTTAAACGTCTTGCGATAGCGCTTTCCATTTCGCCCTTGCGGGCGCACATCGACCATATAACCGTTAGGGACTGACTTAATAGACATAGTAGCCCCCTTGCATCTGCCAGCGATAAAACGCTTCAGCATTGATTAATAAGCTTTTTTCTTTACAGAACCTTGCGTATCTTGAGTTGAGAAAGCCGGGCAAATCTGTCCGGACTGAGGTTGAACGTCATCAGTAAGTAACCACATGGTGTATTTACTAAATGTGACATGCTTAGCAAGTTTTTCATAAAACTCACCTGAAGGAATGCTGTCACCTGCAACGTAGCGCTCAACTGAACGCCTTGATACACCTAGTTCACAGGCAAACTCTCCTTGAGTTAACCCCTCTCCTTGAATCATTTTTTTTAACCTTTCACTTAATTCCATAGTTGACCTCTGACATATGTGTCGGATACTATCCGTAATATGTGTCGGAACAGGCTTATTAAAACTGATATAAACCCAACAACACAAACCTATAAAGGATACAGCAAATGACAGGAGATACAGATAAGAACGACCAAAGGCCACGAACTATTTTTCAACCAGATGTTACTCCCATCACATTGAAGGAATACGCACGTATAACAAACCAGCCATTATCAACTGTTCAATCTCAAGCTGATAAAGGACAAATTCCCACCTTCAAACCACCAAATTGCAGAATTCGTTATGTCAATCGTCTTCAAATGTTTCTTGCATGTGCAGAAGCTGCGGGGTGGGACATAAAGGCCCCTTCTCTTGAGTATTCACTATGACAAACATTCCAAACGACATACCAGAAACACCAAGCCCATTTGATACTGCTAGGGAAATGATAGGCCGTAGTCATGTAGCCAGTTTATATGACCGATTAACTGAACAACAAAAAGCCATGATCTTGTTTGGTGCAAAGCTCAAACCCAGTCTGTATCTCACCAAGTCTATTGACGAAATGAGTTATGACGAACGCGAGGAAATAAGGCTATCAATCATTGCACTGGGTGAAATTAATCAAGTTTTTGGAGGGGGGATGTTGAGCCGTGAACAATTCAGTCATAAGCCGAAACGACTTTCGAATAAACACTAAACAACAGACATAAAAAAGCCACTTTAGCGGTAACTAAAATGGCAAACCATTTAATTATTCTGGAGAATAAAAATGATAAATCAGATCTTAGCAGTAGAACAATCCGTTTGCAATCCTGTACTTACTCCCACAATCAAGTGGGAATTCGATTTAACCAATCAGCAGCATCTCGATATGCGGCGATTAATGGCTGATGTCTATCAACGTAACGCTGCATCGTTAAGTAAATGTAATAACCGCTCCGATTATTACAGTGGGATGGCATATTGCCTGTCCCGCGTCGCTAAGGATGTTCTCAAAGATAATACGTTACGTATCTTATGCCTTGATTTGCTAGAAGCAATCGGCTTGCAAGATACGCTGCATTTCGAACTGAGGAGTTAAGCCATGGCTAAATCATTCAGAGTTACCTACGGAACCGTCACAGTATCCGATGCACGCTGGTCGGTTCATTATCCGGTTAAACAAGTTTGTGTTGAGTACAAGCCGGGCAAACTTGACCATATTCAGGCTTTGTCTTTCCGGTCATGAGCCAGAGAGTGTATTTCTCAAACATTACGTGGTTCACAATTTTTATGGTTGCACTCGTTTTTGGCTCCTGCCTCCCTGAAAGGTATTTTTCAAGTGAGGATGTTGAAATTCCAGTTAACTCTGCAAACTCTCTTTGGGAAAGTCGCTCCTCTTTGATTATCGCTCTAAGTTTTTCATTGAAATCCATTATTGACTCCCGCATTATTCGATGGCATTATCCGCACTACTTGATGGAAACCACTTAGACCTATTTAAAACTAAGTAGCCAAACTTACAAAGGATACCTCAGATGACAGAAAATGCAGATAAGAACGACCAAAGGCCACGAACTATTTTTCAACCAGATGTTACTCCCATCACATTGAAGGAATACGCACGTATAACAAACCAGCCATTATCAACTGTTCAATCTCAAGCTGATAAAGGACAAATTCCCACCTTCAAACCACCAAATTGCAGAATTCGTTATGTCAATCGTCTTCAAATGTTTCTTGCATGTGCAGAAGCTGCGGGGTGGGACATAAAGGCCCCTTCTCTTGAGTATTCGCTATGACAAACATTCCAAACGACATACCAGAAACACCAAGCCCATTTGATACCGCTAGAGAAATGATAGGCCGTAGTCATGTAGCCAGCTTATATGACCGATTAACTGAACAACAAAAAGCCATGATCTTGTTTGGTGCAAAGCTCAAACCCAGTCTGTATCTCACTAAGTCTATTGACGAAATGAGTTATGACGAACGCGAGGAAATAAGGCTATCAATCATTGCACTGGGTGAAATTAATCAAGTTTTTGGAGGGGGGATGTTGAGCCGTGAACAATTCAGTCATAAGCCGAAACGGCTTTCGAATAAACACTAAACAACAGACATAAAAAAGCCACTTCAGTTGGAGCTGAAATGGCGCATCAATTCATAACTTAGGGAAGTATAAAATGATAAATCAGATCTTAGCAGTAGAACAACCCGCTTGCAACTCTGCATTCATTCCTGCAATCAAGTGGGAATTCGATTTAACCAATCAACAACATTTAGACATGCGTCGGTTAATGGCCGATGTCTATCAACGTAATGCTGCATCGTTAAACAAATGTAATAACCGCTCCGATTATTACAGTGGTATGGCATACGGACTATCCCGCGTTGCTAAGGATGTTCTCAAAGATAATACGTTACGTATCTTATGCCTTGATTTGCTAGAAGCAATCGGCTTGCAAGATGCGCTGCATTTCGAACTGAGGAGTTAAGCCATGGCTAAATTATTCTTAGTTACCCACGGTATTGTCACAGTATCCAGTCCACGCTGGAATGTTAACTTTCCCGTTAAACAAGTTTGTGTCACGTACACGCCTGACAATCATGACGGATGGGGCATTGCTCAGTATATCGATTCAAGTGAGATTGGTGAGTTCAATCAAGAACGAGCTGACGCTTTTGCGTTAGACGCCGAATCTAAACTGCGCATTCCGCTAAGGGCACCAGCATGAATCTTCTGAACTCAGTCAGCAACTATCCCCCACGGCCAAAAGCCGAGTATAGAGATAAGCCAACGGATGCTAGCCGTCATCAATTGGCATGCCGCCAAAAAATAGCACTCATCAAAGAAGCTAGAAGCCTTGGTATCAGCGTTTCAGAATTAACCGGAGAAGTATCATGAACAATAAAAGGATTTCCTATTTTATTTCCCATCTTGTTAACGGCCCAGTTAACGATTGCAAAGGCATACTTGAGTGTGAATTAAGGCTTGATCCACAAGGAGCGCTGCTCGCCGCAACAAGCGCACTTGAAGAACTAAAGCGAAGAGATAAAAACCGCGCAGACAAAAACGGCCAACCTTCTCGTAAGGAAGCACTGCAAACCATCATAAATAAAGCCAATAAATTACTGGCTGGCCGCAAGGAGCAGCAATCATGAAACTCGTCCCAATCGAAGTATCAAAAATTAAAGCGTATGTGGCTTTCGTCATCAGCTGCTCTAAGTGTGGATCGGAACTCGTTATTTTAGCTAAGAAGCGATGCAGTACTAATGAAATTATCGATTTAGCTGGTAAAGAAGGCTGGTACGGGTGCGAAGCATTGGATGAAACGTGTTTAGTCGCCTGCCCGTCATGCGTCAGCGTTAAGTTATTGGCGGCAACTGAAAAAGAACACGCCTTAATAAAGAAATTGAGAGAGGCAGTTCAGGCTCCTTATGTCATTAACAGCCCACGAGTTGGAGAGCCGTCATGACTACCTGTGAAAGTAATGTCGAAAGCATCTATGCCGCTGAAATAGCCAAAAAATGGATATCCTCAAACGCCATCATTCTTGATACAGAAACGACAGGTCTTGAATGGGGCTGTGAGGTTGTCGAGGTTGCCGCTATTGAGTTAGCCACTGGCAACATCATTATGAACACCCTAGTTAAGCCCACTACACCAATCCCTGATGAAGTTATTGCTATACACGGGATCACTAATGACATGGTTGAAAACGCACCTGAATTTAATCTTGTATTAATAGATCTTTTAGAGACCACTCTCGGGCGTGAAATTGTTGCTTGGAATGCTTCATTCGATTTGAGGCTATTGCTATCAACACTGCATATAACCATGCCTTTCACAGTTGAATGTCAATTAGTCCCATGCATACGGCAGCATTCAGATAATACGAATCGTTGGCACTGCGCCATGTTGAATTATGCCCAATTCAGGGGAGATTGGAACAACGCCTATGGTGAATACAAATGGCATTCACTCGAAAATGCAGCAAAGCAAATGGGTATTGAACTCCCATCTACACGTCATCGTGCGCTTGAAGATTGTCAATTAACACGTGAAGTGATCCTCAAAATGGCGAGGCGTAGCAATGAAAAACCCTGAATTTAATCATCTTCTAAAACACTACCGTCACCATAAGGTTATGTTGCGCCACGCAATGGTCATTGACCGTGTCGAACGCTCCACTGACTCGGCACTCGGCATGGCTGCTGAGCGCGGCGCGCTTGATTGTCTTTACTATCAAGCGCACGGTAAAGGGTTGATCAATCTCGCCAAAGGCATTCGCAGAACCATTGAGAAAGTGAAGGCAGCACGTTGAACCTGCTTAGTCTCCTTGTTCACCTGAGCATTAATTCACGCACATGATTAATGCTCAGGTATTAACTTCTCGCCCTAAAAAGCCCTACAGGTTAAATAACTTGCCTTCCCCTATGCCTGATAATCTACCCGTCAGGACAGGATTAAAGCCTAATCTTTGGGCGGTCGATTTATGGGAAGACGAAGCCGTTAACCCCTCGCCGCCAGTAGACATAGAAGCACTGTACGAGTCGATTTTCAACCGCCCTAAAAGAGCCATTGAGCTCCCTATGATTAGAGAGCTTATCGCGCCGTTGCCTCATCGTATCCGCAATAGCCTCATGAAAGATTTTTACACAGATGAAAAAAGAGAGGGGCGCGATAACGCCCTCCTTTTAGTCAGTAAAAGACTGCAACAAATGCTACTCGTGTGGAAAAGTTATCCGTTCTACAAACTGCCATATCTGCAACCTGTTGGTGGTGATGAAAACGACGAAGAAGAAATTAAACCCGCCATCAGGTTTAAGGCGCCACGAAAGCTTATGCCTGCAAGTGACGTGTCATTTGTCAGCATCATTATGGGTATTGACCGCGATGATAAGCACTATAACGACGAAGTAGAGCAAGACATTCACCCCCCATTTTTAGGTTATGAACTGCTACGCCAGCGCAAAAGTAAACGTATGACGGCTGTGGCAAATAGAATTGCTTACAACGTCATGCAAGTTGCATTAGAGGCGAAGGAAAAGACGGGGGAAGATAGACGCTTCACCGCCTACTTTGCAGCAGCCACACTGTGTGAACAATGGGACATCATTCCGCCTTACTTAGCCGCAGTAAAACGAGACCATGTTTTAGCTGCTGCTGAATGCGGACTTCTGCGCATGACCTGTCCCAAATGGTGGGGAAAACAATTAAACAGAATGCGTGACTTGTGCTGTGAACACATGAACGTTGCAGCGGGATTGGTATCTGACTCGCGCCCATACGTCAGCGAGGAAACACTTCAAGAATTTATTCAGCAACAAAAAAGTGCCATGAAGTGGCTAGAAGACACCATGATTGAAAATGATGAAGGTGTGGTCTTGCCATTGGTCGAGGCCGCTATGGCGGGTAATGCCAACCCATCAAATCGTTTAGTCGAACTCGTTGTTCGTCGCCGTGGTGTTGAGGAAATGGCTAAGGACGCCGGAATGATTGGTTTTATGATCACCATTACCTGTCCAAGCAAATACCACGCTAACTCATACAAGTGGAACATGACCAATTATAAAGTCGCGCAAGAATACCTGGTCAAACAGTTCGCCAAACTCCGTTCGGCTTTGGATTACCGAGGGATTAACATTCCTGGCATTCGTGTCGCTGAGCCTCATAAGGACGGAACGCCACACTGGCACATGTGCACGTTTATTCAGCCTGAGCATGAGGAAACCTTCAAAAATTGGTGACCAGATATGCTTTCCAAGTTGATGGCCATGAAAAAGGCGCAAAGGAAAAACGGTTAGACATAAAGCCTATCGATAAGCGAGGTGCTGTGGGTTACGTCATTAAGTACCTGTCAAAAAACATTGAAGGTGAGTTCATGCAAGGTGAATTGGATTTAGAAGCCAACGTTGAGGTTTCTGAGGGCGCAAAATTTGCGAGAGCGTGGGCCAGCCGATATCACCTACGTCAATTTCAATTCTATGGCACTGAATCCGTACAAGTGTGGCGCGAGTTAAGACGTATCAAGGTTGGTCCACAATCTCCTGAAATAGAAGCCGCTAAATCTGCTGCTTGCGCATCGGATTGGAAAGGCTTTGAAGCTGCAATGAAAACCGCAAAGCTAACGCTGAGCTATGACATTACCGAATGTGGTAATGAGTACGGCGAAGTGGTCAAGCGGGTGCAAGGGCTTGACGGGATAGCGTTCGGGCAACATCGAAACATCATCACGCGCGGAGAAAAATGGACATTACGAGGTGCCTCCGACACTGAGAAAGACGCTTACCAAGCCCTTAAGAAACGTCGAGCTTTGTTCTTTTTTGATGCACGTCAAATGCCAGAAAATGAGCGCATGAGCAAGAAAGAACTTAAGAAAAAAATGCCAAGGTGGAAGCAACCACAGCATTCGGGCTTGTCGCCTTTGCCTGTCGCTTCTGCTCTACCTTGGACTTGTAGGAATAACTGTACAGGCGCCATTTCAAGCCGTCCGAGACATCAAATTTCAGAGGATAACTTTAGAGAATTAGCCTCTAACGGGGTAACAGATCCCCATACATTAGACCAAATCGCCAACGGCTCAGGAATATTGACTGACAGGGGTAAAGTTTGGTGGCTCAGAGAGGGTCAGTTGTGGTTCGAACATCAGCTAGATGAAGATGATCATGAGTTTGAATTCTTTTAGAAAGGACAGTGAATGCGTATAACCTGTAATGTATGCGGCAGTAAATCAATCATTCAAAGCACAAAGGATGCAATGCCTGGCTACGCCAAATTTTACTGCATTTGCACCAACCCAAAGTGTAGTCACTCGTTTGTAGCATCCTGGTCATATGAGAAAACCTTGAACCCAAGCCTGCAGCAAACAAACGACCTGCTCATCGATATGGTGCAACGAATGGAACCCGCACAACAAAAGAAGCTTATTCGGCAATTAAATCTTTCATTGTAATAGGCAGTATTATTGCACCATATTCACCACCTAAATTTAACGTCACTCGACATTAACTTGTTCTTTTATTTTTAGTTTCCAGAAAAATAAAAACGGCCACAATAAAAAGCAAAATGTAAGTATTAACAATATAATTAGGATTGCTATAGCGAATAGGTGCTCTGGCACCGCTTTGTATATTGATATATTTTTAACTAAAGAAACATCTCCTAAATACCGTATATCATGATTAACATTAATGACCATTTCCTCATATACCAATAGGTTGACTTGTTCCTTTATATAGGGGTCAGAACTATCATATTGCTGTTCGAAGTGTTGAAGAGCATTGGTGCAATATCTTTCTTGATACTTATGGTTCGTCGATATTGAATCAATACAGAGTTCTAATACATCTTTAAGTAGTAAAAGTTTATTTTTACTAATAAAATGTTGATGTTCTTTTATGCTCACATCTGTATGGTGCTCGTAATAATAAGTCCATAACGACATGCCACCCGACAATAAACTCAAAGCAAGTAAAGTATTGCAAGTATAGATCACGCATTGCTTCCATAGGGTATCTTTCCCCCACAAAACAATGCTTTTAACTAGATTGATTATTTTTCTACTTACCATACCAGCCATATCTAACAGCATATCCAGTGTTCCCTTAGGCTATAAAATTTGATGACGAATTTTGTAGCTCTATATAACTACCAATAATGTTAGCTTTATCTCAAATTCAACAATTAATTGGTTTTGATTATCCTAATGTTGCTTTCTCTTTTATTTCAGTCCCCATAATACTGAGCTTAGCAATCTTGACTAACTCCACGTCTTGGTTAATGAACTCAACAATTTCTAGTGCCTTGGGCAGGACTTCATTTTGCTGATAAACCTCATTGGTCTTAATCGGGTCACCAAGTGATGCGGTGCCTTGTGGGATAATGCCTGCCATACCTGCCGGAAAACGATTGGCCGTGAGGATGTCTTGCGCTGAAATATTCTTAGCACTGGCAAACTGGTCCTTACTGGAAAAATCTCCAATAGGGATAACCTGAATGCCCTTTTCTTTTCCATCAGGGATATTGATAAACATGTTCCTAAAGTTGCCCGCGCCTTTACTTCGAGATAGTGCATCTTCAATGGATTGTTTGTCCGGATCACTCAGCTTTGGATCTGAGGTATAAAGGATATAGCCCATGTGTGCGCCGTTCTTGTAGTACCGGCGCTTAAACATGGTTGCATCCGTGTTGAGCATCGCCGATTGTAAGCCGCCTATCCAATCCACCATGCCATAGACTTGCTGTGCGGGGTCGTATTGCGGCAAAAAGAGCACGTCTTCAGCGCGGTACTTTTTAGTGAAAATATCACCGTCCACTGATTGCTGCAGGTATTGATAACCACCATCAGGATCAATGCGTAAATAATGCGTCGATAGCGGACAAACGCTCACCACTTGCCTGGCATTATTGCGGATTTTTAATAACGCCATATCACCAAATAGGAAATAATTGTAAATCGCTGCGCCAAGCGTAAAGCGATTCAATATCCCCGTGGTCTTAATGGCATTAAGCACCATATTACGGCGCCCATTAAGAACCGCACCTAAATACGCATTGGTATTAGCGGCGCGGTACAGCAGCTGCCGATCAATCGGCGGCTCATAAAAACCAAATTCATCATTGATGGTCACACCGGCCATATCTGTTAGCCAGGTATCTTTTAACAGTAATTCGGGCTCACCAAAGCTAAGCGCCATGACGTTGCTATCATTTTTCATTAGTAAATTTTCCATTCGCTCTTTCGCTCAGTTTCGTTATTAAGGGGTTCATTGATACAGGCGTGTGCCAGTGCAAAGAAATCATCGGCATGGCCTGTATCTTTAGTGCGGTTCGCAGCAAAAGTGACGCTGCCACCACTGCGCGTCACAATGCGACGAATGGCCAGAAACGACAGCGAAATATCCTTGTAGTCTGCATCCCAAAAAATACGCTTCTCATCGACCAAATCGACCATCTTAAATACCAGGGCATTTTTCGTTTCCACGTTGTAATGAATGGCATGGGTAATGGTTGGGAATTTGTCATACACAATTTCATACACCGCACTGCCAAGGCCGGTAGTATCAATGCCGATATAACGCACGTTATACACACTGCAGAGTTTAATGATCTCTGCAGCCTGGTATTTGTAGCTCATGCCTTTTAATCGGGTGCGCTTCAATAATCTAAACGGCTTTTTCGGTGTGGTTGGCGGCGCGACCACCACCAGTGATGCGGGATCGTTCGTGCGACTTGGGTCATACCCTACCCACACCTCTTTATCGGCAAAGGGTCTAGATGCTGCCGCATTAAAATCTGGCCATAAGGTGCTGTCCGTCATACAGCGCATGACTTTTTTAAACTCAAAAATGGCATCTTTTGAGCTCACAAAGACGCACATAAACAGGTTTTGGTATTCCAACTCGCTACGCTCATTTTTAAGCGTGTCTATATCGACTAAATCAAACCCTTGCGCCACCGCATCTTCAATCGTAATGACATAGCGCCACTGCCCATCAGGGCATAATCGGCCACCATCGCGATAATCCTCGATGCTTGGAAACGCGATGTGTTTTCGTTTGGGATCTGTGCCTTTCCAATCATCACCGGTCCAAAAACCATAGGCCTCATGTTCTTCGCTGGACGGGGTTGAAAAGTACGTCAACCGCCAATGTTTATGGGTGGCAATACCGCTCGACACTTTCTTAATCTTTTCAAACGAGCGGATCCAAAAGTATTCATCCGTATAAAGATGCCCAGAGTATGAATGTGCGGTATTCGAGTTGGTGCCTAAAAAGCGCAAGACCGACTTGCCTTTGGCGGTGTGCAGCTCTATCGGATTGCCTTTTAGCTCAATCTCAAACAGTTGCCACGCTAACTTCACGATATAGGTTTTAAACACTTCCGCTTGAGCACGGCTGGCTGATAAGAATATACAGGGATCGCCTGATAGCGTGGCATCCATAAGGGCTTCAAACGCCAGGGTAAACGTCATCCCTATTTGGCGTGATTTAAGGATATTGCGAATACGTTGATGACGGTTATCCACCACATAACGCTGAAAGGGATAGAGCATGTCTAGCCCTTTTTGAAAATCAGCCTCGGTTAAATGACTCACATCATTCTTATGGGTGCGGCCTTTCTTTTTCGAGCGTTCGCGGGGTTCATGAGGTGGCTGTGCTAATGCATTTGGCGCGTTGCTCTCTTTAGCTTCTTGTATTTTTATACGCGCTGCCAGCAATTTAATATGCCGGTCAATCAACAGCTCCAGCTCTTTCATCTGCAGGCTATTTTTATCATTTACGGTCAGCAGTGACTGAATACGGCGATCAATACTTTCTAATAGACCAAACTCCTGCAGTTGCTCAGCCCAATTGAACTTAGAAACCCATGAGTAAATAGTGCGTCGAGGCACACTCAACTCATCGGCTATTTCATCCGGTGTTCGGCACATTAAATATAAGCGCCTAGCGGCATGGTGCAGTTCTTCGTTATAGGCCATTTCATGAGTTCAGGTAGTGATATTGGCGTCATGATAGGGGGCAAATTATCCCCCTCCACGCACTAAACTTCCTATCCCGTCCTAGAGCCTGAAAATCGGAACCTCGCGGAATTTATCAAGGTGTCAGCCGAAATAAACATGATTATCCTTGGCAAAAATAACCACCGTGATCACGCACACATGGCAAAACTACTCACTGATTGGATCTGCGTTTGTACATCAGGACTCACCGCTGATAAACGCATGGTTGAGCCACAATTACTACTCGATGCCGTCGCCGCTTATAGCCCTGATGTTTATGAGGCTCGTATTTATCCCGTTCATTTATACGAATGGAGCTATGACCGTGTTCCAGTGGGCGACATTGTTGAGTTAAAAGCCGAAACCGCGACAGATGGCGTGGTGTCTGTTTATGCCAAGTTACGCCCTTACAGTGACATGGTGCGCCTCAATGAACGCCAACAACTTTGCTATGTCTCCCTTGAAATAGATGCCGAGTTTGCTGGCTCAAGCAAAGCGTATATCAAAGGCGCGTCACTCACCGATGCACCGGCATGCCTTGGCTTAGACCGCATTCAACTCAGCGATAACCTCAATAATCAACAACAGAAACTGCTGATCACTTCTCACGAAATTCAATTAAGCGCCTTGGCTACACAACATGAAGGCGTGTTTAGCCGAATGGCTCACGCCATCAAGCAGCTCAGTACCGACCCTCAAAGACAACCGATTAAAGTGGATGAGACTATGCCCGACCTAGAAACCCAAAATGAGCTAAACCAGCTCAACACGAAGTTAGATAGCGTACTGACACAACTCAGTACGTTAACATCAACAGAAGCCGTCATCGCCTCTGCCACACTCACTGCTCCCGATGAACTCGCACTGCTGCAAGCAAAAATCACGGTACTTGAAACTGAAAACACCCAGTTAAAACAAGGTGAAGATGCACTGCAGCAGTTAACCACCAAGCTGGAAGCCCTTGATGCAAAGCTGTTGCAGCTAAGCGGCGTTCCTCCAGGACAAACACCCAACCCCGCTGGATTAACAGCAGTGGATAAATATGAGGATGTGGTGTAATGCTGACTAAACGCACTGAACTACAACTCAGCGCCCTCACCACGGCGTTGCAAACAGTTTATGGCATCACCGACCCCACTAAGCAATTTAGCTTAACGGAGCCGATGGAAATTAAGCTGCGTAAGAAAATCTTAGAGTCTGACGCATTCCTAAGGCTCATCACCCACCGTGATGTTGACCAAATACAAGGTCAAGTGGTCGATGTCGGCTTAGGTAAATTGTTCACTGGCCGCGCCATTGAACGTTTTCGTAAAAAAGTGGGCATGGATGGCAAGCAATACAGCCTAGTTGAAACGGACTCTTGTGCGTGTATTCCCTGGGCCGTATTAGCGGCGTGGGGGAATAGTGGCTCTGATAAAGAGTTCATTAGACTGGTGACGGAAAACGCCAATAAGAACTTTGCATTGGACATGCTAAAGATTGGCTTTAATGGCACCTCCGTTGTGCCGGTGACGAACCCTGATGAAAATCCATTGGGTGAAGATGTGAACATTGGTTGGCACCAGTATGTAAAAAACACCGCGCCTACCCAAATCATTACTGCACCGGTTTATCTCGATGTTGAGGGTAACGGCACCTATAAAAACCTTGATAGCTTAGTGCAAGACGTGATCAACACCCATATTCACCCGGTGTTTCAAAATGACCCGCGCTTAGTCGTGCTGGTCGGTACCGATTTGGTGTCATATGAGCAACATCGCTTGCTTGATGCTGCAACGACACCCACTGAGCACAAAGCTGCCCAATCATTAAGTAAAACCATTGCCGGTCGTAAAGCCTACACACCGCCGTTTTTCCCTAGTAAGCGAGTGGTTGTGACACTGCTTGAGAACTTGCATCTTTATACGCAAAAAGGCAGTCGTCGCCGTAAATCTGAGAACAGTGAAGACCGTAAGCAGCACGAATCATCATTGTGGCGCTATGAAGGTTATGCGGTGCCCGAGTCAGAAGCGTATGCGGCCATTGATGAAGCGGCGATGATTATCGGTCCACGTCCTCCGGCACTTAAAAGCGCAGATGTTGAGCGAGGTGTTATCGATGTCGACAACATGACGCCACAAGCTAGTCAGGCAGAACCAAAGGCGGCTAACGCCAAAGCAAAACCAGACGTCGTTTCAGCAGAAGTCACACCGTTATCAACCATTGACGTGGCGCTTATCGCTGCCCAAAACAGCCAGAGCGAGTAACCCCTATGATTTCGCCAGCTGCAGATCACCGTAACCAACAAACATTCAAGATTGACAGTGCAAAGCCATGTGACTCTGTGAGCATCACATCCCAATTTCAAGAGGATATGCACTTCTTAAAATGTTTGGAACGCAAAGAGGATAAACAAACTCACAAACGTGAAGTATTGCTGCCTCGCTATCTGCCTGAGGTCACGCGTTATCTGCAGTCTGGCAAAATCTATTATCACGCGGTAATGGTGCAATGCACCGTCTGGCTATTTGATACCGAGCAATTTGAGTTGGCCTTAGCGTATACCGGCATTGCCACCAAACAAGGTCAAATCAGCCCTTTTAAACGTTCCCTCGCCGCCTTTGCTGCAGACGCCATTTACCTTTGGGCTGTCCAACAATTTGAGCAAGGCCGCGATATCGACCCTTATTTTGCCATTGTCCTCAATCACCTGTTAACGGATTGGAAACTGCCAGAGCAGCTTTGCGCCAAGTATTTCAAATTGGCTGGCCTGTATGTGCTCAGCAAAGCCCATGAAACAGGGTTGCCAAGTCATATTGTAGATGAAAAAACACTGCGCTTAGCAGACAGCTTATTTCTACGTGCAGAGCAGGAACATTACAAAATCGGGGTTAAGACCCACCGAAACCGAATTGAAATGCGGCTGAAAGCCTTAGCCGCGCAGTAACGACAACCCCAAAAGCGGTCGGTCAGAGAAGCAAACCACATCATTGAATGTTGATTATTGGCCTTGTCACTCTGATTTGACCGCACCCAATTGTTGAAAACAGTGCGAGCAAAGCCATGTTTAACGGTAAATCAGACACCTTATCAAAAGCGGTGATTAGCAATATCTTCTGGCCTGATTTAGTCGTGGCTGATTTTATCCATAGTCGCAAACTACCGCCTTCACTGGATGAGTCGCACATTATCTCAGCGTTGATGAACAGTGCGACGCACATCAATCACACGCTAAGCCAGAAACAAGCTCAATACCAACACGACAACCTCACCTCATCGAATGACATTGCAGGGATGAATGTCCAAGGCGTGAGCTGGGCGTCATCGCTGTATGTAAGCGCCGTATTCGCCCAGGCTAAATCGCTTTTATTGCCCGAGTTTTCATCCGTGGTGCAGCGTAAAGAAGCCAACAATGCCTATGAACAAGAAGAGGACAGTGTTGATTCGTTGCAAGCCGAGGCGAACTCACACATCAACCGTTTGCTAGAAGTGAGTGACGTTCGAGTGACACTGCTATGAGTCATCACAGTGATAACCAAGGCATTGGCCGCATGCATAAGGCCATAACCGCCGCAGTGTTGCAGTTCTTACCCAGCAACCTTCACCATCTGGTTGAAAGCTGGATGCAGCCATCAAGTATTGCGCTTGCCGCCAAAGATACCGGCGTAGGCATAGAGCTTGGGTGGATGACGTACACCACAACGATCCGTATTGAGAACGTGCCGTTTAAGCTCATCGACACCGCGAGTTTATTTGCCCAAGTCAGTGCCTGGCTTATTGAACATGATAATGAAAGAACGCGCCTTGGCAGTGATGAAAGCCAAATCTTAATCGACACCGAAAAAGTGGATGATGACACCATTGATATTGACATCGATGTGATGTTTTGTGAGCTCATCAGCATGGTCGGTGATGCGAGCGGCTCAATCGCCTTTGATGGTCAACACTATGCCTTAACGACCCCGATATTCAGGGTGGCAGACAGTATCGATATTACGGTGGGCACCACTGATGATTAATGTCCAGGTGCAAGCCGCCCAGCTGATTGAACAACTGCAGTTAATGAGCCTTAACAGTGAGCAACGCAAAAAGCTTAATAGGCGCATAGCTCGCGCGGCGGTCAAAGCCAACAGTCAGCACACCAAGCAACGCCTAACCCCAGAGGGTAAGCCTTGGCATGCCCCAAAACGTAAGCGTAAAAAGCCCCAAGGCCGCAAACTTGAAGGCATGGGCAAACACCTCACCTACCGTTTGCAAAATGATGGCAGCGTGCTCATTCGGTTTAAAACCCGCTTTCGTGGCGTTATCGCGCGTCAACAACACGCCGGCTTTAAACAACAACGCACTGCCGCTCAAATGGCTCGGATGTACAAACGCAAAAATGATGGACCGCCAAGTTCAAAACTCGCCAAGGCCTTAAAGCAAGCTGGCTATACCACGACCAAAGCCATGGCCAAAGGGCGCAGTAAAACCATCTCGCCCACGCTCAGTTGGATAAAGCAAAACCTAACGGAACGCCAATGCGTGGCGCAGCTGCACAACCTGCGGGGCACCAAAGGCAAATCGCGCTGGAATATCACCTTATCACCCAGGCAAATGCTAGGAACACATCCTGATGTTGTCATGGCTGAAATACGTCAATTTATTAATCAATAGGATAAAAGCATGTATCCCACAATCAATGTGAGTTTACTCAACCAAGGCCAAGGCGAAAGCAATGAAATTGAACGTCACTTTCTGTTTATCGGTGCGGCTAACATCACCAATAAAGGCAGCCTGATAGCCATTAATGCGCAAACGGACATCAATACATTATTCACCACCGATAGCCCATTAAAGACCACGGTCACCGCCGCCCAACTCAATGGCGGCCAAAACTGGACCGC
Organism: Shewanella sp. MTB7; assembly: GCF_027571385.1. Lineage (NCBI taxonomy): Bacteria > Pseudomonadati > Pseudomonadota > Gammaproteobacteria > Alteromonadales > Shewanellaceae > Shewanella > Shewanella sp. MTB7. The sequence continues at coordinate 170,568 of NZ_CP085636.1, read as the reverse complement.
GGCTATTTGGGCATTGGCTGAAAACCAAACCTTTAGCCAAGCCACCTTAGCGGCGCAGTTAACCGGCTCATTTGAAGCCATTGTGGTGTGTGATCCCATTACCACTGCAGATGACATTAGCGCTGCCAACACCTTACATATCCAACTGGTATCAACGTGGGCGCGCTGGACATTTATCATGTTGCAAACCCGCAGCTTGCTCAGCACTGCAGCGGCAAAAAGCAAAGCCGCCGTTGCCAGCGAAACATGGGCGCAATACTTAGCGATAATGGCCGCACTTCAAACTGGCATTAAAGCGCAAGCGGTCATGTTAGTCCCGCCAACCCACACCAATAACTTAGGCGTGTTAGCTGGGCGACTGTGTAACCGCAATGTCACCATTGCCGACAGTCCGATGCGAGTCAAAACAGGGGCACTCGTTGGCCTAGGTCAAGCAGTACTCGATAGCACCAATAGTGAGATTGATAGCGCCACCTTGCAAGCCCTGGAAACAAACCGCTTCAATGTCATTGCCACGTTCCCTGATTACGCCGGTACCTATTGGGCGGATGGTCGCACCTTGGATGCCGAGGGCGGTGACTTACAGGTGATTGAGTATTTACGTCCCTTGATGAAAGCGGCCCGCCGCGTTCGTCTATTGGCCATTCCTCGCATTGCTGACCGTAGCCTCAATAACTCTGCCAGTAGTACCGCTGCCGCCAAAAGCTATTTTGCTAAGCCACTGCGCGACATGTCCAAGGGGATAAAAATTGGTGACACCCCGTTTGAGGGGGAAATACGTCCGCCAGAAAGCGATGCCATCGGGTTGACTTGGCAAAGTAACAGCACGTTGAGCTTGTTTATTAAGGTGCAACCATGGAACTCACCTAAGGCCATCGACATTGGCGTGATGCTGGATTTAAGCGACACAGGAGCAACCGCGTAATGAAACTCAGTGCAATGAATTTTGATATCCGCTTAGGCGGCAAGCTCATCATGATTGAAACACTCAGTGTTTCAATCACTGACAACACCCAAGTGGCCATGACGCGAGGTGTCACCAATGGTTATACCCGTGGCAGCGTCGAAGCGGCTGTCAGTATTGAGCTCGACAGTGAAAACTTCGCGCTATTAACCGAAGTGGCCAAAAGTGCCGGCTCATGGCGTGATATTGAGCCCTTTGATATTGACTGCTTTGGCAAGGCATTCAAGCAAGAGCAGCACATTGAAGTGTTTGGCGTGAAAATTAAACTCACCGACGTAATCAACCTCGATAACGGCGGTGCCGATAAGAGCAAAACCAAATTGGATGGCTTTGTGACAAGCCCCGATTTCATCAAAATTGATGGCGTTAATTACCTATCAAAAGACGATGTGAGGGACTTCTAATGGCCAACATCATCACGTTACTCAAGGTTGAAGAGGGACGAAAGCTCGTCCCATATCTGTGCACAGAAGGCTATCCCACCATTGGTGATGGTTTTCGCATTGGGCCCAAAGGTGCCCCGCTTGAACACTACCAATTCAGGCTCACCCATGCGATTTGCGATACCTGGTTAACGTCACTTATCGAGCAAACACTATCCGCGATGGAGCGACACCCGTTGATCTGCAATGCCCTGGCTAATTGCAACGATGCGCGCCGCGCCGTGCTTGTCTCGATGGCGTACCAAATGGGCGTCACGGGGTTGGCCAATTTCAAGATGATGCTCAACGCGGTGGCGGGTGATCGCTGGCCCGATGCCGCCATTGAAATGATGGACAGTACCTGGGCACTGCAAACACCTAACCGCGCCAAACGTCATCAGCAGCAAATGCTGTCAGGGCAATGGCTAGCGCAATATGAAGGACATAGCCATGTGGGATAGCGTAAAAAACATCATTGGCAGTGCCGCGCCATTACTGGGCTCATTACTCGCAGGCAGTAGCGGCGAGAAAGTCGGTAACTTAATCGCAGGGGCGCTCGGTGTGCCAGCGACCCCAACCGATATCACCAATGCGCTCAATGCTCACCCTGAGTTGTTAATTGAACTGCAAAAGTTGGAATTTGAGAACAAGGCACAATTAATCCAACTGCAGTTAAGTGAAATACAGGCCGCCGCAGCCAGTGAACAACGATTGATTAACGATGTACAAGATGCACGCCTCAACAATAAAGATCACCCGATGGTGTCCGTGCTTACCCTCGCCTTTTTATTGATGACCGCCTTGATCTCTTATGTGGTTGTGCGTGAATCCATCCCCGCAGAGAACCGTGATATGGCCATGTTCATTTTTGGCCAAATCATTGGTTTTACCGCCTCGGTGGTTAATTTTTGGATGGGCGCCAACCCTAAAAACAGCCTCTTCAAAAAAGGGAACGTATGACCATTTCACTGATTGATTTCATCAGTCTGCTATTGGCGGTCATGGGCACCATCATCGCCATTGTGGTGCCCATTGCTCGTCATCACGCTCAGCAAATGGAGCTTATTCGACTCGCGATTGAACAGAACAAAGACCAAATGAATGAATTCAAAAGTATCGTCGCTGAGCACTACTGCAAGAAACAAGATCTGGATAAATTTGCCGAGCAAATTAACCGCAATATGGAAAAACAATTTCAGCACTTTTTTGAGCTGATTGAATTAAAAATACAGAGGAAACCATCATGACAAAAATCACCTTAACCGCTGCCGGCATCGACTTTTCATTTAACCTCACCATGCAAGCGTATAACCGGTTAATTAACGGCTCAGGTAAAAACCCTGCCGGTGCTGTCACCCAGTTATTAGAAAGCACCGTGGACCCCGAACAAAAGGCGCAGCTCAGTCCGTTCTTAGCCGACAACCCTGCCGCTGCGCAAATCATGGGGGAAGTGCTCATTGCTGAATTTGCACCACGCATTGAGGTGTCCATAAAAAAATAATGGCCTCCGTTGAGGCATTAGAGAGTAATCCTTTGGGGCAGTTATTGGCGCTACGCCAGCACTACTTGCCCCATGAGAATGACTCAGACGACAACCTCGCCACCGCATTGTGGCTTGATAAGCATCATTGGCAATCAATGGGCATGGCAACCGCAATAGGCATAAGCAAAGCATTTACGGGGCAGTAATGGCAAAAAGCGAAGATTTAAAGGTTAAGATCAGTCTACAGGATAAGCTCTCCAGTGGGCTTGGTAAGATTGGTGGCAACCTTGAGCAATTGAATCAACGCACCCTTGCCTTTCAAGAAAAGCTGCGTGGTAACTTTGACGATATGGTGGCGGGTGTGGGTACCGCCATGGGTGCCGGTGCCAGTATCTATGCGGCCATCATGCCTAATGTCGAACTTGAGCGCAGTTTACGTGCACTCAAGGCATTAGGCGTTGATGGTGAGCTGGGCGCAATTCGTGACTCTGCCCAGCAATTCACCAAAGACTTTGGCGGCACAAGCAGTGAATTTGTGAACCATGCTGCCACCATGAAACGCGCCATTGGTGATGTGAATGAGACTGAGCTGGCTCAAATCACATCGGCAACCGCAAAGCTTGCGAACGCAACGCGATCTGATGTGGCTCAGGTCAGCAAATACCTTGGCCGCTTGTACCATACCTATCAAGATGAAGCCGATAAAATCGGTAAAGTCGATTTCATTTCTAACATGGCGAACATGACTGCCATTGCGGCCAAAGAGTTTGGTGTGTCAGCCGATGAAATGGCAGGCAGCATGGAGTCTATTTCTTCTCTGGCGAAAAACTATAATATTAGCCTGCCAGAGCAAATGGCCATTATGGGAGTGATCCAACAGACTGAATATGGCGAAGGAGATGCATCATCTTTCTATGAAGCCTTTATCCGAGAAGGCAGTAAATTAGGTGAGTTAGGCATTAGTACGCTCGATGCTGAGGGGAAAATGCGGCCGATTCTAGACATATTAGATCAAGTAAAAACTAAGTTTGGCGATCTAAATAGTAGCGACTTTGAGTTGTTAGACCAAACTGCTGGTGATGCAGGTATGGTACTCCAGACTTTGCTAAGACAGAGTGACAAGCTCGAGTCTTCACTGTCAAAAATGAACCTATCCAATGGCACTAACGAACTTGATGCCATGGCCGCGCACCACACCGATGTGCTTAAACAACTCCAAGGCAGTTGGACTGCCTTTAGTGAGAATATTGGTCAGGCAGTCATGCCCGTTGTGACCGTTGTGGGCTCAGCACTTATTACCGGCATTGATTGGATCAATGACTTTACCCAAGCGTTTCCCCAGTTAACCACGGCAGTGATTGCTACCGTATTGGTTATCGCCGCGTTCACCACCGCCATTAGTCTTGGTAGCGCCAGTATTGCGATGATGCGTGTTGGCATGACAGCCATGTCGCCCGTACTTACATTAGTCCAATCGGTATTATCAACCCTCACGGTAACCACTGGGCGCTACACGCTTGCCAATGTACTGAGTACAGCGAAAACGAAATTACTGACCGGTGCCCAATGGCTACAAACCTTATCGACTCGGGCCCAGCTCTTTGCTTATGGGCAATTAATCACGCTGCAGATGACGGTCAGTAACGGATACACCTCAATGACACGGATGCTGCAAGGCTTAACACTGGCCAGTATTCGCCAAGCCGCCGTCACGAAAACATTAGCCGCTGGCCAAGCCATGTTAAACCTGGTGATGAGCCTAAACCCGATAGGCTTATTGGTTGCGGGATTAGCGATTGGCGGCATGATGGTGATGCGCTATTGGGAGCCGATAAAAGCGTTTTTTGGTGGCTTTGTTGAGGGATTACGGGCAACCGGCCTATTTGATGCTTTTGCACCACTGGGCGCCGTATTTAGCTGGATTTGGGATTGTGTCACCGGTGTTTGGCAAGCGATGACCGGATGGTTAACGCCGCTGCAGTATGCCAATGATGAACTCGCGGGTTTTGCCTCTACCGGTATGATGGTCGGCAGCATGATTGGGGATTTCTTCAGCGCCATCGGTGAGCGACTGATGAACCTGTTTAACGGTGTTATTTCACTGCTCAATAAGATCCCTGGCATTGAAATAGAACTGCCTAAAATCGACGCCCTCGTGCGTGATGATTCCACCATCACCCTAGAGCCTGCTAGCCCGATAGTGGCTGACAGCAATAAGACGCAAAGCGTTCAGCCGGTGTTATCTCCATTGATGCCAACTCAAACACCTGCTGCTATCAGCCCCACGGTGACAGAGTCCAACAAGGTGCAAAGTGTCCAGCCGGTATTATCTCCATTAATACCAACTCAAACACCTGCTGCTATCAGCCCCACAGTGGCAGAGTCCAACAAGGTGCAAAGTATCCCATCCATTATTCATTATCAGTACAACAATAATGAGAATAACACCGAAGTTGCACAAGCTCCGGCTCTGGCTCAGCCCTTGTTCCCAATGGAAAATATCGTATCGGCAAGCCCTGTTATCAAAGATGTAAACAAGGTGCAAAGCATTCAGCCCACGGTTAATCACAACGTCAGCAATAATGATTATCACACTGAAATGATGGCGGCTATCGCGCCGGCTCAACCGGTACTCACTCAATCCATTAATACGATCCAGCACCTTGATCCCTTAAAGCAAACACTCAGCCCAGTTCCTCAACAAGGTATTTTAGAGGAGCAGCGCAAATACAGCATGCAACAACGCGCCTCTAACTCACTGACAACCGGTGATATTCATATCCACAAAGCATTATCAGAATTTAGCTTATTGGGGCTTGATGAACAGAGGATGTTGACCATTGGATAAATACATTGATTGGCTCATTGAAGACGGTGGCCTCGTACTTGATGACGGCGGTCAGCCCATCCAAACCATGAACACTCTGTCCATTAGCCAGGATATCAAACACACGATTATGGAATCGGGTTTAGCCCGTCAATTACTAGGGGATCGTAGCCGTACAGAGCGTGCCGATGTGTTAACGGAAATCGAATTACTGGTTGAGAATGATCTTCGCATTCAAGCCGGCAGCATTTGGGTGAATGAAATAGACCATGAAACCTACCAATTAACAGCTACCGTCAATACGGGTGAGCCTATTACCTTGAATTTGGAATTGCATAATGAACGTGCCTAAAGTGGATTTTAAGCAAGTGTTAGCTGAATCGGGAGTCCCCACAACGGATGCGGATATCACCGAGAGGTTAGCGCAGGCCGTTACCGCTGCTGGCAGTCAAATAGCGAACGATCGCGCCATGTCACCTTGGTGGAGACTGGTAAAAGCCGTGGTTGTCACCCCAACGATGTGGTTAACCAACACCTTGGTTGCTGAACATGTATTGCCAAACCTATTTGTGGCGACAGCGAAGAAGATTTATTTAGACTTAAAAGCCAGTGATATTGGACTTGAACGTCACCAAGACGAGTCCACATTGGGGCGGGTGCTATTCACAAAATTGGAGCCCACTGCCGTTATCATGGTTTCAGCCAATACCCTTATCGACACGGCCCCGATTAACGGTGTGGTGTTGTCATTAATAACCTTGCACGATACCCAAATAACGGCAGAGCAGCCCTCAAGCTTGATTGATTGTATGGCCACAGTGAATGGCCAGAACCATAACCTCTCTGCAGGATACTTTAACCGGCTGCGTGTCCCCATTGAGGGCATAGCCTTTGTCAGCAATGAGCCCGATTGGATAACGCAGCCTGGTGCAGATGAAGAAACGGATGACGCACTGTCACTGCGTATTCGTAACCGTTACGGCGCTGCCGGTCATTATCACATTGATGCCGTGTATCGAGATATTGTCGCCAATAGTTCAGGGGTGCGTGTTGATCATATTTACTTTGAGCATGATGCGCCCCGGGGGCCTGGTACCGCAAACTGTTATATTTTTGCCGATGTGGGTGATGTGCCACAAGCGAGCATTGATGCCGCAAACGCTCATATCGCAAAGGGCTATCACGGCCACGGCGATGATATGCGTGTCATGGCAATGCCAAGCCAACCTATTGCATTAACGGCTTCATACTGGCCAGCACCCACCGCGACAGCGTTACATGTCGCACAATTATCAGATGATATAACCCTGCGCATCCACGCCGCTTTTCGCCAGCACGGTGAGCTCAGTAGCATTAGCAGAGTGTGGCCGATGAGTACGTTTAGCTTGTCGCAGCTCATTGCTGAATGTCACAACGACTTGCCTCACTTAGGCGGTCTACGTTTTGTCGAAGACGACATCATAAGCACCATGAACATCCCCGCTTTACAGTCTCTTACTCTTGAGAATGCTCACCATGAAGCATGACGACTATGCCCCTACTGTCCCCCTAGCAAAAGCCCCATGGTGGATGGACGGTGAAACCTTGCCATTAACACCTAAGGAGCCGATGTTTTTAATTAGAGGGTTGCGAGTGTTTTGGCAAAAGTTAACACAAGTTTTACTGTTTCCCTTATCGCAACAAGATCCCTTGACCTGTCATATCCAAGTGTTGCATTTGCTCGCCTGGGAGCGGGGGGTGAAACAACTGTATCAAGAGCCAGATGCACTATTTAGAACGCGGGTGAAATACGCTTGGGCCAACTACCAAGATGCGGGCAGCGCCATCGGGTTTAAACAGATCTTTGAGCGCCTAGGTTTGGGGCACGTCACGATTAAGCAACGCCAACCCAATACCGATTGGGACGTGATCACCATTGAACTATCCGATAACGCTATCAGCGAAAACCAAGCGCTAGTCGCAACCATTATTCAGCTCTATGGCCGCACCTGCCGCCGCTATCGCTATGAAGTCACCCACCACGCATCGATACAGATCTATGCCGGATGCATCCATTTTACCCATGACGTTTACGTCGCTAATTAACGAGTGTTCGATGAGTCAAAACATCATACCCACTGCATTTGAACAATACCGCCAACATTGTGAGCTCAACAAAACTGCAGTCGTTCTCGACACCATTATTCTGGCAAACATTCCAGGCTTAGATCCTGAACAGCCCGTTGACCGCGATCAGATAAGCTATCTTGAGGATTGGGTGGTTCACCGCCATAAGCTTGAGGTAAACCAAATCACTGCGATCAATCACAATGCAGTGGCATATGCGCTACTGCTCGATACCCGCGTGGGCGACTTTAGTTTTAATGCTATGTTTCTGATCAACAGTATCGATAATGTTATCGCCATGGCGATATATAAGGGCGTTGAAGATAAGCTTGCCTCTACGCCTGGACAAACTGGCAACAGCATCGTTAAAACCATGATCATGCCATACAGTGGCGCAGCTGCGGCAACTCATATCAGTGTAAGTGAGCGGACATGGACCATTGATTATGCCAAGCGGCTCGCAGGCCTGATGCAAGATGAGCGCTTATCGAACATACAAAGTGTCGGCAATAGCGCCTTTGTCGGCGATGCGTTTCTCTTTCAAGATAATCAACTCATGCCAGGCGTGGCTTATATCAAAGGCGTCAGGGTCGATACCGACGTAATGGCATTAATCCCTGATGCAAATAAATCGCTCATTATCATCGATGTGTGGCAAGCGGGTACTGCGACCGGCGCATGGGAAAGTGATTTAACCGTCATCCAGTCCAATGATGAACCCGTTGACTATATTGATGAGGCAGGTGTACAGCATTACTGCGCGGTACTTGCTGAGCGTCAAGGTGATCGTTGGCTTGATAGGCGGCAGCAAACGCTTCTCGAGGAACATAAGCAGCATAACGATCCTCATACGCAGTACATCGCCAAAGTTCAAATCAGCCAAGATGACACGAATGATAATCCTGACACAGTGCCGAGCTCAGCGGTCACCGCAGGTTTGAAAAGCCGTTTAGATTTGGCCATATCCATTGGTCAAGGCATGGTGCTCGATCTCGGGCCCTATGATGCATCCAGTGGCGAATATCCCCCTAAGCCTTACGTCACTGATAATGATGGTAATGGTCAATTGGTCAGTGCTTTTTGGTTTGTCACCCAAGCGGGTGTGATTAACGATATTGGCTATGAGGTCAATGACAAAATCAATTATAGCCGTGTCACCGATGCGTTTTTTAAAACGGACAACACTGAGACACTGTCACTTTCTCAGGCTGAATCATTATTTGCCAGAGTCATGCACGATCATCAATGGGCACAGATCAAGGGCATACCTGTGCAAGCAACTCGCTGGCCATCATGGACAGAAGTATCAGGTAAGCCGGCAACTATGCCACCGAGTAGCCATATCCACACATGGGTACAAATCACAGGGATCCCTGTCTACGCAACACGCTGGCCGAGCAAGTCAGAGGTGGGCTTAAGTGTCGTAAATAACTGGGGAGCCACAGGCTCTGTAACAGATACGAGTGACGTGAAGTATGCAACGGCAGGAGCGGTACAACAGACATATGTTCACGCTACAGACGCAAGAAACAGGGCTATTAATGCCCACATACGCGCAGATTCAGCTTACAATTTGGCATCAGGCAAAGCAAACGCAAGCCATGCCCACACATGGGGACAAATCTCAGGGATCCCTGTCTACGCAACACGCTGGCCGAGCAAGTCAGAGGTGGGCTTAAGTGTCGTAAATAACTGGGGAGCCACTGATTCTGTATCGGATACGAGTGACGTGAAGTACGCAACGGCAGGGGCAGTGCAACAAACATATGCCCACGCTACGGACGCTCGAACTCGGGCTATTAATGCCCACACGCGCGCAGATTCTGCTTACAGTTTGGCATCAGGCAAAGCAAACGCAAGTCATAGCCATACATGGGGACAAATCTCAGGGATCCCTGTCTACGCAACACGCTGGGCGAACAAGTCAGAAGTGGGCTTAAGTGCAGTAAATAACTGGGGAGCTAGCACATCAGTAAGCTCGACTTCTACGACTACTTATGCAACTTCAAGTGCTGTTAAGGCTGCTTATGATAGAGGTACCGCAGGTATTAACGCTGCTAATGGCAAAGCCGCTGCGATACACGAGCACCATAACCGAACGGTAAGTAAAACCACTCTTTGGTCAGGAGTCATTGCGTCGAGTGGCTCGACTGTATATACCTTATCTCAACCTTGGTCTAATTATGACGCAATTGCTGTAGTAGGAACAAATGATAGTGCAACTAAAGTCATCACTTCGCTTATCACTGTTGATGAACTGAATGAAATATATGCCATTGCGGGGACATCTAAGCATATGGAACTCTTAAGGGGCTCTGAGATATATGCGTATTGGATCATGGCCGATACATCTAAAAAGAAATTTAGGATCTCATATGAAAATTCACGAGTATTAAAAATCATAGGTATTAATTACAGCTATAAATAAGAAGTTGCTCAATGACCTACTATTGCCGGCTCCTGTCTAACACATTTATGTCACTAAAGTGTTTTCAGTTCAGTAGGTCAATCCTGCGTAAAATTAATTAAGACATATAACAATGCAAATATTACTCATCAACTCCCATCAACACACCTTTAACAGTGTGCGTATTCCTGCGGGACAATGGCATGCTTACATGCATGCTATTTTTGCTCACGATCTTCATGGTTTGTCTCGAAAACTAGCAGGATTTCAGGATGAGTACGGCTTCTCTTGGTGGAATAGCGAGGCTGCTCGAATCAAAGCGCTCCTCGAGCAAGATAATTTTTTGCAGCCAAGTAGACAGAGCAACTATTGGCGAAAAATGCCCTATCACCACAGCGTGTTTAGCCGTAAACAGCAATCAGCACAATTGCACTAGACGCTATTGCTGCCGAACCTAACCCCATAGCAGAACAATTGGCCAAACTTAAACATAAAATCGACACGGCTAAACAGCATCATCAAGCCATATTGGATCAAGCTCCAGGCACACATGAATTGTGGTCGTGGAAATCGGCAGGGAATGCCGTACAGCTTGAGCAATCCATCGCTTCAATGACCTTGCCGGCGCACAATTATTTTGTGGCCTGCGTCATCATCAACGCAACCCCTATTGCGGAGTTTGAAAGCCTATGACCATTATGCTCACGCTCGATGGCGAAGGGATCCCTCTGGATAATATGACGCTCAGTGTGTCACAAACCCTCGCCGATACCGATGTTTCAGGTCGAAGTGCTATGGCTGACAGTGCCGAAGAAGGAGTGAAAGCCATGGAGCTCAAAGTCTCTGGACAACTGAGCTACACCAACGAGGCAACTGCCGCGCGACTGTTTGAGCTGAGCCGCATGACAGAAAAAGACGGCAGTCGAAAAGTATTTCGTATTGGCAACGGCACAGCAAGGATCATCAAGTGCCGTCAGGTCAAATTTGCAGGCACTCTCAGTTTATCCGAGCAAATCAATTTAATGGCATGGAATATCAGTTTTACCTTACGTGAGGTAAAGAGTGTCGCAGAGCAACAGGAGAGTCGTACGCAAAGAGGAAGCAGCTCTGCCCAGCAAGTCGATCAAGCCCAGTTTCAACAGGCACTGATTAGGTCGAATAAGGTGGCGCTGTGAGATTACATCAACAATTAAGACAAGGTGAGCGAGTCACCCCCATAGCCAGCATCAAAGCAATGCTCAGCAATAACACCGCTGGACGAGCAGTTGTCACGGCGACCACAGCATTAAACGTTGGCCAGCTGCTATCAATCGAACTTGGATATGATGAAGTACGCACTTGGTTTACAGGGTTTGTCGAATCAACGGAACAAATGACTGCAGTGTATCATCGTGCAATTATACGTGAACCTGCCGCCATCCTCGCCAGCACCTTACCAATCTCAATGGTGCATCCGACATTACAGCACTTACTCGATAACATAACGGCTCAAACCGGGTTGGTGTTTTGCTGCAGTGACATCGATGCAGCTAAGCAGATAGCCAACATGACTCACGCCGGCACCGGCTACGCGCTGATGGCTCAACTGGGCATTATGTTCGCTATCAAGCGTTATACCTGGTTCAGTCAGCCAGATGGTTCTATCTGGCTTGGTGATTGGGATGAATGCCATTGGGCAACACGCCCTATAGACTTAGACCCACGTCTTTACTCTGGCGAGAAAGTAGCGACTGGAGTGCAGATCCCCATGCTGCCCGCCGTGCGCCCTGATTGTATGCTCAACGGGCAACGAGTGGGGAACGTGCTGTTTGACGGTACCCAATTAACACTGCAATGGCACAAAAAGGAGAGTGCCACCCAGCGCGATATGAAACAACAGTTTCCAGAATTGGCATCATTGACCCATTTGGCACTACTGGGCCGCGTGGTTGCGATTGGCGAAGCGGTTTCACCAGGACATATCCAAACTGCCTATCGGCCCGCATTTGGGGTTGATGTGCAGCTGCTTAATCCTGATGGCAGCGATAACACAGCAGTGCCGGTGTTTCGCAATGTTCCACTACCTGGTGCAACACATCATGGCCAAGGCCAATTTGCTTACCCTCAAACTGATTGTGTGGTTGAACTGGGCTTTGCGTTCGGCCATACCCATCAGCCATTTGTGCGCACTATCTTGGGGCTGAACTGGTCAATGCCAGGCGTGGATTATGGTGACCATCTCACTCAGTTTAATGAAGGCTTCCATCGAATCGACTCTGGCGGCAGTCAGCAACTTCATTCAGAGCAGGCAATCGCACTCATTAGTCAGGGAATGACGTTGAATACCGATCACCTTAATCAGACGCTAGGAGAGCATACGAGGCAAGTTGATGGGCATGATACTGAAAGCAGCTTAGGGCATCGTGTTATTCAGGCTAACATCTTATCCTTGCTTGGTTTGTCAGGGCTGCAGCTTGGCACAGACAAGGACTATGAGCTGTTAGCGAACGGTTCGTTGCTTGAGACCGTTGCTAACCTCAGGCAGTCTATTGCTAAAACTCATTGGGCTGGCAGCAAAGACACCAACATCTATCAACTCTTATTGCAGATCATGTCTGTGGTTGAAACCTTGGCCAAGACGGCCAGCAGTCACACACACACCTCTAGCAAGTCAGGAACGCCAACCAGCGCCCCACTTCAAGCTGGTGACTTCACCGGGCAATCATCTACAGCCAAGCAACTGCAAACCACGCTCTCCCCTCTTATTTAAACCAGTCTTTAAACGAATTAGGCACGCTCTACAGCGTGCCTAATTGTTTGTGTGCCGTCATATCAAATAAAGCATGAAATCATCATAGCGAAGCACACCGCTTCATCCCACGGAATCTACAGAGCCACGTAAAACCCACGGAATCCGCACAACTCCCCCCCCAAAGCTGCGGGCTTTTACACTAAAAAATTGCAGAAATATTTTGCTATGCGAAAAGGCTGCAAGCCACGCCCCGTATGGGCTGCAATAAGGTAAAACAGATTGTATATTTCTGCACAAGTGTGCAAGAAATTGCAGTTTTGTGCAGAAATGAAAGATCAAACCCATACAACCAAAACTACCTAACTAATTGATAATATTTAAAAACCCTCTATTTTCCGTGGAGTGTAGATAAAAACAGTGAAGTAAAAAAGATCGTGAGTGATCGCAAAGATCGAGAAGAGACGGGCATTGCAGAGCATATTAGCAAAAACTGGAACTGCACAAAGTTGCACAATTAAACTAAGGTAAAAAAGCACATTACCTTAATTAACCTAAAAAATTCGATGTGCTAAAATCTGCTAGCCATACCTATTCTACCGCCGTCTTGCGAAATGGTTGTATTAACAACACCAATTAACCACCGACCAATTATCGATTAATTGATTAATTGATTAATTGATTACCAACTAATTAACCACCCTCTAATTAAATGATTGTTATTAAAGTCAAATAATGACATTGATTGCAAATATTATAGCCAATCAATATTTTTTAGATTACATTCCACCCCGCTGTCAATATATTGACCTACTGTCAATTTTTTTAGCAGTGTTTTATTTGAAAATATTCATTTTTTGGAGGTTTGTTTTGTGAAAAAATCACTTATTTTTGCTTTATGTTGTGGAGCGCCCTTATCGCACGCCGTTGCCGAAACATCAGAGAACTTTTGGTATACCGGTGTTGATATCGGACAAGGCTATTACGCTAATGGAGGCAATGAGGCGTCTTACGATAGCACTCGAAACCGACTATCCGGTGGTCTACACCTTGGTTACCAGTTTAACGGCTACTTTTCTACTGAGCTTGCTTATCAATATTTAGGTAAAGCTTATGCAAATTACAACAATGGTCAGATATCTGCTGAGTTTCAGCAAGGTGTCATGAGTGCACGCTTAGGCTATCCAGTAACGGATAACCTGTACCCTTACCTTAAAGTGGGCGGTGCGGGCTGGATGGGCGATGTGAAAGGCTTAAATAATGTAGATACCGATGGATTCTCACCAGTGTTTGGTGCAGGACTATCTTATGCGCTGACGGATAATCTAGCCCTACGTGCTGAATACCAGTTCACTCAATCATTGGGTGATAGCGCCGCTGGCTTTTCCGACCACCACTTAGCCACTATTGGTGTGAGTTGGCGGTTTGGTTTTTCGCCAAAACCAGAACCAATTATTCAGGAAAAGTTGGTTGAAGTGATTATTGAAAAACCCGTGGAAGTAAAGACCTATATTGTTTCAGGTGTAGATAGCGATACAATTTTCGCTCACAACTCAAGTCAATTAGTCAGCACTAAGCCGCTTGAGAAAACCTTGGCATTTTTAGCTCAATATCCAACTTCGGTTATCACGATTACAGGGCACTCCGATAGCACTGGGCCTGAAAAGTATAATCAGTGGATGTCAGAGCGAAGAGCACACTCGGTAGCGAATTACTTTATTACCGAGGGGGTCAATAAGGCCAGAATTAACGTGCTGGGTAAAGGCGAATCGGAGCCGGTAGCAGATAACAGCACAGAAATGGGCCGAGCGATGAATCGACGTGTGGAAATGGTTGTTCAGCCGTTTGAAATTAAATCACCCACGATTATATGAAGTATTTACCAAAGATGATGCATAGTAAAAAGACCGCGTCGGAGAATAGAATGATGAAAAACAAATTACATTTAAAAACACTGATTATCACCTCGCTCGTGTTCGGGCTAATGGGGTGTGGTGGGGATGACTCAGGATTGCTTGATGAGCCAGCGCCGCCGACTCCGCCACCGACGATTCCGACAACTGAATCATTAAGAGCCCTCCCTAAAGCCGTTATGCTAATCGAAGGTGATACTCTGACTGTTGATGTAGCTGATGCAGTTTTGGCTGTAAACATATCGTCTTGGGCGCTGACTAACGTACAAGATAGCAATGGACTCGGTGAAATCACTCAAGAAACAGAGACGGGTTTTGATTACTCAGCCAAGACATCAGGCATCGCATCGTTACCTTATGAAATTCAAGGGGGTGGGCTAACCTCTACATCTACAGTCCTAGTTGCTATCAACGCTAAAGACACGGGCGAGCCTGATGTTAATACGCCGCCGTCTGCAAAAAATGTCATCTTAGAAACACTAAGCAATCAAAGTGTTAATGTTGATTTAAATCAGTTCATTTTGGATATCAACAACGATGCTCTACAGATAAAACATCTGGTTACAGCATCTGGCCGATTTACGTTAGGCGAAGATGGTTACACTGTCACTTTTCAGCCTGCGGGTTTTGTAGGGGTAGACCAAGCGGTATACAGCGTTGATGATGGTCAAGGTGGTTATGCGCTCGCATCTATTGTTATTACCTCAAGAGAGGCTAACCCAAGCATACCTAATACCCTTCCTGTAGCAAAAGATTTTGCACAAAACATTGATAGTAAAACGCTCCCGACTTGGTCTATAGACCTCGCTACACTCGGGTTAATCAGTGATGCAGATGGCGACACATTGAGCATTGCTCACATTTACAGCAGCAACAACCGAGCGATAAAGTCTGGCGCGACCACGATTGATTATACGCCCGGTAGTTTCACTGGAATAGACCAATTTACCTACATCATTACTGATGGTAAGCAAGGTTACGCGGCAGGCTCAATATCCGTAACCGTCAGTAATTCAACGCCAGGCAATGCGATACCGACCGCAAAGCCAATCGTTATCAAAAACATATTAGATAATGACTTCCGTCCTATTTTAATTGATGTCACAACGTCTGTTGTCGATACAGATAATGACGAGTTACAGCTAATCGATGTTTTTGGCGAAAATGGTACAGTTGCAATAGATGCAAGCAATCCACTGGTCATTAATTACACCCCGCCATCGCCCTCACAAGGCCTTCAAGATGACTTCACCTATGTAGTCACTGACGGTAAGGGTGGCATAGCAATGAGTACGGTTAAAGTTGAGTTTATTCATCACAACCCGAACGCACCGGTTGCAAATATTGCCCAGCTAACAACACTGCACGACGAAGCCGTGAGCATCAACTTAGAAGATTACATTTCTGACGTCGAAACAGCAAACAGTGAGCTGACAGTCAGTAATTTACAAGGAGTAGCTCTTCCAGCGACCGTAACCTTGGCTGGTAAAACGATTACTTACACCCCGAATGGTTTCATGGGAACGGCGCTATTAACGTATACCGTCAGTGATGGAGAGCTAAGCACTCAGGGAATTGTTGTGATAGGTGTGAACCCTGATGCAGACCACACTGTAATTGCGAAAGACTTTACTGTCAGAGTAGAGGCTGGCAGCACTTTTGCTACTCGTCTTGATTGGCTCTCAAACGTATCGACTGACGCTACCGATGTTGATGGCTTAACGTTGACGCTAGTAAGTGTTCGAGGTGAAGAATTAGGGGTTGTTACCATAGTAGGTGATACGCTTAATTACACACCTATCGAGGGCAAGTTCGGCCAAGATAAGCTAATTTATACCGTAAAAGATGGCCATGCTCCTACGCAATTTGCGCACGGGAAAATCACCATTAATGTTGAGCCACATGAAGCCCCTGAAATAACTGCGCTAACGATTGAGGGTAAACCTACAATCGGCAGTACACTGACAGCCAAAGTGACTTGCACTACGTGTGACACAACTAAGTACCAATACAAGTGGATGATTAACGGCTTAACTGCAGGGACTGCATCAACTTACACATATCAAACCAGTGATTCTGGATTTAATATTCGTCTAGAAGTGACGGGTGAGGATGCTTATAAGCAAAAGACCGCTGAGTATGGTGTTTATGAAGTGTCTAAGGTTGAGAAGATATATTTAACTGATAGAGCTGCTGCGGCAGTGAAAGAAGACGGCAACGTGGTGACATGGGGGAAGTCTATCGATGGCGGTGACAGTGCAGGAGTGGACTTCACTGGTGGAGTCCAGACGATTTATTCAACTGTTTCCGCCTTTGCTGCTGTAAAGAAAGACGGCAGTGTGGTCACCTGGGGGGATGCTAATAATGGAGGCGATAGTGCGAGCGTGGACTTCTCCGGCGGGGTTGAGACGATTTATTCAACTGCTATCGCCTTTGCTGCATTAAAAAAAGACGGCAGCGTGGTGACATGGGGGAATTCTATCTATGGCGGTGACAGTGCAGGAGTGGATTTCTCTGGTGGTGTCGAGAAGATTTATTCAAATGATAATGCCTTTGCGGCAGTAAAGAAAGACGGCAGCGTGGTGACATGGGGGGATATCACCAACGGCGGTGACAGTGCAGGAGTGGACTTCACTGGTGGTGTCGAGAAGATTTATTCAAATGGTTATGCCTTTGCGGCAGTGAAAAAAGACGGCAACGTGGTGACATGGGGGAATATCACCAACGGCGGTGACAGCTCAGGAGTAGACTTCACTGGCGGTGTCGAGAAGATTTATTCAACTAGAACCGCTTTTGCCGCAGTAAAAAAAGGTGGCAGCGTGGTGACATGGGGAAGCGAACGACAAGGCGGTAACAGCGCAGGAGTGAACTTCTCTGGCGGTGTAGAGGCAATTTATTCTAATCAACAAACTTTTGCCGCAATAAAGAAAGACGGCAACGTGGTGACATGGGGAAACTCTGAATTCGGTGGCAACAGCGGATGGGTGGATTTTTCAGGAGGCGTAAAAGAGATTTTTTCAAATAGAACGGCTTTTGCGGCGCTGAAAAATGATGGTTCAGTAGTGACATGGGGCCATGCCGCTGGGGGAGGGAGCTCTTCTGCTGTTGCCTCACAACTCGCCTCTGATGTCGTCGATGTCTTTTCAAAGCCAGGTGTGTTTGCAGCATTTAAAAGTGACGGTTCATTGATATTCTGGGGGATTGACAATTGGGGGGCTGATACTTCAACGGTTAGCGAACAGATCTCCTCCGGTGTGAGTAGTCTATATGGAACAGAATTATCGGTTATCGCACTGAAGGAATGTGGTACGGTTGTAACATGGGGGGATAGCTATGTTGGTGATAGCTCCGCAGTGGCAGACCAATTAATACCTTCTTTTAGTAAAGTACAAAGCTCGATAATGTAAATCCTACTAGCCCCGCATTTAGTGGGGTTTTTTATTGCCTAAATTCAACACCTCAGCTCTATACAAAAAGCGCCTTTTTTCGAAGAGTTGAACAGTTCAAGTATAGCCATTACTGGGCTTACCTGATGATAAAAAAGAATGTCCAACGAGCGAAATGTAAAAAGGAAAACGAATTGAGGCTAGAGGTAGCCATAAGAAACCAAAATCGTTCAAGCGATGACAAAAAGTGGACGATAAAAACAGTAACAACTTGAGATACAGTGACTTAAATCAACAAATAAGGAACCTTTATGGAGCCTTTCTTATTAGGTCTTGTTACTCCCGAATTCAAGTCGGTTTAGAACGATACTCAAAGCGTTCTTTATTTACATATCTAAGCAATAAAAAACCGCCAATTAAGGCGGTTTTTTCATTCCTAACGGTTAGGTGTGGTCAATGCGTGGTCAGCGAATTGCCAGTTCCTTGCTGTACAAGGCTTTCAAGCTAATATAAAAGCACTTAACAGTGGCTTTGCTTGGCTAAGGAGATACCCTTACCCGCTTTCAATATCTTAATTAAAAGACATAACCATAACCAGAGCATTAGTCATAAAAAAACTCTTGTATTTTTTCATTAGAGCCATCTTAAATTAGTTAGTATGATGGTGGAGTTCATACATCTATTAGCTTATAACTACCATTAATTGATACACTACAAGCACTAAGAACATCAATACGGTTGAATAAAATGTTAATGCAAACCCGAAAGCTCTTGCTGGAGCGCCATGACTATAACCTTTAAAAAAGAATATACGTCCAATAGCGAATAATACTGAACACAAAGGAACAACGGATAGCCAAGAAGTCGGCATTAACAAACTCCAAGCCGTATATACACCATACGTAATTACTATTTGTTCTAGTGTATTTTGAAGCAAGCTTTGTAATACTACAGCTTCACTAGTACCTGATGTTAGCCCACTACCATCAATATCTTCTGGGCTAAAGAATCTAAATTTTGCCAGCCTTCCAATTGAAGCAATTAAAAATGACGTTGGTAAGATTAAAGATACCCCTAAGACAGTTAACCTTTCTGATAATTGGCTCATATCAGAATAATTCAATGGATCGAAGGCAATTGAGGCAATAATTACAATTATTGAAATCAGCATTGCCGATGCCATGCCTTTGAACACACCATTTTGTTTATTCGATAATGTCATAATTCTCTCGAAATAAGCTAACGCGCTTGTTAACAGTCTAAAAATAGTAGACACCAAAAAAACTAAGCCGTCATAGCTGCTTTTATATAGACATCGAAGCGATTTTTCTTAGTGGCGATAACCATACTCGGTTTCACACCATCTAAGTCTTCGGCGTAATCAGGACGTTTCACCACCACACGTTTACTGGCAAGGGCCATAGCTGGAGCTAGCAGGCCATCGGCATCAAGATCGGCGCCAACCAAAGATTGAAACACGCGCATCTCTTTTTTCACTAAAGCTGACTTTTCACGGTGGGGATACATGGGGTCTAAGTACACCACATCGACCTCCTCACCCAATGCAGCAACAGACTCTAAACTGGAGCCGTGCACCAAGCGCATACGCTCTTGCATCCAAGTACCTATCTCAGCACTCTCATAGGCACGGCGCAAGCCATCTTCCAATAATGCCGCCACTACAGGGTGACGTTCAACCATGGTCACATTGCAACCTAAACTCGCCAATACAAACGCATCACGACCAAGACCAGCAGTACCATCGACAACATGTGGGTTAACCCCTTGTTTCAGTCCAACGGCTTTGGCAATTGACTGGCCACGTCCGCCACCGAATTTACGTCTATGCGCTACGGCACCGGAAACAAAATCAACACAGATCCCATTGAGCTTAGGTTCATCGCGTTTATTTAACACCAGACAGTTATTTTCAAATACCAATTCAAACTCAGCATTGGCGTCAAATACAAGGCCCCAGCGCTCGCAGGCAGACTCTAGTGTAGGGTAATGTCGATTAAAGAAAATGCAGCTCACGATTAGGCTCTATTGTTGAATACTGACCGACGAATGATACCACTCCTCACGCAGAAACAATATCGACTACATGGCACTCAATAACCAGCAGAGGCCTAATCTAGCGTCATTTTCTCATCGAAAACACCTCAAAATAGCTCAAATAAACTGAAATTCACCTAAAAAACTTCAATATAACTATAAACAGCTAGCTGTTCACATCGTGAAATAAACACTTAAGGCACACTTTTTTGAGTCGTTGATGAATCAAGCGACATTAGCAGAGAGAAAAATGATGATGACCCCAAAAAAGTTAACCACTAAACTGTGTTACCTAGCACTGCTAGCAGCCTGTTCTATGGGTATGCAGGCTTGCTCAGATGGTGAAGACGGTAGAGCAGGTGAAGATGGTAAGCCAAGTAACGATGTGACTACGCAGGCAAAAACCTTAACCCTAACGATAGATAAAACTGCGATTACCGACAATATCTTGAGCTTCAGCTTTAACGCTGAAAATGAACTTGCTATCCCCGTCGTTAAAATTGCAGCCATTAAGGTCAGTGCAACACAACTATTACCACAAGCAAAGGGTGAGCGCTCACAATGGCAAAAACTAGCGAATGAAACTTGCACACCAGAGAAAGGTTGTGACGGCCTCTTAGTCGACAACATGGACGGCAGTTATGTCTACACCATGCATGCGCCACTTGTTAGTGGTGATGTTAAGCACAAGGGAGAATTTACCCAACGCTTACTGTTTAGCGTGTTAAAGACAGATAATATCCCCGCATCAGAAGTGATTAACGACTTTAAGGTAGACGGTAGTGAAATCACTGATAACCGAGGCATCATTAATAGCGAATCTTGCTTAAGTTGTCATGATGATATTACTTCAATTAAACATGGTGGGGACAAGATTGAAAACTGCGCCAGTTGCCACACCAACAATAACATGACAGATCCTGCTAAAGTTTGGCCGGTTCTGGCTCACACCGTACACATAGGTATTACCCCACAAGCCCTAGGTAACTGTACCACTTGTCACGCCAAAGAAAGCAGCGAAAACCAGCTACAAGCGACTAACTGGAATCAAGTGCCCACTCGTGAGACTTGTTCAAGCTGCCACGACATGACCAGCAACCCGGTTTATGACCACGGTACTCAGCCTGATAATGGCAATTGCTTAACCTGTCACTCACCAGAAAACACCTATGATGTGCACTTGAGTCAATCAGAAAAAGCCATAGCAGAAGATGAGCGTAACATCGTTAATATCAGTCTTGAACAAGCTAAGCTCGTCGAAAAAAAGGGTCAGTATTTTGCTGAGATCAGCTTTTCTCTACTCGACAGACAAGGCCAACGCATCACAGTACAGAACAATAATCCTGCCGATGCAGATTGGATTAAAAACTTACAGCTATACGTCAATTGGGGTACCTCGGTTGATTTTACCACCAGCCGCGGTTATAGCATTTTTGTAAAGAGTAACAAGAAGGACATTACTCAAGATGGCAGCGACGGTATTACCCCTGCTGGTGAGCGAGCTCGTACGCCGTTGGCAAAGTCTGAAGCCAATGTTTTCACATATCTGATGGGGCCTGTCGTGACTCAAGACCAGTTCTCTGGCGATCTACTTGCTGATACTGGTTTCATCACTAACCGTTTTATCTACTGCTTCGACAGCGCCCAGAACTTAGTCAGCTGTGACCAAGCTGGTCACACTAAAAATGCAGAAGCGAATAAACGTTGGTTCTTCAACAAAGATGGCCTAACCGACGCACCTGAAGCTAAGCGTCCTGTGATTGTTAGCAACAGAACCTGCGGCACTTGCCATGGTTATGATGCATTTAATGACAACACAGAACTTGCATGTCGCAGCTGTCACAGCCGCAACACCGAGATCAACAAAGAGCTAGCTGATACCACCTGCTTCTCAGGTCATGATCACGATGAACTGGGTGAGCATGTACGTCCATTCGAAGCACGCGCTATGATGCCCAGCGGTAAACCGGGCTTCCTCAGCTCGACTGCGGATATTATCGATCCTTGCTTAGCTTGTCATAATCCGAATACCCCACCAACTCAAGCGATTCGAGAGATGCATACTAAGCCTAGCGACTGGGATTACGTTGAACAGTTAACGGTAAGTCATCCTGATCATAAAGTGTGGATGCACTCTCTGCACACTAATCAACGCGCAACTCAAGATCGTGAAAATGGCGTGCGTAATATTGAGTTCCCAGCGGACAAAGCCAACTGTTACCGTTGCCATGAAGGCGATACCTTTGGTGTCGAACGCCTAACTGCGGTAGGCCGTCCATTGGCACTCGACTTAGACTACAACCCTGATTCAAGAGCGAGTCCAGCGATTGACATTACCGTTGATGCCTATAGCTCTCCAGTCTCTGCAACCTGTTACGCCTGTCATGCAAAACAAGAAAATGCCGACGGAAAGCTGGTGATCAACAAGGCCGTACGTGCTCATATGGAGCAAAATGGGGGGCGATTTGGCGTGACGGCCAATGAGCTACAAGTTGAAGCTTGTGCTGTTTGTCACTCAGTAGATAACCTTAAGCGGGTGCATAACCTATAGAATTGATATCCCTGCAAATATATCAAGCCACCCAAATCAGTTGCTTTGGGTGGCAACCTTTATCGAAATCAAGAAGTTGATCAAACTTTACTGGCAAAGATTTCCTCGCTAGCTCACCTAAGAATATACTGAATTAGATATTCGGCTTGCTAGAGAACAAGAGTGCAACTAACGTCAACGCTAAGCTTAAACCTAACTCAACAACACCTGTTTGATACTGAAGACTCGTCACGTATTGAGCTCAGCTATGCGGAAACAGCGGTGTTGCAGTTGATGCTCAAACATCAGGGAAGCCTTGTCACTCGCGAGGCTTTGTTAAACGCTGGATGGCTCGATCGGGTGGTCTCCCCCTCATCTTTACAACAATGCATCAGTATACTGAGAAAGAAACTGGTCAATTATCCAGAGGTCGAGCTCAAAACCATTCCAAGACACGGCTATGTATTACACCTTACAGGGCAAACTAAAGGTAAGTCTCAGTTAACACAATCTAAAGCGACGCTGCTATTTGGAATGGCGGTTATTGCTTGCCTATTATTGCTCAGCTATAGCTATTTTAACCATCATCAAGCGCCCTATAATGAAACCCTCATTACCAGTAAATTGAGCGATATTGAAGGTATCATCCGCGTATTTACGGCGGCAGACAGTAAGATAAAGTCAGCCGAATCGACTAACCAACGCTTAGCAAACCAAATAACTAACGAACCACACTGGCAGGCCCCCTTTAAGACCTTCACCAGCTTCGCCTTACTCAGTGACAAAATGGACAGTTTTGCTATCTGTCCCGATACACAACACCAAGAGTGCAGCGGTAAACAGCTGATAAATATTAGTAGTGAGAAAGGCCATGGTGGCCAGCTCGCTTTATCGAGTTTCTTGACCACTAAGATACGAATGGAACAAAAAACCTATAACAAATTGGATCTGCCAGAACTAAGGCGGCATCAAGGAAACTTAAATGAGCAGATTTATCATGGCGACCTGTATTTCTCAATTGATAATAACAAATTGGTGCGCAGTGATATCCGCATTTCGCTAGTCGATCTGTCGCCAGATAGTGGGATTTTCTATTTTGCTGCCTGTATTACTGATGAAGACTGCTATACCACCCCTATTCGCTATGAGATCCGTGGCCAATTTAAGCGCACTTCAGAAAAATGGCAGCAACGTAAAGTTGAGCGTTTTGACATTGAAATAAGTAAGACAACACTTTCTTCACCCAATGCGCTATCCGACACAGCACAAATAATCTATCTTGCACTGAGAAAGCAACATCTGACCCAAGCAGGCCTCAGTTTCTATCGCGTTTATCAAGATGACAACACTGCGGTATGGCAACTGCCCTTGGTGAACGACAACATCATGTGGATGCAACGACAAACCCTCAAATTATGATCCCCTCCCAGAGTTAGTATATAATCTCCTCCTCTTTACCCTATAGGCCAATAGAACCCAATGTTAAGTTATCGCCATGGCTACCACGCCGGCAATTACGCCGATGTATTAAAGCACACTGTCTTACTGCAAGTGCTTAAACTGATGCACAAGAAACCAACACCTTTCGTCTATATCGATACCCATGCCGGAGCCGGTGGTTATGCGCTAACGGATCAGTTTGCACAAAAGACAGGTGAGTATTTAGAGGGTGTCGCTAAGCTGTGGGGAAAAGAGGATCTGCCAGAGCCATTAGCTGAGTATCTAGCCGATGTGGTTCACTTCAACCAAGGCAAACCGGAACTCTCTTTCTATCCGGGCTCGCCAGCTTTTGTCGATATGAACCGTTATGAAAAAGAGCGCATGGTACTGCATGAACTTCATGGTGCTGATTACGCTCAACTCGAAGAGCAGTTCACCGGTGACCGATATATCCGCATTGTAAAAGATGATGGGTTAAAGGGGCTAATCGCTGCTGTTCCTCCCCGTGAACGACGGGGCGTTATCCTAATCGACCCAAGTTACGAGATGAAAACCGATTATCAAGATGTGCCTAGTGCAATCATTAAGGCTCATAAAAAGTTCTCAACTGGGGTATATATGCTCTGGTATCCCGTGGTAAACCGTGCCCAAACCGAAGGCATGTTAAAGTTACTTGCCCAAAGTGGCATTAAGAATCAGCTTCGCATCGAACAAGCGGTAAAAGCAGACAGTGATGAGTTTGGTATGACTGCGGCGGGTCTGTGGATCATTAATCCTCCTTGGCAGCTCGATACTAAGGCTGATGAGATATTGCAGTATCTGTCACCTTTACTGAATCAAGGTGGCGGCAAAGTGACAATGAAGCTCGAAGTCCCTGAGTAATATTTTCGCTATAAACCGATAAAAAAGAGCCCGCTAAGAAGCTGGCTCTTTTAATTTGAGCTAAAATGCCTCACATGACGTTCCCTGATGGAAGATCAGTTGCCACCGACCCTCCTCCTCTTTCCAGAGTGAACTGCGCAGCGAATAACGAGTAATAAATTCATTGGGCTTAATCATGGTCGCTCGATATAGGAGCTGGGCCAGATCAGGCGCTAACATTCTTAGTTCAAAATCAGTGGCGCAATATTCAGGGCTCCTCACCAAGGGAAGCTGCGATAAGATCTCCTGCTTACCAAAGCGAGTGCCTGAACCACCAAACTCTAAAAAATCATCATGGATCAAGGATGCAAGCTCCTTAGCCGAGGTTCTGACTTCAGATTTAAGCAGATAGAGCTCAAGCTCAATGAGTTGTTGCTTCAAACCAGTTAGCATGCTTTCACCTTATCCCCTTCAATCTACGTGCTACTTCAACAACAAAACATTAAGGTTTGTTGCTGAATCTATTAATTATTTATTTAATATAAACATGGACTCAATCTCTAAAAAGATCCACTCCATAACTGGACCATAAGCCTTATCACGTCGATTAACCACCCCAATTTCAACCAGTAATGGAGTGGGAATGTATTCGGTAGAGAGTTCAATGATGTCATCTGAGTACCATTCAGAGCTAGCCACGTGCTCGGGAACCAAGGCCCAGCCTACACCTCTAATCACCAATGCCGTCATATAATAGTAGCTGTCGATATACCAATGATTTGCTGACAAGGCCTTAGCCTGGCTGCCTCCAAATCTGTCTCGAATAACCAGCTGTCGATGTTGATTCAACTGTTTAATTTTGGGTGCTGGGTACTTAGCCAATGGATGATTCGGTGACACAATAAGCGACTGCCTGAACTGCCCAATAGACATAAAATCAAGAGATCCCGGCAGCTCTTTAACAAGAAACAGTATCCCCATATCCGCCTTTCCTTTATCAACCCACAGGCTAATGTCATCTTGAGAGCCATTAATGATGGTTAATTTTAACAGCGGAAACGCTATTGATACCTTTTCAAACAGGGACTCAAAAGCATTAATAGGCACAGCTTCATCTAATGCAACCGTCAGCGTGATCTCCTGACCGGAAGCAAGTGTCATTGCACGAGACTCTAACCGCTGACACTGATCCAGCACCGCCTGAGCCTCGATATACATATCTTCACCGTGACGAGTCAGCACCGGGAGTCTAGCACTACGATCAAAGAGCTCGAAACCAAGATCAGCCTCAAGGTTGCTAATCGCCGTGCTTATTCTGGACTGGGCTCGTCCAAGTTTTCTTGCTGCAGCTGAAAATGATCCATGCCTAACCGCTAGCACAAACGCTTCAAGCTGATATAAGTTCCAATTCACTGGTATCTCCATGGTGAACTTGTTTAACTATTTATTATACTATCCGAAAAACGGATACTTACTAACTTATTCAATCCGAAAATTTAATATATTCTATGGCACTCTTTCAATATCAGTAGACTCTTATGTTCGTCCATCAATCATCAAAGAATCAGATGCCAACCTCCATCAACCGTACCTTCTGGCGCTACGCGATACCTTCGGTCGCAGCGATGTTGGTCAATGGCATTTATCAGATAGTCGATGGTATTTTTATTGGTCAATACGTAGGTTATCAAGGCTTAGCCGGCATCAATATGGCTTGGCCTATCATCTATGTATTTGCTGGTATTGGTCTTATGATCGGTATGGGCTCAGGCAGTTTACTGTCGATAAATCGTGGCGAGAACGCTCAACACTGCGATAGTAAGGAGTCTAGTTTAGCGGTAATCAATGGTACCTTAGCCAGTGCGATTATTCTCATTCTGGTCTTTGGCCTATTAGGCTCTTTCGCACTAAATTTCAGTGTCGATACCTTGTTACAACTGCAAGGTGGAACGGGGCAGACCCTATTAATGGCGCAGCAATATACTATGCCTTTTGTCTGGTCTCTAGTGTTTACCATTCTAGCGACCGCGATCCCCATCTTAATTCGTAACGATGAAAGTCCCAATATCGCCACAGGCCTAATGGTAATGGGTGCGTGTCTGAATATTGCACTGGATTATCTACTGATTGTTAAATTTGATTTAGCACTTCATGGTGCTGCCATTGCCACTATTTCAGCTCAAGTGGCCGTCTCGATTGCCGGTATTGGTTATTTTCTATCATCTAAAACCAGAGTTGAATTTATCGCTTCTAAGTTCAAATTCAACCCTAAGCTTGCCAGACAGATTCTACTGTTAGGGGTTTCTAGCTTAGTAATGTACCTCTACACTAGCTTTGTGTTCGCTCTGCACAATCGACTCTTTATGGAGTATGGATCTTCATTAACCGTCGGGGCATTCGCCATCGTGGGATACCTAATGGTGCTCTATTACTTTATCGCTGAAGGACTAGGCGAAGGTATGCAGCCACCGGTTAGCTTCTTCTTCGGAGCCGATCAGCCTAAGAATATCAAACGTATGGTGATCCTTGCCACTAAGGTTACTATCTCTGCGGGTGTACTCTGGGTACTAATTTTAAATATATTTCCAAACAGCATCATAGGGTTATTTAACAGTGACGATCCCGTCCTGCTCAAAGAGACGATCACAGGCATTCAACTGCATCTTTTTGCGATGTACTTAGATGGCTTTATCGTATTGTCCATCATGTATTTTATGGCTGTGAATCAGGGCGGAAAATCACTCTTTATATCCGTAGCAAATATGATGATCCAACTGCCTTTCCTCTATTTTCTACCTAAATGGTTAGGTGTCACAGGAGTCTGGCTTGCATTACCTCTATCGAATGTCGCGTTGTTTTTAATTGTTGCGCCTATGGTGTGGAAACATCTGAATTCAGCCATAAATTCGGAGACTCATCAGAGGTTGAGTGCGGCATAATACATAAAGTATGGTGGGGTTAGATCCCTCAACCTAACTGTTGATAACGCTTAAGCAGTATCTTAACCCGCTCTACATAGGCTATGGTCTCTGGATAGGGTGGAATTCCTTGGTATTGAGTGACAGTGGTGGGGCCTGCGTTATAAGCGGCGCAGGCCAGTTCAATATCGCCATTGAACTGCGAAAGCATCTTCGCCAGGTATTTCGCTCCGCCATCAATATTCTGTGCAGGTTTAAAGGCATCTTTCACTCCAAGCTCTTTTGCGGTATCGGGCATTAGCTGCATCAAACCCATAGCACCGGTTTTAGAGATAGCGTAGATATCGAAAGCCGATTCTGCGTGGATAACCGCTCGGATCAAAGCTGGCTCCAGCTGATAATTTTTTGCGGCACGCTGTATAAGATCATCGAAACGTTTCGAATACAGCGGCATCTTTTTCCAATCAAGATCTGAGTCTGGTCTGCAGGCATAACAGTCATAAAGGATCACCTGATACTCACGCGATCCTGGGGCATGGTCGGTAAATACAACAACGCCATTGTTATCTTGATACTGATACACTTTGACTCGGTCATCAGCCGTTGTTTCTAAAGTATATTGTGTTGAAGCACTACTGTTATCCAACATATGCCCAGATACTTTATGGGGGGGTAGACGGCCTAAACTCGCTAGGTTATTGGCGCGAGAAAGAGCTTGCTTCACCTTTAGTGCACTAGCGTTATTCAAGGTTTTTTTTTCAACAATCTCAGTGTTTTTCGCTACCGCTTGACCTGTGATCGCCAGTCCACTAGCAGAACGACTCGCTTTATAATGGGGTTTGTCATCAGCTTGGACAGTAACGCTGAGTAGGGGAATAGAGAAAAATGATAACACAAGCATGAGGCCATATCGCCCTTTCTCGTTGCGCTCTAATATCATCTATAAGCCCGTATATTCATCGAGTTTGAGTACTTCAATCATAGCAAAGAGTTGTCGCATCTCTTTATTTATCTGGCTAAACTCATATTCAAAGGTTGCACCATTAAAGATAGAACCTAACTCAAACCGATTCTCACTGCTTGCCAACATGATAAGCAATTTATCCTCGTAAAATGCACACTGTATCTTGCCTGAAAAACAGCTAGCAAGCTCCTGAAGTCGCTCCATAAAGGTCACAGTTAACAAAAATCTAGCTTCTATTTGATCAGAAGAAAACACATCAAATTGTTTTTCAAACCTAACATCTTCAAGCTTTGCTCGCGATAAGCTCTTAAAAGAGTCGGAGATAAAATTGATAAAACCACCGCGAGTTTTTACCACTACCGTGTGGCCGATGAATTTTTTGTGGCAGCTTAACTGTACCATCACACCTTTAAACACCCTTTGACTCTCGTGACGCTTATTTCGCTTCACCTCTTTGGTTAACTCAAGCTCATTAATCGCAATTTCAATCCCTTTATACGTTCCCTGAACATAGTCCTCAAAATTGGCATCATCATAACTTGGAAGCAACTTAGAACGTTTTAGTGTCGACAAATTCATGCTGTCGGTTGGACTAAAGATAAAGTCGTCACCGAAATAACGAAAAATCTTAGGATAAACACGCTCTTTTACATCAGATTTATAACGTGAAACGGGTCTAAATGACCACCAGACAAGCGGGATAAGGGGGAGTAAAAAAAACACCCAAGGGATCATTAATCTCTGCTGACGATCAATCAAAATAGAGACAAAAAATATCCCTAAGAAGATAGCAAGACTCATGTAGAAACGCTGCCTAAGAGTTTTTAATGTCGCCACTCGCCGATTTTCAAACTTACGTGTTAACGGCTCAATATATTCATCATAATGTACCTGCAGTGACGATAATTCATCGTCAACAGCAACCAAGGGCTTAGATTGACGCTTAGGCTTGATGGGAGCGCCAAAAATGAAGCTTATAATATTCATTAAATTAATTTAATTTAGATAATCGTCAGCATTCACTGAAGCTTTATCCGCCTCGTCAGCCTCGTAAAAAGGCATAACTTTAATATTCGCCATCGAAGCGATAATTGAACCGGGGAAAATCTCCACCGCATTATTCAGCTCGGTCACCGCCGAGTTATAGAAACGACGTGCGGCTGAGATATGTGCCTCAACCTCATTATAGGTCTGCATAGCCTGTAGCATAGTATTGTCAGACTTTAATTCAGGATAGTTCTCAACCGTTACCATTAGCTGCCCCATCTTACTGTTTAGACGTTCAGCAGCGGCAAGATGCTGTTTAATCTCAGCGGCATCGCCCTTGTTATAGCTGTTAGTTACTTGGGTTCTTAATTCAGTGATCTCGGTAAGCAGTGACTTTTCATGCTCCATAAATTTCTTTGCAATAATTAAAATATTCGGAACAATATTAGCTCTTTTCTTCAGTTGTACATCTACCCCTGACAGTGCTTCACGACCCGCATTACGTTTTTTAACCAGACTAACGTACCAAAGGTAGGCAATAATAATAATCAGGCCTAAACCTAATAACACTCCATCCATATTATGTCCTTAATTGTTCTAATTATTACTTCGTATCAAGCTCATCTCTTAACCCCCTAACATCACCTATTTTTTGCTCTATTTCCAGATATTTATCTACATGAAAATTCTAAACAAATGGGTGTAAATTGTGCACATTTCATAGAACTAACTCTCAAAAGTCGTTTAACACCAATTTAAACTCGATGTAATGAAGAGGATAATGTTAATTTTGTAATTAAAGCGTCTAAATACGATTTAAAATATATTTATGAGTGATTTGTAATATAAGCCATTGTTAAAAATAGAACTAAGCATAAAATTAAAACGGTAAAAAATGAACAACACCTCAAATAAAGATCAACTTCTTAACGATTATCTCGAACTAAACCTACTTAAATGCTTACTAGAGGGGAAATATTTGCTGGAGTAAGGATTAGTTTTCGCTTTTGTAGCATTATTCAGCAGAGGTACAGCAATCAATCGTTATATTAGGTTCGAACCAAATAACTAACCTTCAGGAACTCCCTAAAGATTAGCCGCTCAACCATAATCCCTTTCGGACTCATGTTTACCAGACATGAGTCCATTTTTTTACCTAACGCTCACTCCTAATCAAGCGTTAACTCGATAGTGTCGACTAAATCTGCCTGTATCTGCTCAGCGGTAAAGACCACTGGACGCCACTCTCCTTTAGAGAATAAACGCGTTTGATCAACAAAGTGCTCAGATTCCGGATCATGGGACTGGCCATAAGTTAAGAAAGCCTCAGCTTTAGGACCGGACTCAGTAAACTCCAGTGCCATCAACCAACTCGCACCATGGAACACGGGGTATCCATAACTCGGGACCTTAGCACTACTACCTGTATTGATATTAAACACCCCATCGATAGTGCCACCACCAGGAATGGCAAGCTTCTCATCATTTTTCATATGATATTGAATACTGCCTAATGGTGCCGCTAATGGGATATTAACGCTGGCAAGGTGCTGAACAGTACCGGCTAGTGCCTGTAATACAGGATCGCTATTAACGGTTCCATCATGCTTCATTAACTGTGACGGGGTCGTAACAGGCTTTCTAACATCGAATGCCTGACTAAATAGGCTATCACTCAATACCTGTTCGCCACCGACATCAAATACCTTTAAGAACTCTCTGAAGACGTGTGCGCCCTGACTCTCATTACGATATAAACCATCCCAGTTCGATAGGGTATCGCACGCTGCGGAGATATCGACCACATCAGAACTTTCCAGCGTAATATTGGTTACGCCATTACAACGTTCAATCACTTGCGCTTTAAGTATTTCAGACAACAAGCCCCGCTCACTCGTAACCACACTCTTAAGTTCATCGATATTGAATTTACCATCAGCGCCTGAGATCCCTTGTGTAGAGTGCTCCTCTAGCATAATGGCATTCATACGTGTTCTTGGGCTACGAACCGTCTGCTCTGGCCCATAAACAATAGAATATCCCTTTAGTGGTTCTTCTGCATGAGTTAACCAATGGCTACTGTTGGCATTAAACACGTAATCACTACGCAGAATTTTTGGTGCTCGTTCGAATGGTACGACGCCGGGGATCGGCGTTGTACCAGTATCAACCCATTCAAACAATGACATACTGCCATCTAACACTAATTGACCCCGACCACCTTGCCACAAGGCCTTGCCCACAGGATCGTTATTAACAAAATCCTTTACTAGAATTGCCGCAAAAGAGTTTAGGTTAGGTGCTCTTGAACCATCGATATAAAAGGCATTGCCTTTATTATCAGTGGCCATGGTGTTTACCCAAGGGATCCCCTGATAGGTCTCAAATGCTTCCTCAAACTCCTCGATAGAGTTGGCACGTCCCATAGCAAACCACTGACTAACCATATTGCCGTTATTAAGGTTTGCATCACGATAGGTCACTGCGCTGCCATCAGGAAACCAACCAATCATAGGCCCATAATGGGAAGCATAAAGGGTCTTTTTCATCTCTGAGCTGGTGCCATCTTCATTCTTAATCGAGACGCTATAATCTTGACTTGTCATCTGTTTATACTCGCCATCGTAAAGATAACGAGTCGGATCGGCGGGGTCCAATGTTAGACGATAAGTCGTGAAACGCTTAGATTGAGAAACAGTATGCGTCCACGCTATATTCTCGTTGAAACCGATAAGCACGCCAGGAACACCGACAAACGAAACACCAGTAACATTCATCTCTCCAGGGATCTGCAGATGATTCTCCACAAATCTTAAATTACCACTCCAAGGAAAGTGAGGATTTGACAGCAACATGCCACTGCCAGATTCAGTTTTATCGCGCCCCAATGCCCAACCATTACTGCCAAGCCCCTCATTTTGAGCGGCAATCTCATCAAAGGTTTGCCCCAATGGTTTCTCATTGGTAATAGGCGATGCCATAGCAATTTGATGACTTAATGCTCCACCACTGGCAAATAAGGCGAGTTTTAGGTGATAAGCCTGCAGATCAGTGACTGAAATTTCAGGAACCCAATCAGCACCACGACAAGGCGAAGGGTAGTTTTGTGCTCCCGCTTTATCCTGTACTGCCTGATTAAATCCAGCCGCATAGCCAGACAGAAGATCCATCTGCTCATCGGTCATAGAATCCAGTGCTGCTTCTGCATCGCTATAGATGTTTAACGCCTTTGTACCAAAGTCTGTGAGCACGTTTGCACTGTTGCTTCCTGCACCAAATGTCAGTGCTCGCTCCCCCCGCACTTCAATGATCTGCTCAGCCAAAGTGCACATGTTTTCTTGCGCATGGGCATAGGCCTGTCCATAACCCAGAGAGCGGAAATCTGATGCTGTGATATGGGGAACTCCGAAGGAGGTATATTCAATTTTGGCACTGCTCGGTAATACTACTTCCTCTTCCGGATCACTGTCACTGCTATTACAGCCGGCTAGCGCAAATGATAACGCCAGTGCGATAGGTGTAAGGTATCTCTGTTTATTATTATTTTTCATCACAATTAAACCTCTAGTAGCTTCCGCTAGGTAAGAACCGATTGGCTACACTATTTCATCTAATCAAAAGTTCACGGTTTGATAACCATTTGTTACTTTATTATCTAACTTGGATTAACTCGACCGTCCCGACCCGTTCGGACTTTTTGATTTACAAATAAAATCAGTTATTTATAATTGGCAGCCTAATTTTTAGTTTTAATTTGTTAAATTACAGTAACACCACCCACTTATCATCTTTATAGGCACAGCAGAGGAAAGCCATGCAGTTAATGACAATCTTATTGCTTATCGCTATGGGAATGA
Source organism: Shewanella sp. MTB7 (assembly GCF_027571385.1). Lineage (NCBI taxonomy): Bacteria > Pseudomonadati > Pseudomonadota > Gammaproteobacteria > Alteromonadales > Shewanellaceae > Shewanella > Shewanella sp. MTB7. The sequence continues at coordinate 136,720 of NZ_CP085636.1, read as the reverse complement.
GCGTGTTTATGATGGGATATGTGGCTACCACTCCCCACCAGAATGCCAAAGCTCGGCTCTGTTTCTCCTTGATGTTGGTGGGCTTAATTAGCTTAATGATCGAGTTAGCTATTTTTGAAGAGGGAGGAAGTTTTCTCTATATCATTTCAGTTTCTGGCCCCTTATCTGTTTCTGTTCCAATCTTTTTTTACCTCTATTTTAAAGCCAGTGTCGGCCTAAATGATGAGTTTCAATGGCAGAATACTAAGCACCTGCTAATCCCCCTTATCTATCTCGCGATCATGATGCCCTACAACCTTTTAGATGAAATGGGTAAAGCCCATTTTTTCTCGCAGATTTATGCCGGAGAAGCCGTCTCCTGGCCACTGTCCATGACACCGATCCGCTTTTCCCGCTTATTGTTCATCAGCACCTTAGGTCTGATTTACCTCTATTTGAGCTGGCAAGAGCTGCATATTGAGCTAAATAATAAGAAACAAGATGTCCTCAGAGAGATGAGTAAACTCAAGCGTGCATTTCTAGGCATTAGCCTCAGCTTTATGGTGATTTTTCTGTTTTTTCTGTTCCGTCTTCCACACCAATTTACCTGGATGATCTCTAGCGTATTGTTGATTGTGACGGCAATAAGCTGCATGATTTTTTACTATCTACCGGTACTGGGTAAAAAGTTAATCTCAGATGATGCCCTGCATAAGTTACTGCCTAAAAAACCTCAGGAAAAGATAAATGATCCACGGACTGATGGGCCCCATAAGCAATACCGCTCATCAGTAACCACCAGCTTAGCGAAAGAAGTGCTGCATAATCTCAATATATTGATGGAGGGTGGGATCTATAAAGATGCCACCCTCTCTCTAGGTAAACTGGCTTATCAGCTGGATATTAGCACCCATCACCTGTCTCAGATCATCAATCAGCAAACCCAAGACAACTATTTCGACTTGATAAATCAATACCGGATTCAAGATGCAAAACAGTTGCTTGCAGATACTCAGATGAGTATTATCGATATTGCCTATGAAGTTGGTTATAACAGTAAGTCCTCTTTTTATACCGAATTTAAACGTCGAACAGAGATGACGCCAAAACAGTTTAAAAAAAACAGTAAACCTGAATAATCATTATTATCCTCGCTACAACGCCCACTTTTAAGCCAAATTAAGTTTGAATTAAAGCTTCTAGGACACTATGGATGGTCCACTCGGAAATTCCGAGCCTAAATAAAAAAGCCGCAACTAACACTGGTTAGTCCAAAGACGGCGAAAAACAAAAATTGAAAGGATAATAAATGGGATTGAATAAAGACGAGAGCGTGGCTTCGCCTCACCACTCTCCGGGTTCTCCAGAGAAACAAAGCGGCTGGTTTGTCAGTTTTCTTAATGTTGTCGAACGTCTAGGTAATTTACTTCCTCACCCCATTACACTTTTCGCCATGTTATGCATGGCCGTCATAGTGATAAGCGGCATTGCCGGCTATTTTGAACTTACCGTGGTCGATCCAAGACCTGTAGGTTCATCGGGACGAAGCGAAGATGGTCTTATCCATGTAGTCAGCTTAATGAACGGTGAAGGATTGAGAATGATAGTCTCTAATCTAGTCACCAACTTCACCGGATTTACACCTCTAGGCACAGTACTAGTCGCACTGCTCGGAGTCGGAGTTGCCGAACGTTCAGGCATGTTATCGGCAGCAATGCGCTTACTGGTCATGGGCGCATCTAAGCGACTTGTCACCTTAACCATTGTATTTGCAGGTATCGTATCTAATACCGCCTCAGAGCTGGGCTATGTAGTGCTCATCCCTATGGCCGCGCTAATATTTCACTCCCTTGGGCGTCACCCATTGGCCGGCCTTGCGGCTGCATTTGCTGGAGTATCAGGTGGCTATAGTGCCAACTTGTTGCTAGGTACCGTCGATCCTTTGCTGTCAGGGATCACTGAAGCCGCCGCACAGATGATCGATCCAGATTACTTAGTGGGTCCAGAGGCAAATTGGTACTTCATGTTTGCGTCAACTTTCCTTATCACAGGTTTAGGCGCATTAGTCACCGAAAAGATTGTCGAACCTAAACTGGGAAAATATGATCCAAATGAAGCCAATATCGACCTATCGAACCAGTCTATGGATAAGGTCACTCAACTTGAGAAAAGAGGCTTAAAAGCCGCGGGGATCTCGATATTGATCTTATCAGTACTACTGGCGCTAACCGTCATACCTGAGAGTGGCCCCCTTAGAAATCAGGAAACAGGTCTGGTTGCAGGCTCACCTTTCCTTAAGGGAATTGTCGCCTTTATCTTTATCTGCTTTGCAATTCCAGGATTAGTTTACGGTAAAGTCGTTGGCACCATGAAGTGCGATAAAGATGTTATTGATGCCATGTCCAACAGCATGAGCTCCATGGGCATGTATATTGTGCTCGTTTTCTTTGCTTCACAGTTTGTTGCCTTTTTTAAGTGGACCAATTTGGGAGCTGTACTGGCAGTGTCAGGTGCTGATGCCCTAAGCGCCATCGGCCTTACCGGCCCATTGGTATTTGTGCTCTTTATCATGATGTGTGGCGTTATCAACTTGATGCTAGGCAGCGCTTCGGCTCAGTGGGCCGTTACTGCACCGATTTTCGTGCCGATGTTGATGTTGGTAGGTTATGCACCTGAAACCATTCAGGCGGCTTATCGGATCGGAGATTCCGTCACTAACCTCATCACACCTATGATGAGTTACTTCGGCCTGATTTTAGCGGTCGCCTCCCAATATAAGAAAAATTTAGGAATAGGCACCCTAATCGCCACCATGTTGCCTTATTCCATCGTGTTCTTTATCGGTTGGACCTGCTTCTTTTTCCTTTGGGTGTTCGTTCTAGGCCTTCCTGTAGGACCTGGTGCAGCGACTTATTACACACCTTAAGATATAAACATTGCTCGGGAAATCTGATTTCCCGAGCAATGTTGCCAACCTAACTGACTAAATCAACTCAAATAATAGGTAAAATTTGTGCTCTAGGGTACCGTCATAGACATAAATTTTATCGAAAATAGCCATCGACTTATTGTCTACCAACTCGCGTATGTTTTCCCTCTCCTCAAGAGCAATGCCACTAGCAGAATTAAAGGGCGTAAAGATGCCTACCAGTAAGATCCCTCGACCAAATGTGCTATGGGTTTGCAGCATTGTTTTTTTATCATATTTCTTAGCAATAACCCCATGAACCACAGATTGAAAATCAGGCTTAATCTCATCCTCCACTCTTGTCTCATCGACAATATGAGGCACCTCATCGGCAATACTGCTCATCAAGCTACGGGCATGCTCCTGATCTAAAAAAGCGTCAGTAATTTCAATCCACGTTTTAATTTTATTTATATTAACAATAGCTTCAGGTGGATCTGGTTGCTCCAGAATTTCGAGTGATTTCCCCTCCATTTTTAAATGCTCAGCAAAAGAGTTCAACACAGCGAGCTCATGTTCCTGCTTTAAGTTTCTACGACTAATCATAGCCCTCCTCCTGAAGAAAAATATCAAAAGAAAACCAACTCATTAGTTATATTATAGGAGGTCTTAAGTGAATAGCTGATGTATAAGTCTTTATAAAGATTATTGAAAGATGAAAGTGAGGAGATTTTTTCACTGGCAGAGTGCACATTTCAATGTAAATACCAATGAATTTAAACCAACAAAAAGCCCGACGAATGCCGGGCTTTCATATCAAAACTGACTGACCTCTTTATTCAGGTGATGTCTCAGCTTTAACTTTCTTTTTCTGCTCACGTTTACTGAAGATACGCTCAACCACAACGAAGAAGATTGGGATAAAGAAAATACCAATAAAGGTCGAGCTCATCATGCCGCCAAGTACGCCAGTACCGATAGCATTTTGGCTACCAGAACCGACACCAGTACTGATGGCTAATGGTACTACACCTAGACCAAAAGCGAGTGACGTCATCAAGATAGGACGCAAACGAACACGAACGGCGTGCAAAGTGGCCTCTACCAGTCCAGCCCCTTTCTCGTAGAACTCTTTCGCGAATTCTACAATCAAGATAGCATTCTTAGTCGCCAGACCGACCGTTGTCAGTAGACCAACTTGGAAGAATACGTCATTAGGCAGACCACGCGCATTCATGGCAATAAGCGCACCAATAATACCCAGTGGGATCACTAAGATCACCGAGAATGGTACAGACCAACTCTCGTATAGCGCCGCAAGTACCAGAAATACAACCAATACAGATAAGGCATATAGCATAGGAGCCTGATTACCCGAGAGACGTTCCTCATAGGATAAACCGTTCCACTCAACACCAAATCCTGTAGGCAACTTCTTCACCATGGCTTCCATATCATCCATCGCAGCTCCAGTACTGTAACCTGGCGCTGTACTTCCTTGAATGTTCATGGCGGGTAATCCATTAAATCGCTCTAGACGAGGCGAGGCATATTCCCATTTACCAGTCGCAAAAGCAGAAAATGGTACCATCTCACCTAGGTTGTTTCGCACATACCAAGAATCAAGGTCTTCAGCTTGCATCCGATACTTAGCATCACCTTGTACATAAACTTTCTTCACGCGACCACGATCAATAAAGTCGTTGACGTAGGATCCCCCCCAGGCAGTACCTAACACGCTATTAACCGCATTAATATCTATGCCTAGGGCTCTAATCTTAGCTTGGTCGATCGAAATCTGATACATAGGTGCATCATCCTGACCGTTTGGACGTACGCCCACTAGATTAGGATTTTGAGCCGCCATACCTAAGAGTTCATTACGAGCTTGAACTAGTTGTTCGTGTCCTTGGCCATTTCGGTCTTGCAGATACATATCAAAACCATTCGCCGTTCCCAACTCAATCACAGCTGGGGGAACAAAAGCAACCACAATAGCATTGCTCCATGACATGAATGTGCCCATGGCGCGAGCAGCTACATCTTGCACCCCTTGACCTACTCCTTCGCGCTCAGACCAAGGTTTCAAGCTGATAAAAGCCATACCCATGTTCTGACCACTACCAGCGAAACTGAAACCAGAGACACTAAATACAGAACTTACATTCTCGCCCTCTTTATTTAGATAGTAGTCGGTCACCTCTTCCATCACTTTCGCCGTGCTCTCTTGGGTCGAGTTCACTGGTAAGATGGCTTGGGTAAACATGATGCCCTGATCTTCATTAGGCAAGAAGGCCGTTGGCATGCGCATGAAAATCCAACCTACTGCAATCGTCAAGGCTAGATAAACTAGCATCACACGACCAGTACGCTTGATCATCGACGCGACACTGGCTTCATAACGTGAAGTCATTTTGTCGAAACTACGGTTAAACCAACCAAAGAAACCTGTTGTAGCATGGCTTCCACCTTTAGGAATTGGTTTGAGCATCGTCGCACATAACGCAGGAGTCAGTATGATAGCAACCATGACTGACAATGCCATAGCCGCGACAATTGTGATCGAAAACTGACGGTAAATAATACCGGTTGAACCCGACATAAAGGCCATAGGGACAAATACTGCCGACAAGGTCAAACCAATACCGACAAGGGCACTGGTGATCTGATCCATCGATTTTTTTGTCGCCTCAATAGGACTCAGTCCCTCCTCTTGCATCACGCGTTCAACGTTTTCCACCACCACGATGGCGTCATCCACCAGCAAACCGATAGCCAATACCATGGCGAACATGGTCAAGGTGTTAATCGAGTAACCTGTGACATTAAGAATCGCAAATGTACCCAGCAAAACCACAGGTACAGCAATGGTAGGAATTAAGGTTGCACGGAAGTTCTGCAAGAACAGGTACATGATGACGAACACCAAAGCCACTGCTTCCAGCAAGGTGTGCACAACCCCTTCGATAGACTTCTCAACAAATGGCGTCGTATCGTAGGGATAAACCACTTCAAGTCCTTCAGGGAAGAAGGGTTTTAGCTCATCAATCTTTTCGCGAACAGCAGTTGCTGTCGCCAATGCGTTAGCACCGGTTGCAATCTTAATAGCAAGACCCGCAGCTGGGCGACCATTATAGAATGACTCAACCGCATAACTCTCCGCCCCCAGTTCTACACGAGCCACATCTGAAAGAAGAACTATTGCGCCTGACGTATCTGATTTGACAATTATTTTTTGAAACTGCTCAACCGTACTCAAACGACTCTGAGCTGAAACGGTCGCATTTAACTGCTGACCAGGCAAAGACGGAACACCACCAAGTTGACCTGCTGAGACCTGAGCATTCTGCTCTCTGATCGATGACATAACATCGATACTCGTCAGGTTATATTGGGTCAATTTCAGAGGATCAAGCCAGATACGCATCGCATACTGAGCACCAAACATCTCAATCTCACCAACGCCAGTAACACGGCTCATGGGATTTTGAACGTTAGTCCCTACATAATCGGCAATATCATTCTTATTTAATGATCCGTCCTGAGACACAAAACCGATCACCATCAAAAAGCCAGCGCTCGACTTATTGACTTTAACACCTTGAGCCTGAACCTCCTGAGGCAGCAATGGCATGGCTAACTGCAGCTTATTTTGCACCTGAACTTGAGCAATATCAGGATCAGTTCCAGCATTAAAAGTCAGTGTGACTATGCCATTACCGAAACTGTCACTGGTTGAGGAAAAATAGCGCATGTTGTCGATACCCGTCATGCGCTCTTCGATAACCTGAGTCACCGAATCTTCAACGGTCTTAGCTGAAGCTCCTGGATAAGTCGCTGTGATCACCACAGTTGGTGGTGCAATGCTTGGATACTGGGACACTGGCAATATGAAAATTGACAATATCCCAGCGAGCATAATGATAATGGCTATAACCCATGCGAATATAGGGCGGTCAATAAAAAAACGTGCCATAATATTACCCTATTTATCAGATGGACTAGCAGGCTGTTTTACCTGCTTATTGGCTGATGCGGGAACCGTAGTAACCGTTGATCCAGCACGAATTTTTTGCAAGCCCTCAACAACCAACTTATCGCCAACCGCTAAACCTTTGGTGATACGCCACTGGTTATCAATCACCTCAGCAGTCGTCACTACACGTGATTCAACCTTGTTCTGGGCATTGACTAACATGGCAATAGCTTGACCTTTAGGATTACGGGTAATGGCCTTCTGAGGAACTAAAATCGCTTCTGAATCTGTGCCTGTATTTAGCAGCGCGCGCACATACATGCCAGGCATTAAAATACCGTCAGGATTAGGAAACTCGGCTCTTAATATCACAGACCCCGTGTTCTCATCGACGCTCACCTCAGAGAACTGCAACAAGCCTTTTTGAGGATAAGTAGTACCATCTTCCAAAACCAAACTGACATCAGCATTATTAGTCGCTTTTAATTCACCCTGTTTCAATTTAGCTTTTAACCGAAGCAATTGAACACTCGACTGAGCGATATCCACGTTAATAGGATCTAGCTGTTGAATTTTAGTTAAAATTTGCGTTTGGTTAGCCGTAACCAACGCACCAGCAGTCACATTAGACACACCAATATGGCCAGAAATAGGGGCTTGCACTTGCGTGTATTCTAGATTGATTTTAGCTGTGTGTATTGCAGCTTCCGCTACCGTCACACTGGCCAAAGCTTCTTTATATAGCGCCTCAGCATCATCGAAATCTTGTTGACTAATAGCGTTAATCTTAACCAGTTCATTAGAACGTGCAGCCTTGGCTTTAGCCGATACCAGACTTGCATTTGCACGGGCAAGATCAGCTTCAGCACTTATCACCACAGCTTTATAAGTGGCGGGATCAATTTGATATAACGACTGCCCCTTTTCCACATCCCCACCTTCGATAAAACTACGTTCGGTAATAATTCCCGAAACTTGAGGACGAACCTCAGCTTCTAAATAGGCTTTACTTCGACCAGGGAGCTCTACAAAAATAGACTGAGGGCCAGACACAACGTCCATCACGCTAACTTCGACACTCTTAGGTGCACCCGCGCCTTGATTTTCATTCGCTTTTTGCCCACAAGCAGTTATCCATAACGCCACGCTAATAACAGAGGCAATTTTCACTATTTGCCGCATGAGAACTCCTAATCGATGCCACCAATCAAAGGTGCATATACTGACAGCAGAAAACTCTGCAGCTTTATACATGGGTAGCATATTTTTGTGTAAGATTTGAACCTTACTTTATCTCACAACTGGCCTTTCCCAACAAGAGCAAGCGGAATAAAATTGTAAAACAATACTAATTATCACATAAAAACAGCCCCTTATGTTAACGAATGGTTAAATTTAAGTTGTTGCAGATATCATTGTTGCTCACTTGTATGATTACAGCTGAAAGTATTGTAAGAATGGGAAAAAACATTATCACCACCTGCTGTTCTCTTCCGAATATCAATTCGTTCATAATTTTTCACATTCATTAGCTATTGATTCATCACAGACATCATTGTCATTCACAAGTTCTCCCTATAGTGCCCTTGCGCTTACGAATACTTTAAACGAGATGACATTCATGACCATCAAAATGAAACTTCAACACAAGTTAATTATCTGTGGCTTATTGCTGTCAGGCATATCAATGGCTCAGGCGGAAGATAGCAATCAAGTACTCGGGGGGACCATCAATGGCAACCTGACTTTTGCATCTGACTATGTTTTCCGTGGTGAATCTGAAACGATGGACGGCGATGTACCCGTAGTACAAGGTACGTTAGGCTGGGGAAATGATGATGGTTGGTACGGCGGTGTTTTTGCCTCTAACATCAAATTTGCCGATCCGAATCTTGAGATCGTCACCGCACCATTTATCGGTAAAGCAGGAGAGCTTGGTGACAGCGGCTTTACCTATGATGTCATGGTCTTCTCGTATCTGTATCCAGGCGCTTCCTACTCGAACTATACCGAGCTTTGGCTTAAAGTCGGTAAGCAGTTTGGTCAAGCAAATGTACAATTGGAAGTCACACCCACTCTCGATGATTGGTTTGGTGTCGATGGCTGGCAAGGGGTTAACTATGCAATTCACCCCAGCTATGCTTTTAGTAACGGGATCAATTTATCTGGTTCAGTAGGTTACCAAGATCTTGATGGCGAAGGTGCTGAAGGTTGGGGACACTGGAACTTAGGCCTAAGTAAAACCTATGCAGGCCTAAAATTTGATCTTAGGTATCACGGCAGCACTGTTGATGGTACACACAAGGTTTATGGTACACAGACAGAAATTTTTGATGACCGATTTGTTGTCGGCATCAGCAAAAGCTTTTAATTTTTAAGTTCGAAACGTTTTACCCTGCAACAAAGCTCTACCTCTATTTATTGCTAATTATTCAGCAATCTCGCACCAGCCCACCCGGGCTGGTTTTTTTACTCACGTAACATAGAATTTAAATCCGATTATCACCGACACTGCAAGCCAGAACACGACTGATATCGGCCAGATTTCTACCCGACTCTTGTTGCCAAGCATTAAATACCCCTTGAGTTTGCTTCAAACCACTCTTAGAACTAAAACCAAAGTCCACCAGTCCATGGGAGGTGAGGTAACCTTGAACATCTCCAGTTAGCAGAAACGTATCTTTGCCTATTGCCCGCAAGAAGTAGGGGCCAGTATTGCCACCTAAACGTGTACCTCGACGCTTAAGTACAGCCCAAAGTTCGGTGATTTCTTCAGCAGGCCAACGACCAATATATTCGGCTAAACTGCCATGCTCAAGTGCGATATCATGGGTCATAAGCGCATTATCATAGATAGCCATCGTCTTCTTCATATGACGGATCAGATTAGGATCGCTTGCCCTCTCCTGTAACTGTTCATGGGATAGCATTAAGACTTTGCTTGGATCAAAATTAAAGAAAGCCTCCTGATAAGCTGGCCATTTATTATCAACAATTCGCCATACAAACCCAGATTGAAATACTTTTTTACTCATTTCAGAGAGCAGTTCAGCATCTTTGTACTGACCGATTTCATCTTCAGTTAAACTGCCACTCAACAGGCTCTCGAGACTTTCATCCCCACCTTTACGATCACTGGCTCTTTGATAAATTGATGCAAAAGATTCAAGTTGGCTCATTGTAAACTCTGACACTCAAACAAATATGGTCCTCTATAGTATGAAAATGATGAGATAAAGCAATCTAGTACCAGTAAACAATACCTAGCAACAATGTAGAGCGAGTCCCTCAAAAGTTAACTATCAATGAGTTGGCAAACTAGTTCACACTGTTGTTTCAATGCGCCCTTATTAGTGTCAACGACACGCAAACTGGCTTCACTAACAGTCTGGTAAATCAGCTTATCATCAAACTTCGCAATCAACTCTTCGGCCAACTCATCGGCAGATGCGATCACTTTCAAGGCTCCAGCATCTTGCAGTAAGCAAGTTATCTCAGCAAAATCCCAATGATTAGGGCCTACATAGACAGGTAAACCAAACGCGGCAGGCTCTAATGGATTATGACCACCATTATTGATTAGTGTGCCACCAATAAAGGCCTGATCGGCAGCGCCATAAAAGGTCAACAGTTCACCCATAGTATCGCCAAGCAATACTTGGGTACTTGAGTCCACCTCATCACACTGACTACGACGAGCCAGGCTTAGGCCTGATGCAACAATCTTCTCTGCTGCTGCATTAAACTGCTCAGGATGCCGCGGGACAATAACCAACAGCGCATCAGCTTTGTAGGCTAATAAGCGCTTATGAGCCTCTATTATCGCGTCGAATTCACCTGGATGAACACTCCCCGCCACCCAGATTGGCGCACTCTGTTCTCGCCACTGCTGACGCAAAGCTTTTGCTTGGGTGATTTTATCCTCAGGGATCGAGAGATCAAATTTTAAACTGCCACACACGTTAATTTTGCTAGGACTGACACCTAACTCAATGAAGCGATCAGCTGTTTGTTGTGATTGCGCTGCAATGATATCTAAACTCTGTAACATCGGCTGGATAAGTTTCATTCGCTTGCTGTATTGCCGTGCTGATTTGTCAGATAATCTTGCATTGGCTAGCATCAACCTCATGCCTTGCGAGGATGCCTGATGGATCAGATTAGGCCAGAGCTCTGTCTCCATGATAACGATCTGTTTAGGTGATACCTGACGTAAAAAACGTCCCACACAGATTGAGATATCAAACGGCAAATAACAGTGTTGAACACTCGTTCCAAAGGCTTTAACCACCTCGGCAGACCCTGTAGGACTCGTAGTCGTAACCGTTATCGACATCTGAGGATAGCGCTGTTGGATCGCCTTTATGAGAGGAATCGCTGCTAACGTTTCTCCCATAGATACAGAATGGATCAACAGATCACTGTGTTTTAACTTAGTCAGACCAAACCTTTCTCCCCAACGACGTCGATAGTCTGGGCTTTTTATGGATCTAAATGCTAAGTACAAAACGAGCAAGGGTAACAAGAGGTAAAGTAATGCTGAATATATAGAACGATTCATTTGATCTGATACTTATTTAACGTATTAGCGGTTTAGTAGAGTAATGCTAACATACCTTAATCAGATACCCTGCTGCATTACGGTTTATGCTCGCGACTCACTCTATTTATGCCTAATTTAATTAGTCACTAGGGTAAATCAATTTTGCCTGATGAATTCTGTCAGTGCTAGTATACTCAAACCATTTCATGACTGCTTAATTCGGCACCTTGAAGTGGTTGGGTATATTCATCCAAGATCAGGGCTATGTTGGGCAGTATCAATCGACCTGAATACTTAACATCGATTCAATTAGGACGACAATGAAAACCCGCGATAAAATAATCTATGCCAGCCTGGAGCTGTTTAATGAAAAAGGTGAACGGAGTATCACCACTAACCATATCGCAGCCCATTTAGGGATAAGCCCTGGTAACCTCTATTATCACTTTCGTAATAAAGAGGATATCATTCGATCTATTTTTACCTTATACCAGAGTCATCTGGAGACGGGGTTTCAACCCTATGAAGGTGAACCCGTTACGCTTGATCTGCTTATCGGTTACTTTGATGCCATGTTCTATGCCATGTGGGAGTTCCGGTTTATGTATGCCAATCTCACTGATATCTTGAATCGTGATGAAGTCTTAAAGCAACTCTACCTAGACGCTCAACAGCAGGTACTCACACGTTGCAGTCATGTATTAACGAAACTCAGTCAAGATGATGTAATAGCAATAGACAAGAAAGATATTCTCCCTCTAGCTGAAACAATCCGCATGATTGTTTGTTTTTGGATTGGTTATAAACAGACTCACTCGAGCAATATGGAGATCACTAAGTCCTCTCTATATGAAGGGTTACTTAGAATATTAATGATATCCAAGGCCTACTCGACACCAGATTCGCTAACCACCTTCATGAGGTTAGAGCAACATTATCGAGAACTTGCAGCCGCACCAACCGAGTAAACGCTCCAGAACACACTTCACTCTATTGAATGGATATTATTTTAAATAATATCCTCTATTATCAAGCCTTAGGACCTTATTCCCTGACAACTAGCGTTAAATTGCTATTGATTAGTTTTTTTAATGTGAACTCTCCTGTACCCCTAATCTAAATAATCTAGCTAGCCCCAGCAAAAAAGGCTGTAAGCCCGAGCAAGTTTAAGGTTAAAATACCGTCACTCCAATAAACAAAATAATGCTAATATAAGGAGAATTCAGGTGGCAAAGACCTCATTCTACGATCAAATGAATCAACAACTTACCCAAGTAAAAGCCGAAGGTTTATACAAGAGTGAACGAATTATCGTCTCTCCTCAACAAACTGAGATTCAAGTAAATGGTAGCGAAGTGTTGAACTTCTGCGCCAATAACTATCTAGGTCTAGCTAATCACCCTGAGCTCGTTAATGCTGCCAAAGCAGGGCTTAGCGATCATGGTTTTGGTATGGCTTCAGTACGCTTTATCTGTGGCACTCAAGACATTCACAAACAACTCGAAGCAAGTCTTAGCGAATTTTTGGGCATGGAAGACACCATTCTTTACTCTTCATGCTTCGATGCTAACGCCGGTCTTTTCGAAACCTTATTAGGCCCAGAAGATGCCATCGTCTCTGATGCACTTAACCACGCTTCTATTATTGATGGGGTGCGTTTGTGTAAGGCTAAGCGCTTCCGTTATGCCAACAACGATATGGCCGAGCTTGAAACTCAACTCAAAGCAGCCAAAGAAGCTGGTGCCCGCAATATCATGATCGCCACCGATGGCGTATTTTCCATGGACGGTGTGATAGCGAACCTAAACAGCGTTTGCGATCTTGCTGATCAATACGGCGCACTCGTGATGGTCGATGACTCTCACGCTGTTGGCTTTGTCGGTGAAAATGGCCGTGGTACCCATGAACATTGCCAAGTCATGGATCGCGTCGATATCATTACCGGCACATTAGGTAAAGCCCTTGGCGGTGCATCGGGTGGATTCACATCAGCGAAAAAGGAAGTTATCGACTGGTTACGTCAACGCTCACGCCCTTACCTTTTCTCAAACTCTCTAGCACCATCAATCGTGACTGCATCGATTCATGTACTTGAGATGCTTAAGTCGGGTCAAGCACTTCGCGAAGCTGTATGGGAAAACAGTCGTTATTTCCGTGAGAAGATGACTGAGGCAGGCTTTACTTTAGGTGGTGCCGATCACGCTATTATTCCGGTTATGATCGGTGATGCTAAGCTCGCTGGCGATTTTGCCAGTCGACTGCTTGAAGAGAACATCTATGTGGTTGGTTTCTCATTCCCTGTAGTCCCTAAAGGACAAGCACGTATCAGAACTCAAATGTCTGCAGCACATACTAAAGCGCAGATAGACAAAGCAATCGAGGCATTTACTCGTATCGCTAAAGAGATGGGCATCATTTAGGAGTTTATGGGATGAAAGCACTAAGCAAACTGAAACCTGAGGTAGGGATCTGGATGGTCGATGCTCCGAAACCGGAGATGGGGCATAACGATCTGCTGATTAAAATTCGTAAAACCGCTATCTGTGGCACTGATGTCCATATCTACAACTGGGATGAGTGGTCACAAAACACCATTCCGGTGCCTATGGTAGTCGGCCATGAATATGTGGGTAAAGTGGTCGGTATTGGTCAAGAAGTTCGAGGATTCTCGATCGGTGATCGCGTATCTGGTGAAGGACACATCACTTGTGGTCACTGCCGTAACTGCCGTGCTGGCCGTACTCACCTATGTCGTAATACTTCAGGAGTGGGCGTTAACCGTGACGGTGCCTTTGCAGAATACTTAGTCATTCCTGCATTTAATGCCTTTAAGATCCCTGATGATATATCTGATGATCTTGCTTCCATCTTCGATCCCTTTGGTAATGCGGTACACACTGCGCTCTCTTTCGATCTGGTAGGCGAAGACGTATTGATCACAGGCGCTGGCCCTATCGGTATTATGGCAGCGGCGGTTTGCCGTCATGTTGGCGCACGTCATGTGGTCATAACTGACGTCAATGAGTACCGTCTTGAGCTCGCTCAAAAAATGGGCGCGACTCGTGCTGTTAATGTCGCAAAAGAGAATCTCAAAGATGTCATGGATGAACTTGGCATGAGCGAAGGCTTTGATGTCGGCCTTGAGATGTCTGGTGTTCCTTCTGCATTTCACGCAATGTTGGACACCATGAATCATGGTGGGAAAATAGCCATGTTAGGTATTCCTGGCGGCGAAATGGCGATCGATTGGAGTAAGATCATCTTCAAAGGGCTTATCATCAAAGGGATCTACGGTCGTGAGATGTTTGAGACCTGGTACAAGATGGCGAGTCTTATCCAATCAGGGCTCGATATCTCTCCGATTATTACTCATCATTATCATATTGATGACTTTCAGCAGGGCTTCGATGCTATGCGCTCAGGTCAATCAGGTAAGGTTATTCTTAACTGGGACTAATCTCATAGTAATAAGGCTGACAATGTCAGCCTTATTACATTTTCACTCAATAACTTAAGTAATAAATATCATGTCTAATTTTCAACACCTTAGTGTTAACCAACTTATTCAATTGGCACAAACAGATCAAGAAATTCAAATAGCGGACATACGCGATGCTGCCAGCTTTGAAGCTGGGAAGATCAAGGGCTCGGTCAATCTAAGTAATGATAATCTTGCTGATTTTGTCGCTGAGGCCGATATGGACCAACCTCTGATTGTTGTCTGTTATCACGGGATCAGTAGCCAAGGCGCCGCACTGTATCTAGTGGAACAGGGCTTCGATGATGTCTACAGCTTAGATGGTGGTTACCAAGCATGGCGCGAATCAGAAAGTTGATATTTTTCGTTTATTAACCACTGGACTTCTATCAAGCTAGCCCCTTAGTCTTTGTATTAGCTGTATATACTTATTTCTACTGAGTCAAAGAGTGCTATTCTATTTAATGTTCCCTTACCAGATATAAGGTTCAACCTATGATTGAAATTGGCAGGTTACCTAATGAAAGAGCAGCTCAAGCGCTAGTCGATTACCTTAAAGGCGAGAAAATCGATTGTAAAGTGATCCCCATTGAACAGGGAGTAAGTCTGGCGGTAGTTCGAGATCAAGATAGCATCAAAGCAGCGATGGAGTTTCAACGCTTTATCCAAAACCCCCACGATGATAAATACCTACAGGCCTCTTGGGATAATGGCGATACTCAGATAAAAATGGATTATGGTGCCCCCTCTTTGCAACTATTGACCCAGTTTATCTCGGGCGCAGGGCCACTGACTCTATCCATCTTTTTTATCTGCATCGTCATCTTTGCCGGTTTTAATCTGGGCTTTGCTAACCCAATTTATGAATATCTCTCTTTCTTTAATGCGGTACCTGATTCCAACCTAAGCCAAGTGTGGCGTATTTTCACCCCAACACTCCTACACTTCTCCGCGTTGCATATCATCTTTAACTTACTCTGGTGGTGGTATCTAGGAGGTAAAATTGAAAATAAGCTAGGTACTGCTCCACTGCTCATCTTACTGATTGTCGCTGGCACCTTACCCAATTTATTACAGTATTACATTGACGGACCTAATTTCGGTGGCTTATCCGGCGTTGTTTACGCTGTTGTCGGATACACTTGGATTATGGGAGTGAAGCGCCCCGAACTTGGTATAGAGCTTCCACCAGCATACATGAGCTTTATGCTGTTATGGCTAGTGTTTGGCTTTACCGATTTATTCGGTCTCTCCATCGCTAATGGTGCCCATATAGGTGGATTAATGGTAGGACTTACTCAAGGTTTTATAGACAGTAAGAGAAGGCGCTAAAACCTCAACCCCATTCTTACACTAATAGTAAAACCCTCATTTCGAGAGGAACAATATGGCTAAAACAGACTCATGAGCCTCTCGATTATCGAAAACCTTTGAACAAGCCACTAACGCTGCAATTTTTTCATTAAAACTCCTCTATATATATTTTTTTGTTTTAACAAGGGTGCAACAAATAACTTGATCAGTTTATTTTTCATGCTAAGTTAGTGCATCAGTTATATTAAGCGCTGTTTATTTAGCCAAATCAAGAATGTTGTAAATGATTAAATAAAAAAGTCCACAAAATAAAACCAAAATAAGGAAACTACAACGTAGTTCACACTTTTTTTCTTTACCCCTGAAATTCAATGGCTTACAAATACCTCATTTATACTGATTGATTAATAACATCGGCTGGTGTTTATTTTAGTACACAGACTTATCCACAGGCTTATTGATAAATTCCCATGGCCGAAAACTCCCTTCTGTGGCATGCTAGCGCCACTATCGAAAACATCACTCGAAACTAAAGTCGAATACTCATTATGCCGAAAATTGCCGAAAATCCTCTCGTTCTTGTGGATGGTTCTTCATACCTCTATCGAGCTTATTATGCACCACCACATTTAACAAACTCTAAAGGGGAAGCTACCGGGGCTGTATATGGCGTGATCAACATGCTGCGTAGTTTACTTAATCAATATAAGCCAGATCAGATGGCGGTAGTTTTTGATGCAAAGGGAAAAACCTTCCGTAATGATATGTACGAAGACTATAAAGCACAGCGTCCCCCAATGCCGGACGACCTGCGCACGCAAATAGAGCCGCTACACAACATCATTCGCGCTTTAGGATTGCCTCTTATTTGTGTATCCGGCGTAGAAGCCGATGATGTGATAGGAACAATTGCAACACAAGCGAGCAAAGAGGGACGCGCCGTGCTGATCAGCACTGGCGATAAAGATATGGCTCAGCTAGTCGATGAGAACGTTACCTTAATCAATACCATGACCAATACTATTATGGGACCAGCGGAGGTCACTGAAAAGTTTGGTGTAGGGCCTGAGCTAATCATTGATCTACTTGCACTTCAGGGTGATAAAGCCGATAACATCCCAGGTTTACCTGGTGTAGGTGAGAAAACCGCGGTTGCTATGCTAACAGGTGCGGGTAGTGTCGCACAGATATTGGCGGCACCGGAGAAGATCCCAGCACTAGGCTTCAGAGGGTCTAAAACTATGCCAGCCAAACTGGCTGAACATGGCGATATGCTCAAACTTTCCTATGAGCTTGCTACCATTAAACTTGACGTTGAAATGGAGCAAAATTGGAAAGAGTTAACCATCACTCCAGCCAATAAAGATGACCTCATTAAGTATTATGGTGAGATGGAATTTAAGCGTTGGTTAGCTGAAGTATTAGATAACAAGACTGGGATCGCTAGAACCTCAGACGACAGTGCTAACGAAGACCAAGTCACAGCTCAAGAGATCGCGACAGAGTATGAAACAATTCTAACTCATGAAGCATTAGACAGATGGATCGAACAACTATCAACAGCTGAACTTATCTCCATAGACACAGAGACCACAAGTCTTGATTATATGGTCGCTAAATTGGTTGGTATCTCATTTGCAGTTGAAGCAGGCAAAGCCGCTTATTTACCATTAGCCCATGATTATCTCGACGCTCCAGAGCAGCTAGATCTAGAGGAAGTCCTCGCTAAACTTAAACCTTTGCTTGAAAACCCAGAATTAAAAAAAGTCGGTCAAAACCTTAAGTATGATATCAGTATTTTTGCCAACATAGGCATCAAATTACAAGGTGTTGCTTTCGACACTATGCTCGAATCTTATGTGTTTAATTCAGTCGCTTCAAAACACAACATGGATGATTTGGCGCTGAAATATTTAGGGCACAAAACAATAAGCTTTGAAGAGATAGCAGGAAAAGGGGTGAAGCAGATCACCTTCAACCAGATCCCACTAGAAATAGCAGCTCCCTATGCCGCAGAAGATGCCGATATTACGTTGCGACTACACCAGCACCTTTGGCCTAGATTACAAAAAGATCCTAAACTCGCCTCGGTGTTTACCGACATCGAGTTGCCTTTAATCCAAATTTTATCTGATGTTGAACGTGAAGGCGTACTGATCGATAGCATGATGTTAGGTCAACAGAGTCAAGAGATAGCGATTAAAATTGATAAACTCGAGCAAGATGCTTTTGAAATAGCAGGTGAAACCTTTAACTTAAGCTCACCAAAACAACTGCAAGTCCTATTCTTTGAGAAGCTCGGTTACCCCGTCATTAAAAAGACACCTAAGGGAGCGCCTTCAACAGCCGAAGAGGTGTTAGTTGAACTTGCTCTGGACTATCCTCTGCCTAAGATCATATTACAGCACAGAAGCTTAGCTAAGCTGAAGAGCACATATACCGACAAGCTGCCGTTAATGGTTAACGCTAAAACGGGGCGAGTACACACTAGCTATCACCAAGCGAATGCAGCAACGGGTCGTTTATCTTCTAGTGAGCCTAACCTACAAAATATCCCAATTCGTACGGAAGAGGGTCGACGCATTCGTCACGCCTTTATTGCTCAAGAGGGTAAAAAAGTACTGGCAGCCGATTACTCTCAAATCGAATTGAGGATCATGGCACACCTATCCCAAGATAAAGGGCTATTAACGGCTTTCGCCGAAGGCAAAGATATCCATAAAGCAACCGCTGCAGAGGTATTTGGTGTCAACTTTAGCGAAGTCACCACAGAGCAACGTCGCCGTGCTAAAGCCGTCAATTTCGGTTTAATCTACGGTATGTCAGCCTTTGGACTCGCTCGTCAGCTCGATATCCCACGCGCCGAAGCACAAAAGTATATTGATACCTACTTTAAACGCTATCCTGGTGTACTCAAGTATATGGAAGACACCCGAGCTGAAGCCGCAGATCTTGGCTACGTCTCTACTCTCTACGGACGCAGATTATATCTTCCTGCGATCAAAGATAGAAACGCCATGCGCCGACAAGGAGCTGAACGTGCAGCGATTAACGCACCAATGCAGGGAACTGCAGCTGACATCATCAAGAAAGCGATGATCAATATCGCCCAGTGGATTAAATCAGATACCCAGGGTGAGATCACTATGATCATGCAAGTACACGATGAATTAGTCTTTGAGGTCGACAGTGATAAAGCAGAAACACTGCAGGCTAAGGTATGCAAAATGATGGCTGATGCCGTTAGCTTAGATGTTGAACTCTTAGCTGAAGGTGGAATAGGTGACAACTGGGAACAGGCCCACTAGTCTATCCATTACTCACTAATAAAAGGCTCCAGTTTGCTGGGGCCTTTTTGTTTCTAGACTTCTGCTATAAAACAACTTACTTCACCGCGCTGCTCTTTCTGAAAAATACTGAGCTTTAGCCGTTATTCCTATGAAAAACCTAAATGTGGTAAAAAGATCAAAACAAGTGCTTTTTTTAGCCTTATCCAATTAACCGATTAATATACAAACAAATAAATAAAAAATAGAGATCATATTCTGTGTAAAAAAACTTCACGAGCTTGGATCTGCGTCACATTACTAGGTTTTATATGAAAAACAGTTTTTCATATAGCGGTCAATGATGTAGTATTCGCTACGTAGGGTACAGAGGTTAAGATGTTCTATCTTTCAGACCTTTTTAATTCGCTAATTATAGTGAATAGCCAGATTATGGCGCCTCAGCAACTTGGTTTGCTGGGGCTTTTTTTCGCCTAAATTATATTTTAGAGCATTTACTTTAAACTTAAACCTATTCCATGTATGCTATCGATATTGAGTGTCAAAAAGCCTAGCTTGATGATACTTGAGTCTTGTTGAATTTAGCTTCTCCCCAAAAGAGCTAATTGGGCCGATGGTTTTTCCATCGGCTATTTTTTTGCCTAAAATCCTCAACATTAATTAAATTTAAAAACAAAAAGCCCCAGCTTCAAAATGAAACTAGGGCCTATTTTCTTAAAACAAAATCAATGCATTAAAGTTAAGTTTTACCTTCACTCTCTTCTGCTATATCTTCTGCACTCTCAGCTTCTGCAATCGCATCCATTAACCATTGCGGTTGACACCACTCGTTCAAAATGCTCAAAACTTTTGGCTTTCCTAATCCCTTTAACGATGAAAATGGTTCAACCTTAACTCGGTCATCATAATCCCCGAGGTGTTTTCTCACCTCGTTAATCATCTTCATTCGCTCGCTTTGCTTCATCTTGTCCGCTTTAGTTAGCAGCGCCAATACAGGAATTTCACTCTCAACAGCCCACTCAATCATCTGCATATCGAGATCTTTAAGCGGATGTCTGATATCCATTAGCACAACAACGCCCGCCAAACATTGACGTTCCTGCAGATATTCACCTAACGCATGCTGCCATTTTTTCTTTAACGCGAGAGGAACCTGAGCAAAACCATAGCCAGGGAGATCGACTAATCGACGGTGCTCATCTAACTCGAACACATTAATTAACTGTGTTCTTCCCGGTGTTTTACTGGTTCTGGCAAGCCCTTTTTGGTCGGTTAGCATGTTCAACGCGCTAGACTTACCTGCGTTTGAACGGCCAGCGAACGCGATTTCGACTCCTGCATCCCCCGGTAAATACTGGTTAAGATGCGCAATATCAGGAGCACTGATTAAAAACTTTGCTTTACGAAAATCCATACGAGATTCAGTCACTACCGACTCCAAAAATATAACGTTTTGTACTTTAAATATCGAAGAGTTGCTTACATTTTCACAATTTCGTGTAAAATATTACCTCGATCACATTTAGTACATTTTATCACGCTTGCAAGCTATGCTAGTAAGTTCAGGACAAAAAAATTTAACCATAAGTTGGAACGCCATGAAAAAGTTTGCTCTTGCGCTATCTGTTTTAGCCTCAATCTCTTCACCAGCGATGGCAGAAGGTAATGCTGAAGCGGGAAAAACCAAAGCCATCGTTTGCTCAGCCTGTCACGGTGTTGATGGTAACAGCATGATAGACATGTATCCTAAACTTGCTGGACAACAAGCCCTTTACCTTGAAAAGCAGTTAATCGATTTCCGAAGTGCTGCTCAAACAGGTGGCAAAGAAGGTCGTAATGATCCCATCATGGGCGGAATGGCCATGATGCTTGATGACCAAGGTATTAAAGATGTTGCGGCATTTTACGCCTCCCAGACACAAACTCAAGTCGAAATAGCAGAAATTCCAGAACTCGGTGAGCAGTTGTACAAGAGTGGTGATGTCACTCGTGGCATCACAGCCTGTATAGCTTGTCATGGACCGGATGGTGCTGGTTCTGAATTAGCAGGTTTTCCCGCTATCGGTGGACAACATGCAAATTATCTTACAATCCAGCTTAATAAATTCCGTGATACAAGTCGTAACAACGATTTAAACGGCATGATGCAAGATATCGCCAGCAAGCTTACAACTGAAGATGCAGCGGCATTATCTAAGTATATATCAAGCCTTAACTAGGTTTTGACATGTTAAAAAAAGGTGGCTTGGCCACCTTTTTTTACACCTTAACGTTACCTTTACGTAAACTTCACCTAAAAACAGACTTGACACTGATCACAGATTTAGGTTTAATTAAGCCCGTACCGAGATGAACCCATCTGTTTGTATAAGATATCTAATAACAACTGACAGTTTTCGGCTACGTTTACATTTAAGATATAAGAATAAATATATTCAATAACAATAATATAATTAAGACCACTCTCTAAAAATAATAAGAGTCGTGATTTCTCTTGAGATCCAGGTCAGCAAGATTTTTTGTAAGGAACTTGGTTAGGAAGACCAAATAGCTTTAATAGCACTCCCTTACATGTTTAGAGACCATCACTTCGCAGCTTGCTGTTTTGAGTATGTGTTCACTAAACAAAGAGTAAAATAACAGGGATGGTTTAATCAACGTCAAAGATGACGATTTGGATAGTGATGTGTCATGAAGACCATCTACGGAAGCTGTAGTCAGGATGACTCAGGATATTAAGAAAGCGTCTGGATGACCGACAACTAAAAATACTATGCAGGGAAAGCAGTCAAAAAAAAGATGGATACTGACCGGGAAAGTCGCATAGCAAGTAAGGATACTTGGAATAAGAATTGGTGTCTTTGACACTTTTTGAAGGCGACAGTCATACTGTCGCCTTTTTTTATGATATTTTTATAGCTTCTCTTTTCCATTGGTGAATGTTGAAAATGCGCAGATGTCCCCTTTGCCACAGCACACAAACCTCTCTATTTCACCGCAATAAAAAACGCGATATGTATACTTGTCACCATTGTCAGTTAGTTTTCTCTGACGCCGCCTCTCACCTTCCCCCCTTAGTCGAGAAGCAAAGGTATCAAGAAAGCGGAGGAAAAAAGCAGCCAGCCCTGACTCAATTTCTTATCAGTCTAATTGCACAATGTGAACAAGATTCCAATAGCCCTTTGTCTGGCCTTAATTTTGGCAGAGTATTAGAGCCAAGTTCACTGTCGAATATAAGCCATCACCAACATAAAATTTCCCAATACGATCCTTTTTTTGCACCCGATCATGAACTGTTAAAGCGAAACTATGACTACATCTGTTGTTATAAAGTCTTCGAACATTTTCGTTTTCCCTTTAAAGAGTGGTCTCTATTAGGCGACATGCTTAAACCCGGCGGCTGGCTAGCCATTAACACTAAATTACTCACAGATATTGGCTCCTTCGATAAATGGCATCATAAGAATAATCTTACTCATGTGAGCTTTTATCAACGTTCAACATTCGAGTATCTAGCCGAGCAGGCAGGTTTTAAGCTATTATTCGCAGCAAATGATCTCATTTTGGTGCAAAAACCATCAGAATCTGATATAACACGCGGCCAAAGTTAGCTTGCTGATATGTAATCGGCACTTCTATACCGAATTTGTATTACCAGTTATTGAGAACAACCCATGGCACACTCTAAAAAATCACGTAAAGCGAATCAAAACGGGCCTAAATTAGCCCCAAGAACCAAAAAGAACGAACGTGTTCTAGCTGGTAAAAAGAAAGACTCAGGAAATAAGGCTGGCAGCCGTCACAATGAAAACATTGTGGGTAACGTCAATAGCACTGGCTCACAGAGAAAAGATCCACGCCACGGCAGTAAGGTTGCGGTTAAATTAGATCTTCCCTCTAAGGTTGTTGCGCCTAAGAAAGAAAAAGAGAAAGGGCCAAAGCTTAGCGATGAGCAGAAGTTACTGAAGATGGAAGATGATCCTAGACTAAACCAACTTCTCGATATGCTTGAAGAGGGTAAAGAGCTTGCTAAAGACGATCAGAACTGGCTGGAAAATCAGCTTAATCTAATCGAAGCACTAATGGAACGCTTAGGTATCACTGAAGAAGATGACCTAGAACATGTTATGCAGTCTGTCACCAAATCTGCCACTAACAGTGACGATGACCTATTCGACAAATTTGAATCCGGTGCAGATCTACTGAAAGATTTCCAAAATAAAGATTAAATCTTTAGCCAAAATACGACTATACCAATTAGATGGCATCAATTTCGATGCCATCTTTATATCTACCATTTAGCATTTGGATTGACGATGACAATAGCGCTGCTTATATTTGCTTTTATCATAGTGGTAACCCTTACCTGCTATGCCACCATACTCATGCTAAAGCTGCGTAGGCAGACTGCTGACAAGCTAGCCAAGCAAGCAGAGCTCAATGCCGCCAATAAAGCTAAATTCGATGAACATCTAGACAGTATTCGGTATATCGCCGCTGCAATGTTAGATGATAGGTGTGAGTTATCTGAAGGTGTGATGCGAATTGCTAAGCTTTTCGGTTTACTTTCTATGTCTGAGTTAGTCGTTAACGATTACCCAGCTCTGTTTAAACACTTTGCTATTATTGAAGCCCACCCCATCATGACAGAGCGCAAGCAACTGGAAAAAAGAGCCCGCATGAAACTCGACTATGCCCGTATGCGCTCAGAAGCAGAACTTGAGCCCGAAATACTTGAAGAAGCTAAACGATTAACCAGATTCACTCTCAGCCCATTACATTAAGCCTATAACGCGACCTAAAAAAGGTAGAAAGACACAAGACCGTTGAATTTAATCAAGTAAAAAACACAATGGCGTGAGTCTGTGCACAAAAAAGTCAAATGGGCACTGACAACGGCCCCAATTTCAGGGATATTCTTTCACTCTTTAATTATGCAGGTCTCATTTTTGTAACATGGATCATAGTTATCCAACGAATATGGATGCATACTTTACACCTTGCTAAACTACTACCCCGGAGGACACGCCTTGAAGCAGCCCACCCAAATTAGTTGGGATCAGTCAATGATCGAAAAATACAATTACAGCGGTCCCCGTTATACGTCTTACCCTACAGCGCTGGAATTTGATGATTCTTTTACCGAAGAGAAATTATTGACTTCAATTGCAAACAGCAAGAGCGATAAGCTATCTCTTTATATTCATATTCCTTTCTGCGCTAAGCTTTGCTACTACTGCGGTTGTAATAAGGTGATCACCCGTCACCAGCACAAAGCCGATCAATATATCGAGTATTTAGCGACCGAGATTATTAAACGCGCTCCGTTATTTAAAAACTATCTTGTTACCCAGATCCATTGGGGCGGAGGAACACCGACCTTCTTAAATCCAGATCAAATTCTTAAGCTTTCAGCACTTATCAAAGAAAACTTCAATGTTGCTGATAAGGGAGAGTACTCTATCGAAGTCGATCCGCGTGAGATTGAGCTAGCTATGCTAGACACACTAAAAGAGGCTGGTTTTAACCGTATCTCTATTGGTGTGCAGGATTTTAATAAGAAAGTTCAGATAGCGGTAAATCGCGAACAAGATGAGCAGTTCATCTTTGATCTGATGGCTAAAGCAAAGGAGTTAGGTTTTGTTTCAACTAATATCGACCTTATCTATGGCTTGCCACATCAGACACCAGAAACCTTCGCAGAGACCATGCAACGAGTGCTAGAGCTCAATCCAGACCGTCTTTCTGTATTTAACTACGCTCACTTGCCTGCACGTTTTGCGGCCCAGCGTAAGATTAAAGATGAAGATCTAGCCTCACCTCAGCAGAAGCTGGATATGCTACACCAGACTATCGAAACATTGACCGGTGCAGGATATCAATATATCGGCATGGATCATTTTGCTAAACCTGATGATGAATTATCGATTCTACAAAATGAAGGCCGCCTACACAGAAACTTCCAGGGTTACACTACCCAAGAAGAGTGTGACTTATTGGGTCTAGGCGTTTCATCAATCAGCCAAATTGGTGATTGTTACGCTCAAAACCAGAAAGATATTCGCCCATACTATGAGTCCATTGACAAATCAGGCCATGCATTATGGAAAGGTTGTAGTTTAAACCGTGACGACGAAATTCGCCGCGTGGTGATTAAACAACTTATTTGTCACTTCGATTTAGACATGGCGCTGATAAATGAGAAGCTGGGCATTAACTTTGAAGAGTATTTCAGCGAAGACCTTAAGCTATTACAGACTTTCATCGATGATAAGTTAGTCGACATCACCGACAGAAAGATCACCATCAGTCCTACTGGTCGCTTACTGATCCGTAATATCTGTATCTGTTTTGACGTTTATTATCGTGAAAAAGCGCGTCAGCAACAATTCTCGCGAGTTATCTAAATCATTGACCAAAGAGCTATCTGTTTTGACGGCTCTCAATGTTTTATCTACCGTGAAAAAGCGCGTCAGCAACAGTTCTCGCGTGTTATTTAAAATTCGAATTGCAGATATAAAAAAACCGACTCTAGTCGGTTTTTTTATATCTGCAATTCGCTGACCTCTTCTTTGCTTTATCTTCAAATCACAAGATTGCATACAAAATGTAAAAATAATGCTAAATTCACACAGCCTAAATTGAATATGTTTAGCGCAATACGTCCCTACAAAAACGAATATAAAAACCAATAAAAAATCGATAAAGGACATTTACATGTACAGAATACTTGTACCTAGCTTATTGGCTATCGGCTTAACAGCCTGCCAAATCAACACGACTCCAGAAACAGCAACAAACACTCCACCAGCCCAAACACAAATAAGTGCACCGCTGCAAAGCGTGATAGATCAAGCTTGGAAAATCACCTTAGATGCCAGTCCCGACTTTGCCTATTCCCAAGGCGATCAATTGCAAGCTGGCAAACTAAGCGATCTGTCACCAGACACCTTAGCTAAACTTAATAACAGACGTGAAGTCCTGCTCGAGATCCTGAAAACATTAAACAAAGATGGGCTTTCTAAAGAGGAGAAGATCAACGCACAGATCCTGCAGGATCAACTACAAAATGACGTTGATCTTTATCGCTATAAAGACCACTACTTACCCGTTTCATCGGAGAGCGGCTTTCATGCCTATATCGCCTCGATAGCCAAGGCTCGCTTTAACACAGAGCAAGACTATAGCAATTACTTAGCAAAACTTGAGGCACTACCTAAATATTTCGCTCAGCAAACTTATTGGTTACAGCAAGGCTTAGCTGCAGGTATCACACCGCCAAAAATTACCCTCAATGGATTTGAGAATAGCATCAACGCCTTTATGGTTCCTGTAGAAGACAGTGGTTATTTCAAGCCTTTTATCCATTACCCCAAGCATTTTAATGATGAGCAAAAAGCAGCTTTAACCGAACAGGGTCAGACCTTAGTTGAAAACAAAGTATTGCCTCTGTATCAAGCATTTTATGATTTTATGACTCAAGAATATATGCCTGGGGCACGTACCAACATAGCCACAGCGAGTCTGCCCGATGGTGAAGCCTTCTATGAAAATCGCGTCAGGTATTACACTACTTTAGATATGAATTCAGATCAGGTCCACCAGCTGGGACTACAGGAGGTAAAACGTATTCGAGGTGAGATGGAAGCAATTATTGTCGACGTTGGCTTCGATGGTTCATTCGCTGAATTTCTTAACTTCCTGCGCACCGATCCTCAATTTTACCCTAAAACTAAAGAGGAGCTGCTGAAAGAAGCGGCCTATATTGCCAAGAAGGCCGATGCCATGTTGCCTAAGTATTTTGGCAAGCTACCACGTACTCCCTACGGTATACAGGAAGTACCGGCAGAGATAGCCCCCAAATACACCACTGGACGTTACTCAGGTTCAAGTCGAGATGATGAACCTGGCTACTACTGGGTCAACACGTATGCCTTAGACAAGCGCCCCCTCTATGAGATGGAAGCTCTAACACTTCATGAAGCGGTCCCGGGTCACCATCTGCAGATATCCCTCAATACAGAGCTTACCTCTTTGCCACCATTTCGCCGTTACAGCTATATCTCAGCATTCGGTGAAGGTTGGGGGTTATATTCAGAATATCTTGGATTAGAGGCGGGGTTCTATCAAGATCCCTATAGTAATTTCGGCCGTCTAACCTATGAGATGTGGCGCGCAGCACGATTAGTCGTCGACACTGGTATGCATGCCAAAGGCTGGAGCCGTCAACAAGCATTGGACTTTATGGCGAGCAATACCGCCTTATCGCTGCACAATGTCACCACAGAGATCGACCGTTATATATCTTGGCCAGGTCAAGCCCTCTCATACAAGATCGGGGAACTGACCATTAAACGCCTGCGAGCTCAGGCAGAAGATGAGTTAGGTGAGAAGTTCGATATCAGAGCCTTTCATGATGCCATTCTGGAGAATGGCTCTGTGCCCATGTTAGTACTAGAGCAACAGATCCAAGATTTTATCTCAGCCCAGAAAGCTGGCTAATTGGTATACAACCCACACTTGTGAGTCACGAGAAACTTAGTGGCTCACTTATCTGTAAATGACTTGGGTATCCAATGTGCTACACTGGCCAACAAGCATAAACTACCCTGTAGATACCATGTCACTAGCACTTGATCCCCAAGACCAATCTCAGATCGAACCAGCCCCGCTCACATTCTCATCAGAACAAGCACTCAACACCCTTGAACAACAAGTATTCTGGAAAACCGTCACGCAATCGGTCATCAAAACACTTGATAATATCACGTTAGCTTATGCCTATATTGAACATCCTCAGAGTGATAAAGCCATCGTCATCAGTAATGGACGAGTTGAGTCTTATCTTAAATACCAAGAACTGATTTTCGATCTTTACCATCAAGGCTATAGCATCTACGCCATCGATCACAGAGGACAGGGACTATCGAGTCGCACAACCACCAATCCTCAACAAGGACACATCGATAAGTTCGATACCTATATCGATGACTTCGCCTACTTCATCGATAATGTCGTGCTACCTAAGCAACATAAAATGCTATTTCTGGTAGGTCACTCCATGGGGGGAGCTATAGGAACGCTCTATTTAGATAAGCATCCACAAACATTTAAAGCAGCCGTATTTTCAGCCCCAATGTATGGTATTAAGCTGCCAGTTAGCCGCCGCTTTATCCGTTGGTTAGCCAAGATATTAGACACCACATCAGAGCATAGAGAGCCTAACTATATTCTAGGCGGTAAGGACTACGATCCCGAAGCATTTGCTAACAATGATCTAACCCACAGCCAGTTACGCTATGAAGATTACCGCATTCTCTACCAAGCACATCCAGAACTTCAACTTGGCTCACCAACCAATCATTGGCTATATGAATCTATTGATGCGGGAGAGAAAACAATAGCGGCTGCTAAACGCAGTACCACACCTATTCTAATTCTTCAGGCCGAGCAAGATACTATCGTCGATAACTTCGCTCAGTATCACACTGTCAATGAACAGTGCCAGCTTATTAGTATCCCCAATGCTCGCCATGAAATTTTTATGGAGCAAGATGAGAGCAGAAATCTAGCACTCACTGAACTGATTAATTTTCTTCAAAAGCACAGCTCTTAAACATTCACTCTAGCAGATACAATAGAAGGGGCTTAGCCCCCTTCTATCTCTTAGTTGACGGTCATCTGAAACTAGCCTAGTTGACCTGCAACCATTAACTCACGAGTTTCCGGAATTTCATTGTATGAAATCACATGTAAGCCCCTAGCAAATGCTAGAGCATAACGGGCTAGTATCGGTCTTAGCTGTGGTGAAACAAGCAGCATAGGGCTATGACCTTGCGCTTTAGCATCAGCTAACAACTGTGGCATCTTCTGTTGCAGTTGAGCTAATAACATAGGTTCAACAGGAAAACTGTCCAAGGCCATCTTCCCCTGCTGCTGGGACTGATTTAGTGCTGTCATCAGAGTCTGTTCAAGTTCAGGGGCTAAGGTCAGCACATTGAGTTTTTGCTCAGAACCTACAATCGAGTGCAGGATACTATTTCGCAGAGCGCAACGTACATCAGCTGCCAGCAATACCGGATCCTTACTATTTTCACTGCAATCGAGCAGCGTGGTAGCTATGGTGCGAATATCTTTAAGTGAAACCTGCTCCTTGAGCAACAATCTATACACTTTAAGTTGCTGTATCGGTGTTAAGGCTGTACTTAAGGATTCCGATAATTTAGGTGATATTTTGGCTAGGCGATCGCCTAGGGAAATCACATCATCATGCTGCAGCATATCAGGAAGAGATTCACGAATAAGCTTACTGACATGGGTCGCAATAACCGTGGCATTATCAACTACAGAAAAGCCTAAATTCAACGCTTTGGCTTTAAGCCCAGCGTCTATCCAAATAGCATCCATTTGATAGGCTGGATCTTTAGTGATAATCCCATCAATCTCACCAAAAACAGGACCACTCTTTATCGCCAATAATTTATCAGGCTCAAGCTCAGCCACCACAACTGGATTGCCCATCAGATTAATTTGGTAAGCGTTGGGTGCAAGGGATAGGTTATCTCTAACCCTAACTTCGGCCAGTAAAAATCCCGCTTGCTCAGACAAGGTACGCCTGATCCCAGTAAGACGTTTTTGTAACTCAGCTCCCTTACTGCGTTCAACAAGATGGACTAAACGATAGCCCAAACGCACTTCAATGAGGTCAGTGAATGGCAGGGCATCCCAGCTCGGTGCTGACGGTTCAGATAGGCTATTTTCCAGTTGTTGCTCAACTCTCTTCTCCGGCATTATGCCCACGTGCTGACTTTGTTTCCAAGCTGCAAATGCCAAAAGCACAGCAAATGATAGGAAAACAAAAGCTGGCATACCCGGTACTAAACCCAATACCGTCATCACCAGTGCTGTGGTCGCTAGCGTTTTTGGATTCGCCAATAGTTGCCTAGTGAGCTGAGTCGGCATCTCTTCAGCGTCGGACACTCGAGTCACAATGATAGCAGCTGCGGTAGCCAACAATAGAGATGGGATCTGCGCAACCAAACCATCACCTATCGTAAGTAGAGCGTAGGTTTTAAATGCCTCTCCAGTGCTAAGGTCATGCATGAAAATACCGATGGCAAGGCCACCTAACATGTTAATCGCTAAGATCAGCAAACCGGCAATCGCATCCCCACGTACAAACTTAGAGGCACCATCCATGGAACCATAGAAATCAGCTTCCCGAGCCACATCTTGACGTCGTTGACTTGCTTGATCTTGCGTTAACACCCCCGCATTAAGATCCGCATCAATGGCCATCTGCTTACCCGGCAAAGCATCTAAGGTAAAACGAGCCGACACTTCGGAGATACGCTCGCCACCTTTAGTGATCACCACAAAGTTAATGATCATCAAGATGAGGAAGATCACGCCCCCCACCACATAGTTGCCGGCAATCACCACTTCACCAAATGCTTGAATGACGCGACCAGCTGCATCGCCACCAAGATGTCCCTCAACCAGCACCACTCGTGTGGATGCAACGTTCAACGTCAATCGCATCAAGGTGGCGAGCAGAAGCACAGTCGGAAAAACAGAAAAATCGATTGGCCGCTTAATCGAGACACTAACCAGCAGCACCATGACAGCTAAAACGATGTTAAAGGTAAATAGAATGTCCAACAGCCAAGGAGGTAATGGAAGAATAATCATGCCCAGAATGGCCAGCAGCAAAATAGGGATCCCTATATAGCTACGATTGCCTGCAAATGTGCGCGAAAACCAATTCATGGTGCAATATCCTTAAATCATGTCGCCACCTTATAGTGAACGACGATACTAAAACAAAAAAATCATATAAGTGCCGCAGCGGCTAATCTTCAAACACAATCTGGTGTATTCCCATGTCATTCATGCATCAGCTAGTCTCGTCGCAAGTGGGGCGGAATAAAGAAGTTAGGCAAAGGATCAGGTTTAGTTTGCTTTCCCTGCCTGGCGGCTTTTATTTGCAACACATAACTCAACACATGAGCAATAGCGATAAATAGCGCGGCAGGGATCTGTTGCTCTACTTGGGTCGAGTAATAAACAGCACGTGCCAATGGCGGCAGTTCAATCACTTCAACATCGTTACGCTGAGCAATTTGACGCATATACAGAGCCAGTTCATCAGTGCCTTTAGTCAGCACATAGGGAGCATCGGCTTTCTCTAAGTCATATTTCAATGCGACCGCATAATGGTTAGGGTTAACCAGCAAAACATCGGCTTGGGGGATAGCAATTTCGGCTCTAGAGCGCCCTATTCTCTGCTGTAGTTGGCGAATTTTAGCCTTAATCTCCGGCTTACCTTCCTGTTGCTTATGCTCATCCTTTACATCCTGAGATGTCATTTTTAGTTCGTTATGGTGATGCCAATACTGATACGGAACATCGATGAAAGTGATCACCAACATGCCCAATCCTAGATAAAGCATGCCCGTTGAAAGCATATCAATGCCATTGCGTACCGCTTCATCTATGGGCAGCTGACTATAACTCAGCAGCGTCTGTAAGTTTTTCTCTAGGAAGATAAACATAATGCTGATTAGTAGGACTATTTTAAGTATCGACTTAATCAGTTCAATTAAGGAATTGATTGATGCCATACGCCCGAGCCCAGCAATGGGATCGATACGGCTATATTTAAATGAGGCATTTTTAAAGTTAAAAACTGGCCCACCTGGCAGTGCCCCAGCGACCATAGCAAGCACAGCAACAAGTACAAAAATAGGTCCAAGTATGTAGAGGATCTCTAACAGAGCACTACCAAGATGATTCATCATCATACCCGGCTCATCCAACTCAGCTTTGGTCAATAACATGTTTGATCGTGTCACTTGCGATACTTTGTCTGCAAACCAGTCGGCACTTGCTGTCAACATAAGTGAGCAACCAACAATAAGCGCGGTTGCCGCTAAGTCTTTTGATCTCGGTACTTGCCCCTCATCGCGGGCTTTCTTAAGCTTTTGCGGGGTCGCTTTCTCTGTTTTACTTTGGCCAGTATCTTTACTCATACCACACCACCAATAAACTGATACATGGCCGAGAGTGAATCTAAACAGAGATCGCTATAACGACTTGGCAACCCACTAAAAGAGAGCATCACACAAAGCAGCCCCATCAGCATCGACATGGGGAAACCCAAAGCAAAAACGTTTAATGAAGGAGCGGCTTTACTCAACACGCCAAAAGTAATATTGACCATCAACATGGCAAGAATCGAAGGCAGCGCCAACATAAAAGCAGAAGCAAAAAGCCAGGCAAAACGACTCACTAGCCCCATCAGAGGCAGATCAAAAATACCTGCACCTATGGGCCACAAGCGAAAGCTGTCAACCAAGACACCAATCGCCACCAAGTGCCCCTCTAATGCCAGAAATAACAAAGTGCCGTAAAGAAGAAACCACTGACCTAAGATAGGGGAACTACCGCTAGATGGGTCGTTCATCACTGCCATCGCCAATCCCATCTGCATCGACATCATGGCGCCCAGCAAAGTCATCACATGGATCATGATGCTCAAAAATAGCGCCAACATGAATCCAATCAAGAGCTGTTCAACCGCCAAAAACAGGGCACCAATTGACACTGCGTCCACCGCTGGTACTGCCGGTAACATAGGCGCGAGTAAGGCCGATATCGACAGGGCCAACAAGATCCTAACCATAACGGGGATATAGGTGCTGCTCAAAAATGGCATCACCATAAATGCCCCCATAATGCGGCAGAATGGCCACCAGAAGGTGCCAATAAACGCACTGAGTTCTATCGAAGTAAGAGAGAGCATGCTTAGCCGATTATATGAGGAATGTTGAGAAACAGGCGCTCAAAAAGATCTGAGATCTGTTGCAGTAACCATTCTCCGGAATACAACACCATTAAAAGAGTCAGAACTAACCTCGGCAAGAAGCTCAAGGTTTGTTCATTCACCTGAGTAGCAGCCTGAAACACAGCAATAATCAACCCAACAATCAGACTCGGCACCACCAAAACACCCACCATGGCCACCACTAAATAGATGGCATCGGAAAAAATAGATGTCAGCTCATTAACGTCCATAGCAAAACCCACTCTTTAAGCTCAATTGACTTGCTCCAGTTTCATTAACTCTATTCACCATTAAATTCGCTAGCCAAAACTGGCCACTAAGGTACTCACTGTCATTGTCCAACCATCCACCAATACAAATACCATCAACTTGAAAGGCAAGGAGATAATCAAGGGAGAAAGCATCATCATCCCCATGGACATCAATACACTTGCGACCACAAGATCGATGACTAAGAAAGGTAAAAATAATAGGAACCCAATTTGGAAAGCCGTTTTTAACTCACTCAATACAAAAGCTGGCATGAGTACAAAGAAAGGGATCTCCTCAGCCTTTAGCGTTACGGGTTCGTCGGCTATCTTAAGCATCTGCTCAAGATCCGTTTCTCGGGTTTGCGCCAACATAAATGTACGTAGAGGGACAATCCCAATTTGAACCGCCTCAGTTAACTCTATCTGTCCCTGATCATAGGGAAGATAGGCATCCTCATAGATATCTTTACCTACAGGTCTCATCACAAAAATGGTCAATACCAACGCGATACCAATCAACACCTTATTGGGTGGACTCTGCTGTAATCCCAATGCCTGACGCAAAATGGCCAGCACCACGATGATGCGGGTAAAGCTTGTCAACATCATCAACATAGCTGGCAGGAAGCTGAGCACCGTCATCAACGCCAATATCTCTAACTTGATGTTTACCGACTGACTCTGCTGCCCATCACCGAGTGTAAACAGGGTAAGACCATCGCTAGCAAAGGCTGTAGGTACAGCCAAACAGAGTAATAACAGGAGTGCTCGAAGCATAATCAGTCATTTGCCCCTGTCAGGCTAATCGCTTCGACTTCCAATAAACGCACACCATAGCGACCGTTTACCTCAACCACCTCACCTCTACCAAGAAGGGCACCATTGACTCGAATATCTAAAGGCTCACCCACCATACGATCCAATGCGATGACATCTCCTTCCCCCATTCGGGTCAATTCACCTAAAGACATCTCTGCACTGGCTAACTCTAACGTCACCTGTACAGGTAATTGATGGAAAAAAGAGATATCTTTAACCGGTTTAGTTCTGCTTACTTCTGAGGCAATATCTTCCTCACCAAATAAATTATCATCCAGTAGAAAATCATCATCTTGTAACAAGGTTTGATCAGCCATTAGTCGGCTCCTATTAACAGGTAAATTGCTTAGTAATTTTGAATAAGCTTCAAGCTTAGAAACATGCCCTACTGCTATGAAGCATCTTGAATTAATTTGGCCACCATCTTCCCTTCGTGGGTATGGATAGCGGCATAGAAAAGTGGACGTTTTCCAACGGTAACGGGACATCGGGTATGGAGGTTCATCGGAAGAATATCACCCACTTTTAGATCTTGGAGTGAAGTAACAGGCGTATTTTGGCGACCCAATTCAAACAGGATTTTGATGGGTATTTGTCTTAACTTGCATGATAGTTTTTCGGCTAAGTCCGTGCCGGCAATAAATGGCATAGATAACTCAGACATCAGACCCAGTAAATGTTCTGTCATACAGAACAGCATAGGTGGCGCCATATTCTCTGTCGGAAAGCCTAACTGCCAACTTGTTGCGACATCCATAGATCCCTTGTTGATAACCAACTCAAGCTCTAAAGCCGACTCATCAAGTTCAGCCATAGGTAAAACAGCAAGCGCTGCCAACATAAGTTTTTTGACTAATCTAAACTCAGATTTACTCGGTTCTCTCAACGGAGACTTTAAGGGGCTGGTTAAACTGCCATAATAACCGCTCGCTAATTGATCTAAGGTACACTTATCGATGCGCCACCAAGCCAGTGGTGACCTGTGATAACGCAATAAAAACCACGCATTATTGACATCAAACGCCTCTGACTTCCCCTTCTCTAAAAAAGAAACATTCGACAATGCATGATGCCCCTGACGAATAATAGGATTGAGTACATGATTTACAGCTTCCAATAACGGACGCTGACATGACTCCATTTGAATAAGCAATCGGCTGCGCGCCAACTTCTCTTGAATTAATGCCACAGGCCTAACTCGCTCAGTTCTATTCTCTTTAAGTAGATAAGCTTTTGCAGTAGTTTTCATTTAAAATCCAAAGATAAAATAACAACGCCAAAATATTAACTAAGCATTCAAACTGACATTTAAATGACTTTCGACAATTTTATGACTGGCAATAACAAATAATTAGTTCAACAAAAAAAAAGAAAGGCGTCATTAATTTAAAAATATTAATAATGCAAAAAACATCAAAAAACAATCAACAGAACAAATTTAAAGCAGTAACGTTAAAATAAAATCAGAGTGCGACATTTAATCTGAAAACTTTAACGTTTTTTAGAAATAGTTATATATTGTGATCTATAAACAGTTTCAGATATAAAAAATAAATATCATTCTATTTAAATACAGCGACTTAACAATAATGTCATTTTAAGTTGAAACATTAAAAATATAGTTGAAACAGACGAAAGCCCATAGTAAAAACCTAAGCTTACCTATGTTCCATATAAAAGATATCAGTCAAAAAAAATACTTTCAACTAATCATAAATATAAAATTAAAAGCAAATATAGAAAAAGAGTTTTACTTAAGGTTTTATTAATGCTTAATTATACACCGCAAGAATTCCGTATATAAAAAACGAAGTAAAACATATACAAACCAACAACAATAAACATGATATTAAAAGGCAAATGAAACATTGAAAACATCAGTTCATATAAAAATCTATGCTCTGTTTATTGCTCTCATAATCCCAAGTTCAGCATTTGCGCAAGTTTCGCACTATCAAACTGAGTTTGAACAAGCAAAATGGCATTATTCTGGAGATCCTTACCTATGCCAAATAGGACATAAAGTTGAAGGGTTTGGTGAATTTAAGCTAATTGCAGAGCCTGACAGTCTACTCAGTCTTCAGCTCACTGCAGACTGGCTTACTTTTAAGAATGAACAGAGCCCTGTTACCCTACAATCGCCTTCATGGAATCAAGGTAAGCAGCTAAGTTCAATCGAAACCCAATTACATTGGCAAGGTAACACTGGTCGAAGTCAAGACTCGACAAATCAATTCCTTGAAGGATTAGAACAAGGGCTCTCCTGGCAAGTAGCGATTTCAGGAGCTCAGGGCAACTCGTACTTAGTCGAAACGGCACCAATCGCAACCCAAGCGATCACTCGCCAATTCAAGTTATGCCGGCAAAACCTACTTCCACAGCCCTTCTCCTACGTCCGCCGGATAGATCTTCTATTTCACTCAGGTTCGAGTCTATTAATTGCCGCTCATGAGGCTGACTTAGATGCCATAGCCCAATATGTTCTTGTCGACAATTCAATCGTAGAAGTATTAGTCGATGCCCATGCCGATGGAAGCGGGGAATCGTTAGCGAATCTGGTCCTTAGCAAAGAGAGAGCTGATGAAGTTGCCTCCCGCTTGATTGAGTTAGGCATCACTAAAAAGATGGTACAAGTCAGGCATCATGGTATTCGCTCACCTAAGGCAAGTAACAAGACTCAAGCTGGGAGAGAGTTAAATAGAAGGGTGACTGTGCGCTTAGTCAAGTCAGACTCTCGCTCTGCGGAACTGCAAACCGGAGGGGCTAATGAGTAGTTATAATCTTAGATTCGTCGACACAGAACTGACTCCTAACTATATTCAAAAGTTGCAGTTACAAGGATTTGAACTAGGTCATTCTATACTAGGAAAACCTTGGCTCACGATGATCAACCTGTCTAATTGCAGCTGCGATGAGGCAGTGGTCAAGATGGCTCAGTACCCCGGGAAAAACCAGGTTGCTTTGTTAAATCCTGAACAAACCGATCTTGCGAGTTGTGCTATGCAACATGGTGCACAGGATTACCTATTACTGCCATTAGATCTCGAGCAGTTAACTTCGTTGTTAAACCGATTTCGCCGTTTAGAGCAACCAGATACCGATTTTATAGTCTCCTCAACGGTTAGTCGTCAACTCCTGATGTTGGCCCATAGGGCTGCCACAACAGAAGCAAGCATTCTACTCACAGGTGAAAGTGGTACAGGTAAGGAACCCTTAGCTCACTATATTCATCGACATTCCAACCGTTCAGAACAGCCATTTATCGCAGTCAACTGTGCCGCAATCCCAGAGAGTATTCTGGAGTCGATACTATTCGGCCATGTAAAAGGTGCTTTTACAGGTGCGTCCTGTGATCAGGCTGGTAAGTTTGAACAAGCCAACGGTGGAACCCTACTGCTTGATGAGATAGGAGAGATGCCATTTCTACTACAATCTAAGTTATTACGAGTTTTGCAGGAGAGAGAAGTTGAACGTTTAGGTGGTCACAAGACCATTCCACTCAATATCCGTGTTATCGCTTCAACCAATAGAGATCTGAGACAAGCAGTTAAAAATGGAGACTTTAGAGAAGATCTCTTTTATCGCCTAGATGTATTGCCCCTTAAAATCACTCCTCTTAGGGAGCGTAAAGAGGACATTTTACCTCTGGCCGAACATTTTTTACAAAAATACAAACCACTCTGTGACCATCAAGCTTGCTACTTCAGTGAGCCTGCCCAACAACGTCTACTATCCCACGACTGGCCGGGAAATGTCAGAGAGTTAGAGAACACGATTCAACGCGCCTTGGTCATGCGCCGAGGTCAAGCACTTCAAGCCGCTGAACTCGGTATAGAAGCCAAAGATAACCACTGCACAGTAACAGCTGATAACCCTAAGCAGGGACTTAAAGCCTCCAAGCGACAAGCAGAGTTTCAATATATTTTAGACACCCTAAAACGCTTCCGAGGTCATCGCAGCCAAAGTGCCGAGTCGCTAGGAATGACCACCCGAGCCCTCAGGTACAAGTTAGTGCAGATGCGTGAAGAGGGAATAGATATAGAGCAGGCTTTAGGCCTCGCAGCTTAAACCAAACTGCCACAACACACAGAACATCGATAGGAAATGTACATGTCAGTTTCAACCATAATCAGTCCTCAAGCCATGATGGACACATTAAGTATCCATACAGAGATGGCCAAGGGCGCGATAAAAATCACCGCGAATCCTAAAGATCACGGTATACAAGCTCCCTCTTTCTCTGAACTTATGGAGAGTAAAGTCGTTGCAGTGAACGCAGATCAAAACACCTCTTCTGCCAAAGTTAGAGCCGTCGATGCTGGAGAAAGTGATGATCTAGTAGGCGCAATGGTGGCATCACAAAAAGCGAGTCTCTCCTTCTCAGCCATGATGCAGATCCGTAACCGCTTAGTTCAAGCCTTTGACGATGTGATGAAGATGCCAATCTAAAGGTTGGCAAGGTAAACGAACTCAGCATTAGCAGAAAAATAACGTCTTCTGTAAGGGAAAATATTTAATGTCTACAACTCTCACTCAACCGAGCCTAACCACTATCGACCCAGGCAATAAAGGCGAGATACTCTCCTCAATAAAATCAAAATGGCATGAATTTAATCGAGGTGATCGCCAAGTGTTAATCTTGGCAATCCTCGCCAGTGTTGTCGCCTGCGTTATAGTCCTTCTATTGTGGACCACCAGCCAAGGGTATCGCCCACTCTATGGCCACCAAGAACAGGTTGAAACGTCGCAGATCATTGAAGTGTTGGAAACAGAAGGGATCGCCTATCGTCTCGATGCCACTAGCGGCCTAGTTTTGGTACAGGAAGATAAACTAGGTAAAGCAAGAATGTTACTTGCTGCTAAAGGGGTGAAAGCTAAGGTGCCTTCGGGCATGGAATCCTTGGATAAAGCGGGTATTGGCACCAGCCAGTTTATGGAACAGGCAAGATATCGTCACAGCCTAGAAGGTGAGCTAGCCCGCACCATCATGGCACTCAATGCCGTTCGTACTGCGAGAGTACACCTTGCTATTCCCAAGCGAACACTGTTTATCAGACAGCAACCAGAACTGCCATCAGCATCGGTAATGTTAGATATCTACGCTGGCGCGAACCTACAAACAAGTCAGGTCGAAGCTGTGGTGAACTTAGTCGCTGGTAGTGTCAGTGGCATGACGCCTGAACGCGTTCAAGTCGTCGACCAAGAGGGTAACCTCCTCAGCTCAGGCATTGCGGGCAATCAAGATATTACCCAAGCCAGAGATAAACAGCTCAAATATACTCAAGAACTTGAGCAGAGTTTAATTGATCGGGCATCGAGCATGCTTGCTCCGGTACTGGGACTAGAGAATTTTCAGGTTCAAATCGCTGCTCAAGTGAACTTTAATCAGGTTGAAGAGACACGCGAATCATTAGATCCTCAATCTGTTGTTACTCAGGAACAACAAAGCATTAATGATACTGACAGTACACTTGCCATGGGGATCCCTGGCGCATTGAGCAATCAGACTCCAACAGCTAATCAAGATGGAAATGAGAACTCAAGCCGAAATCTGAATAAACAGGAGAGTCGCCAATTTGATGTAGGTCGTTCGGTAAAACACACACGTTTTCAGCAGATGCAGCTTGAAAATCTTTCTGTCTCAGTACTACTCAACAGCCAAACTGGTGGCACAACGGGCTGGAATGAGACTCAGATGGCTCAACTGGGCACTATGGTTCAAGACGCCATAGGCTTCTCAGCGGCACGTGGCGATCAATTCAGCATCAACAGTTTTCTGTTTGCACCGGTTAAAATCGCCCAGTTTGAGCCAATGCCATGGTGGCAAGCTGAAGGTTATCAGGCTTATCTCAGATATTTCATTGGTGCTATTTTAGGCTTAGGGCTCATCTTCTTTGTGCTTAGACCGTTAGTTTCTCATCTAACACGTACAGCAGAACACACCTTCAAAGAGAATTTCAATGAGACCTCTGTGGCACTGGAACCACCGGTAGAAAACATGGCTAACACAGCCCAACTTGGTGATTCACAGGCGTTGGCTGATCAGTTGATGGGACTGGATCAAAATAAAATGGGGAGCGACTGGATCGGTAACCAAAACCTTCCAGCACCAGGATCGCCACTGACAGTGAAGATGGAACATTTGAGCTTACTGGCAAATCAGGAACCCGCGCGCGTTGCTGAAGTGATAGCTCACTGGATCGGTGATAAAAACAAAGAGTGAGTCATCAATTGAACCATCTCCATTTAATTAATTAGGTAATGAATCTAGTGAATAACAGTGAAACCGGAATACAAATGGACAATCTAGATCAAGCGGCCATGCTACTGCTGAGCATGGGCGAGAAAGGCGCGGCGCAGGTGATGTCCCACCTCGACAGAAATGATGTTCAACATTTAAGCCACAAAATGGCGCGCTTATCCAGCATCACTCAACATGAAGCAGAGGCGGTATTGAGTCGTTTTTTTATGGGATATCAACAACAATCAGGTATTGCACGCGCCTCGCGTTCATATCTGCAAAAAACCTTAGATATGGCGCTTGGGGATCGTGTAGCCAAGAGCCTTATTGACAGTATCTATGGTGATGAGATCAAAACATTGGTTAAGCGATTAGAGTGGGTCGATCCCCAACTGCTGGCCAGAGAGATCACCCATGAACACAGCCAACTGCAAGCCGTGCTCTTAGGTTTATTGCCTGCTGAGAGTGCCGCGCAAGTGCTGCAAAGCTTACCCGCTGAAGGCCAAGATGAAGTACTGGTTCGCATAGCCCAGCTAGGCGAACTAGACAGAGATGTAGTCGATGAGCTGAGACAGCTTATCGAACGTTGCATGTTGATCGCCATGGAGAAAAGCCACACACAAGTTGCAGGAGTTAAACAGGTGGCCGATATCCTCAACCGTTTCGAAGGTGATCGTGAGCAGCTAATGGAGATGATAAAACTCCATGACCGCAAACTCGCCAGCGACGTAGCAGACAACATGTTCGACTTTATGATTTTAGGTAAACAGAAGCCTGAAACCCTACGAGCATTGATGGAAATAGTGCCTGCAGATATGTTGTCATTGGCACTAAAAGGGATCGATTCAGAGCTAAAATCAACCCTACTCAATGCACTGCCTAAACGTATGTCATCTGCCATTGAAACTCAGGTTGAAGCTATCGGGGCAGTCCCACTAAGTCAGGCTATCACCGCCCGACGAGCGATCATGGACATAGCAAAAGAGATGATGAATGACGGTGACATTGAATTACAACTCTTCGAAGAACAGGTAGTTGAATAATGACTATATCTTCAGATAATACAGATTCAAAATGGCGTCTTAAAGGCGCGCTTGCCCGACGTCACAGATTCGCACCACTGATCCAGCCCGATCCAGTAGAAGGCGACCATGGTGCAGGATGGCATGACTATCAGGAGGCCTTCGATAATGGATATAAAGAGGGAGTATCTAAGGGGCACGAGGATGGTTTTAGTTCAGGTTCCGAAGAGGGGCGTTTATCCGGTCATGCTAGCGGCTTCAATCAAGGTCGTATAGAGGGAAAACTAAAAGGAAAAGAGGCAATTGATGAGCAACTCAATGAGATCATCGCTCCCATTAGTGCCCTAAAATCGATTCTGGAGGAGGGTCATAACCAGCAGATCCGCCAACAACAAACCACCATACTGGAACTGATCCGTCGGGTCTCTCAACAGGTGATCCGCTGTGAACTCACCTTGCAACCCCAGCAGATCATTTCCCTTGTTGAAGAGACGATGCAAGCCTTGCCCGACACACGCGCTGAGATGAAGATCCATCTTGAACCGAATGCCGTGCATAAGCTAAAAGAGTTGGCTGCTGAAAAAATTAAGCATTGGACCTTAGTGGCTGATCCCACAATATCTCCAGGGGGATGTCGCATTGTCAGCGACAAATCCGATGCAGATGCATCAGTGGAAACCAGACTCAATGCCTGTATGGATCAGGTAGCGACTAAGCTGGAACAGGCCGGAAATAAAGCCCTCAATCAAGATACTGAGTCCGCTGTCGATGCAAAATAGTGCTGAATCCATCGAAGCTTCAATCTATGAAAACTTAGATTGGCCCCAAGTTCCAGTAGCACAAGTCTATGGCCGTTTAACCCGGGTCAACGGCATGCTGCTCGAGGCCATAGGGTGTCAACTAGGCATGGGGGATCGTTGTCATATCGAGTGTCGTGATGGACGAAAGATCGAGGCCGAAGTCGTCGGGTTTCATAAAGAGACACTCTGCTTAATGCCCATGGAACACACCTCAGGTTTAATGCCTGGCGCCCGGGTCATGCCGCTCATCGGTCAGGTTCAGATCCCCGTAGGTAATGGACTGTTAGGTCGGGTACTCGATGGATTAGCTCAGCCACTGGATACACTCGGCCCGCTGAGTAATATCCACTGGCAGCCTTTAACTAACCAGACAACAAACCCCTTACTGCGTAAACCCATCACAGAGCCATTAGATGTGGGCATTCGAGCCATCAATGCCCTACTTCCCATCGGCCGTGGTCAACGGCTGGGCCTTTTCGCAGGATCCGGTGTGGGTAAAAGTGTACTACTGGGCATGATGACCCGCTTTACTGAAGCCGATGTTGTCATCGTCGGTTTAATAGGTGAACGTGGCCGAGAGGTCCGTGAATTTATCGAGCAATCATTAGGTGAAGAGGGACTAAAGCGTGCCGTGGTTATCGCAGCGCCTGCCGATACCACACCTCTTATGAGAATGCGTGCTATGCGGCTGTGCCATCATGTGGCGACCGCCTTTCGAGATCAGGGTAAACAGGTGCTATTGTTAGTTGATTCACTCACACGTTATGCTCAAGCCCAACGTGAAATAGCCCTGAGTTTAGGCGAGCCTCCGGCAACTAAAGGCTATCCCCCCTCAGCCTTTGCTCAGCTGCCAAGCTTAGTGGAGCAGGCTGGTAACGGTCAGCACCCAGAAGGCACCTTAACCGCTTTCTATACAGTCTTAACCGAGGGCGACGATCAGCAAGATCCCATTGCCGATGCCGCTAGAGCCATCTTAGATGGTCACCTAGTATTAAGCCGCCAGTTAGCCGAACAGGGCCATTTCCCGGCGATCGACATCGCCGCCTCAGTCAGTCGACTGGCCAGCCAAGTCGCCGATCAGGAACAGATACAGCAAACCCAGCAGTTCAGGCACCTTAATAGCCGTTATAACGAAGTTCGTGAACTGCTGCCTTTAGGCGGTTATCAGGCGGGACACGATCCACAAATGGATCTTGCAGTAGATAGCTACCCTATGATGGCTAGTTTTCTTAAACAGGAGACT
Organism: Shewanella sp. MTB7; assembly: GCF_027571385.1. Taxonomy (NCBI): domain Bacteria; kingdom Pseudomonadati; phylum Pseudomonadota; class Gammaproteobacteria; order Alteromonadales; family Shewanellaceae; genus Shewanella; species Shewanella sp. MTB7. The sequence continues at coordinate 93,013 of NZ_CP085636.1, read as the reverse complement.
TCGCAAAAATTCGATCTCCACCACAGCCTAGAAGCCTTAAATAAACTCACACAACATTTCGCCAATCCACACCCACAAAGAGAGCTGAGATGAAGCAACTTTTAAAACTCTGCCAACAGGAGGAGAAAAAGCTCTCTGAGCTCGGCAGGCAACGCAGTGAAGCCCACCACCGCATCACTCAGATAAGTAAACAACAGTTAGCACTAACAAAGATGTTAACTGAATATCAAGCTCACTCACCACAGCTAGCCAATTCACTGCTGCTACAGAACAATATCAATATGCAGCTAGCGCTAAAACCGATGCAGACCCAGTTGACCAGACAGCAACGATTACTTGAGCACGAGCACCAGAGAATGGACGGTTTATGGCGTAAACAACTTGGGAGACAACAGGGGATAAAATGGTTTTGCAAGCGACGTCACCAAGAGCAACTCGATGCAAAATCGATCAAGGAACAGAAACAACTGGATGATCTTGCCGGGCGTTGCCGACTATCTTTCAGCTAAATTTGTGACTTGTTGAAGAGCAAGTTGCACATTTTCTCCGTCCTGTGCTCTAAGGTAGCCAAGGGAACACACTTACATTTCACTAAGTTTTCCTTTCTTGCAAATCATCAAAAGCCATCATTAAAACAAGCAAACAAGCTACATTAGCCATCACTTATGCGCTCCCCTTTGTGATATATTCTCAATTTACACAATGGAGTTTAATAACATGATTCATATTTCTAAAATCATAGCATTAATCGACAAGCAACTTAAAAAACTGCAACCAAAGGAAGTGGTTCAATTTAAAACATATAAGAAAGATCGTGGGTTTATTATTTACTGTTTTAGTTCCACAGAATTTCAAATAGTAGAAGTAGGATTTGAAAACGCATCATTTGTGGGAGATTTAGCAGAAACGAGAAAGCAAGCTAAGAGGTGCTTGGACCGTGAGTTTCCACGAAGCAATAAGGTTTGGGTTGAATATTTTCAAAATGTGCCATCTCCATATGAAGTCAAAGGGTTTAATGCAGAACAGATGAACTTACTTATCCCCTGAAATAGCAAAACGTTCTGGTATTTGTGTTGCGTTGTTTGGCATGCGAGAAGCGACTCATACCAATCAGTATAAAGATTTGATCGCTCAGCGAGAGTTTGGCTGCCTATTTCTGCGTTGAATGAACTCACAAGGGAACAACCATTCTGTCATCCATCCGCCTTGAATTAGCTTGCCAAAAAACACTCTGAGTAGATCAACTTCTTATACTGATTGGTATCACAGCGCACACTCCAATCAAGAAGAGCCTGTCAATACGATCCACGGTTCTAGTTCTCCAGCCAATCCTAACGCTTCTCCTAGCTCCACATTTTGCACGATAAAGCCCACTTTATTTAAGTGACCCACTAATTCATCTTCCGAGTAATAGCTGTAGTAACGATCAAACTTATCACGGATTGAACCTTGGCCAATCTTCATCCCCAAATGCAATATTCCTTTGGGCTTTAAGGCTTTGTGTAACGCTTTTAAAATGTTCGGCAAATCTTGAGGGGTGGCATGGAGCAAGCTAAAATTGGCCCATATACCATCATATGTATTACTGGTACTAATATCTTCAAACACAGCAAGTCGTGCACCAATATTAAAAGTCTTGTTAGCCCGTTTGACCATCTCCTTAGAAGCATCAGTAGGATCCACTCTCAACCCATGCTCTCGCATAATGGCAGCTGAGACTCCAGGTCCACAGCCGAGATCAAGTACATAATCATTTGGCTTAAAGCATGCAATAAAATTCAATAATATAGTATCGACAGCTTGCTGATTAATGATCTCCACATAATTTTCGACATGAACGTCATATGCTGAAATAGTCTTGTGATCGGTCAATTAATCTCTCCTTCATTAAGGTGTATACGCAGCGTAACTAGCTCGCTTTACCAACAATAATTTACCATCGACAAATTTCATTAACCACTGATTTTATACTGTTTAAGACATTATACCAATCAGTATAAAGATTTGATCGCTCAGCGAGAGTTTAGCGGTCCTGAGGCAAGGCAGCGAGTGAAGAGCATAGTTATTCTACGGTTAAGCTCGTTAACACAGCATCAGAACCGCTAAAACTCGCCTGTAAGGAGTGTTTTGGCTGCCTACTTCTGTGTTGAATGAACTCACAAGGGAACAGCCATTATGTCATCCATTCGCCTTGAATTAGTTTGCCAAAAAACACTCTGAGTAGATCAACTTCTTATACTGATTGGTATTCAACAAAACCAGAAATGATAAAGGCTAACAAGATTTCCACCACGGAGTTCACAAAGACCACGCAGAGGAGCAAAACAGGGTGAGGAATCGCGAAGTGATACACTTCGAACGTAAGACAGGGATGCCGAACTGGTACTTTAACAGGGAGGTTATTGGTTTTGGTAGAGCCCACAGGGATGAAAGTTAAAAGTGAGTTAACCCCATAACTCACCACTCAACTTGGTGTAGAAACACCATAATCAATACAAACTTCTTTATCGCGATTTAACAATCCATTGATCACCGCTTGCTGATCCACCAGCAGATTGCCGTTAATATCATTAGCCATTTTGCTTTCTTTGACCAAAATTAACAGGTTATTCCACAATATTTTTACCTGCTTGGCGGCATCTACTGGCAACTTAGTGATAAGCTGATCCATACCCGCGGCATCACCAGAAAAACCTAATTGTATCAGCCCACGGCTACGTTTATTGGCACGAGACTGTAGCTGCTCACATAAACTTAGTTGATGTCGATTATGTAACTCAAGCCCTTGATTATCACGTCGTTGCATCAGCTCTCTTTGCTGAGAAAGTAAGCTTCTCAACTGTTTGTAGCCTTCGATATCCTGACGAACTCCTCGGATAATCTCCTGCACTAACTCTCTTTTGCTTTCGCTCTTGTTACTCATACGCTATCCATGCTGCTTTAACATAGCCTCAGAGATAACATCAATGTCTAATTTAAAGCTCCCATCACGCAAGGATTGGCGGATCTCAAGCATCTTAGCCTGATCAACATCCTCTATCTGTTCCAGCTCTTCCAGTGAGCTTGCAAGCAATTTACAGTCATCACTCACTACTTTCTGTTCTGGCTGAAGTATTTGAACTTTCTCTGGAGAATCAGGCGTTTTCACGGCCCCTTTTCGAGTGCCTATATCGGCACTAATCGCACTGTTAATTTTTTGGATTTCCATCGTAAATGCTCCGCATACTGGCTGTTACTCATTTAAAGCGACACTTAGCTCACTAAACTTAAATATTTGCCCAAGTTAAAACAGAGTTGATACCCTTCCTTTTCCGGTAGGATACGCGGTGATCACTTTACCCGAACTGATATTTTTCACCCTAATCGCCTGCCCTTCACCACCGGACTCTAGCGCCTTCCCAGCCATATTGGCATAGAAGCCATTACTGTGAGCTTCGATAATCACCTTATCACCCAAGTTTACCCAAAGTGGTGAACTCAGATGGTGGAGTTGAATCGCATTATGTCTGCGGATCTTGCGGACCACCTGTCGGCCAACAATATCTTCAACCCGCGTCATTAAATCCCGATCCGAACGGCCTAAACTTAATAACTGCCATTCGATATCTCTAGCCGTAATGAACTCTCCCCGCTTCAGGGCACGATTAGCAACTGGCAGCTTTGCCGTCAAACTGACTTTTGCTCTAATGAACAAAGACCAGCCCTTCGCCTCGCACTGCACTTTACGCTGCAGATTACCAAATACAGCGCCTGAACTAGGATCTATCTTCAAAGACTTAGAGCAAGGCTCCAACTTAGCAGCCCCTGAAGGTACCCGGATTTTGATCTCCTGATGCACCGATTTAATCCCGGTACGCTTGACCCATTGAGCTATCTCTCGGCTTAAAGCTTTTTCCAGCTCTGTTTCCAACTGTTGCTGGGCCCCCGAGACTTCCTCAGCCGATATGTTGAGCGGAAGTAGGCAGGAAACAAGTAGCAGAAAATAGGAAACACGGGTTCCTCCCCACCGTACAAACTTACAGCAACACATTGATAAACCTCAAAATTAACTATTGGCACATTACTTGTATTGTACCGTAGAACAAAAAACATGAGCACACACTACTAGGAGTCACAATGGCGATCAACCTCGATGCCGCACTGGGTATTCATCCCCAAATGCTGGATTTCAGAGTCGAACGAACCAAGATACTAGCAGGTAACTTGGCCAATGCCGAGACTCCTGGTTATAAGGCTAAAGACCTTAACTTTCAAGCGTTAATAACAAGCATTAATGCCGGGATGCCGACCAGTAGTCAGTATGAAGTCGGCTACCGAGTGCCTTATCAAACCTCTGCAGATGAAAACACCGTTGAACTAGGGAAAGAGCAGGCAAGGTATTCACAAAATGCCATGGATTATCAAACTAGCCTCACCTTTCTCAATATGAAAATCTCCGGACTAAAGTCGGCGATAGAAGGTAAATAGGAGTTAGCCATGTCATTTGGATTTAGGGAAAATTATCAGATCACGAGGAGTGAAGAGATGCTTGAAGACGCTTGGAACAGAGTCCTTAAGGTTGGGAGTTAGCGATGTCGTTTGCAGAGATATATCAGATCGCGGGTGCGGGCATGCATGCCCAAACTATTCGCCTAAATACAGTGGCGAGTAACTTAGCCAATGCTGGCGCAGCAGCAGAAACACCCGACACGGCTTATCGCGCATTGAAACCTGTATTTTCCACCATCTATAACCAGACTCAGGAAGGCAAGGTCTCTGGGGCACAAGTTCAAATAGCGGGCATAGTTAAAACCGATGCACCGCTGGATATGCGCTATGAACCAGATCATCCCTTCGCTGATAAACAGGGCTATGTTGCCTATTCAAACGTCAACACCGTCGAAGAGATGGCTGACATGATGGCGGCAAGTCGCGCATTTGAAACCAGTGTAGAGGTGATGAATCAAGCACGTTCTATGCAACAAGGTTTGCTGCAATTAGGATCTAAGTAAGATGAATGTGAACAACACAACAACCAGCAATAACAGCGACAGCACTGCCACGAATGTTATGAATTCACCCGGCAATGACGCAGCCTCAATCAAAAATGAGTTTATGACCTTGATGATTGCACAGATCCAAAACCAAGATCCAACCAATCCGATTGATAGCACTGAATACGTTACTCAGCTTGCTCAATTCTCTCAAGTGGAAAGCTTAGAGCAGATGCGCCTAAACCAGGCCACTCAGATGACCATCATGGAGAATCTCGGCATCGTTCAGTCGGCACAACTCATCGGCAAAAATGCCATGGTTCCTGCCTCCGAACTGACCTTAGGTGGCGAGTCAGAATCCATTAATGGCAAGGTTTACGTAGACAATGCAGTCGAAGAACTCAATATCGAGATATTCAATGAGCAGGGTGATTTGGTCACCACATTGGCGCTTGGACCACAAGAGTCTGGCGATATTGCTTTCACGATTGACCCTGAAGCGTTGGGACTCGCTCCCGGTAAATACAAGATTGAAGCCAAAACGACTTCAGGTGAAGAGGAACTTATCGCTGACACCTTTATTCAGGCTCCGATAGAGAAAATCCACTTTATCAGCGCATCAGGAATGATGATGGCTGAACTGGGTAATGGACTCGGAACTGTGTCAGTGCTTGAAATATCAGAAGTTTCTTAACCTACTAATTGTTAACCAAGGATAATCTTAATGTCTTTTAATATCGCCCTCAGTGGACTGCAAGCCACAACTCAAGATCTTAATACCATCAGTAACAACATAGCCAACTCTTCAACCGTTGGCTACCGCGGTGGACGCAGTGAGTTTTCAGCCATCTATAATGGCGGTCAAGCCGGAGGTGTGAACGTGATGTCCACCAGCCAAAACTTCTCCATGGGTGGCAGCCTTACCTACACCGGCCGAGAGTTGGATATGGGCGTTCAGGGCGATGGCTTCTTTGTTCTTAACAGCCAAGATGGCAGCACCTTATACTCTAGAGCTGGTATGTTTAATCAAGATGCCAACGGGTTTATCACTGACCCTAGCGGCAACCGTTTACAAGGTTATCCTGTTGGCGCTACGGGACAGTTGCAAACTGGCAATGTCACCGATCTACAGATCCAGTCAGGCTCTCTTCCCGCTAAAGCAACCTCGACAATCAGTCTAGTGTCTAACTTAGATGCTAGCGTCGATGCCATAGATCAAACCACGACGCCATTTGACCCAAATGATGCATCAAGTTACCACTCATCAAGCACTTCTGCAGCCTATGACTCATTAGGTAAAGAGCACTCGTTAACCCAATATTATGTAAAAACGGGCAAAGGCTCATGGTCAGTCCATTACATGATGGATGGCGAAGATGTCACTCCTACAGGTGGCCACACCATGAAGTTTGATGCTAACGGCGCCCTTGTTAGCGGTGATGGCTTAACCTTAGATATCTCTGATCCCACCATCATTGACGGTGCTTCAGCAATGAACATTGAGCTCAGCTATAAAAAGAGCACTCAATATGCTTCTGATTACAGTAACTCTAGCATGAGTCAAAATGGCTACACCTCAGGTGAACTTAACGGTACACGCTTGGACGATAATGGCATGATCTATGGCACTTACACCAATGGTCAGGAGCAACTACAGGGACAGGTTGTATTAGCTGATTTCAATAATCCCAACGGCTTAACTCCGGTCAGTAACAATGCCTGGGCAGCTACCAATGCCGCCGGACAGCCCGTAATAGGTGCCCCTACCACTGGCACGCTGGGTGGAGTAACTGCTGGTTACCTTGAAGGTTCTAACGTAGATACCACCGCTGAGATGGTAAATCTAATGACAGCTCAACGTAACTACCAATCTAACGCTAAGGTTCTGGACGCTAACTCGACCATGCATCAAGCCTTGCTGAACGCCATCTAAGGAAGCCGACCATGGACAGAATGTTATACACGGCGGCTTCTGGGGCGACCCGGATTATGGAATCTCAGGCGATCCGAGCAAACAACCTAGCAAACGCAGATACAACGGGGTTTAAAGCCGATCTTGAGCGGGTCAAATCCACCATTGTAGCTGCTACTGGTAATAGTTTGCAGACTCGCGTAATGGCACAGACACAGGACAGTGGCTTTAGTCTACAAGCTGGCACCCTGAATCCAACGGGTCGTAAGTTAGACTTAGCTATCCGCGATCAGGGGCTGTTTTCCGTACAGAGCGATCTCGGTGAAGCCTATACACGCTCTGGCACTATTGTTCCTGACACCAATGGTCAACTCACCATTGATGGTCGTCCGGTTGCCGGTATTGATGGTCCAATCGTCCTGCCTGAATATCGTGATCTATTTATTGGTGATGATGGCAGAGTCAGCGTGCTTGCCGCCGAAGGTGGCATCATCGAAGAGGTGGGCCAACTAAAACTGGTTAACCCTGAATTCAAGGCGATGGAAAAAGGCCTCGACGGTCTATTTCGTAGCCGTGATGGCCAGCCGCTACAAGCTAACAATGAAGTAAAGATCGACAGCGGATTTCTCGAATCCAGCAATGTTAAAGCCGTCAGCGAATTGATCGCCTCAATGGATCTCAGCCGTCAATTTGAAGTTCAAGTCAAATTGATGAAGAGTGCTGAAAAATTAGCTGAAGCTGGTAATCGTTTACTCCGAAATGCTTAAACAAGCTAACCAAATTGAGCAGCCAAAGCTTAGTAACCAACATATAGATTAGGGACAAAATAATGCAGTCAGCGTTATGGATTAGCAAAACAGGCCTAACGGCTCAAGATGTGAAGATGACGACCATCGCCAACAACTTGGCCAACGTTAACACCACTGGCTTTAAGCGCGATCGCGTTGCGTTTAACGACCTATTCTATCAAACACAGCGCCAACCTGGCGGGCAGGTCGATGAACTTAACGAATTACCATCAGGCTTACAACTAGGCACTGGAACTCGCGTCGTCGGTACGCAAAAGATCTTCACCGAAGGCGATATGTTGACCACCAATCAACAGTTGGACCTTGCCATCGAAGGTCAAGGTTTTTTTCAAATAGAAGAAGCTAATGGTGACTTAGGCTATACCCGCGATGGCCAGTTTTTCCGCAGCAGCGAAGGCCTAATGGTGACATCTCAAGGTTTACCTCTGATACCAAATATTGAGATCCCTGACGACTCTCTTAATGTCACGATAGCAAGTGATGGTGTGGTGACATCACAGATTTCTGGCCAAGCTGAAGCTCAAGAACTGGGACAAATTACCTTAGTGAATTTCACTAATCCAACAGGACTCGAAGCCAGAGGCGACAACCTTTATCGTGAAACGGGGGCGTCCGGAGCCGCCATCGAAGGCGTTGCAGGCGATCAGGCCATAGGTAAGCTACGCCAAGGCGCGCTCGAAGGGGCTAACGTCAATGTTGTCGAGGAGATGGTGGAAATGATATCCACTCAGCGTGCTTATGAGATGAATGCCAAGGTCGTTTCAGCCTCGGATGACATGCTTAAGTTCCTCAATCAGTCACTGTAATCAAGAGTATTAAAGGATCATCATGCGCCATTTATGGATAACAATCTTACTACTGCTATCGGGATGTATCAGCCACTTCCCCGAAGCGGAAACTAAGCCAGGTCAACCTGAATGGGCACCACCTGAAATTGATTACAGCTTGCCTGATGCCAAAGACGGCAGTGCTTATCGTCAGGGTTATATGCTGACTCTGTTTAAAGATAAGCGTGCCTTTCGGGAGGGCGATATCCTGACCGTAGCATTAGATGAGAAAACTTACTCAAGTAAGCGAGCTGATACCAAAGCGAATAAAGCACAAAACCTAGCCTTAGGTTTAGCTGCTGTGATTGGTGACGATGGCTTCAATGGCAGTAGCAGTGCTGATGGCTCGTTAAACCAAGGTTTTAAAGGCTCAGGTTCTAGCACTCAACAAAACCAGCTTTCAGGTTCGATTACCGTCACGGTTTCTAAGGTCCTTCCCAACGGCACGTTACTGATCCGAGGCGAAAAATGGTTACGTCTCAATCAGGGAGATGAGTATTTGCGTCTCTTAGGGTTAATCCGCACCGATGATATCGGCAACGACAACACTATTTCATCCCAACGAATTGCCGATGCGCGGATTATCTATGGCGGTCAAGGAGCCATCGCAGATAGCAATGCCATGGGGTGGGCATCACGTTACTTCAACAGTCCCTGGTTCCCACTGTGATAAACCACTTTATCTCCATTAGTGAGAAGCCATCACCCTCTTTGTTCCACCACGATAACAGCCTTAAGCAAACCCTTAAGGCCTGGATAAGCTAATGAAACAGATCTTAACCTTTATGACGAGCCTGTTGCTGGTCTTTATTGCCCATCATGCTGCTGCTCAAGGGCAGAACCGTTATTTGATGGACATAGTCGATGTGCAGGGGATTCGAGATAATCAGTTAGTCGGTTACGGCTTAGTGGTTGGTCTAAACGGAACTGGAGACCGTACTCAAGTCAAATTTACCAGCCAATCAGTCGTGAATATGCTTAAACAGTTTGGTGTTCAACTTGATGGTAACACCGATCCTAAGCTAAAAAACGTCGCCGCTGTCGCCGTGCATGCCACAGTTCCACCACTAGCAAGTCCAGGACAGACTATAGACATCACAGTCTCCTCACTCGGTGATGCTAAAAGTTTACAAGGTGGCACATTGTTGATGACACCACTTCGCGCTGTAGATGGCGAGATTTATGCTGTTGCCCAGGGTAATCTTGTGGTCGGAGGCGTATCCGCTCAAGGTCGAAACGGCAGCTCAGTGACGATCAATGTCCCAACCGTAGGTAACATTCCTAATGGCGCACTGCTTGAAGCCCCCATGAAGAGTAACTTCACTGAAGCTGAACATATTGTCCTTAACCTGCGCGATCCCAGTTTTATGACGGCACGTAATATTGAACGTACAGTTAATGCCCTATTCGGACCCGATGTCGCTCAAGCTGACAGTAGCGCCAAGGTCATCGTTAGAGCCCCCAAATCTAATCGGGAACGAGTAACATTCATGTCAATGCTTGAGGAGTTACAGATAGAACAGGGGCGAAAATCACCTAGAGTGGTGTTTAATAGCCGCACCGGCACCGTTGTTATGGGCGGTGGTGTGGTTGTCAGAAAGGCAGCTGTAAGTCATGGCAACCTCACCGTTACCATAGTTGAAACAGAGAATGTCAGTCAGCCTAATGGCGCCTATTTAGGCCAAGCTGCTGGCGAAACAGTCGTCACTACCGACAGTGAAATCAATATCGACACTGGCAATGGACATATGTTTGTCTGGCCTGAAGGTATCGCACTAGAAGAGGTGGTCAGAGCGATAAATAGCTTAGGTGCATCACCTATGGATCTGATGGCGATACTACAGGCATTGAATGAAGCCGGTGCACTGGAAGCTGAGTTGGTGGTGATCTGATGAAATTAGATAACTCACATGGCTATTTGAAGCAGATGAATGCTTCTGAACTTATTAAAGCCAACGGCGAATATGGCGCACTCGAGCTAGTTAGCCAGCAATTTGAGGCTCAATTTCTGCAAACTGTGCTTAAACAGATGCGCAGCGCATCCGATGTTATGGCAGACAAAGATAACCCGTTATCCTCACAAAATGATGGCATGTATCGCGAGTGGCATGACGCCGAGCTAGCTGGCAGATTAAGTCAGATGCAGAGTACCGGTCTTGCTAGCGTGATGACCAAACAATTAGCCGTAGCACTTAAGTCCGATCCACAAACGGTCGCCTCTACTAATCAAAGTACCAAGACAGAAATTCAATTAGGTACAAACAAGCTTGTAAACACAACGACGGCAATGCAGCCAGCGCTTATTGTGCCAACCATGGCCAAGCTGAACGAATAACTCGTCGGCTAATGACTGACGCTGTAGCAACTGAGAATACTAAGGATATGAAATGAGCATGCTAAATATTGGTATGTCAGGATTAAATGCCAGTATGGCTGCCCTGAGAACGACTTCAAATAACGTTGCCAATGCCTTGGTGCCCGGTTATTCACGCCAACAGGTCATGTTAAGTTCTATGACAAGCGGTATTTATGGCGGGGGGACTGGTGTTATGGTCGATGGCGTACGCCGCATTTCAGATCAATACGAAGTCGCACAACAATGGAGCGCCTCTAGCAGTGTTGGTTTTAGCAATGTACAAGCCAGCTATTTTAGTCAGGTAGAGAAAATTTTTGGATCAGAGGGCAATAATATCTCCCTTGGATTAGATCAACTTTTTTCCTCGCTAAACTCAGCCATGGAAAAACCCAGTGATATAGCTCAACGTCAAGGTGTATTGAATGAAGCTAAGGCGCTAAGCCAAAGATTCAACTCCATTAGTGAAGGCGTCACTTCACAACTCGATCAAATTGAAGGTCAGTTAGGCGCTTCAGTAAAAGAGATCAATAGTCAGCTACAAACTATCGCTCGCTTTAACGCCGAGATTCAAAACTCAAAAAGCCAAGGTAGTGTGCCTTCGACCTTGCTCGATGCCCGTGATGCAGCCATTGACGATTTAGCACTACTTGTCGATATCAATGTGATTGAAGATTCCAACGGCATGAGCAATATCTCTCTAGCTCAAGGTCAACCACTGCTCTCAGGCACCACTGCCTCAACCCTACAAGTAGCACCAGATCCCACGAACCCAAGACTCAGCCAGATAAGTATTAAGTTTGGTCAGTCTCACTTTCCAATCGATGAAAGTGCAGGTGGCAGTTTGGGTGCAATGTTAGATTACCGCGATAATAGTTTGATGGACTCTATGGCCTTTATCGATGAGTTAGCCATGACCATGGCTGATGAATTCAATAACGTGCTAGCGGGTGGAACCGATCTTAACGGTAACAAGCCGACGCAAGATCTGTTCTCTTATGATCCAGCTAATCCTGCGGGCAGCCTGAAATTGACCGCTGATTTTAGTGCCGATATGTTGGCATTTGGTCAAGATGGTACCCCGGGAGATAACACTAACCTCAAAGAGTTAGTTGCTATTGCAGGCAAGAATTTCACCTTCGATTCGATTGGCACTGATACCACCTTAGCCGATGCCTTTGCCAGCAAAATAGGCGAGCTAGGCTCTGCATCACGTCAGGCTAAGATGAACTCTGATACGAGTAAACAGCTACAGATGGAAGCACAAAACCAATGGGCCAGCACCAGTGGCGTCAATATGGATGAAGAGGGAGGAAACCTTATCATCTACCAGCAGGCATATCAGGCTAACGCTAAGGTTATCTCTACTGCCGACACACTATTTCAAACCATTCTTAACACCGTTTAAGCGATCATACTATGCACGTCAGCTCACAAACTATTTCCAACAGTAATCCCAACAGCATATAAAAGGTCACACCATGCGCGTTAGCTCACAAACCCTTTACAGCAATAACCTTTATAATCTGCAAAATACCACGACAGATCTTGCTCGTCTAAACGAAATGATGTCGACAGGAAAGTCATTACTGAATCCATCAGACGACCCAATAGGTGCCGTTAGAGTGCTCGGAAGCGAGCGAGATATGGCAGCAATCGACCAGTATATTAAGAATACTGAATCACTCAGCAGCAGTATGGATCGCGCAGAAACCAACCTTGCCAGTATCGTCGAATTACAAAATCGCATGCGTGAAATTTCAATATCATCTAGCAACGGCAGTCTATCTGTTGAAGATAGAGCCGCTTACGCAAACGAGCTAAGTGAGCTACTCAGCGCCGTGACCGACACACTCAACGCCAAAGATGAAGGCGGTAACTACCTATTTTCCGGTAACCTAACTGATACGGCTCCGATAACGATTGATAGTGACGGCAATTTTGCCTATCAAGGCGATAATAGTCATCGCGAAGTACAAACCTCGAGCTCATCCTGGATGACTGCCAATGTCACTGCACAGGAACTTATCTTCTCTAACGGCAGTGCAGATATCCTCAACCAGACACAGGATTTTATCGATACATTAAACGACCCTAACCTGAGTCCGGGGGATCCGGCTTTTGATAATATAAGCCAAGGTATGCTAGAGACTCTTAATGACACATTAACCAGCATAAGCGGCGCGATTACTGATATTGGTGGTAAGCAAAATAGTATTAGTCTGATCCAGACTTCCCATGAAGATATGGTACTGCTCAATAAAGAAGTTATCGGTGAAACCGAGGGACTGGACTACGCTCAGGCCACCGCTGAGTTTAATATTAAGCTAACCGCCTTAAAAGTGACCCAGCAAACCTTTGTACAGATCAGTAAACTGTCACTGTTCGATCAACTGTAATCGATGAAGATGCTTAATGGTGTTTCCGATAGTCTACATGTTCAGCAACGCAGCCAACCGCTGCTTGCTGCTACAGTTGAGCGGCATAAAGATAAAACGCCCACGGCTCCTCCTGTATCCACACTCTCTGCCCACAAATTAAAAGTCTATGCTCACTGGGCCAGAGTCACTCAGGGACAACATAATATCTCAGCCTCTCAAGTTGCCGATCATGGGATCAAGCAGGTCATGCACCTTTTAAAGCAACTCAAAAAACGAGTGCAAGATATTCTCACACTCACAGGAGAAAAGCGGACAGCAAAAATTAATGAGGCTAGCTTGCTGCAAGCTCGCTTGGCTCAAGTAAATATCAAGTATCAAAATAAACCCTTATTGGACCATCAACTAAATCTTATCTATGCAGAACGTCCATCAAGTCCTAGACAGTTTATTTTACGCTCCATCGAGTTAGCCCAAACTAAATCAAGAGATGAGCGCATATTAATACAGATAGAGAGCAACTCAATTGCAATTACGCTCCCAGCAAAACAATCTCAATACCGCCTAAGGGATAAACTAACGAAACCGCTAGCAGAGTTAGGTATAACAGTAGAAGCATCACAGTCGGCAACAACGATATTTAGCTGTGATGAGGCTTGTTGGCAGAAAATAGTCCAAGGAATTATGATGACCGGACAAGGGCAAAGATTACCTGCTGGCGAAGCAAGAAGGATTAAAGTTGAGGAGCAACTTAGCTGGCAAGATCCCAGAGAGTGGCGCTTTAACACCAATGCAGAGCTCAAACAGACCAGTGCAAAAGTGGATAAATCCCTGTTTAAACTTAAGCAACAATTGCAGGAACTCAATGACGCGAGTCAGAAAATACACCGCCAACTTAAACATGCCAATCAACACACATTTGATGAGTTGGAGAGCACCCTGTTGAGCCTAGAGCGTTTGATGCAGGCCACTCCATTCTCACTGCAGATGACCTCAGTTATGGCACAGGCAAACGTCACTCGCTCACAGGTTTCATCTTTATTGTGTTAATTAAATGCTGGTGCAAGTGCAAGCACCAGCTCATCACTTAGTTCCAATCACTAATAAGATAGCAACACAGGGAGAATAATATCTCTTTTCTGCAACCACTTACGACAACAAGGTTAGAATCGATGCCAGTTCGTCAAATTTCTCTCTATCAAGTAGCTCAACAACGTATTGACTGTAGTCCGCCTTGTGTTGCCTACCTGTGTGGTACACCTGAAAACAGAGGATAATGTCATGCTCAGACAAGCCTTGCTTGTAGGCTGACATCACCGACAAATAACAGCGTAACATAAAGAAATCGATCAACATCACTCGGAAAGCTTGTGACGGGGTAAGCTTATCGACTTGTGGAAAATTCATGTGGTACACGTAATATAAAAGGTAACGAGTAAACAGATCTTGATGTGCTGTCAATGCTGGCAGTGCTTGTGTTTTCCAAGCTTGATTAATGCTTGCCATGGTAATATTTTTGTTATCATCGGCAATGGCGATAACCGCCTGATTTAACTCTTCAAATCGTGCGCGGCCCCGGCCATTCTTATTCGTGTTCAGCCACATTTGAATTGAGCTAAAAGCATGCATTTGTTGATCGTCAGTATTGTCATTAAAGCCCTCGAAGTGCCGCTTTAACTCACCGCTGTCATTCAAACTCACTAACTGCTGAAACATACTATCAATGGCGCTGCTATCAAGTTGCCCCTGTGACACACTTTCAGCCGTCTTCATCAAGATCCCGATAGCGGTAAGCCCGTGCTCAAGCTGCATATCCGATTTTAACAACAACTCAATGACATACTCATGTGACTTTTTCGCCCACATAGGCGTCGCCTTAAACGAACGCTTGTGATTAACCTCCATACGCTCAAAATGAAAAGCATTAGGTTTTAACAAAATGACTCTGGCCGCTTCAGGGCATGATAAAGAGAGGCTTTCATAACGATCACCATCTTTCATATGCGCTACCCTTGGGTAGGTCTTGCAGGTGTGACTCAATAACGCCTCCCCCGCTTTAGCATGAATTTGACATAGCTTATTTTCATCTAAAAAACCACAGGCTCCGTCATCATTCAAAACCGCCTTAGCCCATACCTGCTCGCTTTTTTTAATTTTTTTTAACGCTGTTTTTGCCAAGATTTTAAGATCAGTATGCGCCAGCGTTTTTTTATAACTTTGCTTATCAATATGAATATTCCAGCCATAACAGCAACTGTCCTCACACTCGCCACCAATACAACTAAAATTAGTAACAAAACTGGGCCTAACGAGCACATGTTTCATCTGGTTCTCTTTTTAATCAAGCCTAAATATATTGACTAAAAGCGACCAATATTACAATTAACTAAAGTCATTTATTGCTAAATCAGGTTAAAGATTCAGATATTCATTTGTTATTTTTCACAATGTTAATCAACAGGTTAAAAATAAAATCAGCCTTTGCTTTCAGTTTCATAACGCTTTGTCGTTTTATAATTTCAGACACCAAACAATAATTTGAAATTTAAAGGAAGATACCATGTTATCTGTAATGACTAACAATGCGTCTAACATCGCGCAAAACTCTGTAACTAAAAGCAATGACCTACTTAGCAATGCTATGGAGCGTTTATCAACGGGTCTTCGCATCAACAGTGCAGCTGACGATGCTGCCGGTCTACAGATCGCAAC
This sequence comes from Shewanella sp. MTB7, assembly GCF_027571385.1. Classification (NCBI taxonomy): domain Bacteria; kingdom Pseudomonadati; phylum Pseudomonadota; class Gammaproteobacteria; order Alteromonadales; family Shewanellaceae; genus Shewanella; species Shewanella sp. MTB7. The sequence continues at coordinate 77,049 of NZ_CP085636.1, read as the reverse complement.
TCGCTTAAACGCTAACGTAACCGGTATGGAAACAGCTAACCGTAACGTATCAGACGCAACGTCTATGCTACAAACTGCCGATGGTGCACTCGATGAACTAAACAATATTGCGACTCGTCAAAAAGAGTTGGCAACTCAAGCTGCCAACGGCGTGAACTCAGCTGAAGATTTAGTTGCATTGAATACTGAATTCGCCGAACTAACGAAAGAAGTGACTCGTATCGTAGAGAACACTGAGTATTCAGGTAATAAGCTGTTTGATACATTAAATGCTGAAGTAGAGTTCCAAATTGGTGCAGGCGCAACTGAGCAGATGAAAGTTAAAGTTGATAAAGCAAACCTTGCTGGTGTTGCTGATGACATTTCAGCAGTCGGTGCGGCTAAAGCTGCAATCACTAAAGTTGATGAGTTTATCGATAAAGTGGGCACAGAGCGCTCAAACTTAGGTGCTAACATCAACCGTTTAGGCCACACAGCGTCTAACTTGACCAACGTCACCGAGAATACTAAAGCGGCAGCTGGTCGTATCATGGATACTGATTTTGCAGTAGAAACAGCAGCTATGACTAAGAACCAACTACTGGTTCAAGCAGGCACTAACATCTTATCATCAGCTAACCAAAATACAGGTTTAGTTATGGGCCTATTGGGTTAATTCTTCCTCCCCAATACACACTTTCTAAAAAGGGCCTTATGGGCCTTTTTTCATCTCTTATTGTTACAAATTCTACGGTTTCACTTCAGCCACCCTGCCATTAGGTCGCCTTAACGAGGCAGTAAACAGGATTAGAACCCTCACTCTGTATCTGCGGAAGTAGTGCTTCCCACAGAGACGCAATAGCGGAAAGCGAGTGAACATTTCGTACCACGCAAATAACAAAAACCATTTAAAAACAGTGCATTAATTATTGGCACAGAGATTGCCATAATAACAAAATTGGAGGGTTATAATGATTTCAGGTATGGGTGGCGCCTCATTCGCCGAACAGCTAATCATCGTAGAGCGTATGGGCAAAGATCAAATATTCAAAACCAACATGACCAAATATGAGTCTCAACTCGATGCCTATAAGATCCTCGAGCGCAGTCTGGATAAGATGACCAGTAAACTGGAGACTATTAATGGTGATGCTTTCGAAAGCAAAACTTCATCTATCAGCGATGACAACGCCTCTATCATGGTCGAAAGTGGCGCACCAACAGGTAACTATGACCTGTATGTTGAGCAATTAGCACAAGCACATCAGTTAACGAAAAGCTTTTCCAGCGAAACTGAAATTTTACCGACTACAGGTATGTTAAGCATTCAAGTTGGCCCCAACGCAGCAGACATCATAGAGATAGATATGGCGGTTCTCAACGCCGATGGTACCCGCACTGTTGCGGATCTACGAGATGCTATCAATAACCATGCAGGCAACCCTGGAGTGCAAGCATCTTTGGTTAGAACAGGCGGTCAAGTCGAACTAATGCTGACATCCAAAGAGACAGGTGAAGCCAGTGCCATCAATGTCAAAATGGATGGCGCAGACTGGGGAATGACCGAGCGTAAAGCAGCTCAGGATGCCAAGGTAAACCTTAATGGGATCGATATTACCAGCAGTAGCAACAATCTTGTAAATGTCATCGATGGCGTCTCGATTGAGCTCAATAAAGCCCATGTTGTAGGCGAAAGCAGCAGCATCAAGATCGAATCAGATACCGACTCTAGTGAGCAGGCAATTGAGGACTTCGTAGATATCTTCAATGACTTGATGGATGAAATAAATAAATTAACTCGCTCTATGGGCAGTGAAGAGTTAGATGATCTCAATGATGAGAATGCCGATAAAGATGATAACGGTGATGAAGACAAAGATGATGAAGATGACGACTTCAACTCTTCCATTACCGAAGATCAGCTAGGCATACTCAAGGGTGATTCAAGCATCAGAATGCTGCAACAGGGCATGCGTGATGCCATCTTCGATGCTGCACCTAATGGGATGCGTTTATCGGATATCGGCGTTGAAATGGGCCGTGATGGCAAACTCGATATCGACAAAGATAAGCTGACTAAAGCGCTAAAAGATGATCCTGATGCGATACAAGCCATGTTTACCGACCAAGGCAGTTATATCGATAAACTCGATACCATTATCGATCCCTTCACCAAATTTCAAGGATCTATGGATCTCAAACAAGAGAACCTAGAGAAACAGATCGAGCGAGTCGAAACAAGTATGGATAATCACGATAGGCATATGGAGCAAAGATACCAAATTTACCTCGCACAATTTACCGCAATGGAAGCCACAATTAACCAACTAAATTCCGCCAGCGCATTGTTTTACTATGGAAAATAATAATTATGTTGAATGAGCACGATCCTTTTAATGCCTACAAACAGACCAGTCTGGATGCAAGAGCAGCCGCGGCTAATCCCCATGAAATGGTGCGCATGTTACTCGATGGTTTACTGGATGAAATCGAGCGTACCAGTGGCTTTATGCAACGACGCAGTTTTGAAGATAAAGGCCAAAGCATTAATAAGTGCCTCAACATAGTGCATGGACTCAACTCAATGCTGGATCTCGAAAATGGCGGTGAAGTAGCAAGTGGACTAAACCGCCTTTACGACTACTGTAGTCGACAACTTGTTACCGCTAGCGTTGAGAATAGCCCACAAGCTTTAGAACCCATTACAAAGGTAATTTCAAATGTTAGAGAAGGCTGGGCCAACCTCAACTGAGTTGTGGAAACGATTTGAAACAGCACTGCAACAACATGCCAATGCTCAAGACTGGGAGCGAGTCACCAAGGTGAACACCTTAATGATTCAAGCATTAAAAAAAGCAGGTAAGCCGGCAACAAGTTCTCAACTTGCGGCCCGAAAATCCTTGGCTGAAACCCATGCAAAAGTGTTACAGCGTCTCAATATTGAGAAAGCTAGATTGCAGTTAGAGATGTCTCAATTTAAAGAACAACAGGATGGTTTAGCAGCGTATCAGCTTACATCAATAAGTGGAAAGCGTCATGATATCTAATACCATTTCGTCATCCACTACGACTTATGGAGCCAATAATAGTCCAACCATAAATGCTAAGAAGATGGCCTCTGCAAGTGAATCGTCTTCAGAAACGCCCTATGCCATGTTTACCGGTATGCATTTTTCACAACTCAATAAAGCTGATACATCTACAATACTCCAGGGAGCCGACACACATATAGACAAAGCAACATCTAGTCACTTAGTTAATGGAAATGCTCCTCGGGTACTCACAGCAGCTCAGGATTTTCAACTTAACTCTCCGGCAGGTATACCAACTCAAAGTCAGCCTAGGACTGCCACTCCACAGTCACAAAATAGCGCAAACCTTAGCCTTCCATCGTCGCCTGTTGCCAGTATAAGTTCACCAACTACAAGTCTGCCGATAGCAAAACACTTAGTGACTCCCCCACTAAATGTGCAGCCAACCAGAGAGAGTTTCACGTCTTTAGGGCTTCCACTTGCTTTAACCGACCCAAAAGCAATGGAATTTATAGAGGGTAGTAATTCGCTATTAGCAAGCAACACTCGAGCCCAAACTCAGGTGAGTCAATGGGGTCCAGTGTCGGTAACACCTTCAGCTCCACAGGCCCAACAAGCTCAAGAACTGTTGTCCCCTTTAAGAGAACAACTTAGGTTTCAGATCGATCAACAGATAAAAAAAGCCGAAATTAGACTCGATCCCCCGGAGCTAGGCAAGGTTGAATTGAGTATTCGACTCGATGGCGATCGTCTCCATATTCAGATGCATGCGGCTAACGCCTCCGTCAGAGATTCCCTACTAATAGGGTTGGAACGTTTACGAGCAGAACTTGCGATGGACCACGGTGGGCAGATAGATGTCGACATAGGTCAAGGTGAAAAAGAGCAAGAAAAACCTAACTTCAACGGAAGCAACATAGCCGAATCCAAGCAAGATAACTTGGAGTCTCACAATAGCCAGAACAAGCAACGCACAAGTAGCTGCATCGATCTATTAGCTTAAATAAGGAGTCATCATGGCATTTGGTACAAGTAACACTAGCAAGAAATTTTCATGGGTCATCATCTTCTTAATCTGGAGTACTGGGATCTTTATTGTTGGCTGGCAGTCGCCGCAGCTAATAGGAGGTCCATTCGTCGCTAAAGAACAGCAACCTGAAACCGCAAAGTTTTATCCGCTAGACAAGTTTGTTATCTCTGTCCCTGGTGATGAATACCCCCATTACCTTCTGCTAGAGATGGCATTAAAAAGTCGTTCAATCAATGTAACGCCAACATTAAAAGAAGCTGATCCTTTAGTAAGAAACACATTAATGAAGATGTTTTCTCGTAAACATTTTAAAGATCTCAATAACTCAGATCAGCTGGACTCGTTGCAGAAAGAGGCGCTAGTCCTATTATCAGGCGTACTAGCTGAGAACCACTATACCATTGAGCTTGAAGAAGTACTGTTCACTCGTATGGTCATTCAATAGGGGCGATACGATGAATTCAGAACAGTTAGCCTATCAGCAGGTTTTTGAAGAGCAAACACCCAATAGACTGAGTGAGCATCAGGTGATGAAGCAATACCTCCCCTTGGTAAAACGCTCAATCGCTCAACTACGAAGTCACTGCGGCACAGTGCTTTCCATCGAAGACATGGAACAGATTGGTATGATGGCGCTTCTTGAGTCAGCCCGACGATATCCAGGCGAGTACGATAATAGTTTTCTCTCCTATGCAGGACAAAGAATTAGAGGTTCAATACTCGATGAACTCAGACGTCAAGATTGGCGTCCGCGTCCCGTCAGACAGCAAGCCCATGAGCTTAACGATATGGTGCGTAAATTAACCCGTTCATTAGCACGGGATCCCACAGATATCGAGGTTGCTGAGTCTATGGGTCTAAACAGGGAACAATACAGAGAGCGCCTCTATGCGTCTCAATCTGAATCAATGAAAAGCTTAGATGAACTACTTAGTGCAGGAAGCCATTTCGCCGATAAATTAGACCCTATTGAGCAATTCTCCGCCAAACAAACATTAATCAAAGCGATATCGAAATTAAATAAAAGAGAACAGCTAATTCTGTCGCTTTATTATCAACATGAACTCAATTTAAAAGAGATTGCTGCGACATTGGGACTCACTGAAACACGGATTTGTCAGCTTCAAAAGCAAGCTGTGAAACAACTTCAGATGATCTACAAACAGTGGGAGCAGTAGGACAGGTAAAGTGATATGAGTAAGCTTGTGGGCATGTTTATTATTTTGATATCGGTATTTGGTGGTTATGTATGGGCTGGCGGTCACTTAAGCTCTCTATGGCAGCCCGCTGAAATTTTAATTATCTTTGGAGCAGGCATTGGCTCCTTAGTTATCGCTAACCCTAAAGCAGTACTTAGCGATATGTATCAACAGCTTCGAGAATTACTTCAGGGAGATAAAGAGGATCCTGAACTCTACCCTCAACTATTTGGCTTGATGGGTATGTTGATGAATCAGATCCAATCTCAAGGTCTCAAAGTGCTCGATAATCATATTGAAACCCCGAGAGAAAGCTCACTATTTCTTATGTATCCAGTAGTATTGGAACACCCAAATGTATTGAATTTTCTCATCGATAATTTACGACTTCAGTCTATCGGCAAGATATCTCCCCATGATCTAGAGCATCTACTTGAGGAGGAGATATACCGCATTGAAGAAGACAGGTTAAGGCCCTCACATGCTCTAGCAAGAATTGCGGAAGCGATGCCAGGTTTTGGTATTTTGGCTGCCGTAATGGGGATCATCATCACCATGTCCAATATTGACGGTCCCATCACTATGATTGGCGTAAAAGTGGCGGCCGCCTTAGTGGGCACCTTTATCGGAATATTTGCCTGTTACTGCTTATTCGAACCGATATCTAAAGCATTGGAGCACCTAGTTGAACGCAAGTCAGCGCAATTACGCTGCGTTGCAGCTATGTTGTCCGCTTTTGCCAAAGGAAAACCACCTATGCTTGCCATTGATGCAGGCAGAAAGCAGATCCAGAGTGAAAATAGGCCAACATTTATCGAACTCGAACGTTGGATGGAGGAGCAGAAAAGTTAATGTCGCTTAAAAATGAGCCAGTCATAATCAAAAGAGGTCGGCGCCAGAAAAAAACCGGGAGTCATGGCGGCGCATGGAAGGTAGCATTCGCAGACTTTACCTTAGCCATGATGGCACTGTTTATGGTGCTCTGGATCCTGCAGATTGCCGATCAACAGGAACGCACTATGATAGTGCAATATCTGAAGGGGGATATGTTTGCTTCAGGCTCCATCAACCCTTTTGATTTAAGCCAAAATCCCTCGATGATAGATTTTCAAGGTTCCATTGCCTTACAACAAGCAGTAATGCCTGCAATCGGGACCGGGGTAGATAGAACAGGCCCCGCAATGCACAATCATATTCCAGTAGGTGAAGATAATCCCAAAGCGGGCAAGGGACCTGAACTCAACTCTCTAGTGCCAGGCCAATTTGAGACTCAGGCTCAACTGGAGTTTTTAGCTAGAGAAATAAACGAAATCAGTCGTAAAGTAAACCTAGGTGCCAATGTTGAGATTAAAGTGGTACCCCAAGGAATTAGAATACTAATCCATGACAATGTTCATCGGTTTATGTTTACCCGAGGTGGTTCAGAGATGAAACCTTACTTCGAAGATCTCTTGATGGCATTGGGTCCTTTACTGAGCAAGGTTGAAAATAAAATCAGCATCTCAGGACACACAGATTCAACCCCCTATGCAGGTAAAACATTTACCAACTGGGAGTTATCGAGTAAACGGGCTCTATTAGCCAGACGCGTTCTTGAATACAGTGGCATTAAACACAATCAAGTTATACAAGTAACCGGTATGGCTGATCAGGCTCCCTATATAAAATCAGATCCTGCTGCGGCAGCAAACAGACGTATTGAAATGCTAGTGCTCACCACATTAGCGGAACAGCAGATAAGGGAGATGACGGGTTTACCTCAAATGAATAGCACTCCAGATCCAAAGCTAAAGAGAGCCCAACAGTTGGCAGAGGATAATCAGCCTCGCTCCCGTTATCCTGAACAATGGAGTAGGGATGAGTAAATTTGAAGAGTTCGTCAGTGTCAATAAGCGTATCGAAGTAAAAGTCGACCATGAAAATAATCGTCAACACATTAGAATTAGCTTAAGGAATAGAACCGATAGCAACTTAGCTCTGGCTTGTGACGGTAAAACGGTCACTTTATGTAGGAGAGGCTGGTGGAAAAATCAAAAGCTTGGCATAGCCAACATTAAAGATATAGGCATGGGTGGGATAGGGTTAATCACATCAGTGCCGTTAAAATTAAATCAAACCATTGAAATCCAACTGCAAAATCTGCGGTTATCAATCATGATAACCAGAAGCAGTCCGATCAATAACAAACTCCATTTCTATGGGGCACGTTGGCTTGAAGCTGATGATAAAGTGCTAGCAATGATCAACAATACTCATCCAACTGACTTTAAAGCTTCCAACAAAGCTCTAAAAAATTACTAGTCATCTAAATAATTGAAGTGATATAGAGGGGGTCAATGTGGCCATAAATCATCAGCGAAAAGGGCCTGATGGCTTACAAAAAGTGTTTCTGTACCTAATATTGCTCGATTGGACCATCTTGTTTTACATCACTACTGGAATTAACAACATGACTTTTAGGCATGGTGTTCTTTCATCAATGATGCTCACTGTATTTAATCTAATTTTGATGAACTTATGTTTCCGTCGAGCCAGACGATCAGGGGATAGCTATATGCTTTATCCTGTTATAGGCGGAGCACTGTATTCATTTATGCTTATGATCTATTTTTTCTTCTTTATGCTTTAAGCTATTTAGCTTTACGTCGCCAAACGATACTCCATCCAGTGCAAATCATAAAAAGCCTCGTCTTCTTCCGGTAGTCGGCACTCTTGAATAGCTCAAGAGTGATCGCTCCTTTAGCAAAATGCCTATGCATTCAATTCATTGTTATCATGACACCAAAAAACAAACACGATAAGCCCTAACATTTCTGTTTGAGCTTATCGTAAATTTGTAGGCGAGTATGGCGTCGGCCATATACTCATGAGCGCGTAGCTTTAGCGAATCTGGGGCGGACTATCTCATTTTAAAAGAATCCGTGACGCCAAACGAAAAAAGCCTCTGCACTCTTTAAAGTAAAAAGTGCAGAGGCTTTCGTCTTTATGTTGGCGGGTGAATATCACGCAGTGATGAGCTCATGAACGAGAGACATGGATGCCGAACTGGGCTGCTAAGCATGAATGCTGTTGGACGGGACTCGAACCCGTGTGCCTTCGGCACGCGTGACAGGCCGCTCTCATTTTAACAAAGAGGCTAATATCTCCATGGATGGAGTGTATGCCATAACAATGTCTGGAACATTGTTAGCACAACTGAACTACCGCCCCTTTAGTAAATTGCTCTTCAGTATTCTCAATGCTTTCCCGTCATTTTTACTCAAAAGGCAAGCACGAAAAAGCCCTAGCATTTCTGCTAGGGCTTATCGTAATGTTGGCGGAGCGGACGGGACTCGAACCCGCGACCCCCGGCGTGACAGGCCGGTATTCTAACCAACTGAACTACCGCTCCTTTAGTAAATTGCTTACGCAGATTACTAAATTCTTTTATAGTCGCTGATATGTCACTATCAGTAGACTTGCCTAAACTTTTTCAAGCTTAAACTAAATAGGCGCCTGGAAATGACCTACTCTCACATGGGGAGACCCCACACTACCATCGGCGCGATTGCGTTTCACTTCTGAGTTCGGGATGGGATCAGGTGGGGCCACAATGCTATGGTTTCCAGACTAAATTGGTAAATTTGAAAAGCAGTCTATCTAAAAGAGTCTTTTAAATAGCTTTTAATAAATATAATTGGGTTCGACTTAAATCAAGTTCGTATTCTTTTACGCTTTGTAATCACACTAGTCACCACAAAACCCATCTGGGTTGTATGGTTAAGCCTTACGAGTCATTAGTACAAGTTAGCTCAACGCCTCACAACGCTTACACACCTTGCCTATCAACGTCCTAGTCTCGAACGGCTCTTTAAAGGGATTAAATCCCTAGGGATGACTCATCTTAGGACTCGCTTCCCGCTTAGATGCTTTCAGCGGTTATCGATTCCGAACGTAGCTACCGGGCAATGCTATTGGCATAACAACCCGAACACCAGCGGTTCGTCCACTCCGGTCCTCTCGTACTAGGAGCAGCTTCCTTCAATCATCCAACGCCCACGGCAGATAGGGACCGAACTGTCTCACGACGTTCTGAACCCAGCTCGCGTACCACTTTAAATGGCGAACAGCCATACCCTTGGGACCGACTTCAGCCCCAGGATGTGATGAGCCGACATCGAGGTGCCAAACACCGCCGTCGATATGAACTCTTGGGCGGTATCAGCCTGTTATCCCCGGCGTACCTTTTATCCGTTGAGCGATGGCCCTTCCATTCAGAACCACCGGATCACTATGACCTACTTTCGTACCTGCTCGACGTGTATGTCTCGCAGTTAAGCTGGCTTATGCCATTGCACTAACCGTACGATGTCCGACCGTACTTAGCCAACCTTCGTGCTCCTCCGTTACTCTTTGGGAGGAGACCGCCCCAGTCAAACTACCCACCAGACACTGTCCTCAACCCCGATTCAGGGGCCTAAGTTAGAACATCAAAACTACAAGGGTGGTATTTCAAGATTGCCTCCACAAAGACTAGCGTCTCTGCTTCAAAGGCTCCCACCTATCCTACACATGTAGGTTCAATGTTCAGTGCCAAGCTATAGTAAAGGTGCACGGGGTCTTTCCGTCTAGCCGCGGGTATACGGCATCTTCACCGCAATTTCAACTTCACTGAGTCTCGGCTGGAGACAGCGTGGCCATCATTACGCCATTCGTGCAGGTCGGAACTTACCCGACAAGGAATTTCGCTACCTTAGGACCGTTATAGTTACGGCCGCCGTTTACCGGGGCTTCGATCATGAGCTTCTCCGAAGATAACCCAATCAATTAACCTTCCGGCACCGGGCAGGCGTCATACCGTATACTTCCTCTTGCGAGTTTGCACAGTACTGTGTTTTTGATAAACAGTTGCAGCCACCTGGTATCTGCGACTCCCGTCAGCTTAGAGAGCAAGTCTCATCACCAACAGGAGCGTACCTTCTCCCGAAGTTACGGTACCATTTTGCCTAGTTCCTTCAGCCGAGTTCTCTCAAGCGCCTTGGTATTCTCTACCCAACCACCTGTGTCGGTTTGGGGTACGATCCCTACTAACCTGAAGCTTAGAAGAGATTTTCCTGGAAGCATGGCATCAACTACTTCATCACCTTAGTGACTCGTCATCAGCTCTCAGCATTGCAATTTAATGCGTATTCCCGGATTTGCCTAAGAATACTGCCTACCACCTTAAACGCGGACTACCAACGCCGCGCTAGCCTAGCCTTCTCCGTCTCTCCATCGCAGTTAGTAGAGGTATGGGAATATTAACCCATTTCCCATCGACTACGCCTTTCGGCCTCGCCTTAGGGTCGACTCACCCTGCCCTGATTAACATTGGACAGGAACCCTTGGTCTTTCGGCGAGGGAGTTTTTCACTCCCTTTATCGTTACTCATGTCAGCATTCGCACTTCTGATACCTCCAGCGTGGGTTACCCCTTCACCTTCAACGGCTTACAGAACGCTCCTCTACCGCGTACACAATAAAGTGCACACCCGTAGCTTCGGTGTATTGCTTAGCCCCGTTAAATCTTCCGCGCAGGCCGACTCGACTAGTGAGCTATTACGCTTTCTTTAAATGATGGCTGCTTCTAAGCCAACATCCTAGCTGTCTAAGCCTTCCCACATCGTTTCCCACTTAGCAATAACTTTGGGACCTTAGCTGACGGTCTGGGTTGTTTCCCTTTTCACGACGGACGTTAGCACCCGCCGTGTGTCTCCCGAGTAGTACTCATTGGTATTCGGAGTTTGCAAAGGGTTGGTAAGTCGGGATGACCCCCTAGCCTTAACAGTGCTCTACCCCAATGGTATTCGCTCGAGGCGCTACCTAAATAGCTTTCGAGGAGAACCAGATATCTCCCGGTTTGATTGGCCTTTCACCCCCATCCACAAGTCATCCGCTCATTTTTCAACATAAGTCGGTTCGGTCCTCCAATTGATGTTACTCAATCTTCAACCTGCCCATGGATAGATCACCGGGTTTCGGGTCTACACCTTGCAACTAAACGCGCAGTTAACACTCGGTTTCCCTACGGCTCCGCTATTCGCTTAACCTCGCTACAAAATGTAAGTCGCTGACCCATTATACAAAAGGTACGCAGTCACGGCCTCTCGCTCTCGAAAGAGCTGAACCGCTCCCACTGCTTGTACGTATACGGTTTCAGGTTCTATTTCACTCCCCTCACAGGGTTCTTTTCGCCTTTCCCTCACGGTACTGGTTCACTATCGGTCAGTCAGGAGTATTTAGCCTTGGAGGATGGTCCCCCCATGTTCAGACAAGATGTCACGTGTCCCGTCCTACTCGTTTTCACGTAAAGTTAGTTTTCATGTACGGGGCTATCACCCTGTGCCGCTGTGCTTTCCAACACATTCCACTAACACCCTCTACGCTTAAGGGCTAATCCCCGTTCGCTCGCCGCTACTAGGGGAATCTCGGTTGATTTCTTTTCCTCCGGGTACTTAGATGTTTCAGTTCCCCGGGTTTGCCTCACATACCTATGTATTCAGTATGTGATACTAGCTTATGCTAGTGGGTTTCCCCATTCGGACATCGTTAGCTCAAATGCTTGTTACTAGCTCGCCAACGCTTATCGCAAGTTACTACGTCCTTCATCGCCTCTGACTGCCAAGGCATCCACCGTATACGCTTAGTCACTTAACCATACAACCCAAATAAGTTTCATAAACTAATGTTTATAAGAACTAACTCTACCAAGCGGGTAGCTTGGTCGTCGTATCGCAACTAATGGTGTTTACTTTCGCCAAAAGAATACTCTTGACCCAATCATTAGAGACTTCTTATTACAAGAAGCTCTAAGAAAGAGTCGGCACTTGATTTAAGTGTTTGAGAACTCAATTATTTATTTTTCGCATTAATGCTACAAACCAAAGCAATCGTTATCTCTTTCGAAATATCATTCACAATAGTCCCTTTCACATTAACACTATCAGCTTTCCAAATTTTTAAAGAACAAGCATCATCGCTAGGATGTGCCACTCGCTCTAACAAGAACAAGTTATCTGTGTGAACACTCAACAAGCATTGAGTTAGTCGTATAGGTAAGGAGGTGATCCAGCCCCAGGTTCCCCTAGGGCTACCTTGTTACGACTTCACCCCAGTCATGAACCACACCGTGGTAAACGCCCTCCCCGAAGGGTTAAGCTATCTACTTCTGGTGCAGCCCACTCCCATGGTGTGACGGGCGGTGTGTACAAGGCCCGGGAACGTATTCACCGTAGCATTCTGATCTACGATTACTAGCGATTCCGACTTCACGGAGTCGAGTTGCAGACTCCGATCCGGACTACGACCGGCTTTGTGGGATTAGCTTGACCTCGCGGCGTTGCGACCCTCTGTACCGACCATTGTAGCACGTGTGTAGCCCTACTCGTAAGGGCCATGATGACTTGACGTCGTCCCCACCTTCCTCCGGTTTATCACCGGCAGTCTCCCTAAAGTTCCCGACATAACTCGCTGGCAAATAAGGATAAGGGTTGCGCTCGTTGCGGGACTTAACCCAACATTTCACAACACGAGCTGACGACAGCCATGCAGCACCTGTCTCTCAGTTCCCGAAGGCACAGTCCATCTCTGGTCTCTTCTGAGGATGTCAAGAGTAGGTAAGGTTCTTCGCGTTGCATCGAATTAAACCACATGCTCCACCGCTTGTGCGGGCCCCCGTCAATTCATTTGAGTTTTAACCTTGCGGCCGTACTCCCCAGGCGGTCTACTTAATGCGTTAGCTTGGGAGCCCAGTAACTAAGTTACCAAACTCCGAGTAGACATCGTTTACGGCGTGGACTACCAGGGTATCTAATCCTGTTTGCTCCCCACGCTTTCGTACATGAGCGTCAGTCTTTGTCCAGGGGGCCGCCTTCGCCACCGGTATTCCTTCAGATCTCTACGCATTTCACCGCTACACCTGAAATTCTACCCCCCTCTACAAGACTCTAGTCTGTCAGTTCCAAATGCAATTCCCAGGTTGAGCCCGGGCTTTCACATCTGGCTTAACAGACCGCCTGCGTACGCTTTACGCCCAGTAATTCCGATTAACGCTTGCACCCTCGTATTACCGCGGCTGCTGCACGAAGTTAGCCGGTGCTTCTTCTGCGAGTAACGTCACAGCTATCGTTTATTAAACGACAACCTTTCCTCCTCGCTGAAAGTGCTTTACAACCCGAAGGCCTTCTTCACACACGCGGCATGGCTGCATCAGGCTTTCGCCCATTGTGCAATATTCCCCACTGCTGCCTCCCGTAGGAGTCTGGACCGTGTCTCAGTTCCAGTGTGGCTGATCATCCTCTCAGACCAGCTAGGGATCGTCGCCTAGGTGAGCCATTACCTCACCTACTAGCTAATCCCACCTAGACTCATCTAATCGCGAAAGGCCCGAAGGTCCCCTCCTTTCCCCCGTAGGGCGTATGCGGTATTAGCAGTCGTTTCCAACTGTTATCCCCCACGACTAGGCAGATATCTAGGCATTACTCACCCGTCCGCCGCTCGACAGCAAAAGTAGCAAGCTACTCTCCTGTTTCCGCTCGACTTGCATGTGTTAGGCCTGCCGCCAGCGTTCAATCTGAGCCATGATCAAACTCTTCAATTAAAGTTTTTTGCGTCATCCACCTTACAAGTAAGGCTAAATCAGCGGCTCAACGAATTATACTGTTTTTCACAAACCCGAAGATTCATGAAGTTCACATATTATTGCTCCGTAACCTCATTTTCCCGAAAGAAGTTGAAGTCCGTTGCTATGGTCACTCAGTGGTTCATTGAGATAATTTTTGATTGCCTCAAAGAGGCAATTTCGAATAACTCAACACCTGTGAGTGCCCACACAGATTTCTTGTTTTGAATTGTTAAAGAGCGTTAGCATCAATCTTTCAGATACTGCCGGTAGACGCTAGGTCATTGGCTTGAGGAGGCGTATTCTACACTCTCCAGTGTCGGCGTCAAGCGCTTATTTTACTAGGTGTTTCAAGCGATGCTTTCTTAATCACTCATGTGAAAAGAAGCAAAACTCGAAGCTCGTAAAGCGGTTGTCACCTGAATCAAATCTCCGAGGAGTTTTAACTCTCACTCTTCGTTAAAAGAGTGAACTGATCACGCTGCAAGTCCCGTGCTATCTAGCCTTTCGACTGGGTAGTTGGCCTGCGGTGCCGTGTCAGTGGATGCGGATTATAGGGATATCAGCCAAGAGCGCAAGGGCTTTTATCAATAAAAACCCTCTTACAGTACTGTTTGATGATAAATCATCCTGACTAGCTACTTTTTAGGCTTTATAATGTTGTAAATAGCTATTTTAAGGACTTTAATTAATGACAGTTTCGAAAAATGCCGCGTCATTGCGTTCATATAAAGGGCTCACTCCTACACTGAAGAGCAAAGTGTATATAGATGAGGCTTGCGTGCTTGTAGGCGATATTAGTCTTGATGACGATTCGAGTATTTGGCCTTTAGTGGCTGCCAGAGGTGATGTTAACCATATTAGAATTGGTAAACGCACAAATGTACAAGATGGTGCGGTGCTTCATGTTACTCGTAAGTCTAGCGCTAAACCTGATGGTAATCCTTTACTCATTGGTGATGATGTCACAATTGGACATAAGGCGATGCTGCATGGCTGTATTGTTGGCAACCGTATTCTTGTCGGTATGGGTGCCATTATATTAGATGGCGCCATCCTAGAGGATGACATCATCTTAGGTGCTGGTTCACTCGTGCCACCAGGAAAAGTATTGAAAAGTGGTTACCTATATGTAGGAAGCCCAGCGAAGCAGAGCCGGGCTCTGACTGAAGCAGAGTTAGCCTTCTTGCCGGAATCTGCTGATAACTATGTCAGACTGAAAAATGAATACTTAGCAGAGCAGTCACTATAACCAGCTAACGCCTCCTTGCTCATCAAACATCTCTTGTTCGATGAGCATCTCTATTTCATCTTCAATATCGAAACCATAAGTATTAAAAACTTTCAGGGCATCTTCCTTGTCGAGAATTGTTCTGCCTTCTAGCAGAGCTAAGCGTGACAAACTGACTCGACACGTAATATTCGCCCCCTGAACTTGAACTGGGAAATGGATCTGTTGCAGTTCTTGATCCCACTCTTGTAGATCTGGAAATAAAATACTCTGGTTCATTCGTTTGCTATCTTCTCCCTTAACACCTTAATGGTCGTGTTAACTTCTGGAGTAACACCACGCCATAACTCGAAGCTTTTTGCAGCCTGCCCAACAAGCATACCTAAACCATCAATAGCCTGTGATGCGCCATGCTCTATTGCCCAGCGATTAAAGGCAGTGATCTCTTTGCTATACATCATGTCGTAACAACTAGTGTTAACGCCAATCACTAAAGTAGGAATTTGCGGTATATCACCACTAAGACTAGAAGATGTTGAGTTGATGATAATATCAAATGGCGCCAAGAGTTCTGAAATAGATAATGCCTTTACATCGCCATAAGACGTAAAGATTTCGGCCAATGTCTCCGCTTTCTCTTGTGTTCGATTATGGATATTAACTTGGAGACCCGCATTAAGAAGTGGTAGCACAGAGCCTCTTGCCGCACCACCAGCACCTAGAAGTAACACTCGCTTGCCCCTCAGGTCTGATATATTTCTACCTAAGTCAGCCACCAAGCCTAATCCATCAGTATTATCACCACGAATTTTGCCACTATCGAGCAATGTTAACGTATTAACCGCTCCTGCTAACCTTGCTTCTTCACTCAACTCATCACATAGATTAAATGCACGCTCTTTAAAGGGAATCGTTACGTTAGCCCCTTTGCCGTTTTGACGCCAAAATTGTTGCAAGCGGGCCTCAAAACCCTCTATTGGTGCGAGTATGGTTTCATATTCCAATAGTTGCTCAGTTTCATCCGCAAAAATCCCATGGATAAGAGGTGATTTACTATGGGATATCGGATTTCCAAAAACGGCATATCTATCGGTCATAACTCTTCTCTATACTTATCGAACGTGAGTGATAACTGTCAGTCTACTCATACTGATCTTAGACGCAATTAATATATCTATGGCAAAACCGGCCTCTATTTATTCAACGACAGCCAATCTTTGGGTATTAAGAAGTCGGTATATAATAAAGTTTCAGGTGAGTTTGCTTCCGGTGTGTACATATACTCCCAGCGAACTAGCGGCGGCATTGACATCAGTATGGACTCGGTTCGGCCACCAGTTTGCAAGCCAAATAGCGTGCCTCTGTCGTACACCAAGTTAAACTCTACATAGCGACCACGACGGTATAGTTGGAACTGACGCTCATGCTCACCATATTCGGTATTTTTACGACGCTCTACAATTGGCGCATATGAGCTTAAGAAACCATTACCCACGGCTTGCATAAAAGCAAAACTCGTTTCAAAGCCTTCAGCATTGAGGTCATCAAAGAATAAACCACCAACACCACGAGTCTCGCCTCTATGGGGCAGATAGAAATACTCATCACACCACTTCTTATATTTCGGATAGACCTCTTCACCAAAGGGAAGACATAAGTCATGGGCATGTTGATGCCATTCAATCACATCTTCTTCAAATGGGTAATAAGGAGTCAGGTCGAATCCACCGCCAAACCACCATACAGGGTCAGCTCCCTCTTTTTGTGCAATAAAAAAACGAACATTTGCATGGGTCGTCGGGATATAAGGATTATTAGGGTGTATGACTAGAGAAACCCCCATGGCTTCGAAACTGCGCCCAGCAAGCTCAGGTCGATGAGCCGTCGCAGAGGCTGGCATAGCTGATCCTGTCACATGTGAGAAATTCACACCTGCCTGCTCGAATACTTTCCCCTGAGTTAATACACGACTCGTGCCGCCACCACCTTCCGCTCGTTTCCAAGAGTCGGCTTTAAATTTTGTTCCACCATCGAGCTGTTCCAGACCATCACAAATCCGTTGTTGAAGATCGAGTAAAAACGTTTTTACTACACTGGCGTCTGGTACAGGCATAATATTTCCCTTTAATTATTAATTATATTTATTAACGTAATACGCTGCCGCTGATGGCATCGATTATGGTGGAGGGTTTTCTTTGCGCTCCCAGAGAGCCTACAACCAATGCGTCTATCTCACCCTCAAATTTAGCCAAGACGTCGTCTCGACTCATTGCGGGTTCTTCGCCAGAGTGATTGGCGCTAGTAGAGACTAATGGTTTACCTAGTTGTTGACATATAGCCTGAATCGTTGGATGAGAGGAGACTCTGACGGCGAGTGAGTTAAAACGACCACACAATAGGTGGGATACTCTCGGCTTAATCGGCATGATAAAGGTAAACGGTCCAGGCCACTTACTCAACACTCGCTCAAGTTGATCTTCAGTAAGCTTAGCTTCATCGATATATGGGAGCAGTTGCTGATAATCGCTAGCCACGAGTATCAAACCTTTCTCCCAAGGCCGCTTCTTTAACGATAATAAATGAGTAATAGCGATGTCATTATCGGGATCACAGCCTAATCCGTATACCGCCTCAGTAGGATAGGCGATTACCCCCCCCCTCTCTATAACCTGTTTAACTTCAGCAGGCGTATGCTCTAACATATAAAAACCTTCAATAACCAATAAGCTGCCATCTATATAAATTATAGATAGCAGGATGAAAGCCTATATGGCTCGTTTGTATTTGCACTGTTTTTGCGGGCATTCCATCCTTCCACCAGCCGCACCTTTACGTTCAACTAAAATACCGAAGCCACACTCAGGGCAAACTTCGTTTACTGGTGGGTAGTTAACGAGGAATTTACACTTAGGGTATCCACTACAGGCATAAAAGGTCTTACCAAAACGGCTAGTTCTATGCTCAACATGACCTTTTTTACAGATAGGACAGGGGATCTCACTACCTGCCAACTCTTGATCATGCTTTTCGATATGTTTGCATTCAGGATAGTGAGTGCAGCCAATAAAAATACCAAACCGTCCTGACTTAACAGCCAGCTCATTACCACAATCAGGGCAAGATGAGCCCTCAATCACCTGAGTCTCTATCGACTCGTGCTGAACCAATGGTCTGGTGTAGTCGCAATTTGGATAATTATTACAGCCAATGAAACCACCATGCTTGCTGTTTTTCACTGACAGCTCACTGCCGCATTTAGGACAGAGTTCATACTCTTTCTCTAGTGCATGCTCATGGGAGCTAAATAGCTGTTGATCGATCTTAGACATGCTTATCTCACTTACCTTATATGGTCATATTTTATCAAGCTATTGCGATACAGGGAAACACTAATACTACTAGTTATATTTACAAAATATTAGTATATTGTATCCAAAAATAAGGAGTTGTTATGTTTCGTCGCTCAATCATTGCCCTTGCTCTTATCTCACCCGCCCTCGTTGGACTCTCTGGCTGCAGTTCTGCCCCGAACATTAGTTTAAATCAAGCTCAGATAGATAAAGTCATTCAGGTTAACGAACCTTCACTATTTGATGCAAGTAGCCCGTTGTTAACAAAGGAAACATTTGATCAGGTCGGATTATCTCTCGCTTCTATAGCCGATGAACAGCAAGCCGATAAGCTCCTCTACTATCTTCGTGCTTTTAGTTATTTTGGCCCCATCGATACACTCGATAGCGATAGCATCAGTACCCTGACTTTTGGTCTGTCTCAGCTCATTATTAAGCCATTTTTTACTCAATCATCTCGCCTGCAAGAGCATTTCGCGGTGACTTTATACCGTTACTACGCTGATAATGACAACGCGCAACACTTAGCAACACTGGCCCCCCAGCTCGAAACTCAACTTAATTCACTTGCAAACAGTAAGCCTAGTATCACTAACGATTACGGACTTTGGGAAACCCTCAAGGCCTATGGCATGCTATTTAATAGTGCAAGAAAAGATACCGACGGCGAGTTAAATAAGCAAATTATAGCATTGAATTTAGCTCAACCTTTACTGAGTTTTGCTGGGTCATCAACGAGCATAAGAGCAACAAATGACTGGCCAAAAGCGAACGTTTACTGGGCGTTGGGACTCTATCGCTTAGCCTTACCAACAAGTGAAAATGATGAACCTACTGTAGCAGAAAACAGCATAGATCAGGCTGTTGCCAATATAGCAAAGGCGGATGTGGCCGCTAGAGGTGATGACGCCAAAGACACCTATACATTGGGTTTTCATGTCAACGCTTTTGCAGGGAAAGAGAGCTGTGAGCAGAACAATGATGTTTGTCGTATCCCCGAACTAGCTGATATTTTACCCATTAATCATCCCTGCTCCGATAGTCTATTTATCTTAGCTCAAGATCTAAATAGAGAGGAGTTGGCGACCAGTTGTTTCAAATTAACCTCACAAGAAGCCAACTTCCATCAAGTGCTTGAAACTGGACATCAAGCCACCGCCAATGATTTTAGTACCGCATTACGGGTCGTCGCCTTTAAAAACTGGAGTCAATATAATGCTTATGGTCAGCTACTATTCGACATAAACACAGATAATGGCGGCATGTATATCGAGGGCACGCCTTCTAAGCCAGATAATCAGGCTACTTTCTTCGCTTATCGACAATTTTGGATTGAACCTGACTTTGCTATCTGGAATTTAAACCACGAATACGTTCACTATCTAGATGGTCACTTTGTGAAATATGGTGGATTCGGACATTTTCCAGCAAAAATGGTGTGGTGGTCTGAAGGGCTAGCTGAATATATTTCTAAGGGTGACTCAAACCCAAATACACTCAAAATCATCAAGCGTGATATTGATAAAGCGCCGTCACTGGAGGAGATATTCGCCACCGAATATAAAGACGGTCAAGACAGAACTTACAAATGGAGTTATATGGCTGTCCGCTTCTTAGCAGAGCATCACCACAGTGATTTCGTGCAATTAAGCCAATATCTAAAGACGGACTACTTCGAAGGTTATGAACTACTACTGCAGAAACTCATTCAGCATCAACCCCAGTTCTCCGCTTGGTTAAATATTCAGGTCGAGCAATTTGATGACACTAAAGAGAAGACGAAACCAAGGCTGCATAAACAGAATCGTTACAGTTACCGTGACTATTTGCAGCCAGAGCACCTAAAGCAAGATAATAAGCATCTGCACTATTAAAACTGAAAAGCTAAGTAAGAAGGCTGGCCGGCTTTAATTTTGTAAGCACAAGTGTTCTGACCTCCAAGGGCCAAAGATACTCCAGATACCTTCATGGCATTCCCCACCTCCATGTGGGTCAAGGAGGAAATGCCGATAAATGTTGGGAACCTATTCTCAGGGTAAATAGTTGGCCGGACACAAATCCCTTCTTACGCAATCCTTGCGTTCAGGGATAAGTACTTCCGTGTACAAAAAAGGAGGCTAAGCCTCCTTTCTTTTTCGCAACAATATGCGGTTCACTACGAGTGAAGTCTACCATCGGGCTGCTCGAATATCAGATCTTCCATCTGCTCATAGGCTGACTCATTACCCGGTACATTAAATAGCACCATAAGCACAACCCATTTTAGATCTTCGAGAATAAGAACTGTTTCATCCAGTTCCATGACACGATCGATAACCATCTCGCGAGTCACAACACTCAGGACTTCAATCTGCTCCAAAAACAGAATAAAACCACGACACTCAACATCCAGTTTATCCATCTCATTTTGAGTGTAAATTCTGAAGGAGTGTTGAGCATGATTGCATAAGTAGGGTTTGTCACCCTCCTGTAACTCGGCTAAATTTTCAAGCCAAGACAAGGCCTTGATAATTTCGGACTGATGAAATCCAGCACGTGTTAACTCTTGTGTTAACTCATCTTCATCCACGAGAAACTCAACTTCACTGTGAACATAGTTTTCAAACAGGTACATGAGGATATCAAACATGGCTAGCTCCTCCTTATTCTTACGTAACCACCGGGTACTACAGCGATCCAACCTTGTAGCTCAAGTTCAAGCATTTGCTCTAATACTAACTCTATGGCTTTTCCACTATGCTCAACCACAACATCAATTGCAGTGGCCTCATATCCAACACTAGCTAACAGAGAGGCAAATGGCAAATCAGAAGTGTTCTCCCCCTCTATATGGTGACTATTTTTCAATTCTTCAAGGTGAAAATCACATAAAACTGATACTTCCACTATTATATCGGCCACATTCTCGACAAGCTTTGCCCCGTCTTTAATCAAATCATGACAACCTTGGTTGTTTTCAGCCAATATACTGCCTGGAATAGCAAAAACCTCTCTGCCCTGCTCTAAAGCCAGCCTAGCGGTGATCAACGAACCACTTTTTCTGCAGGCTTCGACCACTAGCGTACCTAGAGATAGACCGCTGATAATACGATTACGTTTCGGGAAGTTACCAGAAAAAGGCTGAGTACCTGGCCAAAATTCACTAATAATAGCGCCATTAGTTTGAATACTTTCATATATTTTGCGATGTCGCTTAGGGTAAATAACATCAACCCCAGTGCCTAAAACAGCCAAAGTCTTGCCACCACTGTCAATACATCCTTGATGTGCAGAACCATCAATCCCTACAGCCATCCCACTGCTAACAGAGAACGCTAACCCACCTAACTCTTTACCAAACTGGTAAGCAAGCTGTAAGCCTGCTCTGGAGGCGGCTCGACTACCAACAATGGCAATACTTGGCGGATAAAGAGCACTCAGATCGCCCTTAACAAATAAGAGAGGCGGTGGAGAAGGTATTTGCTGCAGCATCTTAGGGTAATTGGGATCATCGAAACAGACAATAGAGTGATTGTCTGCGGACTCTTGCCACTCTAAAGCTGATTCAACTAATGCGAAATTAGGGATAAGCTCACGCTTAAGCAGACTTTCAGGCAGAGGAAGTGCATGTTTTTCATGCTCTAACATCTGCCTAAGCTCCTCTACATCCATATAGTTCAGTAGCTGTTGAATCCGAGCAGGACCTAGCCCAGATACTGCGTTAACAACTAGCCAATCGACCAGTTTGTCAGTTATACACTCCCCCTTGGATAAACAGAGCTTATATCTTCAAATTCAGTGAAACTATTAATCAGCAAATGCTCTTAGCAAATGAAGAGAATCAGGCTTGATCAATTTATCATCCACCCTCACCGTTTTCTCGTTTACCATAATAAGACCTAAACTTGTCTTTTCGAACACTTTAAATACCATTAATTTACCACGGTAGATATCTGGCATTTTGACCGAATGACCAGAAGAGATATCGCCTAACAGGTTATCATAACTACTACGGTCACTCGGTAGAACTGGCTTGCCATCTCCATTTATCACTATGTCGACACCATCTCGATAGATAGAAAAGACATGACCAGGTTCAACACCATCTTCTCTCCCTTTATCGAGATAGGCTACATCAAGCTTACCCATCTCTCTCACATGCTTTTCCGATGCGAGTATAGAGGCGGTTCCCTCCAGAGTGCCAGCCTTCGGCATAAAGTAAGCAGAGATAAGTGAATCATTCTCAATAGGTAAAACACGCGTTCCTGCTTTGGTTTCACGAAAATTACTCAATAGTTTAATTTTAGAAACAGAACCAGATTCAACCACTCGGCCACTCGCAGTTAACACGACTTCTTGACCAAGAAGATCTCCCCCATCTTTACTGACAAACTCTCGCCCTTTTGAGTAGACACCATATTTATCGCCTAAAGTGAGTACGCTTTGAACATAAATCACATCACCGATAATATGATGCCTAGATTCACTCTCACCACCCAATACCATAGGCTGATCATCGAACCAATCACTATCGACGACTCTATTTTGAACAAGATAGGGACGAATCAAAGACAAATCAATTGCAGGTATTGCATCACCTTTAGCTTGAATTCTACCTGTGGGACTCTTACGTTTATGAGGTTTCAACACTAATCTGGGTTCACCATCAATAAACACTAACGTTAAGCGATCTCCAGGATAGATAAGGTGAGGATTGGCGATTTGAGGGTTAACACCCCACAATTTTGGCCAGCGCCATGGGTCATTAAGAAAATGTCCCGAGATATCCCAAAGCGTATCCCCCTTAACAACGACATAGGAATCAGGGTGTCCGGATTTCAATGTGAGAGTATCGGCGAATATGGAGCAACTAAATGTCATTAAAGCGAGTAAAATTAGTCGTTTCATGGGGTTTTCCATGCTGATAGCTATTTAATCTCTAGGCTAGAACTCGGTGTAAAATATAAAGTACTTTGAACTAGTTTGCGTATATAGAGAGCTTTTGCTGTTATTGAATGTCACTAAGGATTAAAATTGAAGCATTAGCTAAAGTCAGTATAACCAACTGATAAAGATTTGACAGACTTGTTAAGAGTTTATGTATGAGTTTATTAAAAGTTTTACGTTTCCCAGATGAGAAATTACGTTCGATTGCCAAGCCAGTTATTGAGTTTAACACTGACTTGCAAATTCAAATCGATAACATGTTAGAAACAATGTATCTAGAAAAGGGGGTCGGTCTAGCCGCAACCCAAGTCGATTATCATCACCAGTTGATCGTAATGGATCTTCAGGATGAGGTTGAGAGACCAAAAGTCTTCATTAATTTGGAGATTATTGCCAGTAGCGGTCACTTCGTCAATGAAGAGGGCTGTCTTTCGGTGCCGGGGATCTATGCCGACGTCGAACGTGCAGAACTGGTCACCATTAAAGCATTAGATGCCGAAGGTAACGAGTTTACCTTAGAAGCTGATGGCTTATTCTCTATCTGTTTACAACATGAGTTAGACCACCTAAAAGGTAAGTTGTTTGTCGATTATCTGTCGCCGCTAAAGCGACAAAGAATAAAGCAAAAACTTGAAAAAGCCGCGCGCCTCGAAGAAAGAAAAGGATAGAGATTTTTTGAAACCATTAAACGTTATTTTTGCAGGTACACCCGATTTTGCTGCTCGCCATCTTCAAGCGCTGATCAATTCAGATCATAATGTCATCGCCGTATACTCTCGAGTAGATAAGCCCGCTGGTCGGGGGAAAAAGCTACAAGCCAGCCCTGTTAAAATACTGGCAATGGAAAATAACATTCCTGTCTTTCAACCAGCATCGTTAAGAGACGAGCAAGCACAAACGGAATTAGCCAGTCTTAATGCGGATATCATGGTTGTGGTGGCCTATGGACTTATTTTGCCTAAAGTGGTGTTAGATATGCCCAAGTTAGGCTGTATTAACGTTCATGGTTCAATTCTGCCTCGCTGGCGCGGTGCTGCTCCGATCCAACGTGCACTTTGGGCTGGCGACAGTGGCACTGGCGTGACCATAATGCAGATGGATATAGGCCTAGATACTGGTGATATGTTATTAAAGACTCGGCTACCGATCTTAGGTAGTGATACCTCAGCCAGTCTATATGAGAAGCTTGCGGAACAAGGGCCTGGCGCTTTAATCGAAGCGTTAGCGGGTCTAGCAAAAGGTGAATTAGTTGCTGAAAAACAAGATGAGTCATTGGCGAACTATGCAGATAAGTTAAGTAAAGAGGAAGCTGAGCTCGACTGGAATAAAACAGCAACACAGCTTTGGCGTGAGATTAGAGCATTTAATCCTTGGCCTATCAGCCACTTCACCCATCAAGATGCCAGTATAAAAGTCAGAGAAGCCGAAGTGAGTCTTGCTGAATCTAGCGCACCTGCCGGCACCATCATCTCTGCGAACAAAGAAGGGATTGACGTTGCGACAGGCGAAGGTGTACTGACACTGCTCAATATGCAACTTCCAGGTAAGAAGCCGCTTAATGTCGGTGATATTCTTAACTCTCGTAGTGAATGGTTTACGCCCGGCACACGCTTAAGCAGTATAAAAGAGGCAACATAATATGAATTTGCGTGCGCTGGCGGCAAAAGTCGTTTTTCAAGTGTTAGAAAAAGGGATCTCACTCTCTGTAGCTCTACCTGAGCAACAGAAGCATTGTGAAAGTGGTAAAGATAAAGCCCTACTCGCCGAGCTAAGTTACGGTGTAATGCGTCAATTACCGCAACTAGACAAGTTGGTCAGCGATTGCATGGCTAAGCCACTGAAAGGTAAGCAGAGAATTTTGCATCAACTGTTGCTAGTAGGTTGTTACCAGCTCTATTTCACTCGTATACCTAGTCATGCGGCGATTTCTGAAACCGCCGAGGCTTGTCGTCAATTGAAATTCGATGGCCTTGTTAAGGTCGTTAACGGTGTTCTGCGTAATATTCAACGTCAAGAGAAGCCACTGCCAACCGACAACGACACCTTAATGTATAACACTCCGACCTGGATTGTGAAGAGTCTAAAGCAAGCCTACCCAGAGAATTGGCAAGCCGTGATTGAAAACAGTCATCAACGTCCTCCCATGTGGTTGCGTAACAACATGCGCTCCCAAAGCCGTGATGAATATCTCGCTCAATTAGCTGAAGCTGATATCCCAGCAATATCTGGTAAGGGTAGTGATGCGATTTTACTCGAGAGTCCTAAAGACGTAATGCAACTTCCAGGATTTGAGACTGGTGCCGTTTCTGTTCAAGATGGCGCAGCCCAATGGGCAGCGACATTATTGGCTCCAGTCGATGGCGAGTTGATCCTCGATGCCTGTGCGGCACCCGGCGGTAAAACCTGTCATCTGCTCGAACGCGCTAATATCGAATTAGTCGCGGTCGACTTTGATGCCAACCGTCTTGAACGAGTGCAACAAAATCTAGATCGTCTTGCGCTTAATGCCAAACTTGTTCATGGCGACGCTGCCGATATTGACGCTTGGTGGTCTGGTGATAAATTTGATCGCATCTTACTTGATGCTCCCTGCTCTGCGACCGGTGTGATACGTCGCCACCCAGATATTAAATGGTTAAGAAAGCAGGCCGATATCGAAGAGTTGGCTCAGTTACAAAGCAAAATATTGGATCATTGCTGGCAGTGGTTAAAGTCAGGTGGCACACTCCTATATGCAACTTGCTCAATTCTTCCCCAGGAAAACGCACAACAAATTAGTGCTTTCCTTGAAAGAACCGATGATGCGACACTGGTTGCGATCTCAGAGCAGCCAAACTCTGATGATATAGGCTGGCAGATCACCCCGGGAATGGAAAATATGGACGGGTTCTATTACGCACGCCTAGTAAAGGGATAAAGCAAGGCCATGAAGATTATCATTTTAGGTGCAGGTCAGGTGGGCGGTACCTTAGCCGAAAACTTAGTCGGCGAGAATAACGACATCACAGTCGTCGATAATGACCGACGAAGATTACGCTCATTACAAGACAAGTACGATCTGCGAGTGGTTTTCGGTCATGGTGCTCATCCCAGTACCTTGAAAGAAGCTGGAGCTGAAGATGCCGATATGTTGATCGCTGTGACTAACAGCGATGAATGTAATATGGCAGCTTGCCAGATCGCCTATTCATTATTTGGTACACCGACTAAAATTGCCCGGATCCGCTCTGAACAATATTTAGGTCTTCGCGATAAATTATTTATCAATAGCGAAACCAAGAAAAATGATAACAGTCCTCGCGGTGGTTTTATTATTGATGAGTTGATCGCGCCAGAACAGCTTGTCACTGCCTATATCCGTCGCTTAGTTGAATATCCTGGGGCACTGCAAGTACTCGAATTTGCCGAAGGTCGCTTAAGTTTAGTGGCGGTACGCGCCTATTATGGTGGCCCACTTGTCGGCAATGCACTTGCTACACTGCGTGAGCATATGCCCAATATTGATACCCGGGTTGCAGCTATTTTTAGACAAGGTAAATCTATTTTGCCAAGGGGCACCACCATTATCGAAGCCGATGATGAGGTATTCTTCCTTGCCGACACTCGCCATGTGCGTGCGGTAATGAGTGAGATGCAGAAGCTAGATAACACCTATCGTAATATCATGATAGCCGGCGGTGGTAATATTGGGATGGGGCTGGCTAAGCAACTACAGCGCAATCACTCGGTCAAACTAATCGAACACAACCAAGAACGCGCCGAAGAGTTATCAGAAAAACTCGATAACACCACCGTCTTTTGTGGTGACGCCTCAGATCAAGAGCTACTACTCGAAGAACATATCGATCAAACAGACGTCTTTATCGCTGTCACCAACGATGATGAAGCCAACATCATGGCAGCACTACTAGCGAAGCGCATGGGCGCCAAGAAGGTCATGGTGCTTATTCAACGTGAGGCCTACGTCGATATTGTTCAAGAAGCCAATATTGATATCGCAATTTCACCACAACAAGCCACCATTTCAGCACTACTGACCCACATTAGGCAAGGTGATATCTGTAATGTTTATTCACTAAGGCGAGGGGCTGCAGAGGCTATTGAAGCTATCGCCCATGGCGATGCCAAAACCTCTAAAGTCGTCGGTAAGAAGATTGGCGAAATCAAGTTACCGCCGAGTACCACCATTGGCGCCATTGTCCGCGACGATGAAGTGCTAATGGCACACGACAACACCATTATTGAACAGGGAGATCACGTTATTCTCTTCCTAGTGAACAAAAAGTTTGTGGGTGAAGTTGAAAAACTGTTCCAGCCGAGTGCTTTTTTCTTCTAAGATTTTCGCGGCGATGCAATAAAAGAAGAAATACTGTGCAAACAGATGTTTAATCTAATTGGTATGAGTACTATGCTGAATCTTCGACCTCTACTCTTTATTTTGGGCATTTTTCTGTCGACTCTGACAGTCTTTATGTTTATCCCACTTCTTTTCGCCCTTTTTTATGGCGAAGAGACTGAGGGTGCATTTATGATCTCCTCGTTGGTCACAGGCACTTTTGCCAGTGCTTGCATACATCAGGGACGAAGTAGGAACATACATCTCAATATCCGAGACATGTTTCTTTTGACCAGTTTAACCTGGCTTATAGTCAGCTTCTTTGCCGCCATGCCTTTCACCTTGTACCACGGCATTAACTATACCGATGCTTTTTTCGAAACGATGTCAGGAATCACCACCACAGGTTCAACCGTGCTATCCGGGCTCGATACCATGGATCACAGCATTCTTATCTGGCGATCTTTGCTGCAGTGGATGGGAGGCATCGGCTTCATCGTCATGGCTGTTGCTGTACTGCCCTTCCTCAATGTCGGTGGCATGAGACTGTTTCATACCGAATCATCAGACTGGAGCGACAAAGCGATCCCCAGAACTCAGGATATAGCTAAACACCTTTTCTATATCTATCTCCTACTCACCATTGTGTGTGGAGTGGCTTATCACCTCTCCGGAATGAGCTGGTTCCAAGCAATTAACCATGCCATGACCACATTGTCGACCGGGGGATACTCAACCTCTGATAGTTCAATGGCCGCATTTTCCAACCAATCACACTGGGTTGGTATCATTTTTATGATCGCAGGCGGTTTGCCACTGCTTATGTTCGTCAACAGCATTCAGCGGCGTTCACTATGGGTCTGGAATGACGCTCAGGTAAAAGGATTTATTCTGTTTATCTCTACCGTTTCCATTGGACTTGCCTTCTGGCTATGGCTAGGACACGAGATAACCCCCATTGATGCTCTGCGTTTAGCCAGTTTCAATGTGGTCTCAGTAGTCACCACCACAGGCTATGGCCTCACGGATTACACCGCTTGGGGAGCATTAGCCAATATTGCCTTTCTATTTTTGATGTTTGTTGGCAGTTGTTCAGGATCAACATCAGGCGGCATTAAGATTTTCCGCTTCCAGATAGCGGGCGCTATCATGCGCGAGCAACTTAAGCAGCAATTTCACCCTAACGGTGTATTTAAGGAACGCTATAATAACCGCATAATCAGCGATGATATCGTACGCTCTTTGGTGACTTTTATTTTACTGTTTATGATGGTTATCGTTGCTCTCTCAATTATTTTAGTTTTAACAGGACTCGATCCCATCACCAGTTTTACTGGTGCAATCACCGCCGTCACCAACGTGGGTCCAGGGTTAGGCAACATTATTGGTCCCGCAGGAAACTTCTCAACGCTGCCAGATGTAGCAAAGTGGGCACTGGCTATTGGGATGCTATTGGGTCGTTTAGAGATACTGACTGTAGCAGTATTGTTTCACCCTAGCTTTTGGAAGTATTAGTTCGAAATACTTGGATCAAAAAGAATATGACTTTGCTTAGATAATCTCTTTACGCATTTCTGTTGATGATGAAAAATGTCTTATCTAGTTGAATTGATGAAAAGATGAATTATTGAAACAGTCAAATCCTCTTTAGAATCATCTGGAAGTGTAATTTCACATATTTGGACGAATATCATACAACCATGATAAAATACAGTAGGTTGTATTGATTTAATCATCATTTATGTTTTGTGTCCTTAATCCTAGATAATTTAGATTAATACAAAATGAGACAACAAGTGTCCCCAGCAATTAGCATTCATCGCCACTTTCTTACCTTAATGGTTATAACTTCGATCATCGCCATCGCTATTATATTGGCTTTTGCTAGCAGTTACTGGTTGGTCAAAAACGAAATCCAAAATGATTCCCAAGATCTGGTTATGTTTATCGATGGTCGTTTACAAACCGCCTACCAAGATTTACAAAGGCTCGATCAGATCCCCTATCAAGAGTGTAATGACGCGGGGAAAGAGTTGCTCAAAGAGTTTCTATTTGACACGGTCAATGGCGGTCTGTTCTTGGTGCGTAGCCTGGATGATAAACCATTGCACTATTGCAGTGCCGTGGGGAATATGAATTTTGATCCTAATGCTACAGGAAGCGGTGAGTTATTACCGGTGCCGAATTTGAAGAGAACTAACTTGTTACTGGGTGAGTATGAATGGCAAGGTCAACTGCGCCGCGATTTATTTATGGTGTATCAAGGTCGACAAGTTAATCTACGTCGATTGCCGCTGATGGAGAATTATCCTTTTTATGAGGCCCATTTACAGGGTCATCGACGAGTTCATATGCACCTGAGTAATGGTGAGATAGTGATGGAGCTAGGCAGTTTCAACCAAGAAGAGCTAACTATTGTCAGCGTCGAGAGTGATCAGTTTCCTTTTAAAGTGACCGCAGTGGTTAGTCCACAACGAGTATTAACGTTAAGTAAGTATTATTTTGTGACTTTCTTATTACTACTAACAATATTTGTTTTGTTATTGCGGCATTCATATAAATTGCGTATACAGCTCCGTCAGAGCTTAAGGTATCGCTTGCAAGATGCGGTTACCCAACGCCAACTGCAAGCCTATTACCAGCCTATTATTGATGCCTCAACCCAGAGAATTGTAGCAGCAGAAGCCTTAATCCGCTGGATAACTCCTGAAGGTGAGGTGATCTTACCAAATAGTTTTATCGCCGAACTTGAACAAAGTACGTTAATCAACGAAGTCACTCAACAAATTATAATCGACATGCCTAAGGATCTCGCCGCAGTTTTAACTGCGGATAGCCAATTTCGTTGTGGTGTTAATTTAATTGCCGAGCAGATAGAATCGCCAATTTGTGTCGATTGGCTCACGCAGCTGGCAGCCGAGGGTTATCCTTGTCAACAATTAGCCTTAGAAATAACCGAACGTTCACCCATTTATGATATGCCCAATGCCAAGATTAATTTGGATCGCTTTAGAGCCTTAGGTTGCTGGATAGAGCTTGATGACGCAGGTACTGGTTATGGCGGCGCCAGTTATGTGCAGCAGTTACATCTCGATGTGATGAAAATTGATAAGCTGTTTATCGATACTTTGGGACTGATTGACAATCGCACTCAAGTATTGGACGCCTACGTCAACATGGCACGCAGTCTAAACTTGGAAGTGATTGCCGAAGGGGTTGAATCCTTAGCGCAATCCCAAGCACTATTAGCAAGAGACGTACATTTGCAACAGGGCTATCTATTCGCTAAACCCATGCCAGCTAAAGAGTTTGTCAATTTTTGGTATCATTGGCAAGCTAAGACCAATAACAATACTCAAGGCGAATAAGTAAAATATCCATATGGTTTAATCTATAAGTAAAATTTTCAATATTGGCGTCAAGAGATTGCGATACTAAGTAACATATCCCGTATAAACCTCTCCAAGTAGAAGGATTGCAGTCTTTGCCTTTGAGTTGGCCTTCATTCGAAGGCCAACTCAAATAACAGGTATAGAAAAAGCTGAGCATTACTCAGCTAGGCTAATCAAGTGATCGGCATAGACTTTAACGTCATCCCAGTCGGTGTAATCAATAACAGATTTGGGATCGGTTGGCCCACCAGTAATCTTCATTATGAATTGAATAGCGAGTCTGTCCCACCAACGCCATGAAGGATAATCCACCTTACCAGCGATCACTTTGACATCTTTTGGCTTCCACGGAGAGAGTTCGATAAACTTCTGCAGATATTTATTATTCTCTGGAACTCGCTTTTCTGGCTTACGAGCCACCACATTGACACTATAAAAACTGTTCGGCTTACCACTTAATGCTGCCTGATGCTGAGTGGTGAACTCAAATACGCTCTTGTCGTAACTGCCATACATAACACAGGCGCCGAGTGCGACACTGTCATACTTAGTCCAGTCGATCCCCACCTTTACCGCTTCACTAATATGCATGACGGTCGATTTATGACCCTGATGCTCAATATGTTCAGCGATAGCACGACTAATCTTAGCGGTATGTCCGCCTCGGGAGTAATAAAGTACAAGAACTGATTTCATTCACATGCCTAATTTATAATCTTAATTGCTTCCTCTATTGTTTCAGTATGTCGAACAATAAACAGGATAATTGATCACAAATTAGCACTAGCTCATATAATTCCCCTTCAAAATTGAGATCTCCGAAGGGTCCTAGTGATTGTTTTTACTCTACAACTCAATTAGAATTAACTAATGAAACAATAGGTAGATAGTACAAAGGAGTGAATGAGCCCATGCAAAAAGAGATCGATGTCGATGCAATGCTATCCAATGCTGAGAACGCAGCAAAATGGCTTAAGGCTATCGCCAACCCCTATCGTCTAATGATCTTGTGCCTATTGCTAGAGAACGAATACAGCGTCACTAAGCTGAATGAGACGATTCCTTTGAGTCAGTCAGCTTTATCACAACACTTAGCCGTTTTACGTGCTCAAGATCTTGTCTCTACACGCAAGAGTTCGCAGGTGGTGTATTACTCACTCAAGAATGAACAAGTCACTAAAATCATATCGATCATGTATAAGCAGTTTTGTGCTTAGTTATTAAAACAATAAGCGACCTGACTTGTAAACTAAAAATGCCAGTCACTCGACTGGCATTTTTAGTTCTCATCACAGCTAACCCTATCTATCGGCAAACGCCTTGCCAAAATCTTCAACTTGCTGCCAGTCGGTGAACTCAAAAGTACCACTGGTATCAGTCGGCCCTTTGGTCATCCACATAATAAAACGTATCATGCTTTTGTCGAAGAAGCGGTACTTGGGATAATCAATTTTACCGGCAAAGACACCTAGCTGTTGAGGTTTCCACAACGATAATTCAAGAAACTTCTTCATATATGGGTTAGTTTCCGCAGTGTTCTTCTCAGGCTTTCTTGCCACAACATTCACTGTAAAAAAAGCATTCTGTTTTGCTCTCAACACCGCGTGATGATGATTAATATACTGATACAACTCAGGCCGATGTTTACCATACCTGATGCTAGCCCCAATCATTATTTTATCAAAACCAGCTAAACTCAACTCCTTTGCTTCTTCCAATGAAGCGACAGTAACCTCACTCTCTGCAGTTTGATTTATCCCTTTCATAAACTCGCAAATTGCGCGTGTTTGTCCATCGACTGTTGAGTAGATAATAAGCGTCTTGTTCATCGATAATCCTAAATAATTTTTCGGCTAACTTTAGTTCTTCCAAAATGTAGGTGTAAATAGTACTAACAAAGTAAAAACTTCGAGTCGACCAAATAACATCGCCAATAATAACACCCACTTCTCTGCATCGCCGATACTGGCATAGTTACTCGCCACTTCGCCTAAGCCAGGTCCTAGGTTATTTAAGCAAGCCGCCGTGGCACTGAAGGCGGTAATGTTGTCCATCCCCAGAGCCATTAGTAACAGCATACACAAGACAAAAACTAAGGCATAGGCAGAAAAGAACCCCCAAACCGCATCAATAATTCTATCGGGTAACGCTTTGTCGCCGATACGAATTGAGAACATCCCTCTAGGATGAACTAGACGTTTCAGCTCCCTCGAGCCTTGCTTTAACAGCAAGATCATCCGTATTACCTTGATGCCACCAGCTGTAGAACCACCACAACCACCGATAAAACTGGAAAAGATAAGTAGCATGGGCAAAAACAGTGGCCACATATGGAAACTTTCGGTTCCGAAACCTGCCGTCGTCGAGATAGACACTGCCTGAAATAGTGCAAAATCTAAGGTTTGCTCCGGAGAGTCATAAATTCCCGAATGATATAGGGTAGCAAAACAGATCCCTGTTAGTACTAATTGCACGATGATCAATGCTTTAAATTCGGCATCTTTAAAGTAAATTTTAAGGTTGATACCACGCCGAGTAAACGCCGCGAAATGCAGACTAAAATTGAGCGCGGCGATCAAGAGAAACACCACACAGACCATGTTTATCGCCGTACTATCAAAATAACCTATGCTAGCATCATGAGTTGAAAACCCGCCAATGGCTATGGTCGAAAACGAGTGACAGATAGCATCGAAAACATCCATCCCAGCTAACCAATAAGCAACTGCACAGGCTATTGTCAGGGCAAAATAGATATACCAAAGAGCCTTGGCGGTCTCGGCTATACGAGGTGTCATCTTACTGTCTTTGACAGGTCCAGGCATCTCAGCCCTATATAACTGCATTCCCCCGATACCTAACATTGGCAAGATGGCCACAGCTAATACAATAATCCCCATCCCCCCTAACCATTGCAACAGATGTCGATAAAAGAGAATAGCTTTAGGTAAAGAGTCCAAACCAACAATCACCGTCGCCCCTGTTGTAGTCAGGGCTGAGAATGATTCGAAGAAACTATCTGTGACACTGAGATCCGGTTGACTGCTAAAGAGAAAAGGCACAGCACCGATAGACCCAAGTACCCCCCAAAAAAGCACAACTAACAGGAAGCCTTCTCGAGTGCGCAGATCTTTTTTATGATGTCGATTTGGATACCAAAAAAGAAAGCCAAGAAATAAACTGAGAAAAAATGCTTGTATAAAGGCAGTACCACCACCGTCTTTGTAGATCACCGCTATCAATGCAGGAGGAAGCAGTGACAGGGAGAATAACCCCATTAAAAAACCGGTGATTCTTATTATTGTTCTATATTGCATTCAGGTTTTATAACATCCGTTAAAAATTCATGGCAATTCGGCCACCTAGCTAGTTGCTCACAACACTGCCAAATAACCTGTAGACACAGGTTATTTGGCAGTTTAACACGCTTTAGACAAGGCTGAATCACTCTTTCAAAAATTCAAACTTAGCCGCTAAACTCCCTTGGCTCATGGTCGCCAGATCTCGATTTAAATTTGTTTGAAATCGCTTGGGAATAACAAAGTTAACCGTAATCTTTTCCATAAAACCCCGCTCCTCTATTACACAATCATATTGAGCTAAAAGATACTCTACATCTTTTAGCTGGCTATAATCACAAACAAGTAACCCAGGATAACGGATCTGTTTCACTTGTGTCTGTAACTGGGTTAACCCCTGCTTTATGCCTGAACTGTATGCTCTGACTAATCCACCGACACCTAGCTTAGTTCCACCGAAATAACGTACTACGATAGCCCCTATTTCGCCAATATTCGCGCCCTGTAACATAGCCAACATAGGGCGCCCAGCACTCCCTGATGGTTCACCATCATCACTGGACCCCATAGCCACAGTATTGTCGGGCTGTGCAGCAACAAAAGCATAACAATAATGATTTGCTCCAGGATAATCAGCTTTAATGTTAGTAAGTGCACACTTCAGCTCTTCATATGACTGACATTGAAAAAGAAAAGAGATAAAGCGACTATGCTTTATCTCTTCTTCTACAATCAATTCAGCCGACGGGATCCGATAACTATCACTCAATACAGCACACCTTTTGCTTCATCAATTCATTAACCAAAAAAATAACTATGATTAAGTATGTATCTTTAATAATAAATATCCGCCACGCAGTGGCCTAAAATTGAGCTGCGCAGCAGATCAATTTAACCCACAGTCTCGGGTCATATTCTCATTGCGGTCGCTGTGGACAATCACATTATCTTCGATCCTGATCCCACCAAAAGGACGCAGCAGATCAACAGTGTTCCAATTAACCAAACTCTTTCTAGTATCTTGTTTTAATTCATCTAGCAGAGAATCAATAATATACAGACCTGGCTCAATAGTGAGCACCTGGTTCACCGCTAATGTGCGTGTGCATCGTAAAAATGGATAGGCATCAGGCGCCGCAATATGAGTACCACGCTCATCATGGAGGAAACCACCCATATCATGGACCTGAAGCCCCAACATATGGCCCAAACCATGGGGAAAGAAGACGCTAGTGATCCCTTGGTCAACTAACTCTTGTGGATCACCAGAGGCGATATTGAACGCCACTAAGATGTTGGCTATTTTTTGATGAGTCGCAATATGCAGATCCACATATTTAACGCCTGGGCGCATCATAGCCACTATCTCTAGTTGTAGCTTGTTCATCGCTTCGATAAGCTCGCTAAAAATATTTTTCTCAAAAGCATAGGTACGAGTTATGTCTGACGCATACCCGAAAAAACTAGCACCGGCATCAATGAGAAAAGAACGTCTGTTATCGGGACGCAAATGCTCTAATTTGGTGTAGTGTAAAATAGAAGCATTTTCATTCAAAGCTATGATGTTACTGTAAGGAACTTCATTTTCCCCCTGATTAGTCGCGGTCAGATACTCCTGCTGGATCTCAAACTCACAGCCACCATTAAAGAAAGCATTTTTAGCAGCAATATGTCCTTTAACAGCAATCTCATTAGATTTTCGCATACACGCTAACTCGTATTGCGTCTTACTCGCCCTATGGTAATGCAGATAACTCATCACGGCATCTGGATTACGGGTCTTAAACCCAAGCACTTCGGCAACATCTAAATGTTCACCAATGTAAGCCCATTGACCGATATCATTTGGCAGTAATTCAGCCACCTTGTCAGCTTTGGTTAATAGTTTAATCTCTACATGATCAGCCCAAAAGGCATCGGGAAGATCAGCCACCTTATGCCAAAAATCTACCGGACGGTAGAAGATCAACTGCGGCTTATCTCGACCATTAACAAGCAACCAGCAGTGGGGGTTATCTAAAATGGGCAGCCAAGCTTTAAAATGAGGGTTAACTTTAAACGGATAGTCCATATCATCTAGGAATTGTCGATGAGGCTGGCCCGAATGGATCACCAAACCAGAAAGGTTTTCACGTGAAACAATCTCTGCAACGCGATGATTCAACTCTGCGATGTGAGATTTAAAATGATTAGCCAGCTGATCCATGTGCTATTCCCTATTATTAATTATTATGTTTTAACGTCAAAAGCAAACTACCACTTTCTACTCGATAATATCATGGTGTAAAAAGTAAAATTCGTCACTAGAAACAGTTTAACATAAAGCATAAAAATCACTCTACCCACACAGCAATCAAACACCTGTTTAAATTGGGTGTTGTAATTTGATTCAATTCGTCGCACACTGAGAAGTATCTGGTCAGTTGATGACCTGCGCTGAGTTAACGACGTTACCCTCGCTACATATAATTAAAGGCACGTATCACGCAAAAGGAAGCAAGCAATGATCTACCAAAGTCCTACGATTCAGGTTGAATTACTTGAAGACAATATTGCCCGGTTATGCTTTAACGCTGCTGGCTCAGTCAATAAACTAGACAGAGAGACAATAGACTCACTCAATGCTGCATTAGACGCGATTAAGCAAGAGTCAAAAATTCAAGCTCTGATCCTGACGTCAGCCAAAGGCGCTTTTATTGTTGGTGCTGACATCACAGAGTTCCTCGGTTTATTTGCTCAAGAAGATAGTGTACTTCTTCCTTGGATTGCCGAAGCAAATGATGTTTTCAACAAAATTGAAGATCTACCGTTCCCAACTATCTCAGCCATTAACGGTTTTGCACTCGGCGGTGGATTCGAGACCGTACTAGCAACCGACTTCCGTATTGCTGATACCACAGCCAGACTGGGCCTTCCTGAAACGAAACTGGGACTAATCCCTGGCTTTGGCGGAACTGTTCGCTTACCTCGTCTGATTGGTGCCGATAACGCACTTGAGTGGATAACCACAGGTAAAGATCACAAGCCGGAAGCAGCTTTAAAAGTGGGCGCTATTGACGCCGTTGTTGCTCCGGAAAATTTACAAGCATCGGCTATCGCCATGTTAAAAGAAGCCCTTGCAGAGAAATTAGATTGGCAGGCTCGTCGTGCTAAGAAGCAGGCACCGCTCAATCTACCAAAACTTGAAGCTATGATGTCGTTTGCGACCGCAAAGGGCATGGTATTTAAGGTAGCAGGTAAACACTACCCTGCGCCAATGGCTGCTATTGGCGTTATCGAGCAAGCAGCTCGCTGTAAACGTGCCGATGCGCTTAAAATAGAACATCAAGCTTTTATCAAACTCGCAAAAACTGACGTAGCTCAGGCCCTTATTGGTGTGTTCCTTAACGACCAGTTCGTTAAAGGTAAAGCAAAGAAGGCTGGCAAACTGGCGAAGAAGATCGATACGGCAGCAGTACTCGGTGCCGGCATCATGGGTGGTGGAATCGCTTACCAGAGCGCAAGTAAAGGGACACCGATTGTCATGAAAGACATCGCGCAACCCGCTCTCGAACTTGGTTTAGGCGAAGCATCTAAGTTACTTGCTACACAAATTAAACGTGGCCGTTCAACGCCTGAAAAAATGGCCAAAGTACTCAACAATATCACGGCAACACTGGATTACATCCCAGTGAAAGATGTCGATGTGGTGGTCGAAGCGGTTGTTGAACATCCAAAAGTTAAATCAATGGTACTTGCCGAAGTTGAGCAACATGTATCTGATGATGCCATCATCACTTCAAATACATCAACTATCTCTATCAACCTACTCGCTAAGAGCCTCAAGAAGCCTGAACGCTTCTGTGGTATGCACTTCTTTAATCCTGTACATAAGATGCCGCTAGTAGAAGTTATTCGCGGTGAAAACAGCTCTGAAGAAACAGTAGCATCAGTTGTGGCTTATGCCAGTAAGATGGGCAAAACCCCTATCGTTGTTAATGATTGCCCAGGCTTCTTTGTCAACCGCGTACTCTTCCCCTACTTTGCGGGCTTCAGTGGCCTACTTGCCGATGGCGCTGACTTTGTTGCTATCGATAAAGTGATGGAAAAGCAATTTGGCTGGCCTATGGGCCCAGCATACCTACTCGACGTAGTGGGTATCGATACGGGTCACCATGCTCAAGCTGTTATGGCGGAAGGCTTCCCAGATCGTATGGGGAAAAATGGTAAAGATGCTATCGACATTATGTTTGAAGCGGATCGCTTCGGACAAAAGAACAGTAAAGGTTTCTACGCATACTCAGTAGATCGCCGCGGCAAGCCAAAGAAAGATGTCGACCCAAGCAGCTATGAGCTATTAGGTGCCGAATTTGGTGAGCTTAAAGCTTTTGAATCCGATGAAATCATCGCACGTACTATGATCCCTATGATTATCGAAACAGTACGCTGTCTCGAAGAAGGCATTATTGCTACGCCAGCTGAAGCGGACATGGGCCTAGTCTTTGGTCTTGGTTTCCCGCCATTCAGAGGTGGTGTATTCCGCTATATCGATACTATGGGTGTCGCTAACTTCGTTGCTCTTGCTGATAAGTATGCTCACCTAGGTGGTCTATATCAAGTCACAGATGCAATGCGCGAACTTGCCGCTAAAAATGGCAGCTACTATCAAGCTTAATAAGTGGGAAGGAATAGAACAATGAAACAAGCCGTTATCGTAGATTGCATTCGAACTCCCATGGGTCGCTCTAAGGCTGGAGTATTTAGAAATGTACGTGCAGAGACACTCTCAGCAGAGTTGATGAAAGCACTATTGGTTCGAAATCCAAAACTAGATCCTAAGGACATCGAAGATGTTATTTGGGGTTGTGTACAACAAACACTAGAACAAGGCTTTAATATCGCTCGAAATGCATCGCTACTTGCTGGCATTCCGAAAGAAGCAGGTGCCGTCACTGTAAATCGCCTTTGTGGTTC
Organism: Shewanella sp. MTB7; assembly: GCF_027571385.1. Lineage (NCBI taxonomy): Bacteria > Pseudomonadati > Pseudomonadota > Gammaproteobacteria > Alteromonadales > Shewanellaceae > Shewanella > Shewanella sp. MTB7. The sequence goes on along the minus strand of NZ_CP085636.1, from coordinate 37,685 downwards.
ATCTATGGATGCACTACATCAAGCAACACGCGCTATCATGACTGGTCAAGGTGATACCTTTATCGTCGGCGGTGTAGAGCACATGGGTCACGTGCCTATGAATCATGGTGTCGATTTCCATCCAGGTCTTGCCAACAATGTCGCAAAAGCGTCAGGCATGATGGGGCTTACTGCAGAGATGCTAGGCAAAATGCACGGCATCACTCGTGAGCAGCAAGATGCATTTGCAGTACGTTCACATCAACGCGCTCATGCTGCGACTGTTGAGGGACGTTTTGCTAATGAGATCCACCCAATCGAAGGTCACGATGCCAATGGTGTATTGATCAAGGTTGAGCATGATGAAGTTATTCGTCCAGAAACCTCTATGGAATCTCTTGCAGGCTTACGTCCTGCATTTGATCCTGCAAATGGTACTGTAACAGCAGGAACTTCGTCGGCACTGTCTGATGGCGCTTCGGCCATGCTAGTAATGGAAGAGGAGAAAGCGAAAGCTTTAGGTCTGCCTATTCGAGCACGTATTCGCTCAATGGCTATTGCCGGTTGTGATGCTGCGATTATGGGTTACGGTCCAGTACCTGCGACCAAGAAAGCGCTTGAACGTGCCGGTCTAACTATCGATGACATCGATGTTATCGAGCTCAATGAAGCCTTCGCAGCTCAATCACTTCCTTGTGTGAAAGACTTAGGTTTGATGGATGTGGTTGATGAGAAGGTTAACCTTAACGGTGGCGCTATCGCTTTGGGTCATCCACTGGGTTGTTCTGGTACTCGTATCTCTACAACGCTGATTAACTTGATGGAAGCCAAAGATGCAAAATACGGTTTAGCGACCATGTGTATCGGTTTAGGCCAAGGTATAGCTACGATATTTGAACGTCCATAAGTTTATAAAACCAACTGTTTTAAATTAGTTATAAAAAATCCTAGTGACTTGTTACTAGGATTTTTTCGTTCGACATGGATTATCCTCTAACCTTAATTTACGCTTCCCTTTAATACCAATTACATTAAATATGTTATCAAATCAGAGGCGCTCAAATTTTTCATTCAAGGCGTGTTGATGAAAGAATGGTTACTCCCTTGTAAGTCAATGCAAAGCAGAAGTGGAATGTTTGAGCGCCTCCCATAGGGCGGGTTTCAAAACGCTGGATGCTGTGTTGAATGATTTATATATACAACTGCATGGATGCAGAAGTTAGGGCGAAGCAGGATGCCAGAGCCGAGAATAACTATTAGCTTCAATCATCCGCAAGCCACATGGATGTGGTGAATGTTGGTATTGCAGGAGCATAGCCCTTGCCTTCAGCGCTTTGAATTCCCGCTGAATGAACAGATACTTAATGCAATTGGTATAATGCCTATTCACACTTGACCCAGGGCAAGCAAACGGTCAAAACTGGTTCACAATCTAAGGACATTTTTTAAATGGAACTGATGTTAATCGCAAATAGACCCGAAGCTATTCCACAAATTGCTAAATGGTATAGCGATGAATGGGGGTATATTGCAGACGACGATAGCCGCTCGACGCTGACGTTAGAGACAAAGCTCGAAGACTACCTAAATCTAAACACGTTACCCTTGATACTCTTAGCGACAAATAAGGATAACAGTGGAGATACACAAGTCATCGCAGCAGCACAGTTGCGCTTTCAGGAGATGAGCACTTACCCGGAAAGCTCGCATTGGCTAGGCGGTGTATATGTTGACCGTAACTACAGAGGAAATGCTGTCGCTCAGAAACTGATCTCAGGTATTTTGCAGTTAGCCAAACAGCACGGTGTCAAAGAGTTATACCTACAAACCGAAGATCACACAGGCGGTCTCTACAAGAGGATGGGGTGGAAGAACATTGAGCGAGTCAATTACCACAATGTTGATGTACTAGTAATGAAGTTAACGTTGACTGAATAGATTATCTTCCAAGGACCAAATTATGACCCCGGCGATTAATGCGTTAAAAAAAGCTAAGCTAGCATACCAAATTCATGAGTATCACCACGAAGCCAATGCTGGCGCCTATGGGATAGAAGCAGCTACTAAATTGAATTTAGATACAGCTTTGGTATTTAAAACCTTAGTCGTCAAGCTAGACAATGAGAAACTGGTAGTCGCCATAATCCCCGTGGCAGAGATGCTAAATATGAAACACTTGGCCAAAGCCGCTGGTGTTAAAAAAGCCGCCATGGCATCGGCTCAAGAAGTGAAGCGTTCTACGGGATATGTACTTGGTGGTGTCAGCCCTCTAGGACAGAAGCGCCCTTTAGTCACTTATATTGATATCTCTGCCCAGACACTCGAACAGATGTATGTCAGTGGTGGTAAGCGTGGCTTAGATATAGAACTGGCTCCAGCCAGCCTGCAACAACTAACCAAAGCGCATTTTGTAGCACTTACAGCATAAGCAGAGTAATCTGCAGAATGTTCCACGTGGAACACTGAGAAGCGCGAATCCAAGAGCTCTATATTCACAAAGTACCCCGCCGAACTTGGCATCGTTTTACACCTAGCGTAATATTAGTCACTTGGAAAAAACCGATTAGGGCAATTAGGTTAAACACATGAGCGATCCATTTTCACAAGCACAACACCAACTTGACGCACTTGGACTCAGATGTCCGGAACCGGTAATGATGGTTCGTAAATCTGTACGTAAGATGGCTCAAGGTGAAACCTTACTTATTATTGCCGATGATCCAGCAACGACCCGTGATATTCCCAGTTTCTGCGAATTTATGGATCATAAGCTTATCGCCAGCCAAACAGCAACAACGCCATACCAATACTTGATCCAAAAAGGTTTATAGGCGAGCCTAAGCTTTCTGACTCAATAGAACATGAAAGTAATAGGAGAGATGATGCCAACACTGTCAGCAATAGGCTTTAAGCCAATGAGACAAGGTCCAATGACGCTGGTCGATACTGCTCAGGTAACTAAATCTTCAGGCGTAGAGCAAGACTTCTTTGGTCGGCCAGGTAAACGGCAAGTCACAGTGATGTCGCAAGATCAGTGGGACATCGTTTGTGCAGAGATCAATATCCAACTCCCCTGGACTATTAGGCGCGCTAACTTACTTATTGAAGATTATACTTTTTCAACTGCAGACCTAGGTAAGCGGTTAAAAATTGGCGACTTAGAATTACTGATAACTGGTGAGACAGATCCTTGTAAAAAAATGGAGATAGCACAAGCTGGTTTGGAGAAAGCGCTCACTCCAGATTGGCGAGGTGGAGTCACTTGTCGTGTCTTGAATGATGCGCAAATCACTCAAGGTGATGTAGTTACCATTTCAGAAACACCCTGAGCAGTGCTAACCTCAACTCGTTAATAAGGCGTCAGTCACCTCAATAACAGAGTCAAACCAATTCTTTGTTACTGAGTCTTTCATCATCATGAAAGACTTCTCTCGCCAACACTTTCGTTAACAAAATTGCTACACGGTTTTTGTTTTACTCCTTCCTTAAATATGCGATAAATAACACCAATATTTTACAGAAACATCATTATCGACAACAAGCTAAACCAAGCAGTAACTCATAACAATAACTAAAAAATGCCGTTCCGCGGCCAACATAGAGATGCATAGCAGATCTATTAAGGGACCCAATGCTAAAAAATAGATTAACTCCACTGTGTGCTGCAATAGCACTTAGCTTTAGTTCACCCTCATTTGCCGAAGAGGCTTCTGCTGAAAAGGTAGCAAAGTGGCAAGTCAATGCCCCCGCCAATGCACCATTAGAAAAAGTAGATATCAATGTCACCGAAGGCACATGGATGAATGTCAGTGTCAGCCCGGATGGGGAACATATCGTATTCGACATGTTAGGTGACATCTATCAAATTCCGATTGAAGGTGGCGAAGCTAAAGTGCTAGCAAAGGGTATCGCTTGGCAGATGCAACCCGTATATAGCCCTAACGGTAAGTATATCGCCTTCACCTCAGATGAGGATGGCGGTGACAATATCTGGATAATGGAAGCCGATGGCAGCAATCCAAGAGCGGTAACCGAAGAGGCATTCAGACTATTGAACAGTCCAGCTTGGAGCCCTGACTCACAATACTTAGTTGCCCGTAAGCACTACACCAGTTCTCGCAGTCTAGGTGCTGGCGAAGTCTGGATGTACCATGTTGCTGGCGGTGAAGGAGTCAAGCTTACCGAACGCCCAAATGAACAAAAAGATCTTGGTGAACCGGCCTACTCTCCCGATGGCCGCTATATCTACTTCAGCCAAGACGCGACTCCGGGTAAAACGTTCCATTACTCGAAAGACTCAGTCAAAGGCATCTACAAGATAAAACGCTATGACACTCAAACAGGTGATATAGAAGTGCTCATCGAAGGCACTGGTGGTGCTATTCGACCTACGCCAAGTCCTGATGGAACTAAACTCGCTTATATTAAACGTGATGGTTTCCAGTCATCCCTATATCTATTAGATCTAAAGTCAGGTAAAACCGACAAGCTCTACGGTAAGCTAGACAGAGACATGCAAGAGACCTGGGCTATCCATGGTGTCTACCCAAGCATGAGCTGGACCAGTGATAATGAAGAGATCGTCTTCTGGGCCGGCGGTAAAATTAATAAGCTTGATGTCGAGTCAAAGTCAGTCGAACAGATCCCCTTCTCAATCAAGACTCAACTGGATGTCCAACCATCAGTTCGCTTCACGCAGAACTTAGATGAAGACACCTTTGACGTGAAGATGCTACGTATGGCCCAAGTATCACCAGATGGCAAGAAGGTCGTCTATGAAGCGCTTGGCAAGCTATGGGTAAAATCCCTCACTGATGGAAAGTCAGATGGTAAGCATACTCGACTAACTAAGCTCGATGCTGAACTAAGAGAACTATTTCCTCAATGGTCTCGCGACGGTAAAAGTATCGTATTCACTACTTGGGATGATGAAGATCAAGGCAGCGTGCGCGTTGCTAACGTCAGAAACAAAAGAGTTAACACCCTGACTAAAGAACCAGGAAAGTATGTAGAACCCACCTTCTCACCTGACGGTTCATTTGTGGTTTATCGCAAAGCTAAAGGCGGAAATATCACCCCAAGAATCTGGTCACAGGAAACTGGACTCTATCGAGTAGATATCAAAGGTAAGCAGAATACTAAGATCACTTCAGATGGTTACCAGCCTCAATTTGGTGCTGAATCGGATCGGGTCTATTTTATGGATCACGGTGAAACCCCAGAGCTAGCATCTATTAATCTGGATGGTTTTCAAAAACGGGTTCACTATACTAGTAAGCATGCTACCGAATTCCGCATCTCTTCCGACGGCAAACATCTAGCCTTTGCTGAGCGATTTAAAGTTTGGGTTACCCCTTTTGCTAAACATGGTGAAACCATAGAAATAGGGCCAAAAGCCAACAACCTTCCAGTTACTCAGCTCAGCGTTCGCGCTGGTGAAAGCATCAGCTGGAACAATGCTAGCGATCAACTTTACTGGACCCTAGGCCCTGAACTCTATCAAGTCGATGTGGACACTGCGTATTCTGTTAAGAAATCGGATGCTACAGATAGTGAAATAGATAAAGCCAGTGAGCCTAAAGTCACTGACCTTGGCTTTACACAAAAAGCCGATGTTCCACGTGGAACCATTGCTTTTGTAGGTGGCAATATCATCACAATGGAAGATGATAAGGTAATTGAAAATGGTGTAGTAATAGTTAAAGACAACCATATTATTACCGTAGGAGATGCCAGCACAGAGATACCAAGTGGCGCGCAAGTGATCGATATTACTGGTAAGAGTTTAATGCCTGGATTATTCGATGCTCATGCCCATGGATCTCAAGGTGAAAATGAGATCATCCCACAACAAAACTGGGAACTCTACGCCAACCTCGCCCTAGGCGTAACAGCAATTCATGATCCATCTAACGATACTACCGAGATTTTTGCCGCTGCGGAACAACAAAAAGCAGGCAATATTGCAGGTCCTCGTATCTTTTCTACCGGAACCATTCTCTACGGCGCAAATGCACCAGGTTACACATCACACATAGATTCACTTGAGGACGCTAAATTCCATCTGGAGCGTCTAAAGAAAGTCGGCGCCTTCAGTGTTAAGAGTTACAACCAACCTCGTCGTGATCAAAGGCAGCAAGTGATAGCTGCCGCTCGAGAGCTGGAGATGATGGTTGTGCCTGAAGGTGGTAGCTTATTGCAACATAACCTCACGATGATCGCAGATGGACATACGGGTATTGAACATTCGCTACCCGCAGCTGCTATCTACAAGGATATAAAACAGTTCTGGAGTCAGACTGAAGTCGGTTATACCCCAACTCTAGTCGTCGCCTATGGCGGTATATCTGGTGAAAACTATTGGTATGACAAAACTGATGTTTGGGCTCATCCAAGACTGTCTAAATACGTACCAGGTGATCTGCTACAAGCACGTTCAATGCGTCGTCCAACAGCGCCGGATGAACATTACAACCATTTCAATGTTGCCCGAGTTGCCAACGAGATGAACGATTTAGGCATTAAACCAAATATCGGTGCTCATGGTCAGCGTGAAGGTTTAGCCGCTCATTGGGAGATGTGGATGTTTGCCCAAGGTGGCATGAGTAATCTTGAAGTTCTCAAAACGGCCACGATCAATCCAGCTAAGCACTTTGCCATGGATCATCAGCTTGGCTCAATCAAGCCAGGAAAACTTGCTGACCTTATCGTTATTGATGGCAATCCACTTGATGATATCCGCGTAACAGATCGGGTCACTTATACCATGGTCAATGGAAAGTTATACAATTCTGAGACGATGGATCAACTCAATGGTGACAAAGAAAAGCGAAAACCATTCTTTTTTGAACTTTAGTATCGATTTTTAACTTTAAAATCTGGCTAACTTTATTGGCAAATTTTAATTGTAGGAAAATTATTTTTTAAGTGAAAAAGCTAAAAATAATTTGAAATCAGCTCCGCTGTTAAAAATATTTATGTGAAAACAAAAGGAGTGTTCCACGTGGAACACTCCTTTATTATTTTCGGGTTCTAGGCTTGAGTACTAGCAGGTTCTAGGTTCTAGCATCAAACTACCAAGCCTCCTTTCCTTTCAAATTTTTACCTTTTCTGTGAGTGAGCTTTCGAGCGTTCCGTAATCCGTCAGCGAAGTGTTCGTCCATACTTTTGATCTTCCTAGGTCCTAGAACCTTTCTTAGTTTTCCATAGGGACTTCTAAATCATAACAAAAACAATCTGTTGTATGATCATTCACCATGCCCACCGCTTGCATAAAGGCATAACAGATCGTAGGGCCAACAAAGTTAAAACCAAGTTTTTTCAGCGCCTTAGACATAGCTTCCGACTCTGGAGTCTGAGTCGGAACCTCTGACATCGAACCAAATGTATTTACCATCGGTTTTCCACCAACAAAATCCCACAGGAACTGTGAAAAGTCAGCACTACATTCACCCTTGGTATCAGAAAAGTTGGCCATATAGCCACGGGCGTTTTTGATGATCGAGTTTACTTTTAATCGATTACGCACTATGCCTTTATCCTGTAGTAACGCCTCCACCTTAGTATCATCAAACTTAGCAATAATCGCCGGGTCAAAATTAGCAAAAGCAGCTTCATAATTTTTCTGCTTTTTGAGGATGGTGATCCAAGATAAGCCAGCCTGCTGACCATCGAGACAAAGCTTGGCAAATAACTCCTGGCTATCGTAAACCGGTCGTCCCCAGACCTTATCGTGGTATTGCTGATAGATGTCATCATCACCAACCCAGCTACAACGTTGCATTTCCATAGTAAAAAATTCCTAAATTACTTGATGAGATAAAAAATAACCTACATAAGCCCATGACGACAAGGTATAATTAAACACATTTTTTCAATTTCCAAGCTAACTCTGCATGTTCAAATAGCATAAAGAGAGGTTGGTATCATCCTGACGGCGTATAGAGTAGACATGACGACGAAACATGACGTAAAGACATTCCAAGGGTTCATTTTTACCCTGCAGGAATACTGGGCGCAACAAGGTTGCGCAATCGTTCAACCTCTAGACATGGAAGTTGGTGCAGGTACTTTCCACCCACAAACTTTCTTACGTTCATTAGGTCCTGAGCCAATGAGCAGTGCTTATGTACAACCATGTCGCCGACCTACTGATGGCCGTTATGGTGAGAATCCTAACCGTCTACAGCACTATTATCAATTTCAGGTCGTCTTAAAGCCATCTCCTGACAATATTCAAGAGCTCTACCTTGGCTCTCTTGAGGCTCTTGGCGTCGACATGAATGTACATGATGTTCGTTTCGTTGAAGACAACTGGGAATCACCGACTCTGGGCGCTTGGGGTCTAGGTTGGGAAATCTGGCTCAATGGCATGGAGGTGTCACAATTTACCTATTTCCAACAGGTTGGCGGACTAGAATGTACACCGGTTACCGGCGAGATCACTTACGGTCTTGAGCGTCTGGCGATGTACATTCAGGAAGTTGATAGCGTTTACGATCTTGTGTGGACTGATGGTCCTATGGGCAAAATCATGTATGGTGATATATTTCACCAAAATGAAGTTGAGCAATCAACCTATAACTTCGAACATGCCGATGTGGATGTACAGTTTAAGCTGTTTGATGATTGCGAAATTGCCTGTCAGCGTTTATTGAACCTCGAAAAACCACTGCCATTACCTGCTTATGAGCAAGTAATGAAAGCTTCTCATGCCTTTAACTTGCTAGATGCACGTCATGCCATCTCAGTGACCGAGCGCCAGCGTTATATTCTACGCGTTCGAACTATGGCCAAAGGCGTTGCTGAATCCTATTATCAAGCCCGTGAAGCTCTTGGCTTCCCAATGTGTAAGTAGAGGTACATAGAATGAATTTTGAAAACTTACTCATTGAAGTCGGTACAGAGGAGCTACCTCCAAAAGCTCTGCGTAAACTTGCTGAGTCTTTTGTTAGTAACTTTACCGACGAGCTCAATAAAGCAGAAATAAGCTTTGAATCTGCCGTCTGGCATGCAGCTCCACGCCGTCTAGCTTTTACAATAAACCAATTGGTTTTGGCACAAGCAGACAAGGTCGTAGAAAAACGTGGTCCAGCGGTTGCGCAGGCATTCGACGCTGAAGGTAACCCAACTAAGGCCGCGATGGGCTGGGCACGTGGCAACGGTATTACCGTTGAGCAAGCAGAACGCTTAAAAACGGACAAAGGTGAATGGTTACTGCATCAAGCCAAAATTGTCGGTGTAGAAACAAAAGGCCTAATCAGTGATATGGCGCAACGTGCACTAGATAAATTGCCGATCTCTAAGCCAATGCGCTGGGGTAGCAACAAGACACAATTTATCCGTCCTGTTCATACTGTGACAATGCTACTGGGTAGCGAATTAGTTGAAGGTGAGTTGCTGGGCATAAAGTCTGCCCGTGTTATCCGTGGACATAGATTCATGGGTAAAAAGAGTTTTGAGCTAGATCATGCCGATAATTACCTTTCAGCACTGAAAGAACAAGGTATGGTACTTGCTGATTATGAAGTACGTAAAGCAATCATTAAAGCGGATGCTGAAGCTGCGGCAGCCAAAATTGGTGGCGTTGCTGACCTAGAAGATGCATTGCTTGAAGAGGTCACCTCGCTTGTCGAATGGCCAGTTGTGTTAACGGCTAACTTCGAAGAGAAGTTCCTCGATGTGCCAGCAGAAGCCTTGGTTTACACCATGAAAGGCGATCAGAAATACTTCCCTGTATTCGATAAAGCCGGCAAATTGTTACCTCACTTTATTTTCGTGACTAACATCGAATCAAAAGATCCTCAGGTGATCATATCGGGTAACGAGAAAGTGGTTCGTCCACGTCTTGCCGATGCAGAGTTTTTCTTTGAAAACGACAAGAAAGAGTCACTGGAATCACGGCTTACCAGTCTTGAAACCGTGGTATTCCAGAAGCAACTTGGCACGATTAAACAACGTGTAGAGCGCATTTCTGAGATAGCTGGCTATATTGCCACCAGAATAGGGGCCAATGCAGAAGAGGCTTCTCGCGCAGGTCTTCTTTCTAAGTCAGACTTAATGACCAACATGGTTATGGAGTTCACCGATCTACAAGGCACCATGGGCATGCATTACGCTCGCCTAAACGGTGAAACTGAAGCCGTTGCCATTGCACTAGAAGAGCAATATAAGCCTAAGTTCTCTGGCGATACAGTGCCAACAGCATCTATCTCAATTTGTGTGGCTTTGGCTGAGAAATTAGATACTTTAGTGGGAATCTTCGGTATCGGACAAGCTCCAAAAGGCGCTGCGGATCCATTTGCACTACGTCGTGCCGCTATCGGCGTCTTGCGTATCTGTCTTGAAAATAATTTGCCGCTGGATCTTGTTGACCTTATCGCTAAGGCTCAGGCACTTCATGGTAGCAACTTAACTAATGATAAAACTGCTGAACAGGTACTCGAGTTCTTCATGGCTCGTTTCCGTGCTTGGTATCAGGATCAAGGCATTAGTGTCGATGTAATTTTAGCTGTGCTAGCGCGCAATCCAACTTCACCGGCAGATTTTGATAGCCGTATCAAAGCGGTCGCACACTTCATAACCCTTGAACAAGCTGCAGCACTGGCAGCGGCTAACAAGCGTGTATCTAATATTCTAGCAAAAGTTGAAGGCGAGTTAGCAACTGACATCAATGCTGAACTACTTGTTGAAAATGCAGAGAAAGCATTAGCTGCCAAACTTAATGAACTGCAGCCACAACTGGCACCACTATTTGCTGCAGCCAATTACCAAGAAGCCCTTGCACTACTGGCAGGACTGCGTGAGAGCGTCGATACCTTCTTCGAAGATGTGATGGTAATGGCCGATGACGAAGCATTGAAGAACAACCGTTTAGCGCTACTTTCTAGCCTACGCGAGCAGTTCTTACATGTAGCAGATATCTCGTTACTTCAGTAAAGAAGTGACGAGAACCTAGGGGCTAGTTCCTGGGAGAAACATCAAGCCTCAGAGTAATCTGAGGCTTTTTTATACAGGGATGTATACATATAGACGTTGCACATGGCGGGAAATCTTCCTACATCTCGGTGCATTCCTATCATGCCCCCCAACCGCTCTTTACTCTAGGTAACAATCTTTCTCCATCCAAAATACTAGGTCTATAAAAACCCCTTCTAGACCACCTCTTTAGCTTACATACAAATCCAATCAATATAAGACAATGTCAATTAATAGTCATAACTTAAAAAATATGTGACCAATATCGAGAATTTAATATTTAACAATCCTTCATGTTCCAGCCTTAACCATAACTTTACCATTGTAGTGATATATATGTTAATTAGGATTACCAATAACTTATCATAATATAATGAGCAAATAATGATCGTATTGTTAATTGAAGATGATCTTGATTTAACTCACACACTAGTCGATTATTTTGAACTAATGGGTATCCAGTGTGACCACGCTAACAACGGTCAGTCTGGCTATCAATTAGCTAAAGATAATATTTATAAAACTATTATATTAGACATTAACATTCCCAGAATGGATGGATATTCGGTATGTAAGCGTCTAAGAAGTGAGGGAGTCGATACTCCTATAATTATGCTAACTTCAAAAGCCAGTATAAATGATAAACTTCTTGGATTCGACTCAGGAACAGATGATTACTTAGTAAAACCATTCGCCATGGAGGAGCTATTAGCTAGAGTTAATGTTCTTAGTAAAAGACGAAGTGGTCAAAGTCAGATGATCTGCATTAAGAATCTAATCATTAATAAAACACTAAAAAAAGTCATAGTAGATGATAATGAAATTAGCATGCCACCAATAGAATACAAAATCCTTGAATGCATTTCTCTATTTTCAAATCAGTTAGTCAGCAAGCAATATATAGCATCTTATATCTGGAATGATGACATCCCTAAAACAGATGCACTTAAAGTTCACATTTATAATCTGAGAAAAATATTATTTAACAGTAAATGCTTACCACAAATAAAAACAATAAAAGGTTACGGAATATTCTTGCGGGTAGAAGATGAAAATTAGGAATAGCTTTAAACTCTACTTAATATTAGTAGCCATATTATCAGTTTCAGCATTAACACTCTTTAGCTCTTCACTCAGTGTACATTACTTCCTTATTGGTATGGATACCGAGTTAAGAAACACCATGACGCTGGCATCTGATATCCCTGACGTGAGTGATGACCACCCCATCCAGCATCTTGGGTTTTATGTTGCTAGCCGCTGGATGGATCTCCCTCAAAGTATAACCAATCAGTTTGATGCCCCCCCTTCAAATGAGTATGTACTAAAAAAACAATTAGTTAGATCATCTATATTAGCTCAACCACAATCAGGTGTTTATGTATTGTATTTGACTAATTCACAGGGACAAAGACGATTTGTTGCTAAGTACTTTCCCAGTTTTCAACCAGAACGTCTTTGCCAACAGGACCATCTTAATGCTGATCAATTTATGTCTATAGGCCTTGCAATACTACTGATGTTTTTGGCATCCATTGCAATGTTACTGAGCATATTGATTAAACCCATCGAACAACTAAAGCAATGGGCAACCGCTCTATCTTCGGAAACATCGACACAAAGTAGAATTAAATTTAGGTTTCAAGAACTAGACAATTTAGCTCAGATAATTGAATCAAATATCAATACAGCAAAAGAAAGTATAAAAAATGAAAAAGAATTCCTTGATTTTACCAACCATGAAATGCGTACACCATTAACAGTAATCCGAAATAATATCGAACTACTAAAGTTCTGGGATAGATTGAGTTCAGAAAAACGAAAAGATGTTATTAATCGGCTCGAACGTGGCGCATGGAATTTAACTAATCTAACTGAAACCATGTTGTGGTTAAACTGTTCAAAATTAGAGAACCTGAATAGAGAAGTCATTAACCTTTCATTATTATTAAAAGAGGTAATAGAAGACAACCGATACCTACTCCATGGGAAATCAGTCAGTCTTGAATTAAACCTTGATGACTTTGAATGTTTAACTTACCCAGTTGCATTGAAGATAGTATTAAGCAACTTAGTTAGAAACGCCTTTCAACATACTCAAGAAGGTAAAGTGATTGTCTCCCAAAATAGGAACTCAGTCACAATAGAGAACTCTAATATAAATCAAGAGAACTGTATTAATTCAACAGGATTCGGTTTGGGGCTCAAGCTAATAAATAAAATAATTGATTTTACTCAATGGGAGTTAGTGGACATAGAAAATGAAACAAGTAGAAAAAGCATTCTAAGCATATCAAATAGTTTATACATCCCTTCAATACATGAGATTTAAGTAATATGGATAGACGAATTTTTTTAAAAAATGTAGGTATTGCCGGTGCCGCCGCCGGTCTGAGTGGTTTAGTTCCCGGTATTGTTAATGCGAAAAACTACGGGGCTCGTAATGACTTATTAATAAAACGTCAGGGTAAGGTTGTTTATCATAGCTGCTTACGTAACTGTGCGGACCGTTGCTTGCTTAAGTTCTATGTTCAAAATGGCCGTATGACCTATGTTGAGGGTGCCGCAGAACAGCCCAAGACAGGTAGCTGTCCCTGTGTTAAAGGCTTGACCTACGTACAATACACCTACTCACCAGATCGAATCCTCCACCCAATGGAACGAGTAGGTGTTAAAGGTAGTGGACAATGGCGGCGTATTAGCTGGGATGAGGCATACAGCAAAATTGCCACTCGCTTCAAAAAAATCATTGCTGAAGACGGCGCCAACGCCATCTTGCCATATAGTTACTCAGGTAACTATGGTGCCATCGGTATGTATGCGGCATCAGAAAGATTCTGGAACAAGGTAAATGCACGGGAACTTGATCGTTATGTATGTGCTTACTCAGGTACTTATGGCGTGTTCTCAGCTCTAGGTACGTCTGATGGGCCAGATCCAGAAGATAGTATTTATTCCGACCTTTATATTTCCCACGGCTGGAATGAAGCAGCGACCAATGTTCACGTCCTCAAGTATATCAATAAGGCGCGTGATAATAACTGTAAAGTCATTGTGATCAACCCTATCCGTACGCCATTGGCTTCGCAAGCTGACTTACACATTCAGTTAAAGCCTGGCACTGACGTGCATTTCATTGCTGCCGCAATGAAATGCATGGTGGATAATAATTTACATGATATGGACTTTATTAATCGCCACACGGTTGATTTTGATGCCGTGGTTGAACAACTTAAGACTGTTTCTATTGAGAAATCACTCCAGATTTGTCAAGTAAGCGAAGAAGACTTACTAAAGTTCATCGAACTGTATAGCACAGCTAAATTGGCACATTGGCGCCTAGGTTACGGCATAGTGCGTAACTACACTGGCGGACGAATTGCCCGTGCAGCTTGCTTATTACATGCTGTCGGTGGCCACTATGCAAAAATTGGTAATGGCTTAACCTATGACAATATGCAGGCTTGGGGCGGTGGTAACCACGATAAGATCCGCGCCAAACATCTGCGTACAGATCACGATGTGGAACACACTAACATTACGGAACTGGCCAAAGCTTTAGATCCTGTCAACCCCACCTCTTATGGTAAGCCGAGCCAATTAGTCAAAGCTATGCTGTTTTACAATGGCAACCCTGCAGCAATGGCGCCCGAAGCACAGAAAGTACTGGAGTATATGCAGCGAGACGACCTGTTTGTGGTCGGCTTTGACTTCAATATGCATGACAGTATGGACATGTGTGACATCATTTTGCCGTCATCAACCCAGTTTGAAACCTCCGACATCATAGGATCATATGGCTTCTATGATGTACAGGTTTGTGAACAGGTGATCGAACCGTTAGGCGAATCTAAGCCGAACTTAACCTTCTTCAGCGGCTTAGCAAAAGCGATGGGCTATACAGATCCTGAATTTGATGCAACCAGTGACGAATTAATCCGTCAGTTCTTAGAGACCGATAGTCCCTTCTTCGAAGGCATCACCTACGATCGCCTGATGAAAGATAAATTTGTCAAAGTTGTCGACCAACGTCCTTACTTTGGTTCAGCCAAATATAACACCACAAGCGGCAAGCTTGAATTTAAGTCGCAGTATATGGTGGATAAGGGTTTCCATCCGGTACTCGATCTGGGCTTAGTTGAAGATTGGATGGGTGAAAAAGAGCGCAAACTGCCATTCCGTATGGTGAGCCCTGCGTTAATTCAACGCATGAACTGTGAGTTCTATAACGTCAAGTATATCCGCAACTTCCCAGCTTATACCGTCACTATCCACCCTGAAGACGCCAAAGAACAAGGGATAGCTGATAACGATCAAGTGCGTGTTTATAACCATCGTGGTGAAGTCTTCCTCACGGCTGTACTCAGCTCACAAGTGAGTCGCGGTGTGGTGCTAACCGTCAAGAATAATCTGCGTCGGTTTAATCCTAATGGCAGCAAAACATGTACCAACATCATCACCACAGATCGCCTTGCCGATCTCGGTGGTTGCTCTGCGTATCACTCCACTAACGTGGCCATTGAGAAGGCGTAAGGACAGCAAATGCAAAACAAACATCAACTTGGATTTATTTTCCGTCAGGAAAACTGTGTCGGATGTAGCGGCTGTACGGTTGCCTGCCAAATTCATAACGAACTTCCAGAGAATGTGCGCCTGCGTAAAGTAGACCGTTACGAGATCACCAATGGCAAACGCGTCAAGGATGTCTGGTTAACTCACTCCTGTATGCACTGTGATAACCCGGCATGTCTGATTGTATGTCCATCTAAGGCATACAGTACACGACACGATGGTTTGGTATTACTGGACCGAGATCTGTGTACCGGTTGCGGTCTATGCGCACAGGCATGCCCCTATGGTGCGGTAGCCATACTTAAGGGTGATGGTAAGGCAATCAAGTGCAATATGTGCATCGAGCTAATTGATGCAGGCAAAAAACCCGCTTGTGTCGATGGTTGCCCAGTCAATTGTTTGGATATTGATAACATTGCGCAAGTACTGCAACGCACCTCAGCTTCTAAAGAGGGAGTGGGCTACGGCGACTGCATTACCAAACCCAACATGGTGATCATTAAGGAGCGCGCTTAATGAGCGCTAACCCGATGACTGCCGCCGGATTATTTGTTTATAAATCACTGTTTTTTGGGATATCCAAAGAGAAACTACTGAATTTGAGCGAATACCTGGTGATGACTGAACCAGACTCCGAGCTTATTGGTATCTGCCAGCAAATGGCGGAATCAGCAGAGGCGGTAGAGATTGAGTATAACCAACTTTGTGTTGGCCCCTACCGTTTAGCCGCTCCCCCCTATGAGTCGGTTTACCGAGGTGAATCCAGAGAGATCTTCACCAAGATAACCGAACAGGTGGAGGCTCATTACCAATCTTTAGGTTTAATGGCGGATCGTGCATCCGGTGAACCCGCTGACTTTATCGGTAATGAACTGGAATATCTGTTCGTTCTGCACTGCAAATATTTACAAGAGAATAGCGACAAGGCTGACATCACTAACAAGATCAATGGATTTATCGCCATTCATCTTAGCCAATGGTACGAAGCCTTTCTTAACGATATTTATAGCAATACAAGCATGCCATTTTGGAAATTATTTAGTGAACATTTAGGACTATTTATCAAAGCCCAAATGCCAGTTAAAGATTAACCACTATGGGGTTACTTACAAAGGAAAATTAAAATGAACAAAGCTATATGCACTGCTATAGGTGCAATTATCATGTTTTGTAGTAACACTCAGGCCGCTGAATATACAGAGACTCTCAAACCAGAGGCTTGGAACCCGATTAATCTAGTCGTGGTTCAAGCCGATGCCCCCGAGTTACTCGGTATCGCTAATTCGGCGAAACTACCCATGCGTGAACAACCGGCACAAGCTGTAAGCACTAGTGCTTTAGAGGTGCTAGACACGGGAGAAGCATGGGGCTATGCAACCTTGTGGAGCCTAGTGTTAGCGATCACTGTCTTTACTCTATTTACTTGGATTAATGGGCCTGTTCGCCTGGCTAACGGCTTTTCTGGCATCAAAATAAAACGCTGGAGCAGTACGGATCTCTTAATCCATTGGCTTGGTGCTATCGCATGCCTTGCACTTATTCTCACCGGTATTGTGATTGCTGGCGGACGTTACTTCTTGATTGATTGGATGTCGGCATACAGTTGGAATAATTTTATTGCCAGCTCCATATCTATCCATAATTTCTTTGCCATTCCTTTTGTGATCGGCTGGTTAGTTATGACCATAAAATGGGCGCGCAAACAACTGCCTGAATCTTGTGATTTCGCCTGGTTCAAATCATTGGGTGGCTATCTTAATTTTGGCCCATTAAAGGATAGTCATCCCGATGCAGGCTTTGCCAATGCCGGAGAAAAGCTTTGGTTTTGGTGCTTCGCTCTGTTCGGTGCAGTACTAGTGGTATCGGGTCTGGCACTGATGTACCCAGAGGCGATGACACTAGCAAAAGGCACCATGATGTGGATGTTGGTACTTCATTGTATCTCGGCCATCATTCTCGGAGTCTTTACTGTTGTCCATATCTTTATGGCGACCTTAATCTCTGAAGGCGGCATGGAAAACATGGTTTCTGGATGTTGTGATGAGAACTGGGCCAAGCAACACCACAACCTCTGGCACAAGCAAATACGTTAATTCATATACCAAATCACTGTGCCAACTTCCGGCACAGTGAAGCTCACTTAATAAAGGATTAAACCATGAAATCGATCAAACTACTGGCGACATGTGGGCTAATGACAGCCATCTCTTTCTCTACCTGTGCGGATTCCAGTTTCTCTGTAAATGGGTCATTTAAAGGGCTAAGTAACTATCTATGGCGAGGCATGAGCCTCAGCGATGATAAGCCTAGCCTACAAGCCGATATCACCCTCTACCATGACTCAGGATTTTACATTGGTGGCGCCTTTGAAACCTACCGCTATGAAGGCATGACAGATATCGAAGATGACTATGAGATAGATTACTTCGCGGGTTACTACACCTCCCTAAGTGACGACCTGGCACTCGGGTTTACCGTGCAGCAATACACTTATGGCGATGCCGACTCAAGCACTGAGTTTGTCGCAACTGTAGACTGGTTCAACACCAATCTAAATGCTTACTACGATAAAGATCTGGAAACTTGGTATGCGGATATCAACTACAGTTTCCCCACCGAACAATTCGGTACTTTCACCCTGCATGCTGGCTACTTCTTCGAGGGGGAAGCCTATTGGTTTATGGACGGTAATGAGATATCAGAAACCGCCTATGACCTATCAGTAAAATACAGTTACTGGCCACTCGACAACTTAGAACTCCTAGCTGAGGTTAACTATCAAGAGTTCTATGACGAAAACTATCTTATTGGTATTGCATACCATTTCTAGTACTTATCCAGAAATTTAAAACCGATTTGTTACCTATATTAGGCTTCAACAAGGAGCATCCAAAATGGATCGCCGATCACTATTAAAATTTGCCGCCGGTAGCGCAATGTTGACACTGGTACCGAGTCAGGCAATTCTTGCAGCAGGACAAGGTCGAAAAATGGCCATGGTCTTCGACGTTCGCCGCTGTACAGGCTGTATGGCTTGTACTGTGTCCTGCTCAATAGAAAATCAGGTCACTAAAGGCATGGGACGAACCCGTGTGACCCAATATAGCTTAGCCCATGCAGGTAAACTCAAGACCCTAGCACTGCCCAACCAATGCAACCATTGCGAGCATCCAGAGTGTGTCAAAGTTTGTCCAAAAGACGCGACATACAAGCGAAAAGAGGATGGAATCGTCGTCATAGATCAAGAGAGATGTATTCGCTGTCAACGCTGCGTTAAAGCTTGCCCATATGGTGCAAGAAGACGTGGAGAATTGATGAAGACACCGCCTGAACATTGTAACTTCTGCATCCACAGAACGACTCAAGGTCTATTGCCAGCCTGCGTGGAAACCTGTGTCGGTGAAGCCCGCTTATTTGGCGATCTTAACGACCCTAGCAGCCAAGTACATCAAGCCGTGAAAAATAACCGGGTTTACACACTCTTGTCAGACTCTGGCACTCAACCCAACATCTACTACATAGGACTTCCAGAAGACTTTGCCGACCAAGAGGTTTTAGCATTAAGTCATCTGGATTGGCAGAGATAGGACCCCATTATGGATAGAAGACAGTTTATCAATCAGGCTGGCATGCTTTCCCTGCTAGGCCTAACGGCTTCAGGATGTAGCAACAAGGTGCAGCCACCATTAGCCCCAATACCCAACAATAAGTTTGGTAATCCCTTACCACCCGAGTTCACCATCTTGTCAGATGGCAATATCCAAAAAACACCGGGGATACGTACGGCCTACAGTCGTTGCTTTGCCTGCTACAACATGTGCGGCATTCGCGCCCGTATCGATGAAGCGAGTGATACGTTATTGAAAGTTGGGGGCAACCCCTATTGTGAAAACAACTCAGGCTCCCCCATGCCTCTAGTGACTCAGGTCAAAGAGAGTTATCGACAACTGAGCGGCGAAGCCGGGCAAAAAAATAGAGCCACAACTTGTGCCAAAGGGGCTTGTAGCGTCAACTCTGTCGATGACGAACGACGAGTCACTCAAGTGCTTAAGCGTGCCGGCAAGCGTGGTGATAATAACTGGGTGAGTATTCCCTATGAACAGGCACTGCAAGAGATCCTTAATGGTGGAGATCTATTCGGTGAAGGTGATGTGGACGGACTCAAGGCGATACACCAGCTGGACAAACCCGCACGAGAGGGACATCCCGAGTTTGGCAGTGCGGCTAACCGATTGTTCGCCACTTTCTGTGAAGAGGATACCCTCAGGGGAGCCCTATACTCACGCTTTATGAAACAGGCATGGGGAACCACAAATCTTGGCACCAAACACTCCTATTGCGGCGCTTCTTTAGGTTCAGGTATGGCGCTGGCCATTAACCCCGGCATGGAGTCTTGGCTCAATGATATCGACTGGGATCATGCCCAGTACGCCATATTCCTCGGAACGAGTCCAGGATCATCCGGCTACAGTCTCAATCGTGTAGGCCGGGGACTGGCGGATGCTAGGGTGAACCGACAATTTAAATATGTCTGTGTCGACCCTTTGCTACGTACGACTGTCGCCAACAACACAGAGGGCAGCTGGCTCGCAATTAAGCCGGGCCGAGATAGCGCTTTTCTCTTTGGCTTGATACAGATCATTCTGGCCAATAATTGGCATAACACGAGTTTCCTTGCCATACCTTCGTCAGATGTCGCGACGGCAAAAGGCGAGGTTAACCACTCTAATGCCACTCATCTAGTGATAGATCAGGCGTCTCATCCACGCCATGGACAGTTTGCCACGGCAGCCGAATTTGGTCTTGGCAAAGATGAAGCCTTAGTTGTGGTTAAGGGACAACTTCAACTTGCAACGAAAGCCAATCAAGCCGAGCTCTTGGTTAATGGTACCTTCATAGACAAGAGAGGTAATCGAATCAACTTGGTTTCGTCCCTTGCCTTATTGAAGCGCGAAGCCGATAGAACTTCGCTAGCTGACTACGCCAGTTATTCAGGCATTAGTGTTCAAGCCATGCAAACAACCGCTTATGACTTTACCCATCATGGCCGCAGAGCATGTATCGTGACCAGTACAGGGGCTAACTCCTCTGACAGCACCATGATAGGTTGGCTATGTGGCCTGCTCAATACACTGATCGCGTCCCACGATGCCAAGGGCGGTGCCCTCTATGCCAATGGCGCGATTTGGGGTTATGAAGGCAACTATGATCTGTCCACGGTTGAAAATGGGGTCGATCTTACCGGCGTTATCGACGCGTGTCGTGATGGAGGCTATGAGTCATCTACCGAGTACAAAGATAAAATCGCTAATGGTCAAAACCCCTATCCGGCAGAAAATGTCTGGCACGAGTTGGTGCCCTTCTATAATGCCGCAGAGATGCTAACCAGTCAGGCCAACGCGGATCCTTACTCAGCCAAAGCCTTTATCAACTGGCGCAGCAATGTACTTTATAGTGCCGCTTCGATTTCACAAGCGGTCGAGGACTCCTTGAAAGATCCAGCTAGAGTGCCACTATCTATCGCTATCGATTGCCACCTCAATGAAACCAATCGCTATGCTGATTACTTCATTCCAGACAGAAGTATGTACGAAGAGTATGCCGCAAGCCGTATGTGGGGCGCTTTCAAACTAGGTGTTGTGGCTGGCGCTCCTCTAGTCAGCCCTCGAACAGTAAAAGATAAACGAGGACGCCATGTTTGTATGGAGCAGTTCCTTATCGATATCGCCATGGAGATGCAACTGCCTGGATTTGGTAAGGAAGCCATACCGACTGCCGATGGACGGCGGATTGATCTGCTTGAGTTTGATGACTGGCACGCCTGTTACTTGGCCAACGTTGCCGCACAATGCACAAACTTGCCTTTGGTAAGCAAAGAGGACAGGTTATGGGCAGGTCTTGACTATGCCATGAAACCTCTGACTCCCCGTTTAACGGTGACTGAAGCTACACAGGTGGAATCTCTACTCTCTCGCGGCGGCTATTATGAAGACTCAGAAAAGTACAGTGGGGAGTTTATCAATGGGGGCGGAGGTAAGTTTCTGCAGCTTTATCATGCGGGCGTCACTCAACTAAAGCACGCATACTCAGGTAAACCCTACCCGGGAACACCTATCTTCCACCAGCATATATTCTGGAACGGAGACACATGGGAGCAACATTGGCCAAGTTCAACATACCCACTACTCTTCTCTAGCTATAAGCCTGCGGTGCGCTCCCCCTATTCGGTGGCTTACGACAGAACCGATGAGATGAGCCCAGAAAACTATATCTATATGCATCCTGAAACGGCATTAACACTAGACTTGGAGGACAGAAGTCGGGTCACCATCCGCAGCGGCAATGGGCGACCTGCAAGTGGAACATTGCAGCTAACCGAAGGAGTAACCCAAGGATCAATCAGTGCCTCTTTCGGTTTTGGTCACAATCGTGGCTTCGGGGGGGATGACAGGGTTATCGATGGTGTCATCTTGCCTGGTCTAGTAGGGCGAGCTGGTGGGTTAGAGGTTAACCGCTTAATCCCCCACGACCCAACCCGGCAAGGAGAAGCCAGTATGTTGATCGATTACTGGGCCGGTGACAACTGCCGCCACGGCGTGCCGGTCAGAGTAGATAAAGCATAATAAACTAGCTTCGAGTAAAATGATAAAACTAAGCCTCAGATATCTGTGGCTTTTTTATACATGGATGTATTTATCCCCGAACGCAGGGATACCAGATGTTCCCTACATCTGTAGCACATTTCCACACATCCATGGTGGTCATAGCGTTAGAGGGGGTTTATACATGGATGTCTTTATCTCTGATGACCATGCCAATAAATGTTCCCGACATTTATTGGCATTTCTTCCTTCTCTGGAGGTCAGATGGTAAAGGAAGGGATTTGTATAAGGATGTATTTATCCTCTAAGTACAGGATGTACTAGGAGACTAGTTTGTATCGCTCTTTCCAAGAAAAAATTAACCTTTAAAAATCTTTCAACTTTTCATGATAAATATCGAACTGTTCACGAGTAATATCCGCGTCAATAAGTAATTTATTTAAGCACTCGTCCTGTAACTGGTTTACTTCAAACAACATAGAGCACTCGCTGATTAAATTTGCACGCCAGACAGCTAATGACAGACTAGCAGACGGCTTTGTATCGCTATTAGCAAGCTGACTCAAAGAGGATTCAAAAATCTCTGGAAGATTCCAGTACTTGGCTAACGAGGTACTTAAACTCAGTGACTTAGTTGTCATCACCTGTTTAAACAGTGACGATTTAGGCTGCTCGCCCGGCTCAGCCTGGTGAAACGCATCTAGTAGCATCTTAAAGATCGCAATTTTGCCCACATCATGAAGCAACCCCAACATAAATGCCGTATCAGGATCATTTTGACATAATTCACCTGAGAGATACGACACCTGCTTAGAATGACGCCAGATTTGAGAGCCAAAACGCCGGTAATAGATAGGTTTTATATCTCCTAACTCTCCCATAAAACAGGTCATTACCAGTCGCCTTATCTGTTCCCGACCTAATTGAACAAAAGCTTGCTGAAGACTAGTGACCTCTTTATCAGATCGTTTAAATGCAGGTGAGTTACACAATTTAAGCACCTCAATACTCAACAAGGGTTTTGTCTTAAACACCTCCAGCACAGTATTAATATCAACACTATCATCCCTAAGCTTCTGGTCAAGAACAGCTAATTGACTCGGTAATTTCAATACTTTTTGTGCAATATTTTCAGGCCAGATAAGTGCGTTTTCAACATCTGAGATTACCGTATTTTCAAGATTATTGGCTATCTTGCCATCATCACAACCTTGGGATGGAAAAAGCAGACCGTAAAATAGCGCACAAAGATCCACCGTTACGGGTTCAGCAACGACATTTTGCTTAGGCGGATTCATGGACGACTGCACAGGTTTTTGAGAGACCGATGCAATATTCTGAAAGCTAGGATCGATAGCAGAACTTTTAGCTTCATCGACATTGGCTTTATCCCTAACATTAAATATCTTTTGTATAATTTTTTTGACCAATTACGATGACCGAGTGCTGAATGATAATGAAAAGTATAGATCAATATCTGCAAGCACAGATTCCCAAAAGGCTTCATCGACTCAACTACCAACATTAATTAGCTTTAGATGCTTGTGTTTCCCGCAGCAAATACCGACACTATCAATTAAGCCACAAGATACTGAAACAAGGTAAAAAGGCAGATGACATTGCACGCCAGTCCTAAAGTTTATCGCTTAGGAGAGAAGGCATTAGTACTCGATTGTAGCGAACTTTTTCCAGCTCAAACGAAATTAACCATCCAAAGTCGCATTTGGCAGTTAGCGCAAACATGCACTGAAAAAGAGGTGTTTATTGATATAGTTCCAGGCATGAATAATCTCACCATCTATTTAAAAGAGTCTGCTCAGTCCTCCGATTGGTTAGCCAGACTTGTGCCTTTATGGAATGAAACTAAAGCAACTGCAATATTCGGTCCCACAATAGAGATCCCTGTGCAGTATGGCGGTCAATATGGGCCCGACTTAGATGAAGTAGCAAGACGCCACCAGCTCGACACCGAAGAGGTTGTCCGCAGGCACTCAACGCCAGAGTACACGGTACTCTTTCTAGGATTTCAACCAGGTTTCCCCTATCTCGATGGGCTTGATAGCAGCTTGTTCACGCCTAGGCTAAGTACACCTAGACTATCGATCCCTGCGGGTTCGGTGGGAATTGGTGGCAGCCAAACGGGCATCTACCCAGCGACATCCCCCGGAGGCTGGC
Source organism: Shewanella sp. MTB7 (assembly GCF_027571385.1). Classification (NCBI taxonomy): domain Bacteria; kingdom Pseudomonadati; phylum Pseudomonadota; class Gammaproteobacteria; order Alteromonadales; family Shewanellaceae; genus Shewanella; species Shewanella sp. MTB7. The sequence continues at coordinate 13,380 of NZ_CP085636.1, read as the reverse complement.
AACTTATCGGTCGCACCAACATCGCGCTCTTCACTCCCCAGTTACCAGCAACACCCACCCTGCTAGTCCCCGGTTACAAGGTTCGTTTTACCCCAGTTTCCAGCTTAGAGTTCATCTCACTATGATTAATCATCAAGAGTCATCAACTAACGATGCCAATGTACAGAAGTCATCAACTGTCGATGCCAGTATAGAGGTGATAATACCTGGTCTATTCAGCTCCGTTCAAGGATTAGGGTTAACAGGATATCGACACTTAGGCATCCCTCTTGGCGGAACACTGGATCGCCACGCACTGATTCTGGGCAATAGGATTTTAGGCAATCCAGATGATACTCCAGCACTCGAGTTAACCTCCGGACAAGTCGAGCTTAAATTTACCCGTGATGCTTGGTTTGTACTCACAGGGGCTCAATACCAAATAACCATAGCTGGACGGGAACTCTGGCATGGTTGGCGTAATAAGATAAAATCAGGAGAAACGTTAACGCTTCGAGGTCCTAAATCCGGCATGCGTGCCTATCTAACGGTCGATGGCGGTGTGCTATCAGTTAATGAGCAAAACTTTGGGCTTCAGATGACTAAGCAACTTGTCCAAGGAGATAAGTTACCACTCGGGCCAGCTTTGCAGATAGCCAAACCCATTGGTGCAGTACAGAGGGGATATTCAAACGAAATACGTGCCCTTCCCGGCCCAGAAATGTCACTGTTTACCCTACAGTCTCGCAAAGCCTTCTGGAGTAATCCATGGCAATTGACCAATGACAGTAATCGTATGGGAGCAAGACTCGCAGGAGAGCTATTATCTCTGACTAAGCTCCAAGAACTAAATTCTCATGCTGTTATGCCTGGTGTGGTACAAGTTCCTCCATCAGGCCAGCCAATAGTTCTACTCGCCGACGCACAAACCACTGGTGGTTATCCTAAAATAGCAACAGTGATAGTGGCGGATTTATGGAAACTAGCTCAGACCCTACCGGGACAGGAGATAAGATTCATCCATGTCAGTCCAAATCAAGCCGATGACGCAAATTATGAGTGGCAACAGTATTTCTATCGGCTACAGAGAGCCATAGAAGCAAGTAGCTAGGATAAGTAAGTCTCGAGTTGCGAGCTAAAGATAAACCTAAGAGCTCGTAGAAAATAATAACAGTAAGGTTTAATAGTGAAAGAAAACTTGAAAAACTACCCGATAGACCTAAACGCTGATCTGGGTGAAGGAGGCCTCTATGATGAAGCCTTACTCCACATCGTCACCTCAGCCAATATCGCCTGTGGTGGCCATACTGGTAATCTAGATACTATGACAATTGCAGTTGAATCCGCACTGAGAAACGGTGTCAAAATCGGTGCTCACCCTAGCTATCCCGATCCGGCTAATTTTGGTCGCTCCCCAATGGCACTCTCAGATAAAGCATTGCATGAGTCGATATCCAACCAAATAAACGCATTGAAGGTAGTCTGCGAGCGATTAGGCGCTAAAATGTTCCACGTGAAACCTCATGGTGCTTTTTATAATAACGTTGCTAAAAACGAGGCTATGGGGCTTGTATTGATTGATGTTATTAAACAGGTAGATCCCAAACTTAGGTTGATGATCTTGGCGGGAAGCCCCTTAGTTGAACAGGCAAAGCTTGCAGGACTTAACGTTATTCAAGAGGCATTCGCCGATCGCGCTTACCTTAATGATGGTTCACTGGCCCCCCGCAGTAGAGAGGGTGCTGTAATCCATGATAAGCAGATAGCACTAGCGCAGGTTAAGCAATTTATTCAGCAAAAACCGATAACCAGCTTAGATGGCCAACCGTTGAAAATTAACGCCGATACAATCTGCCTCCATGGTGATAATGAACAGGCTCTTGAGTTTGCTAAGTCCATTTATCAACTAATTCAAACTAAATAAAAAAGAAACCTTAAGTTAAAGTCTCTAATACAGATTAAACCAACTTTGTCCTGCGATAACTTGCAATCAAAGAAAGCATAAATAGCGCTAACCAATTAAATGCACCTCCCCCCCCTGAGCTACCAGATGTAGTTGGAGGAGTAACTACTGCCGCCTTAACTTGAATTGTCACACTAGCTTGAGAGCTCGCACCAAAAGAGTCTGTAGCAGTAACCCTAAAGCTTAGCGATGCATTCTCACTTGGCGCGACAAACGATACCTCAGCGAGATGATTTGCCGACAGCGAGACGTTACCTTCAACTAGCTCCCATAAGTAAGTGATAGGATCATTTTCAGCATCGGTTGCTGTAGCCATCAGTGTCACGGTTTCACCGGCATTTACCTCACGACTCTCACCAGCACTCACCGAAGGAGCGGTATTAGCTCGTTCGTTATCGATTATAGTCACCGCTAACTCACTCAACTCGCTTCCATTAACACTTTTAAGCTCTATCTTAAACTGCTCAGCACCTTCAACTAAGCTATCTTCGATAGGCGTAAGCTTAATTGTTTTAGCTTCGCTATCTCCGTCTGCCCAAACTAATTGCCCACTGGTATCGACAATATCATCACCAACATCAGCACTGCCACTCACCAAACTGTAATCAAGCCTTATCTCACCAGAACTTCCCCCAAGCCTGACCACCGATACATTAGTAGCGCTATCACCTTCGTTTAAGCTCTTACTCGAATCAGCGAAACCCAACACGCCAGGTTGCGCTGGATTTACTCCAATCCTTAAAGTGTGGTAACTGGGTGCAGAGAGAGTTAATCCACCTTGTGGATCAAACAAACGAACAAAGACCAGCAACTCCTTATCTTGACCACTGTATATGGTATTAATTGTGATCGTCTTGCTCGTATTATCACCTGCTCCCCAGGTTAAACGACCCACAAGCGGTTCAAAATCTCTTGTTTGAACACCTGAGCCACCTAAAGTTTCAAAGCCCACACTGACAGCACCAGTGCCAGCGGGTCTATTAACGGTGACAGTCACACTTTCACCCGGAGTAAGCGTAGATTCTTTTGTAGAGAATGAGCTTGAACCAAAAGCTTCATTTAGGGTGTTATCCCTGAGCACATATAGACCACTAGTAATGTCACTGGCCAATATCAAACCAGAAGGAAGATAAGGGTAAACCCCCCACACGCCATTGAAAGCATTGCTATCAGATGACGGGAAGGTATCAAAATAGCCTACATCTTGTGGATCGGTAGGGTCACTGATATCCAAAATCGTCACGCCGCGTTGATAATTAGACATGTAATAACGATTACCACGCACATAACCGTTGTGGTCAATGGCTTTGGTTGGGCCCGTCCAGACTTTGACTAACGAGGGGGCCTTAAGATTATCAAGGTTAAATACTCGCAGCGTGGTATTTAACCCAGCCCTTTGCTCATCCAACTCATCATGCACAAACACATAGCGCTTATCTTCACTCCACCAACCGGAATGCACATAGTGAGCGTTATCATAGGTGACGTCGGCAAGCAGTGTAGATTGAGATTGATTAGATATATTCCACAAGCTCATGGAGTTTTCATTAAAATCCATGAGTACGGTACATAAACTAGTTTGGCAACTTGATTGTGCCCGAGAGTCGCCCACAACCATAGAAGCCGCATCATGGGTATAATTATCTCGTGTTGCGCCAGAGTGGGCAAACAGAGTATTAAGCTTTTTGGGATCTGCTAAACCATAGGTTTTAAATGCTCCACCTTGATTGTCTTGACCCACAATATGCAATGCAGGAGATAGTCCATCCAAGGCCGTATTAGTGCTGTAATCCACATGGCTAATATAGATATTATGTGCTGACAAAACGGCATTATCTGTCGCTGCCATAACAACCGAATTAGGTAACTGACTCAGGTCAATGATTTGAACCTTATCTGAGCCCTCAGAAACCACATAAGCATGAGCCTTCCAACGTAAATTATCACTATCAAACCATTGATATACTTTTATATCTCGCCAAGAGGTTCCAGAACCAGAAATAACCCCAACCTCTAACGGATTTTCAGGATCGGCTAAACTGACAACCGCGGTGCCATTTCTGAGTCCTATCAAAGCATATTCAGTACCAGTATTGAGATCGACGTGACCCCAGATATCGTTTGCTGTAGATGGAGAGGAGGAAAAATCACCCAAAGCCATATGGGAAACCAGATCGATATTCTCACAGTTAAAGCTTCCTGACTTTCCCTGTTCACATGCTTGATTACTGTGGCTTTGCTGCAACGACTGGTGCGCACTGAGCATCTCATCCAGCTCAGTCCCATATTGGCCAATACCATCGGTGATCACCCTAAACCCCCTAAGTGTAAGCCCATCAGCAAACTCAACAGGAACCCCAACAAGCAAGGTTTTATTAAGCTGTGGAGCTTGGGATTGATAATGATCAAAGCGATTGTAGCCGCCCATTACAGGTACAATTCCACTGGTAAGCAGAAAAATATCTTCAACATCTTTTAAGTGATATTCACCATCAGCCACTAAAACACGATCACCTTTATTGGCATGTTTAACCGCATAAGCAATGGTTTTACATGGACGCAGAACCTTGTCACATAAGCCGATATCTTCACCTTGGCTACTCACGAAACGAGCTTTATCATGCTCAGAGTGTGCAGATGAATAAGCGACAACTAAACAACTCCCCAGAAAAAGTAATACCATTTTTGGCCATTGGCTTATCCGTAATCGAGTCGTCATATTAACCTCTGATTGTATTTTTGCAGCTAGAACGATTGGCTTTTTGGATGCAACTTATGTTGATTTTGTGTAAGGTTAAAACCTAGCACAAGCAACATAAAAGTAACAATGATAAGTACTGATAATGCACACTCACTATCTTGCACCGCGTCAATCAACTCTCTATTAGCAGTGATCATCATTCTCACGTTTTTAAGCGGATGTAGCCCTAAACCAACAAAGTTGCCAATCAAACTGATGTGGGGAGATCAGGTATTAAATTGTCATCAAGCTTTGCCTGAATTACCACTATGGCAGCTGGATAATATTCAGTTCTACCTGAGTGATTTCAACAACAATGGACAAGCTATCGCTTTAGTCGAGAAAGGTCATGACACCCAGCAAAAAAATCTGGCCCTATTGGGATCGGATTGTCAATCCGATGGACGCTGGCAACTCCATTTCGAACAGGCTTTGCAACCGGGAGAGTTTAGTTTCAACCTAGGTGTGCCCTTTGAACTTAACCATCAGGCGCTACTCACGAGCGCATCGCCGCTGAATCAAAGTGACATGTTTTGGACATGGCAGCTGGGCTATAAGTTTTTCAGGCTGGATCTCGCAACTGAACAGCAGCAAAATGACAAGCTGCAAACTGGTTGGCAGTTTCACTTGGGCTCAACGGGCTGTCAGTCGGCCAGTGTCATGAGAGCACCAGCCGAGGAGTGTGCCTATCCCAACAGACCAAGGTTCACTTTACATTATCAAGGTGAAGCCAGCTTAGTGCTGGATCTTGCTCCGCTATTATCTGAGGTTTTACAGAACCAAGAGATCACACAAGACTCATGCATGTCAGACCCAAACACGCTTATCTACAAAGAGTTATTACCTAAAATAGGCGTCAATGGCACCGCTCAAATATGGCGTTGGCAATCATGAATAGGTTGATATGGATAGGCTTAATAGGATTATTAATCCCTCTAATCTACCTAGGCATAATATCGAACCAACCGTCACCTACCCCCTATTATCAATGGTCACTGGCTAAGGAGTTTCCTTGACCACAAGTACCGGAAAACAACCCAATGAGCCAAGCTAAAGTCACTCTAGGTCGCTACCTGTTTTACGATAAAGCCTTATCCGCGAACCAGTCTCAAAGCTGCGCCAGTTGCCATCTACAATCACTGGCATTCTCAGAGGCATGAACGGTGTCAGTTGGTAGCACAGGGGAGTTGCATCGGCGTAACTCTCCAGGACTAATTAATATCGCTTACAATAAAACCTTAACTTGGGCATATGATGGATTAACCGAGATAGAGCAACAGCTACTCCTCCCTATTTTTGGTGAAAGCCCCATAGAGTTAGGAGCCATAGGCCATGAAACTGAGATACTGGCACGATTAAGCGCCCTCCTTATCCAGCACTATTTAAAAGCGCGTTTCCAGAGGCTGCAGCAACTGCTGATTTTATTCAGATCACTCAAGCCCTATCTAGCTTTGTTCGCAGCCTACTGTCTCTGAACTCCCCCTTCGATCTTTATGCCTATCAAGGTCAAGATGAAGCCTTAAATGCGCAAGAGCTTGCCGGTATGGATCTGTTCTTTTCCGAAAGACTTGAGTGCCATCACTGCCATGGTGGATTCAACTTTACTCAATCAACCAGCCATGAAAAACAGCCCTTAGATAAACGCCCTTTTCACAATACCGGCCTTTACTATACTGAGCGGCCAAACTTGGTAAAAAGCGATAATACTCAAACCCATAACTTAGACTATCCAAAAAAAGACAGAGGGCTTGCTGAAGTAACCATCAACCCCATGGATGATGGACGCTTTCGTGCACCAAGTTTGCGAAACATTGCCTTAACTCCTCCCTATACGCATGACGGTAGTGTGGCAACACTCGATGAGATTCTGGATATTTATGCAGCTGGTGGACGTAATGTTACCGATGGCCCATTCCAAGGCGATGGCAGGCTTAATCCATTAAAAAGTCCCTTTATCAAAGGATTCACCTTAACCAGTGAAGAGAAACAGCAGCTGTTAGCCTTCCTGCACAGTTTGACCGATGATGATTTTATCAACAACCCCACCTTTAGTGACCCTTGGCCAGATACAAGGTAAATTGCACAGAGATGTAAGATCATCTCCCGCCATGTGCAAAAAAGCCCCAGATTTCTCTGAGGCTTGTTTTAGTTTTAGCTTTAACCTCGCAACTCGAGGCTAGGAACTCGCAGTTTCTAGTCTAGACGTCTAGGTTAGCCACGTTCAGTGCGTTAGCTTCAATAAAGTCACGACGTGGTTCAACATGATCCCCCATCAAACAGGTAAACAGTTGATCCGCACCAATAGCATCTTCAATAGTCACCTGTAGCATACGACGCGATTCAGGATCCATGGTCGTTTCCCACAACTGCTCAGGGTTCATCTCACCCAATCCCTTATAACGTTGAATATATAAACCACGCTTTGAATCGTTCATTAGCCAGTTAAGCGCTTCAACAAAAGTCGTTATCTCCTGCATACGCTCACCACGTTTAACGAACCCGCCCTCTTCGATGAGTCCTTCAAGTGCTTCAGCTAGTTTAGTCATCAACTCATAATCATGAGAATGTAAGAAGTCATAAGTGAACAAGAAGTTAGTGTCGATACCATGCTTACGAATCGTCACTTTAGGAACATACACTTTACGTTCAATATCAAGGAAGGCTTCAGCATTGTAGTGCACGCCACCTGAATCACGCTCTTCCAGATCGGCAACATAAGCATTACACCACTGCGTGACTTTTGCTTCATCACTCAATAACTCTTGAGTAAGTGCAGGGTGATACAGCATACGCTCAGTCAGCAAGCTAGGGTAACGCTGCTCTAAACGAGTGAAAATGGCTTCCACTTCACGGTACTGATAAACCAACTTCTCTAGCGGTGCGCCAGACATAGCAGGTGCAGCGGCAGAAGGGTGGATTTCACCACCGTCTAACGCTAGATTAGTCAAGTATTCAGTTAACGCAGGATCGTCTTTAAGATACTGTTCTTGTTTACCTTTTTTAACTTTATATAAAGGTGGTTGTGCAATGTAAATATAACCACGCTCAATAAGCTCAGGCATTTGACGGAAGAAGAAGGTCAAAAGCAGAGTACGAATGTGTGATCCATCGACGTCGGCATCGGTCATGATGACGATGTTATGGTAACGGGTTTTATCAGGATCATATTCATCACGGCCAATACCACAACCCAATGCTGTAATGAGGGTGACAACTTCCTGAGAAGATAACATCTTATCGAAACGTGCTTTTTCAACGTTTAAGATCTTACCTTTCAGTGGAAGAATCGCTTGGTTCTTACGGTTACGGCCCTGCTTAGCACTACCGCCAGCAGAGTCTCCTTCCACGATGTAAATTTCAGAAAGAGCTGGGTCTTTCTCTTGGCAATCTGCAAGCTTACCTGGCAAACCACCTAAATCTAATGCGCCTTTACGACGAGTCATGTCACGGGCTTTACGCGCCGCTTCACGGGCACGGGCTGCATCAATGATCTTACCAACAATCAACTTAGCTTCATTTGGATGCTCAATCAGGTAATCACCTAATTTCTCACCCATGGTCTGCTCAACAGCAGTTTTCACTTCACTCGATACCAATTTATCTTTGGTCTGTGAACTGAATTTAGGGTCTGGAACCTTAACAGAGATAACAGCGGTTAAACCTTCACGGGCATCATCACCAGTCGCGCTAGTCTTACCCTTCTTGTTATAACCCTCTCTTTCCATATAGTTATTTAGATTACGCGTCAACGCACCACGGAAACCCGCTAAGTGAGTGCCGCCATCTCGTTGAGGAATGTTGTTGGTGAAACAGAAGATGTTTTCCTGGAAACCATCGTTCCACTGCATAGCCACTTCAACGGTAATACCGTCGTCACGCTCGTGAATAAAATGGAAAACTTCTTTGTTCACTGGCGTTTTGTTAACGTTTAGATAGTCAACAAACGCACTGATACCGCCTTCGTACTTAAAAAACTCATCTTTATTGTCACGCTCATCAATTAAGCGAATACCTACACCTGAGTTTAGGAATGACAGTTCACGAACACGCTTAGCAAGAACGTCGAAGTGAAATAACACATTGGTAAAGGTATCTGTACTTGGCCAGAATCTTAGCTCAGTACCTGTAGTGGTGGAATCCCCGATCTCTTTAATCGGTTCATCAGGTACACCGTGAGTGTAAAATTGCTCGTAAAGCTTGCCGTCACGTCGAACGATCAACTGTAACTTTCTAGACAGTGCGTTAACAACCGAAACACCGACACCGTGAAGACCACCAGACACTTTATAAGAGTTATCATCGAACTTGCCACCAGCATGCAGCACCGTCATGATCACCTCTGCAGCTGAAATCCCCTCTTCAGGGTGGATCGCAACAGGGATACCACGTCCATCATCTTTTACAGAGACAGAACCATCGGCATGGATAGTGATGATAACATCGTTACAATGGCCCGCTAAAGCTTCATCGATAGAGTTATCGACCACTTCGAATACCATGTGGTGCAGACCAGTACCGTCATCGGTATCACCGATATACATCCCTGGTCTTTTACGTACCGCATCAAGACCTTTTAGTACCTTGATGCTCGAAGAATCGTAACTATTCTCTGACATATTGTTCTCTCGTCGGTTTATCAATTACCGTTACACACCCCTGTTCCACATGGAACATCTTACTTGGTGGTGTGGCTAACGAATCGACTATCGCTGCAGGATCGATCGCGGTAACAAAAACTTGTGCACCGGTATCCATCAATTGCCGCAACAATAGTTGCCTGTGCTTTGCATCCAATTCCGATGGAAGATCATCCACCAAATAAATACTATTCTTATCTGTTTGTTGTTTTAACAACTTTCCCTGTGCAATACGCAGTGCACAGACTAACAATTTCAATTGACCCCGGGATAAAGCATCTTGTACAGGCAAGACTCCTACACGTAATCGCAAATCAGCTTTATGGGGACCACTACCAGTATTCCCTGCCGCGACATCTCGAAGATACTGCGTCTCAAGTAACTGCCCAAAATCTGTTTTACTATCCCAGCCTCGCGTAAAAGAAACCTTAACTTCAACCTGAGGTAAAAACTCTCCGATTATACCCTTAAGTTGTTCATTTAACGAGTCTACATATTGTTTCCGTATATTTGTAACCAGCTCAGAATAACGAACCAGTTCCTTATCCCAAAAATGGATTTGACTATAGGAAACTTGATTTTTAAGCAACTGATTTCTTTGCTTTAAAATCCGTTTAACATTGGCCCATGCCGAATGAAAACTTTTATCGCTATGAAATGCGCCCCAATCGATAAACTGGCGTCTCGACTTTGGCCCTTCAAACAGCAAAGAAAAACTCTCAGGTGTAATAACCTGAATGGGTAACGTCTCGGCCAAGGTCGACAAGCGTTTTATATTATCGCCATTAATTTTGACCTCAGTTTCGCCACTTCTAAAACGACGTAAACCGATTTTACTCTCCCGTTCACCTAAACTTAAAGTGGCAAACAGGGTCAGTTTATCGTCATTATGTTGGATCACTCGCTGGGACAGATGACTTCTAAATGAACGCCCCATACCTAGAAAATAGATAGCCTCAAGAATACTGGTCTTGCCGCTACCATTTTCACCATAAATAAGGTTTAAACCATCACCGGGGTTCAAATGAGCCGAACTGATATTTCGAAAAGTTTCGATATGAAGACGTGTCAGGCTCATTTAGTACTCAGTTAACACCCTATACCAATCAGTATAAGAAAGTGATCTACTCAGCGTGTTTCTTGGCAAACTAATTCAAGGCGAATGAATGATGGAATGGTTATTCCCTTGTAAGTTCATTCAACGCAGAAGTAGGCAGACAAAAACACTCCTTAACAGGCGAGTTTTATCGCTTCCGATGCTGTGTTAACAAGCTTAAACGTAGAACAACTATGTTCTTCACTCGTTGCCTTGCCTCAGAAGCGTTAAACTCTCGCTGAGCGACCACACCTTTATACTGATTGGTATTATTGGTCCAGGTTAAAAAACAAATTTGTATGATAATACTCAAAATAGCCAAGAAGATTAGCACATCCTCAAGCCACATCAAAGCCGCTAAAGAGGACCAGTTAAAGTCGTCAAAAACCACTGCAGCCACAAATGAAAAAAGACTGATTAATCAGTCTTTAATAGAAAATTTATCGTGAGTGAAACCTATAATCGCATCGGCATCACAACATACATAGAATTTTCTTCGATATGGTTCTCAATCAAGGCACTAGAATTACCATCAATTAAGGTAATGCGCACATCGTCAGATGGAAGGTTATTCAGCACATCCAGTAGATAGCTAACATTAAAACCTATCTCAAGCGGGGTATTTTCATATTCTACATCTAAGATCTCTTCCGCCTCTTCCTGTTCAGGATTATTAGCAGTGATCTTAATTAAGTTATTTTCAAGCTGAACACGCACTCCACGGAACTTTTCGTTCGAAAGAATAGAGGCACGAAGCAAAGCTTGCTTAAGTTGGTTACGGCTTGCGATAACAACCTTATCGCCACCTTTAGGCAATACACGACGATAATCAGGAAAGCGACCATCAACCAGCTTACTGGTAAACACTGCGCTCGCTGTCGTCGCTCTAATCGCATTGTCACCAATGGCGATAGTAATGTCTAAATCTTCGCCTTCAAACAGACGCTGCAATTCAATGACGCCCTTACGTGGCACAATAACCTGCTTTTCAGGCAAGGTAGCTTCAATTTGTCGATGACTTAATGCCAATCTATGACCGTCAGTCGCAATGGCACGCAGCACATTACCTTCAGTCTCCAGCAGCAAACCATTAAGATAGTAACGAACGTCCTGATTCGCCATAGAGAACTGAGTCGCATCAATCAAAGACTTAAGCGTACCCTGTTTAATGGTGAATTCAATATCAGCCTGAAAGGCTTCAACATTGGGATACTCTTCAGCAGGAAGCGTTGCCAAAGTAAAACGGCTGCGACCGGATCTCAGTAACAGACGGTTATCTATCTGCTCAATTTTAAGCTCAACCTGATCGGGTAATGATTTAACGATGTCGAGAAATTTTTTCGCAGGGATCGTAGTGCGCCCCTCTTGGACATCACCTTCAAGTTGAACCTGACCAACAAGCTCAACTTCTAAATCAGTGCCGGTCATCTTAAGTGAGTGACCACTCACTTCCACTAATAGGTTTGCTAGGATAGGCAAGTTATGTCGTCTCTCCACCGCACCTGTGACAAGTTGCAACGGTTTTAATAGGGCATCCCTATCAATTGAAAATTTCATCAGTGCCAATTTCCCAGATTTATGAAGATAACGTACGGATTAAGTTAGCATAATCTTCTTTGATGTCATGACTTTCTTCACGCAACTGTGCAATTTTACGACATGCATGCAATACCGTTGTATGATCACGACCACCAAAAGCATCCCCAATTTCGGGTAAACTATGATTTGTTAGTTCTTTAGACAGTGCCATTGCCACCTGACGTGGCCGAGCAACACTGCGTGAACGACGCTTAGACAGCATATCCGCCATCTTGATCTTATAGTACTCAGCAACTGTTTTCTGAATATTATCTATCGTGACCAACTTTTCCTGCAGAGCCAAGAGATCCCTAAGGGCTTCTCGCACAAAATCAATCGTAATGGGTCTACCGGTAAAGTTAGCATTAGCGATAACACGATTCAACGCCCCTTCAAGCTCACGGACATTCGAACGTAAACGCTTAGCAATAAAGAAAGCCACTTCATCTGGAAGGTTAATGCCGCTCTCTTGTGCTTTACGCATCAAGATTGCCACACGAGTTTCTAATTCTGGCGGTTCAATGGCAACCGTTAGGCCCCAACCGAAACGAGACTTTAATCGATCTTCTACACCATCGATCTCTTTAGGATATTTATCAGACGTTAAAATAATCTGATGGTTACCTTCCAAGAGCGCATTAAAGGTATGAAAGAACTCTTCTTGGGATCTGTCTTTGTTAGCAAAAAATTGAATATCATCGATAAACAAGGCATCGACACTACGGTAGTAGCGCTTAAACTCTTCGATCGCATTGTTTTGTAATGCTTTAACCATGTCCTGCACGAATCTTTCTGAGTGCATGTACACGACTTTAGCATTGGGATTATTCTTAATAATGCCATTACCCACAGCATGCAACAGGTGAGTCTTACCTAAACCTGTACCGCCATATAAAAACAATGGATTATAAGCACCACCTGGGTTTTCAGCCACTTGCATAGCAGCCGCTTTACCGAGTTGGTTAGACTTACCCTCTACGAAATTCTCAAATTGATAAGTCGGATTAATATTACTTCTATGGTTAGCCGTTGAAGCAGGCTCAGGGGAATTAACATTAAAAGAGGTCGGACTTTTTTGTGGCATTACAGCCGGTCTTGGCCTAATAATTCCCGCAGTGGCTTGAATTGGCTTAGGTGCAGATGGTCTGCTACCTATATCAAAGCGCAACTTAGGTGCGTTGCTGCCCATCTGTTCAGTAAAGAACTGGTTAATGATATTAATGTACTTATCTCTAACCCAATCGAGTACAAAGCGATTTGGCGCATAGAGAACAAGTGTGTCTCCATCCATTTCTGCTTGCAAAGGTCTGATCCACATACTGAACTGCTGAGCTGAAAGCTCATCTTGTAGTCGCCCGATGCATTGCTGCCAAAGTGAAACCGCCAC